>CAXMWV010000002.1:0-3289238 GCA_963422235.2 uncultured Roseovarius sp.
TGATCTGTGTCAAGGTTTGTGCGGGATGGTATTCCTATCGTCGAAAAGGAACACGTTGGTCGTTTCTCGGTGGAGTAGACGCAACCTCGAAACAGCCGCCGTGCTTACGAGTGATCTCTGCACGCGCCGATAACCGCTCGCATTTGATCATCTGGTTTCAGATGTCGAGGCGTTTAATCTCTTTGCGCCACTTTTCGGGTAGGTACGAGAATGTCTGTTGCGCCCACATGTATTGTTCCGCGTAGATTTGCGCCGCGTAGTCCCGCATCGAGTCTGACATCTTGTCTGACTTGCTTCGACTGTTGGAGAAGTCCTCTTCGAAATCCCGCACTTTCTCGACACCGAGAAACGCGAGCAAATCGGCAATTGTTTTGTCTTGCTTGGGGCTAAAGATGTCTTCGGTGAACATCAGCTTGACGCTATCTTGATCAAAGACATCGAAAACTTTGTTGTACATGGCGCGAAAGTCCGAAGCGTGATGCGGATCGCCTTGCTCTAGCTCCAGGACCATTCGTTCATGTGGGGACGGCTCACCTGACTTAAAGAACTTATGATAGACACGTGACCACACATGATCGACCGGGTTGCGCATAATGAAAATCACTTTCGCGTTCGGAAAAGTGGTCTTGATACGTTGCATGTCTTCTAAAGCCAGGGTTGCGTATCCGGGTGAGATGTCTCCGGCAACGTCGCCCTTAGAATAGCGTTTGGTAAAGAAGTTGCGATAATCTTCGTCTGTCTTCATCCGGTCGCGTTCCTGCACTTCTTCCAGGCGAATTCGTGCACGCTCAGACCCTTTGCGATCTTGTAATGCCTGCGCCCTTGCGATACCGACTTCAAAAGACGTTGAAAGACCTGCCTGTTCCCGGAAATTCTGGTTGAACCACCTGATCTCTTTGATCGTCGGCAAATGCGCCGTCGCGCACTTGCTAAGGTAATTGTAAAGCCATGTTGTACCGGTTTTGATTGGACCGATACATGTGAAGTACTGGAAACTGTCTTCGTCCATTAGATATCAGGGTTCCTGTGTCCTTGCTCCGATCGATGTTATAAAGTGCCGGGCAACGAAACACCAAGACTTTTGGTTTCGTGACGCGAAGCAAACGCTGTGAATGAGGGTCTCCCCAAATAGGAACGGCCCGGGACAACCGGGCCGGTTCAGGTGTGATCCCAGTCGTGTTAAGGGACAGTTTCCGCGCAGAAATTAGGCGACTCAGGCGCCTTTTCTGGCTTCGGTGAGCTTTTGCCGCTGTGTCGCAATTGCCACCTCAGCCTCAACAATCCTCAAACGCGCTTCGGCGTCGCGCGCGCGCAGTTCGAACTTTCGCACCTTGTGCTCCAAAGCCGAAAGATCTTCGAGATTTTTTTCCACCAATGTCTGCTCTCCATTTTGTTTTGTCCGCGCATAGTTTGGCCGTCGAGCCAAGACCATACAAAGGAACGAATCTTTTTGAGCCAGTCCCCCCAGCCTGTCAGAAAATATAACGGGTTAGATCACACGATGCAATAGAGCTTCGTCAAAGCACCAACAGTTGGCACAAGGTGGTCAGAATTTGCCTAGACCTTGAGCGGCTTTAAGCCAACAGGACCGCCAATTCAGTTTCAAGCTGTGATTTCCGTCTTTTCGGAACCGAATCCAGCCTTCAGAGGCTAATTTCTTGAGGCCTGCAACTTGAAACTCAGCAATGCAATATAGGAGTTTGCTGCACTTGAAACACGCGTCGGCTGGTCTTAAAACAGCGCGAACTAAAAAGGTGGGCCAGTTTTTGATTTTTTGGAGAAGCGCGTGTTGCTGCCACACCTGTTGGCAAGTTTTCGACACAGAGCCCGGAGTGACCAGCGATGCAACGTGACAGCTTTCCGGTCCCGCCATTTCCAGACATTCAGCTTTGGGATGAACTGCCAGAAGACTTGTCAGAACGGACACGTATTTGCATTGCCACCGAAGAGATTATCGGTCCCGTCAGAAACGGTGGCATAGCTTCAACCTACTACCACCTGGCCCTTGGATTGGCGTCTCGCGGTCATGAGGTTCACGTGCTTTATCTAAAGGGGCGCAAGATTGAGAACGAGACGCCCGAGCACTGGATTGAACATTTCGCAAATCTTGGCGTCGCATTGCATTATCTGGAGATGCCAGAGACCCCACTTTGGGGTTCGGCCACAGTTTGGCAGTGCAGGTACGCGGCTGCGTATGATTGGCTAAAGACCCAGAAACCATTTGGTATTGTACACACCTCGGAATGGCGCGGCGGATTGATGTACGCTTTGATGGCCAAGTCCATGGGCCTTGCGTTTCAGGACACCCTTTTTGTCGTCAAAACCTCTTCACCGCACATCTGGAACCGGCACTACCAAATGCTACCGATCCAGAAAACAGATCTGATCGCGGCGGGTTTTGCCGAACAGAAATGCGTGGAACTGGCAGATATGGTGGTTGGTGGCTCGTCCCACTTGCTGCGTTTTATGGCTCACATAGGTTACACCTTGCCGGAGGGGCGCACCTTCTGCCAGCCCAACATTGTTGATTTTGATGAGGTGCCAGTCACCGACCTGCGCCCACCGCGCGCTTGGGGTGACATCGTAGACTCTGATGAGGTAACGTTTTTCGGACGACTTGAAGCCCGTAAGGGAATCGAGCTTTTCTGCAGCGCCCTCGACATTCTGATCAGCCGTGGCAAGGCTCCGAAAAAGGTCAACTTCCTTGGGAAGTATGGCGATGCTTTGTCTAGTCGCGGAGGTCAGCCAGTGCCAGACTTCCTGGCACAGAGAAGTGCAAGCTGGCCCTTTGAGGTCGAGGTTATTACAGACAAGAACCAGCCCGAGGCGCTGTCGTTCTTAAGCTCGCGAGACATGCTGGTGGTTATGCCATCTTTGATCGAAAACTCGACCATGGCGGTTTACGAGGCACTCAACTGCAAACTACCTTTCTTTGCAACTGCCGTGGGTGGCACGCCGGAACTGATCGCCGAAGAAGATCACGGATCAGCGCTGATCGAGCCCACGCCCGGCGCTCTGGCGGATCGTCTAGAACTGGCTTTGGACGAGGGACTTTTGATTCCGCATCCAAGCTTTACCAATGAGCAAAACCTGCAGACCTGGTTCGATTTTCATGCCTATGTCGCCAAGATTCAGTCAGAAGGACGCCACGCCGAGCTGCCAGGTCAGAGCGAACCCGAAGAAGCAGAAGGAAAAGTGGCCTATATCCTTCATGCGCGCGACGCCGATGAATTGCTGCGTTTGGCAGAAGAGTTCCCTGAAGACTTCGATGAAATCCGAATTGTCGCCGGCGATGCAGAGCTGTCGGATATTCTGGAAAAGGTTGAAACCCGACTAACGGACCGAGGCATCGACGCGCATGCCGAATTGTACATTGGTCTGGCCGCAGGCGAAGCACTCAACCGGGCGGTCGAACAGACGAGCGCACAGCATTTGGTCGTTTCCGACGACGGCGCTGTTACCCCAAAAACCGGGTTTGCGCAGAAGGTCAGATGCGGTTTGACCAAGCAGCCGAATGATCTCCTAACCACGTTCCTGATTGACGAAAACCAAACGGTCTACATGCCCATGGGCGGCGACATCGCCTCTCAGTTCGCAACAGGTCGCGCCTTTGGACCAGAAATAGTGGCCATATCGCGTCCGTTACTGGATGCGCTTGGACCGTTTGAACCCTACGACATGCGCTCTGGCCTCATCCACGAATTGGTTACTCGGGCGGTCGAAACCAAAGGCGCTGAACTTTTGGTGCTGGCTGAACCTCACATGACGTGGCGGCGGGGTGAAATGGTTTGGTCCGAGCGCGCCGACGGCGGCAACTATGCGTACATGAAGTCCAAAGCTTTACTCGACGGCGCAGGTTTGCCACTTCGCAAAGTGTTGTTGTCTGGACTTTCTGGAAGCGGAAGTGGCGGGGGCGGGGTCGATCCCATGCGGCTGCGCGAAAAACAGCGACCCGACGATGTTCCTGTCTGGATGATCGCAGCAGATCAGCAACGCGACAACGTCGAAGCCGTTCGAAATGCCCGGGCGGTAATCGCACTGGACGACGCAAACTCGCGCCTTTTCTTCCTTGTTCGGGGCTTGTGCGAGCGCCAAGTCATCGTGAACGAGACCCCTGTCGAAACAAAGCGCGTTGCCACCGGTGGAACGATCGACGTCCCGGTGACTTTGGATATCATGGATGTGCCCGACAATTGGCTGGCCCCGGCGACATATGGTGTCAAACTGACGCTGGATGAACCCGGAGGCACGCGGCGCACACGCTACGTTCGGATCATCAAGATCGCACCGAAGGTGCTGTCTATTGTATCTGGTTCACAAATCCTGAGCGCTTCAGCGATTCACCGACTGTACGACTTGCACAATCGACCAGAAACAGCCAGCACTTTAGAAAGTTTCCCCGCAACGGATTTCGTCGAAGACGCCGCATCGGAAAGCTTTGATTTGCCATCCGCAGATCCAGACGTTTTGGCAAGCTTGCTCGAAATGAAACCAGAGCAGTTGTCGGACTTGTTGGTCGGTGCATCTGAAAAGGCAAATGCGCCTACAACATCAACAAAAGACGCAATTGCTGCCTTCAACTCCATTTTGGAATCAGGTGTCGAAAGGCCAAGCCCAACGGTGCGCGCGGCTGTGACGCCACGAAGCAATGCCGATTTCGCCGAGCCTAATTTGCGTGGTTGGGCTTGGGACAGGGCTGCACCTAACAAGACGCTGCATGTTGTCGCCACAGTGAACGGCACGCCGGTTGCCGTGTCGGCAGCTGATCGGTTTGCACCTGAACTTGGTATCAGAACCCCTGGCCTGGAACAGCATGGCTTCGAGATTGATTTTAACCCTGAAAAGCTGGTGGATGGGGGTGTTTTGGAGCTACGGATCGCGGAAACCGGAACACCCTTACGTGCGGGCCGCTTTCGGATTGTGGCCGGATTGCTTGTGGATGCGCCCGTGGAGGACGCACGTCCTGCGCAAAGTCCACAACTAGCCACTCCGACCACATCAAGTTCCGGCGACGGCAGCGTCCGGCATCCCCCTCGCCCCACCATTTCGAAGATGTTGATTGGGGCTTTACCGTATCTCAGCAGACGAACCATGCGCCTTCTAAGTGGCGACGATGATCTCGAAGAGCGAGATCCACGGGTGCGCGAGGCTTTCGACGCGCAACACTACGCAGGCCAAGCCCCCGATGTGGTGGCCAAAGGCCAGGATTTGCTGAAGCACTATCTCAGTGAAGGCTGGCGGTCGGGTCTCGATCCAAGCCCGTCTTTTTCGACCCGTGAGTACCTTCGTTTGAACGATGACGTCGCTTCGTCCGGCAAGAACCCATTTGTACATTACGTGCTTTATGGGCGCGAAGAAGGTCGCGCGACGGCCCCCTCCGATTGGAAACAGGGCGAAGACTCTGAGACGGACACAGCGCAATTGGCTCTATTCACGCTGTCAGACAGAGCCGATGTTCGAAATCACGGAGGCAGCGCCCACTACCCTGCTGAAATGCGAAAACTGCTTCTGGGTGCTGGCGAACGCCCACGCTACCGCAACGCGCCCAACCGAGACAAAGTTGAAAACGCATTCGATCGTGACTACTACGTGATGAACTACGGCGACGTACGGGCCAATCCAGAAATCGATCCGGCAGGCCACTTTGCCCTGCATGGGGCTGCGGAGGGCCGGAACCCGTCGGCTGATTTCTCAACCAAGTCCTACCTTGCCCGCTATGGCAGTAAAGGCGAAAGAGCCGTGGATGCCTATCTTCATTGGGTAAAGACAGGGCGACAGCAGGGAGAGGTCGCCGAAGGTCCAAAGAATTTTGTCGAAACTGCAGCCCTGTCAGGCATTGACCCCGCAGAGGCAGCGCAATTGGTCGCTAAACGACGGGCTAGTATCAGAGAACGCCTTCACCATGGAAAATTGGGGGAAATGGTTCTCAAGGCCACAAAGATCGACCCTACAATAGGAGGCACATGGCCTGAAAGCTTCAGGGTCAAGATCCCACCTTTCGCGTCCGAAGAACGCAACGCAAACATGATTGCGATCAATGCGTTACAGCAAGAGCTCGGTTTAAAAACGGCGGAGTTCGTGATTTGTGTAAATCGCATCCGCTGGGGATCTGGACGGCGAATTGAAGGGCATATGTGTCATGCGCTGTCGGCCAACATACCTTCTGACAGGATTGTTGTTCTAACTACCGAGGATGGAGGCCGCCCGCCGCCCGGACGTTTCCCGGACGGCGTTCGTCTTGTCGATGTCTCCGCCTCCCTCAAAACTCTAGGACAAGCGCAGCGGGAGCGTATGCTGACCGAATTGCTCCGCTCTTTGCAGCCGACCACGATCGTAAACATCAATTCGCGCCTTCTTTGGGATGCGATGGATACCTACGGCAATGCCCTTGCAGAGCGCAGTAAACTGATCGGCTGTTTCCTGTGCACCGAACAAAACGCGCTGGGCCTCGCGTCTGGGTACCTAACGCAGATGCCAACGCGGCACGCATCCTATCTCAACGCAATAATCACCGACAGCAAATCGTTGGAAGAGGAGCTGAAACAGCGGTTCCAAATATCCGACGTAGGCCCACAGATTATGTCTTTGCCAATGCCGGCCCCGCAGGACATTCCTGCAGCGTCATTGCCCGACAACAAACGTCCGCAGGTTTTCTGGGCCGGGCGCTTTGATCGCCAGAAACGCCCTCAGATCGTGATCGAGCTGGCACGCAGCATGAAAGACGTTGATTTCCACATGTGGGGCGAGGCGGTGACCGATGACCATCTCAGTCAGGAAATTGCGAAGATCACAAACCTCAAACTCTACGAACCTTACAAGCGGATCACCGATCTGCCCTTGGATAATGCGGACGCGTGGCTTTACACGTCTGGCTGGGACGGCGTGCCTGGTCAGCTTCTTGAAGTGGCGATGGCCGCTGTGCCGATTGTTGGCACTTTGGTCGGCGGTACCGGTGAAGTGATAGATCACGGCCTGTCCTATCCGGTGGGTGTGGACGAAGGTGCAGACGCGTATCGTGAGGCCATTTACACGGTCTTGAACGACCCGCAGGCGGCCCGAGCCAACGCCATCCGGTTGCGAACCATTCTGAAGGAAGAGCGCACGCCAGAGACCTTTGCCGCCAAGTTCAAACCGCTTTGGCAACAGCCGCCGAAAACCACGAGGCGATCCGCATGACCCAGCGCAATCCTTCCGCGGCTGAGGCGGCGACCAAGTTCGATCTCACGCTGATCGCGACCGTGCATGATGAAACGCTTGTGTCCGGGCCCACAATGCAATCCGCCGAAGACGCTGTCGCGGCGGCTGTGGCGGACGGCTACAGCGTGGAACAGATTCTCGTGTTTGATAATGCCACGGATGAAACCATAGCCTATTTCGACAATCCAAAATTCGACGCTTGGACGAAAATGTCGACCGATGTTGGCGACCTTGGACTTGCACGGAATCAGGCGATTGATGTGGCCAATGGGGAATTGGTCGCCTGCCTCGATGGCGACGACCTCTTCAGCGAAAACTGGCTGGCCGATGGTATAGCGGCTTGTTACATGTCTGAGGCACCGGTGATCGCGCATCCGGAACTCAACTGGATCTTTGACAACGCCAATTCCATTTTTGCCAAGATCCCGTCCGACGACCCACTCTTCACACCGCTCTATTTCTATACCGGAAATTACTACGACTCGATGCTGATTGCACCGCGATCTGTCCATTTGGAATGCCCCTTTGGCCCGAGGGAGATCAAACGCGGATTGGCCTATCAGGATTGGCGCTTTGCGATTGAGACCATGGCGCGTGGCTACGCACATATCGTGGTGCCGGACACCATTATCTTCAAACGTCGGCGGCCCGGGTCTTTGGTCACCGAATCCCATGCCCGTAAGGCACTGATTCACGGTCTGGACGAAATGTCGATCGACCGTGTCAGGTCTCTGGGCAGCTAAACGGTTAGGACATCACATGAAACGTATCGTTATCACCGGCGGAGCCGGCTTTGTGGGGGTCAATCTGACCAATTACCTTTTGCAGCAGGGTGGCTATGACATTGTTGTTTTTGACAACGAGACCATGGGCGACCGCAAGCATCTGCCAGACGGGGTTACTTTTGTTTCAGGAGATTTGCGCGATAAGGCTGCTGTGGCAGGCGCGGTAAAAGGTGCGTCAACGGTCGTGCATCTGGCCGCCGACACGCGCGTTATGGACTCCATCGAAAACCCACGCTTCAATTTTGAGAACAATGTGATCGGCAGCTTTAACCTGTTGGAAGCGATGCGCGAGGCAAGTGTTGAACGGATAGTTGCCGCCTCAACTGGCGGGGCAATCCTTGGCGAGGTTGAACCGCCAGTGCATGAAGAGATGGTGGCCAACCCAATGGCCCCCTACGGCGCGTCCAAGCTTACTATGGAGGCATACATGGGTGCTTTCGCCGGTGCTTACGGCCTTTCCGGCGCGGCCCTGCGGTTTTCCAACATCTACGGCCCGCGATCTTATCACAAAGGATCTGTTGTCGCTCATTTCTACAAACAGATTTTGGCCGGCAAAACGCTGACGGTTTACGGCGACGGAAGCCAGGCGCGAGACTTCCTGTTTTCGGAAGACCTCATGGCGGGCATCCAGGCGGCGATTGAGAGCGATGCCAGCGGGGCGTTCCAGCTGGGGTCGGGTCGGCCTACCACGGTAAACGAGTTGCTGGATCTGATGCGCGAAGTCACAGGACGGGAGTTGGACGTGCACTACGCCGATTTCCGGCAGGGGGAACTACACAAGACCTGGTGCGAAATTTCTAAGGCGCGGGAGACCTTTGGGTTCAATCCGGACACACCGTTGAAAGAAGGTTTGCGCCCGACCTGGGACTGGTTCGTAGCGCAGAGCGGCTGATCACAGCCTGCGCGTTGCGGTTCTCAAAACGGCCCGCGGCGCTTCTCTACTGGGACGCGGACAACGGCGTGATCTGCTTCCATATCGCGCTGGCGGTGCCCACCGTGATGGTCTTCGTCATCGTCATCATCTTTGACCGAAAGCGCCATCTGAACGCGACCAAAAACAACGCCGTTCACAATCCAAATGGCGAACGCTACAAGCCAACCCATGGTGGTTTCCGCGATCAGCGTCAGCAATCCTGCGATGTTGAACCAAAGTAGCATCACGACGAAAACGCCGGACAATCCGAAACCTATCAACATGCTTCGAGGGGCCGTGCGGTTGAGATCTGCCATGAAGATGCCTCTGCTACCCAGGGATACAACAGTAGCACAGGTTTTCGATCTCTCAATACACGTTCGCGGGATTGGCAAATTTTCTCTGATTGCAAATTGTCGCGCCTAAACGCGCGCCGATATCTGCTCTGGCCTTTGCGCGGGGGCTGCGGTATCTGGCAGCACTGCATGCTGCGGGGAACTTAAATGACCGAAACAGCCTATGAAAAACCGGGACCGGTGGAAACCGGCTTGAGTGGCGCGATTTCGTCAACCGAAGAGATTATTGCCGCTGCACGCGCCGGTCAGATGTTCATTCTCGTCGATCATGAGGACCGCGAGAATGAAGGTGATTTGGTGATTCCAGCTGAGTTCGCAACTGCGGATGTAATTAATTTTATGGCCACGCATGGGCGCGGGTTGATCTGCCTGCCTATGACATCCGAGCGGATTGACCGGTTGGGACTTCCCATGATGGCGGTCAATAATTCATCGCGGCATGAAACGGCTTTCACCGTCAGCATCGAGGCACGTGAGGGCGTCAGCACCGGGATTTCCGCCGGAGACCGTGCACTGACCATTGCGACCGCGATCAACGATCAAAACACCATGGCCGATATTGCGACGCCTGGACATGTCTTTCCCCTGCGGGCCAAAGCAGGGGGCGTTCTGGTTCGTGCAGGACATACGGAAGCCGCCGTGGACATTGCCCGCCTCGCCGGGTGCCACCCGTCCGGCGTGATTTGCGAGATCATGAAGGACGATGGCACCATGGCGCGCCTGCCCGATCTGGTCGAGTTCGCCAAAACGCATGACATGAAGATCGGTACGATTTCGGACCTGATCGCCTATCGTCACAAGCACGACAATCTGGTGCGTGAGTTGCGGCGCGAAAAGGTCACGTCTTCCCATGGCGGAGAGTGGGACATGCGCATCTTTGCCGATGAAACCGGCACAGAACATCTGGCTCTGACCAAAGGCAACATATCGGACGGCAAACCGGTGATGGCCCGGACCCACGCGCTTAACGCATTGGAGGATGTGCTTGGCATTCGCATTGATGCGCCAAGCGGTGTACCAACCGGCAAATTGCCCCGCGCGATGGACATCATTGCACAAGAGGGGCGCGGTGCCGTGTTCCTCTATCGCCAACCAAGGCCAACCCTGGCCAAGGAGTATGATGATGACGAAGGTCCGCGCACGGTCAAGCAGACTGGCCTGGGGTCTCAGATCATGGCCAATATGGGCATCAAGGAGTTGATCCTGCTGACCGACAATCCGGACACGCGTTATCTGGGCCTGGACGCCTATGGTATTTCAATCGTGGGGACGCATCCCCTGACCGAAGGATAGGCTTATGGCCAGCACTGAATATGCCCTGCCCCGCCCCGAGTTTTCCGAGCCTGTGAAACTTCTGATCGTTGTGGCCCCGTTTTACCGCGATATTGCCGATATGCTGATCGCAGGCGCCACGGCAGAAATCGAAGCTGCCGGTGGTACACATGAGGTGATCGAAGTGCCGGGCGCGCTGGAAGTGCCCGTGGCTATCGCCATGGCCGACCGGATGAGCAACTATGACGGCTATGTCGCACTTGGTTGCGTGATCCGGGGCGAGACCACGCATTATGAAACAGTCTGCAATGACAGTTCTCGTGGTCTGACTTTGCTGGGGCTGCAAGGTTGCCTGTTGGGCAACGGCATCCTGACCGTTGAAAACATGGATCAAGCCGTGGCACGTGCTGACCCCAAGCAGATGAACAAAGGTGCGGGCGCTGCCGCCGCTGCACTGCACCTGATCGCACTTGCCCGCAAATGGGGAAATGCACGCAAAGGCATAGGTTTTCGCACCGAGGCCGAGGAATACCGTTTGGCCGGTGAAAGCAAGGGCAACACGACCGCATGACCACAGCGTCCAACCTTTCCGGAAACGCCAAGCGCAAGATGCGATCTGCCTCGCGGCTTTATGCTGTGCAGGCGTTGTTTCAAATGGAGCATTCGGCGCAAGGCGCTGAGGATGTGTGCCGCGAGTTTCTGTCTCACCGCTTTGGTGCGGAAGTCGATGACGGCGTGGAGATGGCAGATGGCGATGTCGACCTGTTCAAATCTCTGGTAGAAGAGGCCGTGAACTGGCAGGCCAAGATCGACCAGATGACGGACCGCGCGCTTGTGGTCAAATGGCCGATCGACCGCATTGACCCGACACTGCGCGCGCTGTTCCGGGCGGCTGGGGCAGAGATGCTAACCGGCGATGCCCCGCCCAAGGTGGTGATCGTGGAATTCGTGGACATCGCCAAAAGCTTCTACCCGGAAGGCAAGGAAAGCAAATTCGTCAACGCCGTTCTGGATCACATGGCGCGCGAGGCCAAACCAGAGGCGTTCTAGGCGGGGTCAATCAGCCAAGGACCTACCAGCCCGCAGAAAAACCTCACGCCGCGGAAGAACCTGCCACGAGAACGGCTCCACCCACACATTGGAAATTCCGAAGCCACCGATCACACCTCTTGTATCGGGTCGTCGTGCCAAACGTTCCAAGAACGAAATCGCTACCTCCGAGGCCGCACTGCGGGTGCCACCGCGCGCATCACAGTTTTCGAGTAGCCCGACCAAATTCAAGCTTTCAACGTTTTCACGGCCTTCCGTCGTAATCATGAAAAGCCGCTCGGCACCTGTTGAAACACCGCCTGGGCAATCGGAGCAAAGCGTCATGGCAGGCCCGAGTTGTCTGGGGGCCGACATGCCTTCGATCCGCTCATGGTGGGTGGTGACGCAAAACTGACTGTCGATGTAGACCCGGTTCACATCCCAGTAGCCAGGCTTTTGCCCTATCGCGGAGAACTCTAACTGGTCGCATTGCTTGAGTTGTGCCCGCGGCTCCAAGGCACGGGCGTCGTCGGCATTGAAGTTGCGGTAAGCGCGCGTGCATTCGCGTCGGGCGGGTTCTGGCGCGTTCAGCGAGGCAAGATCGTTCACGTCGACCGGGCTGTAGCGAGAAATCACGTCGATAGGGTTTGGGGACAAGATCGAACGCCCCTGCCCCACCGCCGTCAACATGGCTGCAAGCACTTCCGCGCGCGCGATCCGCACCATAAGGTCTGACAGATCCGTAGTGTTTGGCGTCCATTTCAGGCCGACAGGCGTTTGACCTTGCAAGACGGACTGGCCGAACCAAAGCGATGTACCATCCCAAATCACGTCGACCGCGAATTCGGATTTTGAAAGAACAACGGCATGGGCCCCATCAGCGTTGACCGCAGCAACTGCCTCAGACAGCGCAACGCGAGCGGGATGGTCTTCTGGCAATGGGTCGCCATCCAGATCGGTGGGAACGGCCAAGGTCGTTTCACGATCCAACGGGCGGGCCATCACTTGTGCGAACTTTGCCCCGGATGGCAGTGAGCCGGACAGCGCACAGGGTTCATCAGACAAGGGCACGCAATCGGACGTCACGGGCCTGAGGAAGCTTTGCGTGGCGGATGCTTCCTCGGTCTGTGCAAAACCAATCACTTGGTCCGGTGGGGCAGCGGCATCCGCGACAAGACCCACCAAAGTCCCTTCCGGCACGCCGTGCAAAAGACCGGCCTCGATCGCGTCCCCCTCCACGGCAAAACGTCGGACACCTTCCGTCGCCGCGCCGCCAAAGACCACGGCATCAATCAGTGTGCCCTCCCAAGACGGGGTCTGGATACGAGCAGCCCCCGGAACGGTGCTACCGTTGACGTCACTCAAGACACCCTGAAACACCTGCCGGAAACTGCTGGCTTGTGATGATTGCAAACGCACGGCAAGCTTGGATGTGAAAAGCCCGTACCACGCGGCCGCCTCCCCCTCGGCGGCCATGTTGACCTCATGCGCCAATTCGTAAGACCGGGCCGCGTAAAAGGCGAGGTATCCACCGCCACCTTCATCATAGTCTGAATCGAAAACCGTCTCGCCGCTTTGAACCCCGGACGTGACCGGGATCCCAAGTGTCTCAGGGTCCACAAAGCGCGCCGCGATGCGAGGGTCCGATGAGCGGATGCCAGAGCCAGCATGACAGGCATCAATCACAAGCCAGACGTTTGCGCCCTTGGACCGGAGCTGCGCGACATACGCACCGATTTCGTCATCAATGATCGCATTGGGAATGCTTGCGTTTCCACTTGAGGCCTTGGCCGTATCAGCGGGCAGAAACACCTCGTCCAGCCCGTCTGTTTCATCCCCGCTCGTATCGACCTGACGCGAGCCATGCCCGGACAGATGGATGTAGATGAAGTCGTCCTTGGAAGTGCGCTCAACCAACTGATCCAAAGCATTGAGGATTGCCGTGCGAGTTGGGACAACGCTGTCGGTCACCCCGTCAGCCAAGATGGTGATGTCCGAGACGTCGCGCTGACGCAAGACATTCAAAAGCAGGCGCACATCATTGGCCGGGCCGCGCAGGTCGGTAATGCCGCTTGCATCATCATAGTCAGAGACACCCACAAGAACGGCGCGCGTCTCAGCCGTCGCAGTGGCCACGGAATATACCATGGCGGCGCCTAGGCAAAGCACGCGCAAAAGTAAAGTCATTGCCGAAAAACCCCCTGAAAACACTGAAAGACTACCATCAAATCCGAATTTGAGAAGACACGCCAACGGGGCGACAAATTAGACTTTCTTCGCGACACACATTGATCCTATGATCGGGTCATCGCGGGAAATCAACGAGGGCAAAGGATATGTTCAAAAGGACCTTGAGAACGTGTCTTTTGGCAGTTTCAATCTGTGCTTTCCTCGTGCCGGGCGCGACAGCACAAGACCTTTACCTACGCGCCCTAGACATTTCGACACTTGCCCAGGAAGACCCGGATGCGGC
This sequence comes from uncultured Roseovarius sp., assembly GCA_963422235.2. GTDB lineage: Bacteria > Pseudomonadota > Alphaproteobacteria > Rhodobacterales > Rhodobacteraceae > Roseovarius. The sequence continues at coordinate 14,026 of CAXMWV010000002.1, forward strand.
CCTTGCCCAGATCGACGCGAGCCTGGCTGCTGCACAATCTGACCGCGCGCCGGACCTTCGGGTCATTTTCGATCTGGTGCGCCTCAAAGCCGACATTCTGAAAGACCAAGGTGAACTGGAACAGGCCGCAACATGGGTTGCAGAGCTGGCGAGTTTGGCGGCTGGTAATCGTGAGACGCTGCAGAAAGACCCGATCCCGCTGTTCAACGAAGCCGCGGACCTGCTTGAGGGTTTAGGTGATCTGCGAAATGCGCGAGCACAGGTGGTCGCGGTTCTTGAAGCGCAGCGCGATGGCGCGGAACCGGGACCTGTTCTCGCCGAAACATTGACGCGGCTGGCAGATCTGTCTGACCAGATGGGACGCGCTGAGCAGGCTAAAAGATATAAGGCGGAGGCCGAAAGCGCGCTGTCGGATGATGCAACGTCGACACGCGGGCAAGATGGCACCGGCTATCGCGAGGTAGAGGTGTTTTACGCCACGGACCGCGCCCCGACCGGCGACACCGAACCGGAGGCCTTTTATAGCTGGGGACGGGGTGAGTTGGATCTGGGCACCGCGATTGTGACCATTCCGGACATTCACACCAAGGGGCTGGTCGAAACACCTTCTATCTGGCGATTGGAGTTTGGTCCCAACCCTGCAAAGCACGTTGTCCTGCGCAGCGTCACGCAGATGGAGGATGCGGCCTATTACGACAAGATGCAGCAACGCATGTCAGAGCGGCCGAACAAGGAGCTTTTCGTTTTCATCCATGGCTACAACGTGGACTTCGCGCAGGCGGCTAAACGGGCTGCGCAGATTGCGTATGACATGAACTACGGCGGTTTGCCGGTACTGTACTCGTGGCCGTCGGCGGGTTCGACCCTTGGATATATCTCAGACACCGCTGTCGTGCGTCTAAGTGGGCGCCGGCTGTCGGGCTTTCTGGAAGATCTGGTGGCGCGATCTGGTGCGGAGACAGTGCACATCGTCGCGCATTCCATGGGCAACCGCGCTTTGACCGACGCGCTGGAACTGATGGCGGTCCGCCAGGACCTGACCGAGGAAAGCAACCCGATCTTTGGCCAAATCCTGTTCGCCGCCCCAGATGTGGATGCGGGCCTGTTTTCCCAGATGATCCAGACCATCCGCCCGATTGCAAAGCGCCTGACGCTTTATGCCAGTCATGAAGACTGGGCGCTTGAGGCGTCGCGTCGTTTGCATGGCAATGCGCCACGCGCGGGACAAGGTGGCGAGTTTGTTCTCATCGATGACAACGTGGACAGCGTCGACATGTCCGAATTGGGAGAGGACATGCTTGCGCATAGCTACTTTGCCGACGAAAGCTCCGCACTTGCCGATATGATGTCCCTGTTTTGGCAGGATGCTTCTCCGCGACGTCGGTGTGGTTTGGAGGAGGCCCGGGTGGACGGCGCGCCGAGGGAGTTCTGGACATACAAGCGGGACAAATGCGCCGGAAAATCCTTAATTGACGCAATGGCCCTGATGGCGCGCAACAATGTGCAGTCAGCCGACGACGTGAAACGCGTCTTGCGGGGCGCGGTGAGTGACACCGAAACCCGTGCGGAACTGGAGCCGATTCTGCTGCGGATGTTGGAGAACTGACAGGAACCCGTCGCTACTTATCCGTCACACTCAGGTCGTCCCTGATCTGTGCAACGAAAGTGCTGTCTTCAGGGTTGAGCGCATCCAAGTCTTCCAAGGCTTGCGCGGTTTCAAGTGCCCGAGGGCCAAAAATTTGCACGTCACCTCCGGCTTCCAGCGCTGCCTTGCGCACGGACCAAAGGTCTCGCAGTGCCCGTGTGTTCCCTCGGTCGGCGGTGAGGAGGGGCACTAGCAAATCTTCGCTTTGCGCAAACAATTCCAATGCTTGATCCAACTCTCCCAGGCTCCCATAAATCTGACCAATGTTTCGCATCGTGATCGCAGTGAACCTTTGGTATGAGCTGTTGTTCGGGTTTTCGTCACGTACGCGGCTCATCCGGTCGAGGCTGATCCTGTACTGGTCGATTGCATCACGCGGTAGGCCGTTTTCAAGCAGCGCCTTTGCCACCCATTCATTGGACAGTGACACTGCGCGCGCCCAATTCGCATTGCCCGGGTCCTGGTCCAGCAGAACCGTCATGGTGGCGACTTCATTTCGGAACGCTTCGAAAGCTTCCTCGGGTTGACCGGCTTTCAGATACGCCCGGCCGATGCGTTCATGGCTGACGCCCAGAATGAAGCGCCAATCCTGATTGTTGGGGTCGATCTCGACCAGCTCTTCTCGCAAGGCTAGGCTGTCTTTGTAAAGCGCAAGCGCAGTGTCCCTGTCGCCTTCTTCTCGGTAGACGTCACCCAGAAGGTCCTGTGTGAAGGACACAAAACGCGTCAGTTCCAGATCCGTGGTTCCGGCGGCGCGCACGGCTTGCATGCGGTTCAGGCTGCTGCGAATGTGCTGTTTCGCTTCTTCAAAATCTCCACGATCCCGCGCCATGAGGCCTAGACGCTCATCCGCCACGGACAAATCCCGGAGCCAACGGACATTGGTCGGGTCCGATGCTGACAGATCAGCGACCACCTTGTGCTTGGCCTCATAGGCTTGGGTCGCAGCTTCCGCATCGCCCAAACGCGCCAAGACATCGCCGATCCGTTCATGGCTGATACCCAAAATGTACTGCCAATCCGTATTGGCCGGGTCCAGTTTCACAAGTCCTTCCCGCAGCGCGCGGCTTTCTTCAAACTTTTCCAATGCCTCAATGCGTCTACCTTGCGCGGCCAGGACATCGCCGATGCGATCCAGCGAGATCGTGGTAAAGCGCACGAGTTCCAGATCTTCCGGGTTTTTGTCACGTATTGGAACAATGCGGCTGAGACTGGCCTCATACCGCGACAATGCCTGTTCCAGATCGCCCCGCTCTCGCATGATGTCGCCAAGTCGTTCATCTGCCAGCGACAGATCACGCTGCCAGCGATACCCGTCTGGATCGGTCGCGACCATGCTCGACACAAGCTGGTTCTTTTCGAGGTAGAGCAACTCGGCTTTTTCGAGGTCTCCCTGGCGGTGATAAATCTGGCCCAAGCGGTGGTAGCTGTTGCTGAGCGCGAACTTGATGTCTTCGTCAAACGGGTTTGCGTCGGACAAAAGCACCCGTGTGGCCAGACCTTCCTGATAGTGGACCAAAGCCTCCGCGATCCGGCCCTGTTCGAACAGCACGTCGCCTAAATTGTCATGCGCCAAGGCGAGCGTAAGGTGCAGGTCTGCGTTCTCGGGGTCTTGCGCAATCGCGGCTCGGGAAGCATCCAACTGCTTCCGATATGTGACCGCGGCGGATGACAAATCGCCCGTTGTGACATGAATCTGACCCAGCGTGCCTAGTGCGTCCAACTGTTGAACGCGACCCTCAGGCGTAAAGTCCTCATCCGCGATTTCGGTGTAGAGATCTATCGCGCGCTCATGATCCCCGATCGCCAAATCGTAGCGCAGCTCTGCCAAGGCCGCACCGCCATTCAGGTAATGCGTCGCGGCCTCAGAAAGGGTTCGTCGCACCAGGTTATCTTTGAGCGTCTCTCGTGAACTGGCATCAATCCGGGCGGCTTGGGTCAAGCGCTCTCTGGCGCCTGCAAAGGCCCCCAACAACAGTTGCGCCTCTGCCTCCTGCCGCAGCGCGGTCACGCGTTGATCCTCAGAACTCAGAAGTCGCAATTGATCCCGCACTTTGGTGAATGCGGTTGCTGCTTCCCGCAGTTTCAATCCGCGTTGCTCTCGGTCCAGCGACGCAAGATCAGATCCGATCAACGCGCCGTAAAGCGGAGCCAAGGGCGCATCTAGGTCGCGGGCCACGCGCTCCACGTCCTGTCGTACGCCATCGTCTATGTCCGCCATGGCCAACAACAATCGTTCACGCTCTGGCAAATCGTCCGTGGTTTCGTTGGCAAAAAACAGGTTCGGCAGGCCGCTTTCGACATAGGGCAACTGGCGGCCCATGGTGCGGTCGTACACATCCTGTTGCACCAGCGTCAGGACCGATCTGATTTCAAGACCTTCGGTGCCTAGATACTTGGTCAGCGCGGTGGTGAAGGGTGAATTGTCCCCTTCCCCATCGCTGGCCGTTTCACCCGGGGCGGCAGAAAAGGCAAACAGCGTGTTGTCGGCAGAGCCCATCCTGCCGAGCCCCGCACGCACCGTATCGGACAAAGCCAAGGAAAAGGCGCCGCGACCATTGGGGTCCGAGATCGACGCAAATGGGTCATCGCGACAGGCATCAAGGACAATCAATGTTGACGCTGCAACCCGCGATACGATCGACTGCACTTCATTCAAAGCCAGACTGCTTTGCTTCAACGCGTCCAGAGAGGACGCATCTGCATCCGCAGGCAAGAGCATATTCTGGCCCTCGACCTCAACGCCGTGGCCCGCGAAAAACACAAAGGCCATATCGGCACCAGCGGCGTCCAGCTCAAAATCCTCTAACGCCCGGCGCATGCGTTTGAGATCGCGGTTTTGTTCTGAGAACACTTCGAAGCCCAAGGCGACCAATGCGTCCTCGATGGCGCGCGCGTCATTGACAGCATTCGAGAGGGGGCGCAGCGTGTCGTAGCGGTCGGTGCCGAAAACCAATGCCACGCGGCGGTCCGCCGAGGCTGCAGTCGCCAAGGCAAGAACCAAGACCCCCGCCAGCATCACAGAGACGAAACGCGGTATGACGTTGCAGTTTATACGTGACGCCTTCACGTCTTCCCTCGTGCCTCTGAGCTTCCCAAACCCTAGTTCCGTTCAAGCAGTCTTGCACAAAGGTGCCGCGTTTCCCAGTTCGTTGAAGGGTCCTTCTGCCGCGGGGCAAACGCCCATGCCCAAAGATCAAATCGCGCTATTTCCCGCATGACCTGCGATCGCGATCGCCTTCAATCTACGGCACTAAAGCCTTGTACATAGGCGAGCGGCATCCAGGATCGCGGCATGGATATCGCGCGACGATACGGCATCGCCAATCCGGTAGAGGTCAAAGCCTGCGCCATCGCTTTCCGGCTGCGGTTGCGCATGGGTCCAGGCGTCCAGATCCGGAAGGCCGTGATTGCGCGCGGTGCTTGCCATGCCGAGATAGAGGTCATCGGCTGGCAGAGTTCCATGCTCATAAATCAACGTATCGCAGGCCATTTCCACCGGGTCGCCGCTGTAGCTGTTCTCAAACGTGAGGCTGAGGCGATTATCCTTGCGCTCCACCTGTCGCAGTATCAAATCCGGGCGCAGCGTTGCGCCGGACTTGTAGAAGGCGCGCATCTGAAGCGGGCGTTCAATCCAGCTGGTTTCCGCACCAGCCGTGCCATCGGGCGTTACATACGTGAGCGCAGCTCCCGCCGCGGCCAAAGTGTGAGCGCCATTTATTCCTGCGGCCGTTCCGGTGCCATCGTAGAGAATAACATCTCCTTCAGGCGTGGCACTGGCTTCCAACGCCTCCCAAAGGGGCGTGCCAAGTTCAGATCCGGGAATATCTCCAAGTCTATCTGGCACGCCTCCTGTGGCGATAACTACAACATCCGGTGCGGTTGCTGCGATCTCATCTTCATCTGCCAGCACGTTGTAGCGCACGGTGACGCCAAGCCGCTCCAATTCGCTCACGCGCCAGTCGACGATGCCAATCAGGTCACGCCGCAAATCCAGCTGCGCGGCGAGCAAGACTTGCCCGCCTGCCCTTGGCGCGGCTTCCAGCAGGGTCACCGCGTGTCCCCTTTCGCCTGCAACACGCGCGGCCTCTAACCCGCCAGGTCCGGCACCCACCACGGTCACGCGTTTCGGTGTGTCGGACTTATCGATCAAATGTGGCAGCACATCTTCGCGCCCGATGGCCGGGTTGTGAATGCAGCTTCCATGCCAGGAACAGTAGGTGGCCCCCACGCAAGGACGGATCGTGTCTTCTGCGCCGTCCTGAATTTTGCGGGCAATGCGCGGGTCAGCGATATGTGCGCGCGTCATTCCGATCAGATCGACATGGCCTTCGCCCACGGCATAGCGCGCGGTTGCAAGGTCATTGATGCGGGCGGCGTGAAAAACGGGCAAACCGACGTTGTGTCTGAAATTCGCCACGGGCCGCAACTGTGGGGCCAGCCCTAGCGCCATGCCAGGCATGTAACGCGCCAGCCCCACCTCGGTGTCGATGCGGCCGTAAGCGAAGTTGAAGAAATCAATCAGGCCAGAACGTTGCAGAAGCTCCGCCATGACGAGGTAGTCCTCATCCGGCATATCGCCGCCGTCGCCTTCCCCGACAACCATGCGCACGCCCACGACGAATGGCTCAGGCACAACCCGGCGAATTTCCTCAAGCGCCATGAGGCCGAACCGCGCGCGGTTTTCCAAGCTACCGCCGAAATCATCCGTGCGCCGGTTCGTTGCCGGAGACCAGAACTGCCCGATGAGGTGACCTGTAATGTGCAACTCACAACCGTCCAGCCCACCCTCGTAACACCGCCGCGCAGCCTGACCGAAATCAGCGATGACGCGGTGGATATCCTCGGTCTGCATTTCCTTGGTGAAGCCACGGTGCAGCGGCTCTCGGAAGCGGGAGGGTGAAACAGTGGGCAGCCAATTGTCCCCGCGCCACTGGCTGCGGCCGCCCAGATGGGTCAGCTGGCACATCAGCGCCGCACCATGTTTGTGAACGCGGTCAGCGAATTCCTGGAAGAATGGAATGACCCTGTCATCACTGGCGCTGAGTTGGCCAAAGGTGTTCGCACTATCGCGGGACACGTTGGTTGAGCCACCAAACATGGTGAGCCCAATACCGCCTGCGGCCTTGGCTTCGTGATAACGCTGATACTTGCCTGCCGGCATGCCGTCTTCGCCAAATCCGATCGCGTGGGACGTGCTCATGATCCGGTTGCGCAAAGTCAGATGCGCCAATTGAAACGGTTCAAGCAAGGGATCAGACTTGGTGGAAGCAGCGGGCGCGGTCATCTTAGGTGTCATCCTGGCTGGGTGCTTGCGCATCAGTCTGACCACATCGCGGTGATCGTACAAAGGGAAACTTTGCCCGCGCTGGCGAAAGTGTAGAGTGGGATGGAGCCGTTTTAGTTTCAGGAGCCGCGACCCATGGACATGCTCGATGCCGAAACCGTTCATCGTCTTTTGCCCTATAAGACCCTGATCCCCGCCCTGAAGAAGATGCATGAAGGCGAGATGCCGGAAAGCGACGCGGTTTATACCGATGATCCCAGTGGTCAGGGCAATATGTTTGTCACCCTTCCCGGTTGGCTCGGAGGGCAGTTGATCGTTGTCAAAATGGTCGGGGTTTTCCCTGCAAATCGCGACCGTGATCCTCCCCTTGGGTCGGTCCTCGGCGCCGTCGCTGCGTTTGATCCTGAGACCGGTGCGCCACTTTTCGTGGCCGATGGGGAAGCGATGACCTATCGCAAGACAGCCGCCATTTCAGGTCTGGGGACAGCCCTTCTGGCCCCGCCCGAGCCTGAGTGCCTTCTGGTAGTGGGCGCAGGTGGGCTGGGCCCCCATGTGGCCATGGCCCACATCGCGGCACGGCCTTCGCTCTCTCGCGTGTGCATCTGGAACCGAACGACGCGTCGGGCTGAGGCACTGGCCGCCTCGCTCTCCGACCAAGGCATTGCAGCAGAAGTGGCGGTTGACCTTGATGAAGCGGTACCAGAGGCGGACGTGATCAGCTGTGTAACAATGTCTTGCACGCCTTTGGTCAAGGGAGCCCTGCTCAAGCCTGGCACGCATCTCGACCTCGTAGGGTCGTTTCGGCCGGACATGCGGGAAACAGATGATGACGCTATGCGGCGTGGCGCGGTCTATACCTGTTGCGACCGCGGGCGCGAGGATGTGGGCGAGCTGGTTCTGCCAGTGGCCAGTGGTGCGTTGCGATGGGAAGATATTCGTGGCGATGCCTTTGGGCTTGCCCAGGGACGCACCCCTTCGCGCATGTCCAAGGAAGAAATCACCGTCTTCAAGAACATTGGCGGTGCACATCAGGATGTCTTCACTGCCGCCGTGTTGAAAGAGACCTTGGGTCGTTGACCTTGCTCTCTCGCAAACCTGTCTGCGCTGCCCATGACCCTTGAAAAAACCCGCTGCTTGAGGTCGGCATATGTTCGTGACTGTTGAGCGATCAAGTCTTGCATCAATCGGGCTGAGGGCAACGGAAGTGTTCGTTCGCACGTTAACGATCAAATAAGTCGCCTTTACAAAGTTAGCAGGCGCTTGGAAAAGCGGCTTCTCGATGAGGTTCAAAGAGCCAATAGCAATCGCGTGAAAGCCCTTGTTAAATCGAGCGGGCGACCTACGGTTTATTTTTCAACGCATGCGTGAGTTACAGACATTGCCGATAGCTAACTTGCGTGAATACAATGGGAGGTTCCATGACTGACATGAATTACTTGACGGCTTTCAAGACGATTGTTGTTTCGGGCGCGCTTAGCCTCGGGGCAGGTATGGCCATGGCCGATGACAGAAGCGACTGGCCGGACAGCTTTTCTGTTGGCACCGCAAGTCAGGGCGGCACATATTTCGTCTATGGCGCAGGCTGGGCCAATATGGTGTCCGAAGCTCTGGGTGTTCCCGGCGGCACAGAAGTGACCGGCGGTCCGGTTCAAAACGCAGCGCTTGTTCAGACCGGTGATCTGGATATGGCAATGGTCACGATGGGGCCGGCCTTTGATGCGCTCAACGGCGAAAGCGCACTAGCGCCAGGGCTGAAGCATGACCAGATCCGCGCCATCTTTCCAATGTACAAAACCGGCTTTCACGCTGTGACCCTGGCGGGTTCCGGCATCACCAGCTTTGGCGATATCCCGGATGGTGCTGTGGTTGGTGTGGGCCCTGCTGGCGGTACGCCGGGCACCTACTGGCCGCGTATCCTTGAAGGTATGGGCAAAAACGTCGAATTCCGCAATGGCGGCGCTGCAGACTTGGCCGGGCAACTGCAAGATGGTTTGATCGATGTTTACACCTGGGCCGGTGGTCTTCCCTACCCGGCCTTCAGCCAGCTCGATGCGCAGACCGATGTCACCTATTTTGGCTTTACGCCGCAGGAGCAAACGGACGTTTTAAAAACACAGCCGGTATCCAGCTTTACAATTCCGGCGGGTACCTATCCCTCGCTGGAAGAAGAACAGCTGAGCGTTTCTATGTGGAACTTTGCCATCGGTCATGCCGACCTGCCTGAAAGCTTCGTCTATGAGGTGGTCAAAACGGTGATGGAAAACAATCCGCAGATGATCGAAATTCACAAGGCTGCGGTCGAAACGCTGCCGGAGAACTTCGACAAGAACAGCTTCCTGCCCTGGCACCCGGGCGCGGTGAAGTGGTTTGAAGAGAACGGCTTCGACATCCCGGACGAGCTTGAAGGCTGACAACTGCCGGAAGTTCTTTAACATATATAACACCCCGCCGACCCGGTGGGGTGTTTTTGTGACAGATCAAGCAGACGAGGCCCATGACCGACAGCACGGACAAAGCACCGGATATCCCGTCCATTGGCGACGGCGCGACCCCTGAACTTGATCGCCAGCATTGGCTGACGCGGGTCGGTTTCCTGTTATGCGCAGTCTATGCCGGGTGGCACCTTTATGTTTTGAACATTGCACCGCTGGAGACCTGGACCTTCCGGATCATGCACATCGCGGGGGCCTTGATCCTGGGTTTCGGGCTGAGCGCGGCCCTAAGTGTACGGCCCGCGCCCGAAACCCCGGCCCCTCGAATCTCGAGCGCCTTGGGCGGGGTTGCACTGATCGCCACACTGGTGGCGCTTGGCTCATTGATCACAGCAATATTTGCTATGGAGCCAGGTGCACAGGCCCCGCCGGAATGGGCCCTGGCGCCCTATGGCTGGGCGCTGGCGGGAGGTATGGTTCTGGCCATCCTCACAAGCTGGATGTATCCTGCGCGGCAGGGTCAACTGCCCTTGGCAGATATCGCGCTGATCGTCGCTACGGTGGCCAGTTGCGGTTTTATTCTCTTTAGCCTCGACACGCTGTCATTGCGGCTGCGCGCGGGCACACCGTTCGCGGATGGCAACAATGGCTGGGCCGCCTTCGCCATCGTTATCCTGATTGCGGAATTGACCCGCAGGCTTGCCGGTCTGGCCTTGGTCGTCATCGCGGTGGTCTTCATGGCCTATGCATTCCTGGGCCCCTACATGCCGGGATTCCTGGAACACAGGGGGTATGACGCCAAGCGCTTCTTTACATACATCTTCACTGACAATGGCGTCCTGGGCCCGACCACGGCGGTGTCCTCGACATACATTATCCTGTTCATCATTTTCGCGGCCTTCCTGCAAAGCTCAAAAGTGGGTGACTACTTCGTCAATTTCGCCTTCGCGGCAGCGGGTCGTGCGCGTGGCGGTCCGGCCAAAGTGTCCGTGCTGGCCTCCGGTCTCATGGGCATGATCAACGGCACCTCGGCTGGCAATGTTGTCTCGACCGGTTCGCTGACCATTCCATTGATGAAAAAAGTGGGCTACCGCCCGCAAAGTGCCGGGGCGATTGAAGCGGCTGCTTCCACAGGCGGTCAGATCATGCCGCCCATCATGGGTGCTGGCGCCTTCATTATGGCAGAGATCACCGGCATTCCATACACGGAGCTGGTGGTTGCTGCCCTGATCCCGGCCATCCTATACTTCGCTTCGATCTATTTCATGGTCGATTTCGAAGCCAGTCGCACAGGCATGCGCGGCATGCGGTCTGATGAGCTGCCAAAGCTGTCTGAGCTGATCCGGCAGGTCTACCTCTTCGTGCCCATCGTCATTCTGATCGGGGCGCTTTTCAGCGGCTATTCAGTGATCCGGGCCGGTACGCTCGCCATCGCCTCCGCTGCCGTTGTGAGCTGGCTCACGCCCTTCCGCATGGGTCCGAAAGAAGTGTACGAGGCCCTTGGCAATGGCGGGCGCATGTCCTTGCAGATCATAACCGTCTGCGCCTGCGCAGGCCTGATCGTGGGGGTGATTTCGCTGACCGGTGTTGGCGCGCGGTTTTCCAATCTGCTGTTTGACCTTGCACAGCAAAGCGTTCTTCTGGCCCTTGTGTTTGCAATGATCATCGCGATCATTCTGGGCATGGGGATGCCCACGACGGCGGCCTATGCTGTTGCTGCATCAGTGGTGGCCCCCGGCCTGATTGAGATCGGCATCAAACCTTTGGTGGCGCATTTCTTTGTGTTCTACTTCGCAGTGGTTTCGGCCATCACACCACCTGTCGCCCTTGCGGCCTATGCGGGCGCTGCGATTGCGGGGTCGGAACCAATGCGCACGTCCGTGACCAGCTTCAAGGTCGGTCTGGCCGCGTTCATCGTCCCCTTCATGTTCTTCTACAGCCCGGGCCTTTTGATGGAGGCGCCTTGGTATGTCAGCCTGCGCAACCTCGTCACCGCGCTTGTGGGTGTGTTCATGTTGGCCGGATCCGTTCAGGCATGGTTCTTTGGCCCGGCCACTTTAATCGTTCGCTTGATCCTTCTGGTCGGCGCGGTCTGCATGATTTCAGGCGACTGGCGCACCGATTTACTCGGGCTGGCGATCGGAGGTGCGCTGATGCTCCTTGGCTGGCAGAAGGGCAAACGGGCGGCCTGATCCAAGATCTGCTACCTCCTTCCTAGTGGAACCAAATTTGCGGTGGATGAGGGGCTAGGCAAGAGACCTAAGCGGAAAGTGCTTTTGAAGCTCACGCTCGACTGCTTCAGGGATGTGCTCGGGCCGCGGCGCGGCGAGCAGTTCTTCCGTTCGAAGTCTCGCCCGTTCGAGAACATCCTTGTCCGGAGCTGCCGCCCATTCTTGCGGTGTCCGTCGGTCAGCCATGGCGGGGTAGAAGTAATCTGCTTCCATGCGATTGATTGTCTGGTCGTGGCCGAGGAAATGCCCTGCCCCACCGACGCAGACGTCGCGGATGGTCTCCAGTGACAGAGTGTCTTCAGTCACTTCAAACCCACGCGTCGCCCGCATCACCGATCCGATCAGATCATTGTCGAGGACAAAGCTTTCCAGAGAGGCCCCCAGCAGAGAGCCATACATGCCAGCTGCTTCATAAACGAGGTTTGCCCCGGCCAAGGAGGCCAGCAATTCGGTGTATCCTTTTTCATATCCAGCTTGGAAATCGGGGAGCTTGCTGTCCGTCATGCCCGCGCTTACGGCACACGGTATTTCGTAGAAGCGCGCCATTTGGGCGCAGGCCGCCATCAGCAAGCCTTGCTCTGCCGACCCGCCGGACATTGCACCCGTGCGCAGGTCACTGACAAAGGGCAAAGCGCCGAAAGTTGCAGGGTGGCCTGGGTTCAGCAAGTTCACGTAGACGAGCCCCGACAAAACTTCGGCTGTTTGCTGAGCCACGGCACCGGCGAGGGGCGCTGGGCTTGTGGCCCCCGCCTGACCCGCTGATACGAGTTTCAAAGGAATGCCATTCCGCGCGGCACATTCGATTACGCCCAGCGCTTCTTCAGCGAAGGTGAGCGGCGGCACGATAAAACAGGTCGACACACATACTGGCGGGCGGGCGCGCAATGCCTCTGGTCCGCCCACGATCATCTTCAGCATCTCGACGGCCTCTTCCATCACCTCCGGCGCGCCGAACGACGTTCCGGTGGGTTTGCTCGTCCCCTTCAGGCAAGCAAAGAGGGTGTTGAGATCCATCTCACGCGGGTCGGTGATATCGCGCGCCACGACTGTGCGCTGAAACATGTGGATATTGGGCAGCTGCTCCGCCAGACGCGCCATGTCGTAAAGATCGCGCAAGGTCGTGTCGCGAATGTCGCCGGTCAGGCTGTCTATGATGTGCACCGCCGCGCCGGACGTGCCGAAATGCGTGCGGGCAGCCGAGGGCACGATGTCATGCGTCGGGTCCAAACCGCAGAGCTTGAACCCGCGCCCGGCATCGCGCAGCACCTGACGGACAAGCGGTTCGGGCATCAGCAAACGGCCATCGTCGGTCACGGAGCCGCCCGCTGCACATACGGTGTCGATGCAGGCCTGCGTCGCGCCTTTGAGGCCTATTTCCTCAAGAATGCGCATGGCTGTCTGATCGACCATCACTATTTCTTTGTCGGTCAAAGGCGCGTATTGCCCGCCTTCGATCCCAGGCCAGATCGCCGTCGTCGGGCCTGATCCCGCGCCACTGCTGCGCTCTTGGCGCCGGGCGTTGCGGCCCCCTGATCTTTTACGCTGTGCCATGGTCATATCCTTTGAAAAACGCGGCAATATCAGTGGCTTTTGTCCAGCCGAGCAAGTTTGAGAAAGCCGCCTCAGACTGACCGGTCAGTGAGGCGAATTTCGCGGCAAGCTGGTCAGGCGTCATCGGGTTCTGAGACGCACCGAGTGGAAAGGCGCAAGTCGCCTCCAAGACCTCACCATTCTGCAAAGTGATGCGCAGTCTGTCAGGCTGATCGGGGTCATAGTTGAGATCAGGGTTTTTAGCGGGTTCCACCTCGACATCTGTGACAGACATCAGCCGCGTGACGCGGGCCTCTGTCCAGAAGCCGTGCGCGCTGTCCTCCAGCGTCAGGTTGCCCGTGACCAATACCTGCGCGACACAAGCCGGAATGGAAAAGAGCGCATCTGCACGCGTCGCGGGCGGGCCGAACTGCAAAATCTCCGCATGAAAGTCTGGCAGGGTGGTCTGAATGCTCGCGATCTCGGACAGGCGATCCGCAACCGACGCGCGCAGCTCAAGCGAGGCGGTCATAAGGCGGTGCGTGTACCCGCAGGACGGCCAGGGTTTGAGGACCAGACCATAGCTACTCAATGCCCATGGGTCACCCAAGCGGCCCAGAACTTCATCGAACCTTTGCGCGTCATACTCCCCCAAAAGCCCCGCAAATCCGCGGGGATTATCCAGCACATCAAGTTGCCCTTTGATCCCCTGGATGGCGAACAGCACGGCTTCCACGCCATTGCGCGCAGCCCAGCCTGTCTGCATCGGCTTGGCCGTTGATCCAATTTGCAGCGTGTAGCCTATAGCCTGCGACACAGACAAAGACAGGGCATGGGCGGTCTGATCTGTATCCGCACCGAGAAGCCGCGCCACAGCAGCGGCAGCCCCGATCGTGCCCAGCGTGGCCGAGGAATGAAACCCGCGCGCGTAGTGATCAAGCGTCATGGCCTCGCCCAGTTTCATGATCACTTCCGCCCCAACCGCGTAAGCCGCCAGCGCCTCAGCCCCGGTTGCGACACGCCGCGTGCTTGCCGCAAGGATCGCCGGAAGCAGCACCACGGTGGGATGCGTGTTCCCCGGCTCTTCCCAATCATCGAGCTCCCACGCATGGCCCGCCACGGCATTGGCCTGCGCTGCATGAGGTGCTGCGAAACGGTTGGTGCTGCCAAAGGCGGGGCTTTGACCGGCGCTGACCTCAGCCAGGACGGCTCTGACCTGTCCAGCCACATCACTCTTCGCGCCGTTGACGATGCAGCCAAAGCAATCGGCCACGGCGGGGGCGATAATCGCCTCCAATGCAGGATCCGGGGTCGCCGTTGTCACAAAATCGGCGAGGCGCTCTATACCCGTTTGGTCCATATCACCCCCTATACATGCGTCTTTTGCGGGCGCGGGTCTCGTCCGTGGCCTCGTCCGTGCCGTTGTGGAAGGAGCCAAAGATCACGTCCCACGGCATTTCCGCCGTGCCGTAGTTGCACTCAAAATATTTGTGGTGCAGCTGGTGGAAGAAGTCCCCCGCACTGATCCGACGCTTGTCGCCCGCCACCACAGCCTCAAACCCCGAATGCGAAAACGCCGGGTTCAGGGCGAGATTATAGAAGTGGAACAGCACGTGGATGGGGTGCGATGGCACGATGAAATGGATCAGCAGAGAGCTGAAATACATCGCATGTTCCACCGGGTGCATAGACAGACCAGTCCAAGGGCCGATGTTCACATTGCGGTGGTGCAAGCTGTGGGCCAAGCGATAGAGCGGCGGCCAGTGCAGGGCGCGGTGGATCCAGTAGAAATGAAAGCTCGCCCAGATCGGTACCAGAACGATCCATGCAACAAACCAAACCGGGTTTGAGGCCAGGTTGATCTGCGGCGCATAGCCGTTGGCGGCGGCCCAGAAGTAAAGCACCTCATAGGCGCTCCAACATGTGACGCCGCTCGCGAGGCTCCAAAACATGTTGTCCCACACCTGATTGCGGAACGTGTAGCTGCCGTTGTTTTTCGCCAGATCGCGGAAATCGAATTTAAGCGTCTTGCCCTGCGCGGTGAAGGTGTAGAACCAAAGATGCAAACCGCCCGCGATGATCACGAGCGTCGCGATATTGCGCAGCCAGATTTGCAGCGCCCAGTCCCAGTTCAGGCTTTGCATGGATTCCCAACTGGGCATCAGCCAGGCATAGACCGCCCAGGCGAGGAACAATTCCATCACCACGGATGACACCGCCAGCCAGTAGCGTGCGATCCATCTGAGCCACGCCACGGGTCGCGGTGGCCATGCCAGAATGGGTGAAACCGGGATCGGGAGGTCTGGATGGTGGTTCCACTGTTTTCGGCGCGTTGACATCGATGGCCTCCCGTTCAGGCAAAGGGATCGGGTTGGTGGGGGTTGGTCGACAGCCAGACGGATTTGGTTTGCAGGAAGCCCCGCATCCCTTCCCATCCGTTTTCGCGCCCATAACCGGATTGCTTGAAGCCCCCCACCGGCGACTGCGTGGCGGCGTTGAAGTAGTTGTTGATGTAGATGGTGCCTGCCTCGATCCGGCCTGCCATGCGCATGGCGCGCGACACGTCCCGGGTCCAGATACCGGCGGCAAGACCGTAGACCGTGTCATTGGCGGTGCGGATGACGTCGTCTTCATTGTCCCAGCTTTCGGTGCTGACAACGGGCCCAAAGATTTCTGTCTGCGCGAGATCCGCACTGTTGGGCACATCTGCGAAAATGGTGGGTCCGATGTAGTACCCCTCCTCCCGACAGGCCGTGCGCCCGTCGAGCAGCATCCTGTGACCCGCCGCTTCCGCCTCACCAATGCGCTTCAAGACAGTTTCGTAATGCGCGCGATTGGCCATCGGGCCGATTTGGGTGTCGGGATCACTCGGGTCACCAATGCGTGCTTTCTTCACGGTCTCAACCAGACGTTCAGTGAACGCGCCTATCACATCGCGGTGCACCAACAGGCGAGAGCCCGAGATGCAGCTTTGGCCTCCAGGCGGGAAAATGCCCGCCGCCGCACCGTTCACTGCCAATTCGAGATCGGCATCGGGCAGGACGATCTGAGGGGACTTTCCCCCAAGCTCCATCACCACGGGTTTCACGCCCTGCGCCGCCGCAACCGCCGCCGCGCGACCGCCCGCTGTACCGCCGGTGAAACTGACCATGCGCACGTCTGGATGCTCGATCATCGGTTGCGCAGTGGTGGCCCCATAGCCGGTTACCACGTTCAAAACACCGGGCGGCAGATCAGCCTCCAGCAGCACATCCATCAGCTCCAACGTCGAGCAACTGGATTGTTCCGACGGCTTCATCACCACCGTGTTGCCCGCCGCCAGACAGGGTGCCAGTTTCACAAACAACGTACCCAAAGGCGAATTCCACGGCAGTACCTGCGCCACGACGCCGAAAGGCTCCCAAGTCACATAGTTGTGGATGTCGGGGGCCTCCGCCGGGATGACCCGCCCTTCGAATTTATCACAAAGGCCCGCGTAGTAATGGAAGCTATCCACCAGCCACGCCCCTTCGCGCAGGCCAGGGGTGATCACGCCGGGCAGCTTGCCGTTATCCCGCGTCTCAATCGCGCCCAGACGGTCCGCATGTTTGGAGATCACATCCCCCATGCGCCGCAGATGCCGCCCCCGCTCCGCAGGTTGCATCCGCCCCCATGGCCCCTCATAAAACGCGGCCTTGGCAGCAGCGACGGCGCGATCCACATCCGCCTGCCGACAATCCGGCACCCTTGCCCAGACCTGTCCATTGGCCGGATTTTCACTGTCGATGTAGCCGCCCTCCGCTGGGTCATGCCATGCGTTACCTGCAAAGAACTGAAAGGTTCGGATATCACTCATGAGACATGCTCCATTTGAGATTTGAGCGGGTATTGAGGGGGCAGCGCGGGACGACCAAGGATCATGTCCGCGGCCTTTTCCGCCATCATAACCACGGTCGCATAAAGATTGCCGGTGATTTGCGCGGGCATGGCAGAGGCATCGCAGACGCGCAGACCCTCAATTCCATGCACCCGCAATTCTGCGTCCAGCACATCCCCCATGCGCGCCGTGCAGGCCGGGTGGTGGCCGGTATAGGCGGTGGCGCGGATGGCGGCGTCGATCTCGTCATCGCTTTGCGCCTCTTTCCAGGCTCCCAGCTCACCGGAGACGAGCTCGGCAATCGGGTCCTGCGCCATCACCTTGCGCATCTCGCGCACCCCGCGTTTGAGGATGTCCGTATCATGGGGGTCAGCAAGGAAATTGGGATCAATCACAGGGTGCGCGCGCGGATCAGCACTGGCCAGACGCACCGTGCCCTCGGACCGGGGCCGTTCGAGGTTGATATCAATCTGCACCCCCGGTCGCGCCATCTTGCGCCCGCGCACCAACAGACGACGGCCCAGTTTGTGCAGCAGTGGCACATCCTCCTCCGCGCCATTGCCGAGGTTTTCCTCGACCACCATGGGCGTCATGAACACTTCCAGCTCCGGCAGGGCCTCATCTTCAAACGCCTGAAACAGCACCGTTGAAAAGAACGCCCCGCCCCCCGGTCCGCCTCCGTTGAGCAACCAATGGCCCATCAACCGCGCAGCATTGTCGATGCGTTGGTGGCGGGCATGGCTGAGATCCATGCGGTCCGATCCCCATTGCATGGAGACATCCGGGTGATCCGCCAGATGCTGACCAACCGACGGCAAATCCGCGTGCACCGTGATCCCATGCTCGCCAAGATGATCTGCTGGTCCAATTCCCGAGAGCATCAAAAGCTGCGGCGTGCCAAACGCACCCTGGCAACAGATCACCTCACGCCGCGCCCGGATCACCTCGCCCGACACAGTCTTGATCCCCACAGCACGGCCAGCTTCAATCACAATCCGCGCAATCTGGGTGCGGGTGAGAATCGTTAGGTTGCGCGGCGGTGCGCTGAGATAGGCGATGGCAGAGGACTGGCGGACCCCCTTGCAAACTGTGCTGTCATTGCGCGCAACCCCGGTGCGGTGTGGGCCGTTAAAATCCGCAATCTCCCCATGCCCCGCGCGCAATGCGGAGGCAATAAACGCCCGCTCCATCTCACCGAAGTTGCGGGCCGGTTCCGTCTTCAGCGGGCCGTCCAGCCCGTGCCATTCGTCCCGCCTGTCCCGCGCGCCCTCCGAGCGGCGGAAATAAGGCAGCACATCAGCATAGCCCCACCCGGGCTGTTGCCAGGCGTCGTAGTCCGCCGCCACGCCACGCATGTAGATCATGCCATTGACGATCGAGGACCCACCCAGCGCTTTGCCACGCGGATAGTAAATGGACCGCCCGTTCAAACCCTTCTGCGGAACCGAAGTGTAGCCCCAATCAAGCTTCGGGTTGCCAAAGACAAACCCGTTGCCAGCAGGCATGCGAATGAACAAGTCCCGCCCCTTGCCGCCGGCCTCTACCAGACAAACGCTTACATCAGGGTCTTCAGCCAAACGTGCCGCCAAGGCGCACCCGGCAGAGCCACCGCCCGCGATCACGTAGTCAAAGGTGATCATTCCCTGAGCCTTTCAAGGATCGCATCCGTCATCTGAGACCCTGTCGCAGTTCCACCCAGATCAGGCGTGATGATGCCGTCTTTGAGCGTGGCCTCCACAGCCCGTTCCAGCGCCGCTTGACAGTCAGGCACACCGAGGCTGTAGTTGAACATCATCCCAACCGACAGGATCGTGCCCACCGGGTTGGCGATGCCCTGACCCGCGATATCCGGGGCGGAGCCTGCGGTGCTTTCATACATGCCAAAGGCTGGTCCGTCGTCGGGATTTGCCGCCAGACAGGCCGAGGGCAACATGCCCAGCGACCCGGCATAAACCGCTGTCAGGTCACTCAGGATATCCCCCAACTGATTGCATCCGATCACCACATCAAAGTCATGGGGCCGCATCATCAGTTGATAGGCGCAATTGTCGGCGAACATGTTCTCGAAGGTGACATCCGGATAGTCCCGCGCCACTTCGCTCACCACCTCTCGCCACAGTTTATAACTTTCCATCACGTTGGATTTGTCACAGCTCACCAACCGACCCCGCCGAGCCCGAGCCAGTTGAAAGCCGCCATGGGCAAAACGCGCGACCTCTGCCTCGTCATAGGCGGTGAGATCATAGCCTTGCCGCAGCCCGCCCAACACGCGCTGACCCCGCTCAGTGGCAAACATTGCGCCGCCGCACATCTCGCGCAGGATCATCACGTCAGCCCGATCCGCAACGCCATCGCGGAACGGGGTTTTGTCCTGCAGCGGACCCCAGGCGCGGGCGGGCCTCAGGCCAAGATAGGTTTGAAGATGATAGCGCAGATACATCAGACCGTCCTGATCTGCCGCACCTCCGGGCAGGCGTATCCCGTCCCATTTCGGCCCGCCAACCGCGCCCACCAGAACCGCATCCGACGCGCGTGCCTGCGCCAAAACATCCTCGGTGCAAAACACGCCGTGTTCGTCCCAGCACGCGCCATGCAGAAGGTCATATGTCACCTCAAGCGTGACGCCCGCACGCGCGGCAAGCACTTCTGCCGCCGCAATCCCGTAGCCAAGGATTTCCGGACCGATCCCATCTCCGCCAAGTGCCAGAACGCGATACGTCACTTATCATTCCCTTCGTGCCGCGCTTTGCATCATTCTCGGATTGAAATTCAAAGAAAAGTACCAAATGGTGAATGGCAATTATTCTTTCATGGAATGATCATGTCGCGCCCCATCCCCCTCCAGCAAATCCATGCCTTCGATGCCGCCGCGCGGTGGTTGAGTTTTTCCCGAGCCGCGCAGGATCTGAATGTTCAGCAACCCGCCATCAGTCGCCAGGTGGCCAGCCTTGAGGCCTCGCTGGGCACGCCGCTTTTTCTCAGAACCAAACCCCGCCTCACCCTCACCGAAGACGGGCAAATCCTGGCCAAAGCCGTGGCGCAAGGCTTTGATGCGATCCATGACGGGATCACCGCGTTGCGAGCCCGGCGGGGCAATGAAACCATCACCGTCAGCGCCAGTATCGGCTTCACCAGTCTCTTTCTGCTGCCCCGACTGGCAGAGTTCCAGTCGGCCTTCCCCGAAATCAAACTGCAAGTGATGACGCGCGACCAAAACGAAGACTTTGACGCCAGTACGTGCGACGTCGTGATCGTGTTTGGCCCGGGCGGCCTGCCCCAGATGAAAAGCGAAAGGGTATTCCCGGAAACCATGATCGCCATTTGCCATCCTGATCTCTTGCCGAACGCCAAACCCTTCACCCTCACTGATCTGGCGGACCAAAAACTGCTGCACATGACCAGCGAAGATCATCGCGGCGATTGGAACCGCTACCTCTCTGACACAGGGCAAACCATCCCTGAACCGCCCGCGCATGACGGGTTTCTCAGCTACATGGTGTATCTTCGGGCGATCCAGAACAGGCTGGGCATCGGCATCGGCTGGCAACCCATGATGAGCGAGTACCTGGCCAACGGATCCCTCGTGCGGGCGTGCCTGCATGAATGCCATACCTCTCGCGGGTACTTTTGCTCGATCACGCCCTCTGGTTCGCAAAAACCAGGAGCCGCGCAGTTTCAGGACTGGATCCGTCACTTGGTTCAGCACTCTGGCTAGCAATCACCCACAGTTAAGAAGACACCGATTTTGAACTTTCTCAAATCGGGGCTTGCGTCACGTCCCGATCCGCGAAAGACCAAGCACATGGCAGGCATTCTGATTTTGACACTTGGAAGCCGCGGAGACGTGCAGCCATATGTTGCGCTCGCCCGCGAACTGGCCCGCCGGAATCACGATGTAACGCTGTCTGCGGGTAAGGGCTTTCACAGTCTGATGCCCGAAGACGTGACCTACAAGCCTATGTCCGTCGACATGGAGGCCCTCCTGCGCGACCCCGAGATGCGGGCGGCGATGCACGGGGTCAGGGCTAGGATAAAGACCTTCCGAAGAAGTCGGTCCATGATGCAGCAGCAACTCGACGAGATGTGGGACATCACCCAACAGTCGCGCCCCGATGCGATCATCTATCACCCTAAAGCGTTCCTCGCGCCGTACCTCGCCCGCGCGCATGGCATTGTTGCGATACCCAGCTTCCTGCAACCCGCGTTCCAACCAACCGAGGCGTTTCTCAACCCACTGCTTGGTTTTCGAGAGATCGGTCCGCGCAGCAATCGCCTCTCGGGCCGCGCAATGATCGGCTTGATGCGCTTCGGCCATCGGGCTCTCTTGAAAGACTGGTTTCCCAGGCACGTGGAGGTGTCTCGCATCCCTGCCCTCGACGTGCTGGCGGGCTACCATCCGGACGGTCAGATACCACCGCGGCTTTGCGCACATAGCGCATGCCTGGTGCCCAAACCCGCGGACTGGGGAGCGCAAGACTACGTGACTGGGGACTGGCACGATCCCAGCTCGCCACCATGGTCCCCGCTCGAAGATCTGATAGCGTTCCTCAAGGACGGGCCACCACCTGTTTACATCGGGTTCGGCAGTATGCCCGCGGCAAATGGAGCTGAGATCACCGACACTGTTCTCGGGGCGCTGGAACGCACCGGTCAACGTGCAATCCTGTCGGTGGGTTGGGGTGGGCTTGAAACACGAGACAACACCGACACACTCCACTGCATCAGCCAAGCACCGCATGACTGGCTGTTTCCAAGATGCCGCGCCGTTGTGCATCACGGGGGTGCGGGCACAACCCATGCCGGCTTGCGGCATGCCCGACCCATCCTCGTGTGTCCCTATTTTGGGGATCAGCCGTTTTGGGGTCGGCGCGTGGCGGCCATTGGGACCGGACCAAACCCGATTCCGATACGTTCCTTAAGCGTCGAAACGTTAGCCCCCGCTCTGCAGGCGCTTGAAGATGGGAGTTTTACCGAAAACGCGAGCACTGTCGCCCAATGCATGGCGCAAGAAACCGGCCCCGCGACCGCGGCTGACTTGGTGGAGCGCGCGTTAGTCGCGTAGCTTCACCCCGATCAAACTCCCCTTCAAGTCTTACGACCAATTGCGTTTGAGCAAGAACTGGTTCTTGTAGTTCTTCAAATCCGTCATGACCTCTGTCGAGGCGATATCATCGCTCCCGTGCACTTGTTCGGACAAGAGTTTGACCAACGATACGTCACTCCCGCTGATCACCTCCACCAGAAGATCATATCGCCCACTGACCCACGCCACGTAGACCACGTCGTCGAGCTCCGACAAACGCTTTGCCACTTTATCAGGGTCCACGCCCGAACTCACTTTGATGCCCAACAGGGCTTCGGTGTGATACTCTTTTTCCGATGCGTCCGTGACCGCCACGATCTGCAACACGCCGTTTGTTTTCATCGCACTGACACGGTTGCGCACGGTGCCTTCCGAGACATCCAAGCGCTGCGCGATATCGGAAAACGGCGTCCGCCCGTCTTTGCGCAGAATCTGCACGATCTTCTTGTTCAGCTCATCTTCCAGCACCGCTCTGCCCTCATTTTTCGCAATTGTACACGCTTTATATCCGAAATTCGTAGTTAGAGTACTTATTTTTACATTATTCGAAGCAAAATCAGTTGACATGAAGCGCACGCGCAAATCTACTCACCCACGGAAATCGACCGCAGCCGAGTGAGGAGCCACGCCATGATGAACAAGGCCACCGCACCCAAACCGCAAGGGCACTTCAGAGGGTATGACCAGTCCCAGCCTGCCGCTGCGGATGAGGAAATTGCTAGGATCGGTCCTGGCACACCTGGGGGCGAATACATGCGGCGGTTCTGGCATCCCGTTTATGCCACTGCTGATCTTGGGGAGTTACCAGAGGCCATCAAGATAATGGGCGAAGAGCTGGTCGTGTTCCGGTATGGTGAAAACCGCGATCAAATCGGTCTGGTTCACAAATACTGCCCCCATCGCCGCGCTTCTCTCGAGTACGGAAAATGCGAGGCCAGCGGAATCCGATGCTGTTATCACGGCTGGCTTTTTGCGCCTGACGGCGAGGTTCTCGAAACCCCGGCAGAAGACACGAACGAAAGCGCGGTTCAATTGGTCAAGGAACGCACAAGGCTGGGGGCCTATCCGGTGATCGAATATCGAGGCCTGATCTTTGCCTATATGGGCCCGCCCGACAAACAGCCCGAGTTTCCGGTCTACGATGCGTTTCTGTATGAGGATCAAACCAGTGCGGTCTATCAAGCGCCCTATGCCTGCAATTGGGTGCAAGTTCTGGACGCGATCCTTGATCCGACCCATACCACCTATCTTCACAGTCAGAACAGTCACCCGCAGTTCTCCGAAGGGATGAAAAAGGACGGCGTGCTGAAATTCTACGAGCGGCACGACTGTCATTTCCTGGGCTCCAACACCCGGCGGGTCGAGGACAACGCCTGGGTGCGGGTTAATGAGCTGGTGCTGCCCAACTTTACTCAGGCAGGCTCAGCGTACGCCGCCGACGGGACCGAGCCACGCTATTTCGGGCGATCCTGCTTTACCCGTTGGGTGGTTCCCGTGGATAACGAAAATTCAATTGTCTATGCCTGGGCCAATTTCGGCGATCGCTGGGACCCGCATGAATACAACACCAAAGAAGGGCATGAAATGATCGAACAGGGCGAGGTTCTCGATCGCCCGCCCGAAGAAAAGAAACGCTACCCGGCCGACAGTGAAGCGGTGGAAGGCATGGGACCCATCTCCACCCATTGGGGCGAGAACCTGATGCCCACCGACCGCGGCATCGCGCTTTATCGCAGGCGCGTGCGCAAGGCGGTGCGTGACTTGGCCAATGACGGGGTGGAGCCGCCACAGCCTGTCAAATATGGCGAGGCTTCCATCCACACCTACGGGCAGGACACGGTTCTGAATCTGCCGCCCAAGGAAGGCGAAGATGATCGCGCCTATCTTGCCCGCATTGGTGAAGCCGTGATGGACCTTCAGTTCGACGTGGAAGACTGGAGCGACGAAACCCGCGACCTCGAGATCATCAACCGTTTGCAGGCGCTAGAGGCCAGCGGCGTGGTGTAAGGAAAGCCCCATGAAAATTCACGTCAAAAACAACCGGTGGAAACCGGGGTCATTTCCAAACACGCCTGAGGGCGAAGAGGTGTTTACGATCACGCAAGAGCGTATCGACACGGTGTTGAAGGATTTTCCTGATCTCAAGGGAAAGGCCCAATACGCGATTGATTGGGACACGGACAACTTCGCAAGCTCAATGGCCGACGCCGATGTTCTGTTGACCTGGAATCTGCCCATGGACAATCTGGCCGAGGTCGCCCCCAAGCTGCGATGGATCCATTGTATTGGCGCAGGTGTTGAACACATGTTGCCGATGGATTGGCTGCCCGAGAACGTGACGCTGACCAACAACAAAGGCGTCCATGCAGCCAAGGCAGGCGAGTTTGGGCTGATGGCCGTCCTCATGCTGCACTCACAGATTCCGGCGATTGTCACAAACCAGAAAAACGCCGTTTATGACTCTCTGTATTCCTCACCCATCGCAGGCAAGACCTTGGTCGTGTTGGGCACGGGCAGCCTAGGTGGCTCTGGCGCGCAAAAGGTTCAACAGCTTGGTGTCCATGTGATTGGTGTGAACCGTTCCGGCCGTCCAGTAGAAGGGTGCGACGACGTTGTGACGACGGATCGGCTGGAGGAGGTGTTGCCTTTGGCGGATTACCTTTTGATCGCAACGCCCGACACGCCCGAAACACGCGGTTTGATGACACGGGCGCGGCTCGATCTCATGAAGCCCAGCGCGGGCATCATCAACATTGGGCGCGAAGCTGTCATGGATTACGACGCGCTGTGTGACAAACTTGAAGCTGGTACCTTGGGCGGGGCGATTCTGGACGTGTTTGACCCGGAACCGATCGCGCATGACTCGCGCCTGTGGCAGACTAAGAACCTGATCATCACGCCCCATGTTTCGGCAGATGACGGTGACGCGTATGTGCCGATGACGCTCGGTTTGTTTTTCCGGAACTTGCGCCTGTTTCTTGAGGGTCAACCGCTCCTCAACCCCGTCAGGCCTGACCTTGGGTACTGATAGGATGTCACGCTGGCCGGACAAAACAGGGGGATTGTATGGCTGGGGTGGTAGGATTCGAACCTACGATACACGGTACCAAAAACCGCTGCCTTACCACTTGGCTACACCCCAACGTGGCGTGGTAATTACTCTGACCACGGGATCGCTGCAAGACCGGATGTAGGTTTTTTTGGCCGAAGGTCGAAGACGCAGTTAATCCAGGATTTCACCGGCTCGCACGCCCCAAAGATGCTCTTTCGGTGCCCAGCCTCGGTAGCCCGCCACCGACAATCGGCACCAGCTCTCAGCGCATTCATCCACCCGGGCAATCACGCCAAGTTCAAGCTGGGCCACGGGTCGCGCCTCCAGATCGGGTTGCGCGGTCAGGGTCAGCATGTCTTGTTCCACGATTGCCGTTCGAACGCCGGAAAGAAGCGAGTAGTGAATCCAGCCCCCTGCCCCATCGCGATCCTGTACACGCCGCCAATGGCCGTGCTCTGCAATGATCTCCAGCGGCACGTCTTCTTGTTTGAAGATCCAATCGATTCTGTGTGTCAGGCTCGGGCCTCTGCGCACATTGGCCTCGGACGCTTTCATCGACACGTAGCGCGGCAGTGGCAGATTGGTCACTGAACCGCGTTCCTGCGCCACACTGCCAAGGGTGAAGGCCAGCCCCAAAATCCCGGCCAACCCAGCTGTTTTCAGCGGAAAAATCATTGTCCTGCTCATCTCAATCGAAAAGGGGTTCTTGTGCCCCGGTGTTTCATACGCCACTCTGACAGCAACGCGCCGCGTTGTTAAGTCAAAGGAGGAGGGCCATGGCAATTGAGCGCTTAAGTGTTGTTGTTACGCGACGCTTGCCCGAACCGGTGGAAGCGCGGCTGCAGGAATTGTTCGACACGACACTCAGCCCGGATGACGCGCCCATGTCGCGTGATCAGTTGGTCGCCGCTATGCGTAATGCCGATGTCATCGTGCCGACGATCACCGACCGGATCGATGCAGGTATGCTTGGGCAGGCAGGCGACAGGCTGAAGCTGATCGCGAATTACGGCGCAGGCGTGGACAACATTGACGTCCACACCGCCCGGCAGCGCGGCATCCTCGTTTCCAACACGCCCGGTGTGCTGACCGATGACACCGCAGATATGACCATGGCCCTGATCTTGGCCGTTCTGCGCAAAATACCCGAAGGCTTGTCCGCCATGCAGGACGGCGAATGGCAGGGCTGGTCGCCCACGGCCTATCTGGGCGGGCGCGTGGCCGGGCGAAGACTGGGCATTCTGGGCATGGGCCGGATCGGACAGGCGGTGGCACGTCGCGCAGCTGCATTCGGCATGCAGATCCACTATCACAACCGGCACAGACTGCGCGCAGAGATTGAAGAGGATCTTGGCGCGACCTACTGGGAAAGCCTCGACCAGATGGTCGCACGGATGGATGTGATCAGCGTGAATTGCCCGCATACGCCGTCGACCTTCCACCTGATGAATGCCCGGCGGCTGAAGCTGATGAAACCGGATGCGGTGTTGGTCAACACATCGCGTGGCGAGGTGGTGGATGCCAACGCCCTGACGCGAATGCTGCGCGCTGGTGAAATCGCGGGGGCCGGGCTTGATGTGTATGAGCAGGGCAACGACATAAACCCGCGTTTACGCCAGCTCAGAAACGTGGTGCTTTTGCCGCATATGGGGTCCGCCACGCAGGAAGGGCGCATTGAAATGGGTGAGAAGGTTCTGCTGAACATCAAGACCTTCGATGACGGCCACCGCCCCCCCGACCAAGTGGTGCCTTCCATGCTGTGAGAGGTCTGCGCGACAGACGGTAAAGCGCCACGGGTATTTTTGGCAAGAAAGAAGCCTGAACCAGTCCTGCTTCTTTCTTGCTTAAAATACTCAAATCCCGACCCGGCCAACACGCGCGAGGTCCGAATTTCAGGAGCTTTCTCATGACACGCATTCTTGTTTTCTGTCTGATCGCTTGGCTACCTCACTTCGCCCTGGCCCAAGAGGCTGCCGACACCGTGGCACCGGAAGGCGATGGCGCAGGCCTCGTGAAGGCATCTGAGGCTGCAAATGAGGCTCAAGTTGCGAAAGCTGCGGGGCAGCCTGTAGAGGCGCAAGACTGGATGGTGGCCGCCGCCAACCCGTTGGCGGTGGATGCGGGGGCCCGGGTGTTGCGAGAGGGCGGAACGGCAGCTGATGCGATGGTGGCGGTACAGGCTGTGTTGGGCCTCGTGGAGCCCCAAAGCTCAGGACTGGGTGGTGGTGCTTTTCTGGTCTGGTATGACGCGGAGAGTGGTGAGCTCACCACTCTAGATGGTCGCGAAACAGCGCCTCTAGCTGCCACACCGCGATTGTTCCAGAACGATGACGGCACACCCATGGGCTTTTTCGATGCGGTTGTAGGCGGTCGCTCCGTGGGTACGCCGGGCGCGCCGGCACTGATGCAAAAAGCCCACGAGAGATGGGGCCGGTCAGACTGGGGCAGTCTTTTTTCTGAGGCGATTGATCTGGCCGAGAACGGCTTCCGCGTAAGCCCCCGCATGGCCAAAGCTGTGGCGGCAGACGCAGAACGTCTTGCCTCACACCCCACCACGCGGGCCTATTTCCTGCCGGGCGGCGCGCCGGTGGCAGAAGGACAGCTGCTCAAGAACCTCGATTATGCGCAAAGCTTGCGACTTATGGCCCGGCATGGTGCGGCACCTTTCTATGGCGGGGAGATCGGACAAGATATCGTGGCGGCTGTGCAAAGCGCGCCGGGCAATCCCGGCGTTCTGAGCCTGATCGACATGATCATCTACGACGTAAAGGAACGAGCGCCGGTTTGTGTCGCTTATCGTGCTTATGACGTGTGCGGCATGGGTCCGCCCTCTTCCGGCGCTCTGACTGCGGGACAAATCTTGGGCCTGCTGAACGGTTTCGATCTGGCGGCTATGGGGCCGGAAAGCCCGGAGGCTTGGCGACTGATTGGCCATGCCAGCCGCCTCGCCTTTGCAGATCGTGGTCGCTACATGGCGGACACGGACTATGTGCCGGTCCCTGTAAAAGGCCTCATCGACCCTGCGTATCTGGCCGACCGCGCTCAAACGCTTGAAGGCGATGACGCCCTGCCTGAGGTTGCGCCGGGCAATCCGGAGTACGACCACGCCTTAAACTGGGGTGACGACACCTCGATCGAGTTCCCTTCGACATCACATATCTCCATCGTGGACAGCTACGGCAACGCGCTGTCGATGACCACGACTATCGAGAACGGCTTTGGCTCTCGCGTGATGGTTCGGGGGTTTCTTCTGAACAATGAACTGACAGATTTTTCGTTCCGCACGCATGTGGACGGCGTTCCGATTGCAAACCGCGTGGAGCCGGGCAAGCGGCCACGCTCCTCCATGGCGCCGACCATCGTAATGCAGGACGGCGCACCGATTCTGGTTGTCGGGTCGCCGGGCGGCAGCCGCATCATCGGGTATGTCGCAAAGACGATCATTGCCCATCTCGATTGGGGGATGAACGTGCAAGCCGCCATCGACCTGCCGCATCTGGTCAATCGGTTTGGTACGTATGACGTCGAAGCAGATCGTGTACCTGAAAGCTTGGGGGCGGCTTTGGCGGATATGGGGTTCGAGGTTAACGCACGCGATTTGAATTCTGGTCTGCACGCCATCGCTGTCGGCGAAATACTCGTAGGCGGCGCAGACAACCGTCGCGAAGGCGTCGCTTTGGGCGAGTAAACATCAAGCCTCACAGACTCTGCTATTTTGTTGCCCCAAGTATCCAGGCGGACATGCTTTAAACGGGCAGCGGGGGCGACGCCCTCGATCTATCCTCATAGGTCGGCAAATCGCCCACGCCGCACCGGATTTTCGCCCAATTCCAATGCCATTGTCCCACCAAACCGTCATTGGAGTGTCGCCATGTCCTTTTTGAACCCGTTTGCCATCGGATTCGTCTGTGTTGCCGCAGGCTTCGTTGTCGGCGCGGACTATGTTGTGCAGTCGAAAGCCAATGGCTCCAACCCGGGCGAATACGCTTTCACTTCATATCTGGAGAGCTACGGCATTCGTTTGGATGGCACCGTCGCAAGCATCGAGAAGACTCGCCGGCAGGCAGAAGGCGCTCGTACGCATTTGCCTGAAGCACCGGCTGGTTGGGTGCGTACCGAATGGGGCATTGACGCAGAGCATGTGAATGCCGTGTTGGCCGGCATGGGCATTGTCGAGCGCATGGCCGCCAAGACGGAAAAGAGCAAATCCTTCAAACTGGCGAAAGAGCACGCCTGGGAATACACCAACGGCGAAGAAACCATCCGTATCTCAGCGCAGTTTCAGGATGACGTCGGATTGCCGGAAACAGCCACCGCCGGGTGGCTGACAGGCACGTTCCATCCAATCTTCGCAGCGCAATACCGACCGTTCACGGTTGTCGAAGGCCTGCCATTCTTGAGCGTCACCGATGCCGAGGATGAAGGCGCCGTGACCCATTTCCTACTTGAGGCACATCTCGGCACGCAGATCACCATCGCTGTTGCAGCGGACGCAAAGCCGGAAACAGTGGAAAGCCTGATCCAAAAAATTGATATCACCAGCCTCAACCTGATGCTGGACGAGCCATTGGAAAATGTTGGTGTGGACGCTCCTGCTTACGGTTCGGAAGAGGAACGCGCCCTTGCGAGTTTCTATGCCAAGTCGCTGAATGAACGCACGCAGGTGACAATGGCCATGCTCCGAGCCCCGCTCACGGCTGATGATGCCGCTGAAGACTCGGTCGCGTCCATTCAAGCTGAGACCGAGGCCGCCGCAGAATCCGTTCAGCGCATCAAGTCGCAAGGCGGTCAGGCCTTTGGCAACACGTCCAACCGCATTCAGCTTTCCGGTGGGCGCAGCTGTGTCGGTGGTACCGGTCTGCTTTGCGACTGATCGTGCGGGCCTAGTGCGGGTAGACGACCCCGAACACCCATCCCGCGATCATCGAACCCACAACGGCGAGAGCCAGATAGAGCAAAAACGGCTTCAGTTTTAGAACTGGAAAGATGGCCATGGCCCCCCAGATGCTAACCACGCCGCCGGACACCAGAAACGCCATTGCAGCGCCGGCCGACATGCCGTGATCCAAAAGAGCGCGGGTCAGCGGAAGGGCGGCATAGCCGTCAATGTAGGCCGGTCCACCCACGAACACCGCCAAGGGAATGGCGAACGCGCTGCCTTGCCCAACATAGGCGGCCACGGCATCGGGCTCTAGCCATGCATTTAAAAGATACTCAGCCGCGAATGCCGGTGTCAGGACCAGCAAGATCAAACGCCCCACGGACAAGCCGTCTTTCACAAACCGCGCTCGGCGCACGGGGTCGCGCCAGACACGCGCTTCAAATGCTACCTCTGAAGCCGCGCAACTGCTGCATCCTGTTCCGAGTGAGCCAACAATGCTGTTTGACCGCAGTGCGTTAATCGCCCAGTCCTTGTGCAGGAAGAACGACGTGACAGCCCCGCCTAGCAACCCCAAACCTATTGCGGCCAGTGACTTGCCCACGGCATATTCCCACCCGAGCGTTGCCACTGTTGCAGACAACATGGCAGGCCCTGTTATGGGCGAGGCGAGCCAGAACGCCATCACAGGTGCAAGCGGCACCCTTGCGGCCAAGAGACCGGCCATCAAGGGCAGAACCGTGACACCGCACACTGGCAGAAAAGCCCCCACAACAGTCGCGGTGACCACGGTCTGGACCGTGCGACCGTGAAAGACGGAGGCCACATGACTGCTGGCCCCACTGGCAGTGATCCACGCCGCCAGCACAATACCAGGGATGACAAGCGGCGCGACGTGGATCATACCCAGGGCGACGAAGCTCACGGTATCCCAGACTAGGTCTGGGTGCCAAAAGGCCGCGCCTGCGACCGCAAGGACAGACAGCACCATGAGGTGCCTGAGACCGGGTTTCACGGGTTTGGGGGCGTCTGAAACGGACATGGGATGCTCCTCAATGCGTGTTGTTCTCAGCTAACCCCTCGACAGGCATTTGTGAAACGCGTAGTTCAGCATTCAGCAATGAGGAATTTCAATATTATGTCCCATCTGAACAGCGATCATCTGCGCAGCTTCATCGCCATTTATGAGACCGGTAGCATGACAGCCGGGGCAGATCGGATCGGGCGATCTCAGTCTGCGATCAGTTTGCAGATGCGCCTGCTGGAAGACACGATCGGTCAACCGGTGTTTCGCCGCCACGGGCGTGGGGTAACTTTGACTCCAGCAGGCGAAGCCTTGCGCCCTGTCGCCGTGGATGTCGTGCGCGCCTTGGATCGCACCCTTTCGGACCTGCGCGGTGAAGGGCTGCAAGGCAAAATCAGGATTGGCATGCCAGACGATCACACCCGTGCGGACCTTGCGCGGATAATCTCGGAATTCGCGGCCCTGCACCGAAATGTGGAACTTGAAGTGCAGTGTGAACTGGGTGACGGGTATGATGCCGCCTTGCAGTCTGGCGCGCTAGACATCGCCATTTTCGAAGTGCCGGAAACCCGGCCGGGCGACGTGGTCCTGCGTGAAGACACTATGATTTGGATGTGCAGCAAAGACCGAGACCTTGCGGGGCTGGACACGCTTCCAATCGCTATCTTTGATCAAAGCTGTTGGTGGCGGGCGCTTGCGCTTGAAAGTCTCGCCAAGAATGGGCGCCGACATCAGGTTGTCTTTACCAGCGAAAGCGCCGCGGGCGTGCGCGCCGCTGCTCAATCGGGGATCGCGGCAGCGTTGCTGAGCGTGTCGGATCAAACGGCTGACCTACGCGCATTGAGCGATATTGATGAGCGATACCCAAGCTACCTGGTCATGCGGCGGGCCAAGGGTGCGAAAGGGCCAGTCTGCGATGCTATGTGTGCCGCCGTGGAAAACGCGTTCGCGGTCTGACGCCAAACTTGGCACAATCGCCGCCGGACAGGGCGGACGGGCAAACTTGACACCCCAAGAGGTCGGTTTTGCACAATCTTGCGTCGGCTGGACCCTGCGTACAATCTGAGGCGTGATAAAACTCCGTCAAAACGGGAACGTTAAGGAGTCGCGGTCGTGAAAACCCAAGTCAAAGCTCTGGTCGTCGGCGGCGGTGCCGTCGGAACATCAATCGCTTATCATCTGGCCAAGGCCGGGTGGGACGATGTCATGCTGATTGAACGTGATGAGCTTACATCAGGCTCCACTTGGCACGCAGCGGGCCTCTTGCCGCTCTTCAATATGAGCTATGCCACGACCCACATCCACAAGTACTCAGTGGATTTCTACAAAACACTGGAAGAAGAGACCGGTCTCAACGCAGGCTTTGCCGTGGTGGGCAACCTG
Source organism: uncultured Roseovarius sp. (assembly GCA_963422235.2). Taxonomy (GTDB): domain Bacteria; phylum Pseudomonadota; class Alphaproteobacteria; order Rhodobacterales; family Rhodobacteraceae; genus Roseovarius. Next base: position 46,428 of record CAXMWV010000002.1, read on the forward strand.
CGGATGGCGCAGACGCAGGACCGCATGGATGAGTACATGCTTTACGCGTCAACGGCCGAAACCTGCGATGTAAAGTACGAATGGCTCACCCCCGAAGAAATCAAAGAACGCTGGCCACTGATTGAAACCAGCGACCTTAAAGGCGCGATCTACCACACAGAAGACGGCTACATTAACCCTGCAGACGTGACCCAAGCCATGGCCAAGGGTGCGCGTCAACGCGGCGTGGACATCGTGCGTAAAATGCAGGCCGATGCTTTCCATTGGAACGGCACGCATTGGGAAGTGACCTGCACCGTGATGGCGGAAAAGGGCGGCAACCTTGTCGAAACAGATGAGCAGGTGGTGATCACTGCCGAACACGTTGTAACGGCGTCAGGAAACCACGCTCAGCGCACGGCCAAACTGTTGGGTATCAAAATGCCCGCGATCCCGGTTGAGCATACGTTCATCGTGATGGACAAGGACCCCGAGCTGGTCAAATGGCGCGAAGCGGGCAACCCGGAACATCCCGTTGTACGCGACGCCGACAATGAGTCTTATGCCCGCGAAGAACGCGGCGGGTGGATCCTGGGCATCTACGAAGAAGGGGCCCCTGCCCGGTTCGAACATGGCGTGCCGGACAGTTTCCGTGCCGACTTGTTCCCACTCGATCTGGACCGTATCGCGGATCAGTACATGGCCATGGCCGAACGAGTGCCCTCATGCGCAGAAAGCGGCCTCAAGGACGACTTCAACGGCCCGATCTGCTATACGCCCGACGGCAACCCGCTTGTCGGTCCGGCACCGGGGCTTCGGAACATGTGGCTGGCGGAAGGGTTCTCCTTCGGGATCACGGCTGCGGGCGGCACCGGTTACTACCTCGCCCAGATGATGGTGGACGGAGAAGCCGAGATCGACATGGCCTCTCTCGACCCCAAACGCTACTCCTCCAACTGGATGACGACCGAGTTCGCCGCGCGCAAGAACGAAGAGTGCTACTCTCACGTCTACATCCTGCACCACCCTGACGAAGAGCGGGAGGCCTGCCGCCCGCTTCGGACCGCGCCCGCCTATGACCGTCAGAAAGCCCGCGGCGCGCAGTTCGGTTTTGTAAACGGTTGGGAACGGCCCAACTACTTTGGACCCCTGGATGCGCCCGATAACTTCGACCACGACACGCGGTCTTTCCGTCGCGGCGGATGGTGGCAGTACGCCGTGGAAGAGGCCAAAGCGATCCGCGAGGGCGTTGGTCTGATCGATGCCACCGCCTTTACAAAGCACGTTGTCAAAGGCCCCGGCGCCACGGCATTCCTGGATTGGTTCACGTGTAACAAGCTGCCTCGCGTGGGCCGCATCAACCTGACTTACGCGCTGACATCCCATGGCACCACGCGCACGGAATACACAATCGTACGCACTGGCGAGAACAGTTACTACTGCGTCTCTGCGGGCGCTTGGACGGAGTACGACGCCGACTACCTGCGCAAAGCCGCCGAAGACAAGATGGATGAGTTCGGCTACATCGAAATTCAGGATGTGACATCGCAGTGGGGCGTCTTCGCCATCGCGGGCCCGAAGTCGCGTGATGTGCTCAACGAGGTGATTGTTGACGCCGATCCCGCGACAGCCTTGTCCAACAAGCGCTTCCCCTGGCTCTCCGCCCGCCAGATCGAACTGGGCATGTGTCCGGTCAACGCGATCCGCGTGGCGTACACTGGCGAGCTGGGCTGGGAGCTTCATCATCCGATGGAGATGCAGAACTATCTCTTCGATCTGCTGGAAAGCGCGGGAGAAAAGCACGGCATGAAACTGGTCGGTGCCCGTGCGCAAAACTGGCTGCGCCAGGAAAAATCCTATCGCGCGTTCGGGACGGAACTGGGCCGCGATGCGACCCCTCTTGAGGCTGATCTGCCGCGTTTTGTGGATTTGGAGAAAGATTTCCACGGTAAGGACAAGTTGGTTGAAACCGGTGTGCGCGTGAAGTGCTGCACGTTGTTGATCGATGGACCGGACGATGCCGATCCGTGGGGACGCGAGGCGCTTTACACCGAGGACGGCACCCGGGTTGGGCGTCTGACCTCGGGCGGGTATTCAGTGCATTTCGGCAAGTCCATCGGCATGGGCTACGTCACGCCCGATCTGGCCCTGGAAGGGACAAAGCTGAAGGTCAAAATGCTGGACAAGCTGTGGAACGCGACCGTGACCTGCGACAGCCCGTATGACCAGAAAAACGAGACGATCCGCATGGATGCGTGAAATGTGAGGCGGCCTTTGAGCCGCCTCAATTCGTTTTCCCGTTCTGAGCCCAAGGCCATTGAGGCTTTCAGAGTTGCGATTTGTGCCGACCAAGCAAAATCGTGAACACAACGCGCAACCATAAAGGGTGCAGCGATCCGCAAGACCGGGTTAGACTAAAAAACGTTAGATTCTTATCCCGGCTTTTCAACATGACGCGCCCCTGTTTTCATTTGCACGCTCTCTCGCAAGCAGTCGCCTTGTGCATTCTTGCGTCACCTCTTTCGGCGCAGGCTCAAGAGACAGACCCTCTCACGCTGACATATCAAGGGCGCAGCGTGGACAGTGCGCCATACTCATACGCCTTTCCCTACCGGATCGAACGTGCCTCTATCGAACACGGGAAGCTCTACTTTAGCCGCCATGTCGAAGGTGAAGGCAAGTTGCTGTTCGTCACCGATTGGGACACGTCGCAGCCGATCGCCCTCAATAGTGAGACAGCCACCAAGGTCACCGATCTTGATCTGAACGAGGTCAACTTTTGGGGGCGTGCGTATAACCACCAACTGGGCGGTTTGGTCGTCGAGGCCGACGATGACAAGGCAGAGCGCATCAATCTCTGGGCGTTTGTCGACGGTGAGGATGCCCCGCGTCAGATGACGGATGTGGACTACGTGTATGAATTTGACCAGTCGCCGGATCATTCCAAGGTCTACTACACGGCGCGATACGGCGCATCAGATGCCAATAAGGGATGTCTGGAGGAGATGACCCTCCAACTGGACGGGCCACCCGTGATCCGTCAGCTTATCTGTGACGACGAACCCGCCATGCCCGCGCGGATCAACTGGTGGACCAACCTGCGCGCCGATAATCAGCAGGTGATCTTCCCCGCTTTAAAGGACGGCGACCGCAACAAGCAGGAGCTATACGCCTATGACCTGAGCGACGGCACGGTTTCACTATTGTTCGAAGGCCATGGCACGGGGTGGTTGTCGGTGCGTCACGATTGGGGTGACGAAACCCAGGCGTTGTTCACGGCAGATCGTGATTTGTACCGCTATGATTTCGAGAGCAAAGAGGCGATCCTGGTGCATTCGTTTGAACGATCCGTATCCGGGTTCGAAGCAGCCGGCACCGGCGTCACGCCGCCGATCATCATCACCACCGAAACACCGTTTGAAACCAAAATGGAAGTACTGAGGGTCGAGGGGGATGAGGCCACGGTGCTGTCCGAGACACTCTTTGCAGAAGACACATGGCTGGCCGACAATCACGATGGCACGGTGTTCATTGGCCGTTTCTCGCCCGAGGTCTACGCAGACTTTGAATTTCTGAACGTCACACCCGACGGTCAGTTCACAGCGCGCAACGCAATTGAGGGGCTTGATGAGCTGAATGCGCAACTGGCTCAGTGCAACGTAGAGCGGGTGAAGATAGACTATGAGGACACCAACCCCGCCACGCCGGGGCCGGTCTCGCTTGACGTGTTTCTTTACTTGCCGAAAGAGCCGCGCCCCATCGACGACCAGAAATTTATCATCACGGCCTACTACGGCGGTGAGAATGAGTTTTCCTCTTACCACCATATCTACTGCGCGCTTGGCATCACCACCGTCAGCCCGGCAGTGCGGGGCGACTGGCGTTTTGGCACTGAGTTTGCCAATGCCAATGATCGCGAAGGGGCCGACGCACCGATCCGCGACACCTATGCTGTCGCCCGGTATCTGATCGAGCGTTTTGACATCCCCAGTCCCCGGCAGATCGGGACTGTTGGTTACAGCCATGGTGGCTGGGCTGCCGTGCGCGCGGTCAGCTATCCGGGGCCGGAGCGTATGGATCTTGGTTTTGCCATCGCGGGGGGCGGGTTCTACGACGTACTGGCCGCCGTGGACCCAACCAAGAACTATGAGACCAACATTCATGGCTGGTTCGACAAGGAGTTCGGAACTTTGGAGCAACCGGAATTGCTGCGTTTTCTGTCGCCCAGTGAGCATGTGGAGGGCATTGATGCCGCGATCTTTCTCTACCACGGTGCCCGAGACAGTCGTATCTCCATCAATCAATCCCTCGCCTTCGCCGCACAATTGGTCGAGCAAGGCACGCCGCATGAGTTGATGGAGTTATCAGACTACGGCCACAGCATTCGCGGCACGGAGATTTGGGCTCAGATTCGGCAGCAGATTCTCAATTTCCTTGCTGAGGTGCCCTGATCCCGCGCGCAGAAACGCGACGCCCAAACCACATCTGTTGCACCGTCGAAAGCTTTGGGCTTCCGTCATGGCAGCAAGCCTCTATGATGCGCGTTAACAACGATAAAAAGAGCAGCCATGACACCCCAGGCTTCCACCGCGCACGCGGACCGTCCGCTTTACTACGTCCTGTCGGCGGGGCGTACGGGTACGGTCTTTCTGGAAAATCTGGTTAAAACGCACTGTCCCGGCGTTCGAATTGAGCATGAACCGTCACCCACGCGGTACTTGATGATGCTAGGCAATCTAAGAAATGATTTCGGGCTGCTTGGCGGGGCCGCGAGGGCCATGGCGCGCGACATCAGACCCGTGCCCACGGAGGTGCAGATCAATACATTGAGGTGAACCCGTTTCTTTGTGCGGTGACCGATCTTTTGGACCATCCCACCCGACCCTTGAGGATCGTGCACATGGTCCGGGCACCGGGGGCCTGGGCGCAGTCGATGACGACGTTCAAGGCCTCGACCAAGTATCGCCATGTGATTGACTATGTACCTTTCGCCAAGCCTTTCCCCTCTCCGCGTCCGGACGGTTGGAAGAGGCTCAGCCCATTTGAAAAGAGTCTGCATCGCTGGAACTGGTGCAATACGCGGATCGCGGCACTGGCTGATACGGTGGAGGCCTATGCCCTGGTGCGCAGCGAGGATCTGTTTTCCGGTGATGAACAGTTGCGCGACGCAGCACTCGCTAGGATGTTTGACGTCCTCGACCTGCCGGTTCCGCAAGACGCTGGACCAGAGGCATTTGGAGAACGCATAAATCCAGCCCCAGCCGGACGGGACTTGAGAGATACAGAGGCCGAGCGTGCAATTTGCGGCGAGTTAGCTGCTGGGTTTGGATATGATCTCTAGGCGCGCGCTCCTTGCTATTGGTGTCAGCGCGGCACTTTTGGCTGTGGTGCTCTGGGTGGCTGACCTGGGCGCGGTCGATCTTTCGAAGATCCAGCCCATTTACATCCTACCGACGGTCCTCGCCTATATGATGGTCCTGATTTTGCGCGGCGTCCTTCTGCGGCACTTAACGGATTCTGACCAAAACCTTTGGCGATGGATCAGCCTGGCCGGTCGACACCAGTTTGTCTTCATCCTTGCCCCTTCTGGGTCGGGTGACTTGGCGTTTCCTGTGCTTGCGAACCGTATGGTGGGTTTAGGTCTGGGATCAGGGGCAGCGTTGATCGCAGGCGTGCGCCTGCGCGACATTTGCGCGGTGCTGGGGTTGGGCTGCGTCGGCCTTTGGGGCATTGGTATCGGGCCGTTGATGGCAGCATGCGCCGCCATTCTGTTTGGCCTCGCGCTTTACTTTTCGGACATCACCGTGGGCTTGGCTGGCAGACTGATCGGTCGGTTTCGGTCTGCTTCGGGAACGGAAGAAAAACCAAAAGCATCCCGCCTTCCAGCGGCCTTGCTGACCTTGATCCTGTGGCTGGTCGCGTCTGGTGGCATCATGGCAGGCTTTGCAGCGGCGGGGTTCCCGCTGACGATATTTCAGGCCTGGGTAATGCTGGCGGGCTTGAACCTTGCAGGTGCGATTGCCGTGTCTTTGGCAGGGATTGGTGTGGCAGAGGCCGGAGCCGCCGGTGTATTGGTTTTTCTAGGTGTACCCTTGGCCGAGGCTGCTGCGATCGCGCTCGTGGCGCGCCCGATACTTTTGCTGAGTAACACGGCAGCAAGCGGGATGATCGAAGTGACCAGCAGATTTACGCAGATGTCGAAAACGACTGGGTAGCAATCAACGCGTGCCCGTCACTGCCACAGGTTCCGCGGCAACTTCACCACAAAGCTGCGCCTTCAGCACCCGCACGCGCGCGATATGGCGGTGCAGTGCCGGGCGCTGTGATGCGCTCACATCATGGCTGAGGAAGTTGAGCAGCATCTGGACGCCCAAAAGCACAGGAAATGCGCTCAGCATGACGGTACCCGCCGTTGCAGGCACACCCGTGCGCGCACTTTCAATCCACTGGCTGATGCCGAAAACCCCGCCAAAGGCGAAGAGCATCAGACCAAAGACCAGCATCAAGGACGCCGTGGAAAACCCGCGCAGGAAGTAGTTGTAGACCACCCGCTTCATCAAGTTGCGAGCATGCAGCCATGGAAACTTCAAAAGCGCATCCAATTCGCTTAGTCCACTTTTCTCGTCGCCGTAGACCGCCTCCATGGGCACGTCGCGTACAGAGGCACCAAGCGTGCCCAAACGGAATAGAAGATCGCTTTCGAAGAAATATCGCTTGTGAAGTTTCTCCAAAGGCAGCGAGGCCGCAACATCCGCGTGGATCGCAGTAAAGCCGTTGGTTGGATCGAACAGGTGCCACAGGCCCGAGGACAGTTTGCTCATGAAGGACAGCCCCGCATTCCCGATCAGGCGCACCATGGGCATTTTCTGGACCGCACCCAGATCGAAAAAACGGTTGCCTTTGACGTAATCGGCCTCGCCATTGACAATGGGGTCAATCAGCGCCGGGATCAGGCGCGGATCCATCTGACCGTCGCTGTCGAGCTTGACGATGATCTTCGCCCCGCCTTCAATCGCCGCGCGGTAGCCGGTCACCGTGGCCGCGCCGACACCCCCGTTCTCAGCATGGGTCACCACCTGAACACGGGGCTCTTCCTTGGCCAATGCCTCCAACACTTCGGCCAGATTGTCGGGGCTCGCATCATTGACGCAGTAGATGCGCCCGATCTCTGACGGCACGGCTTGAACAACGGTGCGAATGCTGCCCGCTGCCTTGTAGCAAGGGATAACAACTGCGGTGGTGGAGAGCGGTGATGTCTTCATGGCTCAGGTCTCCTATGACCGTTTGAACGCACGGATGCCCGGCGCACATGAGGGGATTTCTTTGTAGTTTGCCCAGACCTGCGCAAACGCAGGATCTTCGGCGTAGAAGGAAAGGAAATCCATCGGCAGGTAACCGATGGCATGACGACGCTCACGCGCGTCGATCAAGACGATCTGTGGCTCTTGGGCCAGGTCTTTCAGGGCGGCGGCACGTTCATGAGTTTCGGCCAAAGCGAGGACACGCACGGCCTCTTCCGACAGATTGGTCTCGGCCCGCAGGCGCACGATGGACGGCAGGAACAGCCGGCTGTTCGTCGCGGCGACCCAGTTACGGTTGCTGTAGTTGGTAACCGGAAGCCCGGATAAGGATGCGTTGAGAAGGCCATGAAACCACCCGTTTCAGGGACATGCTGCTGCACGATGCCGACAAGGCATGCGGTGTGCTGCCCGTCCTTGCCGGAGGGCGAATTGGACGCGAGCCCGAATGTCGATTGAATGCCGGCCAGAACGACGCCCATCATCAGCGGCATCAATGCCAATGCGCGCAAAGATGGACGTGTCAGGGTCAATGCCGACAAAGCCAGCGAGATAAGCGCGAAGCTCATGGCGGGGTAGTAGTGATAGGAATACCCCTTCGCCTGCGCGAGGGCAGCGATCAGAAACCCGGTGGCGGCAAGTGCGGTCAGGCTCGGCATAGTCTGCCAGCCACTGCGCCAGGACACCAGCAGGGCAGCAAAGGTCATGACACTGGGCCAAGGGTTCTTGGCGATGATCGCAGAGATAGGGTGTTCAAAACCCCAATAAACTTGCGAAATCAGCGGTACCACCTCAGTCAGATAAGGTCGTGCGAACACCCAAGTAGCGGCGACATAGGCCACACCGGTGAGAAGGATGGCCGCTGTGTCGAGGCGCAGAACAGGACGCAACGACCGATCGCGCAGTGCGATGTATGCCCAGACCAAGGCCGGTACGGCCAGAAAGTGCGGTTTGAAACAAATGCCGATGCCAGCTAAGACAGCGTAGCCCGGACGCACCCTCTGTCCGGCAACCAGCAAAAGCCAGGGAAGACAAAGAGCCACGGCAAGATGCTCGCGCTGACCAAAATCGCGATGCGCCCCAATAGTCAAGACGAGGGCCAAGAACGCCAATAGGGTCGCGCGCTTCGCCGGGGTCAAAACCGTCATCAACCCATGGTTCAACAGCGCCAACAAACCGGCGACGCCGATCACAACGAAAGCCCGGAAGGTCGCCACTGGTTCGGTACGCAACAGCTCCGCTACACCTGCAACCGCAGCCGATATCCACCAGATCAACGGCGGATTGGACGCCACGATATCGCGCCCAAACGTGCCACCGTCCAACAAACGTTCCGAAGAGTTCAGAACCCAGGCGACGTCATGGTTGAGATATGTCTGGGATTGAACGAAAGCGCCGATCAGCAAAACGACGAACGCGGGCACCAGAGCGAGCACATCCATACGCCGATCTCGCGCATGAAATTCGCCTTTTGGCACAGCGTTCGAAACTGTCTGCATCTTCGTTGCCCCGTCCTTTTTGTTGGAAACTTTTTCGCCCGCGAAAGTGTCAGCAATGCGCCCAAGGCCAGTCGTTTCTTGGGAAAACAGGGGGTTTTGCAGGGGAAACGAGGGGAAAATGCCGAATTTCGTGTTCTGGACATTGTTAGGGTTTTGGCGGAACTTGGCGCGGCAATCGTTGGCAAAATGACCTGAAAAACAGCGATCTTGTGGATGAAAGGGGCGACTATGAGCAATGAACCGCAGCGGCGTGTTTTGATCACCGGCGGCACCGGTGGCGTAGGTGAGGCGGTGGCGCGGGGCATGGCCGCCAAGGGCTTTCATGTGGTGATCACGGATATCGATGCTGAGGCCTGCTCCGGGCTGGCCGAAAGCATCTCTGAAAACGGGGGCAGCGCCGAAGGTGTGGCTTTGGACGTCACGGATCGCGCAGCCGTTGAAGCTGTCTTTGCAGATCAGGACGCCAAAGGCGGTATCGACACGCTGGTTACAAGTGCCGCCATTGTGAAGGCCGCGCCTATTCTTGAGTTTGATCCCGAGGACTGGACACGCATTCTGGAGGTCAACCTGACCGGGACGTTTCATTGCTGTCAGGCGGCGGGTCGCCGGATGGTCGAAAAAGGCTTCGGCCGGATCATCACGATCAGCTCGGTCAACGGCCAGATCGCCAACTCCTACCGCGGTGCCTATTCCTGCACCAAAGGCGGTGTTGATACGCTGACCCGGCTTTTGGCGGCAGAGCTTGGTGCAAGCGGAGTGACGGCCAACGCTGTGTCGCCCACGCCGGTAGAGACGCCCATGATCAAGAAAGTCCACGGGCCGCAAGATCGCAAACGTTGGACCGATCAGATCCCCGCGGGTCGATATGCTGAGCCTGAGGAAGTGGCATATGCGGTGGCGTTTCTGGCCTCAGAGGAGGCAGCTTATGTGAACGGGCACATCCTCAACCTGGACGGCGGGTTCATGGCGTCCGGCATTCTGCTGGATCGCTAGGGGCATCGCTCGATGTTCCCTCGCGGGCGTGCATCGGTCTCGTAACTCTGTCAGAAAGTCGTCTTCAAACCGCCCTGCACCGTTTTTGACGGAGTGGAATGCGCACACGTCCAGCACTCTGAAAAGAGTGGTTTGGACAAAACGAAGATGCAAGATCACGCACGACCTCAAAACGTCACCTTCGGCGTTCTCCTGATCATCGCTACGGCGTTGACGATCTCGCTACAGGACGTGGTGTTCAAACTCTTCAGCAACACGCTGACCCTTTGGCAGATATTTGCGCTACGGGGCCTTTTCTCTTTGCCAGCTCTTCTGGCCATTGGCTGGGCCGGCGGGCAATTTGCACTTGTCCGAAAAAGTGCGTTTCAGAAATGGTCAGTTTTGCGAGGGCTGTGCCTGACAACCACCTTCCTGTGCTTTTACGCCGCCATTCCTTTTCTCAGCCTCTCTACCGTTGGGGCAGCGAACTACATCGCGCCGATCTTCGTGGCCCTTCTGTCGGCCTACGTGATCGGCGAGGCCGTGGGTCGTCTGGGTTGGGTCGGTGTGTTTTTGGGATTTGCAGGCGTGCTGGTCTTGTTGCAACCCGGCACAGACGCGTTTTCACCATTCGCCCTGCTTCCTGTCGTAGGCGCGGCGTTCTACGCGCTTGGCCACATCATCACGCGAACGAAATGTCAGGATATTCCGGTGGCGGCCTTGGCATTGTCGCTCAACACGGTGATGGTTCTCGCAGGCGTCATCATCAGTTTGGCGTTGGTTCTTTGGCAGCCCGCGGCACTGGCAAAGGCCTACCCATACATCTTCGGCAATTGGACAACAGTGACAGCGGAGGATTGGGGTGTATTGGCACTGCTTGCGGGTTTCACCGTGACCATCGGTATGATGCTCGCCGGAGCCTACAAGATCGCGCCCCCCGCAATGGTTGCCACGTTTGAATACAGCTACCTCGTTTTCGTGGCCCTGTGGGATATCCTGTTCTTCGGCCTCTCACCGACGCCACTGTCGCTGACCGGCATGGCGATGATCGTCGTAGCAGGTTTGCTGGTTATGCGGGGACGGGGCTGACGCCTACCCGCATTTCGAATAGCCGCAGCTAGCACAGGTCATGCAACCTTCCACCATCCGCATCGCGTAATCCCCGCAGGTCGGGCAAGCCTGTCCGCGATTGCCACTGAGGTTCACCACCTGTGCTTGCGGGTCTTCCTTCAGGCCCAGCCCCTCACCCGCAAGAAACCCGATCTGGATCATGTGCTGTTCCAACACGCCGCCGATGGCCGCGATTGTGGAGGGGATGTATTTGCCGTTCATCCAGGCGCCGCCACGCGGATCGAACACCGCCTTCAGCTCTTCCACCACGAAGGACACATCGCCCCCGCGCCGGAACACGGCGGAAATCATGCGGGTCAGCGCCAACGTCCAGGCGTAATGCTCCATGTTCTTGGAGTTGATGAACACCTCGAACGGGCGGCGATGGCCGTTGAGCACAATATCATTCACGGTCACGTAGATCGCGTGGTTGCTGTCGGGCCATTTGAGTTTGTACGTCGCGCCCTCCAGCTCACTTGGCCGGTCGAGTGGTTCGGACATGTAGACAATCTCCCCCCCCTCGGCGGGCAGGCTCTGTGTCTGATCGGGTTTGGCGTCAGAGCTTTCGCTGACAGTGAGTACCGACCCCGTCACATCATTCGGGCGATAGGTCGTGCAGCCTTTGCAGCCCTGATCCCAGGCCTGCATGTAGACATCCTTGAAAGCTTCGAAGCTGATATCTTCGGGCACATTGATCGTTTTGGAAATCGAGCTGTCAATCCAACGCTGTGCTGCCGCCTGCATCCGTACATGTGCTTCGGGCTCTAACGTCTGAGCGTTGACGAAATAGTCGGGAAGATCCGTGTCACCAAACTTCTCTCGCCACAGAGCCACAGCGTAGTCGACCACTTCCTCCTCGGTCCGGGTGCCATCCTTTTGCAGCACCTTGCGGGTGTAGGAATAGGCGAAGACCGGCTCGATCCCCGAGCTGACATTGCCGGCATAGAGGCTGATCGTGCCGGTGGGTGCGATGGAGGTGAGCAGCGCGTTGCGGATGCCATTCTCGACCACGGCGGCACGAACATCGTCATCCATGCCCTGCATCGTACCGCTCGCGAGGAAAGCATCTTTGTCAAAGAGCGGGAACGCACCCTTCTCGGCCGCGAGGCGCGTAGACGCGAGGTAGGCCGCACGTGCGATCAGGTGCAGCCAGCGATCCGTCTGTGCCGCGGCCTCCTCAGAGCCATAGCGCAGCCCTTTCATCAAAAGCGCGTCGGCGAGCCCGGTCACTCCAAGCCCAATGCGCCGCTTCGCGCGTGCTTCAGCGGCTTGTTGTTCCAATGGGAAACGAGAGGCATCGACCACGTTGTCCATCATCCGCACGGCGGTGGCGACCAGATCATCCAGCTCCTCGATGTCGATATCTGCCCCGTCCTCAAACGGGTTCTTCACGAGACGAGCAAGGTTGATCGACCCCAGCAAACACGCGCCGTAGGGCGGCAAAGGCTGCTCGCCACACGGATTGGTCGCGGCAATCGTTTCGGCATAGGCGAGGTTGTTGGCGGCATTGATGCGGTCGATGAAAATGACGCCGGGTTCGGCATAGTCATATGTTGCTTGCATGATCTTGTTCCAAAGATCACGTGCCTGAACAGTTTGATAAACCGTGCCGTTGAACACCAGGTCCCATGGCCCGTCGGCTTTGACAGCCGCCATGAAATCATCTGTCACCAGCACCGAAAGGTTGAACATCCGCAGGCGAACCGCATCGGATTTAGCCGTGATAAACGCCTCGATATCCGGATGATCGCAGCGCATTGTGGCCATCATCGCACCCCGGCGACTGCCCGCGCTCATGATCGTGCGGCACATGGCGTCCCACACATCCATGAAGCTGAGCGGTCCACTAGCGTCCGCCGCCACACCTTTGACCTCCGCGCCTTTCGGCCGGATGGTGGAGAAATCGTAACCGATGCCCCCGCCCTGCTGCATGGTCAGCGCGGCTTCACGAAGGGCGTTGAAAATGCCGTCCATGTTATCGGGCACGGTTCCCATGACGAAGCAGTTAAAGAGCGTCACGCTGCGGCCTGTGCCGGCACCTGCAGTGATGCGGCCCGCCGGCAGAAACCGGAAGTCCTCCAACGCGCTGTAAAATTTGTCTTCCCAAGCGCTTGGCTCTGCCTCGACTTGCGCCAAGGCACGCGCAATCCGCCGCCAGCTGTCTTCGACAGTACCATCACGAGGCGTACCGTCGGCGTCCTTCAGCCGGTACTTCATGTCCCAGATAGCTTCTGCAATCGGCGCGGAGAAACGGCTCATTCGGCAAGACCTCAACTTGATCGGGTAGAAGCGACACCATAGCTGTTCGAGACGCAAATTGCCACCTCTTTGCGACCGAAAGCGCTACCAGAGCTTGCAGACAAACGGCAAAGCCCTACGATATAGGGTGGAAGTGCGGGGGAATCGGCGTCTTGGCGCATCTCAATCTCATCAAGCTGAGTGTGGGCTCAGAATCTGTGGACACGCTGATAGACTGGCAGGAGACCCGTCGCGCGCAAAGCGAGGACGGCCTGGCGCGCCACGTCACCCGCATGTGGCCCAAACGCGCGGATGAGGTTTTGGCCGGAGGATCCATCTTTTGGGTGATCCAGGGCTTTGTTCAATGCCGCCAACGTGTCCTGCGCTTTGACGAGGTCATCGGGTCCGATGGGATAAGGCGCTGTGCATTTGTCCTTGACCCCGAGATCGTGCGCACCCGCACAGCGAAGAAACGCCCCTTCCAGGGATGGCGGTACTTGAATGCCTCGGATTCCCCTGCGGACCTGCCAAAGGCGCGCGGTCAGGACGACGCTTTGCCGCCATCTTTGTCCGCAGCTCTGGCCGACATAGGCGTCGTATGACCACTAGGTTGGAGGCCCTTTTGTTCGTCTGCGGGTGCGAACCACTCAAAGGTCGCGTGTTGCAATAGATTCACACGACAGCTTTTTTTTGCACTATTTTCTTGCGTGGTAGGGGCAGGCTTATAATTATGCGTCCAAGGATTGGAAAATCCAAAAAGTTCGACCACAAACGGTCGGATCGGCAGGACTACAAATCGAGCAACTCTCTTTGACAAAAGGACGTACGTCCATGACATTCAAGTTTCTGACAAGTGCGGCAGCCGCCGCATTGGTGGCCAGTTCCGCCCTGGCTGGCAGCATCACTCCACCTCCGGCAGACCCCGTGTTTCCTGTCGCAGCCCCAGCTGGACCGGACTGGACCGGTTTTTACGCAGGTAGCCAGCTCGGCTATGCTGACGTCGACTCCAATACTCTTGGTGTGAACGGCGAAGGTGTGATTGGTGGTTTCATCATTGGTTACGATTATGACTTCGGTCCGACGGTTACGGGTATCGGGATAGACTATGATTGGACCGACATGACGGTGGCGCCCGGCATAAAAGCCGAGAATGTCTGGCGCGTGAAACTGCGTTCGGGCATCAAGCAGGGCAACGGGTTGGTGTACTTCAACAGTGGCTATGCCGAAGTAAACACCAACGCGTTTGGAACTGACGATGGTGTCTTTTATGGCGGCGGTTACAGCCACATAATTTCGGACAGTTTTTCAGTCGGTGGAGAGCTTCTTTTCCATCACTTCAGCAACGTTGGCGGGTCTGGGGTTAGCTTGGACGCAACCACGCTGCAGTTCAACGGAGCCTATCGGTTCTAAAGCCTACAAACCGGCACACGTCGCCCGCGTGCCGGTTTGCCCTGCCCCCGACGGGCTAACAACATCCAAATGCAAAATTTGACCGTATGGAAAAACGCGGAAACCCGCGCATTTCCAAAAGTTTGTGCGATTTTCCGCCACTTTTGTTAGCGCAATCAAGCAAGCTCACGCCCAGTTTACACAGCGCGCGAAAATGTGAGTTTAAATCGGATGTGCAGGTCCCATTTACGTGGAACACGCGAGACATTCTGACGCCTCAAACGAAGCAACGAAGCAGTACTTGGCCTAAGAAAGGACCAGTCTCATGAAATACATCTTTGCAACAACTGCTGCTGCGGCACTCATGTCGCAAGCGGCATTCGCCGGATCGCCGGCTGCACCGGCCCCTGACCCAATCGTACCTGCCCCGGCTATTGCGCCGGCTGGCCCCGATTGGACCGGTTTCTACCTGGGTGGCCAGGCCGGATATGCCGACATCGACACCAATGTACCGGGTGTCAGCGGTGACGGTTTCATCGGCGGTATCATCGCCGGGTATGACTACGACTTTGGGAACGCTGTGGTCGGTGCTGGTCTGGATTACGACTTCTCAGACATTACGATCACGCCTGGCACAACCGTCGACAATGTCTTCCGCGTGAAACTGCGCGGCGGTTACAAGTTCGGGGATGGCCTTGCCTACGCGACAGGCGGCTACGCTCAGGCTGATACCAACACACTGGGCAGCGAAGACGGGTATTTTGTCGGTCTAGGGTATGAGCACCTTCTTACGGAGCAATTTTCGCTCGGCGCGGAAGTGCTCTATCACGAGTTTGACAACTACAACGGTACACCGATTGACGTAGAAGCCACCACGGTTCAGGTTCGCGGCGCATTCCGCTTCTGATCAGGTTTTGGTTTGAGAATGGGCGCCTCCTTTGGGGGCGCCCGTTTTCGTCGTCGGTCAGCTTTTGCGAAAGTGACCGCCGTAAGCGCCGCCAAGGGGGCCAGACGGGAATGCGCCCTCTTCCAGATACCTTTGATGGCAACGTGCGAGCGCCTTTGCATCCAGGGTCACGCCCAAACCTGGCCCATCCGGAACAGGCACGACGCCGCTTTGTGGGCAAAACGGCCCGCCTTCGATCACGTCGTCCGCATACCAACGGAAAAGCGTTTGAGACGCGCCGCGAACATGCTTCAAAACTGCGGAAAGCTGAAGGTAGGCCGCACTGGCCACCCCTGTTTCTCCACTATGGAAGCGAAACCCAACATCGAACTCGGCGCACGCCCCGATGAAGCGCATCGCCCCACTTACGCCGCCCAGCTCATTGATATTGGTCACAATGGCATCAGGTGCTCCAAGCGCGACCGCGCGGCGGAGGTCAACTCGGTGGCTCGACAAACCCGCGGAGGTATGCGCGCGCAACGCGGCCATTTCTTCATAACTTTCGACGGGTTCTTCGTACCAAGCGACATTATAAGGCTCCAATGCTCGCAAGGCATTTCGGGCAGTTGGCAAGGTCCATCCCCCGTTGGCATCCAGACGCAATTCGCGATCTCCAATGGCGGCCCTAACTTCGCGCACCATCTCCAACTCGGTGGTCAGATCATGCGTGGCCAGCTTGCCTTCAAAGACACGCGCGTCATGCTTTTCAATCATTTCTGCACAAAACCGCGCCACCTGGGTCGGTGTCTGCTCGCCGGGATGGTCGGGACCGAGATCGCGGAATGCGAAATACTCGGTCAATGCGATCTCTTCACGTTGCTTGCCCCCCAGAAGGTACCAAAGCGGCAAACCCTCAGTCTTGCCGCGCGCATCCCACATCGCCATTTCGATCCCGCCGAAGACCCGACATTTGCCCAGAACATTGTCCCATGGGCTGTAAGCCATACCAGGCACGCAAAGCTGTTGCGCCTCACCCAAGAGGCGTATGTCATGGCCAATGAGCCGCGCGCCCATCTCCTCAATCGCTTGTGCTTGGTCTCCGTCGGCGCATTCGCCCAAGCCCACGACACCGTCTTCGGTCCGAAGTTCGATGACAGTCTTGGTCAGCGAAGCAATCGCACCATAACTGAAGCGGTAAGGCGCCACGAAAGGGATGTTGACCGGTGTGGCCTTGATGGAGCGGATCTTCATGGGGTCGCAGCCTAGCCGTGGTCGTGCTTTCGCGAAAGTAACAATCGTCGTGCGTATCGAATGGCCGAATGCCTCCGGCGGGGGGAATTTGTCTGGCCTTTCAGCCTAGCCCTAGCATAGCGTGAAGCGCATTCAGGGTGGCTTGATCACGCTCGTTCATCTCGACGTCCCGCGCCTGAAAAAGCGTGGCCTGTGAGCGAAGGATCAACCCATCGTCCAGCGTCTTCAGGTGGTTGGCGCGCAGCGTGTCACCGGTGGAGGTGATATCGGCAATGGCCTCAGCTGTTTCGTTCTTAACCGTTCCCTCGGTCGCGCCCTGACTGTCCACCAGTTGATAGTCCGCCACACCGCCATGGCGCAGGAACTCACGAACCAAACGATGATACTTGGTTGCGATGCGTAAGCGGAATCCGTGCTTGGCCCTGAAAGCCGCCGACACGGCGTCCAGATCATCCAGCGTGCTGACATCGACCCAGGCTTGCGGCACAGCCAGTACCAGGTCCGCGTGCCCAAAACCCAACTCTGCCAATTCAGTCACTCGGTTCGACCAGGCGACGAGTTTGTCACGGACAAGATCGGTGCCGGTCACACCCATATGAATACGGCCTGCCGCCAACTCACGCGGGATTTCTCCGGCGGAGAGCAGCACCATCTCCACGTTGTCGATGCCGTCAACCATACCGGCATATTCCCGGTCAGAACCGGCTTTGCCCAAGATGACACCACGCGCACCGAACCAGTCGAAGGTCTTTTCCATCAAACGGCCCTTGGAAGGGACACCCACCTTGATACTCATTGGGCGGCCTCCCCTACGGCCAGCGCCAGTTCTGGTCGGATCACACCGCCGACAGCTGGGATTTCGGCGCCGCCACCCAATTGCCGGGTCAGCGCATCATAGCGTCCGCCTGTGGCGACGGGGGGCAAGTCAGGTCGGGCCTCGGCATAAAATCCGAAAACAAATCCGTCGTAGTATTCCATCTGCGTGCGGCCGTAACTGGCTTCGAAATCCAGTGTTGTGGTGTCGATGCCATGCTCACTCAGCGCCCCCAAGCGTTCCTCCAACCGCGTAACCGCTTTTGCAATTGCGGGCATGTCCTGAGAAATGTCGCGCAGCGTCTTCAAAGCTTTGTCCGATCCGTCGCGCACAGACAGGATTGCGTCGAGCAAATCTACTTCCGTGTTTGAAATGGGCGCTGCATCGGCGTCCTGGCGCAAGTGTTCAACCCGCTCGGCGATATCGGCTGCACTGCGCAAGCCAACAAGCGGTCCGGCATTAGCCAGGGGTTCATCCGCTGCAAGCAATTCAACGCGCGCCTTTGGCACCGGTGAACGCCCCGAGAACCGATCCATCAAAGCGCGAAACCGGCTTGGTCGCCAGATATGCCGACCCAACGCAGCCTTGCGCCGCTCCGTGGTGCGTAACCCGTCCACGGCCGCCATCAGGATACCAATATCCCCCGTCGCGGCGCGCAAACCCAATGGGGCCAGAACTTGATGAAACAGCGCAAAAACCCTTGCATCGGCGGCGGCCGGGTCCTGCCGATCGAACACTTCGAATCCAACTTGGTGGTACTCGCTTGGTCGCGTCAGATCTTCTTCCTGACGCCGAAAAACCGGGCCTGCATAGGTGTAACAAGCAGGTTCTGCCCCATGGGCCATGTGCATCTGCACCACAGGCACGGTGAAGTCAGGACGCAGCATCTGCTCTCCCCGCAGCGCGTCCGACGTCACGTAGGCCCGCGCACGGATATCCTCGCCGTAAAGATCAAGCAGGACTTCCGCGGGTTGCAGGATCGCGGCTTCTACCGGAACCGCGCCGGACGCTTCAAACAGCGTGCGCAGGCGCTCCGCCTCTGCCCGGATCGCGGCTTGCTCTGACGGGGCGGGTGTCATTCCCCCTGCCCGTCCAATATCTCGCGCACCTTGGAGACCAGTTGATCGCGCGGCACCTCAAACTGGCTTGGGCGTTCTTTCCATTCCTCCAGCGTGGCGCTTTCGGCGATCTTGGCACCGAGGATCAAATCCTTGATCTGAACGATGCCGTTGGCTTTCTCATCGCCGCCTTCGATCACCGCGACCGGAGAGCCGCGTCGATCTGCGTATTTGAGCTGGTTGCCGAAGTTCTTGGGATTGCCGAGATAGACTTCCGCCCGGATGCCCGCTTGCCGCAGCTCACCCACCATGGCCTGATAATCAGCCATGCGGTCGCGATCCATGACAGTCACAACGACAGGGCCTTGCGCCGTGCCCCCGATGCGGCCCTTTTCGCGCAGAGCGGCGAGCAGGCGGTCAACGCCGATGGACACGCCAGTGGCGGGCACGGCCTGACCGGTGAAGCGCTTGACCAGGTCGTCATAGCGACCACCGCCCGCGACGGAGCCGAACTGCCGCTTGCGGCCCTTTTCGTCGAGGATGTCGAAGGTGAGTTCGGCCTCGAAGACGGGGCCGGTGTAGTAGCCCAGGCCGCGCACAACGGAGGGGTCGATCAAGATTCGGTCGGAGCCATAACCTTGGGCCCGCAACATATCCGAGATTGCCCTTAGTTCTTGAACCCCCTCAAGACCAGTAGGTGACTCCTCCACAAGACTTTCCAAATAAGTCAATACATTGCCGGAAGTATCAACCACTCCGTATTCGCCGTATTGGGCGTCTCCCATGTCGCCAACTTCCTCGTCATTGCCATACAAGAAAGACATTACTGTTTGGACTTGCTCGTCTGCTAAGTCTGCGCCTTTGGTGAAGTCTCCGCTTTCATCCTTTCGTCCATCTCTCAACAGAGCTTCGACACCGCCATGTCCGAGCCGATCAAGCTTATCGATTGCACGTAAAACGATGCCTCGTTCGCCCGCTTTATCGTCACCTGAAAGACCAGCTACTTCCAGCACGCCGTTGAGAACCTTCCGGTTGTTCACCCGCACCAGGTAATCCCCACGGGGGATGCCCACCTCTTCCAGCGTGTCCGCCAGCATCGCGCAAATCTCGGAATCTGCGGCCATCGACGCCGTCCCCACCGTATCCGCATCGCATTGATAAAACTGACGATACCGCCCCGGCCCGGGTTTTTCGTTGCGCCAAACTGGGCCCATGGCGTAGCGGCGATAGGGCGTGGGCAGGTCATTGCGGTACTGCGCATAGACGCGCGCTAACGGGGCGGTCAGATCATAGCGCAGCGCCAGCCAGTCGCCCCTGCCGTCTTCATCGGCCTCCTGCCAGGCGAAAACGCCCTCATTGGGGCGGTCCACATCCGGAAGGAATTTGCCCAGCGCCTCGACCGTCTCAACCGCGCTCGATTCCAGCGCGTCGAACCCGTAGCGATGGTACACCCCGGCGATCCTGGACAGCATGTCTGCGCGTTCCGACACCTCTGTGCCGAAATAGTCGCGAAACCCTTTGGGGGTCTCTGCCTTGGGGCGGGGTTGCTTTTTGGTCTTGGCCATTGTGACGCGTGGTCCTTGCCGAGTTTCATTGCCCGCGCGGTCTAGCGGATGGGCGGGTGCGGGGCAAGCATGTGCAAGCAGAGGTGCCGGGGTGAACCCCGGCCTACGGTATGGTTGCGGGGCCGCTGCGTCGTGTCGTAGAGAAGGCACCATGAGCAAAGTCGAAGAACATATCGCGCATCTGACGCGGACAGTGGAGGAGCTGTCCGACGTGGTGGCGCGTCAGGAGACGGAGATCGCCACGTTGACGCGCCGGGTGGCGATGCTGATGCAGCGCGAGGCGGAGCGGCAGGATGAGGGCAGCGGAGGCGTTGTCATGGGCGACGAGCGTCCGCCACATTGGTAGGTTCGCCTTAGGATTCTTGCCTCCGGCGGGAGTATTTCAGGCAAGAAAGAAGTCAGACCTGACTTTGCTTCTTTCTGGTTGGAAACACTCCGGGGTAGGCTCGCGAAGAGCGGCGGGGGCAGCGCCCCCCAAATCAAGCGGTCGCAAAGGCCGCCTGAGGTCAAACTTCCTCGACCGTCACAACACCGCCAAGGCTGCGCAGCGCACCTCTGATCTGCGGCGACACCGGGTATAGCCCCGGGACGTCCATTTCGACCTCGCCCGGAAGGTCCGGGTTTATCAGGCAGAAACTGATCGGCCCGCGCCCGCCTTTGGCGTCGGCGGCATCTTCCAGCACGCGGGCCACGGAGGCCAGCACCGCCTGATCTTCGATAAAGATTTTAAGCCCCGACTGGCCCGCATCGGCGACCATCGTATCCACCGGCGTGACTGAGCGTCCGAGAAGTTTGAGCTGATCCTCCTCCATCGTCGCCTCGACCCCCATCACCACCATCGAGCCCGGCTCCAGATGTTCGCGCGCGGCCTCAAGCGTGTCGGAGAACATGGTGACCTCATAGCTGCCGGTGGTGTCCGACAGTTGCACGAAGGCGAAGCGGTTGCCGCGCGCAGAGCGCCGTTCCTGACGACCCGCGACGACACCGGCCATCTTGACGGCGGCGGGGGCGCGTCGGGCTTGCTCTTCGACCTGATGCAGCGTGCGCACGTCCTTGCGTTTGAGCGCGCCTTCGTAGTCGTCGAGCGGATGGCCGGAGAAGTAGAAGCCTACGGCGGTGAATTCCTCGCGCAGGCGTTCGGCGGGGAGCCAGTCTTCCACAGGGCTGAGGCGAGGTTCGGGGAGGTCTTCGCCGGCCTCGCCGAAGAGCGACACCTGCGCCGATCCCTTCTGTTCGTGAATGGCCGCCGAATAGGCCATCAGTTTTTCTATATTGTCGAAGACTCGGCGGCGGTTGCGGTCGAGTTCATCAAAGGCGCCTGCGCGCGCGAGCATCTCCAGGGGGCGTTTGCCGATGCGTTTGAGGTCGACGCGGCGGGCAAAGTCGAAGAGCGTGGCAAACGGCTTGTCCTCGCGCCCTTCCGTGATCAGCCGCATCGCCTCCACACCCACATTCTTGAGCGCGCCCAGCGCATAGTGCAGCACCCCGTCCCGCACGCAGAACACCGCGTCAGAGCGGTTCACGCAAGGCGGATGGTAGGGCAGCGCCAGCTGGTGTTTGACCTCTTCAAAGTACGTGGCGAGCTTGTCGGTGAGGTGAATATCGCAATTCATCACCCCCGCCATGAACTCCACCGGGTGGTTGGTCTTGAGCCAGGCGGTCTGGTAGCTCACCACCGCGTAGGCCGCCGCGTGGGATTTGTTGAAGCCGTAATTGGCGAACTTATCGAGCAGGTTCCAGACCTCGACCGCCTTGGCCTCATCCACGCCGTTGGCCTTCGAGCCTTCGATGAATTTGGGCTTTTCAGCGTCCATCGCGGCCTGAATTTTCTTACCCATCGCGCGGCGCAGCAGATCGGCCCCACCCAGCGAGTACCCCGCCATGACCTGCGCGATCTCCATCACCTGTTCCTGATAGACGATGATGCCCTGGGTTTCGTCCAAGAGGTGATCAATCAGCGGATGGATCGGCTCACGCTCGGAAAGCCCGTTTTTCACCTCACAATATTTCGGGATATTCTCCATCGGGCCGGGACGGTAGAGGGCCACGAGCGCCACGATTTCCTCAATCGTCGTGGGTTTCATCCGCTTCAGAGCATCCATCATGCCCGAACTTTCCACCTGGAACACGGCGACGGTCTTGGCGGAAGCATAGAGCGCATAGGTCTTTTCATCATCGAGCGGGATCTGCCCGATATCGTTCTCGGTGCCCTCGGAAGGTTCATAGATCTGCGTGCCATCAGCGGCGATATGCAGGTCGCGGCCCGAGGCGTGGATTTGCTCAATCGCGTTCTGGATGACGGTCAGCGTCTTCAGGCCCAGAAAGTCGAACTTCACCAGCCCGGCCTGTTCCACCCATTTCATGTTGAACTGCGTGGCGGGCATGTCGGAGCGGGGGTCCTGATAGACCGGTACCAGCTCATCCAGCGCCCTGTCACCAATCACCACACCGGCCGCGTGGGTGGAGGCGTTTCGGAGCAAGCCTTCCACCTGCATGCCGTAGTTCAGCAGCCGGTCGACCACCTCTTCATTGCGCGCCTCTTCGCGCAGGCGGTCTTCCTGTGCCAGCGCCTGTTCGATTGAGACAGGTTTGACACCTTCGACCGGGATCATCTTGGAGAGGCGATCGACCTGGCCATAGGGCATCTGCAGCACCCGGCCGACGTCGCGCACGGCAGCTTTGGAGAGGAGCGCGCCGAAGGTGATGATCTGCCCCACACGGTCGCGGCCATACTTTTCCTGCACGTACTGGATCACCTCTTCCCGGCGGTCCATGCAGAAGTCGATGTCGAAGTCGGGCATCGAGACGCGTTCGGGGTTGAGGAAACGCTCAAAGAGGAGGGAGTAGCGGAGAGGGTCAAGGTCGGTGATGGTGAGCGCGTAGGCCACGAGGCTGCCCGCGCCGGAGCCACGGCCCGGCCCCACGGGAATGTCTTTATCCTTGGCCCATTTGATGAAGTCGGCCACGATCAGGAAATAGCCGGGAAAGCCCATGCCTTCGATGATGCCAAGCTCAAATTCCAGCCGCTTTTCGTACTCTTCGACCGAGGCCGCGTGGGGAATAACAGCGAGGCGCTCTTTCAATCCTTCCTTGGACTGGCGGCGCAGTTCTTCCACCTCATCATCGGCGAATTTGGGCAGGATCGGATCGCGCCGGTAGGCGGCAAAGGCGCAGCGCTGCGCGATCTCAACGGTGTTCTCGATGGCTTCGGGCAGGTCGGCGAAGAGCGTGGCCATTTCCTGCGGGGATTTGAAGTAATGCTGAGGCGTCAGCCGGCGGCGGGGTTGGCTTTGATCGACATAGGCACCCTCGGCCACGCAGAGCATGGCGTCATGGGCCTCATACATCTTTTCATCAGGGAAATAGGCGTCATTGGTGGCGACCAGCGGCAGGTTCATGGCGTAGGCCATTTCCACAAACCCCCGCTCGGTCAGTCGCTCAGACTCGGGCAGGCCCGCCTCGCCGGGATGGCGCTGCAATTCGACATAGAGGCGATTGCCAAACACCCCGTGCAGTTCGGTCATGAGTGCCTGCGCGGCAGGGTTTTGACCCGTCCGCAACAACCGTCCCACTGGCCCATCCGGCCCACCCGTCAGACAGATCACATCGCCTGCGTATTCTGCCAGTTCCGTCTTGGTCACATGCGGCAGCTGCCCATCCCCGCGCAGATAAAGGCAGGAATTGAGCTTCATCAGGTTCTCATACCCGGCCTCATTCTGTGCCAGCAGTACGATGGGAGCCGGATCGCGCGGTTTCTCCCCCGGCGCGGGTGTCATATAGGCCAGATCAATCTGACAGCCCATGATGGGCTGCACGCCCGCATCTGCCGCGCCCACGGCAAACTCCAACGCGGAAAACATGTTGTTGGTATCGGTCACCGCCACCGCTGGCATGCCCGCTTTGGCGCAGAGGCCGGGCAGTTTCTTCAGACGCATCGCGCCTTCCAGAAGGGAGTATTCGGTGTGGACGCGAAGGTGGATGAATCGGGATGTGCTGCTCATGGCAAAAGACTAGTGCAGCGCGTGGCGAGGGGGAACACCCGCAGTCACAGTTTGCGTGCTGAAATGCGCGTCATTTGCGGCCCAGCGTCCCCGGAACCCACCGAAATCGACCCATCCCGGTTGCCCCGTCCCGACACCCTGCGCTAAGGACAGGATCATCACGCCTGAGCTGCCGGGGAAATGGGGGACGTGACAGACACTCTGCTGTCCATATCGGGCCTGACCAAGGCCTATCCGGGCGTTATCGCCAATGAAGACGTGTCTTTCGATATCCGCCGCGGCGAGGTCCATGCGCTCTTGGGCGAGAACGGCGCGGGCAAATCCACGCTGGTGAAGATGATCTACGGGTTGGTGAAGCCCGACACCGGGAGGATGACATTGAATGGCGCGGGTTTTGCCCCTGCTGAACCCCGCGCGGCCCGTGCGGCTGGCGTGGCCATGGTGTTCCAGCATTTCTCGCTCTTTGATGCGCTCACTGTCGCCGAAAACATCGCGCTTGGGATGGAGAAACCGCCGCCCATGCGGGACCTTTCGGGGCGCATCACGGAGGTGTCGACCGCGTATGGTCTGCCGCTCGCGCCGGATCGGTTGATCGGTGACCTCTCGGCAGGAGAGCGACAGCGCGTGGAAATCATTCGCTGTTTGCTGCAGGACCCGCGCCTGTTGATCATGGATGAACCGACTTCCGTGCTGACTCCGCAAGAGGTGGAAATCCTCTTCGGAACCCTGCGCCAGTTGAGCGCGGAGGGCGTGGCCATCCTTTATATCTCCCACAAGCTCGAAGAGATCAGACAGCTTTGTGATACCGCCACGATCCTGCGGCGCGGGCGCAAGGTGGAGACCTGTGTGCCCCGCGATGTCACCGCGCGGCAAATGGCGGAGATGATGGTGGGCGCGAGTTTTACATCTGCGGCCCGCGCGGCCCGTCCGGTGGGAGAGGCGGCGCTGACGGTGTCGGAGCTCTCCCTTCCCGCGCCATCACAGTTCGGCACCCCGCTGCGCGATATCAATTTCACGGTGCACAAAGGCGAAATCCTCGGCATCGGCGGGGTGGCGGGCAATGGGCAGGATGAACTGCTCTCGGTGCTCTCGGGCGAACGGCGCAGCCCGGATGGGGCAGTGATGCTGCATGGCAAACCCATCGGGCGCCTAGGCCCCACCGCGCGGCGCAAGTTGGGGCTGCTCAGCGCGCCGGAAGAGCGCCTAGGCCACGCTGCGGCCCCGAACATGAGCCTGACCGAAAACGCCGCGCTGACGGCGGCGCAGCGGCAGGGACTGCTCACGCGCGGCTTTCTCAACTGGCCATCCGCGAGGGGGTTCGCAGAGCGTGTCATCGCGGGCTTTGACGTGCGCACGCCCGGGCCTGAGGCGGCGGCGCGCTCGCTTTCGGGGGGCAACCTGCAGAAGTTCGTCATCGGGCGTGAGATTTCGCAGGCCCCGGATGTGCTTGTCGTAAACCAACCCACCTGGGGCGTAGATGCCGCCGCAGCCGCCGCGATCCGTCAGGCGCTGCTTGATCTGGCAGCGGGCGGTGCAGCTGTGATCTGCATCAGTCAGGACCTTGATGAGCTCTTTGAGATCTCCGATCGGTTCGGCGCGCTCAATGCCGGGCAGCTTTCGACCATTTGGCCCACGTCCGAATTAAGCGTCGATGAGATCGGCCTGATGATGGGTGGTGCCCATGACATGGAGGCGGCGCATGTATGAAGGGTCGCGCCTAGGATTCTGTGCCTCCGGCGGGGATATTTATGGCAAAAAGAAAGGCTTGAGAGTGACCTGCCTTTCTTTTTGCCTCAAGTATCCCGGGGGGCAAGGGGGCAGCGCCCCCAAACTGCGCGGGGGTTATCAGCCATGCTGAAGCTAGAACGCCGCGCAGAACCCTCAAAACGTTGGACCACCCTGTCACCGCTGTTGGCCGTGGTTTTGACCATGCTTGCAGGCGGTGCGCTGTTTGCGCTTTTGGGTGAGAACCCTGTCGTCGTGATCCGCACGATTTTCTGGGATCCGCTCTTTGGCGAGTTCGCTTTCTTCTACCGTCCGCAACTCCTGATCAAGGCCGCGCCGCTGATCCTGATTGCCATCGGTCTGGCGCTCGGCTTCAAGGCGGGCATCTGGAATATCGGCGCGGAAGGGCAGTACATCATCGGCGCTTTGACCGGCGCGGGCGTGGGACTGGCGTTTTATCCGATGGAAAGTGCGCTCATCTTCCCGCTGATGGTGGTGGCAGGCGCGCTTGGCGGGTGGGCCTGGGCGATGATCCCTGCCGTGCTGAAAGTGCGGTTCGGCACCAATGAAATTCTGGTCTCACTGATGCTGGTCTACGTGGCCGAACAGGTGCTGGCGAAAATGGCATTTGGGCTTTTGCGCAATCCCGAAGGATCGGGCTTTCCCGGATCACGCAACCTGCAGCAATACCCGTCGGCGCATAATGCCGAACTGATCGCAGGCACCGGCACGCATTGGGGCGTCGTCGCGGCCTTCATCGCGGTGATCCTGTCCTATGTGCTGATGACGCGGCATCTGTTGGGGTATCAGATCCGCCTGACCGGCGAGGCGCCCAAGGCCGCGCGGTTTTCCGGGGTGAACCCGACGCGGATCATCGTCCTGTGCCTTGGGCTATCCGGTGTTCTTGCCGGGCTTGCCGGGCTTTTCGAGGTCAGCGGGCCGTCGGGCCAAGTGACCATTGATTTCAACGTGGGCTATGGCTTCACCGCGATCATCGTGGCCTTTCTGGGCCGTCTGCACGCGGTGGGCATTCTTCTGGCGGGGCTTCTGATGGCGCTAACCTACATTGGCGGAGAGATGGCGCAGCTCAACATTGGCCTGCCAGCGGCGGCGATCCAGATGTTCCAGGGTATGCTTTTGTTCTTCCTGCTGGCGGTTGATTTGTTCACCAACTACCGTGTGCGGTGGAAACAGGCGGAGATGGCATAATGGACCTCTCCTCAATCAACCCCGCCCTCCTTTTGGCCTCGCTCTTAGTGGCTTCCACCCCAATCCTGCTCGCCGCTTTGGGAGAGCTGGTCGTCGAACGTGCAGGTGTGCTGAATCTGGGCGTGGAAGGCATGATGATCACTGGCGCCATCTGCGGCTTTGTGATTGCCGTGCATTCCGGCAGCCCATGGCTGGGCTTTCTCATGGCGGCCTTAGGCGGGGCGGCGCTCTCGTTGCTTTTTGCCCTGCTGACCCAAATAGCTCTGGCCAATCAGGTGGCGAGCGGGCTGGCGCTCACGCTGTTCGGGTTGGGCCTGTCGTCGCTCATGGGGCAAGGTTATGTGGGGATCAAGCCGCCACCCACGCCCGCGCTCAACCTTGGCCCGCTGGCCGACATCCCCTTCGTGGGCACCGTGCTCTTCTCGCACGACCTCATCGTCTACATCGGCCTTGCCCTCACCGCCGCCATCTGGGCCACGCTGAAATACACGCGCATGGGCCTCATCCTGCGCGCCGTGGGCGAAAACCACGATGCGGCCCACGCGCTTGGCTACAAAGTCGTCCGCGTGCGGATCATGGCGATCCTGTTTGGCGGGGCCTGCGCGGGGCTGGGCGGCGCTTACATCAGCCTTGTCCGCGTGCCCCAATGGACCGACGGCATGACCGCTGGCACCGGCTGGATCGCCCTCGCCCTCGTCGTTTTTGCCAGCTGGAAAGCAGGTCGCGTTTTGCTGGGTGCCTGGCTTTTCGGCGGAGTGACCGTTTTGCAGCTGAATTTACAGGCAGCCGGCGTTGCGATCCCTGTGGAATATCTCAACATGTCGCCCTACTTGATCACCATCCTCGTGCTGGTCATC
Organism: uncultured Roseovarius sp.; assembly: GCA_963422235.2. Classification (GTDB taxonomy): domain Bacteria; phylum Pseudomonadota; class Alphaproteobacteria; order Rhodobacterales; family Rhodobacteraceae; genus Roseovarius. The sequence continues at coordinate 74,279 of CAXMWV010000002.1, forward strand.
ATGTCGGCCGATAAAACCCGCGCGCCCGCCTCGCTGGGCCGCATCTTTCATGCCTCGGATTGAGGCACCTATCACAACTGGGGAGTTGCCAATGAAGAACCTCAAAACCATGCTCACCGCCGCGGCCATCGCGGTCGGTTTCGCTGCCAATTGCGCGGCGGCGGATACCACCAAGGTGGGCTTTATCTATGTCGGGCCCATCGGTGACGGTGGCTGGACCTATGAGCATGACAAAGGCCGGCTGGCGATTGAAGAGCATTTCGGCGATGCCGTTGAAACTGTGTACCAGGAAAGCGTCTCCGAGGGCGCCGATGCAGAACGTGCGATCACCCAGATGGCGCTTCAGGGTGCGGACCTGATCTTCACCACCTCCTTTGGCTTCATGGACCCCACGATCAACGTGGCCGCCAAGTTCCCGGATGTGAAGTTTGAGCACGCCACCGGTTACAAAACCGCCGAGAACGTCTCCAACTACTCCGCGCGCTTTTACGAAGGCCGCGCCGTTCAAGGCCACATCGCGGGCAAGATGACCGAAAGTAACATCATCGGCTACATCGCCTCCTATCCCATTCCGGAAGTGATCCGGGGCATCAACTCCGCCTACCTGCACGCCAAAGCAGTGAACCCGGATGTCGAGTTCCGCATCATCTGGGTGTAAACGTGGTTTGACCCGCAGAAAGAGGCCGATGCCGCCAATGCGCTGATCGAACAGGGCGCGGATGTGGTCCTTCAGCACACGGACTCGACCGCGCCTCAGGCAGCGGCGGAAGCGGCGGGCAATGTCATCACCTTCGGGCAGGCCTCTGACATGACCGAATACGCGCCGTTCCCGCGCGTCAGCTCCATCATCGACAACTGGGCGCCCTACTACATTGAGCGCACCCAGGCCGTTATTGATGGAACATGGGAGACCGTTTCCACATGGGACGGCATCGACACTGGTATGGTGGAAATCGGTGAGATCACCGATGCCGTGCCTGCGGATGTGAAGGCCGAAGCCCTGGCCATGGTCGAAGCCATGCGCACGGGCGAGTACCACCCCTTCACCGGCCCCATCAACAAGCAGGATGGCACGGCTTGGCTGGCAGAAGGCGAAGTGGCCGATGATGGCACGCTTGCCGGCATGGACTTCTACGTCGAAGGCCTGACAGGCGAAGTGCCGAACTGATCGTATGACCAGATCGAAATGCAAAACCCCGCTTCGGCGGGTTTTTCTTTAGGTGGACGCCATGCCGGCAGTCAAGTTACGCTCTCTTTCCATGACCAGAGGCGAATTCAACACCTACTGCGCCAACCTGCCTGGAACCAATCACGTCGTGCAGTGGGGCAATGCGGATGTGTGGAAAGTGGGGCCGAAAGTGTTTGCCCTCTGCGGTTGGAACCAGGAACGCGATGCGTTCACATTCAAGGTCACTGACCTGGGCTTTGAAGTCTTGAGTGACATGCCCGGCATACGGCCGGCGCCCTACATGGCGTCACGCGGCCTGAAATGGGTGCAGGTCTATGATGAGCCCGGACTGAACGAAGAAGAGTTGCGTGCGCACATCCTGGCCTCCTATGAGATGATCCGCGACAAGCTGACGAAAAAACAGCGGCTTGAGGCAGGTCTGACACTGTGAGCCAAACCGCCGCGTGGACGCACAGCGTGCTTGTCGGACGGTGAAAACCGATCAATTCCAACTTTAGACAAATGGGCAACAATCGGGCGGAACCGCGCCGATTATCCGCAAAATAACGCTTTGCGAGCAAACTTGCGTCCAGTTTTTATGGTCTCTCTCGCCCCGTGAAAAAAGGGATTTTCGGCGCAATGTCCGCCGGATCGTGTTCTTGGGATTGGGGCGTGAGGAGCGGCAGTATGCCGGGTACTGTGTATTTTGCTGCCACGTGCGGCACGTTTCGCGTTGAGGCAACTCTTAACGCGCCAATTGTCCTTCGACATTCCTTCATTCCGGCAAACCTCGTCAAGGCCCCGAGCTGTAGACCGGTCGCCCACCGTTTCGAGCGCGGCGAAAGCTAGGGGCCTGGAATGCCAACATTCACGATAACCGACGCGATGATCTCGGGGAGCAGCAGCGACCCCCAGGTTGTCGCGCTCGATTTCACGGATGTTGGTCGTGACGTCGGCATATCTACGAATTTCGCGACCGAAGATCCCGGTGACGTCACCTTTGTGGGTGAAGCTGGTCTGGACAATATTGACCAAATGACGATCACGGGCATCGGCGACAGCGGTGCCTCTGATGTCGATATCTTGCGTTTCGACCTAAGTACTTTCGCCGACAGTTTCAGCATTGCAGTCTCGCTCGGCGGAGACCGCGCACCAAGCTCCGACGATTTCTTCGTCTTTGAGGATGCGGACACGATCACCGACAATGGCAGTGGCAACTGGACGGTCACGCACTCCAGCGGCGGTACGTCCTACACGCTCAACGTCTTTGCAGGTGACGCCCAGGTCGTGTTCGGCATGGATGGCGTGGTGGATGGCGAAGACACCGGCGAGGTCATGGGGGATGGGTATGACGATGCCACCGGCGCCAATGACGGCGGTGGCGACATCATCGGCTCTGGCGACGGCGACGACAATGACAGCATCCGCGGCAATGACGGCAATGACACGATTGATGCGGGTTCGGGCAATGACTCGATCGATGGCGGCCAAGGCGATGATGACATCCAGGGCGGCACCGGCGACGACCTGATCTTCGGTGACAATTCCTCCCAAAGCATCGTGATCACGGGCGATGGAGAACTTTACCTCTACGATGCCGCCAGCGGAGACAGCACGCTGCTGCAGAATGGGTTGCAGCAATATGGCGACATCACCGTTGGCGAAGATGGCACCATCTATGGCGTCATTTTCAACGCGGGCGCGGCATCCGACGCGGGCATCTACTCGATTGACCCAGCGACAGGCACTGAAACACTGGTCTACGATCTGCCCGAAGGGTCTGGCCGGTACGCAGGTCTTGGAACCGATCCTTCCGGCAACCTATACCTCATAGACTACGACACGGATGACATCACACGGCTCGCCCCGGATGGCAGCGGCGGGTTCACCGATGATGGAACGGCCCTGGCCTCACTGCCTGCCAACACTTTCGATGTCACCTTCATTGATGACAGCACCGCCTGGGTGACCACATCCATTGGCGTCTATTCCTACGATGTAGATGGCTCGGGCAACTTTTCGAACCCGACCGACCTAGGCCAAATTGACGGATCATCGACGATCTACGGCCTGCATATGGGTGACGATGGAAGGGTTTATGCGTTCGAAGATGACGGTTCTGTCTTCAGCACGGATCCGACGTCACTACCCCCGGTTTGGGACGAAGAAGACGACATCGCGGATACGAGCATCTGGGGCAGCGCACCCGCCCCGAATTCTGTCCAGACGGATGGCGATGACTCTCTGGAAGGCGAAGCTGGCGACGACACACTGGTGGGCGATGCAGGCGATGACACGCTCGATGGCGGTGACGGCCTCGACAGCATGGATGGCGGCACCGGGGACGATGTTTTCTTTGTAGATCAGGGTGATACGGCCATCGGGGGAGACGGGGACGATACGTTCAACCTCGAAGACCTTGACACCACCGGAACGGGCAATGCGGCCATCGACATTGTCGGTGGCGAAGGCAGTGAAACAGGTGGTGACACGCTGGTTCTGACCTCTGATGTCTCCCAAAGCGACATCACCTTCACAAACACCGATGACGCCGCGGGCGGCCTTTCTGGTACGTTCACCATGCCGGATGGCACGGTCGTGACTTTCTCGGAAATCGAGAACATCATCTGCTTTACGCATGACACGCTGATCCTGACAGAGCAGGGTGAGCGCCCGGTGCAGGACTTATGTCGCGGCGACCGCGTTCTCACCCGTGATCACGGGATCCAACCTGTTCGTTGGGTTGGAAAACGTACGGTACCCGGGACCGGGCGATTTGCGCCCGTACGCTTTGCTCCGAACGTTCTGCAGTCACAATCGGAGCTGATCGTTTCCCCACAGCACAGGGTGCTGCTCAAGGGCCATCATGCAGAGCTGCTTTTCGGCGAATCCGAGGTTTTAGCCGCCGCGAAACACCTCGTGAATGGCAAAGACGTAGTGCAGGAAGAGCAGGTGTCCGTCACCTATTACCACATCATGTTTGATGAGCATGAGGTGATCTATTCCAACGGTGCCCCGACCGAGAGCCTCCACGCGGGGGATGTGGGTCTCGGCTCAATCGCAGAAGATTCTCGCGAGGAACTGTTCGCTCTGTTCCCTGATCTGCGCCACTGGTCTGGTGGTCACGGACCGTCGGCGCGCACCAGCTTGAAACGGTTCGAAGCAGAACTGATCAGCGAACGCATGCTGGCCTGACGCGACAGCTCTGCTGCGTACGAAACGAAATTTCACCCCGAGATTTTTCGCAGAAAAATCTTCTATCACGCAGACCGCAAGACAGGCGTCTGAACACCGTTCGCCCAGGCCCGAACAGCATCTCCAAAGTGACCGAACAAAACCCGGCTCACCGGATCGGCCTCGGCATTCCACTCAGGATGCCACTGCACGGACAATGTGAACCCCGGTGCGTCCTTGACGTAGATGGCCTCTGGCGTGCCATCGGGCGCGCGACCGTCGACGACGACACCATCGCCGGGGTCAATAATCCCTTGCCCGTGCAGCGTGTTGGTCATCACCTCGTCGGCGCCCATCAGCCGCGCAAAAACACCACCTGGCGTGAAACTTACTGTGTGACGCAAAGCAAATTTCTCTTCCAAAGTGCCATCAGGTGGCATGCGGTGGTTATCTCGTCCCGGCAGCTCGCGAATTTCAGGGTGCAGCGTCCCACCAAGGGCGACATTTACCTCCTGGAAGCCACGGCAGACGCCAAAAAACGGCTGTCCACGTTCGACGCAAGCACGCACGAGGGGCAGAGTGATCGCATCACGCGCCCTGTCGAAATCGCCGTGCGCCTCGGTGGCCTCTTCACCATATTCTTCCGGATGGACATTTGGCCGACCACCCGTCAGCAGGAACCCGTCGCAGACGTCCAAAAGTTCTTCTACGGACACATAGTCAGGATCGCTTGGCACGATCATCGGAAGGCAATCTGAAACGGACGCCACCGCGTTAGAGTTCATCGTTCCACCCGCATGGATGGGATAGTCGCCTTCCAGCAAGTAGCTGTTTCCGATGATGCCGATAATGGGCCGTGCCATGAAACACCTGCGTATTGTTGCGCGTTGTCCGTGTATACTAGGGAGCGACGCGCAATAAAACACCCATCCATGCACATTCCAGCCCGCGCTGACGCGCATGCCTCAAAATTCAACAATGCGCGCCTTGCTGTCCCCGCGTGGTGCATTACACCTAACGCCAACAGCGAACCGGAGACAGACCATGCGCGATGCAGCACCCCAACCGATCTTCCTTAAAGACTACACACCGTTTGGGTTTCTGGTGGAACATGTCGCGCTGACCTTCCATCTGCATCCCACGGCGACACGCGTAAAGTCCCGCATCCGGTTTGCGCCCAACCCCAATGCCACCGACCGTCGCTTTTTTCTGCACGGTGAAGCGCTGAACCTGATCTCGGCCCAGATTGACGGAGCCGCAGTAACGCCGCGTTTGGTGGACGGGGGTCTGGAATGCGACGTGCCGGATGGCGCTTTCACTTGGGAATGCGAGGTCGAAATCAATCCGCAGGCCAATACCGCACTCGAAGGGCTTTACATGTCGAACGGCATGTACTGCACGCAGTGTGAGGCAGAGGGGTTTCGCAAAATCACCTACTATCCAGATCGTCCCGATGTGATGTCACGTTTTGATGTACGGATCGAAGGTTCTGAGCCTGTGCTGCTATCGAACGGCAATCCGGGCAGTTCCGGAGAGGGCTTCGCGGAGTGGTCTGATCCTTGGCCCAAACCCGCATATCTTTTCGCGCTCGTGGCAGGCGATCTGATCAATCATCCCGGTCAATTCACCACTAGGTCTGGCCGCGACGTGGAATTGAACGTCTGGGTCCGCCCCGGCGATGAGGGCAAATGCACCTTTGCGATGGAAAGTCTGATCAAGTCCATGAAGTGGGACGAAGACGTCTATGGCCGTGAATACGACCTCGACATCTTCAATATTGTGGCCGTGGATGACTTCAACATGGGCGCGATGGAAAACAAAGGGCTGAATATCTTTAACTCCTCTGCCGTTCTGGCCAGTCAGGACACTTCGACCGACATGAATTTCGAACGGATCGAAGCGATCATCGCACATGAGTATTTCCACAACTGGACAGGAAACCGCATCACGTGCCGGGACTGGTTTCAGCTCTGCCTTAAGGAAGGTCTCACTGTCTTTCGCGATGCCGAGTTCACCTCTGATATGCGCTCAGCCTCGGTCAAACGCATTTCTGATGTCATCGACCTGCGGGCGCGCCAGTTCCGTGAGGACAATGGCCCGCTGGCGCACCCGGTGCGGCCATCTTCGTTTGTTGAGATCAACAACTTCTACACGGCAACTGTGTACGAAAAAGGGGCAGAACTGATCGCCATGCTCAAAACCCTTGTGGGGGATGTGGCTTATTCAGAGGCCCTCGACCTCTACTTTGAACGTCATGATGGTGACGCCGCCACCATTGAGGACTGGCTCAAGGTGTTCGAAGACGTCACGGGTCGCGACCTGTCTCAATTCAAACGCTGGTACGAAGAGGCCGGCACGCCACGGTTAAGCGTGAAAGAACACTGGAACGGTGACCGCTTCACGCTGGAATTTGAACAGATGACGCCTCCCACGCCGGGCCAGGATGACAAAGCACCCCGTGTGATCCCGATCGCTGTTGGGCTGATTGGCCCCAACGGGGATGAGGTGCAGGAGACCGTTGTTCTTGAGATTACGGAGGCCAAGCAAAGCTTCGATTTCGACGGGCTTGCGGACCGGCCGGTTCCTTCTATCCTCCGGGGGTTTTCCGCGCCGGTGATCCTGCAACGGGAAAGTTCGGACGAGGAACGCGCCTTCCTTCTGGCCCATGACACCGACCCGTTTAACAAGTGGGAAGCCGGGCGCGCTCTGGCGCGCGAAGGTTTGCTCAAAATGCTCCGCGAGGGCGCGGAACCCGATGCCGGTTACCTTGACGCCATACAGACCATGGCACGTGACGAAACGCTCGACCCGGCCTTCCGCGCATTGACCTTGGGGCTTCCAAGCCAGGATGAACTTGCCCAGACGCTTTTTGATGCGGGCGAAACGCCTGATCCCGCCGCGATCTGGCAAGCTCTCGAAACCCTCAAACAAGCTCGGGCGGAGGCAATGCAAGACCTCGCTCAGGACCTATACGACGCATTTCAAGTGACGGAGCCCTACCGGCCCGATGCCAAACAATCCGGTGCACGCGCACTGACGAATGCCGCCCTTGCCATGATCAGCCGACTTGATGGTGGCGTACAGGCACAGGCGCAATTCGAAAGCGCAGATAACATGACCCAGCAATTGGCGGCTTTTGGATGCTTGCTGCAGGCTGGCAAGGGCGAGGCGGCAACATCTGCGTTCTATGATCAGTGGCGGCACGACCGGTTGGTCATCGACAAATGGTTCATGATGCAGGTGGTGAATGCCGACCCGGCAGAGGCCGCGCGGACCGTCCACGCCCTTACCGAACATCCGGACTTTACCATCCGCACCCCCAACCGGTTCCGCGCAGTATTAGGAGCGTTGGCGATGAGCCCGGCCTCATTTCATCACGCATCCGGCGATGGCTACCGCGTGCTGACGGACTGGCTTTTGCAACTCGACCCGCTTAACCCGCAGACGACCGCACGCATGTGCTCGGCGTTTGAGACATGGCGGCGCTACGATGCAGACCGGCAGGGCATTATCGCCTCGCAGCTTGACAGGTTCCTATCGCTTGATGGGCTAAGCCGTGACACCCGCGAAATGATCACCCGTATTCGTGACGCCTGACGGCAGAGTGAGGCGTGCGCTCGCAACCGAGTTACTCCGTCTCGGCAATCACAGCCACCGGGCGTGGTTTGGGCCGCATCGGTTTAGGCGGGTCGGGCCGCAGCCTAGGCCTGACCGTGGAAAGTGGCGTGCAATAGGGTTGTGACCGCGTCCAAGCCTGCATATCGCCGCGCTTACGGCTGCTCACAAGGGGCCCCCAGTCCGCGGCAACGCCTCGCCCACCGCGAGACACCACACCATCGCGCAGAACTGTCACCGCCATGATGCGGACGCCGCAGGACAAGTTTGACGGCCCATGTTTGAGCGCCTCTCCGCTGCGTGCCCGACACCCGTACCCCCGCGCTGTCGCAGGCAAAATCTGCAAAAGACCGTACCATCGCCCATTCCCGCCGACGACCCATGGGCGATAGGTGCTCTCATGCTTGGCCAAAGTGGACAGAAATCCCACCCAAAACGCGCGGCGCGCGTCCTCATCGGCTTGCGGATAGGCCGGGCACCAATCGGCAATATCGCGCGGTACGAGGTCTGTGAGCGGCGCCCCGTGGGTTTTCAGGGCCGAAAGTGCACTTCGTGTCCAAAGGTCAGAGCGCGGCAGATGATGCCATCGCGTGTTGGGAATGTGACTTTCCCTGACGGGAGGATCAGGTCGGATGATTTCGACGACCTCCGCAGACGACCTCCCCGGAAATACAATTAAAATCAGACACATGCACAGAAAGTGCATGATCGACCTCCGCGGAAACCGGACACATCCTCCCCACACTCGTCCCATGATTACCCCGGCTTCTCCCCCGCAGCGCCAAATTTTTGGCCGATTGCACTGCCATACCGTCGGCAAGCAGACAGATCGGACCCAGTATGTTGAATTCCCGTAGCCAGTCAAAACCTTCCTCGGGCAGTGATGCAGGCACTTTGTCAAAACTCCGCCGGATGGTCGCGCGCCCGCCGAAGCCCAAAGGGCAGACACGGGTGCTGTCTGAGCGGGATGTCGACATGCTCACCAAGCGGGTGATCCTGCCCACATTGCCTGTCTCTGATGAAGAAATGGCCCGTGCGACACACCAGGATCGCGGCCAGAAATTGGCCCGGCAGGACCGTTGGGCTGATCTGGGCGCACGCATCCGGTATGCCGATGACACGCGTCTGGCCACACCTGCTGGAGAAACGGCATCCTTGCTTTTGGCGTTTGGTGCGCGCAGTGACATTGTCTCGGCCGCCGAAGATGCGCTGCATGACGGGGCAGAGCCATCTCCCGGTGGAATCGAAGCCTTGGAAGACGTCCTGTTCGAAGAAGAGGATGACTATGCCTGTGCGCTTGTCGTGGCACTTGCTCACCTTGATATCGCATGGGCCTGGCACTGCATCCGATTCGACGAAGATCCCGAGACCAGCCTTCAGCAGGCCAAGTTGCACCTGCAGCGGGCAGATGAGATTCTCAGCCAGTATGACGGGGAAGAGTTGAACTCTCCATCCATTCTTGCCGCGCAATGCGCACTCAACGCGACCAACGAAAAGCGCGGTCTGATGCTGGCGGAGGACTATTCCAAGCTGATCAAGCTTGATCCGGATGGGCACAGCCACATGCGCGCCCTTGGACGCCACATGGCTCGCCTGCTGCGTCAGCATCCCAATGCTTTGGAAGTGGCCGCACGCCAGACGGCGTCGCAAACCGAAGATTATTGGCAGGCCGGTGGCTACACATGGGTCTATTTCGACGCTCTGATGACCGAGCCGTCCTCGATCGCACTGCTTGATCCCGAGTTTTTCATGGAAGGCATGGAACAAATCATCCATCGCCAGCGCGACCAGCACGTGATCAACCAGTTCGCCGCTTTCTGTGCCATCGCCATGGCCCCCAAACCGGAAGACAATGACGCGCCTCCTTCTGCTGCCAAAGCACGTTTGCAACTGCATGAATGCCTGGACTGGATCGTGACCGATCACCTTCAAGAGTTGCATCCACTGATCTGGTCGCAGACCCTGCTGGCTCCGGCGCAAGTACCATCCTTGCCCTCACGCCGGGCGTTGGTTGTGAAAGGCCGTCAAACCGCCCTGCGCATCATTGCAACACGGTTTGCCTCTGAAATCGCGGATGGCAGTTCATTGGCGTTCTCGCCGCAGGGCATGTACCGTTTGCCCGCAATCTGATCGCAAATTTCAGAGCCAACCGCTCATCGAATGACATGCACCGCGCATTTGGCGTGACGCACCACCCAATCAGCGGTGGAGCCCAGAAACACGTTTTCGATCCCGGGAATATGTGACGCCAGAACAATGCAATCTATGCCCTGTTTCGCAGCGTAGTTGACGATGCTGCGCCCAGCGTGTCCTTTTGACAAAACTGTTTCCGCGTCTGGCAATGCTTGCGCTGCGTCGGACAAAGTGGTTTCGAGCTCTTTGCGCGTCGCCTCCAGCGCCTGTAACGAGATATGTGTCAAAGCGAAGCCGGGGATGTCATCCATCACATGCATGACAGCGAATTTCGCCCCCTGATCCGCCAGAATGAGCGCTGCGTTGAACGAAGCGGACGTATCATGCGTTTCATCAAAGACGATCGGGACAAGAATGTTCTTATACATCAGTCGGTTCCTCCAGCTCGGTTTTTGAACGTAGAAGAAAGGTTAGACCGTTAGCTGCAGTCCTGCCTTGCTCTGGATCAATCGGCCAAGGCAGCGGACTTATGTTGGCTTGATCTCAGGGGCACATGAGCAGGCCGTTATTCAAGCCGGTGTTGTCTTACCGGCGAAAATGACCAATGGTCTGCGCGAGGTTGGTCGCACGACCTCATAAAGGCCAAGCCACTTGCCAGGCGCATTCACTATGTGAGCAAGGATACCTCATATGCTGACATTGGATCACCTGGTCGTTAGCACGACGGATTTGGAGCAGGGTGCCGCAGAGATCTCAGACTTGTTTGGCGTGCCATTGGAAGATGGCGGCAAGCATTCGGCATTCGGCACCCACAGCAAATTGCTTTCTCTTGGACCTGAGGAATACCTTGAAGTGATTGCAGTGGATCCGGGCGGCAAAACCCCGAGACGACCACGGTGGTATGGGTTGGACAGGTTTGAAGGGGAAACGCGGCTTACCAATTGGGTGATCCGGGCCGAGGACCTTCCAAGCCTTATTTCTATGGGCGCCGCCGGACCGGGAACACCTGTCGCTTCGGGTCGTGATGGCCTGCATTGGACGATGGTGGTGCCCGATGACGGAGAATTGCCGCTCAACGGCATCGCCCCTGCCCTGATGGCGTGGCGCGGCGAGAAACATCCTTGTCAGGTTTTGCCAGACCAGGGTGTGCGATTGAACCTGCTGCAACTGGCCCATCCGGACGTCAATCAGCCCTACCTGCCCGATGACGAACGCATTGAGACCCATAAGGCGCAACGCACGATCCGCGCACAGTTTGACACACCGAACGGCACCGTGACGCTTTAGGGCCCCAATCCCTACTCGATCTCCCTCTTGTCCCTATCGCAGCCCTGCCCTAGAACCTGCGCTGAAACCGTGAAACGGAGTGCGGCCGATGCTGGACCTGACCTATGAGACCCCTAAGCCCAAGGTGATTGCAGGCGCAAAGCACGATTGGGAACTGGTGATCGGCATGGAAGTGCATGCACAGGTTGCATCCAATGCCAAGCTGTTCTCTGGGGCCTCTACCGCTTTCGGGGCCGAACCCAATTCCAATGTGGCTTTCGTGGACGCCGCGATGCCGGGAATGTTGCCTGTTATCAACGAGTTCTGCGTGGAACAAGCGGTGCGCACAGGGCTTGGCTTGAAAGCTGAGATCAACCTCTGGTCGGCCTTTGATCGCAAGAATTACTTCTATCCTGACTTGCCTCAAGGATACCAAATTTCTCAATTATATCATCCTATTGTGGGTGAAGGTGAAATCCTGGTGGACATGGAACCGGGCATCGCCCGCATGGTGCGGATTGAACGTATCCACATGGAACAGGATGCGGGTAAATCGATCCATGACATGGACCCGGCGATGTCATTTGTGGACCTGAACCGGACCGGTGTTTGCCTGATGGAGATCGTGTCGAGGCCGGACATTCGGGGGCCGGAAGAAGCCGCCGCCTATATCGCCAAGTTACGTCAGATTCTGCGTTACCTGGGCACATGCGATGGCAACATGCAGAACGGCAATCTGCGGGCGGATGTGAACGTGTCGATCTGCCGTCCGGGGGACTATGAGAAGTACCAGGAAACGCAGGATTTCAGTCACTTAGGGACCCGGTGCGAGATCAAGAACATGAACTCCATGCGGTTCATCCAGATGGCCATCGACGTGGAAGCGCGGCGTCAGATAGCAATCGTGGAAGCGGGCGGCACGGTGGATCAGGAAACCCGGCTGTATGATCCGGACAAGAACGAAACGCGGTCGATGCGGTCCAAGGAAGAGGCGCATGATTACCGGTATTTCCCTGATCCCGATCTGCTGCCGCTGGAGATTGAACAGGCCTGGGTTGATGACATTGCTGCCTCTCTGCCGGAACTGCCGGATGAGAAAAAGGCGCGGTTTATCAATGAGTTCGGGCTTAGCGAATACGACGCAGGCGTGCTGACGGCGGAGGCCGAAAATGCGGCCTATTTCGAGGAAGCTGCGCAGGGGCGCGATGGCAAGCTGGTGGCAAACTGGGTGATCAATGAACTCTTTGGCCGTCTGAAGAAAGAAGATCATGAGATCACCGACAGCCCCGTGAACCCGGCGCAACTGGGCGGAATCGTTGACTTAATCAGCTCTGACGCCATCTCGGGCAAGATCGCCAAGGACCTGTTTGAGATCGTCTACACCGAAGGCGGCGACCCGGCCAAGATCGTGGAAGAGCGTGGCATGAAGCAGGTGACGGATACCGGGGCCATTGAGGCGGCGGTGGACCAGATCATCGCGGACAACCCGGCGCAGGTTGAGAAGGCCAAGGTGAACCCTAAACTCGCGGGCTGGTTTGTCGGTCAGGTGATGAAGGCGACAGGTGGAAAAGCGAACCCAAAGGCGGTGAATGAGATCGTTTCGGCGAAGTTGGGGCTTTAGGCCGGTTTCGGTATTTTACCCCGTTTTGGGGTCAGTCTGAGACGGCCAAAACCCAAATTGTGATATGTGCACCGATGCGATATCTGCTCGCAGCTCGCATTGGACTGGCGGCTTTCTTCGGCTCAGCTCGGCCCTCGTTGACCCGGTGCGTCGTGACGCTGCAATGACAGTTTGGTGCTACAGAGGCGAACCGTCATGACCGGGTACAGGGATGAGCGCTCAGTTCAACCAAGCCAAGTAGATGCCCATGACGATCCACACGACGACAATCTGCGCCAACATCGCAACAATTAGAAACTTGGACCGTTTGTAGTCTTCTTTTACATCTATCTTTTTCATTGGTAAGCCTCCGGTCGGCAAGACCATACAGTCTCATGATTGAGATAAACGTATGCGGAGCTTAACCCAGCACAAGCGACGAAAATGCAATGCCGTAATGCATCCAGGTAAAGCTTCCTGTCGGTCACCAACATTCAACGCTGCCAGTGCGACGAAACCCGCTTTGTTCCACGTCGCTGCCAATGGCTACTTTGAGCCCATCATTGCAGGCTTTTTTCCATCAAGTAGTTATGAATTTCAACGCCATTGTACGTAAAGACCTGGCGCTTGATGAGTGTGAAGCCGACCTTCAAAAAGAACCTTAGCGCTGCTTCGCTCGCCTCTGTGTAAAGGTGCGTGAGATCAGCGTTGAGGGCCGCCGCTTCCAATTGAACGTAAAGAGCCTTCCCAACTCCGGTACCGGCAAAGCTTGGATGACAGTAGAAGCAATCAATGTGACCGTCACATTCCAACTCAATGAAACCTAATGGCTTATCGTTGTCGTCTACTGCTACAAAAACCGAGCGCGTATCGGACACACGTGCATGAAAGGCGTTAGCCGAGACGGGCGCAGGGCTCCATGCATCGATTTGTGATTGAGTGTAGTCCTTGCCGCCGATTACATGAACCGCATTGTGGAAAATCTCTGCTAGGATAGCGGCATCGGTTGATTTGAAGCCCCGGATTCTCATACGCAAGCGTAACACCAAAGTTTGGAAGTTTGAACGGCAGCTTCGTCCGCAGTGCGGTTATTGGTGTGCTTCACAGTGGACGTCATCACCACCAAAGAATGCGCTTGGATGCGGACAACTCCGCAAATCCCAAAGTGCAAACTTTCGAAGCTAAAGCACCTGGTCCACAACCGCGCGCAAACGGGCGACGGTGCCGTCAACGTCGTAGAGTTTGTCGAGCCCAAAGAGACCAAGGCGGAAGGTGCTGAAATCTTCCGGTTCATCGCAGGCCAAGGGGACGCCCGCCGCGATCTGCATGCCTTGAGCGGCAAATTTTGAACCGTTCTTGATCGCGGCATCGGAGGTGTAGCAGACCACCACGCCCGGCGCACCGAAGCCCTCTGCGGCCACGGACACAACGCCCTTCTCGGCCAGCATGGCGCGGACCTTATCGCCCAGTTCCTGCTGCGCGGCCTTGAGCCTGTCGAAGCCATAGTCGCGGGTCTCAAGCACGGTGTCGCGGAAGTCGCGCAGGCTGTCGGTGGGCATGGTGGCATGGTAGGCGTGACCACCGCCCTCATAGGTTTCCATGATCGAAAGCCACTTGCCCAGATCGATGGCAAAGCTGTTGGATGTGGTTTCCTTGACCCGCGCAACGGCCCGGTCAGACAGCATGACGACGCCCGCGCATGGGGTCGAGGACCAGCCCTTTTGAGGCGCAGAAACCAACACATCGACGCCCAAAGCGCGCATGTCGACCCAAATGCAGCCCGAGGCGATGCAATCGAGAACCATCAACGCGCCGATTTCATGGGCGGCCTCGGCCATCGCGGCGACGTATGCGTCAGGAAGGATCACACCGGCGGAGGTTTCCACATGGGTTGCAAACACGATGTTGGGCTTCATGTCGTGGATTTTGGCCACCACTTCGTCAATCGGGGCTGGGGTGAAGGGGCTGGCGGTGACGTTGCCGGTGCGGCGCGCCTTGATGACTTCCGTCTCAGACGTCAGTTCGCCGGTTTCGAAGATCTGGCTCCAACGGTAGGAAAACCAGCCGTTGCGTACCACCAGTGTCCGAGCGCCCACGGCCAGTTGCCGGGCCACGGCCTCCATCCCGAAGGTGCCGCCACCGGGGATCAGGGCCACGCCGTCGGCCTTGTAGACCTCTTTCAGCGTGGTCGAGAGATCGCGCATCACCTCGCCAAAGGCATCGCTCATGTGATTGAGCGAGCGATCGGTGAACACGACCGAGAACTCTTGCAATCCGTTGGGGTCAATATCGTCGCGCAGCGCAGGCATGTTCGGTCTCCGTAAACACTTCTTGAATCGTTCGTATGTGTGCCGCGCGGTCAATGCACGGACTATCTGGGTATACAATTCCGGTTTGGAAAATTTGGTCGCATGTTTGCGGCCCAGATGTTTCCGATCTGCGCAAAGATGTGTTGATCGGAACGGGTTAGGGTCAACGACAATACGACAAGGGTCAGACGCAAGCGTTTATGGCTTGTCAGTTTTGTGGGGCGTTCGGATTGAAAGTGAGCGCAGCCGGGGTGAGCCCCGGCTTACGGGATCGTTCTACGCGTCGAGGATACCGGCAATGTCGGCCGCGACCTGATCAATCGCACCCAAGCCATCCACGCCCTTCAGGTCACCTTTGGCGTAATAGTAGCCCGTCAGCGGTGAGGTCTTTTTGTAGTATTCCATCAGGCGGATCTTGAGGCTTTCCTCATTGTCATCTGCCCGCACTGGCTGACCAGCCGCTTTGGCGGCTTCGGCGCGACCCACGATGCGGCCGACGAGGACCTCATCATCGACCTGCAACTCGATCACGTGGTCGAGGGTCTGGCCGGTCTCCTCCAAGAGCGCGCCCAGAGCGTCGGCCTGAGCCAGCGTCCGCGGGAAGCCGTCGAAGATGAACCCGCCGCCAGCATCGCCGGTGATCTTTTCGCGGATCAACCCGATCACGATCTCGTCGGTCACTAGGTCGCCGCGATCCATCACTTCGGCCACGCGCTTGCCCATCTTGGTGCCGCTGGTCTTGGCCTCGCGCAGCATCTCCCCGGTGCTGAGCTGGATCATGCCGCGCTCCTCCACAAGCTTTTCAGCCTGTGTCCCTTTTCCCGCGCCGGGCGGTCCCAATAGTATGATATTCATTTACGAGCTGTCCCCTTCCTCCGTGCACGTTTACGACCTTTACCGCTTAGCTGCGATTTTTCAATAAGGCCTTCGTATTGGTGCGCCAAAAGATGGGACTGAACTTGTTGGATCGTGTCCATGGTGACCGAGACCACGATGAGTACAGATGTGCCGCCGAAGTAGAACGGAATGGCAAATTCGGAGCGAAGCACCTCGGGCAGCAAACAGACCAACGCCAGATAGCCGGAGCCAAGCACAAGGATACGGGAGACCACGTATTCAAGATACTCCGCCGTGCGCTTGCCGGGACGGATGCCCGGGATAAACCCGTTCTGGTTCTTCAAGTTGTCGGCCACGTCATCAGGTTTGAAAGCCACGTTGTAGGTGTAGAAATACGTGAAGAACACGATCATGCCCGCGAAGAAGACCAGATAGAGCGGCTGACCCGGCCCGAAATAGGCAAGGATGGTCGACATCACCGGACCGGCGTTCTGGCTTGAGAAGGTCTGGAGCGTGACCGGCAGGAGCAACAGAGAACTGGCAAAGATGGCCGGGATCACACCCGCCGGGTTCACCTTGACCGGCAAGTGAGAACTGCCCCCGTCATAGACTTTCATGCCTACCTGACGGCGCGGATATTGGATATGGATCTTGCGCAGAGATCGTTCCATGAACACGACGAAGGTGATGACCGCGATTACCATAAGGATGACACCGATGATCACCGCCGGGCTGATCGCGCCGGAGCGGCCCTGGCTGAAGAACTGTGCCAGAGCGGCAGGCACTTCGGCGATGATGCCCACGAAGATGATCAACGAGATACCGTTGCCGACGCCGCGCGCGGTGATCTGCTCACCCAGCCACATCAGGAACATGGTGCCGCCCACAAGCGTGATCATGCACGACGCCACGAAGAAGCCGGTGCCAATGTCGGATTGCACCAAACCCCCGTTTACGAGGCTCATCGACAGACCGTAGGATTGCAATGTGGCCAGACCAACGGTGCCGTAGCGCGTGTACTGGTTGATCTTTTTGCGGCCCTGTTCGCCCTCTTTCTTCAGCTGCTCTAGGGACGGCACCATGGCCGTCATCAGCTGTACAATGATAGAGGCGGAAATATAGGGCATGATGCCCAGAGCAAAGATGCCCATGCGGCCCAGCGCGCCGCCCGTGAACATCGACAGCATGCCGCCAATGCCCTGAGCCGCACTTTCCATGAACTGGCGAAGTTCCGCCCCGTCGATGCCGGGGACCGGAATGAACGTGCCGATCCGATAGATGATCAGAAGGCCAATGGTGAAAAAGATCCGCTTGCGAAGCTCGGTGGCCTTACCAAAGGCCGACCAGCTGGTGTTTGCGGCCATCTGCTCTGCTGCTGATACCATGCGCGCTCTCTATCTTTGCACAAACGCCGCCCATGTCGTTTTCCGACAGGACGGCGCTCATTTGGAAAACTTGAGAAAGTATGTAAGCGGCAGAGAAGCCGCAAACAACCTCTTATTCAGCCGCTTGCGCAGCCGTGATCGTCAGAGAGCCACCCGCCTTTTCAACTGCTTCGATCGCAGATTTGGAGGCACCGGTGACTTCGAGGTTCAGCTTGGCGCTGATCTCACCCTTGGCCAGAACGCGCACACCGTCGAGTTTGCGGCGCACGATGCCCGCCTCAACCAGCGCGTCTTCGGTGATCGCGCCTTTGGTGTCGAGCTTCTTGGCATCGACGAATTTCTGAATGATCCCGAGGTTTACAACGGCGTATTGCTTGCGGTTAGGCTTGTTGAAGCCACGCTTGGGCAGACGCTGATAGAGCGGCATCTGGCCGCCTTCGTAGCCCTTGATCGCCACACCCGAACGGGATTTCTGACCTTTGATACCGCGACCGGCGGTTTTACCCATGCCGGAGCCAGGGCCACGGCCAACGCGTTTCTTGCGTTTGGTTGCGCCAGGATTGTCGCGCAGTTCATTGAGTTTCATATCGCTTCTCCTTTGCCGGATGTGCCCCCCGAAGCGAATGGGACAACCACGGCGTTTCTTGATTTTTGAATAGGCCACGTCGGCCACCGGGGGCGTATAGACCCAAGACCGGTCCGGATCAAGCGGTAACCTGCACTACCTTTCTTGCAGCGCCAGTCGCAGCCCCAGGGCGCAATAGATGCCCCCCACGACCTTGCCTTGCCATTTCAGGACGGTCGGGTTGCGACGCAGGAAATTGCCCAAGCCCCCTGCGGCCACCGAATACACAATGGTGCTGACAAAGCCGAGTAGGGCAAACACGACACCCAAGGTGATCAGTTGCAGAACCACAAGCCCGTTTTCCGGCACGACAAACTGAGGCAGGAACGCCAGAAAGAAGAGCGCGGTTTTGGGGTTCAGGACTTCGGCCAGGATCGCCTGACGGAACGCCTGTGGCGCCGTGATCGGGACACGGCCCTGACCAAGATCAATAGAGGCTTTCTCAAAAATCGCGCGCAGGCCGAGGTAAACGAGGTAGGCCGCGCCCAGGTACTTCACGATGGTAAACAACGTGGTCGAGGCCGCGATGATGGCGGAAATGCCGACCACCGCCATCAAAGTGTGCAGAAAATCACCCGCCGTGATCCCAGCACCCGTGGCAATCCCGACTTTCGTTCCGGACGTGGTGGCCCGAGCGACCGTCAGCAATGTGGCTGGTCCCGGAATGAACACGAACCCAAGAACAATGAGCGCGTAGGTGAGCAAAAGGCCGGGGTCTATCATGGGAGTCTCCTGGGTTACCTTGATGCGAGCCAGCCATGAATTCGGCACCTTGGCAAGTGGGATCACGGAGATGGTCGCATCGCGGCCCTGGCGGGTCTCATTTCGCATAGCGTGCAAGGACCCCTTGCAGTTGGCTGAGGGCAAAGAAACCCGAGGCCCGTGATATGACTTACATTCTTTACTCCTACCCCGACTGCGCCAGCGTTGTGATCCGGATGGTGCTGGAAGAACTGGGCGTGTCCTACCGCGACGAGATTGTGGACATGTCCATCGACGCCCATCACAGCGCAGAATTCCTGCGCCTGAACCCGCGCGGCATGGTGCCCGTGCTGGCGGATGAGCGCACGGGCGCAAGCCTTGCCGAGACAGGTGCGATTCTGGCCTATCTCGCGGAAGAGACAGGGCAGCTTTCGCCAGAAAGGAGCGATGCGCCGCGCCGTGCGGCTTATCACCAATGGTCGCACTTTTTGTCGAACACGCTGCACGCGGATGCGCAGCTTCAGTACTATACAGAGAAATATGTCGGCGCAGATTTGGCTGAGGCAGCCCGCCCTGTCGTGCACGCCCGGATGCGATCGCACTACGCGACGTTGGAGGCCGTGATTGCCGAGCATGGCGGCCCGTGGTTGTTGGGAGAGCATCTGAGCGTCTGTGACTTCTACCTGGGCGGCTGCGTGCGCTGGTCGCTGATCGCCCCGCGCCATGCGCCGCTTTTGCCAGAAGACATCGCGCAGCACCCGCACCTGACGGCGCTTCTGGAGCGTTTGGAGGCCCGTGAGAGCGTGATGCGCGCCTTTGATGCAGAGGTCACGCCGCGCTCTGCCTACTTCAGATCCCCGGTTCGATCTCGCCACACGCAGTAGGTTGTAGCGCTGCGTATAGATTAACCGATTGGCAAACATGTCGGCCAGTTTTTGCCCCCTCAGACTTGACATCTAGGGCCCCAAGTTAGATACACCTCAAATTGGTCAAATAAAATTACCAATTATGCTGCATCTGCAAAAGGGACATGATCATGGGCGTTCAGAACTGCCACAACTTCCAGGACTTCAGGAAACTGGCCAAGCGCCGCCTGCCCAGCCCGATTTTCCATTATATCGATGGTGCTGCGGATGATGAGATCACCTATGCCCGCAACACGTCGGCCTTTGATGATGTGGATTTGGTGCCCAATGTGCTGGCGGGCGTCGAAGAGGTGGACATGTCCGTTGAAGTCATGGGTCAGAAACTGGATATGCCGGTCTACTGCGCGCCGACCGCCTTGCAGCGTTTGTTCCATCATGAAGGGGAACGTGCGGTGGCCAAGGCAGCGACCAAGTACGGCACGATGTTCGGCGTGTCCTCGCTGGCGACGGTCACGGTGGAAGAGATTGAGAAGCTCGCCCCCGGCCCGAAGATGTTCCAGTTCTACTTCCACAAGGATCGCGGGCTGAATGATGCGCTGTTGGAGCGCGCGCGGGCTGCGAATTTCAACGTGATGGCGCTGACGGTGGACACGATCACGGGCGGCAACCGGGAGCGTGACTTGCGGACCGGCTTTACCTCGCCGCCCAAGCTGACGCCGTCTTCTGTGTTTTCCTTCGCCACCCATCCGATGTGGGCGTGGAACTTCTTCACCAAAGAGAAGTTCGACATGCCGCATTTGTCGGGCCACGTGTCTGCAGGCACCAACCTGGCGGTCTCGGTGGGCGAGTATTTCTCCACCATGCTGGACCAGAACATGAACTGGAAAGACGCCGAGGAGCTTTGCAAGAAATGGGACGGGCAGTTTGCTCTGAAGGGCGTGATGAGCGTGGAAGACGCCAAACGCGCGGTGGATATCGGGTGCACGGGTATCATGGTGTCCAACCACGGTGGGCGGCAGCTGGATGGGTCACGCGCGCCGTTTGATCAGTTGGCGGAGATTTGTGATGCGGTGGGCGACAAGATTGACGTGATCTGCGAAGGCGGCATTCAGCGCGGCACGCATATCCTGAAGGCGCTTTCGGTGGGGGCGAAAGCGTGCTCTGGCGGGCGGCTTTATCTTTATTCGCTGGCGGCGGCGGGTCAGGCGGGTGTTGAGAAGGCGCTCGGGAACCTTCGGACGGAGCTGGAGCGGGACATGAAGCTGATGGGGATCACGAGCCTTGATCAGCTGAGCCGGGATAACCTGCGGTTCCGCTAAACCCGGACGCGCCGCCTGAGGTTCGCAGCATGGCGACCTGCCCAGCATCCGACGGTTTCAGGCGATGTAAAAGGGCTTTATGTCGGACCTTGCGGCGTATCTATGCGTAATCCCGCATTGCGGACTAAACGGGCATTCGTTCTGATAGTCTAAACAGTACTATCCTGTTTCCGACAACAATAAGGGCGACAATGACCGTTGGGTTCACAGAGGGACTTTCATTCGACGCGTACCGACCAAATTGGGACAACGATGGCCCACGTCCGCTGCGTTGGTTTGCCTGGTACCCCGCTGTTGACACATCACAGAGCCAAATTTCATCGGAACGAACGTGGTTTCAAACCAGACCGATTGTGCGGGATGCATGTCTTCGCCCTAACCAACAGGCATATCCACTAGTTTTGTTGTCTCATGGCACCGGAGGTGTAGCCGCAGGTTTGGAGTGGCTCGCGCATCGGTTAGCTTCATCTGGTTTTGTGGTTCTCGCGGTGGACCACCACGGAAATACCGGCTCGGAACCCCAACGCGCAGAGGGTTTCCTGTGCCTTTGGGAGCGAGCTGCTGATCTGACTGCACTGCTCGACGACAGTGGCTGGAAAACGCGGCTGAACGGGCCTTTCAAAGAGCACGCGGCAGTTGCTGGTTTTTCTGCAGGGGCGTTCACGGCAATGTTGCTGCTGGGTGCGCGGGTTGCCTATTCTCAGTTTGAGGCAGGCAATCCTGACAAAAGCCCAATTCGTGGACCGATAGAATTTCCCAATCTGACGGATGAAATTCCGCTTCTACAGAAACAAAGTGACGTGTTTCGTGAAGCTTGGGCGCGTCGGTCAGATCTTTATTTAGATGATAGGGTGAAGTCTGCGCTCGTACTTGCGCCAGGCCGGTCCGTTCGAGGCTTCTCAAAGAAAAGCCTGCACGATATCGAAAACCCTATCCAGATTATCGCCGGCGAGAGCGACTTAATCGCCCCGGTCGAGGACTGCGCGTCCTGGCTTCACAACGAATTGTCTGTCAGCAAGCTACATGTTCTTGGAGCGGGTGTCGGACACTATACTTTCTTGCCGGAGCCTTCGCCTCTCGGGCTGAAGGAAGCACCTGACGTTTTTGTCGATGGAGCAGGCGTGACCCGGCGCGATATCCACGAAGAAGTATCCTCAATGGCTGTTGATTTCTTCAGAAAAACAATAGCCGATTAGGCGTACTTTGGGCTCAAACCAGATGTTCAATTGCTTACTGGCACTGGTGCGCAGAGGCTCCGTTAATCGCCGCCCGCAGCACTGTAGCTGCCGTCCTTGTCATGGGTTTCCTGACCGGTCAACGCTGGCGTAAAGATGCAGATGAGGTGCATGTCCGTCGCGGCCCGCAGGATATGCGCATCGTGCTGGTCGAGGACAAACATCGTGCCGGGCTCAACTGGCCAGACGCGGCCGGTGGCTTTCTCTTCCACCTCCCCCTGACCCGCGACGCAGTAGTTCGTTTCAATGTGGTTTTTGTAGTGCAGGTGCTGTTCGGTGCCTGCCTTGATACGCGTGTCGTGGAAGGAGTATCCAAGCCCATCACTGGCCAGAAGCAGCCGGTGGCTGTCAAAGGCCTCTCCACGGACGTGGGACGGGCTGTCAATGATCTGATCAAGGGTTTTGACAAACATTTGCGGGCCTCCTTTGGCGTGATATCAACCTTAGTCATCCATATGCATCGGGCCAACTCGAATCCCTTGACGGCCCGTCTCAATGCCCCTATTGACCCGGGACGAGATTTGAGGCGCTGCCTTTGGCGGTGCCCGTTTGCATTGGACAGGGCGACACGCCCCACCCCAAACATGAGGATGAAACCATGTCGCGCGTTTGCGAATTGACCGGAAAAGGCCCGATGGTTGGCAACAACTCCAGCCACGCCAACAACAAGACCAAGCGCCGGTACCTGCCGAACCTGAATGATGTGACGCTGCAGTCGGAAACGCTGGGTCGTGGCGTAAAGCTGCGTATTTCAGCGGCAGCCCTGCGCAGTGTCGATCATCGCGGTGGTCTGGATGCCTACCTGGCGAAGGCCAAAGACGCGGAGCTGTCGGCCCGTGCGCTGAAAGTAAAGAAAGAGATAGCCAAGGCACAAGCCGCAGCCTGATCTTCTATCGGATTTGAAACCCCCGTCTGCGGCTGTCAGGCGGGGGTTTTTCTTTGCGCGGAATATGCCGAAACCGTGCATTGATTTTGTGCAGCCTGCGTTATCTGAATTGGTCATGACGTACCGTCGCACGCTTTTTTCTGCGCTGACCGCCATTGGAACCTGCATGGCCGGGTCAGGTGGGCCTGTTCACGCGGTCGGGGATTGTGCTGTGGACGCCATGCTGGTCTTTGACGGATCGGCCTCAATGAACGAGATCGGATTTCGATCGCAGGACCCCACCCGCATTGAAGATGCGCGCCGGGCGATGCACCGGGCCATGCCGCAGATTGCGCCGTACCGACGGGTGGGTTTGCTCGTTTACGGCCCCGGCGGACAGGATGGCTGTACTGGTATTGATCTACGGTTTGCACCGAAAGCAGACGCATCCGAACGTGTTGTCGGAGAGATTGACGCGCTAGCACCCAATGGCCTGACCCCCATTGCCGCGTCCGTGCGGGCCGCAGCAGAAGCATTGGACTACACACGGGCGCCGGGCATCGTGGTGTTGGTGACAGATGGCAATGAAACCTGCGGCGGGCGGCCCTGCGCGTTGGGCGAGGAATTGGCGCAAACAGCCCAGGACCTGACGGTGCATGTGATCGGCTTCAAAGTCTTTTATGACCCGTTCAGTTGGAACAGCCCCGAGGCGCAAAGCTATGACGGCGGTAAGACGGTGGCCAAATGCCTGGCGGATCGGACTGGCGGGCGTTTCGTGTCGACGGAAACCGTTGATGAGCTTGCAGCGGCCCTGCGGGAAACGCTTGGCTGCGCCTTGATCGGAGAAGCAGGGACAAAGCGCCGGTCACGGGTCTAACGCTCGGCTTCCCTGATCGACAAAAGCACGGCCACAAGCACGATGGCCCCACCCAAGAGGGTTGTCCCGCCCGGAACTTCAGCCAAAACTAAGAAAGCCAACAGCGGTGCAAGCGGCGTCTCCAGCGCACTGATCAATGCTGTTTGACCCGACGGCACGCGCTTGGCCCCTTCGGCCAGCGTGACCGAGGCAATTGCGAAAAGCAGCCCGAAAGCCATCAAAATCAGGATTTCATGGCCCGCTGTTTGAAATGGCTGGCCGAAGACAAAGGACGGCGGCAACAGGAAGAGAGACTGCATCACCGAAGGCCCTGCCGCGGGTGTCCTTGGGTACTTTCGGTAGATCACCATGATGGTCGCCATGGCCGTTGTCATTAACAGCGCCAAGACGTCGCCTTGCAAGCCAAGCTGCCCGACCGATCCAGATACAATCACGCAAACTCCGAAAAGCGCCAGTGCAGAGCCCAGAAGTGTCATACGCGATGCACGCTCTCCTATCGTTAGCCACGCCAGTAAGGCTGCGATGAGGGGGGCCACCGCGTAGATCAGCGCGACATTGGCAACCGAGGTCAGTTTGAAGGCCGGGATGAAGGCCGCCGTGCCCAGTGCCCCGACGATGCCCACGGCCCATCCGCTTTTACCCATAGCGAAGAAATTCTGCCGAAACGTGCCTTGCTGAACAGTCCAGAGCGTTGTGAAGGCGGCGGCAAAGAGACCACGCCAGAAAATCACTGCCCAGGCCCCTGCAACGACGCCCTTGGTGAAAATGCCTGCTGTGGAGTATGTGATCGCCGCCGCAAGCAGCAGCAGGACACCGATGGAATAGTCAGAGTATCTCATATCTTGACCCGCTTACACGTGCTGTTCTTTCCTTAGCGGAACCATTGCTGAAATTTCGGATCATCGACAAACGGTTTTTCCAGCGCTTATAAATTAGAAAAACTAAGGCTTATTTCATGTCCTCACCCCCTCTCAACGCTCTGCGCGCCTTCGAGGCCGCAGACCGGCATCTCAGCTTCAAGGACGCGGCCGAAGAACTCCACGTCACGCCCGCGGCGATAAGCCAGCAGGTCAAATCCCTGGAAGAACAGTTGGGCGTCACTCTGTTCATCCGTTTGACCCGCGCACTGGACCTGACGGAGGCCGGACGCGATGCGTTGCCTTTGCTGTCTGCGGGATTTGATCGGCTGCGTGAAGGCGTGGAGCGACTGCACGCGCATGCTGATCGAAGCCTGCTGACAATCAGTGTCAGCCCATCTTTCGGTGCGATGTGGTTGGTGCCCCGGCTTGATCGGTTCTACGCCGCCCACCCCAAGATTGAGATCAGGATAGATGGCACCGATCGCCGGGTGGATGTGGTGCGAGGAGAGGCGGACGTGGCCATCCGTTACGGGCCCGGTGGCTACGATGGTGTGAACGTGGATCACCTGTTTGATCAGCGCAACGTTCCGGTTTGCAGTCCTGCGCTGATTGAAACCAAGGCCTTGGTCAGGCCGGATGATTTGAGCCGGCACACCTTGCTTCACGTGGAGTGGAAGGATGCGGATGCCAGTTGGCATATGTGGTTAAAGGCGGCCGGTGTCATAGGAGTGGACGCCAGCCGAGGCCCGCGCTTCAGTCAGGAAAGCATGGCAGTGCAGGCCGCGATCGACGGCCAAGGTGTGGCATTGGTCGGCGACCGGTTGGTGGCAGACCACGTCGCGGCTGGACGGTTGGTTTTTCCGTTCGAGGCAGACCTATCAACAGCTCTCAATTTTGCCTATTTCGTGCTGACCCCGAAGACTACGAGCAAGGGCGTCGCATTGAGCGCGTTCAAAGACTGGTTGCTCAAAGAGGCGGCTGTTTGAGCGCGAAAATGCGCCTGTTTAGACTGCGGCGTCGGGTTCCAGCACCGCGTCAAAGAGCGCCTGCGTATAGTCACTCTCGGGTGCGGAGTAGACGCGGCCCACTGGTCCTGCCTCCTCAATCCGACCGTTGCGCAGAACCATTACCTGATCGGAGAGCTGTTGCACCACTGCCAGATCATGGCCCACGAAGACATAGCTTGTCTGCTGCGCCTCTTTCAATTCGGCCAAGAGTTCGAGGACGGATGCCTGCACCGACACGTCGAGCGCGGAGGTGATCTCGTCACAAAGGACGATCTCAGGCTCTGCGGCAAAGGCCCGCGCAATGGCCACGCGCTGTTTCTCTCCGCCTGACATCTGGCGCGGCAGGCGGTCCAGATAGGCGGGTCCCAGCCGCACCATATCGAGCAGCTCCGCCGCCCTGTCGCGGGCCCGTTGCCCCCCAATACCGAAGTAAAGCTCCAGCGGTTGGGCGAGGATTTCCGCGACTGTGTGGCGGGGGTTCAGACTGTCATCGGGGTTTTGGAAAATCATCTGTACGCGGCGGAGGTCTTCGCTTCGGCGCTGTTCGATGACGGGCTTCAGAACCGTGTCATCGCCCACCTTGATCGCACCTTTCTGCGTTGGCAGAAGCCCGGCAATGGCTTTTAGGATGGTGGATTTCCCACTGCCGGATTCGCCGACCAGCCCAATCGTTTCGCCTTTGCCCAGCGACAGGTTGATCCCGTCCACTGTCAGAGGCCGCTCTTCCGCCTTGCCAAATGTGCGCGCCCAGAAGCCCGGCTGCGCGTAACAGATGCCGACATCCTCTAGCGTCAAAGCCGTACCGCGTTCGGGCACAGCGGCGGCTTTGGCCTTGGCAGACACCGGTTTGATCCGGGGAACCGCGTCTATCAGCTTGCGCGCGTAGTCATGGCTGGGGGTGCGCAGCACGTCGGCGGCCTTGCCTTCCAGTACGATCTCTCCGCGATACATCACGGCCACACGGTGACAGCATCGCGCCACAACGCCCAGATCGTGACTGACCAGCATCATGGCCATGTTCCGTTCCCGTGCGAGGTCTTGCACGAGGTCGAGGATTTGTTTCTGCGTGGTGACATCAAGGCCAGTTGTAGGCTCATCAAGCACCAGAGCATCCGGCTCCCCGGCGAGCGCCATGGCGATTGCCACCCGTTGTTGCTGACCACCTGAGAGTTCGTGGGGGAAGCGCTTCATGATCGCGGGTACGTTGGGCAGGCGCACTTGGGTCAGCAGCTCTTCCGCGCGGGTCGTCACCTGTGACGGCGAGATATCGCAATGCAGATTCAACGCTTCGCAAATTTGCGGACCGATGCGCATGGTGGGGGTCAGGGCCTGACCCGAGCTTTGCGGGATAAGGCCGAGTTTGCCGCCACGCAGGCCTTCGAGGTCGCGCAAGCTTTGCGCAAACATGTCCCGTCCTTCGAAGAATGCATCGCCGCTGAGCTTGCGAAGACCGGGTTTCAGAAACCCCATGGAGGCCAGTGCGAGCGTGCTTTTTCCGGACCCGCTTTCGCCGACGATACCCAGCGTTTCACCGGCGTGGACCGAAAGGTCGATGCCCTTGAGGACCTCAACCGTCTGACCAGCGCGGGCGGTGAAGCCGACTTTGAAATCTTTGAATTCAATAACGGGGTCGTTTTGCGGGGCTGTCATCTAGACCACCGCCTTTCGGGAGCGATCAATGCCCAGCGTTTTGGCCAGAGCGTCCGCCGTCAGGTTGACCCCGATGATCAGCGACGACAGCGCGATCATCGGCCCCAGCACGCCCCAGGGCGCGAGGGACATGTAAACCCGTGCTTCCGAGATGGATTGGCCCCAGTCGGGAGTTGGCGGGGCGACACCGAAGCCCAGGAAAGAAAGAGACGAAAACGTCAGCAGCATCCAGCTGAGCCGCATCGCGCCTTCGACCATGAGCGTGTCGAGCGTGTTCGGCAGCAGCTCCCGCCGCATGATCGACAACCGCGAGTGCCCGCGCGCGCGGGCCGCCAGCACATAGTCACGCGCAACCACGTCATGGGTTGCCCCGCGCGCGACACGGATCACTGGTATACCGAAGAAAAAGGCTAGCGTCGGGATCAGCACCTCGTTGCCCGCCCCGAATATGACGACGAAAACCATCAGTGGCAGAATACCCGGCAGCGCCAGGAACGCATCAACAAGGCGCATCGCCACCTCATCCACCCATCCGCCACGCAGACCGAGGTAAACCCCCATCAGTCCACCCCAGATCATGGTGAGCGGAATGGCGAGCGCGCAGACGAGCAGTGCTTCGCGCCCCCCGAGGAGCAGCCGGGTGAAGACGTCGCGGCCCAGCGCGTCGGTGCCCAACCAGTGATCTGCATCGGGTGGTGCGAGGATCAGGCTGGAATCCAGTGCTTTGAAATCATAAGGCACAATCGCGGGGCTTATGATCGCAACGATGATGTGCAGCCCCACAAGGAAGAGCCCGATTGCCCCGGACGGCCGTCGCGCCACGTCGCGCAGAATTTGACCCCAACGGCTTAGGAACGTTGTGCGTGTATGGGTCGTTGCGTCTGCCATCACGACCTCATCCGCAGTGTGCGCAAACGCGGGTTCAAAAGCATCGATGCAAGGTCGGCCACCAGATTGACCAGCACGTAGGTGGCCGCAATCAGCATCACGAGGGCCTGAATGATCGGAAGATCCCTGTCGGATATGGCATCAATCGTCATCCTGCCGATGCCGGGATAGTTGAAGACGACCTCAACGACGACAACCCCACCCAAAAGCCAGGCCACCGTTAGGGCGACAACGTTGATCGCAGGCAGAAGCGCACTGGGCAATGCGTGGCGCAACACAATCCGCCCATAGGGCACGCCTTTAAGCGTGGCCATCTGCACAAATTCGCTGGACATGACCTCAATGACGGAAGACCGGACCATGCGCATGATGTGGGCCACCATGACCATGGTCAGAACGATCGTGGCCGGGATGAATTCCGGCCAGAATTCGAGCGCGGGTGCATCGGCAGGCGTCAACACCACCGCTGGCAACCAGCCAAGCCATATAGAGAAGACCAGCACGAGAATGGTGGCGGACACGAATTCCGGGATGGTCATCGCAAAGATAGCGGCGGTGGAGACGAAGATGTCGGCAAATCTGTCCCGCGCCAGCCCGGCGATCACACCGAGGAATATGGCCAGCGGCACGCCCACGCTGAGCGCGCCTGCCGCCAAAAGGATGGAGTTTTTCACGCGCAGTGCGACTTCCTTGGAAATCTTGGTCTGCCCGTCTGCGGACACGCCAAAGTCGCCGTGCGCCGCACCTGAAGCCCAATCGATGTAGCGTTCGAACGCCGGTCGATCGAGGCCGAGGTTCTTGCGGCAATTTTCCAGCACTTCGCCTTGCGCGTCGCGTTCCAGCACGACGGTGCAAGCGTCCCCCGGCAAAACTTCGACACCGGCGAAAATTATGACTGAGACCAGCCAGACCGTCACGACCCCAAGCGCGAGCCGGCGCACAAGCAATGCTAACATGTCCCCCGGCCTTGTCTTTACCCGTGTTTGGTTCATCGGGGCGCAGACCACCCCGGCTCAGAAAAAGCTTAGACCGATGACAGCGGCTACGTCGACCCCTGACATGCAGGGGACGAGATCACAATTTTGGCTTGCGGCGAATGCCGATCTGGCGACCGACACCCTCTGGTTGTTCCATAGCTGCGTTGGCTGCGGCCATGGCCTTGAGCCGGCCAAAGATGGGCTCTGGCATGGGTGCTACTTTGGGTTTGGGGCCGTTGAGGCTGACATGCAGGGTCAGCCCTTCGCCCGTCGCCGTCAGCCAGCCGTCCTCATGATAGAGTTCCTGGAAGGTGTGAAAACGCTTTTCATCGTAATCGATCACCCAAAAGGAAGAACGCACCTTGTCGCCCAGCTTTACCTCCTTGAGGTAGCGCACGTGGAATTCGGCTGAGAACGTCGTGTGGTTTGTTTCCGCAATGTAATCCGGGCCGAACCCGAACTTTGCAAAAGCCTGATCCGAGGCGCGGTCAAACAGCACCGGGTAGTACCCCATGTTGAGGTGGTTATTGTAGTCGATCCAGTCCGTTTCGATATCAAAGAAATCGGACATGAACAGGTCTGGGTGGGGCATGCGCGTCAGTCTGGCTGTGGTCGTGGTTGCGCAAAATGGTTCAAGCCGGACGATTGAGCAACCATCATTTGCGGCAAGTTCGGGGACGGTTGCGGCTCAGAGGCCGTTCAAAAAGGTTAATCGTTGACAATCAAGACCGGGCTTTGGCTTACTTCCGAGGAAACATTTTTTCATAAACGACAAACGGTTCAACCAGGGAGACCAAGATGGCCAAGAAAAGAGTGGCAGTGATCGGCGCGGGCCCGTCCGGACTTGCGCAGCTGCGCGCCTTCCAATCGGCAAAGATGAATGGCGAGGATATTCCGGAGATCGTCTGCTACGAAAAGCAGGATGATTGGGGCGGCCTGTGGAAATACACCTGGCGCACCGGGGTCGAGGCCAGTGGGGAGCCTTGCCATGGGTCGATGTATCGGTATCTGTGGTCGAACGGTCCGAAAGAAGGTCTGGAATTTGCGGA
Organism: uncultured Roseovarius sp.; assembly: GCA_963422235.2. Classification (GTDB taxonomy): domain Bacteria; phylum Pseudomonadota; class Alphaproteobacteria; order Rhodobacterales; family Rhodobacteraceae; genus Roseovarius. The sequence continues at coordinate 104,686 of CAXMWV010000002.1, forward strand.
CTACACCTTCGAGGAGCATTTCGGCAAAGCCATCGCCAGCTATCCGCCCCGTGCTGTGCTTTTTGATTATATCGAAGGCCGCGTGAACAAGGCCGGCGTGCGCGATTGGATCCGGTTCAACAATGCGGTGCGCGATATCCGCTACGATGACGCCTCAGGCATGTTTACCGTCACGGCTCGGGACAGTGTGGCGGATGCGGAAACGTCGGAAGAATATGACCACGTGGTGGTGTGCACCGGGCACTTCTCTTCCCCCAATGTGCCTTACTATCCTGGGTTTGAGAGTTTCAACGGTCGCATCCTGCACGCCCATGATTTCCGCGATGCGAGGGAGTTCGAAGGCAAGGATATCCTGATCCTCGGCACGTCCTATTCTGCCGAAGACATCGGATCACAGTGTTGGAAGTACGGCTGCAAATCCGTCACCGTCGCCCACCGGACCGCGCCCATGGGGTACGACTGGCCCGACAACTGGCAGGAAGTGCCTGCGCTGGTGAAGGTTGAAGGCAAGACGGCGCATTTTAAGGATGGGACCAGTAAGGAGGTCGACGCCATCATCCTGTGCACGGGCTACAAGCACCACTTCCCCTTCCTGCCCGACGATCTGCGTCTCAAGACCGCGAACCGTCTGGCGGCGGCGGATCTCTACAAGGGCGTGATCTGGAACAAGAACCCGAAGCTGTCTTACATTGGCATGCAGGACCAATGGTACACGTTCAACATGTTTGACGCCCAGGCGTGGTGGGTGCGTGATCAGATCATGGGCAAGATCGAACTGCCCGATCAGGCCACGATGGAGGCCGATCCGGTGGCACGCGAGGCGGCCGAGGATGCGCTAGAGGATGACTATGCTTGCATCCGCTATCAAGGCGATTACGTGAGAGAGCTGATTGCGGAGACGGATTACCCCAGCTTCGACGTGGACGCGGCCAATCAGGCGTTCTTTGAGTGGAAAAAGCACAAAAAGAAAGGGATCATGGAGTTCCGCAACCATGGCTACGTGTCGCCCATGACAGGTACCAAGGCGCCCCCGCATCACACGCCGTGGAAAGACGCGTTGGATGACAGTCTGGAAAGTTATCTGGAAGTCTGAGGCCTCTTCCCCCCGGCGGTTGCGCGTGTCGCAGTCGGGGGATTTGAGTATTTTTGGCAAGAAAGAAGCGGGGGGTTGGGCCTCCCGTTTTGCTTTGGTGGGTTTGAGACCGAAACGCCCCGGGCCTGACCCGGGGACTCTGTTCCATCAAAGCAGCGACGTGCCGCGCTTACATTTCCGCAATCGCGTCGATCTCCAAGAACCAGCCATCCTCGAACATGCCCGCAAGCACCACCGTCATCGCAAAGGTGTGCCCGTCGAGCTTTGCCATGCGTACATCGCGGTTTTCATCGCGGTACTTGCGATCGACCAGAAACGTCGTGGCCTGCACCAGATGCTCGGGCCCCATGTCGGCGGCGCGCAATTGGGCGAGGATATTGTCCCACACAGCTTCGGCCTGCCCTCTGAAAGTCGTAGGCAGTGTGCCATCCGGGCGCACCGGCGCCTGACCGCTGATGTACAGACGCCGCGTGGTGTCCTTCACTTCCAAGGCCTGAGCGTAGGCCCCGACGGGTGCTGCGCCATCTTCGGCGTTGATGCGTCTGATCGTCATGGGATGTGCTCCTGACGTTTTGAGGGTCATTCTGCCGGGGTTGCCACAGGCACGCTGGTCTTGCCACTGCCTTGCGCGAGGGTGCGGCACAGGATGAGCACGGGGATCAATCCGAAACCGACAAGCACCAGCGACGGGACTGCGGCCTCGAAAAGCCGCTCATCCGCAGCAAGTCGGTGGGCCTGAACCGCGAGGGTTTGGAAGTTGAACGGGTGCAGGATCAGGGTGGCGGGCAGCTCTTTCATCACGTCCACAAACACGATCAGAAGCGCCGTCAGAACCGAGGCCTTGGCCACCGGCAGATGCACCCTGAAGAGAAGCTTGTGCCCGGGCTGGCCCAAGGTGCGCCCGACCGCGTCGTAGTGGGACGGGATCGTGGCCATTCCACTGTCATAGGCGTTCAGAGCAACGGCCATGAACCGCACCATGTAGGCCGTCACCATGAGCCACATGGACCCGGTGATCAGCAATCCTGTGTCGATGCCAAAGCGCGCCTCCATGAATGCATCGAGCGCGTTGTCGAAGGCGGCCATGGGTACCATCAAGCCGACCGCGATGACACCACCGGGCACGGCATAGCCCAGGCCAGCGCCCATCATGATGAACCTTGAGGATCTGGAGGGGCGTGTGCGGGCGCGAAATCCGATCAGGATCGCCCCGGTCACGGTTACGAGGGCGGCAACCGATGCGACGGTGACCGAATTCCACATAAAATCCAGGTAGCGCGGGCTGACGAAAAGGTGGCTGTAGTCTGCCGCCATGACCGTCAGCATCACAGCCGGGATCAGAAAGCCGATGCTGACCGGAAGGAAGCACAAACCAAAGGCGACCCATCCACCCGCACCGGTGAGGTGTTGAGGCTGCATCACGTCAAAGCGTTGGCCTTTGCTGGCCGTGGACGCACGCCCACGCTGTGCCCGTTCCAGCCCGGCCAAAAGCAGGGCAAACATCAGAAGACAAAACGCAAGTTGCGCCGCCGCGCCACGATTGCCGAGCGAGAACCACGCTTGGTAGATCCCGGTCGCGAAGGTCTGGACGTTGAAATATGCCACCGTGCCGTAATCCGCGATTGTCTCCATGATCGCCAGCAATGCCCCCCCTGCAATGGCTGGACGGGCCATGGGCAAAGCGACGCGCCAGAACGCACCCGCAGGAGACGACCCCAAGGTGCGGGCCACCAGGAAGGCATGGCTTGATTGCTGCCGGAACGAGGCACGCGCCAGCAGGTAAACATACGGGTAAAGCACGAAGGTCAGCATCATCGCTGCCCCGCCGAGGGATCGAATTTCCGGGAACCAGTAATCGCGCGGTCCCCAACCGGTCAGGTCGCGCAGCAAGGTCTGTACCGGGCCGGGGTGATCGAGCATGTAGGTATAGGCATAGGCCATCACGTAGGCCGGGAAGGCGAGCGGCAGCGCCAGTGCGATCTCTAGCCACCGGGAACCGGGAAAGCGGTAAACGGTCACCAGCCATGCCGTCACGCTGCCAATCAGAGCTGTGCTGACGCCGACGATCACAACAAGGATCAGCGTGGTGGTAATGTAGCGCCCCAGGACCGGGGACAGCACATCGCGCCAGTCACCGATATCGGCCTGCCAAGCGGCAACGCCTGCCGCCACCATGGGCGCCAGGCAAAAGATCACCGCGACCCAGGCCAAACCGTGCAACAGCCGTTCTGTCATCTTGTCCTTAACGAAGTCCCGTCTGCGCCGGGCATAGCATGCAAGCCGCGTCCTGCGAAAGCAGGGAAACACCCGCCGTCGGACTCAGTCCGAGTTGGATGACAGGAAGAGGATCAACGGTTTCGCACGCTCATCCTGCGGCAGGTAGAGCAAGTCGCTTACATCGTCGAAACATATGCGCAAAGCTTCGGGCGTTGCATCGACGGGATAGACACTTTCACACAGCTCGTTCATCGCCTCTGGCCCGCAGGAAAGGCCGAGACCCTGAATGGTCTTCACGTATTGCGCTGTTGTCTCAGGGTCGCTGTCCGGCCCGTCAAAGTAACCGCCAAAGGCGAAAAAGTTGGCGCGGGCAATATCTCTGAAGGCCGTTTTGATCGCAGGTTTCGGCTCAATCACCGTACCGATCAGGGTGAGTTGGTGGCATAAGTAACCCGAGCATTGGTGCTCTAGCGCCACCCACGCTCGCGTGATGGGAAGATGCGGGATGCGGGTGGTGAAGGCGACAAGTGCCACGACATCCATGGCATCGTCATCTGACAATTGGCTGAAATGATCATGCGTAAAGGCGGGTTTCAATGCGCTTTGCGGCACGACGCGCGGCATGTCGGCTTGCTGTTTGGTGCGTGCGGCAAAGGCCGGATAGTCCGTGTAGAGCATCGGGCCTGGCATGTCCGCGCGCAGGTGACAAAGCCCGTCTACGTCTCGGTAGGCCGCAAGCGCAGTTTCGTCGATGATCATGGGGCCGGACCTTTCTTCTCGTCCGATCATAATGGGTATGGAAGTGCTAGACCACGCGCACGTCGCCTGACACAATTTAGGGTTCGACACCCATATCTTGCGGTCGTTGTGGCAAAAACCACAGTTTTTGCCATGTTACGCCTGGTTTCATTGAAAATTCACTGGAAAATGATGACCTAGCAGGCCAATTAGAGAGATAGAGAATGCAAGAGGATCCCGCCAAGGGACCACATCATGAGCAAGTTTCGCGCAAAACAAGTTCCGATTGTCCTGAACGACCGCCAAAAGACGGACGTTCGCACACAATTTGCTGCGCTGTGCTACAAGGTGATCGAGGACAAAGTGAAGGTGCTCATGATCACGTCGCGACGGACCGGACGCTGGATAATTCCCAAGGGTTGGCCTGCAGACGGCAAAACGCCGATCGAGGCGGCAATGACGGAAGCTTGGGAAGAAGCTGGCGTCGAAGGGCGCGTCACGGGCGATTGTCTGGGCCTCTTCTCTTATCAGAAGAACGTCAACGACGATGACGATCTTCCATGCGTGGCGATGGTCTATCCGTTGAAAGTCAAATCCGTTGCGTCAAACTATCCCGAAAAGGGACAGCGCAAGCGCCGTTGGATGAGCCTGAAGAAAGCCGCCGATCGTGTGGATGAGCCGGAGCTGGCGCGCATTTTGAAGAATTTCGACCCGGCCCAAATGCGCGGATAGGCGCGGTCAGATACGCTTGAATCTCGCGACGCTCTGGTTAAGTATCTACCAGTTGAATTCAGGGAAACGCGCGTGATTAAGTTCACCCTCAAATGCGATCAAGACCACCGGTTCGACAGCTGGTTCGCCTCAGCCGAGGCATTCGACAAGCTGCAGGCCTCCGGCATGGTTACCTGTGCGGTTTGCGGGTCTACCAAGGTTGAAAAGGCCCTGATGGCGCCGCAGGTGCGAGACAGCAAGCGCAAGGCGCACCCTGTTCCGGATAACGGAGCGCATCCCGGCCCGCTGTCGGCCCCTCCGAACCAAGCCGAACAGGCTATGGCGACGCTGCGCAAGAACATCGAAGAGAACTCGGAATATGTGGGCCTGAATTTTGCCCAGGAAGCGCGTGACATTCACAATGGTGACGCGCCGGAGCGGGCAATCTATGGCGAAGCGCGCCCGAAAGAGGCCAAGGCGTTGATCGAAGACGGGGTGCCGGTTGCACCGCTGCCCTTCGTGCCAGGCCGAAAAACCAACTGAGACATCGAAGGGGACATGGGCGATGCATGTTGTGATCACCGGGGCCAACCGGGGCATTGGGCAAGCACTGTTGAAACGTTACGAGGCGGCAGGCGAAACTGTCACTGGTACGTCGCGGTCTGGTCAGGGATTGGTTCGCATGGACGTGACACGGCCCGAGGATCACGAAGCGCTGTCTGCCAGGATCAATGGTAACCCGGTCGACCTTTTGATCTGTAACGCGGGTGTCTACCCGGACAAGGGCCAGCAATTGGGCGACGGTTTTTCTGCCGAGGTCTGGGCGGAGGCGCTTGCTACCAACGTGACGGGTGTTTTCCTGACCATTCAGCGGTTGCTGCCAAGCCTGCAGCGCTCTGACGCGCCAAAGATCGCAATCGTCTCCAGCCTGATGGGCAGCCAGCAACGTGTAAAGGGCGGCAACTATGCCTACCGCGCCTCTAAGGCGGCGGCGACCAATTTGGGGCGGAACCTGGCGGTTGATCTTGAACCACTGGGCATTGCTTTAGGCATCTACCACCCGGGATGGGTGCGTACGGATATGGGTGGATCTGAAGCCGATGTGTCGGTTGAGGAGTCTGCAGAAGGCCTGCAGGCAGAGTTTGCGCGGCTGAGCCTGGAGACCACGGGATGTTTCCGAAGCTGGGACGGGCGGGACCTGCCGCTTTAAACCAAGCTTGGCTATCAGGCGCGTAGCCAGCGATGCATGACATCCGGGCCAACGCGGGACACGGAATGCAGGTCGAACCGGGGCGCTTCGCCCAGATCTGACACGCCCATCGCGCCAAGGGACGGCAAGCCTTCTGCGCCGATCGTCAACCCGGCCGTGAACCCGACCATCTCATCCACCATGTCTGCGCCCAGAAGTGAGGCCGCCAGCGCCCCGCCCCCTTCGCAGAAAATCCGTGTCAGCCCTTCGTGCGCAAGAGACGCCATGACGGACCGCATATCGAGCGAACGCCCGGCCAGATCGCAGGGCAGCAGCGTTGCACCGAGTGCGCTCCATGCCGCCACACGGTCGGCGTCGGCATCCGGGCCGTGGCACAGCCAGACCGGGCCATCCCCGGCACTGCGGGCCAGTTTGCCGTCCTGCGGCAGATCAAGCTTTCGGGAGACCACAACGCGCACGGGTTGGCGATCAACGCCATGTCCACGCACCGTCAGCATCGGGTCATCGGCTCGTGCGGTCCCTGCCCCCACCATTACCGCGTCATGACAAGCGCGCATGCCATGCACCGCATGGCGTGCCTGCGGTCCAGTAATCCACTGGCTCATGCCGCTGGCGGTTGCGATGCGGCCATCGAAGGATGACGCGAGTTTCAATGTGATCCATGGTTTGGACTGCGACATGCGGCTGAAGAAGCCAGCATGATCGAGGGCTGCCTCGTCGGCCAACACGCCGGTTGTGACGTCGACCCCGGCCTCACGTAGTCGAGCGAACCCCTGCCCTGCGACGCGCGGGTCTTCATCGGCCAAGGGGGCCACGACACGTGCGATCCCGGCTGCAACCAGAGCAACCGTGCAAGGGGGCGTTCGTCCGTGATGGGCGCAAGGTTCCAGACTGACATAGGCCGTGGCCCCTTTGCAGGCCGCACCTGCCTGAGCCAAAGCTTGTGGTTCGGCGTGCGGCCTTCCACCGGGATGGGTGGACCCGCGCCCGACAATGCGACCGTCCTTGACAATTACGCAGCCCACGGCCGGATTGGGCCAAGTCTGACCCTGCCTGCGCCGCCCCAAGGACAGCGCAAGGCGCATAAATCGGATATCTTGGTCGCTCACTCGTCCGCGGGTGCGTCTTCAGCGGTGCTCGGGCGCAACTCGCTGACGAACTTGTCGAAGTCATCCGCCGCCTGGAAGTTCTTGTAGACGCTGGCAAAGCGCACATAGGCGACCGTATCGATCCGCGCGAGGCTTTCCATGACAATCTCACCCACGGTCTTGGACGGGATATCCGTCTCACCGAGGCTTTCCAACCGCCGTACGATGCCTGAAATCATCTGCTCTACGCGTTCGGGTTCCACCGGGCGTTTCTGCAGGGCAATCCGGATGGACCGCTCCAGCTTGTCGCGGTCAAAATCTTCACGCCGCCCATTCGTTTTCACCACCACAAGATCGCGCAGCTGGACCCGTTCATAGGTCGTAAAGCGCCCGCCACAGGCCGGGCAAAACCGCCGCCGCCGGATCGAAACATGGTCTTCCGCAGGCCGCGAGTCTTTCACCTGTGTGTCAATATTTCCGCAAAACGGGCACCGCATGGGCACGCCCCCTCTCATCCGCCTCAATCTTTCATGGGTCTCAAGGCCCATGTTATACTGTCACTATAGGGCAGCCGCAAAGTTTTGGGTAGAGGGGAAATTGAGACGCAAGATAGGGTTGTGTCTTTTGGGGCAAAGCCGGGGTTTTGAGGAATTCCGATCAGAAAGTGACGCCAAGAAGCGCATGGATTGGGGCATCCTATGCTACTGAAAAGACTCGAAAGTTGAGCCGGGAGGGCACCATGGACTGTCTGCGAACACCTGATGAGCGGTTTGCCAATTTGCCCAATTTCCCATTCTCGCCCAACTATGTCGAGATTTCTGACGGCGAAGATGGCGCATTGCGGGTGCATTACCTGGACGAAGGCCCCCGAGATGCGGCCCCCGTGCTGATGATGCATGGGGAGCCGAGTTGGTGTTATCTCTACCGTCACATGATCCCCATCGTCGCGCATGCGGGTCACCGTGTGGTGGCGCCCGACCTGGTTGGGTTTGGGCGCTCGGACAAGCCGGTGGTTCGGGAGGCTTACACCTATCAGGCCCATGTCGACTGGATGGCGGACTGGCTGGCGCGGGTGGATTTGCAAGACATTACGCTGGTTTGTCAGGACTGGGGCGGGCTGATTGGGCTTAGGCTGCTGGCGCAGATGCCGGAGCGGTTCGCGCGGTTGGTGGTGGCCAACACTGCACTGCCCACGGGTGACCAACCGATGAACGACGCGTTCAAGGGCTGGCGGGAGTATTCGCAGAGCGTGGAGGATTTCAACGCGGGTCGCATCGTGTCCGGCGGCACCTCAACCAAACTGACCGAGGCCGAGGTGGCGGCCTACAACGCCCCCTTCCCTGATGCCAGATATCAGGCCGGTGCGCGGCAGTTTCCGGTGCTGGTGCCCGACAGGCCGGATGATCCCGCGTCAGAGGCCAACCGAGCCGCGTGGGGTGTGTTGCGAGGATTGGATATCCCGGTTCTGACCGTCTTTGGCGCGGACGATCACATCATGGCGGGCGTTGAGCGGGTGTTTCAGACGCTGATGCCGGGGGCGGCAGGCCAACCGCATCAGGTGCTGCCCAATGCAGGGCATTTCCTGCAGGAAGATGTGGGGCCGGAGCTGGCGCAGGCGGTGGTGGATTTCATCGAGCGGAACTGAAAGCTGGCCTGTCTTTGAGGTCAAATGCCAGATTGGGGGCCAGCCCCCAAACCCCCGGAGTACTTGCAACCAGAAAGAAGCAGGGTCGTTCATGGCTACTTTCTGGTCAGAAATACTCCCGCCGGAGGCCAGATGTCTTCACACGTGCCAATGCCGCCCGCGCGCGGTGGTGACATATTCCGGCCAGGCAAAGTCGAGCGGCGGTTCGTAGTCCGCCAAAGGCGCAATCCATTCCGATCCACCGATGCCGCCACCTGTGCGTTGCTCGAACTCTGTCCACGCGTCCGCACGGGCGGCCTCATCCGTCAAAAGCCGCAAAGCTGATCGCGCCAGGACCCGCGCAGCCGTGGTGACCATGGGGTCGATCGTGGCGGGCATGCCGCCAAGCGCATTCATGGCCCATCCCGGATACGGCCCCCCGCGCATGGCCGGTCGGGCAATGTAGAACCGCGCGGTCGGCGCATGCCACGTCATGTCGGTGTAGTCATCAGAGGTGGAATTGAGCTGATCCGGTGGCAGGGATTGGCGCAGTTTCGCCTCTGCCTCTTGCGGAGGGATGAATTGAGAGCATGCGTCGATCAACGGCGCTTCTTCCGCGGCAAACCCACACGCTTCTTGAACCTGACGCGCCAGTGCCAGACCATCGTCACTCCACTGGGGTGCGCCTACGGCTTCAATTGCGTCCCACACCAGAGAGGCCATCGCGTGATTGGTGAGCCCCGGTCGTGACTTGCTGACCCAGTGTTTCTCCACGCGGCATCCGGTCAGACTGGCCACGTTTTCGGCGATGCGGTCCAGCTGAGCGCTCACTTGTTCCGCCATTGCGAGTTCAGGCACCCGGATCATGTATTGCAAATCGGCCTGCAAAGCAGGCAGGTTGTCCGCCGTGGCCTGCCCTGCCCCCAAGATCGCCTCGGAAATCGACCAACCGCCTCGATGTGGCAGCATCGCGTCCCGCATTTGCCGCGCCATCTGATACATCATGACAAGCGCGTCATTTGCCCCCGGTGCGCGAATGTCGGAATGGCTTTGCGGGATGGGAGCGCCATCTTGTGCGCCCCATGTTTCCGGCGCGTCGCAGCGAAAGCGGTAGATCATGGAATAGGCCGCGCCGCACTGCGTGTCCCACCGCACCGTATTGCAAAGCGGCAGCATGTAGAACGGATGGAACGACAGCATGCCCGCCAGGCCATCATAGTAGCCTTTGGCGGCGTGAATGGGTTTTGACCCGCGGACCTTTTCAGCCGGTTCTCCGGTGAACCGAAGCCCGCCCGTGATGCCATGTTTCTCCATCGCGGCCTTGGTCGCCAGAAGCCCACCGAGGCCCGCGATACCAAGCCCGGAATGCGGATCAGTATGGCCTGCAGCCAGATCGCTGAGCCCCGCGCGTGGTCCTTTCTTCGGCGCAGCGGCCTGACAGTTTCCCGGCACGGCGTCATATTCGGCGTACATGCCAACGGTCGGGCCGTCGCCCTGAGTCCACTGGGCGCAGAACGCCGTGGGCATGCCGCCGGACCCTTCTTCGACTTCGAACCCTTCGGCTCGGAGCCGTGTGACGTACCATTCCGCAGAGCGGTATTCGCGCCAGGCGGGTTCGGCGAAGTCGAAGATTGTCGCTGTCCAGTCTGACAATTCGCGTGCATGCGTGGCCATCCATCCGTCGGCTGTGTCGAACGCGCCCATCAGGCCCCCACGATCTGCGCCGCCACCTGACGCCGATGCGGTCGGTCGCGATGCTCAAAAAGGTAGATGCCTTGCCAAGTGCCCAAGGCCATGCGGCCGTCCTGAACCGGGATTTGCAGGCTCACCGGCATCATGGCCGCCTTGATGTGGGCTGGCATATCGTCGGGGCCTTCGTAAGTGTGGGTGAGATAGGACATGGACGGGTCCGTGGTCGGTGGCACGAGGCGGGCAAAGTAGTTACGCAGGTCCGTCTGCACCTCGGGATCGGCGTTTTCCTGAATGAGCAAACTGGCGGATGTGTGGCGGATGAAGAGCGTCAGCACGCCACTGTCCGTAGGGTGCGGTTTCACCCCACCATCGCCTGCAAGCCATCGCACAACATCGCCCGTGAACTCATACAGCCCCTGCCCCGATGTCGCGATCTCAAAGATATGCATCAGCCGCCTTCAACCAGCGCCTTGAGATTGCCGAGGCCGCGTTCGTAATCTGCGCCGACCCAGTCATCCATTTTAAGGCCGATCCAGCGCCCGATGGGGCCAGCCCCCATATCGGCGATCAAAGTCCACGTGGCGGTGGTGCTGCCATCTGCTTCCTCGAATGACCAGAAAGCCGTCCCGCTGCCCATATCACCGAAATCGAGTGCAACGGTCAGCGCTTCGTTTTCCGTGGCCTCGGTGATTTCCATGGTGCCATTGCCGACCTGATCGCTTTCGGAAGCCCAGGACATGGCCGCGCCGACGCCAGCTTCGATGTTGTTGTAGGTATACTGTGCATCCGGATCGAGATCGGCCCAAGGCGACCAGGCCTGGTTGGCGGCCAGGTTTGCCACTTGCGGGTAAATCTCAGCCGCCGGGGCATTGATGTCGATCGAGCGCTCGACCGTGACCTCGCGCGGCAGGAACATGCCCACGGCCATCAGGAGACCGATCAAGATGACAAGTGTTGCGATGAGCCGGATGACGAGTTTCATGGGAGCCTCCTTAGGGAACGATGCGCTTGCCAACAGGTGTGATCCGTCGGACCATATTGTCGGTCATTTGTAAAATCTGCATACCAAAACTTCGCCGAAAGTTCGATCCTATAGGAAATTACTTGACCCAAGCGGGTGGACCGCAATGCTAGAGGCCATGAGCTCTCTGCATTATCTTGGCACGATGACGTACCGGCTGGTGGTCGCTGGCAAGACTCAACCGGGCGCTTTTTCTAACAAAGAGGCGGCGATAGAGGCTGCAAATGTTGAGATCGAGACCGGAAAGCCCTGCCGGATCGAGGCGCATTATCCGTCGCCTGAGATTCCGAAGTTGGAGTTTCGCTGGAACGAGGACCGCAAGGAATGGGTGCGCTTCGCCTCTGCCTGATGATCCTTCGTCTTGAGCTTTGTTGCGCTAGACGCGTCCCTCTGGTAAAAACCGGGCCTTCAGCGGGTCATCCGGCACAAGACACGCCTCCCGTCGTCCAAACACGCGATACCTGTTCTTGGCCACAAGCCGGTAGAGTGGTTGTTTCAGAAACCCAGGCAGCCACCTTAGCAACGCCAGTGTTTTCCACGGCCATCCAAGCGCGCCCATTGCGGCAGCAACCGCATCGAGGTCAGTGTAGATCCAGCCGTCGCGGATCACCAAGACCGTTTCCAAATCCTCTTGCGAGAGGCCCAGCGCACCGTAAAGTCTTTGGCCCAGAGGCGATTGTCCGACCGCGTAGTGAAACTGAGCCCGCCGGTCGCATGTGTACATGAATTGGAAAAAACGCGCGCATAGGACGCAGACGCCATCGAAGACGATGGCGTCACGGTCACCGATTGAGGTCTGCAGGCCGTGGCCCAGATTTGAAACAGGATAGCGCATGGGAAACGAAATAGGGCCCGCTGTTGAGCGGGCCCTATTTTTATTTCGAGTCATTGGCCGGTCGCGACAGGCGTCACACTACTGGTTGGGCTACTGGTCGAGGAACGACCGCAGCTTCCGGCTCCGGCTCGGGTGCTTGAGCTTGCGCAGCGCTTTTGCTTCGATCTGACGGATGCGTTCGCGCGTGACCGAGAACTGCTGACCCACCTCTTCCAATGTGTGGTCGGTGTTCATTCCGATGCCAAAACGCATCCGCAGGACCCGTTCCTCACGCGGCGTCAGCGAAGACAGAACGCGTGTTGTAGTTTCCTTGAGGTTGTCCTGAATGGCGCTGTCGAGCGGCAAGATGACGTTCTTGTCTTCGATGAAGTCACCCAGCTGGCTGTCTTCTTCATCGCCAATCGGTGTCTCGAGCGAAATCGGCTCCTTGGCGATTTTCATCACCTTGCGCACCTTCTCAAGCGGCATTTGCAACTTGTCGGCCAGTTCTTCCGGCGTGGGTTCGCGGCCAATTTCGTGCAGCATCTGACGGCCAGTCCGGACCAGTTTGTTGATCGTCTCGATCATGTGCACCGGAATACGGATGGTGCGCGCCTGGTCCGCAATGGACCGGGTTATAGCCTGACGGATCCACCATGTGGCGTAGGTCGAGAACTTGTAGCCGCGGCGGTATTCGAACTTATCAACCGCCTTCATCAGGCCGATGTTGCCTTCCTGGATAAGATCAAGGAATTGCAGCCCGCGGTTGGTATATTTCTTGGCAATCGAAATCACGAGGCGAAGGTTTGCTTCGACCATTTCCTTCTTGGCCGTACGCGCCTCTTTCTCACCTTTTTGCACCTGCTGAACGATGCGGCGGAATTCCGGGATATCGAGGCCCACATACTGGCCGACCTGCGCCATGTCGGCGCGCAGTTCAACCACCTTTTCAGGTGAGCGTTCCATGAACATCTGCCAGCCACGGCCCGATTTCTGAGCCATGTCATCCAGCCAATTCGGATCAAGCTCGCGTCCTCGGTATTCCTCGATGAATTCCTTGCGGTTGATGCGGGCTTGGTCGGCCAGTTTCACCATGGCGCTGTCAATCTGCATGATGCGGCGGTTGATGCCATAAAGCTGATCGATCAGGGCTTCGATGCGGTTGTTATGGAGGTGAAGCGAATTCACCAGAACCACGATCTCGGAGCGCAGTTCCTGATACTTCGCTTCCTGCTTCTTGGAGAAAGAGCCGTCTTCGTTCAGCGTGGCCGAAATCCGGCTGTCCTGCATCTCGGAGAGTTTTTCGTAGTCGATGGCGATGCGATCCAGCGTTTCCAGAACGCGCGGCTTCAGCGCGCTTTCCATCGCGGCCAGGCTCATGTTGGCCTGTTCGTCGTCGTCATCATCGTCGTCGCTGGCAATCGGGTTCCCATCCGCGTCCAGCTCTTGCTGTTGATCGCCCTCGGCCTTCTTCTGCGTGGGCGCGGTCGAGATGTTTGCGGCATCGACCATGCCTTCGCCCTCTTCCTCGTCATCGCCCATCTGGCCCGAGAAGGTGGTTTCGAGGTCGATCACGTCGCGCAGAAGAATGTCTTCGCCGAGAAGTTCGTCGCGCCAGATCGTGATCGCCTGGAAGGTCAGTGGGCTTTCGCAAAGCCCTGCGATCATCGTGTTACGACCGGCCTCGATCCGCTTGGCAATCGCGATCTCACCTTCGCGAGAGAGCAATTCGACAGAGCCCATCTCACGCAGATACATGCGCACCGGATCATCCGTGCGGTCGAGCTTTTCTTCCTTGCCAGAGCCGAGCGTGATCTCGCCTTTGCGGCCAATTTCGGCCACGGCGGTGGATTTCTGCTCTTCTTCTTCGGCATCTTCTTCTTCGATGATGTTGATGCCCATCTCAGAGAGCATCGACATCACGTCTTCAATCTGTTCCGAGTTCACCTGATCCGGCGGCAGAACGCGATTGAGCTGGTCATATGTGATGAAGCCCCGCTCCCGCGCCTCGGCGATCATTTTCTTGACCGCAGCTTGGCTCAAATCGAGAGAGATTTCGGCTTCCTGATCTTCGGATTTCTGGTCGTCGTTGTCTTTGGCGGCCATGAAGTGCTCCTGAACAGTGGGCGGGTGATTCGCTTACCTAACGAATCATTAGCGCGTTGAGGTGATTCGCACACCCTTTACCCATATTTCTTTACTGATTCGTGGCCTGAGTGTCATCGGGGTGACCCCTTTGGCAGACCAATATTTTCCAACAGGCGGTCGAAGGCGTCCTTTTCGGCCCGATTCATAGCAGCCCCATTGGGCCCGATTTCGTATTCCACCTGATCTTCTTGCAGCGACCGAGACGCGGAATGCTTGGCGCGGGCGGCTTCTGACAATCGATACGTCACGGATTCGTCCGCCACCCCCACAATATCTTCGGCCGCCTCTGATATTTCGGTCTTGAGGCCCAAAGCTGCGTCGAGCTTGGCCAGTTCTTCCGACAGGGTTTGGCGCGCCATATCTTCATCCCCCGATCTTCTTATCGCGGGTATGAGAGCGACATGGGGGCGCGCGCACAGGCTTTCAACCGCCCCCTCCCCCATCTCAAGGGCAATGTGTTGCTCTAACGTCTCGCGTCCGGCATCAGCGTGGCGCAAAATCAGGTTGCGCAGCGCGGTGTGATCGGGCGTGGAGCAATTCATGTTTTCGATCTTGGATTCAAATTCCGGGAAAATGTCGGGGTTGCGCAGCAAGATGGCGAGGATCACCGCTTCGCGCAGTTCGGTCTCCACCTCTCCCGCAGCGGCAGCCAGAAGGGAGGATCGCGTCGTCGCACGCACGGTTTCCTTGACGGGAAAGCGCCGCCCGCCGCGATTGGGTTGTTGCGACAGCGCGGGGCGAAACAGCTCCCAGCGAAGATCCTTGATCGCCTGACCGTAGTGGTGGCGTATCGATGGGTCTTTGATCGTGGAAATCTTTTCACGCAGCGCTTTGTCGAGGGCCGCTTTGCGCTCTGGGCTGTCGAAGTCGCGGCCTTCTGTTTCGCGTTGCCACAGCAGGTTCACCATGGGCAATGCGGCATCAAGCAAGTCTTGCACCGCAGGCGGACCGCTGGCGCGCAGGAGATCATCCGGGTCCTGCCCTTCCGGCATCCGTGCGAAACGTAAGGATTTTCCGGCCTCAAGCATGGGCAAGGCCAAGTCAATCATCCTGTGAGCCGCGCGCAGACCCGCCGTGTCACCGTCAAGCGCGATGATCGGCTCATCCGCCACACGCCAGAGCATTTGCAACTGGTGTTCGGTCACCGCCGTACCAAGCGGGGCCACTGCCGCGCCGAACCCGGCCTCAGACAAAGCGATGACATCCATGTACCCTTCGGCCACGACAAGCGCCTTGCCCTTGCCGGCGGCCTCTCGTGCGGGGCCGTGGTTGTAGAGGGTGCGGGATTTGTCGAAGAGTTCCGTTTCGGGTGAGTTCAGGTATTTGGCATTGTCATTCGGATCCATCGCGCGGCCACCAAAGGCGATGCAGCGCCCGCGTGGGTCCCGAATGGGGAACATGATACGGCCCCGGAACGTGTCGTAGGGTTTGCCGCCTTTTTGACTGGGTTTGGCCAGGCCGCAATCAAGGATCATCTGCTCCTCGACGCCCTTACCAGTCAGATGGTCCCACATCCCTTGCCAAGCATCCGGCGCAAAACCGATCCCCCACCGTTCCAAGGCACCGTCAGACAAACCACGTCGTTCCAGATACTCTCGCGCTTTGGCCCCTGCCCCGGTTTTGAGCAACATGCGGAAGTGCCGCTCGGCCATCTCCATGACCTCGACAAGCTGTGCCCTGCGGTCCGCCTTTTGCTGTGCCTGAGGGTCACGGTCCGGCATCTGCATGCCAGCTTCATCCGCAAGAACCTTCACCGCCTCCATGAAGCCCAGATTTTCAGTCTCACGCACAAAGGTGATGGCATCGCCTTTCACATGACAGCCGAAGCAATAGTAGTATCCCTTGCGGTCATCGACGTGGAAGCTTGCCGTTTTTTCCTGATGGAAGGGGCACGGGGCCCACATATCGCCTTTGCCCTGGTTCGACTTGCGCGTGTCCCACGTCACTTTTCGACCGACAACCTGCGATAGCGAGGTGCGGGTTCTCAGTTCGTCAAGGAAACCAGGGGGCAGACTCATGTCTATAAGTATGGGTCAAATCGGGCCCGGGTCCAAGAGGGGCAGCTTTTTGGGGTGCGATTCCGGTATGGCAGATTTTTGGCCGTATTTTGGTGACGGGGTCGAATCACGCTGCGATGCTTAGCTTCCGGTTGTCGTTTGCGGTTTGATTGACCGTTTTCCAGTCTTGTCGAGAGCGGCTCATGAGTGGCACCAGCATGCTCCAGGCCCTGTCAAAGCGATCGGACTTGAGCAGGGCGCGGAACGCGAGCACGCCCTGACCGCCCTCTCGGCCCCAGCTTTGTCCTGATCGCTTCATGCGGCTCGTCACCAGGACCTTGTTCGCGGCCTCAACCTGCCCAGATCCAATTGGATAACCCGCTTTGGCCAAGTGGTCATAGTTCATGCGCCTTCGGTTATTGCGGAAGTATCCCAGAGCCCGTTCTATTTCAGACCGACCTTTTTCTTTGCGCAGTAGATGCCGCAGCGCATCAATGACTTTTCCAACGCCTTTGGGATCGTGTCGCAGGATGTGGCGTTTGTCCTTATACCATTTGGTGCTGGCCTCTTCGTCGGACCCGAAGGCGGCATCGGCGGCGAGCTTGAGATATCCCGTTGCATGCCAAAAATCGAGCACTTCCACATCGGGTTTGAGGCTTTCGGAGAACGCCCAGTTATCCTTTGCGCCATCTGCGCTGATCACCAGTTTCAAGTCTGGTTTCCGGGCGAGCCAGTAGAACACTTCATTTCTGAGTTGCGCCTTGAGACTGTGCTTGCCTTCCTCCGGCAGGCGCCCGAAGAAGCGGCTCTGCAATTTGTTGCCATCAACATCGAGCAACGAGACGACACCGCAGGACGCTTCCCGCCAGCCTGCCTCCTCAACCACATCTTCGCCTGCTGTTTCAGCATTCATACGCATCATCACCCCATCAATAGAGGTATGCAGTGTCACCGCCTCCGAAGGTGCATCTTCCTGCGCGCGCAGATCTCTCAACACATCTTCAGAATATGCTTCCAGGCACTGACCCGCCGTGGCCGAGAGCCGCACCAACGTGCTCGTCGCCGGACCTGCGCCGCAGAACCGGTCCCAGACATCAGCGCTCTCACGGGCGGTCAGGCTGCTCATGAGTGCCATGGACAAACACGCTGCGGCCGGCGTGAACCCGCTTGCGGTCAATTCAAGTCGGGCTTCTGCCGGGACAAAACACGCGCCCTGACCGCTTGTCGGCCGATAACGCGCCCGGTTGAACATGATTGGACCGAAGAGTGTGAGTGCATGGCCGGGGGATGCGTCCATCCGTCTGTAGCTGGTGTCGGCAACCTCCAGAGAGGGCGCGTCATCGTCGAGTTGTTCGAAAGCCCCGCTCAATACCGTGCAAGCCAAACGATGGATTGCGTCTCGCAATGCAGTCTCCGCTTTGAGCGGGTCGGTGCGCAGCATTGCCGCGACATCCTCCGCCACCCCATGATCGAGTAACGTTTGTGCCGCTTCATCCATCAACTTCTCAATGTGGCCCCGAACCTCATCAAAAGTGTCAGTTGTGCGAAATTGGATATTGGCAAGTCGTGTCTCGGGCATTACGTGTGTCATTGCAAAACATCCTTAGGCCCCCTCTGTGGGGCCGTTTTTTTGCCCCGGACAAAATCCCCAAAGCACATATTCCCGCTTGCCAGATGGGGTCCCAAAACGCTGCCGCGCGAAAAAACGTGCCATCCAAGAGAAATTTTCGCGAAAACGCTCGGATTCAAGGGGTTCGCCCAAAATGGGTCAAAAATCATCGTGCGATTTCAGAGACTTGAAAAAACTAACTTTGCCATACCAGAACCGCACCCGCTTTTTGTATGCCTACAATTGCTGAGGCATCTCGCCGCGAGATCAGTAGTTCAGGCACTGCTCTTTGTAAGTGTCCGCCGCTTGGGGGCTGAGCGTGCTTTCTTCCATGCTGAAGACCATATCGACGAGTGGCGGAATGGTGACGACGTAAACGCCTGTGAATCCAGAACCTTCGCTGGCGAGCGTTTCTTTCACAGCATCAGACGACTGGCCTGAAAGGCGGGCCACGATGGCTTGCGATACAATCTGTGATGTCACATCGCAGCTTTCTTCGCGCGGCGTGGACGCAAAAGACGGCGCACCCAACGCCATGACACAGCTTATCACAATGGAAACTCTCAGCACCGGGTGTCACCTCTTTTTTGCAAGCTTGCGCAGTCTGTCAGCCTCTGTTCCGGGCTGCAACCCCGCGCATTGCGGTCTCAATGTCATGGACCAAAGTGTCTGCGAAACTGCGGAAGGTGAGGATCAGGAAACCCTGCCCGCTGACCCGCGTGATAGAGGCCATCATGTGCTGCAACTCAGTGCGTGCGGTGTGCCCCCGTTTGAACACTGTCGGGCGCAGGTCGATGGGTGTGAGGCGCGCCAAAACGGCCTCCGTACCCGCGCCATCGAGACGCACCGCCACCCAGGCGTCGCTTTGATCGGTCACCGCGGCATGTTTCGAGAGGCTTTTGTCGGGTGCAGGTCCCGCCAGAAGAATTGCCCGGTGTCCAAACCAAATGGCGCGCGCGCCGTCTTTGCCACTGGCCCGGTTGGGCCCCGGCATGGCCATGCCATGGGCGGTTTTCAGGGCCGACGATAGCGCCTTATCCTGCCCCTTGTACGGCGCGAGAGTGGTCAGGGCCCCGAGGTCCACTTCTTTCAGCGTGACGGTGCCAACAGTCAGTGGCTCCATCCCATCAAGGGGCGTTTTCGCGACAAGTTCAACCACGGGTCCGCCCTCCATCACGGTCAATCTGCACCGGGTCCTGCACTTCGCAAATCGTGCGCGATCCGTTCAGGTGATCCACCACGCGCACCTTTTCACCATGGCGCGCGCGGCCATTCTTCAAAAAGCCGATGCCCAGTACGTGGCCCAAAGTTGGCGAAAAGGCCACTGATGTAATGTAGCCCTGATCGTTGACGCGGATGGCCTCATCCTCTTCGTTGAAGATATGTGCACCCGCGATCAGTTCCTTGACCGGGCCGATGGGTTTGAGGCCGACCATCTGTTCGCGATCCTCTCCGACAAGACCGGGGCGCGCCGCCATAGTCTTGCCAATGCAATCTTTCTTGGCCGAGACCATACGCTCCATACCGATATCAAACGCCGTCACGCGCCCGTGGATTTCGGCATGGGTGATGAAGCCCTTTTCGACCCGAAGGACGTTAAGCGCTTCCATTCCGTAGGCCCCGCCGTCCATGGCTTCGGCTTTTTCGAGCAAAGCATCGAACAGGGACGCGCCGTAACGCGCGGGCACAGCCACCTCATAGGCATGCTCCCCCGAGAATGAGATGCGGAACAACCGGCCACCAACGCCGCCAATTGTCACCTCGCCACAGGCCATGAAGGGCCAGGTTTCGTCATCAATGGGTTGGTCCAGCACGTCATTGAGCAGATCGCGCGATTTTGGCCCGGCCACGGCAAACTGCGCCCATTGCTCGGTGACAGAGACGAAACGCACATCGAGGTCGGGTCGCAAGCATTGATGCACGAATTCAAGATGGCGCATCACCTGACCTGCCGCCGCCGTGGTCGTGGTCATGACGTAGTGATTTTCACCCAGTCGCGCGGTGGTGCCATCGTCCATCACGTGGCCATCTTCGCGCAGCATCAGGCCATAGCGCACGCGCCCCACTTTCAGCGTGGAGAACATGTTGGTGTAAACGAAATCCAGAAGCTCGGCCGCGTCCGGGCCCTTTATGTCGATCTTGCCCAAGGTGGACACATCGCACACGCCGACCGCGTTCCGCACCATGTTGACTTCCCGGTCGCAGGACTGTCGCCATGTGCGTTCACCTGCGCGCGGGAAATAGCTGGGGCGATACCATAGCCCCGCTTCGATCATGGGGGCACGCATGGCCAAGGTTCTGGCATGCGACGTGGTTTTGCGTTCGGGCGCAAAGCCTTTGCCGCGCCCACCTGCGCCCATCGCGGCAATCGGCACCGGGCTGTAGGGCGGGCGGAAGGTCGTCGTGCCGGTTTCCGGAATGCCGCGACCGGTTGCGTCCGCGAGAATGGCCAGCGCCTGCACGTTGGAGTTCTTGCCTTGGTCGGTCGCCATGCCTTGGGTCGTGTAGCGCTTCATGTGTTCGACTGAGCGGAAGTTCTCAACAGCGGCCTGCTTGATGTCTTTCACTGTCACATCGTTCTGAAAATCCAGCCAGGCGCGTCCCTTGCCCGGCACGGCCCAAAGGGGCGAGATGTCGTAGTCACTATCGCTGGCCATAGGCACGTCGATTTTGCGGGGTTTGAGGCCAAGGTCTTTCAGAATTTTCCCTGCCACCTTAACCGCGCTTTCAATGCAGGCCCGCGTGGTGAACGCCCCGTTGGCCGCCCCGACCACGTCCAGCCCGGGAACGGAGCCGGGTGTCGGCACGAAGGCTGCAATGTCTTCACGCCATGTGGGCCGTCCGTTCATGTGGCAGGTCAGGTGCACTGTGGGGTTCCAACCGCCGGACACGGCAAGGCACTCTGCCTTGACCTTGATCTCGCCAGATTGGGTTTCCACCGACACAGTCTCAAGGCCCGTGCGCCCTTGGGCGTTGGTGACTTGGGCACCAGCATAGAACGGCACGTCCAGATCGCAGGTCGCATCGCTTCGAGCATCAATCAAAGCGCTCACATGGACGCCCGCGTCGATCAGGTCCGACGCGGTGCGATGTGCATTGGAGTTGTTGCCGAACACGGCAACACTCCGCCCCGGGCTTACGCACCACTGGTTGACGTAAGCCCGCACCGCGCCTGCCGTCATGATGCCTGGGCGGTCGTTGTTGGCGAATGCGATTGGCCGCTCCAAAGCACCGGCCGCCAGGATCGCGCGACGGGCAACAATGCGCCAGAAACACTCTTTCGGCGCCCCGTTTCGAGCCGCCCCGGACGGCAGCCGTTCAAGCGCCCCGAACGTGCCGCCGTCGTAGACCCCGGTCACCGTCGTGCGGGTCATGATGCGAACGTTGTCCATGGCAGACAGCTCTGCAGTGATCTCCGCCGCCCATTCGTGGCCATAGAGACCGTCCACCTCGATGGTTTCAGCATTGAGACGCCCGCCGGTGCGGGTATCTTCATCGGTCAGGATCACATCCGCCCCGGCCCGCGCCGCCTGTAGCGCGGCGACAAGACCCGCGGGACCTGCGCCGATCACCAGAAGATCGCAATGGGCCCAGGCCTTTTCATATATGTCGTCATCCGCCTGCATCGACAGCGCGCCAAGGCCCGCCGCGCGCCGGATCACCGGCTCATAGACTTTTTCCCAGAAAGATTTCGGCCACATGAACGTCTTGTAATAGAATCCCGCGCCCAGGAACGGGGCGGCGAGGTCATTGATGGCCATCAGGTCGAAGCCGAGCGAGGGCCAGGCATTCTGGCTGCGGGCCGTCAGACCGTTGTGCAGCTCTACCATGGTTGCGCGTTGATTGGGTTCCTGCCCTGCCCCTGTGCCAAGTGTGACAAGCCCGTTGGGTTCTTCACTGCCCGCACTCAAAAGCCCGCGTGGGCGATGGTATTTGAAGGACCGCCCGATCATGCGAATGTCGTTGGCCAGCAGGGCGGAGGCCAGAGTGTCGCCTTCAAAACCTGTGTAGCTATGACCGTCGAAGGTGAACGAAACGGGCTTTCCACGATCAATGAAGCCTTTGCCTGAAACCCTCATTCGGCGGCCTCCTTCACGTCTGAGGCCAGTTGGCAGTTGATGATTTCATGGGTTCGCGTGTTGCGCGTGACGACCAGCCAAGCACCGCACCCCTGTTCGTGAAACCACAGCTCGCGCGTGATGCCATCGGGATTTGTGCGGTTGTGAATATAGTCATCCCACACCTCAATCGGCGCGTCAGGCTCAGGTCGGTCGAGAAAATCCGCCGAGCCGATATACGTGAACTCACGGATATCCCGCCAGCCGCAATTGGGACAGTTCAGCCTCACCCGCGCCCCCGCTTAATCTTGCCAGAAATACTCATCATCACGATCTCTCCAAAGCCTCAGTGCAGGTTGTGCTGCATGCCGGTGCCTTCTTCATCCATCAGGCCGCGGCCTGTCCGGAACCTGTCCAAGCGGAACTTGCGCGCGGCCTCGTGCGGTTGGCCTGTGGCCACCAGCTGCGCCATGCAGTTGCCTGATCCCGGCACCGCCTTGAACCCGCCGTAGCACCAGCCACAATCGATGAAGAGCCCGTCAATGTGGGTCTTGTCGATGATGGGGGAGCCATCAGGCGTCATGTCCATGATCCCGCCCCAGGATCGTAGCACGCGTGCCTTTCCGATCGCGGGCATCAAGGTCATGCCCGCCTCCATCACATGTTCGACCGTCGGCAGATTGCCCCGCGCAGCGTAAGACGCATAGAAATCCAGATCGCCGCCGAAGACCAAGCCGCCCTTGTCGGACTGGCTGATGTAGAAATGTCCCATCCCAAAGCTGATCACATGGTCGATACAGGGTTTCAGACCCTCCGTCACAAAAGCCTGCAGGATGTGGCTTTCGATTGGCAGGCGCATGCCCGCCATGGCTGCGACTTTGGAGGTGCGCCCGGCCACGATGATCGCCACCTTCTTAGCCCGGATCGCGCCGCGTGTGGTTTGAACACCGGTGACTTTGCCATCCTCGATGTCGATGCCCGTGACTTCGCAGTTCTGGATCAGGTCCACGCCACGATCGCTTGCGCCGCGCGCAAAACCCCAGGCGACAGCGTCATGACGGGCCGTGCCTGCACGCCGCTGAAGGATCGCGCCATAAATGGGGAAGCGGGCCTGATCGTAGTCCAGATAGGGCACCATTTTCTTCAGCTCAGGAACCGAAAGAAGCTCCGCATCATCGCCCTGATTGATGATCGAGTTTCCGCGCCGGATGGCGGCGTCGCGCTGACCATCGGAATGAAAGAGCGAAATCTGACCGCGCTGCGAGAGCATGACGTTGTAGTTGAGATCCTGTTCCAACCCTTCCCAAAGTTTGAGGGAGTGGCTGTAGAATTCGGAGTTGCCAGGCAGGAAATAGTTGGCCCGCACAATCGTGGTGTTGCGCCCGACATTGCCGCCGCCGAGATATCCCTTCTCCAACACAGCGACGTTGCGGATACCATGCTCCTTGGCGAGTTAGTAAGCCGTCGAGAGGCCATGCCCCCCGCCGCCGATGATGACCACATCGTAGGCGTCTTTCGGGCTGGCATCGGCCCAGTGCGGCCCCCAGCCCTTATTGCCGGTCAAACCTTCTTTCAGGATACGAAATCCAGAAAAACCCATGGGGCGCTCTCCGCTGTGTCCGGGATGTGGACGCGGGAAGTGTCATCAAACTTCCGCACCGATTGCAATGCCGGATGCGACCTGAAACGGGGCCAATTTGCCGCTAAAGGGACCGGATGACCCGACAGGGGTTTCCAGCCGCGAAAACATGCGCGGGCACGTCCTCGGTCACCACTGATCCGGCCCCGATGGTGGTGCCTTCTCCGATGGTGACACCCGGCAGGATGATCGTCCCTCCCCCGATCCAGGTCTTGGGTCCAATTATGATGGGGGCCGCCGTAGTATGGTAGCGCGGCAGGCCGTCTTCGATGTAGATCCGATCTTCGGCGCGCATTGGATGGCTGGTGGCGTAAATCTGGACGTTGGGGCCCAACAACGCCCCATCCCCGATCTTCACCTGCGCGCCATCCAGTATGACACAGCCAAGGTTGATGAACACGCCCGTGCCGATCCGGATGTTGTCGCCGTAGTCACAGAAGAGCGGGGGTTCGATCCAAAGCCCCTGCCCGGCTTGGCCAAGAAGATCATCGAGCAGGCCGCGACGTATCTCCGCGTCGTCAGCACTTGTCGCATTATACCTCGCCAAAAGGGACCTGGCGCGTTTCAAGCGCGCCAGGTTTGTGTCATCGCGGGTGTCGAAAGGCGTGGTCTCTTCGTCAGACAAAGGCATCCTCGCCCACAAGGCCCTCGAAAATTCGCAGGATTTTCGTGCCCCGTATCACAGACCCAAGGCGCGGTAGCTGCCCATCACACGTTCGATCGAGAGCAGATAAGACGCTGTGCGCAGGTCATGCACGTCTTCGCGCTCATTCCAGATTTCTGAGATTTGCTGGTACGCGGTGCGCATCGTATCGTCGAGACCGGAGCGCACAAGCTCCAACTCACCCGCGCCGCGCAAATACTTCCTTCTGAAGTCCGGCGTCATGTCCCAGCCTGACCCAAGATGGTCATCAAGACGATCCAGTTCATCAAGGAGCAGCTGGTGGCGCGCCTCTTCCTGACGGCGGCCCATGCGGCCAAAGCGGATGTGGCTCAGGTTCTTGACCCATTCAAAGTATGATACCGTCACACCGCCCGCGTTGGCATACATGTCGGGGATGATGATTGTACCCTTATTGCGCAGGATTTCGTCCGCGCCCGCCGTGACCGGCCCGTTCGCGGCTTCGATAATCAGCGGTGCCTTAATCCGGTCAGCATTGGACATGTTGATCACGCCTTCCAGCGCCGCCGGAACGAGGATGTCGCACTCCTCTTCGAGGTACTTGGAGCCATCCTTGATGTATTTCCCGGAGGGGTAGCCATCGACGCCGCCATGCTTAGCAATCCAGTTGCGAATATCCTCCACGTTCAGCCCGTTTTCGTCGTAGAGACCGCCATCACGCTCAATGATTGCGATGACTTTGCAGCCATCTTCTTCCTGCAGGAATTTCGCACCGTGATAACCCACGTTGCCCAAGCCCTGCACAATCACGCGTTTGCCATCAAGAGTGCCGCTTAGGCCTGCCTTTTTGACATCCTCCGGGTGGCGGAAGAATTCTTGCAAGGCGAATTGCACGCCACGGCCCGTGGCCTCTGTCCGGCCCTGAATGCCGCCGGCATTGACCGGCTTACCGGTCACACAGGCACGAGAGTTGATGTCGGTGGTGTTCATACGGCGATACTGGTCCGCCATCCACGCCATTTCCCTCTCGCCTGTGCCCATATCAGGCGCGGGCACGTTCTGGCTGGGATGGATCAGGTCGCGCTTGGCCAGTTCATAGGCAAATCGGCGAGTGATCAGCTCAAGCTCGTGCTCGTCCCATTCTCGCGGGTCAATCCGCAGACCACCCTTGGAGCCACCGAACGGCACTTCCACCAGCGCGCATTTGTAAGTCATCAGGGCCGCAAGAGCTTCGACCTCGTCCTGGTTGACGCCCATGGCATACCGGATGCCGCCTTTCACAGGCTCCATATGCTCCGAATGTACGGACCGGTAGCCGGTGAAGGTCTGGATAGACCCTCTCAGACGCACGCCAAACCGCACGGTGTATGTGGCGTTGCAGACCCGGATCTTCTCCTCAAGGCCGGGCGGCAAATCCATCAGGGCCACAGCCCGGTTGAACATCAGATCCACACTTTCGCGAAAGCTGGGTTCCTGGCGATTTGCACTCATATTCTCTCTCCCTGGTGCGCGTTCGCCTGTCGTTGGCCGACAGGTCAGGTTTTTCTTCATCGTTATCCTAAGGTCCGTGTTTGTCTAGTTTTTCCTTTCGGACCACGAAGAACCGTGAATTTGGCTAAAATGCCCCTGATTTGGCGCGAACCGGAAACAATCCGCTTTCCAGCCCCTGGATTGTCGACGGCAAAGCACTGTTTTTAATAATTAAATCCAATTCTCGCCACATTTTGGCCCGGTTCGCTCGGCAATCCTGACCTGTCTAAAACTAATCCGAATACCTGTACGTTAGTGAGGGTAAGGGAATGAAATTCGATTGGGGTCAACTGGCGGTTCGCCGTCGGGAACTGCTGCCTTTCACGTCTGCCGAAGACATGTCGCGCCGCACAGGCGCTTTCGCGTGTGAAGAAGACGGAACAGCCACCATCTTGAGCTTCTTCGTGGTGATCACCATCCTTCTGATGGCCGGTCTTGGTGTCGATACGATGCGCCAGGAAATGGAGCGCACACACCTTCAGGCCACGCTGGACGCCGCCGTGCTGGCAGGCGCAGGCGCACCGACCGGGTCGGAAGTCGCGGACGTGAAAGCCATCGTGGAAGATTACTTCGACAAGAACGATATGAGCGAGTACCTGAACGAAATTCAGGACGGCGATATCATCACAAGCCTGAACGCCACGTCGGTTTACGCCGAGGGCGAACTGACGGTGGATACATATCTGTTGCACCTGAGCGGTGTTGATGAGCTGAAGGCCGTGGGTGCGGCACAGGCGGAAGTCGCAACGCCCAAGCTCGAAGTGGCCATGGTTCTCGACGTCTCCGGGTCCATGTGGGACAAGCTTGATGAGTTGCAGACGGCCGCGAATTCGTTCGTGACGACAATTTTGAACGGCTCTGATCCTGGCGACGCCGTTATCTCTGTCGTGCCCTTTGCGTTCAACGTGACGCCCAGCCCAGAGATGTTTGATGCGCTCACTGTCAATCAGACGCACGAATACTCAACTTGCCTTCGGTTTGCCGACAGCGATTACAGCGACATGTCGATCGACCCGGACGTGTCCTATGAGCAGGAAATCTTCACATCGCTTTACGGTGGGTTCAACGATTTCAATGATTTCTACCGGTCGTGCTACAATGACGACAACGCGGAGATTTTGCCGTACTCGATAAACGAAACGGCCCTTCACACGCATATCAATGCGATGACGTCGGATGGTCGAACGTCCACCCACATCGGATTGAAATGGGGTGCGGCGCTTCTGCATTCTGATTTCCAGGATGTCGTGGACGACCTTCAGGTGGCCGGTGTTGTTGACGCATCTTTGGACGCTGTACCGGCCGTACAAGGCGAGGCTGAAACCCTTAAAGTTCTGGTCCTTATGGCCGACGGTGAGAATACCGAGTCCTATGTCTTTGACGAAGGCGGTAGCTATGTCGGCGACAATTCAGACTTGTATCGTCTGACATGGCAGGAAACGGTTACTACGTTCGACTATGCCTGGAGATACAAGAAAAACGGCGTCGACATCCGGTATTCCTACGATGAATCGCGGTGCAGCAACGACAAGTGGACCTGCGAATATACAGTAACTCCGGGCCCTGAACAGTCCGCCTATTACCTCTACGACTCGTACTGGGACGAATGGCTCGACACTGAGACGGTCGGTCCGGACATCGGATACTGGTGGAATTCTCAATACTGGGTTTATGACAGTGATTTCGAGGATTTCCAGGATGACGATGATTTTGTCAGCTTAGAGCGTCTGAGCTGGGAAGAGGCCTGGGGTCTGATGACACCTGATTACGTGTACGATTACAGCCATAGTGGCCCTTGGAACGATTACCGCTGGTCCTCGATCGACTCTGGTACGATCAAAGACACGCAAATGCAGGCCATCTGCGCGGCGGCCAAAAGTGGCAGCGTGGTCATCTATACGATTGGTTATGAAATCACAGCCGGTGGCAATGCCGAGACACAGCTGGAAGGCTGTGCCTCGAGCCTCAACCACTACTACCCGGCTGACAGTGATGACATCAGCGCGGCCTTCAACTCAATCGCGTCCAACGTGAAGAACCTGAGGCTGACACAATGATCCGTAGTCTAAAGGCCTACCTGCGCGGTTTCGCGCGAGATGAGAGCGGCACCGCCTCGGTGGAATTTATCCTGGTGATGCCGTTCTACATCTCGGTCATGATCCTGTCGATCGAGCTGGGCATGGTCACGCTGCGCCACACGTTGCTGGAGCGCGGTCTTGATCTTGCGGTACGGGAAATCCGTCTTGGCACAGGGACGGCCCCGCAGCATGACGATATTAAGGAGTTGATCTGCGACAATTCCCTGATGCTGCTTGATTGCACCAGCAAGTTGCAGCTGGAAATGCGGTCTGCTGACATCCGTTCGTTCAGCGCGCTGGATACAACGGCCGACTGCACGGATAGCGCCGAACCCACGAAGCCGGTTCGCGAGTTCACGCCGGGTCAGGAAAATGAGCTGATGCTACTGCGGGCTTGCCTGCGGTACACGCCGCTTTTCCCCGACGAATTGCTTGGGTCCGCTGTTGAGAAAGACGCCAGTGGAGAAGCCGCTGTCATCGTCACCAGCGCCTTTGTTCAGGAGCCTTTGTAAGATGTACTGGCCAGTTATCAAATCCTACATCCGCGATTTCTGCGAAGATACGCGTGGTACCGTGATGGTGGAAACCGTGATGACCCTGCCGATGTTGTTCTGGGGTCTGACGGCGATGTTCGAGTTCTTCGAATTGCACCGCTACAAAAGCGCCCGGGACAAGGCGACCTATACGATCGCGGATATGCTGTCGCGCGAAAATGCTGTTGTGACAGATACTTACATGGACAACGCCATGACGCTGTTCAACGAGATTGCAAGTGACGCTGGCACCAATCAGTTGCGCGTCTCCGTCATTAGCTTTGACGAAGACAACAACGTCTACGAGCTGGTTTGGTCGGAAATCCGTGGACACGGCGGGATGAGCGTTCTGGTCAACAACGACGTGCGCAATGACCATGACATTCTGCCCATTCTGGATGACGGCGAGCAGGTGATCCTTGTGGAGTCAGAGTCCGATTACAACACGATCTTCGACATTGGCATTTCCAACGATCTGACCATCGACACGCGGGTGTTCACCAGCATCCGCTTTGCCCCGCAGCTTTGCTTCGATTCCTGCAGCTGAGCGGTCAAAGATCGAAGATATCCTCACCCTTGTCACGCTTTAGAAGCATGGCGGCCAGCAGGTCCGCCATGACTTTTCCCTGACCCCCAGGAGTGACGCCACCGATCCCGATGCGCGACCCCATGCGCCACCAGACGCCGGGCCGCCAACGCGCGGAGGCGGAAGACCTCAGCCTGACGATAAAGCCATTTGAAGGCTTGAAGACGAAAATGCCGCGGTCGACAGAGTGGATCTGATCCATCGTGGCAATCACTTCGCCATCGGAGCTTCGCAGGCCTTCTTCGGTCAGTTCGACGCCGTACTGTGTGGCCTGACGCATACGCTCTGCCATCCACAGAAACATCATGCCGGTGGCGATCAGGAAAATCTGCCAGCCAATGTCACCGGGCGGGTGGGCCAAGGCCGTGTACACAAGCAACGCCCCAAGGATCAGCAACATCCCCACCCCAAGATACCGGCGCGAGGTTGAGGCGTAGAGTTCTGTGATCACCTTGTCGGACATGGTCCTCTCCCTTTCGGGGGTCAGATACCTGCTTTGACGGCAAGCTGCGAGAGGGAAAACACGGCGAACGGGCTAGGCTGCTACGGTTTTTTGCACCATGTCCCAATAAAGATCCTGCACGTCGCTCATGCTGAGCCGACCGCCTTCCCGAAACCACGTGTTCACGCCGTTGCACATGGCAATGAGAGCCATGGCCGTGATGCGTGTGTCGTTTGGGCCGAATACCTTGTCTTGAAGTCCGGCAGTCAAAATCGCCTCCAGCCGCGCCTCATAGGCTCGCCGCAACGCCTCAATTACATCGAAGTTTTCTTCCGACAGGTTGCGCAGCTCCATATAGGCAATGAAAACAGCATCGGGCCGTTCTGTGTGGTAGCGGATGTGAAACCGCACGAACTGTTCCAGACGCTCACGAGCGGTGCCTTCTTGAGACAAGGCATCATAGGCGACAAGCAGCTCATCCATGTGTGTTTTCATCAGCTCGAAGAGCAGCGTTTGCTTGTCGGGGATGTAATTGTAAAGCGCCCCGGCCTGGACACCGATTTCAGACGCAATTTGGCGCATGGAAACAGCGGCATAGCCATGTTTGGCAAACAGCGCGCGGGCCGCTTGCCGCAGCTTGGGGCCGGTGATCTCTGAATGTGAGCCTTGGGTTCTCGCCATGTGGTCCAGCATTATCTGAACATGCGTTCAAATCAATCCCTGCTTGCGTGCAGCGTGGGAAAAGTGGCATGTAAGAGCAGGGCCAGTCCTATGACGAGAGTGACCATGATCCGCGCAATTGCCGTTTTGTCCATCGCCGCCTCCCTCGGGGCGTGCACGGCGTTTCCGCAATTGGACGCCAGCATCAGTGCAGATGCCAAAAACGCCGACTTCCCCGCACTTCTGCCTGCCGAGGATTTGCGCGCGCAAGTGGCCACCGGACCGATTGAGCCGCGCGAACAGCCGATCCTTGCCCAAGCCGAACAGATCGACAATCGCGCCAACGCCCTGCGTGCTCGTGCCGCCAGCCTGAAGCAAGGTGACGTGATCGACGAAGAAAGTCGCGATCGCCTTGATCAGACGATTGAAATTGAAGACGAAGAAGTCTGATCTGGACCGCCAAGTCTTCGTCATCTTGACCATCACTTCAAACATCTCACAGGTCTGCGTTGCACCGCACGCCGCTTGGTAGTAGACGCCAAGCGAAGCAGTTTTAGCCTGATCGGAGCGTGTCCATGTCTACCGCCTTACGTCTTGGCATCGCGGGCCTTGGCACCGTCGGCGCCGGTGTCGTCAAAATCGTGCGTCAGAAGGCCAACCTTCTGGCAGACCGCGCCGGTCAGCCGGTGACGATCACCGCCGTATCCGCACGCAGCAAAGACAAGGATCGCGGCGTGAACCTGTCGCAATATGCGTGGGAAGATGACCCGGTTGCCCTGGCCACGCGGGAAGATGTGGATGTGTATGTCGAACTGATGGGCGGCAGCGATGGGCCTGCGAAAGCCTCCGTTGAGGCCGCGCTCAAGGCTGGCAAACATGTCGTCACCGCCAACAAGGCCATGCTGGCCCATCATGGCCAAGCACTGGCGCAATTGGCCGAAGACAACGGGGTCGTGTTGCGGTTTGAAGCGGCTGTTGCGGGCGGGATCCCGGTGATCAAAGCCCTGACCGAGGGCCTTTCCGGCAATGACATGACCCGCGTCATGGGCGTGATGAATGGCACCTGCAACTACATCCTGACCCGGATGCAATCTGCGGGCCTGCCGTATGACGAGGTTTTTGCCGAAGCCGACGCGCTTGGCTATCTGGAAGCAGACCCGACGTTGGATGTGGGCGGCATTGATGCCGGGCACAAGCTGGCGCTTCTGGCCGCAGTCGCGTTTGGCGTTCAGGTTGATTTCGATGCCGTGGAGCTGCAGGGCATTCAACGCATTACAATCGACGACATTCATCAGGCGGCCGATATGGGCTACCGGATCAAACTTCTGGGCGTGGCGCAGATGACGGGCCGTGGATTGGAGCAGCGCATGTCGCCCTGCCTTGTCCCGGCGACAAGCCCTCTGGGTCAGCTAGAGGGCGGCACCAACATGGTGGTGCTGGAAGGCGACCAGGTGGAACAGGTTGTCCTGCGCGGACCGGGCGCGGGCGAAGGGCCCACGGCGAGCGCCGTTATGGGCGATGTGATGGATATCGCGCGCGGCTTCCGGCTCAGCACGTTTGGTGTGCCTGCTGCATCCCTCGAAAAAGCAGCCCCAGCCAAAACGGCGACGCCCGCACCTTACTACCTGCGTTTGGCGCTTGAGGATAAACCCGGTGCACTGGCAAAGCTGGCACGCGTTCTGGGGGATGCGGGCGTGTCCATCGACCGCATGCGGCAGTACCGTCATGATGACAGCGCGGCCCCCATCCTGATCGTCACGCACAAAACCACGAGTGACGCGCTCGACGCCGCCGTCGCAGGCATGACCGGCCTTGACGTCGTGACCGGAGAGCCTGTCGCGCTGCGCATCGAGACAGTCTGACCAAATTTCAAGCGAGCCTGCCCGAATAGGCGGACGCGCGCGACCATCCCAGCATCCTAGTACACAGGATGCTTGTGCCAAAACGCCCACCTCGCTAAAGCTGCGGCCCGATAGAAAGAAAAAAGGAACGCCCATGCCCGCCGAATTTGACGATGCCCTGCTGTCCCTTGGCCTCGCCCGCGTGGCAGAGCAAGCCGCCCTCGCCTGCCGTCCGCTGATTGGGCGTGGAGATGAAAAAGCTGCAGATCAGGCCGCCGTCAACGCGATGCGCGAAGAACTGGGCAAGCTGGATATCGCAGGCGTCGTGGTGATCGGTGAAGGCGAACGCGATGAAGCGCCGATGCTTTACATTGGTGAAGAGGTTGGCACAGGCAACGGTCCCGGAGTTGATATCGCGCTCGACCCGTTGGAAGGCACAACCATTACCGCCAAGGCCATGCCAAACGCGTTGACCGTGATTTCCATGGCCCCGCGCGGAACCATGCTGCACGCGCCGGATGTCTACATGGACAAACTGGCCGTTGGGCCGGGCTATCCCAAAGACGTGGTGTCGCTGGACATGTCGCCCAAGGAACGGGTGGAAGCACTGGCCAAAGCCAAGGGCGTGGCGGCATCCGACATCACCGTGTGTGTCCTCGAACGCCCGCGCCATCAGGATGCGATTGCTGAGCTGCGTGCCGTGGGTGCGTCTGTCTACCTTATCGGCGATGGCGATGTCGCGGGTGTGATCCATTGCTCAGACGCGGAAACCACCGGCATCGACATGTATATGGGCTCCGGCGGCGCACCAGAAGGTGTACTGGCCGCGGGTGCATTGAAATGTCTGGGCGGTCAAATCTGGGGTCGGCTTTTGTTCCGCAACGACGATGAACGTGGCCGCGCGGCCAAGGCAGGGATCACCGATCTGGACCGCATCTATGCGCGTGATGAGATGGTGACGGACGATGTGATCTTTGCCGCAACAGGTGTGACGCAAGGCTCGATGGTGGCAGGCCTGAAACTGGGCAACGGGTACATCGAAACCGACACGATGCTGTTGCGCTCCAAAACCGGTGAGCGCCGCCGCATGACGTGCCGCCACCCGCTCTGACCCAAGTGAGCCGAGGGCGAAGCCCGGGCATTTAAATCGCAAGGTTTCTGTGCCACGGTCAGGTCATGCCGCAAGACGCGTTCCTCAATGTCGAAACCTCCCTGACTGGGCGCCGCTGGATCGGACCCGGAGCGGATGTTGATCGGCAGGCCGAAGCACTCGCGCAATCACCCAACCTGCCTCGCCCCCTCTGCCAGACCTTGGCGCGTCTTGGCGTGCCACCGGAGGAGGTGGCGGGTTACCTCGACCCCAAGCTGCGCGACTTGCTGCCCGACCCGCGCAGTTTAAAGGACATGGAAACCGCTGCTGGTCGCTTTCTGCAGGAGGTCGACCGCAAAGGTCGTATCGCGATCTTTGCTGATTACGATGTCGATGGTGGCAGTTCGGCGGCATTGCTGATCGATTGGCTGCGCCAACAGGATTTGCCCGCCACGCTTTATATCCCAGACCGGATTGATGAAGGCTACGGCCCTAACCCCACCGCCATGTCTGATCTCGCCGCGAACCATGACCTAATCATCTGCGTTGATTGCGGGACACTGAGCCATGACGCTATCGCGGCGGCGAAGGGCGCGGATGTGATTGTGTTGGATCATCACCTGGGCGGCGAAACGCTGCCGGATGCCTTGGCCGTGGTGAACCCCAACCGGCAGGATGAGCCGGGCGATCTGGGGCATCTCTGCGCTGCCGCCGTCGTGTTCCTGATGCTGGTTGAAGCCGGGCGGCAGCTGCGCGAGGCCGGGCGCAAAGGCCCGGATCTGATGGCCATGCTCGATCTTGTCGCCCTGGCCACCGTGGCCGATGTGGCCCCGCTCAAAGGCGTGAACCGCGCGTTCGTCCGGCAAGGGTTGAAGGTCATGGCTGAGCGCCGACGCCCGGGACTTGTGGCGCTTTCCGATGTGGCCCGGCTGGATGCTGCGCCCACCTCCTATCATTTGGGTTTTGTGCTGGGCCCCCGTGTGAATGCCGGCGGGCGCATTGGAAAGGCCGATCTGGGCGCCAGGTTGCTGGCCGCGACCAACCCGGCGGAGGCGTCCGCCATGGCCGAACGGCTGGATCAGCTCAATTCTGAGCGACGCGAGATCGAAGCGCGGGTGCGCGATGCGGCCATGACACAGGCCGAGGAGAGAGGCCTCGACGCACCGCTGATCTGGGCTGCGGAAGTGGGCTGGCATCCGGGTGTCGTGGGCATTGTCGCAAGCCGGTTGAAGGAAGCCACCAACCGTCCCTCGGTCGTGATCGGGTTTGACGGCGACGAAGGCAAAGGCTCTGGCCGATCGGTCAGCGGCGTGGACCTTGGCGCGTCGATCCAGCGGTTGGCGGCCGAAGGATTGCTGATCAAAGGCGGCGGACACCGAATGGCGGCGGGCCTGACCGTGCATCGTGACCAGTTGGAACCGGCCATGGCACGCCTGTCGGAACTGCTTGCGCGACAAGGTGCAGGGGAGAGCGGGCCTGCTGATCTGAAGCTGGACGGGCTGTTGATGTCTGGCGCGGCGACGCCTGAGTTGGTTCACCAGATTGAAACGGCTGGTCCCTTCGGCGCAGGCGCGGCAGGCCCGCGTTACGCCTTTGCAGATATGGCGATCAGTTTTGCCAAGCAGGTGGGTGACAGCCACCTGAAGCTGCGGTTCAGCGACGGAACCGGGCCGCAGCTTGATGCCATCGCCTTCGGGGCCTTCGATGGCCCGATAGGCCCGCGCCTGATGCAACACGGCGGTGCGCGCTTTCATCTGGCGGGGCGTCTGGACATCAACACATGGGGCGGGCGGCAGAGCGTGCAGCTGCGTCTTGAGGATGCCAGCCCGGCCTGATCTCTGCCTGTGCCCCGCCACGCAAGTCGACGCTCTGTCTGCTGCATGTTTTCGTAAGAATCCCCTTGCGCTGATCCATGGATTTTCATAATCAACGCCTCACGCAAAGCGTGGCCCGTTCGTCTATCGGTTAGGACGCCAGGTTTTCAACCTGGAAAGAGGGGTTCGATTCCCCTACGGGCTGCCACCTTTCCCTCGAAAATACCCGTGACCTTTTCGTCAGACGTCTCAGTCGTCTGTCCAGTATGGCTCTAACAACATCATGACGAGGCTCTCGGCTTTTTTCCGATCAAACTGATCCGTGAAGAGAAAGTAATCCGCCCATAAGCCTTCAAGCATGGCGATGGTCGCTGTGGCGAGATCTTTGGCGAGTGTCCCGTCTGGATCGGGACGGTTTAATGTGGCGGCGATGGCGCGGGCGTAGTCGGTCCTGAGCCGACGGTCGCGGGTGGAGGAGAACTTGCGGATCTCCGGATCGCTCTGCGCCAAGCTGCGCATAACCGCCAGAACGGAGACCGTTTCGGCGTTGAGCAAATCCGCATGTAGATCCGCGCGGATCATGGCACGAACAATGTCTTTCGGATCGGGGCCTGCGTCCTTGGTCAGTGCGTGGAAGGTGTTAAAATACATCTCGCCGAACCGCTCCGCCGTGGCATGAAGCAAGGCCTCCTTGTTGCCGAAGGTTTTCATGATCATGGCCCGCGTCAGGCCAGCCTCGGCGACGATATTGGTGACGGTGATCCCCTCAAGCCCGTGCTTGGTGATGGATCGAATCGTCCCTTCGATCAGGCGTTCGGTGGCGGGTTTGGGCATCCAAAACACTCCTAAGCACTGAATACTATTCAGCAATATCGACCAGCTACCGTCGTTCTTGACGGCGGGCATGGTTTTCTGCTCTAAGTGTAAACGATCGTTTACCACATTGCAAAGCGCAAGATCTGTGACTGGCCAAGCGCCACGCGGATCATTGCAGCACAGCAGGGCACGCAAGAGGGCTGAGGGCATGACACAGTACGCAACGCTGTTTGACGCCGTAGAAGTCGGCCCGGTCACTGCACCCAACCGGTTTTACCAGGTGCCCCATGCCTGTGGGATGGGCCATTTGCGGCCACAGGCCCATGCCGCCATGCGCGGCACCAAGGCACGCGGGGGCTGGGGTGTGGTCTGCACCGAGGAGTGCGAAATTCATCCCTCAACCGATCTCTCCCCTTACCATGAACAGCGCCTTTGGGATGAGCGCGACATCCCTGCCCTGTCACTGATGGTCGACGCGGTGCATCGCGAAGGGTCACTCGCGGGGATCGAGCTTGTCCATAACGGGCACATGGCCAGCAACCTCTACACCCGTCTGCCCGTGTTGACGGTGGCGGAACGACAACTGGCAGATGGCTACCCCAAGATGGCCCGCACGATGGATCGGACTGACATTCGCGAGTTGCGCAAGTGGCACCGGACGGCGGCGCGCAATGCCAAACGTGCGGGGTTCGACATCATTTACGTCTATGCCGGGCATGAGATGTGCTTGCCGCAACATTTTTTGCTTTCGCGCTACAATCAGCGGACGGATGAATACGGCGGATCGCTGGAAAACCGGGCGCGGCTGATCAAAGAGCTGTTGGAGGAGACCAAGGACGAGGTTGGCGATCAATGCGCCGTCGCGTTGCGCCTGGCGTTGGATGAGAACCTCGGCGCGGGCGGAATGCAAGCTCAGGAAGAGGGTCGCGCGGTGGTGGAGTATCTGGCCGACCTGCCGGATCTTTGGGACGTAAATGTTTCCGACTGGACGAATGATACGCTGTCATCACGGTTTGAGCCCAATGAAGGCCGGCAGGTTGAGTACATGAGCTTCGTTAAGGAGACCACGGGCAAGCCGGTGGTCGGTGTAGGGCGATATTCCTCGCCTGATCTGATGGTCAAACTGATGCGCGATGGGGTGCTGGATTTCATCGGTGCGGCGCGACCGTCGATTGCCGATCCCTACCTGCCCACGAAGATCAAGGAAGGTCGGATCGAGGATATTCGCGAGTGTATCGGCTGCAACATTTGTGCCAGCTGTGAAGGGTTTGGCGTGCCGATCCGGTGTACGCAGAACCCCACGATGGGAGATGAATGGCGGCGCGGTTGGGACCCGGAGGTCACTGATACGAAAGCCTCGGACACCGAGTGTCTGGTTGTGGGATCAGGCCCGGCCGGATTGGAATGCGCGCTGCAGTTGGGGCGTCGTGGGTACCCCGTGACGCTTGCTGAAGAACGGGAGAACTTTGGCGGTCGGGCGTTGCGGGAGAGCACCTTGAAAGGACTCAACCCGTGGCGGCGTGTTGTCGACAACCGGCTTTATGAGCTGCGCCAGATGCCCAATGTGAACATGTTCACCGAAAGCACGGTCAATGCTGAGATGGTGGCGGAGCTGGGTGTGGGTAAGGTCTTTGTCGCGACGGGTTCCATATGGCGTAAGGACGGGACCGGGCGGACGCATTTTGAACCCATTGCGTGGCATCCGAGCCTACAGGTCCTGACCCCGGACGACATCATGAACGGCGTGGAGCCGAAAGGCCGCGTGGTCATCTATGACGACGATCACGGATATATGGGCGGCACGCTGACCAGCCATCTGGCGCAGCTCGATCCAGTTTTCCTTTCGACGGCGAGCATCGTCGCGCCCTTCACCACTTTCACGCTGGAGCAGGAAAAGCTGCAGGCTGAACTGACAGAGCGCGGACTTGATCTGCAGCTCTCCAGCAAGACTTGTGGGACGGAAGAGAACGCAATCGAGGTCTCATCCATTTATGGCGGCGCAACGCGGGTGATCCCGTGTGACACACTCATCCTTGTCACAGCGCGTCAGGCCAATACCACTCTCGCGGAAGACCTTAAAAACCACGACGTGGCGGTTGAACTGATCGGCGATGCCCTCGCCCCCGGCCTGATCGCTGATGCGACGTATTCGGGACATTTGGCGGCGCGTTCTCTTGATGCCGATGAGGCTGAGATCACTGCCACCCAATTCCGGCGAGAGATGACAGAACGTCCGGACTGGGCCCACACCCTTCAGGTCAAAGGAGCAGCAGAATGACTGATGTTCAGCAAGCGACGAGAGCCAGGCGCAGAGGTGCCGGACGCGCGGCACGGGTGGCACAGCGCGAGTCCGCGGCGCCCTCACCCGCAATCTGGCCGGGGATTGAAGGCGGGAAGTTCCTGCCGCTTACCCAACGCGACATGGAAAAGGTGCACGATGCGGCGTTGACCATTCTGGAGCGGACTGGGCTTGGCGACCCGACACCTGAGCTTTTGGACATCGTGCTGCCGAAAGGAGCCGTCTTGCAAGACAATGGGCGACTGTGTTTTCCACGGGTATTGATGGAAGACCTGTTGAGCGTTGCGGCCAACGAATACTACGTGCATGCGCGTGGCAGCCGTGCGGGCAAGGACGATATTCACTGCCGCAAGAACCACGTGTTCTTTTCGAATTCCGGGACGGCGGTGACGACGTTTGAGGCACAGACGCGAACTTATCGCCCTTCCACCGCGCAGGACATCTATGACTTCTCGCGCCTCGTGGATGCGCTTGATAACTACCACATGCTGGGGGCCACGGTGCTGGCCACCGACGTGCCGGACGATTTTGAGCATGATATGACGCAGATCTATGCGATGATGGCGGGTTCAGAAAAACCAGCCTGCATGTCCTTTCGAAAGCGAGAGCATATCAAACCAGCCATTGAGATTTTTGATCTCGCCTCGGGCGGGGAAGGTGAATTTCTGAAAAAGCCCTCCGTGATCTTTGGCGGCTGTCCGATTGTGTCCCCGCTACGCTTTGGGCAGGAGAACCTTGAGACGCTGATTGACGCAAGCCGACTTGGACTGACCAGCGACATTGCCGTCGCACCACAATCGGGCGCGACGGCCCCTGCCCCGCTGGCAGGTATCCTCGCGCAGGTGGTGGCCGAAACGCTGGCCTGTGTCGCTGTCGTCAATCTGATCAACCCAGGTTGCGCGGTGTCTTTTGCCGCGTGGCCCTTCATCACTGACCTGCGCACCGGATCCTTCACCGGGGGCAGTGGAGAGCAAGCCATCCTCGCCGCAGCCGCGGTTCAGATGGGCAATTTCTACGACCTGCCAAACTCTGTCGGGTGCGGGATGACCGATGCGAAAATGCCGGATGCGCAATACGGGTTCGAGAAGGCGCTGACCTATACGCTGGCGGCACATGCTGGCGCAAACCGGCTCTGCGAAGTGGGTGGTATGATGGGCAGCCTGATGGGATGCAGTTTCGAATCCATGGTGATCGACAATGAGATGATCGGCGCGATTGCCCGCACCCTGCGCGGGATTGAGATCAGCGACGACACTCTTTCGGTCGACACGATCCACGAATGCGCGATCAATCCAGGCCACTACCTGGGCAATGCGCAGACGCTGGAAGTTATGGAATCCGAGTATTTGTATCCCACGCTTATGGACCGTTCTGCGGCCGGACAATGGGAGACTGAAGGCTCCAAAAGCCTCTTTGAGCAAAGTCAGGTGCAGGTCAAAGAGATGATGGCTGATCACTTCCCAAACTATCTGGGCCGAGAAGCGGATGCCAAAGTGAGATTGCGTTTCCCAATCAAGCTGGATGCTGCGAAGCTGCGGATGCCACGCCGTATGTGATCCAACCTGAGAGGGAGGCCGCGTTCCTTGACCTCGAATAGCCCTGTCGGAATGCAAGGCTCCCACACCCGCTCGATCATCGCGATCCTGTTTTGCGTGGGGTTTCTTGTTGCGGGCAATGGGCTCTTTCAAACGATGTTTCCGCTTCGGGCGGACGCGGAAGGGTTTTCCGTCGTGCTCATCGGGTCATTGGGCACGGCTTACTTCGCGGGTTTTGCTATCGGCTGTTTCTGGTGTCCGAGGATCATCAAATCTTCGGGCCACATTCAGACATTTGCTGGCATCGCGGCCATAACGACGGCGCTATCGCTGACCTTCCCGATCTTGCCTGACCCATATGTCTGGGCGCTTTTGCGGTTCTTGCATGGCATTGCCTTTGCCGCGCTTTTCGTTGTGATCGAAAGTTGGCTCAACGATCAGTCCGACAACGCGAACCGGGGTCGGGTTTTGTCAGCCTACATTATCGTGTCCAACATGCTGACGATCTTCGGGCAGCTGTTGGTCAATCTCTATGCGGTTGAGGATGATCAGGCCTTCATGGTGGTGGCTATACTTGTTTGCCTGGCGATTGTTCCTTTGACGTTGGTGCGCGTCGTGTCTCCTGCGCCGATCACCACGGCGAAGATCAACATACCCAGCCTCTACCGTCTTTCGCCGGTAGGTTTGGTCGGGTGTTTTCTGGTTGGCACCGCGGAAGGCGCGTTCTGGTCGCTGGGGCCGGTCTTTGCGCAACAACGCAACTTTGATGTGGCGGATGTCGCGCTTTTGATGGCGGCCTTCGTGTTGGGTGGAACGCTGTCGCAATGGCCGCTTGGATGGCTAAGCGACAGGATTGATCGCCGCTACATCATCGCCGCGCTTGCGTTCGGGGCGTTCGTCAGTGGGATCGTGATCGGCTTCGTGGAGATGACGGCGGATTGGGCCATCTTCGGCGTAGCGGTCGCCCATGGCGCATTGATGGTGCCGCTTTATGCCATGTGCCTGTCACATGCCAATGACTACGCGCCCAATTCCAAAATGGTCGAGGTAAGCAGTGGCCTTCTTTTGGCCTATTCGACCGGTGCAGCCCTCGGGCCGATAGCGGCCTCCCTTTTCATGGGGCCGGACCAGAGCGGTGGGCTCTTCGCCTTCATTGCGGTGGTTCTGCTGATCCTTGCTGTTTTCACCTGTGCGCGTCTCTTCATGCGCAAATCGGTCGAATACGAGGAGCGCGCAGAGTTTGTCCCGGTGCCGAAAACAACTGCGATTGTGTTTTCGCTTGAGGAAGACGACGAACACCCGGGCTGAGGGGCACTTGTGATGAGCAGGAAAGAAAATTCTGCGAATTTTCTAAGGCCGCTCGAACGGGTCGATGATGAGTGCGGTGGGGAAAACCTCGGTGACGGCACCGGCATCTGCGGCGCGGAAGATCAGTTTGACATTGGCCCCTGCGTCCACGGTCGCATAGGCTTTTAACCCGTTGGCACGGGCCTGCCAGAGGCGTTCGAGCACCTCCCACGAGCCAGGTTCGAGATAGGTCAGCGCCGGGCGTGCGGCCATCATCGTGGCGTGCATGGCCAGTGCGTTGGCCTCTGCCAGTTGACCAAGCGTTTCGAAGTCATCTTCCAAAATGGCGGCTTCGATAGCTTTGCAGTCTGCCTCTGCCCGGTCTGGCCAGGCCGCGAAAAGGGGGCTGGTGGCGACGGTGTGGTTCATACCGTCGCGGGAGGTTTGCGCCTTCGGGCCGGTATCCACTGCAACAATGGCGACGTGGAGGTTTGACCCCGCAACTTCGATCTGGCGACCATGACTGTCTGATCCGTCTTCATCATCGCCCCGGTCCCAGCGCACGAACCCGTGCCAGAACGATCGCGTCGCGCTGCCGCTGCCAAAGCGGGCCAGCATGCTGAGGGTCTCTTTGGGCAGGTCTGTTGAGAACGCCTTGTCCAGCGCCATGGTCAGTGCGGCAAACCCGCTGGCCGATGACGCCAACCCCGCGGCCGTTGGAATGGAATTGGTTGTGGTGACGTGTATAGGTGCGCGGTCTGTTCCGCAGAAAATATCCACGAAGCGCCAGACCTTGGAGGCGGTAGGATCGGAGGCGCCAAGAACCTCGCCGTTGAAGGTCAGTTTATCTGTCGCGGCGGGTTCAATGGACGTTTCCGTTCCCCAACGCCCGAGGGAGATTGACAGCGAGGAATTGAGCGGCAAGTTCAGCGCCGCGTCGCGTTTGCCCCAGTATTTCGAGAGTGCGATGTTGGACGGTGCGTACACCTTGGACGTTTGCACATCACCCACTGGTCGCGGCACGAACCGGTCAAAGATGGCCTCAGGCGTCATGGAACACCACCCCCTTCTGCGCCACGGACACTGGCGTGAACCCGTCGGGCACCGCCCCCATTGCCAGCACACAGTCACCCAGGCCCGAACCTGAGATTTTCGCGCCGATTACGGCGCTGCCCTTTTCGGCGCGCGACACAGCCGCATCCAGCGCAGTGTCGGACACGCCCAGCCGGGCCATCAATTTTTGATAGGCGCTTAGATGCGGACCGGTAGCGGGCCAATCACCCTTGCGCGCCAATTCAATTGTTTGCCCAGCCACAGTGCCCATATCGCGATAGACCGCATCAATCTCTGCCGGGTTCTCCTCCCGCTTGGCAGCGACGCTGGCCAGCACCTCGCCTGTGGGGGTTTTATAGCCCACGTTGAACAGCGACAGTTGCGGCGGCAAGGGCAAGGCTTGTACGTCCGCCGGTGCGCCCTCAGCGATCCGGTAGGACAGCACCCCGCCATGCAGGCTGGCCGCAAGGTCCGCGCCACTGCCACTGCCTTGCAGGTCACGCACGATGCGCAGAGCCTGGTCGCGCAACTCTGGATTGGCTACACCTGCCAGCGCGGCCAGCACAGCCACCGTTACAGCCGCCGAAGACCCAAACCCCAAAGTCGGATCAATCTCGGAGCGGATGTCGATCTTCAAACCGCTGGGAAGCCTATCCCGATGGGCCAGAACTGCTGCGATGACGAAGCGGTAGGGACCGTCGGTCACAAGTGCATCCATAGGCGCGGAGAATGGCTCGGCAATCTCGGAGGTGATGCGCAGCAGATTTTCATCATGGCCCTCAAGCCGCACCGTCACGCGCTGCTCTATCGCCGCGACAATCGCGGGATGTCCGTAAACCACCGCATGTTCGCCCGTGATCATGATTGAGCCGGGCGCGGACACGGTGACATCCGCTTTCATTACTGCGCAGCGGCCAGGGTCGAGCGCGCCGCCGGTGTCAGGCGCGCGCCGTCCTGCGCCATTTGCAACTTGTCCCACTGGCGATCAGGGTACTTGGCCATCAGAGCCGCCATTGCCTCAGGGTCAGGGTGATAGACGACCATCGCCCCACCATTCTCACCCTGTACAGCGCCGGCACCGGAAATCTTCGCGGCACCACCGCTTTCTTCTACCGCGGATACAAACCGCGCGGACGGTGTGGGCACGACGCCGATATGATCAAGCAATCGCTGGTTTTCACGGATGACATCGCGGGGATCACTGTCATCGGCCAGCACCTGTTCAAAGGCCGTGGTGCACATCGTGAATTCGTCCCAAAGGCCCGCGTTGTTGCCATGCAGCGACCGGACCCGTGCCACGCATTCCCCGGTTTTCGATACCGGTGTGCCGTGCAGCACCCAGTACCATCCGTCAGAACGCACCAGCGAGTGTTCTTCGGGCAGCGTCAACTGCCGCACGTCATCGCCCTGCACGCGGTTCATGCCGCCAAAAACAACAGCAGACGCATCGATCGCGCTGCCCTTGCCATGCTGAAGGCGTTCGCAGAAGCGTACTTTCTGAAAGCGGTCCTCGGTGCTTTGGGACATGCTGAGGAGATGTTCATAAAGCACGATGGTCGCCGCGACCACCGCCGCAGAGGACCCCATGCCGGCGCCCAAAGGCATGTCAGAGCGCGATGTCAACTGCCCAGGGATCGGCAAAGGCATCC
Organism: uncultured Roseovarius sp.; assembly: GCA_963422235.2. Taxonomy (GTDB): domain Bacteria; phylum Pseudomonadota; class Alphaproteobacteria; order Rhodobacterales; family Rhodobacteraceae; genus Roseovarius. The sequence goes on from CAXMWV010000002.1 coordinate 148,180, forward strand.
CGTCCTGAGAGCCAAATGCCGGGATCTTGGGCAAGAGTGATGTCAGCGTGTAGATCGCCAGATCGTCGGGTTTGCTGAGGATTTTCTGAACCGGCAGCTCACCGCGCATGAACTCATCAAAACGTTTGTCGAGGCCTTCCTTGAAGCCTTTCAAAACGTCGAGCGGGTAAAACGAGCGCGGCGCAAGGGTTTCAAACGCCGTCTGCAGCCCGTTTGTCTTGTGCAGCGGCGTGAACCACACGTCGATGTACCGCGCGATGGCCACCACCACGGCAGGACATCCGTACACAACGGAGTGTTCCCCTGACAGGATCAGCTTGCCCGGCGCGCGTGCGCCGTCGGCGTCAGGCGGCTTCGTAATGGCGCTTGTGCTCATCAATATGGCTCAACCTAAACCGTCCCCGCGCGGCATTCGGCATGATGTGGGTCAACCCGTCCTGCGGGTCGGGCGCGTGCCAGATGTCGCGATATTGGGCATAGGTCAGCGCCGTGCGGTTCTCAAGCAGGTTTTGGTGATGCTCTTTGAAGAGCCGCTCTTTGTAGCCAGGCAGGACTTTTGCGGAGAAGTATTCCGCAACAGCACCGGAGCCATAGCTGAAGAGGCCTACGGCACGGCCGGTCAGATCGGCATCCGTGTTTTCCAACGCGGAGGTCAGCGAGACATAGAGCGCGGCGGCATAGCAATTGCCCACGTCGCGGTTATACATCATGCCCGGCTCTGTCACGCCCGGATCGTTCTGCGCCTTATTCATGGATGCAAGCTGGCGATGCGCCTTTGCGCCCATGCGGGTGAAAGGCAGGTGATAGCAGAACTGTGCAATCTCATTAAACGCACGGCCCTCGTTGTCGCGGTAGTCTTCCCATGCGCCTTGCAGAGCACTGAGGTACTTCATGGTAGAGAATTTGCCATCCACCAGCGGCGTCTTGCGATAGTTGGGCCGCCAGAAATCCATCACGTCTTCGCTGTAGCAGCCTGAGGCAGGTTCGATCTCCAAAAGCTTGGGGTTGGCGGAAACCAGCATCGCCACAGCGCCGCAGCCCTGGGTCGCCTCAGCAGGCGTGTCGAGGTCGTAGCGGGAGACATCCGATGCCACGACCAGAACTTTGCGATTGGGTTTGCGCGTGACGTGACCACAGGCCAGTTGCAGCGCCGCCGTCCCGGAATAGCAGGCGTGTTTAAGTTCGACTGCGCGGCAGCGGGTCGGCAGCTTCAAAAGTTCATGCACATAGACCGCCGCCGCTTTGGACTGGTCGATCCCTGTCTCGGTGGCGAACAGGACAGTGTCGATTGCGTCTACATCTTCGCCTTCAATGACTTTCGCTGCCGCTTCTGCCGCCAGTGTCACGACATCTTCATCATGGGTGCACATGGCGATTTTGTTCTGTCCGATCCCGCGCGAGAACTTGTCCGGGTCGATGCCCTGCTCTTCCGCGAGGACGCTGAGCGCGACGTAGTGTTCGGGGACATAGAAGCTGATTTTGTCGATGCCGACTTTTGTCATGAGGTCTTCTCCTTCTCCCCGGGGCTGGCAGTTGCCGGGGCCTTAACCGCGCTCCATCTTGAAATGGGTACGCATCAATTCTCCCGGGTTGGTCTGGGCAGCTAGCAGGGAAATCTCCCCACAAAGCACGGTCGCCGCGCAGAGCACGGCCAGACGGCGGGCGTTTTCACCCGGTTCGCGATCTTCTTTGCAGCCAAGTCGTGCGAGGTTCTGTTCAACAACCTCGTTGCCCTTGCCGCTGCCGACGGAACCGACGATCAGGTTGGGCATGGTGCATGAGAAGTACATGCTGTCAGGGCGGGCCTCGACATGCACGATGCCCTGGCTGCCTTCGATGATGTTCGCCGCGTCCTGGCCAGTGGCCAGGTAAAACGCCAGCAGCATATTGGCGAAATGGGCGTTGGCTGAGCGCAGTGACCCTGCAACCACCCCGCCGATCAGGTTCTTTTCGACGTTGAGCTGCGCCATCTTTTCGGGCGTGGTGCGCAATTGCTTGTCGCAAAGCTCACGGCTGATCTCCATTTCAGCGACCACGTATTTTCCGCGTCCCAGAATGCCGTTCACAGCACTCGTCTTCTTGTCGGTGCACATGTTGCCGGAGATCGTCGCGTATTCGAGATGTGGGTATTGCTCCAATATCCAGCCCAGCAGCGCATCCGCCGCACCCGTCACCATGTTGTGGCCCGAGGCATCGCCCGTGGCGCATTCGAACCGGATAAAGAGCAGGTTGCCCACGATCTGACGGTTCATGTCGATCAGCTTGGCAAAGCGGCTGGTCGTTGCGATCACCGCCTGGATTTCGTCACGACGTGCATTGATGCTTTCCCAAGCCTGAAATGCCTCTTCCCCATTCTTGGCCCGCACGGCCACGGAGCGGGTCATCCGTTCGTCGACTAATGTACAACGGACACCGCCCGCCTGACGCGAAACACGCGCGCCACGACCCGTCGACGGCCAGAGTGGGGTCTCATATGTTGCCATTGGAACAGAGACCTGTTCGTTCATCACGTTGCCAGTGATGCTGATCGGGCCGATCCATTCGGTTGGGATAGGGGTAATCTCTTGGGCGCGGTTCTTCATAAGATTCTCTTCCTGGCGATCGTTTCACATCCTCAGCAAAGACAGCATTATTGTAAACTTAAATTTACACTAGCGTCTACTATTCTTGACACTCTTCCGGCCTAGTGAGGGGTGAAATAGGCTTGGTTTTTCCTGTTTTTAGGGTCCTGGCGCGAACGCCCCGTGCTGCGAGACGCCCATTTGACGCGATAGAAATAGGCTGCAAACCGGCCCCCGGCAACGCAAGGAATCGCCTATTTGAGGGACGAGTTGTCGCGCTTGGTGGCTGGTTCCTGGCTTCAAATGCCCTGCTCACACGGAATTTGAAGTCGGGAGAGGTGCCCAAAACCACGCCGGATCAAAATAAAGTCACGTCGTCTTTCGAGGACGGGATTTGCACTCTATATTGCGCTCAGGAAACATCGAAGTTCCAAAACCCGCGCGAGTGTCCGTGTGATCAGAAACTCCCTCATTGTGGCCGTCTTGGCCTTTCTGGTGTCTTTGTTTATCAACGGCGCAGGCTGGGTTGGTTTTTTTGGACCGAACATTTCGGAAGAAGATGGGGGACCAGAAACGGAATTCGTTGAAGAAAGCGATACGTTCGAGGAACTGGCGGAAGTGCCGGAGCCACCGGAACTACCAGAACCTATTCAACCAGACATTCCAACGACGGATGTGCAGGTCGCCTCGGACAACCCGCAAGACACGTTGACGCCCGATTCAGGAACTGATGTCATAGAAGCGGAGCCCGCCGGGGAGGTTTCGGAGGAAGACCCGAGCCCATCAGCACCTGCAGAGCAGGCGGAAGCGCCAGAGGGCACCCCCGATGCCCCGGAAGAAGAACAGGCCGAAGTTGCTGAAGAGGCACCATCCGAACTGCTTGAAGAACCTATACAACCTGACACACCGGAAATTGCACTGGTCCCCTCGCCCGAATTGCCGGAAATCGAAGCCGTCGAGGAAGAACCAGTGTTGGAAACGGCCGTTACACGCTCTTTGCGCCCTCCGGCCGAAAGGCCATCCGAGACACAGCGTGGCGAGCAAGACAGCACATCAGAAGAGCCGACCGAGCCCGCTGTGGCGTCTCAGGCGCAACGCAGTGGGCTGGATATATTGGCTGATGCAGGCAACAACGTACTGGTCGGGAGAAACCCCATTACTGACGCTCGTTCCACCGGGAATTCGACGACCACAAACTACGCCGGCACGGTCTTTCAGCTTTTGAACGAACGGAAAGAGCGTCTTTATGAAGATGAGAAGGGGTCTGCCATTGTTCAGTTTCAAATCGCCCCGGATGGGTCGATTGCGTGGGTGCGTGTCCTGCGCAGCTCAGGTACGGCGGGCATAGAACGCGCTGCAATAGCTGGCGTACGCAGTGCCGGGCCCTTCCCGCCACCCCCTGGTCGAGAGCCGGTGACTTTGTCCTTTACCTTCCAAAGCACGTAGTCGCGGCGTTGGTGCGAAAACACCATTCTCGGCAAAATTGAGGCGAAACCGCATGTGGCCACCTGTGATGAAAACGCCACCGATCCCCCGCAAAACAACGGGTCACAAAGAGTTCAACGGCGGGCTTTGCCACATTGTTGCCACAATTCATTCATAGACCTGACCCCCAATAAAATGCTGCCAAATCAAGGCGGCGCATAAGTACTGGGGCAGTGGCGAGTGGCTACAATAAACGGTGACGGCACGGACAACGTGCTGAACGGCACGTCCAATGCCGATGACATCACTGGCGGCGCGGGCAATGACACGATCAATGCCGGCGGCGGCAACGATGTCATTGAGGGTGGTGATAGCACGATCACGCCCACCGATCTTGTCCTCGACTGGACCGACCAGGGCGGCAATGGCACCAATATTGCAGGTGGCTTTACCCAGAACACGGGCGGCATCAATGTCGATGTCGATTTCACCAACGGCGGCACCGGGTCCTCGGCCACCGTTGCGACCGGTGCGGGGTACGTGGCACCGGGAGAGCCGTTCGATACCAACTCGAACCTGAGCCTGTTTGGCAGCGGCACAGGCACGGCCTGGACCACGGATATTGAGTTTTCGGCGGCTGCCGGATCAGGCTTTGACGATAGCGTCAGCAATGTGCAGTTCCGACTGCAAGACATTGACGCGGGCGGATGGCAGGATGTTCTGACCGTCAACGCGTATGATGCGGATGGCAACCTGATCGAAGTGGTGCTGACACCCTCAGGCGATGACACGGTCAGTGGCAACACTGTGACAGCGGGCGGCTCTGCCACGGGGACAAACAGCGCGCAAGGATCTGTTCTGGTCCAAGTCCCAGGCCCCGTGGCGCGGGTTGAGATCATTTACGAGAACGCCGGTACCGGCGGACAATTGCTGTACGTCTCCGATGTGCATTTCGAGGCCTACCCGACCGATGACGATGACATCTTCGGCGAAGATGGGGACGATACCATCCTTGGTGGTCTGGGCAGCGATTACCTCGACGGTGGCAACAACGACGATTCCATTGACGGTGGTGAGGGGTTTGACACCCTGATCGGCGGATCGGGGTCCGACACGCTTGATGGTGGGTCGGGGGCCGACACGCTCGATGGCGGCATAGGCGATGATGTTCTGCTCGGCGGCACGGGCGATGACAGCCTTGTGGGCGGCACCGGATTTGACACGCTGACCGGTGGCGACGGGGCGGACAGGCTTGAAGGCGGTGATGGAAACGACCAGATCATCGCCAGCGGTGGCGACGTTGTGGATGGCGGCGAGGGCGGTACCGACACCGATGACGAGTTAGTCGTCGATGACGTGGCTTTTGTAACCTTTGATCCCGGCAATAGCGAAAACGGCACAGTCACCTTCAATGACGGCAGCACGCTAACCTTCACGGGCATTGAACGGCTGACGGTCAATGGTGGCCCCGATGGCGTTGTGACGGGCACCAGCCAGAACGATCTCATTGACGGTGATTTTGTCGACGAAAACCTTGAACAGGTCGACAATGGAGACGGCACGCTTGGGTCTGTTGACGATGAGGATGTCATCGAAGCGGGCCTCGGGGATGACACGATTTATGCGGGCGAAGGCAACGACACCGTCTCGGGTGGGCCCGCCTCGATCGCCTTTGCCGACGAAAACCTCAGCTGGATCGCCGAGGGCGACAACACCAATATCAGTGGCGGCTTCACCCAGAGCACTGGCCTCGCCAATATCACTGTCGAAGTCACCGACGATGGCGGGCTCACACAGGCGGTCATCGACAACTCAGGTCAGTACTCCGCAGGGGGCGAGCCCTTTGCGGGCAACTCTGCCCTGTCCGTTGGCGGCGATGGCGGGCCGGACGTGGCAACGGTCACGGTCTCTTCCGATGTTCCAATGGAAGATGTCAGTTTCCGCCTGAACGACATCGACAGCGGTGGCTGGCAGGACATCCTTACGGTCAACGCCTATGACGCCGACGGCAATTCCGTAACCGTTGACTTAACCGCGTCCGGCAATGAAACCATCTCAGGTCAGACCGCCACAGGCGGAGCCGGGAACGATTCACAGGCGCAGGCGGCAGGCTCAGTCCTGGTCGAAATCGACGGGCCTATCACGCGGTTTGAAATCATATACGAGAACGGCTCCACCGGTGGACAGGTGGTCTATGTCACCGACGTGCACTTCACAGCCGTGCAGACCGATGATGATGTCATTCACGGTGATCAGGGCAGTGATGTTCTGGGCGGCGGGGCTGGAGATGACATCATCTTCGGCGACCAGCTTGCCATTGATCCGGCGGATTTTGCCTCGGGCACCACGGGCACGGGCACGTCTGTCACGTTCGAGAATACATCGCCGCACGAGGTTGAGCTGGCCCAGATCAGCAGTGCAGGCACGATTGTGTCAGTCAGCACCCTGGGACCAGGTGCGACGACATCGCTGGCCTCAACGTCTGAGACCAACTGGGTCATTCTGGATCCCGAAAGCGGCGATATCCTCGACCTGATCGAGGCGCCGGGAGACGGCTCCACTCACACCTTCGACAGCGATGGCGACGATACGATCACCGGCGGGGCGGGCGACGACACGATCGACGGTGATATCGGCGATGACAGCCTAGAAGGTGGAACAGGTGCCGACAGCGTCGAGGGTGGCACGGGCGCGGACACCCTTCTGGGTGGTGACGGCGCGGACACCTTGGAGGGTGGCGCAGGCGACGATGTTCTTCTTTCGAATGACGATGCCAGCACAGGACCGGGGGACAGCGTTGTCGGCGGCGAAGGCAGCGACACAATTTTTGCCAACGGGGCCGACACTGTCGATGGTTCTGAAGATGCGGGCGATGGTGATGTTGACGTCCTGAACGTGAGCGACGTTGCCTCCATCCAGTATCAGGATGAGTTTGGCGCCAACGTTGGCTTTGTGACTGAACAAGGCATCGTGACCTTCAATGATGGCTCCACGCTGGAGTTTTCCAACATTGAAAGCGTCGTGGACCTTGATCTGGATGGTTACGTGGAAGGTACCAGCGGTGACGATGTCATCGATAGCGGCTACTTCAGCGATCCGGATGGCGACCTCGTGGATTTTGGCGACGAGATCCTGCCCGGTGAAGGACCTGACGACGATATCATCCTGGCGGGCGACGGCGATGACACGGTTCTGGGCGGCGACGGTGATGATGAAATCTATGGTGACACCAGTGACCTTGCCGGCGATCCGTGGCGGTTCGAATACTATGACCTCGATCCGGCGGGCGACCCACGCACTCTGGCCGATGCTGGATTCACGGATAATGGCGGGCGCGACAACACCAACACGCTGACCAGTTCTGGCGCGTCGGATTCGATCACGCCTACGGATTATGACACCGGCAACGACTATGCCCTGAAGTTCACCACCGAATTGGTCGTGACCGAAGAAGGTGATTACACCTTCACGACCACATCCGACGATGGTTCGAAGCTGTTCATCAACGGGGTGGAGGTGGTCGATAATGACGGCCACCACGGAGAGATCACCGAAAGCGGGACGATCACCCTGCCGCCCGGGCAACATACGATTGAGATCGTTTATTACGAGAACAACGGCGGCAATGCCCTGTACGGCACGATCTCTGGCCCCGATACGGGGGATGTGGCGGTCGATCTGGAAAGCTATGAGAGCCTGATTGACCCGCAAGCCACCGATGGCGACGGCGATGACGATCTGGACGGCGAGGCAGGCGACGACCTGATCTTTGGCGAGGACGGCGATGACCTGATCCAGGGTGGCTCGGGTGCGGATACACTATCGGGCGGGGACGGGGCCGACACGATCTTCGGCGATGCCTCAGACGGATCAAGCGATCCGGTGGTGCTGACAACAGAGGACTTTGAAGGCGGCGCGACGGGTTGGACCGACAACACGACGACCGACGGCGGTGCCACATTCGGAGAGTTTCTTGGCCGGTTCCACGACGACAATGGAAATGAGGCCGTCTCCAAAACCTTCGCCACGGACGCCTCGGCCGACTACGCCATCTTCGAGTTCGATTTCTACGAGATCGACAGCTGGGACGGCGGGGGTGACGAGTTTTCCATATTCATCGATGGCGAAGAGGTCTTTGTCGAAAGCTTCAACGACGCCAACACCGAAACATATTTCACCACTGCGACCCTGACGGACGGGCGCGAAGTGACCGTTGATGTGGGGGCTGGCAACCCGGACAACATCGGGTTTTCGGGATTTGACGATGAAATTCACCGCATCACTGTCACCGTCGAAAATCCGGGCCCGTCTGTCACGCTTGGCTTTGGAGCCAACCTGACGGCCAATATCAACAACGAAAGCTGGGGGATCGACAACCTCACCGTCAGCAGCGCCAATGACCTGAGTTACGACGATGTGATCTCTGGTGGCGCGGGCGCGGATGTTATCGACGGTGGCAGCGGCGCCGATACGATTTCCGGTGGCGACGATGCTGATCGCATCTTCATCGGCGCGGGCGATGTCGTTGACGGTGGCGAAGGCGGGATTGATAACGACACGCTGGTGGTCACCGATGCCGGGGCCACGATTGTCTATGACGTCGGCAATCCAGAGAACGGCACAATCACCTTCTCGGATGGCTCCTCCGCCACATTCACGAACATCGAAAACGTGGTGGTTCCTTGCTTCACGCCGGGCAGCCTTGTCGCGACGCCAACGGGCCCGGTGCCGGTGGAGGACATCGCCGTTGGTGATGTGGTCACCACACGGGATGCAGGGCCGCAGACCGTGAAATGGGTCGGGCATAAAACCCTCAACGCTGCCGCCCTGGACAACCTTCCGCACCTGCGCCCAATCCTCATTCAGAAAGACAGTATCGCGCCCGGCGTGCCGGATCGCGACATGGTGGTCTCTCCACAGCATCGCATGTTGATTGAAAACAGTGCGACACAGCTATGGCTCGGCGAAGACCAGGTTTTGGTCAAGGCCAAGGACATGGTCCTGAAGCCCGGCATTAATCAGATCACGCCTGAGGACGGTGTGACTTACATCCACATCATGTGCGAACGTCATGAGATTTTGCTGGTCGACAATGCGTGGACCGAAAGCTTTCAACCCGGCGATATGTTGGAAGACGATGGCGATGTGTTCAGCGAATTGCTCGACCAGTTCCCGGAGCTGGGCACGTGCCAAGGGCGTCAGATGTACAAGGCGGCAAGGCCGTCTGCCAAGGCGCATGAGGCGCGCGTGGTTCTGGTCTGACGCGTAAGCCAGACACGCCAGCCAAGGGCGGTCGACACCCCTTGCCCCCAACAAAAGAATGGATTGTGCATTGGCCAAATCGCGCTAGATCGTGCGGGAAGACAAGACCAGAATGAGGGCCCCAATGTCACAGACCGTTAAACAGCTCATTGCCGATCACGCAGATCAGTCCCCGGCCATAGGCGCGCCGGGACGAGAGTGGCTCACCTATGGTGGATTGCGTGCGCTTTCGGACGGTGTCGCGGCGTCATTGCATGCCGCAGGCGTGGGCCGCGGCGATCGCGTTGCGATTGTGCTCCCGAATGGTCCTGAAATGGCTGCAGCCTTTGTGACCGTGGCGCAGGCTGCCGTCACCGCGCCTTTGAATCCTGCCTACCGGGAAGAGGAATTTTCGTTTTACCTAGACGATCTTGGTGCGAAGGCCATCCTGTTGATGGAGGGCGATGATGGCCCGGCGGCGCAGGCCGCTGCAAAGCAGGGTCTGACTATAATTCGTGTCAAAGTATCAGACACAGCACCCGCCGGTGCGTTTGAGTTGTCGGCTGAGGGCAATGCTGGGTCCGCCGATACCGATGCGCCCGATGCCGATGACGTCGCGCTTATCCTGCATACCTCTGGCACCACCTCGCGTCCCAAGATCGTGCCGCTGCTACAGTCCAATGTGGCCGCGTCCGCCCATAACATCGCCGCCTCACTTTACCTGACGGCCGAGGATCGTTGCATGAACGTGATGCCGCTGTTCCACATTCATGGCTTGATCGCGGCTGTTCTGTCGACGCTAGGGACAGGCGGTCAGGTCTGGTGCGCGCCGGGCTTTGACGCGCTGCGCTTCTTTGGCTGGCTCAAGGACGCCGAACCGAGCTGGTATACCGCCGTGCCGACAATGCATCAGACCATCCTGGCCCGTGCCGGCCGCAATGCAGAGATCATCGCAAACGCCAAACTGCGCTTCCTGCGTTCGTCGTCAGCCTCCCTGCCCGGCCCGGTGATGACCAAGCTGAACGAGACCTTCGGCGCGCCGGTGATTGAGGGCTACGGTATGACCGAGGCGGCGCATCAGATGTGCTCCAACCCCCTGCCCCCACGTGCGCAGAAACCGGGCGCGGTGGGTGTGGCCGCTGGCCCCGAGGTGCGCATCGCCCATGAGGCCGATCCGGTGTTGCTCGGTGACGATGCGGTGGGCGAGGTTGTAATATCCGGCCCCAATGTGACCCCGGGCTACGAAAGCAACCCGGAAGCCAATGAGAAGAACTTCTTTGAGGCCGACGGCAAGCGCTGGTTTCGCACCGGCGATCAAGGGGCGTTTGACGATGAAGGGTATCTGACCCTCACAGGGCGTCTGAAAGAAATCATCAACCGTGGTGGCGAAAAGGTCAGCCCGTTGGAGGTGGACGGCATACTGTCGGATCATCCGGCGGTGGCGCAGACGCTGACCTTTGCGCTGCCTCATGCCAAGCTGGGCGAAGAGGTGGCCGCGGCCATCGTACTGAAAGAGGGTGAAGAGGCCAGTGAGCACGATATCCGTAACTTCGCTTCTGAACGGTTGGCGGATTTCAAAGTGCCGCGCAAGGTGATCATTCTTGATGAAATCCCCAAAGGCGCGACAGGCAAATTGCAGCGCATAGGGCTGGCCGAAAAACTCGGTCTGGTCGAAAAGGCTTAATCCCATGAAGATTTGCATTTTCGGCGCCGGAGCGATCGGCGGATACATGGGCGCGAAATTGGCGCAGGTGGGCGCGGATGTGAGCCTGGTGGCGCGCGGGCCCCATCTGGCAGCGATGCAGGCCAATGGTCTGACCCTAATCGAGGAAGGCGAGACGAGCACGCAGAAGGTGACTGTCTCTGACACCCCTGCTGACCTTGGGCCGCAGGATTACATCATCGTCACGCTGAAGGCGCATTCGGTGCCACCAGTCGTGGACAAGATGCAGCCTCTGATCGGGCCGAACACAACCATTGTCTCGGGCGTCAACGGGGTGCCGTGGTGGTATTTTCACAAAATTGGTGGGTCGCTGGAAGGCACGCGGCTGGCCTCGGCGGACCCGGGTGATGCGCAGTGGAACGGGTTCGGGCCGGACAATGTGCTGGGCTGCGTTGTTTACCCGGCGGCGGAAGTGAAAGAGCCCGGCGTTGTCACGCATATCGAAGGCAACCGGTTTTCGCTGGGCGAACCGGATGGCTCAAAATCCGAACGGGCTCTGGCGCTTTCGAAGGCGCTGTCTGCAGCTGGGTTGAAGGCCCCGGTTCGGCCCAAACTGCGCGATGAAATCTGGGTGAAGTTATGGGGTAACCTTTCTTTCAACCCGATCTCCGCGCTGACGCATGCCACGCTCGACGTGCTGTGCACAGACGAAGGCACGCGCCCTGTCGCGCGGGCGATGATGGTCGAGGCGCAGGAGATTGCCGAGAAGCTGGGCGTGAAGTTCCCCATCGACGTGGACCGCCGCATTGACGGCGGGGCCGCCGTAGGCGCACACCGGACGTCCATGCTGCAAGACCTTGATCAGGGTCGCCCGATGGAGATCGACGCGCTTGTGGCATCCGTGCAGGAACTGGGTCGGGTTACAGAGACACCCACACCGATCATCGACACAGTGCTGGGCCTTATTCAACTGCGCGGCAAGGTGGCGGGCCTTTACTGATCAACGCTGCGGGTTCTTTGCGCGAGAAAATTCTGCGAATTTTCTAGGCGCGCTTGCGCCGAAGCATCTTGAAGAGCGGCAGAAAGATCAGGATCAGCGCGACGATCGTGATGGGTCCGGCAATGGGCCGCGTGAAGAAGATCGACGGGTCACCCGAAGACAAAAGCAACGACTGGCGCAGCGTGGGTTCCGCGATGGGGCCCAGAACGATGGCCAACACGGCCGGGGCCAACGGGTAGTCAAACTTGCGCAGGAAGAACGCGCCGATCCCGAACACGACCATCAGCCAGACATCGAACATGTCACGCGTCGCCGCGTAGCCACCGACAATCGACAGCACAAAGATCATCGGTGCGAGGATCGTAAACGGCATTCGTAGCATCCAGATAAAGAGCGGGATGAACGCGAGGTTGATCAAAAGAGCGGCCGCGTTGGAGATGTAGAACGAACCGATCAGACCCCAGACAAACTCCGTTTCGTCCACAAAAAGACGCGGGCCGGGCACAAGACCCCAGATGACCATTCCCCCCAACAAGATCGCCGTGGTAGGAGAACCGGGAATGCCAAGCGTCAGCATCGGCAACATCGACCCAGTCGAGGCCGAGTTGTTCGCGGCCTCCGGCGCCGCCACGCCGTCAACGCTGCCCTTGCCGAACTCCTCCGGCTTCTTGGACACCATCTTGGCCACGCCGTAAGACATGAGTGAACCAGGCGTCGCACCAGCCGCGGGAAGAATGCCGACAAAGAAGCCAAGGAAAGACCCGATCATCGTGCCCTTCCAACCCTTCTTGCCCGCCTCCTTGGTGTCCGAGGCCATGCCCTTGATGGTCATCTTGGGCGTTGTTTTGGTGACTTCTCCGCGCGTTTGTTCAATCGTCCAGAGCATCTCACCAATTCCGTAAACGCCGATGGCCAGCACCAGGAAGCCGATGCCTTGCAGGAACCCATTCATGTCAAAAAGCACTAGGCGCGGCTCGCCGGAGATTTGATCGAACCCGATGGCACCCAGCACAAGGCCAAAGCAGATCGAGAAGATGGTCTTCGGAATATCATCTCCACCCAGACCTACGAACGTGGCAAAGGCCAGCAGCATGAGCGCAAATACCTCTGGCGGACCAAAAGACAGCGCCACAGAAGCCAGAACAGGCGCGAACATGGTGAAGAGGACGTTTGCAACGGTGCCGCCAACGAAAGACGCCAGAGCGGCAGTAACAAGCGCAAGGCTTGCCCTGCCCTGTTTCGCCATGGGACGCCCGTCAAAGGTTGTGGCCACCGCCGTAGACGCGCCGGGGATGCCTAAGGTGACGGAGGACACCGCGCCTCCGTACATCGCTCCATAGTAGATAGCGGCAAGGAAAATGATCGCCCCACTCGGTGGCACCAGAAACGTGACTGGCAAGAGGATCGCCACACCATTGACGGACCCTAGGCCCGGCATGGCACCAATGAACAAGCCGACGGACACACCGATCAGGATCAACGCGAGGTTCAGGGGCTCCAGGGCCAAAAGCATGCCGCTGCCAAGCAGCGATAGAACTTCCATGTGAGGTCAGGCTTTCCGCATTTGGCTTAGTAGATGATTTCGTATCCGACGTCGAAAATCGGATCCATGAGGGGCAGCCCGGTGGGCATCGTGATCCGCATCGCGCCTTCGAAGAAAAAGAACAAGGCAATGGGCGTGATAAGTGAGAGTGGCAGGCACATAGCCCAGCCATGACGCCCGAGGTAACGGGTGTAATAGAGCAAGAACACGGCAATCGCGCCGTACATCGAAATGACGGTGACGACGCTTACGAAAACCACAATACCGCCACCCACGAGGAACAAGGTACGCCAGCCGTGGCCGTCCAGCATCGGTTCATCGGACTGCGAGGGCGGGCTGGTCTGGCGCCACCAGTTGAACGCGATCACACCGCAGCAGATCAGCATGATGAAGGACAACCAGAATGGCCAAGCGCCGCCGCCTGGTCCCGTTCCCGAAATGTATCCGATGGGCAATTCCGTGCTTTTCCACATCAGGTAGATGGAGAAAAGAGCGAGTACTCCGGCGGTGACAATCTCACCAAGTCGCATTGGGTCCTCGCATTCGCATTCTTGGGTCTTCGCGTCGAGGTCGTCGCTTAGAGGTCTTCGAGGAAAGGCCGGTATCCGGCCTTCCCAAAGGGTAGGTCAGCTGCCTAGCGCTTCCAGCAGCTTCTTGTGGTTATCCACCTGAACCTGCCAGTAGTCGCGCTGTTCGCTCGCATCCATCCACAGCGGGGAGAGGCTTTCGGAGGTAAGGTAACCCTGCCACTCTTCTGTCTCGTAAATCTGTGTGAAGAGGTCCTGGTAGTATGCGGCCGCTTCGTCAGACATGCCCGGCGCGCCAACAACGGCCCGCTGGTTGTAGTAGGAGAAATCGTTGCCCATTTCGATCATGGTCGGCACATCAGGATAAGCCGGCAGACGCTCATCCGAGAAAGCCACGAGTGGCACGAACTCACCCGCCTCGTAGAAACCTTTCGCCTCTGCCGGGTTGTTTACAGTTGCCATGATCTGTTTACCTGCGAGGTCCTTGGCCACGGCGCCACCGCCGTCATAGGGGATGTACTTGATGTCGAGGTCATAGGCACCGGACATGTAGGCAATCACGATGCTGTCCTCCTGGCCGGCACCTGTGCCACCCATGACAAATTCGCCGTCCATTTCTTTGACCTTCGCCACGTATTCATCGAACGTGGTGATGCCGCTGTCTTTGTGCACCCACAGAACGAACGGGTCGACGCCCATCATCGCCACGGGCGTGAAGGTCTGGATATCGATGCCCAGGTTCTGCTGGCGCAAAGGCGTTGTGAAGAACGAGTTCAGCGTCACCAGGATGGTGTGATCTGGATCAGACGCGTTGGAGACGTGAATGAGTGCCTCGGCGCCAGAGCCGCCACCCTTGTTGTTTGGCACCAACGGACGAGGTGTCATGTCGCCTTTTTCGGCCACCGATTGAATGAATCGAGCGATCTGGTCTGCGCCACCACCGGCACCGGCCATGATCACGAAATCAATCGGCTTGCGGGGTTTCCAGCCATCGGCCAGAGCCGCCATGGGCATTGTGCCAATCAGTGCTGCAGCCGTCAGGCCCAAAAGTCCACGTTTGGTTATCGACATGAAAAGTCCTCCTTCGATCATTTCCGCACAGGTGCGCCTCACGCGCCCGTGATGTCTGGAGGGGTAACTATCTTTCGATAGAGGCTTTTCAAGTGGAATAATGTTGCGAGGCCGATTTAATTACTCGGTATACATTAGTGTCCCATGAGGACGGGAATTTCTGCTGTGTCTACAACGGCTTGCGTGTTCCCACCGAAGAGCGTTTCGCGCCCGTGGCTTTGTCCGTAGGCGCCCATGATCAGCAATCCTGCGCCGACTTCTGAAGTCTTGCGCAACAGTTCCTCGTGGGGTTTTTGCGCCGCAAACCGGTGGATGTCGGCCTTGATCCCGCGCAGTGCGTAGTAGGCGATCAATTCTTCTGTCGTCGCCCCGTGCGGTTCTTCTTTGCCACCCGACAGAACGGTGACTTGTTCGGCCGCCTCGACCAGCGGCAAGGACAACCCTACGGCCTTGGCCGCCTCCAATGAGCCATTCCACGCAACCGCGATGCGACAGCCGAAATCCTCGGACGGGCCTTTGTCTTTGGGGCACATCAGCACTGGGCGGCCAGTCTCAAACAATGCTGACTTCAAAGAATTGACCCCGAGATTTCGATCTCGGCTGGGCTTGGCGACGACGATAAGGTCCGAGAGGCGGCCATTGTGCTTAATGACGTCCGCCATACGCCCAGACTCTTCGACGAACGCGACTGTCGCCCGGCTGCCGTCGGGCGTATCCGTTTCTTCCAAATCGAGCGCCATTGCCTGACGGTGCAGTTCCTCCCGCAGGGATTGTTCTTCCTGGTCGGCCAGTTCCGTGGCCTGCACCATCATGGTCTTACGGGCAAATCCGGGCATCGTAGCGCCGTACGGGCGCATGCTTTCGGGGTTCATTCGACAGTGCGCCACCACGATGTGACCCTTGTGCAAATGAGCCAGTTTTGCGGCATGCGCGACCAGCGTCTCACCCATACCATCGCCGCGCACTGGTACGAGAATCCGTCTCAGCATGTCTCCACCTCCCGAGGTTTGGCCACTCTCACTCTGTCAAAGCAGGGGCCTAGTGCGCGAAGCATAGCGCGATTTCTGTCAATTGCGCACCAGAACAACCAACCAATTGCTTTCAAGCGATAATTTTTTCATTTGGAGCCTACAACTCACTAGGCAAAAGCCGATTTTTCCCGCATCATGCATTGTCGATGGAACGGTCTTTCACGCCAAAGCCCACCACAAATCACCCCCTTGTGCACGCCGCGCTTTCATTTATCGTGAAATTCAAGCGCCCTTCTTTTTGTCCTACGGCCTCTCTCTGTGACGCGGATTTGCCAACAGACGTTGCGAGGCCTTTCACACCGAACGGCGCAATTGCCTCGATCCGGCGGGTCGAGGCCAAAACCAGAAGCCCGGATGCGACCGGGCACATTGAAAACGCAACCAGGGAGAAGATCTCATGGTTTCCAAATTGAAACTTAGCGGTGCTGTGCTGATTGCTGGCCTGACAGCCGCATCCATGACCACGGCGCAAGAGTTTATC
Source organism: uncultured Roseovarius sp. (assembly GCA_963422235.2). Taxonomy (GTDB): domain Bacteria; phylum Pseudomonadota; class Alphaproteobacteria; order Rhodobacterales; family Rhodobacteraceae; genus Roseovarius. The sequence continues at coordinate 164,723 of CAXMWV010000002.1, forward strand.
TCGATCGGTACCGGCGGCGTGACGGGCGTCTACTATCCGACAGGTGGCGCGATCTGCCGTCTGGTGAACAAGTCACGCAAAGAGCACGGCATCCGCTGCGCGGTCGAGTCGACCGGTGGTTCTGTTTACAACATCAACACCATCAAGGCCGGTGAGCTTGAATTCGGTGTGGCCCAGTCCGACTGGCAGCACCATGCTTATAACGGCACGTCCAAGTTCGAAGGCGATGCCGCCTTCCCGAACATCCGTGCGGTGATGTCTGTACACCCGGAGCCCTTCACCCTGATCGTTCGCGGCGACAGCGGCATCGAAAGCTTTGAAGACCTCGCGGGCAAGCGTGTGAACGTGGGCAACCCAGGTTCCGGTCAGCGCGCCACGATGGAAGTCGTCATGGATGCGTTCGGCATTGGCATGGATGACCTGGCTCTGGCGACAGAGTACAAGGGGTCAGAAATGGCCAAGCAGCTGTGCGACGGCAACATCGACGCAATGATCTACACCATCGGTCACCCGGCCGCGGCGATCAAAGAAGCGACCACCACATGTGACGCGAAACTGGTGTCTGTGACGGGCGCGCCGATTGATCAGCTGGTTGCAGACAACCCGTTCTACCGCGTGGCGACCATTCCGGGCGGCATGTACAAAGGCACAGACAGCGACACCACAACCTTTGGTGTGGGCGCAACTTTCGTGACCTCCGCGGATGTGTCTGAAGACGTGGTCTACATCGTCGCGAAATCCGTGATGGAGAACATCGACGACTTCCGCGGTCTGCACCCGGCATTCGCCAACCTCGATCCGGCGGAAATGGTCTCTGACGGCCTGTCCGCCCCGCTGCATGACGGCGCGGCCAAAGCTTACAAAGAGCTGGGTCTGATCGACTAAGCGCACTGAGCTGTAAACACTGAGGGTTGCCCGGCCCACGTTCGGGCAACCCTATCTTGATCCCAAAAAACAAACAAATTCCGGGACAGGGGGACACTCATGGCACAAGACGCACAGACCAAATCCGCCGACGATATGGTGGCTGAGGCCGATACCGGCGCACGCAACCCATCTGCCAAATGGCAGGCACATCTGATCATCGGCACCTGCATCGTCTGGTCGCTTTTCCAGCTTTACATCGCCTCCAAGATCCCCGGCATTCTGGCCCAGGCGACGGGCATGAGCATCTTCGCCAACATCGTGGCGCAAGCGCGGTTCGTGCACTTGGCCTTTGCGATCATGCTGGCCACGCTGGCCTTCCCGCTGTTCAAATCCTCGCCCAAAGATCGCATCCCGCTTTATGATTGGGTGCTGGTGATCCTGGGCGTATCCGCCTGCCTTTATCTCGTTGTCTTCCGATTTGAGATCGCCGACCGGCCCGGACTTTGGAGCACGTCCGACATCGTAATGTCGTGCATTGGTATGTCCGTGCTAATGGTTGCGGTCTATCGATCCCTTGGGCTTCCACTTGTCATTATCGCGGGTGCGTTCGTTCTATTCGCCTTCTTCGGTGGTTACTCAGAATGGGCGCGAAATATCACCAATTATGGCGGCGCGTCGCTGTCAAAAGCGCTCGGCCATTACTGGATGCAAACAGAGGGCGTGTTCGGGGTCGCGCTCGGCGTTTCGACCTCGATGATCTTTCTATTCGTTTTGTTCGGTGCGTTACTGGACCGTGCCGGCGGCGGCAGTTGGTTCATCAAAGTGGCCATTGCCCTGCTGGGTGCTCTACGCGGCGGACCGGCCAAAGCCTCTGTTCTGTCTTCCATGCTCACCGGTATGATTTCGGGAAGTTCAATCTCCAACACCGTTACGACTGGCACCTTCACTATCCCGCTCATGAAGCGCATCGGCTTCCCCGCAGAAAAGGCAGGCGCGGTTGAAGTGGCATCGTCTACCAACGGTCAGCTGACGCCGCCGGTTATGGGTGCGGCGGCCTTCCTGATGGTCGAATACGTCAACATTCCCTATATCGACGTGGTCAAACACGCCTTCTTGCCCGCCGTCATCAGCTACATCGCGCTTTTGTATATCGTGCATCTGGAAGCGCTGAAAATGCAGATGCAAGGACTGAAGAAAGCCGGGCGTCACATCGGGCCCGTGCTGATCCTGATCCTGTTCCTGTCTGGTTTTATTTTCCTCGGGGCTTGCACTTATCTGATGATCGCATTGCGCGGCCTGCTGGATGGTTTCATGACCAACAGCGTCTATGGCGGTGTCGCTATTGTGACCGTGCTCTATCTTTTCCTTGTCTACCTAGCCTCTCGTTATCCAGACGTCGCGATGGATGACCCGGACGGGCCGTTGGAAGCACCACGCCTCACACCAACCCTTTTGGGCGGTGCGTATTTCTCTCTGCCTATCTTCATTCTGGTCTGGAACCTGATGGTGCGAACAGACAGCCTTGATCGCTTGTCGCCATCGCTATCGGCCTATTGGGCCACGGTCTTCATGATCATCGTGGCACTGACCCATCGTCCGCTAAAGGCGTTCTTCCGTGGCGAGTCGTTTTCTTCCGCCACAACTGCGGGATGGAAGGATTTCGTGGATGGTTTGATCCTCGGCGCACGCAACATGATCGGTATCGGTGTGGCGACAGGGGCTGCTGGCATCATCGTGGGCACCATCTCTCTGACCGGCGCGCATCAGGTGATTGGCCAGGTGGTTGAGATCATTGCAGGCGGCAACATCTGGATCCTGCTGATCCTTGTGGCTGTCATGTCGCTGATCCTCGGAATGGGTCTGCCTACCACGGCCAACTACATCGTTGTGTCCTCGCTAATGGCCCCGGTCATCATCTCCGTGGGCGCGCAAGCTGGGTACATCTTCCCGCTTATCGCGGTGCACCTCTTCGTGTTCTATTTCGGCATTCTGGCGGATGATACGCCCCCCGTGGGCCTTGCGGCCTATGCGGCGGCGGCGATCAGTCGAGGGGACCCGATCAAGACGGGTGTGCAGGGCTTCAGCTATGACATCCGCACGGCGCTGTTGCCTTTCCTGTTCATCTTCAACACGGACTTGCTGTTGATTGATGTGGGCTTTGCGAAGGCCATTCTGGTCTTCTTCATATCACTGATTGCCATGCTCTTATTCGCGGCCGCGACGCAAGGCTATTTCATAGCCAAGAACAAGTGGTGGGAGACAGTCGCACTGTTGTTGATTGCCTTCATGTTGTTCCGGCCCGGGGCGTTCCTGGATCAGATCAGTGAGAAATACACATCTGCCACAGGTCCGGCTGCGCTTGAACTGATGGCGAATGCGGAGGATGGCGAGGAGTTGCGGGTCGTCGTAGAGGGCCCGGATTTCGACACCGGCAAACCGCGACCGACAACCATCACGCTTCCCGCGATCAGTGGCGACGCAGAGGGTGCATTGGACGCACAGGGCCTTGCGCTCTTTGTCGATGGTGACGTGCTGGCAATGGACGAACCCTTCCCCGGCACGCCCTTCTTCGAAAGCTTGGGCAACGAGTATGATTTCTACGGCGACAGCCCAGTGCAGATTATCGAAGTGCAGGTTGAGAATGAGCGTATGGCCAAGGAGATCTTCTTCATCCCGGCGCTGCTCTTGCTGCTGGGTCTCATCCTGATCCAGCGGCCGCGTGCCACGCAGCCTGCATTCTGAGGAGGGGACCCATGTTCAAAACCTTGCTTTTGGCTGTGGACGTCAATGACCCGGTGGGCGCTGAGCGTTCAGCGAAAGCAGCAATGGCGATGGCGCGCTCTGAGGGTGCCGTACTACATGTGCTCAATGTTGTGCCAGACAGTGGCATGGCGATCGTGGGCGCATCACTGTCGGACGATCATGCATCGCAAGAGGTCGCAAAGGCCAAGGCAGACCTGAGCGCCTGGGCAGATGAAACTCTGGACGACGGGATAGAGGTGGAGCTGCATATCGCGATGGGCACGGTCTATGACCAGATCCTGAAAGTGGCCACGCAGCTTGATGTCGATGCGATTTTCGTTGCCGCACATCGTCCGGAGTTCCGGGATTACCTCATCGGTCCCAACTCCGCCCGCGTGGCGCGGCATGCGACGCAATCGGTGTTTGTGATCCGTTAAGCCGTATCGGCGCCTGCCAGCAAACTCGGTACAAGCTCCGCCGCCAAATCAATGAAGGCATTGATCCGCGCAACATTGCGCGCGCCAGGACGGAAGGTCAGGTAAACCGGATGCGGCTTTGACGAGTATCCGGGCAAGCAGTGTAACAGGCGGCCCGACGCCAAGGCGTCATCTAACATGAACTCTGGCAACAAGGCGTAGCCTTGCCCGGCCTCGGCCAAGTCTTGAAGGATACCGAAACTTTGCACGGCGATGGGCCCAGTCACGTCAACGGCGAAATCCTCGCCGACGCCTTCAAAACGCCATGTCGCCTCAGGCCGATTGCCGCGAAAGGGCATGCATGCGACATTGGCCAGATCCTCTGGACGTGAAACGGGTGCCTGTGCTGCCATCTCGGGCGCAGCAACCAGTTTGCGCCGAAATGCACCCATCGAGCGCGCGACCAAGCGATCATCTTTGAAACTGCCCACCCGAAAGGCCAGGTCCGTGCCCGCGTCCTGCATGTCTTCGAACTCATAAGCTGGTCGCATCACCAACGTCAGATCGGGATGACGTCTGCGAGCCTCAGGAAACAAAGCCCGCGCCACCAGGCCGCCGAATTCTGGTGTCGCGGCGATGGTGACTTGCCCTGACACACCCAAGCTTTCTTCACGTGCGAGGTCATCCAGCAGATCCACCTCGGCCAGGATTGACCGGATACGGTCATCCAACTGCGCCCCGATGGGTGTGAGGCTGACGGAGCGCGCACCCCGCTCCAGAAGCCTCACCCCGAAATGGGCCTCTAGCTGGGCCACATGACGGCTGACGCCTGATTTGGCCATGCCCAACTGCTGCGCCGCGGCGCTGATCCCGCCATGGCGGGCAACCGCGTGAAAGCTGGCGAAAGCGGGTAGACTTATCGTTCCAATTTCTTGAACCATAGGTTCAATATTATCATTCTGTTCTACTTTATCGCAATCCTTAATTCTCCATCACATGCGAAATGCGCCACCCCGGCGCACTATTGGAGAGAGAAACATGAACATTCTGATTACAGCCGCCAGCAGTGGGTTCGGGTCCTTGATCGTGTCCGAATTGGTGAATGCGGGTCACCGCGTGGCCGGCTCCGTCCGTGACCCCGAAGGCCGCAACGCAGAGGCCGCTGCCAAATTGCGTGCACAGGGCATCGACGTGGTTGAGATTGACGTGACCGATGAGGGCTCTGTCCTTTCGGGTGTCGCAGCCGCCAACAAGGCCCTCGGCCATATTGATGTGCTGATCAACAATGCTGGTATCGGCGCGCACGGTCTTCAAGAGAACTTTTCCGTCGCGGACTACCAAAGGCTGTTTGACGTCAACCTGTTCGGCGTGCAGCGCATGATCCGCGCTGTGGCACCGCAGATGCGGGACCGGGGCAACGGCCTTATCCTGAACATCTCAAGCCTTTTGGGTCGGGTCGTCATGCCATTCTATGGCCCCTACAATTCTACCAAATGGGCGCTAGAAGCGATGAGTGAGAATTATCGCATCGAACTCAGCCAGTTTGGCGTGGACGTCGCCATCGTTGAGCCGGGCGGGTTTCCCACCGAGTTCTTCGGAAATCTGGTACTGCCATCATCGCCGGACCGCAACGAAGGCTACGGCGAGATGGCCCACGCCCCTGAGCACGCCTTGGCTGGCTTTGCAGAATTCCTGAAGGCCAACCCGCAACAGAACCCGCAACTGGTGGCCGATGCGACGCTGAAAGTTGTGGAAACGGCGCCGGGCTTCCGCCCGTTCCGCACTGAGGTCGACACCATAGGCATGGCCGACTTGGTCAAACCGATGAACGACCAGCTGTCGCAAGGTATCGAAACCCTCTTCACGAATATGGGGATCGACGGCATGTTGAAGTTGAATACCGAAGCCGCGAAAGCATCATGACCTTCTGGCTGGCCGGGAAAGGACGCCCGGCCAGCCACCATTTTGACTTGGAGACATAGTATGACCCACCCTGCCCTGACCTCTGACTCTGTTGCCGTGATCACCGGGGCCGCATCCGGCATCGGGCTTGCCGCAGCCAAAAAGTTCGGCAGCATGGGCATGAAGGTCGTGATCGTCGATCAAGCCGAAGACAAGTTGGATGCGGCGAAGACAGCTGTGCAAGAGGCCGGAGCGGCGGATGTGTCTGCAACCGCTGTGGATGTTGGCGACCGCGCGCAGCTGGAAGCGCTCGAAAGTTTTGTCACCACGCGGTACGGCGGGACCGATATCCTGATGAACAACGCGGGGCGCGGCGGCAGCACCACGTGCCTTGGTCCGCTTGAGACATGGGATGGGATTCTTGACGTCAACCTTTGGGGCCCGATCCATGGGACACAAGTCTTCGCGCCGGGCATGATTGCACGCGGTCGCCCCGGTGCGATCATCAATACAGGCTCCAAACAAGGCATCACGACACCGCCAGGCAACCCGGCCTACAACGTGTCCAAGGCCGGTTTGAAAGTCTTCACCGAAGCCTTGGCGCATGAGCTACGTAACACTGAAGACGCACAGCTGACTGCGCATTTGTTGGTGCCGGGTTTTGTGTACACCGGCATGATTGGCACGCCGGAAAAGCCGCCCTCTGCCTGGACCGCAGAGCAGACGGTCGACTTCTTTGTCGACAGCCTCAACAAAGGTGACTTCTACATCCTTTGCCCGGACAATGATGTGCCCCGTGCGCTGGATGAGAAACGCATCGCATGGGCCGTGGGTGATATGATCGAAAACCGCCCACCGCTGAGCCGCTGGCATCCCGATTACAAGGACGCTTTTGAGCGGTTCATTGACGGCGAAGCGTGAGGTACTGCGGACAGCATGCTCATCACAATGCGGTGCGGCCCTTGAACCCAGAGGCCACCCTGTCCTACCTTAAAGGCGTCAAGCGCAGGAGCATCTGATGACCCAGACCCGCACCAAAGTTTTGTTGTCCGCCCTCTTTCTTGGCCTGTCCAGCCTCGGCGCCACTGCCCAAACGGTACCGCTAGGACCCAACCCGACCTTGGGCGGAGGCAGTTACAGCACGGGTGGCGGACTGACCGTGGCGATGGAAGCCCGTGACATTGACGGTCGTCTGGGGCTGTGCGGGGTTTGGGCGCAGAGCAAACAGCTGACCGTCTATACGCGGCGGGCCGCATCGCGCGTTTTGTCAAAAGGCAGCGTTGTATTGGGTGGAGAGGTCATCACGCACAACTTCGACTTCCTGAACCGCGTGAACCCGGCGGAAACCTATGCTGGCGCTCCGGCGGGGTGTGTTGTGTTGAACCGTGCATGGCAGGCAATTGACGCGGCCAAACCGCTGGACATCCGCATTCCGCGCCAACGCGTCTACACGTCTTCGAATGAAAAGGGCGGCGCGTCTCCCCGCGTTTTCTTCGCCCGCAGTGAGGACAACAACCCGGCTTTGGCCAAGGGATCCCTGCTGCCGTCGCGCTATAGCAGCTTCTCAAGCGGCGCGTGGTCGAACTGACACGGCTCTTCGCAGACTTGGCAATTGATAAATTCCGCAAAATCAGGCACAACCTCACGCAGAACAGCCTGGTCGCAAAGAACATGCAAGAATGCAGCGGCGACCGATAACGAGGCAGCAAGGGAAACGGGCAGAGATGACGAAGCAGTTTATGCTCTTTTTATGCGTGTTGGCGCTGTCCGCCTGTGGCGGCGGAGGATCGGACCGATCTGATCGGCGTGTCATAACGTCCGCACCGGTCAGCTATGGGCCCATCAGCAAGGCCTGTCTGCAATCCAGCCGCAAAGCAAAATCGACACGGTTGTGCTCGTGCATTCAAGCAGCAGCCGATCGCACGCTTAGCCGGTCAGACCAGCGCCGCTCTGTCGCCTTTTACGAAAATCCGCATCTGGCACAGGAAATCCGTCAATCGGATCGGCCAAAGGACGAACAGTTCTGGGACGATTATGCCGCCTATGGTCGCGAAGCCGAAAAGATGTGCGGCTGACGCGGGCATGACAGACGTTTTCGATTTTCTGGCAAGCCTGCATCCTTACGAGGAAAAGCCCGCCACGATCAAACGCCTGGTACAGCGACATCGCCTGATCATCGACCCGTTTGAAGAGCAGATAAAGGGCGCTCGTGTCCTTGACCTTGCCGCCCATGATGGGCGTTGGTCTTACGCCTTGGCCAATGCAGGCGCAGCAAAGGTCGTGGGCATCGAGGCCCGGCAGGAATTGATCGACCGTTTCGCGCAGTTTCCCGAAACGGATTTCAAATCCCGCGTCACGCTTCTGAAAAATGACATTTTCGCCGAGCTGGCGGCCCGTGTCGCAGCAGGAGAGCGATTTGACGTCGTGGCGGTCTACGGGATCTTCTATCACATCATGGATCACTTCCGCCTGCTGTCACTGATTTCAAAGCTGCAGCCGACCTTGGTGATCATCGACAGCGAATTCATCAAGGCCGACAACGCCATGATACAGGTTCTCAAGGAAGAGATCTCAAACCCGTTGAACGCAGTCAGCGACGTGGCCGGCATCACCCACACGGTTGTGGGCGTGCCAAGCCAACGTGCCACGGAATTCATGGCCGATGCTTTGTCGATGACCCTGACCTGGGTGGATCACGACTTCATTCTGGGTGCGGATCGCGCAGGGATGAAGGATTACTACCGAGATGGTCGCAAGGCGCGATTTGCCTGTGCTTTGACCCCCAAAGGCGCGTAAGCGGGCGCTCAAGCCGTAGGGTGGGGTTTAACCCCACCCCAGCTTTTCTCGCTTACTCCAAAGCCTCAATGCAGCGCAGACACAGGTCCGGGTTGGAACGCTGCCCCACATCCGGCAGAATCTTCCAGCAGCGCAGGCATTTGCCACCGTCAGCCTTTTCGAAAACCACGCTCACACCCGCCACGTCCGGCAGGGTGAACGCCGTCTCCGGCCCGGCCTCTGCTGTCACGGTGATATCAGACGTGATACAGACATCGTCAAAATCCACCGATGACAGAATGTCGAGCAGCACCTTGTCGGCCACATGCACAACCGGCGCGGCCTCAAGCGAGGCACCGATCACCTTCTCCACGCGCTGCACCTCCAACGCTGCCGTCACGACGCGACGCGCGCGTCTGACTTGCGCCCATTTCTCCGCCAGTACCTCGTCACGCCAAGCGATGGGCGTGTCCGGGAAGTCCACCAGATGGACTGAGCTATCGTCACCTGGGAACCGCTCCAACCACACCTCTTCCATGGTGAAGACCAGCACCGGGGCGAGCCAAGTGGTCAGGCGATGGAACAGAATGTCGAGCACGGTGTGCGCAGAGCGGCGGCGCAGCGTGTCGCCGTCGCAATAGAGTACGTCCTTGCGGATGTCGAAGTAGAAGGAAGACAGATCGACCGTGGCAAAGTTGAACAGCGTCTGGAACACGCCCTGGAAATCGTAGGCCGCGTAGCCTTCGCGCACCCGAACATCCAATTCCGCCAGTCGGTGCAAAACCCAGCGCTCCAATTCCGGCATCTCGCTCGGATCAACGCGATCTTCCTCGCTGAAATGCGACAACCCACCCAGCATGAACCGCATGGTGTTCCGCAAACGGCGATAGCTGTCAGCGGTCCCTTTCAGGATTTCCGGCCCGATGCGCTGGTCGTTGGTGTAGTCCGTTTGGGCCACCCAAAGGCGCAGGATATCCGCACCGTACTGTTTGACCACTTCCTCAGGCACGATCGTGTTGCCCAAGGATTTGGACATCTTGTTGCCCTTCTCATCGAGTGTGAAACCGTGGGTCAGAACGCCCCGATAAGGCGCGCGCCCGATGGTGCCACAGGCTTGAAGCATCGACGAATGGAACCACCCGCGATGCTGGTCGGTGCCTTCAAGGTAGAGATCAGCAAGGCCATCTTCGCTACCATCCTCACGATCGCGCAGAACGAAGGCATGGGTGGACCCGCTGTCGAACCACACGTCGAGGATGTCGTCGACCTTCTCCCACTCATCGGGGTGATGGTCATTGCCGAGGAACCGCTCCTTCGCGCCGGGCTTGTACCAGGCATCCGCACCTTCTTCTTCAAAGGCCTGCGCGATGCGGGCATTCACCGCCTCATCGCGCAACAGGTAGTCGGGGTCGTCCGGCTTGGCCCCCACCTTCTTGAAACAGGTGAGCGGCACACCCCAGGCGCGCTGACGGGACAGCACCCAGTCCGGGCGCACCTCGATCATCGAATAAAGGCGGTTTCGGCCTGTCTTGGGCGTCCACTGCACCAGCTCGTCGATTGATGTGAGAGCGCGTTCCCGGATCGTTTTGCCAAACTCGTCCTGCCCATCGCCCACCTCACGGTCGATGGCAGCAAACCATTGCGGTCGGTTGAGACGGATTACGGGTGCCTTAGAGCGCCACGAGTGCGCGTCCGAGATCGTGATCCGCTTGCGCGCCAAGAGCCCACCCACTTCAACCAATTTCTCGATCACGGTGCGGTTGGCCTTGCCGGGCTTTCCGTTGGTTTCGATGATCTTGCGTCCGCCAAAGAACGGCAGGTCCTCGCGATAGGCACTGTCATCGAGAATGTTGAACGTCATCGGCAGGCCGTGCTGAAGCCCGATCTGGTAGTCATCATCGCCGTGGCTTGGCGCGGTATGGACGAAGCCTGTACCAGCATCATCGGTTACGTGATCGCCCGGCAGAAGTGGCACGTCATAGTCCCACTCGCCGTCAGCCCCCTCAACACCGCGCAGAGGGTGCGCGCAAACCAAACCACTAAGCTCTTCGGCAGACACATCCCGCAACCGTTTGACCATCTCGGGGTTCGTGGCATCAAGACGCGCGGCATGCAGTGCTTCTTCCGCCAGCGCATCCGCCAGCAGATAGCGATCCCCGATCTTGGCCCAGCATTCCGCCGGGCGGCCCACACATTCATAGAGACCATAAGAAATGTCCGGCCCAAAACAGATCGCGCGGTTTTGCGGCAAGGTCCAAGGCGTCGTGGTCCAGATAACGACTTTCAGACCAGTTTGACCCGAAGTTTCAGCGACGGCATTGCCCTCGGTGGCCAGGCTGGCGGGTGCTTTCACCACATCAAACGGCACCCAGACCGCATCGGTATCACGGTCGTGATACTCCACCTCCGCTTCGGCCAGAGCTGTCTTTTCAACCGGCGACCACATCACGGGTTTGGATCCCTGATAAAGCGTGCCGTTCATGAGAAACGTCATGAACTCTTCCGCGATGATCCGCTCTGAGCGATAATCCATCGTCAGGTATGGCTTCGACCACCGACCCGTCACGCCCAGACGTTTGAATTCATCACGCTGGATGTCGATCCAGCCTTCCGCGAACCGGCGGCATTCCTGCCGGAAATCGACCGTGTCGACCTCATCCTTGTTGCGACCCTTTTTGCGGTATTGCTCTTCGATCTTCCATTCGATGGGCAGACCGTGGCAATCCCAGCCGGGGATATAGCGGGCGTCTTTGCCCATCATCTGCTGGCTGCGCACCACCATGTCCTTTAGGATCTTGTTCAGCGCGTGTCCGATATGCAGGTGCCCGTTGGCATAAGGAGGGCCATCGTGCAGCGTAAAGGCCTCGCGACCCTCGGCTTTGTCCCGCAGGCGGGTGTAGATTTTCATCTCATTCCAGCGGGACAGCCATTCCGGCTCTCGTTTCGGAAGGCCTGCGCGCATCGGGAAATCGGTTTGCGGCAGGTTTAACGTGTGTTTGTAGTCAGGCGTCTCGGCACACATGTGCGGCGTCCTTTGTCTTGTCTTTATCGTGATGTGTGAGGGGTCGGCGCGGTTGCTCAAACGCCTTGTCCCGGCGGCTCGAATGGGTCAGAGCGCCGGGCATATAATTCGAATAATGATCAGCATGTGTGTCATTGCGGGTGCTTTATAGGCCCGGCTTGCGCGTAGGTCCATTGCGTTTTTGCCTGTCGCGCGCCGCGTCAGTTTGTCTGGAGCAAAGGGCGCTGAGGGAGCTTAGATTACAAGTATTATGAAACCGCTTGATATAGGCATCGCGGGCGCCGGAATTGGGGGGCTTGCAGCGGCGGCTGGCCTGGCCCGGGCTGGCCACAGGGTGCAGGTGTTCGACCGCTTTGATACGCCCCGCCCTGTGGGGTCCGGCCTGGTGATCCAGCCGGTGGGCCAAGCGGTTTTGGCAGGGATTGGCGCGCTTGATGCCGCTCTGGGTTGGGGTCAGCCCATTTCGCGGATGATTGGGCATGAGGCGGTCAATGGGACACGCGTGCTGGATGTATCCTATGATCTGAGCGGGACCGGCGAACGGTTCGGTCTGGCGCTGCACCGCTCTGCGCTCTTTCAGGCAGTGCTGGATGCCGCGTTGGAGGCAGGTGCGGAACTGGTGGCGGATCACGAGTTGATGGGAGTCACGCAGGGGCCCAGGCGGCAGATCAGGTTTACCAAGGGCCGGGAGAGCCAGCCCTTCGATCTGGTGGTGGATGCTTCAGGGACCGGCTCGCCGCTCTCCCCGCTTGAGGCCCGCGCCCTGCCCTATGGTGCGATCTGGGGCACCGTGGATTGGCCAGAGAGCGCTGAACTGAATGACGAACAGCTGTCGCAAAGCTACCGAGCAGCAAGCCGTATGGCCGGGGTACTGCCGATTGGTCAACTGCCCGGGGACTCGACGCCCAAGGCGGCGATTTTCTGGTCCCTGACACCTGAGGATTTGAACGTATGGACGGAAGAGCCGATTGAGATGTGGAGGAAGGACGCCACCGCGCTCTGGCCCGCCTTTGCCCCGTTTGTGGAGCAGATCACCGAGCATGCCCAGATGACGCCCGCCTTTTACAGCCACGGCACGACGCGGCAGCATTTCAGGCAAGGTTTGGTTCATATCGGCGACGCCGCCCACCGCGCCAGCCCGCAATTGGGCCAGGGGGCGAATATGGCTTTGCTGGACGCGGCGGCGCTGTGTGAGGCTTTGGCGGTCAAGCGCGTCGTGCCCGATGCGCTCTTGCTCTACACCCGACTGCGCCGCCGCCACCTGTGGCTTTACCAATTGATGTCAGCCGCCTTCACGCCGCTTTACCAATCCGACAGTCGTTGGCTTCCGCGCTTGCGTGACCATCTGTTGACACCGCTCTCGCGTGTGCCGCCGGTGCCTAGGGTTTTGTCGCGGTTGGTCTGCGGAGATTTGGTGGCGCCTATCCGACGTTAAGCCGCGCAGCCGTAGTCCGGAACAGCACTTCTAAAAAAACCCCCGCCGATCGCTCGGCAGGGGTCAAGATTCGTACGGTGGGGTTTCACCCCACCATCCGCTTACCAGTCCTCGCGAACCACCACGCGGGTTTTCACCGGCAGTTTCATTGCGGCCAGACGCAGAGCCTCCATCGCGATGCCTTCGGCGACACCGTCGATCTCGAACATCACGCGGCCCGGCTTGACCTTGCACGCCCAGAAATCCACGGAACCTTTACCTTTACCCATCCGAACCTCAGTAGGTTTGGAGGTGACGGGGGTGTCCGGGAAGATACGGATCCAGACGCGGCCCTGACGCTTCATGTGACGCGTCATGGCACGACGTGCCGCTTCGATCTGGCGCGCGGTCACGCGCTCCGGCTCAGTCGCTTTCAGACCATAGGTGCCGAAGTTCAGGTCAGAGCCGCCTTTGGCCAAGCCCTTGATCCGGCCCTTGTGGAGCTTGCGGAATTTAGTGCGCTTTGGTTGAAGCATATCATCTCCTCCTTAGCGACGGCCACCAGCACCGCGCGGTGCAGGACCATCCTGAAGCTCTTGGGCTTTGCGATCACGGGCCGACGGGTCGTGCTCCATGATCTCGCCTTTGAAGATCCAGACTTTGATGCCGATGATGCCGTAAGGCGTGGATGCCTCAGCCAGAGCATAATCGATGTCGGCGCGCAGCGTGTGCAGCGGCACACGACCTTCGCGGTACCATTCGGTCCGTGCGATCTCTGCACCACCCAGACGACCAGCCACGTTCACACGGATGCCCAGGGCCCCCATGCGCATCGCGTTCTGAACGCCACGCTTCATTGCACGGCGGAAAGACACACGACGTTCCAGCTGCTGCGCGATGGACTCGGCAACAAGGGCCGCATCCAGCTCAGGCTTACGAACCTCAACGACGTTCAGGTGCAGCTCACTGTCGGTCATGTTCGCCAGCTTCTTGCGCAGCGATTCAATGTCTGCGCCTTTCTTGCCGATGATCACGCCCGGGCGCGCTGTGTGAACGGTCACGCGGCACTTCTTGTGCGGACGCTCAATGATCACGCGGCTGACGCCAGCCTGCTTGCACTCTTCGTTGATGAACTCACGGATCGCGATGTCTTCGAGCAGAAGATCACCGTAGTCCTTCGTGTCGGCATACCAGCGGCTGTCCCAGGTGCGGTTCACCTGAAGGCGCATGCCAATCGGATTGACTTTGTTACCCATTAGGCTTGCTCCTCAACTTCACGCACCAGGATGGTGATTTCCGAGAACGGCTTCGTGATCCGGCCAAAACGACCCCGTGCCCGCGGACGGCCACGCTTCATCACCAGGTTCTTGCCAACCCAGGCTTCCGCCACGACCAGCTCATCCACATCCAGGTTGTGGTTGTTTTCGGCATTGGCAATCGCCGATTGCAGGCACTTCTTCACGTCCTGCGCGATCCGCTTTTTCGAGAACGTGAGATCGCTCAGCGCTTTCTCAACCTTCTTGCCACGGATCATGGCGGCCACCAGGTTCAGTTTCTGCGGGCTTGTGCGCAGCATGCGCAGCTTTGCCATCGCTTCATTGTCCGCCACGCGGCGGGGATTTTTATCCTTGCCCATGGCTTACTTCCTCTTGGCTTTCTTGTCAGCCGCATGACCATAGTAGGTCCGCGTCGGTGCATACTCACCGAACTTCTGACCGATCATGTCTTCGCTGACGTTGACGGGGATGTGCTTGCGGCCGTTGTAGACGCCAAACGTCAAACCAACGAACTGCGGCAGAATTGTAGACCGACGCGACCAGATCTTGATGACGTCATTGCGCCCGCTTTCGCGCGCTGCTTCGGCCTTTTTAAGGACGTAAGCATCGACAAAGGGGCCTTTCCAAACAGAGCGTGACATATGTTAGCGCCCCTTCTTCTTGGCGTGGCGCGAGCGGATGATAAGGCTCGACGACGCTTTGTTCTTGTTGCGGGTGCGTGCACCTTTAGTGGGCTTACCCCAAGGCGTGACAGGGTGGCGGCCACCCGAAGTCCGGCCCTCACCACCACCATGGGGGTGATCGATCGGGTTCATCACAACACCACGAACGGACGGGCGGATGCCTTTGTGGCGCATACGACCGGCTTTACCGTAGTTCTGGTTGGAGTTGTCGGGGTTCGACACGGCACCAACGGTGGCCATGCATTCCTGACGCACCATGCGCAGTTCGCCCGAGCCGAGGCGGATCTGAGCGTATCCACCGTCACGACCCACGAACTGAGCATAGGTGCCTGCAGCGCGGGCGATCTGACCGCCTTTGCCGGGCTTGAGCTCAATGTTGTGGACGATTGTGCCGATGGGCATTCCAGAAAACGGCATTGCATTGCCCGGCTTGATGTCCGCGCGGGCGCTTGCGATGACTTTGTCACCAACGGCCAAGCGCTGCGGCGCGAGGATGTAGGCCTGCTCACCATCGTCGTATTTGACAAGGGCGATGAACGCGGTCCGGTTCGGATCGTACTCGATCCGCTCAACGGTTGCGGCCACATCGAATTTGTTACGTTTGAAATCAACGATCCGGTAGAGGCGTTTAGCCCCGCCACCGCGGCGGCGTGCCGTGATACGTCCGGTGTTGTTCCGGCCGCCCGATTTGGTCAAACCCTCTGTGAGGGCCTTGACGGGGCGTCCTTTCCAAAGCTCCGAACGGTCGATCAGCACCAGCCCGCGCTGGCCCGGCGTCGTCGGCTTGTACGACTTGAGTGCCATGCTTTCTGTCTTCCGTTTAGCAGTGGTGGAGCCATGCTCCACCTATATAGGCCGGGCATTCCCGGCATGTGTATAGGGCCCCGAAGGTCCCCGGTGAATTCTGTTCAAAACGAACAAAAGCGAAGCCCCGGACGAATCCGGGGCCACGCGGATGACGTGTACTAGTCAAGCAAAGGGATCGGGTCAAGGCCTGTGGTTTATGTTTTCAATGTATTGGCCACCAGATCATAGTCATAACTCGTGATCTCCAACCGGTTGCCCCATGGGTCAGTAAAATAGATCGACCACGCTATATCATGATCCACCGCGTCCTCGCGCGTGAGCTGCGCACCATCGTCGCGGGAAATCTCGGTTTCTTCCAAGCTGTCGAGGAACTTCAGGAAATCCAGCCCGATCACGCGGAAGGCAATGGTCGTATCCCGCGACACCGGTTTGGCCTCGCGCGCGAAGAGCGAAAGTACCGGCAGGCCGTCCTGTGTGGCCAGGATCAGAGGCCCTTGGGGATGCTCTGCCCAGACCTTCAAGTTCTCAGCAGGCACAAGGCCCAGGACGTCGCCGTACCACCGCGCGGCGGCCTCTCGGTCGGGCACTTCCACATGGACATGATCAATGCGCTGAATACGCATAGCGGGCCTCTTTCAACGTGTCGCTTACCCGCATCCTTTCGTGTGTGGACCGCCGGGTCAATGCGCGCGCTGGCCACATGCGCTCAAAGCCATGCCACATCTCAAGAGTTGACAGAACAAACACTGTGATCCACTGCTATTGCCGATGGTTCCCGCGCAAAGCGACAAACGGGATAATAGGGAACACGGTGAGGTGTAGCCATCAGGCGCCAAATCCGTGACTGCCCCCGCAACTGTAGGCGGAGAGTGACGCTGAAACACCACTGGCCCATGCGCCGGGAAGGTCAGCCGAGCCCGGACCCGCAAGTCAGGAGACCTGCCATCAGATGATCCACGCAGCCGGGACGGGGCGTCCTGGAGGGAGGCTTGATGGCACGCCATTCGTGCAAACACGTACAGTTTTTCCGACCCGCCTCTGCGGCGACCGGAGCGGCGTCGTGACCGATAGGACTGCATTCCTGTCTGTCCGCGACCTGACCTATCGCGCCTCGAACGGAGCCACGCTTTTGCAGGATGTGTCCCTTGACCTCGAAAAAGGTAACACGCTGGCCGTCGCAGGCCCAAATGGTGCCGGGAAGACCACTCTGCTCAACCTGCTTTCGGGCATGGAACCGGCCACGTCTGGGCAGATTGAGATAGACGGCACGCCGTTGCACAGGTTCAGCCCCGATCAGCGGGCGCGCAGGATCGCGGTGGTCAGCCAACATGCCGATCCCGATGCCCGCCTGCGCCTGATTGATTACGTGGCTTTGGGCCAGATGCCGATCTGGGCCGATCACTCTGCCGAAGATCATGCCAAAGCCCTGGTCCAGGTCCTGTCCGTCACGCGCCTGTCAGAGTTGGCCGAGACGCCGCTGTCGCATCTTTCCGGTGGTGAACGCCAACGCGCCCATATCGCCCGTGCCCTGGCCCAACGCCCGCAGCTTCTCTTCTTGGACGAGCCGACCAACCATCTTGATCCGGACGCCAAGGGTCGAATGCTCTCCCTCGTTTCCGGCATGGGGATTACGGTCGTGATGAACGTCCACGACCTCGTCATGATCCCGGAATTTGCTAGCCATGTGGCCTTACTCAAATCCGCGCGTCTTACAGCGTTTGGGTTAACGGAAGACGTGCTGACCCCACAATCGGTCCGCGATACGTTCGACGTTGAATACCTTCTGCTGCCCCATAAGGGCCGTCAGATCCCCGCCCTTGATATTCGTAAAACCAAAGTCTCACTCTGAAGGAGGAACCCAGATGAAACACCTATGCACTGCCGCGATCTTGACGATGACCGCAAGCGCGGCCATGGCGGAGGTCACAGTTGATAACTGTGGCACGCCCCTGGTCTTTGATCAGACGCCCGAGCGCGTGATCGTTCATGACATGAACATGACGGAAATGGCCTTTGCCCTTGGTCTGCAGGACAAGATCGTGGGCCTGACCGGCATCACCGGCTGGTACAAGACCTCGCCCGATTTCGATGAGGCACGCGGGGACATCCCCGAGCTGGCGCCCAAATACCCCACCATGGAAAACCTCATTTCGGCAGAACCGGACATGTTCTTCGCGGGTTGGTATTACGGCATGAAGCCCGGCGGCGAAGTGACCCCCGACACGCTGGAGCCTTTCGGCATCAAGACCATGGTTCTGACCGAAAGCTGCGTGCATCAACATGACGGCCGCCCGGTTGCGACCATGGATCTGCTCTTTGACGATGTGATGCGTCTGGGTCAGGTGATGGATGTGGCCGACAAGGCCGAGATGCTCGTCTCTGGCTGGAAAGACCAGCTGGCCGGGATCGAGGCCAAAATCGCCGATCAGAGCAAACCGCGCGTCTTCCTGCTGGATGGCCCGGCGGATGCGCCCTTTACAGCCGGCAAATTCGCCATTCCGGACGCGATGATCGCGGCGGCCGGTGGCACGAACGTCACCAATGACATGGACACCAGTTGGGGCCGGACATCGTGGGAGACCGTCGCGGCGGCCAACCCTGAGTTTCTGGTGCTGCTGGACTACCAGACCGGCAATGGCGCGGAAGACACGTTCAAGTTCTTGCAAGAGCACCCGGTCATGTCCGGCACGGATGCTGTAAGAAACGAGCGCTGGATCGGTCTGCGCTACGAAGAACTGACCCCTGGCCCGGCCAACATCACTGCCATTGAGAAAATGGCAAAGGCGATGCACCCGGATCTTTTCTGATTTGGGACGATTTGGGCTGATATTCGGGATGGGAGCGGCCGGTTTGGCCGCTCTCATGCTGTTGTCGGTCTTCTATGGCACCACCAAGATCCCATTGGGCGATGTTATGACCGCGATCGGCCTCGGGACCGGCTGGCTGAAGGGAGAGCTCGCCGCCACCCACCGTATCGTGTGGGAGCTTCGCCTGCCCCGTGCCGTGTTCGCCGCCACCATCGGCGCCGGGCTTGGGATTGTGGGCGTTGTTCTGCAAACCACGACACGCAACGATCTGGCTGACCCGTTTCTGTTTGGCTTGTCTTCGGGAGCTGCGGCAGGGGCGGTTCTAGTGATCACTGTCACAGGCGACTTATTGGGATTCTGGACACTGCCCCTAGCGGCGTTCTGCGGCGGGATTGTGGCCTCCGTGATCGTTCTGGCGCTTGCGCAACGGCTGCGCAGCTCTGCGCCCGAGAAACTGATCCTCGCAGGCCTGGCCGTGTCCTTCCTTTTCGCAGCGATCACCAATTACCTGATCTTCGCGGGTGACAGTCGCGCGGCCCACTCAATCGTTTTCTGGATGTTGGGTGGTCTGGGCCTTGCCCGTTGGGAAACCCTGCCGCTTGTTGTCTGCGGGTTGGTTTTGATCTTTGGTATGACGTTCTATCGCCGCCGCTGGCTGGACGCCCTGCTGACCGGAGACACGACTGCGGCGAGCCTGGGCGTGCCCGTGCACCGCACGCGCATGGTCATGTTTCTGACGGCCGCGCTGGCCACGGCGACGTTTGTGTCCGTTGCGGGCGTGATCGGGTTCGTGGGTCTGATGGTCCCACATCTGGCGCGTGGACTTGTCGGCCCTCTGCACAGCCGCTTGATACCAGTAGCGGCCTTGATCGGGGCCATGTTGTTGACCGCTTCCGACGTAGTCTCGCGTTTCATTCTCGCACCACAGGAATTGCCGGTCGGGATCGTGACCACATCGATTGGCGCCATCTTCGTATTCGTTTTACTGCTGAATTCCGGACGAGGCGCGCGCCGCAGCTAGCGGGCGGTGTTGGCCATGCCAGGCCACGAAAGCCTGGACCGTTCCACCTCTTCCAACGGCACGCTCTCATGCAAACGTTCCGATCTGTCCTGCCCCACAACACGGCGGCGGCGAGAGACGAAAAGCTTGGTCCACCCCTGCCAGTTGCTCGACGACGGGGCGCCAGCGTCCATCGGAAAGAGGGCCTGCCACCCATTGGGCAAGGTCACACCATGGCGTTCGACGTTTTCCAGCATCCAAACGAGCGGGATGTTTGACAGCGGACGCGTGGCCTCAAACCCCTTCAGATATCCGCCAATATCGGCGTGATTGCCCCGGAACCAGACCTGTTCCACATGGCCTTCATGCGAAGGCGGGGCCGACCACAGGATCGGTGAGTAGACAACCCGCGTCTCATTGAGGGCCAAGGCGTGATAGCCGTGGCGGATGGTGCCCCCGAGTTCATGGTTGTGAAAGGCGTGCGCGGGTTCCGTCAGCCGCCAGAACACGGGCATGGGCAGGCCGAGGGATTTGACGGTGTCCCAAACTCCGACCATTTCAATTTCAACCGAGGCATGACAATGCGCGGCGGCGAAGTCTTGGGCCACTGGACCGGGTTTATCGGCCTGATAGTGACGGTAAGCGGTGGCGACATTGCGCTCGGTCGCGTCCGAAGCGCGCAGAAGGCCCACTTGGTCGATGACGCCGGCCAAGGAGCGAACGGCATATGCGCCGCGCGAATAACCCAGCAAGATGATGCGATCCCCAGGTTTGTACCGGCTGGCCAGATAGCCATAAGCGCGTCGGATCTGTCGGTTGATCCCGCGTCCGGTGATCACGTCACGCGTCGCGCGCCAATCCTGCCATTGCAACCCGGCCTCATAGTAGAGCGAAAGCGCTGGATCATTGAGGTCGCTGAGCAAATTGAAGGTAAGCCCGGCGTTGCTTTCCAGTCCCGGCTCCAGCGAGGACATGGTGCCGTCCATGATGATCACGTGAGTGCGCTGACCACGGGCATTGGCAAATCCCTTCCGCCCCGAACGGCGGCCGGGGTTCATCAGGCGGTACGCGCGCTTAAGCCAGCGTTTCCAGGGCATGTTGGGCGGGTGTCTGTCTCATCAAGCTTAGATCGGTATCAACGCGATCATATGCCATGAAATTTGCCGTGAACATATGGTGAAGAGCCACGGAAGTGTTTGTGATTTTGCGCGCGATGCGCCGCCCCTCGCGCCTGTCAGCGCGCACGATATCGCAAATGTCGCGCCTTCATCGTACCCGCTGCGCGACCCAACTGGCCCAGCCCTCGGCACTGCCGGAGAACGCGTTGAGATCCACATCACCCGCGACACCTGGCACGATACCCGTGCTGCTGTACTGCCAGAAGCGCCAAGGTTGACCTGGGTAAACCCTCTCGGGCGTTTCGGCCACAGCGCGCAGCCAGAACTCTTCACCCTTGAGCAAATCCAGCCGGTTACGTTCGAAGAAATCTGGCGTTGTGTAGATGATCGGTCGCTGACCGTAGCGCCGTTCGACCCGGTTCAGAAAGCGGGTCATCTCTGCCCGCACTTCTGCCGCCGGGGGGCGTTTGGTGCAGGTGGGCGAAAACGGGTTCCATTCCATATCCAAAACAGGCGGCAGCGCGCCGCGCGTGCGCGGCACATTCTTGATGAACCACTTGGCCTGCGTGCGGGCATCGGTGCAGAAATAGAAGAAATGGTACGCCCCGCGCAGCACCCCGGCCGCCTTCGCCGCGCGCCAGTTCTGTTTGAACTTGGGGTCAAGCAGATCGCCACCCTCCGTGGCCTTGATGAACGCAAACCGCATCCCTGCCCCGCGCACGATCTTCCAGTTTATGTCGCCCTGAAAGCGCGAGACATCGATGCCGTGGACTGGGAAACGCTGCGGCGTGTAGGGGGTGAAGCTGACCGGGTCACTGTCGCCGAATTTGGGGCCTTGTGCGTGGGACGGAGAGGCCACGGGGAAGGCCAGAAGGCACAGTAAAACAAGAATAGAAGCAAAGCGCATGGGTGTAATGGGACTGACTCGATTGTCACCAGTGTAGCGCGGGGCGCGGGTCTGTCCTCAACATTCTACCGCATCTTCCAATCCGGCTAAGCCACGCTCATGATCAACGCTCCGGTCGCATAGACCTTGGATCAAGACCTGAACGATCGCAGCACCGGAAACCCTTCAAAGGAGTTTGGCTCGCTATCCAGCACATCAAGCGACGTCAACGGATCATCCCCAGCACTCGGGAACCCGGTCCCGGCCTCAACCTGCGCCTCATAAGTGCCACGGGTGAAGATGTGATCTGGGTTTACCTCGCTTGGCGCCACATCGCGCAACAGAACCGAGGCGGTGCCAAAGCTGACAATTGTTGAAAGGCTGCCACCTATCTCGATCGCTGAAAGAGCCACATCTTGGGAGACGCTTTGAAAGTCGACGACCAGAACATCTTCCGACGTGTCAAAATTAAGGACATTGACGAGGGGAATGGGCGCGTCATCTGTCGTGTCGCGGCCTTCCACGAGGATCGTATCACTGCCCTCTCCACCATCTACGTTGATGCGCTCTACCGACGAGCGCGCGTAAATCAGATCGTCACCCTCACCGCCTCGAAATGTCATGGTTTGAAAGTATGTGGTGTCGATGCCGGTCGTTGATCCACCATCCCCGATAATGACGTCATTGCCTGCGCCGCCGTCATAGATTGCCCCGTCTTCTTCGCGAAACCCTGCATTCCTGGCAAAGATCGTATCATCCCCGTCTCCGCCAAAGAGATTGCTGATCGCCCCATTCAACACATCATCGCCATCATCGCCGAAGACGTTGGTGGCTACACCGAAGAGCGTGTCATCGCCTGCGCCACCGGACAGCGTGTGCTCCTTGAAGGTTTGGATGTCATCGATGACATCATTTCCCTTGCTGTACCCGGAGCCGTACAAGGTATCATTGCCTTCATCACCGTACCCGTCCATTTTGACGGCTGTAATCAAGTCGTCCCTCTCTCCACCGTTCAGACTGCCAAACGAGGAATGGTTGGATGCGAAAACGCGTGTTGTGTCCGTATCCCAAGTTGAGTTCAATTCCTCAAAGGGCGCCACCAGCTCTTGATCAAAGTTCGACAGGGTATCGTTCCCTTCCCCACCGAACGCGTCCCCGGCGGCCAGCAGGATAGAGTCATTGCCCGCCTCTCCGAAAAGCGTGTCACCGCCCGATGCAGACACGGCACCTCGCTCGCTCACACTGTCTATTTCGCCGTCGATCAACAGGTCATCGCCGGGCCCGCCGAAAAGCTGATCCCCAAAGCCGTCTTGCCCGCGCAATGTGTCATTGCCGTCCTCTCCGACCAAGGTGTCAACACCGTCGCCGCCGCGCAGACTGTCGTCGCCCTCGCCACCGAGCAGCACGTCATTTCCATCGTCGCCGCGCAGCGTGTCATTGCCCTCTTCTCCGCTAAGCGTGTCATCGTCACCCGCACCTCTGAGCACATCGGACTCAGGGCCGCCGTTTTGCAGGTCAGCATCTGCCGTTCCTGTGAAGTCTAACGGTCCGGGCGGGTCATCGGGCTGTGCCGGGTCGTCGCCCATCATATCGTCGAGGGCATCGCCAACGGTCTGACCATCGCCCGCGTCATCCTCGGTGCCATCGGTGTCTTCATCCGACGCGCCGCCGCCGCTTGACGCAGCGGGCGCGTCATCGTCATCCAGCATGGCATCCACGGCCATAAAGGTGCCCAGCAACCCCACAAGACCAAGCAACATAAACATGGCTACCATGCTAATGACAGTTTGGAACAAACCACAAGCACAACCGGAAATTGCAGTGGTTTATGCCAGGGACTGATGGTCGCACTTGGCCCTAATTTCAGATTTCCGGCATGTGCCATGGACCAAAGGCACAAGGCAAGCGCAACACTGTCCGACCTTACCTCAGCGGCACCAAAAGACTGTCCGGGAACCCCTCAAACCCGGTTGATGGAAGGTTCATCAACTCAGCTGGCAAGCCGGGATCATCCTCCGCCGATGGGAAGCCGTCTTGCGACACGATCTGCCCATCAGACACCGCGCGCACATAAATGCTATTAGGGTCTACGTCAGCCGGGTCCACGCCGGACAACAACACATACCTTGCCTCGGCATCTTGTCCACCCTGTAGCTGAAAACCGGTACCTGCGAGCAAGGACAGTTTCACCAACGTGTCGCCGTCATCCACCGGCAAAAGCTCAACCTGAACTTCCACGGGCGTATCGGGCACTTGCCCGGGCACCTCTGGCGTCAAAGGCAGATCAACGACCAACATGTCTTCATCGGGGTCAAAGCTGACCCTGGTAAAACTCTCCTCAAACGCGGGTGCGTCATTTCCGGCGCGCACAAGGACCGTGTCAGCCCCCTCCCCGCCAACGACACTATTGAAGTTCAAAGCACCCCTTGCATCGATGACATCATCTCCTTCGCCACCGAAAACTTGCGCGGAGCCATCACCGAAATGTCGGGCAACGATGACATCGTCCCCCGCGTTACCACTTACGATCAGGCTGTCGCCTTCGTAAAGAAACGCGGAATTACTGATAGTATCGTTGCCATCTCCGCCGAAAATGTCGCTGTCACTGCCTTCGAGCAAATCGTCACCGTCATCGCCTTGAATTCGGGTAGCGTTTCCAAAGATGACATCATCCCCGTCACCACCAGACAGGACACCTGCTTGGGACGTTGAAGGTGGGATGTCGTTGAAAATCGGAAAGGAATCGAAGGACCCGAAAATCGTGTCGTTGCCGGCCTCTCCGAAAGCATCCACACCCGAGGCCAAGATCTGGTCATCACCATCGCCGCCGTAAAGCGTGCTTTGCGTTCCGGCATCATCGAATCTTATGGCCCCGAACTCCGGATCACCCAAAAGCTCACCCGTGAACATCCCGTCAGGTGGGCCAACCAGGGCTTCGTCGAAATTGCTCAGGCTGTCGTCACCGGGCCCGCCAAACGCATCGTCCTCGGCGACAAGCAAGGTGTCGTTACCTTCCCCTCCAAAGAGCGTTCCGCCTTCGCCTTCAAAGACCGTGTTCAGCAGACCGCCGCCCCGAGCATCAATCTCGACAAACCCGTTCGTGCTGATCTTGCCGTCGATCAGTAGATCATCGCCCGGCCCGCCGAACAGCTCATCCTCCTCGCCAGGACCACCCAGCAAGGTGTCATTGCCGTCTCCGCCCTGCAGCGTCGTATTCTCGGGACCCGCTTCAAGCAGGTCATCAGACACCATATCTTCGATGACATCGCCAACTGTCGTGTCGTCGTCAGTATCCGTTTCCTGTGCGGGAGGATCGTCATCGTCATCTAACAGGGCATCAACCGCAAAATACGTCGCAGCCATCCCCAAAAGGCCCAAAAAAACAAACATATCATTACCTTGAAGATAGGTTCTTGCCTGGTCAACCATGAATTGCAGTCGAGCGACCTAGTGCAATTAGGGGCTGGTGATCGCCGGTGGCCTTCGCCGCATACCGCTGACTGCATTGCCCACGATTGCCGCCAGCAGGATCGCCCCTCCGATCAACGTATTGACGCCTGCAGTCTCGCCCAGGAACAACCAAACCCAGAGAGGGCCCAACACCACTTCAGCCAATGACAAAAGCGTCAGTTCCGCGGCGGGGAGGCTGCGGGAACCCAGGGTGTAGAGGATGAGCCCCGCCCCCACTTGAAACACGCCCATGCCCATGGCGATACCACCATCGTTCACCGACAGAACAAGCGGTAAGCCACTTGCCACGCAGACGATACCCATGATGGCGATCCCAAAGATGCCAGACAGAAAAACCGACGGCAGCATCTCCCCGGATCGTCCCCAGCGGAGCGCCACGGTGAAAACGGCAAACCCAAGGGCCGAGCCAAGTGCAGCCAGATTGCCCAGCATGGCCCCGCTTTCGCCCTCACCCGCCACCATGACCCCGACGCCTGCAATCGCGACCAAGATGGCAAGCCATGTCGCCCATCTCACACCTTCCCGCAGCACCACCCATCCGAGGGCCGCTGCCATGAAAGGTGCTGTCGCAAACAGCAGCATCGCATTGGCCACGGTCGTGGACTGGATCGCGAAAATGCCACCGGCATAGGCCGCGACGAGTGCCAAGCCTGCAATGACCGCAGGCCAGCCCGTGCGCCTGAGCTGGACAAACGGGCTTTCCCCGGTACGCAGCCGGATCACGATGTAAAGAAAGATGGTCAGGGACACAGATCGGTAGAGCAGGATTTGCCAGACCAAGGCGTCGTCGATCAGCCGGATACCAAGCCCGACCGTGGACCACAGCAAACCTGCCGTTAAAACGTAGAACAGCCCCAGTTTGCGATCCTGGGTGGCAGAAGGTGTGGATATCTCAATTGCCATATCAGGCAGCCTAGCGGATTGCCCGGACCTCAAGTTGTTTGAATACGACGCAAAACGTGGCGCAAAACCTCAGCGCAAGGTGCCCAGCAGTGCTTCGGCAGCGGCCTTTTGCTTCTCCCGCCACGCCGCAGGTGGGACAAGTGGCATGGCCGCATCGTGGTTGAAATAGATCGCTGTGATCCCAGCCGCCACAATCCCACATCGTGCGTCATTTGCGTCTGGAAAGGCGCGCGTCAACTCCTTGGCGACCGCCGCTTCAAACCCCGTCACGAATGCCATCAACTGATCAGCCATTCCCTCGTAGCGATGCGAAGCTGCCACCAAGGCCTGATAGAGCGAGGCATTCTCGGCCTGATGCGCATGCCCGTCAAATAGAGACATCATCAGAACCGGTATCCGGTCGGTCTCTGGCAGATTGTCAAAGAATTTCTCCGTCTTCTCACGGAAATTCTTCATCACATGAGAAATCAGCTGACTGACCATCTCGTCGCGATTGCCGAGGTAGTGGCGCAGCATGGGTCGGGCGATGTTTGCCTCTTTGGCAATCCGTTCTTGAGTGGACCCATCCAAGCCGTAGCGCGCCACGCAACGCGCAAAGGCATCCAACAGCTCTTCTGAGCGCAAATCTGCAAGGCTGGGTCTGGGCATGGATCAGTCCACGTAGATCATGGTGATGGTTTGGCCCGGTTGCGCGCTTCCAAATTCGAAGGTGGCTGCGCTGAACTCGGGAAGGTCGTCTTGGCCAACGTTATTGGAATATCCCCAGCCTTCCAAGGGCACGTCACCATTGTAGTCGAAAGTATCATTAGCGTTCTCATCGTGATGCACTATCACGGCGTATTGTCCGGGTTGCACACCATGGATCATCACCGATGTGTCGGACGCGCTTGCATCAAAGGCCGCATAGCCAGCCAGCTGTGACACTGATCCGGAGGAAAACGCGCGGGCGTCGCTATAGACCAGAACATGCACCACGCCCTGAGAGGATCGCAGGCCGGTGACGTTCACATTCATCGTCTGCCCATAGACCAACGTCCCTCCGAAACTCACCGCCAGCGCGATAAGGAGGCCAAGCAGAGCCAGCAAGTTGGACATTGTTTTGCGCGTCATGGGGTGCTGCACTCCCGCCCGGTCAGTTGAGTAAGGATGGGAAAAAATCCGTCACCACGTAGAGGGCGCCAAACCCGATCCACATCAGGACGATGATCCAAAAGAGCATCGGATCTTTGCTGCGCTCAATCGGTTCAAGCAAGTACACCTCGCCCGTTCGAATGGCCACAAAGCCCCAGAACACAAAGAGCAGCCCCCAGATCGAGTAAAACCCGGTCAGAGACGTGATGAGAAGGATTGGCAAACCAATCAAGGTCAGCCATTTCTGCTGTTTCAGTGCGTCAGTCAGCGATGGTTTCGTGCGGGTAGACATGGGTGGGGTGGCCATGGGTTTTCCTTCCAATTCTTGCAGCGACGGTAGTTTTCGATTGATTTATTGTCAATATTGATTATTTATCATTTATGACAATTAAAATCCGGAGCGCTTAGCCATGTCAGCCACCGCAACCCTGCCCGACACCCCCATTCAACGCCTGCCGCGAGAGGCCTATGTCTCGCAAGACTGGTTTGCGCGGGAACAGGTGGAGCTTTTCAGCCGCACCTGGACCTTTGCGGGGGTCACCATGGACTGGAAAGAACCCGGCGATGTGCGCACGGTTCAGGCAGGGGCGCATTCGCTGATGGTGGTCAAAGGTGCGGATGGAGAGTTGCGCGGTTTTCACAATATCTGCCGTCACCGGGGAACAGAACTGGTGGAAGGCTGTACTAATGTCGGCCGAAACATCATGTGCCCCTATCACAACTGGGTCTATGCACTGGACGGTCAGCTGCGGGGGGTGCCCGCCGGGCCGGACTGCTTCCCCGACCTCGACCGCAAGCAAGTGACGCTCTTCCATGCCGCCGTGGGCATTTACCAAAACCTGGTCTTCATTCACCCGGATGCCAACCCAGAGACGCCTTTTGACGCTTGGATCGGCAATCTTGGCTCCGTGCCATGGCCGCATGATTTGGCATCAAGCGATCTGACGGAAGGGTCGGACGAGCTTGTCTACGAAATGAAATGCAACTGGAAGGTTTTCGCCGAAAACGCTTTGGACGGGTATCACCTCGCCTATCTGCACAAGGAAACGCTGGGCGGCCCGTCGCATGACAAGAACCTGTGGGAGGCGTTTGGCGAAAACATGGTCTGGTGGTCGACCGAACGCGACGGGGTCAAACACCGCATCCCGCAATTCGTGGAGAATGCCGCGAAAGGGTCCAACGTTGTAAAGGGCGCCGACAAACCGGGCTATGGTGGGGTGTACCTGCTCTTCCCGACCACGCTGCTGACGCCAAACCCGTGGGGTTTCTCGATGTCGATCATGGAACCGGTGGATGCAGGAACCACGCGACTGCGAGTTCGCAATTGGGCGCCCAAAGGATGGCTGAGCTACACCTACAGGGCAAAGGACGTGCCCGGCTATGATGCAGAGAGCGGGTTGGTCAAATCCTCGAACTGGACAAAGCACCCGTTGGAGACGGGCGATTTTCAGACCGAGGACATCTGGGTTTGCGAAAAGATGCAGCGTGCGTTGAATTCTCCGCGCCATGATGTCGGCTGGCTGGCCAAGGGCGCAGGCGGCGAGGCCGCGCTCGATTACTTCCAGCAATGTGTGCTGCGGTACATGCAGCCCGGCGGCGGGCAACATATCGACGCGGCGGAGTAGGTCTCCAAAAGAAAACCCCGACCGTTTTTGCGGCCGGGGCTTTGCAATACCTTGGTGGGGTTGAACCCCATCCTACGGACCTTAAAGACCTGTCGATACGTCGATCGTGTTGCCCTCTTCGAGCGTCACATAGGCTTTCTTGACGTCTTTACGCGTGCCTTTGATGCCGCGAAAACGTTTGTTTTTGCCTTTAGTGATCGTCGTGTTCACCGCCTTCACCTTCACACCAAAGAGCGCCTCAACGGCTTCCTTGATCTGCGGTTTGTTGCTGTCGATCGCCACTTCGAACACCACCGCACCGGCCTCAGAGGCCATGGTGGATTTCTCGGTGATGACCGGCTTGCGGATCACGTCGTAATGTTCTGGTTTCGCGCTCATTTCAACCGAGCCTCCAGTGCTTCGACACCCGCTTTGGTGAGCACGAGTGTGTCACGGCGGAGGATGTCATATACGTTTGCGCCCATGCTTGGCAGCACGTCAATCCCGTCGATATTGGCCGCAGCGCGGGCAAAATCGGCGTTCACTTCAGCGCCGTCGATGATCAGCGCGCGCTTCCAGCCGAGGTCCTTGACCTGTTTGGCCAGATCCTTGGTTTTACCCTTGGATGCCGCCTCGTCGATCACGACCAACTCACCCGCAGCCACTTTCGCGGACAAGGCGTGCTTGAGGCCCAGCTTGCGGACCTTCTTGGGCAGATCATGCGCATGGCTGCGCGGGGTCGGACCTTTGTAGATACCACCCTTGCGGAAGATCGGCGCGTTGCGGTCGCCGTGGCGTGCGCCACCGGTGCCCTTCTGGCGATAGATCTTCTTGGTGGAGTAGCTGGTCTCGGACCGGGTCTTCACCTTGTGTGTACCGGCCTGCGCCTTGTTGCGCTGCCAGCGGACGACGCGGTGCAGAAGGTCTGCGCGCGGCTCCAGGCCGAAGATGTCTTCGCCCAGATCGACCGAGCCGGCCTTCTTGCCGTCCAGTTTGATCACGTCGAGTTTCATTCTTCGCCTTCCTTCTTCTCGGCTTCAGCCGCTGCTTCGGCCTCTGCAATTGGATCAGGCGCTTCGGCCTCGGCTGCCTCGATGGCTGCCTGTTCCGCCTCTGCCGCCGCCTTGGCCGCCGCTTCTTCCTCAGCTGCAGCTGCCGCTGCCGCCTCTTCCGCTGCTTTCGCAGCAGCTTCGGCCTGAGATTTCAGGGCTGCGGGCAGGATCGCATTTTCAGGGAACGGCTTTTTGACCGCATCCTTGATTGTCACCCAACCACCTTTGGAGCCAGGAACGGCGCCCTTGACCATAATCAGGCCACGGTCGGCGTCGGTTTTGACCACCTGCAGGTTCTGCGTGGTGACTTTCGCCGCACCCATGTGACCGGCCATCTTCTTACCTTTGAAGACTTTGCCCGGGTCCTGACATTGACCAGTGGAGCCGTGAGAGCGGTGCGAGATCGACACACCGTGGGAGGCCCGCAGACCGCCAAAGTTGTGACGCTTCATACCACCCTGGAAGCCCTTACCGATCGAGGTGCCGGAGACATCTACGAACTGGCCTTCGAAGTAGTGGTTGGCCGTGATTTCTTCACCCACTTCGATGAGGTTCTCAGGCGCCACGCGGAATTCCGCGACTTTGCGCTTGGGTTCCACCTTCGCGGCAGAGAAATGACCACGCATCGCCTGGCTTGTACGCTTGGCTTTCGCCGTGCCCGCACCAAGCTGAACGGCCGAGTAGCCGTGGCTCTCTGCGGTGCGCTGTGCCACCACCTGAAGTTTATCCAACTGAAGAACGGTCACAGGGATCTGCTTGCCGTCTTCCATGAACAGCCGAGTCATCCCGACCTTTTTTGCAATTACACCGGAGCGCAACATATTCACGTCTCCTTACACAGAAATCTGCACGTCCACACCGGCCGCCAGGTCGAGCTTCATCAGCGCGTCCACGGTCTGCGGAGTGGGGTCAACGATGTCCAGAAGCCGCTTGTGAATGCGGATCTCGAACTGGTCGCGGGACTTCTTGTTCACGTGGGGGCCACGCAGAACGGTGAATTTTTCGATCTTGTTCGGCAACGGGATTGGCCCGCGCACGTCTGCCCCGGTCCGCTTGGCGGTGCTGACGATCTCTTGGGTGTTGGCATCCAGCACACGATAGTCAAACGCCTTGAGCCGGATACGAATGTTTTGGCTTTGCATTTTCAAGCGCCTTCTTTCTTGAGGCATTCAGCCGAGAGGTCGACCACAGCGCATCTGCGGCCCACGTCGGGCTGTTTGCGGGGCGGATAGTACCCGCCCCGCGATAAGTCAATTACTCGATGATCTTCGCAACCACGCCCGAACCCACTGTGCGGCCGCCTTCGCGGATGGCAAAGCGCAGGCCGTCTTCCATCGCGATCGGCGCGATCAGCTCAACCTCGAACTTCAGGTTGTCGCCAGGCATCACCATCTCGGTCCCGCTGGGCAGCGTCACCGTGCCGGTCACGTCCGTCGTGCGGAAGTAGAACTGCGGACGGTAGTTGGCAAAGAACGGCGTGTGACGGCCACCCTCTTCTTTCGTCAGGATGTAGACCTCCGCCTCAAACTTCGTGTGCGGGGTCACCGAGCCCGGCTTACACAGAACCTGGCCACGCTCAACACCCTCACGGTCCACACCGCGCAGCAGCGCGCCGATGTTGTCGCCCGCTTCACCACGGTCCAAGAGCTTGCGGAACATTTCAACGCCTGTGCAGGTCGTCTTGGAGGTGTCGCGGATGCCCACGATCTCGATCTCGTCGCCCACGTTGATCACGCCACGCTCCACACGACCGGTCACAACCGTGCCGCGGCCGGAAATCGAGAACACGTCTTCGATCGGCATCAGGAACGGCTCATCCACGGCGCGCGGCGGCTGCGGGATGTAGTCATCCACGGCGGCCATCAGCTCAGCGATTTTCTCGGTGCCGATGTTGGCGTCACGGTCTTCCAGAGCGGCCAGCGCGGAACCGGCTACGATCGGAATGTCGTCGCCCGGGAATTCGTACTCAGACAGCAGCTCGCGGACTTCCATTTCCACCAGCTCGAGCAACTCTTCGTCGTCGACCTGGTCCACCTTGTTGAGGAACACGACCAGTGCAGGCACACCCACCTGACGGGCCAGCAGAATGTGCTCGCGGGTCTGCGGCATCGGGCCGTCGGCGGCGTTCACAACCAGGATCGCGCCGTCCATCTGCGCGGCACCGGTGATCATGTTTTTCACGTAGTCGGCGTGGCCGGGGCAATCCACATGGGCGTAGTGACGCGCGTCGGTTTCATATTCCACATGCGCGGTCGAAATGGTGATCCCGCGCGCCTTCTCTTCAGGGGCGGCGTCGATCTGGTCATAGGCCTTGAACTCGCCAAACTGCTTCGTGATCGCAGCCGTCAATGTCGTCTTGCCATGATCCACGTGACCAATGGTCCCGATGTTCACATGCGGTTTCGAACGATCAAACTTTTCCTTCGCCATAGTGGCCTCCTATTCTTGTGTCGGATGGTGGGGTCAAACCCCACCCTACGGTGATGGGTAGGGCGGGGTTCACCCCGCCACCCGGATTTATGCGTATTTCGCCTGGATCTCTTCGGAGATGTTCGCGGGCACCGGATCGTAATGCGAGAACTGCATCGTGAACTGGGCGCGACCCGAAGACATGGAGCGCAGCGTGTTGATGTAGCCGAACATGTTGGCCAGCGGCACGTTAGCATTGATCGCAATCGCGTTGCCGCGCGGCTCTTGTCCAGACACCTGACCCCGACGGGATGTCAGATCGCCGATGATACCACCGGTGTATTCTTCCGGCGTGATCACCTCGACCTTCATGATTGGTTCCAGCAGTTTCGCACCAGCCTTCTTGAGGCCTTCGCGCATGCCCATCCGTGCCGCGATTTCAAACGCCATCACGGACGAGTCCACATCGTGGAACTTACCGTCGATCAGGGCGACCTTGAAGTCGATCACGGGGAAGCCAGCCAGAGGGCCGCTGTCCATGACGCTTTCGATGCCCTTCTCAACACCGGGGATGTATTCCTTGGGAACAGCACCACCAACGATGCGGCTTTCGAAAGAGTAACCTTCGCCAGCTTCTGTGGGCGAAATGATCATCTTCACTTCGGCGAACTGACCCGAACCACCCGACTGTTTCTTATGGGTGTAGGTGTGTTCCACCTCGTGACCGATGGTCTCACGGTAAGCCACCTGCGGCGCACCGATGTTGGCTTCCACTTTGAATTCGCGCTTCAGACGATCCACCAGGATGTCGAGGTGCAATTCGCCCATGCCCTTCATGATGGTCTGACCGCTTTCGAGGTCAGTTTCCACACGGAAGGACGGGTCTTCGGCCGCCAGACGCGCCAGACCTTGAGACATCTTCTCCTGGTCGTTCTTCGTCTTGGGCTCCACCGCGATCTCGATCACCGGATCGGGGAAGGTCATGGTTTCGAGAACCACCGGCTCTTTGACGTCGCAAAGCGTATCACCTGTCGTGGTGTCCTTCAGACCGGCAAGCGCGATGATATCTCCGGCAAATGCCTCTTCGATCTCTTCGCGGTTGTTGGAGTGCATCATCATCATACGACCGATGCGCTCTTTCTTGCCCTTGGTGGAGTTCAGAACCGTCTCGCCTTTGTTCATCGTACCGGAGTAGATGCGTGTGAAGGTCAGCGAGCCAACGAACGGGTCGTTCATGATTTTGAACGCCAGGCCAGAGAACGGCATGTTGTCGTCCGCACGGCGTGCGATGTTCCGAGTTTCCTCTTCGTCGCCCGGGGCAAAGCCCATGTAGTCGACCACGTCGAGCGGGCTCGGCAGATAGTCGATCACAGCGTTGAGCAGCGGCTGAACACCTTTGTTTTTGAACGCAGAGCCACCCAGAACCGGCACGAAATGCAAGCCCAGCGTGCCCTTGCGAAGCAGACCGCGCAGGGTTGCCACGTCGGGCTCATTGCCTTCGAGATACGCTTCCATCGCGTCGTCGTCCATTTCGACGGCGGCTTCGATCATCTTCTCACGCCATTCGGCGGCCATGTCAGCGAGTTCAGGGCGGATGTCGTTCTTTTCCCAGGTCGCGCCAAGGTCTTCGCCTTTGTAGACCCATTCCTGCATGGTCACGAGGTCGACAAGGCCTTCCAGCTCGTTCTCGGCTCCGATCGGGATACCGACAGGCACGGCACGCGCGCCGGTGCGGTCTTCGATCATGTTCACGCAGTTGAAGAAGTCCGCGCCAATCTTGTCCATCTTGTTGACGAACACGATGCGCGGAACCTTGTAGCGGTCGGCCTGACGCCAAACGGTTTCTGTCTGTGGCTCAACACCGGCGTTGGCGTCGAGAACACAAACAGCACCGTCGAGAACCGCCAGGGAACGCTCAACTTCGATGGTGAAGTCCACGTGGCCGGGGGTGTCGATGATGTTCAGGCGGTGCTTGGGTGTATCGGCCGTCTGGCCGTCTTCCGTACGCTCCCAGAAAGTAGTTGTCGCAGCAGAGGTGATCGTGATGCCGCGTTCCTGCTCCTGCTCCATCCAGTCCATGGTGGCCGCACCGTCGTGCACCTCACCAATGTTGTGGGATTTGCCGGTGTAGTACAGGATGCGTTCCGAGCAGGTTGTCTTACCTGCGTCGATATGGGCCATGATGCCGAAGTTGCGATAGTGCTCTAGCGTATAGTCGCGTGCCATGATCTTTGCCTCTAAAGAATTTTACCAGCGGTAATGAGAGAAGGCCTTGTTGGCCTCGGCCATCTTGTGGGTGTCTTCACGCTTTTTGACAGCGGACCCACGGGAGTTGACGGCGTCCAGAAGTTCACCAGCAAGACGTTCTTCCATGGTGTTTTCGTTGCGCGAACGCGATGCAGTGATCAGCCAGCGAATGGCCAGCGCCTCACGGCGTTCAGGGCGCACTTCAACAGGCACCTGGTAGGTGGCACCACCAACACGGCGAGAGCGGACCTCAACCGAGGGTTTGATGTTGTCGAGGGCTTCGTGGAACACCTCGACAGGGGCGCGCTTGATCTTGTCTTCCACACGATCCAGGGCGGAATAAACAATGCGCTCAGCGACGGATTTCTTTCCGTCGATCATCAGGTTGTTCATGAATTTGGTCAGCACGATGTCGCCAAACTTGGCGTCGGGCAGAACTTCGCGTTTTTCAGCGGCGTGACGGCGGGACATACTCTATTCCTCTTACTTGGGACGCTTGGCGCCGTATTTCGAACGACGCTGTTTGCGGTCTTTGACGCCCTGGGTGTCGAGCACACCGCGCAGGATGTGGTAACGCACACCGGGAAGGTCTTTCACACGACCGCCGCGGATCAGAACAACGGAGTGTTCCTGCAGGTTGTGGCTTTCGCCGGGGATGTAGCTGATGACCTCAAAACCATTGGTCAGGCGCACCTTGGCAACCTTCCGCATGGCCGAGTTCGGCTTCTTCGGTGTGGTGGTGTAGACGCGTGTGCAAACGCCACGCTTCTGGGGGCACCCCTGCAGGTGCAGGGATTTTGTGGTTCTGACTTTGGGCTGCCGCGGCTTGCGGATCAGCTGTTGGATCGTTGGCATTCCGGTCTCTTTTCCGTCTATCAACTATGCTGCACGGGCGTTCCCGTACGGGTTTTTTGTTTTCTGATGCATGACGCGTCCGCCAAGCACGAAAGCCGCATGCGTACCGTGCTACCTGCTGGTACGACGCGGGGGGCATTCAGAGGATCGAGGCGATAGGTGCCCGGATCATGACCATTGCAATATGATAACGGCTGAGACTCACCCCTCAGCCGGGATTGGGCGGCGTATAGGATGTGTGGGAATCGTTGTCAACAGGTGCACACGGCCGCGACAGGGCGTGCTTGCACATAGCCATGTTCGACTCGTACGGCATGGGGGCAAAGGCAAGTAATTGCCGAAAATGCCCTCAAAAACAGGTGCCTTCAAGAAACCATTAGACTCTTGGAGGAGATCAGGTAGCGTTTTTCTACTTTTAGTTGCTTGTGATCGAGCTGTTTCGCCAGATCAGTAAGCGTATTTTTTTCTCGATTGCATTCAACTCCCATATTTTCACAGGAGTTGCTTATGTCAAAAGCCATCAATCTTGATCCTCATCATGGCGGCGCAGGGCGCCATCCAACGCGAGATTTCCTTGATAACCTAAGCGGGCACGACGACCCCGGGAAGTTTGGGAAGATGTTCCCAACCCTTCCGCCATTGAACGTGCCCGATGCTGCGTTGAACGATTTGGCAACCGCCATGTTGGACACGCAGAACGCGACGGATGACAATCCCAACATTCCCGCGGGCTTCACTTACCTGGGTCAGTTTATCGATCACGACATCACGCTGGATCTGACATCGTTGGGAGAGAAAACGCGTGACCCGACAGGCATCCAGAACTTCCGCAGCCCCAGCCTTGACCTCGACAGCCTCTATGGCCGCGGTCCCGACGGCAGCCCGCACATGTACGCGCGCAACACGAATGGCAAGTTTCTCATTGGCAAAAACATAACCGTCGGTTTTGGCGGCGTGACTGGGGACTTTCGCAATGACTTGCCCCGCAGTCCGGAAGGCCAGGCATTGATCGGGGATCATCGAAACGATGAGAACCTACTGGTCGCCCAAACCCACCTCGCCTTTCTGAAATTCCACAATGCGGTGGTCGATAAACTGGTAGCGGAAGGCGTGGACGATGCGACCGTGTTTGCAGAGGCCAGACGGATTGTGACATGGCACTACCAGTGGATCGTACTGCACGATTTCCTTGGCCGCCTGACGATGCCTGGCATGGTCGACAAGATCCTGCATGACGGACGCAAGTTCTATCGCTTCAAGAAGTTCCCCTACATGCCGGTGGAATTCTCAGGTGCGGCCTACCGTTTGGGTCACAGTCAGGTGCGACAGCGGTACAATCACAACCGCATATTCTCCGACACCGGGTTCGATTTGCTGTTCGGGTTCACGGGTCTTTCCGGTCAAATCATTGGCGACCTTGCGCCAGAGCCACCCACGGCACCGCTGCCAGTGTCGCGTTTGCCTAGCAACTGGATCATCGATTGGAGGCAGTTCCACGAGGTCGACGCAGGGGTGACCCCGCAATCCACGCGTAAGCTGGACGCGTTCCTCGCACCGGAATTGCACACGCTGCCCAGCGGCGCAAACCTTGCCTTCCTGAACCTGCGGCGCGGGGTACAGCTCGGCCTGCCATCGGGGCAGTCAATCGCCGACGCGATGGGCATTGCCGATCCTGTAACATCGGCAGAGCTGGCAAGCGGGCCGGATGGCGCTGTCCTGTCTCAACACGGGATGCACACGCAGACGCCGCTTTGGTACTACGTGCTGAAGGAGGCCCAGATCAAGGCAGGAGGTGAGCGCCTTGGGCCGGTCGGGTCAACCCTTGTGGCAGAAGTCCTGGTTGGTCTCGTGCATGGCGATCATCAGTCTTACCTCTGGCAGCAGGGCCCGGGTTGGCGACCAACGCTTCCATCCGAGACCTCGGGCGACTTTACGATGGCGGACATGCTGCGTTTCGTGAACGACATAAACCCGATTGGCGATTGAGACGTCTGCGCAAACCTACCATTTGGGCAACGACGCGCGGATAGGATCAATTATCTAAAACAAAGATCGAAAGGGCGGCGTTTGCGCGCCCTTTCTTTGTCTGTGAACGCAGCGATGAGTGTTTCGAGAACCTTATACGGAACCTGTCTTGACGAATTTCAAGAGCGCCACTCAAGCCCGGCCAAAAATTCACTATGCCACAGAGCAGAAAAGCCCTTAACCTCCAACAAAATATAGTAACGATCGATTATGACCAACGCATCCGGAACAGACTTCACCAAGGGCAACATCATGCGCCATGTGACGGTGATGTCGTTCACGTCCAGTATCGGCATCATGGCCATTTATGTGGTCGACCTGTTGGATATCTTCTTTGTCTCGCTTCTGGGCCAGACCGAGGTCGCCGCTGCCGCAGGCTTTGCCAGCACGCTGATGTTCTATGTCAGCGCCATGAATATTGGCCTGTCCATCGCGGCGGGCTCACTGACAGCGCAATACTTGGGGCGAAGTGACCTGACGGCGGCCAAGGACGTGGCCACGACGTCCATGCTGATTGCCCTTGGTGTGGGCACGGTTGTCCCGATTGCCATGCTGCCCTTTGTTCCGAACATGCTGTCTTGGTTGGGGGCCACGGGTGAGGTTGCGGACCTGGCCCGATCCTACCTTTGGATCGTGCTGCCGGCATCGGGGCTGTCGGGCATGTCCATGGCTCTCGTTGCCGCGCTGCGGTCGCATGGGTTTGCCAAATGGTCGATGTATCCGTCGCTGGCCGGGGCGGCTGTGAACCTTGTCTTCGACCCGCTTTTGATCTTTGGTCTGAACATGGGCCTCAATGGCGCTGCGGCCGCGACTGTCATGGCACGGGTCGCCACATTTGGCGTAGCGCTCTATGCCGCGGCCCGGCTCTTCGACATCATCAACCCACCAAACATGGCCGCCTTCCGCAGGTACACCAGCGAAATCGTGCGCTTCACCCTGCCCGCCGTTCTGGCGAGCGTCGCTTCGCCCATCGGACTTTCACTGGTCACGCGATACGTGACCCAATACGGCACGGACGCGGTGGCAGGGCTTGCGATCATCGGCCGGCTGTCGCCTGTCGTCTTTTCGGTGGTGAACGCTTTGAGCGGTGCCATCGGCCCCATCATCGGTCAGAACTACGGCGCGGGAAAACACGACCGTGTGCGCCGCGCTTACTTCGATGCGCTGAAGTTCCTTGCGATCTACACGGTGTGCGCCATCGCGCTTCTGATCCTTTTCCGCCATTCTATTGCAGATGCGTTCAACACCACGGGTGTGACGCGCGACATCATCTATCTTTATTGCGGGCCCTACGCGATCATTGCCTTTTTCAACGGCGCGATCTTCATCTCGAACGCCGCCTACAGCAACCTCGGCAAACCGCAGATAGCTCCGCGCATCAACTGGCTAAAAAGCACGGTCGGTATGCTCCCCTTTCTTGCCGCCGGGTCGTATTTCTTCGGGCTCTACGGTGTCGGCGCCGGTGTCTTGCTGAATGCCGCTGTATTTGCCGGTATCTCGCATGTCCTGACGATGCGCTTCATCGAGCAATCGCGCGTGGGCGCACCGGTTGAGATCGACGAGGAAACGCAAGCCATACAGAACGCCCTCGCGATGGAACACAAAGAGCCGCAGCATACCTGACACAAGCAGGGTACTTTACATTTGACGTGACCTTCTGCCCGTGGCCATATCTGCCACGGTTTGAAGAACGGCAAGATTACATGGCGGACCTACAGAAAAACTATATCGCGGGCGAATGGGTGGCCGGGGACGGCGAAGTTGAGAACCGCAACCCATCGGACCTGTCGGATGTGATTGGTCATTATGCGCAGGCCAGCACGACACAGCTGGACGATGTGATTGTGTCCGCCAAAACGGCCCAGAAAGAGTGGGCCGCCACGGGGCTGGAACAAAAGCAAACTGCGTTGATGAATATCGGCAATGAGCTGATGGCACGGGCGGAAGAGCTGGGCACGTTGCTGAGCCGAGAAGAGGGCAAACCGCTGGCCGAGGGCAAGGGAGAGGTCTATCGCGCGGGTCAGTTCTTTACGTACTACGCCCATGAGGTTCTGCGCCAGTTGGGGGAGAACGCGGACAGCGTGCGCCCTGGCATCGAAGTGGATGTGCGGCGCGAGCCGGTGGGCACTGTGGCTGTCATCAGCCCGTGGAACTTCCCCACAGCGACGGCCAGCTGGAAAATCGCACCTGCTTTGGCGTTTGGCAACGCGGTGATCTGGAAGCCTGCCAATATCACGCCTGCCTCTGCCGTGGCGCTAACGGAGATCATTGCGCGTCAGGACCTGCCCGAGGGCCTGTTCAACCTCGTCATGGGCGCAGGTCGTGCCGTGGGGCAGTCACTTGTCGAAAGCACCGGCGTCAATGCGATCTCGTTTACCGGCTCGGTGCCTGTGGGACGCGGCATTGCCCAGGCGGCTGTGGGCAATTTCACCAAGCTGCAAATGGAAATGGGATCGAAGAACGCTTTGGCCGTGATGGAAGATGGCGATCTGGACATCGCGGTGGCCGTCGCGTTGGGCGGGGCATTCGGTGGGACAGGCCAGAAATGCACCGCCAGTTCGCGGTTGATCGTCCATGAGGCCGTGCATGACACCTTTGTTGAGTAGCTGGTGGTCGGGGCGAAGGCCATGAAAGTGGGTCATGCGTTGGCAGAGGGAACGCAAATGGGGCCTGTGGTGAGCCAACAGCAGCTCGATGAGAACATGGCTTATGTGGATCTTGGCAAGTCCGAAGGGGCAGAACTGGCCTGCGGTGGAGAGCGGTTGGAGATGGGCACTGACGGTTACTACATGTCACCGGGCGTGTTCCTGGGCACCACCAACGACAAGCGCATCAACCGCGAAGAGATGTTTGCGCCACTTACCTCCGTCATCAAAGTGGGCAGCTATGACGAAGCGCTGGCCACCGTGAATGACACCGAGTTCGGCCTGACATCCGGCATCGTCACCCGCGATCTGGCGCGTGCCACGCATTTCCGGCGCAATGCGGAGACGGGCGTGGTCACGGTCAACCTGCCCACCGCGGGTACCGATTACCACGTTCCGTTCGGCGGACGCGGGCAAAGCTCTTACGGGCCGCGTGAGCAAGGCACTTATGCCAAGGAATTCTACACCACGGTCAAGACCGCCTACATCGCCAGCGGGGCGCCAAAGTGACCTATCGCATCGACTGCCTTCAATACGCCAACTGGTCGGAGAAGATCTTCCGCCAGATGCGCGAGGGCGGTGTCGATGCGGTGCATGTGACGATTTCCTACCATGAGAATTTCCGCGAAACGGTGCTGAACATCGAGGCGTGGAACCGCTGGTTCGAGCAGTTCCCCGATCTGATCTTCCATGGTGAGACCGGCGAGGATGTGCGCCGCGCGCGAGAGACAAACCGCACCGCGATCTTCTTCGGCTTCCAGAACCCTGCGCCCATCGAGGATGACATCGGCCTCGTCGAGATCGTCCACAAACTGGGCGCGCGGTTCATGCAACTGACCTACAACAACCAGTCCCTTCTTGCGACGGGATGCTATGAGACCGAGGACCCCGGCATCACGCGCATGGGTAAGCAGGTGATCAAGGAGATGAACCGCGTGGGGCTGGTGGTGGACATGAGCCATTCCGCAGACCGCTCCACCATCGAGGCGGCAGAGATTTCGCAACGCCCCATCGCGATCACCCACGCCAACATGCACAGCTGGCAGCCCGCGCTGCGCAACAAGCGGGACAACGTGGTCCGCGCGGTGGTGGAGAATGGTGGCATGATGGGGTTCTCGCTTTATCCGCATCACTTGAAGGACAAGACCGACTGCACCGTGGAAAGCTTTTGTGAGATGGTTGCCATGGCCGCGGAAAAATTCGGTGCGGAGCATTTTGGCATCGGGTCCGACCTGTGCCAGGATCAGCCTGACAGCGTGGTGGAGTGGATGCGTGTGGGACGGTGGAGCAAAGAGATTGACTATGGCGAAGGCTCCAAAAGCGCGCCGGGTTTCCCGCCGCAGCCTGACTGGTTCCAAGACAACCGTAATTTCGGCAATATTGAAGCGGGCCTGCGCAAAATCGGGTTCGATGAGGATGAGGTGGCCGGATTGATGGGCGACAACTGGCTGCGCTTCTTCGATGACAACTTCGGACCGGCATCATGAGTGAGACGCCGCGCATAGACCTCCGCTCACCCGAAATGGTGATGAAACTGGCGCGAATGGGGTCGTTTCACCAATCCCGGCTGTCATTTATGCGCCAGTTGCTTCGGCGGCTGTCCTCTGAAAACTGGCGCTTTGAAACGTCCGTCTTTGACATCGATGCGCGAGGCGTGGGGCATGCGGTCTACACTGCTCACGGGCCGGAGCGCAGCTATTCGCTGGTGGCCTTCGCCCATGATCTGCCGCCCGAAATGCGCTCTGACCGCGTCATCGCCACCGCCTGGGACACGACCTTCACGCTCTTTGACGGGGTGCCGGAGCAATCTGACATCCACCGCCTGCACGCCAATGTGCCGTTGCAGGAGGAAGGCCGGATCAGCGGGCAGGAACTGACGCTGAGTCGGGCAAATCGGTCCGTGCGATTGTGGGATCACGTTGTCAGCCGTCTGGCCTCCGGGCAGCAACCGGATGCGGAGCTGGTCGATCAGGTGGGCTATCTGATGCGCACCACGGCCGTCTATGGCTCCGGCAAGTTCGGCGCGGCAGATCGGGAGGCGATTGCGGATCGCGACGAATGCCACGGGCCGTTTCAGGTCGAGATGCTGACGGTCTACCTGATCCGGACATTCGTGATGGACTTGGTCGAGCATATGGCTCGCGCACTGGCCCCCGAGACTGCCGTGAAGCTTGACCCCGCCATGCGCCGCCGCTTTGGCATAGGTAATTCCACCGGCCTTGGCATGGCACCATTCCTTGTCACCCACCCTGCCCTGCTCAATGCGTGGATTTCCGCGCGGGAGGAGGCGTTGGCGCGCGTGCGGTCTGTGGCACAAGCAAGCGAGGCAGAGATCACTCATTTCCGCCAAGCCGCCGCCCGCGCCCGGTTGCACGCTTATGGATGGCACTCGGAACACCCGATCCAGATCGAAAAGCTGAACGATCTGCGGGTGGATATGGACCGGCTCTTGGCGCATCTGGAAACCGTCGACCTGACGGCACCGCAGCCGTGGGAAGCCCTGCACCTTTGGGCCGAGACGCAATTGACCGTGGAAGGTCAGGAAATGCTTGTCTCGCTGCTGATGGAACCTTATGGGCCCTTGGTGGATGAGTTGGCCCACTGCATGGCAACCGACGAGGCCATGTGCTGGCGGATTGACGGGACGATGACCACCACCGCCCTGCGCGGCATCCTTGAGGACGTTTACGGCTGGGCGCTTGATCTGGATTGGGAAGCCCAGGCTCCACAGGCGCGAGTTTGGTATGTCTCGGAAAACAAGCTGGAGCCGCGGTTGGGGGAACGGTTTGAAGAGCCGCTTTCCGACTACGAGCAACCCTTGTCCCCCGGCCGCGATGCCGCGCGGCTGTATCGCGATCTGGACGAGGATGAACCACTCGCCGCCTTTCTGATGCGTCACCCGGAGCATCGCCACATCGCTCGGCGCGCCCAGATTTCGGCGCGGATGTCCTATGCTGAAATCCGCGACAACACGATTGATGCCGCCATGCTGCCCATCGATATGCTGCGGATGAAACTCAGCTTCTTCGGTGCGTCCGAATTCGATCCCAGATCCGACCGCTGGGTGCGTATCACTATGTTCCAGCACGCCCCCTTTCCAGATGAGCTTTCGGCATGCGCCAAGGACGACTGGGCGCTTCCACCCCTGCCCGAGGCGGCGGAGTGACGTGGTCACTGGGTGAGGTCGAAGCGCTTGCGCGCAAGGCCGCACGCGGAGGCGGATTAACTTGGGGCATGGCGGACGAAGCGGCAAAGGCCGTGCTTTGGCTTGTGTCTTTTGGATTGCCCGGGCCCGATGCCTTGGCTGGCTATTTGCAGGATTTTGACGAGGTAGACCGGTCTTCCTCACTTCCGACCGATCCGCTTTCAGACACTTGGCGAGCCGCTTCCGGCCAGCTTTGCCCCATAGCGACCGGTACGGTGCTGAGCGACTTACAGCGTAGCGACGTTTCACTGACCCTACACTCTTTGTCCTGGCCGCTTCTGTTTTTACCTTTTGCGGCTTGGTCTACGAACACTGCGCGACTTGAATGGCAGGGCGTGACGTTCCAATGGTTCGACGCGTCGCTTTGCGTTTCAGCCGAAAACCAAGCGCTTCTTTCAAATCACGCAAGACTGGCCAGCCTGTCGCCCAATACCCAAGACACCGGCAAACACTTTAAGCGGGCGTGGCGTGCTGATTTGAGCGAGGCCACGCTCCAGGACCTGACCCACTTCGCCGCGCGCACCTATGCCCCTGAAACCGATGCCAGCAAGCTCTCTGGTGCGGGTGCGGGCCTGAAGGACGAGGACTGACTTCATGCGCAGCACACTCCTTTTGAACGCGGTCGAGGCCCATGCAGAGGGCGAACCGGGGCGCGTCATCACGGGCGGCCTGCCAGACATTCCCGGATCATCGGTTTTCGAAAAGATGCAGTGGATGGAGGCCAATGCCGATCACATCCGCACCCTGATATTGCGAGAGCCGCGCGGCTATCCCGGTCTGTGCGCGAACATCCTCGTGCCACCATGCGACCCGCGCGCGGATGCAGGATTCATCATCATGGAGCAGACGGAGTACCCGCCGATGTCCGGGTCAAACGCCATCTGTGTGGCCACTGTTTTGCTGGAAACGGGCATCTTGCCCATGGTCGAGCCTGTCACGGAGTTCACACTGGAGGCACCGGCCGGGCTCATCAAAGTGCGCGCGGAGTGCAAGGATGGCAAAGTTTC
The DNA here is from genome assembly GCA_963422235.2 of uncultured Roseovarius sp. Classification (GTDB taxonomy): domain Bacteria; phylum Pseudomonadota; class Alphaproteobacteria; order Rhodobacterales; family Rhodobacteraceae; genus Roseovarius. Next base: position 208,993 of record CAXMWV010000002.1, read on the forward strand.
CCGCGTGACATTGCGCAACGTCCCCGCCTTTGTCGTGCATCTCGACGCGCCGCTGAGGGTGGATGGGCTGGACGACATCAAGGTCGATATCGCCTGGGGTGGAATGTTCTTCGTTATGGCCAATGCCGATGAGCTGGGCATTGATCTGGGTCCTGACAATGGCGCGCAGGTGGTACGGGTGTCAGAACGCATTCTGGCCGCCGCGCAAGACCAGCTGCCTGTCACGCATCCGGAAAATCCCGAGATCAAAGGCCCCACCATCACCAATCTATGGGGGTCTCCGATCACACCCGGAACAGATGGGCGTGGAGCGATCACAGTGTCTTCGGGCGGCTATGATCCGGCCAAACCCGATGCGATCCCGGGTGCATTGGACCGCTGTCCTTGCGGCACCGGGACATCCGCCAAAATGGCCATGCTGCATGCGCGAGGATTGCTCTCTCTGGGGGAAGACTACGTGAACGCAGGCCCCCTTGGCACAACCTTCACCGGGCGCATCGAAGAGGTGACGGACGTGGCCGAACACACGGCGATCGTGCCTAGCATCTCTGGGCAGGCGTGGATTTACGGGACAAGCCAGTACATGCTGGATCCGACCGACCCGTTTCAGGCAGGCTACAGGATTGGCGACATCTGGGCCTGAGATTTCATGCCGCAGCCGGAGGTGTCGGAAGCAAGACAGAGGCTGGATTTCAGGAAACGACTCTGCAGAACACGCGCCACGAAATTGCCACATTTCCACCGATCAACGGTCCCTTTCGCCAGATATCATACCCCTGAGGCAGTCAGCATAAGACAGTCAAGAGGGGCAGAACATGACGATGCAAACAGACGTTTTGGCGGGTCGCTCCGCCATTGGGCCGGCGCTTTGGCGCAACCGGGCCCTAATTGCTTTGGTGGCGGCGCATTTTGCAGCCGTTTACGCAGCATGCCTTTTGTTGGGACGCGAATTCGGGTCGGGCACAGCGTCAACGCTGATTAACCTGCTGCAGTTGCAGGTACCGCTATTCCTGATCTTCCTGTTTTTCTGGCGCTTTGGCTGGATGGCCCTGAAGGTGCGGCCCAAGCGGCCGATCTCCTGGTTCATCAATGACCTCAAAGAGATCGTGTTTGACCGCGACCGTATCTTTTCGGGTGCCATCGCGTTTGGCACGATGTGCCTGTTCGCGGGGTCGTTCACTGTCGGCAAAGACCTGATCCCGTTGATCAATCCGTTTTCATGGGACCCGACCTTTGCAGCTTGGGACCGGGCCCTGCATCTAGGGAACGATCCTTGGCGGCTCATCTGGCCCATAACGGGCACACCTCAGATCACCACCGCCATCAACGCAGCCTATCACCTGTGGCTGATGCTGGCATATTTTCTGATCTTCGTGGCGTGTTTCAACGTCTCCCGCCATGACAAGCACCGCACTTATCTTCTGGCGGATGTCACCTGCTGGATCGTGGCAGGCAACATTCTGGCCACTATCTTTTCGTCGGTGGGACCGGTCTATTACGAAGCGCTTGGCTACGGCGAACAGTTCAAGCCGCTGATGGATCAGCTTTATGCATTCAACGAAATCAGCCCCGTCTGGGCCTTGCCGCTGCAAGAGATGCTGATCGATGGCTACATGAATGACGGCCCCGTCAAAGGTATCTCCGCGATGCCCAGCATGCATGTGGCGAGCACGGTCACGATGACGCTCTACGCGTTCTCGGTCAGTCGCGTGTACGGCTGGATCATGACTGCTTTTGCATCTGTTATCCTGTTGGGATCGGTGCAGCTTGGCTGGCACTACGCAATTGACGGCTACGTCTCGATTTTCCTGGCACTCGGGTGTTACTGGCTGGCGCGCCGTGTCGTGCGCCACCTGTCCAAAGCGGAAGCCGCATGATGACCGACCAGACCGTTCACACCGGCCTCGCGGGCAGCCTGACAGCCAAAGCATTGTGGCAGTCGCGCGTTTTGATCACCATCGCGATCATATTCACAGCAGCCGCCTATGCCATTGCTCTGACGTATGACGCGCCGTTCGAAAGTGGAACCATCGGACATATCGGACTGGCGGCGACGGTTCTGGGACCCGCGTTCCTGATTTTTCTGATGTTCCATCGCTTCTTCTACATGGCGATCTTCATCCGGCCCAAAAGCCCAACGAGGCAATTCGTGGCCGACATTCGAACCTACGGCATGGACCCGGAACGGCTGATCATTGCGATCGTGGCATTCCTGGCGACGATGGTCATTGTGGGAAGCTTCATCTTCCTCAAGGATTTCATTCCGTTGATGAACCCATTCTCCTGGGACCCGACCTTTGCCGCGTGGGACAAGGCACTTCACGGTGGGCAGCACGCCTATGAGCTGACCCTGCCCCTTTTTGCTACGCCTCTGGCCACATCGGTGCTGAACGCGGCCTATCACTTCTGGTTCTTCCTGCTGTTTTTCATCGTCTACATGGTGTGCCTCGACAAGGATAACCCGATCCGCCGCAACACGTTCCTGCTTAGCTTTTGCTTGAGCTGGATCATCGGTGGTACGGTGTTGGCCACGGTGTTTTCCTCTGTCGGGCCGGTCTATTATGACGCCTTCGGTTATGGCGCGGACTATGAGCCCCTGATGGAACTTTTGCGCGCCAACAATGAAGTGCTTCCGGTTTGGGCCTTGGATGTTCAGAACATGCTGATCGAAGGTTACCGGGCAGGCGAAGGCTCTCGCGGGATATCTGCCATGCCCAGCATGCACGTGACCACAGCCGTGTTGCTGGCCTTCTATGGCTTTGCATGGCGCCGTTGGGCGGGATGGATGTTGGTCATCTTTGCAATCATGATCCAGTTTGGATCAGTGCATCTGGGGTGGCATTACGCCATTGATGGCTATTTCGGCGCACTGATCGCCACGGCGTGCTGGTATGGGTCAAAATGGATGGCACAGCGGTACAGCTGACGCGCAACATGCCCTAAAAATGCAAAACGCCCGCCTTGGCTCAACGCGAAGGCGGGCGTTTTAACTTCGTGCCGGTAAGCTTGTGATCAGCGGCCCAGATGGGCGTTGAGCAACCAGGCAAACTTCTCGTGCGTCTGGCCACGGCCAATGCAAAGGTCTTCAGTCAACAGGTCACCGTGACCCGATGCAATGGCAGCCGTGGCCGCAAGGGTGGCCGCAACAGTCTGTTGTGCATCAGCCAACGCGGCGATCATATCTTCGGCTGATGCGTGACCGTCATGTTCGCTGACTTTAGATGCCGCAACCATATCGGAAAGTTTGCCATTGGCGTGGCCACCGATTGCCTTGATGCGCTCCGCCAGATCATCCTGTGCCACGAAGTGATCTTCGTAAATTTCCTGGAACAGCGTGTGAAGCGGACCAAACGCCATGCCGGTCACGTTCCAATGGAAGTTCTGCGCCAGCATTGTCGTAACGGCGGTCTCTGCAACGGATTGGTTCAGCGCCGCCGCGATCTCGGTCTGTGCATCTTTGGAGAGGGTTTTGGCAGTTTGCGTCATTGGCTCACTCGTCTTTTTAGATTTATTCTAAATTCAAGAAACGAAATAGCAGTGCACCGGTCACTTTTCAACCTAACGCGGCGAAAAGTTCTTAACTTTTTAAATTGTCGGATTGCTCACTCGGTGAGAAGTTCGGCAAGACCAGACACCAAAAGTCCAAAAATCCTGCGTTTTGAAACCTCTATCCGACGGCACATAAGGAACGAAAAGCTGCTATCGTCCCTGACAGCCTTGGCGGTTAAAGCCGCGATAAGCCAGCGTTCATCAAAGCTGAGGCTTTCTTCCCCTGGGCGCAGAAACACTGGCGACTGCCCCAACGCCTGTCCCATGACGCGCAACAGCGTTTTAATCTGCGCGTCTTCTGCGCGCGCCTCGTTGTGATCGAGCACAGCGCAAGCTGAATAAATGTCCAACCGGGCAGACGCGCGACACGTCGTTGCGTGAAACCTCAGCTTGTTGAGCAGACCACGCACATTGTCCGGCACCTCTGCGAGAGGCCGTTCATTGGTGACGGGAAGCTTTAGCAGTGCGCTCATAGCGGTCCTGTGACTTACTAAGTGATAGAATCAATCACATACCTCAGAGAAATAGTCAGAAATACGCAGCAGCGCTAGGCCCAAACGCGATTTTGTGATCCAAGTACGGACGTTTTCAAATGCTTCGAGCGTGCAGCTTTGTACAGGCTACTGGCCGGCGAGAGACGCCACCGCGCCATAGAGATCGGGCCGACGGTCCCGGAACACCCCCCAATTGACCCTGTATTTCTCAGCTTCATCCAGGTCGACAGTCGCTGTCAGGACAGTTTCTTCAGTGCGATCCGCTTCCGCCAGAATTTCGCCCGTGTACCCGGCAATGAACGACGTGCCGTAGAAATCCATGGCCACATTGCCCGCTGTCTCCTGCCCGACGCGGTTGGACGCGACCAACGGCATGATGTTGGCCGCCGCGTGGCCCTGCATGGTGCGCCGCCAATGGCCCGCGCTGTCAAGGTCGGGAACGGCGGGTTCTGAACCAATCGCCGTCGGGAACATCAGGATTTCCGCGCCCTTGAGCGCCATGGCGCGAGACGCTTCGGGGAACCACTGATCCCAGCAAACGCCGCAGCCCAACTTTCCAAAGCGCGTCTCCACCACTTCAAACCCGGTATCGCCGGGAGAGAAATAGAACTTCTCTTCATAGCCCGGAAACTGCGGGATATGACTTTTTCGATAGGTGAAGCGGTGGCTACCATCGGCGTCAAATATCGCAAGTGAATTGAACCGAGCTAGGCCTGCCTGTTCAAAAAATGAAACCGGCAGGACGACGCCAAGTTCCTTGGCCAATGCGCCGAAATGGGAGGTCACGCGGCTGTCTTCCAACGGGCGGGCCATGTGCAGATGATCATAGTCCTGCGTGATGCAGAAATACGGCGTTTCGAACAATTCCTGCAGCAGGATCACCTGCGCGCCTGCATCAGCGGCCTGACGCACCAACGCTTCGGCTTTGGCGATGTTATCGTCTATGTTCCAGGAACAGGACATCTGCGTGGCGGCAAGGGTGACAGTGCGCATCGGGTGATCCTTTGGTCTGTTACGGCACAAATCTTGGCATGGCATTTTTCTGTGGGCAACGTTTTGCACGTTGGGGGCGCTGACCCCGCCGCCGATTGGCGGTTCCCCAGAGGTATTTTGGGCAAGAAAGTAGCAGGGACGGCAGGTTCTCAAAGCGTCTTGCAACGACAGACACATTCACGTGCATGATCACATTTCTACTGGGCGCGCTTGTGCAAGAATGCTAGCGGCGGGACAAGGAAGATGATGCAAACACCGACGCTGCCATATACCCAAGACCTCGTCCTTGTCGGAGGCGGGCATAGCCACGCTCTGGTCCTGCAGGCATGGGCGATGAACCCGTTGCCAGGCGCGCGGGTAACCGTGATCAACCCCGGCCCCACCGCGCCTTACTCCGGAATGTTGCCGGGCTACGTGGCAGGGCACTACACGCGTCAGCAGCTCAACATTGATCTGGTACAACTATCGCGCCGAGCGGGCGCGCGCTTGGTCATGGCCGCCGCAAACGGAATTGATCTGCAAGCACGGTGCGTTCAGGTGTCGGGCCAGCCAGACATCGGTTTTGATGTGGCATCTGTTGACGTGGGCATCACCAGTGAAATGCCGGATCTGCCGGGGTTTGCGAACCACGGCGTGCCTGCGAAACCCTTGGGCATTTTTGCCGAACGATGGACGGAATTTGTCAACCAAGACGGCCCCGCACGCGTGGCTGTCATCGGAGGAGGTGTCGCGGGGGCAGAATTGGCCATGGCCATGGCGCATCGGTTGCGTAGCGCCGGCCGCACGGCGGAGGTCTGTGTGATAGATCAGGCGACGGCCTTTTCCGCCTTGGGCACGATCGCCGCGCGCCGCTTGCGAAAATCCTTCAGGAAGCAAGGGATCAAGCTGCTGGAAGGATGCGCGCCGGTCAGCATTTCTGCAAACGGCATCACCCTCAGCGATGGACGCATGATCGAGGCCGGTTTCGTCACAGGCGCGGCGGGGGCCAAACCCCATGACTGGCTGGCCAACACCGGGTTGACCAACGAGAATGGCTACATCCCAGTCGACAGCCGCCTGCGCAGCCGCAACGCCAAGGTCTTTGCTGTCGGGGATTGTGCCGAGATGACGGAAGACCCGCGCCCAAAGGCAGGTGTTTATGCCGTTCGGCAAGCGCCCGTACTGCTGAACAACCTTCGCGCGGCGCTGTCGGACGGGTCCGGTTTGAAACCGTACAGGCCGCAGAAGGATTATCTGAAGTTGATCTCGCTGGGCGAAAAATCGGCGCTGGCTGAAAGGTTTGGGGTAACGCTGTCCGGACCCCTTCTTTGGAAGTGGAAGGATCATATCGACACGACGTTCATGCGGAAGTTTGAGACGCCCGATAAAGCCGCAAGTGCCGCCCTTCCATGGCCGCGCGCGGCGGGTGCGGTGGACGACAAACCGATGTGCGGCGGATGTGGATCGAAGCTTGGCATGCCAGGCCTGCAAAAGGTTTTGCACGGGGAGACGACCGGACCAGTAGGAGACGACGCCGGATTGATCTTGACCGGAGGGGCGAGGCAGGTGATCAGCACCGACCATCTGCGCGCCATGTGCCTTGATCCTGTCACCCTCACGCGGATAGCTGCCGTGCATGCACTCGGTGACATCTGGGCCATGGGCGCGACGCCGCAGGCCGCTGTGAGCTCGATCATTCTACCACGCCAGTGCCCTGCCCTTGCCGAACGTCAACTGGGTGAGATTATGCAGGCGGCGCGCGAGGTGATGGGAGACGCAGGGGTCGAGATCGTTGGTGGCCACACGACGCAAGGGGCGGAGATGACTATCGGGTTCACGGTGACCGGGATTTGTGAGAGCGACCCGATCACCCTGGAAGGGGCACAACCCGGAGATCGCCTTGTTTTAACGAAACCGATCGGCAGCGGTGTCCTTATGGTGGCCGAGATGGGCGGGATCGCGGACGGCGCTGATGTCGCGGCGGCGTATCGTACGATGATGCAGCCACAGGGCATCGCGGCGCGCCACCTGGCGAAAGCGAACGCGATGACGGATGTGACCGGATTTGGATTGGCCGGGCATGCGATGAATATGGCCAAAGCCTCGGGCGTTGGCATCAGGGTGTCCTTGGACGACGTACCGCTTTTGGATGGTGCCTTGGACCTGTCTGACCGCGGGGTGCGATCAAGCCTCTACCCAGAAAACCGCGCAGGGTTTGAGGATATTGAAGACACCCCTCGATCTCGTTTGCTGTTTGACCCTCAAACGGGTGGCGGGCTGCTAGCGGCGGTGAGCGGCGATGCACCCACACTGATCGAGGCTTTGCGCAAGGACGGCTATGCGGTCGCCATCATTGGCGAGGTAACCGATCAGGCCGGTCGGTTCGAAATCGTTTGAACCGCGTCCCTGATCTTTGCCGCTGCAACACTCAGCGCGTCTTCAGACAACCCATCCGCGTGCACGCGCGCCGCAATCCGGCTTTCAAGGCGACCGTTGGAGCTGTCATAAGCGGGATCATAATGCTCCTCGGCCAATGCCCTGCAAAGTGCGACGTCGTCGCCAGATGCCGATAACACATGCCACCCATCCACCACGGCATGCCCCCGGTGACGACGCAGGACATCCAGTTTTTCCAGTAGACGAGGCTTGTCGGACAGGATGTCCGTGTAGGCCCGCGACAAGTAGACGGCACGCGCCTCTAGGGGTGCCTCCAGTGCGATGATCGGCGCGTCGCACATCGCTGCCCAGAGCGACGGCGGCAGGCTAAGCTGGCCAATTTTACTGCTTTCTGCTTCCACCAACACAGGCTTTGAGGGATCGAGCCGAGCAAGTGCCGTGGTCACGCGCGTTTCGAAGAGTTTCTGGCTTGGCTGAGGCACATCCATGTCCCCCAAAAGGGAGCCACGGTGATTGGCTATCCCTTCCAGATCAATCGTCTGGACACCCAAGCCCGACAGGTGATGCAGTACCTCGGTTTTGGCGGTGCCAGTGTATCCTGCCAGCAGAACAACCTTGTTGGGCAGTGGATCATCATAAAGCGCCCGCACGACAAGACGGCGAAAGGACTTGTACCCACCCTCGATCGTCTCAGCCCGCCAGCCGATTTCCTTGAGCATCCAGGCAAAGGCCCCCGACCGCTGACCGCCGCGCCAGCAATAGACGAGCGGACGCCACGCACCGTCGCGATCCGCAAGGTGCTTTTCGATATGATCGGCGGCGTTCCGGAACACCAGTGCCGCGCCGCGTTTGCGTGCCGTAAAGGGTGAGACCTGCTTGTATTCTGTGCCGACCAGCGCCCGTTCTTCGTCATCCAGGACAGGCAGGTTAATCGCCTCCGGCACGTGGTCATCGGCAAACTCTGACGGGCTGCGCACGTCGATGATGTCGTCGAAGTGCAGCTTGCCGAGGTCGGAAAGGTGGGTGAGCGTGATCATTGCTTGTTGTGTAATGGCAATGCATCGAAAGCGGAACCGGTCATTCAGCCGGTCTAGACAAGTGCCAAACAATCACAGCACATGGTGGCCATGAACAGCTATGCATTCGATACCAGCCTGAAGTCTCGCATTTTGACTAATCTTCAGACGTTTGAGCTGTTGGACGTAGATAGTTCGCAATTGCGCTCAGCCGCCGTAGCCATCGTGGTGACGCCGCATCCGGACACGCAAGAGGCGGCTTTTCTGATCACGCTGCGATCATCCAAGCTGAAACGGCATTCAGGCCAATACGCCCTTCCCGGTGGTCGGCTTGATGAGGGGGAAACGTTGAAGGACGCCGCCCTGCGCGAGACGCGCGAAGAACTGGGGCTTGATTTGACGAAAAGTGATGTCTTGGGGCGGCTGGACGACATGCCAACACGGTCTGGATTTGCCATCACACCTTTCGTCCTTTGGCGCCCGCCGGGGCATACATTGAGACCGGATCCGTCCGAGGTTGAAACGGTCTTCCATGTGCCTTTGTCAGAACTCGACAGCGCAGAGATCCCACAGCTGGAACGCGAAGACGGTGTTGAGGCTTTGGTCATGTCGGCGCCGCTGGCGACACTCGGTCACCAAGTCTATGCACCCACGGCCGCAATGCTTTACCAGTTCCGCGAAGTTGGTCTGCATGGGCGGGGCACGCGAGTTTCACATTACGAGCAGCCCCGGTTTGCATGGAGTTAGGTCAAAGTGATCTAACCGGTATATCGCGCTTGAAAAAGACGTGTTCCCTTAGGGGTTTCCCATCCCACTGTGCTGCCCTGCTTGACATAGACCGCATCGCCTTTGCCAAACGTTTCTGTGGTGCCGTCCGCTGTCAGCTTCAGCTCACCCTCCAGAACACTGATCAGAGCATTGGCCGTCACCGGACGCAATGGCATTGACGTTGCCGCATGGACAGATGTCACCACCTCCATCGTGCCAGCGGCATTTACAAAATCCACCCGCTCGCTTTCCACGGCACCGTCTGCCAAAGCAATGTCTGCATTCGGAACTGTCACGCGTGACAAGGATGGGTTGTCGCCCGCGTCTGGCACGTCGCCATCAAGGATCATGAAGAACTTGCGCAGATAACCCGGCTGTTCCCATTGGCACTTCAAACCCTTGGGAATGACGAAGGCATCACCTGCTTTCAGGTGCACCTCTTCGCCATCCGGCATGCGCATGATCAAGGTGCCTTCCAACAGGTGCATGTACTCGTCGACCGAATAGTTGCCCATGTGATCGACAAACGCCGTGCAGTCCCACACACCCGCGATGTAGCCCTCAGCCTCAATCTCGTGATAGGTGTGCCCGTGCTGAACGGGCTCTCCTGACTGCAATTCGGACGGGTCCATCTCTTCCCATCGTTCCATGCCCTTGCCAGGGGGACCATCGCGGTGAAAACGGGTGATTGCGCCGATGTTGGTCATGGCGTTCCTTTCTTGAAAAACGAGATTTCGTCTTGCCAGCAGGTGAAAATCTGATCAGCGGTGCGGCGATACATGTCGAGATGCTCACCAGTCACACTTTTCATCCTGGCTTCGATATGGGCATAGGCCGCATCCATCTGCGCGCGGTCCTTAAAGGTCAGGATCGTGAAGAACTGGTGGCCGCGTTCTTCGTCCGTATCCATAGGGGTGTCAGACACCCGTCGCCCCATGGGCCCCGCCTCTTCGATCAAACCGGCGGCATGGAGTTCGTTGATGAACGCGCCGTATTTGGAGCTGAATGTCTCCAAGTCCTGCCCCGCCTTCAGGTTGAAGGCAGAGAGCATGTGAACCTTGCCGAGCGATTCGGTGTCTTGGCTGTCACGGGCCATGGCTTTGCTCCCTCATTCTGCCGCGCCGGGCAGAGGCAAGACCTGACCCGGCGCGCGCCATTTGTCGGAAAGCTCTGTCAGCTCGCGATCAAACGGCACATTTGCCGCCTCCGGCTCATCCATCTCGCGCGCGCAGAGATGGCCGCTGTAGATCGCTGCGGCAATCGTGCCAGGGCCATAAGCGTCGCCAATGCGTTGCGCGCCGGATACACCAGCATTTGTGAGCGCGTGGTAGAGGTCATCGACTGGTTCACGCATTGTCACCATGATCGTTGCGGCCATCGGCAGCACGGTTTCTCTCCCGGTGTAGATGCATTCTAGAACCACCTGTTCCTCACGCACCTCTTTGAGGTTCTGCGAAAGGTGCAGTTTGGCACCTTGCTCGATCATGCGCGCCTGGATGAAGTGCTGTTCCAAGGTGTTGTGCGTCCAAGAAGAAACCTCGCCGCTGGGCGTGACAAAGGTGACATCGCAGCCGGCCTGCAGCAGCTTTTCTGCCACGGCACCGCCCATGTAGAAATGATCGTCATCGAAGATCAGCACGGGCCCAGCCGGCACGTGACCGTCGATGATGTCGTTGGCGCTCAGGACATTGGCACCCTCTCGAATGGGGATGCCTCTCGGGTTCTGACGTCCACGTCCGTCGGTTGTCCACTTCGCACCTGTGGCAAGAATGATCTTGTCCGCACCGAATTCTTGCACTGTGTCAGCGGTCAGGTGGCTTTCAAGGTAAAGGTTTACGTTGGCCATCTGGCTAATCTGGTAGATCCGGTAATCCACGGCGCGGCCCCACTCGTTCAAACCCGGCAAACGGCGCTCTCCGACCAGGCGACCGCCGGGTTCGTCTCGTGCATCGGCGAGCGTGACCTGGTATCCGCGCTGTCCCAAAGCGCGCGCGGCTTCCAGACCAGCAGGCCCTGCGCCCACGATAAGGATACTTTTGTCGCTTTTGGCCTCCCCGATGCGCTCAGGATGCCAACCGCGCCGCCATTCCTCTCCCATCGTCGGGTTCTGGGTACAGCGGATGGGGGCGAACGTCTGATCACCGGAGACACAAATGTTGCAGCCGATGCATTCACGGATGTCTTCGATCCGGCCTTCTTCGATCTTCTTGGGTAGGAATGGATCGGCAATGGAGGGACGCGCAGCCCCGATGAAATCCAACTTGCCGCCTTTGATGAGCGACACCATCGCATCGGGCGACGTGTAGCGCCCAACGCCAACCACGGGCTTGGTCGTGACCTGTTTGACGAAAGCCACATAGTCATCCTGAAATCCCGACTGTTTGAAGCGCGACGTGGCGCTATCATGCTCCCAGCCGGAGATGTTGACATCCCAAAGGTCAGGTTCTTCTGCGATCATCTCAATGAAGTCGCGCCCCTCCCCTTCGCTGGTGAACCCGTCTTCACCCATCAGCTCATCCACAGCAAAACGGATGGCCACGGCACAGGTGTCGCCCACGGCCTCCTTGGTGTCCTGCAAAATCTCACGGAAGAGACGCGAGCGATTTTCCAGCGAGCCGCCATATTCATCCGTGCGGTGATTGCGATAGGGCGACAGGAAGTGGGACATCGTGGAGAGGTGATGACCCGCATAAACATAGACGATATCAAACCCGATTTTCTTGGCCCGGAGCGCGGCATCCTGGTGCCATTTGCGCAGGTTGCGAATGTCCTCTTTATCCATCGCGCGGGCCTGCACCGGGTCATGCAGAACGATGGGCTGATGTGACGGGGCCATCGGGATCTGGCGGGAAAACTTGTTGGCGGCCGTGATGCCTGCATGGTTGAGTTCTGCGCCAGCAAGGCTGCCAAATTCGTGGATGCCTTCGACCATGCGGGCAAAATACGGTTCATCCCGTTCGTCCCAAAGCCGCCCGCCTGACCATGGGGTGTGATCGGCGGATGGGTGGATTTCAATCTCTTCAGTGCACACGACCGCCCAACCCCCTTCGGCCTTGGTGCGGCGCATCTCAGCCATAGAGGACGGGAAAACCCGACCCATCCCATTGCAATGAGGCACTTGATAGAACCGGTTGCGCGCGGTCACGGGACCGATTTTCACCGGTTCAAACAAGATGTCGTAGCGTGGATCGCGAGTCATGTCTCCCCCTGGGTTCACGTCTGCCTTGCGGGTTCTATCCGTCAAGATAGGGCGCTGCTGGAAGAGCGTCCATTGAATAATCATTCAGTGGAGCATTCCGTGGGTGACGCGGTTCCAATTTCGGTGAATAGTGAGGCAGTTTTTCAAATGACAGGGCGGCACGGCATGGAGTTTTCAAGACACGGGCTATCAGATCGCGCGCTTTCTATTGCGGATCGGGTGGAAGCTTTCGTGCGTGATGTCGTAGTGCCGTATGAAGGCGACGCCCGGGTCGGGTTTCATGGCCCGTCAGAGGAGATGGGTCTGGAACTCAAGGCGTTGGCGCGCGAGGCCGGGGTTCTGACACCGCACATTCTAGAGGATGGCACGCATCTGACGCAGAGGGAGACCGCCTGCGCGCTGATGCGTTCGGGCCTGTCAACGCTTGGCCCCCTGGCCTGCAACACAGCGGCCCCGGATGAGGGCAACATGTATCTCATCGGCAAGGTTGCCTCGGAAGAAATGAAAACCCGCTTTCTCGACCCGCTGGTCAAGGGCGAGAAACGCTCAGCTTTCTTCATGACGGAACCAGCCGTGGATGGCGGCGCGGGGTCTGACCCGATGATGATGCAAACGACCTGCGTGCCGGATGGAAATCACTGGGTGATCAATGGCCGAAAGGCGTTCATCACAGGGGCCGATGGCGCAGGGGTCGGCATCGTCATGGCCAAGTCTGACGACGGAGCCTGTATGTTTCTTGTGGACCTGCCCCACCCGGCGATCCGCATTGAACGCGTCCTTGATACCATCGACAACTCAATGCCGGGCGGGCATTCGGTGATTGAGATCAAGGATTTGCGTCTACCCTCTGACCAAATGCTGGGCGCATCGGGCGAAGGGTTCAAGTATGCCCAGGTTCGACTATCCCCTGCCCGGCTGTCGCATTGCATGCGTTGGCTCGGGGCCTGCGTGCGTGCGCATGAGATTGCGAGCGACTACGCCAACCGCCGCCATGCGTTCGGCAAACCGCTGATTGAACACGAGGGCGTGGGGTTCATGCTGGCAGATAACCTTATTGAGCTGCGCCAGGCAGAGCAGATGACCTACTGGTGCGCCGACATTCTTGATACCGGCGCACGAGGCACAGTGGAAAGCTCCATGACCAAGGTCGCCGTTTCCGAAGCGCTGATGCGTGTGGCGGATCGCTGCGTGCAGTGCATGGGTGGCACCGGCGTGACACAGGACACGATCGTCGAACAGGTCTTCCGTGAGATCCGGGCGTTCCGGATTTACGACGGGCCCACGGAAGTGCACAAATGGAGCCTCGCCAAGAAGATCAAACGCGACTGGGCCCGCGCGCAAAACGGATAAGCCTGCGCCTGTTGCAGAGGCCCAATGCCTCCGGCAGGGATATCTTCACGCCAGAAGAAACTTCGAACGCACAAAACAGCTGTTTCTTCTGGCCGAAAGTATCACCGAGGGAAATTCGCAGCCTGTGTTTTACATCGTTCGCTGCGCGAACCGTTCTACCGGCCCGCCATCGGTGATCATGTGCGGCGCCTGCCGGATCGTTGCGGCCTTGGTCTGTTGCCCAAGCGACCGGCGCACGACCACGCTCAGCACTTCCCAGTTGGTGCGAAAGAACCCCGGGTCCGGCGCGGGCACCTGATCTTTCACCGCCTCCGCCAGATCGGGTAACGCGTAGAAAGGGACCTGCGGGTAAAGGTGATGTTCTACGTGGTTATTCATGTTCATGTAGAGAAAGCGGGCCAGCCACGTGGTCTTGAAAGATCGCGTGCTTTCAAGGATCGACGGTGAATTTTCCTGCAGCTCCACATGCTGGATAAGAGTGAACAAAAGCATCACAGGCGCACCCAGAACGCGCGGCACGGCAATAAACCAGATCGGCCACCAAATGCCAAAGAACGGTGCCGCAGCGATGGCAGCGTAGATCGCGAGCATCGCGCGGGCATTCATCACCATCCGGGGGTGTTCGCTTTCGGGGATGACATCGCGCATCATCGGTGTGAACCGCCTAGTTGCTATGTGCCAGAAAGCCTGCAAGTGAAAGCGCGTGAGCCCCAGCCCTGTGATCTCTTCCAGCCAGCCTTTGAACCCCATCGGCGTGTCGAAGGGCATCTGTGCGTCCTTGTCCACATGCCAAGTGAAGCTGTGATGGCTTGTGTGCGTGTACCGTCTATGCAGCGGTTCTTCCATGTAGATGAGTGACGTCACCCAAAGCACGGTCTCATTTAGCCAGCGGGATTTGAACGCCGTGCCATGGGCCGTTTCATGGCTGGCCGAGTAAGCCGGTACACAGAGGAAAATCCCATAAAGGAACATCGCGGGCCACATCCAAAGCGTGCCGAGGGAGACGTAAACCAACGCGCCCGTCAGGATCAGCGATACGGCCCACTGGATTAGGTAGATCATCCCTGGGCGGTCTGACCGGCCGGTCATTGTCTTGAGTGTGCGCCCATCGATCTTCACGCCAGAAGATGCGGCGTTCGTGCGTTTCGTCATGTCTTGGCCTTTGAGCGATACATCTCTTTTTTGCGCGTGCGCGCCTCTTTCGTGCCGCTCGCCGTGCCGTCGTGATAGGTGCCAAACCACTTATCGAACGGGATCTCGGAGGTGCCGTAGTTGCACTCAAAATACCGGTGATGCAGCTGGTGAAAGAAGTCTCCAGCCTTGGCAGACTTGGTCTCATTCGGGATGATCCGCTCGAACCCGGCGTGGGAAAAGATCGGTGTCGTCTGCTGAAAGTAGATGTGGAACATCAGGTGCAGCGGATGCGACGGCACGATCAGGTGAATGAAATAGGTGCTGAAGTAGAGGAAATTTTCGTACCAGTGATTTGAAATCCCTGACCAAGGCCCAACGTTGATGTTGCGATGGTGAACCGCGTGTACATGGCGGTAGAGCTTGGGATGATGAGCAAGGCGATGCACCCAGTAGAAGTGTAGCCCGCTCCACATCGGGATGACGGCCATCCAAGCAATGAACCACACAGGAGACGTGGCCCAGGTGATCGTAGGTGCATAGCCATTCGCCATCGCCCAGAAGATGCCCCACTGGTACACGGTGGCGACCGTCATCGCGCTTCCCAGCGTCCACCAGATGTTGTCCCAAACCTGGTTGCGGAAGGTGAAAAGGCTGTTGTCGCGCGACAGATCACGGGCTTCGAACTTGGTCTCCATCCCCTGGCCCTTGCGCACATAAAGCCACCAGTGCAGCGTGCTTGCGATCACGGTTTGGGGAACCATGTTCAAAAGCCATACGGTGAACATCCAGCCGAACTGGAATGTCGCCATTTGCTCCAGCGGCGGCAGGAACCATGCGTAGGCCACCACGGCGACCAAGAATGCAATGGACACAGACGTGATCTGCAACCACGCACCGCGATACCACCTGAGCACAGCCATCGGGCGCGGCGGCCATTGGAACAGCGGGTTAAGCGGCACATGCCCCGGCGGACGGTGATGCCACTTGTCGTCCTCGGGGTCCTTGACGGCCCCGTTGTCAAATGCCGCGTCAGTCATCGGCCCGTTATCCTCGAAAATTTCGCGTCAGGACGCGTAGTCTGAACCCTCTGCGTCCAGAAGACGCTTGAGTTCTGCCAAATGGTTGTCCGCCAGACCGGGATAGTCCTCAATTTCCTGGGCTGTTTTCTCGGCAATTTCATCGGACAGAACGCGCAATGGCTGCTGCGTTTGAAGAGCGCGGATGTATGTCTCGGCCGCGCGTTCGAAGTAGTAGAGCCGGTTAAACGTCTCCGCCACGGTGTCGCCCATGACCAGCACGCCGTGGTTGCCCATGATCATGACCTTTTTCTTTGGATCCTGCAGCATGGTGGCACAGCGTTCGCCTTCGCTGTCCAAGGCAATTCCGCCGAATTCTTCATCGACCACGTACCGGTTAAAGAAAGTCGCCGTGTTCTGATCAATCGGTGGGATCGTGCTGTCTGCCAAGCACGCAAGCACGGTGGCGTGAATGGAGTGGACATGCATCAGACAGCGGTGATGCGGGCAACGGCGGTGGACCGAGCCATGCAAGCCCCATGCAGACGGGTCCGGCGCACCGGGCATGTTCAACGTATCCGGATCATTGGCGTCGAGCAGGATCAAATCCGACGCACGGATGCGACTGAAATGCATCTGGTTGGGGTTCATCAGGAACTGTGTGCCGTCGTCGTTTACGGCCAAACTAAAGTGGTTCGCCACGGCCTCATGAAAGTTCAGTTTTTCCGTCCAACGGAAGGCTGCCGCCATATCGACGCGCTCTTGCCAGTGGGTCATGTTGGGTTTCGGGGCGGTCTGCAGCATGTCGCACCTGTTGGGCTGATGGATTTGAACACAGCATGGCAGCTTGCATTTGTCCTGACAAACAAAGGATTCACGTCTATAGCATTAAGAATATTAATGCATGAGTGCTGCATAGATGTCTGAATCCAACTTGCCACCTTTGACTTGGCTGCGCGCGTTTGAGGCCGCGGCACGGCATTTGTCCTTTACCCGCGCCGCCGGAGAATTGAACCTGACGCAATCCGCCGTCAGCCAGCATGTCCGCAGTCTGGAGGCTTTTTTGGGCGCGGAACTCTTCGTGCGCCGCACCCGCGCGTTGGACCTGACGGAGGCCGGCAGCAATTACCTGCCCGTGGTGCGGGAGGCCTTCGACCTGATCGCCACGGGGACACAGGCGCTCACGGGTGTGGATCGTGGCCGCTCCATGGTGCTCAACTGTTCCATGGCGTTCTCCGTCATGTGGCTCGCACCGCGCCTGCACCGGCTTTACGTGCACCATCCATGGATCGTGCTCAACATCGTCACGCACATCTGGGACCCCGACAAAAACGCTGGCCGGGCCGCTATGGACATTCGGTTTGGACGCCCCGAAGACATGTCACCCGAGGCGCGCGCCATAACCCGTGAGCGATACTTCCCTGTGTGTTCGCCGAGCTTTGCGGAGACTGCCATAGACTTGGCGAAGGCCCCGCTTTTCGATTGCGCCGGCATCACCGGGACATGGGATACCTGGTTCAACTCAGGGGGATGGCCGTCGCATGTCGGGCGCTCCGTCAATCTTGGGTCTACGTACGTGGTCGGACTAGCGGCCGTACGCAGCGATGCGGGGTTGTGCATGGCCCATGACACGCTGGTATCTGATGGCTTGGCCAAGGGTGACTACGTCGCACCCTTCGACCACGCCCCAAGCTTGTCAGAGGGGTACTTTTTCACACCACCTGCACCGCATGCGCAAACTCCGGCGTCTCAAGCGTTCGAGCGCTGGTTGACGGAAGAGCTACACGCATAGTTCCCGCAGACCGGAGAGATCCCGGCGCAACGGGCATTACTCGGCCGCGATTTGCAGCACATCGGCCTTGTGTGCCGCGCCAACTTTTGGCTTCTCGATACGCCGTCGGGCAAGAGCAAAGGCCGGGGGCGTGAAGTAGAAGGAAATCACAGTCGACAGAAGCACACCACCGGCCA
Source organism: uncultured Roseovarius sp. (assembly GCA_963422235.2). GTDB lineage: Bacteria > Pseudomonadota > Alphaproteobacteria > Rhodobacterales > Rhodobacteraceae > Roseovarius. The sequence continues at coordinate 226,856 of CAXMWV010000002.1, forward strand.
CGGCCATGGCAAAAGGTGGCCAGAACCCCCCACCAGCCAGGATCAGAGGCAGGAAGCCCCCGAACGTGGTGATGGTCGTGGAGACGATGTGGCGCGACGACCCCATAACAACGTCAACCATTGCCTCACGGTCCCCACTCCGTGCCGCGTCGTCTTCCTGCATGCCAGACAAAATAATGATCGCGGCGTTGATCGATACACCGATGGAGCCAATCACCCCAATCACCGCGTTGATGCCAAAGGGATACTGGAAGACCGCGAGGGCCAATATGGACAGACCCGCCGACAACCCTGCGACGAAGAAGGTCACGCCTGCCAGCCGGAAAGAGTTCAGGGTCATCACAACGGTTGCCACAGAGAGTGTGATGATCAGCCCAAGTGGGGCGAGCAGGTTGTTCAGGGTAGAACTGCGGGCGTCCGCATCCCCGCCGAACTCAAGACGGTAACCGGGCGGCAGAGTAAAGCCTTCCGCTTCCAAGGCGGCGCGGGTATCGCGCAGCGCCTCTTCCGGCAGTACGCCGTGCACGAGGAAAGCCTGGATCAAGTTCACCCGCTCGGAGTTGCGCCGCGTGATCGCGCCATCAGTCGGTTTTACGACCACTTCTGCCAATGCTGACAAGGGCACCGACGCCTGCCCGCCAGTTACAGCGGCCTGTGCGGCAGCACCCGGCGGGATAATCGGCAGATCGGAAATCGCGTCGAGATCGCCACGAATGCCGTCACCCAATCGAACCCGTACCGGCAATTGCTCAGTTCCTTCCAGCAATGAGCCACCGGTCACGCCTTCGAGCGCTGTATCAAGCTGACGCGCAATCTGCCCCAGATCGAGCCCCAGAAGGCGGGCACGGGCTTCATCAACCTGCAGGGACACTTCCGGCGCGCCGCCACCAATCGTTGTGCGTGCGACCGTGACAAGATCCTGATCCGCGATCAGACGACGGGCCTCATCGCCCAAAGATCGCAGCGTTTCAGTGTCTGGACCTACGATCCTGATCTCGACCGGCGCGTTCACAGGCGGGCCTTGTACGAGACCACGGACCAGAATGCGGGCTTGCGGGTATTGATCGGACAGTGCGTCCTGCAAGCGCGGAACCAAGCGATCCGTGGCCTCGCTGGAGGTGGTCGTGATCAAGGCATGGGCGAATCCCGGCGCCTGATCACGTGCCGAAACGATGTTGTAGTAGAAGGCCGGCGCGGATCGCCCGATCACCCAATCAACCTGGCGGATGTCTTCTTCGCCTCGCAAGGCACCGTCGATATCGTCAACGACAGCGCGTGTGCCGGTGATGGCCGTGCCCGCTGGCATTTCCACTTCGATATGAAACTGATCACGATTTACGCCGGGGAAAAACTGCGACACCAAGGTTGGCATTGAGGCAAAGCCGAGCACAGGCAGGACCAACGCCAACGCAATGGATTTCACCGGATGGTTGACCGACCAAACGAGCGTCCAACGGAACGCGGAAGACAACGGCTTGATGCTCAGCCCGCCCTGCTTTTTGTCGCTGAGGCTCCAACCCGCAACAGCAGGGGTGATCGTCACGGCGATCAGGAAGGACCAGATCAACATGGTGACCACCGCAAGGGCAATCGCGCCGACGAAATCGCCCGCCGGTCCCGGAAGAAGGATCATCGGCGTAAAGGACAGTGCCGTCGTGACGGTTGACGCCAGAAGCGGGGCGAAGAGCCTTTTGACAGCAGTGCCGGTTGCCTGCACCCGAGACATGCCCTTGGCGATGCGTTTGGCCACTTCATCGGTCATCACAATGGCCGCATCCACCAACAGACCAAGCGCCACGATCAACCCGGTCACGGACATCTGGTGGATTGGCAAGCCAATGGCATTCATCGTCATCAGTGTGGCCAGCGACACGACCGGAAGCACCAAAGCCACGATCATCGCCGACCGCACGCCAAGCGTGATCAAAAGCACAGCGACCACAAGCCCGACCCCGATCAGCATATTCACACCGACCTCTGCCAAACGATCCGCGGTGTAGCCGGATTGATCGAATACAAGCTCAGCGCTCAGACCGGCAGGCAGGCTTGACTGATATGCGTCAATCACTGCGCGTGCGTTTTTCATCCACGCATCAACCTGCAACCCGTCATTGATCCGTGCCGCGACCAGGATGGCCGGGCGACCATCGGACAGGGCCATCTCGGTCGTGGGCTGCGCGGCACCCCGGCTGATCTCTGCCACATCGCCCAAGAGTGTTGCGCGGCCCGCCAGGTCTTCGCGCAAGACGACCTGCCGCAATCGGTCAAGCGCCGTGATTTCGCCCTCGACAGAGAGAATGATATCCGTGCCTGCACCGCGAAGGCGGCCTGCCTGTACTTTACTGTCTGCTGCCTGGATCGCAGCGGAGACCTCATCCGCTGTCAGGCCGAGTGCCGCCGCCTCGACCGGATCAAGCTGCACAAGCACCTCTTCCTCAGGTCGGCCAAACTCTTCAACCAACTTGGTCCCGGGTACGGCGCGCAACTGATCTGCCAAGTCTTCTGAGTACCGGGCGGCAAGAGTGGTTGGAAATGCATCACGGTCTGCGCGCACAGCAACGATAGCTGCAAAAGCGCCTGCATTGTCTGAGTCAAATTCTGGCTCGAGGACACCGACAGGGAACTCCCTGCGTGCATCGCCCAACGCATCGCGGATCTCCGACCAGACCTGCTCAATCCGATCCCCTTCCAACGTCTCAAGCAACTCGATCGAGACGGTGGACACACCCGTGCCTGAGGTAGACTCGATCACATCGACCTCGGGGATTTCTTTCAACTCTTCTTCGATCACGGTGGTGACCAAGGCCTCCACCCGTGCCGGGTCCGCGCCAGGGAACACGGTCGTGACCGTGGCGAAGAGGTTTGTGATCGTCGGATCCTCTTGACGTCCGATAGACAGCAGCGAGGACAGCCCCCCCGCAATCAGAACCAAAAGCAGGAGCGCGACAAGGCGTGGAGACCGAAAGGTGAGCGTTTCCATGGGATTACTCCGTCGCCCGGACCGCCTGCCCTGGCACCACGCGATGAGGACCAGCGGCAATCAGAGGCGTACCATCGGGGAAGCTGCCACGCACGAAAGCGCGGTCTTCGTCTGTGTGCAGAAGCTCTACGGCTTCAAGGGCTGCGCGGTCTTCGGCGTCTACGGTCAAAATCGTCCAGCTGCCATTTACACCCTCGCGCAGGGACATGAGCGGCACCCAACTGCCCGCGTCAGTGACCGCCTGCTCAAGACGAATCTGGCCTGACTGACCGAAGGCCGGAGGGATTTGACCGTCTTCGAGCACCAATTCAAAAACGGCACTGCGGGTGCGGGTAGTAGGATCAAGATCGGGCCGTAAGTGCACCAGACGCGCAGAATAGGTCGTGTTGCCAAACTGCGCCTCGGCCTGTGCATCCACCGGCAGATCGCTTGCCAAATCAGCGGGCAGCCCGACGCGCAAGCGTGGGGCACTGTCTTCAAGCAGCGTCAGAACCGGTGTGCCTCCGCCGAGCGTCTGGCCCAAATCCGCCAAGCGTTCACCGATGCGGCCGGAGAAGGGCGCGCGCAAAACGGCTTTGTCCAAGGCCACATCGACCCGCTCAATCTGAGCATCGGTTTCCTTGATCCGCGCGTTGAGTTCCATGACCAGCAGCCGCGCCTCGTCGAAGCGTTGTGTTGCGGCAAAACCCTTCTGCTCAAGCGCCTCCTGCCGTTTCGTTGTCAGCTGCGCCAGTTCGAGTTGCGCCTCGAGGGCGGCACGAGCGGCCAGTGCGGCATCTCTTTCGGCATCGAGCGCGCGAACATCGGTTCTTGCCAGAACTTCACCGGCCACAACATGGCTGCCTTCATCAACCAGTATGTCATCGAGTGTGCCACCGCTTTCAAAGGCGAGATCGGCCTCTTGCGCGGCTTCCACTTGACCGATGAAGCTGCGGTTGACGGTGTAACCCGCCTCAAGGGCCAACGCGTAGGTGTCGACTTTCACCGGCGGTGCAACTTGCGGTAAACCAACGCTTTCCGCACGGTCTGCAATCAGGCTGGAGCCGACCACAACCAGGCCCACCGCAATGGCCGCAGTCATCGTAGTCGATAGAAGTGTACCGGTCGTTTTCAGTATGCGGCGCGACAGCGACGGTGTAGGAGACATCTCGGACATGGCAGAACCTTTTGCAGAGCCTTGTTGCAATGTTAGATGCTCTTACATATGTTAGCACTTCTAACTTTGGCAAGGAATTTCTGCCAAAAAATACGTAGGCGCTTTGACAAAGGATCAAAAATTGACAGCCAAACGCAGCAACTATCACCACGGCGACCTGCGCGCGGGCCTGGTGGAAGCCACACGGCAACTGGTGGAAGACAAAGGCCCTGACAGGTTCTCGGTCTCTGATGCCTGTCGCGCTGCGGGTGTGTCGACGGCAGCGCCCTATCGCCATTTCAACGACCGTGACGAGATGTTGCTAGAGGTGGCCGCTCAAGGAATGGAACGGTTCTACGAATTGATGTGCGACGCCGTTGCCCCACACGAACCAGGGACGCTGGACGCGATCACGAACCTTGGCCATGCTTATATCCGGTTTGCCACAACCGAACCGGGCGTTTTCCGCCTTGCTTTTGGCCTGACGCGGGAACACAAGGACAACGAAGACATGATCGCGCAGGGCAAACGCAACTACGGTGTTTTGCTGTCACAGATTGCAGCCTATCTGGGTAAGACTGAGATCGACGAAGAGGTATTGGAGCGCGCCTTCCCACTTTGGACAATGGTGCACGGGCTGGCGTTTCTGCTGATCGATGAGAAAACCACGGCACTGGACCTGAAACTCGATCTGCCGGTCATGTTGCGGGAAAACACGAGGCGTCTTCTATCGGACTGATTTGATATGGCCGCACTTAATTTCAGTTAGCGATCGCATTTTTGGATCGAAAGGTATGGTGCGAATTATCATAGATAAGACTGTTGAATTTACGATTTTGAATGCTTGGTTATCCAAAAAATGCTTGGTTCGTTTGATAAAGGCCAATTTATCCACCATTTTCGCAAACCAGTGGGCTGCAACCCAAACTGAGTGACGCACGGGATCGGCTTCTTTCTTGCCTCAAATACCCATTGGCCTTTTTGCGCAAAATTGGCAGCCTTGAGTTTTCGATAGCTGATTGCGATCTGAGGCGTAAAAAGTAGCCAACTGCAACAATATTCATTTGGAATTCATTGCGCCTTGTTCAATAAAATCTCATGGAAGACATACGCCCCATCCGCATATTTCTTGAAGTCGCACGACAGCAAAGTTTCGTCGGCGCGGCACGTCAGTTTGGCCTCACCCCCTCCACCGTTACCCGCACCGTGGCGAAACTGGAGGAGGATCTGGGCCAACAACTTTTGCTGCGCACGACGCGCAAAGTCGCGCTTACGGCCATCGGCGCAACGGTGGCGGCGCGGTATCGCCCCCTCATCGAAGACCTAGATGCGACCACCGACCAGATCACGCGGGAAAGCCGCCCGGATCGCGGTCATTTGCGGTTGAATGCGCCGCTGTCGATGGGCATTCGGTTGTTGCCGGGTTTGCTCGATGGGTTCCGCAAGGCCTATCCACAGATTGAAATCAGCGTGGATTTGTCCGACCGCTTGGTTGATATCATGGATGCCCCGTTTGACCTGGCCATCCGCATCTCGCGCCCGCCCAGTGACGTCTCGACCATCTGGCGCAAGATCTGTGTGGTGCCGCGCCACGTGGTCGCCTCGCCCGAGCTTCTAGGGCGAATTGGAACACCTGAAACGCCGGATGATCTGAAGCCAGAACACTGCATGTCCTACGGCGAAGGCACGAGTTCCGAAACCTGGGTGCTCAGCAAAGGCGGGCTGACCCGAAAGCTGCGTGCAGGTTCCGGGATCAAGGTCAACAATGGCGATTTGCTCTACGGGCTGGCGGTCAGCGGGCATGGCATGACGCTTTTGCCGGATTTTCTGGTCTCGGATGGTTTGGAAACCGGTGAGGTGGTCAAATTAATGGAAGACTGGGAAGCCGAACCATTATGGTTGACCCTGTTTTATCCTCCTTACGAGCAGTTCCCGCCACTCGTTGCATCTTTTACCGACTTTTTCGAAAGCTACCTACAGACGGAACGTGCAGGAGAATTCCAGTTTGGATGAGAGCAAGCCCGTCAACTTTGCCGCACAGACCCGCAATCATCTCTAACTGTCCACTTGCGTTCTCGGGGTAACCGCGCGCGGATCCGTCAGCAAATGCAAGATCGCTGGTTTGCCCGAAGCGCGTGCTTGGGCCAAGGCATCTGGGAAATCTTCGTCTTGCGTGACCCGCAGCCCGAACGCACCATAACTTTCAGCCCAAGCCGCGAAATCCGGGTTGCGCAGAGCCGTGCCGCTGGGCCGTCCGGGGTAGTGACGCTCTTGATGCATGCGGATCGTTCCGTAGACGCCATTGTCACAGACAAGCACGATCACGTTGGCCCCGAACTCACAGGCCGTGCCAAATTCCTGACAGGTCATCTGAAAGCACCCATCTCCGGCAAGGCAAATCACTTCGCGCTCTGGATGCGTCAGTTTTGCCGCAACGGCGGCGGGAAGGCCGTACCCCATCGACCCGCTGGTGGGCGCCAACTGCGTGCGCCAACCTCGATAGCGGTAGTAGCGGTGCAGCCAAGCGGAGTAGTTGCCCGCCCCATTGGTGACAATCGCATCCTCCGGCAGGGTCTGCGCCAGATGGGAAACCACCTGCTCCATGCGCAAATCACCCGGGGTCGTGCGTGGTGCCTGCCAGGCATTGTAGTCGGCGCGTGCGTCAGAGAGCCAAGCCCCGCCGTCCCGGGGTGTCGCCGCATCGGCCAATTGCTTGGCGAAGGCCGTCGAATTGGCACAGATGGCCAAGTCCGGTCGGTAAACACGCCCCAGTTCTGACGCGTCGGCATGAATATGGATGAGCGGCTGGCTCGGCACCGGGGGCGTCACCAATGTGTAGCCTGATGTGGTCATCTCCCCGAGCCGAGCACCCAAAACGATGAGGCAGTCGGTCGTCTTTACCAGTTCGGCCAACGCGGGGTTTATGCCAATACCCACATCGCCCACATAGCAGGGATGGCGATTGTCGAGGTAGTCCTGGCACCGGAACGACGCCCCCACGGGCACGCCCATTTTCTCGGCAAACTTGCCTACGGCCTCTGCCGCGTCTGCCGACCAGCCACCGCCACCCACTATCATGAGAGGGCGATCAGCCGCGGCAATCCGCGCAACAACCGCGGACACATCTTCGTCAGCCGCTTTTCCTGACGGAAGGCTTGCGGCAGGCACGGCCTCTCCCTCCGCCGCGCCGGACAACATATCTTCAGGTAGCGCCAGAACGACAGGACCCGGACGCCCGGATTGCGCCACATGAAACGCATGCGAGATATATTCCGGGATCCGGTCGGCGCGATCAATCTCTGCCACCCACTTTGCCAGCGGGCCGAACATGGCGCGGTAATCCACTTCCTGAAACGCCTCCCTGTCGCGCTGATCGCTGGCCACTTGCCCAACGAAAAGCACCATGGGAGAACTGTCTTGCATCGCGATATGCACACCAGCACTGGCGTTGGTAGCACCGGGCCCGCGTGTAACGAAGGCCACGCCGGGGCGACCCGTCAGCTTGCCTGCCGCTTCTGCCATCATAGCAGCGCCGGATTCCTGACGCGCCACGATCACGTCGATACCGGATCCGTAAAGCCCGTCGAGCGCCGCGAGGTAGCTTTCACCCGGGATACAAAAGACACGATCAACGCCTTGTGCGGCCAGACACTCCACCAAAAGCGCGCCGCCATGGCGCGTAATGCGGTCTTTCATCGTTTGGCTCCGTACTCAGATACCATGCTAAGATGACGCCCACGTAAGCAGAAGGTTTATCGAAAAGAAAGAGGCGAGATGGCGCTTAGTTCAAACCATGAGCGGCGGCTTGTGCTGGCCTTGCAGGTCAAAATGCTGTATGCGCGTCGTTGCTAAGCTTCTTCCGACGACCCACTGTTTCCTTTCGGCCTCAGTTGATCCCAAGACGACACTGAGCCAAGCCATCGCATTCTGCGGATGGCACGATCAATTGAAGGAAACATCACATGGCCAAAGGTACTGTGAAATGGTTCAACGCCGACAAAGGGTTCGGCTTTATCGCGCCAGAAGATGGTGGCAAAGACGTATTCGTTCACATCTCTGCCCTGCAGGCAGCTGGCATTCAGCGTCTGGATGACGGCCAAGCCGTAACCTACGAACTGGAAGCCGGTCGCGACGGACGTCAGGCGGCTGGCAGCCTGGCGCTTGCATAACCAAGACTTCTTCTAACGCACGTTCATACGTGCGGAGCAACTCAAGTGACGTCGCGCGAAGCCCTGCGCGACGTCCAGCGTTCATATGCGCGAGACAAATATGGGCGCACTGGCAGAAAGGAGCGATAAAGCCGTTCCATCAGCCAAAGCATGCCCGGTATTGACGCCAATCGCGCGGCCCATCGCCATTTTGGTAGAATTTGCCATATCTCCGCGAAACCTTGTGCGCCGGAGACAAGCTCTCCATCCGCCCGGCGCGCGTGAAAGCGGCCCATGGCCGTGGCGCGATCCAGATCGTCCGGCATGTCTTCGCAGGACGCATCTACGAAACAAATTCGCTCTGCTCCCTCTTGCGCTTTGTAGTGACCGATCTCTGCCATGCAAAGCGGGCAGGCCCCATCATAATACACGGTCAAATCTGGTTTACTCATAGCCCGTCATCTCCAGATATCCTCTGCCCGAGTGGCTGCCTTCCACCGTGACCGGACCTTCCCAATAGGGTACGTTCACATCCATCCATGCGTACGGATTTAGGGCGGTGACGGTGACGTCGACACCCTTCTGCGGCACTCTTACACGCCATTTGGTGGGCACATCTCGATTTGCAACATCGGTGGTGGCAAGAGGTGAGGCTGAGAACACGCCGTTCTCGAAAGCCTCCGTTTCGCCGTCTGAGGATATCCAGGTGCCGGCAGTGAAATCATTGCCATCCGTCTGGCGCAGACGGAACCCCATCATCTTGGGGCCGTCATCAAAGCTGAGCGAAAACCAATCCCATCCCGTCTGATTGTCTGCGAGTGGCTGAGATGACCATTCCCGGTCAAGCCATGCCTCACCGCTTACCTCGATATCCCCATCGGGAAGCGCGAGGGTGCCCGTGATCTCGAAGAACGGCTGCGAATAATAGTAGCTTGCCTGACCTTGTTCCGATTTCACAGAATATCCCTTGTCACCCTGGAAAATGAGCGGGCCTTGGGCGGTCAGTTGCATGTCATAGCTGAACTCGGTCCCGGATGCGGTCAGGCGCATGTTGTCGAATGTCTTACCTTCCATCACCCAATCGTCGATCCAGGCCGAGAATGGTGTGACCGTCACACCCGCCTGCCCGATCCCGCCTCGCGCAATGCGTTCTGAAACATAGTGGGCATCGGGTGTCGTAGCCGCGGCATGTGCGAACCAGATTTGCGGGCTTTTCCAACCGTCAGCTTCTTCCGGTGCAAGGGCTGTGCGGAAAAGTGTCCATTGCAAACCGTAGGGAGTGCCGTCCTCATCCTCCAAATTGGCAGTCAGGTACCACCATTCGATGCGGTAATCGGGATGGGGTCCGTGGTCTTTCGGAAACTCAAACGTCTTGCCACGTTGCGGAACAGAAAACCCATCTGCATCGGTGCCCATCCCGGCAAACCCCTGAGCGAAGGCGGCCATGGGCAACAGCAGACAGAGGATCAGCGCCTTAACGTTCATTGGAAAACACCTTGAGCAGATCGGCCGGCGGTGTTCGGGACAGCCGCCGCGCGGGCCAGAGCGCGGCCAGACCCGCCGCCAACAAACCCAAGAGCGCAAGTTTGGCATAGTCCAGCGGGAAGACGAACATCGGCAAACGCCAACCGAAGGCTTCCACGTTCACAGAGACCAACAAAACCCAAGCCAATACCAACCCAAGAGGAATAGCCAGCAGCATGGTCATCGTGGCAAGGATCACTGCGCGGATCAGTTCCAGTTTGCCCAGCTCTCGCCGCGTGATCCCCATGGCCCAGGCCGGGGCCAGCTGTGGCACGCGCAAGCTGGCCAGTGTCAGAAGACTGGTCAGGATCGCAAACCCGGCAACGGATAGCGTCAGGATGTTCAGTGCGGTGGTCACGGTGAATGTCCGCTCAAACACATCCAGCGAGAAGGCCTTGATGGCGGATTGATCAATCATTTGTGCGTCAGAAAGCCCGAGGTCGTTTTTCAGCGCGGTGCGCATGGCGTCACGGTCTTCAATTCGGATGCCAAACCGGCTGGGGCGTATGTCAGGGTAATACTGTAGAAATAGCTCCTCACCGACGATGGCCTGCCCGATGGGATTGCCATAGTCCCCGAATATCCCCGCGATCGGCAAGGCAAGGTCTGGAGCGACCGTAAGACTGTCACCAACCCAAAGATCGGCGCGTCGCGCCAGTTGTTCGTTGATGATGACGCCCTTTCCGGTGGCGACCTGATCCCACGGCGTATCTCCCTCATCGAGAAACCCCCAGTTGGAGTGATAGGTCTGCCCTACGCGGGCACCGTAGATTTCAGCGGGCTGACCCTCCAAAAGTGTGTCGGCGTAAAGCAGCGGCATCACCTCGTTTGCGCGCTCGAGCAGATATGTTTCGACGGCGGCCCCCTGAGCTTCATCCTCCGCCTGAATGTAAAGGTCAGACGCGAGCCGCTGATCGAGGAATTCGATGAACGTGAGGCGGAAACTCGACACCATGGTTGAGACACCGATGTTTGCCGCAGCGGCTAACAAAAGCGCCATAAGAGCGAGGCTCAAGCCCGGCACCTGCTGCCGCGTATCTGCCCAGAACCATTGAGATCTGACCCCGCGCGACAGTTTTTGTGCGACGGAAAGACCCGCATCCAGAACGGGCGGCAGGATGAAAGCTGCACCCAACAATAAAGTGCCGAGGCTGAGAAAGGCCATTACCAGACCGCCTCCGGTCGCGATCAAACTAGCAGCCACCGCCAAAAGTATTGCCGCTGCCAGTCCGAGCAGTCGCCGCCCGCGGCCTGTGGCCAAAGCCCAAGCTCGCCCGCCAGGGCTGGCCAGAAGCGGCATGCGTGCGATCTGCCAAAGCGCGCCACCTGCCGCAATTGTGGTGCCTGCAATCGCTATAGCGATGCCAGACACCCACCAATCGGCCCGCAATTGCAATGCACCCGAGATTTGTGCGCCATAAGGCCCCTCTAACGTCGCCGCCACATCCGGCAGAAGCGCCGCCGCAATAACATAGCCCAAAAGCACACCCAAGCCGCCCGCCAGAACCGCAAAAAGGGTAATTTCCAAAGCCAGCAAAAAGACGAGGTTGCGAAGCGGCATCCCTAGCGCCCGCAGCGTCCGAACCATCGGTCGACGTTGCTCAAACGCCAACCCAACAGTGCCATGCACGATGAAGAGCCCCACGGCAAAACTCAGCAAGGCAAAAGCCGTGAGATTGAGGTGGAAACTATCCGTCAACCGCCCTAGTTGCGCGCCTTCCTGTGCAGCCTGTCGAACAAGATCGGGCGCGATTTGATCCAAAGGCGGCACTCCACGCGGTTGTTCTTGCAATACGATCAACCGCGACACCTCTCCGGGACCATCAAGCAAGTCAGCTGCCACGCCGATATCCATCAGCGCCGTGTCCGGCGCAACGCCAGTGTCGGCAACGACTGTTTGTGGCAGTTGCTCTCTCAACACTTCTGCAAGATCAGGGGCCGCAAACACCACGCCATCGCCCAGAACCTCCTGCGGTTCTGGCGCATCTGACAGAACCGCCGTGCCAGACCCACCAGGCGCAGTCAGCGGGTCCACACCTACTACGCGCACGCGTCGGTCGCCGAGATCAAGTCTTCCTTCCAGAACGGGCGACACTTGCCATCCGGCCCGGCGCAACGCGACGTATTGTTCAAGCGGCAAGGCCTCTCCGCTTCTTGGGATCAATTGGTCAAACCGCCCCTCCCCCAACACGGCGGATGCGGCATCGTAACTGGCTCGCGCTTCAGAATTGATCGCCTGCACGCCAGACCAAAGGGCGGTTGCAAGGGCCAGGCCGGCAATCAGGGTCACAAATTGCAAACGGTTGCGCCACCAGTGCGACCAAAGCGCGGCAAGGCCTGCGGACATCATGAGAGAGAGCCCTGGCTCAAATGCACCTGCCGTTCCATCCGGGCGGCCAAAGCGGAGGAATGCGTGACCATCATCAATGCAGACCTCGTGTCAGCGACGAGGCTGAGCATCTGATCAATGACATCTGTGGCAGTGCTTTCATCAAGATTGCCCGTCGGTTCATCCGCCAGGATCAGCGCTGGACGCGCAGCCAAAGTCCGGGCAATGGCAACACGCTGTTGCTGGCCACCTGAAAGCTGCTCTGGATACTTTCCCACCTGCGCCTCAAGCCCCAAAGCGCGCGTCAGGTCGGCCGCATAACCCGCGTCCTCCCTTCCAGAAAGGCGCGCATGAAAGGCGATATTGGCGGCCACGGTCATCGACGGGATCAGGTTGAACTGTTGAAAGATCACGCCCACCTCGGTGCGTCTGAGTGCGGCGCGCCCGGTGTCGTCCATCGCGGCCACATCTTGCCCGTTTAGAAGAACCCGACCACCATCGGGCACGTCTAGCCCGCCCACCAAGTGCAAAAGCGTGCTCTTCCCGGAGCCGGACTCCCCTGTGAGCGCCAGGCTCTGCCCAGCATCAAGCGTGAGATCAACCCCCCGCAGAACAGGCACTATCCCATCCGGTCCAGCGTAGGATTTGGTCAGGTTTTCGATTTGTAACAGCATGCGCGCTCCCGTTCTGACCAAGCTATTGCGAACTGGCCCGGGGAAAAGCACGAAACGCACGGGACAGGGGGAAAAATGCCCTAATTTCAGCACTCCCGCCAGACTGAAAGGAACGCGCCATGTCCGAGACACTGCCATTGCCAGGCCTTGAACCTGAAGATGCACCCATGGTGTTTCATCCCAAACGCGAGGCCGGTCTTGCGCGGCTGGACGCGTTCGGCACGCGGGCCGGGCGGGCTTATGCAGGCACGCGCAACTACGACTTTGGGCCTGACAAACGCAACAATGTATCGTGCTTGTCTCCCTGGCTGAGGCACCGATTGGTGACTGAGGAAGAGGTGCTGCGCCACGTGCTGGCCCGTCACAGTCTGTCGTCGGCGGAGAAGTTCGTGCAGGAAGTTTTCTGGCGCGCCTACTTTAAAGGCTGGCTGGAACAGCGGCCCAGTGTTTGGACGGCCTATCGCGGGGGCCTTGATGTGGCGCTTGAAGACATGGAGCGTGATGGGCAATTGCGCGCGGATGTGGAGGCGGCATTGGCAGGGCAAACTGGCATCGCGCCCTTCGATGCCTGGGCGAAGGAGCTTGTTGATACCGGGTACCTACACAACCACGCTCGCATGTGGTTTGCCTCAATCTGGATTTTCACGCTTCGCTTGCCCTGGGAGATCGGCGCGGATTTCTTTCTGCGGCATCTGCTGGATGGCGATCCGGCGTCCAACACGCTGAGCTGGCGGTGGGTGGCCGGGTTGCACACGAAGGGAAAGACCTACGCGGCGCGGGCGTCGAACATCTCAAAATACACAAATGGGCGGTTCAACCCGCTGCATCAGCTGTCCTCGCAGACCGACGCCCTGATCGAGGATGAAGACCACCCGCGCATTGGGTTGCCCTTGCCGCAAACCGCCCCCGACGCGCCTTACCTTTTGCTGGTGACCGAAGAGGATTGCGCCATGGAGCAGGTCGTCACCCGACCCCCTGCCGCTGTGCTTGGCCTCACCGCCACATCCGGCCGATCCCCCCTGCCGGTCGGCGATCTGGCGAGCGGGTTTGCGTGCAGCGCCGTTCAAAATGGCGTGGAGCGCGCGGCAAAAGCGTTCGGTTTGGCCGGTGAGATGGGCGAGGGCACATGGGAAGATGCGATTGCGCAAGCCGCAAACAAAGCGGGGTTGAAACACGTGGTCACGGCCCATGCCACGGTGGGACCTGTTGCAGAAGCTCTATCACGCTCCGGCACCGCGCTGGACAAAAGCAGCGTCACCCTAACCCAACTGCGCCGCCCTTATGACACGCTCTGCTGGCCACATGCCACCAAGGGCTTCTTCGCGCTGAAAAAGAAAATCCCGGCCATCCTGACCGACTTGGGTCTTCGGAGTTAACGCTGGGAACAGAACACCACTAAGTATTTCTTCTGGCTAAAAATATCCCCGCCGGAGGCAAAAAGTCTAAGCCTCAGGATCAAGCAAGATCTTCGGCGCAGCCACCTGCCCCGACCGGATATCCGCAAAGGCCTCTGCCCCTTCGGACAACCCCCGCGTCTGCGTCCAGTCGAGCGGCCCCAACCGCCCATCAAAGATCGCCTGTGCGGTGTCGCGGAAGTCTTGCGCGGTGTAGGTATACGTCCCGATGAACGTGATCTCCTGCAGCGTCATGCGGCGGATATCGAGGCCCCCTGTCCCTTCCCCCAGACCGATATGCATGATCACACCTCCCGGTTTGGCGTGGGCAGAGGCGGTGGCGCGCGTGGCGGCGAAACCCACCCCGTCGATCACCAATTCAAACATCTCATCCGCGCCCAGATCATCGGCACCAAGCAATGCGAATTCCGCGCTCTTGGCGATCTCTGTCCGCCGCGCAGCGTTGGGTTCCAAGAGTGTTACATCCGTGATGCCTTGCGCGATCAGGCTCAGCGCGGCCCCAAGGCCAATGGCCCCGCCCCCGATCACCAAAGCCCGTGATCCCTGCCCGCCATCATAGAGCGCCGCTTTGGCCAAACGCACCGCGTGCCAACCGCACGCAATGGGTTCCGCAAGGGCCGCGTGATCCATGGATGCATGGTCGGGCAGGGATACGAGGTTTGCCTGAGGCATGGTGAGGAGCTGGGCAAATGCCCCTTCGCGCGGGGGCATGGAAATAATCTGACGTGTCGGGCTGAGGTTGTCGCGGCCTTCCTTCACGGCGGCGCAATCAGTATCGGTGACCAACGGGTTTACCGTCACACGCTCCCCCTCTCGCGGGCCGCCGACGATGACGCCTGCCGCTTCGTGCCCAAGGATCAATGGCGCGGGGCGGCGCTCGTCATGGCCTAGATAAGCATGCATGTCGGAGCCGCAGATGCCCACGCGCTCAATGCGGATAAGCTCTTCGCCCTCGCCCGCAACAGGCGTGTCAAATTCGCGGTACTCCAACGATTCAGGACCTGTGTAGACCAAAGCCTTCATTTCGCCGTGTACCCCCCATCAACCATCAACACCTGTCCCGTCACATAGGCTGAAGCGTCCGAGCAGAAGAACAGGATGGGACCATCCAGATCCTCCATCTCGCCATTGCGTCCGATGCAGGTTTGTGCGGCATTTCGGGCAGCACGCTCGGGATCGTCAAACACCGGCCCCGTCAGTTCTGTTTTGAAAAACCCCGGCCCGATGGCGTTGGCGGTGATCCCGTGTGGTGACCAGGCTTCCGCCATGGCGCGGGTCAGTTGAGCGATGCCGCCTTTGGAGGCCCCATAAGCCAACCCGCCGGGAAAGGCGCGGGTGGTTTGCAAGGAGGCAAAGTTGAGAATGCGCCCCCAGCCTTTGGCCTTCATCGCAGGTGCCAGTTCCTGCGCCAGAAAGAACGGCGCGGCCAGATTAAGGTTGATCGTGGTATTCCAACCATCCAGAGTCACATCATCCGCTGGCTCACGGGTGTTGATGCCCGCGGCTGTCACCAGAATGTCAGGCGCACCAAACGGATCGGATACTGCGCAGGCAAGATCGCCCATGCTGTCGAGATCGCCCACGTCATGGGCCACCGCCGCCGCCATGCCGTCCGAGGCCTCAGACCATTCCTCCAGAACCTCCGCCCGGCGCGCCACGCCAACCACACGGGCACCCGCGCGCATCAACGTGTCCGCCGCCCGCCGCCCGAGGCCGGAGCTGGCCCCGGTGACGCATGCCACCTTGCCGGTGAGGTCGAAAAGGCTTGAGGGCGAGGACATGTTACTCCTCGCCGGTGAGGTCGAACTCTTCATCCGGGAAGTATTTCTTCAACCGGATGTCCGCCGTCCGCGCGTGTCCTTCCATGCCCTCAAGACGGGAAATGCGCGCTGTGGCTTCTGCAACAGGCTTGGCCCCTTCGCG
Source organism: uncultured Roseovarius sp. (assembly GCA_963422235.2). Taxonomy (GTDB): domain Bacteria; phylum Pseudomonadota; class Alphaproteobacteria; order Rhodobacterales; family Rhodobacteraceae; genus Roseovarius. The sequence goes on from CAXMWV010000002.1 coordinate 242,984, forward strand.
GGTCGCCCGCTGCCAGGTCACGATCTTCATGTATTTGTGCACGCTCAGACCACCCGTATAGTTGGCGGCCCCAGACGTCGGCAACACATGGTTTGTCCCGGATGCCTTGTCGCCAAAGGCCACGGTGGTTTCCTCGCCCAGGAAAAGCGAGCCGTAGCAAGACAGACGCTCCAGCCACCAATCAAGGTCTTCGGCCTGTACGGTGAGGTGCTCTGGTGCATACTCATCGGAGGTTGCCGCCATTTCTTCGCGATCCGCGCAAAGGATAACTTCTGCGTAGTCACGCCACGCGGCGGTGGCATTCTCGCGGTTCACTTCCGGCAGATCGGCGATCAGTTCCGGTACAAGGCGCATGACCTCTTCCGCCAGTGAACGGGTATCCGTTACAAGCCAGACTGGAGAGTTATACCCGTGCTCCGCCTGCCCGACGAGGTCAGTGGCCACGACCATCGGGTCAGCGGATGCATCGGCAAGGATCAGGCTGTCTGTCGGACCAGCAATCATATCGATACCGACACGACCGAACAGAGTGCGCTTCGCTTCGGCCACGAACTGGTTGCCGGGGCCGACAAGAATGTTGGCCTTTGGCAGACCGAAGAGGCCAAACGCCATCGCCGCCACGCCCTGCACCCCGCCCATTGCAAGGATCGTGTCAGCGCCGCAAAGATCGGCGGCATAGATGATCGCGGGCGCGATGCCCACACCCGGACGCGGTGGAGAGCAGGCCACGATATGCTGACAGCCCGCGACTTTTGCGGTTGTCACGGTCATGATCGCGCTGGCGATGTGGCTGTATCGACCGCCAGGCACGTAGCACCCTGCGCCTTGCACAGGGATAGATTTCTGACCTGCGATGAGACCCGGAACCACTTCCAGTTCCACACTACGCAAGGTTTCTTTCTGCGTCTCTGCGAACCGGCGCACGTTGTCATGGGCGAACTGAATGTCCTGCTTCAGTTTTTCCGGCACCAAAGACGCCGCCGCCGTGATTTCATCGCGCGTCAGGATGACATTGCCGTCATACTTGTCGAACTTGGCCGCGTATTCCATCGCCTTGGCGTCACCACCGGCTTCGATATCATCCAGAATACCGCGCACTGTCTCGGACACGTCAGAGGCGTGACTCGTAGAAGTGAGCGTGGCTTTCTTAAGGTACTCTTTGGCCATGGAAACTTGATCCTACTTTCAGTTCGATATGCCCAACTAAATCAGTTGCGGCAGTGTTGCGCACAGGTGCCTTATTGCCTTGAGATCATGGCCCGGATGCAGGGCCCCGATCAACCGCATCGCATTGTGTTTCGGCAAATCGCAGTGGACATGAGCGAGGTCTCAACGCGACCCAGCCTCGCGGATAGGGCAGTTTGACAGGCAAGTATGTAAGCGCTTACATAACAAATTGCAAACGTTTACATCTACGGGCGTGCAAAATTTGCGCGCACACTTATGGTTGTGGCAGGGTCAGCACCCCGACGGGTGTTAGCAAAGCAAACGAATGACGACAAAAAAATCTCCGCCTACAGAATTTGTGCCGACAGTGGCTGATGTCGCCCAGCATGCGGGCGTTTCCACGGCCACCGTTTCGCGTTGCTTGAACTCGCCAGATCAGGTGCAAAAGAAGACGCGTGAACGTGTTTTGGCAGCGGTTGAAGAGCTGGGATACTCCCCGAACTTCAGCGCGCGATCTCTGGCCGCCAAACGGACGAATACCATTGGTGCCATCATTCCAACCATGGACAACGCCATTTTCGCGCGTGGGCTGCAGGCCTTTCAGGAAGAACTTGGAACGTTCGGCGCCACGCTCCTTGTCGCCAGTTCGGGATATCACCCCGACCTCGAAGCCGAACAGATCAGAACGTTGATTGCACGCGGAGCGGATGGGTTGCTTTTGATAGGGCATCACAGAGACCCGTCGGTCTATGAATTCATTGACCGACGTCGGGTGCCCGTGATGGTTTCTTGGGCTTATGATCCGACACAACCCAAACCCTCTGTTGGGTTTGACAATCGCGCGGCAATGCAAGCGATGGCCGAACGCGTGTTAGAGATGGGACACCGACACATAGCCGTCATTTCTGCGGTCCAAGCCAATAACGACCGCGCCCGTGAGCGGGTCAGCGGTGTACGCGCAGCGTTTCAATCGAGGGGCTTTGATGACCAAGGCTTGATCGTGATCGAAACGGACTATTCCATCGAGCGCGGCGGTAATGCCTTTTCTGAGCTGATGACCCAAACCCCAAGGCCAACTGCCGTCATTTGCGGCAATGATGTACTGGCCCTCGGTGCTTTGCAACGGGCGCAATCCATGGGCATGCGCGTACCGGACGACGTGTCCATCACTGGCTTTGACGATATCGAACTCGCTACTGTCACCGTGCCCGCGTTGACAACGGTGCATGTACCACACCGGGACATGGGGCGCGAAGCGGCCAGACGCCTGTGGCAAATGGTGGATGGTGATGGCCCTCATGACAGTCTTTGCCTGCCCACAGAGGTGCGCATGCGCGGAACACTTGGCCCACCTCCCGCCACGTAAAACGTCGCACGGCTTTCCCTCCACCTAGGGAACCCGCGCATTGGGATTGCGCCCTTTAGCGACTCAGGTATGCTTTCGTTATCACTTCGGGCACACCAGACCCGGGCAAACTCAGGGAGTGTACAATGAAAACCAAACTGATCCTTGCGGCGACGTTGCTGGCCACCACGGCCGTGGCAGCCTCTGCCGAAACGCTGCGATGGGCACGCGCCGGCGACTCGCTGACGCTGGACCCCCATGCGCAAAACGAAGGGCCGACCCACACGCTGGCCCACCAGATTTACGAGCCTCTGATCATTCGCGATCATTCCGGTGCGTTCCAGGCTGCATTGGCCACCGATTGGGCGCCCAAAGAGGGCGACCCGAACGTTTGGGTCTTCAACTTGCGCCAGGGTGTGACCTATCACGACGGGTCCGCATTCACGGCTGAAGACGTGATTTTCTCCATCGAAAGGGCGAAATCAGAAAACTCCGCGATGAAGGAACTGCTGACCTCTATCGTTGAGGTGCGCGCAGTGGATGATCACACGGTTGAGTTCGTCACCGACGGCCCGAACCCGATCCTGCCCGCAAACATGACCAACCTGTTTATGATGGACAAGGACTGGACTGAAGCCAACGGCGCCACCGCCGTTCAGGACATCGCAGGTGGTGAAACAACGTTTGCCTCGTCCAACACGAACGGTACCGGCGCGTATGTGCTGGTTAGCCGCGAGCCGGACGTGAAAACCGTTTTGACGGCCAACGAAAACTACTGGGGCAAGGATGAATTCCCCCTGGAAGTGAGCGAGATTGTCTACACCCCGATCCAGAACGCCGCGACCCGTGTGGCAGCTCTGTTGTCGGGCGAAGTTGACTTCATCCAGGACGTGCCGGTGCAAGACCTTGGCCGCGTGGCGGAAACAGATGGTCTTGTCGTCAAAACCGCCCCGCAGAACCGGGTGATCTTCTTCGGTATGAACCAGGGCCCGGATGATATTGCGAACGATAATGTCGACGGTGCCAACCCACTGGCCGACGTACGTGTGCGTCAGGCCATGTCCATGGCGATCAACCGCAATGCGATCAAGAAGGTCGTGATGCGGGATCAGTCGGCACCCGCAGGCATGATCGCACCACCCTTCGTGAATGGCTGGAATCAAGCGATGGATGCAAGCTCCTCTACCGATGTGGAAGCCGCAAAAGCGCTGATGGCTGATGCGGGATATGGCGACGGTTTCTCGATCCAGCTCGACTGCCCGAATGACCGCTACATCAACGATGAAGCAATCTGTCAGGCGGCCGTGGGCATGCTGGCGCAAATCGGCGTGACGGTGAACCTCAACGCGCAGCCGAAAGCACAGCACTTCCCGCTGATCCAGAATAAAGAAACCGACTTCTACATGCTGGGTTGGGGTGTTCCGACATATGACTCGGAATACATCTTCAACTTCCTTGTCCACACCCGCGGTGAGGATCGCGGCAGCTGGAACGGCACAGGCTTCTCCGACGCCGATGTGGATGCGAAGATTCAGACCTTGGCCTCCGAGACTGATCTGGAAGCACGCAACGCCACCATCAACGACATCTGGACCGTGGTGCAGGATGAACAGCTCTACATCCCAATCCACCACCAGGTGCTCAACTGGGGCATGACCACAGCGGTCGGCACCGAGGTGAGCCCGGAAGATGATCCGAAGTTCAAATTCTTCGTGATGAACTAAAATAATCGGCGGCGGCCTTTACTCTGGCCGCCGCCCTTTGATACGGGGCCAACCCGTACACTGGGGCAAACCCTTGGGGGCTTTCGGACATGATCGGCTACATACTTCGACGCGTGGCGCAATCGGCTCTGGTGCTGCTGGTTGTGGGCTTTGTAGCCTTCGCGATGTTCCGCTTCGTGGGCGACCCGATCGACAATATGCTTGGTCAGGAACGTACGCTCGAAGACATCGAACGTCTGCGTGCACAGCTTGGCCTCGACGATAACTTTCTGGTTCAATACTACCGCTTCCTCGAAAATGCCGTACAAGGCAATTTCGGATTGAGCTACCGTCAGGGACGAGAGGTCTCTGAAATTCTGCTCGAACGCCTGCCCGCCACGTTGGAGTTGGCATTTGTCTCTGGCCTGCTGGCGCTCTTTGGCGGCATTTGTCTTGGTATTTTCACCGCGATCCGCCGCCGCGGTATCTCCGCCAACATCATCATGACCACCTCCCTGATCGGAGTGTCCCTGCCGACCTTCTTGATCGGGATCGTACTCATTTACATCTTCTCGGTAGAGCTCGGCTGGTTGCCCAGTTTCGGACGCGGTGAGGTCGTCCAGATTGGCGGATGGAGCACTGGGTTTCTGACTGAGAGCGGAATGAAGGCCCTGATCCTGCCATCAATCACATTGGGCCTTTACCAGATGACACTGATCATGCGGCTGGTCCGAACGGAAATGCTGGAAGTCTTGCGCATGGATTACATCCGCTTTGCCCGCGCCCGCGGCATCAAGGACAGGGTGATCCATTTCAAACACGCCCTGAAGAACACGCTGGTCCCTGTGATCACCATTACTGGTTTGCAGCTTGGCTCGATCATAGCCTTCGCCATTATCACCGAGACGGTGTTCCAGTGGCCGGGTGTTGGGCTGCTCTTCATCAACGCGATCCAATTCGTGGATATCCCTGTGATGGCCGCGTATCTGATGATGATCTCGGTCATGTTCGTGGGCATCAACCTGATTGTGGACATGCTCTATTTCGCGATTGATCCCCGGCTCCGGGCAGAGCGAGGAGGGTCAAACTAATGACAGACGCGCCGATCCCAGAACAAGCGACAGACATGCCCGCCGCACCGTCGAAGTTCCAACGCTGGTGGGACAGCGATTTCATGTATTCCTTCCGCCGCGCACCGGTGGCGATGGTTTCTTTTGCGGTGGTGGTTCTTCTGGTTCTCGCGGCCCTCTTCGCGCCGCTTCTGGCCCCGTTTGATCCGTTCAACCCGGCGACACTTAACCTGATGAACGGCTTCACGCCGCCAGGAGAGGCCAACGCATTCACCGGGGAAAGTTTCATTCTTGGGACCGATGACCAAGGGCGAGACGTGTTCTCCACCATCCTTTATGGCATGCGCATATCGCTGTTTGTCGGTTTCTCCGCCGTACTTCTGGCCATGGTTTTGGGCGTCTTCCTAGGCCTTGTTGCAGGTTACGTGGGCGGATGGACCGAAACCATCATCATGCGCGTGGCGGACGTGCAGTTGACCTTCCCGGCGATCCTGGTGGCCATGCTGATCTTTGGCATCGCGAAGGGGATCACCCCACCCGAGTACCGCGATCAAATGGCGATCTGGGTGCTGATCCTCGCGATTGGGCTGTCGGACTGGGTGCAGTTTGCCCGGGTGGTGCGGGGCACAACCTTGGTAGAAAAGAACAAGGAATACGTCCAGGCCGCCAAGCTGATCGGGCGTTCACCGCTGGCCATCATGCTTAAACACATTCTGCCCAACGTTCTAAGCCCGGTTTTGGTCATCGCGACGATCTCACTGGCCCTTGCCATCATCGCGGAAGCGACGCTCAGCTTCCTGGGGGTGGGAGCACCACCGACGAAGCCGTCACTTGGTACGCTAATTCGCATCGGTCAGGAATTCATGTTCTCTGGCGAGTGGTGGATCCTGCTCTTCCCGGCGGCCACGTTACTGGCGCTGGCCCTGTCGATCAACCTGCTCGGGGATTGGCTGCGCGATGCGCTGAACCCACGGATGCGGTAAGCCCGCGAAACGCTTCCGTAGTGAAGCGAAGCGCGACCCGCCAAGTCACTCGCTTTTTTCTGCCTCGACCGTCGTGGCCCATTCGCTGTCTTCTGACGGTTTGGGCAGTGGCTTACCCGTGCGTCCGCGATGGATGTGCACTTTGGAGATGAAGTTCGCGGATACCGGAGCGGTCAAGAACAGGAACGCCAGAATCAGAAGTTCATTCACCGAACCTTCGGCATAGTGAAAGGCGTAAATCATGGAGGCTGCCAACATGCTACCGGCCCCGAGCGTGCCTGCCTTTGTGGGGGCGTGCAGGCGGGACATCGGGTCTTTAATTTTGATCAGGCCGTAGCCAGCCACAAGTGTGAAGAAGGCCCCTATCACGAGCAGCACCGCGACCACGAATTCGATGGGTTCAGAGCCGGTCATTCGATCACGTCCCGGCGCAGCAGGAAGCGCGCAAAGGCCACGGTGGACACAAAGCCCAGCATCGCGATCAGAAGCGCGCCTTCAAAATACATCTGCGTCTCATGCGCAATCCCGTAGAGCACGATCAACGCCACCGCATTGATTGCAATCGTATCGAGCGCCAGTACCCTGTCGCCAAGGTAAGGGCCCTTGAGCAGACGCACCAAAGACAGAACCATGGTCAACCCAACCGCCCCGAAGGCGATGTAGAGTGCGTATGTCAGGATCATGAGAATATCTCCAGCAAGCGGGCCTCGTAGCGGCTTTTGATCTCGTCGCGCACGGCGTCCGGGTCTGGCGCGTCAAGGGCATGCACCAACAGGCAATGACCCTCGTCCGACAAATCAGCCGATACCGTGCCGGGGGTCAGCGTGATTGTCCCGGCGAGGATGGCAATGGCCTCTGGCGTGCGCAGTTCCAGCGGGATGCAAACCCAGTTGGGCTGCATCTTTTCATTGCTTTTGAACAGTACGATCATCGCAACCTGAACATTGGCCACGATGATGTCCCAGATGACGACCCCCACGTAAGAGAACAGTCGCCAGGGTCGTCTGATGACAGGTCGGTGCGGCCAGTAAGCAGCAGTCATGATCGGGATGATGATCCCGAGCAACAGTCCGAACGCCACCGAGCCGGAACTTGGGTGGTTGACCAACAGGCACCAGACCGCTGTCAGAAGGATCGTCAGCAGTGGGTGCGGGAAGATACGGCGAACAATGCTTGCGGTCATGTCACTGCGCCCCCTCTTCTGTGTCTGCGCCCTTATCATTGCCATCATATTTTATGACTTTACCGGGCGTGTCCAAAACGGTGGAGATGTATGGCCCGGGCGCAAACAACTGCGCCGATGTGGCCGCAAGGTAGCGGTTGATGGGTCCAGCGAAGACCGTGACCACAACGATTGCCGCCAACAAAGTGCCGATAGCCACCATGGGCAGGACCGGTTGCGGAGCAGAGTCCACGACTTCTTCATCCTCGCCCTCTTGCGGCTGTGGCTGAGAGGCCGGAGCATGGGCTTTCCAGAATATCATACTGCCCGCACGGGAGAACCCAACCACGGCTACAAGGCTGGAGGTCAAGATAACCGCCCAGACCCAGGCCATGCGCGGATCAGCAAAGGCTGCATCAAGGATCAAAAGCTTGCCGACAAAGCCCGATAGCGGTGGCAGGCCTGCCATGGCGATGGCCGCCGCGAAGAACATACCCGCCACAAGCGCGCCGCCAACGATGGGTGGTGCCGGTGCCCATGTAAGATCGCCTTCGGCGCGGCGGCTGCGCACAACGTCTACCAGCAGGAAGAGTGCCGCCGTGGCCAGGGTGGAATGGATCGCGTAATAAAGCGCGGCGGCGATGCCATCTGGCGTAAAGACGGAAACAGAAGTCATCAGCATCCCCATCGAGCCCACAACCGCGAAGGCCACCATCCGGTCAAGCCGCTTCGCCCCAAGCACCCCGATCATGCCCACGGCGAGCGTGATCAGCGCACCGGGCAGAAGCCAAGTGTCAAATAGACCTTCCGTGATCTCCAGACCGGGAGGGAAAGCAATCGTGTAGAAACGAATGATCGAATACGCGCCTACCTTCGTCATGATCGCGAAGAGGGCGGCCACAGGGGCCGGTGCCGTCGAGTAAGTTGCGGGCAGCCAGAAATGCAGTGGCAGGATCGCAGCCTTGACTGCGAAGACCAGCAGCAGCAACACCGCCGCCACGCGGATGCCTGCGGAATTCTCGGCAGAAACCTCGCTCACACGGGCCGCAATGTCTGCAATGTTGAGCGTGCCCAATTCGCCATAAATGGATCCCAAGGCGAACAGGAACAGTGTCGAGCCAAGCAGGTTGAACACGACATACTGCACGCCAACGCGAAGCCGCTGTGCCCCGCCGGAATGGATCATCAGGCCGTAAGAGGCCAAAAGCAGAATTTCGAAGAAGACGAACAGGTTGAACGCGTCGCCCGTTAGGAACGCGCCAAGGATGCCCATGATCTGGATTTGGAACAGCGCATGGAAATGCCGCCCTCGCATGTCCCAGCCAGATCCAATCGCGTAAAGCAACACTGGGATGCAGAGGAACAGCGTCAGCACTACAAAGAGCATCGACAGCCTGTCGGCCACCAGAACAATGCCAAAAGGTGCCGCCCAATTGCCCAGTTGGTAAAGAAGGATGTCGCCGTCCGCGACCTCAACCAAAAGGCCCAATGCCATGGCAAGACAGATGCCAACCGTCGCAAGCGAGAAAACCCGCTGCAGCATCGGATGATACCGCGCCGCCAGCATGATGATCGCTGCCATCATGCCGGGCAGCAAAACCGGAGCGATGACCCAATGGCTCATGTTTTTGCTCCTGTCTGTCCGGATTCGCCTTCGATCATCTCTGGCTCATCCGGAACACCGTCTTCGGACTGATCATCGATGTGATCATCCTGAGAGCTGAGATAGGCCCCCACGCCGACCATAACGACCACAGCCGTCATGCCGAAGCTGATCACGATTGCGGTGAGAACCAAGGCCTGAGGCAACGGATCGGAATAGGCAGTGACACCATCTTGCAGAACAGGCGGTTCGTTGATGGCCAGACGGCCAGAGGCAAACAGGAACACGTTCACCGCATAGCTGAGGAACGCCGTTCCTATCATCACCGGGAAGGTCCGTTTGCGAAGGACCAGATACACGCCTGCAGCGGTCAGGACGCCAACGGCACTGGCAACCAGCATCTCCATCTCAGGCCTCCTTCCCTGTCACAGTTTCGGACTTCGGATCATCCCTAGACGGATCGATATCCATGGCATACTCACTCGATTGCGAGCCGCTGCGACGCGCCAGGCGAGAAAAGCTTTCCAATGAGAGCAGCACAGCGCCAACGACGCAGAGGAACACGCCCAGGTCAAACCCGAGTGCTGAGGCCAAGTGGAACTTGTCAAACGGTGGGATCCGCACGTAACCAAAAGTAGATGCCAGGAACTCGGACCCAAAGAACCAAGCGCCGATCCCCGTAAGACCCGCGATCAGGACACCCGCCCCGATGATCCCATGGTAGGGATAGCGCTGTCGCTTTTCAGCCCATTCAAAGCCCGAGGCCATGTACTGCATCAAGATTGCGATGGCTACGACAAGCCCGGAAATAAACCCTCCACCCGGCTCGTTGTGGCCGCGAAGGAAGATGTACACACCGATCATCAGGACGATGGGCATGGTAACCCGTGTCATCACGACCATCATCATCGGATGTGCATCCCCGGCCACCTTGCCGACAGGGCGGTTCAACAGGCGGGCCCGCACCGAGCTCGACAACAACGTCTCGGTCAGTGCGTAAATGATCAGCGCGGCGATCCCGAGCACGATGATCTCACCAAAGGTATCAAACCCACGGAAGTCGACGAGGATCACGTTCACCACGTTGGTACCGCCACCGCCTTTGTACGAGTTTTCCAGATGGTAGGCAGAGATTACTGGACCTGCCGCATCTCGGATCATTATCGAATAGATCATGGCCGATGCTGCAATGCCCGCAGCACCCGCAATGGCCGCATCGCGGAACCGACGTATCGGGCTGCTTTCAAGCGGGGTTTCCCGAGGCAGGAAGTTCAGCGCAAGAAGCAGCAAGATAACCGTGACCACTTCGACTGAAATCTGGGTCAGGGCGAGGTCAGGCGCGCTGAGATAAGCGAACCCAACGGAGATAACGAGCCCTACGACGCCCATCAGTACCAGCGCAAGAAAACGCTGGTTGTGGTAGGTCACCAGCACCGCCGTCGCGACCACCAAAAGCACCCAGGCCATCACCGGAACAGGCGAAAGCGGAAGCATCTCACGTGTTGGTGCTGTGGCATTGCCGGTAAAGTATGCATGCGTTCCAAGCCCCACCACGGTCACGGCGAAGATCGCGGCATACCGTGTCATAGCGCCGTCATGAAGGCGCATGGTCACGGCCCGTGCAACAGCGACGATGCTGTCAATGATCGCGTCAAAGATTCCTTTGGCGGCGGGCGGGCCAGCCGCAGCCCAAGCGCGGGCCGCGGGGTTGAACGCTGCGAGCAGGATCAAGCCACCCACCACGGCAATCACCGACATCCAGAGCGCTGCATTCACACCATGCCAGATTTTCAGATGTTCATCCGGAAGGGCAGCAGCACTGCCGAGTACCGCGTCCGTCACCATGAAGACCAGTGGCTCAGCCAGGAAAGGGGCAACACCTATGCCGACAACAAGAACACAAAGCAAGGCAGGTGGCCCCCACATACCAACACCCGGATCATGCGGCTTCATGGGATAATCGTCACGTACCGGGCCAAGGAAAGTGTGGCCGATGAAGCGAAAGGAATAGGCGGCGGAAAACAGCGCGCCGATGGTGGCCAAAACCGGCAACAGGTAGACGGAGTCAAACACGATGGTCTTCGTCGTTTCCTTCAACATCATCTCTTTAGAGATAAACCCGTTGAAGCCTGGAATACCCGCCATCGACAGCGCCGCGATGGTCGCAATGACAAAGGTTACCGGCATCAAGCGCCGCAATCCGCCCAGTCGGGTAATGTCTCGTGTACCGGCCTCATGATCCACAATCCCGGCAGACATAAAGAGCGCAGCCTTAAAGGTGGCGTGGTTGAGAATGTGGAAGACAGCCACGAGAGCACCGTAAGCGGTGCCGGTGCCCAAGAGCATGGTAATCAGGCCCAGATGAGACACGGTGGAAAAGGCGAGCAGCCCTTTCAGGTCATTTTTGAAGAGCGCAATGATCGCCGCAATCACCATGGTGATCAGGCCCGCGCCTGTGACCAGCCAAAACCAAGCCTCCGTCCCCGACAGAACCGGCCACATCCGGGCCATCAGGAAAATCCCGGCTTTTACCATGGTGGCCGAATGCAAATAGGCCGAAACCGGTGTGGGTGCAGCCATCGCGTGGGGCAACCAAAAGTGGAACGGGAACTGTGCGGATTTGGTGAAACACCCCAGCAGGATCAAGATCAGCGCGGGCAAGTAGAGCGGGCTTTCCTGAATGGCCTCTCGGTTTTCCAGAATTACCGTCAGGTCGTAGCTTCCAGCGATGTTTCCCAGCAGAAGCATGCCACCGATCATCGCCAGCCCGCCCATACCCGTGACAGTCAAGGCCATGCGTGCGCCCTGACGACCTTCTTCAAGATGTTTCCAATAGCCGATGAGTAGGAAGGAGGAGAGAGATGTCAGCTCCCAGAAAACAAGCAACATCAGTATGTTGTCGGACAGGACAATCCCCACCATCGCGCCCTGGAAGAGCAGCAAATAGGTGAAAAACTCACCCATATTGTCTTTGCGCGACAGGTAAAACCGGCCGTACGTGATGATCAAAAGGCCAATCCCAAGGATCAGTGCAGCGAAGAAGAACCCAAGACCATCGATGAAAAAGTTCGCGTTCAGTCCCAGCGCAGGCAACCATTCGACGCGCGCCTGGACAACTTCGCCGGCCATGACAGCCGGAAAATGGGTCATCAAGCCGATGAAAGCGGTAAGAGTGACAAAGAAGGTGGCCCAAGCGCAGGCATTACGACCTGCCTGATACATCAAACCGGGCAGCAGAGCCCCGAGAAATGGCAGCGCTACAATCAGAAAAAGCGACATGTCAAATCAGCCCCTGGCCATTTGCCTAACTTCACAAGGCGGATCGCGCCAGCTTTTTGATCTTGCGGAACGCGTAATCTCAGGGTGACTACTTGGACTAGATTGGCCGGAAAACAAGACCCATACCATACGATTGCAACCGATTTTTGACGATTTTGGCGCGAAACGCTCATTGAACAGGCATTCAATCGACCGGCGAACGCTAGAGTTCGGGCAGACCGCGCTGTTGAGCGACTTTGATCCGGTTTGTTCTGATACTCTGCGCCGTTGTTCTTCCCCTCCAACCTGTTTTAGGTTTGCCACAACGCTAGGGAGAGACGCTGCTGTCCAGTCTTCAACATCTGACTTTACCGTCCGCCCCCAGCGGGCTTGATCTGGAAATGGAAATGCTCTCGCAGTCGGCGACATCCGGGGATGCGCTGGCCCTGATTTGGGAATCACGGACACAGTGGCTGGTCCTGCCTGAACGCTTCTCGCGAAGTACTGCTTTCAAACAAGCCGGAGAAGCCAGTCAAGAGCGCGGTTGGCCCGTCACCTCCCGAAAAACCGGTGGCGGCATCACACCCCAGGGGCCCGGCGTGCTGAACCTCGCTTTGTCCTTTACCACGGAACCGGGCCAGTCTCGCGCGATCCGTGAAACTTACGCCCGCATTTGCGACCCTCTGATCCACGCGTTCCAAGATATCGGTATCGAGGCGGCAGCAACTCCAGTCGCGGGCAGCTTTTGTGATGGCGACTACAACCTGGCCGTTTACGGGCGTAAACTTGTGGGTACCGCTCAGCGTTGGCGCGGCAACACCTGCCTTATTCATGCGTTGATCCTGACGGATATCGATTTGGAAACAGCCGTGGACGCCGTCGCCCGCTTCAGTGCAGATCTTGGCCACGACACAGAGTTTCGCCAAGATGTCCACTGCCGGGTGGTTGACTTCCTTTCCTTACCCGCAGACGCGACCCGGATCACCGCAAAGGCCATCGCCCGAGTGATAGACGAGTTGGGTTACAACGACGCGTCAACTCTGGTGTGATAGAGCTTTCAGTAGAGCAAGGATTTTCGCGTCCCGCTCAGCCGAGAGATCGTCTACTGATCGTCCACCTGTTGCGTCATTCAGACCCTCAACAAGCAAAGCAGCCGTATCAGCATCCAAAGTGGGATCACCCAGATCAGCCCACCAGCCATTGAACGTATCCGCGAAGTGATCGCAGAAAGCCTGCAAACCACCCGGTCCTGCCCCAAGACCAAACAGAGTGGTCGGCCCCATGGTGGCCCAACGCAACCCCGGACCTGCGCTCATCGCCTTGTCGACATCACCCACGCTGGCCACGCCGGATTGCACCAGGTGAATGGCCTCCCGCCAGACCGCCGCCTGCAGACGGTTCGCCACGTGACCCGCGACTTCTTTGTTTACCCGTATGGTGACTTTTCCAATGTCAGCATAGAACGCCTCTGCGGCAGGGACGACATCCGCATCTGTGCGGTCATTGCCCATGATTTCGAACAAGGGGATCAAATGCGGCGGGTTGAACGGATGACCAAGGATGAAACGGTTGGGGTTTTGCCAACCACTTTGCATCTGACCAAGGGTAAGGCCCGACGCGGAACTGGCCACTACGGTGCCGTCGCTCAGTACCGGCTCAATCTCGGCAAAGGTTGCGTGTTTGATGGGCAGTCGCTCAGGCACGTTCTCTTGGATAAAGCCCGCACCGGCCACGGCCTCGGCTGCCGTGGTGTGAAAGCTCACGGCCTCGGGGTTCCCTCGCTGCGTTAGCCCAAGTTCTTCCATCGTGGGCCACGCCCGAGCAACGTAGTCCCGGACCAATTTTTCCGCCCCTTCCGCCGGATCAAAGACCGCGACAGACCGACCGGACGCCAGAAAGAGGGCTGTCCAACTGGCCCCGATCACACCCGCGCCCAGCACAGCGGTATGAGATGTATCACTCATCAAAAAAGCCCCGGGTTAAGTGGTGAGGCCGCTGTCATGCCACCGTCCACCGTGAACAACTGTCCTGTTGCAAACGCCGCCTCGCCTGAAGCCAACCAGACAGCCATTGCGGCGATATCTTCAGGCTGGCCGAACCGACCCACAGGATGACGCGCGATTGCATCTTCGCGGGCTGCCGCCGGATCGCGTGCCAGATCAAAACCCGCCTCCAGCATACCAGTGTTGATCCAGCCTGGGCAGATTGCGTTACACCGAATGGCGGGACCGTGGTCCACCGCGATGGACCGTGTCAGGCCATGCACGAAAGATTTTGATGCGTTGTAGAGCGCCATCGAGGGATCGGCGACTTGCCCTGAGATGGAGCCGATATTGATGATTGACGCACCTTGAACCATGCGCGGGATAAACGCCCGGCACATGTTGAAGACACCCTTGCAGTTGGGTCCGATGACGGTGTCCCAGTCTGCATCCGTACTATCAGCAACGGTCTTCTCGACCTGTACGCCTGCGTTGTTGACCAGAACATCCAAAGCCGCGACCTGTTCTGAGACTCGCGCCACGGCACCGGTGTCGGCAACGTCCAGCGTATACCAAGCCACGGTGTCCGGCAGATCGTCCGGACGCGGCCCGCGTCCACAGGTGATCACCACCGCGCCTTCTTTAACAAAAGCCTCGACCATGGCCCGACCAATGCCCTGACGCCCGCCGGTCACAAGGGCTGTTTTCCCTGCCAATCGTGTCATGACAGCGCGCCCCATGCCCCGCGATCGTCCTGATCCACGATCTCGATCTCATCGCCAGGTCGGGCAATGGTGACATGAGTGAAGGCACTGTCTTCTGTTGCCCCGTGCCAGTGCGGATGGCCCGCTGGAATGGTGACAATATCTCCCGGCTCCATGACATGCTCGCCACTTTCGTCAGCGATAATGCCCCGGCCGGCCGTTGCCAGCAAAACCTGATCGTGGCGGTGTATGTGCACCCGGTTGCGAGCACCTGGCGCGAACGCGACCGTGTAGATTTCAACCTGTTCCGTATGCGGCGCTCCGGCCAAAAGCGCGGCTGTGATGTTGCCAAGGTAGAGCTCACCCGTTGCGGACTCTTCCGAAGCAGTACCGGTTTTCACCAGCTTCATCTTGCCAGACATGCTCATAGCCGCATCTGCTGGACCTGAGCGCTGAGGCCCCCATCCAAAACCCAAAGCTGCCCGCTGGCATACCGCGCCTCATCGCTGGCCAGCCAGTTGACCAGATTGGCAATGTCGTCCGGCGTGCCGTAGGTGCGCATCGGATGCACATCGCGCACCGCTTGCTGCAACTGGTCAATGGTCTTGCCGCCGCCACCCGACCCGTCGCCTGTGAAGAAGCTTTGCAACATAGGCGTATCCACATAGCCCGGGCAGATCGCATTGACCCGAATGCCTTCCGGCCCGTGATCGCAGGCCATGGCACGGGTCAGAGCATGGACCGCGCCCTTGGTCGCGCAGTAGGCGGCGAGGCCCGGGTCAGCGATGAACCCGTCATACGACCCGAAATTGATGATTGATGCGCTGGCCCCCTGCCCCGCAGCACTTCGCATCATGGGCAGCGCATGTTTTGAGGTCAGGAAGGTACCAGTGACGTTGACAGCGAAGGAACGGTTCCACTCCTCTAGTGTGGTGTCTTCGATGGTCTTCTCGATTTCAATGCCTGCAGCGTTGACCAGCACATGCAGCGCGCCTTGCTCGGCTTCCACCTGCGCCATGGCGGCTTTCACACTGTCCTCATCGGCGACATCCAGCCGCAAAAAACGAGAGGCGCCACCAGAACCGTCGAGAGACCCGCTTTCACTCAGATCCGCCGCGTAGACCGCCGCGCCTTCCCGTTGGAAACGGTCACAAATCGCGCGACCAATACCGCCGCGCCCCCCGGTGACCAGCGCCACTTTGCCCTCAAGCATCCCCATCAGAGCCCTCCTTCAAAGGTGGAAATCGATACTTCGCCGCTGCCACGGTCCAGTCCATGTGGTTGCGTACATATTGCTGGGAGGCATCCGATGGCGGGTTGTAATCCCAATGCTCGCCTGATCCCGCCGCCATTGCCGCATGCAATGCACGACGAGACTTTTGCGTGGCAATGACATCCCGGCGCAAAGCCTCTCCATCCCACCGCTGTGACACTTCTGCAGCAAAGTTCTCGGCGGCGTCTTGGTAGCCGGGATCTTCCGCCAAGTTGCGCGTTTCCAACGGGTCCTGAGCAAGGTCGTAAAGCTGCGGCGGGTCGATGTCGCAATGGATGTATTTCAGCGGCCCACGCCGGATCATGATCACTGGATAGGGGGTCATCTCTGCGCAGTACTCACCGATGGCTATATCCTCGGGGTCGTCCTCCCCCCGCGCCAAAAGCATCAGAGAGCGACCAACCACTGGCTCACCAAAGATCGACGCATCGCCACCCGCAATGTCGACGAAGGTCGGGACGAGATCGAGAAGTGAGCACGCGTTGTACGCCGCCCCCTGCGCGACACCCGGACCAGCTATAATCAACGGCACGCGCGCAGAGTGTTCAAAGAAGTTCATCTTGTACCAAAGCCCGCGCTCGCCCAGCATGTCACCGTGATCGGCGGTCACGATGACGATGGTGTTGTCCAGTTCCCCGATATCTTCGAGCGCTTTCACCATCGCGCCAACTTTGCTGTCGAAATAGCTGACATTCGCCAGGTAGGCCCGCCGAGCGCGTCGGACTTCCTCGTGCGTAAGTGGCACGTAGCTGGCCTCGATCCCGTCCATAACACGGCGCGAAAACGGATCCTGGTCTTCCAACGGTGGCACGAACTCGGGCATGTCGATGTCGTCGTCGGAATAGAGGTTCCACCATTCCGGCTTGGCCACGTAAGGGTCATGCGGGTGGATGAAGCTGGCCACAAGGCAGAACGGGCTGTCATCGCCTGCCCCACGATCGCGCCCTCGGTCTACCATCCATCGCCGCGCGGCAAATTCCACTTCGTCGTCATAGTCGGTCTGGAACGTGGCGACGGCCATGCCGCTTTCCTTGACCGTCTGCATGTTGTGATACCACTTGTCGATCCGCTCATCCGCGGCTTCCCAATCGGGGCTCCAGGCAAAATCGGACGGGTATATGTCGGTCGTGACGCGGTCCTGAAACCCGTGTTTTTGGTCCGGGCCGACAAAATGCATCTTCCCAGACAAGCATGTGCGATAGCCCAAAGACTGCAGGTAGTGCGCGAAAGTTGGCACGCTGGCGCGAAATTCACTGGCATTGTCATAAGCAGCGATGCGGCTGATCAACTGTCCGGACATGAAAGCAAAACGCGACGGCGCGCAAAGCGGAGAGTTGCAATAGGCCGCATCGAACCGCATGCCCCGCGCGGCCAGCGCATCCATGTGCGGAGTCTTGGCACTTCTATGACCATAGGCCCCGGTGAAATGCGGGGCCAGCTGGTCGGCCATGATGACCACGATATTGGGTCGTTTCATCCTTGCATGGCCTGTTCATACGCATCGAGCACAAGCCCGTGGAAGTGATGCACTGCGTGTTCTGATTTGCCCGAACCGCTGGGATCATTGACGATCCGGCCTTGGCTGAAGGCTGGCGTGCTCATCCCGCGCTGGACGCTTTCCACCAGGGAAATGTCCTCAACCTGCAGCACCTCGTCCAGGTAACGGATCGCATCCAGTTCCATCGGATCAGGATCAGGCGTTTCGAGGAAGAAATCATAGGTCTCCAGCGTCCGGTCAGGCCCAACTGGAACGATGTTGAGAACAATCATCGATGACCGCCCCGGATAGCGCATCAGGCACGTCGTGGGCCACAGCCACCAGACCGCATGGGTCTTAACCGTGGCGTTCGATACGTCATAAGCCGAATTCGCCGACCCGCCGGCATCCGCCATATGGCTGGAATAGATGCCATGGGTTGTCACCTTATAGGTGTCCATATCCACCAGGTCGCAGAAGTCTTTGTGCGCTGTCGGACAGTGATAGCATTCAAGGAAGTTATCCACCACGTTCTTCCAGTTCGATTTGATGTCGTAGGTCAGGCGGTGGCCAAAGGTGAGTTGTTCAATGTCAGGGGCCCAATGCCGGATTTCTGTTTCCAGATTTCCGGACACTTCGCGCAAGGTTGTCGCGTCGGGATCGAGGTTGACGTAGACGAAGCCGCAGAACTCCTCCACATGTACCTGGTCCAGGCAGATTTCTGAGGGCACAAACTCTTCCAGATGCTCGGTTTCCGGCGCCCTAACAAGTTCCCCGCTCAGCTTGTAAACCCATGCATGATAAGGACACATAATACGCGTCGTGCGCCCTTCGCCCTGCAATAGCTCATGGGCACGGTGTTTGCATACGTTGTAGAAAGCGCGCAAGTTTCCGTCGCGATCGCGCACCACGACGATGGGCATGTTGGCAATGTTGGCAGTGACATATGAACCCGGCTCTCGCAATTTCTCGACATGACATACCCATTGCCACGTCCGTGCGATGATTGCCTGAAGGTCTGCTTTGTACCAGTCTTCAGCCACATAGGTATCTGCATGAAGTGACAGGGACCGGCCTGAATTGGGCGAATACCCCGTGCGAATGCGCTCAAACTCAGTTCGGCATGGCATGTTTGACATGGCTGACCTCCTGCGCGGCTGGGTTGGCTGCTGTGTTCTTTGACAAACAAAGTTTGGCGGTCAAATCGAGACCTAAACAGACATTATTGGCCGCTCAATTAACATTTTCAGCCAGAAAAGCCTTGCCCTAAATCGAGCGCGCCTGCAGATCTTGGCCCGAGCGCCACGCGAGTTTTGAAAAATCACCCTAAATTGACGCGGCTTTCCCAGCTTCATTTTTCTTTCTTAAAGAAATAGCCGCTACCGACATGGGCATTGCCGAAAGTCGGAGATCTCCAATGGCTGTTTTGCCCATGCTTGCCCTTTTGGCCGCGCTTGTGACCCCTTTGATGTACGTGCCAAGCGTCGCTACCGCCGGGGATGTGCCCCTAGCACAGGACGGCAAACGCAAAATCAACTTGTCGGGGCGCCAACGTATGCTGTCCCAACGTATGGCCAAGGCCGTTTGTTTTGCCGCCATGGGCATTGACACCCAACGTCATCTGGACACTGCGGCCGATGCGCATGCCCTATTCGACGTGACACTGAAGGCTCTGCGACAGGGCAATACCGAATTGGGGATGAACCCGGAAAAGAACCCCCGCATTCTGGAACAACTTGCTGGTGTCGAAGCGCTATGGTCTGAGTATGGCCCAGCGGTCGCTGGCGCCACGACACATTCAGAAGCGGCAACAGCTGCCCTCCCGACCGTTGCGGCATTGAATATGCCCGTTCTGCTGCAAATGAACACAACTGTTGGGGCGTTCGAGCGGCACTACGGCTCAGGCGGCGATATTCACCCGGCCCTGGCGCTTGCCTTGAACGTGTCAGGCCGTCAGCGAATGTTGTCTCAGAAGGCGAGCAAAGAGTTTTGCCTTGTGGCTGCGGGCGATGAGACTGCAGATCATAGAGCAGCGCTTTCGGAAACCGTCGCCCTTTTCGACACCTCTTTGAAGGCATTGATCAATGGCAGCCCCGAGGCAGGCCTGCCGGAAGCTCCGACGGACGAAATTCTCGCACAGCTCAACTTGGTTGCCGGTCTATGGGACGAGTTGGAACCGATCTTCGAAAAGGTCGTTTCAGGCCAAACCCCAACGACCAAAGACATCGTGCAGGTTGCGCGCGATAACACCCCTCTACTTACAGAAATGAACCGCGCGGTGTGGATGTATGACCAGCTCTGATCTTCGCTGGCTGCAAGTTTGACGGAAGGCTGATCCATGTCTTTCAAAACGACCTTAATTGGTCTGGTACTGGGACTTTGCACGGCGGTGGTCTCGCTTGCGGGACTGCAATTCAACGCTGCTTGGACAAACCGAGAGCTGGCGCAAAAACAACTCGATACGATCCCGCAACTCCAGGACCTCAAGGCCATCGTTGACGCGCTTGTGTCAGAACGCCTCTACGTCTACGCGATGACCGTCTCATCCCAGCGCGTCCAAGCCGAGGATTTGCCCGCAATTCAGGACGCTTTTGCACAGACAGATCGCCTGATCGAAGGCGCATTGCAGCGACAGGATGAAAGCCTTCGCAATTCGACCCAAACCGCCTTTGCCGCCTACCAAACCGACCGGCAAAACGCCCTTGATGCGGCTCAGACATCGGCGATGATCCGGGGTGTTTCACCTGGCTCAGATTGGCTGGACGCGGCGAAAGTCTTTGACCAACTGTTCCGCGAAGCCGCTATGACCAAGGCCGGGTCGGATAACGCCATTTCTCGTTTGGTAGAGGAGATCGGTCGACTTGAAAGCGCGTTGGCCGGAGATGCGATCGCGATGGCAGGGTTGCTGGCATCGCGCGGGTATTTCGGGGCTCGTGACGTGGCAAACCTGACCTTTCATGAAACCTCCTACGCCATGGCGTTGGATCGCATAGAGCAGCTGACGCAGAGCAGTTTCCCTGCATTGCGCACACCAGCAACGCGCATGTTCGGCGCATTAGAGGAGACCTATGCCCTGCCCCGCCGCGAGATTGTTAACGTGGGTATTGATGGAGGCGTTTTTCCTGATACTGCGCAACCGGATGAATGGTTTCGCACAGCCAAAGATGCTTTTTCGAAGGTCAAGGACTTCCGACAAAACGCGATGTCCTTCATTTTGCAGTTTGAGGAAGCGGGTCTTGCCGAAGCCCAGCGGGCGCTTATGATCGCTGCAATCACAATTGGGCTAACCGTTCTGGGCAGCATCGTTGCGTTCTTTGTCGTCATGTTCAACGTTGTCCGCCCGATAAAAAAGGCCGTGAGAGTAGTCAGTGAACTCGCCGACGGAAACGTGGATTTTTCACTCGCGGGGTTTTCCCGCCGCAACGAATTGGGTGCGCTGACAGGAGCCATACAAAGTCTGCGCGACGGGGAGCGCGCGGCGCGTGCTCAGCGTGCGGCACGTCTGGCCACCAATGAAGAGCTGATCGCAGCGATGGACGACGTTCTATCAGCGGCCTCACAGGGCGACTTTAGTCAGAAAATTCGTCCGCCTGACGGGCCCGTGGACAGCGGGACGCAGGCCTTGATGAATGGCGTGACCCGGCTTTGCGAAATCGTACACGGATTTGCCATAGATGTAGACACCGCCATCGCCGCGCTGAAGGAAGGCGACCTGACACATCGACCCAAAGCCAATTATCAAGGTCTCTTTGGCGATGTTACAAATGGCATCGCCGCCTCAATGGAACAGGTCAGCGACACTGTGCGCGACGTACAAGCCAATGCAAGTCAGGTCAGCGACGCAGTACAGGACCTTTCTATGGGGGCCCAGGAACTTGCTGCGCGCACCAGCCAGCAGACCTCGCTGGTTGATGAAAGCCATAGTATCATCGTGGAATTGTCAGACTCGGTGGAGCGCAATGCCATGGCGGCTTTGGAAGCCGCGGCCACAGGGAAATCGGTGGTGGATGCGGCCCAAGCTGGCGTTGATCTGGTCGACCATACAACAGATGTCATGGCGCGTGTTGAAAGCGGATCCAAAGACATTTCCGACATTGTTGGCCTGATTGAGGAGATTGCCTTTCAAACCAACATTCTGGCGTTGAATGCATCCGTGGAGGCCGCGCGCGCCGGTACAACGGGCAGCGGGTTCGCCGTTGTCGCCCAAGAGGTGCGCGCATTGGCCCACCGCGTGTCAGAAGCTGCAATGAACATAGATACGCTCATCACCGCCAGCGTCGGCCAAGTGCGCGATGCAGCCAGTTCTGTGCGTGATACCAATGCATCTCTCAAGAAGATCAAAGATGAGATCACTGGTGTGGTCGAGGCTGTCAGTTCTATCGCAGACTCTTGCCAAGACCAGTCTGCCGGGACAGCCGCGATGGCCGCGCGGTTTGAGGACTTCAAGTCCACCACGGCGAACAATCAACATATGTCGCAAAGAACCACGGACCTTGCCGGGGAACTTGGGGACAGCACACGCGTGATGCTGGCCAAAGTCGCCTTCTTCCAAACCGTGGAAGAAACACCCGTCGTTTTCGAAAGCAAACGCGTGGTGGGGCACTAAATGCTCCCTGCCCGTCACCCTGCCGCACTTCGCACCCCAAGGCCCAATTGCATCAGCATCCGGCGCACGGGCGTAAGACTGTAGAGCGTTTCAAGACCTTTTGCCCGCGCGTCTCGCAATGGTTGAGCATCTGCCATGGACGCACGATTGAGTAAGTCGATCCCCTTGACCCTTAGCGCAACGTCCCCGTGGCGGCTCTTGTGATAGGCCTGCATCATCGCGCGGTTGCCAAGAGCCTCGGGCGATTGTTCCGCCAAGTCAGACAAAACCCGCAAGTCTGCAAGTGACATGTTCAACCCTTGCGCGCCAATGGGCGGCACCACATGGGCCGCCTCCCCCATCAGCGCCAAACGTTCACCTGACATGCGCGCAGCCAATTGGCTTATCAGCGGCCAAACCGTCCGGCGCGACGCCAGCTTGAGCGGACCCAAAACCTCACAGGATCGCGTGGTCATTTCTGCCTCGAACTCTGCTTCCTCTAGCCCGGCAAGGCGCATCGCTTCCGCACCGCATTCCATCCAGACCACGGCAGAGCATGGGCTGCCATCCCGATCCGGCAAAGGCACCAGTGTAAAAGGGCCACCAGAACGATGGATTTCTGTGGACACATTATGATGCGGGACGCTGTGGGTGACTGCGAATGCGAGGGCCTTTTGCCCGTAACGTGTTGTACGGACGGGGATACCAACGGCTTCACGTACCGCCGACGCCCGGCCATCGGCGGCCAAAACCAGGCGACATTTTGCAGACGATCCATCGCTTAACCGGACACGAGCCTCGCGCTCTCGGGTCAACAGGTCACGTACGCCAACACCCGATTGGAACGCGACATGTTCCAAACCGCCAATCTGCGTCAGCATCTCACGCCGCAACAGCCAGTTAGGCACGTTCCAACCGAATGGCTGGTCCGAGATGTCGCTGGCGTCAAACTCTCGCACAATGCGTGGTTCTGGCACCTCACCCCCAGCGTCCACGATGCGCATGACCTGAAGCGCACTGGCATGGGGATTGAGACGTGACCAGACGTCCGCCTTCTCCAACAACGCGCGCCCTGGCTGCAGTATGGCGGTGGTTCTAAGGTCGGAACCAGCCGCATCGCGTTCCGTCACCGGGGCGGTCGGGTCCACACAAAGCACAGAAAACCCCGCTTTGCCCATAACGCAAGCCGCCGCGAGCCCAGCAACACCAGCCCCGGAGATCAGGATATCGACGTTCTCTGCAGACATTCTCTCCCCGCGCTTGGCTTCCGTTCACTTTAACACGACCTAACAACTGTGTGTCATGACCCATCAATCAACCGGCGCGTATTGCCGCAGTTAGCCCGGAATGGCCATGCAAGCAAAATGGGCCTGCTGTCAAAGTCGCTTCAAAAACGCCAACAAGTCCTCTGTGTGAAATTCAACATGCGCTCCATCATGGGGCTCAGGGTGAACCAGGACCGTTCGCATTCCCATGGCGTGTGGTACCGCAAGGTTGCGTGGTTCGTCTTCGAACATGGCGGCTTTGTCCGGTGTCACACCGTCACGGCCAAACACGCGTTCGAACGCGCCACGCTCGGGTTTGGGCAGGAAGTCTGCGTGCTCCACGCCGTAGACGGCATCAAAAAGACCAGACAAGCCGCGCGCCGCCAGCACGCGTTCGGCGTAAGGCGCACAACCATTGGTGTAGACAATCTTGCGCCCTGAAAGGTCGCGCACCGCGGACGCCAGATCAGGGTCAGGCGTCAGAGCATCGAATGAGATGTCATGCACGTCTGTCAGGTACGGACCGGGATCAACGTCGTGTTCTCGCATCAACCCGGCGAGGGTCGTTCCGTATTGCGCCCAGTACATTTGTCGCAGACGGTCTGCCTCATCCCGGTCGACACCAAGCGCGTCCATCACAAACTGCGTCATCCGCACCTCGATTTGATCGAATAAGCGCACGTGAGGGGGATACAGCGTATTGTCGAGATCGAAGACCCATGTGTCGACGTGCGCGAAGTGTTCTTTGGGCATGCCACGGCCTTTGACAAGGATGAACGAAATGCAGGGATGCCAAAGGACACACCACTTCGCAAGGGTGCAATGGCCCCGGGCGTTATCAATTGTCTATGAGTTTTTGGAGCGGGTGATGAGATTCGAACTCACGACATTTACCTTGGCAAGGTAACGCTCTACCCCTGAGCTACACCCGCGTCCGTTGGGTGAGGTGGGAGATATAAAGTCTCGCCTCAGCCTGCAAGGGAAAAATCGAGGCATATGTGCAGAAAGTCGCTCGCGGGACGCATTGCACACAAGGCAAGCCTGTTGCCCCGATCAGGTTCCCAAGCGAGCGGCCGCCTCTGTGTGATCAATCTCGGCAAAAGGCAGATTGTAATCTTCGCTGTGTACGATCACGCCGTCCGTACCCAACAGCAGAATTCCGTAGGCGGGCGGTTCATCCACCGACACGCTGTGGGACGGATCACCCAACTGCATGGGCATCTGGTGGCAGGTGCCTTTGAAAATTGCCACTGGCACGCCGCCAGCACCGCCTGAGATCGTGCGATGAACGTGTCCCGCGATAAACTGCACGACGTTTCCATGGTCAGATACACGGGCGATTAATTCGTCGCGGTTTCGCAGGCCGATACTGTCCATCCCGTCAAAACCGGTGAGCATCGGTGGATGGTGCGAAAAAACGATAACGCGCCGTTCGCCCGCGGTCCGCAACGCCTCGTCCATCCAGGACAGTCGCTCGGCACACAGCAAGCCCGAATGCAGGTCAGGCGCGTCTTCATCCAGAGTGTCAAGCAGCACCAACCTTGTGTCTGAGAGGTCGATCACATGTTGCAAATGCCCCGAAGCTGTTTTCGGTGCACCGGGAAAGGCCTCATAAAATGCTTCTCGGCGATCATGGTTACCGATCATCAGGGACACTGGCACAGGACAGTCAGCCAGGATGTGCCTCAGGTGGCTATATTCCTCCGACGTGCCATGATGGGTCAGGTCACCACAGATGACGATACTAGCCGCGTCCGGATGATGCTCAGCGGCGTGTGCCAGACCTTGGGCAAACCGTTCTGCCGGGTCGAGACCAATGATCTGGCCACCCTCACGTAGAATGTGAATGTCAGTGAAAACGATAATCTTGTCCATGATCGCACAAACCTCGTGCAACAGAGCGTCAACACGGAACCAATGGCAGGCTTTGGGCCACGGCAAAAGCCGCAATCAACCGCGAAACCGGCTGAATGCGACAAAAGATGCCCAGACGTTTGGCAGGTGCAGAAGAACGAGTGCTATTCCAACTCGATCATAAGGTCCTTGGCATCGATCTGACCCTGCGGTTGAACATGGATCGCCTTCACCGTCGCGTTGCGTTCGGCGTAGATACCGGTTTCCATCTTCATCGCTTCAATGGTCAAAAGCGGATCGCCCTCCTTGACCTGCTGACCGGCCTGCACCGCAACCGTTGTCACAACACCCGGCATAGGCGCGCCGACATGGTTCGGGTTGCCCAGTTCTGCCTTGGGCCGCACGGCCGTGGTGGATTTCGCCAAACGGTTCGGCACACGTATGATGCGCGGCTGACCATTGAGCTCAAAAAACACCCGCACTTCGGCATTTTCATCGGTTTCACCAACGGCCTGCATGCGGATTTCCATGGTCTTACCCGGATCGATCTCAACACTAATCTCATCGCCCGGCTGCATCCCATAGAAGAAGTTCTTAGTGGGCAGTGTACGAACGGGGCCATAGGTCCGGTGGCGCCCCATGTAGTCGAGGAAAACCTTGGGATACATCAGGTAACCGCTCAGGTCCTCATCATCAACGGCTTTGCCTTCGAGTTGGTCACTCAGGTCCTGGCGCGCCGCCTCAAGATCGACGGGCTTGAGGTGTTTGCCGGGTCGTTCCAGATTCGGTATTTCGTCTTTCAGCACCTTTTTCTGGATCACATCCGGGAAACCACCGGGAGGTTGCCCCAGATCGCCGCGCATCATGCCGACCACGCTGTCGGGGAAAACCACATCACGCTCCGGGTTTTCAACATCCGCACGGCTGAGCCCCTGGCTGACCATCATCAGTGCCATGTCGCCAACGACCTTTGAGGACGGCGTCACTTTCACGATGTCGCCGAACATGGCGTTCACATCGGCATAGGTTTGCGCCACTTCAGGCCAGCGGTCTTCAAGGCCGAGGCTACGGGCCTGCGCCTTGAGGTTGGTGAACTGCCCGCCCGGCATCTCGTGCAGGTAAACCTCAGACGACGGGGCCTGCATACCTGTTTCAAAGGCTGTGTAGTGCGCGCGGACAGCATCCCAGTAGTCCGAGATTTCGCGGACCGCGCTGATATCAAGGCCGGTATCGCGATCCGTATGAGCGAGCGCTTCGACAACTGTTCCAAGCGTTGCTTGAGACGTGTTGCCAGACAGCGCGTCCATGGCGCAATCCGCGGCATCAACACCTGCCTCGGACGCGGCAAGGATGGTTGCCGTGGCCACACCGGCGGTGTCGTGGGTGTGGAAGTGGATCGGCATGCCCACCTCTTGCTTGAGCGCGCGAATCAGAACACGGGCGGCACCGGGTTTCATGAGGCCGGCCATGTCCTTGAGGCCGAGGACGTGAGCCCCCGCCGCCTCCATCTCACGTGCCATATCGACGTAGTATTTCACGTCATACTTCGCGCGATCGGGATTTGTGATGTCCCCGGTGTAACAGATCGTGCCTTCGCAGATCTTGCCAGACTCGATCACCGCATCCATGGCGACGCGCATGTTCTCAGTCCAGTTGAGGCTGTCAAACACGCGGAACACATCGATACCTGTCTCGGCGGCGACGCGAACAAACTCCTGCACCACATTGTCGGGATAGTTGGTGTAACCCACACCGTTTGACGCGCGGAGAAGCATCTGGGTCATCAGATTGGGCATCTTGGCGCGCAGATCGCGCAGCCGCTGCCACGGGCATTCCTGCAAGAAGCGGTAGGCCACGTCGAAGGTCGCCCCCCCCCAACACTCCATCGAGAAAAGCTGCGGCAGGTTGGCGGCATAGGTTGGTGCCACCTTGATCATGTCGATGCTGCGCATGCGGGTGGCGAGCAAGGATTGGTGCCCGTCGCGCATCGTGGTGTCGGTGATCAGCAGACGATTTTGCTGCTTCATCCAGTCGGCCACGGCCTGGGCGCCCTTCTGTTCCAGCAAGTTCCGCGTGCCCATCTGGGGCTCAACACCCGGTTCCGTGCGCATAGCGGGTGGGCGCGGGTCTTTTAGGTCCGCGCGGGGCTTTGGCTGATCTTTTGTCTCAGGATGACCGTTCACCGTGATGTCGGCGATGTAGGTCAGAACCTTTGTGCCTCGGTCCCGACGCTTGGCAAATTTGTAAAGCTCAGGCGTTGTGTCAATGAACTTGGTTGTGTATTCGTTCCCCAGAAACACCGGATGTTTTAGCAGATTTTCAACAAAGGCGATATTTGTCGACACGCCACGAATTCGGAATTCCCGCAGCGCGCGGTCCATCCGGGCAATAGCCCCTTCGGGCGTCTGCGCATGTGCCGTGATCTTCACCAGAAGCGAGTCGTAATACCGCGTGATGACCCCGCCGGAGTAGGCGGTGCCACCGTCGAGACGGATGCCCATGCCCGTCGCCTCGCGGAACGCGGTGATGCGGCCGTAGTCGGGGATGAAATTGTTCTGCGGGTCCTCGGTCGTGATCCGTGTCTGGATCGCGTGACCGTTAAGCTGCACCTCATCCTGGCTCTCTTTGCGTGTGGCCTCCGCCAGGGTCTTACCCTCGGCAATCTTGATCTGCGCCTGAACGATATCGATACCGGTCACTTCCTCGGTCACCGTGTGTTCGACCTGCACACGCGGGTTAACCTCGATGAAGTAAAACGCGTCGGTTTCCATATCCATCAGGAATTCGACTGTGCCCGCGCACTCATAGTTCACGTGCTTACAAATCTTGTAGCCCAGTTCACAAATCTCGGCGCGTTTCTCGTCAGACAAATACGGCGCAGGGGCCCGTTCCACGACCTTTTGATTGCGCCGCTGGACGGAGCAATCCCTTTCAAAAAGGTGGTACATGTTGCCATGCTTGTCGCCCAGGATCTGCACCTCAACGTGGCGTGCGCGGGTGATCATCTTTTCAAGATACCCCTCGCCATTGCCAAAGGCCGCAATCGCCTCGCGCCGGCCTTCCAGCACTTTTTCTTCCAGCTCCTCAGGCTTGGTCACGGGGCGCATACCCCGTCCTCCACCACCCCAGGAGGCTTTCAGCATCATCGGATAGCCGATCTCTTCGGCCTGACGAGCAACTTCCTTCATGTCATCGCCAAGCACTTCGGTGGCCGGGATCACGGGCACTCCGGCTTCAATCGCAACGCGCCGTGCGCTCGCCTTGTCACCTAAGGCGCGCATCGTCTCCGCTTTGGGGCCGATAAAGGTGATTCCATTGGCGTCACATGCATCCACGAAATCAGGGTTTTCCGACAGCAGGCCGTAGCCGGGGTGGATCGCGTCCGCGCCACAATGCTTGGCCACCCGGATCACTTCTTCAATCGACAGATAGGCCTCGACCGGGCCAAGGCCCTCTCCGATCAAGTAAGCTTCATCCGCCTTAAATCGGTGCAAGCCCAGCTTGTCCTCTTCGGCGTAAACGGCCACCGTGCGCTTGCCCAACTCGTTGGCGGCACGCATCACACGGATGGCAATCTCGCCTCGGTTGGCAATCAGGATTTTCTTGAACTCGGCCACTGTCCTGTCCTCCTAGTCGGTGAAGACATCGCGCAGAGGCCCTAGTTGATCTACAGGTGCCGCAGCGCAGCGTAAATTGTGGCGATGTCTTACGATTTGACGCAACGTTACGCAACGAGATTGCAACCGGATTCCCTTGCCCGCGAAAAAAACTGCCCAATTGGGCGCGCGCCCTACCCAGTATTTGGGAGGTCTGACCCAACACGCCGAGGCGTCTGTTGCTCAATGGCGACAAGCCTCCCTCTCAAACGCCGGAAGCTACAACCCTGTTCCGCGAATCCGCCACTGTTTTCAAGCCCATCTGTCCCATGTTGGATTTCAGATCCTCGCGCAAAACATGGGCAAGATGGTTCGGCCCCTCGCGCCCCAGCGCTCCCAAAGCGTAGTGCCAGCCGCGTCCGAGCATGACCAAGTCCGCCCCCAGCGCAACCGCGCGCAGGATATCCAGGCCACCTGCAATCCCGCTGTCATAGACCAGCGGCAGTTTCGTCGCCGCGCGAATGCCGGGCAGAACGTTAATTGCAGCAGGTGCCCCGTCAAACTGCCGACCACCATGGTTTGACACCCAGATCGCATCGACCCCCGCCTTTTCCAGCGGTTTAACGTCCTCAACGTTCAAAACGCCCTTCACGATCAGCGGCCCATTCCATTCATCGCGCGTGGCGTTGAGATAATGCCAATCGGGCGAGGTGCGCAGCTGATACCCCGCATGGCTGTTGGGCGTCATGCCTTTGGTCATCTTGGGCGCATAATCGTCAATCAGGCGCATACGGGGCATGCCGTTCAGTGCCATTGCAATGGACCACGCCGGACGAATAGCGCATTGCGCAAAGATGCGTGGCGTGATCTTGGGCGGCTGCGTGAGGCCAGAGCGCGCCTGTCTTTCCCGTCGCGATCCGACGGGCAGGTCCAACGTCACAACCAAGGCTTTGAACCCTGCCACCTTGGCACGGCGCAATATGTCTCGCCTGACCTCGGGGTCACGCGGGGTATAAAGCTGAAACCATGCGTTTTCGTCGATGCACGACTGCAAATCCTCCGGGGTCTGGCTCGCCACGGTGGACAGAGTGTAATTGATCCCTGCCTTTCGCGCCGACCGTGCAAGCAACCGTTCGGCATCAGGCCAGATCAGGCCGGACATGCCCACGGGCGCTATGCCGACGGGCATGTCATAGCGAAAACCCAGAAACTCAACAGATGTGTCGTAGTCCAATTCCCCATGCAAAATGGACGGCATTAAAGTGATCCGATCCAACGCGGCGCGGTTCCGGGCGACAGCGGTATCCGCCCCTGTCCCGCTGTCCAGATACTCCCACACGAAATGGGGCAGGCGTTGCTTGGCGCGTGCCCGCAATTCAGCGAGAGACGGATATTTGGCGTCGAGTGGCATTGACTTACAGCGTTAGCAAGTCGCCAGCAGGCTGCAAAGGGGGTCTTTCAAGGAGACCAGCGCAAGAAATTCGCAATGATCCGCAAACCCGTGGCCTGGCTTTTCTCCGGGTGGAACTGCGTGCCCACCATGGTGCCCTGCCCTACGACTGCCGTCACTGGGCCACCGTAGTCGCATCGCGCCAAGCGATGTACAGGGTCATCTACGGCAAACTGATAAGAGTGGACGAAATACGCGTGATCACCCGAGGTAACCCCATCGAGAACCGGGTGCGTTTGTTCAATCACCAGATCATTCCAGCCCATGTGGGGCACTTTCAAGGACGGCTTACTGGGATTGATCGCGCCGACCGTGCCGCCGATCCAGTCAAAACCGGGGGTTTCTTCGTATTCCAGACCACGCGTGGCCAGCATTTGCATCCCGATGCAAATGCCCATGAAAGGCCGTCCGCCTTCGCGTACGGCGTCTTCCATCGCTTCAAAGACACCCCGGTGGTCAAAAAGTGCTGCGCGACAAGCAGGAAATGCGCCGTCACCCGGCAGCACCATCCGAGAAGCACGCCGGATGACATCCGGGTCAGAGGTGACAACCACCTCGCCGGCACCGGTCTCAGCGGCCATGCGCTGAAACGCTTTCTCAGCGGAATGCAGATTGCCGCTTTCGTAGTCGACGATGACAGTGGTCATGCAGGCCTCAGAGCGCGCCTTTGGTGGATGGGATCGCGTCAGATTTGCGCGGGTCTGCTTCAACGGATTCTCGCAGGCTGCGCGCCACGGACTTGAAGGCTGCTTCCGCGATGTGATGACTGTTGATCCCGTTGAGAGCCGTCACATGCAGGGTGACCCCGCCATGGGTGCTGAGTGCCTGAAAGAATTCCCTTACAAGCTCTGTGTCGAAGCTTCCGATCTTTGGTGTCGGCAAGTCCAACTCCCACACAAGATAGGGTCGCCCAGACAAATCGAGCGCCGCACGCACCAACGCATCATCCATCGGCAAAAGGCAAGACCCATAGCGACGGATGCCCCGCTTGTCGCCCAACGCGTCCGTTAACGCTTGGCCCAAAGCGATGCCCACATCCTCAACCGAGTGATGATCATCAATATGCGTGTCGCCCTTGCAGCGAATTTTCATGTCGATCAGCGAATGTCGTGCCAGCTGATCCAGCATGTGATCAAAGAACGCCACGCCGGTTTGGTTGTCATAAGTCCCGGTGCCGTCGAGATTGATCTCAACACTAATATCCGTCTCGGCAGTTTTGCGCGTGATTTGGCTGGTCCGCATGGGTCTCATCCTCGGTGCTTGCGGCGCCCTTATAGGCAGATTGACCTGCTGCGCCAAGGGTTTGCTTGATTGACTCCTGCAGCCCACGCTCGAAAATGTTAAAAAGTTTTACATTGCCCCTTGCAATCCCGCCAGAGGATCACAATCTTGGCAATGTAAAAGGAATTTACATTCACCCAGTCCAAAAGGATCACTCATATGCAAACTGTTGCATCTCCAATGCAAACCTCTGGCTTCACAGGCTGGCTCCAACGGGCGGAAGCGTTTCTGGACGACAAAGGCAAAGGCGCGTGGATCGCGGCCATGGTCGTATCGTTCATCGTCTTCTGGCCTTTGGGTCTTGCCCTTCTGGCCTACATGATCTGGAGCAAGAAAATGATCTGCAATTCTGCCCGCCGCAAATCCGTATCCATCCGCAAAAGCTCAGGCAACTCGGCGTTTGACGCCTACAAGGCCGACACCCTGCGCCGGTTGGAACAGGAGCAGGACAATTTCGAGGCCTTCCTGCAACGCCTTCGGGATGCCCGCGACAAGGCAGAGTTCGACCAATTCATGGAAGAACGCGCCAAAGCCGCTTCTGGCCCGGAACAGGATATGGACGACCAGCCGCGTACCCGCGAGGTATAAGGCACCCAACGTAACCCGGTCCGCGCATTGTGGACCGGGTACTTTTTTGTCTGAACACTGCTTATATAACCACCATCATGTCCGACTATTCATGGCATATTCCTGATCCGCTGACCCAGCCGGAGTTTTACGACGATATCCCAACCAAGCGGGCTATAGCCTGGGTGGTGGATAGCCTTATCGTCTTGGTTCTGTGCCTGCTGATTCTCCCATTCACGGCGTTTACCGGCCTGTTTTTCTTCCCTCTGCTCTGGCTCTGCGTCGGGTTCGTCTATCGCTCAGCCACGATCGCGCGCGGGTCGGCCACATGGGGCATGGCGTTGACAGCGATTGAGTTCCGCGCTCGGGATGGGGCACGGCTCGACAGCTCAATAGCCCTATTACACACGGCAGGATACTCATTTTCGATCCTGTTTTTCCCGCTGCAGTTCGCCTCGATCCTGGCCATTCTCACGACTCAACGACGCCAGAGCCTTGTGGATATGACGCTTGGCACGGTCGCCATAAACCGGCGTGCTGGGACATAAACACCGCACCCGCGCTTTAGTCTTGGCGCATCGACCTTCTATTGCTATCGTCGGAACCAACCGGTTGAAAAATCCATGCGCCACACGCTCCCTCTTGCGCCGCAATTCTATGTGACGGCACCGCAGCCCTGCCCATATCTGGCGGGGCGGATGGAACGTAAGCTGTTCACGGCGCTTCAGGGCGACAATTCTCAAAAGTTGAACGACAGCCTGTCCAAACAAGGCTTCAGGCGATCGCAGAATGTACTCTACCGCCCGTCCTGCGCGGATTGCGCGGCGTGCCTGTCGGCGCGCATCAATGTCGCCGAATTCAAACCGACGAAAAGCCAACGGCGCACGATCAAGCGAAATGCAAATCTGGAACGCCGCGCAACGTCGGCTTGGGCAACGGAAGAGCAGTATGATCTGTTCCGTCGGTATCTGGAGACCCGCCACGCGGATGGCGGCATGGCAGATATGGACGCGTTTGAATTTGCGGCGATGATAGAGGAGACGCCAATTCGGACCCGCGTTGTGGAATATGCTGACCGCGATACCGGTGCGCTTGTCGCAGTTTGCTTGACAGATGTCCTCGATGATGGGGTGTCGATGGTCTATTCTTTCTACGATCCGGCAATGGGAAAAAACTCACTGGGCACCTACGTGATCCTCGATCACGTAGACATTGCCAAAGAGGCAGGCTTACCAAGTGTTTACTTGGGCTATTGGGTGCCCGGCAGTTCCAAAATGGATTACAAGGCGTCATTCTCTGGTTTGGAAGTCTACGCCGGCGGAGAGTGGCGCAGGATGCGCAACGCGGATGAGTTCTCGGCACGGCGTCATCCGCTGTCAAACGATCCTATTGCTGAGCAGGTTGCGAATATCTCGTTGCCGGATACGCGACCGACACAGCCCGCGCCGGAGCGCGGTTAATACGCGTCTTCATCCAAACTGGCAGACAAGACGAACGGGCGAACCTGCTCGTGCCGTGGTATCCAGAACATGCTGAAAGGGAACGGCAATTGCGACAGGGATTGTCACATCGTAACCTCCGTGCAGGTTGTCAAACCACCCCAAGGACCGCTTCGATGATCTATAAAACTTCGTGACTGCGGATGAGCCTAATGAGTATCAGGGGTAATTTGACCCGGTCTATGTCACGGGGAATTCGGCATCTCAGCACTGTCTACACTGCTCGCCCAGATCTGCTATGCAATGACGGGTGAATTTATCGAACCCTATGAGTGGTAGGTGTCAGGGTATCTTTTCTGATGTAGTTGCGACCTTTGATAGCCCAACCTCGCGCACGATTTCCTTGATCACATTGAGCTGCTGAGCAATCGGGCTGGTTTTGCGCGTCACAAGACCAATTGTCCGCCTCGGAACATCACGTTTGAATCTTGCGATCTGCACATCCGTTGCGCGTTCTTCAAAATCGACGGCGATTTCCGGTATTACGGTCAACCCAATGCCAGCACTGACCATCTGCACCAAGGTGGATAACGAACTGCCCTCCATGACGTCACGCACTTGCGTTCCGTCAATTGCGCAAAAAGCCAAGGCTTGGTCACGAAAACAATGGCCTTCTTCCAGCAAAAGAAGACGCATTTTACGCAAGTTGGCCGGGCTTGGGATGGGGTCTTCGGCATCCGCAATATGGCGCACCAAAACGAACTCTTCTTCAAAAAGCGCCGTCTCTTCCAGACGAGGCTCCGAAATCGGGAGCGCGACCACGGCCGCATCAAGGCGGTACTCCAGCAAATCATCCACCAGCACGCGGGTGATCGCTTCGCGCGGCTGGAGGTCGACCTCCGGATGTGTACGCGCCACGGCACGGGCGACGGTTGGCAAAAGGTAGGGTGCGACCGTGGGAATCACCCCGATGCGTAACCGTCCGCTCAGCGCATCCTTTGACGTGCGCATGAGATCATCTAGCTCTTCCACTTCGGCGAGTATCATCCGGGCCCTAGCGAGAAAGTCTTCGCCCAACGTCGTTAATCGTACTTGCCGCGATGTCCGCTCAACCAATGGCGCCCCGACCATGGCCTCTAGTTCCTTGATCTGAATGGACAGCGCCGGCTGCGAGATCGCGCAAGCCTCAGAGGCCCGGCCAAAGTGCAAATGCTTGGCCAGAGCGTTGAAATACCGAAGGTGTTTGAGTGTGAGACCATTCATTAGAAAAACATATCGGTTTGTTAAGAAAATGCAATTTGCATTAATCGGTCTTTGATTTAGAACCATTCTTAGCAACGGGCCTCAAGCCTACGAAGCAAATGGAGACTTCAATGGACGGTAATAATCCTTCCGGCATCACAGGATGCCCTGTTCATCACGGCGGCAACACGTCACTGGAAAAGCCGGTCACCAAGTGGTGGCCAAACGCGCTCAACCTAGACATTCTGCATCAACACGGTGCCCGCACCAATCCGATGGACGAAGGGTTTAGCTATCGTGAGGCGGTTTCCCACATTGATTTTGACGAGCTGCGCAAGGACATGACCGCGCTGTTGACCGACAGCCAGGATTGGTGGCCTGCGGATTGGGGGCATTATGGTGGATTGATGATCCGCCTCGCGTGGCACTCGGCGGGGTCTTACCGCGTGCAGGACGGGCGCGGTGGCGGAGGCGGTGGCAACATCCGCTTTGCGCCGCTCAATTCTTGGCCGGACAACGCAAGCCTCGACAAGGCGCGCCGTTTGCTGTGGCCGCTTAAGAAGAAGTACGGCAACGCGCTCTCCTGGGCTGACCTTATCCTCTATGCGGGCACGATTGCTTACGAGTCGATGGGCCTGAAAACCTTCGGCTTTGGCTTTGGTCGTGAAGACCTGTGGGGTCCGGAAAAGGACGTCTACTGGGGATCAGAAGGCGAATGGCTTGCCCCCAGTGAAAACCGCTATGGCGATCTGAACGATGCCTCCACACTCGAAAATCCCCTGTCAGCGGTTCACATGGGCCTGATTTACGTGAACCCGGAAGGCGTGAATGGACAGCCTGACCCGGCGCGCACGGCGATGCATGTGCGTGAAACATTCGCGCGGATGGCAATGAATGACGAAGAAACCGCCGCGCTGACATGCGGTGGCCATACGGTGGGCAAGGCCCATGGTCGTGGTGCCGTCAATGACATAGGCGTGGAACCGGAAGCCGCAGGCATCGAGGCGCAAGGCTTCGGCTGGCACAATCCGGGCCATGACGGAAAGGCCACCAATGCCTTCACCTCCGGCATCGAAGGCGCGTGGTCGAAAGAGCCAACCAAATGGGACATGGGCTATTTCGAGATGCTCTTCGGCTACGAATGGGAACTGGCCAAATCCCCGGCTGGCGCGTGGCAGTGGGAACCCAAGGACATCAAAGAGGAAGACAAACCCGTCGACCCCACCGATCCCTCCAAGCGTCACAACCCGATCATGACCGACGCCGACATGGCGATGCGTGTCGATCCGATCTACAATGAGATCTGCCAAAAGTTCATGGCCGACCCCGAGTATTTCAATGACACCTTCGCACGCGCATGGTTCAAACTGACCCACCGCGACATGGGCCCGCGCGCCAACTATCTTGGCCCGGATGTGCCGGATGAAGATCTGATCTGGCAGGATCCGATCCCGGCAGGCGCCACCGGCTACGATGTGGCCGCGTTGAAGGCCAAGATCGCGGCCTCTGACCTGACCCCGGCAGAAATGATCTCTACCGCTTGGGACAGCGCCCGCACTTTCCGAGGTTCTGACAAGCGTGGCGGGGCCAACGGTGCGCGCATCCGTCTTGCCCCCCAGAAAGACTGGGCCGGGAATGAACCGGAGCGTCTGGCCAAAGTGCTGGCCGTGCTGGAACCCCTCGCGGCAGAGGCCGGGGCCTCCATCGCAGACACCATCGTTCTGGCAGGCAATGTCGGGCTGGAAGCGGCGATCTCGCAGGCGGGTGAATCGGTCTCCGTACCCTTCGTCCCCGGCCGGGGCGATGCCACGGATGAACAAACCGATGCGGCCTCCTTCGACGTGCTGGAGCCTTATGCCGACGGCTTCCGCAACTGGCAGAAAGAGGCCTATGCCGTCTCGGCTGAGGAAATGCTCCTCGACCGGGCGCAGCTGATGGGCCTCACGGGTCAGGAGATGACGGTTCTGTTGGGCGGTATGCGTGTCATGGGCACCAACCATGGCGGCACCAGCCACGGTGTCTTCACCGACAATGTGGGCGCGTTGACCAACGATTTCTTCGTCAACCTGACCGACATGGCCAACAGCTGGCACCCCACGGACACGGACGGCATGTATGAAATCCGCGACCGTGCCAGCGGTGATGTGAAATGGACCGCAACCAGTGCTGATCTGGTCTTCGGCTCCAACTCTATCCTGCGGTCCTACGCCGAGGTATACGCCCAGGACGACAACACCGGCAAATTCGCCCGTGATTTCGTTGCCGCATGGACCAAGGTGATGATGAACGACCGGTTCGATCTTTTGGACCAAGCCACAGCGGCTTGATCTGTTAAACCGTAGCAGAAATGACGGGCGGCTGCATTTTTTCAGCCGCCCGATTTGTTTCGCTGGACGTGAATGGCTTGGCCCTAAGGCATATGGAACGCCAACCCGCGCACCGCAGCGTTGCTTTGACCGCTCAGATCGTCGGTATCCGCTGAAATAGCTATATAGCGAAGCTGCGTCATGTCAGGCGCTTGGCCAAATGCGCGGCGATAATCTTCTACTACGTTGCGTTCCACCCGTTGCCATTGCCCGGTGCGCCCATTGTCGCCCACAAGCACGATAACCCGTCCTTTGTCGAAATACGGATTGCGCAGAACGCTCCCTGGTGGTTCTCTTGCGCCCCAAACATACGTGAGAAGATGGCCCACTTTGGGCCGCCCCATTGCAGAGGTCAATCCACCGAAAAGTGACCCAGACTTGCCGGTGTCAAACCAGACATGAACAGCCAATGGTCGGTCGTCAAAGCCTTTGAGGG
This sequence comes from uncultured Roseovarius sp., assembly GCA_963422235.2. Classification (GTDB taxonomy): domain Bacteria; phylum Pseudomonadota; class Alphaproteobacteria; order Rhodobacterales; family Rhodobacteraceae; genus Roseovarius. The sequence goes on from CAXMWV010000002.1 coordinate 280,792, forward strand.
CTTGCGATGCCACCGGGGCATGCTGATCGACCCGCCAAGCCCAACTTAGATGCGTGGGATATTCCGTACTGCGTGGCAGTTCGAGATACCGAAAAGAAACAGACCTGTCCGAAACCACCTGCAGCGCATCCCCGCGCACAATGAACCGGTTTTCTCTTGTACCCGGCACGGTCAAGTTTCGCCAACCGCCCGCACTTATGTCGAGCTTCCAGCCTTCGAATGCCCGCGCATGCTGACTGGGAAACACAGTGACCAGCATGACCAAAAGGCCCCAGAAAAATCGGAAGGACATATGTCGCGCCTCGTAGAACCCAAGCGTGTTTCGGACTGCCTGACGATACCAGTGATTGATTTCCAACAAACGTCACACCGCATAACGATGGGGTGAGCCATCTTTGAAGACGGGCATGAAACGGAACTGAATTGCAGCGCCCACATCCGGCCATTCTGCTTTGAATTCGCGCCCTGTCCAGTGTCCAGACGGGCGTTTAGAAGGTTCACTCGCCCGCAAAAAACCCAAAGTGTTGGCACAAAAAACGCACAGAAGGTTCCTTGCCAGCGCCCAGATTTGGTCACGATCTTAAGCTTAACTGTACGTTAACCATGGTGACAGGTGACAGCCCTGAGGCGGGCTTTGGAAGAAAATGCGTTCACTCGATAAGAAAAAAATGGACCCGCGCGCAGAGGATCATGGGCATGCTCTGACGACAGGCGATAAGCTCCTTCACGGGCAGTATACGATCCAGTGCTATCTCAGCTCAGGTGGCTTCGGCGTGACCTATCTCGCGCGCGACAGTTTGAACCGTCAGATCGTAATCAAGGAATGTTTCCCTGTGCTGACCTGCCACCGTCAGGGCAAGCGCGTAACCGGTCGGACAGAGGCCGATCAGGAAATGTTCAAGGATATCGTGCGCCACTTGCTGCACGAAGCACGCCGGATGGCGCGCCTGAACCATCCAAACATCGTGGGCGTGCATCAGGTGTTTGAAGAAAACGGGACGGCATATCTGGCCCTCGACTTCGTCAACGGTCTCGACCTGTTGGAAATCATCGAACGCAACCCTAAGCGCCTGACGCCGGATGTGATCAAGAAAATCCTGGTGAAAACCCTCGACGCGATCGAGTACATGCATGAATGCGATATCCTGCATCGCGATATCTCGCCTGACAACATTCTGATCACTGAAGACAATGAGCCGGTGCTGATCGACTTCGGCGCGGCCCGGGAAGTGACAGACAGGGCAAGCAAGGCGCTGTCCACAATCAATGCGGTGAAAGAAGGCTACTCACCGCTGGAGTTCTACAGCTCGGGCACTGAGCAGACGACGGCCAGCGACCTCTACTCGCTTGGTGCCAGCTTTTACCATGTGATCACGAAGGTGCCGCCGCCTGACAGCCTTTCGCGCCTGTCTGCCGTGGCCGCCGATGAACCAGATCCGCTGGAACCAATACCGGTCCGTCTGGAAGGTTATGACCGCTACTTCCTGTCGGCGATCGACCACGCGATGACCTTGTTCCCCAAGGATCGGATGCAGACAGCGAAGTCTTGGCTTGATCAGATCGATCAAGAGCGTCGCCAGAAAGCCCTATTGGCGGCGGCGCATGCCGACCGTGGCATGGAAGCGCTGATCAAGGAACTGACAGACGCGACCAATGATGCGCTGAACGCCGCCCTTGCCGAGAAACAGGCCGAAGAGGCCAAAAAGGTTTTGGAAGAGCGGGCAGCCGAGCAGCAAGAGGCGCAACAGCCTGACAAACCGATGGTCGCCTACGACTATTTCGGGGATGTCCTGGACAACGACATGAATGCAGAAGAGTGGGATAATGCCCTCGCCAACAGCGACAACGTTGATGAAATTTCTTCGGAAAAACAGAAACGTAACAAGTCTCTGCTTGGCAGCCTGATGTCGCTGCGCGGAAGTCTTTTCGCATCCAAAGATCAATCCATAGAAGCTGAGCCATAAGGAACGCGCCTTGAACCTCATCCGAAACCTTGTCGATCAACGACGCTCGGCCGCTGAAGAGACGGACGAGCCGACCATGGACACACCCGCGCCTGCCGCGACAGACGCGATGCCCGCTGTCGAAGATGCGCCGCAGGTAGACCAAGAACTGGTCAACAGCCTGTCGGAGGCCATGCCGTCCCTGCATCAGATGAAGACCAATGGTGGCAGCACTTCTCGCCAAAAACCGGCCGCAGTAGCACAACCAGTCACGCGACCCGCGGACGAACCCAAGGCTCCGGCCAAGAAAGTCTGGGACCTTGAGAAGGACGCCGACGCGAAAGACACGGCAGATGCTGACGCCAAGGTGCAGCCCGCTCAAGAAAATGCCAAGGCAGAAAACAAAGAGCGTGCCGTTAAGGAACTGCGAAACATTCCCAAAAAGAACGAAGAAGAAGTGGCGCACGTCATGAATGTGCCCGATCCGCTTCTGCCACGAAAGGCGCGTCAAGCCGGTCGCGTGAAGACGCGGATCATGGGTTTTGGGCCATCCGGTTCTTCCGAGGACCCCTTTGCCCGGGCCGAGGCCCATAAATCAAAGGCCAAAAGTGACGCCCAGTTCCCAGTGGGTTGGCTGGTTGTGGTCAAAGGGCCGGGTCGGGGAAACCACTTTGCACTGCAAAACATGGTTTCAACGATCGGACGCGCCGAAGATCAGGTGGTTTCACTCAACTTTGGTGACGATACCATCTCTCGCAACAACCACGCGGCCATCGCCTATGACGATCACGTCAATGGCTGCTTCATCGGCTACGGCGGCAAGGCCAACCTCGTGCGGTTGAACGGCAGGCCCTGTTTGTCCACGGAAGAGCTGTCCAACGGCGACATCATCTGCGTGGGTCAAACCCATCTTCGTTTTGTCGCCCTTTGCGGTGAAGACTTCAACTGGGATGCAACCGACAGCGACAAGGACACCAATGGCGCCCAAAGCTGAATATCGGTTCCAGTCGGCCTCCGCACTTTATCTTGGTGAACGTGAAAACCAGGAAGATGCGGTAGCGTCCGACTTTGCCCTCGGCGGCGACCTCGGATTCGTGGTGCTGTCTGATGGCATGGGCGGTCACAATGCTGGCGATATTGCCAGTAAGGTGGTCGTCACCGAAGTGTTCAGTGAACTCAAATTGCAAAGTGGCGATGTACAGGGCTTCAGCGCCAACATTCGCAGTATACTGCTTGAGGCGACTGAGACAGCAAACAGATGTGTGGGCGACGTCTCCACAGGTGCTCCGTCCGCGCGCGGTATGGGTGCCACGCTGATTGCACCGGTCTTCATCAAGGACAAACTTTTCTGGCTGTCTATCGGAGACTCGCCTCTTTACCTATTCCGCAATGGTCATTTGCTGCAACTGAACGAAGATCACTCCATGGCACCGCATATCGATTTGCTGGTGCGCAGCGGTATGTTGACCGAAAGCAGTGGCCGGGATCACCCGGATCGCAATTGCCTGACATCTGTACTCGTGGGCCACACGATCGCCCGGGTAGATTGCCCCGAAGTGCCGACACAGCTTTTCGACGGCGACATCATTGTCGTCGCAAGCGACGGATTGCAGCATCTGCGCGATTGCGAAATCCGTGATGTTCTGGATCGCAAAAAAGACGACAGCAGCGAAGACATTGCCGGCGCACTCATCTCTGAGATCAAGACGCTGGACGCGCCGGAACAGGATAATGTGTCTTTGTGCGTGGTGAAGGTCGCCAAGCACCGGAATAAGTCCGATTGGGGCTATGACCAAATGGAGTACTCGCGGGATAATTTCCTGGCCGAAGGGCAAGATCCGGCGACAAGTGGCTGGGTCGCAAATATTAGATCTTCGATTGCGAGACTTTTCATTGCAACCAATGAGACCACGCAATGACCGCCGCAGATACGGTCGGTCCTGTCCTGCAACGTCTCAAGGACACGCTGGCAACGACGACCCTTCCTGAAAAATTGGGCGCGTCTGGGCGTGCGCTTGCAGCGCGACTGGAATCGCCGGTCCGCGTGACAGTCATGGGTCCGCCAAATGCGGGCAAATCGACCCTGATCAACGCGTTGTGCCTGCACAACATTGTCCCGGATGGTGTCGAACTACCGACGCATCGATTTTCCTATGGCGAGACATCCAAAGCGGTCGTGACGCGCAGTGACGGAAGCAAACTGACCCTCGATGACATCGCTTTCGATCACGTTTTGCATCTGGACCCGGTGTTCATCGAATTTCGCCTGCCCATCGACGTGTTGAAGCGAATGACGCTTCTTGAAGTCGTCACTGATGGAAGCACTGAAGACATGGCAGCAGCCGCACAATGGGCCGCGCGAAGATGTGACATTCCGATTTGGTGCAGCCGGGAGTTCAGCGCGGCAGAACTGTCCGTCTGGTCGCAGCTTCCAGATGCCCAGAAAGACCACGGTTTCATGGTCTTGACCCATGCCGACCAACTGACACCCGAGGCCACGACCGCACATCTGCAACACGTTTCTGAAACCGTCGGCGATGCGTTTCGGATTGTTGCTCCGGTGGCGGCCAGCTATGCACTCAAAGCTCTGCGTTCTGATCGCCCCGACAAAGATCAAATGATCAAGTCCAGCGGCTTTCATGCACTCAAGGCGGAACTTCTGCGCCACGTCGAGACGGGTAGGCAGGCCGACATAGATCATGCGGAACTGTTTTTGGACCGCTTTGAACGGTCAAACGTGCGCAAGGCTCCGAGTGCGCTCAGCCGACCTACCCCATCTAAGCCGATGCCTGCCCTGCAGAAGCCCAAGGCGTCAAACTCGGCGTTGACCGAGGTCGCCGAACACTTGCACGCGCAAGCCCATGTCATGCTGACTGACATTGAAGAATTCGGCAGTTTTGCACCAAAGAAGATCGTGGAACGGTGCTTGGAGACAGCCAACCACTTGGTCGATATGGTGGCAGATGAGGACGCACTCACCCCATTTCACGAAACTGCCTTTGGTGCGGCGGCGGAAGCTGCAGACGTTCTGTTGCTGATGACGCTGGAGAAAACCAAAGACGCAGCCGAAGACGCCGTAAGTCTGCTTTTGCAAGTCAAGCGCGACTTCGAAGTGGCCGCAGCAGCATAGCATACAAACCTATTGTTTCACGAAGCCCGACCAATTTCTGGATTTGACCACAATTTTAACAATATTCGATCTTACTTTCGGACAAAGCCGAATTGTCACCGAGGGGTTGGAACTCGACGGGCCTGTCATGCCCCCCGGTCATGCGAATGTGGGTGTGAGCATCTGAGCAATGAATATTGAAACCAAGTTCGACGCCTGCGCTGCGGGCACGCAGGGGCTGACCCACGACGGCATTGAATTGATCGCGCAAGGGCTTGGCGCGCTGGACCCGCTTGCCCGGACATGTGACACAATCGGTACAATCCTGGCTGACCTGGTCAAAGTGGGCGACCGCGCCACGGTGGAGCGTGCACGTAAACTGTCCGCACGCCTGGCTGAGATTGAGCCATCCATCACCATGATCGGCCAAGTGAAAGCCGGTAAAACTTCCCTGGTGAACGCGATGGTCGGGATGCCCGACCTGCTCCCGTCGGATGTCAACCCTTGGACATCCGTGGTCACGTCTTTGCACCTAGACCCATCCATGCACACCGCTCAAAACAGCGCCCGGTTTGAGTTCTTTGACCGTATGGATTGGGATCGTCTCGTCATAGGCGGCGGCCGCATCGGAGAGTTGGCGCAGCGCGCGGGCACGACGTCGGAGTTGGAACAAGTCACGAAACAAGTGGCTGAACTGCAAGAGAAATCCCGCAAACGGCTTGGCAACAAGTTCGAGCTCCTGCTCGGTCAGGAACACGACTACGGCTATTTCGACAGAGACTTGATCGAACGCTACATCTGCTTGGGCGATGACTTCGAAAACGACATCGAGACATCGAAAGATCGCGGGCGCTTTGCCGACATTACCAAGGCCGCGCACATCTATATGCATAACCCGGCGACACCGACAAAGCTCTGCATCCGCGACACGCCCGGCGTGAATGACACGTTCCTTGTGCGCGAACAGGTAACGATGAAAGCCATTCGCGGCAGTCAGGTTTGCGTGGTTGTTCTCGCGGCGCACCAGGCTTTGTCCAGCGTCGACCTCGCTCTTGTAAGAATGATTTCAAATCTCCAGTCCCGCGATGTGATCATCTTCGTCAATCGCATCGACGAACTGGCCGATCCTGCAAGTCAAGTGCCTGAGATCCGCAACAGCATCGTTGCGACCCTACAAGCGCATAAAGGCCCCGAGGACGCGGAAATCATCTTTGGCAGCGCACAATGGGCCAACCACCTTTTGAACGATAGTCTAATGGGGTTGGGCCCTGACAGCGCCGAAGCGCTTTTGGCCTACACACAATATGAGTTTGAAAACCTGCCCAAAGGACTGAACGAACGTCAGATCGTGTGGCACTTGTCCGGTCTGGCGGCTTTGCATCGCGCTGTCGCAGATCGCGTGCAGGAAGGCGCGGGACACGTTGCCGTGTCCGCCGTGGGTCGCAGCGCACGCAATCTGTTGAACGGCATCAAACTGACCAACGTAAATGCCGAGACGCAGGGTGAAGACGCGCCACGTCTGCAGGTCGACGCGGACCTCGCCGCTGAGGAATTTGCGAAGATCGAAGCCGAAAGTCTGCAAGCCTTGGAAGAGGGATTGCAGCAACTGCACGGGGACTTTGTGGAGCGCATCGAACGCGTCCATGAAAGCTATCTGGACAGGGCAACAGCCGCCCTGATCCACCACCTCGACACCAGCCCAGAGGGTACGGCTTGGCACTACGATCCAACAGGACTGCGAATGTTGCTGCGTTCATCCTATCGCACGTTTGCGAAACGGTCCAAGGATCTGATCAAAGACGTTTTTTCCGCAGCCGTTGAGGAAAACGCCGACTTTTTCGAACGCACATTCTCTATGCCCGCGGAAAGCTTTGACGTGGAAGCGCCGGACGCACTTGCCGCGCCCGAACCGGTGGTGCTGGGCAAAACCATTGCGCTTGATCTAGAATCCAACTGGTGGGCGTCTTGGTGGCAAAAGCAAACTGGCGCCAAATCGCAGACACAGAAGTTTTCTGAACTAATTTCCGCTGAAACCCAGCCCATGCTGCAGGCGTTACGCGAAGACTACGCCGAGCATATCCGCAGTGATGCACAAGCCCTGCTCAATGAATTTCTGGCCGAGCAACAGCAAATGCTGGAGGCGCTCACCCGCCCGGCGGATATCCCCGCCGAGGGTGCGCAAACCAGCATCCGGCAAAGCAAGTTGCTGGCCCGTTTGAAGGTGGTTGACCGATCCTTGGAACGTTTGGACGACATTCTGGCGGAGGCTGCGGAGTAGCCCATGGCTTATGCAGAGGACCAAACACAATTCGACACTGCTGACGAAGCGCATGTGCGCGAACCCGGACGTCCCCGCATCGCCTTGATGGGTGAGTTCAGCGCCGGTAAAAGTACGCTCTGCAACCTCATTCTGGGCGAGGCCGTTCTTCCAACGAAAGTCACGGCGACGCGCCTTCCCCCGGTTTGGGTTGCGATGGGCGACCAACCCGCATGCCGCGTGGACAACCGTGGCGAGGCGGAAGATATCGACCTCAATCACATCGACAAGGTGCGACCCGAAGACACCCGTTACGTCAAAGTTTTCAAGAACGCAAACCTTCTCAACATGTGCGACGTGATCGACATGCCCGGTCTGTCCGATCCCAACATGACTGAATTCGGTTGGGACGACATGATCGAAAAGGCGGACGCGGTGATTTGGTGCACTCACGCCACGCAAGCCTGGCGTCAGAGCGAGGCGGCCGCCTGGGCTAGCCTGCCTGAACGTCTTAAAGGCAAAAGCATGCTATTGCTGACCCGTTTCGACAAACTGACTAAAGAGCGCGACAAGGCGCGGGTGATCAAGCGGGTGGAAAGCGAAACCGGATCGTCCTTCCGAGGTGTCTTCCCAATTTCGCTGGTCTCAGCCATGGCCGCAGGCGATGACCCGGAACTTCTGCGGGCATCTGGGGCCGAAGACTTCGCGCGCGGCATTGTTGATATGCTGGGGGATATGGGCGCGATTGACGGGCCTGACGCCTGATCAAAGACCACATCGGCTTCGGTCAATTAAAGAAACTCCCCTGTCCTTTTTGCGGTGCATTCCCTCCCCCTGCTTGCTTCAAATCCGCGGAAATGCAAGTTTGGCTGCGGCTATGGGGTTAAGCGGACATATTTTATGGACATGGCGGCCAGACTTGCCGAGCTAAGAGGCGCAATACCGGGGTGCCACGTCGTGGCGTTCGTGGATTTGTCCTCACGCATGGTTCTGGCATTAGACGCGCGCAGCAAGCAGCCTCAAGAACGATTGGATGCGCTTGCGGATCGTGCGGAACGCCTGTTTTCGACACCGGACATTGTTATGGGGTCTGGCGCATCAACAGAAGGCGCCAAACACGTCATAACCGGTACAGCTGAAAACATTGAAGGCTACGTCTTCAAAGCCGACGATGGCGAGGCCTTGGCTCTGGTTTGTGCAAGTGCCACAGATATGGACGACGCCATTGCCAAAAGTACTGCCGTGTTGGCGGAGGCCGGGACAAGTGGCTAGCATGGTACCCTCAAGCAGAACCGGTCGGTCGTTGGCGTGAGCGATATCGGCAAACTCAAGGCCAAGTTGCTGAAACTGGCAGAGGCGGAAGGAGAATCCGCACAAGAGGGGCGCAACATTGGTGCCAGCGATGTCAGGGGGCGATTGGACAATCTGTTTGCTGCCATCGAAGAAATTGTTCTGCCGCGCACGCTCAACCTATTGAACGAGGACGGTCAGAAGCTCACGCTCACAGTCAAAAGCCGTCGATTGATCCGATTGAATGCACCCGTGCCAGAGGGTCTGGACCCATTTGCGGCGGTCTTTGACCGGGAACTGGACGCCGACAACACGGTTCAGATGACAAGCTTGGCCCACCTTTTCACCGCGTATTGCGCACATGGCAAAGTGCTATCTGCTTCCGCCACAGACGCGGCCAAGGGAGAGGCTTTGCAGGACCTGGGAGTAGCTGTGGACCGCTTACGGGATGCTGTAGCGGGTGCCGGGTTGGCATTGGGGGATGATGCTATCGGTTCGATGGAAAGCCTGACCCAAAAAACGCAGGCACTTTGTACGGCTATGGTCCGGTTTCGGAACGTAGATGTTTTGGCAGCCTTTGGAGATGAGGCAGAACTTGCCATGCTAAAGTCGGCACAAGTGAAGGCCCTACCCCACATTCAACGCGGCGAACGTGTGGGCACGGAAGAGGATGCGGGTCTTCGGTTCTGGGTGTTCGGTGGCGGTGACACGGATGAACGGCGCACAGCGTTGGCCATTCATAGATCGGATGTCTTGTTGGCTTTGCTGAACCCTCAGGCGTCTGGCGATTGGATCAAGACATGCCAACAGGTCCTCGCCGCGATGGCCGCCAATCGGTAGTGCCGAAAGTTTACGCCTGGCACGTCGGGCAGTGATACAGCGTGCGCCCGCTTAGCTTCGATTTCTCGACTGCCCCTTCGCATCGTGGACAGGTTTCTTTGGCGAAGATGTTGGTGCGCTCGGTTATCACCTCTCCGGCAGTTGGTAGGTCGCCGTTGGTGACGATCGAGTTGGTCTCTACCCCCAGCTTTAGAAGCGCACGCATGTCGTCCCATAGGGCGCGCAGCTCCTCCTCTGACATATCCACCCCGCGCGTCATGGGATTGATCCTGCGCAGCCAAAGGATTTCTGCCCGGTAAATGTTGCCAATGCCCGAGATCACTTTTTGATCCATCAACAGCCTTGCAATAGGTGCCCGGCTTTTGCGGATCGCAGCGATGGCGCGATCAGGGTCTGGCGGTTCGGCCAGCAGGTAAGCGCCGTAGCGCAGGCGAAACGCCTCCATGCTGTCTCCGGGCAATAGTTCACAAGTATTCGGCCCGATAATGTCGATGGCATGCGTAGTGCTTTCCATGCGCATGCGAACAACATCGCGCGGCGGATCAGCAGGCTGCGGCTGACAGACGAAATATCCACCAAGGCCCAAATGCACATGCACCACCCATCCGTTGTCGAAATGGTAGAGAAGATGCTTGCCCACGGCACTCGTGCGATTGCATTTTGCCCCCGAAATTTTCGCCGCACCGTCGGCGAACCGACCCTGAGGCGATATCGCAGACACGGACTTCCCAGCAATCATGTCCGCATGATCGCGCGCGGCTCGATGAATGGTGTGGTCCTCAGGCATGGTGACCTCATACGTCCAGAAGGGGCCCTGCCCCAGCGTTTTTAAATGACGCGGCGCAGCGACATGTCCACCCGTCATTTGCCAAATCGGGACAGTCACATAGGTAGAACCTTCTGAGCAGACATAAGATGGCAGAACCCTCGTGACCAAAGCGCTTTTGATTTTCCCGCACCAGCTTTTTGCAAAGCATCCGGGCCTTGATATGGCGCCCGAGCGCGTGGTGATGGTCGAGGACCCTTTGTTCTTCGGGGACGCGCAATATCCGCTGACCTTTCACAAGCAAAAGCTATGGCTGCACCGGGCGACGATGGCGCATTACGCGGAGCGGTTGCGGGCTGATGGCTGGCGTGTCGAAATTGAGGGTTACCGGCGCGAGAAAGGCATGATCGCACGGGTGGTCAGTGCTTTACCAAAAAATGGGGTGACCGAGATTGTTCTCGCCGATCCCGTGGACCAAACGGCAATGAAAAGACTGGAGAAGGCTGCGAAAGACCTAACTATGACGGTCCTCGATACGCCGGGCTTTATCAATTCCAAGTGGGACAACGCAGACTGGTCTCAAGGTCGCAAACGCTGGTTCATGGCGGAATACTACAAGTTCCAACGTCGGCGACTGAACGTTCTCATGGATGGCGATGATCCCGTGGGCGAGCAATGGAGCTTTGACGAAGACAACCGCAAGAAAGTTCCCAAAGCGCGCCTCCCAGACCTTCCGCCCATACCTACAGTTAACCGCAGTCAAATCGACCTCGATGCGCGTGACAGTGTGGAAAGGGATTTCCCGGAAAACTACGGTTCGCTCGACACGCTGATCTACCCAACACAGCACGACGATGCCGAGCAATGGCTACAGGACTTTCTGAGCACGCGCATGACAGATTTTGGTGCCTATGAAGACGCCATTGTTGAAGGTGAAAGCTGGCTTTGGCACAGTGTGCTGACGCCGATGCTGAATGTGGGCTTGTTGACCCCTCGCCAGATCGTGGACGCAACACTCGCACACGCGGCCAGACATGAGGTGCCGCTCAATTCGCTGGAAGGGTTTCTGCGGCAGATCATCGGCTGGCGCGAGTTCATGCGAGCGACTTACGAAGACCTGCATGTTAAAATGCGCACCACCAACCACTGGGGACACCGCCGAAAGATGCCCGCCAGTTTCTATGATGGCACTACGGGCATCGGCCCCGTCGACGACACGATCCAGCGCATCCTCAAAACCGGGTATTGCCACCATATCGAACGGCTAATGGTGTTAGGCGGTTTCATGTTCCTGTGCGAAATCGACCCAGATGACGTCTACGCATGGTTCATGGAAATGTTTGTAGACAGCTACGACTGGGTCATGGTGCCTAACGCCTATGCCATGAGCCAGCACGCCGATGGTGGGCTGATCACCACGAAGCCCTATTTTTCCGGCTCCAACTACGTGCGCAAGATGAGCCATTGGCCCAAGGGCGACTGGGCGGATACCTGGGACGGGCTCTATTGGCGGTTCATCTTCAAGCATAAGGATGCGCTTGGAAAGAACCCGCGATGGGCGATGATGTGCCGGACGGCGGACCGGATGGCCGATGACACGCGCGACAGGCATCTGGCCAATGCAGAGGCGTTTTTGAAAGCGCTGTGATGTTGGGGGCGCTGCCCCAGTCGGCGACGTCGACTCCCCCGGGATATTTGAGGCAAGAAGAAAGGCCGTGTCAGAGGCTTTTCTTTGGCATGAGGTCGTGGTTTGCTGTGGCTGAAAAAAACCAAGAAAGACACCAGACGATGACCACCCGCGATCTGACCCTCGAAGAAATACACACCCTCGCCCATGACGCGATGACGGCCAATGGCTGCGACGCGGCCAATGCCGATGCGCTGGCCGATATCGTGACGCGGGCGGAGCGGGATGGATCGCACTCCCACGGTCTCTTTCGCATTCCAGGCTATGTGAAGGCGCTGCGCAGCGGCAAGGTAGATGGCAAGGCCAAGCCCGTTCTGACGCGCAAGACACCCTCGGTCATTCATGTCGATGGTGGCGGGTGTTTCGCACCGCTTGCACAAGCGACGGGGCTACCTGCTTTGGCAGAGGCAGCGGCAGAAACTGGGGCGGCAGCGCTGTCACTGACAAACATCCACCATTTCGCAGCGTTGTGGCCAGAGACGGAATACCTAGCAGAGCGCGGGCTCGTTGGCATCGCCTGCACCGCCTACATGCCCGCTGTCGCACCAGCCGGATCGACCGAAAAGCTGTTCGGCACCAACCCTCTCTCCTTCGCTTGGCCTCGTCCCGGTGGCACGCCGCTTTGCTATGATATGGCCACAGCAGCTATGGCTATGGGCGACGTGCAGATCGCCGCGCGCGACGGAAAATCCGTCCCACCAGGTACCGGGCTGGACGCGGATGGTAACCCTACGACGGACCCGTCCGAGATTGCCAAGGGGGTGCTGTTGCCCTTCGGCGGATACAAAGGCTCAGCGATCGCGTTGATGGTGGAGCTGCTGGCGGCTGGTTTGACAGGTGAGCGGTTCAGCTATGAGGCCGGGGAGGCGGACAATCACGACGGTGGGCCGCCACGCGGCGGCGAGATGATCATCGCGCTTTCGCCCGCCGTGATTGCGGGCGACGGGTGGGACAGCCACGCTGAAGCATTTGTAGAACGGCTGGCTGGCCTGGACGGTGTCCGGTTGCCCGGAGAACGGCGGCACAAAAACCGGCTGAACACCGGACCCCGCGCAATCAACGCGGCTTTGGTGGAAACAATCCAAGGCTTGATCTGAACTCGGCCAGATCACTGAAGCACAACGAACCGAGCCTTCCAGCTTTCTGGGTAAGTCTTCCCGTTTCAGAGCATGAAAAACTTCTACTTCAAGAATGAAAATAGTCCGCCAAGCTTGAAACCTCAAAACCTTGCGAAGTTTGTTCAACTTCCAAACCGAACATTGACCGCATTATAAAAGCACTGCGGCCAGGACTAATAGGAAATCTCTTCTCGGCACGTGCAGCTCTTTTGAAATGCTGAAAATCGCCGAAACAGGCTTGGCACGCCGGGAAGCTCTGCAACGGCTTGGATGGTCGCAGATTGGTCTCTTATCATAGAGGCATATTCGTTGAGCGTGCGGTCAACGCTCAAGTCCCCCGCGAACTCGCCTGAGCAAGCCTAGTCCTCTGTCAACCCGGGCAAGTAGCAATCAAATCTCACGCTGAAATACAGTGGCAAACGTCGTGTGCGTCTCCGCCACACCGACAACCGTTTGTAAAATGCCCGCTTGATTGGCGTATTTTCTTGCACAAAGCTTGATTCATGAGCGGTTTAAAAACTTGGATATCAGGCATTTTCCTTTGCTTGGGCGCAGGCGCTCAAGCAGCAGACCATCAAGAACTTCCTGAAATCATTGCAATTTGCGCGGGCCGTATGTCGGCGGAGACGGAATTCGCGTGGCTTCTGAGTGATCCGGCGGCCGAAACGTACGAAACACAGCGGACGCTGTTCGTCGAGATCCTCGAATCCCTTGGGCCACCTGCGAATCCCAACCTCCAAATGGCAACCCGTATTGATGCCAAGATGGCGCATTCAAACCTTTTAACTACGGCCTATCTGGGCATCGACAAGACACGCGCAGAATGGGCAAAACAGCACGCCGTGATGCTGCGATCAACCTGCCAGAACATGCTTCTCGATAGCTGAAGACCACGGCGTTTCGCTCAAATCGGGTGCAAATCGCCCATCGTCGGCTAATTTTCAGGCAAATTATGCGCAATCAGCGATCTGCCGTCGGTGCGCGACTCGGCAAGCCAAAACACGACCCACTACAAAGGCGCGTGGTCAACGGGACCCAAATAAGTGTGCGGTGATGCTGGCCTAGCAACCTACTCACCACCGCACGACGCAATCGAATGCGTGTACGGCATATGGGGACCGTTTCTTCTTCGCACAATGCCTGCGCGCGAACAAAAAAGAGGAAACCTCATGTCAAAAAAACTTCTAAGTACGGCCGCTGCAATCTGCCTTGCGGGGGCTTTGCCTGCCGTGGCCTGCGACGCACCGATCAAAGTGGGCGTCCTGCACTCGCTGTCGGGCACTATGGCGATCTCTGAGACAACACTGAAAGACACGATGGAAATGCTGGTCGAACAGCAAAACGAAAAAGGCGGTGTGCTGGGCTGTGAGCTGGAGGCTGTGGTGGTCGACCCGGCCTCTGATTGGCCACTCTTTGCGGAAAAAGCACGTGAGTTGCTGACCGTGCACGAAGTTGATGTGATCTTTGGCAACTGGACATCCGTCAGCCGGAAGTCCGTGCTGCCGGTTATCGAAGAGCTCAACGGTCTGCTGTTCTACCCGGTACAGTATGAGGGCGAGGAAAGCTCCAAAAACGTGTTCTACACCGGTGCCGCGCCGAACCAACAGGCGATCCCAGCCACAGATTACTTCCTGGAGGAGCTGGGCGTCGAGAAATTTGCATTGCTCGGAACTGACTACGTGTATCCACGCACGACCAACAACATCTTGGAAAGCTACCTCAAAGGCAAAGGTATCGCCGAAGAGGATATCTTCGTGAACTATACGCCCTTTGGTCACTCTGACTGGTCTTCCATTGTTGCCGACGTGGTGGCGCTGGGTGCTGACGGCAAGAAGGTCGGCGTGATCTCGACCATCAACGGTGACGCCAACATCGGCTTCTATAAAGAACTGGCCGCGGCGGGCGTGTCCGCCGATGACATCCCTGTGGTGGCCTTCTCAGTGGGTGAGGAAGAGTTGGCTGGTCTCGACACCACGAACCTCGTGGGTCACCTCGCAGCTTGGAACTATTTCCAGTCAGCGGAGTCGGAGGCCAATGAGGCCTGGGTGGAAGCGTGGAAGGCCCGCATGGGCGAAGACCGCGTGACCAATGATCCGATGGAGGCGCATTACATCGGCTTCAACATGTGGGTGAACGCGGCGACCGAGGCTGGCACCACTGACGTGGATGCCGTGCGTACGGCGATGTACGGTCAGGAATTCCCGAACCTGACAGGTGGGACGGCGGTCATGCTGCCCAATCACCACCTGGCCAAGCCTGTCCTGATCGGAGAAATCCAAGAAGACGGTCAGTTCGACATCATCAGCCAGACCTCCGAGGTGCCGGGAGATGCGTGGACGGACTTCCTGCCAGAATCTGCCGTCTTGGTTTCTGATTGGAAAGATCTCGGCTGCGGAATGTTCAACACCGAGACAGAAACCTGCGTTCAGATCAAATCCAACTACTGATTTTACAGTTTTTGAAACAGTAAACAGCGAGGGGCGTTCGCGCCCTTCGCCCATCCGGGGCACGGCATGAGACGGGTTTTCACAGCAATATTTTGCATTCTGCTCGCGTGGCCTGTCATGGCGCAGAACGCAGACGCACCCATCCAAAGACTGATGCAAGAACATGGCGACAGTCTTGCCAAGCCGTCACGCAAGACCATCCAGCCGACCATTGACGCTCTTGTAAACAGCGGCCTGACCGAGGTGCAGGCAGTTCTGGAGAAGTGGCAGAATAAAGAGGTCTGGCGCAACAAGGACACAGGCGCGTTCGTCTTTGCGGAAGAGATCGACCGCAAGACCATTCGCATCTTCGATGTCGCCGATGGGGCGGAGTTGGGCACGGTAGAGGACAAAGGCTTTCGTCAGCTCAAACCAAACAGCGGCGTGCGCGGGCTGATCGCGGCGGCACTCGTGAAGTTTCAGCTGATCGACCCTGACATTGACGCCCGCCAGACTGCGCTTGATGCCATCGCTCGCGACCCAAAAGAGACGCATTTGGCGGCTTTACGAGATGTTGTTGACGGCGAAATCGATGCCGGGGTCAAAGCCCGAATGGCCCGGCTTGAGCGGCTTTTGACCATCGAATTCGGCGAAAGCGATGAAGAACGCATCGCCGCCATTGAGGCCTTCGACGGTGATCTGGGCGTCGACGTACGCGCCGCCCTTAATCCGTTGTTGCGCGTGAAAACGGAATTTTCTGAAACGGCCCCGGAAAGTGATGACGTCACCCGCGTTCTGAGGGTAGGGGTGGACATCTCCGAAGCAGACGCCTACGCAATTCTGGTTAAGGCAAACATCGCCGCGCCGCTCATATCGGCGGATGACAGGCGCGAGGTTCTGGTCGCCAACATTGTTGATGGCATGGTCGCGGGGGTCCCGGTTGCCACATTGGACACCGACGCAGCCCGGGAAACGGCGTATGACGCTCTCGTTGAATTGGGCGCGGCAGAGGACACCGCAACGGATGCCGAGCGCGCCGCCATTTTGGACACATACACCTTCTATGAGGTCTACACCGCAGCCCCGCCGCCCGTAGCGCTGGCCGCGGCCTCTGCTTTGGCCAGCATTGAGGCCAAGGTCGCGCTCTCCCAAGCCGCCGATCTGGGGCTGGATGCGGTGTCACTGGCCTCGATTTATTTTCTGGCGGCCATCGGGCTGGCGATCACCTTCGGCGTGATGGGCGTGATCAACATGGCCCATGGAGAGTTCATCATGATGGGCGCCTACACTGGTTACGTAGTGCAGCTTTTCGTGCCCGATCACACGCTCTCGATCATCCTCGCTATTCCACTGGCCTTCATGGTGACCTTTGCGGCCGGGGTGGCGATGGAGCGTCTGGTGGTGCGGTGGCTTTATCATCGCCCGCTGGAAACGCTGCTGGCCACGTTTGGCGTCTCGATCGCGCTGCAGCAGATCGCCAAGAACATCTTCGGTACCCAGGCCCGCCCTTTGACATCGCCCGGCTGGCTGGATGGGTCCTGGGTCATCAATGACGTGATCTCGATCAGCTATATCCGGATTGCGATTTTCGTGTTGGCGATCCTGTTCCTCGCGCTGTTCCTCTTCGTGATGAACCGCACACGGCTGGGGCTTGAGGTGCGTGCGGTCACACAAAACCCACGCATGGCGGCGTCGATGGGGATCAACCCGGACAAGATCAACATGCTGACTTTCGGGTTTGGCTCCGGCATCGCAGGCATCGCCGGCGTGGCGATTGGGCTTTACGCCAAAGTAACGTCCGAGATGGGGGCCGACTACATCGTGCAGAGCTTCATGACAGTGGTCGTAGGCGGCGTGGGCAGCATCTGGGGCACGCTTCTGGGCGCGTCGATGGTGGGCACGTTGCAGAAGGGGATTGAGTGGCTGAACCCGTCCAACACGTTGGCGGCGCAGACCTACATGATCCTCTTCATCATTCTCTTCATTCAATTCCGGCCGCGCGGAATTATCGCCCTGAAGGGCCGAGCAGCGGAGGCGTGAGATGAGCGATCTGGCTGTAGGCGATCTGAGACGCAAACCTTTCGCCCTGAAGCATCCGTCCGTAGTGATCTTCATCGCGGTGCTGGCGCTGTTCACGATTGGTGTGACCGTCCTGGCGGAAGGGTTCGGGATCGGGGTCATTTCCACCAGTTTCGTAAAGACCCTCGGCAAGACGCTGTGTCTGTGTCTGGTGGCCCTCGCGATGGATCTGGTCTGGGGCTATTGCGGTATCCTCAGCCTCGGACACATGGCGTTTTTCGGCATCGGCGGCTACGCGATTGGCATGTGGCTGATGTATGCGCGCACTGAAATCATCGTGGTACAAAGCCTTGCTGCTGCGCCCCTTCCACCGACACCACAAGAAATATCAGACGGTATTGCCACACAGATTTTCGGTGTTGTCGGCGCGTCTGAGTTTCCGCCGATATGGGCGTTTGCTCACTCACTGCCTCTGCAATTGGCGGCCGTCGTACTTGTCCCGGGATTGCTGGCGCTCATCTTCGGGTGGCTCGCGTTCCGCAGCCGGGTCACGGGCGTTTATCTGTCCATCTTGACGCAAGCCATGACTCTCGCCCTATCGCTTTACCTCTTCCAAAACGATAGCGGTCTGCGCGGCAACAACGGCTTATCGGGTCTGCAGAACCTGCCTGGATTGGAGACAGTTCCGCAGTCGACGGTGTCTATGTGGTTCTTCTGGGCATCGGCCTTCGCGCTTGGCGCGGGCTATGTGCTTTGCGCTTGGATCGTCTCGGGCAAGTTCGGCTCAGTCATTCGTGCGATCCGCGATGACGAGGCGCGGGTCCGGTTTCTCGGCTATTCAGTAGAAGCCTACAAGCTTTTCATTTTTACCTTCACCGCGATCATCGCAGGGCTGGCTGGCGCGCTTTACTATCCGCAAGCAGGCATCGTGAACCCTGCGGAAATCGCACCAATTGCGTCAATTTACCTTGCTGTCTGGGTCGCCATTGGTGGACGTGGGAGGCTCTATGGCGCGGTCATCGGAGCGGCCTTTGTATCGCTTCTCTCCACATGGTTCACGGGCGGGCAGGCGCCGGACATCCACTTGGGTTTCTACACCATCGAATGGGTGGATTGGTGGATCGTGATGCTGGGTCTGTCTTTTGTGGCGGTCACACTTTTTGCACCACGCGGTATTGGCGGGCTTTTCGATCTGATCTCCGAACGCCGTCACCCGGACAGGCATGGCGCGCCCCTCGGTCCGGATCAGGGATCATTGCAGGAAAAGGAGGCTGATAAATGAGTATGCTTCTCGAAGTTTCTGGCGTCTCGGTGTCCTTTGACGGCTTCAAAGCCATTAACAACCTGACTTTCCAGATTGGCGAAGCCGAAATGCGCGCGGTCATTGGCCCCAACGGCGCGGGCAAGACTACCTTTATGGATATCGTCACCGGCAAGACGAAACCCGACGAAGGTCGCGTGCTTTGGGGGGAGAAGTCAAAATCTCTGTTGAGCATGACAGAAAGCCAGATCGCCCAAGAAGGCATTGGACGCAAGTTCCAACGCCCCACCGTCTTTGAGGACCAGACTGTCGCAGAAAATCTGATGCTTGCGCTCAAGAAAAATCGCGGACCGCTGTCGGTTCTTCGGTTCAAGCCATCCAGTGAGGACCGCGAAAAGGTGTCCGAGCTTGCCGAAGAGATCGGTCTACTGGGGGCTCTAGGCCAGAAGTCGGGTGAGTTGAGCCATGGACAAAAGCAGTGGCTGGAGATTGGAATGCTCTTGGCACAGGATCCTCGACTTTTGCTTGTCGATGAACCCGCGGCTGGCATGTCCGGTACGGAACGCGAACACACAACCGACATTCTGGTTAAAGCCGCGAAAACCCGCGCGGTCGTTGTGGTGGAGCATGACATGGAATTTGTCCGACGGCTCGACTGCCGTGTGACCGTACTCCATGAAGGGTCGGTTTTGGCCGAAGGTTCCATCGACCACGTGACATCAGATGAAAAAGTGATCGAGGTCTATCTTGGCAGATAACATAGTCAGAGTGGAAGACCTGGCGCTGCACTACGGCGGTAGTCAGATCCTTAGCGATATTTCTTTGGAAGTGGACCGCGGCGAAGTTCTTTGCGTGATGGGCACCAATGGCGTCGGCAAAACCAGTTTGTTGAAAGCCCTTTCCGGCACCCACCCTTACAGCGCTGGCCATATCGAACTGGAAGGCACGGTCGTGAACCACGCGAGAGCGTTCGCGATGGCTAAAAACGGTGTGGCCTATGTGCCTCAGGGACGGGAGATTTTTCCGTTTTTGACTGTGAAAGAAAATCTTGAGACCGGGTTTGCCTGCCTGCCGGCACATGAGCGAAAGGTACCGGACGAGATTTTCGATCTCTTTCCAATCCTTGCGGAATTCCTCTCGCGTCGAGGGGGGGACCTGTCAGGAGGACAGCAACAGCAGTTGGCGATTGCCCGGGCATTGGTCACAAAACCTAAACTGTTGCTCCTGGACGAACCAACAGAGGGCATTCAACCTAATATTATTCAACAAATCGGAAACGTGATCAGGACGCTTCGGGAAACCGGCGATCTGGCCATTATTTTGGTTGAACAATACTTTGACTTTGCCGCAGGTCTTGGGGATCGGTTCCTGGTTTTGGAGCGGGGTCGCTCAAAACTCTACGGCTATGCGCGAGATATCGAAACCAACGAACTGAAAAATGCCATGTCAATGTAAGTTCCTTTGCGTTGAAGCACCATAATGCGCGCACAAATGGAATGACAAACGAAGAACGACTGGCGGTGCCTTTTGGCGGCGTCGGTTATGTTTTTTTGTCCTCCGAACGATGCTGAAACCGCACCCACAGCGACAGATCGCCTAGCGGTTGTCTAGCTTGAGTTCGTGCAGTGACTACTCTTCTTGTGCTTCACTTGACGGGATCAATCGCATGGAATAGTCCTCCCGTTGTTGAGCGGGCGTTGTGTAGTGGTAAGACCTTAGCCTTCCAAGCTGATGACGCGGGTTCGATTCCCGCCGCCCGCTCCAACAAAACCTTCCTTCACGTTTTCCGATGCGTTGACGAGGAACAGCCGGTCCGCGACACTGAATGTCCTTGACGCTGTGCCGCCCCCCGTCCAAAAAATCCGGAACTCATTTGGGGACCCGCGTAAATGGTGCGCAAAGCCGAAAATGGCGCAGACAACACGGAACGTGAAAGCTCAAAGCGCGTCGGTGCTTTGCAGGAACTTTGGCCGTTCATGCGCCCCTACAAGGGCCTGATGGTTGCGGCGACGCTTGCCCTGGTCCTGACCGCGGCCTTGTCCCTGATCCTGCCCATGGCCGTGCGCCGGGTCGTGGACGAATTTCAGGAAGGTGATCCGGCACTTCTGGACCAATATTTTCTTGCGGCGATTGTCCTGGCTGGGTTGCTCGCTTTGGGAACTGGCCTGCGATACGCACTTGTGTCCCGGATCGGGGAACGCGTGGTGGCCGACATTCGCAAAGCTGTTTTTGGCCGCGTCATCACCATGTCGCCAAGGTTCTATGAGAACATACTGACCGGTGAAGTGCTGAGCCGGATCACAACTGACACGACGCTGATCCTGTCGGTGATCGGCTCTTCCGTGTCCGTGGCACTGCGCAACGCGTTGTTGTTCGTGGGCGGCATGGCCTTGATGCTTTTCACCTCACCTAAGTTGACCATGCTGGTGCTTCTGATTGTCCCGGCGGTCCTCATCCCGATCCTTGTGATGGGGCGGCGGTTGCGCCGGTTGAGCCGCGAAAACCAAGATTGGATCGCGAACAGCTCGGGCAAGGCATCAGAGGCGCTTGTGAGTGTCCAGACGGTGCAATCTTTCACCAATGAAGCAGACAGTCAGCGACAGTTTGGCGATGTGACCGAGGCCAGTTATCGCTCGGCTCAGAAACGCATCTGGACACGGGCGCTTTTGACTGTGGTGGTGATCTTCCTGGTTTTCACCGGAATCGTTGGCGTGCTTTGGATCGGCGCACGCGACGTGCGCGCGGAAGAGATGACCATCGGAACACTCGTGCAGTTCTTGATCTATGCGATCATGGTCGCCGGTGCGGTGGCGGCCCTTTCGGAAATCTGGAGCGAGCTGCAACGCGCCGCGGGGGCGACCGAAAGACTGGTTGAATTGCTGCGCGTCCAGGATGAGGTGCGTGATCCCGAACACCCGGCGGTCCTTGCCCGACCCGTGCGCGGAGAAGTACGTTTCGAAGATGTGACCTTTGCCTACCCATCCAGACCGGACCAGGCTGCGCTTGACAGCGTAAGCTTAGGGGTCAAACCGGGAGAAACCGTCGCCGTGGTCGGTCCGTCAGGCGCGGGCAAAACCACGATCCTGCAGCTGTTGCAGCGGTTTTACGATCCGGATGGCGGTCGCGTTCTGATCGATGGCACGCCAATCAATTCGGTGACGCTCAACGATCTGCGCAGCGCTATGGCGATCGTGCCGCAGGAAGCCGTGATTTTTGCTGCGTCTGCCATGGAGAACATCCGGTTCGGACGTCTGGACGCCACGGATGCCGAAGTGGAAGACGCCGCTCGTGCAGCTGCTGCCCATGATTTCATCTTGGACCTGCCAGACGGATACGCCTCACAACTGGGCGAACGGGGCGTGATGCTCTCAGGCGGACAACGCCAGAGGATTGCCATTGCAAGAGCCATATTGCGCGATGCCCCTGTTCTGCTGTTGGATGAAGCCACAAGCGCGCTTGATGCCGAAAGCGAGCAGGCGGTGCAGGAAGCGGTAGAGGCGTTGTCAAAAGACCGCACGACGATCATCGTGGCACACCGCCTTGCAACCGTGAAGCGCGCGGACAGGATTGTCGTTATGGATCAAGGCCAGATCACGTCCCTTGGGACCCATGACAGCCTCGTGGCAGAGGACGGGCTTTACGCACGACTGGCCCGGTTGCAGTTCACAGACGGACAAGCGGCCTGAGGCCAACACAACCCACGGCTGTTTTCGACCTTCAAATGGCAAAATGATTGCCGCTTACATTCGCAGATTCGGCAACAGACTGTTGAATACCCGGCGTTCCGGTGCTTCCCGCTTGCAGCAAGACAGACGAGGGTTAATGCTCAGACCAGGGGGACGGAATCATGCCAATCGGAACTTACTTCGAGTACGAGTTTTTCAGTGGTTCAGAGGTCAGCACAGGTGACCAAACGGATTTTTCAATCCAGTTCTCGGACGCAGGCGTCAACTTCACGTGGAGTGTGTCAGACACCGCAGGGAACAACTTTATCGGCCATTTCCCTGGAACGCCTCCAACCACCCCGTCCGCGCCGTTCTTCGACGGCTCGCTGGCGGGCACGGTGTGCGGTACCACCGGTTCGACCCCACAGGATGAATTCAAGCTGGCCTTCACCGATAGCAACCTGACCTTCTCTGGTGACTCGGCCGATCCTATTCGCCTCGATTTTTACACGGTTGCCGGTCTCTGGACGATCACCTTCCATACGACCGGTGGCTCCACGCAGCAATTCACGCGCGGCACCAATGCCACGACCGGCAGCGGGCTTTACAGTGCGGCCTTCGACACCGAGGTCGTCATCACCAGCGGCAACTACAGTCACATCACCTTCACCACCTCATCTCTGAATGCTGCTATTTTCATCGACGATCTGGAGATGATCGTGAACTGCTTCTGCGAGGGCACCAAGATCGCCACACCGGACGGCGAAACAACGGTGGAGAACCTGCGCAAGGGCGACATGCTGCGCCTGGCCGACGGAACCGAAACGCCCGTCACATGGGTCGGCCACCAGACCATCAATACGCAGCGCACGCATCCCCGCTTCGTCAACCCGGTCTGCATCAAGGCCGGCGCACTTGACGTCAATGTCCCGTCCCGTGACCTATTTGTCAGTGGCGATCACGCTATCGGCATCGACGGCTGTCTGATCAACGCCATAACGCTGGTGAACGGGCGCAGCATTTATCAGGTGCGCAACGTCACGCAGGAAAGTTTTACATATTACCATGTAGAAACGGAAAAACATGCGCTGCTTCTGGCGGAGAACACACCGTCAGAAAGCTTTATCGATTACCGCTCACCCTTCGTCTTCGACAATGCCGATGAACGCGAGGACCGCAGCGTAGAGGAAATGCCCCTGCCCCGTATTTCTTCAAAGCGCCTTTTGCCGGAGCATATTTCGAAACGCATTGTTGACCGTGCCAAGACCTCAATTACGTTGCGCCCCACTGGGTAACATACTAAAATTTCGCGATGTTCACTTCTTGGATGGACGATATGAGCACGGAAACCGACGCCAGTACGGAAACCAAACCTGATGCCGCCCCGGACCCGCAGGATAAACTGCGCGACGGTATCGCCCGTGTTGTAAAGCACCAGGACGCGCAACGGCTTGATGACGCATTGCAGCTGCTGGAAGAGTTGATCGACGAATTCGGCGAGGTTGCCATTCTGCTGCATTACAAAGGCATCAACGGCATCATGCGCGGAAACCAGGATGAAGGGATGGCCCTGATCGAGCGCGCGGTGGACATGGCGCCGGATGAGCCGATCATCGTCTGTGACTACGGTGCGCAGTTGGCCAATTCCGGCCGTTTGGACGAGGCCATGGAGCAGTTCCAGACAGCGGCGGAACTGGCCCCGAACTATGCTATCGCGCGCAGCAATTTGGGTGCGGCGCAAGTTTTGAAGAAAGAGTTTCAAAAGGCGATCGCCAACCTCAAGCGGGCGGTTGAACTTGATGGTCGTTTGCTCGATGCCCATACCAACCTTGGCACGGCTTACATGGAAACCAACAACTTCGAACAGGCCGTGGACGTCCTGTTCAAGGCTCTGTCGATCAACCCGCTGGACGGTGCAATCCACACGCGTCTTTCAGCAGCGCTTTACCGGCGTGAACGTCATGACACGGCTGAGTACCATGCCCGTCGTGCGATTGAGCTTCTTCCACAGGCGACAGAGCCGTACCTGCATCTGGGCAATGCCCTCGCTTCAGCAGGCCGCGTAGATGAAGCAGCGGAGGCGCTTCTCTATGCCTCGAGCCGCCCGCCAGTTGGTCTACCGTCCCTGTCCCGTTTGATCCACCTGCGCAAAACCAAGGAAGACTCACCAGAGTTCAAGATCATGTAAAGCTTCCTCGAACGCGTGGACAATTTGCAGGATCCTGGCAAAAGCACGCTCTATTTCGCGGCTGGCAAGGCCTATGACGACATGGGCGATTACGCCACGGCCTTCGATTTTTTCAAGAAAGCCAACGACATCAACAAAGAGCTGCACCCGTTCCAGAAGGACAGTTTCCTGGAACGCAACACCCGCCTGCGGGAGTTTTCGACACCTGCGCTGATCGAACGTTGCTCGGGTGGCGGCTTGGATGCCGTGGCTCCGATCTTCATCTGTGGTATGCCGCGGTCAGGCACCACGCTGACCGAGCAAATGCTCTCCCGTCATCCAGAAGTGCAGGCCGGTGGTGAGATGTCGGCCGCTCTGGTTGCACTTCAGCAGAACCAGCGTCTTGGTCAGGCACTTGGTGATGAGCTTGAAGATGACGATGTCATTGCCGACGATTTCAAGCGTCTGGGCGAAGACTATGTCTCTGCTGTACGCGCCGAGGGCATCCGCTCTACCTTCTTCACCGACAAGATGCCCGCCAACCACCGCAATATCGGTCTTCTTGCTCTGGCCCTGCCCCGCGCGAAGTTCCTGATCATGCGCCGCCACCCGCTGGATTGCCTGCTGTCGAACTACTTCCAGCATTTCGGACAGAACCAGCCGTTCTCAAGCGATTTTGAAAACATGGCCGTGTTCTTTGCCCAATACTACAAAGACGTGGCTAAGTGGACTGACGCCTTCCCGGATCAAGTGCGCGAGGTCTATTACGAAAAGGTCGTTGATGCGACCGAGGAAGAGATCCGCAACATCCTCGATTTCGTGGGGCTGGAGTGGAACGAAAGCGTTCTCGACCACGAGGCGTCATCGCACCGCGTGAATACGGCCTCCATCGCCCAAGTACGAGAGCCGATCTACAGCCGTTCTGTCGCCCGCTGGCAAAAGTACGAAGACCATATTGGACCACTGAAAGACTTGCTGAACGAACATGCACCGGGCGCTCTGGACGAGTGGAAGGTGATGTCCTGATTTCCATGGAAGTCGGCCTTGGCCGCAAATGGCGCGGGTGAACATCTTCTACGGCAATCTGGCCCGCGCCTTCGGGTCTTCATCCAACTGACCGTGCAGCTTTTCCATAATCTGGTACAAAGCCGCCTGATCCTCGGCACTCAGCGCTTGCAACAAACCCGCCTCAATCTCACTGGCCACCGGCAGGATATCTGCCAAAGCGGCTTGGCCCGCTTCTGTTAAGGACACGGCAATCAGACGCCCATCAGATTGGCCCGGGCCTTTTCGAACCAACCCCGCCTGTTCCAGGTGCGTCACGGCGCGGCTCACCCTCGGCTTTTCCAGATTGACCCGCACGTGAATGTCCCGTACGGACATGTCTCCGCCGGATTGCAGATGCACCAGCACCCGCCACTCCGCGACGCTGAGCCCGTGGCTTTTCTCATATTCCACCGCTAATCGCCGACTGACCCGCTCGGACAGAACGGCCAATCGGTAGGGTAGGAAATCAGACAGGTTAAACGGCTGTGACATGGGCTTCCAAACGGGTTTGACGACGCAAATGATATTGACAATCGTTGCACTTGCAACGAAAATTTCCCCGCAGTTTAGGGAGGACACGGCATGGCCAAGGCATTCGCCTCGCAAGGCGATATGGGGGAAAAGACCATTTCCTTCACCGATATTGGCGAGGGGCTCTATGCCTTCACGGCCGAGGGCGATCCCAACTCGGGCGTGATCATTGGCGATGATGCAGTCATGATTGTTGAGGCCCAGGCCACCCCACGCCTTGCGCAAAAGGTCATCGACTGCGTCCGCACCGTCACGGACAAACCCATCACCCATGTGGTCCTGACCCACTACCACGCTGTCCGCGTTCTGGGGGCCAGTGCGTATGGCGCCGATCAGATCATCATGTCGGATACCACCCGCGCCATGGTGGCCGAGCGCGGACAGGAAGACTGGGACAGCGAATTCCAACGCTTCCCGCGCCTTTTCGAAGGCCACGAAAGCATCCCCGGTCTCACCTGTCCCACCACCACGTTTTCTGATGCGATGACCGTCTACCTTGGCAATCGCAAAGTCGAGATCAAACAGATCGGCCGCGCCCATACGGCGGGCGACAGCGTTATCTGGGTGCCCGATGCCCAGACCATGTTCACCGGTGACATCGTCGAATACCACTCCGCCTGTTACTGCGGCGACGGGCATTTCGGCGACTGGGGCGGCACGCTCGACGCGGTCAAAGCCTATGACCCGCAATCCATCGCGCCGGGTCGCGGCGATGCGCTCGTGGGGCGCGAGATGGTCGACGCCGCCATCGCCAGCACCCGAGTTTTTGTTGACAGCACCTACCGCCCCGCAGCTCAGGTCGCGGCCAAGGGCGGCACGCTCAAAGACGCCTGGGACGCCGTGCGCGCCGAATGCGATCCGAAATTCTCGGACTACGCCATCTACGAACACTGCCTCCCCTTCAACGTCGCCCGCGCCTATGACGAAGCCCGCGGCATCGACACGCCTAAAATCTGGACGGCACAGCGCGATCTGGAGATGTGGGAGGCGTTGCAGGGCTGACCCCTGACGGAGGAGATATGCCGCTCGACGACCGCTACAACCTGGCCTTCAAGCTATACCCCTATGCCCGGTCCGCCGATCAGGATGCGGACGTGGTGGTGCGGCATCCAGTTGTCGTCATGGGTGGCGGACCGATTGGCGTGGCAACCGCGCTCGATCTGGGGATGCAGGGCATTCCCGTCGTGCTTCTGGACGATCATGAAGGCGTCGGTCAGGGCAGCCGCGCCATCTGCTTTGCCAAACGCACTTTGGAGATCGCCCGCCGCTACGGATGCGGTGATGAGATGATCGAAAAAGGCGTTGTCTGGAACCTCGGCAAGGTGTTCCACGAAGACCGAAAAGTGTTTGAATTCAACCTCCTCCCCGAAACCGGCCATCGCTGCCCGGCCTTCATCAACCTTCAGCAACCTTATTTTGAGAAGTTCCTGGTCGACCGCGTTCATCAGGCCCAGGCAGAGGGCGCACCGATTGATCTGCGTGGCAAAAACCGGGTGGAGGCGGTGGAGGTACATGACGACCACGTCACCCTCGACATCACCACCCCCGACGGGCCGTATCAGATCGAAGCTGACTGGCTGATCGGCTGCGACGGCGCCTCTTCTCCCTTGCGCAAAATGATGGGCCTCGATTTCGAAGGCCGCGTTTTTGAGGACAATTTCCTCATCGCCGACATTACCATGACCGCAGAGTTTCCCACCGAACGCTGGTTCTGGTTTGAGCCGTCGTTCAAGGATTCCGGTGCCTCGGCACTCTTGCACAAACAACCCGACGGCGTCTGGCGCGTGGATTTTCAGCTGGGCTGGGACATCGACCGCGAAGAGGAACTCAAAGAGAACAACATCCGCCGCCGCCTCACCGCCATGCTCGGCCCGGATGTGGAGTATGACCTCGTCTGGACCTCGATCTACACCTTCCAATGCCGCCGCATGCGTCAGTTCCGCCATGGCCGCGTGATCTTTGCGGGTGACGCGGCGCATCAGGTTTCCCCCTTCGGTGCGCGCGGGGCGAATTCGGGCATTCAGGATGTGGACAATCTGGGCTGGAAGCTCGGGCTGGTGTTGCAGGGGCACGCACCCGACACGCTTCTGGACAGCTACAACTCTGAGCGCATGGCGGCGGCGGATGAAAACGTACTGAACTCCACCCGCTCCACCGATTTCATCACGCCTAAATCGCCCGTCAGCCACATGTTCCGCAACGCTGTGCTCGACCTCGCCGCTGATCACGCCTTCGCCCGGCCCCTGGTCAATTCCGGCAGGCTTTCAGTGCCCAGCATCTATGATGGCTCGCCGCTCAACACCCCCGATGCCCTGCCCGACGCCCCCGCCATCAGCAGGCCCGGCGCCCCCTGCCCCGATGCGCCATTTGAGGACGGGTTTCTGCTCGATCAATTGGGCGGCGGTTTCACCCTGCTTCTAGCCATTGAATTTTCGGAAATGGGCGACGTGATCAGTCGTGAGATCGACTTCCACCGGTTGTATATTGGGCCTCCCAGCCAAGGCTTCATCGAGCGTTACCTTGGCGATGAACCTTCTGCCGTCTACCTCATCCGCCCCGATCAACACATCGCTGCCCGCTGGCCGTCATATGACGCAGATGCTGTTCGGGCCGCGCTGCATCGCGCCTGCGGGAAGGACGTGGCATGAGTAAACTCAACACCGCACCAAACCTGCCCGATCCCGATGGCTTCTACGCCGACCTGATCGCGACCCATGACGGGCTGTCCGAGGTCGAAAGCGCCGCGTTGAACGCCCGCCTCATCCTTCTGCTGGCCAACCATATTGGCGACGGGGACGTCCTGCGCGAGGCACTGACGGCGGCCAAATCCAACCGAAAGGGAAAGACATGACCAAGATCGCCCCCCTGACTCAGACCCAATCGACGGGCACCGTCCTGACCCCCGGCTACATGCCCGGATTCGGCAATGATTTCGAATCCGAGGCCCTGCCCGGCGCTCTGCCCCAGGGCATGAACTCGCCCCAGAAATGCAACTACGGGCTCTACGGCGAGCAACTCTCCGGCACCGCCTTCACCGCCACCCCGCCCGAGCGGACATGGACCTACCGCATTCGTCCTTCGGTGAAGCATTCAAACCGCTACGAAAAAATCGACCTGCCCTACTGGAAATCCGCGCCGAACATTGTCGAGGACGTGGTCAGCCTCGGCCAGTACCGCTGGGATCCCGTGCCACACGCGGATACGCCGCTCACCTGGCTGACGGGGATGCGTACGATGACCACGGCGGGGGACGTGCATACACAAACGGGCATGGCCGCACATATTTATCTGGTTACTGCATCGATGGAGAATGACTACTTCTATTCCGCCGACAGCGAATTGCTGGTCGTGCCGCAGGAAGGGCGTCTGCGGTTCGCGACAGAGCTTGGCATCATCGATTTGGAACCCAAAGAGATCGCCATTATCCCACGCGGTCTGGTCTACCGCGTGGAAGTGCTCGACGGGCCCTGCCGTGGGTTCGTGTGCGAAAACTACGGGCAGAAGTTCGCCCTGCCGGATCGCAGCCCCATCGGGGCCAACTGCATGGCCAACCCGCGCGACTTCAAAGCCCCGGTCGCGGCGTTTGAAGACCGCGAAGTGCCGTCAACGATCACCGTCAAATGGTGCGGCCAGTTCCATGTCACCGAGATAGATCAAAGCCCCCTCGACGTGGTCGCATGGCACGGCAACTACGCGCCCTACAAATACGATCTGCGCGCCTATTGCCCGGTGGGCGCGGTGCTCTTTGACCACCCCGATCCGTCGATCTTCACCGTGCTCACTGCCCCCTCTGGTATCCCCGGCACGGCCAATATCGACTTCGTTCTTTTCCGCGATCGCTGGATGGTGGCCGAGAACACGTTCCGCCCGCCGTGGTACCACAAGAACATCATGTCCGAGCTGATGGGCAACATCTACGGGCAGTACGATGCCAAGCCCAAAGGCTTCGTCCCGGGCGGCGTGAGCCTGCACAACATGATGCTCCCCCACGGCCCTGATCGCACGGCATTTGAGGGGGCATCAAACTCCAATCTTGGGCCGGAAAAACTGGCTGATACAATGTCGTTTATGTTCGAAACCCGCTTCCCTCAGCAACTGACCGAATTTGCCGGGCGTGAGGCCCCTTTGCAGGACGATTACATCGATTGCTGGACGAGCCTTGAGAAGAAATTCGATGGCACGCCGGGGCTGAAATGACGGATTTCCTAGTCATAAATTCTAAAGTTTAAACTTGCCTATGTCCGATTTAAAACGCTCATTTATCCCTACAGCGAACGCTTTTGATTGCGATTTCCCGCTAAATAACCTGCCTTGCGGGATATTTTCCGTGGGCAGTGAAATGCCCCGCTGTGGGGTGGCCATCGGGGATCAGATCCTTGACGCCACGGGGCTGGAAACTGCCGGTACTCTGCGCGCGGATCCGGCTCGAAATGTCCTCCAAAACCCCGCCTGGAACAGCTTCATGGCGCTCGGTCCAGAGGCATGGTCCACCTACCGCGAGGGCCTGACCAACCTCCTGCGCGAAGATGCCGATCCGGCGCTGGTATCGCCCCATCTGACGCCCATGTCAAAGGCCCAAATACACATGCCGTTTCAGGTGGCCGAGTTCACCGATTTCTACGCAGGCCGCCACCACGCCACCAATGTCGGCACCATGTTCCGTGGCCCCGAAAACGCGCTGCCGTCCAACTGGCTTCACATGCCAATCGGGTATAACGGACGTGCCTCTTCGGTCGTCGTCTCGGGCACGCCGGTCACCCGGCCCCATGGTCAACTCAAAGGGCCGGAGGACGACCAACCCACCTTCGCCCCTTCTCGCCGCTTCGATTTTGAGCTGGAGCTCGGCGCGATTGTCGGACAACCCTCAGACAACCCTCTTACTGTCGCTGAGGCGCAGGACAATATCTTCGGATACGTCCTCCTCAACGACTGGTCAGCGCGCGACATCCAGGCCTGGGAGTACCAGCCACTTGGGCCATTCCAAGCCAAGGCCACGGCGACCTCGATCAGCCCCTGGATCGTGCCTGCCGCAGCGCTGGACCCCTTCCGCGTGGCCGCGCCCGAACGCGAGGTTCCACTCCTGCCCCATCTGCAAGACACGGGCCCAATGCTCTACGACATCGACCTTGAGGTCAGCCTCGCACCGGACGGCCAAACCGAGACCACCATCACCCGCACCAATGCAAGCGAACTCTACTACTCCGCCGCGCAACAACTGGCGCATCACAGCAGCAGCGGCTGTCCGATGCGGGTAGGTGATCTTCTGGGGTCCGGCACCATATCAGGCGATGAGCGCAGCCCACGCGGCTCCATGCTTGAACTGAGCTGGGGCGGGACGGAAGAGGTGGTTCTGGACAGTGGCGAGACCCGGCACTTCCTCGAAGACGGCGATCAGGTCAGGTTGCGCGGTTATGCTACAGGCGACGGCTACCGTGTGGGCTTCGGCATCTGCGAAGGCAAGGTCCTCCCAGCCCGCAAAACCTGACTAAGTCAAATCCTGCCTCGTTCCCGTCTCCGCCGACCTGTAAATCGCCTCTTCAATCTCGATCACACGCAGATAGTCAGCCGCTTCGTTCTCCAACGGTGCGCCATCGAGCACCCCGCGCACGACATGAGTTTGCAACGCATGGACACAATCCCCTCCAAAGCCGTCCCACGTATCCGGCTCCAGCAAACAGGTCTCTTCCATCGCCCCAAACGCGCGGTGCCAAAGCGACCCATCCCCGCGCAGGGAAATCATGCCGGCATCGCCTTCAACCAGCGCCTCCCCCATCGTGCGTCGCGTGTTGTCGGCGGCGTGATCTAGGTTGCGATTGCCGTCAAACATCGTTCGCACGCCTTGAGGATGCGAAAACAGAATAACCCCCGCATCCTCGCCCGCAATCACCGGGTTCACACGGCGCAGATCGGCGTAAACTCCTTCAGGATCGCCACAAAGGTATCTGAATGTATCCACCCAATGCACGGCGGTTTCATGCACCAGAAAGCGTTCCATTTTCTGAAAATATGGCTGTCGGTCGAGATACGCATCGGGGCCCTGACCATCGCCCGGGCGAAAGCGAAAGGTGATCTGCATAAGTCGACCCACCCGGCCCTGCTGCAACTCAGATTTCAGCGCGCGGTACCACGGCTGAAACCTGAAGTTTTCATGAATTACCAATGTGGTATCGGTTGCCCTGGCCGCTTGAACGATCTCGTGCGCCTCCTTCAGATCACGACAAAACGGCTTTTGGCAAACAATGGTCTTCACGCCCGCGTCCAAAGCAAGCCTGATCGCAGCCGCGTGACTATCGGGCGGGACAATCACGTCAAGCAGGTCTGGTTTGGCCCTATCCAGCATCTCTTGCGGATCATCAAATGCCGGAAGGCCGGTCTCTCGTGCTTTGGCCAGGTCCTTGTCGCACGCACCAACAAGCGCAACGAGATCCATGCGTGCCCAGCTTTCGTAGTGAAATCGGCTGAAATACCCAGCACCTAGCCCCGCGACACGCAAAACCGTCATTGCCCTGCCCGCAAGGCGTCAGCGACCGCGTTTGCCGCCTCTTGAGTGCCCGCGTCCCCGCCTAAATCGCGGGTCAATGCACGACCTTCCGCGACGACGCGATCCACCGCTTCTCGCAATGCCGTGCCATGAGCACGCATCTCTTCGACCCCATGCTTCACGCCCAGCCAATCCAGCATCATCGCCGCCGACAGGATCATCGCAAACGGGTTCGGGTAGTGTCTCAGTTTAAAAATTCTGTCTGACGTTTCCTATAGGCGCTTGGCCGCTTGGGTTGCGGTGCCCGAGCATCAATCAAGCCGACAATCCATTCCATATCGTGCAGAGTGTCGCAGATCCCCGCTTCTATTGCCGGGGTGACCTTGAGGCTCTTGTGAATGCGCACGAAGTTGTAGTGCACGAAATACAGGCTCAGCATGTGAATGTGGTTTTCCAGTTTCTTGGAAAACGCATTTGTCAGCCGCGTGAAACGGCGCATTCCCATGCGCATGGTGAGATTCTGTCGTTCCACGTAAGAGGTACTTACGTCGCTCATGTCGGGATTACCCTCAACACGGCGTTTTTTGATACCTGTGCACTCAGCTGGTGAATATTTCTTCTCATGGCCTTTGGAGCCTGTTTCCCCGCCATACATCTTGACCAACTGGGCGTAGTCCACATCCCCACCAAACGCGCCCTCTACGGCTTCCAGATACGCCTTGTGGCCGTCCGTAGTGAGTTGAACACGGTTTGCCAGGCGCGACCGTAGATCGTCCATGAACTCAATGGCTGTGGCCCCGGAGCGATCACCGACTTCCCACGCAAGGATCATTTTGTGATCGCTTTCGATAGCCGTCCACGTCCATACATCCCCAGCGCCATCAGGAGCGGATTTGGCGGTCTTTACCTTCTTGTCCTTGGCGTAGCAGAACGACCAGATTTCATCGCACTGGACGCGGCTGGCGGGAACGTCACGCACTGTCTTGTCGTGGTATTCGGCGCAAGCTTCACCAGCCTCGACCAGCAGTTTTGTGACCGTGTTGATGGAAACGCCAACTGTCCGGCTGATCGAACGCATGGACATGCCTTCAACCAGCATATTCAAAATCATGACGCGCTTATGTGTAGGTAGCTTGTTCATGCTACTGATATAGTGATTTAAATTAATTTATCAAGTTAAAAGTTCATTATGAACCAAACTTTCCATCCCACTTGCTGATAATTCTTTCCGTGAGCGTCCAAATGCTATCAACTCCCAAACTTCGCCCCAACGGAACAATAACCACAATCTGAATAAGAGTTAGTGCAATAGGGCCTGCCCAAGTCTCCATCATTCCGAATGCAAAAACATCAAAAACAAGCACTAAACCACAAATCCAATAGAACCTTTCTTCACGCCTACGGTCTTCAAGTGAATTGAGTTTCTTTTGAAGATTATCGATTGCGCTATCTTCAGAACTCTCATCTATTTTACTAAAATCTGGTTTAGGATTCTGACTGTTTAATTCTGTCATTGTATTCTTCAAGAATTAATCTGTCTGGTATGGTGATACCGCGTATGCCGAGTTTATAACACTTGGACCACGCCCCGTCACTGTGATGAGTTATTGCAACTAAGCGGCGGGATGGTACATCTCCAAGCTCGTCAACTATAAATTTGATAGAATCGTACTCGTTGCTTGTTTCATTGTAAGGCTCTACAAAGAAAATATCAGCGATGTCAGATGATCCGTAAGCCTTTAATTTTTGATACAAGCTTGGCTCTACAGGACCGTAGTCCCAAGCTTCAAAATCTCTTGTAATTAGACGTTTGTTATTCTCTCCAAGACTGATCATATGCGACAGATACAACAGTTTTTGCATCGAAAGGTGGTCTACCTTCCTATCTTTCAAATCAAAAATGGTTTTTGCCGCAGCAAAAGTACTCATTTCCACCTCGCGTTTGCCGCTTTGCGCGCAATCGCTGTCCTGTCTTCGGGCGACAAATTCTGCGCACGTGCTTTTGACCCAGCGAGTCCGCTCTTGCGCTTGGCGGGTTGTTTGTAGCCCGTTTCCAGCGCCTCACCTGTAGCGATCCGCGCAACCATGACCGCGTTGCCAATCACATCTGCCGGGCGCTTCTGACCTTGTGGTCCCTTGGGCATGGCGTTTTGTCCTCTTAGGCAATCGTTGGTGTTTATACGTACCACGTTTTTGATTCCGTCGTCAAAATGAAATTTTTCCTTGCTTTAGCCATCGAATCACCACAGCCTCGCCTTCGCAAACAACTATCAGCCAGCTATGCCGGGCCACCTGCCGAATAAGCCAGTTGCGGCCCGGAGTAGCTTCCCGAGCCTTGGCGAATAAGCAGGGACACTCTCTCGTTGATAGATGTTTGCAATGGCCCGGCACCACGCTGGGTGTGTTGCAAACAACAGGGAGAAACCTGATGAGATCAATATTGGCAATCGTTCTGACATTTTGTTGGGCAATGTATTCAACCGCTTCGGCGGAGCCGGGAACATTCAGTGGTGGCATTACGACTGGAACATCAAATTGGACATTTGAGGCCGGAGGAGCAGATGAGCGCGAACAAAATTTAGTTTTTGGTATTGCGGGCCGCTACACAATTCCAGTTGGTGACCGTACTTTCTTTGGTCCGCACATAGCATTGAACAAGGAAACCACAGCATTAGAAGGCGCATACGCTTTTGGAGGTGATGGAATATCAGGTAAAGCTGAGATCAATTGGAGTGCGGACATTCTGACTCGCTTTGGAATCGATCTGGGTGAAATTTCACCTTACGTTGCTGGCGGCATTTCTATAGCCAATGCAACCGCTAAAGCCTCTTCTACTTACAATAATATGGTCGTTTTTGATGATTCAGCGACCCACGTGGGCTGGAAACTTGCAATTGGGGCAGACTTTGATCTGACTGATCAACTCGCCATGTTTGTACAAGCTGAATATGCCGACTACGGCATGGAGAAATATGAGTATAACGATGTGAGTTTTGAAGCAGCGGGAAAACAAAAAGCGATCCGCGTGGGTTTAATGTATAAATTTTAAAACACCCGCTCCCTGATGCAAATTTGGGGAGCGGTATACATGTTGATTTTCAAACTGAGACACTACCCGGGTTCGCCACGCCTTGCCCGGCAATGTCAGGCGCAGAACCATGACAGGGCTGGAACACGGCATGCTCCAGCCCGATATCAGCTGAGGGTGCAAGGCCCAAACCGCCCATCAAGCCTGCCCCGAGATCAGACAGGATGTCACCGAACATGTTTTCGGTGACCAGCACGTCAAAATCCCAGGGTTTTTGCACCATCCAAAGCGCGGTGGCATCGACATAGGCGTGATCGGCGGACAGGTCCGGGCGACGCGCGGCTTCCTGGTCGAAAAGCGCACGAAAGAACGCGAAAGCGCGAAACACATTGGCCTTGTCCACGCAAGTCACACGTCCCGGCCCACGCCCCGAAGCCTTGCGCTCAGCAGCCAGATCAAAAGCAAAACGGAACAGCTTTTCTGACGTCCCACGCGTGATCACCAGCGTCTCGCGCGCCTCGTCATCTGTCACTTCGCCCGCGCCTTGGCTAAAGAAAAGGCCTTCGGTGCTTTCCCGGATCAGCACGAAATCAATCTCTTGTCCCTGGGGCAAGGCAAGTGGGCTTTGCTGCCCTGCGCGCACGGTCACGGGACGTACGCCGGCGAACAGGTCCAAGGCTTTGCGCAACTCGATCTGCGGCGAAATCTCTGTCCCGTCCGGGTAACGCACATCCGGCAAGCCCATCGCAGAGAGCAGGATCGCATCCGCGTTTCTCGCTGTTTTCATTGAACTTTCCGGCAGAGATTCTCCCGTTTTGGCATAATGTGCAGCCCCAGCAGGTGCGGGTTCAAATTCAAGCCCGTACCCTGCCCCATCGGCCAAACCACGCAGCAATTCCACAGTGGGTGCGATGATCTCGGGGCCGATGCCATCGCCCTCAAACACTGCAATCTTGAAAGTAAAGGTCATGGCGCAGGTCCTCATGAAAGTCGTCACAAACTTCATACCCCACCGCTGCAGTCTGACAACCCTGATGAAGGGGCTAGACTGTCCCGCTTGAAAAAGCGGGCTAGCGTGCCTGCATGGGTTTCTGCCAAGGTGTCCACAAACAAGACCAAGCAGGACCCAACCATGTACGCTGTCACCGTGCGCTTTGATATTCATCCCGGTCGGATGGAGGCATTCCTGCCGCTTATGACCGAAAACGCCCACATTTCGCGCAATACGGAACCGGGATGCCAGCAATTCGACATCTGCCGCGACGGCGACATCGTATTCCTCTATGAAATTTATGACGACCGTGCAGCCTTTGATGCTCACCTGGCCAGTGCGCATTTTCTGTCTTTTGACAAAGCCGTTGCGAACATGGTGGCGGGAAAAGACGTGGCGACCTTCGATGAGGTCATCCGATGAGCTTGGCCAATACTTGGGAGGTCTACGCCGTCAAGTACGCGGACCGCAACGCGCGGACACGGGCGGACAGTTTTATCATTGATGATGCCCATGACCTGCCCCATGCGATGGATTACTTCATTTGGGTTCTGCGGCAAGGCGATCGCGTGATCGTGGTCGACACAGGCTACGATGAGAAAGAAGCAATCGCGCGTGGACGACCTATTCGGCTGGACCCGCGTGAAGCGCTGACACCTTTCGGGCTGCGCCCCGAGGACGTGAATGAGATCATTGTCACGCATCTCCACTATGACCACGCAGGCGGTCTTGCGCTTTTCCCCAACGCGCATATTCACCTGCAAGCCGCCGAGATGGCCTTTGCGACGGGGCCGTGCATGTGTTCACCTGAAGCACATGCACCCTTTACTGGCGAGCATGTCTGCGAAGCGGTGCGCAGGCTTTATGCCGGGAAACTGACCTTCCATGACCATGATACGGAGATCGTGGATGGGGTCAGCGTGCACCGGATTGGTGGGCATTCGAAAGGCATGCAGGCTGTTCGGGTTCGCACGCAAGTGGGGTGGATGGTGCTCGCCTCAGATGGCGCGCATTACTATGAGAACCTGTGGTCACGAAAACCGTTTCCGATCATCAGTGATCTGGATGAGATGCTGCGGGGGTACACGCGACTGGCACAGCTTGCCTCACGGCCCAAACTGATTGTACCGGGTCATGATCCGTTGGTCAGGGAAGTCTTCGCACAAAGCATGGCAGAGCATATTTTCCGCCTTGATCCCGGCCCGCTGAGCGACATCGCGGGTGTGCCAAAAACGACAGGGTAATCAGCGCATCGTCACCTAGATCGTCAAAAGGATCGCGCCGCGTCGCAGAGGTTTTTCAGTTTTTTCATAGCAAGTTCACGGCCCAGAAAACCCAGCCCGCAATCCGGGGCGGCGATCAGGCGCTCTTTGGGTAGATGCTCCATCACCGTGTCCATCCGTGCCCGGATTTCGTCGACCGGTTCTACCCGGCTGGAGGCAATCGTGACGAAACCGACGATCAAAGAAGACTTGTCAAAGCGTTCGAAGAGATCTGCAGGATTGTAACGGTGTGCATCCTCAATTGAGATCTGATCTGTCAGCCCATCCACGGATTTTGCTATTTGCATATAGGAATCCTGATCAGCCTTAGGATAATCCACATCATCCAATTCGCACGGATAACCGCAACACATATGCACAACCCGGTTCACGTCCGTGGGCACGCCATGAAAACAGCGCTCCAGCGTCTCCATCCCATAGTCCAAGGCCTCCACAGGTTTGCGTGCGAAGATCGGTTCGTCCACTTGGATGTTGCGGCAGCCTGCATCGGCCAGTGCACGGACCTGTGTGTTGAGCGCATCGGCGAGGTCCCGGGCGAGCGCCCCGGCATCACCGTAAAATGCGTCAGCGGTTGTGTCCGAAATCGTCATCGGGCCGGGTAGCGTGATCTTGACGGGCCGCCCTGCCGCGGCCTCAGCCACCTGCCAATCACGGACCAGCGTTTGATTGTCTTCGGCAAAAACCTTGCCTCGGATCGTCGGCAGAAACGTCGAGTACGCATCGTTACGCATGGAGCGTTCTGTCAGATTTTCAAAGTCGAAACCGGCGAAGTGGCGGCATTGGTAGTGCACGTAGTTCTCGCGCCGAATTTCCCCATCGGTGGGCAGGTCTATGCCGCAGGCGATCTGATCGGCCACCACGTCTGCAGTGGCTTTGTCAAACAAGTCGCGGTGCTTTTGCATGACCTCGTCCGACCAGCCCTTGGTCACCCGTTCATTGTAGTCATCCTCAGCATGGTTCACCTGAAACCAATCCGAGATTGGAACGTACTCCGGTTTGGGGTAGGCGCCTATGCATGTGGTGGGAATTGGCATGGCTGCGGCCTTTCACATGGATGAACAAGCTAAGGTGATAGTGATCCGATAGCTATTGGACAAGCCACTCACTCCCAAGCTGAGACTATCAACGGCCCGTCCGGTGCATCGGCCATGCGCGGAATTCAAACGGCACGCGGCCCTCGATCCTGTCCTGGCGCGGAGGCAGACCAAAGCGTGTGCGATAGGCGCGGCTGAAATGCACCTGGCTGGCAAAGCCTGACGCAATTGCCACCTGCGAAAGCGGCATGTCCGTTTGCGTGACAAGCCCCCGTGCCCGGTCCAGCCGAATGTCACGGTAGTAGGCGGCGGGGCTTTTCTTGACGTAGGTTTGAAACAGCCGATCCAACTGACGATGTGAAACCCCCGCCTCCTCACAAATCTCGGCAATCGGCATGGGATGTTCGAGGTTCTGTTCCATCAAGGCAATCGCGCGGCGCACATGGCGCGGTGTCGTGGTGCCGATGGGTTCCACGAAATCAGTGTTCTGCTGGCTGCCCGGCGGACGCACGGATTGGTGAAAGAGATACCGCGCGGTGGCATTGGCCATCGCATCCCCATGTGTGCCGCGCAGGATGTTTAGGGCAAAATCCACCGATGCGCTTCCGCCGCTACAGCTGATCATGTTGCCGTCATAGACAAACAAATCCTCGGTCAGTTCGATGTCCGGGTAGAGTTCTCCAAACGCGTCAATATGCTCATAATGTACGGTGGTCCGCTTGCCCGCCAAAAGCCCGGCCTCGGCCAGAATGAACGCGCCTGTATCAATACCGCCCAGCGTTGCGCCCTGTCTCGCCCATCGCCACAGCGCTGCATGCAGCGACGGGCGGCTGTGCGCATCAGGCGACCACGAGCTTGAGACAATCACCATGTCACGGCGTGAGGAGGCAATATCGCTGAGCTTGGTGGTCTCAACCGTCATCCCGTTGGAGGCCTGACAGGCGCCACCCTGTTCCGAGATCACATCCCAGCGAAAAAGCACCTCGCCTTCAAGGTAATTGGCAACGCGAAACGGATCGATGAACCCGGTGGTGGCCGACAGGTTGAAGTGCGGCACCACGAGAACGGAGATTTGGACAGGGCGGTTGTCTGATGGGGTCATATGACCAATCAGGTTAATTCACTGTCGAATACATGTAAATCAGCGGCGTTTCCTAACTGGCCGCAACAACCTCTTGTCGTTGCTTTCCGAGGCCTTCCACTTCGACCTCCATGACATCTCCGGGCTTCAGGAAACGCTGCGGTGACATGCCAAGGCCAACACCCGACGGGGTGCCAGTGCAGATCAGATCGCCGGGCTGCAGTTCCATGAACCGGCTCATGTAGGCGACAATTTCCGCAACGCTGAAAATCATGTCGGAGGTGGAGCTCGACTGCATGGTTTCACCATTCACCGTTGTCGAAAGTGACAGGTTCTGCGGATCGCCCACCTCATCGGCACTCACCAACCATGGCCCTGTCGGCCCGAAACCCGGCGCGGATTTGCCTTTGATCCACTGCCCGCCATGCTCTAGCTGAAAGGCGCGTTCAGAAACGTCATTCACAACACAATA
The DNA here is from genome assembly GCA_963422235.2 of uncultured Roseovarius sp. Taxonomy (GTDB): domain Bacteria; phylum Pseudomonadota; class Alphaproteobacteria; order Rhodobacterales; family Rhodobacteraceae; genus Roseovarius. The sequence goes on from CAXMWV010000002.1 coordinate 321,288, forward strand.
CCCTGACACGTAATCCAGTGCGTCGTCCTCGCTCACGTAAAGCGCGGTGCGCCCGATGACGACACCCAGCTCGACCTCCCAATCGCTTTTTTCAGACGTGCGCGGCAAGATCAGAGAATCGAACGGGCCAGAAAGCGAAGACGTGGCTTTGCTGAAAATGATGGGTTCCTTGGGCGGCTCAGAGCCGATTTCGGCGGCGTGTTTCTTGTAGTTTAACCCGATGGCGAAGAAGTTCGGCACATGAGACAAACATCCGGCGATCCGCCCGGGCTCATTGATCAAAGGCAGGCCGGCAGGGTCAAGATCACGCAACGCATCCAACGCCTCGATCGACACAGAGGCACCGCCCAGATCTTCAACGTAATGCGACAGATCCCGCACATTGCCGTCCGCATCCAGAAGCCCGGCCCTTTCCTGACCAACCGATCCGTATCGCAAGAGTTTCATGGATGCATCCTTTTCACTGTGCTGACTGCGATGAGGATAGAGGGGTAGACCGCAACAGCAATCGCATTTTTTCGAGCCCCTGATCCTTCAAGAGTCGCAAATCGAAAATCTCGACTTATGCGGCGCGTTGAGATAGCGCGAAACCATGCGTAAATTCATCGTCGATACCACTGTTTCTGTCGTCGTCTTCACGATCCTGGCCGCTTGCATCGAACTTTTCATCGCCGGGATGGAACCGATGGAGGTGCTGACCGCACGGCTGATCATGATGCCGTTGATGGTATTGACGGGTCGCCCGTATGGCATGTGGCGCGATGGGGTGTTTCAAACCCTCAAGCCCGAAGGCAACATGACAAAAACGATCGTGGACAGCGCCGCGTTCCTGTCATTTCAATTGCCGATCTACGCTGTAACGCTTTGGGTCGCGGGCGCCGACAGAACGGAAATGCTGACCGCGCTCGGATCAGCGGCGATCATGATGCTGGTTGTCAGCCGCCCTTTCGGGTTGCTTCTTGACGCCGTTCGCAAATGGGCCGGGGTGCCAACCGCTTAACTGCGCGTTTGAAGCACTTGGTCAATGCGCGATATAGCCTCCTGAATGTTCTCGGTGCTGTTGGCATAGGAGAACCGGACAAATCCTTCTCCGAACGCACCAAAGGACGTACCCGCAATGGTGGCCACGCCCGCCGTCTCAAGGAACAAATCCTGCGCTTCTTTTGCGGACAGGCCGGTGCCGCTAATGTTTGGAAATGCGTAAAACGCCCCAGCCGCGTCGGCACAGTGCACTCCGGGCAGATCGTTCAGCGCATCGACGATCACTTTCCGGCGGGTATCGAATTGCGCCATCATCGTATGCATGGCGTCTTGAGGACCATTGAGGGCGGCAATGCCCGCCATCTGTGCGGCGGCGTTCACGCAGGAATGGTCGTTGATGCAAAGCCGCGTCGCGTATTCCACCGCCTGTTCCGGCCAAACGGCATACCCCAAGCGCCATCCGGTCATGGCATAGGTTTTTGACCAACCATCCAGCATGATCACCCGGTCGCGGATTTCGGGGTATTGCAGCAGGCTCACGTGTTCTCGCCCGTCATAGAGCATGTTGGAGTAAATCTCGTCCGACAGGATCGCCACATGGGGGTAAGCCTCCAAACCTGCAACCAATGCATCCACCTCTTCTTTCGGTGTTACACCGCCCGTTGGGTTCGCCGGACTGTTAATGATCAAAAGCCGGGTTTTGGGCGTGATCTGGTCCAGGACGGCCTGAGCAGAGAAGGCAAACCCGTTTTCTTTTTTGAGCGCAATCGGGACAGGCGTGGCCCCGGCATAGCGAATAACGGATTCGTAAATTGGGAAGCCGGGGTTGGGGTAGAGAATTTCGGCCCCCAGCGCGCCAAACATGGTGATGGCAAAAAACATCGTGGGCTTTCCACCGGGTACAACGACCACATGATCGGGGTTTACGTCAACGCCGTGGCGCCTGTGCAAGTCTGCCGCGACGGCCTCCCGCAACGCAGGCAATCCGTTAGCGGGGGTGTAGCCGTGATGACCGTCTCTCAGCGCCTTGATCCCGGCCTCAACGATATGGTCGGGCGTGGCAAAATCGGGCTGACCGATCCCAAGATTGATGATGTCCCGGCCTTGCGCGGCCAACGCATTGGCGCGGGCCAAGACCACGAAGGCGGATTCGGTTGCAAGGCGTGTGACACCTTCGGAAAACTGAAGCTGGGCCATGGGCATCTCTTGTAGATCGGATCGTGGGAGACATGCGGCGCGCAACGGCGCACGTCAAGCCGATTACCGGATCAGGTTCATCCGCACCTTCAGACCCCGACGCGCCTCTTGCGGCAGATGCCGGTTCAAGCGGCGGTTCACCAGTCCGAAAATTCCAATCAGGATCAGCGTGAGCACAATGAAGTAAAGCGCAAGGATCGGGTAGGGAATGAACGGGTTGAACGTTTTATCCGCAAAGTACCGGGCGTAGTAGAGCGCGTCCCCACGTTGATTCCACGTAGGGAAACCAGAGAAGAACACCAATGTCGTCGCATGAAACAGAAAGATTGCCTCGTTCGTGTACGCGGGCCAGGCCAGCCGCAGCATGGTCGGCCAGACAATGCGCTTGAACCGCGGCCATCCGGAAAAACCATAGGCATCCGCTGATTCCACATCGCCCTTCGGGATCGCCCGTAACGCGCCATAGAAAATCTCGCCTGAGTAAGCAGCTGTGTTCAGGAACAGAACGATCAACGCCCCCAGCCAGGCGGAGGTGAACACGTCAAAGAACGGATGCACCGACTTAAAGGACAGGAACAGGAAATACGCAAAGAAGAACTGAATGAAGAGCGGCGATCCCCGGAAGACGAAGATGAACCACTCAGAGACTTTGCGATACACCCGATGGCTCGACGCTTTGCCCAGCGCCACCACGGTGGCGAGGAAAAACCCGCTCACCAAAGCAATAATGCCGAAATACACGTTCCAAATCAGACCAGAGCCGATCAGAACGAAGTGTTGGCAAAGCGTGAAGTCATCAACCGGCAATCGCGCCGCACCATAACCAACACTGCGTAATGCGAAATCCTGAAAGGTCTGGGCGCAACTCATGCTGCTTTCCTCTGCGCTTCGCCGCCCGTGGTGGCCTGCCCGTGGCTGAGCCGCACCATGAGACGTTCAAGGAAGATCTCAGACACCCGCGTGAAGCCCAGGTAGAAAACCAACAGCGCGAGGAAGTACCACATGCGCCAATCGCCATGGGGGTAGTCGGTGAAGCGTGGGTTGACCGTGGCGCCCAACTCGCGCGCCCAATAAACGATGTCTTCGACGCCCAAGAGAAACAGCAATGGCGTCGCCTTGATCAACACCATCCAAAGGTTAGACAGCCCCGGAAGCGCGTAGAGCCACATTTGAGGCACCAGAATGCGCCAGAAACTCTGCCGGCGTGTCATGCCGTAAGCCTCCGCCGTTTCCAGTTGCGCGCGCGGCACCGCATTCATCGCGCCGTAAAGCACCTGGGCCGCAAAGGCCCCGAATACGATGGCGAATGTCAGTACAGCCAGGAAGAACCCGTAGGTTTCATGCATCCATTGCGGCGAGGTACCCAGCGGCAGTTTGGCCTGGGCGCAAACGATGAAATCGTTGCCTTGGCGAATGGGCTCCGTCCAGTCCGGGCATTTGACAGAGTGCCGGATCCATTCAAAGAACTGGTCAAGGGCGATGACGAAGAACATGAAAAACGCGATGTCAGGCACACCGCGCACGATGGCGATGTAGCCTTTGCCGAACCAACGAACCGGCGCGATCTGGGACCGCGCCGCAGTCGCGCCGCCAAAGCCAAAGAGCAATGCTGTGGGCGCCGTGATGGCCAGAAGCGACAGTACGACAAAGAACGACACGTACATCTGCATGTGCTTGCCTGTCGTCAGATAACAGGCCATCCAGCGCACATTGCCGAGCAATTCAGGGTCGGTACAGAAACCAAACATGACCGTGACCTTTTCCGATCACTTCGCCGGTGTCAACGAAACCGAGGCTTATGGCACGATATCTTTGCCTTGCCGTGCAGCTTGGCGCGGGTCAGACTGAAAAATCAGCAAATGACATGGGGCGTTGCATGGCTGTCAAGATCATCGTTGTCGGCGCAGGCGTCATTGGGGCCGCTACCGCTTGGAACCTTGCGCGCAGCGGTGCACAGGTGACGGTAGTGGATGCCGGTTTGCCTGCGGCGACTGCGGCCTCATTCGGCTGGATCAACGCATCGTTTTTTCTCAATGAAGACCACTTCCGCCTGAGGGTGGAAGGCATTTCGGCTTATCACCGCATGGCCAAGCATCTGAACCTGCCGATTGCGTGGTCGGGATGCCTGCTTTGGGAAGGCACGCAGGAAGAGCTGGACGCGCAAGGCGCGGCACTGTCTGATCTAGGCTACCGCGTGGAGAAGGTTGACGCGGATCGGTTTACTCAAATGGAACCGCACGTGGCCAACCCGCCTGAGCATGCGCTGTTTCTACCCGACGAAGCCGCCGCAGAACCGGGCGCCCTTGCCGCTCGCCTTCTGAATGCAGCGCAAGTCGAAGGCGCACGGGTGATACGCGGGATTGCCGTTCAAGGCGTCTTGCAGACCGACAATCAGATCACTGGGGTTCGCACCGATATGGGTGAGATTTCGGCCGATCACGTTGTTCTGTGTACGGGCGTCGCAACCGCGAACCTCTTGAACACGCTCGACATTTCCCTGCCCATGCTTCACCGACCGGCCCTGGTTATCAAAACCCACGCTGTCGACCCCGTGTTGAACCACATATTGGTCAGCGATGTAGGAGAAGTGCGCCAGCTGCCGGATGGGTCTCTGATGCTGCCCGCCGCCGTGGGCCATCAAAGTGATGACGCGGATGCCCCGCCCAACGATCTCGAAGCCGCCGCACAGGATATGCTCGCGCGCCTTCAGGCAATGTTACCTGACATACCCTTAATCCTGTCCGAGACCATGCTTGCCCGCCGCCCAATGCCGCAAGACGGGCTGCCTGCCGTTGGACAGGTCGCGCCCGGGCTTTACGCAGCGACGATGCATTCCGGTATTACCCTAGCGGCTGTGATGGGGGAATTGATCTCATCAGAGGTGATTCAGGGCGAAACCAACCATTCCTCCGCTTGGCTGACGCCTTACCGGCCAGGTCGGTTCAGTTAATCAGTCAGCGTTTCACGGCATAGGCGTCAAAGGCCGCTGCATCTTCACCGGTATCTCACGGGCCAGACGCAACAAATGGGCCATAAAGGGTTTGTCCTCATCCTCGGTTCGAATGGCTGCATAGAGCCGTTTGGTGACGCCCCCTTCCGTGATCGGGCGAGTGACGTAGCCTGAATGCGTACGTTGCTCCCTCAGCACCCAGTCCGGCATGACGGCAACGCCGCGATTGGACGCAACAAGCAAAAGGATTACCGCGGTCAGTTCCACCTGCCGGACCGCGCGTGGTTCCACGCGTGCGGGCGTCAGCAACTCGGTGAACACGTCCAGCCGCGTCCGCTCAACCGGGTAGGTGATCAGCGTTTCATTGCGCAGGTCCTTGGCTTCGATGAAATCTTTTGCGGCCAAGGGGTGCGAGGCCGCCGCAACGAACAGCGGCTCGTAGTCAAAGAGAGGCTTAAACTCCACACCGGCCAGCTCTTCAGGGTCGGAAGAGACCACCAGATCGACCTCTTCTTTTTGCAAGGCCGGTAGCGCGTCAAAAGCAAGCCCGGGGCGGATGTCCACGTCCACGTCACCCCAGTTCTGGCGAAATCGTTCCAACACCGGGAACAGCCACTCAAAACACGCGTGACACTCAATCGCGATATGCAAGCGCCCGGCACTGCCCTGACGCAACCCGTCGAACTCTGCCTCAAGCGCCTCGATCTCCGGCAACACCTTTTCTGCTACGCGTAGCAAGCGCATCCCAGCTGCAGAAAGCCGCAAAGGTTTTGATCGACGCACAAAAAGCTCCACCCCGGCTTGATCTTCCAAGCCCTTGATCTGGTGGCTCAGCGCGGATTGCGTGATGTGCAACAGATCCGCCGCGCGCGCCAACCCGCCCGCATGATGAATGGCGCGGATCGTGCGGAGATGACGAAAGTCTATGTGCATGGGTTCTGCCGTTTATTATTAGTCAGGCTCATTCAAACCATGAATTTTATGAAGTTGCCTCATTTTATACGTCTTGCCACAAGAGGGCAACGTCACGCTTTTCAGGACCGCGCAACATGTCATTTCCAACGTCTCAGACACCTTCCGTCTCATTCGAGTTTTTCCCACCCCGTGATTTAGAAGCCTCGTTCCGGCTTTGGGACACGGTGCAATCACTTGCCACGCTGGACCCCACTTTCGTGTCTGTGACCTATGGCGCGGGCGGCACAACCCGTGATTTGACGCGCGATGCGGTGAAAGCGTTGCGCGGCTCCGCAGGGCTTAACGTCGCCGCGCACCTGACTTGCGTGGATGCGAGCCGGGAAGAAACCCTTGCCATCGCAGAAGAGTTTGCAGCGGCTGGCGTCAAGGAACTGGTCGCTCTGCGGGGTGATCCGCCAAAAGGCGCAAACCAATTCACGCCACATCCGGATGGGTTCGCCAACAGCTGTGAGCTGATCCGTGCGCTGGCAGACATGAACCGTTTCAAGATCCGGGTCGGCGCCTATCCGGAAATCCATCCTGAAGCGACATCACAGGCTGACAATATAGACTGGCTCAAACGGAAGATCGACGCGGGTGCGGATGAGGCAATTACGCAGTTCTTCTTTGAGGCCGATACCTACTTCCGCTTCCGCGATGCCTGCGATGCAGCCGGGATCACAGTGCCAATCATCCCTGGTATTCTGCCCATTGAAAACTGGGCAGGGGCAAAACGGTTCGCCGCCTCATGCGGAACATCTGTCCCCGGTTGGCTCAACGATGCTTTCGAAAAGGCGGTTCGGGACGGGCGCGAGGATCTGTTATCCATTGCGGTGGCGACAGAGCTGTGCAGCCAACTGATCGACGGCGGTGTCGAGCATCTGCATTTCTACACGCTCAACCGGCCCGAGATGACACGCGATACGTGCATGGCACTTGGCCTGCGTCCGAGCGTGGAGCTGCGGCAAGTGGCCTAACATGTTTTACGGCGGTTCTACCCAGAACTGTCGCCCCGGCATGGTCCTCCCTGGCCTGCCGGGGTTTTTTGTGACCGAAGGCTGCACTCTCGGAACCAAATGACTGGCCTTACAATCGCGCTTGCAAATCACAGCGCGTTTCACTCACCCTGCAGAAAACCTGCCAAGGACCAAGCCATGCCGCTTTTCTACGCCGAGACCCTTGATGACATGCCAACGCTCGACGACCTCAAGACCCGCTCCGGGCTTGAATTCATGCAGGACATTCTGGCGGGCAAACTCACAGCGCCGCCCATGGCCCGCACTATGGGCTTTGCCGTTACGCATGTTGATGAAGGCGAAGCGATTTTCGAAGGCACCCCCACGCTGAGCGTGACCAACCCTATGCGCGGGGTGCATGGGGGCTGGTATGGTGCGATCCTCGACAGTGCAATGGGCTGCGCTGTCATGACGATTGTTCCGAAGGGCCGCATATACACGACGCTTGAATACAAGGTGAACATCAGCCGCGCGATCAAACTGGACCAACCGGTTCGAACCGAGGCGAGGGTGATCCATGCCGGACGCTCAACCGCCATAGCCATCGGTGAAATACGCGGGGTAGATGATGGCAAACTCTATGCCTCCGGGTCCACCACCTGCATGATCATGGACGCACCCTGACGCTTAGAACACGAGCGTTCACGAAACCTTTCCCGGTGTTTCAAGCGCTCACACTTGTTCTGAGCCATGCCTGCCGTTACGTTGCCACGGAACGCGTGGTTGGGGAGCGCCCGAGCAGTGCCAGAACCGGTATCAGTCATCATTCCCGCCCATAACGAGGCGGACACGATCGACAAGGTCGTGCGCAGGCTGCGTGCGCTTGCTTGGGTCGATGAGGTGGTGGTTGTCGACAATGCCTCAACCGACGATACCGCGTACTTGGCTGAGGCGGCGGGCGCACATGCGGTGCATGAGCCTCTTCGCGGCATGGGGCATGCTGTTCGCGCCGGTCTGGGGGCCGCACGCAACGATTGGGTGATGAAGCTCGATGCCGATCTCGAACGCTTCGACACTGACCTCTTTGCCGCGATGCCAGCCGCGCGCGCGCCGGGTGTCGGGCTTGTAAAAGGCGCCTGGAACGACCCCAACGACAATATGCCGATGACCCGTCTTCTGGTCACGCCCGCAATCCGCCAAATGTTTCCAGGCTTGAACCATCTGCGCGCCCCCAATTCCGGCATCTATCTGGTCGACCGTCGTTGGATTGCCCATCAGGAACTTGTCGGCAGCTATGCAGCCGACCTCGACGTGATGCTAAGGGTGCACGCCTCCGGCGCGGACGTTGTCGAAGTCGAGATCGGGCGCATCGTCCATGATTCCCGCAACCTGGGTCACTACAATGCCATGGCCGAAGTGATCATGGCATTTTTCCTCGAACAACAGACGCGCCAAATCAGCGAAGAACTGGTCGTTTTTGCCGACGGTGCTGCGCAAGTGATCGACATGGCACTGGGCGCTTTGGCCAGACGGTCAAAAGCAGGCGGGCCTGTTGCGGTTTATCTCAAAGACAGCAAGGGGACGGCGGCGGACATCTTGCGCAATGCCCTTGCGCCTTTTCCAACGGCAAAGATCCACGACTTGTCGGACGTCAGCACTTACACGCCCGTCTCTCCAACCGGGGATGCTCGTTTCTTTGCCCCTTACCCGGTGACGCCAGAAGATCATGCGATCCGGGCTGCATTGTCGGCGCAAGCGACCCTTTCAAAAATGCCCGAGCTTCTTTTGATGCCCATGGGGCGCGATATTCCGGCTGTGCACAGCTTCCGCCCGGATGTTGCGCTCGATATTGGTAATGGGGCTGACATAAAACGCGCAGCACGCGCGCAAATGCAGGAGCACGGCATTCCGCCCTTGGGTCCTGATGGTTTGCGAGAAACGTTTCAGAGTTTTGATACACTGCCTGATCCGTTGCGCATCCCTTTGCGGCCGGAACCGTCATCGGACGCAGGCAACCTCTGACGCAATCACATCACGGATGCATGCTCTATCGGTGTGGGTGCATTCAAGAACGGCTTTCCGTTGGAGCAGACGCGCGCCACCAAACGCTTCTGACGCTTGCGGTCTGGCACAGGCCGCGCAAAGCGCCAATCTGTTTGACCCATCCGGAACCCCGGGAAGAGTGCTGTAAACTCCAAACGCGCAGCAGGGCTCAGCGCAGCCATCGCCACATCCCCGGGATAGAAACTCTCGCTTGGCGCGCCTTCGGCAAAGATAATCTGGTGGCTGTCAAAGACGAGATGGTGATAGGTCACGCCCCCGTCCGGTTGTACAACGTCTATCCCTGCATGGCCCACGAGCCGGATCGCTGCGACAAGAACTTCGTCTTCGCCAAACATCCGCTGCGCCACTTCAGACCGCACCAGCATCTTGTGCTGGCGGGAAACCAGTAGATCGCGTTCTGGCACGCCCGCACCCAATGCGCCTTGTGGAATGCGAACTGGACGGAGGAAATCTGTCTCATGCATACGCGCGGTTGTTACGACACTGGACAGGTTTAACCGCAAGGGCTTCAATCCATAGTCGGCGGTACGAACAAGATCGCCCGGCACCAGTGCCTCTACCGGCACCTGGCCGCGGGCGGTTTCAATCAGCGACCCGGCGCAGAAACAAGTGACGTTCGTGTTGTCCGTGGTCAGGTCACTGCCCGTCACCGACCCGCCGCTGCCATCTTGCAGGGTCAGATCAATGTCGCCAATCTGGGCGGAGTAATCTGTCCCTCCGATCACACCGTCGATCACACCGTCGGCGGCATCGGCCCGTAACATTCCGAGGTTGTTGGCAAAGTTGCCGCCTGCGGCGTTCACATCAGCGCGTGTTGTATCGTTATAGAACCCGCTCAGATCGACCAGATCATTGTTCGTCTAATCGCCGTCATCAATCGCACCAGAATTGCCGATGTTGAAATCGGTGATCGTGTCCGCACCGTCACCATCGGCGTAGACAAACACATCATCGCCATCCCCGCCGGTGACAAGGTCGTCGCCTTCTTCGCCCGTGATGGTGTCGTCGCCGTCTCCTCCGTCGATCGTATCGTTGCCCGGAACAACGGGAAGCGGGTTCAGTTCCGAATAGGTGGCGAGATCGGTCGCGCTGCCGCCCGTGTCCGGGCCGGAAACGGTTCCGGATAGCGTCGTTTGGCCATTGTTTTCGAAGTAAACGATCTCAATCGTGTGGGTGCCCGGCCCAAGCGTGATATCCCCTGTGCGGGTCTGCGTGCCGTGCAGTCCGTCATTTGCGACCACCTCTACCCCATTGACGAAAAGCTTGGACCCGTCATCGGAGCTGGTGGTGAACGTGTAGGTTCCGCCCGTGGTCACCGTCATATCGGACGTGAACTTCAGGGCGAAGTCATCACCCGTATCAAAATCGCCAGGCGTGATGGTGCTGGTCTGACCGGTCTGCGTTGCCCCGTTGGCATTGTCGCGACCGCCGTTGAGGGTGAAACCCGCATCAGCCAGCGTGCTGTACTGACCCGGTGTCAGATCATAATATTCAAAGCTCCATGGATCCGATCCGGCCACAGCCCCGGCATCGTCGCCATAAAGCACATCATCGCCGCCGTCGCCGGAGATGGAGTCGTTCCCTCCGCCACCGATGATCGTATCGTCCCCTGCCGCGCCAAGAGGGACGCCCGTGACAGAATAGTCTGGCCCCGGCGGATCGCCGATCATGTCGGATGTGGTCAGGTCCTCTGAGACATTCCCAGTGTCCGGGCCCGAGACCGTCGCGCTCAGCTCATCGCCACCGGCGTTTTCCCAATACCGCACCTGGATCGTGTAGGTCGTGTTGGGATCCAGCTCCACTGTACCCGATCGGGTCGTCGGGCCTTGGTGGAAGTCGTTGTTCATATAATCGAGAACGCCGCCCGTCTGGTTATTGAAATCCAGGGCATTGCCGTCACCATCGAATATCTGGATCGTTGATCCATCGTCGGAACGCGTCGAAAACGTGTAAGTTCCGCCAGCAACAACGTCCAGCGTGCTGGTGTAAATCACGCCGAAATCGGAGGGGTTCCCAGTTGTGCCTCTGACAGAGTTCGTCAGGGCACTTTCATCGAAATCCGAAACATAGCCCGCTCCGGTCCGCGTGCCGCTTTCGATATCGAACGCTTGTCCTGCCGACGAACTGAAATTGAAATCAAACGTTTCAAAATGCCAGGTGCCAGTGATCCCCTGATCGCCAGACAGGACGTCATCACCACCGTTGCCGGTGATGGAATCATCGCCAAACGCGCCTGTGAGACCATCATTTTGGCTCGTGCCGCTGATGGTGTCATTGCCGTCCGTGGCCGGGTTATCGCTGGTATTATTGGTCAAGGCCCACCTCGTATTGTTTCCAATTATTCAACAAAAACGGCGGAGGGCCGTTTGAAATGAGGCAATTTTGTGGCGAGGCAGCGCGGTTTTGCCTGTCAGGCCGGGGCGGTCGCGTCCAAGGCGTCTTGCATCAATGCGCGCGCTGAAACCCGTGCTTTCAAGCGCGTAGCCAAAAGAAACATGCCTGCGACTTTGCGTTGAATGAACAGCATGTCCATCGGCAGAGGCGGCGGCACGTACCCGTCTTCGGCCAACGCGCGACCATGTTCGTTCATTTCAGCCGCCAACGTGTTGTTGCCAAAGTCCATGACGTCCGTGTTGCGCACATGGGCAAACACCAGATCATTCATTGCGAGGATATGCCCGAGGAACGGCTCTGGCGTGTCTGGGGCCAAAAGCCCCATGTTGATCGCGGCGTTTTCCATATCCACCGGATCCCCCTTCAGGCCTGCTTCGAAGACTGCGCGGTATTTGGCGATGATGGGAGATGGCAACTCGCGCGCCGCTCCAAAATCCAGAAGGATGATCTGGCCGGTTTCGCGATTGAAGCGGTAATTGGCAAAGTTCGGGTCCGTCTGCATCAGGCGGAACGAAAACAGCTCTCGCAGCATCAGAGCGATGAGCCGCGCACTCACGCGGTCCCGATCTTCTTGCGGAGCCGCCATCATGTCTTCCAAACTGACACCCGGAACGTAGGACATGGCCAGCACGGTGGGCGTGGTCAGATCAGGAAACAGGCGCGGCACATCGAACTCAGGTGCGTCCTTCAAAAGATCGTGGAACCGCGCCAAGTAACGTGCTTCACGTTTGTAATCGGCTTCTTGGTGCAACTGCGTGCGGGCTTCATCCAGGTACGGTGCGAGATCAAAACCCGACGGCGCAAGGCCGGACATCTGGATCAGGCGGCCCACATTGGTGACGTCACTGTCAATGCTGCGCGCAACGCCGGGATACTGGACCTTGATCGCGAGCTCTTCTCCCTCGGGTAGCCGCGCGCGATGCACCTGCCCTATGGACGCGGCCGCCATTGGGCGCACGTCAAAGGCGGAAAACTGTTTGCGCCAGTCCGCGCCCCAGGCCTCATTAAGGGCCGTGCGCAACTGTCGCGGCGGCATGAAGTCTGCATCGGCACGCAAACGCGCCATGATATCGGCCAGCTCTGGGGGCAGCATGTCGCCTGTGTCCATCGACATCAGTTGACCCATCTTCATCGCCGCGCCGCGCATGCGGGCAAGTTGATCCGCAATGCGGCGGATGTTGCCCGGCGTCAGCAACAAGTCCCGCGTTTTGGGCTGCTGCCCTAGGCCAAGTTGCAAAAGCCCGTTGATCGCCATGTTGCCGGCCACCCCGGCGGTCATGGATCCCATGCGCGTGGCCCGCGCAAGGCGAGATTGCGGAATGCGTACGGCGCGAGCGTTTGATGTGGAGCTGCTCATGCCGAAAGAAGTATTGCGCGGCGGTACCCATTCAATGGTCGGTTTTCTCACGAATGCCCTATTGAGAAGAGTGCCCAAGAAAAATCTGCGAATTTTCTCTGGCTCCGCACCGCACAACCTGCGCATTGACCTCTGACGCGCGCGCAGGCAGAGTTTCCCGAACCTCTGCTCTTTCTACAGGACTTGTCAGATGACCCTTGCGCCCAACTCCGCCGAAGCCCGCGACATCGCATACCACTTCCACGCCTACACAAACGCGAAGGCGCATGATGAGGTCGGTCCGCAGGTCATGGACAATGCCAAGGGGGTCTATGTCTTCGACAACCAGGGTAATCGCTACATTGAGGCCATGGCGGGCCTTTGGAGCGTGGCCGTTGGTTTTGGCGAAGAGCGTCTGGTCAAAGTCGCGGCAGAGCAAATGCGAAAGCTGTCCTACTATCACAACTTCGCCCACCGGGCACATCCGGCGGCGATTGATCTGGCGGAAAAGCTTGTCTCTATGGCGCCAGTGCCAATGTCCAAGGTGTTCTTCACGAATTCAGGCTCCGAGGCGAATGACACGGTCATGAAAATGATCTGGTACCGAAACAACTCCCTCGGCAAACCTGAGAAGAAGAAGATCATCTCGCGCATTCGCGGCTACCATGGGGTCACCATCGCGTCGGCCTCACTGACGGGTTTGCCCTACAACCACGCCTCATTTGATCTACCCATTGATGGCGTGCTGCACACAACCTGCCCGCACTATTGGAAAGAGGGCCGCGACGGCGAAAGCGAAGAAGAGTTCGCCACCCGCTGTGCAGAAGATCTTGATCAGATGATCCAGGACGAAGGCCCCGATACGATTGCTGCTTTCTTTGCGGAACCAGTCATGGGCGCGGGCGGGGTCGTTGTTCCACCCGCGACCTATTGGGAGAAAGTGCAGGCGGTGCTGGCCAAGTACGACATAGTTTTCGTGGCCGATGAAGTGATCAACGGGTTTGGTCGCACGGGCAACATGTTTGGCACGCAAACCTATGATCTCAAACCCGATGTGATCGTGCTCTCGAAGCAGATCACATCCAGCTACGTGCCGTTTTCGGCCATTTTGGTGAATGAACGTTTTTACGAACCCATTGCAGAGGAAAGCGGGCGCATTGGCGTGTTGGGCCATGGGTTCACCGGTGGGGGCCACCCCGTTGGTGCCGCCGTGGCACTTGAAAACATCGCCATCATCGAAGAACAGGGCCTGGTAGAAAAGGCCGCAGAAACAGGTGCCTATTTCCGCGAAAAGCTGGCGCAATTTGAGGCGCATCCTTTCGTTGGTGAGGTGCGTGGCATCGGTCTGATCGCTGCTGTGCAACTGGTGCATCCCGAGTTTGAGACCAAACCCGGTGTCCTGGGAGCCGCCATGGGCAAAGCGCTGTATGCGCGCGGGGTGATATCACGTCCGATGATCGACGCCATGGCGTTTTGCCCGCCGCTGATCATCACGCGTGAGGAAGTGGATGTGATCGTCGATGCCTTCGAAGACGCATTGGACGAACTGCCAAGCCATGAGTTCGCGCCGATGTCGTGATCTGACCCGCCCGGCGAAGCCGTTGGTAAACGCTAAAGCCGAATTCAGTAGTCTTTCTCGAAAAAGATACCCAACCCTGTGCTGCCATCGTTTCCAGCGCTGCCCTTCACCGTCAGGGACGGAGTCAGGTCGAGGTTCAGGTTGATCGTATTGTTGCCTTCGCTGTCGGCCACCACTTCGGAATAGACATTGTCCGAAATGTAGGCGCCCGCGCTGAACTGTGTGGCGCCATCCTCGGTCGAGGTGACATCAAAATCGCTCAGCCCGAACTCGTTGCGCAACCGCCCGTTCAGCCCGCCGCTGCCCTTACCAGAGAGAGTGGCCACAGCGCTGACCAATTGTGCGGCCTGCAATGCAGACATCTCCGAGAAATTGCGCCCGAACAGAAGCTGCGCCAAAACCTCTTCCTGCGGCAAATCGGGGGAAGAGGTGAAGCTGACGGTCGGTTCGCTGGCCAGACCTTCCAGCACGATATTGATCGTATATTCGTTGCTTTGGGTCTGCGCCACAAAGCGCAAGTACGGGTCGAGCGCACCGCGCATGTCAATCAGACCTTCCGTCAGATCCAGGCGCTTTGTCAGCACGTCAATGCGCCCGCGGACCAGTTCGAAGACGCCGCTGGCTGTCACGTCCGCAGTGGTGCCGCCGAGGCGCAGTTGCCCGCCCAGTTCCGCATCAAGGCCACGTCCGCGCACGAAAATTTGGTTGGGGGCGTTGATGGTGAGGTTGAGCGGGAGCACAGCCGTTGGCCCGGTCCGACCCGGTTTTTCGATCAGTCCGGCCCGGTCGCGCGTGCGGCGGACATTTGCGGGTTCGGCGATATGACGGATGCCCTCGGGCGCGCCTGAGGCCCCGGCCCCTCCGGAGGGTACGCGCAATTCGGTCCGACCAAGATTGATCGTGCCGCCAATCTGCGCGCCGCCGGTTAGCGGACCCGTGATGCTGACATTGCCGCTGAGCGTCGTCTCGTAGAGAGTCGGATCAGACACGCCTAGCGACACCAACTGGGCCGTCAGATTGGCCTGATAAGGGGCGGCCAGCGTGATCGGACCCGTGACCTGAAAGCGCCCACCCGATCCGAGGCTGCCGGTGATGTTCGGGTTCAGCTGACCACCCGATAAGTTCAGCGTGCCAGAGAGCCCCGTGACAGACGTGTTTGCCGCAGGCAGGGCCATGCGCGCATCGCTGAAACTGGCCTGCCCCGTCAGAGAGGACAGGGCCGGTGGGCCGTCCACGCGCAGATCGAAATTCAATGCACCCGTTATGGAATTGGGCGACAGCACGCCATTGGCCAAGGCCATGGGGGCAGCACCACGCACGTCAAGCGCCATGCGCTGCCCGCGTTCCAACACCTGCCCTATAATGGTGGCAGAGCTGCCTGCCGGGCCATTGAACGCCAGGTCGACATCCAAAGCTTCACCCGTGGCATCCTGTGGCGCAAGTGTCCCAGTCAGCTCTGCAGGGCCATTGATACCCGGCGCCACCAACCCCAGGTCAGACAGCTTGGCAGACACATCGACGGGATCGCCCGGGGCCGCGGAATTGGCCGTAGCCGTCAGGTTTTTGGTCAGCAGTGACAATGCATCTATGAAGGGAATGCCGTCGCCATATGATAGCGTGGCCTCAAGATCGACTTCGCCACCGGTGACGCTGTCCACCTGCGCAATTCCGGTGCGCAACTCGCGTCCAATCAGGGCCACAGTGCCGTCGACTGAGGCATTGACCAAAGACCCACTGCCGGTGACATCTAGATCGACCTGACCACTCAGAGGCCGCTGCGCCAGCTCCGCCAGTTTGGAGATGTCGGGCGCCTTCAATGACAAGCTGCCCGATGCGGGCAGAGCGTCGTTGGATGTGTCTACCGTTCCAGTCGCGTTGATTTGGGCGTCAAGCGCATTGAGGCTGAGCCGCATCAAATCAAGCGCGCCGCTGGCCTGCCAACTGAGTTGCGTGTCGACCTCGGCCGGACCAGAAAGTTTCGGCTCGACCAGTGCCAGATCGGTAAGGGATGCCGTCAGGCTCAGCTGTCCAGCATCTGTGTTCAGCAGGCCAGAGGCGTCCGCCTCGACCGCTGCATTGCGGATCGAAAGCGCCTCAAGCGCGGTGCCGGCCTCGTCTCGTCGTGCGCTGAGGTCAATGGTGGATCGCCCGCGCAACAGCGGGTCAACCCGGGCCTCGCCGATGACAAGGTCATCGGTAGAGGCCGCAAGCGTGATGTCAAACGCACCGCTAAGCGGCGTGCCCTGCCCCACAATCTCGGCATCTGCTGCACCTGAAAGTGGGCGCTTTGCGATCGCTGCAAAACGCGACAGATCGGCGGCCTGAAGCGCAACGCGCCCATCCACCGGGAAGCCATCGGTCAACCCATCCACGGTGCCACTGGCCGTCAAGGTCATATCACCACTTTCAAGGTCGAACCGGCTTATGTCGATCGGGGTGCCCTGTTGCCAGGTAAAGTCCAGCACACCTCGTGGCTGGGACCCAATTGCCCGGGCGAGCGCAATATCCTTGTGGATCAGGTTCCGAACGTCAAACCGTGTATTGGCCATCAGCGATGGGGTTACACCGCGTGTGATTGTCCCGTCCGCCGCAAGCTCAGCGCGTTCGACAGTCAGACCATCACGATCCAACCCATCAACCAGAAGGTTCGCAGCCCATCCATCCCCGTTGCTTGCATCATAGCGTGCAGCCAGTGTCACGAGGTCCACGACAGTCGCCGGTGCCGTCGTCGGCAGGCGCATGGGGCCGTCTCCACCGATGCGCCCGTCAAGCGCGAAACGCTCAGGCCAGCCGTCAGAGCCAAGGTTCAAATTGCCAGACAACGCCATCGCCTCGGACGACAGATCAAGGCGGCTAAGCGCAAGACCGCCATCCGCCTCGGTTGCACCGTCCACGATCAGTGCGGTTTGCGCCCCAAAGAAGGGGTACAGGTCTTCGGTCACCAGTGGGCGAAGATCACCATCCAGACGTGCGCGGAAATCATACGCCCCGGGTTCTGCACCTTCCGGCGCGGCAATGCCGACGGTACCGCCAAAACGCTCAACCCCATCAGAGGACAGCGCGATCAGAGCTTCAAAATCCGACAATGGCGCATCGCCCTGAACGCGCAATCCAAGGGCCGGGGCCCCCGGGACACCCAGACCGCGCCCGACAAGGCCATTGGCGCTCTCCTCAAAATCCAAATCGATACGCAGGACTTTCGTCTCATTGGCATAGCCCGCCAGCAGGGTCAGCGTGTCGTCGCGATCTGTGCGCTGAATGGCCAAGTCCACATCCGCGGCGCCATCGATCAAGGACATATCCCCCTTCACCGCCAGCGTCGCCGCCTCGCCCAACACAGCCGGGCCTAGGACCACGTTTTCGGCGTGCAGATTTCCCAGCTCGATGGAGATCGGCAAATCCGGCAGGGCAAAAGGCTTGGCCTCAGCATCTTCGACGCTCATACTTGGCTGCGGTTCGGGGATGCGCACCAGCTCAATCCGACCGGCGGTCAGCTCATCTATCTTCAACCGTCCGCGCAACAGCGCCGTGCGGGACCACACCAAAGAGGCATCTTCCAGCGACAGCCAGATGCCCTCATCGTCTGCGATGGTCAGTTGCTCCATGGTGGCGTTGGACGACAGCGCGCCGCGAAAGCCAATCACCCGCACCTCACGGCTTGTGTCTGACAACGCGTCCTGGATCAGCCCTTCGATGTAGGAGGGATCATCGTCCTGCGCCGGGGCCGCCGTGGCCAGCAATACGCACAGTAGAAGAGCCAAAACCCTGCGCATCAGAAGGCCTGCCCGATGCCGACGTAAAGCTCAAAATTCTCGCCCGCGTTGCTGCCAATCGGTGTTGCCAGGTCAACGCGGATCGGTCCAAGCCCGGTGTCATAACGCACCCCGAACCCGGCGCCCGCATGTTCGTCTGTAAAGCCGTCAAACAAACTGCCCGACGCCACAGTAGCAACATCGACGAAGCCAACCGCGCCCCACGGGCCTTTGACCTGCGCGCGCAGCTCCGCAGATATCGCCGCGAAGGAGCGACCGCCGACTTGCAAGGTTGGGGAAACCGGGATGCCCAAGGATTGATAATCCTGCCCACGCACCGTGCCCGCCCCGCCAGAGAAGAAGAGCATTTCCGGCGGCACCTCGAATGTGCGGGCACCACTGACCGAGCCGACTTGGCCCCGCGTTGCGAACACGAAACGATCATCCTCGCCAAAACCGATGTAGCTGCGCAGATCGAGATACGTTCTTGCACCCAGGGCATCGTTGTCGAGGCCAATGAGAGGGGTCAGTTCCAGCTGGCCGAACCAGCCTTCCTTTGCATTCAGTTCCTCATCCCGGCTGTCGTAGGTTAGTTTGCTGGGAAAAAGAATATGCTCCAACTGGCGGGAACCGAAGGCGTCGTCGATGTCGGAATAGCGGTAACCAACGTGAATTTCCCCGTCAGCTCATCCG
Source organism: uncultured Roseovarius sp. (assembly GCA_963422235.2). Taxonomy (GTDB): domain Bacteria; phylum Pseudomonadota; class Alphaproteobacteria; order Rhodobacterales; family Rhodobacteraceae; genus Roseovarius. Next base: position 340,144 of record CAXMWV010000002.1, read on the forward strand.
AGAAGATATGCGAAAGGCCACCACCGATCTGGATACTACGCTCCCGGTAATCCGGCTCATCCAGCTCTTGAATTATGCCGCCAAGGATCAGGCTCGTGTCCGCATTGAAGGTGGCGGGGCGGTCATAGCGGAAGGCGAACATGTAGTCGATCCCGCCGGAATCCCCGCCAATGCCGCCGACCTCACCGGACAGTTTCAAACGCTCTGCTCCACCGAAAAGATTGCGGTGCATCCAAAAGGAGCTCAGCGTCAAACCTTCAAGTGAAGACAGCTCCGCACCGAAGCCGATACGGCGTGGCACTGCATCCGTCAGCGTCGCATTGATGTCGATCACGTCCGGCGGGCGAATTTGGTCTGCGCCTTCCAGCACGACAGACGAAAAGGCACCCGTGCGCCGCAACCGTTCACTGGCGCGTTTGAGGTCTTCGGGGGAGTAAATCTTTCCAGTCGGCAACCCCGCGATCGCCACCACGCGTTCGGGCCGAACATTGCCCGGGTTGGTTACGATCAGGTCACCAAACCTCAGTCTTGGGCCCGGATCCAACACGATGCGGGTTGAAAGCGTTGAGTTGCGGTGATCGGCCGTCAGGGTTTGCTCCTTCAAAGAAACCTTGGCGTGCCCCACATCCCGCCAGCCATCAACGCCTGCGCGGGCGGCATCCTGAATCAGACCACTGAGGGCCGGTTGACCCTGCGCGAAACCCTCTGGAAGCTCAGCCCCGGGCGGCAGCGGGCTGACCGATGCCTGCGAGAAGCTGAACCTTGGGCCGGGGTCAACCCGCAAAACGACCTGCGAGATTTGTGTTGGACGGGCCAGGGGCGAGATGTTGGCCGCCTCGCGTCCATCCACCAGAATGGAAATAACCCCGCCATAGCGCGCAGCCGCATAGAGTTCGGCCGACAACCGCCCGTAATCCGCCCGCGCCGCCGCCAGAATATCCTGCGGCGTTGCATCTTCTTTGGCAGCGGTTTCAACACTTAGCGAAACGCGGGTCAGACGGCCCGTTAAGTCGCTGGATTCAGGTGGTAATTGGACGATGACATCGGTGGCGGATGCGAAACTTACACATAGCCCTAGTGCGTAGCCCAGAAGGCTGCCCACTATCTTGGGGTATAACTTCACTACGCCGCTCCACCTTGCCTTTGGTCCTGTGTAACGCATGGACGGCGGAATTACACGTAACGATCGCTCTAATAGACGCGATTTTTCGCCAGTTTTATCCACAGGGCCACAGCTGCCCCAAGCGTGATGTTCAGGCGGCTTGTGCGTTGGCCAATTCTTCGACCGGTGCAGGCTTCACCGACCGGGCAAAGAAGAGGTAGTAAAGCACAGGTGCCGCAATCATCGTCAGGACCGAGGCGAACGCCAGACCGCCCATGATCGCCACGGCCATAGACTGGAAGAACGCATCCCAGATGAGCGGGATCATCCCCAGGATCGTCGTCGCAGCGGCCAAAACCACAGGACGCAAGCGGGATGTCGAGGCCTCTACAATCGCGTCTATCAGCGGCAAGGATGGATCATCCCGGCGCACGATGTCGATCTCTTCCACCAAAACGATGCCGTTTTTGATCAGCATGCCCGAAAGGGACAGCATCCCCAGAAGCGCTGTGAAGGTGAATGGCAAATCCGTCGCCAAAAGCGCGATACTTATGCCGTTGATCGACATGGGCACCAAAAGCCAGATGATCAGTGGCTGGCGCAATGCATTGAAGAGGAAGACAGAGATCAACACCATCACCAGGACACTCAGCGGCAACTGCGCAGCGAGGCTTGCCTGAGAGTCGGCGGAGTTTTCATACTCCCCGCCCCACTCTTTGGTGTAGCCGTCCGGCACGGGCATTTCGTCGATCGTATCCTGCACTTGCGCTTGAATTTGCGCGGCCAGGAAACCGGGCGGCATGTCGACACCGGCCGTGATCGTCAAGACGCGGTCACGGCGGTAAACAACGGTGTTCTGGCTTTCAAACACCATCCCGTCGACCATTTGTTCAAACGGCACAAAAACCCCGCCCGTCTGGGAATAGACAACATGATCGGTCAGTGCCAAATCGGAGTCCTGCGGGGCGCGCAAGACGATTGGGATCTGGCGTTCCCCTTCACGGTAAACGCCGGCATCCAGGCCTTCCGTGGCGAAGCGCAGCGTGTCGGTGATGTCATCGCGGGTGATGCCCGCCTCCTGTGCCCGTTCATCGGCGTAGACAGGGCGCAGAACTTGCTCCATCTGGTACCAGTCGGTTTTGGGGGTACGGATATCATCACTGGCTGCGGACATGCGCTCCAGGGCCTCCTCCGCCAACTGCCGCAGAACGACCGGATCAGGACCAGAAAACCGCACCTGAACGGGATCGCCACCACCCGGCCCGAAAGCCAGCCGCTTGGCGCGGAATTCGCCCCAGGGCAGGTTTTCATCCGCAAAGACTTGCATCCGCTCAATCAGCGGCGCAATCTGTTCAATACCTTCTGTCCGAACGATAATGTGCCCGTAAGACAGGTTTGGGTCTTCTGCCTGATAGGTCAGCATGAACCTCACGGCCCCCTGCCCAACGTAAACGGTTGAGGCAACCACGTCTTCCTGTTCGGCCAACCAACTTTCAAAGACAGCCATGTCCTCCGACGTGTCATGGATGGATGCACCTTGCGGCAGTTTGTAATGCACGAAGAAAAGCGGCGTGTTGCTGTCAGGAAAGAACTGTTGCTTGATCTGCCCGAACAGCATGATGCAGACCACCGTGATCCCGATGAGCGCAGGGATCACGACGAACCAACCCTTGATGCATCGGCGCAAGATCGACGCATATCCACGGAAAAGAGCGCCGTCATACCCGGACCCGCCATCGCCCGTGCCCTGCTTGAAGAAGTAGTGACCAAGAAGCGGCGTCGCGCTCAAAGCAAGCACCCAGGACAGAAGCAGCGAAATCCCGATTACAGCAAACAGCGAGAACATGAATTCACCCGTCGAATCCGGGCTCAGCCCAATCCCGGCAAATGCCATGATTGCAATCACTGTCGCCCCAAGCAGAGGTATCTGTGTTTTGCCGGCCGCCTCATTGGCCGCATCACGGGAACTCTTACCCCGTTGCATCGCGTTCTGCATGCCTTCGGCGACCACAATGGCGTTATCCACCAGCATCCCCATTGCGATGATCAACGCCCCAAGAGAGATACGCTCCATCTCAATTGAGAAGATCGCCATGAACAGGATCGTACCCACAACGGTCAGCAGAAGCGTCATGCCCACCACGATCGCAGCTCGCCAGCCCATAAACAGGGCAAGCACAAACACCACAATCGACACGGACATCGCCAGATTCACGATGAACCCGTTAGAGGACTCCTCGACCACCAAGTGTTGTTGATAAATCGGTTGGATTTGCACGCCTGCAGGCAGCAAATGGTCAATCTCCGCCAGTTTGGCATCCGCGTTGTGCCCGACATCGACGATGTTTTCGTTCTCGACACCTGAAATTCCGATGGTGAATGCGTCCTCACCATTGTGCCGGATCATCAGCGTCGGGTCGCGTTCCACGCCGCGGTACACGTTGGTGAAATCAAAGAGGTTGAGCACCTCGCCGCCAACGCCAACCGCGAGGCCAGCAATCGCGGATACCGTATCACTCCCTTCCGGAGACTGGATCAAAACACGGCCATCCGGAGAATTGAGAGAGCCGCCCTCAACGACCGAATCCGCCCCGGCTATGGCCTGTTGAATGGCAGATGGTGGCACGTTCAGATTGGTGCTGACCACCAGATCGGGTTCGACATAGATCACCTCATTGCGCAGGCCTGAGACATCGACATCGGCGACGCCGTCGACGGTTAGCAACTCCCGGCGCATGAACGTCGACAGCTCGTAAATCTCGCGATCCGTGTAACCGGGCGCTGTCACGGCATAGTAAATGCCGAACACGTCCCCGAAACTGTCGTTGATGTTGGGCGGACTGGCCCCGCTGGGCAGGCGCACATCGTTCACGCGGTTGCGCAGTTTGGTCCAGACCTCGGGCAGTTCATCACCCCCATAGGTGTCCTTCACATCAACGGTAATCTGCGAAAATCCGGGCTGGTTCACGGACCGGATCTCGTCAACTTCACCCATCTTCTGAATCGCAGACTCCAGCGGTTCCGAGATCTCTCGCGCCACCTGGATCGCATCAGCACCGTCGTAGAAGGTTGTGACCACGGCAGACTTGATCGTGAAGGCCGGATCTTCGAGCCGTCCGAGGTTCATGAACCCCCAAAGACCACCAAAGATGCAGGTCAGCATCACGATCCATGTGTAGATCGGACGCGCGATGGAAAGCGTTGCAAGATTCATCTGTGCGACCTCAGTTCGGGAAACCGGTAAAGCGGCGCACCGCTTGCCCGTCTTCCAAAAGTGCCGCACCGCTGGCCACAATCTCCGCCCCGGGTTCCAGCCCGGATGTCACCCTAAGCCCACCTTCATTCGTTGGCTCGGTTTCGATGCCCACAACACGGACGTTGCCGTCATCGGCTCCGGCAGGTTCAAAAACCATGACCTGCGTGTTGCCCGCTGCGTCAAAAATCACGGCAGAATACGGAATTTCGAGAAAGGCATCCCCCTCTTTCAGCGTCGCAATCACTTCGACGGATGAGCCGGGCAAAACCACAAGATTGTCCTGCGGCGGCATGCCAAGAGTCAGACGAAAACTTTGCCCAACGTCCGAAGTCTGTGCATTAAATTCGCGCGGCTCAACCGGGAACAGCTCATCAGACACAGGAAACTTGGCGAAAAGCTCAACATCCGGGTCTTCACCCGCGCGTTGGAACAGGATTTCCGGCACGTCGATTTCCATCCGCAATTCCGACATGTCATGCAACTGAACGACGGATGTCCCGGCTGAGATCGTCGTAAAGTTCGCCACGTTTCTTACCGAGACAAGTGCATCGAAGGGCGCAACCAGCGTGGCATTGCGCAAAGACCGTTCCGCGTTGCGCACGCCAACAGCGGCAAGGTTGGCGGTGGTTTCAGCATCTTCAACCGTGACCTGGCTGACGGTACTGCCTTCCAGTTTTTTCAACCTATCCAATGTTCTATCCGCCTGTTCCTGTTCAAGCTCGGCTTGTTGCAGAGACAGTTCGAAAGGCTCCAAATCCAGTTTGGCGATCAGGTCATCGGCTGTAATAGGTTGGCCTTCGATGACAGGGAATTCCACGATCTGACCTCCGACTTGAAAGGCCAGGTCAACCGTCTGCTTGGCAACAACGCGCCCAAAGAACCGGCGCGTCACCGCTCCATCCATTTCCGAAGCACCTATCAGTTTGACCAGCTTGGGCGGTGGAGGGGCGGCCTCTTCTTCTTGGGCCATAGCGGCTGCAGCCAGGCAGATAACAAGCGTCCCAGCGATAAGTGATGCCAATTTCATGGGTGTGCCTCCACGCGGATGATTGCCCAGCAGGCCCAAATGCCCCCCAAAGCGTTTGTCTTTAGGGAAACACTACCGCATTCCGGCACTCACACAATGCCCATGAATTGCCGCACTCGTTTTTTCTCTTTTGGATTAGACAACTTGCCCGCATAGTCCGGCGAGATGACCGCGAACGACACCTCCTCTAAACGCGTATTGCTGCTTGGCGCGACCGGCACCATTGGGCGTGCCACGCTGTCTGCGTTACTGGAAGCCGGGCACGACGTGGTTTGCCTCTTGCGTCAAAACTCGTCTCCGGATGGCATGCCCGAAGGTGTGAATTTTGTCCGGGGTGACGTAACCGGCGCGGGTGTTTGGGATCAGATTGATCTGAAAAACCTGGGCTGCGATGCCATCGTATCCTGTATGGCGTCGCGCACGGGCATGCCCCGCGATGCGTGGGCCATTGATCATGGCGCGCACCTGAACGTTTTGACGGCTGCGCAGGACACTGGGATCGAACAGTTTGTCCTGCTATCCGCGCTGTGCGTTCAAAAACCGCTTCTGCCGTTCCAGCAGGCAAAACTGGCGTTTGAGACAGCGTTGATCGAAAGTGGGCTAACCTATTCCATCGTTCGACCGACGGCGTTCTTCAAATCCCTCTCCGGTCAGCTTCAACGCTTGCGCGATGGCAAGCCGTTCCTTGTGTTTGGCGACGGCAAGCTGACAGCCTGCAAATCCATCAGCGACCGAGATCTTGGGCGTTACATCTGCGCCTGCCTGGCAGAACCGCACCAACAGAACCGGATTTTACCGATCGGGGGCCCGGGCCCCGCGATTACACCGCTGCAGCAGGGCGAAAAACTCTTTGAACTGCTGGGTCAGCAACCGAACTTCCGGCATGTACCGGTCCGCATGATGGATGCAATCATTGCTGGGCTGTCTATGGCAGGCTTTGTATCCTCGAGCCTACGCGACAAGGCCGAGTTGGCACGGATCGGGCGGTACTATGCCACGCAATCCATGTTGGTTTGGGATGAGGCATCACACGCCTATTCCGCCGATGCGACACCAGAAACCGGGCAGGACACATTATTCGACTTCTACGAGGCCCTCGTGCGCGGTGATGAAACGGTCGACTTGGGCGATCACTCCGTTTTTTGATCAGCGCTTGATTTAGCCCGACAAATGACTCCGCAGGAAGGCGGCGCAGGCATCCAAGGACGCTCTCGCTTCGGGCAGCTCATCGTAGAACTCAAACACGTGCCAAAGCCCGTCAAACACTTCAAGGTCAACAGGTTGCCCAGCCCCGCGCATGCGGCGGGCCAGTTCAACGCATTGGCTCAACAACAAATCTCGTGTGCCGGTCGTGATCATCACAGGCGGTCCATCCGCAGAAAAGGCCCCGTTTATGGGCGATATCTCAGGCCGGTTTGGGTCTTCGGCACCGGAGTAGAGTGCCGAGGCTGCACGGACATAATCCAACCGCAAAGTGGGATCGCGCCCATCATTGTTGTGCAGGCTGTCACCCCCGTGCCCAAGGTCGCACCACGGCGACAAAAGGAGCACTGCCGACGGTGCAGCCAGACCTTCGTTGGCCGCGCGCTGCATCAATGTTAGGGCCAGGTTGCCCCCGGCAGACTCTCCCGCCAAGGCAAAACCGGTATCGGAAGCACAAAGCGCATCATAAACCACCGCTGCGTCCTCGTTCGCGGCAGGCCAGGGATGCTCTGGCGCCAGTCTATAATCCACGGACACCACGCGCGCACCGGTCCCGGCACAGAGTTCAGCGCTGACGATCAAGTCTTCCTGCGCGCTGCCTGAGATGTAGCCCCCACCGAAGCAATAAAGCACCGTTCCTTTTGGCGTGCCCTTGGGCTGAATATCCAGACAAGGCACACCGCCGATCTCCGCCTCGCGCACCGACACGCCTGTGCGCGCCACCGCGCGCTCTGCCCGGGGCAGGAACGCGTCCTTGGCGCTTTGACGGTGCAAGTGGATGGTTTCGGCCGTGGGCGGATCAAGATCGTTGGGTGCAAACTCCGCCAGAAGCTGCGTCGCCTCGGCGCTCATATAGGATTTATCTGTCATGCAGTGCGTCCTTTTCGCAATGTCATCATCAGAGGCTCCACCAATCCCGCGCTCATGATCAAGATGAGCCCGGTCACCTCTCTGACGCCCAAGGTTTCATCCGCCCAGATGGCCACCGTGATTGCGGCCACGACAACCTCAGCCATGAACAGCAGCCCGGCCACTCCGGGGTTGAGGCGCGTGGGGGCGAACACCGTGGCCAGCCCGGCGGGCAGGATAAGCAAGAGACTGACGGGCACCACCCATATCAGCACATCACCCAACCCGGCCCAGCGTGGTTGTGGCAGGTGCCCTTGCACGGTGGCCAGCGCCGCCACGACAAGACATACCACGGTCGCGCTCGCAAAGAAGTTGAAGCCGTGCACCATGATGGGCACACGGTTGTTCATCAAGATCAACAGCGCGGCCAGCGCCCAAAGGATGCCACTGAGCAGTGCGCACCAGTCGCCCAGATTTTCAGGCCAGGGTACACCGGTTTGCTGACCAAAAACCGTGAACAGCCCCGCAAAGCACAGGACAAGTGCGATCCAGCGTGCCAGCGTGATCCGCTCTCCCAAAACAGCCCAGGCCATGAGGAAACCCCATACGGGCATGACGTAAAACATGACGATGACGCGGACGACGTCGGTATACAGAAAAGCCGTGGCGTAAAGCGCGAAGGCCAGCCCGCCAATAAGGCCACCCAGCAATTCGAAGGGTCGATGCGACAGGATGCGAAGGTTGCGCCACCACAGGACGGGCAAGCAGGCAATCAATGGCAAGCCAGCGAAGATGACCATGGCCCAAGGTCCCGAAAACCCAGTCGCTTCCAATGCGCGAATTGGGATCCAGAACACGCCGAAACAGATGCCGGCATAAAGCCCGGCAACAATCGCCGCGCGCTCACCCTGCACGGGTGGCACCCAAAACATGGCAGGTGTGTCGCATGTCCTTCATCGCGTCCCGGCCTATCAAACTGTCGGGCGAATATCAGGTTTTGGTGCCCAAGGAGAGACTCGAACTCTCACGCCCGTGAAGGCGGGGGATTTTGAATCCCCTGCGTCTACCATTCCGCCACTTGGGCCCGGCGACACCCTTACCGAAGCGCTGCACGGGCGTAAAGAGGACATCTGCCAAAGTGGCTGACCTGCAGATCAGTTTTCGTCAGTCGAGTTTGGTCGGCCAAGCGCGCCGAGCATATCGCGTGTCCTGGCGCAGTCATGGTCAAAAAAGCCGCACCGGAGCCTCAGGTCACAGAAGGGTTTCACCAGGCCAAACGATACGCTGGCACAGTCAAATTTGATTTGCTACACGGTCCTGCGCCAAGGAGATCGCAGTATGCAGGCACATCCCTCTCAGGACATCGCAATTTCAGACCGTTTGGACCTTTTGGCCACGGAAGCGGAGGGGGACCACGTAACCCTTGCCTGGGTGCTGGACCACCTGAAAGAGCGTGCGTTTGGCCTATTTTTGCTGTTCCTGGCACTGCCCTGCTGCATTCCGTTTCTGTACGGTGTGCCACAAATCGTGGCGCTTCCCATGATGTTCATCTCGCTGCAAATCCTGATTGGGCGTGAGGCACCCTGGCTTCCCGAGAAGCTGGGCGCGAGGAGCGTCTCGCAAGACAGCCTCGCCGGGCTCTCGCGCCGGGCCGGGCCGTGGTTGCGCCGGATCGAAGCTTTGAGTCGGCCGCGCCTGACCGCACTCACCAGGGCGCCCGCAGATCGGATCGTGGGGTTGGCACTCGTACTTTTCAGCGCGTCCATTCTTGTCCCGCTGCCGGGAACGAACACGGTGCCCGGCTTTGCTGTCGTGATCGTGTCCATGGGCCTTTTACAGCGCGACGGGATTCTGGTGATCATCGGCGGGATTATCGGCACCGCATGGATCGGCACACTGATTTTCGCAGGCGCGAGCCTTGCCAGCCTGATCAAAGCGTGGCTTGGATTCTAAAGCGACATGCGACGCTTTTGCGCCTGTTGAACCGGCATGAGACCACCTAACTCGTAAGTGAAAAGTGTCGGGAGGATCGCGCGTGACACGACAGGGCTTCATCGGGCTTGCAACACTTGGCTCCGTGTTTCTATTGGCCGGGGCTTTCGTGTTTCAAGCTATGGGGTATGCCCCCTGCCCAATGTGCCTTTGGCAGCGATACCCACATGCAGCGGCAATCGCTTTGGGCGCTTTGGCGTTCTTCCTGCCGTCTCGCATATTCCCCGCTTTGGGAGCGGCGGCGGCCCTAACGACCGCAGGGATAGGCGTTTATCACACCGGCGTTGAGCGCGGTTGGTGGGAAGGCCCTAGCACCTGCACATCCCAACCTATCGGAAATCTTTCTGCCGAAGAACTGTTGGACCAGATCATGACCGCGCCGCTGGTGCGCTGTGACGAGGTGGCGTGGGACATGCTTGGGTTGTCGATGGCCAGTTGGAACGCGGCGATTTCTATCCTGCTCGCGGGCCTGTGGATCGCAGCCCTGCGCCGCGTTTGAGACGCAGGGCTGATCACGCGTCACTCAGGCTTTCGCCATTTCGTCGACCTTGGCCACTGTGTAGTGATCAAAGCTGGCCGTGAACCATCCCGTCCCGCGGGCGGCACTTGCCAAGGCGGTGGATAGCTCATCCAAAGCTGTCATTGGAAGCATGGCACGGAAGACGTCCCATCCGGCGGCCGTGGGGTGGCCTTCGAACCCCATAACCTGACCTTTCATGCCTGAGATCGTGGGCACCAAGCCGCCAGCATAGACCGACGGCACGTGGATCAACACTTGTGCAATCGGCTCAAGCAACACAGCGCCGCTTTCGGCTATGGCCTCTTTCATCGCGTTCTTGCCCGCCGTGCGGAACGCGAAATCTGAACTGTCGACAGCGTGATGTTTGCCGTCGGTCAGGGTGACACTGACGTCCACCACTGGAAACCCGGCGGGGCCTTCCAGCAAAGCGTCACGCACGCCCGCCTCGACCGCCGGGATATAGTTGCGCGGCACAGCACCACCCTTGATCACCTCATCAAACGAAATGCCTGCACCACGTGCCAGCGGTTTGACGTCGATGGCCACATCCGCGAACTGGCCCGCACCGCCCGATTGCTTGCGGTGGCGATGACGGCAAGAGACCGGCTTTCGGATTGTTTCGCGATAGGCGGGGGGCACTGAATGTTCCTCCACCTCAACCGCGAAACCGTCTGAGAGCTTGGCCAGGGCGCGTCGGAAATGCTGTGGCCCCTGAACGGACAGCACGGCATGCCCTGTCTGTGCATCTTGCTCGACACTCAGCCCGGGGTCGATTTCCGACAGCCGCTCAAGGGCGGTCGAAAGCCGCGTTTCATCCCGGTCGTTCTTTGGTGTGATCACGCGGGCATATGTGGCTGTGTGCGCTTGTGCCCATGGCGGTAGATCAAAGGCCTCCTCGGCGCTGTAGACCTGCGCGCTGCTGAGATGGTCGCACTTCATCGTCAGGCCCACATGGCCGGGTGGAAGGTCTGCAACAGCGGTTTTCGCATCCAAACCGGTGACATTGCCCGGCGACTTGCCGGCCAACTCGTGGCTCTGGCCAACTCCGTCACCCAGTGCCCGGACCAATACGGTTTTGCCCAAATGCTTCACGTGGTCAGCCAGAAAGCCAATTGCGCGCACATTGCCTGTGTCTGACAAACGCTCACGCGCAACATCAAATTCCGGCGCTTCGTGGCGCAGTGATTTCATCAGTCGGAGCATCCCGTTGCGATGCTCGGCAGAGCCCAGAAGGGCTGGTACCAGCTCATGGTGCTGCAGGACGTTTGTGGCGATGTCATAGACGTTCTCGGTCAGCGGCTGCTTGTCCTCAATCAATTGCTCCAACAACGCATCGTCAAAGTCAGCCAAGGCCTCCAGCAACTCCGTGCGCGCCTCCTGTTCGCGGCCCACGACACTGTCGGGGATTTCGACCAAGGCAGAGGTCTTTCCTTCCTGATACTGCCATGCCCGCTCTGATATCAGATCGACAGCGCCCACAATTGTGCCGCCTTCGCGAATGGGCACCTGACGCAGGGCGATGCCATGACGGCAATAGACCTGCAGGGCAGAAATAATTTCGCTGATACGACCCGCGGCCGCATCCACGCGGTTCACAAAAAGAAAGCAGGGAACCCCTGCTTCTTCGATCAACCTGAAATAGGGCGCAGCCAGCACAGCGCCATCGGGATCAGCCCCCACGCAAAGCACCGCCGCATCACTGGCCGCCAGGGCTGGCCCGGCTGTCGACAAATTCTCGGCCCCGCCTGCGATATCAATCGCGCACCAGTCATCCCCCATGAATTCGAATTGCGTGGCGGTCGCCGCCCCTTGCATGTCCAATTTTGTGGGCCGCTGATCTTCAAGCCCGGTCAGGCCCTCAATCAGCGTCGATTTTCCGGATTGCGATGGTCCAAGAACCGTAAAGACCCGCATGGTGTTCCTCCCTTTTGCCAAGCCAGCATCATTGCTGCTGCTCGACAAAAACGATCACTTGCCAAAAACGGTGAGTGCCGTTGAAACGGTTCTGCCTGAGGTCTGCCGCGATCCTGCCGTCAGGGCCTGGCGCGTCGGTCGAAACGAGTATACCGGCACCTGTTCGGCGCGGATCGATGGTTTTAGTCTGGGTCACAAAACAGCGTTCCGTCAAGAACTCAGTTTTCCGTGCGCGTTTCCGTGCGAGGAGCACCGCCGATATCTTCCGGCGCTATGGCGACGGTTTTGATCACCGCGTGGCAAGAGACGCCTTGAGCCAACTCCAGTGCCTTGGCAGAACGCTGCGTGATCCGGGCGAGCAGATTTCCAGCAGGTGTCGAAAGCGACACAAGCGTGCCAGGCCCTTCGCCCGGACGCACTGAGGTGACCGTGCCGGGCAGGATATTAAGGGCCGAAAGGCCAACGGGCCGTTCCCGAGACAAGATCACGTCATGGGCAGCCACGCGCAGGCGCACCTGCGTGCCTTCAGCCCGATCGATCTGAGGCAGGAACAGTGGCGTACCGGCTGCATCCAATTCCGTCAGCCCATCATCGAGGTGACGCGTGACGCGCGCCCGCAAAGGTGCACCCGCAGCCCGAATACCGGCCCCCATTCCCATAACTGCAGGTTCGCTCATCACCTCGCCCACCGGCCCTTGCTGGACGACGCGTCCGCCCTGCATGACAACCACAGTGGTCGCGAGCCGTGCCAGTTCCGCAACCGAATGCGTGACGTAGAGAACGGGGATATCCACCTCATCGCGCAGACGCTCAAAGTAAGGCAGGATTTCCGCCTTGCGCGGCTCATCCAGCGACGCCAGCGGTTCATCCGCCAAGAGAAGCCTTGGCCGCGCCAAAAGCGCACGACCAATGGCCACGCGTTGCCTCTCCCCGCCTGACAACCCTGCAGGGCGGCGCTCCAAAAGATGACCAATCCCAAGCATTTCGACAATTCGGTCAAATCCGGCATCCGTGCCGTCCCCGGCAAATCGAGCCCCGTAGGCAAGGTTCCTTTTAACGGTCATATGCGGGAACAACCGATCTTCTTGAAAGATGTATCCGATACTCCGCTTGTACACCGGTTTTGAACGTCCATTGCGCGTATCCAGCAAGGTCTCGCCATCCAGTTTCACCTGGCCCTGATCAGGTGTCAGCAGACCGGCGACCGCACGGATCACGCTGGTCTTACCGGACCCTGACGGCCCGAAGAGAACCGTCACACCTGCGGGCGCGTCGAACGCTGCTTCGATGGTAAAGCCTGAAAAGGCATGGGTGATCTGAACCGAAAGCGTCATGTGCCGCTCACCCGTCTCGCCACGCGCCGCGCCAGAATCTCGGACAGGATCAAAGCCCCCATGGCAATGACTATGGCCACGATGACCAACCGGGTGGCCGAGCCTTCACCACCAGGCACTTGCAGGAAGGCGTAAACGGCAGACGGCAGGGTTTGGGTCTGTCCGGGAATGTTGGCCACGAACGTGATGGTCGCGCCGAACTCTCCCATCGCCTTGGCAAAGGCCAGAATGCTACCGGCCAGAACACCCGGCAGGATCAGGGGCAGTGTGACCGTCAGGAACACCCAGATGCGCGAGGCCCCAAGCGTGGCGGCGGCTTCTTCCAGTTGCGGATCGACAGCCTCGATCGAGAGCCGTATCGCGCGCACCATGAGAGGAAAAGCCATGACTGCCGCGGCAAGGGCCGCCCCCGTCCATCGGAACGCCAGCGGCAGGCCTATGCTTTCAAGGAAAGCGCCAACCGGCGCGGTGGACCCGAAGACGGACAACAGCAAATAACCCGTCACGACAGGTGGCAAAACCAGCGGCAAATGCACCAGACCATTCAGTACTTGTTTACCCGTAAACTCCCACCGCGCCAGGACGTGCGCGACAAAGATGCCGAAAGGCAGGCTCAGTAGTGTCGCCCAGAAGGACACCTTTAGCGACAACGCCACCGCTTGCCATTCCTGCGGGCCCAACCAATCGCTCATGATCCATCCACCGGAAGAAACGCAAACCCTTGGCCTTCAAAAATTGCCGCCGCCCGCGCCCCGGTCAACCGGTCCCAAGCTGCCTGCGCTGCAGGTGTCTTACGATCGGCCACAATCGCCATCGGATACCGGATCGGCCCGTGCGCCGCTTCGTCAAAACGATAGACGACACGCACGCTCTGCTCTGCCTTGGCGTCCGTTGCGTAGACCACTCCGAACGGCACCTCGCCCGTCGCGACAAGGCGTAGCGCGGCACGAACGTTGTCGGTCTGCACCACGCGCGGTGAAAGTGCTTTCCACAAGTCTAAGCGCTGCAAAGCCGCCTTTCCGTAAATCCCGGCAGGCACCGCATCAACCAAGGCAATGGCAAGCCTGGAAGCCTCTGGAATGTCTTTGGGCGCGATGTTTTGAGGCGGCGAGTCCTCGGCGCCTTTCGACGCCACCAGCACGAGCCGATTACCCAACAGATCAGTGCGCGAGCCGGGTTCAATCCGGTCCACCGCCGCGAGATGATCCATCCAAGCAGTGTTGGCCATGATCACGATGTCTGCCGGAGCCCCTCGCTCCACCTGCCAGGCAAGCGCTGAGGATGCAGCGTACGAGATGGTTGCGTCGATACCGTCCTCTGCCAGGACGTCCTGCGCAATCTGATCCAACGCTGTCTTCAGGCTACTGGCTGCAAAAATCGTGACGTTCTCGGCCCGGACCGGAGCGGAACCTACAACGATGACCAAAAAGGCGCATGCTACGTATTGGAAAATCCATGCCATCACGCGCCCGAGTATTGGCACGCACGCGTCATACGCAAGGGTGAAAGCCGTTCGCTAGGCCACGAAAAACCCCGGCGCCGAAACGCCGGGGTCTGCAAAGCCCGAATGGGCCTTTGTTCCCAGGTCTGGCTTACGCCATGGACCAGCGCTCGGCCCAGCGGTTGCCGTCGAGGTCGAAGTTGGTGCCCATATCCCCTGTATCCGGGGTAACGACCTTGTCGCTGACCGCGAAGACGTAGTCGTTGAACATCGGGATGACCGAGCCGCCTTCGTTGGCGCACATGGCCTGCATCTCCCAGTACAGCTCACGACGACGATCGGTGTCGAGCTCGGCACGGGCTTCCAGCATCAGTGCGTCGAACTTGTCATTGCACCAGTAGCTTTCGTTCCAGGATGCGCCGCACTTGTAGGCGGTTGCGAACATCTGGTCTTCCACCGGACGACCCGCCCAGTAAGAGAACACCATGCCCTTCTTCATCCATACGTCAGACCAGTAACCATCGTTCGGCTCCCGGATGACGTTCAGCTCAATGCCGGCATCCTTGGCCGAGTTTTGATACAGGATGGCCGCGTCAACCGCGCCGCCAAAGGCCGCGTCAGATGAGCTGAGGTCAATCGCCAGGCTGTCGAGACCGGCTTCCTTGAGGTAGAACTTCGCTTTGTCCGGATCGTACGTCTTCTGCTCCAGTTCGAAGTTGAAGTAGAGCTGACCGCGGCCAATCGGATGGTCGTTACCGGCCGAGCCGTAGCCGAACAGGATTTTCTCAACCAGCTCTTCACGGTTGATGCCGTACTTCAGCGCCTGACGCACATTGTTATCGTTGAACGGTGCTTTGCGCGTGTCCATCGGGATGGTGTAGTGCGCGTTGCCCGAAACGGACTTGATGCTGATGCCCTGGTTGCGTGCAAGCAGACCAACGGTCTTGAGGTCAAGACGGTCAATCACGTCCACATCGCCGGAGACCAGCGCGGTCGTACGTGCGTTGAGGTCAATTAGCGAGATGATCTCGATCGAGTCAAAGTAAGCCGCATTTTCCCGGAAGAAGTTCTCGTTCCGCTCGAGGGACACCTGCACGCCAAAGTTCCAGCTCTTGAACTTGTAAGCGCCACAGCCATCGCCAGACTGCCAGTCAATGCTGTCGCCGTCCGCCTTCAGCATCGGAATGTGGTAGTCGGACAGGATCGCCGGGAAGTCGGCATTGCCGCCGTCAAGCGAGAACACAATCGTGTCATCGCCATCCGCTGTAATGTCAACGATTGGGGCCACGATTGGGCCAGCGGCGGATGTCGACCCTTCACCGCGGTGGAAATTGACAGACGCGATGCAGTCTTCAACCGTCAGTTCTTTGCCGGAATGGAACGTCACACCCTTGCGGATCTTGAAGCGCCACTCGGACGCATCCTCGGACGCTTCCCAGCTTTCAGAAACGTGCGGCACCAGCGAGCCGTCAGCTGCGACCTCGACAAGGTAGCCATGCACGGAATGCGCCATGTTGATGGTGAAACCGTTTTCCCATGTGCCGGGGTTCATCGTGTCTGTGGTCTGGCCGTGGCCAAGGCCTACACGGATATGTCCACCACGCTTAGGCGCGGCGACGGCTTTGCCGCCCAACGGCAGTGTTGCTGCAACGGCGGTCGCCGCTGCGGATTTCAAAAGTCCACGGCGGTCAAGCATACCGCCTTTGATAAGTGCCATGTTATTATTCTCCCTGTTATCTTTGGGTTATACGGGCGCGTTTCGATACCCGGTGGCAGGTTAGTGCCGTGATTGTGTGTCAAGCAAATGAATTATGCGTTTGACGCGACCGAACGCGCTCTTCTCCCCCGAAGACCTTATTATGAAGGTGTTTGAATTCGCAACGCCTTTTAATAGTTTCGATTTTTTCGAAACAAAGTCGCGATGACACGAATCACTGTCTATGAACAACGGGACCGAGGACAGCACAGGCGACACGCTTGCGCTTTTTCAAAAGGCAGCCTTAAACTCTTGCCCATGACCACACCGCAAGACGCCATCACTAAAGCCCTGTCGCTGTCCTGTTTCCAAGCCCCACAAAACGCGGCTACGCTTGAGGGCGGGATCACCAATCACAATGTCCGACTGACGGATAACGGAAAGGACTACGTGGTCCGGCTCGGAGCGGACATACCTGAACATATGGTCATGCGTTGGAACGAGCTCACACTAAGCCGCAATGCTCATGAAACGGGGCTGTCGCCGGCCGTCGTGCATGCCGAACCCGGTGTTCTGGTACTGGAGTATGTGGATGCTGCGCCTTTAACAGGCGAAGACCTGCATGATCCAGGCACGCTGTCGGCTGCGGTCGATCTCGTCAAACGCCTGCACGTGTACGGTACAGCAAACCTGCGCGGGCCTGTTCTCAGTTTTTGGGTCTTCCACATACTTCGGACCTATGCGGGGTTTCTGCGAGAAAACGGTTCTGCACATGTCGCTGCTTTGGAAGAGCTTCTAGAAAACGCCGCGACACTTGAGGCAAAAGTCGGACCCGTAAGCATGGTGTTGGGTCACAATGACCTGTTGCCAGCCAACATCCTGCGGGGTGCGGATCGGTTTTGGCTGATAGATTGGGAATATGGCGGTCTGAACTCTCCGCTCTTCGATCTGGGCGGGCTGGCCACCAATGCAGGCCTCACTCACGAGGCAGAAAACGCCATGCTGGAGCAGTATTTCGGCGCAGCGCCAGATGCCGCTCTTTTGCAGAGTTACACGGCGATGAAATGCGCCTCACTCTTGCGGGAAACCATGTGGAGCATGGTGTCGGAAATCACGTCCAAACTGGATTTTGACTATGGCGACTACACGCGGGAAAACCTCGACAGCTACCGCGCCGCTTACTCCGACTTCATGAGCAGTTGAGCCAAGCCGGTTTTCGCCAGCTCAATTCGGGCCCGTGACTTCCACCATCACTTCATTTCGGCGCATAAAGCCTGGTGTGAAGGGGTCGTTGTAGTAGGCAAATTCAAGATCCCCCACCATCTTGAGGCCTTGCGCATCAATCCACGCCGCCAACTGGTCCGCGTGCCGCTTAAACCTGTCATCTGTCCAGCGCCCCGAAAACTTGATCGCGGCCATGCGCCGTGGTGGTATATCGACCAGCGTTACATCACCTGCAGGCACAGGCAGATCAGCAATGCTGCGCCCGGCGGGCATGATAAAGGACACAACCCAGCCGTTTTCGTCGGGTTCTTGCGTAACCGGTGCGGTCATGGCGATTTTCTCACCTGGCCGGTCCTTGGCAAAGATGTAGCCTGCCAGGGGCGAAAAGGCCGCGCGCACAGCAGCGCCACGATTGCCCGTGCGTTCCACCTGTGCTGCGACCATGGCCGGGTAGTTGCGCACTTCAAAAGCGCCCTGTGCGGCTTCGATCTGATAGGCGGGTGTCTCGACCGTCTGAGAGGCCCAGACCCTCGCCCCGCCAACAACTGCGACAACCGTGACCACTGCGGCCGCTGCAAACAGAAGTTTTGCCATTGCTCTCTCCTTCTTCGTCTGCAACCTAGGGTGCTGAATGTCGGGTTCAAACAAGACAGCGGTTTTCGGCTGGAAACGCACTAGATCGCATGCCAAGAAATCCGAAACGTCAGACAATATGCGACACGCGAGTTCAAAGAGGCCAGCATGACAAAAACCGGTATCATGATCTGCGGACATGGCAGCAGGGCGAAATCAGCAGAAGAAGAGTTTTCACTATTGGCCAAGGGATTGCGTGCTCGCTATCCGGACATTCCCGTCGAGTACGGGTTTCTCGAATATTCCGCGCCCAACATTCACATGGGGCTCGACCGTTTGCGCGATGCCGGTGTTGACGAGATCGTGGCGGTTCCGGGGATGCTCTTTGCCGCCACGCACGCCAAGAATGACATTCCATCTGTTCTGACCACCTATGGCGAGAAAAACCCCGGCTTGACCGTCAGCTATGGCCGTGAACTGGGCCTGCATCCGCAGATGATTGCCGCCTTTGAGGCGCGTATCCTTCAGGCTTTGGGGGTCGATCACGTCCATGACGGCGATCTGTATGACACGATGCTGGTGGTCGTAGGGCGGGGCACGTCCGACACGCTGGCCAATGCCGAGGCCGCGCGATTAACCCGAATTGTCACGGAAAACCTTGGCTTTGGTTGGTCTGAGACAGTCTATTCCGGGGTAACCTACCCCTCTGTGGGCCGTGGCCTGGAGATGGCGTTGAAGCTTGGGTACAAGAAGATCGTTGTTGCTCCCTACTTTTTGTTCTCCGGCAAACTGATTGATCGCATTTACAACTACGTCGACCGGGTCGCCGAGACGGTGCCGGATGTGACGTTTTACAAAGCCCATTACCTGGCCGATCAGGACCACGTCATCGACACGTTCATCGAACGCATCAAGGAAGCGCAAGCCGGAAGCCTAACCGACAACGTGGATCTTATGGCGTCGTTCAAAGAACGGTTGGCGAAAGGCGAAGTGGAGGTGCACCACCACCACGCCGAGTTCCGTGATCCACTGGATGACGAAGCGGGGGGCGAGCATGATCATGATCACACGCACGACCATGATCACGCGCACAGCCACAGCCACAGCCACAGCCACAGCCACAGCCACGATCATAGTCATGATCACGGGCATCATCACCATCACCATCACGGCCATTCTCATGGCGTCTATCGCCACATCGCGCATCCCAACGGGCCGCGCACCATGATTGATCAGGGTGTGTGCTGCTGCTTCATGAGCCAGTTCCCCAAAGAGGTGATCGAAGAAGAACGCGCATTGCGGGCCGCTGTATCGGCGGAACCACCGGCGTAGACACACCCGAGATCAGATCAGTCCGTTGTGCGCAACGGGCTGCGCTGAACCATCCAGACCACCAAAAGCGGGATGCCCACAGTCAGCACCGCCACCGTGATCAACAGCAGACCCAACTCGCTGTAGTTCGCAGCTATCTCGATCACGTCTGTCTCGGGATCACGCACTTCGCGCGTGATGGTGAAAACCTGGTTCAGGTACTTCTCAGCCAATCGACTGGCGGAAATGGCAAGATTGGTAAAGGACGCCATCACAGCAAAGAACGTGGCCTTCAACGCCACCGGGGCATTGCGCGCGATCCAGGCCAGCATCGGGATCATCGCGATCAGCACCAGTGGCGACTCCACCGCCGTGTCAAAGATCGCGATAAACCTTGCATCAACCACGCCTCCGGTCACGGAAGCTGTCCAATTCTGCACGCCGTAGTAGAGGCCAATATTGGGCAAAGCCAGGAAGCCAGCCGCAATCGACAGGATCACCACGATGTAGACGATTGATTTGTTCGCAATGACCGGGCGCAAGACCAGCATGGCCACCAATGTGATCACCGAGGTGATCAGTGACAGAACCGATAGAAACTGCTGATCAAATTCCAAAACGTCGATGTTGAACCATGTCTGCCCTTCCCCGGGCAAAGGCGTGGCTCGAAACGCAAATATGATGGCCGCGGTGCCCATCAGCATGCGCGCCTGGGCCTTTGGCAAGGCCTGCATCAGTTGGCGCATCAGCAACAGCACAATCGCCATGGACCCGATGAAAATGATTTCTTGGCCCAGAGGCACCTGGCCCAGACCAATGACCAGGGTCAAAACCACGAATGCACCACCGCCAACGAAGTACCACCAGTTCACTTGGGTTTCTTCATCCCTCATGGATGTGGCGGCGATGGCGTCCGCCTTAGTCATCCCGGACGCCACCAATCGGCGGCGTTTCAAACGCGCCTGGATACCCGCCATGATGATACCCGAAACAGACGTAACCGGTGCGAGCATCGCGATGAGATAGATGGAGGCATAGACCTCTGCCTTCTCTGGCTGGGGCAACTCTTCCACCCCGTCGAACATCGCGATGTTGACCAGCGCCACGATCACCGTGCCTGCGATCAAGGCGAACCGACCCAGTGTCTGCATCGTGACATGCATCGCTTTGACGTCCGCCTCGGGTATGGGTTGACCTTTGTCATCCACCGTCGGCACCGCCTCCACCGACATGGCATCGGCCACCGCATCCTGAATAACCAGACCACAGGGCGCGATGATGAAGGAGGTCACATACCAAGCACTCAGCGGCATGATCACCGTCATCATGTCCGGTTGGGTCAGCACCAAGTACATGATCGACACACTGATCGCGACGAGGACAGCCCCCAGCCAAACCAGCACCCATTTCCAGCGCCAGATGATATCGACCAAATGTCCAAGCGGCATTTTCAACGCCCAAGGAATGCCCGCCCAGAAGGCAAGTCCGGCAATGTAGGCGGCGGACAAGTCAAGATACTCTTTAACAAAAAACGTGCCAACCAGCGTCGTGAGGATGCTGAACCCGAAAGCAAAATAGACCATCAGCGGAGGCAGGAACGACCACCGCAACTGCCGGATCAAGTCCAGCACGATCGCGTCGAACCATGTTTTCGCCGCTGTAATGGCGCCCATTGCTTACCCTCTGCTACCCAACGCGCTGCATTTAGGGAGTATCACCCATACCCTTCAATATCTGATGGCCCAAAAAAACGTGAGCGGGTCAGTCAATCCAACGGTCGATGTCCGTGCCCACCGCCGCAGCGACAGAGGCAAACCCGTCCGCATCGAGCAACCGATCCAGACCGCGCGCGATCCGGGGGACAAGAGACATCCCCTCGTACACCATGGCGGAATATAGCTGTACCGCGCCAGCGCCGGCTTTGATCTTGGTGTAGGCGTCCTCTGATGACGACACACCACCCACGCCTACTAGCGGCATGTCCCCTTTGGTCGCGCGGGCAATGCGGGCCAGAACGCGGGTGGATTTGTCAAAGAGCGGCCGCCCCGACAGACCGCCCGCTTCGTCGCGATGACGGTTTTTCAATCCGTCGCGCGACAGCGTGGTGTTAGTGGCAATGATAGCATGCAGCCCTGCCTTTTGCGCCACTTCTGCAATCTCTGAAATCTCGCTGTCAGACAGATCTGGGGCGATCTTCAAGAAAATCGGGATAGGCGCGGTCAACTCTGCGCGCGCCGCCATGACCCCTTCAAGCAGCCGTGCCAGGGCTTCCGGCCCCTGCAAGTCGCGCAGTTTCTCGGTGTTCGGGCTGGAGACATTGACCGTCGCAAAATCCAAATGCGCGCCGCAATGGGCCAGTACCTGGGCAAAATCATCCGCCCGGTCCGCGCTGTCCTTATTGGCCCCAAGGTTCAGCCCGATCACGGCATTCCCGGGCCGTTTGGCCAGCCGACCGGCGGCCACCTCCATGCCTTCATTGTTGAAACCGAACCGATTGATCACAGCGCGATCCTCGGTCAGACGGAAGAGGCGCGGCTTGGCGTTGCCCTCTTGCGGGCGAGGCGTGATCGCGCCCACTTCGACAAAGCCAAAACCGGCGCGCGCCAGCGGTGTCAGGGCTTCAGCGTTCTTATCAAAACCTGCCGCCAACCCAATGGGGTTGGGCAGGTCGAGGCCTGCGAAGTTCGTGCGAAGACGAGAGGATGTCATCACCCCCGGCCAAGGCGTCAGACCTGACTTGAGCGCGGCCAGTGCCAGTTTGTGCGCCTGTTCCGGGTCAAAGCACCGCAACAGCGGCAGGCCGGCCATCTCAAACAGGTTCATCCGAAACTCGCCCCGGTGTCCGCCGGTTTGCAACGGATCAGGCGAGAGGTCTCAACCGCTGCCTGTCTATGCACCACGGCCTGCGCATAGGCCGGATCACTGATCATCTCAAGAAACGCATGCGCCGTGGGATAACGGGCAATGAAGACATGATCCCAACGCTCGTCAGCCGGCCCAATCAGGGTCGCTTCGAACGCGCCACGCCACAGGATCGACGCCCCAATCCGTTCCACAATCGGACCCGCGCCATCGCCGTAACGATGATAGGCGTCGTGCCCTGTCAAATTCTGACCCGCCAGCTCATGACCGTCAGGATAGGCCGCCTTGGGGCGCAGGCGAACGAGGTTCAGCATCTCGATTGGGTGATCCCGATCAAGACCCTTGAAAAGATCAAACTGAGGGCGGGCCGGATCGACAGTCCCGACCAAATCCTCGGGAAATCGGTGCAACCCGCCAACCAACGGCAGTGGCTCCACCCGCACAAGATCACCCAGATGGAGAGGGGCGTAAAGATGCGGGAACAAAGCTCCGCCGCGCGAGGCCTCCCACTTCAGCGCTTCACCCAGGTCATCGCTTTCTGCGGCGACCAGCATGAGACCTTGTTCGCCCGCAAAATGCTTCGCTGCGGTCTCGGCGGCTTGTGACGGTGTGGAAAAATGAATGAATCCATCCGTTAGATCAATCGAGGCACCCTGCGTCACACCATCGTGGCGAAACGCCTGCCATTCATGATCACGCAGTATCTTCAGGATCAACATGCGTGGGTCATGCCCCGCCGACTGGCCATGGTCAAGCGGGAAGGTTTTGACCTGCGCTGACCTCGCGTGCAAGATCGGCCCATGCCCAAAACGGAGGCACGTTTCATGCGCCGCATTTTCCTTGCCCTTTCAGCCTGCATGTTGGCGAGCCCGGCCCTGGCTGACTACACACTGACCATCCTGCACACCAACGACTTTCATGCGCGGTTTGAACCGGTCAGCAAGTACGACAGCACATGCTCTGCCGAGGACAACGATAGCGGTGAATGCTTTGGCGAGTCTGCTCGTTTGGCCACGGCCATTGCGCAAGCCAAGGCCACGTATACCAACCCCGTTCTGCTTGACGGCGGTGACCAGTTCCAGGGCACGCTGTTTTACACCTATTACAAGGGGCAACTGGCAGCCGAGATGATGAACCTGATGGGCTATGACGCAATGACGGTCGGCAACCACGAGTTCGACGACGGGCCCGAGGTTTTGCGCGGCTTCATGGATGCGGTGGAATTTCCGGTGTTGATGTCCAACGCCGATGTCAGCCAAGAGCCGCATCTGGCGGATGTCCTCAAGAAATCAACGGTGATTGAACGGGGTGGAGAAAAGCTGGGCCTGATCGGCCTGACCCCCGAGGACACTGGCGAAAGTTCCAGCCCGGGCGACAACATCATCTTCACCGATCCGGTCACGGCGGTTCAGGGCGAAGTGGACCGACTGACCGCTGAGGGCATCAACAAGATCATCGTGCTCAGCCACTCGGGCTATCATCTTGATCTGGAAATGGCGCAACAGTTGACCGGCGTGGATGTCATCGTCGGTGGCCACACGCACACTTATCTGCACTCCCACGACCCCGCGGCCAGCGGGCCCTATCCCACCATGGTCGGCGATACGGCAGTGGTGCAGGCCTACGCCTATGGCAAGTTTCTGGGTCGGCTTGAGGTCGTCTTTGATGATGCGGGCAAAGTGATGTCTGCGACGGGCGAACCTGACTTGATGGACGCCGCCGTGACCGAAGACGATGGGGTGAAAGCTCGTATCGCAGAAGCCGCGATCCCCCTGGATGAAATCCGCACCCGCGTCGTGGGTGAAGCTGCGACCGAGATCAGCGGGCTGCGCGCACAGTGCCGCTTTGGGGAATGTGCCATGGGCAATCTGGTGGCCGACGCGATGCTGGCGCGGGTTGCGGGTCAGGGCGTTGAAATTGCGCTCACCAATGGCGGCGGCCTGCGGGCGAGCATAGACGCAGGTCCCGTGACGATGGGCGAAGTGCTGACGGTTTTGCCCTTCCAAAACACCTTGGCCACATTTCGCATTGACGGCGCCACTTTGCTTGAGGCGTTAGAGAACGGCGTGAGCGAGATCATCACTGGCGGTGGGCGGTTTCCACAGGTCGCAGGGATGCGGTTCGTGGTGGATGTCACGGCCCCGGTTGGGTCACGGATCAAGGACGCAACGGTGGGCGACGCGCCGCTTGATCCAGAACGGATTTATTCGGTTGTGTCCCATGACTACCTTCGCCGCGGCGGGGATGGCTATTCCATGCTCAAGGACGCCCAGGATGCCTATGACTTTGGCCCTGATCTGGCCGATGTCACAGCTGAATACTTGGGCGAAAACTCCCCCTACACGGCCTACACGGATGGACGAATTCAGATATCGGCGGACTGATCAAACCCGCCACCTGAGCGCCGCCGCCGCGATCCGCTGACCAAAGAGCCGCGCGGTGCGCACATCCTCCGGCTCTACCATCTCGTCCTTGTCGCGCGATGACATCGCCATCAGGCCCAGCCAACTGCCCTGCCCGTTCACCCCGCCCCGCTCTTCGTGAACCGGAGCGCCGATCTCGGCTTGCCCGACCCAGATCATCCCCATCTGCGCCGCATAGACCGACAGGCGCATCAGCGTGGAAAACTTGTCGCCCGACGGATAGGTGGCCACCGTAAAGCCCGACGCGATCTTGTCGGCCCAAAGCTGATCGGGCCAACGCTCGGACGCCTCTTCGAGGAACACGTCATACCGCGCTGCCGTTGACCCCATGTAGGTCGGTGCCCCAAAAACAATCGCCTCAGACGCATCCATTGCCGTCCAATCTTCGTCGGTGAGCTTTTCAACGTCGATCACCCGCGCGCCGCCCGCACCTTCAGCAATAGCCTGCGCCAATATACGCGTGTGGCCGTAGCCCGAAAAATAGGGGATCGCGATGGTGGGGTTGCGGTCTGAACTGGACAAGGTTGGGCCTTTCATATGCTGCAAACACTTGTGTGAACCCAGCCGTTCTTTAAAACGCCAAGAGATCAGCAAAAGTTGCTGCAACCTTAAACTGCGGATGACCATGAGCAAAGTCAGGGATCAATACGAGGCGTACCCCTATCCGGAACGCAACCCCAAGGACGAGAAGAAACGTCTGATCACCGGCTCTCCGTCCTTGCCCCAGGAGATCGATCATTTCCTGTTTGGCGGCAAACGCGACTGGCGCGAACCGCTGCGCATTCTGGTGGCAGGCGGCGGCACGGGCGATGGTCTCATTCAGCTGACGGCCCTGTTGACCCAGTTCGGCAAGCCCTATGAAGCCACCTATATCGACCTGTCCACCGCATCGCGCAAAATCGCCGAGGAACGCGCGAAGGTGCGAGGCCTCAAGAACATTACCTTCATCACCGGCAGTCTGCTTGATGCGCCGAAATACGGGCCCTTCGACTACATCGACTGCTGCGGTGTGCTGCACCACTTGCCCGACCCCGATGCCGGGTTTCGCGCGCTGCGGGACGCCGTCACGCCCGAAGGCGGCATGGGGTTCATGGTCTACGCGCCTTACGGGCGTTCTGGTGTCTATCCTCTGCAAGAGGCGTTCGGCGCTCTTTTTGAAGGCATGCCGCCCAAGGACCGGTTGAAAGCGGGAAAGAAGATCTTCGAAAACCTGCCCGATGGACACCCATTCAAATCCAACCCTAACGTGAACGACCACAAGAACGGGGATGCCGGCTTCTATGACCTGCTGCTCCATTCGCAGGACAGATCCTATGATGTGGGCACGTTGGTGGACACGCTCGACCGCACCGGTTGGGCCTTGAGCGGATTCACCATCCCTGGGCTTTACGATTTGTCTCGCATCACCCCTGTGCCCGAGGGGATGAGCGAGCGCGACGCGATGGCGACGGCGGAACGTCTGCTTGGGACGATCCGAACCCATACCGCCTATGCGGCACCTTCCGACAATCCGCGCGAACCCGCCAACGGAAAGACACGAACATTGGTGCCCACGCTCAAAGGGTTGAAGGCGCGGGATCTTGCGCAGGCTGTTGCGCAAGGGCGTGGCATGACAATTTCGTCTGATGGCGTCAAAGTCGTCATCAAGTTGCCAAAGGCCGCCGTGCCGCTCATCGCAGGCATAGATGGTCGCCGCTCGCTCGAACAAATCGCACTCGGGACCGGTATGGACCCCATCAGTTTCGGCGCAACATGGTCACAGCTGGAAAAGCAACTTGCACCCTGGGGCATGCTGCTCTTTTCCGGCGTGCTGCGATAGCCCATGTGCGGTCGTTTCGCTGTCACCCTGCCCCCTGATGCCATGGCGCAGCTTTTCACGGCCAGCCCGGCCAATGACCTGCCCACGGTGCCCAACTACAATGTTTGCCCGACCAATCAAGTGCATGCCGTTGTCTCCGATGATGGACAGCGCCGCCTGACCTCGTTTCGGTGGGGGTTTTTGCCGCATTGGTACAAAACCCCGACGGATGGGCCGCTGCTGATCAATGCACGGGCCGAAACCATCGCTGAGAAGCCTGCGTTCAGGGCCGCCGCCCGTACGCGCCGCTGCCTGATCCCGGCCACGGGGTTTTATGAATGGACCAAGGACAACGAAGGCAAACGCCTGCCATGGTACATCAGCGCGACCCAAGGGGACGTGCTCGCCTTTGCCGGGGTCTGGCAAGACTGGGAAAAAGGCGACGACCCGCTGCAGACTTGCGCGATTGTGACGACATCAGCCAGCGCGCCGATGGCGCAGATCCATCACCGCATGCCCGTTGTGCTGCGACAGGAAGACTGGGCGCTGTGGTTGGGAGAGGCAGGCCATGGTGCCGCGACCTTGATGAAAAGCGCACCGGATGATGCGCTGCAGTTCTGGCGTGTGGACACCGCAGTCAATTCAAACCGGGCCGAAGGGGCCCAGTTGATTGAACGCGTGCCGTCCTGAGCGACTTTAGAACTGTTTGGCTTGGACCCGCAGCTGGCGCGCGCGCGACAGGATCGCATCCTCAACCGCCCGAACGGTCGATGTGCTGACCGGACCACTGCGCGTTTGCAAAGCCACATTGAGAGACCTTGCATCGAGAGCCGGATCACTGATCAGAATGGTCGCGCGGTACACCTGACCGCCGCCCGGTGGACGACCAAAGCCTGTGGTGATCACTCCGGTGAACGGGTCGGCGCTTTCAACCGGCAGGAAGTCCAGCACCTGAAGCGATGCTGTCCAAAGGAAGCGGTTCACCTTCACCTTCGCGCCGCCATCCCGGAAAATATCGAAAAGACTGGACCCATCATCAACAGCAGAGCCAGACTCGCGGCCCGTCGCCACTTCAAACGCGTCTTCCCGAACTTTGCGATCACCAGAGCATGCCGCCAACAAACCAAGGCAGAAGACCGCAAGGACGGCTGATTTAACAAACGTGGTCATAGTTTAGCGGCCCGCTATTGTTTCCGTATTCCCTACTATCCAAGCGCGCCCGTCTCGGCAAGGCCATTGCCACATCCGCGCGGAGGACTGCCGGTTTTACACCCGCCATAGGCTGTGGCAAACACGCCTGAAACGAGAACGACACTCAACATGGGGCCGGATCATGAGCCTTGAAGACATCAAAGCACGGCTCAACGCCGCCGAAGAGGCCGCAGGGCGCGCCAAGGGCAGCGTGGAACTGATCGCGATTTCGAAGAAACAACCCAACGAACGGGTTGAGGCCGTGTTGGAACAGGGTCACCGTGTGTTCGGTGAGAACCGCGTGCAGGAGGCCGCAGGCAAATGGCCGGATTTTCGTGAGCGGTTTGATGGGATTGATTTGCACCTTGTGGGGCCGTTGCAAACCAACAAAGCGCGTCAGGCCATGGAACTTTGCCAGACAATTCACTCTCTGGATCGGCCCAAACTGTCAAACACGCTGGCCCGGTTGGCACAGGAAATGGCGCACTGCCCGGACTTGTTCGTTCAAGTAAACACCGGTGAGGAAGATCAAAAGGCTGGCATCTCTCCGGGTGATGCGGATGGCTTCATTGCCGAGGCGCGCGCCATGGATTTGCCGATCAAGGGGGTTATGTGCATTCCGCCTGTAGAGGAAGAAGCCGCGCTGCACTTTGCGCTTTTGGCCAAAATTGCCGAACGCAACGGGCTTTCGGGTCTGTCCATGGGCATGAGCGGAGATTTTGAAAAAGCAGTAGCCTTCGGCGCGACACATGTCCGGGTCGGCAGTGCGATTTTTGGGGCCCGGCCTTACTAGATATCTCACTCCGTGTCTGTAAGGCGATGCCTTTTACCCCAGCGGCGGCACGATCAGACGGGTGCCTGGAACAACTTGCGTCGCGATCCAATAAAGATCATCCCGCCGCAGCGCCACGCACCCGGCCGTTGGATACCCGGGCCGCCGCCATTGATGCATGAAGATGCATGATCCTTTGCCTGGCACCGCGTCCGGATAATTCCAGTCCGTGACAAACACGAGATCATAGAGCGGATCACCCCGCCGCATAACTTCATGCGATCCGGCGTAGGGCGCACGTACGGGCAAGTTATAGTCTTCCAAGGTCGCGTCATCGGACCAAAGGTCGCCAGGCCAGATGGGTTGCGCCCAGTCATTTGGCGGGGCCAGGCGATCCGGGCGATAATGCATTTCAACGATCCGGTGAACGCCGACGGGTGTCGCTAAGTCACCTTCGCGCTTGTCCTGCGTCAGCCCCCCACGCCCGATCACACACGGATAGACAAGGCCCTGAAAGCGCAGGCCCTGCCGGGTTAAAACCATGTCATACGGTGTCATCTGCACGCCTCATGTCTTTGTCCAACCCATGGCTTTGACGCCCAGCACAATACCACCGGCGGCAAGCCCCCACACAGCGGCACCCAGTCCAAAAACCGTGATCCCGGACGCCGTGACGACAAACGTGATCACCGCCGCTTCCCGTGTGGCCTCGTCTTTGAGCGCTGCCGTCGCCGATCCCGCGAAGACGGGCACCAAGGCCACCCCGGCCACGCTGGCCACCAAGAGCGGTGGCGCAAGCGCAGCAAACGCCGTGATCACCGCTGCGAAGAAGCCGAAGATGCAATAAAAGACACCTGCAAACACAGCTGACCAGTAACGCCGTTTCGGGTCGGGGTCCGAATCCTCTCCCGAACACATGGCCGCCGTGATCGCCGCGAGGCAGGTCGCGGGCGCGCCAAACGGGGCCGACAGAACGCTGAACCCGCCGACGGTGGCGAAAAGTGGTCCAGGTGGTGGCGTGTATCCAAATCCACGCATCACCGCGATGCCAGGGATGTTCTGAGTGGCCATGGTCACGATGAAAAGCGGCAGGCCGATCCCGATCACGGCGGACCAAGAGAATGCGGGTGTCGTCCAAACCGGCATCTGGATCAGGGGCCCGGGCGCAAAACTGGCCAAGTCAGCCGTGGCGAAGATAACCCCCGCGGCAACCAGAACAGCGCCGGGAACAGCCAACAGCTTGTTACTCCGTCCCAGTAGAAACCATGTGACGACAACAGGCGCGATGAAGGCTGGGGTCTCCACCAATCCCATGACCGGCACCAGGCAAATGGACAGCAAAACACCCGCCAACATGGCCTGCGCCAAGGCGGTTGGAATAGCGGCAGCCAGACGCGCCAAGGGGCGCCAAAGACCCGCCAGAACGCACAAAACCCCAGCGACCAGGAACCCGGCCACAGCCCCGGCGAAACCTGCTTCAACCGGTGCTGTCACGGCCAGAAGCGCAGCACCCGGTGTGGACCAAGCGACCGAGACCGGCGCGCGGGTCCAAAGACTGAGCACAATGCCCGCCAAGCCCATGGACAGGGCCGCGAGCATCAGGCCTGACGCGGCCTGATCCGTGCTTGCGCCCACATGGGCAAGGCCTTGCAAAACGATTGGGAAGGAGCTGAAAAACCCCACAACAGCCACCACGAAGCCGGTGGAGAGGGTTTGCTGCGACGGGGACATCTCGCCTTGGTCGGTCTGACTTCTACTCTGCCGCCGCGCGAACGACATCGCCAAACGGACGCCAGGTGCGTTGCGACGGGATGTGCAGGCGAAGCGTATCACCCACGCGCAACGGTCCTTCCCGTTCGACCCAGGCTGTCACGCCGCGACGACCTTCCGCGACTTTGGCAAAGCGACGACCCTGACCTGGGTGATCTTTCTCGATCTCGCGGCCCGGATAGCCGCAAGGGAAATTCTGCATATCGATCACGATCGCGGTGCCATCTGCGTTCTGCAACCGGCTCGACGGAGGGACATGGCTGAAATCCTCAATCCCTTCCACGACAATTGAGGCCCCCAGCCATTCTGGTTTGATCGTCTCCAGCCCCAGATCGGAGGCGATCAGGGCCAGCTCCTCTGCAGAGACGACTGAGAACTGCCGCACGTTGCGAATTTCTGTCCCTTCCGCGTACATCTCCCGCACCCGCACACAAGAGGGCCGCGTCAACCCCGCATGGCTGGCTCCCTCCTGTCCGGCATAGGTGGCTTGGATCATATCTTGCGCGGCTGAACGGATATCTTCGGTCTGCTCCGTCACCTGGCCCAGCCAGACGATACGGGCAGTGATATCTGTGGGGTGAAGCGGGTTGGGCATGATGGCGTCCTCTTAATCACAGACCCACCATCTGCCGCTCGTCAGCCTTGGTCAAGCGTAGGGTGTGGTTTCACCCCACCATGCCTCACACTGTCAACGTGAAGAACATCCTGCGGAACGGGAAAAGAACCGATCCATCCGCGCGCACAGGGTAGGCGGCCGACATCACCTCTTCATAGCGGCGGATCAGCTCTGCCTTCTCGTCCGGCTCCAGCGCCTGCAGGATCGGACGGGCATAGGTGCTTTCCGTGAAGCGACGCACAGGGTGGCTGCCGGCCTCGGCGACCAAACGCTGGTAGTACTCCGTCTCCCACATCCGGAAACGGCCGAGCGGAGACAGAAGCTCTTCGTATTTGACCGGCGACATCACCCCCGGCGTGCCCATGCTCTCGACCCGTCCGGGAAACATTTCCTCAGACAGTGTAAGCCACACGCGGTGAGAGGGCGCCTTGTTCTGATGCGGCATCTGAACGGCAAGCGTCGCTCCTTTGCCAAGCATGGCCGCCAGACGGGGCATCAGGCTTTCGTGCTCTCCAACCCAATGCAGAGCTGCGTTTGAAATGATAAGACCGGGAGTTCCGGTTGGGTGCCAGTCGCGAATATCGACCTGCTGCAGCTTGGTATAGGCGTGGGACTGGCCTGCCTTTTCGAGCATCGCCGGGGACGCATCGACCCCTACGACCCCGCGGCTGCCTGCCCGCGCGCGCAATGCATCGCCCAAAGCGCCGTTACCGCAGCCAAGGTCATAGATGTCCCCGCCACCCATTGCGGCCACCGCATTGAGCAGATCAAGACCGGGCCTAAGCCTCAAATCATGGAACCGGGCGTACGCGCCCGGGTTCCAATCTGCTGTGCGTGCCGGTTGGGTCACGGTCGGGTCACGTAGTGGGTTCGGGTTCCAACCCGCCATCGCCGCTGTCACGGGATCTGGGCTTGGTCTTCGGAATGGCCGTCAGAGACGGTGTGCCACTATCGTCCTTCTCAGGCGTGCCACTGTCGTCTTCATCCTCTGGCGGTTCACCACGAATGACACGCTCAATCTCTTCGCCGGTCAGGGTTTCGTATTCCAGCAAACCCTGCGCCAAACGTTCCCAGTCCTCTTCCTTGTCCTTGAGGATTTTGTAGGCGGTGTCATAAGCCGTATCAATCAGGCGTTTCACCTCTTCCTCGATCAGCTCTTTGGTATGAGCAGAGACCGACAGACCACCGGCGGCATTGCCCATGTAGCCCTCATGCGCCTGCTCATAATCCACGTTGCCGACCTTGTCCGACATGCCCCAGCGCAGCACCATCGCACGCGCAAGGCCGCTGGCTTGCTGAATGTCACCAGCCGGGCCGTTGGACACATTGTCCGGACCATACTTGATGATTTCCGCGGCTTTACCAGCCATGGTCATGGCAAGCTTTTCCTCGCATTCAGACTTGTGCCAGTTCAGGCGATCAATCTCAGGCAGGCTGACCACCATACCCAACGCACCACCGCGTGGGATGATTGTGGCCTTGTAGACCGGATCACACTGCGGCAGTGCCAAGCCAACGATGGCGTGTCCCGCCTCGTGATAAGCTGTCTTTTCCTTCTGGTCGTCGGTCAGCACCATCGACCGACGCTCCGCCCCCATCATCACCTTGTCTTTGGCGTTTTCGAAATCCACCATGGTGACAAAACGACGACCGACACGGGCGGCCATCAAAGCCGCCTCATTGACCAAGTTGGCAAGATCGGCGCCAGAAAACCCAGGTGTCCCGCGGGCAATGATGCGCAGGTCGACATCCGCACCAAGTGGTGTCTTGCGCGCATGCACGCCCAGGATTTTCTCGCGGCCTTTTATATCCGGGTTTGGAACCGTGACCTGGCGGTCAAAGCGACCGGGACGCAGAAGCGCGGGATCGAGAACATCTTTACGGTTTGTCGCCGCGATGATGATCACGCCTTCATTGGCCTCAAAGCCGTCCATCTCGACCAGAAGCTGGTTGAGGGTCTGCTCACGTTCATCATTACCACCGCCATAGCCTGCACCACGATGGCGGCCCACAGCGTCAATTTCGTCGATGAAGACGATGCAGGGTGCGTTTTTCTTGGCCTGTTCGAACATGTCGCGCACGCGGGACGCACCCACGCCAACGAACATCTCAACGAAGTCAGAACCGGAGATTGTGAAAAACGGCACACCCGCTTCACCGGCCACGGCCCGGGCCAAAAGCGTTTTACCAGTGCCCGGCGGGCCCACCAGCAAGGCACCCTTGGGAATTTTACCACCGAGGCGCGAGAATTTTTGCGGGTTGCGCAGAAACTCGACAATCTCGTCTAGCTCATCCTTGGCTTCATCAATGCCCGCCACGTCGTCAAACGTCACGCGCCCATGCTTTTCGGTCAGCATTTTGGCCTTGGACTTGCCAAAGCCCATAGCGCCGCCACCACGACCGCCCTGCATGCGATTCATGAAGTAAATCCAGACGCCGATCAGCAGGACAAACGGCAGAAGCGAGATCAGGAACGTCTGGAAACCAGACTGCTGCTGCGGCTGCGCCGTAACAGGGATACCTTCTGCGATCAAAACGGAGGTTAGTTCCGCGTCGTCAGGTTTGATGGTCGAATAATCGCGCCCGTCTGTGCCCCGGAAACGCACGTTTTCCCCATCAAGGGTAACTTGTGCCACTGCGTTGTCTTCAACTGCTTGCATGAATTCAGAATAAGCGATCCGCTCATTTTGCAGATTGTTGCCTGAGCCACTGAACAGGTTGAAAAGCGCCAGGATCAGCAGGAACAGGACCAGCCAGAATGCGATGTTTCGCGCGTTGCCCAAGGATCATCTCCTCACGATTTGGGAATGGCCTGCTCTATCACAGGCCGGTTACACCTTAAATAGCGATCATCTCTAAGGGTTCAATGTGTGATCTCTGCGGCAAAGTCATGCTCTTCGCGCGGCACAAGATGCGCAGTCCATCCATTCGTCAACCCGGCCAGTGGCGCAGCAAGGAGGGTATCGCCTTGCCACACGGCCGGGCTTGCCATCAAAGACCTTGCAGGCAAGGGCGATGCGTGCCGATCAGGACAGTGTGCAAGGCCAGCCTCAGTCAAGGCCGCAATCCGCGCATTTCCAAGCTGTGGACCGTCGATTTTCCAGCGACCATCCCAGATTTCCGAAAGCTTACAGGTGACATCCGCCACTGCCCCCGCTTCTCGGGTAATCTGGATCGCGCCTTTGGACACGCGCGCGTCACAACCTTGCAAAACGACCGGGTCCCCTTGCAGCAGCGCCTTGATGGCAGCCGTCAAAGCCGCGCCACGTGGCGGGTATTCTGCTCCACTGATCCACCGCATCGCCGCCAAAAGCATGCGCCTTGCCAATTCAGGCGACAGGTCCACAAACTGCGCGTGGTTGATCACCACATCACCCAATTCCACGCGGGCCATACTGCGCGCGGCCTCGATCATAGCGTCTTGCAACGAATCGCACGCCTGCGCCAGATAGCCAGAGACTTCCGCCAATCTGTCAGGTTCAATCCCGAGGTCAGAAAGAACGGGCAAAGCTGCACGCACGCGGCTGCGGTCATAGGCCGGGTCGTGATTGGCGGCATCCTCGACCCATTTCAACCCGCGGTCACGCAGCAGGTCACGCAACGTGTCCCGGCGACACGACAACAAAGGTCGGCAAAACCGAACACCGTCCTGCTCCCAAGTGTTCCGCATCGCGGCCAACCCATCCACGCCCGCGCCTCGCGACAGGCGCATCAAGAACGTTTCGGCCTGATCATCCAGCGTGTGACCAACGGCGATTGTTCCAATACCTGCAACCGCAGCCCATTTGGCCATCAGCGCATACCGTCCGCGCCGTGCTTGATCATGCAAATTGCCGCCGCCCTTGGGTCGAACCCAATTCAGGATGGTATGCGGCACGTCCAATTTGGTACATATGTCGGCCACACCGGCCGCCTCTTCCGCCGCCTCGCACCTCAGCCCATGGTCCACAGTTACGGCGGAGACCTTTGGACCTCCGGCGTCGCGCCACTCCTTC
Source organism: uncultured Roseovarius sp. (assembly GCA_963422235.2). GTDB lineage: Bacteria > Pseudomonadota > Alphaproteobacteria > Rhodobacterales > Rhodobacteraceae > Roseovarius. The sequence goes on from CAXMWV010000002.1 coordinate 375,013, forward strand.
GCAAGGGTCAAAAGCGCAAGCGAGTCGCTGCCACCGGATACGGCAACGGCGATGTGATCTGGGGTCGTGTCCTTAAAAAGCCCAACTAGCGCTTTGTGAGGGTCGCAAGATTTTAGCGTCACGAACAGGTAAGCCGCTGGCGCTCTGCCTCGGCATCACTTGCCGCCTGCCCGCCCGGAAAACGCAGGCTCACTTCGCTCAGCGTCACGCAAGCTTCCTCTACTTGTCCAATCCGACCAAGGGACCGGCCAAGCAAAAACAGCGCTTCGGGGGCTTGCGCGCCATTGGGCTCAGCACTGAAGGCATCGAGAAAGGCCCTTGCGGCCTGGGTGTTTTCACCTGCAGCTTCAAGCGCTGCACCGCGCATCAACCGGGCATCCGTGGTCAGCGGGCTGCCAGGGTAATTGTCGAGGAAAGCCGCAAACTGCGACGCCGCAGCGGCATGGCTGCCCTCATCCAATGCGGCCACGGCACTGTCAAAATCGGCTTGCTCACCAACGGCCAGCTGCACGCCATCATCGACCGCATCCGTATCGGTGCCCTGATCTGTCTGGGTCGGCAGTGTTCCAGTGTTTGCACCAGTTCCGACAGTCACGCCACCCAGTGTTCCGCCCTGACCTGCTTTGGAAATGTCGCACCCGTCTTCCAATTCGCAAAGGCGAAACTCCAGATCGCCAATCCTATTGGTGCCATCACGCACGACGCTGTCGATGCGGAACTCCAACTGCTCTGTTTTTGAGGTCAGCCGTTGCATCTCTGCTTCGATGGTGTTGAGCCGCTCCAGGGTAGAGCCCCCAACGGCCTGCGTTGACACGCCACCGGTCGTGCTCAATTCCCGTTTCAGGCGCTGCATTTCCACGAAGAGCACGGACAGCTCCTGCCGGATGTCGGCCAGAGTTTGCTCTCGGTCCTGCGCGTGCGCGGACGACGAAGCGGCCAAAGCAACAATCAGACCAACAAACAGCACTCGAAACATGGCGTTCAAGACCCTCTCGGTTACGATATCAGCTCACCGGGCCGGCAGAGATCACCGTCACGGCGCGACGGTTCTTGGCATAGCAAGCCTCTTCACTGCAAATCTCAATCGGGCGTTCTTTGCCGTAAGATACGATCCGCAGGCGGTTTTCCGCAACGCCGCGGCTGACAAGGTACTCTTGAACCGCATTGGCCCGGCGACCACCGAGGGCGAGGTTGTAATCCCGCGTGCCCTGCTCATCCGCATGACCTTCGATCAGAGCCGTGTAATCCGTGTTGGTGTTCAGCCAGTTGGCCTGCGCGTCCAGCGTCGCCATGGCCTCAGGCGTCAACGTCGACTGGTCAACCACGAACAACACCCGGTCGCCCACGGTTTGCTGGAAATAAGCGGCAGATCGCGGATCGGACGCCGCCCCATCCAGAGCACCAGTGGCATTCACCCCATCCGTGCTGCCAAATCGATCCGGTGAACTACAACCTGCGATGACCAAAACAGCGCAGGTCAGAATGATTTTATGTAGGATTGTCATATGCTTGCCTCATACGTCTTTGTTTTTCGCCAATGTTATCCTTGGTCTTGACGCCTTGTACCACACTCGCAGGCCGTTGGGAACGGATGGATTGCACGGGCACGTCTCGCCCCGAACCCCAGAAAATTCGCAGAATTTTCTGCCCGCTTCAGTCCTGCAAAGGCGACCATGCCGGATCTGAGGCACCCGTGGTCGTCTGGACCTGACGCAGGTTCCGTCCTGTTATGTCGACGGAATACAGGCTGGAACTCCCCGTTTCCCCTTGGGTTTCGCGGGTGAACATGATCACGCGGCCATTGGGGGACCATGTGGGGCTTTCGTCCAGGAAAGACGCCGTCAAAAGCCGCTCTTCGCTGCCATCGGTGCGCATCACACCAATATGGAACCGCCCCTTGGATTGCTTGGTAAACGCGATCAAGTCACCGCGCGGGGACCAGACAGGCGTGCCATAGCGACCCTGTCCAAAGCTGATACGCTGCGCTTCTCCTCCACCCGCAGGCATCACATAAAGCTGGGGCGAACCGGACCGGTCGCTTTCAAACACGATCTGGCGTCCATCCGGGCTGAAGCTTGGCGCGGTTTCAATCGACGGTGTGGTCGTCAGACGGGAACTCTGCCCCGTGGCAAGGCTCATCGCGTAGAGGTCGGTGTTGCCACCCTGGGACAGACTGTAGACAACCGTGCGTCCATCTGGTGCAAACCGAGGCGCAAAACTCATGGTGCCGACCTGGCTTTCCAGCGCACGGCGACGCGCGGTGCCCACTTCCAACTCATAGATCCGTGGCTGGCCGGTTTCATAACTGGTGTACAGCACCTTGTCGCCCTGCGGCGAGAACCGCGGCGCAAGCACGATCGAGCTGGCATCCGTCAGATAGGTCACATTGGCCCCATCATAATCCATGATCGCCAACCGTTTCTGACGCGCGCCTTTGGGACCGGTTTCCGAGACAAACACCACCCGGCTGTCAAAATAGGCCCCTTCCCCGGTCAGGCGGCTGTAGACCTGATCGGCCACCTTGTGCGCAATTCGCCGCCAGCCATCGGTGGTGCCAACAAGCTGCAACCCCTGACCCAGTTCCTGCCCCGCGAACACGTCGTAAAGCCGGAAGCGCACGGTCACCCGCCCGCTGCTGTCGACATCAACCCCGCCCGTGATCAGCGCCTGCGCATTGATCGCCTTCCAGTCCGAAAACTGCACCGGGCTCGAAAAACTGGTGACCCGGCTGATATGGGCCTCGTTGGGAATTTGGCGAAAGAGGCCCGTGCCGTTTAGGTCGGACGCAATCACATTTGCGATCCCGACGGCGTATTCATTGGCCGCTTCGCTTCCTGCAACGAAGGTGGGCACAGCGTAAGGCAATGGCTCAATCACGCCTTCGGTGATTTCGATCCGCAAAGGCCCGTCTTGTGCCTGCGCTTGTGGAGCCAAGAGCGTGAGGGTCGTCACTAGAAAAAACAAAACCCGTATCATTTGATCCTCATGTTCTCTGGATTGAACGTAATCTCTATATTCCGCCACTGGTCGTATTTCTCAACAGGTAACGGAAAGCCATTGGCGCCACAGCGGATGATTGCGCGCCGCGCGGCTTCAAAAGCTTGTGAAGCGGCGGCACCACTGCCACCGGATGAGCTGAGCATTTCAATGGAACCATTATTCGGACGTCCGTCTTGGCCCATGGCGAAGGCAACGACAACGGTGGTGTTCAGCGCATCGGTCGACAGGCTGCCCACGTTCCAGCATTGTTGTACGGCCACCCGCAGCGCATCCTTTTCGCCAGCGGTGAGCGGCGGTCCGGACGGCGCGGCGTCGCTCTGCTCATCGGTGCCTCCCAAAGCGGCGGCGATAGCGTCTTCGACGGATGTGTCCTCTGGTTCAGCTGGTTCGGCAGTTTGCGTTTCCTGCGGTTCCGGACGCGCGGACGGGCGCGCCTTGGGACGCAGGGATCTGGCCGGGGCTGCGTCTTCGGCTTCCGTCACGATCCGTTCTGAGGCCGCCTCTTGCGCCGTTTCCTCCTGCGCTTCCTCGACCTGCTCGGTGCTGTCATCCTCACGCGTGGCTTGTTGGTCCACATCGTCGATCTGCACATCCGGATCCGGTTGAGCGACGGTCTCGGGGGCCACGCGCGGGGCCTCTTGCGGGCGGCTTTCTTCTGCAATCTCCGGCACCAGAACGGCCACGTCATCAGGCGGTGGCTGCAGAACCGGGGCGTCGTCTGTGACCTCCGCCTCGACAGGCGCGGGTTCAATCACTTCCGGCGTTTCATCCGGCTCTGCGGCCTCTGCCGGATCCGGCGGTGTCACTTCAACCTGCTCATCTGTCACAGACGCCACATCCGGCGCTTGCCCGGCCTCGGGCGGCTCGGGCGTGTCGACATTGGCCACGGCCTCTGGTGAGGGGTCTGCATCGAAAAGCGCGGCGTACTCTTCGGCCGAAATAGCCGTCACTTCGGTGACCTGAAACGGCAAGGGATCGGCCTTGAACGTGCCGCCAAACACCGCCACAGCGAGCAGGCCAACATGGGCCGCTGCGGATATGGTTTGACCAGTGTTCATAAGACCCTGTTCATCGCTCAGGCATCAGCCGCCATCATCAAGCCGTGGGCCACCGGCCTCTGTCACCAGCCCGATATTGGGAAACCCACCTCGGTTGAGGGCACCCATGACTTCCATCACCTGCGCGTAGGACACCGCCCCATCAGCGCGCAGGAAGATACGGTTGCTGTCACGTTCCACCGCAATGGCACGTAGCTGACCCACCAGGGCATCCCGCTCGACCGGGGTTTCCTGGATCATCACCTGACCGTCTGCCGTCACAGTCACGGTCAGCGGCTCTTCCTCTTCACTGGGCAGTGAATTGGCGGCGGTTTGCGGCAGTTCCACATCGACGCCCACGGTCATCAGCGGTGCGGCCACCATGAAGATGATCAACAGCACCATCATAACATCCACAAAAGGCGTCACGTTGATCTCGGCCATCGGGCGCGACCGGCCTCTGCCCCGCCGTCTGCGCCCGCCGTCGCGTTGTACAACACCGCCCGCCATGGCTCAGCCGTCCAACTGGCGGCTCAGGATCGTGGAAAATTCATCGGCAAAGGCCTCATAGCCTGCCACGATCCGATCGCTGTCCGCGCTGAGCTTATTGTAGAAAATCACCGCCGGGATCGCCGCCAGAAGGCCAAGGGCGGTGGCCAGAAGCGCCTCGGCGATACCGGGGGCCACAACGGCAATTGACGTGTTTTGTTGCTCGGCAATCTCGATGAAGCTGTTCATGATGCCCCAGACTGTGCCGAAAAGGCCAATGAAAGGCGCGGTAGAGCCGATGGTGGCCAGCACATTCAGCCCGCTTTGCAGGTTCTCGGCCTCTTTGACGATGGCCACGTCCATGCTCCGGTCAATCCGCGCCGTGGCCCCGGCGATCAACCCGCCATCATTGCGATGCGACCGCCGCCATTCGGTCATGCCCGCGGCGAAGACGCGCTCTGACTGGCCCGGGGGCTCCGCTCCGATCACTTCGAACAGCTCATCCAGCGGCTCGCCGGACCAGAACCGTTCATCAAAGCTTTCCGCCTCGGCCCGCGCCCGGCGGTAGATGATGATTTTCTGAATGATGATCGACCAAGCCCAGAACGAGGCCACAATCAACATCCACATCACAATTTTTACGGTGATTGTCGCCCGGGCATAAAGTCCCCACAGCGAATAGTCGCCCCCATTTGCCAGGGCCAGCGCTTCTGCTTCCATGAGCCTGCTCTTTGTTTCGTTTGATCCCCGAGGCCTTGTTGCCAGCCTCATTGCGAACATTTTAACGAAACTGGCAGGGCTTGACCATCAGAACCGCACATGACGCGTTAAAAATAGCGTGTTTGGCGAATATCCGCCGCGCGGCTCAGCGGTCAATCACGTGCATCAGCCAGCCAGTTGCGCCTCTGGAAGCAGTTTTCGTGCGCCCTGGGTCCGAGATGCATTCAAGGCTTGGCCAATCGCCGGATTTGCTCAGGTAGGCGCACTGGTTGACCTTCCAGCGTCATGCAGGCCGCCGTGACCTGCGCGGCAAAGAGCTTTTCCTCGCCGCGCCAGACCACCTGATCCATCACCAGACGTGCGCCTGTGATCGACGACGCCGTAGTGCGCACCTCGAGGTCTTCGCCATAGCGCGCAGGCTTGATGAACTCGCTGTCCACCCGGCGCACCGCAAACACAATGCCCTCCTCATCGCGCATGGCCAATTGGTCAATGCCCATCTCAGCCACCCAATCACTGCGGGCGCGTTCGATGAATTTCAGGAAGTTTGCATGATAGACGATCCCGCCCATGTCGGTGTCTTCATAGTAAACGCGGACTGAAAATCGGTGGGAGGAGGAACGTGTCATGGGCGGAGACTAGCGTGACATGTCGCGTGGGGAAACCGCTTCCTCACCCGCGAAAAAATGTCGCGTGGCCAGCGCTGCCGCAGGACAGATAGCACCCGCCAAACGGGGCGGGTGTGTGCCTCATTCTGTAAGCTTAGGAGGCAACATTGGAGCAGATCATCGACACCATCAGCGGCTACGGCCCGCTGGCCATCAACGCGATCAAAGCATTTGTCGTTCTCATCATCGGTTGGTTTGTGGCAGGGCTTGTTGCCCGCCTGATCCGAGCGCGGGTCAATGCCAACCCAAACATCGACAAAACGATCGGCAATTTCGCGGCCAGCATCGTGAAATGGGTGATCCTGCTCGTCGTCCTCACCCTCATTCTGCAGCTTTTCGGCATCGAAGCCACCAGCCTTGTGGCCATGTTGGGCGCTGCCACTTTAGCCATCGGCCTGGCGCTTCAGGGTACGCTAAGTGATCTCGCCGCAGGCTTCATGATCATCCTCTTTCGCCCTTATAAAACAGATCAATATGTCGATATCGGCGGCACGGCAGGCACGGTTGTGGAGATCAATCTTTTCATCACCGAACTGGTCACGCCAGACAACGTGCAGATCATCATTCCCAATGGTCAGGCCTGGGGCGCGATCATTCGCAATTTCTCGCATTACAAAACGCGCCGTTGTGATCTGACGTTCGGGATCGACTACAGCGACAGTGCCGACAAGGCGATGGAGATCATCCTACGCAAAGCCCAAGAAGACGGGCGTGTCTTGGACGATCCGGCACCATGGGTGCGTGTCACCAACCTGGGCGACAGCAGCGTCGATTTGACCGCGCGGCTCTGGTGCAAGGCGGAGGATTACTGGGAGCTCAAGTTCCAGCTGACCAAGGCTGTAAAAGAGAGCTTTGACGCCGAAGGTATTTCCATCCCCTACCCCCACAGTGTGGAAATCAAGAAGGCGGGCTGACAAATCTCCGAGACTTTTTCACTGGATTTGTGTTAGGCCGCCGCTGCAATGTGCACCGTGTTTGTGGTGCGCGGAACAAAGGGACACGTAATGCTTCAAGAATTCAAAGATTTTATCGCTCGTGGCAATGTCATGGACATGGCCGTGGGGATCATCATCGGGGCGGCCTTCACCGCGATCATCAGCTCTCTGGTGGCTGATCTGATCAACCCGGTTATCAGCCTTTTCATGGGTGGCGTGGATTTTGCCGGCCTGTTTGCGGTGCTGGGAGATGGTGAGTTCGGCTCTCTGGCCGCGGCAGAGGAAGCCGGTGCGGCCGTTTTCGCCTATGGCCGCTTTATCATGGCCGTGATCAACTTCCTGATCATCGCCTGGGTGGTTTTCCTGCTGGTCAAAGCCGTCAACAAGATGAAGGCCAAGGAAGAGGAAGCGCCCGCTCCGGAGCCGGATCCCGGCCCCACGGAGCTTGACCTGCTGGTCGAGATCCGCGACGCGCTGAAAAAGTAATCTGATTGGGGCCCCGCTTTGGGGCCCTTTTCAATTTGGCCTGATCCGAGCGGCGAGCCTGAGGGCATGGCTGCTGTCGCGGGCGACGGACGGCATCACCGGATCATACCCGGCCCGGATCACCGCGGCGATGTCGGGACGCAGGATGATGCGATCTCCACCAGGCACTTGGGCTAGCGCTGATGCGTGATTGAAAGCCACATCGGACCACAAAACGATGGTCTGCACCACTTGGCTCAGGGCGAGCGTTTCAGCGGGAATTTTCGACAGCTCGTTGTCCATCTTCAGAAAGACAAACGCAGCCTTGATCGCGTCCCGCTCATCAAAGCGGAAGAAGCGGTACTGATTGGCTCCGACTTCGTTGAGACGTGGCACAAGGGTCGGCAATTCAGGCACCAGCCGGTCGAGATCTGGCACAGCCAGCAATTCATCCCATTCCCGGAAGAAGAAGAACATCAAATTGACGCCCAGCTCCGGATCGGTCTCTGCCATCTCGTGACCGGCGAGGTTCACCACGGCCTCGACAGCGCCTTTGATCACGGACAGCGTTTTATCATCGACCCCAAAAACCACTGGCACGATGGGTCGGCCCCAACGCGCGAAGAGGTACTCCCCGTTCTCGCGCGTGAATAGTTTTTCAACTTGGTCTGCTGAGATGATGTCTGCCATGGGCCGAGAGGTAACACAGTGATCATCTTGAGCAAGCTTACCTTAAAATGAACCGCGTTTCGCAGTCTTGCTAGTATGAGGCCCGAGGACCAGCCCTCATGTTTCTTCTGGCCTAAAATATCCCCGCCGGAGGCACAAAATCACTTTCCGAACAAATCGCTCTGCCCCGGAGATTTGGGTGCGCTCAGCCCCAAATGCGCCCACGCCCGTTGGGCCAGCATCCGGCCCCGAGGCGTGCGTTGAATGAGGCCCTGCTGCAGCAAGTAAGGCTCGATCACCTCTTCCAGCGCATCGCGGCTTTCGCTCAGCGCCGCCGACATCGTTTCAATTCCCACCGGTCCGCCCTGGTAGGCCTCGGCGATCAGCCGCAAGTAGCGACGGTCCGCGCCGTCGAGACCGAGACCGTCCACACCGAGCCGTGTCAGCGCCCCATCAGCCAAATCGCGGCTGATCCGCCCATCGCCTTCCACCACAGCAAAATCCACCACACGGCGCAAAAGCCGCCCGGCGATGCGGGGCGTCCCGCGTGAGCGCCGCGCAATCTCGCGCGCGCCGTCGCTGTCTGTGGGCACGCCCAGCAAGGTCGCATTACGGCTGACGATCTTGTGCAGCTCGTCCTCAGTGTAGAATTCTAGCCTTGTGGGAATGCCGAACCGGTCGCGCAAGGGCGTGGTCAGGAGGCCCAACCGTGTCGTGGCTCCAACGAGTGTAAACGGCTGCAACTCGATGCGCACCGTGCGCGCCGCAGGGCCTTCGCCGATCACCAAATCCAGCTCGAAATCCTCCATCGCCGGATAGAGCACCTCCTCCACCGCCGGATTTAGACGGTGAATTTCGTCGATGAAGAGAACATCATTGGCTTCCAGATTGGTCAGGATCGCCGCGAGATCGCCCGCCTTGGCCAGCACCGGACCAGACGTCATACGAAAGCCAACACCGAGCTCCTTCGCCATGATCTGCGCGAGTGTGGTTTTGCCCAGACCAGGAGGGCCGTGAAACAGCGTGTGGTCCATCGCCTCGCCCCGCTGTCGGGCCGAACTGATGAAGACCCGCAGGTTGGCCTTTGCCTCGGATTGTCCGATGAAATCATCCAAGGCCTGTGGGCGAAGACTGCGTTCGATGTCCTCGGGCAATGGTTCTGGCCGCAATGTGGGGTCTGGCTCGCTCATGGCTCAGACCTACCCCGCGGGGGCCAGAAGACGCAATGAAAGACGGATCAACTCGGATGTGTCGGCCTCTGGCGCATCGCCCGAGGCCCGCGCCACGGCACCGGCTGCCTCTCCGGGCGCGTAGCCCAGATTGGTTAGGGCCGAGAGCGCCTCGGCCTGGTTGCCGGAGCCTGCGACGGGGGTAGGCACCGCTGCGGGCGTTTCAAGCACCTCGACCATGTCATCGGCCTCTCCCACCGGGGCCGGCGCGGCAGAAGGCGCGGACATCGCCATCACTTGTGCGGCCTTGTCTTTGAGCTCGTTGACCACCCGCTGCGCGGTTTTGGGCCCAATGCCTTTGGCCGCCTTCACGGAATTCCAGTCTCCCAAAGCAATCGCTCGGCCTATCCCATCCGGCCCAAGTGCACCGAGGATGGCCAGAGATGCCTTGGCACCAACGCCCTGCACTGTCATCAGCAACCGGTGCCACTCTTTTTCCTGCAAGGTGGTGAAGCCGAAAAGCTGCATCAGATCATCGCGCACCAGAAGGTCAGTGTAGACCGCCACATGCTCTCCCACGCGGGGGAGCGCCTGCAATGTGCGCTCGGAGCAATAAACCAGATAGCCCACACCGCGCACGTCAATCAGCACATGATCATCGGCGCGGTAGTCAATCCGCCCGGCCAGCCGCCCGATCATGCCCGCATCCTTCCGGCGATTTGCGGCACACTGCCGTGATGGGCGTGACAAATCGCAATGGCCAGCGCGTCCGCCGCATCCGGGCCCTGCAATTCAACGCCCGGCAATTGCACCCGCACCATATGCGCCACCTGCGTCTTGTCGGCATGGCCAACACCCACGACCGTTTTCTTGACCTTGTTGGGGGCGTATTCGCCGACGGCCAAGCCAAACTGCGCGGGCACCAGCATGGCAATCCCACGCGCCTGGCCCAATTTCAGGGTGCCGACGCCGTCTTTGTTCACGAATGTCTGCTCCACCGCAGCCGCCTCGGGCGCGTAGGCAGAGACCACATCGCTCAGCTGTTGATGCAATGACAAAAGCCGCGCGGCCAGATCATCGCCGCTGGAGGTACACACCCCGTTGGCCACATGGCGCAGTCGGCTGCCATCCACGTCAATCACACCCCAGCCGAGGTTTCGAAGCCCTGGATCAACGCCCAAAATTCGCATGTTTCACTGCCCGTTCTCCGGTTTTCCTTGGCATAGCACGAAAGGAGAACATTCGCCAAGCCTCTTGAAAGCAGCACGGGTACGCGCGCACATTCCACTCTCAACCCCAGCCGCCTGCGTTGTTCGGATAAATGGTTAAATAAAAACAACTTACGAGGCCAGGAAGCTTTGCAAAAAATGCATAGTAACTATGCAATAACCCGCCTTGCGGCGCATTTGGGGCGCGCCTATCTCACGCGGACGAACGGACACAAGCGGATAATCCGCGTTAAACTCAGGAAAGACTATAACCATGGCACTTCTCGACCAAACCCGTTCGACACGTCCGGGCTACGGCTTGGGTGGATTGTCGAACCTCATCGCCGCAATTTCCGCATGGAATGACGCGCGCGTCACCCGCAAGGCCCTCATGCAGCTCAGCGATCGCGAGCTGGAAGATATCGGCCTTGTGCGCGGTGACATCGATCGGATGAAGTTCTGATCTCATTGCGCCCCTCAGGGCACAAAAAACCCCGCAGTGTGTGATGCACTGCGGGGTTTTTTATTGCGAGGGATAAGCCCGAACGGGGCGCACTTGAAAAAGAAGCTTTATGACAGGAACACGGAAAGCTGGAGGGCCAGGAACTGAGAGAGGAAATCAGGCGCCATGATAAACGCTGCTGCCTGATCGAAGAAGGTTCCTGATTGGAGGTACTGAATGGAGGCCGCGTAACTTTCGGCCCCGAGCCAGGCGATCACAACGCCCTTGAACAGGAAGAAGGAGGCGACAAGGAGTAGAAAACCTTCGAGAGAGATGGAGGGTGCCGCTTTGCGTGTCGTGACGATGATGATCCCGTCGTCTTCGATCTGAGAGTTGATCTGACGGGCCTCAGCGCGAGCCTGCGAAGCTTGGAGGGACTGCGACTCTGCGGCATCGTCGGAGCGGCGTGAGAGGAACGCACTCTTATTCGATTTGGAGGGCCTACGCATAGCAGCACCTTTTACTCAATGTCGCCCCCGCCACATCTGTGAATTATCTACGTCCGAATTGTGGCAAAACTTGGGCAGTTGCCCTGATTTCGGCACTATTTCCGGGGAAATCAGGCACGATTTTGGAGGATTATCGTCGTCCACTCACCAATCTCATCCCGGCGGATAAGACTGTTTCCATGTTGGCAATAAACGTCGACAACTTCGTCGGCCTGTTCATTGAGAATGCCCGACAGAATCACGAATCCCCCATTTGAGAGCGCATTTGTGATTCCCGGTGCCAACGCAATCAGCGGCGCTTTGAGGATATTGGCGAAGATCAGGCCGTAAGGTGCGACCTGCGCGATTTCTGGGTGGTCAAGACCCGCGGCCTCAATGCATGTGACACACCCGGCCATGTCATTGGCGACCAGATTGGCACGGGCCACGTCTACGGCCACTTCGTCAATATCACTGGCCAGAACTGTGTGATCCGACACAGCCGCCGCCGCCATGGCCAGAACGGCAGTGCCGCAGCCCAGGTCAAGCACAGGGCCGTATAGCTGGCCTTCCTCAATCAAGTGGTCTAGCGCCAGAAGACAGCCTTGCGTGGTGCCGTGGTGGCCTGTGCCAAAGGCCATGGAGGCCTCTATCAACAACGGCACCACCCCATCAGGCACCTTATCCGCGTCATGGCTGCCGTAGACAAAGAACCGCCCGGCAGGCACCGGGGTCAGCTCTCGCCGGACCTTGGCGACCCAGTCTTCCTCGGGCAACTCTGAGACAACGAACGGCTTGGCCTCGTGCATAGCCGCCAGTAACGCGAGGCCTGCCGCATCGGGTTCTCCTTCGAAATAGGCGCCGACCTCCCATGTGCCGGACCCGTCTTCGATCTCGAACGTTCCGATGCCCGTGGGTTCTGGCTCCATGCGTTCGAGGTCTTCCGCCAGGGCCTCGGCGGCATCTTTGCCGGACAGCGTCGTCAGCGCAGTGAAGGTCGTCATAACTTATTCCGCAGGGGCCGGAGCAAACCGGCTGAGAATGGTTTCATGCCCGGGCTCCGGATGGCGCGGGATCAAGAGGGCCAGCAGGAATGAACATGTCGCCATGCCCGCTGCAAGCATGAAAACCGCAGCGGGGGAAATGAGCCAGAGATAGCCAAGGGCGGCGGGCAGGAACACGGCTGCGATATGGTTGATGGTGAACGCCACCGCCGCCGTTGGGGCGATATCGGCTGGATCGGCGATCTTCTGGAAATACGTCTTGAGCGCTAGCGCCAGTGCAAAGAGCAGGTGATCGACCACATAGAGGATCGCCGCCAACAGAACGCCCCAGCCGAAATAGTAGATGCCGCCATAGAGCAGGAAGACGATCGCAAGACCTGCATATTCGAAAAGCAACGTCGCGCGTTCGCCAAAGCGGTGCACAGCTTTGCCCATCATCGGCGCGAAGAGCATGTTGGCCAGCAGGTTGATCAGGAACAGGGCTGTGACCTCATGAACTTCAAAGCCGAACTTCTCGACCATCATGAAGCCTGCGAACACGATGAAGATCTGACGCCGCGCGCCGGCCATGAATTGCAGCAGGTAATAGAGCCAGTACCGCTTGCGCAAGATCATCTTCTTGACCTGCGGAGTGGGCGCCTCGAATTGCGGATAGGCGAAATAGCAGAAGGCGGCGATCAGCACGCAAACCCCACCCGCCGCCATGTAGACGGTGTTGTAGGTCAGCCCCAGAGTGTCCCAAGTGAGCACGATCAGCCCGTACGACAAAAGCGCCGCCGCCGATCCGGCCGCCACCATCCAGCCCAACACTTGCGGCGCGCGGTCTTTTTCGATCCATTGCAGCTGCAGCGACTGGTTCACTGTCTCATAGTAGTGAAAGCCGATGGAGCTGAGCATGGTGATGGTGAGAATACCACCCATGGAGGGAAACCACGCCGTGACCGCCGTGGCTGCGCCGAGCAGGACAAGCGACACGATCCCCAACACCTGTTCGCGCATGAAGATGATGATGGCGATGACAGCAATCGCGAAAAAGCCGGGGATCTCGCGCACGGTGTGCAGCCAGCCAATGTCGGAGCCATCAAAATCCGCAACCTCGATTACGAAGTTGTTAAGCAGTGCCGACCATGTCGAAAACGCAATCGGCATCGCCGCCGCCATGAGGAAAAGCAGCGTTACCGGCTTGCGCCACAGTGGATAGGCGCGCGCGTCTTGAAGAGGCACCGTTTTGGCCATGAGGTCGGTCTACGCCTTTCGGGGCGAAATGGCGAGAGCGGTGAGGGTGCGATCCGGACCAGAGACCTGTGCATTTCTGAGGCACACGAACCTTCGCAGATTTGCGCGCAAGCACGGGGGCGCTGCCCCCGTCGCCTGACGGCGACCCCCCGAGGTGTTTTCGACAAGAAAGAAGCAGAAACGGTCAGAAGAAGCTTTGAGGGTCGATGTCCACGCTGAGGCGAAACTGCGAAGAGCCGCGCACAGGCGCGATCCAGCGGGCCAGTGCAGGTTGCAGGGCCACACCCTTAGGGGCTTTGACGAGGAGCCGCACGCGGTGGCGGCCGCGCACGCGAGCGATGGGGGCAGGCGCGGGGCCGAAGACCTGAGCACCGGCGGCGCGCAAGGGAGCATCATTGCGGGCCAGTTGAGTGCCGATGTCGAACGCCTCCTGCATATCAGTGGAGGACAATACGATCCCAGCCATTCGGCCATACGGGGGCACACCGGCCTGCTCGCGCTCGCGCGCCTCGGCAGTCCAGAAACCCACTTCGTCGCCAGAGAGGATGGCACGGATGACCGGGTGTTCAGGTTGAAACGTTTGCAGCAGCGCGCGGCCTGGTTTGTCCGCTCGCCCTGCCCGACCCGCCACTTGGCGCATCAATTGGAACGTGCGTTCGGCGGCGCGCAGGTCGGACCCTTGAAGACCCAGATCGGCGTCAATCACCCCCACCAACGTGAGCAGAGGAAAGTTGTGGCCTTTGGCCACGAGCTGCGTGCCGATGATGATGTCGGCCTCGCCTGCCGCGATCTGCGCGATCTGGTCCTTCAGCGCGCGGGCAGAGCCGAAAAGATCAGAGGACAGCGTCGCGATACGGGCATTGGGGAAAAGCGCCTGCGCCTCTTCTGTGAGCCGCTCCACCCCCGGGCCAACAGCGGCCAGTTTTCCCTCCACACCGCAGGCGGGGCAGACCTCGGGGATCGGCATCGTCTCTCCGCATTGGTGGCACATCAGGCGTTTGAGGAAGCGGTGCTCAACCATCCGGGCATCACAATGATCGCACCCGATCTGATGCCCGCAAGCCCGACAGATGGTTACCGGGGCATAGCCACGGCGATTGAGAAAGAGCAGCGCCTGTTCGCCTTGCGACACCCTCGCGTTGACCGCGCGCTCCAGCGTCGGGGATATCCAGCGGTTGGAGGGGAGGTTTTCCAGACGCATGTCGATCGCGGCCATGTCGGGCATCAGAGCCTCGCCAAAGCGCGCGGTCAGGTCCAAACGCGTGTATTTGCCAGCTTCCGCATTGGTCCAACTTTCGAGCGACGGCGTGGCGGAGGCCAGCACCACCTGTGCGCCGCACAGGCTGGCGCGTAGAACAGCCATGTCGCGCGCGTTATAAAGCACGCCTTCTTCCTGTTTGTAGGAGCTGTCATGCTCCTCATCTACGACGATCAGGCCCAAATCCTGGAACGGCAGGAAGAGCGCAGAACGCGCACCCACGACAACCTGACATCCCCCTTGTCCCGCCATTTTCCAGATGCGGCGGCGTTCGGTCATGGTGGCGCCGGAATGCCATTCGGCAGGGCGCGCGCCAAAGCGGGCCTCGACGCGGGTGATGAATTCGGCGGTCAACGCAATCTCGGGCAACAGGACAAGCGCCTGACGGCCCTGGCGCAGGGTTTCGGCCACGGCTTCGAGATAAACTTCTGTTTTGCCCGACCCAGTGACACCGCGCAAAAGTGTCGTGCTGTACGCCCCCGCCTGCGCCTTTGCGCGCAGTTCGGTCGCCGCTTCGGCCTGATCGTCGGTCAGGTCCACCCCGCCCTTGTCAGGGTCCAGCCTTTGAAAGGGAACATCACGAGGCGTATCAACCTCCATGACGACGTGCTGCTTGACCAGCCCCTTGATCACAGAGGACGTCACGCCCGCCTGCTCGGCCAGTTCTTTGAGCGTGAAAGACAGCCCTCCAAATTCTTCCAGTACGGCGATCACGCGGCGGCGGGCATCCGTCATGCGGTCTGGCTCTGCCTCGCCCAAGCGGTAAACCTTGCGCATCGAGGGCGGGTCCGAAAGGCCCGGCGCGCGGGTTGCCAACCGCAGCATCGCGGTCATCGGCGTCAGGGTGTAGTCGCCTGCTCGGATCAGAAACTCGCGCATCTCGTCGCGCATCGGTGGGGCGTCCAACACGCGGATGACCGAGCGCACCTTGCTTTCATCGTATCCGCCTTGACCGTCGCTCCAGACCACGCCCATCACCTTACGCGGTCCAAGCGGCACTTCGACAAACGCCCCCAAGGCGCAGCCCCCTTCCGGCGCGCGATAATCCAGCACACGGCCCAAGGGCTGTGTGGTCAAAACGCCCACCAGGGCGCCTTCGTAGAAAAATCCGGGGCTTTCCGCCAAGCGGTCTCTCCAAAAGGGTTTCGGCATACGCCCTTCTGAGGTAAAGCCAAATTCAACAAACCAAAAGCCGCTTGGAGGTGAACCCCGTGAAGTTTTTCGTTGATACCGCCGAAGTCGATGCCATCGCAGAGCTGAATGATCTGGGCATGGTGGACGGGGTGACAACCAATCCCTCGCTCATCATGAAGTCAGGCCGGGACATTCTGGAGGTCACCAAGGAAATCGCAGAGATGGTCGACGGGCCGGTCAGCGCCGAGGTGGTCGCGCTCAAGGCCGATGACATGATCGCCGAAGGGCGCAAGCTGGCCAAGATTGCCGACAACATCGCGGTCAAGGTTCCGCTGACATGGGACGGGCTTAAAGCGTGCAATGTGCTGACCAACGAAGGTAACATGGTCAATGTCACCTTGTGCTTTTCGGCCAATCAGGCACTTCTCGCCGCGAAGGCGGGCGCGACTTTTATCAGCCCCTTCATTGGACGGCTCGATGATATCAACCTCGACGGGATGCAGCTGATCGCTGATATCCGGCAGATCTACGACAATTTCGATTTCGAGACAGAAATCCTTGCCGCCTCGATCCGCACGGTGAACCACGCCTTTGAAGCGGCCCGGATTGGGTCCGATGTGATGACCGCTCCGCCGGACGTGATCAAGAAAATGGCGCAGCACCCGCTGACCGACAAAGGCCTCGATGCCTTTTTAAAGGATTGGGAAAAAACAGGGCAGAAAATCCTGTAAAGCCGTGATATAAGCCTGCCAAAGGCAAACGAGGCACCGATGAGCAGCAAGCCCGCCCAATCTCCCGGCATGACAGACGTCCTGCGCCAAAAGATCATGTCGCAACCCGATGTGATTTTGGAAGACCAGGACCTGATGCGCGCCCTGATCAACGCCAACGAGCGGGCCATGGGCGGCAACATCGTGGACCTGCGTGGCATTGCCATGGAACGGCTGGAAGCGCGGCTTTCGCGGTTGGAAGACACGCATCGCAGTGTGATCGCGGCCGCCTACGACAACTTGTCGGGCACCAACCAGGTCCACCGGGCAATCCTTCGGATGCTTGATCCGACAGAGTTTGAAAACTTTCTGGGTGATCTGGGTGGCGATGTGGCCGCGATTTTGCGCGTTGATTGCATCAAACTTGTGCTTGAGTCTGTGCAAAGCGGGGATGATGACCCGGCCGTGCAGAAATTGGGCGATGTGCTCTCAGTCTCGGAGCCGGGCTTTATTGAACGCTACCTCACCTCCGGCAACGCGCCCGCACAGGCACGGCAGGTAACGCTGCGCCAGATTCATGAGGGCAGCATGGATGTCTATGGCGAGGACGCAGAGTTCATGCGCTCAGAGGCCTGTATCCTCCTGGATTTCGGCCCGGGCCGTTTGCCCGGAATGCTGGCCATGGGGGCAGAAGACCCGCATCAGTTCAGCCCTCAACAGGGCACAGACCTTCTGGGCTTTTTCGGCGGCGTGTTTGAACGGGCAATGCGCCGCTGGTTGTCGTGATTTCGGCAGGCGCGGCTGACGCGCTGCAAAAATGGCTTGAAACGCAAAAATCCCTGCGCGGCGCATCTGAGAACACCGTTTCCGCGTACCGCCGAGACCTCACTGATTTCCTGAGCTTCATGAGCGTACACATGGGCGGGTTGCAGGGCCTTGCACCACTGGCCCGCGTCGGCAGCCCAGAGATGCGCAGTTGGATGGCGGCCTGCCGGTCCGAGGGCATCAGCGCTCGATCTCTGGCGCGTCGGCTATCAGCCGTGAAAAGCTTCTACAGATGGCTGTCCGAAAAGCAGAGTTTCGACGCAACGGCGGTGCTATCCACACGCGCGCCCAGGTTTCAAAGCAAACTACCACGACCTCTGTCAGTCGACGCGGCAAAGGACGTCATCGATACGCTGGAGCTGCAGTCTGACACACCTTGGGTCAATGCCCGCGACCAAGCCGTGGTCACCCTGCTCTATGGCTGCGGTCTGCGTATCTCAGAGGCGCTGAGCCTTACAGGTGCGGATGCGCCGCTTAAAGACACGCTGCGCATCGTGGGCAAGGGCGGCAAGGAACGACTTGTGCCAGTCATCGGCCCCGCGCGCGAGGCGGTGGATCACTACATTCGCGAAGCACCGTTTGTGATGGTCGCCAATGGTCCGCTCTTTCGCGGCGTCCGGGGTGGCGCGTTGAGCCCGCGCCAGGTGCAGAAGGTGATCGCGCAGGTGCGCATGCAGCTCGGTTTGCCCGCCTCGGTCACGCCGCATGCCATGAGACACAGCTTTGCCACCCATCTTTTGAACGCAGGCGGCGACCTGCGCGCGATCCAGGAACTCCTTGGACACGCGTCCCTTTCGACCACGCAGGCCTACACCTCCGTGGACACCGTACGCTTGATGGAAGTCTACCGCCGCGCCCATCCCAAAGGCTGATTGCACCCCGGCTTGATTTCCGTCATGACGCTTTCATGACACAAAATTTCAAGGCCCTTCTCGTACACCTCTTCACCGCCACCGGTGCCGTCTTCGCCATGCTTGCGATGCTGGCCGCTGTGGAGGAAAAGTGGAGCCTGATGTTCTTGTGGCTGGTCGTGGCTTTCATCGTAGATGGCATCGACGGGCCACTGGCGCGTCACTACGAAGTCAAAAGATGCGCGCCCCAGTTCGATGGCAACATCCTGGACATGATCATCGACTACCTGACTTACATTTTCATCCCGGCTTTTGCTCTTTTCAAATCAGGCATCCTGCCCGGGTGGACGGGATGGTTTGCCATTATCATCATCACCTTCGCCAGCGCGATGTACCTGGTGGACACACGGATGAAGACTAAGGACAACTCGTTCTCCGGTTTTCCAGCGTGTTGGAACATGGTGGTCCTCGTCATCTTCGCGATTGAGATGAACTTCTACTTCAGTTTGGCCTTGGTCACAGCCTTGGCAGTCGCGATGTTCCTGCCGCTTAAATTCATCCATCCTGTACGCACAGAACGGTGGCGTTGGATTTCACTGCCCATGGCACTTGCGTGGACAGGGTTTGCGGCATGGGCGGCTTGGGTAGATTTCTACCCGCAAAGCTGGGCATTGTGGGGTTTGGTTGCAACGACGATCTACCTGATCTTGGCCGGCATCGCACAACAGATCATTCCGGAACGTCGCGCCTAGCGCG
Organism: uncultured Roseovarius sp.; assembly: GCA_963422235.2. GTDB lineage: Bacteria > Pseudomonadota > Alphaproteobacteria > Rhodobacterales > Rhodobacteraceae > Roseovarius. Next base: position 394,077 of record CAXMWV010000002.1, read on the forward strand.
CGTTCAGATCAGCAAGCCTGCCGCCCCTTCGTGGCGCAAAAGCCAGACTTTGGTGTCGATCCCAACTCCACCGGAAAACCCGCCCAAAGAAGTCGCCCCCAAAACTCTGTGACACGGAATGATGACGGGGATCGGATTACCACCGCAGGCCGCCCCAACGGCTTGTGCGGGCAATCCGACAATTTTTGCAATGTCGCCATAGGTCAATGTCTCTCCAAACGGGATCGCGGACATCGCATCACAGACATCTTGTTGCGCCTGCGACGCCTCCACCTGAAGCGGCAGGTCAAAAACCGTAAGCTCTCCGGCGAAATAGGCCTCTAACTGCCGCTGTGCTTCCAATAGCTCCGGCAGATCGCCGCCGTCCCCCCGCGCCCGTCTCCATTCCACGCCAGTGATCGCACCACCTTTGGCGACCACCGTCAGGTCACCCACCGGGCTTTCGAACGACAACTCCGCCATCACCCTATTCCGTATTCAGCAATACCGCCTCGACCCGGCGGTTTGCGCGACGACCTTCCGGCGTCGTATTGGGCGCTACGGGGGAGAGATAGCCCATACCGTTTGATTCCAGTTGATCCTCCGACACACCGTGGTCCGCCACCAATTTCTCCATGACAGAGGCCGCCCGGGCGCGAGACAGGGCAACATTGTCTTCAAGCGCGCCCACTGCATCCGTGTGCCCAACCAAGGCCACGCGCCGCGACGGATCAGCTTTCAGGAACTCCGCCAAGGCCTCAAGCGCTGCATTGGGTCCATCGGCCAGGTCTGACGACCCCGTCGCGAAGACAAGATCAGGGATGACCACATGCCCATGGCTCATCATGAAATCGATGATCGAGCGCGTGAAAACCTGCGCCGTGTGCCGGTCGACCGTATCAGGCACCGGCGCGCTGCCAATCACAACTGGCACCTGGCCCGCCCCACCAGGACAAGCTGCACATACCCCGCCTGCCCGGCCTGGCTTACCAAGGCTGAGATGTACTCCGCACCGTCGGCTTCTGCATTTCGCGCAGAGAGAAAACGGAAATCAAAGAGGTCCACGAACATGTCGGGTGCGGGCAGTACATCGATGGCGAAACGGAAATCAAAGCCGCCGCATTCTTCAGCCGTGCAGTCAAGCAAAAGCTCATACCCTTCGGCCTGAAGCTGCTCTCGAATTGTGGTCACAAGGCCCAGCGTAGAAAGACCATCCGCTTCGATGCGCCAGGCCTGTCTGACAACACGGCCCTCCAGCTCTTTCGTCGGCACATCCCTGTCGACCACGGGTCCGGTCGGCAGAAAATACGTGTCCGCATCAAGATCGACCTCTCGGGTCAGTTCCGCCTGCCCGGACAAATCGAGGTTCAGCGCCATGCCAGCTCCGGCAAGCCCCAAAAGACCCGCCAAGCCAACGCATGCATGAACGGCCCAAGCCTTCACCGGGCTTGTCCGTGGTATTCCGGATTGGGCTGCATTGCCGTGGCACTGGCCATCCGGTTGGACATGTTGAAAAAGCCCGTCACGCTGACAATGTCCCAGATATCGCGATCCGTGAAACCCGCATCACGCAGGGCCTGTCGGTCGCTCTCTTCCACTTCAGCACTGGCCTTCGTGACTTTCTCGGCAAATCGCAGCATCGCCGTCTGCCGCGCGTCCAGATCTGCCATGCGCCAATTCATCACCAAGGCCTCGCCCAATTCCGGCTTACCTGAGAGTTGCCGCACCGTTGCGCCGTGGGCGACCTGACAGTACCAGCAACGATTGATGGAAGAGACAACAACAGCGATCATCTCGCGTTCCAGCTTGCTCAGCCCGCTGTCGGCCAACATCAGGTCATTATACATCGCGGTAAACGCGTTCAGCTTTTCGATGTCGAACGCATAGGCCGCCAGCACGTTGGGCAAAATACCCAGCTTCTCCTGACAGACATCGAAATACTTCTGTGTCTCCGGCGGAAGCGGATCGACCATCGGAAGATCAAGCGCTGTGGGGGTCTTCGGTTTTATCATGGCGGCGCTTCACTGGCTGAGCATGCGATAATGATACTGTCCCACAACGCTCAGCCCGAGGGAAGCATAGAGCGCGTTCGCAGCGACGTTTGCCTTGGTGCAAAGCACCGCCATTTGCGTTGCGCCGTTTTCTTGGGCCCATCTGGCAGCGTGCTGTGTCACCATCCGCCCCACGCCAAGCCCACGGCATGTTTCAATCACCTCGACCGCGTGCACCATGGCCACGTTGCCCGAGATTGCAACGAAGGCAGTGGCGGCGGCTGTTTGATCATGCCGCCCGAGAATGGCTGTCTTTGGGCCGGACACACGATCCATCACGGCCACGCGTGCCGGACCAATACCGCCCGATACCCAAATGTCTTTCTGAATGGCGAGCGGTGGCCATATCGCAAAAACCAACGCGCGCGGTTTTTCAGCGTCTGCCAGCGGTGCGATCGGACCCAGATAAAGATTGACCGGATCAACCACCTGATATCCGCGCGCCTCTAACAATCCGTCGAGCGCGTCCTGCCCCTGACGCACCATGAAAAGCGGGTCTTGCCCTAGTTCTCGCATTGCGGCTTCAGCGCTCGGAATGTCGGCATCCGTCACGCCTTCTTCCGCCGTCGCCGCAGACACGCGCTTGCCCCCGCCTTGTCCGTCGCGCAGCAGCCACGGCTCGCAAGGCGTCATCTCCGCCGCAGGCCAGGTCGCGTCAATCGCGGCATAAAGACTTTCGAGATCAGCGGTCATAGATCAAAGACAGCCTTTAATTTGCTCATGGCCTTATCCAAGTCGCTTGCATCTGACCCACGCATGACGATGTTGGACCCGAAAGCGCCGTCACGAATGAACGGGTAAGAGCCCATCGACATCTCGGGGTACTCCTCCGCCAGCTGTCCCAGTGGACCGGCGATATCCCCTTCCGGGCGAAATATCTCAACTGACGCGGACAGGACTGGCGCGCCTCCCGTCAGTTTGGGCAACAAGCTTTGCAGCATTACCTCAAAGATCTTCGGCACCCCGGCCATGACGTGAACATTTTGGAGCGTGAAACCTGGCGCCGTACTGACCGGGTTGTCGATAAGCTCCGCCCCATCCGGGATGCGCGCCATACGCAAACGCGCCTCGTTCAACTCCTGTCCGGACTTTTCGTAATGCGCCTGCAACAACGCACGGGCGTCATCCCGTACATCAATATGCACATCAAAGGCACGCGCCACATTGTCAGCGGTGATGTCGTCATGCGTAGGGCCAATGCCGCCCGAGGTGAAGACATGGGTGTAGGCATCCGAGAGGGCCTTCACGGCACCAGTGATCGCATCCGGGTCATCCGAGACCACGCGCACTTCCAACAGGTCGATACCCTTCTCAGACAGCACCCCCGCCAGATGATGCATGTTCGCATCCCGTGTCCGCCCGGACAGGATTTCATCGCCGATCACCAGCATCGCGGCTGTCGGGTTGGACATGGCAGCACCTCTTGAAACTCATTCGTCCCTCGGTATAGGCCCTCGCTCATGCGCTTTCAAACCCCTCTCGTGCCCGGCACCCTGATCCGCCGCTACAAACGCTTCTTTGCGGATGTACAGCTTGAGGACGGGCGCGAAGTGACCGCCCATTGCCCCAACACCGGGCCGATGACGTCCGTCTGCGATCCTGGCTCCCGTGTCTGGCTGGAACCCAACGACGACCCCAAAAAGAAACTGAAATTTGGCTGGCGGCTTTTGGAGCAATCGCCGGGTCAGTTCACTGGCGTCGACACCAGCCTGCCCAATCGAATGGTGAAAGAGGCTTTGAGCGAAGAGCGCGTACCGGGTCTTGCAGGCTACTACGACATCCTGCCGGAACAGAAATACGGATCAAACAGCCGGATCGATTTCCTGTTGCGCCGCGATGGCCGGCGCGACGCCTATGTCGAAGTGAAATCCGTCACGCTTTGCCGCGCGCCGGGCCTTGCCGAATTCCCCGACACCGTCACCGACCGTGGCCGCAAGCACCTCGAAGATCTGAGGGAGGTGGCACGCGCCGGTCACCGGGCTGTCATGCTCTATCTTGTTCAACGCACCGACTGCACCCGCGTGACCCTCGCCGAGGATCTGGACCCGGCCTATGTCGCCGCATTCCGCGCCGCACGTGCGGATGGAATGGAGGTGATCACTCTCGGTTGTGCGCTCTCACCTGACGAGGCACGTGTGGCCGGGCCACTGGAATTCACGCTTGAATCCTGACCTGCACTGGCAAGTCCGGCCCCGGTGACATACATAGGCGCTCAAGCAGCAACAAATATGTGGCAACGACGTGCAAAACGAACATCAAGGACGGCTGACAAGAGACGGCATTCGCATCCATGAGCGGAGCGATTTTGCGGGCATGCACAAGGCCGGCGCACTGGCGTCGCGCATCCTTGATGAGCTTGCGCCGCACGTGTTCGTCGGTCAAACCACCGGTGAGATTGACCGCATGATCGAAGAGAAGGTCAATGCCGCCGGGGCGGAGTCAGCGACCATCGGCTACAAGGGCTATCAGCACGCCAGCTGCATCTCGGTGAACCATGTCGTTTGCCACGGCATCCCGGGTGAGAAGAAGCTGAAGGATGGTGACATCCTCAACATAGACGTGACCGTGATTGTGGATGGCTGGTATGGCGACACATCGCGGATGTTCGTCGCGGGCAAGCTGAGCCGCAAGGCCGAACGGCTGATCCAGATCACCCATGACAGCCTGATGCGCGGGATCGAGGCGGTCCTGCCCGGCAATACGTTCGGCGATATCGGCTACGCAATCCAAAGCTTCGTTGAGGCACAGCGCATGTCGGTGGTCCGCGATTTCTGCGGGCATGGCTTGGGCCGCGTGTTTCACTCTCCACCAAATGTTCTGCACTACGGCCGCCCGGGCATGGGGCCGCAGCTGGAAGAGGGCATGTTCTTTACGATTGAGCCGATGGTCAATCTGGGTCGTCCTGAGACGAAAGTTTTGTCAGACGACTGGACAGCGGTGACGCGGGACAAATCCCTATCGGCGCAGTTTGAACACTCGATTGGGGTGACAGCAGACGGGTGCGAGATTTTCACTTTGTCCGAGGCAGGGTTGTTTCATCCGACTTGGGGGTGAGGCGTAGGGTGGGGTTTCACCCCACAAAAAACCAGAAGCCGCTCCCTCAGCCTTGCGCAATCAAATCACAGTCAGACTTCAGCTTCTCGACATCGTAAAGCCGCCCAAATTCCGACCACCCTGCCGCGTGCAGAATCAGATCCGCCCCGCCAATCATGGACCCACCAAACGCCGCCGCGCCCTCGTACCCGGCCTGCGCATCATTGAGTTTTGACGACGAAAGCATCCCGTCCCCGCGCGTGGGAATCCCTAAGCGTCGGATCAGCTGGCAGCCTGCGATATGGGCCAATTGGGATTCCGGGGTGCCGAAAGTGGGACCCATGAACTGCATCGAAAAAGGCGTCGCAAACAGCCCGCCGACAACCGGGGCACCCGGATTGTATGTCTGCGTGAGCGCCAACCCGACCATCACCTCGGCCAGCCCTTGCGCCAGGGCCCCCGCCAAGGTCACCGGCGCGGTTGCCCCCATCATCATGTAAGACCACACCCCCGTTGCTTGCCCAAGCTCCGCCGACGCACGAAGACATTGCAGCGGGTTTGGCTGATAGACCAAAGGCGGTGTTAGGTTGATCATGTGAAACAAGCGGCAAGGCGGGTTCGGGCCTGTGACACCGACGGCCGTCGCGATGTCACGCAGGGCCTCTTCGGAGATGACAGTGCCCATAATCGGCTTTTCCGACAGCTCCAGATGCGCTTGCAACATCTGCATGTGACCCACCATCGCCCCGTTGCGATGCGCGATGCACAACAGGAACCCGGTGCTGTCCAGGACCGGTGACGCATCACAAATGCTCACCAATTCGCGGTAGTCTTCTAGAGTTCCCATGCGGACAGTGCCATCGGACAGCTTGACCTTAGGCGGACCGAATGTGGGTGTCAGCACCGGCCGGTCGCCGCCCACGCGCACAGATGTTTTTCCGGTGGGCCCTTCCCAATCGAAGGCCGACGGCGCTTTGGAAATGATGGCCCGCAACACCTCGGACCTTACGTAGACCCGCTCCCCCTCGACGCGCGCTCCAACAGAAGACATGGCCTCCAAACTGACGGGGTCACCTTGCAGTTCAACCCCGATGGTTTCCAAAATCTGGTCCGCATTGCGTTCAATTATGTCCAGAGCCTTTGGGTCCAGAACGTCAAACGGTTTGGCGACATGCATGTTCATCGAAGGCGTTCTCAAGTGACCGTAGGGTGGGGTTTCACCCCACCAACAATGCCGCCAAAACAGGTGGGGTGGAACCCCACCCTACGCCGGCTTAACAAATTGTCTTCACTCTTTTTTCGATAAGGGCTTCGAGAATGACCAAAAACTCCTTAGCCCTTGCAATTTGCTTTTCCGTTTTGGCCGCACGACCCAACGCGATGTTAAAATAGTAATACAGCAAGTCCAGTCTATCTGGGTCAATCTGCGCAAGACCTTCTTCGACGACCTTAAGGAACAGTGTTATCGACATAAATGACAGAAAATCACTGTAAACTCGATACGTGGCATGAACCTGGCCCTGCACGAATGCCTTGGACAGTCTGATTTGATCAGGTTTCTTCCAACTTCGGTGCTTCATGATGACGGGCGCGTAGCTATGGTTCTCGATCAGATATGTCGCGGCCTCTTCGGAGGAAAGTTCCCGTATGTAAGCAAGTTCTCTGCGGTTCTTTTCGTTCATATTTCTAATGTAACAATTGTAAGGTGGGGTGAAACCCCACCCTACCCCTAACGAAAAAGCCCCGCACATTGGCGGGGCTTTGTCTGTTTCATGGGGCCAAGAGGATCACTCCTCCCGGCTCTCCTGTGTATCCACAAACGTGTCGAACGGGTCGCCGCCCACAATGTCGTCCGCAGACGGTGCCGCCAAGGCAGCCGCCGCTTCCGCTTCCTCGCGGCGGGCCTCGATGACCACGTTGTCGCGGGATTGCGCGATCTGGCGCACCTTCAGCGTTGCACCACCCGTACCTGCCGGGATCAGGCGGCCTACGATGACGTTCTCTTTCAGGCCCACCAGCTTGTCGCGCTTGCCCTGCACCGAGGCCTCGGTCAGAACCCGCGTGGTTTCCTGGAAGGATGCCGCCGAGATGAACGAGCGTGTCTGCAAGGACGCCTTGGTGATACCCAAGAGGATCGGCTCACCCTGAGCCGGACGTTTGCCTCGCTCAAGTGCCTTCTCGTTGGCCGCGTCGAACTCTGCCTTGTCGACATGTTCGCCCTTCAGAAGCGTGGTCTCACCTGAGTCCAGAATCTCCCACTTCTGCAGCATCTGGCGCACGACAACCTCGATATGCTTGTCGTTGATCTTCACGCCCTGCAGACGATAGACGTCCTGCACCTCGTCGATCATGTAATCGGCAAGCGCTTCAACACCCATGATGGACAGGATGTCATGTGGGGCCGGGTTGCCGTCCATGATGTAATCCCCCTTCTGGACAAAATCACCTTCCTGAACCGGAATGTGCTTGCCCTTGGGCACCATGTATTCGACGGGCTCCATGCTCTCATCGGCGGGCTCAATGCTGATACGGCGCTTGTTCTTGTAGTCGCGACCGTAACGGACATAACCGTCGATTTCGGCGATGATGGCGTGATCCTTGGGGCGACGTGCTTCAAAGAGTTCGGCCACACGCGGCAGACCACCGGTGATGTCCTTGGTCTTGGCGCCTTCACGCGGGATACGCGCGACGACGTCACCGGCTGCGATCTCCTGGCCGTCTTCAATGGACAGGATCGCATCCACCGACATCGGGTATGTGACGGGGTTGCCAGCCTCATTGCGCACCGGCTCACCGTTGCCGTCGGCCACGAGGATCTCCGGCTTAAGCTCATTGCCTTTGGGGGCAGCGCGCCAGTCGGTCACGATCTTCTGGGTCATGCCGGTGGCATCATCCGTCACCTCACGCACGGCCACGCCGTTCACCAGGTCGACAAACCGCGCGGTCCCGCTCTTCTCGGCGATGATCGGCAGCGTGTAGGGATCCCACTCAAAGAGTTTGTCCCCGCGCGCCACCTTGGCACCGTCTTTGACGAAGAGTTTGGAGCCGTACCCGATCTTGTGGCTGGCCAGTTCGGCATCGTTCTCGCCCATGATCCGCATCTTCATGTTGCGGTCCATGACCAGCGTGTCGCCATTGGCGTTTTCGAGGGTCTGAGCGTTCTCGAACTCAACCTTGCCTTCCTGGCTGGCTTCGAGGAACGACTGCTGACCACCCTGAGCCACGCCACCGATGTGGAAGGTCCGCATCGTCAGCTGTGTACCGGGTTCACCAATGGACTGCGCCGCGATGATGCCGACGGCTTCACCAATGTTGACCAGCGTACCGCGGGCCAGGTCACGACCGTAGCACATCGCACAGACACCGTCTTCGCTTTCACAGGTCAGAGGGCTGCGGATACGGGCCGTCTGAACAGAGGCCTCTTCGATGGCATCGGACATACGCTCGTCGATCAGCTGGCCGTGGGCCACGATCACTTCGCCTGTGCCCGGATCAACGATGTCCTCGGCCGAGACACGACCCAGAACACGTTCGCCCAGAGACGCCACAACCTCACCATCGTTAACAGCCGCTTCCGCGGTGATCGCGCGATCCGTGCCGCAATCATGCTCACGCACGATGCAGTCCTGCGCCACGTCCACCAGACGACGGGTCAGGTACCCCGAGTTCGCCGTTTTCAAAGCGGTGTCCGACAGACCCTTACGAGCACCGTGGGTAGAGTTGAAGTACTCCAACACGGTCAGACCTTCTTTGAAGTTCGAGATGATCGGCGTCTCGATGATGTCACCGTTCGGCTTGGCCATTAGGCCGCGCATGCCGCCCAGCTGTTTCATCTGCGTGACAGAACCTCGCGCACCGGAGTGGGCCATCATGTAGACACTGTTGGGTTCGGCCACAGCACCGTTTTCATCGGTCTGATCAGCAGAGATCGTCCCCATCATGGCGTCGGTGACCTGATCGTTACATTTCGACCACGCATCGACGACCTTGTTGTACTTCTCGCCTTGGGTGATCAGGCCGTCCATATACTGCTGTTCGAAGCCTTTGACCTGCTCACGCGTGTCATCGACGATCGTCCACTTGTCATCCGGGATCACCATGTCGTCCTTGCCGAAGGAGATGCCCGCACGGAACGCCTCCTTAAAGCCCATCGACATGATCTGGTCGCAGAAGATCACGCTCTCCTTCTGACCACAGTAGCGGTAGACGGTGTCGATGACCTGCTGCACTTCTTTCTTGCGCAGAAGCTTGTTCACCAATTCAAACGGTGCCTTGGCATTCAGCGGCAGAAGCGCGCCAATCCGGATACGACCGGGTGTGGTTTCAAAGCGCGTCATCACCTCCTGACCTTCCTCATCGATCTGAGGCAGGCGCGCAGTGATCTTGGCGTGCAAGTGCACTTCGCCCGCGTCAAGCGCGTGCTGTACTTCCTCGACGGAGGAGAACGCCATGCCCTCACCCTTCATGCCTTCGCGCATGATGGACGTGTAGTAGAGGCCAAGAACCATGTCCTGCGACGGCACGATGATCGGTGCGCCGTTGGCGGGCGACAGAACGTTGTTCGTGGACATCATCAGAACGCGGGCTTCCAGCTGTGCCTCAAGGCTCAGCGGGACGTGCACGGCCATCTGGTCACCGTCAAAGTCGGCGTTGAAGGCCGAACAGACAAGCGGGTGCAGCTGAATGGCTTTGCCTTCGATCAGCACCGGTTCAAACGCCTGGATGCCCAAACGGTGCAGCGTCGGTGCGCGGTTCAGCAGCACAGGGTGTTCGCGGATCACCTCATCGAGGATGTCCCACACCTCGGGGCGCTCTTTTTCCACCAGCTTCTTGGCCTGCTTCACGGTGGACGACATGCCTTTCGCCTCAAGCCGCGAGTAGATGAACGGCTTGAAGAGTTCGAGCGCCATTTTCTTCGGCAAGCCGCACTGATGAAGTTTGAGTTCTGGACCCGTCACAATGACCGAACGACCAGAGAAATCGACCCGCTTGCCGAGCAAGTTCTGACGGAAGCGGCCCTGCTTACCCTTCAGCATGTCAGACAGCGACTTCAGCGGGCGCTTGTTGGCACCCGTGATGACACGGCCACGACGACCGTTATCAAAGAGCGCATCCACAGATTCCTGCAGCATCCGCTTTTCGTTGCGGACAATGATGTCAGGCGCGCGCAGCTCGATCAGACGCTTCAGACGGTTGTTTCGGTTGATCACACGACGGTAGAGGTCGTTCAGGTCAGACGTCGCGAAACGACCGCCATCCAGCGGCACCAGCGGGCGCAGTTCTGGCGGGATCACCGGGATCACGGTCATGACCATCCATTCCGGGCGGTTGCCGGACTCGATGAAGCTTTCCACGACCTTTAGACGCTTGATGATCTTCTTGGGCTTCAACTCGCCTGTGGCTTCGGCCAGGTCAGCGCGCAGTTGCTCGGCCTCGGCTTCGAGGTCGATGTTCTGCAGCATCTCACGGATGGCTTCCGCGCCGATATTGGCGGTGAACGCATCCATGCCGTAGGCGTCTTGCGCATCCATGTACTCTTCTTCGGAGAGCATCTGGCCGTAGGTCAGGTCTGTGAGGCCTGGCTCGATCACCACGTAATTCTCGAAATAGAGAACCCGCTCCAGATCGCGCAGAGTCATGTCGAGCATGAGCCCGATGCGGGACGGCAGCGACTTTAGGAACCAGATGTGGGCGCAGGGTGCGGCCAGTTCGATGTGGCCCATCCGTTCGCGGCGCACCTTTTGCAGCGTTACTTCCACACCGCATTTTTCGCAGACGACGCCGCGATACTTCATGCGCTTGTATTTGCCGCAGAGGCATTCGTAATCCTTGATCGGGCCAAAGATACGCGCGCAGAAAAGGCCATCACGCTCGGGCTTGAACGTCCGATAGTTGATGGTCTCGGGCTTTTTGATTTCGCCGTAAGACCAGCTGAGGATACGCTCAGGGGAGGCCAGCGAGACGCGGATCTCGTCAAAGACCTTGGCCGGTGCGTTCGGGTTGAACGGGTTGTTTACGATTTCCTGGTTCATAAGGTTTCCTTTCCAGGCTCGGCGCAGGTGAAAATGTAGTGTGATCCTGGGCCGGTTAGAGCGTAGGTTTGGAGGAAGTAATCCAATTCAGATCGAGTGCTGCAAATCGCTTCCGCGATTTCCCGCGCTGGCCAAGCTGTGTCGTAGACAGATAGGTAGGCAGAAACCTGACCATTTTCTTCTGCTTCTACGTTCAGATGAGCCAATTGCGCACGTGGTCCAACAAGCGATCCAACGAAAAATGAAACGGCACCGACCGCCACTACCAAAGCAGTGATTTGCAGAGGCCTTTTCAAGTTCACTCGTCTTCCTCCAAGTCCAAAAGTTCCATGTTGAGGCCGAGGCCGCGGACTTCTTTGACAAGCACGTTGAAACTTTCGGGCACGCCCGCTTCAAAGTTGTCCTCGCCCTTCACGATGCTTTCATAGACCTTGGTCCGGCCAGCAACGTCATCCGACTTCACCGTCAGCATTTCCTGCAGGGTGTAGGCGGCACCGTAGGCTTCCAGAGCCCAGACCTCCATCTCACCGAAGCGCTGACCACCGAACTGCGCCTTACCACCCAGCGGCTGCTGCGTGACAAGCGAGTAAGGGCCAGTGGAACGCGCGTGAATTTTGTCGTCCACGAGGTGGTGCAGCTTCATCAGGTACTTCACGCCGACCGTCACAGGGCGGCTGAACTGCTCGCCCGTGCGCCCGTCGAAGAGAACCGACTGACCGCTTTCGTCAAAGCCCGCGCGCTTGAGCGCGTCGTTGACATCCGCCTCTTTCGCACCGTCGAAAACCGGGGTTGCGATCGGCACGCCATGTGTGACGTTTCCGGCGGCTTCCACCAGCGCCTCTTCGGACATACCCGCAACGCCGTCATCATAGACCGCGTCACCATAGGCAATCTTCATGGCCTCACGCACCGGTGTCAGATCGCCAGAGCGGCGATATTCCTGCAGCGCCTCGTCAATCTGCACGCCCAGACCGCGCGCGGCCCAGCCCATATGCGTCTCAAGGATCTGACCCACGTTCATACGCGAAGGCACACCCAGCGGGTTGAGGCAGAAGTCGACCGGTGTCCCGTCCGCCAGGAACGGCATGTCTTCCATCGGAACAACCTTGGAAATCACACCCTTGTTGCCGTGACGGCCGGCCATCTTATCGCCCGGCTGCAGCTTTCGCTTCACAGCGATGAAGACTTTGACCATCTTCATCACGCCCGGCGGCAGGTCATCCCCGCGACGGACCTTTTCGACCTTGTCGTCGAAACGGGCATCCAGCGTGCGTTTCTGAGCTTCATACTGCTCATTCAGCGCTTCCACGATTTGGGCGTCGCCCTCATCTTTCAATGCCAGCTGCCACCACTGACCGCGGCTCAGCGTTTCCAGCAAATCCTCGGTGATCTCCGAGTTTGCCTTCACACCTTTGGGGCCTTTCACAGCCACCTTGCCCAGGATCAACGACTTCAGACGCGCGTAGATGTTGCGCTCAAGGATCGCCAGCTCGTCGTCCCGGTCACGGGCCAGACGTTCGACTTCCTCACGCTCAATCTGCAGCGCACGTTCGTCTTTTTCCACACCGTGGCGGTTGAAGACGCGCACTTCCACGACCGTGCCGAAGTCACCCGGCTTCACGCGCAGAGAAGTATCGCGCACGTCAGAGGCTTTCTCACCGAAGATGGCGCGCAGAAGCTTTTCTTCCGGCGTCATCGGGCTTTCACCTTTGGGCGTGATCTTACCCACGAGGATATCACCCGGCTGCACGTCCGCGCCGATATAGACGATGCCTGCCTCATCGAGGTTGCGCAGCGCTTCTTCACCCACGTTCGGGATATCGCGCGTGATCTCTTCCGGTCCAAGCTTCGTGTCCCGTGCGGCGACTTCGAATTCCTCGATATGGATCGAGGTGAAGACGTCATCACGTGCCACACGCTCGGAGATCAGGATCGAGTCCTCGAAGTTGTAGCCATTCCAGGGCATAAACGCGGTGACCACGTTCTTACCCAATGCGAGTTCACCCAGGTCCGTCGATGGACCGTCGGCGATCACCTCGCCCTTGGACACTTCCTGACCCACTTTCACCAGCGGTTGCTGATTGATGCAGGTGTTCTGGTTGGACCGCTGGAACTTGCGCATGCGATAGATATCCACGCCAGGATCCCCGATTTCGAGGTCTTCCGTGGCACGAATAACGATCCGCTGCGCATCCACCTGGTCGATCACGCCGGCACGCTTGGCCAGCACGGACGCGCCAGAATCGCGCGCCACAACACCTTCGATCCCGGTGCCCACAAGGGGCGCCTCGGACCGCAGGGTCGGCACGGCCTGACGTTGCATGTTCGAGCCCATCAGAGCGCGGTTCGCGTCGTCGTTTTCCAGGAACGGGATGAGCGAGGCCGCGACCGACACCAGCTGTTTCGGGCTTACGTCGATCAGGTCAACCGCATCCACCGGGGCCAGCATGTATTCACCGGACTGACGGGTGTTGACCATCTCGTTGACGAACTTGCCCTTCTCGTCCAGCGTCGCGTTGGCCTGCGCCACGGTGTGACGCATTTCCTCGGTAGCGGACATGTAATGCACTTCATCCGTGACCTGGCCTTCGGTCACAACCCGGTACGGCGTTTCGATGAAGCCATACTTGTTCACGCGGGCAAAAGTGGCCAGCGAGTTGATCAGACCAATGTTTGGACCTTCCGGCGTTTCAATCGGGCACATACGACCGTAGTGCGTCGCGTGCACGTCGCGCACCTCAAAGCCAGCACGCTCGCGCGTCAAACCGCCCGGCCCAAGCGCGGACAGACGACGCTTGTGCGTCACTTCCGAGAGCGGGTTGGTCTGGTCCATGAACTGGGAAAGCTGCGAGGAGCCGAAGAATTCACGCACAGCCGCAGCGGCGGGCTTGGCGTTGATCAGGTCCTGCGGCATCACCGTGTCGATCTCGACTGAGGACATGCGTTCCTTGATCGCGCGTTCCATCCGCAGAAGACCCACGCGATACTCGTTCTCCATCAGCTCACCGACAGAGCGGACACGACGGTTGCCGAGGTGGTCGATGTCATCCACATCGCCTTTGCCATCGCGCAAATCGACCAGCGCCTTAACACAAGCCACGATGTCTTCGCGGTCCAGCGTCCGCTGCGTGTCCGGCTTGTCAAGCGCCAGGCGCATGTTCATCTTCACGCGGCCCACGGCGGAGAGGTCATAACGCTCCCCGTCGAAGAACAACGTGTCAAAGAGGGCAGAGGCCGCTTCTTCGGTGGGCGGCTCGCCCGGGCGCATGACACGGTAGATGTCCATGAGCGCGGTTTCGCGGTTCATGTTTTTGTCCGCCGCCATGGTGTTGCGCATGTACGGGCCAACATTGACGTTATCGATGTCAAGAACCGGGATCTCGGTGATGCCTGCCTCAACAAGTTCCATAACGGAACCGCCGATGATATCGCCGTCCTTGTCGCGCTCTATCGTCAGTTCATCCCCGGCCTCCACGTAAATGGCACCGTTTTCTTCGTTGATGATGTCCTTGGCGACGAATTTGCCAGCAATCTGCTCATAGGGCAGCAACAGGTCGGTGACCTTGCCATCATCGATCAGTTTCTTGACCGCACGAGGCGTTACTTTCTTGCCTGCATCGGCGATAACCTTGCCGGATTTTGCGTCAACAAGATCGTACATCGGACGGGTGCCGCGCACGCGCTCCGGGAAGAACTTGGTGACCCAACCCTTGTTCTTCTTCAGCGTGTAGGTGACCGTCTCATAGTAGGCATCCATGATGTCTTCTTGCGTCAGACCCAGCGAGTACAGCAGGGTTGTCACAGGAAGCTTGCGGCGGCGGTCAATGCGCGCGAATACGATGTCTTTGGCGTCGAATTCAAAGTCCAGCCAGGAACCGCGATACGGAATGATCCGGCAGGCGAAGAGCAGTTTGCCCGAGGAATGCGTCTTGCCCTTGTCGTGGTCAAAGAACACACCCGGGGAGCGGTGCATCTGGCTGACGATCACGCGCTCGGTGCCGTTGACCACGAATGTGCCGTTTGGCGTCATCAGCGGCATGTCGCCCATGAAGACGTCTTGTTCTTTGATGTCTTTGACCGACTTGGCCCCGGTGTCTTCGTCCACATCAAACACGATGAGGCGCAGCGTGAACTTCAAAGGCGCGCTGTAGGTCATGTCGCGCTGCATGCACTCTTCGACATCGTATTTCGGCTTTTCCAGCTCGTAGCTGACGAATTCGAGGACGCTGGTCTCGTTAAAATCCTTGATCGGGAAGACCGACTGGAAGACACCCTTGATGCCTTCGCCGTCCGTCGGATCGGGCTGATCGCCCGAGTTCAGGAACAGGTCGTAGGACGATTTTTGAACCTCAATAAGGTTCGGCATTTCAAGGACTTCACGGATTTTACCGTAGTACCGGCGAAGACGTTTCTGGCCGAGGAACGATGTTGCCATGGATGATGGATCTCCGGTTTAATCACGACGTGCGCACGGGTTGGGCACCCCGCGGCAGCATCAGATATGGCCAGCCCCGTTTCCATACCTGGAACATCGCCCACGATGCCCCTCCCGAAACGGCAGACTACCCCGTCAAAGCCCAAGTGCTTGGACTTTGAGAGGGTTGTCAGATTTTTGCTTGTTCGTTTTACGCGCCCATAAATCGAATCACGAGGGTCTTCTAGCAAGGTGACCTATGGTGTTCAAGGGCTCCACGGGCAAAAAGTTGTTAATAAATCGTGGCCTATGAGACCCGATAAAACGCCGCCAGTCTAGCCTTGCGAATCCAAGCCGCGCATCGCCAGGCCGCGGATTGGCGATCAGACCAATGAACGATGCGATTTATCGTGCAACCTCATTGCTCCATTCTAACGTCGCACTGACCCAACACAATCGCCAGTCCGGGGGGCGGCCTGGCGATGCGCGGCGGCCGTTGGCCTTGATTCCGCGCGGCTTTGATCAACTGACTTGCCCATCGACATGCCACCGACCAATCGACTGTAGTTTAAGCCTTCATCCGAACATTGTCCGGATCGTAGACATGCGGCGAATGGCGCACGGCCTCATAGACCCGCCCGAAACTGCGCACGCCGCAGGCCGCGCCCATCTCAAGCGTGCCGCGTTTGACATAGCCCAGCGCGCAGTTTTTGCCGGTGCGATAGCCGTGGCTGGCGGAGGTAATGTAGCCCACCCACTGATCCCCCGCGAGGATCGGATCAGACGCCATCGGTTCCGGCCCGTCCCCGAACCACTCCAAGCCGATCCACTCCCAATCCGGTGTTGTGCTTGACTGTTCCAGCACGGCCTCCCGCCCCACGAAACCGCCCTTTTTCAAATTGGCGAACTGGCCAAGCCCTGCATCGAAGAGCGTGTATTCCGTCCCGAAATCCGATCCCCAGCCGTGATACCCTTTCTCAATGCGCATCGCGTTCAGCGCATAGGACCCAAACTGGCATCCGCCCAGCGCCTTCACCTTCGGCATAATCGCCTCATAGACCTGCACCAAATGTTCCGAGGAGAGATGCAGCTCCCAGCCCAACTCACCCACGAACGACACGCGCATCGCGGTGACGGGCACTCCGGCCAGCGTGATTTCCTGCACCGACAGCCACGGTGCCGCATCCGCTGACAGGTTCGCATCTGTAAGCGGCGCAAGAACATCTCGCGATTTCGGGCCCATGACCATAAGTGCCGCATCCTGCGAATAGCCTCGTTGCAGGGTAACCCCCTCCGACGGCAGATGCTGCGACAGCCAGTCAAAATCCCTCAAATCAGCCAGCGTCGGCCCACAAAGCAGGAACCGATCGTCGGCCAACCTCGCAATCGTGGCCTCGGACCAAATCCGGCCCTTGGGTGTCAGCATATAGCTCAGCTTCACGCGCCCGACCTTGGGCACGGCCCCACACATCACGCGAGACAGGAAGCCCTCAGCGCCCGGTCCGCGCAAGTCGAATTTGGTAAACCCGCCATGGTCCATCACGCCAACGCTTTCCGCCACCGTTCTGCATTCACCCGCGACAGCGTCCTGCCAAGGCTCGTAATGAAAGGACAAGTCCGCATCTCCATTGTCGCGAACGTCGTCTGTTTGGAACCAAAACGCCCGTTCCCACCCGGCGATTTGCCCCATCACCGCGCCTTGTTCCACCAATCTGCCGCAAAGCGGTGTCTGCTGCACCGGGCGGCCACGCTCCATGTTCCGGTGAGGGAACGGAATGGCGTATTGCAGATCATAGTGCTGCGAGGCGCGGGCATGGGCGTAGTCCTGAGTTGCCCAATCGCCAAATCGGCGCGGGTCCCACGCCGAGAGGTCCCACTCTGTCTCCCCTTCCGTGATCCATTCCGCCATCGCTTTGCCGATTGCCGCGGAATGGGTGATGCCCACCTGAACACCTGTCGCTTGATAGAAGTTTGGCGCACCCGCTGCAGGCCCCACCAGGGGCAACGCATCCGGCGCATAAGCAATCGGGCCGTTCACGAACCTTTGCGCACCCGCCTCGCCCAGCAAAGGCACATGCGCCATCGTCGCTTCCAGCACCTCGAGGATATCCTCGACACTGTCGGGGAACAGCTGATGGGCAAAGTCATCGGGTGGACCATCTTCCCGCCAGGCGGGTCGACCATCATGGGCATAAGACCCCACCAGAAACGCGTTCCGCTCGCGACGCAGGTAAAACCGGATGTCGGGGTCGCGGACCAACGGGAAAAGCGCCTCATGCTCTTCCAGTGCCTTGATCGGCTCGGTCACCAAATACTGATGCTCCAAGGTGACCACCGGCGCGGAAATCCCGGCCATCTCGGCAATCTTGCGCCCGTAAAACCCGCCCGCATTGATCACGATCTCCGCTTTGACCGCACCCTTGGCACAGGTCACCAGCCACTCCCCCGACGCCGTTCGCTCAATCGCGCTCACCGGCGCAAACCGCTCAACAGACGCCCCCAGATCACGCGCGCCCTTGGCCAACGCCTGCGTCAACTGGCTGGGATCGATGTCGCCTTCGTAAGGGTCAAGTATCCCGCCCAGCACCGTTTCATCCGGATGCCAGAAAGGATGCATCTCGTCCATTTCCTGCGGGGTAAGCATCCGCAGGTCGAACCCCGCGCTTTCCGACACGCCGCAGAGGTGCCGGAACAAGTCCATCCGCTCTTGCGTATGCGCAGGCCAGAACGCAGAGGTGTGCCGATACGTAATCGCGCTGTCCTCCTTTTCCGCCAGATCCTTGTAGGTAGACCAGCCATAATTCCCGGCGCGCATACCCAACCACGACGTCGCATAGGTCGGGATGTTGCCCGCTGCGTGCCACGTGCTGCCCGAGGTCAGCTCGTCCCGCTCCAGCAACAGCGTATCCGTCACCCCGGCCAAAGCGAGATGATAGAGGATAGAGGTGCCAACGGCCCCTCCTCCGATCACGACAACGCGCGCAGTGTCTTTCATGGCTTACGTTCCTTCCGGCAGTCGTATGTCAAAAGCAGCACGAATGGCGGCCTCTCGATCAGGCGGCAAATGTGTCGGCGTTTCAGAAAGCAGTTCTGCCGTGCGGTCCACGGCTACGTCCCAGATGCTGCGCGCCCCGGCATCTACCCAATCGGCAATGCTCTGACGGTCGCCCAAGCTGGGATACGTGTACTCGGTCTTCATCAGCTCAAGCGTCTGCGCTTCGCCAAGGTAATGGCCTGCACCCGTCGCCACGGCTTCTACGCGGTCGAGGTCGATCGCGCCCACGTCCATCTCAACGCCGCGCACGGAACGAAGGATCGCGCCACACATATCGTCATCAATCACCAACGCCTCTCGCGACGCTGCCATGATCGACCCCAACATGCCAACGGACAGGTTGATCATGTCTGCCCCGGCCTGCGCGGCGAGAGCCACGGTATAGCCCTTCTCATAGCCCGCCTGCGCGTCGGGTGTCTTGGCATCGGTCATGCCGGCAGATGCGGTAGAGGGCAGCCCAAGGTGCAAAAGCAACTGCGCTGCCGCCGCGGACGCAACCGCCGCCTCACCCGACCCACCGGTCATCGCACCCGTTCGCAGATCGGAAATGAATGGCATGAAGGCAAAGATGCAGGGGTAACCTGGCTCCAGCACATCGACCACCATCAACCCGGCCAAAGTCTCTGCCAGACCCTGCGCCAAGGCCCCGGCCAGCGTCACCGGGCTGGTCGCCCCCGCCTGCGCCGCCGTGCAAATCTGCAGGGGCATCCGATGCGTCATCGCCGCCTCCATCAGCGCCACGCCTTCGGGGGCGAACCGCAAAGGCGAGACCGCGTGCACGATCACGCCAAAACAGAAGGGCTGCTTTCGAAACCGACCTTCGCCGCCAAGCCCTGCATCGAGCATCGACACCACGGGCGCCATGTGAGCCACGCTGTCAAAACTGATCCCGATGGGCTTTGGGCAGGCCTTCATGCAGGCAAACCCGGTGTTCAGATCGAGCAAAAACGGTTCATCCATGTCCCACGCAATCACCGGACGCAGACCGTAATGCACATTGGGCAACCGCCCCACCAATCGCATCAGATCGTAAAGATCATCCAACTGCGCCCCTCGAAACGCGCCGGTCGCGCTGTCGAGTACCTCTGTCGCCGCGCCGCCTGTGCCGATATGCACGCGCCCGCCGCCGACGGTGAGGCCCATATCCTCGACAAATCCCGGCAGGTTCACGCGCTTGGCCGCCCGCGAAATAGCCGTCTCGACCATGGTTTGCGAGAAACAGATCCGCCCGTCCGCCCGCTGCACGGCCCCCGCTGCGACACAGCGTTTGGACAACTCTTCCGGACAGTCGCCGATCCCGGTGCGCGCCAGAATGTCGAATGCCGCCTGAACAATCTCCCGCACATGCGCAGGACCCAACGGTGCAAACCGCCCTCCAATTGGTGGCGGCGTGACACCGGGCGCTTCTGTTTGGACCTGTGATCTGGAACGGCGCGGCATTTCTTCTCCGGACCTCAACAACGCGGACAAGATCGCCGAAGTCGCGCCAAACTCAATTCGAAACTTCGCGCGTATTCAGACGAAACTTTCACACAAATCACACCTTCCGCGATGACCGTCACCGGGATAGCCTGCGCGCGTTCATCATTATGACGAGGGCTGCAATGACCAAGATTGCCTTTATCGGGTTGGGCACGATGGGGCGGCCCATGGCTGAGGCGCTGCGTCGTGCGGGACATGAGGTCGTCGGCATGGATGTTAGCGCCGAGATGCGGGCGCAGTTTGATGGTGCTGTTGAGCCGTCGCCTGACGCTTTAAGCGACGCGGACGTGATCATCACGATGTTGCCTGAAGGCGATCATGTGACGCAGGTGCATGAGACCCTGATCCACCAAGGCGCGACCCCCGGTACCCTGCTCATTGATTGCTCCACGATTGATGTGGACACCGCCCGCACTTTGGCGGCAGAGGCGGACACGAAAGGCTTCGCCATGCTGGACGCGCCGGTTTCCGGCGGCCCGGCAGGTGCAGAATCCGCAAGCCTCAGCTTCATGGTGGGCGGGCCGGACGCGGCGTTTGAAACGGCCCAACCTGTTTTACAGGCCATGGGGGCAAAGATCACCCATTTCGGCACCGCCGGGTCGGGTCAGGCGGCGAAGGCCTGTCACAACATGATCTGCGGGATCACCGCCATGGCCGTCGTCGAAGGTTTTGCCTTGGCCGACGCGCTTGAACTTGATCTGGACAAGTTCTACGCGCTCTGCGCAGGGGCCGCGGCTCAAAGCTGGACGCTGGAAAACCGGTGCCCCATACCGGGCGTGGTTCCGGCCGCTCCGTCCTCGAACGATTTCGCGCCCGGTTTCGCCGCACGCCTGATGGCCAAAGACCTGCGCCTTGCCCAGGCGGCGGCTGCCTCCACCGGCCAAGACACGCCCATAGGGGCTGAAACAGCGCGTGCCTTTACCGCCTTTGCAGAGGTTCAAGGCGACAAGGACTTTTCTGCCTTCTATACCACGCTCCGGGCCCTGCCCGACGCAACCAAGGACTGACGCCCATGGCTCTTCTCGACTACACCCTGCCCACGGACGGCCTGGCCGGTTCTTTCATTGACGGCGCGTGGCATTGGCCCGCAAGCGGCGACAAGCTTGCCGTTGAAAACCCATCACGGCGCGAAACGATCTGCGAGATCGGACGCGGGACAAAGGTTGAGGTTGACCTGGCTGTCGCTGCAGCGGAGCGTGCCCGTCGCGATTGGGCCGCGCGTCCCGCAGCCGAGCGCGGCGCGATGCTCACCGAGCTTTCTGCCCGTCTGACCGCGAACGCAGAAGACGTGGCCCGCATCCTTGCCGCCGAAAGTGGCAACGCGATCCGCACACAATCTCGTGGCGAGGCCATGGGGGCAGCGGGCGTTCTGAAATACTACGGCGGTGTCGCTGGCGAACAGAAAGGCGAAACCCTGCCCTTCGGCCCCGGCCTCATGTCGTACTCGACTCGCGAGCCCTTGGGCGTGGTAGGCTCCATCATTCCTTGGAACTCTCCCCTTCAACTGGGTGCGGTCAAAATTTCCATGGCGCTTGCGACAGGCAACTGCCTCGTCTTGAAACCCGCTGAGGACGCGCCTCTTGCCGTTTTGAAACTGGTCGAGTTGGCCGCCGACATCTTCCCGCCCGGTGTGTTCAACGTGGTCACGGGCCTAGGTGAAGAAGCCGGTGCCGCACTCGCCAATCATCCCGGGATCTCCAAGGTCTCTTTCACCGGGTCTTCTGAGGTGGGCAAGCTCGTGGCTCACGCCACAGCCGACCGGATTGCCAACGTCACCCTGGAACTGGGCGGCAAAAGCCCCTGCATCATCTTCCCCGATGCCTGCACGCCTGAACGCATCGACGCCACCGCCACAGGCGTGGTCAACGCCATGCGCTTTGCGCGTCAGGGTCAAAGCTGCACTGCCGGATCGCGGCTCTTCGTGCATAAATCCGTCTGGGAAGATCTGATGCCGCTTGTGGCCGAAAAGGCGGCTGCGATGAAGGTGGGGGATGCGCTGGACGACGAGAGCGATATCGGCGCAGTGGTCAACGAAGAACGTTACTCCGAGATCTGCGCCTATGTGGCCGAGGCCGAGGCGCAGGGTGCCACTTTCCTCATCGGCGAAACGCCGCAAAAAACCGACGCCGGGTTCCATCCTGTTCCCACGATCCTGACCGGTCTCGACAACTCTTGGCGAATTGCGCGGGAAGAGGTGTTCGGCCCGGTGCTGGTCGCCATCCCCTGGGAAGATGAGGCCGAGATGATCGCGCAGGCCAATGACACACATTATGGGTTGGCGGCCTTCATATTCTGCCACGATTTGGGGAAAACCGTGCAAATGACCCGCGCCCTCGACGCAGGTTGGATACAGGTTAATCAGGGCGGCGGGCAGATCCCTGGTATGTCCTATGGCGGGATCAAGCAATCCGGGATGGGCAGCGAGTATTCCATCGAAGGCGCGTTGGAGGCCTACACTTACCGCAAATGCGTGACCATGGCGCTGTAGGTCTATGGCAGTCGACCGGTTTTCCAATCCCATTGACCCATCGGTCGGCTACGCGCGCGGGCAAGTCCTCGCCAGCAGCGCGGCAGAAATCAGAAGACTGCGTCATGCCCAGTCGGTGGCCGCGCAGGTAGTGGCCGACCGTGGCCTCGACAGTATCAAAATCTTCACCGGCAACCCTCGCTACTTTCCGCTCAAGCCTGCCGATCTGGGCGCTTACTGCGAAGAATGGGTTGGTCCGGGGCTCTTCGCAGGTGAACTGTCAGAGGCTGCGATCGAACATTTCGGCGGCGGCGACACCGTTGCCGTTACAAACCGGACCAGTGCAGGGATCGTGGCCGCAGTGCTGGCACTGTCGCAGGACCGCCCAGTGGTTTCGATAGTGCCGGACGGGGATCGCAGCCATGCTTCCGTTGTGCGCGGATGCAGGCTGGCAGGCGTTGAACTGATTGAAGTTGAAGGAAAAAGTGACCCCTCGGATGCCGTGTCTGCACACGCACCCGCCCTCATGGTCATTACAACCGTGACCAGCACACTGGCCCGTCTGCCGGATGAACAAACCCGTCGGGCGGTTGAGGCAGGTCGCGCGGCAGGGGCATGTGTCTTCATGGATGAAGCCTATGGCGCACGTCTGCGCCCGGTGCTGCATGGCGGCGCAAAGAGCCTGTCGCTTGGGGCAGACTTTGCAATTACCAATGCGGACAAAGCGGGGCTTTCCGGTCCTCGTGCCGGTATCCTGTGCGGCGCGTCCGAGCCAGTGTTAGCGACGCTCGCCAAAGCCTCAGAGCTGGGACAGGAAGCGCGCGCACCGATTGCAGCCGGGGCCATGCGCAGCCTTCAGGCATTTGACCCGGAAGACCTCAAAGCAGAAGCCCGCGACGGGGGCCTCATAGCTGATGACCTTGTCAAACTGTGGGGCGAAGACGTCGTTCACCGCTCTGATCTGGGCCCGATGTTGGATGAGCAAGACGTCATGACCCGCGTCCTTGCCATATCTGAGCATTCGCGAACCACTCTCGTGCCCGCCGAAGTCACAGCCGCTATTGGTATGATCCTTCTACGCGATCACGGCGTTCTGACCGTAAACACCCATGGTGCCCCAGGCGGGCGGGTGTCCCTGCGGCTGAAGCCAACGTCAAGCGCTCTCGATAGAATGGGCGGGGCCTGGGCACTGGCCTGCGCCTTGGAGGACGCCATGTATGAAGTTGCAATTCATCTGGATGATCCGGCTTGGGTGGCGCAAACTCTGTTTGGAGAGGGTGCATGACGGAATTCACCAAATACGACGACCGGCTGGATCGCTTGGTCAACCTCGACCTGGGCAACCGGGGTATTGAACCGCTTTACGACGCATCCCGAAAATTGGCCGGAGGACCACTATGTGGTGCCGCGGCGGACATGTTGCTTGCGACGCCGGACGCTGGCACAGCCATTGTGACCACGGGCTCAGTCAGCCGCGCCTGGCTCTCTCCTGAACTGGGCGAAAACGATGGGCCTTCCGGGGCAGCTGCCTTGATCCGCGCGCTCTGGTTTGCACGACGCACGACCTGCATTCTGGTCATCGAAGAAACGCTCATGTCCCCCATGGCCGCCACGTTGCGCGCATGTGGGATGGCGGTGGTGGATCTGGAGACAGCCAGACGCGCAAGCGAAGATGGCTCCATGGCCTGCGTTGCAATGGCACCTTTTCCGGTAACGGATGAAGCGGCTGACGCGGCCGCATACGCGATGTTGGACGACCTGAAGCCCGATGTGATGATCTCAACAGAACGCGTCGGGCACAACGAGAACGGTATCTACTACAATATGCGCGGGCGCGACTACGGAATGGGCCGCGCGCGGATCGACAGGCTTTTTGACGCTGGTATTTCGCGGGGGATACCGACTGTGGCTGTCGGCGATGGCGGCAATGAGATTGGCATGGGGCTGGTGGCCGAGGCGGTACAGGCGTCCGTGCCATTTGCTGGCAAAGGTGACTGCCCCTGCGGTGGTGGCATTGGTGCCGTCTCATCGGCGGATGTATTGATGACAGCGGCGGTGTCAAACTGGGGCTGCACCGCGATTTGCGCAGCCATGGCGATGCGCCTTGGCGATCCGCGCCTCATCCATACACCCAAGATGGAAGCCAGACTGCTTGAGGTGATGACGGCAAATGGCCTGATCAATTCTGCCGACGGGATCATCGACCCCCATGTAGACGGCATTCAGGACAGCACGCATATCGCAGTAGCGGAACTGGCGCAGGCGATCACGCGGAAGGTTCTGGGCTGACGTCACACACCGATGCTTGAACGGTTGTCGTGATCGACGTAGGTTTTGCTGAATTTTCTTCAGCCAAAGCTCATGCAAAGCCCACGCCTCGACATACGCCACCTTCAAATGATCCGTGCTATTGGACGCACCGGGCGCGTGGTGGATGCCGCGGATGAGCTTGGCCTGACCCCCTCTGCCCTATCTCACCGTATCAAGGAAGCTGAACGCAGACTGGGTGTGCCGCTGTTTGAACGCATGCACAAACGTCTGCGCATGACGGCAGCGGCAGAGTATCTTGCGAACTTTAGCGAGAAGTTTCTGGGTGAACTATACCTGATCGAAGACGAAGTGCGCCGGATGAATGCGGGGATCGACCATGTCGTGAGGATCGCGGTCGAAAATTACAGCGCTTATCACTGGTTCCCGGCTTTTCTGGCCTCATTTCGCGACGATCATCCGACGATTGATATTCAGATCATGGCGGGCAATCGGCAGGACATGGTGACCTCCCTTTTGGACCGTCATGTCGATCTGGCCATTGTAGCAGGTGAGGCCGATCACGCTGCGACGCAAGCTGTCCCGCTTTTTGACGACCCTCTGGTTTTTATCTGCGCGCCGAACCATCCACTGGCCGGAGCGAAGGCGGTGAGTGCCCGCGACATCGAAGGCCAAAGCTTCATCACGTTTACCAAGACACCAGAGCCCGATCAGGAATTCGCGCGTATCTTCCGGCCAGAGCGGCGCTATCCCAGTTGGACCGCGGAGGTGGAGCTGCCGGAAGCCATCGTTGAGTTGGTCGCGGCAGGTCAGGGCACCAGCGTTTTGGCCCGATGGGCCGTGGCCCCGCATGTTGAAACCGGGCGGATCAAGGCCATACCGCTTGCGCCCAATCCAATCATCGTGTCCTGGAAATGCATCTTTCGCGGTGATGAGCCCGATGGTGGCCCTGTCTGGCGCGTGGCCGAGGCCCTGCAGCGCGAGCTAGGGTGAGATACACGAACCCGCTGGTTTGCCTTGAACGTTTTCACCGAAGTTGCGGACACGAATTTAATTCTGCCTTGTGACATCATTTTGTCCATAGACACGGTCCAAAAGCCGCCGCAAAGTCGTTCAGCTGTGGAAATACGGGACGCATGACATGAGCAACTTGCAGGAAGCCTCTGATCTGGAAAATCTGGTCAGTGTCAGCGCAAGGCGGTTTCAGGAATCGCCGTTCATAGAACGTACGCAAAGGCCTCACTTTGTTCGTGGCGTCTATGCCGGGCGCTATTTTCCAATCCACATAGGCGAAGACGAGATCGAAATGTATTGGTGCCTTCGCCAAAAGGCCGCGATCTTTGATACGCCCGAAAAACCCATTGAAATCAAAGGGCCAGACGCGGAGCGGTTTCTGGATTACGTCCTCGCGCGCGATGTGACTAAGATGGTGCCCGGGCGCGGATACTACGCCATTGCCTGCACACCCCAAGGGGGCGTTTTCATGGACGGTGTGATGTTCCGGTTTGACGCAGAGACATTCTGGTACGTGCAGGCAGACGGGCCATTTGAGTCTTGGCTGATGGCGCATTCCGGCGGCTTTGAAGTGTCGATTTCGGACCCAGACGTCCGCGTCCTGCAGATTCAGGGACCGGCCTCACGGGACATCATGAACGCCGCCACCGACGGGGCTTTGGATGATAGCCTGAAGTACTTCCGAGCGGGGCATTACAAAATCGGAGGGCAAACCCTCTATGTGTCCCGCACCGGCTTCACCAATGAGCTTGGCTACGAAATATACGCCGGGCCAGAGACCGACCACATTGCTTTGTGGGATCATCTGATGGCCTGCGGTGCACCCCATGGAATGGAGTTTTCGTCTTGCCGTGCCATGACACTGCGCAGGATTGAGGGCGGCATTCTCGGCAACATCACCGATATGGACACGTCCATGACGCCGTTTGAGGCAGGGCTGGCATCTGTTGTGGATATGGACAAAGCGGATTTCATCGGGCGCGATGCGCTGATGAACAAAGATCGCAGATCATGCCTCTTTGGTGTGACGTGCGAAAGCGCCACGCCGTCCTCTGGCAGTCAGATCATCGCAAACGGGAAAGTGGTCGGGCGGGTGACGGCTGGTGTGCCGTCTCCTACATTGGGCCTGGGCATTGGATATGTGGTTTTTGAAGCGCCCGGGGAATGGGTCGGACGAGAGCTGCTGATGCAGCTTCCTGATGACACGGAGCATGTGGTCGATGTCGTTGACATTCCGTTTTTTGACCAACAAAAACAATTGGTTCGTGGGATTGACCGCACGATCCCGACACGCCCCGATTGAACCCTATCAGGAACGCAAGACATGACCCAACGCACCCCGCGCCCGCGCCGCAGTTTCATTTTCACACCCGGTCTTCGTCCGGACATGTTCCCCAAAGCCCTGGCGTCGGGTGCTGATATCGTCTGCATCGAACTGGAAGACGGGATCGCGCCCAAGGACAAAGCAGAGGCGCGTCAGAAAGCGCTGTCACTGTTTGAAAGCCCGCAGGCCGATGACGGGGTGGAGCGTATCGTGCGGATCAATTCGATGCGCGAACGGTTCGGGATTGAGGACGTGAATGCGATCCTTGCAACCGACACACCGCCGCCCGCCCTGATGATGCCGAAGGTACGTACCCCCGACGAGGTGCAGATACTGGATCAACTTCTGACAGAGGCGGGCCATGCAACACGGCTGCATGTGATAATAGAGACAAATCAAGGGCTTGAAGCTTGCCACGACATCGCCCAATGCTCCGACCGGATTGATGCAATGTTCTTTGGTGGGGTGGATATGGCGGCTGAGCTCCGCTGCCAAAACGCGTGGGAGCCGTTGCTGTATGCCCGGTCGCGGGTGGTTCATGCTGCCGCGAATGCGGGACTGGATGTGATCGACGTGCCATTTCTTGATCTCGACGACCCGGAAGGCCAACGCGCCGAGGCTGAGAAGGCCCGGGACCTTGGCTTTGCAGGCAAGGGATCCGTCCATCCCGAGCAGATCGCGGCGCTGAACGAGGTTTTCACCCCTTCGGCAGAGAAAATCGCGCGTGCGCGGCGTGTGATTGCGGAGTTTGAGGCGGCAGATACCGGGCTTGTGGTGATTGATGGCAAGTTGATCGAGAAGCCCGTGTTGCGAGACATGTACCGTGTTGTCGCGATTGCGGACCGGATGGGACTGTAACGCGCATTTGGTACGTTTTGGGGTAGGTCTGAGAGTATCGAAACCCAAATTGTACAGTTCCGGTTTGGTGTTCACCTTAAGACACGGTTAACGTCTGACCCAGATGACCGACGCAACCCCGACCCTTTACTCGACCGTTTCCAGTGCGTTCATCGCCGACTGGTTGGAGGCACTGCAGCCTTTGTGTTCGCAATCGCATTTAACCTCCTTGCTGGAACGCTCTGACCTGTTGGCAGATCAGGCCCGCCGCCAGGAACGCGTCACGCTGGACCAGATTGTGCGGCTGTACCAATTGGCGGCGGTTGAGACGGGGGACGAAATGATGGGCCTGTGGTCACGCCCGATCAGACCCCGCGCGTTGCAGCATCTGCTGACATCGGTGCGGGAGGCAACGTCGTTGTCATCCGCACTCTACCGTTTCTCGACCTTCTGGAACCTGCTGTTGGACGACTACCAGTTCGCTTTGGTGGAGGAAGACGAGGCTGTTGCGTTGCGCCTGACACCGCAGGGTAAACAGACCGCGCAACGGTTTGGTCATATGCTGATCCTGAAGCTGGCGCATGGATTGATGTCATGGCTTGCCCGATACGAGGTGCCCGTGAAGGCGGTGAACTTCGCCTTCCCCTGCCCCACGTTCGAAGAAGACTATGCCGTCATCTTCCCCGCACCCGTTGGGTTCGACAGTGAAGCGACGGCCATTACTTTTGATCGCGACGTTCTGGTCCCGGTTCAGATGCGCAGCGCGGCGGAACTGAACGCGTTTTTGGAAAACGCACCACGAGATTGGATTTTCACCCGCTCCAGCGAGCACACACAATCCCTGCGCGTGCGCAGCTACCTCAGCCAGGCCGGATGGGCGCATCCGAGCCTTGCCGAGACAGCAGAGGCCATGCATATGACACCCCGCACATTGATGCGGCGGCTGGAAGCGGACGGGACATCGTTTCAATCGATCAAGGACGCCTTGCGCCGGGACATGGCGATCCGTCACCTGCAAGCCAATCCCGCAAGTGTGGAAGCCATTGCCGAGGAGTTGGGGTTTTCTTCGGCAGCGAATTTCCACAAGGCCTTTCAGCGTTGGACTGGAAATCCGCCAAGCGCGTATCGGCGCAGGACTGCGTCAAAAGGATGAATTTGTCACTTTTGGACAATAAACTGTCATTTCGCGATATAGATCGCGCGCTTTAGATTCTTTATTTGTCCCTTCAAGACAACTGAAAACCGAATCCTAACGCCCGCGTCATGTTGCTGATGAAATCAGCTTGGCGCGAAGAGATAGGTATTGCCGTCGAAAGGACCGCTCACATGTCAGAGAAACTGGACCACATCCTTGAAGTTGCCCGCGATCACGCGCTCAACGTCATCGCACCCAATGTTGATGCATGGAACGCCGCCAAAGCATGGCCGCGTGATGCATCAGACAAAGCCGGCGCCGCAGGACTGACCGGACTTTATGCGCCTGAGGAGCTGGGTGGTCAGGGCCTGTCGCTGGCCGAGGGCATTCAGGTTTATGAACAGCTGGGGCTGGGTGATGGCGCCTACGCCTTCGCGCTTTCCATGCACAACATCTGCACCTTTGCTGGATGTGGCTACGGTACGGACGCCTTCAAAGAGAAGTGGGCGCGCGACCTGACCTCTGGTCGCAAGCTGGCCAACTTTGCCCTGACAGAGCCGCAATCCGGTTCCGACCCGATGAAAATGTACACCCGCGCGACGATCAATGGCGATGGCACATGGACCATCAGCGGCGCAAAAGCGTGGGTCAGCCTCGCGACAGAGGCTGACATCTATTTCACAGTCGTCAAAACCAGCGACGCACCGGGCCACAAGGACATGGCGATGATCGCGATCCCGGCGGATGCACCCGGCATCAGCTTTGGCCCCTTGTATGAGACGCCGTCTTACAACTTCCTGCCTATGTCCGAGATGTATCTCGACAAGGTGGTGGTGAGCGAAGACAACATCATCCTGCCGGTTGGACAGGGTCTGCAAGGCTCGCTCATGGCGATCGACATTGCACGTGTTTCCATCGCGTCCGGATGCTGTGGCCTGATGCAGTCTGCGCTGGACACGGCGCTGTCCTACTCCAAGAACCGCAAAATGTTCGGCGGCAAGAACCTGCAGCTGGATGGCATTCAGTGGATGCTGGGCGAGGTGGCGACCGATCTGGAAGCGTCCAAGCTGCTGTATCGCAAGGCGGCGGAGTCGCTTGGTACGCCGGAGGGCCCGCTTATGGCCGCGCATGCCAAGCGGTTTGTGCCTGATGCGGCAGTGAAAGCCGCGAACACCTGCACGCAAGTGCTGGGTGGTATGGGTCTGTTGCAGCCTTACGGCTTGGATCGTTTGTCCCGGCTGGCACAGATGCTGCGGATCGTGGACGGCACCACCGAGATCAGCCGCGTGGTGATCGGGCGTGCGTTGCAGAAACGTGCAGCCAGCTTGCCGGACATTGCAGTGCCAAAGGGCTTTGGTGAAAAGGACGAACAGCCTGAGCCGATGGTGGCTGAGTAAGCTTAGAGCTTCGGACTGCCAGCGTCTGAACGCATCCGACCGAAATCCTGAGGCACATCACCTCGGACAAAGACCCCGCCTGATGGGCACCATCAGGCCGCGCCGACCCGCCCCCATGGGGCGGCGCGATGCGCCACCCCGCGGGTCGTCGCGTTATCTCTAATTGGAAGAGCCTCAGATTTTCGGACGGTTGCTCTAGTAAAACAAATCAAGCCCCGTGATCGACACGATCAGGAACAGGATGGTCATGATGCCCCCTGACTTGACGAAGTCGATCACGCGGTAGCCGGCGGGGCCCATGATCAGGGCGTTCACCTGATGGGTGGGGATCAGGAAGGAGTTGGATGTTGAGATCGCCACAGTCAGCGCGAAGATGGCCGGGTCGCCACCTGCCGCAATCGCAATAGAGATCGCAAGCGGCACCAGCAGGACCGTGGCCCCCACGTTGGACATAACCAGTGTGAAGGCCGTTGCCACAATCGCCAGCCCGGCTTGCAGCCCCCAGAGCGGCCAACCATCGAGCAACGTCAGGACCTGATCGGCGATCCACGAAGCAGTGCCCGTGTTCTGCACCGCCTGCCCCAGCGGTATGAGGGACGCCAAAAGGAAAACCGTGCTCCAACTGACGGACTGATACGCCTCATCAATCGACAGAACGCGACTGAGGATCATGCCCATCGCCCCCGCCAGAAGGCAGAGCGACAAGCGGACGTCGGAGAAGAGGATCAGGCCGAGTGCTAGGAGGAAGAAAGCCAGGGCCCAGCCCACCTTGTGCGGGCGCAGTTCCTCTTGCGGGAAGTCGGACGTGACCACGACGAAATCCTTGTCCGACAAAAGCCGCGTCAGGCGATCCCATTGCACGTGCACCACGGCTGTGTCGCCCGCCTGAAGCGGGACTTGCCCGATATGCGTGGCCTCGTGATCTTCGGTTTCCACGTGGCTGAGGGTTTCTTCCCCCCGATGAATGGCCAGAAGGGACAGACCGTGGGTCTGACGCAGGCGCAGGTCGATGGGCGTCCGACCGATGACGTTGGAGCCGGGCGGGATCACGACCTCTGCGACGCCCGACTGCGTGGCCGCGAAATCATCGGAGAACACGTCGAGCTGCGGCATGATTTCAAGGCCGTAGGGTTCCGCGAATTCCTCTCGTACCACACGGCGCAGGCCCAGCACGGCAAGCCGTGCCGGGGCTTCGATCTTGGTGTCGGCCATGGGCGCGATGACCTTGTGACCGCGGTACGACGTGCCGAGGATGTACATATGATGGGCGACCATCAGGTCAGACAGGGTTTGTCCGATGATGATGGAGCCTTCG
This sequence comes from uncultured Roseovarius sp., assembly GCA_963422235.2. Lineage (GTDB taxonomy): Bacteria > Pseudomonadota > Alphaproteobacteria > Rhodobacterales > Rhodobacteraceae > Roseovarius. The sequence goes on from CAXMWV010000002.1 coordinate 425,880, forward strand.
GGCACCCGCACCTCGAACATGTCGGCACGCAGGCCGTAGGTGTTTTCGATATAAGATTGCATCGAGCGGGCAGAGCCAGCGTCAGCCCCGCGATCCCGCTGGGATGGCAAAACCCAGCGTCCGAACAGAACAAAGTACGCCACACCGGTGACCAACAGCATCAGGCCGATGGGGGTTACGGAAAAGAGGCTGAAAGGGGACATTTGGCTATCGGCCGGCAGACTTTCATTGGAGGCGGTGATCAGGTCATTGAGCAGGATCAGAGGCGACGACCCCACCATGGTGATGGTGCCACCAAGGATCGCGCAAAAACCCATGGGCATGAGCAACCGGCTCATCGGAATTTCGGTTCGGGCGGAGATACGGCTGATAACTGGCAGGAAAAGCGCCGCAGCGCCGACGTTCTGCATGAAAGAGCTGATGACGCCCACGACGCCGGATACGATCGGGATGATCCGGCCTTCGGTGGTGCCGCCGCGTTTCAGGATCAGGGCCGCGACCTTGGACATGAGCCCGGTCTTGTCGAGGCCCGCGCCAATGATCATGACCGCAATGATGGATATGACCGCGTTCGAGGAAAACCCGGTGAAGAGGTTCGACACATCGGCCAGATTGCCCAAGCCTGGCAGGTAGCTGAGACCGCCGAGAAGAAGCATGACAAGAATAGCGGCGACGTCGATGCGGACAATCTCGGACACGAACAGAAACACGGTGAAGGCCAAAAGCCCGAGGACCACCATCATTTCCTGCGTCAGTAGTATCGTTTCCAAACCTGCCTCCTGCGCCACCCTAGGACGGGCAGCGCGGTTCGCCAAATATTATGAGCGATTTGAAGGCGATAGAGGCGCGATCTGTCGCATTTTTGCAGGCGTTTCAGAGAGATGGCAGGTTTGATCGCCAGCTTCCATGCCAATTCAGGCGGGTGCTGTCGTTGACGGCATTCCGCAAAGCACAGAAAATCTGTTTGCATCTGATCTCCAAATCGAAAGCGCGCGCCTGTGGTGACACTTCGCCCATATCAAAGCGAGGACCGAACGTGGGTCGAAGACACCAACATTCGGTTCTATCGAACCGCGCACGGATTCGATGCAACCTTCGATCATGCGGTTGCCGAGGCTCTGGACTCGATTGAGCAGAAAATCACGGAGGTTGGAAATCATTATCTGGTGGCAGAGCATGAAACCCGCCGTGTCGGATGCATATTCCTGAGTAAGGACGCGCCTGATGTGGGACGGGTGCGGCTCTTCTATGTGGATGAGGCGTATCGGGGTCGCGGCCTTGGCTCTCGCATGCTGCGGGACGTGATCGTTGAGGCCCGAAAGGGGACCATTCGCCAGGTCCGCGTTTCGACCTTTAGTGAGCATCCGGAAGCCTGTCGCTTGTACGAAGCCTTCGGGTTTCAAGCCGTTCGAACCGTGCCGGTTAAGGCTTTCGGCCGGGACATGACACAAATTGATTTTGAATTTGCGCTGAACACCTAACGCGGCTCACCTCGACAGGAGCTTGCGCCCCTAACGCAACTCGGCCAGCACCTCGACCGCTTCCGGGATCGGGTAGTGATGGTTGCCGATAAAGAGGCCATTTGCGTCGATGTATTCGGCGTTGGGCAGAGTGCCGTGGATCACATGCGGAATGTGATCCATCACCGGGTTCTTGGTGAAGTTGCCCGCCACGATGGGGCGGCATTCAAACCCAAGGTCGGTCAGCTTGGCAACGAACTCTTTGCGGGTGATCCCGACATCGGGGCGCAAAAGAAGCGAAAAGCCGAACCAGCTGCTCTCTCCGATTTCTGACTGGAGCGTGAAGAGCGGGTGGTTGGACAGGCCTTCAACAAAAGCCTTGGCATTCTCACGCCGTCCCGCGATCAGATCGGGCAGTTTGCGCAGTTGCTCTTGGCCCAAAGCACCCGACATCTCAAGCGGGCGCAGGTTGTAGCCGGGCAACACGAAGTTGAAACTTTCCTCAAACGGGTCATCGCTTTTGGTGCCAGTCACATGGTTTTCGCGGGGCAGATGACGGGTCCAGCCGTGGGAGCGCATGGACAACATGACGTGGTAGAGCTCTTCATCATCCGTCGTGATGATGCCGCCTTCCATCGTGGAGATGTGGTGCGAGAAGAAGCTTGAATAGCTGCCGACATTGGCGAAAGTTCCGGTGTACTTGCCCCCGAACGTCGCGCCCATGCTTTCGCAATTGTCTTCCAACAGCACGATCTTCCGGTCACCAATGATGGTTTTGATACGGTCAAAATCGTTGGGATTGCCCAGCAGGTTCACGATCATGATCGCACGGGTCTGGTCCGTCACCGCCGCTTCCAGCGCATCGAGATCGTAGTTCAGCGTGGCACGGTCGATATCGACGAATTTCTGGATCAGCCCGTATTGCGCCAACGGGTAGTAGGTGGTGGACCAACTGACGGCAGGCACAATGACTTCATCCCCGGGTTTGAGGCGCAGGTCGTCATTTTTCGTATAAAACAGCGCCCCGGTCATCAGCAGGTTGGCCGACGAGCCGGAGTTGACCATCACCGCGTATTTCGCGCCGAAGAATTCCGCGAACTGCTCTTCGAAGGTGCGGACTTCGGGGCCCATGGAGAACATGTCGGACGCGATAACCCGCTGCAGGGCATCCTGTTCGGCCTGATCCCAAGACGAGGTGGCGAGAGGAAAGCGTGCGCTCATGATGGCAAGGTCTCCAGGTAGTGGTGATATGTTTTGGCGATGCCGTCTTCGAGGGAGGTCTTTGGCTGCCAGCCCCAGGCTGTTTGCTTAGAGGTATCGCAGAGTTTGCGGGCCATGCCGACAGGTTTGGACAGATCGTGCGTGAAGGCGCCATCCCAGCCGATCACGCGGGCAACGGTCTGATAATAGTCATTGATGCTGTGATCATCGCCGACGCCCACATTCATCAGGTCCGGGACCGCTTCGAGGTCATCAGCGGCACGGAAGACAGCATCGGCCAGATCAGCAGAATACATGAACTCTCGCCGTGCCGTGCCGTCGCCCCAGATTTCGACATGGGGATCGCCGGCCTTTTGCGCCTCGTGCACTTTGTGGATGATTGCGGGCAAAAGATGGGATGTCTGTGGGTCGAACGTGTCGTAGGCACCGAAGAGATTGCACGGGATCAGCGTTTTATAGAGGAAGCTTTCATCCTCCCGCCGGATGTATTGACAAAGCCGCAGTGCGAAGATCTTGGCAATCGCGTACCCTTCGTTTGTGGGCTCCAACTCTCCGGTCAATAGCATGTCTTCGGTCAGCGGATTGGGCGCGGCCCGTGGGTAAATGCAGGTGGACCCCAGATTGATCAACCGTTTCACGCCTGCGGCCTGCGCGCCCATGATCACGTTCCGGCCGATCATGACGTTCTGGTCCAGAAACGCGACCGGCTCTGCCATGTTGGCGCGAATGCCACCGACCTTACCTGCGGAATGGATGACGAGATCGGGTTTGTGGGCCGAGATGTAGTCTGCGACAGCAGCACTATCCATCAGGTTCAGCTCACGACTAGACGGCGCGAGGATGGTCCAGTCCCCTGCCCTCTCATGATCCTGGATGTTGCGCCCGACCATGCCGGAGCCACCCGTGAGAAAGAGTGTGCCGCCCATGGATTACCCGTCGCGTGCCACGGGCGCGTCGTAGCCATGCTCCACCAGCAGGCGCGCGCGCTTTGCCTCTGCCAAGTCATGGCGCACCATCTCCGCGCACATCTCCTGGACGGTGATTTCGGGCACCCAGCCCAGTTTTTCTTTCGCTCGGGCCGGATCGCCCAGAAGCGTGTCGACTTCCGCCGGGCGGAAATACCGCGGATCAATGCGCATAACGATGTCACCCACCGTGAGCGCTGGCGCGTTGTCGCCTTCAATGGCGTCGACGATCGCCACCTCTTCGAGCTCTTTGCCTTCAAAGCGCAGGGTGATGCCCAGTTCCGCCGCAGACCAAGTGATGAATTCCCGCACGCTGTGCTGCACGCCGGTGGCGATCACGAAGTCCTCAGGCGCGTCCTGTTGCAGCATCAGCCACTGCATGCGCACGTAGTCTTTCGCATGGCCCCAGTCGCGCAGGCTGTCGATGTTGCCCATGTAAAGGCATGGCTCTAGCCCTTGGGCGATGTTGGACAGGCCCCGGGTGATCTTGCGGGTCACGAAGGTCTCCCCACGGCGGGGGCTTTCATGGTTAAAGAGGATGCCGTTACATGCATAGATGTTATAGGCCTCACGGTAGTTCACGCAGATCCAATAGGCGTAGAGCTTGGCCACCGCGTAGGGTGAGCGCGGGTAGAAGGGTGTGGTTTCTTTCTGCGGTGTCTCTTGCACGAGGCCGTACAGTTCTGAGGTTGAGGCCTGATAGAACCGCGTCTTCTTCTCAAGGCCGAGAAAGCGGATCGCTTCCAGCATCCGCAGCGTGCCGATGGCATCGACGTCAGCAGTGTATTCCGGGCTTTCAAAGCTGACGGCCACGTGGGATTGCGCGCCGAGGTTATAGACCTCGTCTGGCTCCACCTCGCGCAGGATACGGGTGAGGTTGGAGCTGTCGGTCAGGTCCCCGTAATGCAGGTGCAGTTTGGGGCTGTTGGCGTGAGGGTCTTCAAAGATGTGGTCAATCCGGCCCGTGTTGAAAAGGGAGGCGCGGCGTTTGATGCCGTGCACCTCATAGCCCTTCTCCAGAAGAAACTCCGCAAGGTAAGACCCATCCTGCCCGGTGATGCCCGTAATGAGTGCCCGTTTCATTGTGTCTCCTGACTGAGTGCCCGTTCGATCCGCACCGTTCGGCGTTTCCGTGATGCTCTTACAGTGTCCGGTGATGGCAAGTCCACTATTGGGCTGCGGGTATTTTTTGTCCGAGCCTCAGCGATATGGAAAAGGCCGGACGCAGAACCGGTCGTTTCATTGTGTTGGTGTGACAGTCAAGAACGTGAGGCCGATTTCAGGTCTCGACGCCTTTGTCAGCTCTCTGGCGTTTTCAGTTCGAAGCCGAAGGTAAAGCTGAAGTCAAAATCCGACGAGCTATGCAAATGCGGATAATGTTTGTTTTGAGCCCAGACCGCCTAAGTGCGGCATGCCGCCCCAGGGGCAACGGATCGCTAAAATCAAACTTGGCAAAGTTTTACTATCGGCCGTTTCTTGCCATTGAATTGGCCAACACGGTTCTGCGCTGCGACCTGGGAAACAATCGTTCAGTGTGATCCACTTTCCTCAGATGGTTTGATTATTTCTCTGAACAGATTTTGCCACTCCCCATCCTCCTTTTTGTCTATTGCTTGATCGATAATGCTTTTGTCGGTTGAGAGGACTTGTACAAATATGTGTCCTCCGTGTTCCTGGACACGGCTTCGTAGCCGCTCCAGCATCTCCCTTTGCTCACTTTGTCCAAATGATAATTTACAGAGCTTGTCGTATTGTTCTTTCGTCATTCGCATGACGGACGGCAATGCGCTTTGAGGAGGGCCGGGAGGCTTCGTCTCCACCTTAACGGAATTAGAATCTAGATCGAAGTGGCCGCCTTGGTCGGCCGGAAAAACTGTTTGAACGTGTGCAACCGCGCTCGTTTTGTAATGCACGTATGTTGTAGGTGTTCCCATGAAGACTTCTTCATTTAACAGCTCTTCTGGAAACTGCATAATCAGTGCCTTCCACAAGATGCGCCCCAAGACATCGACGACATGGTCGTCTGAATCGGGCAAGGCGTCTTCGATTTCTTTAAGCGTTGAACCATGCATCAAACTATTTCGCGTCTTGTCCAAGAGATCGAAAGTTCCAGAATCGCTGTCAGGCACAGCTTCCTTAACCAACGCTCTGATTGCCTGTTTTGCATATGGCCGATGCATCGGGTGTTTTTCACACTTGCCGCAGTACAGTGGTTCTCGACAATGCGGACATTTGTCATGCACTTTCTCTGTCGGCTTGTTAAACTCTGCCACGATTTCAAGCGCGAACCAGAAGTAGGTGAATTGGTCGTCAGGCGAAGATGCATCAACGCCGATCCTGTACCAGCGAAGCGCCCGCTTAACGGCGGACGGTATATCGTGTTTAAGCAAGAGTTCTATAGAAGCCGCGTTTTCCTCTCTTAGAAATGGTTGTGGATCATCGTATTCAACTTCCTCACTCCACATCAGAGCGTCCCTCATTCTCATTTCTGAGGGGTTGCCTCCATCTATTATCTTGCGAATCCGGTGCTTTCGAAATCCAGCACCTGTCGTGAACGCGAGCATGTTCAAGCAGTGTGCCATAACGTCTTCGACGCTCTCTTTTGCCGCCACTAAACTTGGGGCTTCAAAGTAGATTTGTAACGACAACAGAAACGGAGTAGTGAACTCTGTCCGAGGTATGTTTTTCAATCGGGCTTTGAATGCTCCGGCTGGATCCTTGATCGTCAGTACGCGATCATCAAAGATGATCGAAACATCCGACATGATTTCATAATGAGCCACACATTTCATAGGCAATCCCAACTGCATTAAGTGCTTTTGCTAGTGACCGTTTCACGGTTCGATATCAGCCTAGCACCTCAAGCCCAACCTCAAGCACAAACCTCGGCCAACTAAGTGGGCTAGGAATACGGCACATGGTGTATTAATTGAACTCGCACGGCTTTGAAGTTTCGAATGTCCACCTTGGCCCCAACTTGACGGTTTTTCGCGATATTAGCTAACGACCAGATTCCGCCCGAACCAAAAAAATTCCAGCGTCCGTTTTGGACTACACGTCGTCGTCGCTTGTTGTCTTGTGAATGGCAAATTAGTCCACAAAGCTTCAATCGATGCATCAAACCCCAAACAAAAAAAGGCCGGGGAGAACCCGGCCTTTTGAGTGCATGTCTGCAAAAGTCGATTACTTGAGTTCGACTTCGGCGCCGGCTGCTTCCAGCTTGCCTTTGAGCTCTTCTGCTTCCTCTTTGGAAACCTGCTCTTTGACAGCTTTGCCGCCTGCTTCGACCAGCTCTTTGGCTTCTTTCAGGCCAAGACCGGTGATGGCGCGGACTTCCTTGATCACGTTGATCTTGGAGGCACCGGCAGATTTCAGGATGACGTCGAACTCTGTCTGTTCTTCGCCACCGCCTGCTGCGCCAGCGTCGCCGCCTGCAGGGCCGGCCATCATGACAGCGCCGCCAGCGGCGGGCTCGATGCCGTATTCGTCTTTCAGGATGGTTTTCAGTTCTTGTGCTTCGAGAAGCGTCAGACCAACGATCTCTTCAGCCAGTTTTTTCAGATCAGCCATTTTATCAGCTCTTTCCGTTTAGATGATGTGTTCCAACGTCGGGCAGTTGCCCCACGACGGTCTCCAGTTTGCTTTATGCTGCTTTCTCTTCGATGGTCGAAAGAATGCTCGCGATGTTCGAAGCAGGGGCGCCAATAGCACCGGCGATGTTCGAGGCAGGCGCGCCGATGCAGCCGACGATGGAGGCAATAAGCTCCTCGCGCGACGGCATTTTCGACACGGCTTCGACACCGGACCGGTCCAGTGCCGTCTCACCCATGGCCCCACCAAGGATTTCAAACTTCTTGTTGTCCTTGGCAAAACCCTCGGCAACCTTGGCCGCAGCCACAGGATCTTCCGAGAAGGTGAGAACGGTCATGCCCGAAAGGTAGTCAGCGATGCTGGCGCATGGCTTTCCATCCAGGGCGATCTTGGCGAGCCTGTTCTTGGCGACACGAACGGATGCCTCGGCCTCGCGTGCGCGCGCCCGAAGATCCTGCATCTCAGCAACTGTCAGACCCTCGTAGTGGGAGACCACGACGACGCCAGAGCTTTCGAAGATCTGGCCGAGTTCCTCGACCACTTTCTCTTTCTGGGCTCTATCCACAGTTTCACTCCAATTTTGGGGCCCCGATTGATCAGGAAACCCCGGCTCAGTTGTGTCACGGGCCTTGCGGGCCGCAACGCTTCAAGTCCTTTTTACGGGGCATCGCCAGATCGCACGGACCGCACGAGACGTGTCGGTCAGAAACTGATCTTTCATATCCCGTCTCAGGCAGGAGATTAAGCAACCCAAAGTGGCTGCACCCACCGTCTTGGACGACGTGTTCAGGTCACCGCACGTGCAATGTTCTGAACGAGGCTGTCTCTAAGGCGTCTGAGGCCAAAAGAAAAGCCTAAATTTGAAGGCGTGGCGTGTGGGGGAGAGGACCGGACGGGCTGTGCGTCGCTTCCATGGCTGACCGGCGGCCTTTCGGACAGGGTTAGGGGCTTGTCTCAACCGATGGGCGGATTCTTGCACTTGAGGTGCAGCGAGTGTGTTGGGCTGCGACGGCGCGCGTGTCACCAATCAACCGAACGGCATGGAAGTCCCTTGTTTATATGGTCCATATAGGTTCAGTCCGCCGTCAGATGTGCTGCAAAAAACGACTTTGCCGATCACCGGAGAGCGACAGCCATTCAGGGCCAGTACGCAAGCCAGAGCGCAGGACGGGTCATTCGCGCATAGGGCGATTTCCGAATCGTTTCTTCTTGGTTAACCTGATCCGAGCCCCGGAACGGACTGCCGCGCGCCGGGGTGGAATTTGCTCAATACCAATACGCCATGACGTTCTGCCACGCATGGTGATCTGCTCGACACCCAGGGGGATTTTGCCATGCCGAATGGAGGCGTGATCACGGCCTATGTGTTCCAGGATTTCTCATTTGAGAATGACAATGGATTGATCAACCCGTCGCAAAACGGGCCTTTCACCCTGCCCAGCAATGCCACCGCCGAGTTTGCCGCGGGTGGGGCGGAGTTCAGCATTGAGGTGGAAGACGATGATCCGGAATTCGATGACGGATTTCAGGATGATCCCAACCCCGGCGCGCCCAATCAGTTTCTGGTGGGCGATGAAACCGTCACCGCCGCGGATGGCACGAACATTTCGCTGACGGACGGGTCGCTGCTGGAGGTCGAGTTCACTTTGACCGCGACGCCGCAGGGGGGTGGGCCGTCGGTAGATCTGCTGTTTGTTGCGGTGGGTCCAAGCGAGAACGCGGGTGACCTGACGCTGGTGGTGGCGACAGGCCCGGTCATCCCGGGTGTGGTCTATGACATCTCGTTCAAAAACGACGGCGGTGGCACGCCTTACGCAGAGATCCCGTGCTTTGGCCGGGGTACACTGATCGACACGCCGGACGGGCCGCGAACGGTGGAGAGCTTGCAAGTGGGCGATTTGGTCCTGACGCAGGATGGCGGACCGCAGCCCGTGATCTGGGTGGATCATCAGGCCATGTTCCGCCCGTCCGAGGAGCGTTGGCCAGTTCGGATTGCGCGCGGCGCGCTTGGGGCTGGTTTGCCTTATCGCGATCTGATCGTGTCGCCGCAACATGCGATGCTGCTGCGCGACCCTCTCATGGATTTGCACTTTGGATCACCCGAGGTGTTCGCGCGCGCGGGCCATCTGGTGGGCCAGCCGGGGATCGACCGGGTACAATTGCCACTGGTCGAGTATTTCCACGTCATGGTGGACGGGCATGATATTATCCGTGCAGAGGGCGCGGCGACGGAGACCTTCTATCCCGGTCCTGCCTCGCGCAAATGGCTGAGTCCGCATGGTCGGGCACGCCTGTCGCAGCTTTATCCAGCGCTGTCCGATGACGCAGCGCCTGCTCCCTTTCCTACCGCACGCCTTGTGCTGAAGGGGTATGAAGCGCGATTGGCCTGTATCTTGACGCAAGAGGCCAAGACTGCGCATGGGCAGCGAGAGGCGGCATAAGTTCGACGCGTGGCGCGATCTGCGCCTACCCCCTGACAATAAAAGGCCCCGTACTATGCGGGGCCTTTTGCGTTTCACGAGGGGCGGGGGTTCTTACCCATCATAGGGAGGGTTCAGCACTCCGAGACGGTAGAGCAGGCCCGCACCAACCGCACCCAATGTCGGGGCGATTAGGAACAGGGGCAGTTGTGACAGCGCGCCAGAGCCTGCGAACAGGGCCGGCCCGATGGAGCGCGCCGGGTTTACGGACACGCCCGTGACGTTGATCCCGACCAAGTGGATGGCCACCAGCGACAGACCGATGGCAAGGCCCGCTATGGCCGCGGGAGCCGCGGCCTGTGTCGCGCCCAGAATGACGACCATGAAGAGGAAGGTTGCGACCAGCTCAAAAGCGAAGGCCGAGACAAGGTTGTACTCACCCAGGTATCCTGCACCCCATCCGTTCTGGCCGAGGCCATTCTCGGCAACGCTGTAGTCGGCCTTGCCACTTGCGATCAGAAGCAGCACAGCCGCGCCAGCGATCGCACCGGCGATCTGTGCTATGCAGTAGCGGATTGCCTCTGACAGTGTCATGCGGCCAGCCGCGACCATGCCTAAGGACACTGCCGGGTTGATGTGGCAGCCGGACACGGCTCCGATACCGTAAGCCATGGCAATCAGGCCAAGACCAAAGGCGAAACTAATCCCGGTCAGGCCAATGTCCCCTCCGGCGATGACGGCGGCCCCACACCCGATGAAGACCAGGGTGAAGGTGCCAATAAATTCTGCGACGAGTTTGTTCACGGTGATTCTCCCTATGCGCGACAGTGTCACCCTACGTTTCGGGGCTTCTCTCAAAAGGGGAAAAATCGGAGCATCGGATCAGAAACCGCTTAGCAGGACCTTTTTCGAAAGGCTCACTAGCCCCACACACCCGCAGTGAGACCCTCAGGTTAATCTATGCAGTGCTCTGGGGATGAATTAGACTGACGCAAAAAGGAGAGCAGATGCAAAAGCTACCCCGTTTGTTTGTCAAAGTCGGCGATGCGTCCAAACCCGCATCCTTCAACGGCTCTTGGTGGCGTGGACCCAAGGCCAACTTCATTCCGGCCAGGGAAAATCTGCAGGAACCGGATGCGATTGACAAATACGTGGTGGATGGATGGCTGCCCGATGCGCCGTTCCTGACCAAGGACCTGCGCATCACCGCTTTCGGCAGCTGTTTTGCGCAGCATATCTCGGCCTACCTTCAACGGCGTGGCTACTATGTGCTTGGTGCAGAACTGAACCTCAACTCTCATATCATCCGGTTTGGCGAGGGCTTCGTGAACACCTTCGTCATTCTCCAGCAACTTGAGTGGGCGCTGGAGAACAAGCCCGTGTCAGAAGGCTTGTGGTTCGACAAAGAGGGCCAGGAGGTGCCGGTCAGCGAGGCCATCCAAAAGGCCACGCTGAACCTGATCCGCAAGACGGAAGTTTTTATCATCACGATTGGCCTGACCGAGATCTGGTACAACAAACAAACGGGAGAGCCGCTGTGGCGTGCGGTTCCCAAAGACCTCTATGACGAAGACATCCACGGATTCCGGACCACCAGCTTTCAGGAAAACCACGAGAACCTGAACAAGATTTACGCGCTGATCCGGGCCCACCGGCCGGATGCCAAGATCGTCTTCACCTTGTCACCGGTGCCCTTGATGGCCACGTTCCGGCCCATCTCTTGCATCACGGCCAACTCCGCGTCCAAGGCGGTACTGAGGGCAGCGTTGGATCAGTTCATTCGCGAGAACGAAGCGGACCGGTCCCTGCACTACTTTCCGTCTTACGACATCGTGAAAGAGTTTTTCGCCAATCCGTTCAGGCGCGACAACCGACACCCTAAGGACCATGTGATCGAGACGATCATGGAGACGTTTGAGCGGCATTATTGCGTTTGAAGTAGGCCCAGAAACTCAAGACGACGGCCACCGAGGACACAATTGTCATAATGGTTCCCGGGAAGAAGTTCACGAACCCGCCCAGGTCGAGGAAGACGAAGTAGCCGACATCGGTGACCCAGCCGACAATCGCTGTCATGAAGATCCAAACGGTTGAAGCGCGCCAGATGAAGACGGCGCCGACCACCGTAAACGTCCCGATCCAAAGCAGGTTGAACCCGTGTTGGTTGATGATGGCACCGACGGCTACATGGTAGTCGTGAGACAGCAAAGACGGGTCCACGCCATCAGCAATGCTGGAAACGGCACCGGAGGCATCCTGTGAAATCACCATGACGCCTGCGAACATGTGAACAAGGCCCCAGATGATCCAAAGGACGGCGGCATTCTTGAGCGCGAGCGCGGGTTTGCTGGTCATAGTGCAGCTCCTTGGTTTAAGTGGTTTGCTAGGTTAGAACAGGAATCAAAGGTAGACAGTGTCCACTATTTGTCATTGGTGGACTTTGTCAACCTATATGTCGATATGCAGAATACGGAACTGGCGCTTCTGATTGATCGCTTCATGCGGCAGATACATTTCGGCCTTCAGTCGAAGTCTCACCAGTTCGACACCGCGAATGTTGGTCCGGGCGGTGGTATCGTGCTTTTGACGCTGGCGGATATGGGACGCACCAGTCTGAATGAGCTTACGCGTCGTGTGGAGCGCGACAAGTCTCAGATGACACGCACGATCAGGTCTCTGGAAACCAAGGGGTTGCTGGAACGCAAACCGTCACCCTCGGATGCCCGTGTGACCTTGGTCGAACTCACGCCGGAGGGCCTCTCAGTCGTGAAGACGCTGCAGAACGCTGTGGCAGAAACGATCAGCGGTATCCTCGCCCCGATCTCTGCATCCGAAGAGGAATTGCTGAAAGATATTCTTGAGCGCGCTCTGGATGATGAACGGAACCGTTAGCAGGCACTACCGCGCGGTTCTTGCCCACATAAAACAAAAAAGGCCCCGCAACATGCGAGGCCCTTTATTTTTTTAATGTCGAAGATCACTCCGATACGGCGTTGTCCACCGCGATCGACACGCCCGGGCCCATGGTCGAGGTGAGCGAGATCTTCTTCATATAGGTGCCTTTGACGCCTGTCGGCTTGGCTTTGGAGACCGCCGACACGAAGGCGCGCACGTTCTCGACCAGCTTGGCCTCATCAAACGACGCTTTGCCGACGCCTGCGTGCACGATGCCGCCTTTGACGGCCTTGAACTGCACTTCACCGCCTTTGGCCGCTTTGACAGCGTCCGCCACGTCCATGGTCACGGTGCCAACCTTGGGGTTCGGCATCAGGTTACGAGGGCCCAGCACTTTACCCAGACGACCCACGATGGGCATCATGTCAGGTGTCGCGATGCAGCGGTCAAACTCGATGGTGCCGCCCTGGACGGTTTCCATCAGGTCCTCTGCGCCGACCACGTCAGCACCGGCTTCTTTCGCTTCGTCCGCCTTGGGGCCGCGTGCGAACACGGCGACGCGCACGTCCTTGCCGGTGCCGTTGGGCAGGCCGACAACACCGCGCACCATCTGGTCCGCGTGGCGCACATCAACGCCCAGGTTCATGGCGATCTCGACGGTTTCGTCGAACTTCGCCTTGGCGTTGCCCTTGACCAGAGCCACGGCCTCTTCCACGGTCACATCCGACTTGCCTTCAAAGGCCTCGCGTGCGGCGCGGGTACGTTTTCCTACTTTTGCCATCTTACTTTACCTCGATGCCCATGGAGCGTGCAGAACCGGCGATGATTTTCATCGCGGCTTCGACGTCATTTGCGTTCAGGTCTTTCCACTTCGCTTCTGCAATCTCACGCAGCTGCTTGGCAGAGACCGTGGCCACGGTTTCGCGGCCCGGGTTTGTCGCGCCAGACTTCAGCTTGGCGGCCTTTCTCAGGTAGTAAGACGCAGGCGGCGTCTTGATGTCCATTTCAAAGGACTTGTCCTGATAATAGGTGATGACGGTGGGGCATGGTGCGCCCGGTTCCATGTCCTGCGTCTTGGCGTTGAACGCCTTGCAGAATTCCATGATATTGATGCCGCGCTGACCCAGCGCCGGACCGACCGGCGGGGATGGGTTCGCTTGCCCGGCAGGCACTTGCAGTTTCATAGTGCCAGCAAGTTTCTTGGCCATGAGACCTTCTCCTTTTACAGCATCTGACCATCGCGATGATCAGACAGGTTTGCCCGTGGTCCGGTGCGCCTTCGCGAAGCCGCCGCCTCCCACGTATGAATCGCCCCGAGGGACAACGGACGGGGTGTACTCAGAAAGTGCTGTTTATGCAAGCCGCTTGCGTGGATGGGGCTAGCGCAAAATTTTCTGTGATCAGATTGTGTGGCCTGCGAGGCAGGGCCGCTCTGTCACCGCGTTCAAAACAATCGTGGTGCGCACGCGAGTGACGGATTTCACAGGGTTGATCTGCTCTTCGATGATCTGGTTCAGCTCGTCCGTGCCGGAGGCGCGAATTTTGAGAAGGTAGCAGTCATCCCCGGCAATCTTGTGCAGCTCCTCCAGGCCGGTGACGTTGGACAAGGCGGCAGCGGTATCGAAGCCGAGACTGGGCTTTGCATCCGTGACGAAGACAAACGCCAACAGTGGTTTGCCCAGCATGCCTGCGTTCAGCCGAACCTCGTATCCTTCGATCACACCATCCGCTTCCAGCCGCCGCACCCGTTCGGATACGCCGGACGGTGCCAGACCAACCCGCCGCGCAATCTCAGCTTTAGAGACTGCCGCATCCTCCAGAAGGATCGACAGTATTTCCTTGTCTTTGTCATCAATCATTCAGAAATTATGACATGTATCAGACGAATCGTCTATACATGTGCAGAATCAAATACGAACCAACGTGGAATCTCTTCCAGAATGCAATTGTCTTCGCTGAACCTGACGGTTGATGATGTTGACGTGTCCCTGTCTTGCCTTCGCAAGGACGGCCCCAAACCTCCACTGGTGTCTTTGCATGGGTTCGGATCGACCAAGGAAGACTATGCTGATCTTGCCATGCATCCGGCGTATGAGGGCAGAGGTCTGATCTTTTGGGACGCCCCGGGGTTTGGCGCATCCGAGGTTAGTGACCCGAACGCGCTTTCGATCCCGTTTCTGGTGAACGTGGCCATCGCCGCCTGCGACGCCCTTGGCATTGAGGTTTGCCACCTGTCCGGTCACTCGATGGGCGGGCTCACGGGATTGGTATTGAGCCATCAATTCCCTGACCGTGTCCTGAGCTTCATGGATATTGAAGGCAATGTGGCGCCCGAGGACTGTTTCCTATCACGGCAGATCGTCGAGTTTCCGGCAGAGTCGGCAGAAGACTTCGCACGGGAATTCCAGAGCAGGGTCAGGTTTCGATCTGAGTACGGCTCAGCGTTGTATGCTGCCGGCCTGACCGCAAAAGTACGCGACAGCAGTTATGAGCCCATCTTCACATCCATGGTCGACCTGTCCGACACGGCCCCGTTGATGGAGTGGTTTACGAGTTTGTCCTGCCCGCGGTGCTTTATCTACGGGGAACAGAACAGGCACTTATCCTATCTGGATCATCTTCGCTCAACAGACGTTGGCGTGATTGAAATTCCATTCTCCGGCCACTTTCCGATGTACAGCAACCCCCCTGCCCTTTGGGCGGCAATGGCCGCGTTCATGGAGGCTAATGATCCAGCGTCATGAGACAGCAAGGCTGCAAATCCTACCGGAGCTGCAAAGTATGAAACGCAGACCCACACGCTAAAGTGTAAATTGCCCGGTTGGTATTTTCGAGCTGACCCAGTGACGCAAACAAACCAGGAGGACCCAATGACCCGCCCAGACACGTTTTTCAATTTCTCGGACTTGAGTGAAGGTGTTGCCCGCACGCTTGCGGACGGCATCACAACCCGGGTGTTTCCCGGCGATCAGGCCATGCTGTCGGTGGTCAGCTTTGAACCGAACAGCGAAGGGTCGATCCATTCCCACCCGGAAGAGCAATGGGGCGTCCTGATGGAAGGCAGCGGAATACGCATTCAGGACGGCGTTGAGGTTCCTGTCGGCGCAGGCGACTTCTGGCGCACACCGGGCGGCGTAGAACACGGCTTTCGCGCTGGACCGGATGGCGCAAAGGTGCTGGATGTTTTTGCGCCGCCCCGCGACGCCTATCGCAAAGCAGGCAGCGGGTTTGAGACGGGGTAAACGCGCGCCCATCCAGTTGAAACTGACGCGCGGTTGCCACCAGAACTGGCGTGTCAGTCTTTGGCCTGGACGATAGCCCTATCGGTGATTGCCCTCTGCCCCACTGCATCCATAATCAAGGTCCCTTCGATCAAGGTTAGCGCGAAGGGTGCCCCATCCTCGCCGTCCGGATGACGCTTTGCGAGCCAATCCAGATAGACATTCATGATGTCGTGGCCGGCCTGTTGATGGGTTTGACTGCCTTGCGCAGCAGCAGAGATGATATCGAGCCAGACCCGGATGTAGGGTTGGAACACGTCCGACCGCATAAGACCAACAATGTCTTTGAGCAGCTCCGCCTCGGACGTGTAGCGCTCAGGCGGGATGGCCGCATCCAGCCCTAGGGCCATTTGCGCGGCGAGGTGATCCAGAAGTTCCGCGATCAGGCCGTCCTTGCTGCCGAAGTGATAGATCAGCATCCGATCCGACGTGCCCGCCGCGGCCGCCATGGGGCGCAGACTGGCCGTGTTGAGGCCGTGGGCAAGCACATGATCAGCAAGCGCCGAGAGCAATGCTGTTTTCTTCGGGTCCGGTTGGGGCACAGATACTCCTTGTAGCAGGCGCTACATTTTGCTAGATATGTAGCAACTGCTACATACCGTAACCCGGATCACAGTCAAAGGACAACCAATGTCGATGCTACAAGTTCTGCCCGCGCTCGCTTATTTTGGTTGCGTTGCTGTGATCCTGATGATCGCGACAGGACGCGTAACCTCCGTGACAATGCGATGGGCGATCCCGGCCGGTTTGGGGGTTCTCTTTCTGATCTTTTCGCTGATCACGGTGGCGCAAGACGGGCTGTTGCAGTTCTGGGTGAACCACACGGCAAACCTTGCTGGCAATCAGGTCTGGTTTGACCTTCTCATCGCAGTGGCCATCAGTTTTTACCTGATTGCGCCCCGTGCAAAGGCAGTCGGCATGCCACTGCTTCCTTGGGCCATCGCGATCATCGCGACGGCGTGCGTCGCGCTCTTACCGATGCTGGCCCGGATGATGTGGCTGGAGCAGCGCCGGGCCTAGTGTCCGCTGGCCACGCATCAACGCATCGCCACCCAATTCGCCCGCCAAAAGTGTCACCTTATGCTTGACAACGAAGTGTCAACTTCGCGTAAGCTTTGTCCTGCATATTGGGGAAACTATAATGACCATTCTTTACTCGCGCCCTGTGCGCTTTTTCTTGTTTCTGTTTGTTTTCATTTCACTTTCAGGCTGTCAGGAGGCCATCGACCGGGCCAATGCATTCCTGCAGGCAGCACAAGGTGAGCTTCAGTCAAAACGCGCCATCGTGATCTCTTCGGAAACGCTTGACGACATTGATGACGGCGCCGTGCCTGACGCGGTTTTGTCGTTAACGGACGCAGACCTTGAAGACATAGAGTATGTCTTGCACGCCGCTTTGGCCAATACACAGGCGGCCATAGACAACGAAGTCACCGTCAATTGGGTCAACCTGGTTTTCGGAGAACAGACCCTGACGGCACGCGTCAGCGTGACCAAAAAGATCAAGCAATCCCGCATCACAGGCATGGTGCAGGCGTCTGCCTTCGTCGCGGCAGCACCTGACGGTCTTTATTGGAACCTATACCTAGACGGCTTTCGCATCACCGATATCGACTGGCGCTTTGGTTTCGTGGCGAGGCTGACAAGGTGGGCGGTGAACCAGGCGAACATCTTCACCGGCATTATGAATGCGGTGTTCGATGAGGCCATCAACGCAAATCCGGACAAGGCGCTTTTTGTCTCCGTGACGCAGGATGACCTGTTCTCGGAGAACCTGGCAACACTGTCAGACGACAAGTTCCAGCTTGAGGACCATCAACTGGAGCTGGCGCTGGACTCAGAACTGCTGGCCGTGGTCATTACGCCCGATGGTCTGCGCCTTGTGAGTGATCTTGAGTTCCGCAAGCCGGAAGATGTCCAGATCACGCCACCCGAGTTTCCGGCAGACAGTGACTTGATCCGCATTTCCGACGAAGACGCCGATGCGCTTGTTGAGAGGTATCATGCGACTGTCGACGATTGGCTTGGCATCGGCAATCCGGAAGTCGAAGAAACGTATGCGCCTGATACTCTTGCGGTATTGAAAGGTACAAAGAGCGGCACGATCATTTCTGGTGACCTGCTTTCGCAGGCGCTGGCGGTTGCGACGTCCGACGTGATCCGTGGAACGCTCAGTTTCGCCGAGACAAACCAGAGCGCAAGCGATCTTACCTTTTCGATCGGTCGCAGGCAGTGCGAAGGGTATTTTGCAGCCTGTGATAACAAGCAGTTTTGCCAAGGCAATCGGTGCCGCGAAAAGATCACCGAGACGTACCAAGTCGCCTGCAGAATTCAGTGTGGAATGTCAACGTTTGGGTTTGGGCTGCTTATCCCCAAGATATGTGACGGCATTTGCGACCGAACGCGCTCTGTGATCCGCGATGTTGCGGGACCGGCCTGTGACGGTTTCCGTCTGGCATCTGAAATCCACGGGGACCTCCTTTGCAAGGTTGCCGAAGAGGTCGACCACGGTGTCTGCAATGTAAATGAAAACGTGAAGAAGGCCGCTTGCCAGATCGAACAGGAAGCACGCAGGTTCTTTGAGGACAATCCAATTGCACAGGTCAAGACCGACAGCGCGGTGAACGGTAAAGTGGCCCTTGCTGTAAAGAACTTGTCCTTGTCTTCGGATCTTTCGGAGGTCAGCATCGACGTGTCCGCGCAGGGCGAAGGCGGGGCCAGATTGTCGATCAGCTATGACCGCAAGAACTATGCGACAGCGTTGCTGTTGCCTGGGATTTCTCTTGGCGCGGCCTGCCTCGTCGATTGGAAAGAAGGCGTGGCGACAACTATAACGACCAGCCTTCAAGGCAGGCGCCTGTCTTTCAATGCCGATTGGGCCAATGACGACGATGCCAACCTGATCCTGACATTGAGACAAGTTGGGGAAGAAACGGCCTTACTGAACCTCGACCCGGCCCCGATTCCTGAACTTTTCCTGGGCAAACCGCAGGTGACTTTCAACTGCCCCTTGATGGCTGTTGGAAGCGCAATCTTCGGTGCGTATGAGGCCACATTCACACAAGTGGAGGCGCGCACCGTCTTTCCACTGATCACGGGCGATGACTATCCTGCCAAAATAAGCGGGATCGATTTTGAGGCCAAGATCGAGCCTATCATGGTTTGCCCGCCGGCTGACCCAGACTGCCAATCGCCACTGCTGACGCTAAACCCAACTCGGGACGGTCGCAACGTGGTGTTCGCAGCGCAGTGAATCTTGATAGCGTTACCAAAAAACAACGGGCTCCGACACATATGCGTAGCCCGTTGTTTCAAACCAATTGAACAGTAGCGATCCGCAGTTCGCGCGGTATTCGACAATGTATTGTCTGGGTCAGCTCTGCTTGGTAACCTGAGTATATTCCAGTTCGACCGGCGTTTCGCGGCCGAAGATGGAGACCGTCACCTTCAGGCGCTGGTTCTCTTCGTCCACTTCCTCGACCATGCCGTCGAAGTCTTCGAACGGGCCGTCGTTGACCTTGACCTTCTCGCCCACGTCGAAGTTGATGAGCAGCTTCGGCGCTTCTTCACCTTCCTGAACACGGTTGAGGATGGCGTTCACCTCGGCATCGCGCATCGGCATCGGGCGGCCCTGCGGACCAAGAAACCCGGTCACGCGGTTGATGGAGTTGATCAGGTGGTAGCCTTGATCTGACATTTCCATATGCACGAGAACGTAACCTGGCATGAAGCGACGCTCCGCCGTGACTTTCTTGCCCCGGCGGACCTCGATCACCTCTTCGGTAGGCACGAGAACTTCGTCGATATCATCCTCCAGCCCCTGTTCGGTGACGGACTGTCTGATCTGTTCTGCGATCTTTTTCTCGAAATTCGAGAGCACGCTGACCGAGTACCACCGCTTCGCCATATCTGACCCAGTTCCTCTTGCGCCGGCCTTGGCCGGAGATTTCCATGAACGGCTGACCATAGGGGCCATTCGCGCCGCTAAACAAAAAGCGGCGCGCCTTCTGATCGAAGCGCGCCTGCATTTATGAGGTGCGTCCTACCTCTGATTTTTCGAGAATTCAAGCGCTATGTGGGGCTGCGCGCAAGCTTCCGCCGGGCGAATGTTGAGGTCGGTCCAGCGTCTAGGTCGGCGTCCAGCGACGTACTAAAGTTCAGCCGAAAAAGCCCAGAACACCCTGCAAACCGCCGCGGATCAGAAGATCCACAAGGGCAAAGAAAATCGCCGTCAGAGTGGCCATGATGAAGACCATGATGGTCGTCAGGGTCACCTCACGCCGTGTCGGCCAAATCACTTTGGAGACTTCGGAACGAACCTGTTGAATGAACTGAAGCGGGTTGGCCATGGATGATCTCTGCCCGGTGAGGTGTGTTAGTTGGCTTTGAGATACGCCCCACGTCCGAAGAATTCAAGCCGGATCACACGCGAAAGCCTACTGTGAGACGATTGCAGCACAGCATGGCATTCAGGTGCGCGCAGATCAGCGCTTGCGCGAGACCGGTTCGGAGAAGTCCGGCAGCGCCAGGCGGTCGGCCAGGCTGCTGGGCAGAAGGTCGAGAACGCGGTCAAAGGCCATGGCCAGACGATCCGCGCGTCTGCGCATACGCTCAGCCGATTTCGGGCGACGTTTTGCGTAGCTGTGCCAGCGGCGGGCAAGACGCAGCGATACTCCCGGCAGTTTTAAAGCAGCCATCAGCAACACAAAGGCAGAGCCGCCGAAAACGACCAGCATGACCATCGCCATGGGCCAGATCACGGACAGGATCACGACACCCAGTCCCACCGCGTAGACCGGCGGGAACCGGTCCTTCAGTGACAGAGTCTCTTCCGGATCCGCTTCCAGCACCTCTGTCTCAAGAGGCTGGAACGCCTGACGGATGGACTCATTCACATTGTCGGGTGCATCTGTCTTCAGCTCTGGTGCGGTTTGCTCCTGAGGGGCTTCTGCAGACTTTGCGGCGACCGTAGCCTTGGGCTCTGCTGTTTTGGGCGCTGGTTTTGCCTTCGCTTTGGGTGCGGTCTTGGCTTCGGGCGTTGGTTTCGTCTCAGCTTTCTGAGTCTCTACTTTGCCAGAGGCCACCTTCTTTTCAGCCTCTGCCGCGTCATCAAGATTTTGCGCGGCTTTCAGCAACACGTCCGCCGGAACGTCACCCTTGCTAATTTTCGTAACACGGCGCGGTTTGACACTATGGCCAAGCATCATCTGGCTGACCAGCACGTCAGCATTGCGCTCCGCAGTTTCGTCATCACATGCGTCCGCAGGGGGGGCGGACTCAAGTTCCAACCCATCGTGGGGCAGATGCGGGTTCTTCTTACCCGGAGCGTAAAATACATGCTTCATAGCAGCCTCGAAAACTCTCTTCACTTTCCCCGCACATGCGAGGAATTACACACTTTTGGCAGCAGCGCCTGGTTCAACTAACGATTTTTTTTGGCCTGAATTGTGGCGAAAATTTGGCGGCCAGTACAATTCCCCAAATTTGACTCAAAGAGCGCGCAATGTGTTCGCGGGCACGAAACAATTGAATAAAATTTGAGAATTTGTTTAGGAAAGCCAGAGATTTCAGCTTCAAACCAAGCTTTCAAACTCCGGGTTTGGAATGATTCGTGACGCATAACTCAACTGGTCCCGATCTGCGCAGCGATGAACGTTAACTGTTTCCTGCAGCTCAGGCAGAACCCTATATCCGCGGCTGTGTCCCGTACCGCGCAAGGAACATCTCCACAGCACCTGTCACCACCCGGTCAATATCCGCATCCGTGATCTCCCCCGCCACACCACACAGGCTGCGGACAAACAGATCGCTCTTACACAGCTCGCCAAATTGATAGGCCGCGAGGGCCATGTCTTCGATCTGCAAGTCACCGGCTTCGATGTAGGGAGACAAAAGAACCGTCATCCGATCACGCATCATCGCGGGACCGGACTCGTAGAAGCGGCGCCCGAGGTCGGGGAAGCGGTAACTTTCGGCAACGCAGATACGAAAAACCTGTTGCCCGAAATCTGACAGGAAGAACCGAACGATGCGGTGAGCCGCTTCATGCAGCACAACCGCGACCGGGGCCCCTTCGGGAATGCCGCCAAGGGCTGCATCTGCCTGACGGTTGCATTCGATGCGTGCGACTTCGGTAAACAGCAGGCGTTTGTCCGGGAAGTAACTGTAAAGCGTGGCCTTTGAGACTCCGGCGGCGCGGGCAATGTCATCCACGCTGGCCCCTTCGAACCCGTCGCGCATGAAGATATCGCGCGCACCGGTCAAAACCTGATCGAATTTGCGGCCCTTTTTGATCTCTGCTTTGGTATCTGGGGCCATCGCGGTCATGTAAGCCCTCCTTGAGCCAAGCCCGCCTATCCTAGCCGGTGTGAAACCCTCCTTGCAAGGCCACCGATCGAAGACGTGAATTTCCTGTGCACGCGGCGTCCATCTCAATTGGACAGCTATAATTCCCATGCTACACCGCTTGCATGGTCGATGTATTCCTGCAGACGCTTCCCTTTTTTCTTGTCATCGGCCTGGGATACGGCGCGGGGCGCAGCGGGTTTTTCACGGAAGCCGCGACTGCATGGCTGACGAAGTTCGTTTTTTACTTCGCTTTGTCGGCGATGCTGTTCAAATTCTCGGCGAACCTGTCTTTCAAGGAAGTGTTCGATATCACCTTCGTGGCGGCGTACTTGTGGGCCACCGGGTTTGTCTATGGCGTTGCCATGATGGTGGCGTTTCTGCGGGGCACATCCATTCAAGAGGCGGCGATCGAAGCGCAATGCGGCGTGATCGGCAATGTGGGTTTCCTTGGCGTGCCGATGTTGACGTTGTTGATGGGAGAGGCGGCGATCGGGCCGGTGATGCTGGTGCTCTCGGTGGATTTGATCGTCTTTGGATCCCTTGTGGTGATTTTGATCACAAGCTCACGCGGTGGGTCCGTCGGGTTTGGGGTTTTGCGCACGGTCGGCATGGGGTTGCTGAGCAATCCGATGATCGTATCCATCACGCTCGGTTTGCTTTGGTCGGCATCCGGCATGGCCATTCCTGTGGTGATGAATGACTTTTTAGATCTGTTGGGCGGGGCAGCCACCCCTGGGGCTTTGTTTGCTATTGGCGCGTCATTGGCGACCAAAACTGCCGAGCGGCCTCTGGTGGCCGGGTGGTTGTCGGTCAGCAAGCTGGTACTGCATCCGGCTTTCGCAGCCTTTGCCTGTCTGGTTCTGTTCCCGGTTGATCCATACGCGGCGGCCGTGATGATCGCGGCGGCGTCCCTGCCGGTGGCAGGCAATGTCTACATCTTGGCCGAACACTATGGCGTGGCCCCGCAGCGGGTGTCCGCCTCGATCCTGATTTCGACCGCATTGGCGGTGGTGACAGTGTCATTGGTGATCGGCTGGGTGTCTGGATTGTACTGATGTCCTATGAGCCCATCCCCTTGCTGCAGCGCGAAAGACTGTCTGACGATGAAGCCCTGGCCCGCGTCACCGCCTTCCGCGATGACATGCGACATCGCCGGACAGTGCGCCACTATGATCCCCAACCTGTATCCGAGGCTTTGATCCGCGCCGCGATTGAGACGGCAGGTAGCGCGCCCAGCGGGGCCAATCAGCAACCCTGGCATTTCGCGGCGATCTCTGACACGGCGATGAAAGCCCGGATCAGAGAGGCAGCTGAACGTGAAGAAGAAAAGTTCTACGATGGCGGAGCTGGCCCCGAGTGGCTCTCCGCTCTGGAGCCCATCGGCACCGGCGCGTCAAAGCCGCATCTGACCGATGCCCCATGGCTGATTGCCATTTTTGCGCAGCGCTATGGTTTGGACGCGCAAGGCGACCGGCACAAGCATTACTACGTGCCCGAAAGCGTAGGGATCGCGACCGGGATGCTGATCACCGCTTTGCACCAAGCGGGTTTGGTGACACTGACCCACACGCCGAACCCGATGGCGTTTCTGAACACTATGCTGGCGCGGCCTGAGAATGAAAAACCGGTGATGATCCTGACAGTGGGTCATGCGGCCAAAGATGCGATGGTGCCAAAAGCGGCGACCATCAAGAAGCCCATTGAAGAGATAATGACCGTTCATCAGAGCGGCGAGACAAAGAGGGACTAAACCATGGAAATTCAATCAGAAAACGCCTGTTTTGGCGGGGTGCAGGGGGTCTACACCCATGCCTCCGAGGCCTGCAGCTGTGACATGACCTTCGGGCTGTTTCTTCCTGAGGAAGCCAAGGACGGGCCAGTGCCGGTGCTGTGGTATCTCAGCGGGCTGACCTGCACACATGAGAATGCGATGACCAAAGCAGGCGCGCAGGGCTGGGCGGCGGAGCAAGGCATTGCGCTGGTTTTCCCGGACACCAGCCCGCGCGGGGATGATGTGGCCGATGATGAAGCCTATGATCTGGGCAAGGGTGCGGGGTTTTACGTCAATGCCACGCAGGACCCTTGGGCGCCCCATTTCCGGATGTGGGACTACGTCGCGGAAGAGCTGCCTGCACTGATCATGAAAGAGTTTGCGATCGACGGGGAACGTCAGGCGATCACCGGGCATTCGATGGGCGGGCATGGCGCGCTGACATTGGCTATGGGCTTGCCGGGACGGTTCCGATCTGTCTCGGCCTTCTCTCCCATCTCGCATCCCACGGGTGGGAATTGGGGCCGCAAACAATTCAGCGCGTATCTGGGCGATGATGAAAGCACTTGGGCGGGTCATGATGCGACGCTCTTGATGCGTGAGGTGGGGTTTGAAGGACCGGTGCTGACCGACACCGGGACCAAGGATCAATTCATGTCGCTGCTCAATCCCGGTGCATTCGGGGAAGCCGTGGGCGCACGTGGGCAGCAAGCCACGCTGCGCCTGCAACCGGGCTACGACCACAGCTACTTCTTCGTGTCCACTTTCATGGAAGACCACGTGAATTTCCACGCCGAGGCGCTTTACGCAGGATAACCCCATGTCGCACTACGATCTGATCGTCATCGGGTCAGGCCCAGCGGGCCGATCCGCCGCCATTCAGGCGGGCAAACTGAAGCGCAGGGTGATGGTGATCGACCGCCGCGACCGGCTGGGCGGGGTGTCCGTTCACACCGGTACGATCCCGTCGAAGACTTTGAGAGAGACCGTTCTGAACCTCTCTGGCTGGCGGGAGCGGAGCTTTTACGGCCGTGCCTACCGCGTGAAAGAGGATATCGGCGCGCAGGACTTGAAAAGCCGTCTGCACAAGACCCTGGATTACGAAGTGGACGTGCTGGAGCATCAGTTCAATCGCAACCACGTCGATACCTTGCATGGATTGGCCAAGTTCATTGGACCCAATGAAGTCGAAGTCGCGACGGAGGCGGGGGATGTCTCTCGCCTGACTGCAGACAAGTTTCTGATTTCAACCGGCACGAAGACCTACCGCCCGGAATACGTGCCCTTCAACGGAACCAGCATTGTCGACAGTGACGAGGTGCTGGAGATGGCCAGCATCCCGAGAAGCTTGGTCGTTGTAGGGGCCGGTGTGATCGGGGTGGAATATGCAACGATGTTCGCCGCCCTTGATGTGCGCGTGACATTGATTGAACCGCGAGAGACATTCCTCGATTTCGTCGATACGCGCATCATTCAGGAGTTCACGCATCAGATCCGCGAAAACGGCGTGGATTTGCGGCTTGGGTCAGAAATTGAGGCCATTGACGACGCCGACGACCACGTGGAAGTCAGCCTCAAGAACGGCCGGCATGTGCGGGCCGAGATGCTGCTCTTTGCTGCCGGGCGGATGGGGGCAACGGATCGCCTCGGGCTGGATGCTGTGGTGCTTGAAACAGACCACCGTGGCCGGATCGAGGTGGATCGAAAGACCTATCAAACCTCCGTGCCACATATCTATGCCGCAGGTGACGTGATCGGGCACCCGAGCCTTGCGTCGACCTCTATTCAGCAGGGCCGCGTGGCCGCGTGCCATGCGCTCGACACGCCCACCCTGCCGGAAAGCCCGTGGTT
This sequence comes from uncultured Roseovarius sp., assembly GCA_963422235.2. Classification (GTDB taxonomy): domain Bacteria; phylum Pseudomonadota; class Alphaproteobacteria; order Rhodobacterales; family Rhodobacteraceae; genus Roseovarius. The sequence continues at coordinate 451,683 of CAXMWV010000002.1, forward strand.
TCCTTATGGTATCTATTCCGTGCCGGAGATTTCCACCTGCGGGATGTCCGAGGAAGAAATGCAGGACCGCGGTATTCCTTACGAAGTGGGTGTCGCCCGGTTTCGGGAAACCAGCCGGGGTCATATCATGGGGCTAGAACACGGTATGCTGAAGATGCTCTTCAGCCTTAAAACCCGCCGCGTGCTAGGGGTTCAGATCGTGGGTGAAGGGGCAACTGAGCTTATTCACATCGCGCAGGCGGTGCTGAACCTCAAAGGCACAGTGGACTACTTTGTACAGAACACGTTCAACTATCCGACCTTGGCGGAGGCCTATAAAATCGCAGGTCTGGACGCGTTCAATCGGATGCCCATCCCAGAAGAATACAAGGTGAAGCGGGACGCATGATTTATGTGGATGCCGATGCCTGCCCGGTGAAGGAGGAAGTGGAGCGCGTGGCGACACGGCACAAGCTAAGCGTTGCCATGGTCTCCAACGGTGGCATCCGGCCCTCGCGCAACCCGTTGATCGAGATGGTGATCGTGCCGGACGGGCCGGATGAGGCGGACAAGTGGATCGCGGATCGCGCAGGTGCCGGCGATGTGGTGATCACAGGGGATATTCCGTTGGCGGCAAAATGCGTGGCATCAGGTGCGGCGGTTCTCAAGCATAACGGGGAGCCGCTGAATGAACGCAATGTCGGGCAGGCGCTGGCGACCCGTGACTTGATGGCTGATCTTCGCGCCGCTGATCCGTTTCGGCAGGGTGGCGGCAAAGGGTTCACCAAGGCCGACCGTTCACGGTTTCTCAATGCTTTGGAACAAGCGGTGCGAAAGGCGAAGGCGGCAGGTTAGACCGTTTCACAAGGGAAAACCCGCCCCGGGCTTGACCCGGGGCCTCGGCCAGTCGCTCCGTTCAGAGGTCCCGGGTCAAGCCCGGGACGGGTAGATTTTGCTGAAGCCCACAGTGCCCATGTTGAGCAAAAGTCTTTATGGTGTCACTCACAGCTTGGCGTGGCCGCGCAGAACTGATCCTGAAACCGCGTGATAAGCTGAACGGTTTCAGGGATATCGCCGGTTGGTGCATAGGCCGAACACATCAGCTCCTCATGCACCTCAAGCTCGCCCAGAAAGGTGTCTTCCCACCCCTGATCAAGGCTCAACATTTGTTCCGCGCCGTAGAGCAGGTGATCTACGAAGGCGACATAGGCCCCGCCCCGGTTTGACTCCAGCAGCGCGCATCCGTCTTCAGGTTCCGCAAAGGCAGGTTGCGTCGCTGCAAGTGCCAAGTGAGCGCGAAAAGCTTCCCGCGCGGATTGCTCTCTTTGCACGCGGTCGGCTTCATCCAACTGTATTTTCACCCCGATCAGGGCAGCCACAGCCACCAGGGCCGTCACTGCTGCAGCGCAGGCCTCAATGGCCTCAGCATTACGCGACAGCCAGCTCATGAAACAGTGGTCTCGTGATGTGGAGATCGCATTTTGCGTCCGCGTCGACGTTCCATAAGTGCCATCCTTTTTCCCAACGGATTTCCATCGATCCATTAACCCGCAAACGGCATGAGGATCGAATGAATTCATCGCTGACCCGTCAAACGGTTTCGCTTGTGCCTTTACTTCTGGCCGACAGATGCCATGGTCAGACAATACCCGAAGGCAACACCCCATGCAGAACCAAGTCTGGCGATCCAACATTGCGGGCGCGCTGTGCGCCTTTGGGGCCGCCGTGGGGTTTTCGGTGCTGGAACTTATGGTGAAGTTCCTGTCGGAAGACTACGCGCTGCATCAGACCGTCTTTTTCCGCGCGATTGTGGGCATGACGGCATTTGCGATTTTCGTGATGCCGTTTCAGGGGTGGTGGCGCGTTTTTAAGACCGAACGGTTGGGCGTGCATGTCTTTCGCGGCGTCTGCGTTGTGTCGGCCAATACCTGTCTGTTTCTTGGTCTGGCGTCCCTGCCGTTGGCCGATGCCGTGGCGATCTACTTTGTAGCGCCCCTGATCACGGCGGTCTTTTCGGTGATCTTCCTGCGCGAAACCGTGGGCATTCGACGGTGGACGGGTATCCTGATCGGGCTGTTCGGTGTGATGCTGATTGTGAAGCCGGGCACCTCGGCGTTTCAGCTGGCCTCGATCTTTCCCATGCTGGCCGCCACGCTTTACTCCACCATGCACATCACCGCGCGGCGGGTCTCTGGCACAGAAAGCGCGTTCACCATGACGGCCTATTCCAATGTCAGCTTTCTGATTGTCGGCGCGCTGGTGGGGCTCGCCATTGGCTGGGGTCAGTTTCAGGGCACGGGCCCCGAAGAGCTGGATTTCCTGTTGCGCCCATGGGCCGCGCTCAAACCCGAGGACATGATCTTTTTCATTCTGCTGGGCACCTGTGGCCTCGCGGCGGTGCTGTTGATCACGCAAGCCTACCGCATCGCCGAAGCCTCCTTCGCCGCACCCTTTGAATATGTCTCCATCCCGCTGGCCATCGTCTGGGGCGCCATTTTCTTTGGCACATGGCCGGATCGTCTGTCCTGGATCGGGATGACATTCATCTTCGGGTCCGGGCTTTACCTTCTGTGGCGCGAGGCACAGATTGGGCGGAAGAGCACAGGGCCAAGAGGGGGCGAAGATGCGGGTTGAGGCGGTGATTTTCGATATCGGCAATGTGCTGATCCGCTGGCAGCCAGAATTGTATTTTGACGAAAAGATTGGCGAGGCGCGCAGCAAGGCCTTGTTTGATGCCGTTGATCTGCACGGGATGATGGTGCGGATCGACAAGGGCGGCGTGTTCGCCCAAGTGGTGGAAGACACCGCGCGCGACAATCCCGATTGGAGCGAGGAAATCCTGCTCTTCCGGGATGACTGGTGCGGTATTGCAAAGCCGGAGCTGCCGCATTCTGTGCGCTTGCTGCGGGCGTTGCGGAATGCGGGTGTGCCGGTCTTTGCTCTGTCCAACTTCGGGGCGGAGAACTTCCCGATGAGCAAGGCGCAGTTTCCGTTTCTCAAAGAGTTTGACCGTCGATACATCTCCGGCGAGATGCGCATGGTGAAACCGGATGCCGAGATTTACGAGGCGGTTGAGCGGGATTGCGGGATTCCTCCCGGTGGGTTGCTCTTCGCCGATGACCGGCAGGACAATGTCGAGGCTGCTGCCGCACGAGGCTGGCAGACGCATCTCTTCACCGACCCTGCGCTTTTTGCCGAAGACCTTGTCGGGCGCGGCTTACTCAAGAAGGACGACGCGCAATGAGTTTCACCCTGATTTCCTTTGACGAAGGCGAGGCGCATCTCGACTGGCTGGAACTGTGCGACGCGTTTGTCGAAGGCCACACCCGCCCCAAGGCCCAGATCGAAGACACGTTTCTGCATCGGGGCGAGGATACTCTGCTCACCCGCTCAGCCTGGATCGACGGGATGGGCGTGGCGGTCAAGTCGACCACCGTCTACCCCGGCAATCCCGCCAAGGGTCGGCCGATGATTGACGGCTGCTTTAGTCTTTACGCCGATGACGATGGGCGGCTGGAGGCGCTGATTGATTTCTTTCTGGTGACGAAATGGAAGACCGCAGGCGACAGCCTTTGCGCCGCCAGACGTCTGGCCAGACCAGACAGCGACCGCATCCTGATCGTGGGCGCCGGAGTGGTGGGTCACTCGCTTTATGAAGCCTATAGTGCAGCCTTCCCCAAGGCGCAGCTAAAAGTTTGGAACCGCAACCGGGCGCGGGCAGAGCAGATGGCGAATGCCTATCCCGGTTTGCAAGTTGCTGATGACCTGGAGGCGGCCTTCAAGGAGGCCGACATCGTCACCAGCGCTACCCCATCGACAGAACCATTCCTGAAAGGCGCGTGGTTGCGGCCCGGTCAGCATATCGACCTGATCGGGGCTTTTACTCCGCCGATGCGGGAAGCTGACGATGCGTTGTTGCAACGAGGCCGGATTTTCGTGGACACCTACGACACGATCCTCGGGCATATCGGTGAGATACAAACACCTCTGGACAGCGGCGCGATCACGATGGACGATCTGGGGCCAAGCTACTACGAACCAGAGGCGTTCATACGACAAAACGATGATGAAATCACAGTGTTTAAAAACGGCGGCGGGGCGCATCTGGATTTGATGACAGGCCGTTACATCCTCGACAAATGGCGGGCCGCGCAATGATCCTTTGGCTGCTTCCAGCGTTCACCGTGGCCGTTCTGGCCTACCCGTTCATCGCGGAAGCCTTGCGCCCGCGCATGTCTGCCACCCGACGCAAACTTGCACCGGGGCAGTTTGCCAATCTCTCTCAAGGTGTGACGCACTATCAATGGGTGGGACCGGAAAACGGACCGGTGGCGGTTTGTGTGCACGGGCTGACGACCCCCTCTTATGTCTACGGGCCATTGGCAGATGGACTGGTCGAGCAAGGGTACCGCGTGCTGACCTACGACCTCTATGGTCGTGGGTTTTCAGACCGGCCGAAGGGCGAACAGGACAGCCCCTTCTTCAATCGACAGCTCGACGAGCTGCTGCAAGATCAAGGCGTGGCTGAGCCTTTTGTGTTGGTCGGCTACTCCATGGGCGGAGCGATTGGGGCGGCGTATACTGCCAAGAACGTCGCGCGGGTGAAACAATTGATCCTGCTGGCACCCGCCGGGTTGGCGCATGATCTGGGGCCGCTGGCCGAGATGGCGCAGAAGTATGACTTCGTGGGCAAGTGGATGACGCTTGGCTTTTACCCAAAGTCCCTGCGCCGGGCGACGGAGGCTGAACGCGGTTTGGAAAGCCCGATTGAGTACATGGTCGACCGCCAGATTGAGGAAACCCGCCTGAAAGGGTTCGCGCCTGCGGTCCTGGCCTCCCTCAAAGGACTGATGGACGAAGACCTGGAACCCGCCCACCGCGCCATTGCCGACGCAGGGGTGCCTGTGGTGGCAATCTGGGGTGAGACCGATGAGGTGATCCCGCTGGAGTGTAAGGACACGCTGTCAGAGTGGAACCCGCAGGCGGAACAGTTTGTCGTCGAAGGCGCGGGGCACACGGTGACCTATACGCATGTGGGCGATGTTCTGAACCACCTGATACCTGCGCTTAAGTGACCACCCAAAGAACCCCGCCCCGGGCTTGACCCGGGGCCTCTGGCGATTTCCCTTCAAGCAGGCGCCGCCGTCATCGGTTTCTCCCGTATCGGCAAATGAATGAGCGCCGAGAACGCCCCAACCGCCACGCCAATCCACCACACCGCCGTGTAGCTGCCGTAGAGGTCATACATCCGGCCTCCCAACCACACGCCCAGGAAGCTGCCCAACTGGTGGCTGAGGAAAATGATGCCATAAAGCGTCCCCATGTAGCGCAACCCGTAGATATGCGCGATCAGGCCGGACGTGAGTGGGATCGTCGCCAACCAGAGCGAGCCCATGGCAATTGAGAAGATGATCACGGTGGTGGGCGTCATCGGCAGCAGGATGAAAATCGACGCGATCACCGTACGGCCCGCGTAAATCCCCGCCAGCAGGTACTTCTTGGAGTATCGCTTGCCCAGATAGCCCGCGTAGAGCGTGCCACCAATATCGGCGAACCCGATCAGGGCAATGGACAGCGCGCCCAGCGCGGAGGTTGTGGTGATCCCCATGCCATGCAGGAAGCCACCCGGCGCAATGGGTCCGCAGACCTCGGTGACGAAGGCCGGGAAATGGGCAGTCATGAAGGCCACTTGATAGCCGCAGGAAAAGAACCCCAGAAAGATCAGCGTGTAAGACGGATCGCGAAAGGCCCGGACCAAGACCTGGCCTAGGCTTTCCTCCAGTTCCGCCTTCGAGGCCATCTGCGGGGACCGCATAAATGGCATCAGGAACAACACCGCCATGATCAACACCGCAAAGATCAGAAAGACCGACTGCCACGGCATCGCCGCCAGCAACCCTTCGGCAATGGGCGGCCCTAGGATTTGCCCACCAGAGCCTGCCGCCGAGGCAATGGCAAGGCTCATCGAGCGGTTCTCGTCCGAGCTTGCCCGGCCCACGATTGCCAGGATCACACCAAAGCCGGTGCCCGCAATGCCAAAGCCCACCAGAACTTCAAGCGCCTGCATTGCCCCCGGCGTCACGGCGTAGGCCGACAACACCAGACCTGCGGCATAGAGCAAGACACCCAGCACAATCGCCTTGCGGTCGCCCATCTTCTCAGCAATCGCGCCAAAGATCGGCTGCCCGATGCCCCAGGCCAGGTTCTGAATGGCAATCGCCATGGAAAACTCAACCCGAAGCCAGCCGAACTCTTCCGCGATGGGGATTTGGAACAAGCCAAAGGCAGACCGGATACCGAAGGACACGATCAGGATCACACATCCGGCGATCAGAACCGGGGTGAACATGGACTGAGATTTTTGCATGGGCGCACTCCAAACCGCGCTTCGGCACAGTATCCAGCGCGCGCCATCCGTCAAACCAGTAATTTTGAGGGTTCAGTTCAAGAATGCTGATGTGACCCCCCTTTTGTCCGTGCCGCCCCCGCGCTATGCCGGGCGGATGGAATTGCCCAGCCAACGATATGCCGCCCTGGTTGCGGACGGTGCTTTGACCCACGATCCGGTGCAGGAAGCGGTACTGGTCGAGTTCGACCGCATTGCGACGGGGTTCACACAACCTGCCAAAGGAGGCTGGTTTCGCAAATCGACCGGCGGTGAAACACCAAAGGGTCTGTATCTTTGGGGTGGCGTCGGACGCGGGAAATCCATGCTGATGGACATGTTCGTCGAGACACTGAATGTACCCAACCGCCGGGTTCACTTCCACGCCTTTATGCAGGAAATGCACGCAGGCATGCATGCGGCCCGCCAGCGCGGTGAGGTGGATGCACTGGCCCCGGTCGCCAAGGCTGTCTCGGACGAAGTGCGCCTGCTGGCCTTTGACGAAATGCAGATTACTGACATCACCGACGCGATGATCGTAGGACGGCTCTTTGAGGCGCTGTTTGCTGCGGGCGTGGTGGTTGTGACCACGTCAAACCGCGTTCCTGATGATCTGTACAAGGACGGCCTCAACCGCGCGCTCTTCCTTCCCTTCATCGCGCTTCTGAAAGAGCAGATGGTGGTGCATGAGATGGCCAGTGATACGGATTACCGTCAGAACCGTTTGGCAGGTGCGCAAAGCTACTTCACGCCTATCGATCAGACCGCCCGAGACGAGATCAACGCGATCTGGCAGGATCTGACTGGCGGCATCTCGGAGCCGCACACGCTGATCGTCAACAAACGAGAGGTGGAGATACCGGCCTTTCACAACGGCGTGGCGCGGGCGCGGTTTTATGATCTATGCGGTAAGCCGCTGGGGCCGGCCGACTACCTTGCGCTGGCGAAAGCCGCGCGCGTTTTGGTGCTGGAAGACATCCCGCAGTTGTCGCGTAGCAACTTCAACGAGGCCAAGCGGTTCGTGACCTTGATTGATGCGCTTTATGAGGCGCGTGTTCGGTTGATCTGCTCTGCCGCGGCCGTGCCGGAGTTCCTTTACATTGAAGGCGCCGGAAGCTTTGAGTTCGAACGCACGGCGAGCCGCTTGCGAGAGATGCAGTCGGCGGATTGGGGAAAAAGTAACGCTGAAAGCCGGAACCAGAAGGATTAGACTTGAACAGCCGATGCGCTCTTGAGCGCAAAGTTTAGGTCAGTTGCCTTGCCAAACTATTGGGAGCCTAGTCAAACGACGGCGCCAAAAACGCAGTAATTCGCAAAATCACTTCAGTGAAAATTAGTGCCAGTTCAGAAAAATGACTTGCTGGATCTTATGTATGCCAGCAGAGTTATCGGATGTGTTCGCGCTAAAGAAAGCGATCTAGTGGTTGCGACAACCATAGATGCAGCGATTTAAATGACCCGACTCGGCGGCCATTTGACGGGAGACCCACAAGATGTTTTCAAAGAAGATCCGTAGTTGGTCCAATGACCGGCGCCGAGCCACTGAAACTGCCAAAGCGCGCAAGGCTTTTGAGGAAACGGTAAAAGCTTTAGTCGACAACAGTTCTAAGGGTCCTTTGCTTCGTACCTTTTGGCCATTTGGTCGAACACCAGACCAAACGGTAACTGCAAAAGAGGTGGTTCAGAGTCTTACCGTCAACGCCGGAGTGGCGAGCGCGACAGGCGCTGCAGTACCAGATACCGTTGCTGCTGGCATACTGGCGCAAGTCGTCTACGGTCTTTTCAACGATTCCTATGGTTCGTTAAAGGCACAAAAGAAACTCAAAAACTACCTTCCTAACGAAAGGCTCAGCTTTGTTCTTGCAACCGACGAAAACGCCCCGCGCGGTGTAAAGCAAGACATAGATTTGCTTCAAAAGAAGTTAAGGGTTGCCATACTAGCCACTGCCGCGATGGTGGAAATTGCGGAGATAAAAAGCGGCGATGAGCTTATCCGTACAGAGCCAGAGGCTTCACTGCGAGCTCGGGGTGAATCTTTTTTAAGTGGGCAGTCTTCTGTCAGGGTCACACATTCGGCCATCTTTGTAGCAATCGACGCCTTCTACTTGGTCAACAAGAAAGTTTTGGAAAAAATAGAAACTGCCGAACGAAGTGGTGATAGCAAAGAATTCACGAGACTGGCCTACATAAACGGTGCGATTTGTGCCGAAGTCGCCAATTTCATGGCTAATTATCTAGACTCATTCGGACTTGAAGGTATCGATGAAATTAGAGCGGTTAAGCGGACCGTTTGGGCGCGTTTGGATGAGTATACCAAAATGAACCAGACCAGCCGCGAAACCTTTCTTTCCAGTGACTCCGATGTTCTGCAAGAAGCGCAAACCAGAATGTCCGAAAACATTATGCATGGCGAGGCCAATGTCAGATTGGTCAAAGCACGTTGGGAAGAAATAAGAGTAGAATTGGAAAAACTACACGCAAATGTCAAAGAAGCGAAAGGCTTGGCGAATACTTTCAGAGCAATGGCGCACGATGCGCAGGCTCAGCTTTTGCTCATTGAAGCAGGTTCGCTGACGGGCATGATGCGAAAGAACCTAGCTGCTATGTCAAAGGCTATGGATATTGAAAAAATAAAGCTCAAAAAGCTCGACAAACAGTCATTCGATCTCTTGCTTGGACGTTCCAGCGTACTGTAGTAACTTAACCAAAATTAACTGCTGCTGCTTGTCGCTCTTCGATCTGCGCGCCTGTTCGATGTGATCCCGTTAAGCGCTCCCACAGCTCTCCACGTCAGCGCCGGTGCGACGTCGCCTGCAGCCAGTTGATGTAAAGCCGCTCGGCCATCGCGTTGAATGTCGACATTTCGGCGGCGCTCTCGGCCTCGAACCGTTCCAGCCCCCCTGCCCCCATCGCCTTTTCCAAGGCACCGGCGTATTCGGGAATCTCGGCCCATGTTTGCACGGTGTCCGCCTCGATCTCGATATGAAACTGCAGCGAATAGGCGCGCGTTTCCCATTTCATGGCCTGCACCGCACAGGCAGGTGAGGTGGCCAGAACCTGCGCCCCCGGAGGCAGCGATGTGACCTCGGCCGAATGCCATTGCAGACACTTGAACGTCTCGGGCAAGCCGTCGAAAAGCACACCGCTGGCGCCCGCCTCGGTCAGTTGCACATCCATGACCCCGATTTCAGGTGTCTGCGAAGGTCCGACCGTACCGCCCATGGCTTCCGCCAAAAGCTGATGCCCAAGGCAAAGACCAAGGTACGGCACGCCGCGTTCACCCACGGCTTCGCGGATGAACGCCTTTTCGGCCTTGAGCCATGGGTGTTGATCTTCCTGCCAGACATCCATCGGACCGCCCAGAACCCAAAGCGCGTCGTAGCCGTCCATGCTGTCGGGAAGCGCCTCGCCCTCATCCAGTTCCACGGCATCATATGTGTGGCCATCTTCCTTGAGGAAGTTGCGGAAGATGCCGGGGTGTTCGACCCGTTCGTGCTGCAGAACCAGAATGTGCATGTCTCAAACCCCTTTTCGATCACCGCAAAGGTAGGGCAGTGGCCCGCGCAAAGACAAGGTCGCTGCCGAAAAGACCTTCGACTTTGCCGCTTTGCGAGAGCGATTGCCTAACGATAGGACGAAGGCGGATGTCCGAATTGTGCCGCATAGGCGCGAGAGAAATGCGATGAGTTGGCGAACCCCGTCGCGAGGGCAATTTCGGTCAGGCTAAGGGGCGAGTTGCGCAGCAAGCTTTGTGCCTTGTCCAAGCGCAATTCGCGGTAGTAGCGCATCGTTGGTCGACCGAGCTTTTCTGAAAAGAGCCGGTTGAGTTGCCGGGCGGACAGCCCAGTGATCTGGGCCAGATTGTCCAAGCTGACCGGTTCTGCGACATGCGCCTCCATCGCCTCAACCGCGTCCAGAATCGCGGCATTGTTGCTGCCCACGCGTTCAACCAACCCTGATCTTTGCGGCCCGGCAGAGGGGCGTACTTCGGTGTGCATGAACCAGTCGCTGACCAACGTGGCAAAGGCCTTGCCGTGGTGCTGCGTGATCAGGGCATGCATCAGGTCCATCGGCGCCGAGCCCCCGGCGCAGGTCACCCGGTCGCGATCAATGACATAAAGCGTGCGTTCAATCACCAAGTGCGGTGAGACCTCAGCCAATGCAGTGACATATTCCCAGTGCACCGTCATGCGCCTGCCCGCCATCAGACCGGCCTGCGCCAGCACGATCGGCCCCCCGGAGACACCGCCCAACGGAACACCGGCTCGGGCCAATCGGGTGAGCCATGGCTGGACAGTCGTGTTGGTGAAGGTGACGGGCTCTCCTCCGGCCACAACGAAGAGATAGTCCAGGTCCTCCACCTGCTCCGCCTTGGCATGCGGCATGATCACCATGGAGCCGGAGCTTCGGATGGGTTGGCCTGTGGCGGAAAAATCCACCATCTCGTAGAGCGTTCGCCGGGCCAGCCAGTTCGCCGCGCGCATTGGTTCTGTGAGCGCGGCATAGGACAGGGCCGCGAACCCATCGATTGTCAGAATACCGATCCGCCGTTTTTCTTTGGGCTCGTTTCGCACTTTGTCCATAAAAGACACGTATCCGACTGTTTCAGGAAAGTCTAATTGCAGATTCGCCGCGATGGTGGGGCGTCAATCCTGGGACCATGGCACATGCGTTACTCTGCTTTCCGCCTTTTCAAAGAGGGCCTGACCGGCAACAAAGGTTGGACCCCCGCCTGGCGCGATCCGGACCCGAAACCTGAATATGATGTGATCATCGTCGGCGGCGGCGGGCATGGTCTTTCGACGGCCTATTACCTGTCCAACAAGTTTGGCGTGCGCAATGTGGCGGTGCTTGAGAAAGGCTGGCTCGGGTCGGGCAATATCGGACGGAACACGACGATCATTCGTTCTAATTACCTGCTGCCGGGCAATGAGCCGTTCTATGAGCTTTCGATGAAACTCTGGGAGAACCTAGAGCAGGACACCAACTACAATTCCATGGTCAGCCAGCGGTCGATCCTGAACCTCTTCCACTCGGACGGGCAGCGGGACGCGTTCGTGCGCCGGGCCAATTCGATGTTCCTGGCTGGCGCAGATGCGGAACTTGCCGATGCGGCGGCCCTGCGTGAGGAGCTGCCCTTCCTCGATTTCGACAATGCACGCTTCCCAATCAAGGGCGGGCTGTTCCAACGCCGAGGCGGCACGGCGCGGCACGATGCTGTGGCCTGGGGGTATGCGCGCGGGGCGGATCAAAAAGGTGTCGACATCATCCAGAACTGCGAAGTCACGGGCTTTGACATCGAAAACGGTGTCTGTCGCGGCGTTGAAACCTCGCGCGGGGCGATCAAGGCCAAGAAAATCTCCGTTTGCGTTGCAGGCTCTTCCAGCCGCGTGATGGCGCAGGCGGGAATGCGGCTGCCGATTGAAAGCCATGTGCTGCAGGCCTTCGTCAGCGAAGGTCTTAAACCCGTTCTGCCAGGCGTCATCACCTTCGGCGCGGGGCATTTCTACATCAGCCAGTCCGACAAGGGCGGTCTGGTCTTCGGTGGCGACATTGACGGCTACAACACCTACGCCCAACGCGGCAACCTGCCGGTGGTTGAGGATGTCTGCGAAGGCGGCATGGCGATTATGCCGATGATTGGTCGCGCGCGGCTCCTGCGGTCTTGGGGTGGTGTGATGGACATGTCAATGGACGGCTCTCCCTTCATCGACAAGACGCATATTGACGGGCTCTATTTCAATGGCGGCTGGTGCTATGGCGGGTTCAAGGCGACGCCTGCGTCCGGCTATTGTTACGCCCATCTGCTGGCCAAAGACGAACCTCATGAGGTTGCCACCCAGATGCGCCTCGACCGCTTCCGCATCGGCAACATCATCGACGAAAAAGGCGTGGGCAATCAGCCCAACCTGCATTGAGGTTTGACATGTTGAGTGCCTTTAACAGCCAAACAGAAACACCCGTCCCGGGCCTGACCCGGGACCTCGCCAATCCATCCATTGAGGCCCCGGATCAAGTCCGGGGCGGGGTGCTCGCATGATTATCCCACACCCCCTTCTCGGTCCACGCGACGCATCGGAGTTCGTCGTTCTAGGTGATGCCAGCCTGATCGACCGACCCGACTGGCAGGCAGACGATGCCGCCGAGCAATTTCATTCCTACGGCTACCTGCGCGACAACCCTGCGGGGGAGCATCAGGAGCTTTGGTACCATGAACAGGGCGATCGATCGTGGCTGGTGGTGACGCGCGATACGCTGACCCACGAGGTGACCAAAGTAGAACTGGCCCGCGATGTGGCCCGGAAACGGGGGCGAGACAAATGAGCCAGAGCCATCGATTGAAAGGCGGGTTAGTTGATCGCACACAACGCCTGGGTTTCCAGTTCAACGGCGAGACCATGAACGGGTACCTCGGCGACACGCTTGCCTCCGCCCTTTTGGCCAATGGTCAGAAACTCGTAGGCCGGTCGTTCAAGTACCACCGCCCGCGCGGCATCTTCACCGCAGGCTCTGAAGAGCCCAACGCTTTGGTGCAATTGCGCAGTGGGGCGGCACAGGAACCCAATACGCGCGCCACGGTGACAGAGCTTTTCGCGGGTCTCACCGCGACAAGTCAGAACCATCGCGGATCGCTTGGGTTCGATTTCATGGCGATCACGGATTTCGCCTCACCCTTCCTGTCGGCGGGCTTTTATTACAAGACGTTCATGTGGCCCAAGGCGTTCTGGGAAAAACTCTATGAACCGATCATCCGAAAAGCCGCCGGGCTGGGCAGCCTGTCGATGGAGGAAGACCCGGATATCTACGACAAAGGCTTCCTGCATTGTGATCTGCTGGTCATCGGCGCCGGGCCTTCGGGGCTGATGGCTGCTTTGGCGGGCGCGCGGGCGGGGGCACGGGTGATCCTGGCGGACGAAGACTTCCTGCCGGGTGGTCGATTGAACGCAGAAACCCTTGAAGTGAACGGTGAAACGGGAAGCAGCTGGGCCGCGAAAACGGTGGCGGAACTGGCCTCCATGGACAACGTCCGCGTAATGACGCGCACCACTGTTTACGGTGCCTACGACCACGGCGTCTACGGCGCGTTGGAGCGTTGCACTGATCATTTGGCCAATAGCGGCGGCAAACCCCGGCAGATCCTCTGGCGCGTTTATTCCAAGCGCGCGGTTCTGGCGGCGGGCAGCACCGAGCGCCCCATTGCATTCGGCAATAACGACCGGCCTGGCATCATGCTCGCCGGGGCCGTACGCAGCTATGTGAACCGCTTTGGCGTGACACCGGGCAAGCAGATGGCCGTCTTCACCAACAACGATGACGGCTGGCAAACGGCGGCGGACCTTCACGCAGCGGGGGTTGAGCTGTCGGGCGTGATTGACTGCCGGGATGTGGACGCGCCAATTGACCTGCCGGGTGTGCGTCATATCCGGGGGCAGGCGATTGTGAACACCATTGGGCGCAAGGGCGTAAAAGCCATTGAGACAACCGGGGGTGTGACCTTGCCGGTGGACGCGGTCGCGGTCTCCGGCGGGTGGAACCCCAATGTGCACCTGACCTGCCACCAGCGCGGCAAGCCGACATGGCGCGAAGATATCAACGCGTTTGTGCCGGGTGGCACGCTGCCCGTCGGCATGGCGGTCGCGGGCGCGGCGAATGGCGCAATGACGCTGGCGGCAGCTTTGGCAGAGGGCCAAGCAGTGGCCGATGCGCAACTGAGCGATCTTGGGTTCAAGCCCGCCGCAGCGGACCCGCCAAAGGCTGAAGACGAGCCGAGCAAGGGCGTTGCCTTCTGGCATGTCAAGGAAAGTAAGAACCGCGCATGGCTGGATCAGCAGAACGATGTGACCGTGAAGGATGTGAAGCTCTCCTACCAGGAAGGCTTCCGCTCCGTTGAGCATCTGAAACGCTACACCACGTTGGGGATGGCCACAGATCAGGGCAAGACGGCCAACATCCCGGCCCTTGCGATCATGTCCGAACTGACGGGCAAGCCCATTCAGGACACTGGCACGACGATCTTCCGGCCACCCTACACCCCCGTGCCAATTGGAGCCTTGGGTGGACGCTCCCGTGGCAAGGATTTCCGCCCAACGCGCCTGACCCCCAGCCACAAATGGGCCGAGGCCAACGGCGCGAGTTTTGTCAATGTTGGCAACTGGTTACGGGCCGAGTGGTACACACAGCCGGGCGAGAAAGGCTGGCGTGACAGTGTAGATCGCGAAGCGCTTGCCACGCGGACCTCCGTGGGCATCTGCGATGTGACGACGCTGGGCAAGATCGACATCAAGGGCAAAGATGCGGGCACCTTCCTCGACAAGGTCTATTCCAACACTTTCTCAACACTGGCCGTAGGCAAGGTGCGCTATGGCCTGATGCTGCGCGAAGATGGCATTTGCTATGACGACGGCACGACCGCGCGGATGGATGACGATCATTACGTCATGACCACGACCACAGCCAATGCTGTGCTGGTCTTCCGCCGTCTGGAATTCGCGCGTCAATGCCTGTGGCCCAATATGGATGTGCACCTGATCTCTACCACCGATGGTTGGGCGCAGTTTGCCGTCGCCGGGCCGAACTCTCGCAACCTGTTGCGCAAGGTCGTCGACAAGGGGTTTGACCTCTCGAACGAAACTTTCCCCTTCATGGCCTGCGGCAAGGTCACCGTCTTCGGTGGCACCCCGGCCCGCCTCTTCCGCATCTCGTTCTCGGGGGAGCTGGCCTATGAAATTGCAGTGCCCGCGCGCTTCGGCAATTCGATGATCGAGGGGCTGATGAAAGCCGGCGAGGAATTTAATGCGGTTCCTTATGGCACCGAAGCCCTCGGTGTGATGCGCATAGAAAAGGGCCATTGCACCGCCAACGAACTGACCGGGCAGACCACCGCTCACAATATCGGCTTGGGCAAGATGGTCAGCCAGAAGAAAGAGTGCATCGGCAACGTCCTGTCACAGCGCCCGGAGTTGGTCCGCGAGGACGCAGAGCGTCTGATGGGCTTCCGGCCCGTCGATCGCAGCCAGAAACTGATCGCTGGTTCGCATTTCATCACCAAGGGCGATGCCGCCGTCATGGCCAACGATCAGGGCTGGATGACCTCCGTCGCCTGGTCGCCCAATCTGGGCCACTCGGTCGGGCTGGGCTTCATCAAGTCAGGGCATGAGCGCAAGGGTGAGATCGTGCGCGCCGTCAGCCCGGTGCACGGGGTTGAGATGGAGGTCGAGATCGTCTCGGCCCACATGATTGATCCGGAAGGGGAGCGGCTCCGTGGTTGATTTCAAACTCGTCTCTGCCCCGCCACTGGCTGGGTATTCGCAAAGCTTCGGGTCCACCGATCTGACAGCACCCGCGGATCTGGCCATCGTGAACATTGCACTGCCCTTGGGCGGCGAAGACAAAGCGCTGAAGGCGATCAAGACCGGCTTTGGCAGCGACCTGCCCGAACCGGGCAAATCGGTGATGACCAAGAAGGGCGATATGCGCCTTGTGCGCCTGTCCCCCGATCAGGCTTTTGCCATTTTCACCCACGCCACACCGGACGCTGAAGAGGCCGTGGCAAAGTTCACCAAAAAAGCCGCCTATCTCACCGATCAGACCGACGTCTGGTCCGGTCTTGAGGTCAACGGGCCGGACAGCCGACGGGCACTTGAACGCATCTGTCCCATCGACCTGCACCCGGATACCTTCATCGAAGGCGACGCGGCGCGCACGGTGATGGAATACTTGGGTGTTCTCATCATTCGCACGGGCGAGGACAGCTATCTGCTGCTTTCGGCCAGTTCATCTGCAGGGTCTTTCCTGCACATGATCGAAACCTCACTTCACAACGTCACATAGGAGCATTCAAGCCGCGGAATTCAGGGCACCGCGCACCGAAGCAAAGGGAAAACACATGTACCTCAAAAGTTTCGAGCCTGCCCGGCCCGTGGCCTGCATCCGTGCAGACCAAAACCGCAGCCATGCGGGAGAATTCGTTTTTGTCAGTCAGGACGCATCAAGCGCATTTCTGGCAGAGGCCTGCATAGATGTCCTGCAAAGCGCCAATCGCCTGACCGGGCGAGAAGGCTACAGTTGGACACACCTGATCGCCGGCCCTGACTTATGCGAAGAAGCCGCGCCTCTTTGTGGGCCGGATCAGAATCTGGTTTTGGTCGGCGGCACGGCCTCTGCCTGGCGACCGGATGGGCAGACATTGCAAATCCTGCGCAACAGCATCCGCAATACCGCGCATCTTTGTGTCGTTGGTGCAGCGGTCTTTGTTCCGTTGGCGGCAGGTGTGCTGGCTGCTAAACAATTGGCCGTGCACGCGAATTTCCATTCTGGCGTGCGCGAAGACGCCAGCCATCCGGAAATCGTAGACGCCGCCGTGCATCACAACAAAACACTCAGCAGCGCCACCGGGCATGTCGCGGCCATCCGGATGATGCTTGACCTGATCGGCGCGCGGGATGGGGAATTCACGCGCGTCTCATTGGCGCGCGACCTTGGATTGCTGGAACCCCAGGCGGATATGGGATCACAGGAACACTGGCGGCTGCGGCGGCTAGCGCAAGGGGATCAGGTGATTTGCGATGCGTTGCAAATGATGGAAGATCATCTCGAAGACACGTTGAGCGTGGGTCAGATTGCCGATCTGCTACATGTGTCACCTCGCAAACTGGAACGCGGCTTTCGCGAACAGCTGGGGCGCACGCCACTCAAGATCTATCGCGATTTGCGGTTGGAACGGGCACACAAACTGCTGGCGCAGACGTCCATGTCAGTCAGCGAAGTGTCTGTGGCCTGCGGGTTTTCCAACGTAACGCTGATGAAGAAGTGGTTTGCCCAGAAATACGGTCAGGAACCTGGCCATGTGCGGGAACAAGCCTTTGCCGGGTCGCATGCGGGCGATGTGATGGAAACGGCCTGATTTTCTGTGTCTAAAACAAAAGAGGCGAGGGAAACCCTCGCCTCTTTTTGTCGGTGTGGACGGGTCAGCCCGCGTCGCGCTTCTTGGGACGGAACTCTGTTTCATCCGTGATCGCGAAACGACCGCCCTTCAGCTTTTGCAGTTTGCCGTTGCGCAGCAGTTGGCCAAAGCTCTTGAGGCTGTCCTCGCGCGAAAACTCTTGCTCAGTTGCTTCTTTCAGCTTGCCCATCAGCATCGGGCGGGAGAACTGAACCCGGCCTTCCACATCGGCCATGTAAGCCGCGGCTGCTTGAAGAAGCTCTGACAGATTGGCGGCGCCGATATCTTCAGCAAACTCGCTGAAGCTGTCGTTGCCCGGTGCAATCTCTGCAGGTTCTTCCGTTTTGGCAGCCGACACGCGACGCGGGCGAACAGGGTCGCGTGGCGTGTCGATCCGCTGCTCTGCCACCAGTTTCAATGGTGCAGGGCGTGCTTCAATCGGGCGGCGTGCCCGGGCTGGACGAGGCGCTTCGGGCTCGTCATCTTCATGCATCTCGGCAGGGGCGTGTTCCTGCTCAACCTCAGGCTCAGACTCATCCGCCTGTGTCGGGCGCATCACCCGAGCGATGTCAGACCGGTAAGGATCCTCGTCGGCATCTTTGCGCAGCGCGGAACCTGCGTCTTTTTCCGCTGCATTCGCCTCAACCGCGGCGCGCAGGTGCTGAATCGCGCTGCGGCGGCGGTTGGTTTCCGGGGCGGTCAGATGTGACTCCGCGTCTTCGAACAGACGGGACACATCTTCGTCCTGATCACCTTCTTCCAACAGCAGGCTTTTGCGGCGCACGGGTGCGGGCTCTTCCGCCTGCTCCTCTTCCGCGTCCAGCTCATCAATTTCCGCATCGCGCAGCTCGGCGGCAACGGCGTCAAGTTCGCTTTGCAGGTCTGCTTCTTCTTCAGGCGTCAGGCGCGGGCCTTCGGGGTCGAGGGCTGCATCTACTTGTTTTTGAAGTGCATTTTCGGCTTCCGGCTCTTGCTCGTCCTCTTCAAGCTCGTCGAAGGTTTCTTCGAACTGACCGTTGGCCATTGCAGCTTCGAAATCACTGCGCTTCATCTTGATGACGCGGGCGCGCAGAGGCGTTTCGCCCTGGTCTTCCTC
The DNA here is from genome assembly GCA_963422235.2 of uncultured Roseovarius sp. Classification (GTDB taxonomy): domain Bacteria; phylum Pseudomonadota; class Alphaproteobacteria; order Rhodobacterales; family Rhodobacteraceae; genus Roseovarius. The sequence continues at coordinate 470,085 of CAXMWV010000002.1, forward strand.
ATCATCTTCAATTTCGCCATCAAGGGCAGGCTCATCCGCCATTTGTGCCTGGGTTAGGACCAATGGCTCGCTGGTTTCATCACGATCGTCAGCGTACGTGGCCGCGTCGGCCTCATCTTCGAGGTCGTCCGCAAAATCGGCCAGCGCATCTGCGGCCTCTTCTTCGTCCTCGGCATACTCTTCCGCTTCAGCCGCGTCCGCATACTCATCGGCGGCGTCAGTCTCATCATCCGGAATTGTGTCGGCCAACAGCTGCGAAAGTGTATCTTCCGCAACGCTTTCGATCTCAAGGTCATCTTCCTCAAGGTCGGCGTCGTCTGCGCTCAGCTGTTCGGGCGCCTCTTCAAGCGTGTCCTCATCAGCCTCGGCTTCTGCCATGTCCATGACATCTGCCAGATCCACGTCTTCGGCATCATCGGCCAGCAGTGCTGCATCGAGGTCGGCCACGGTGTCGGCAAGGAAATCTTGCGCGTGTTCGTCTTCAGAAAAGCCTTCAGGTTCCAGGTCCCCCGCCCCGCGCGCAACGACGGAACGGATACGGCGCAGGCGGGCTGCGACGCTGTCATCATCATCGTCCTCGGCGGCCGCGGTTTCATCGGCGGCTTCCGCGGCAACGTCTTCGACATCTGCATACTCTGCAAATGCGTCGTTGTCTTCGGCGGGGGCCTCATCCTCATCAAGGTCGACCGGGGCTTGTTCCTCTTCGGCACGCACTTCTTCGATCTCGTCTTCAGCTTCTTCGACAAAGGCTTGAATGTCGGCATCCGCTTCCACGTCAGCCATGTCCTCAGCATCGGCCATTGCGGCTTCTACAGATGCGGCAACCTCTTCTGTGTGCACCGTTTCAGTTTCGGGCTGTGGTTCCACAGTTTCTTCTTGTGGCTGCACAACAGCAGGAGCCTCAGCAACCGCTGCCGCCGCGGCAGGCAACGATGTCGGCTCTTCTGCGCGAAGTACGATTTTACCAGCGTCTTCCCGAGCCTCGACACGGCGCGCAATCTCTTTTTCGGCGATGCGTGCCAGCATTTCTGCGTCGGGGGTGGGAGGTTCGGCTCCGAAGTAACGATCATCGGCGGCCAGATCGCGGAAGTATTCCGCAATGGCCTTCATCGTGTCAAAACTTTCGTCAAACCCTTCCAATGTGCATGAAAAGGTGCCGTAGGAAACTGTCAGAATTTTACTGGTACTTACCATAACTTCGCTCGCATTAGGGTGCCTGCAACAGGATGTTTACCATGACGAGAGGGACCAAAAATGCCCGATTCTGGGAACTTTACCGTATCATTTCGTGTTGAGAATGTGTTCTATTTCTTGAAACTTAAAACAATATCAACCGTTCCGAATTGATTGTTCACAGATCAGAACCAGTCTCCCTGATCGGGGGTGGTGAGGCAACTGAAGCTCGCCTTAAGCGTGCCATGGAGGTTGCGCCAAGTCTAGTGGCAGCAGATGGCGGGGCGGATAAAGCGCTGACTTTTGGTGTGGAACCGATAGCAGTCATTGGTGACTTCGATTCCGTTTCTCAGGCCACCCTAGATGCCATTTCCCAAGAAAAACAGCATCGTGTGGATGAACAGGATAGCACCGATTTTGAGAAATGCCTGCGGGTGATCGACGCGCCGCTGGTTGTAGGGGTCGGTTTCACCGGCGCGCGGCTTGATCACCAATTGGCGGTTTTGAACACATTGGTCAGGTATCCGGCCAAGCGCTGTATTTTGTTGGGGGCAGATGACATCACCTTTCTGTGCCCGCCCACGCTGCGGCTCGACATGAAAGATGGTGAGATTGTTTCGCTGTTTCCCATGGGTGCCGTGGAAGGCGTATCAGAGGGCCTCAAGTGGCCGCTGACGGGTCTTTTCTGCACGCCGGACGGCCAAATCAGCACCTCCAATCAGGCCACCGGGCCGATCGACATATCCGTTACCGCGCCCAAGATGCTGGCGATGTTGCCCGTCGCGTATTTCGAAGCAGTGGTGGAGGCCTTTTTGGCACGGCCCGGCGGATGGGGCGGCGACTGAAGGCTCAAGGGCGCGTGACGCGGCTGCGGCGTGGGCTGGTTTCCCCGGCCAGCACGTAAAGCCCGGCCCCGACGATCAAGGCCACGCCCAGGTAAGTGTACGCACCAGGTACGTCCCCGAAGATGAAGAACCCAAGGATCGTTGCACTTACGATCTCAAGATACTGCACCGGCGCGACCAGCGATGCGGGCGCCATGGACAGCGAAAAACTGATCAGGACATGGCTGATCGTGGCAACAATACCAAGAACCAAAAGCAGGAAGAGTGTGTCGCTGTCCGGCCAGACCGGATCAAGCGGATGAACGCCGGAGCCGTTGAAGGCCCAAAGCACCGGCACCGCCAGCAGTAGCGCGGCAAACCCGGTATAGACCTGCATGGTGATCGGGTGCATGCGGGTCGCCATCTGGCGGGTCAGCACAAGGTAGATCGCGAACGTTACAGCCGTCACAAGCGGAAAGAGCGCGGCTGGCCCGACATTGGCGAAACTGGGTTGAATGATGAAGAGAGCGCCCGAAAACCCAACAGCGCAGGCCAGGTATCCCCGGGCGCTGACGCTCTCCCCCAAGAACAGACGCCCCAGCAACAGCACAAAGAACGGCCCCACGAAGAAGATCGATATGCTGTCCGCCATCGGCATGTGGCGCAGCGCAGTGAAGAAAAACCCGGTGGCGATCAGCAAAAGGGCAGCACGCGCAACGTGCAGCCCCATTTCCTTGATATCTGGCCGATGAAGCCAGCCGAAGAGCAGTGTCAACGGAAACAGCAGGATGCTCTGCGCGACAAACCGGGTTGTCGCGATTTGGCCCACGGCCACGCTGTCCCCGATTGTCTTGGCCAGCGCATCCATGATCGGCGCGAACAGCGCGAATGCCACCATGAGACCCAGGCCCAATTGCGTGCGGCCCGGGGTCTCCATCAGCAGTTGGGCACGTTAACGGCCAGCCCGCCGAGGGATGTTTCTTTGTAGAGTTCGCTCATGTCGAGGCCGGTCTGACGCATGGTTTCGATGCAAACGTCGAGCGGAACCAGATGTTTGCCATCGCCACGCATGGCAAGGCTCGCAGCACTCACCGCCTTGATGGCACCCAGGCCGTTGCGTTCGATGCACGGGACCTGAACCAGTCCTTTGACCGGATCGCAGGTCATGCCCAGATGGTGTTCCAGCGCGATCTCGGCTGCGTTTTCAATCTGCGCCGGGGTACCACCAAGCACAGCCGCAAGACCCGCAGCGCCCATGGCCGCCGCGCTGCCAACTTCCGCCTGGCATCCGGCTTCTGCGCCAGAGATCGAGGCGTTGTACTTTACCAACCCACCGATCGCCGCGGCCGTCAGCAGGAAGGTTTCCACATTGCGCTCAGACGCGTCCGGCACATGCTCCAACCAGTATTTTATGACCGCCGGGACAACACCTGCCGCGCCGTTGGTCGGCGCGGTAACGACCTGACCGCCCGCTGCGTTCTCTTCATTGACCGCCATCGCGTAGACACTGATCCAGTCGTTGATCAGGTGCGGCGCGCCAATATTGCGGCCACGTTCATCCATCAGCGCGTCATAGATGCCTTTGGCGCGTCGCCGCACCATCAGGCCGCCCGGAAGCTCTCCATCCGTGTGCAGGCCACGCTCAATGCAGTTGTTCATCACGTCCCAGAGCCGTGCCACGCCGGAGCGTAGGTTTTCCGGCCCGCCGCGAGAGATTTCGTTTTCCTTCTTCATCTCGGCAATGGTCTTGCCGGAGGTCTCGGACATCTCCAGCATTTCAGCCGCGCTCTTGAACGGGTACGGGACCGGGTCCCCCTCTTCGGTGTTGCGGCCTGCTGCCAGTTCCGCCTCGGTCATCACGAAGCCGCCACCGATGGAATAGTATGTCTCCTGCAGGATCACATCGCCCTGACGGTCCGTCGCCGCGAGGATCATGCCGTTGGCGTGGCCGGGCAGGTTGGGACCGAAGTCAAAGGTCAGGTCCTCGCGCGGGTTGAAAGACAACTCCGGCAGGTCTGGCGGGCTGACGACATGTGTCTCTCGGATCGCCTCAAGCGCGGCCTCGGCTTTCTCGTGGTCGTAGGTGTCGGGCATGAACCCCGCGAGGCCCAGAATGGTGGCACGGTCCGTGGCGTGGCCCACACCGGTGAACGCAAGCGAGCCATGCAGCGACCCGCGCAGGCCGTGAAATTCAAACGGGGACGCCCGCATCATGTCCAGAAAACGCCCGGCGGCCACCATGGGCCCCATGGTGTGGGACGATGACGGGCCAATGCCCACTTTGAACATATCGAAGACAGATAAGAACATTAGAAGACGCTGCCCTGTGGTGGCGTTGGATGCTCTGGGTTTGTGAAGGGGTTCGCGCCCAGCCCTTCGGCATGTATGGCGGCTTGGCTGCAGGCACAAGCCTCAAGGCGGGCTGCCATCGCGGCCAGATGCGGCCATTGCGATATCTTGCACCAGCCTTTGTGTTCGTCGGTTGGGTACAGGTTGCACCACCGGCAGACACAGGCCACATACACATCGACGATGGTAAGGTCCGTGCCCCCCAAGCCGCCATCGCGCTTGGCATAGGCCGAATCCAACAGCCCCAGATGCCGCTGCAGCTCTCCCTGCAGGTGACCGCGCAACGCCGCGTGCGGGGCTGAGTCCTCCCCCAGATACTGATTGGGATAAAACCGCATCCGCGCGGCCGTGTGCAGGGTGTTGGACGTGAAGAAGAGGTATTTCAGGAACGCGCCCCGGTCCGCGTGATCAGGCGAAGGTGCCATGGCCCCATGTCGGTCAGCGAGCCACAACAGGATCGCAGCCGTCTCAAAGATCGGGCCATCGGGCGTCTCCAGCGCCGGGATCAGGCCCGCCGGATTGATTTTGAGATACTCAGGCGACTTGTGGGCCCTTGTGCGACGATCGACCAACACGGTGTCATAAGGTACGCCCATATGCTCCAGCGCCAGTCGAATGACGAGCGAGGCATTGTCAGGCACCCAGTGGAGGCGATAGCGATCAGTCATACAGTGCCGCTTAAAGGGTTTGGGGATTAAGGACCTGCCCGAAAGCGACAGATTGCATGAGGGCTGCGAATGACAGCGTGGTGCCGACGTATCTTGGCGTCGGCCCTGACGCGTTTTTGTTTTGGGAGGGTTTGGCAGGGGCAGCAGGGTTCGAACCCGCGACCTACGGTTTTGGAGACCGTCGCTCTACCAGCTGAGCTATACCCCTACGGTGGCGAGAGGGGTACGGCCTCGCGCCCGAAAGTTCAAGTCTCGAAATCACTTTCTTGAAGTCATCGGCGAACCCGCCAACGCGCGTCAGGGTTTCTTCATCCGATAGGCCTTGCGCTCCTTCGGGTTGGCCTTGGTCGCACGGATCAGACGCCGGGCCAAACGCTCGACTGGAAAGTCTTTCAGGATCTCCTTGGACGCCCTTATGGCGGCGATCATCTCTCGATCAGGCAAGGATGCGATGCGAAGATCATCCATCACGCTTTGCGGGGGTGTTTTGAGGCAAAGGAAGGACATTGAGTAGCGCGGCACATAGGCAACCGGGGCAAAGTACTCCGACAGATGCGCCATCTGGGCGGCGATCCAGGGCTGCTGCCACCAAAAGTAATCCTGCTGCACGATGATGGATTGGCCGGGGATCAGATGTGGAAAGAAGGTCGCGCTCATCTGGTCCATGGTTGCGGCTGTCTTGGAGGCATCCAGAACCAGGATTTCAATCGGCCCACCTGACCAGACCATGGTTTCGATCTGACCTTTGATCAGGGTCACCGCGTCCCCCCAAGGGGCCAGGAATGACTGCGCGACAGGCAGGATATCCGTATCCGGAATGTCCATCAACGGAAGGGCGTCACAGCTGGATTGGCTTGCCGGTGGTTTGGCCAGATAGTCGTCATACCGCTTGCGGAACGCGGAAAAATCGCCCGCCTCGTACTTGTCATAACCATGTACGACCTGCGCACGCCCCGCCTGCCTGACCCCTTCCGCCAGACAGGCCGCAGACCCCCCTGCAAAGGACCCAAGATCAACAATGGCCCCCTGCCCCTGCGCCCAGTTTTTGGTGAGCCAGACATAGTAAGACTGCTCTGCCATGTTCAGCATGGTGGGCACCATCGCCGCCTGACCGAGGTCATCGGCAGAATACTCTGTCCAGGGCGTCGCTTCCAAGATCGCAGACCTTTGCCCCTCTTCCATGGCGCACAGGCCAGTGGACCCTTCAGGCGCCGCGGTGTTCTCTGATGCAGTCATGATGCCGTGCCTCGCCTAAGGGAACGACACAATAGTGGCGCGAGGCACGGGGCTACTCAAGCAGCATATGAGAGGGCATGGGGTGACAATGGCCGGACTGACCTTTCGGCCACATCAGAAGAGCGCGTATCCCATGATCGCGAGGCCCGCCGCGCTGACCGTAAAGACCACCGAGCGGATAACGGTTATGCCTGACATGTAAACAGCAAGGTAAACCAGACGGGCAAAGACGTAGATTTGCGCGCCAAGCACGGCCAACGCCTGATCCGCGCCATCAATGACGAGGGCCAGAATGCCCAAGGTGAGAAACACAGGTAGGGTTTCGGCCGCGTTCTGCGTCGCCTTCAGGGCACGGGCACGGTAGACGCTGGGGTCTGGCAACGTGTCTCTGGGACCCATGTAGGTCATCACCCCAATCTGCTGCATCAGCAGCGTTGCAGCGGTCATGAAGTGGAGGATGTAGGCCCCAAGCCCGAGTAAAATCCAAACCAGCATCGCGGTCTCCTTTTGCGTTGGGTTTGCATCCGAGCTAGACTTTGAAAGGAATGGAAACAATTCCTTTAGAGGGAATGACTGAGATGACGTCTGTGGCACGCTTCGGTTCAACCTTGCGCGCAATGCGCGAAGACCTTGGACTTAGTCAGCTAGCGCTGGCGGCGCGGCTGTCCTCCACGCAACGCCACATCTCCTTTCTGGAGACCGGACGGTCGCGCATCACGCCTGAGTTTTTGCAGCGTCTCGTGGGAGAATTGAACCTGAGTGCGGCGCAGCGCGGCGCACTTTTTGAGGCCTCCGAGTTTCGCAACCCCTACCCAAACCGCGCGCTCGGTTCCGATGAAATGGCTGCAGCCCTCGACACGATTGAGCGCCGCATTTTGATGAACTGGCCCTTTCCCGCCTTTGCGCTTGATCGGGATTGGACAGTGCTGCGGGCAAATGCGGCGGCGCGGCAGATGTTTGCGGGCTTTGGGGTGGAGCTGCAAAACACAGAGACAAGCCTTCTGACCGTCGTTCTGTCACCTGCGTTCAGACAAGCCATCCTGAACTGGGAAGACGCCAGCCTTGGCTTTTACTTTCGCCTGCAATCGGCCGCGGGGCGTGATGAAAGGGTCAGCCGTGCCTTTGACGCAGCCAAGGCCGAGGGCATGTTCGATCACATCCCCCAGCGCATCACGGGTGGGACACAAAGCGCGCCGCTCAGCCCGGTGATCATGGGGTTACCCAACGGGCTGCAGCTGCAGATGACGCCGCTTGTGGGTCAGCTGGTCACGGTGCAAGACGTGCGGCTGGAAGCGGTTGAGATCGAATTCATGGTGCCGCTGGACGACACCACGGAGACGTTTCTCAAGGCGCTTGGCTGAACGGGTCAGGAACTGGCGACAGACTTGCCCAGATGGGGCCAGGCCTTGGGGTCGAGATCCAGATGATCCTTGAAGTGCTCGATCAGCGGCTCTGCGCCGTCATTGACGATGTCGCATTCCACAAGTTTGCCAGGACGATCCGCAAAATAGCTGCGCACCGCGTCAAAGTGGTCAGCCCAGTCCTGCGCCCAGCGATCCAGCACGTCAATCGGATTGCGCGTGCCGTAATGGGCCATGTATTTTTTGAAATACGTCCCGTCCTTGTGAAAAATTCGGCTGCGCAGCCAGTCATCCACAGGGCGTTTGTTGAGGATGAAATGTGCATCCGGGTAATGGCGGTCGAGGAAGGCGAAATCCTTATAGGATTCGATCACGTCACCGTTTTCCACGCATTCGAGATCGGCAAAGAGCACCGCGTCTGACCAGCGCCCCAGCGGACGAAAGCCCTTGCGCTTGCTGGCATCAATGTTGCGGGCCAAGCGACCGCCTTTCCAGTGATGGGAAAGGTAGCCGGATTTCTTGAAAAAATCCGAAATGCTTCGGGTTCCACATTTGTTGAATCCGATCTGGAAAATCTTGATCTGTGCCATGGGATGCCTGCTCGTGCTTTTTTGCCTGTGTTTTTGTCTGCCTCGGACCCGTTGGCGGGCCTCGTTTTAAGGTTAAAGAAGTGTTTTCCAAAAACTCTGGGCGATGGATGGACCAAAATGTGGCGAAAATGGGGCAGTGTTTTCCGGCGTGTGATCGGCAATCCAAAAGCAAAAGGGCCGCCCCGCAGGGCAGCCCTTGATAGATTAGTACGCCGGGGCTGACCCCGGCTTACGGTATCTTGGCTTACTCGATGATCTTCGCAACCACGCCCGAACCCACGGTGCGGCCGCCTTCGCGGATGGCGAAGCGCAGGCCGTCTTCCATCGCGATCGGCGCGATCAGCTCAACCTCGAACTTCAGGTTGTCGCCCGGCATCACCATCTCGGTGCCAGAGGGCAGCGTCACCGTGCCGGTCACGTCCGTCGTGCGGAAGTAGAACTGCGGGCGATAGTTGGCAAAGAACGGCGTGTGACGGCCACCCTCTTCTTTCGTCAGGATGTAGACCTCCGCCTCGAACTTCGTGTGCGGTGTCACGGAACCCGGCTTACACAGAACCTGGCCACGCTCAACACCCTCACGGTCCACACCGCGCAGCAGCGCGCCGATGTTGTCGCCCGCTTCACCACGGTCCAAGAGCTTGCGGAACATCTCAACGCCCGTGCAGGTCGTCTTGGAGGTGTCGCGGATGCCGACGATCTCGATCTCGTCGCCCACGTTGATCACGCCACGTTCCACACGACCGGTCACAACGGTACCACGGCCGGAAATCGAGAACACGTCTTCGATCGGCATCAGGAACGGCTCATCCACGGCGCGCGGCGGCTGCGGGATGTAGTCATCCACGGCGGCCATCAGCTCAGCGATTTTCTCGGTGCCGATGTTGGCGTCACGGTCTTCCAGAGCGGCCAGCGCGGAACCGGCCACGATCGGAATGTCGTCGCCCGGGAATTCGTACTCGGACAGCAGCTCGCGCACTTCCATCTCGACGAGTTCCAGCAGCTCTTCGTCGTCAACCTGGTCCACCTTGTTGAGGAACACGACCAGCGCGGGCACACCCACCTGACGCGCCAGCAGGATGTGCTCGCGGGTCTGAGGCATCGGGCCGTCGGCGGCGTTCACAACCAGGATCGCGCCGTCCATCTGCGCGGCACCGGTGATCATGTTTTTCACGTAGTCGGCGTGGCCGGGGCAGTCGACATGGGCGTAGTGACGCGCGTCGGTTTCATATTCCACATGCGCGGTCGAAATGGTGATCCCGCGCGCCTTCTCTTCAGGGGCGGCGTCGATCTGGTCATAGGCCTTGAACTCGCCAAACTGCTTCGTGATCGCAGCCGTCAATGTCGTCTTGCCATGATCCACGTGACCAATGGTCCCGATGTTCACATGCGGTTTCGAACGATCAAACTTTTCCTTCGCCATATCTCAGAGCGCCCTTTTGTCATTGGCCTCGCAGCGTGTCTCCGCGAGCCGAATTTCTACACTGCGCGGGCATGTATTTCGTATGGAGGAGGAAATCAAGCCGTTCCTTATTGCACGGGGGTGAACGGCTGAAATGTGTGTTCAGTTTTCCGAGGTTTCGGCGTCTTCCGGTGCGGTTTCCGGGTCCACGTCATCCGCGACCGCGTCTGGCACGTCGTTTTCTGCGTCGGCCTCCGCTGCGGTGTCGTCCTCTGCGGCACTGTCCTCGGCGCTGTCATCCGCCGCAACGATCAGCGGCGCAGGCTTGTCCTTGGCCGGGACGCCATCATCTTCAAACCAGCCAAATTCTTCGTTTTGCTCGACCAGCCAAAGCTCGATCAGCTTGGCCGCGTTTCGTGACAGGTTATCAATCTGCTGTTCGCGTGACTGGGTCAGGCCTGATGACACGATCGTTTCGCCCGACAGCGTTTCCAGCGCCGTGATCACCTTGGGTTCTTCATTCAGCTTCTTGGCGTTGGCATCATCCCACGCGGTCACCCGGACGATCAGAACAGATTTCGGGGCCGCCACGACCGGAATGCCAGGAATGGCCAAAACATAGCCCTCTACGCTGACACCAAGATTGTAAAACCGCGTGCCTTCATACCGCCCGAACCGCGCATCCAGCGCGCCGGTGACGGCATCAATCCATTCCTCCTTGGTGGCCTCGCGAGAGGCCGGACCACGGGTGAGGTTCGGCGCGACAACACCGTTGTGACCAAAATGGAAATTGCCCAGGTAAACAGGGGGCTCGTTGAGATCATTGGCGTTCGTGCAGGCGGAAATGCCCAACATCAGCGTCAGAATGATCAAGATGCGTTTCATTGCGATCCTTGTCGTCAAGACAGGTTGTGTCGAGCTTGTCAAAGATATTGCGCGATGGTCGGAAATTACAACCCGATCCGGGGCGGCAGTAGCTCTCGGTCAGGTGAACCGATTGTCCCGGGGGAAGCCGCGCGGTGCCATGCGCCCGGCGCTGGCGCGTTTGGCAACCCATTCGGCCAGGGCACTCTCCGTGCGCGTGCGCCCGGCGGGATCAAGCCAACTCAGCCCATCCGCCAGCGTGAAGGTGGTGGCATCAGACAGACCGCCATCTTTGTAGCGTTGCAGGCGGACGCCCTTGCCCCGGCCCATTTCCGGCAGTTCATCCAGCGGGAAAATCAGCACTTTCCGGTTTTCGCCGACGCAGGCGACGTGATCCCCATCGACCGCTTTGCACACCAACGCGCGCACGTCAGGCTTGAGGTTCAGCACCTGCCGCCCGCTGCGGGTTTGCGCAATCACGTCATCTTCGGCCACGACAAAGCCGTCCCCGGCTGTTGACGCCACCAGCAGCTTGCCACCGGGGATATGAATGAACAGCGCCACGATCTCGGCCTCATTGGGCAGATCGACCATCAGGCGCAGCGGCTCTCCCATACCACGCCCGCCGGGCAGGTTAGACGCCGCCAGCGTGTAGAAGCGCCCGTTGGAGCCGAAGACCAGCAGCTTGTCGGTGGTTTCCGCATGAAAGACAAAACGCCCCTCATCGCCGTCCTTGAACTTCAGCTCACGTTCGAGGTCGATATGGCCTGACATGGCGCGGATCCAGCCCATCTTGGAGCAGACCACCGTGATCGGCTCTTTGTCGATCATAGCCTCCAGCGGCACCTCTTCGACCTCACCGGCCTCTTCGATCCGGGTGCGACGGGCGCCGCCTTCGTAGTCCTTGCCAAAGGTCTTTTTGACATCGCGCAACTGGTCGGAAATCGCCGTCCATTGCAGGTTGTCGTCTTCCAGCAAATCCTCCAGCCCCGCGCGTTCTTCCATCAGCTTGTCGCGTTCGGACAGGAGTTCCATTTCCTCCAGCCGCCGCAAACTGCGCAGACGCATGTTGAGGATGGCCTCGGCCTGAACATCGGTCAGCCCCTCTTCCTCGCCGCCGGGTGCAGGAGACACGTAGTCATGCTCATCCTGCGCGCGGACGAAATCCTTGCCCCAGTCCTCCCGCATCAGGGCCGCCTTGGGGTCATCATCGTAACGAATGATGTCGATCACGCGGTCGAGGTTGAGGAACGCGACGATCAACCCTTCCAGCACTTCCAGCCGGTGGTCGATTTTCTCCATCCGGTGCTGCGAACGGCGGATCAACACCTCGCGGCGGAAATCCAGGAAAGCGCGCAGCACTTCCTTCATTGAGCAGACCTTGGGCGTCAGCCCGTCGATCAGCACGTTCATGTTGAGCGAAAAGCGCACTTCCAGATCGGAATTGCGGAAGAGCATGCCCATCAGAACGTCCGGGTCGACGTTTTTGGAGCGCGGCTCAAGGATCAGGCGCACGTCATCGGCGCTTTCATCACGGACATCCCCAAGGATCGGAATTTTCTTGGTCTGGATCAATTCCGCGATCTTTTCGATCAGCTTGGATTTCTGCACCTGATACGGGATTTCCGTGACGACGATCTGCCACTGCCCCCGCCCTATTTCTTCGGTCTCCCACGCACAGCGCAGGCGCATGGAGCCACGGCCAGTGCGATAAGCTTGCGCAATCGCCTCCGGGCTTTCCACCAACACACCGCCGGTCGGGAAATCCGGGCCGGGCACGTATTTGAGCAGCGTATCGTCGCGGGCGTCCGGCGTTCTGATCAGATGCAGACAGGCATCGACCAATTCCATGATGTTATGCGGCGGGATGTTGGTGGCCATGCCAACCGCAATGCCGCTTGCCCCGTTGGCCAACAGGTTGGGGAACGATGCCGGTAGAACAACCGGTTCGGTCAGCGTCCCGTCGTAATTGTCGCGGAAATCCACGGCATTTTCGGCAAGGCCCTCAAGCAAGGCCTCTGCCACGGCCGTCATCCGCGCTTCCGTGTAGCGAGAGGCCGCCGGGTTATCGCCGTCGATATTGCCGAAGTTTCCTTGCCCGTCCACAAGCGGGTAACGCACCGCAAAATCCTGCGCCAGACGCGCCATGGCGTCATAAATCGCGGCGTCACCATGCGGGTGATAATTACCCATCACATCGCCGCTGATCTTGGCAGACTTCCGGAAGCCACCGGTTGAGCTGAGCCGAAGCTCTCGCATGGCATAGAGGATACGGCGGTGAACGGGTTTCAGACCGTCGCGCGCATCGGGCAGCGCGCGGTGCATGATCGTCGACAACGCATAGGTCAGATACCGCTCACCAATGGCACGGCGCAGCGGTTCAGCAACCTCTTCGGGGCTTATATTGGGGTCGTCGAGCAAATCACTCATAGATGATGTGATAGCCAGTTTGAAAATTCGCGTAAAGCGACAACGGCAGGGAAGCGTCGGCTTTTCTTGTGAAGCGCGGACGCGAATCGTGTATCTTTGAAACTGTTGCCAAACTTGGGGTGTGTCGCGCGATGAAGCGCTTTGTTGTTCTGTCTTTTGTCTTTCTGGGGTTTGCGTTTTACGTCCTGTCCGGCGGGTCGGAGTATGAACCTGTGCCCAATTCTTTGCAGGCGCAGGCGAAATTGCCACCGGAAGACCGTATCGGCTATCGCGCCCCGGCGGAACCTGACGCACAGCCAGAAAGCGCCCGTACATTGGCAGAGGTCGAGGCCGTCATTGACGGGCTCAGCGAGACAGAAGCCAATACCGAAGAGCTGTCCCTGACCCTCGCGACCGCGCGTTCAGATGCGACCGGTCTCTTGGAGGCGGAAGCCAACCGTCCGAAGGCCGAATTGCTGACCATGGATTTGCCTGAAGAAACCTTCGAGATTGAAATCAGGACTGAGCCTGATGAAACGGAAGAGGCCATTGACGCCGCTGTGGCGGCCGCCTTGGGAGAGATTACCTTTGATGACAGCCAGATCCGCTGGGTCAAGGAAACCATCATTGATTTGCGCACCGGTCCGGGGCTGTCCTTTGATCGGGTCACTCAGGTCACAAAGGGCACCGAGGTGGCCATTCTGGAAGATCCGGGTCACGGGTGGCTGAACGTGCAATTGGTGGATGGGTTCCAAACCGGCTGGGTGGCGGAATGGCTGCTAATGAAGCCGGAACAATAAGGCGAGCGCGGACCTTCTGACATGACCGGCAAAACCCTTTTGATCACCGGATGCTCCTCCGGGATAGGCCTCGATGCGGCGCGGGGAATGCGAGAACGCGGTTGGCGTGTTTTCGCATCATGCCGGAAGGAAGAAGACTGTGCGCGCCTTCGGGAAGAGGGGTTTGAGAGCCCGCTGATCGACTATCAGGACGAGGCGACAATCACGGCGGGTTTGAACGAGGTTCTGAAGGCCACGGATGGCCAGTTGGATGCGCTTTTTAACAACGGCGCGTTCGCCAGCCCGGGACTTGTGGAAGACCTGCCAACGGATGCCTTGCGCGATATATTCGAGGCAAACTTCTTTGGATGGCATACGCTGACGCGTGCGGTGATGCCGGTGATGCGCAAACAGGGTGCGGGACGGGTGGTGCAGAACTCCTCGATCCTGGGTTTCGTGTCCCAGCCGTGGCGAGGCGCTTACGTGTCGACCAAGTTCGCACTGGAAGGGCTGACCGACACGATGCGGTTGGAGATGAAAGGCACAGGGATCGAATTCATCCTGATTGAACCCGGCCCCGTGACCTCAAAAATCCGCGAAAACGCGATTGCGCATTTTGAACGTTGGATCGATGTGGGCGCATCCGCCCGTGCAGGTGATTACGAAAAGCTCAAGCACAGGCTGTACAAAAGCACCGGCAAAGACCGGTTTGAGTTGCCGGCGTCCTCTGTGACGAAAAAGCTGATCCACGCTCTGGAATCGCCGCGCCCCTGGCCGCGCTACTACGTGACCACTCCCACCTACATTGCAGGCACGGCAAAACGCGCGGTGTCAACGCGGGTTATGGATTGGATTTTGAACCTGGGCGCATGAGGGTCCTCACAAAAGCCACCGCGCCATGTCTTTGAAATATTTTTCAAATTCCGTGCAGAAGATGATCAGCCGCTCAGAGGGGTCGTAGAACGCATTGGCCTCTCCGCACTCTTCCACAACGATGGAAAGCGGGCTGGCAAGCCGCAGCTCATCATTGAGCAAGGCGGCCTCCGACGACAGGATTTCAGAGGCCAAAGACCCGTCAAACGCCCCATCGAAGCGCAGACTGTTTCCACTGCCCCGTGCAACCAGATCGTTCAGAACAGTCCCCCAACTGTGATCAGCCTGATCAAACTCGTCCGGGCAGCTTTCAGCGCGTTGGTCGGGCAGGCCAAGGTCTTCAGCAAAGCCGCGCCGTCCGCGTGGATTGGCACCGTAGAAAATGCAGACGGAGTTGTAGAAACGCTGCGTGTTGGCCCCGTGCGTGCCCCACCAAACCTCTTCCTCTCCGGTATGTTCGCGAAACTCCGCCTCAGCGAGAAAGCCGTTGGATGCGTCCCGTGCCAAGGTCTGTGCGGCCTCTTCCTCGAACAGCGTATGGATCATGAACATGGAAAAGACGTCGGCGGCATCCTCTTCCTGTCCGAAGATGGGAAGGTCTTCTATGTCGATCACGGCGTGGCCAAGCTCATGATAGAAAACGGCCAGGATGTTGGATCTGACAAAGTCAGTGTGGGCAGTCGACTGCGCAAATCCGGCCACAGGCCATATGCACAGCAGGCAAAGCGTCAAAAGGCGAGGCAAGGACGTCACTCCCAAATGGTCCGGTACCAAGGTGGGCCGAGAGGGGCCAGCCTGTCAATAAAGCGCAGCGCGCGCTTTCCGCAAAGCCCGGGGCGTGGCGCCGTAGATGCGCCCAATGGCACGCGTCAGGGCGGCCGGGCTGTCGTATCCGCACCGCAGCGCGATTTCCGCTACAGACAAGCGCGTGTCTTCAATCAGTTTCCGCGCCGATGAGAGGCGCAGATGGCGGTAAACCGTGCCCGGCGGCGCACCAAGCCGGTCGCGAAAATGCCGATCAAGCGTGCGCGGCTGACACGACAACTGTCGGGCCAGGTCGACCAAGGGCAAAGGCCGCTCCACATGGTCGCGCATCAGTGCCAAAGCTTGCCGCACAAGCGGGTCGGCAATCTGGTCAGACGGTTCCGCCACCGGCGGGTCACCGTGCAGAAATAATGCTTCGACATCCAGTCGCGCCGAAATCCCCAAATGATCCGCGATCAGACCCAAGGTCAGATCAAGGGCGGACATGGCACCGGCACATGTCAGCATCGGCCCGTCGCGCATCACCTGGGTGCGGCTGGCGTCGACATCCAGAAACCGCTCGGTGAACGCATCCAACAGGTCCCAGTGCACGGTGGCGCGCCGCCCATCCAGAAGCCCGGCAGAAGCCAGAAGCCAAGGACCCGCGTCCAGCCCGACCGTCACCTCGCACCTGCGCGACATCTGACGCAGCATCCGGCGCGTAGCTGGCGTGTCGTGACCGTCATGGGCATAGCTCGCCATGACGAAGAGATAGTCCAGCGTATCAAGGCCACTGGCGGCACCGCTGGCCACGATATCGATGCCGCTGGATGACTGAACCGTCTTGCCGTCCGCACTGACAATCTGCCAGTCAAACGCAGGCCGTGCGCCCAGCATGTTGGCGGCGCGCAATGGCTCGATACAATTGGCCAGGCACAGGTTTGAGAACCGATCAAAGAGCAGAATCGCAATGCGCACCGGGCGCTCTGGATGTTTTGTCCATTCTGGCATGATTTTTGACATCTACGGCAAATTCTTGGATCGCGCCAGAGCGGTAAACTCGCGCGAGTCTAGTTGATGGGGAGGATGCCATGCCGCTCGAGATGAATCGTGAGGTTTTTATCACCTGTGCCGTAACCGGCGGCGGAGGCACGCAAGATCGCAGCCCGCATGTCCCGCGTAGCCCAAAGGAAATCGCCGACAGTGCCATCGCGGCGGCCAAAGCGGGTGCTGCAGTGGTTCATTGCCATGTGCGCGATCCGGAAACTGGCGCGCCGAGCCGAGACGGCAAACTGTACCGCGAAGTGACGGACCGCATCCGCGACGCTGAAACAGATGTGGTTTTGAACCTCACGGCAGGTATGGGCGGCGATGTGATCTTTGGCTCCCCCGAGGCCCCGCTGCCCTTGTCCAACACAACCGACATGGCCGGTGCCAGTGAACGCGTAGAACATGTGGCAGACTGCTTGCCCGAGATTTGCACGCTCGATTGCGGCACGATGAACTTTGCCGAAGCCGATTATGTCATGACCAACACGCCCGGCATGTTGACCGCCATGGGCGGCATGATGACCGAGATGGGCGTGATGCCCGAGATTGAGGCGTTTGACACAGGCCACCTGTGGTACGCCAAGCAACTGGTCAAAGACGGTGTCCTCAAAGGTCCTGCGCTGGTGCAGCTCTGCATGGGCGTGCCTTGGGGCGCGCCGGATGACCTGAACACCTTCATGGCGATGGTCAACAACGTGCCGGATGACTGGACGTTCTCAGCCTTCGGACTGGGCCGCCACCAAATGGCCTACGTTGCCGCCGCGGTCCTGCCGGGGGCAACGTGCGTGTGGGTCTGGAGGACAACCTGATGCTCGATCGCGGTGTTCTCGCCAAGAATGAACAGCTGGTTGACCGCGCGGTAGAGATCATCGAACGCTTCGGCGCGCGCGTGATCGGTCCGCAAGAGGTGCGCGACAAGCTGGGCCTGACCAAGCGGGCCCCTGCGGGGTGAGTGACCGCGTCGTCGTCACCGGGGGCGCGTCCGGGATCGGGCTGACCCTTGCGACACGTTTCGCCGCAGAGGGCGCGCGCGTGGCCGTGTGCGATGCGGATGCAAAGGCGTGCGAGGCGCTTGCCAAAGCGGCGCCTGACATGATCGTGCGGGCGGCAGACGTGACGGATGAGGCGCAGATGGCCAGCTTTCTGAGCGAGGTAGAGGCGGTGTTTGGCGGCGTTGACGTGGTATGTGCAAATGCCGGGACAGGCGGGCCAGCGGGCCGGATTGAAGAGATGTCCTATGACGATTGGCAATCCTGCGTGGCCGTTAACCTGCACGGCACCTTCTTGACCTGTCGGTGGGCCGCCCGGGTGATGCGGGCGCAGGGTAGCGGGTTGATCATCATCACAAGTTCAACGGCAGGTCTTTTCGGCTATCCCCTTCGGTCGCCCTACGCGACGGCCAAATGGGGCCTGGTGGGCTTGATGAAAACGTTGGCGATGGAATTGGGCCCGGTGGGCGTTCGCGTCAATGCAATTGCCCCTGGCGCTGTAGAAGGGGACCGCATGGAACGGGTTCTGGCCAACGAGTCTGCTGCGACGGGCCGCGACGTGGAAGAGTTGCGTGCGTCTTACGTGGAAAACGTCTCGTTACGATCCTGGGTCAGCGCGGACGATCTGGCGGATATGGCGCTTTTCCTTGCCTCGCCTGCTGCCTCAAAAATTTCAGGGCAGGTCATGGCCGTTGATGGGCATACGGAAGCCCTCGTTTGATATGAAAAATCGGAGTTGGAGATGACTGAGACAGCAGCAATCATCGGCGGGGGCGTGATCGGCGGCGGGTGGGCCGCGCGGCTGACGCTCAATGGGTGGGACGTCAAAGTCTTCGACCCGGACCCAGAAGCCGAACGCAAGATCAACGAAGTGATGGACAACGCCCGTCGCGCGCTGCCGATGCTCGTTGACACAGACATGCCCGACGAAGGCAGCCTGACAATTTGCACCACGCTGGAAGAGGCCGCGACCGGGGCCGCGCTGATCGTCGAGGCCGTGCCAGAGCGGGTCGACATCAAGCGCAAGGTCTATGCACAGATCGAGGCGGTGAACACAGACGGCATCATAGCATCGTCCACCTCCGGCATCATGCCGACAGACCTGCAAGCAGAGATGGAGCATCCCGGACGCCTGATCGTGGGTCATCCGTTCAACCCGGTTTACCTGTTGCCGCTGGTGGAGCTCGTGGCCGGTGAAAAAACCGATCCGGCCGCGATTGAAACCGCCAAAGGCATCTATTCCAGCATTGGCATGTATCCTTTGCACTGCCGCGTGGAGATCGAAGGCTTCCTGAGCGACCGTCTGCAGGAAGCCCTGTGGCGCGAGGCACTGTGGCTGTTGCACGATGACGTGGCGACGGCCGATGAGATTGACGCGGCCATCGCCTACGGCCCCGGTCTTCGTTGGGCGCAGATGGGCACCATGCAGACCTTCCATCTCGCCGGTGGCGAAGGCGGCATGCGCGCGATGCTGGCCATGTTCGGGCCTTGTCTGAAATGGCCATGGACCAAGCTGATGGACGTACCTGAATTGACGGATGACTTCGTCAACAAGGTGGGCGATCAGTGCGACGTGCAGGCGGGCGACCTCGGCCCGCGTGATCTGGAACGCATCCGCGACAACAACCTCATCGGCATCATCCGCTCTCTCAAGGGCGGCAACTGGGGTGCAGGCGCCGTGGCCAACGCGCATCAGAAATCGCTGATGACCCTGCCGGGCGCAGAACAGCCAATGGTCACTCAACGCCGGGTCGTTCCGGTCGATTGGACAGACGTCAACGGGCACATGAATGAGGGTCGCTATGGTCAGTTGTTCTCGGACGCCGCCGAAGTGGTGATGGCCGCAGTTGGTGCCGATGACGACTACATCGAGGCGGGCATGAGCTATTTCACGGTCGACACAACGGTGAAGTACCTTGCAGAGACCCATGCCGGCGAAAAGGTCGAAGTCCACACCAAGGTCACCCAGGGCGAAGGCAAGAAACTGCGCTGCTTCCACGAGATGAAGCGCGCCTCTGATGGTGAACTTATGGCCACATGCGACCAGTTCATGCTGCATGTCAGCCTGGAGACACGCCGCACCTGTGAGCCTGCGGATCACGTCCGCGAAAAAGTCGAAGCGCTGGCCGCAGCGCATGCTGGAGGATGAACCGATGCATTTCGGACTGACAGAAGAACAGGAGATGATCGTCTCCACCGTGCGCAGTTTCGTGGAAAACGAGATTTATCCGTACGAGGCTGAGGTGGAACGCACCGGCGAAGTGCCTCATGAGGTGGCCGAGGCGATCAAGCAGAAGACCATCGATCTGGGGTTTTACGCCTGCAACTTTCCCGAAGAAGTTGGCGGCGCAGGTCTTTCGCACCTGGAGTTCGCCCTGGTCGAGCGTGAATTGGGGCGCGGCTCCATGGCGTTGAACCATTTCTTCGGGCGTCCGCAGAACATCTTGATGGCCTGCGAAGGGGAACAGAAAGAACGCTATCTGCTCCCCGCGGTCCGGGGCGAACGCATGGACGCGCTGGCAATGACCGAACCGGATGCAGGCTCAGATGTGCGCGGTATGAAATGCTCCGCACGGCGTGACGGGGGTGATTGGGTCGTGAACGGAACCAAGCACTTCATCTCCGGTGCCGACCATGCTGATTTCATCATTGTCTTCATCGCGACGGGTGAAGATGACACCCCCAAGGGCCCCAAGAAGCGCATCACAACCTTCCTCGTCGATCGCGGCACGCCAGGCTTCACGATCCGCGAAGGCTACAAATCCGTCAGCCACCGCGGCTACAAGAACATGATCCTGGAATTTGACGATTGCCGCCTGCCCGATGCGCAGGTTCTGGGCGAAGTCGATGGCGGGTTCGAGGTGATGAATGAATGGCTCTATGCGACACGCATCACCGTTGCCACCATGAGCGTGGGCCGCGCGCGGCGCGTCTTTGATTACGCGCTGAGCTATTCCGCTGAGCGCAAACAATTCGGCCAGCAGATCGGCAAGTTCCAGGGGATCAGCTTCCAGATCGCCGATATGATCACCGAGATCGACGCGGCCGATTGGCTGACACTGGCCGCCGCCTGGCGGCTGGATCAGGGTTTGCCTGCGAACCGAGAGATCGCCTCTGCCAAGCTCTATGCCACTGAGGCGCTGGCGCGGGTGACCGATGCGACGCTGCAGATTTACGGCGGTATGGGTCTTATGGACGACTTCCCGATTGAGCGGTTCTGGCGCGATGCCCGCGTGGAGCGCATCTGGGACGGCACGTCTGAGATCCAGCGCCACATCATCAGCCGCGACCTGTTGCGACCCCTTGGGGCATAAGAGACTTTATGCCTCCGGCGGGGATATTTTCAGCAAGAAGAACGGGGGAGACGTACATAGCCTCCCCCAAAGAAAGAAGGGCAAAGGCCGTTCTCCTTGCACGGTCATCGGCGTCCCCGCCTGTACCGTGGTTTCAAGTTGCGCAAACTTGGTTAAAGAAGCGTTATGAGCCTTTCTTCTTGCCGAAAATATCCCCGCCGGAGGCAAGAAATCTCAATTCCGGACCGTGACCCAGATGCCTGACCTCTCCCGTCTCTTCCAACCCAAATCCATCGCCGTGGTCGGCGGTGGAGCGTGGTGTACCTCGGTTGTCGAGCAATGCCTCAAGATGGACTACGCCGGGCATATATGGCCGGTGCATCCTACGAAGGCGGAATTGGGTGGCCTGAAAACCTATCCCAGCCTGAGCGACATTCCCAGCGCACCCGACGCCACCTTTATCGGCGTCAATCGCAATCTGACCATCGAGACTGTTGCCAAGCTCAACGCCATGGGCGCAGGCGGGGCCGTTTGCTTTGCCTCCGGGTTTCGGGAAGCGGATGCTGAGACCGGGGATGGCAGCTCTCTCCAAGATGCGTTGCTGGAAGCTGCGGGCGAGATGCCCATCATCGGGCCCAACTGCTACGGGTTCATCAACTACCTCGACGGCGCCCTGCTTTGGCCCGATCAACACGGCGGCGAGCGTGAGACACGCGGCGTCGCGGTGCTGACGCAGTCGTCAAACATGGCCATCAATGTCTCCATGCAAAAACGCGGTCTGCCCATCGCCTATCTCGGCACAGCCGGTAATCAGGCGCAGATTGGTCTCGCGGACATGGGGCGCGCACTGCTGGATGATCCACGTGTCACCGCCCTTGGTCTGCACATTGAAGGCGTGGGCGACCTGCGCGCGTTCGAGGCCATGGCGGCCCACGCCCGCAAGCTCGGCAAACCGATTGTCGCGCTCAAGGCCGGGCGGTCGGACCTGGCGCAAGCCGCCACGATTTCGCACACGGCCTCTCTCGCAGGGTCGGATGCAGGTGCGCGCGCGCTGCTTAGCCGTCTTGGCATCGCCCAGGTCAACACGCTGACGGCTTTGTTGGAAACCCTCAAACTGCTGCATTTTGCAGGGCCCTTGCCGTCCAACCGGATCATCTCAATTTCTAGCTCTGGTGGGGAAGCCAGCCTGATGGCCGACACGGCCATGGATTACGATGTGTCTTTCCCCCCGCTGGGAGAGACACAGCACCAGGCACTGAGAGAGGCGCTCGGACCGATGGTCGCGCTGGCCAATCCGTTGGACTATCACACGTTCATCTGGACGGACGGCCCAAGAATGGGGCAGACCTTTGCCGCCGCGCTGAGCGGGGATGTGGCCATCGGGTGCCTGATCACCGACTTCCCGCGCGAAGACCGATGCGATCTGGCCGCCTGGGAATGCGTCTATGAAGGTGGACGCATCGCGGTGGAACAGACAGGCAAACCGCTGGCGCTGATTGCCACGGTGCCGGAGACGTTTTCGGACACCGTGATCCGCCGCAGCATTTCAGTGGGAATGATCCCGATGCTTGGATTGGATGACACGTTGAGCGCGATATCTGCCGCCGCCTATCTTGGCAGGCCCTATGTTACGCCCGAGCCGCTTCTGATCTCCGCGCCTACCGTTGCGTCTGAGACCCTGACGGAAGCAGAGGCCAAGGCTGCTCTAAAAGCCTTCGGCGTGCCCGTCCCTGCATCCGCCCGTGCAAGCTCGGATGAGTTGGACAGCGCGGCCACCGAAGTCGGGTTTCCTCTGGTTCTGAAGGCCGAAGGCATTGCGCACAAAACAGAAGCCGGCGGTGTGGCGCTTGGGTTGAAGAGTGTCGACGAGGTGAGCCATGCGGCGACGGAGATGCCAAGTGATCAGTTCCTGATCGAAGAGATGGTGATTGGCACCATTGCGGAATTGCTGGTCGGCATTGTCCGGGACCCTGCGCATGGGTTTGTTCTGACACTGGCGGCAGGCGGCACGTTGACAGAACTTCTCAAAGACAGCGCCAGTTTGCTGTTGCCGACGACGTCTGAGGACATCGACGCGGCGCTCGACAGCTTGCGCATCGCGCCGGTTCTGCGAGGGTACAGAGGCAAACCTGCCGCGGATCGTGCCGCCATCATCCGCGCTGTTTTGGCCGTGCAGGACTATGTTGTGGCCCATGCTGACCGGCTGGAGGAAGTGGAGATCAATCCGTTGATGTGCACCCGTGATCGCGCCGTGGCGGCCGATGCCTTGATACGGATAGGGCAGAATTGAAAACACTCAGGCGGAAGATCCGCCGACGACGCGGCATTTTTGGCCGAATATACAACCAACAGCGATGCGGGCCACGACCCCTTCGCCCTTCCCCTGGAGGACTGACATGACCGATAGCCCGATCAAAACCGAACGCCGGGGTCACGTGTTTGAGCTGACGCTTGACCGGCCCAAAGCCAATGCGATTGATCTGACAACCAGCCGGATCATGGGCGAGGCATTCTTGGAATTTCGCGATGATCCAGACCTGCGAGTGGCCGTAATCACCGGGGCCGGCGAGAAGTTCTTCTGCCCCGGTTGGGATCTGAAAGCCGCGGCTGACGGCGATGCCGTGGACGGGGATTATGGCGTGGGTGGTTTTGGTGGCCTTCAA
This sequence comes from uncultured Roseovarius sp., assembly GCA_963422235.2. Classification (GTDB taxonomy): domain Bacteria; phylum Pseudomonadota; class Alphaproteobacteria; order Rhodobacterales; family Rhodobacteraceae; genus Roseovarius. The sequence goes on from CAXMWV010000002.1 coordinate 493,349, forward strand.
GAAATGCGGGACATGAACAAGCCCGTGATCGCCGCCGTGAACGGCATTTGCTGCGGGGGTGGTCTGGAATGGGCACTGTCCGCAGACATCATTCTGGCGGCGGATCATGCGCAGTTTGCTTTGCCCGAAATCCGATCGGGCACCGTTGCGGATGCCGCCAGCGTCAAGATGCCCAAACGCATCCCGTACCACATTGCCATGGAGATGCTGCTCACCGGTCGATGGATCGATGCGGAAGAAGCCGCCCGTTGGGGGTTCGTAAACCGTGTGATCCCGGCTGCGGACCTGATGAGTGAGGCGCGCGCCCTTGCAGATCACCTCGCCTCCGGCCCGCCGCTGGTTTACGCTGCAATTAATGAGATCGTACGCGAAGCAGAAGCCATGACATTCCAGGACGCCATGAACCGCATCACGCGGCGGCAGTTTGCGTCTGTTGACACGCTTTATGCGTCTGAGGATCAGCTAGAGGGTGCGAAGGCGTTTGCAGAAAAGCGGGATCCGGTCTGGAAGGGCCGCTGACACGTATTCTTGGTGTCTTGGTTTTTCTCAGTGCACGATGGGATGGCCCCAAAAACGAAGGCCACCCCAGTATGGTCTCTTGAGGGCGAACGCGCCCTAAACTTGATACAGTTCTGCCGACAAAAGCCCCAGTAACAACAGCGCAGACGAGAGAATGCAGGCAATTGTTCGGATAGTGTTCCATTGGGTCCATTTGGGCAGATAAGTCTGAGACCAGTATTCATTCGTCACGTGGTCCGACGCGTCCATCTTGGCCAGGGCTTCGTTCATGGGCACGTTGCAAAGAGCCGTGACGCCAAAACACCCGAGCACGTAGACCAACCCGGCGGCGGCCATGATCATGCCAGGTAGCGATCCAACAAACACCCCGCCGTAGATCGCAATGATCAAAGAAACCGGCGTGAGGCCAATGAACAAGGTCATGAAGACCCAGCGAAACACTTCTTTGTTGATCGTTTGCATGGCTTGGATACCGCCTTGGCCCTCGGTGCGACCCAAGGATCGCATGATGAAGTCCGAGAAGGCCAAAAAGCAACCGGCTACGATGGCGTAAGCCAGCACCGACACGAAGGTCAGCGAAAAGAATACGACAGACATTTTTTCATCTCCTGTGGAACGTCAGAGGTCCGGGCGCGCCGCCAATACCCGCGCCCGGGCGCGATCAGGCAGCTTTTGACCAGGCGCCGAAATTTGCAGACGAGATCGCGAAGTCCACGAAATCCCGCGGGGGACGTCCCAACGCGCGTTGCACACCATCGCAAACATGCGCATTGCGACCGTCGAGTGTCTCCCGTGCGATCCCGGTGAAGACGTCGGCGATAAAGGTTCCGCCTGTCTCTACAAGGGCTGCGTGGAAGTCCTCAAAGCTGATCGGAACGTGTTGGATTGGCCGACCGATCGCCTCGGACAGATCCGCCGCCATATCGGCAAAGCTCATCAAACGCGGGCCTGTGACCTCGTAAAGCTGTCCTTTGTGGCCGTCTTCGGTCAGCGCCGCGACGACGACATCGGCAATGTCATCGATATCGATGATGGGTTCCTGAACCAACCCGCCGGGCATCGGAAGAACGCCGTCGAGGATCGGATCGCGCAGGTAGCCCTCGCTGAAGTTCTGCGCAAACCACGCTGACCGAACGAGCGTATAGTCAATGCCGGAAGCCTTGATGGCGTCCTCTCCGAGCCGCGCGTGATGTTCGCCGCGACCAGACAAAAGGACGATGTGGTCGAGGCCGCATTCCTTGGCCACCTGGCTAAAAGCGGCGACTTGTTCGACGGCGCCCGGGAAGGCGAGATCGGGGAAATAGGTAACGTAAGCCTTTGACACCCCGTTCAATACTGGCGCCCAGGTTTCGGGCTTCTCCCAGTCGAAGGGAGTTTCGGCACCGCGGGTGCCTTTGCGCACCGGAAGGCCTTTCGCTTCCAGACGGGCGACGACGCGTGCGCCTGTTTTACCTGTGGCGCCGATGACGAGTATTGGTTGGGTTTGCATGGTGATGCTCCTTGGCTGATGTTTGATGGCCAAGGTTTATGCAAACTGGTCCCGGTCAGTATTGGCAGAGGCTGCCAGAGTTTTGACCATCGCTGCCAATCAATGATCCGGCGTCAGCAGTGTCTTGCGATAGTTTGCGGGGGTGTATCCGACCCATTTTTTGAACGCCCGAGAGAAAGAGCTTTGCTCCGAGAAGCCCGTCAAGAAGGCGATCTCAGCCAGCGAGTACCGTTCATCCCGCAGCATGCCCTCGGCAAGCTCTCGCCGCGTTTCTTCGGTGAGCGTTTGAAAACTCAACCCATGCTCCGCCAACCGCCGATGGAAGGATCGCGCACTAACACCCAGCCCGCGCGCGATGTCGGCCATTTTGGGCAATCCTTCACTTAAGGATCGGGCGATTGCTTCTTTTGTTCTTCCCTTTAGATCGGACACGGGCGCGAGTTTGGAGAGCTCGTCCTCCAGATGTGTCTCAAGGAACTGAGTGATCCCTTGGTCGCCCAAGATGTTGGGTTCCGCAAGTGCGGCTTTGGACAACAAGAGCGCGTCGTTGGCTGCGCCAAACCGCACCGGGCAGCCGAAATAGGTTTCGTGGGCAGCTATAGATGAAGGCGGTGGATGTTGAATGAAGACTTCCACGGCATTGAATGGTGATGGCGACACCTGTCTGGAGAGAGACATGGCGCTGGCAAGGGTCGCTTCATTCGAAAGGCGCAGGCCCAACCGTCTTTGTCCCGACCTGTGCAGAAAGTACAGAATGTTGTCGCCAGCGTCGCGCAGTTCATACTCCACCACGTCGGTCCAAAGCCGCGCGTAGCGTTCAACGCGGGAAAACGACCCCAGAAGATCGGGGGCTGACTTCCACGCCAGGCCCAGCGCGCCGTATTCGTCGCAACGCATGGAGGCACCCACACGCAACGGCAGATCGGTGGCGTCGGTTTGGGCGGCTATGCGTTCAATCAGGCCATAGTAGTCGTCTGCCGATATCATCACCTTGGGGTCCCAAGGGCTGTCGGCATCCAAACCAACCGCAGCCAGCAAGGAATGACCATCCACCTCGGCACCAGCCGCAGCGACCATCTTTCTTGCGAAGAGCGACGTTACCTGTCCCATGTGACCAGCATACTGTTGGTCAAGATCGCAGCCAAGAAGGCGTCCCTTGACCTGCCTAGGTTTTGTCCACTCTTAACGCACGAAGTCCGATATCACCGACATATTGGCCCACTTGCTGGACCAATGTTGACTTGGCGCATGCTGCCACGTCTGCAGGCAGGTCTGCCAGTTCTCCTTCACGGGAGACCACCGTCAGTGCCCGTGACAACCCGGCGACGGGCAAGGGCGCCATTCGCAGAGCCATGTTCTCTACCATTCCGTCGATCAGCAGCGTCGGTGTCAGCAGGCTGAACCCCATGCCTTGGGCCACGCAGGAGGTTATCATCGAAGAGCGATCCGCCTGGATCACGCGACCGGGTTCGAACTTCAGGCGGCGCAGATGCTGCATGATCAATCGCCCGGCATAGGTGCTGTCGGCAAAGCGGACGAGCGGAAGGCGGTTTTGCACGGCCTCAAGACTGTCCACCGGCCCATCGTAATCGGCAGGCAGGACCAGAAGGAAGTTCTCGGTCAGCACCCCGTGCCGGTCCAGCCCGTCGAGATCGAGAAACGGGTTGGAGGTGATCGCCAAATCCGCCTGCTTGGTGCGCAACAGCCGTTCGTGGTCGCCGCTTTGCCCGGCATGCAGGGTCATATCTTCCACCCCGTGGTCCTTGAGCAGTGTTACCAGCGGCCCTGTCAGCGTTGTGGCAACAGAGGCCTGCATACCCACGCGCAGCATGGAAATCGACGCGCTGCCCGTGCGGCGCATTTCGGTTTCCATATCCACCATAGCATTCAGGATGCGCACCGCCTGGGCATGAAGCCGCGTGCCAGCCAACGTCAGCCGCGCGGGACGGGTGGAGCGATCAACGAGCGAGACACCGAACTCTTTCTCCAGCGCCGCGATGTGCTGTGAAGCGGCAGGTTGGGTCAGGCCCAGAAGCCGCGCGCCAAGCCGCATCTGTCCGGTTTCGGCCACCGCCACCAGCACTTCAAGAGAACGGATCAAACCGGGGCTGAATTGGCGAGGTTGGGGCATGGGTCGAAACTTTAGTATAAAATTTCTTAATACTAACGGCTTTTCATGGACGGATGTCAATCAGGCTGCAAGACTTCCAGCATGGAGATGACCCGCTCTTCCCGCCGCCGAGCGCGCAAGACGCCCGAAGACGCACCGCGCCGTCCGTTCATCCGGCGCACTTTGGCACCGATGCCGGTACTGAGCGAAGAAGGGCTGGAACAGATCGAGACCAACGCCGATCGCATCCTGGCAGAAACCGGTATGGAGTTTCACGACGACCCGGAGATTCTGGAGATCTTCGCGGATGCCGGATGCGAGGTGGACGGCACCCGTGTCCGCTTTACCCCCGGATTTTGCCGCAAGACCATTCAGGCCACCGCACCGTCCGAGTTCACCCAGGCCGCACGCAATCCGAAAAACGCAGTGCAGATGGGCGGCAATGCAACCGTGCTTTGCCCCTCTTGGGGGCCGCCTTTCGTGCACGACCTCGATCAGGGTCGCCGCTACGCGACCTATGATGACTTTCAGCGCCTGGTGAAACTGCACCAGAGCCTGCCCTGGTTGCATCATTCCGGTGGCATTGTCTGTGAGCCGGTGGACCTGCCCGCCAACAAGCGGCATCTCGATATGCTCTACGCCCATATCCGCTGGTCCGATCGGTGCTTCATGGGGGCTTTCATCGGGGAGGAACGCGCAGGCCACGCGGTGGACATGGCGCGGATCGTCTTTGGCAACATAGATGACCCGAAGCTCTACGCCGTGTGCAACACCAACGCGCCGCTGGTCATGGATGCCAATATGTCGGGGTCCTTGAAGGTTTACGCTCGGGCCGGACAACCCGTGGCCTGCACGCCCTGGGTGCTGACCGGCGCGATGTCTCCGACGACCGTGGCGGGGACGTTGGCGCAAGTGCTGGCGGAGGCGCTGGCCACGCTCACCCTCGTTCAGTTGATCAACCCTGGCGCGCCCTGTCTGATGGGGTCGTTTGCGTCCACCATGTCCATGCAAACCGGCGCGCCCACCTTTGGCAGTCCGGAGGCCGGGTTGATGGTATTGGGCGCAGGGCAGTTGGCGCGACGATTGGGTGTGCCGCTTCATACGGTGGGCACTCTGTCTTCGTCCAAACTGCTCGACGCGCAAAGCCAGCAAGAGGCCACATGGGGCCTGATGATGGCGCTCTTTGCTGGGGCGAATTTCGTCAATCACGCCACCGGATGGCTGGAGGGCGGGTTGGTGACGTCCTTCGAGAAGACAATGATTGATCACGACCTCTGTGGGAAGCTCGCGCGGTTCTTTGACGGGATTGATCTCTCCGAGAACGCCCAAGCGATGGAGGCGATTGCCCAGACCGGGCCGGGCAGTCATTTTCTGGGCTCCGAGCATACGCAGGCCAATTTCATGTCCGCGCTCTTCCGGCCCTGGATGTCGGATGATGCGTCCTTTGAACAATGGCAGACCGAGGGAGGCCTTGACGCCGCGACCCGTGCCAATGCGCGGTGGAAGGAGCAGTTGGAGGGTTACGACGATCCCGGTCTTAATCCGGAGATTGACGCGGAACTGCAGGACTACATCGCACGCAGGAAGGCCGAAGTGCCGGACAGAGATTACTTCTGATGGGTTGCATTGTCATCATCGGCGGCGGGGCGATTGGTTTGTCCATTGCCTACCATCTGGCCAAGCGCGGCGCGGTGGATGTGGTGCTGCTCGAACGCAATCAGCTGACCTCCGGCACCTCGTGGCACGCCGCCGGGATCGTGGGGCCGTTGCGCGCGACGCCCAACATGACGCGGCTGGCGTCTTATGCGTTGGAGCTGTTTCCTAAGCTGGAAGGTGAGACGGGCATGTCCACGGGCTATCGGCGTACGGGTGGTTATTGGCTTGCGCGGCGGCCTGAGCGGCTGGATGAGTTACGCCGGATTGCCGATTTGGGTGTAACGCAGAGTTTGCATCCACAGATGATTGAGACCGGCGATGTGGCGATGCCGGGGCTCGATCTGTCGTCCCACGCAGGGGCGCTGCATGTGCCCGAAGATGGCAACGTGAACCCGGTTGATCTTTGCATGGCCTATGCGCGCGCCGCCAAGACGGGGGGTGTGGAGATACGCGAAGGGGTGCAGGTCCGCCGGATTTTGACCGACGGCGACCGCGCAACCGGGGTTGAGATGGCAGACGGCACGCGGCTTGAGGCCGACACGGTGATTATCGCCACCGGCGCGTGGAGCCGGGAACTGGCCGCAACCGCTGGCGTCCCCCTGCCCCTGCAAGCCGCCGAACACATGTACGTCGTCACTGAGCCTATCCCGGACCTGCCCGATCCCGTCCCGGTGATCCGCGATCTGGATCGAGGCATCTATATCAAGGGTGATGCGGGCAAGCTGGTCATCGGCGGGTTTGAACCGAACGCAAAATGCTGGGATGCATACGGCCCCGAAGGCGACCGACCCTTTCTGGAATTGCCGGAAGACTGGGAGCAATTCGCGCCCTTCATGGAGGCGGCGTTGGAGCTGATGCCGGGGCTGGCCGAGGTTGGCATTCAACACTTCATGAACGGACCAGAGAGTTTCACGGCCGATACGCGCCCCTTGGTCGGCGAGACGCCGCAGGTGGCGGGGCTGTTCGTGGCGGCGGGGATGAATTCAGTGGGGGTTATGTCGTCTGCTGGCATCGGGCGGGCGCTGGCCGATTGGGTGGTGGACGGGCACCCGCCGATGGACATGTGGGAGGTCGATGTGGCGCGGGTTGATCCGCTTGCGGCCACGCCAGAGCACATGGCCGCACGGATGGAAGAGGCCGTTTCTGACCTTTTCGCAATGCATTGGTCCTTCAAACAACCCAAGGCGGGTCGTGACCTGCGGCGGTCTGCTTTGCATGCCAATTGGGCCGCGCACGGTGCGGAGTTCGGTGTGACCGCTGGCTGGGAGCGTGGGATGTGGTATGCAACTAGCAAGGCAGAGCATACCTTGCCCTATTCCGTGAGCGATCAACCATGGTGGCCCATTGCTGCGCGTGAGGCTGCGCGGATGGCGGAAGGCGCGGTGTTGCTCGACCTCAGCCCGTTTTCGAAGTTTCGGGTGTCAGGGCCGCGGGCGCTTGATGCGCTCAACCGCATCACAACGGCCCAGATGGATCAACCGGTTGGGCGCGCGACGTACACGCAGATGCTCAACACGCGCGGCGGCATCGAGATGGACGTCACCGTCACCCGGCGCGGCGAGGCAGCATTCGATATCACCTCGGGGGCCGCGACGCGTCAGCGCGATCTGGCCTATCTTCGGCGCAACCTGGATGTGGCTGTTGAAGATGTCACGGAAGCATTTTGCACCATCGGCCTGATGGGAGCGGCGAGCCGGGAGTTGCTGCGCGGTTTGGTGCCCAACCTGCCCGATATCGGTTTCGCGAATTGTGCGGAGATTGAAATCGCGGGCCAACACGCCCTCGCCACGCGGATCAGTTTCGTGGGGGAACTGGGATACGAGATCACCGTTGCAGTGGAGAGTGCAGAAGTGGTCTTCGACGCACTTACCGGCACCGGGGCACAGCCCATGGGTCATTTCGCGCTGGATGGCTGTCGGTTGGAGAAAGGGTTCAAGCACTGTGGCCATGATCTGGGCCCGGAGATCACGCCGCTGGAGGCAGGGCTAGGATTCACCATCGACTGGTCCAAGGGTTTCGTTGGCAAGGACGCGCTGCTGACCCAGAAAGAACAAGGGGTCAGCCAGCGGCTCCTTCTGCTGCAGGTCGAGGGCGAGGCGCTGATGCTGCATGATGAGCCAATCTACGAAGGCGGCCGCCACGTTGGCCTGACCACCTCCGGCGCGCGCGGTCCGAGGACCGGTTTGAATCTGTGCTTCGGGTTGGTGGCGACCGAGCCGGGCGAGGCACTGTCCGACACATATGCGCGCAAATTCACCGTGCGGGTCGCTGGGCAGGACTACCCCGCCACCCCGCTGCGCCACGCCCCGTTTGACCCCAAAGGCGAAAGGATGCGGGCATGAGCGAGGCGCAGGTTGTCATCATTGGCGGCGGTGCAATGGGCGTGTCGCTGCTCTACCATCTCACAAAACTGGGCTGGTCAGACGTCGTCCTGATCGAAAAGAACGATCTGACCCATGGCTCCACTTGGCACGCCGCTGGCCTTTGCACCCATTTCGCCCACAACCCCACCATTCAGGAACTGCGCGCCACGTCAGTGCGCCTATACCGCGATATCCTCCCGGAAGAGACCGGTCAAAGCTGTGGCTTCCACGCGTCGGGTGCCATGCGCATCACCCGCATTCCTGACCGGATGGATGAGTTTCGCCATGTGGCGGGCTTGTCGGATTTCACGGGCTACCCGCTGGAAATCCTGACGCCCGAGCGGATTGCCGAGTTGCACCCGCTGGCGGAATTGGACGGGCTTTTGGGGGGTATCTATGAACCCGATGACGGACATGTGGACCCAACACTGGCCACCAATGCGATGGCGCAGGTGGCGCAGAAAGGCGGGGCAACGATCAAGCGATATTGCCCGGTATCGGGGATCACGCGTGACGGCGATCTCTGGCGCGTTGAGACCGCCAAAGGCCCGATCCACGCTCGGCACATCGTCAATGCCGCCGGGACATGGGGCTGGGAGATCGGCGCGATGATGGGGCTGAACATTCCTTCAGTGCCGGTGCTGCATCAGTACCTGGTCACCGACACGGTTGAGGATGTGGCCAAGCGCGTGGCGGATGGCTTGCCCGAGTTGCCGATCATCCGGGACCCGGAGGAAAGCTGGTATGTCCGCCAAGAACGCGACGGGCTGATCCTCGGGCCGTATGAAAAGGAAGCGCACGTTTGGTCAGTAGATGGCGTCCCAACCGAGTTCGGCGCGGACCTCATGCCACCCGATCTGGACCGGGTGGAACACATCATCGAGGCCGCCATGGCCCGCATCCCCGCGCTCGCCACAGGCGGGGTTAAGTCGGTGATCAACGGGCCCATTACGTTTACGCCAGACGCAAACCCGCTGATTGGCCCGGCGCACGGGCTCTCGAACGCGTGGCTGCTGACCGGGTCATCGATGGGCGTGATGGAAGGTGGCGGCGCGGGGTGGTTCTTGGCCCATTGGATGACGCATGGCGCCCCACCGATGGATGCGCTCGCGGTGGACAGCCGCCGGTTTGGGGCGTGGGCGGATCGCGACTACCGCGTGACAAAGGCGGTGGAGTGTTTCGGGCTGCAATTCGGGGTGCATTACCCTTTTGAAGAGCGCCCAGCCGGTCGCAACATCCGCCAATCCCCGATCCACCACCTGATGCTGGAACGGGGCGCGGTGATGGGTGTGGCCCATGGTTGGGAACGACCCAACTGGTTTTCGGACACGCAGGGCGACGCGGCAGAGCTGAGTTTCTCCCGCCCCAACTGGTTCGAACATGTCCGCCGTGAATGCCGCACCGCGTCCGAGGCTGTGGCGTTGGCCGACCTGTCCGTTTTCTCAAAGTTCCGTATCACTGGGCCGGATACGGAGGCGTTCCTCTCCAAACTCGGCGCAAACCGCCCGCCTCGCCCGGGCCGCATTGGCCTCACCCATGCGCTGACCCCGGCGGGTGGCGTGGCAGCGGAATTCACCGTCGCCCGCATTGGGCCGGAGGGGGCCTATCTCACCTCGGCAGCGGCAGCCGAAGAGATGGATTACGATCTGCTGTTGGAAACGGCCCATGGTTTCGATGTGGATGTCCAGAACGTCACCGAAGACATCGCAGTCATCGGCCTGATGGGACCCCGCGCGCCCAAGGTGCTAAGCACCGTATGCGAAGACGCGCTTGATTTCCCGTGGCTCTCCCATCGTGAAATCAAGGTCAGTGGCAAACGATGCCTCGCCTTGCGGATGTCCTATATCGGCGAAATGGGTTGGGAACTGCACATGGCACCGGAGGATGCCGCGCGGGTGTTTCTGAGCCTGGAGACCGCAGGCACCATGCATCACATTGGATATTTCGGTGCGTTTGCCGCCAATGCGATGCGGCTGGAGAAGGGCTATCCGGCCTGGGGTGCGGACCTGACCACGGAGCGCAGCCCGTTGGAGGCCGGTCTCGGTGCGTTTGTGCGCGAAAGCGTCGGATTGATGCGCAAAGACCCGTGGCGTCTGGTGCTGCTGGAGATCGTGCCCGGAGAGGTCGATCCGTTCTACGCCCACACCGTCTGGCAGAATGGGCGCGCCGTCGGCATAGTGACGTCGGGCGCCCATGGCCATCGCACCGGCAAGACCCTCTCCTTTGCCTACCTGCGTGATCCTGAGGCCCGCGACGGCCTAACCGTCTCACTTTTGGGCGAGCATCGCGCAGCCGTCATCCTCGATGAAATCCCCTACGACCCCGAAAATCTGCGCCTGCGCAACGAAAGGAGCTGAGCCATGAAAGATCATCCCCTACACACTGACTGGAGCTTCGACGGCACCGCCGCGCGGCGGGATCAGTATTATTCCGCGTCCCTAAAAAAATTCGTGCCGTTCAAAGATCCCATCGTCTTCAAACGCGGGCGGGGGCAGTATCTTTGGGACACGGATGATCGCCGGTACACCGACCTTCTGGGCATGAATGTCTGCATTTCTGTGGGTCATTCGCACCCGCGCGTGGTGGAGGCCGCGATGGAGCAGGCGCGCGAGCTGACCCATTGCACGACCATGTACTACCACCCCACGCCTGCGCATCTGGCCGAGGAACTGGCGGCGACGATGCCCAAGGGGCATGACTGGGTGGTGCATCTGACGAACTCCGGGTCAGAGGCGATTGACCTGGCGATGACCATGGCGCGGACCTATACGGGCAACCTTGATCTGCTGGCCCTGCGCACGGCCTATCACGGGCCGACGGCGGCGGCGCAGTCGATCACGGGGATCTCGGGCTGGCGACATCCAGGCATGCCGGGGAACGTGGCTTTTGTCGCCGAACCCAACCAGTATCGCGGGGTGTTTGAGGCGGGCACGCAACCCTATCTGGATGAGATTGAGAACGTGATCCGGTCCTCCACTTCCGGCCAGGTCGCCGGGATTTTCGTGGAAAGCGTGCAGGGCTATGGCGGGATCATAGCGATGCCGCCCGGTTATATGTCGGGTGCCGCAGAGCGCGTGCGCGCCGCGGGCGGGCTCTACATCGCCGACGAGGTGCAATCTGGCTTTGGCCGGACAGGTGAGCATTTCTGGGGCTTTGAAGCCGACGGCGTGGTGCCGGATATCGTGGTGATGGCCAAGGGGCTTGGCAACGGCTTCCCCATCGGCGCGGTGGTGGCCAAGAAGGAGATTGGCGAGGCCATGTCAGAGCGGTTTATGTTCCACACCTACGGCGCCAACCCCACCTCTTGTGCAGCGGCTAGGGCGGTGCTGGCGGTGATGAAGGATGAGGGGTTGCAAGAGAACGCCCGTGTCGTGGGCGGGGCATTGCTGGAGCGTTTGGAGGAGTTGAAGTCGCGGCATGCAGCCATCGGTGACGTACGCGGCAAGGGCCTGATGCTGGCCATCGAAATGGTGAGCGACCGTGACGCCAAGACGCCGGACAAGGAGACCACAGCAGCGGTGTTCGAAGCCTGCCGGGACGCGGGGCTGATCTTGTCCAAGTCGGGGCCGTTCCAGTCTACTTTGCGGATGGTCCCGCCGCTGTGTTTGTCGATGGAGGATGTGGATCAGGTCGCCGAAGGCCTAGACGCGGCATTTTGTAGTTTGGGGTAGAAAAATTTTTAATCTGAAGGATTTGCTTTTCGCCACTTGGCATTTGCCTTGAATTTCTTCGCCTCGCAAAGCGTGTTTGCAGCATAGACAGAACGGCCTTTGTCGATTTCAACGAGCGCGATCAACAACTCAATGGTAGCCAAAAACGTTTCCTCTAACATTTGCACACGGGCGTCATACTTATCAGCACCCGAAATATCGAGCCGATCGAAAACCCGGACGAGTCGTGAAACCCATCTACTAGATTCTTCTACTTCCGAATTGAGCAACGCCTCAAACTCTTTGAAACCAAGAACTTCAAAACGCCGCGTCGCTCCTTGAACCTCATTTATCATTATGTCGCCAACTCCAGACTGAAAATCTCTGTAAAGCCACGCTTCTCGGATGGACAATGATCTGACTGCGTGTGTCAGGGTTTTAGAAATTTTTGTTGATGACAATTTATCGATACCAGCTTCGTTACAAAGACAATCGGCGATCTTCTGGCAAAGTGCTTTTTGGTCTTCTTTTTTCAAGTTGATCAATAAATCTTGGTCCCCCTTACTCGTTGGGCCTGCTGATTTTATGATTTGTTCAACCTGAACCGATATTCTTGACAGATCCTTTTCGTTTTCCGGAAGAGGTATACCCCACAATTCAGACGCGCTTTTTACCCGCTGCGTCTCGACATGGGCGCCGTCTGCCAACGCCGATTCAAAACTTGATAGAGCAGACTTGAGTGGTCCAAGCGCTTTGCCTCCCCTAATGGAAAAGAAAGTAAGTTCCCGGCGATACGCACGGATCCAGCCAATCAACACAGCCAGTCTGAACAGTGTACTGTCAAATTTGTACTTGTCGAAGTAGCTGTCGGCACCGCTGGTCTTCAAGTAGGCGCCACGGCCCGTGTCTGTCAAAGTTTCCCGCAAACGCCAAAAAAGACTAACAGAGGCCAACAAAAGGGGATCAGAATAATTTCTGTAAACTGCCATCGCGTGTCTTTTGTCCGCTCGCGCTTCTTTCCAGAAATAAACCCCTATGTCCTTGAGCAGTATTGTAACGAGTGCTGAAGCTACCCCGATCAGGGCGGCTTGAACTTCCACATCCATTTGTTGGCCTCCAAAATTGCAAAAATCAACAGATTAAAACTACTAGCCTAAACGCTCAACCGATCCTTTTTTTGCCACGCAACAACATAGTTTTCCAATTAGGTGACATTAGCATGTCCCAATGCGAGGCTACTAGCCCGCCTCAGCCTGCTGCGCGAAGAAGGATGTGTCTTTCGGCACCTCCGGCAGCTCCATCTCGTATGGCACACAGCGCACGCGGCCTGTGGCCTCGCCCCGGACCAACTCATGGGTCAGCGTGCTGGGCAGGTGGTTGGGGCTGAGTTCAATGGCGTCCTCGGCGTAGTAGGTCGTGATGTAGAGCGTGCGGGACTTGTCGGACAGGTTGGGGGCGGAGCCGTGCAGCAGGCAGACATGCATCAGGCACACCGACCCGGCCTTGCCCGTGCATTTGACGATCTTGTCCTCATGCGAGGCCAGCACGTCATCTGTCACCGACCCGGTGAACCGCCCGTTTTGCCAGTGGGAATAAATCGGGCCGGTATGCGTGCCCGGAACCACCTCAAGCGGGCCGTTTTCGAGGGTGACATCATCGACGAACAACAGACAGGTGATCATGTCGTGGTGGGTCATCGGCTGAAACGGGAAATCCTGGTGGAAGTTCACCTTGGTGGCGGTGCCCGGCAGTTTTGAGTTCACCTTGCCATGGTGGAAGCGAAGGTTGGGGCCAAGCAGATCGGCGCACATATCCACCGTGCGGGCGGTGCGCATGACATCGACGTAGACATCCGAGACCTCCTCGGGCGACTGCACACGGCGCAGGCCTGGCACCTCTGCCGTGTGCCCCGGCTGCAAATCAAAGCGGGGGCGACCATCCATGGTCTCACCAAAATCCGCCTTATGCGCGCGACTTTCCTCGACCCATCCATCGAACACGTCGCGCAGGGCGACCAGTTGCTCCGGCGTCACGGCGTCTTCGACAACCAACACGCCATCACGCCAAAACTGCTCTATCTGCGATTGGCTGAGTATCCCCATGTTTACCCCCTTCAGTTCAGTTAAGTTCCGGCCACGGCAAAGGGTTGCCCAAGCACGTCCGTGTCCACCTCAATGCCCAGACCATGCCCCTCTGGCAGGATGAGAGAGCCGTCAGATGTCTGCGGCATGCCACGCGCATTTTGAACGGTCACCCAATTCATGAAATCAACCGTATGGGCCACGTTCCCCCCACGCGTGGAACACATCAGATGCGCCGTCGCTGCCGTGTTGATGGTGCTGCCGCCCGTGTCTTCGATCGTCACCTTCAGCCCGAGTTCCACCGCCACATCGCGGAGCAGCTTGGTGCGCGTCACGCCCCCTACCCTTGCAACCTTCAGGGTCACACCGGAGAGGATTCCGGCTTGATGCGCGGAAAGCAGGTCATCCAGATGACAGACACCTTCGTCCAAGACGAGCGGCTTGGAACAATGGCGTGCCACGACGATGTTATCCGCCAGCGACATGCAGGGTTGTTCCAGCCAATAGTCCAGATCGCGGGTCTGATCGACAAACCGCATTGCGTCGCCAGACAGCCAGCCGCCATTGGCATCGGCATAAAGCACCACGTCATCCGGCACCATCGAGCGCACCGCGCGCATCCGTTCCACATCTTTCAGCGGGTCGGCACCGACCTTCACCTGCAAGCGACGGTATCCCTGATCGACATAGTCTTGCGCCTGTCGCGCCATGGCATCGGGTGCGGCCTGACTGATGGAGCGATATAGCGGTACTGCTTGTGACCACATACCACCCAAGAGGCGGGCCAGCGGACGCCGGGCGAGACGTGCGGCCAGATCCCAGGCCGCCATGTCAATCGCGGACTTCACCGCGGGTTGGCCTAGCATCACCGTATCCAGTTTGTGTGTCAGGGCCACCGGGTCATCCGCATGCATCCCGACCACCTCAGGCAGCAGACGCGCGACACCGGCTTTGATCTGTTCCGGAAACGCCTCAGCGTAGAACGCCCCCAATGGTGCCGCCTCCCCCCACCCTGTCGTGCCGTCCTCTGCGGTCAGGCTGACAATGGTTGCACTAAACCCATGCTCGGTCTGCCCACGACATGTGTAGGACCCCGCCACGAATGGTTGGTCTTGGGAATACGCGTGGGCCGAAACAATCTTCATGCGCCAAGTCTTACTTGGTTTTCGCCGCGTTGCTACTCTGATGGTTTGAAATCACATCAGGCGTGAGGTCGCCGCGATCCGACGTTAGCCCGCCTTCGGCTCTTGCTGGGTGATGCAGTGGATGCCGCCGCCACCCCCCGCGATGTGGGAGATGTCGACCTGTGAGATGCGTCGCCCCGGGAAGGCGTCTTGCAGCATTTCAGCGACCAGCCCGTCTTCACGGATGCCATAGTGAGGCATGATGATACCTCCGTTGCAGATGTAGAAATTCACGTAGCTGTCGCAGAATTCTTCGCCTTCGACGCCGGTTTGCAGCTTCCACGCGTCGGGCATTTTGATCATCTTGATCTCGCGCCCTTGGGCGTCCGTCTGCCCCTCGAGGGCTGTAACATTGGCATCATGGATGTGGCGCCAGTAGTGGTCCTGGTCTTCATTGCTCTGGATCAGCACGACGCCGGGTGCGGCAAAGACCGCGACACCGTCAACATGGCCATCGGTTTCCGTCTCTTCCACATTTCCCGGCAGCCAAATCACCTTCTCGCATCCCAAGGTCTCCATCAGCTCTTCTTCGATTTGATCGCGGGTCCAGTCGGGATTGCGGTTGGCATTCGGAAAGCAGCTTTCCGTGGTCAGAACGGTGCCCTCACCGTCCACAGAGAGGCCACCCCCTTCGGCGATGAGTTTTGAGGTGAAAGCAGGCGTGTCAGTGGCCTCAAGGATCGCCTCGGCCACGGCATTATCCCCATCGTATGGATCATACTTACCGCCCCAGGCGTTGAACTCATAGGCCACGCCCGCGACCTCACCAGCGGCGTTCTTCAGGAAGTTCGGCCCCGCATCGCGCGCCCAGCTGTCGTCGATGGGATGTTCCATCAGCTCAATGTCAGAGCCCAGAAGGTTGCGCGCGCCCGCTTTGTCCTCAGGTCGGACCACCATTGTCAGCGGTTCGAAATCGCGGATCGCGTGGGCCACATCACGGTAATTGGCGCGGGTTGCGTCCATATCAGGCCAAACGACCGCGCGGCAGGGCCACATCATCCACGTGCGCGCATGTTCCGTCCATTCGGCAGGCATGGCGTACCCGGCAGCTTTGGGTGTTTCACGATCACTCATCGGTTTCTGCCTCCGCCTCCTCTTGCGCGGCTTCTTTCTCTGCACGCTTCTCCGCCAGGAACGCGCGTAACGCGACCTTGGCTTTGTGGCGCGCAGCGCAGACATCGCATTCCGCGTCAACTTCGACCACAGTCTTGATCTCGGCCTGGGCAAGCCCAGCCGAAAGACACACCATCAATGCGACACGCAGGATCATTTGCTTACTCCGCAGCAACCACCCAGTCTGTGGGATCAGTGGCCAGGTATTCCTTCAACGGCCCAACGCTATCAGACGGATCAATGGCTTCAAGGCGTAGAAATTCGATCGCCGCGACTTCGTGCTCTGTAAGGAAATTCAACCGCTGCTGATCTTCCGCCGGCCCCAGTGCTTCGAGCCCTTTGAAATCGTCGAGATAGCCCGGGTAGGTTTCATTCATTCCGGCGATCATCTTCGCCCAGTCGACCTCTGTCGCCTGCGCATCCTTGCGGCCACTTTCCTGCAAATAGGCCGCACTCTGAGGGGTCAGACCGTATTTTCGCACCAGCGGCTCTACGGCCTCGGCAGCGTGTCGTTCACATTCGGCCAGAAGCTCCAGCTTTTCTCGCACCAGAGGATCGTCATAGGCTTTGGCGGCTTCCGCGAAATAGGCCTCCCCTTCCACTTCTTCCTCGTAGTACTGCTTCAGCGTGTCGAGGTATTTCTGATCTGGCATGGTCATCCTCCTCTACTTCCAGCGGGTCGGAGCGACGATACCGCCTGCGTCGCCAACATCCAGACGGTCGTGCTTTAACGGCTCATCAAGATCGATATCCGCTTCCAATTCGCGGGCATAACGGTGGCCTGCATAAACGGCGGCTGCAATGATGGCGGGGGCCTCTGCATCCCCAATTCGGGCCAACGTGAAGGGCAGCGGCACGTCTCCTGCGTGAGTGAGGATCTCATGATAAAGCGCGTCGTTGGGCGCGCGCGACGTGACAAGCACGACATTGCTTACAGGCAGTTTGCGCGCTCCGCCGCCATAGGTACATTCGATCGTGGCTGTTTCGCCGTCGAAATTGGTTAGCGTCGCGGCAGTTTCGATCTGGATGCCGAGGCGGATCATATGAGAGCGCACCCGCCACCGCTCAGACGTTTTGCCCGCCCAGCTTGAAACACTGTCGCTTTCGGTGACGTAGACCACGTCGTGGCCCTCTTGCCGGATGCGTTCGGCCATCACGCCGCCCATGTAGTAGTTGTCCTGATCAAACACGAGTGTCGGCCCGTCGGGCAGTTTGCCATCCATGATGTCGTCAGGTGTAAACACCCGCGCCGCAGCCTCCCCTTCGGCGACGGAATAGAAGGTTTCATCGTCAAAACATTCACGCCGCCATGTCGAGCCTGTGGCGATGGCTACGTGATCAGGCTCCGTGGCGAAAACGTCTTCGGCAGTCATCTTGCTTTCCCGAAAGACATCCACGTTGGTCATCTTCATCAGCGTCTGTTCACGGTAATCGCGTACGCGGATGTATTCGCTCATACCCGGCAGGCTTGCCTCTCGTGTGACGCGGCCGCCGATGTCGCGCGTGGCCTCGGCCAGCATAACTTGATAACCGCGTTTGCCAAGCGCACGCGCCGCCTCCAGACCTGCTGGACCAGAGCCCACGACCAACACGCTGCCTTCCTCCGGTGTTTCCGTCTCAAACTCGGGATGCCAACCGCGGCGCCATTCCTCCCCCATGGTGGGGTTTTGCGTGCAGCGGATTGGTACGCCGATGCTGTCGCCCGAGTAGCAAATGTTGCATCCGATGCATTCGCGGATTTCCTCCAGCCGCCCCTCTTCGATCTTCTTGGGCAGAAACGGGTCCGCGATGGAGGGGCGTGCCGCACCAATGAAATCGGTGACCCCGCGTTTAACTTGGGACACCATGGTATCGGGCGACGTGAATCGGCCCACGGTGACGACGGGCTTGGCGGTCACGGATTTCACCCATGTCATGTAGGGTTCAAGCGTGGCTTCCTTGGTAAAGCGGGATGCACCCATTTCGACGCTGTAGTTGGCAATGTTGATGTCCCAGAGGTCCGGCAACTCGGCCAAGATTTCAAACATCTCGCGGCGTTCGCCGAAGATCGGCTCACCGTCCTTGCCAGCCTCTTCATCCGCCGAAAACCGTACCGCCACAGCGCAGCGATCACCCACCGCGTCTTTCGTTTCCTCTATCAACTCCCGCACCAGTCGCACCCGGTTTTCCAGGCTGCCGCCATATTCATCTGTGCGATCGTTCACGCGAGGGTTCAGGAAGTTGGACAGCAGGTAGCCGTGCGTTGCGTAAACGTAGACCACGTCGAACCCGGCCTCCTTCGCCCGCAGTGCCGCGCGACGATGCCAGTGGCGGAAGGTCTTGATATCTGCCTTGTCCATGGCCCGGGTCGAAAAAGGCTGGCCTGCCAGGTTGGGCATGGCCTTCACATCCATCGAGACCAGCCGCGACATCATGTTGGCCGACCGTGCACCGCCATACCAAAGCTCCGCCCCAGCGAGCGAGCCAAACTCATGCACGGCGTCTGTCATAAGGGAATGCGCACGCACATCGCTATCATCCCAAAGCGAGGCCGACGGGTGCGGTAGGTCATCGGAGGTGGGGTGGATGGAATTGTATTCGGTGTTGACCACCGCCCATCCCCCTTCAGCCTTCACACCCCGCATCGCAGCCAAGGTGCGCGGGCGGAGATAACCCATGCCAGTGCAATGAGGCACCTGGTAGAACCTGTTGCGCGCTGTTACCGGACCAATTTTTACCGGCTCAAACAGCACATCGTAGCGGGGGTCTCTGGCCATTGATTTTGCTCCGTGTCCGCGAGTGGGACGGGGGGCTACCCCCCCTTTGCGTGGCTTGGGGTCCGTCCTCAGAAGGTCGGCATATCAAAATGGTTCGGAAAGAGCGCGGCGAGGTAAGTAAAGACCTGTTTGCGCCCGTCATCAGCGGTATAGCTTTCGGGATACATCAGGATATTGAGCGCGATCCCATCAAGCAACGCCTCGGTCGTGCGGGCAACATGTTGGGCCGGGGGACACTCATAACCGCCTTCATCAATGATCGCCTGACAGAGCGTTGTGGTCACTGTCCAACGCGCGTCATCCAGATGGTCTATCCGATCGCGATAGATCGCTCGGCGTTTGCCTTCTCCAAAAAACGCGTACCAGACGGCAAGTTTCTTGTGGCTGCAGATTTTGGGATGGAAATGCGCTTCCAAGAGCGCTTGCAACCGGGCATGGGCAGCAGGTCCCGCTTCATCGTGTGCGGCCATGCAGTGTTCGTGATATTCGCGCGCGAGATGGACGAGCGTTTCCTCGAAAAGGTTCTGTTTGCTTTCAAAGTGGAAGTTCACGATCCCAAGCGACAACCCTGCCGTTTCGGTCACAGTCGACATGGTTGTGCCTGCGATGCCGTTTCGGGCGATGGACTCGATGGCCGCATTGATTAACTGCTGGCGGCGCACCTCTTTGGATTCGGTACGCCGGGCCGGCTTGGCATTCGCTTTGCCAACTTTCGCTTCCTTGTTCATCGTCCTGTTTTCCGATGTCTTCCACGCCCGCGCAGGCGTTTTTAGTCCGCGTCGAGGATCACGACTGCTTCGGGCGAGTACGACAGCCACACCGGCTCACCCTCGCTCCAGCGATCGTCGTCACGGGCCACAAACTGGTTGGTGCTCGACACCGCGACGGGATCGGGCTTTCCTTCAAGCGACACGTAGTAGTGGCTGCGTTCACCCAAGTAGGCCGTCTTGTCCATCTTGCCCGACACGAAAAGCCCGCTCTTTGGTTTTTCCTCAAGCAATTCAAATTTCTCCGGGCGCAAGGCCACCTGCACCGGCGCACCATCAGGCTTGGTGAGGTTGTCCAGCGAAATGGGAATGCTGCCCAGCCCTTCCGCTTCGACCTTTCCGGATTTGCCATCGCGGTGCACGGTGCCTTTGAAGAAGTTCATGTTCCCGATGAAACTGGCCACTTCGCGGGTGCTGGGGGATTCGTACAGACCTTCGGGCGTGTCCACCTGCAAGACCTTGCCTCCGGACATCACGGCGATACGGTCAGACAGCGTCAGCGCCTCTTCCTGATCGTGCGTCACGAACACAAATGTAATGCCAACTTGCCGCTGCAGCGCACGCAGTTCCAACTGCATCTGTTCGCGCAGTTGTTTGTCGAGCGCGCCCAGAGGCTCGTCCAACAACAAAACTTTGGGTCGCAGGATCAACGCCCGGGCCAAGGCGATCCGCTGCCGCTGACCGCCCGAAAGCTCATTGGCTTTCCGGCTGCCATAGCCGGGCAGCTTGATCAGCTCCAGCATCTCATCGACCAGCTCTTTCTTTTTCTCTTTCGAGAGCTTTTGCTTGCGCAAGCCGTAGGCGATATTGTCGGCCACGTTGAGGTGCGGGAAAATCGCGTAGCTCTGGAACACCATGTTGACCGGTCGCTGATGCGGCGGAACGTCTGATGTCGGCTGTCCGTCGATGTAAATCTCGCCCGCAGAGGTGGATTCAAACCCGGCCAGCATGCGCAGAAGCGTGGTCTTGCCACAGCCGGACGCGCCCAACAGGGAAAAGAACTCTCCCTTACCGATATCCATCGAGACATCGTCGATCGCCTGGAACGATCCGAAGAACTTGTTGACGTTCTGGATCGAGATGAAGTTGTCAGAGTTTGTCATGATCGGATTACCATTAAGCTTTGTCTTCCAGACCCATCCGCCCAATACGCTGAGCGATGAAGACCAGAATGAAGGAGACGAAAAGGATGAGTGAGGAGAGCGCAAGTACCGACGGGAACTCCCGCGGGAAGCGAAGTTGGCCCCAGATGTAAATCGGCAAAGTCGGGTCCGTGCCGGTAAGGAAGAAGGCCATAATGAACTCATCGAATGAGATCGTGAACGTCAAAAGCAGACTGGCCACGACGCCGGGGAAGACAATCGGGAACGTCACGCGCCAGAATGTCCACCAGCCGTTTTCACCCAGATCGGCAGAAGCCTCCTCCATCGACGGATCAAACCCTTCGAACCGCGGTAAGAGTGTCGCCACCGCGAAGGGCATACAGACGATCAGGTGCCCAAGACCGACGGTGTAGAGGGACAGCGGCACGCCCAGCTGGCTCATCAGCACAAGCAAGGCGACGCCGAAAATGATCCCCGGAATAACAAGCGGCATCATGATGAAGGTCACCAGAGCGGAGCGGCCTGGTATGCGATAGCGCGTGATTGCACGTGCCGCGACGACGCCGAGGATGGTGGAGATGATGGCCACCACAATGCCGACCTTGACGCTGTTGAACAGCGCGGCCCAGACGGACTCCCGCGTCCAAAGCTCCTGGTACCATTGCAGGGTCACCCCTTCGAGGGGGAAGCGCACGTAGATGGAGTCATTGAAGCTGAACAGCGGGATGAACAACACCGGCACGTAGAGCACGATGAGAAACAGTATCGCATAGAACTGCAGCGGGCGGTTCGGGCGCTTGATGTATGTTCCCTGATCGCTCATGTCAGTTTCTCCTGCGCTTTGCGCGTGAGCCACAGGAAGACAAGGGCAATGGCCGCGATCCAGGCCACGAGCGCGATAGAGAGCGTGGCCCCCATCGGCCAGTTGTTAATTGGGCCGAATTGCTTCTGCACAAGGTTGCCGATCATCATCGCGTCAGGGCCGCCGACAAGGGCAGGCGTGATGTAGTCGCCCGTCGTCGGGATAAAGATCAGGAAGCTTGCCGCGATCACGCCGGGCATCGACAGGGGCAACGTAATGCGGAAGAACCTGGCCACAGGGCCGTCGCCCAAATCCGTCGCGGCCTCGAGCAAGGATTTGTCGATTTTCTCAAGGGAAACGTATAGCGGGAGGATTGCAAAGGCCGCCCAAGCATGGGCCAGTGTTATGACCACCGCCGTCTGACTGTACAGCAGAAACTCCATAGGTTCCTGTATCCAGCCCATCGTCATGAAGCCAGAGTTGATCACGCCTTCATACCCCAGGATGACCTTCCACGCGAAAACGCGCAGCAAATAGCTTGTCCAGAACGGAAGCGTCATCAGGATGATCCACATCATCTTGTTTTTGTGGACGTGGAAAGCGACGTAATACGCCATCGGGTAGCACAGCAGCACGGTGAAGAATGTTGCCAGCCCCGAAATCCAGAAAGATCTTTGCATCAGAACGCCGTAAATCGGCCGTTCCGCAGCTTCGAAATAATTTGCAAGGGTCAGGGTCGTGTCAAACCCGAACCCGTCTCTTGTCCAAAGGCTGATCGTGATCAGGATGAAGAACGGAATGATGATCCCGATGGTTAGGATCAGAAGCGTCGGCGACATCAAGATGTAGCCGCGCAGAGACTCGCTTTTGTACATCCGGCTGGCAATACGGTCTTTCAACGACTTATTGCGCGCGGATCCTGATTGGGATTTCTCTTGGGAAATGGACGTATCAGCCATGTGTACCTCGGACGGAAGGTGCAGCAAAAAGGCCCGCGAAGTGTTTCGCGGGCCTTGGGATCAGTCGGGCTTAGAAGCCTGCCTTGATCTCTTCGAACATGGAGTTCATCTTCGTTTCCCATTCCTGGGTCTGCGGTACCTGGAAGTGGCCCGCGCTCAGAACATCATCGGGGTTCTTGGACAAGCCAAGCTCCGCCAGACGTTCGCCGCTTACGGTATCGAACGACTTGATGTTGGAATGGCCGTAGCCGTAGTCGTCGATCAGGAACTGACCGGTTTCCGTGCTCAGCAGGCTGTCGATCACGTCGTAGGCGCGATCAAGGTTTGGTGCGTCCTTGTGGATCATCACACCACAGACCCATGTCAGCGCGCCCTCTTTCGGGCTGGCAAATTCAACAGGAACACCTTCGGCCTTGAGTGTCGTTGCGCTGTCGTTCCAGGTCATGGCCGCGACCATCTCACCCGATGCCAGGGCCTGCTGCAGGCTGGTGGTATCGTCTGTGTAGGTCCGGATCAACGGACGCTGTTCACGCATCACAGCAGCGATTTTTTCAAAGGCTTCGTCGGTTGCGATGTCAGCGAAGTTTACACCCGCCTTGATCGCGCCACACCACCATGCGTCACCGCCGGAGGCAAGCGAGCCCAGCTGGTTGGCATAGCGAGCATCCCACAGCATATCCCAGCTTTCTTCGCCTTCGAGCTCAAACAGGTCGGTGCGGTACGTCACGGACGTCTGGCCCCAATCAAACGGCGTCATCCAGACTTTGCCATCCGGCGCTTCGTTTCCTTCGAGCGCGACAAGGCTCGGGATCACGTCAGGCCAGTTTTCGAGGCGAGACGTGTCGATCGGTTGGAAGAGGTCGGTGGCGACCCAGCGCGGCATAGACTGGTTGCAGGGATGCGACACGTCGACCACGAAGCCGCCGCGCATTTTGGTCAATGCTTCTTCCGACCCTCCGAAGGTCGCGAAGTTGGGCAATGCGCCGTGCTTGGCCTCATACGCTTGGAAAAGCTCGGGGATGTCATAGCCACCCCATGTGAAATACGTGGCCTCATCACCTGCAGCCATCGCCTTGCGTGGCGAGAACGGTACGGTGCTCAAAGCTACACCCGCCGACAACAGCCCTTGTGTGAACCGACGGCGGCTCAATTTGCCTTCGCGCAGTGCGCCCAGCTGATCAACTACGTCCATGTGTTTATTTCTCCCGTGTTGTGGAAGGCGTTCGATGAAATACGAACGCCCGATTTTTTATGTGACCATGAAGCATGGGGTCGGTCTGGTGGTTTTTCTTCCCGATTGACTTTTTCCCGTTTCCCACGCATCTCATTGAATGATCATTCAATCATTTACGCAGGTATCGAATCAAGTCAAGCGGTTACCCCAGTATCCCCAGATCACAATATTCAGGTGCCTGAAAATCAGGCATCCACCCAAAAACCTTAAATCATGCGGCAGGAAGAGCAACTTTTTATGACAAAAATACCCCTGATCTCCCAAGTTGCTCACGCGACAGGCACGGACGCGGTCCAAGTTTGCCCGGTTATTGCGCATGAGGATCGACCCTTGGTCGACACATCAAAACTTCCGAAAGGAGGCCGATATGGCCCATGAACTAGGACGCCGCGCCGTACTCGCTGGACTTGGCGTAACAGGCGCAACTTCGTTGTTTGCTCAGTCAATTCCTGCAAATCCGGATGTTGTCATCATCGGCGCAGGCTCAGCTGGTCTCGCCGCCGGGCGCACATTGCAGCAAGCCGGCGTCTCCTTCGTTATTGTCGAAGCTGCGGATCGCGTAGGGGGAAGGGCCTACACGGAAAGTGGCCGCTTGGGTCAACCGGTCGATGTGGGCTGTTCGTGGATAAATGGTGCAAATAACAACCCTTACACGAAACTTGGCTTCGAAAACGGCTTCGAGTTGATCGACCATTCCAACGCTGATTCGGATTTGTTTGATATTGATGGCAACAGGGCGTCCGGCTCCGACTGGGTGGCCTACAACGATGCATGGGGCGAAATCCTGGACGCGATGGCCGAGGCTGGGCGTGCGGGCAAAGATGTCCCAGCTGCCTCCGTAATCCCCGATGTTCCATGGGGCGCGAGCGTAAGGTCCTGGATGGGATCCATGGATTACGGGGTCACGCTCGATCAGGTGTCCACCAAGTCCTACTGGAACTCCGCCGACGCACAGCCAAGCTATTTTGTGAAAGAAGGCTTGGGCACGCTGGTGGCAACTTTGGCCGAGGGCCTACCCATTTCGCTCAACACGCCAGTCACTGCGGTGATCGCGGTAGGAAACCGGGTTTCCCCGGTCCCCCCGCACGGATCCGGACGTGCGCGTTAACGCATCCGGCTCCTGCCTTGGGTCGTGACGGCGAGCCGCTGGTTTGGCCACGGGTGACGGATGGTGGGTTTGGGCCAGTGGAGACCGAGAAGGTATTCCAATGACAGCCAGCTTGTGCGGTCTTTCTGGGACCGCCTGCGCAGGGCGCGCAGAAACAGTCGTTTGACCGCCTCAACAAACCTCGACAGGGACTTTGACGACCCCGGAACGGCATAGTAGTTCAGCCATCCGTTGATGACCCTTCCGAGCCATCGGGCAAGGTCGTGTCTGTCCATGTGAAAGCGTTTGCGCAGTTCCTCCTTGATGCGCCTGAGTGTGCGCCTGAACCGCTTTCGCGATGGCTTGCGCCCGACCCGGAATTTTCCTTTCTTGGTGATGAGGCAGCAATGTGTCATCCCCATGAAGTCAAAGGTTTCCGGTTTGCCCTGCCCCCTGTTCTTCCGGTCTCGCGTTGCGAACCGTCCGAACTCGATGAGCCGGGTCTTGTCAGGATGCAGGTCCAGCCCGAATTGGCCCAGCCGCTCCCTCAGGTCGTTCAGGAAGTTCTTTGCTTCCCACCGATATTGGAAGCCGATAACGAAGTCGTCCGCATAGCGGACAAGGATCATATCGCCCTCCGCCTTCCGTTTGCGCCATGCCTGAGCCCACAGGTCGAACACGTAATGCAGGTAGACATTCGCCAGAACGGGCGAGACAATCGCCCCCTGTGGAACGCCCCTGCCGGTGTCCGTCCAGTCGGTCTCTTCCATGACGCCAGCGTTCAGCCATTTGATGATGAGGCGGATGAGGCGCTTGTCTCCGATACGGTGTTCCAGAAACCGGACAAGCCAGCCCCGGTTTACCCGATCAAAGAAAGCGCGGATATCCGCGTCCAGCACCCAGTTGACCTTGCGCTGTTGCAGTCCAACCGTGAGCGCATCAAGCGCGTTATGCGCCCCGCGCCCCGGCCGGAACCCGTAGCTGAACCCGAGAAACTCCGTCTCGTAGATCGGAACCAGAAGAATGTCCGTCACCGCCTTCTGGACGATCTTGTCTTCCAGTGTGGCGATGCCGAGCGGTCGTGTCCCGCCGTCGGGCTTGGGTATCTCTACCCGCCGGACCGGCGGCGCCCGGTACGCTCCCCTGTGGATGCGCCCGTGCAGGTCAATCAGACGATCTTCCAGCCCGTTGGCATACATCTCCCACGTCACCCCGTCCACGCCAGCGGCCACGTCACTTTTGAGCGCGTGGAACGCCTCGGTCAGCGCCTCCGGGGTGATATGGTGCAGGAGCGCCGTAAGACGCTCTTCCGGGTTTCTCTTTGCAGCTTGCCGTATCCTGTCAGCCGCCTGTGACAGGCTTCCCCGCTTCTGTGCGCGGTGCCTGCTTTGGCTTTCTGGATTTCCCTTGGCCCCGGCCCTTGGCTCCACCGGCTCCGCAGGGCGTTGTCGCCCCTTGTTCGCCCGCTTCCTCGCTACTATGGCCGGGTCTGACTTCTTCAGATCGTTCATCTCAGTTTACGGATTGACTCCTTTACGTTGCGGCCCCGCACGACTGCGGGGCGACCTGAAGACCTCCCAGGTCCCGGTGGAATGCTTCTGTGCGTGCCGTGGTTCTTCGACCCCGGGATGCCCCCTTTTGCCTCACCAATGCGGCTTGGGAGTGTTGCCTTCGGCGATAGTCAACACCTCGGCACATCCGTGAAAATCCGATTTCGGGGCTCAATAGCCCGGCCCACACATGCCGCTACCGACGCTTCACCTGACACCTCACGATGCCCGGCGCACGGCTCGCGGTGAAAGTTGGTGGTTAGCCTTTCCTTTCTACGGGACTTGCACCCGTTACATTCTCACCAGTTCGCCTGGCGCACGACTATTCCGGCGAGGGCGTGACGGTGGAAACCGCGAACGGCACGATCAACGCCAAGGCCTGCCTTGTGACAGTCTCAACCGGCGTTTTGGCCGCTGAGAAAATCAAGTTCACGCCCGCTCTGCCCATAGCGAAACAGGAGGCCATCAACGACATCCCCATGGGTCTGTTGATGAAAGTGCCACTGATGTTCGACGGGGCGCGCTTTGATCTGGGAGAGAACAACTGGGTCACCTATCAACTGCCCGAAGACAAACCCGGCGAAGGCTGTTTCTTTGTCTCCTGGCCCTGTGGTTGGGATTACATGATGGGCTTTATCGGCGGGCAGTTCGCCTGGGACCTATACGCCGAAGGTCAGGACGCCGTCGTCGACTACGCCATGTCGGAACTGGTGCATTTCGTCGGCAGCGACGCACGGAAAAGCTTCAAAGGGGGCTATGCGTCAGACTGGGCTGATAACCCAAATGTTTTGGGCGCTTATGGCGCACTCCGTCCGGGCAAGTACGGCGCACGGGTCAAGCTCGGCGAGCCCTTGGACAACAAAGTCTTCTTTGCAGGCGAAGCAACCGCCGGGGCCGTCTCTGCGCTGGTCAACGGGGCGTACATGAGCGGCAGCTTCAACGCCCGCCAAATCGCTGCTAGCTTGGGCTGACCATGATCCCGAACGAACGTCCTGTCATCGCCAACAGCCTTTGGACGGCCACCGCCAACCGCATGCCCGACTTTCCGCCATTGGAGGGTCATTCCAAAACGGATGTGGTCGTCGTGGGCGGTGGGTTCTCCGGCCTCTCCACGGCATTGCATCTGGCCGAGGCAGGCGTCAACGTCACGCTTCTGGAAGCGCAGCAACCGGGATGGGGGGCATCGGGCCGCAACGGCGGGCAGATCAATGTGGGGCTCAAGGATGCGCCCAGTGTGATCCGCAAGAAGTTCGGCGACGATTTCGGCAACCGCATGATCGAGATGTCGGGCAATGCGGGCGATGTCGTGTTCGAGTTGATCGAGAAATACAACATTGAATGCAATGCGATCCGCCCTGGCTGGCTGCGCGCGGCGCATACCAAGAAAACCCTTCATGAACTCCACAGTCTTGCCG
The DNA here is from genome assembly GCA_963422235.2 of uncultured Roseovarius sp. GTDB lineage: Bacteria > Pseudomonadota > Alphaproteobacteria > Rhodobacterales > Rhodobacteraceae > Roseovarius. The sequence continues at coordinate 521,187 of CAXMWV010000002.1, forward strand.
ACGAGTGGCAGCAGCTGGGTGCTGATGTGCGCCAGCTGGACCGCGATGAGATGGCCCGGCTGACCGGCACGGACGATTATGAAGGCGGCCTGATCGACATGCGCGGCGGTAATTTGCAACCGCTCAACTATGCTGTGGGTTTGGCTGACGCAGCCGCCAGCCTCGGCGCTGTGATCCATGGCGGCTCCGCTGTCACAAAGATCGAAAAGTCGGCAGGCGGGCACACGGTCCACACCGCATCGGGATCGGTGGAAGCGCCGGAAGTGATGCTCTGCACCAACGCCTACTCGAACAAGGACCTGCACAGCGACCTGTCGAAATCTATCCTGCCGGTGCGATCCGTTCAGGTGGCGACGAAGCCGCTCTCCGACAACATCCGAAAGTCCATCCTGCCAGAGCTGCACGCGCTCTCCGACGCGCGCCGCCTGCTTTTGTACTTCCGCCTCGATGCGGACGGACGTTTCCTGATGGGCGGGCGCGGAACGTACAACGACCCGTCCACCCGGCGACAGTTTGAACGCCTCAAATCGGTGACGGCCAAACTCTACCCTCAACTCGCGGACGTGGAATGGGAATATGCCTGGGGCGGGTTCGTGGCCATAACGCGGGATCACTACGCCCATCTGCATGAGATCACACCGGGTGTGAAAGCAGGCTTAGGTTACAACGGGCGCGGCGTGGCCATCGCCACCGCCATGGGCCGCGTGTTGGCCAAATGGGTGCAAGGCACACCGGAGGACGAGCTGGACTTTCCCGTCACCACGATCAAGCCCCTGCCCTTTTCCTTTGCCAAGGAAACGATGGTTGAGGCCGAAATCCTGCGGCTGCGGCTCTTGGACAAACTTCGCATCTGACGGCGCAGCACAAGCGAGACGCAACGCCCTCTCAGCCAAACACGCCCGGCACAACACGCACCAAAAACGCCTTGGTCGCGGCCAGCGCATCCTCGCGGGTCATGTCATTCGGCGTTAGATGAAGGCTTTGCCAATACCCGTTTGACAGGGTTTCCATCCAATCAGCCATGTCTTCCACTTCGCGCTGCGGGGCATCTGGCAAAACCTCCGCCCAAAGCGCCACCAATGCTTTATGCCGGCGAGCATCAAATGCATCGGCAAGTTCGGCATAGTTCTCGGAAAACCGCAGCTCTCCCCAGAAGGCAAACCAGACCGGCAGAATATCCGGTCCGCAGGCCGCCTCGCAAAAGTCCGCCTCCAGCACAGCCAGCAGGCGCTCCGAAGGTGTTCCGTCCGTGTCCATCGCGTCACGCCAAAGCGCTTCATAGCTGAGATACACATCGCGCAGCGTTTCAGACAGCAGGCCAGCTTTGGATTTGAAATAGAAGACCGCCACCCCTTGCGACAGCCCTGCCTCATCGGCGACGGTGGCAAGAGTTGTCTTGGCCAGCCCATGCTTCAGCAACGAACGCCGCGCGGCATCCAACAGCTGTCGCCGTCTGCGATCCGCGTTTTCCTTGCGCTCTTTGCGGGGTTTCTTGGGTTCAGCAAGTTCCTGCACGCGGCTCATCCCTCTCGTTTTCCCGCAGTTTCGCATATAGATCGGGCACCGTCATCATAAATTTATTTAAGCGCTCAAAAAAACTTTACTTGGAAATCGCCCCCGCCTATCCTCAACCACATCCAAAACGCCCACAGCGGGGAAACACCCATGACAGCCAATCCCAACACGCCCAGTGACACCGACCTCGTCGATTGGGACCGTGATCACCACCTGCATCCGTGGTCGTCGACCGGAAGCTGGCGACAGGACGAGTACATGCGCATCAACACCGGCGAAGGCGTCTACATGTGGGACAGCACCGGCAAGCGCTTCATGGACGGCATGGGCGGCATGTGGTGCGTGCAGATTGGGTATGGGCGCGAAGAGATGGCCCACGCGATTGCCGAACAGGTGATGCAGATGGCCTATGCTTCGCCCTGGTCCTTCACCTCCGAACCCGCCGCCGTGCTAGCCGGCAAGATCGCGGAACTCACGCCGGGTGACCTGAACAACGTGCATTTCACGACCGGCGGCTCTACTGCCGTGGACAGTGCCCTGCGCGCAATGCAGTTCATGAACAACTGCCTCGGGCGACCCGAGAAGAAACTCACCCTCTCGCGTGAGAAAGCTTATCACGGCTCCACCTATCTGGCCTCGACCATGACGGCGAAGGAGCGATTCAAGACAAAGTTCGACAAGGCGGATCACCTGGTCCACTACCTACCCGATGTCAGCCCCTACTCGCGGCCAGACGGCATGAGCGTCGAGGATTGGTGCGACCTCAAGATCGAAGAGATGGAAGCCGCCATCATCGAGATCGGTGCCGACAAGATCGGAGCATTCATTGCCGAGCCGATCCTGAGTTCCGGCGGCGTGATTGTTCCGCCCGAGGGATATCACAAACGCACATGGGACCTCTGCCAGAAATACGACATCCTTTACATCTCGGATGAGGTGGTCACCGGCTTTGGCCGGTTGGGCCATTGGTTTGCCTCCGAAGAAGTGTTCGGTTTCCAACCAGACATGATCACCTGCGCCAAAGGTCTGACCTCGGGCTATCTGCCACTTGGTGCGATGATCATGTCGGACGGGATGATGGAACGGATGCGCGATGCGGGCGCGGATGAGGTGTTCTACAACGGCTATACCTATTCCGGTCACCCGGTCAGCTGTGTCGCAGCGCTGAAGAATATCGAGATCATGGAGCGTGAGGATATTCTCGGCCACGTCCGCCGCGTGGCACCGAAGTTCCAGGGCCGCATCCGACAGGTGCAGGAGAAATTCGACATCGTGGGCGACGGGCGCGGCATGGGGCTGTTGGGCTGCGTAGAGTGCCGCCCGGGGCTCTCGGACGAAAGCTATGCCGCGCATTTGCAGTTCGGCGCGAAGCTGGATGATGCCTGCGAGAAAATGGGGCTTTTGGTCCGGCCATTCGCCAACATGGCCGTGTTCTCACCACCGCTCGTGATCTCGGAAGCCGAGATCGATGAGATGTTCGACATCATGGAGGCCGGCCTCGAAGAGCTGAGCAAAGAATACAATGCCTAAGATCAAACACGTCGCCAATGATGCGGATATTGCGGCTGAGACCCTTTTGGCCGACGGCGCTGTGATCGTGGATGCGGTCGCCCCTATGGCACTGCTGAATGCTGTGCTGGAGGATTTCAAAGACCCGTTCGATGAACAGGGCCACAAATTCTCAAATGATTTCAACGGATACAAAACCCGCCGTTTGGGCGGCATCCTTGGCCATTCGCGCAACGCCGCCGACATTCTAGCCCATCCTTTGGTCATGGGCGTGGCCGATCGGGTGCTCAAACGACACGCGCAGACTTATCGGATCGGATCTTCCACAGCGATTGAAATTCATCCAGGCGAGGGCAATCAGGCGCTGCACCGAGACGATGATTTTTACCCGATCCGTATTCCGGGGGTCGAGTTTCAGTTCTCGGCGATGTGGGCCCTGACAGAGTTCACCGAAGAAAACGGAGCCACCCGCGTGGTGCCCGGCTCGCATGACTTGCGCGAGATTGAGGATGTGACCGATGACCAGGTGACACAGGCCGCGATGCCACGCGGATCAGTTCTCTTTTACCTGGGCAGCGCGATCCATGCGGGCGGGCAGAACAATTCCGACGCACCGCGCACGGGGTTGATCACGACCTATTCGCTAGGCTGGCTGCGACAGGAAGAGAACATGTACCTGACCCTGCCGCGTCGGGTGGCCTACTCTTACCCTGAGCATGTGCGCCGCTTGATGGGGTATCAGAGTGACGGGCCGTATCTGGGTGTGTTCCCGGGCGATCCGGACGACAACTGGTTTGATGCTTAACTTTGCTGACTAAAGAACGCCCGCCCTGGCTCAAGGCCGCGGCGGGTTTTCTTTACGTCGTCGCTTCGCGCTTTTCCCAAACTTCTCGCTTGAGATCGAACCACAACACATCGTCCCACGCATAGGCGCGCTTCAGCCCGATTTTGCGTAGACCTGATTTCTGTAGCACATTGTGGGATTTCACGTGCTCGGGGTCTGCGGTGGCCACAAGCTCGGGCAAATCCGTCTCTTCAAAGAAAAACTGCACCAATCGGCGACACGCCTCTGTGGCGAAGCCCTGCCCCCAGGCGTCCGGCAGGAAAAGGTAGCCCACTTCGATATCGTTCGGCGGATAGGCGTCAGGCACCATCAGCGACCAGTCGTAATCGTCCTCTTCAATCGGCAGCGGCATCAACACACCGTGACCGATCTTCTGGTCGGTATCCTTACGGGTCACCACCCAGATCCCGATGCGTCCCCCTGCCCCGCGTTTCAGGGAGTTCTCAAATTCCTCGCGCGCGGCCTCGGGCGTCATGGCGTCGTCAACGAAGTGCATCACCCTCTCATCGCACAGCAGCGACACCAAAAGCTCTTCATCCCCCGGCATGTAGGGTCGCAAGATCAACCGCTCCGTCTCCAATGTCAGGGCGTCGTGATCCAGTTGCGTGATCATCCCGGTTTGCGACCGCGGATGTGGTGCGGACAGTGCTCGCCCTTCTGCAGGCAAGGCAGCATCGCCTGCCATATCTCGATCTGATGGTCGATGAAGGCTGGATCATGGCGGGAGACCCAATAGTCGCGATTGCCGGAGAGTTCCTGCAATTCCCCCGCCGCTACCTCGGCATACCAAGGATTGCGATTGACCAGTTCCACATCCTCGAACCCCGCCCCTTCCATCGCCGCGCGGTAGCGATCCGGCGAGGCCATGGCGAAATCGAGCGCCTCCATCTTGATGTAATGCGCCATCTCGGGAGAGGGCTCTCCATCGTGGGACATCAGCCAATCCGAGGCCGCAAACTGCCCGCCAGGTTTGAGTACGCGGAACGCCTCCGCCGCCATCGCAGCCTTGTCGGGGATATGAATGATGGAGTCCTTGGAAAAGACCACGTCGAAGGCGCCTTCCTCAAACGGCATGGGGCCGGGCGTGACCTTTGTGATGGTGACTTTATCGGTCAGACCAGCCGCCTCTGCCCGCCCTCGCGCGGCGGTGCAAACCGGGTCCTCCACGTCAATACCCGTGACCTTCGCCGCCCCGTGATCGCGCACCAGTGCGACGGCAATCGCGCCTGATCCGCAGCCGATATCGAGCACATGCTTGCCTGTCAGATCGACGCCCGTGAGCACCCTCGCCACCTCATCCGCGCCACCGGGCGAGAGGTAGCCATCCCCCCACAGGTCTTCGAGGAAGTTGATGTGTTCACTGTCGTAAAGGTCTTCTTCGGACATGTCGCGCTCCTGCGTGGTCTGTCCGACAATCCTTTCGGCTAGACCGAAAGCAGGCAAGCATAAAGTGCGATGCGCAATGCGCCGTCAGTCATCCAGCGAGAAATCCGGCAGGCTGTCCACCGCCTGCTTCAGCGCCGCGCTCCACCCGTCAGAGATTTGAGTGAAATACGGATCATCCGCCTCAAAGCGTCGCTGCGGGCCGAGGGTCAGCTCCCCCTCGCGGTAGATCTGCAAATCAATGGGCAGGCCGACGGAGAGGTTGGCCTTGATGGTCGAGTCAAAGCTCAGAAGCATCATCTTGACGGCGGCCTCAAATGTCATGTCCTGCTCATACGCACGCACAAGGATCGGGCGGCCATACTTGGTCTCCCCAATCTGGAAAAAGGGTGTTTCTTCCCCGGCTTCGATGAAATTGCCTTCGGGATAAATCAGGAATAGCCGCGTCACGCTGTCAGCGATCTGACCACCCAGAATGAGCGTGCCGTTGAACGCGCTGTCTGCCTTCTGACCACAATCCCCGTGGGCCTCGATGACTTCTCGCAGTGTATTCGCCACAATGGTGGCCACCTGAAACATCGACGGCGCGCTGAGAACAGTTGGAACACGGTCTGATGGTGCCTTGGTGCGTTCTTCCAGCAGACTGACCACGGCCTGTGTGGTCGCCAGATTTCCAGCGGTCATCAACGTGATTGCGCGTTCGCCGGGCACTTCCCAGCTGTGCATTTTGCGAAACGTGGAAATATTATCGAGCCCCGCATTGGTGCGGGTATCGGACATAAAAACAAGGCCCCGATCGAGGCGCACACCAACGCAGTAAGTCATGGAACAGTCCTACTGCTGCGCCACACTGACTGCAACAGAAAGGCGCTCCTCCGCGCCGCCAACCCGCACGCCGCGAATGGGGGCGGCTTCAAGGTAATCAAGCCCGGTGGCCACGCGCACGTAACGCTCGTCCGGGGAGATACCGTTTGAGATGTCAAACCCCACCCAACCCAAGCCGTCCACATGGGCCTCGGCCCAAGCATGGGTTGCTTCCTGGTCCACCCGGTCATCCATCAGAAGAAAGCCGGAGGCATATCGCGCAGGCACGCCCATTAGACGCGCGCAGGTCAGGAAGATATGCGTGTGATCCTGACAAACCCCCTTGCCAGCGGCGACGGCATCTTCAGCGCTCCAATCCGGGGCGGATACGCCCGTTTCATACGTCACGGCCTCTCGGACAATGTCGGACAAGCTATGCAGCCGGTCGAGCGTGTCTCCATCCCCCACCTTGGACAGAAGCGCCCGTGTGCCCCGGCCAGAGCGTGTGAGCTCCGTTTGGCGTTCGAAAAGCCACAGGGGCGAGGGCCCGGCATGGGGCCCGACAATCCCGGTGGTGTCCGACATCTCGACCTTGCCTTCGCTGGTGATCACCAATTCTTCGGCGCCCGCCTCAATGCTGATCAGCTCCACCCGGTTGCGATGGAAATCTTCGAACTCCAATTCCTTGCGCGCGCCCGACAAGGTCGTGGTCCAAGATCGAACGCTTTGGGCCCGAAAGGATTTTGGCGTCTGGCGCAATTGCTGCAGCCCGTAGGCAACGGGTGCCTCAAAGCGATAGCTGGTCGTATGGCGAATATGCAAAATCATGGGCTCTACTCGAAGAACCTGTAGTCGCGTTCGATCTGCCCGCCCAGTTCATTGAGCGCGGCAACCACGTCCTGAATATATTCGTGCAAGCCGTAGTCAAAGATCGACTCAACCCCATGTGACATGAAACGACGGCAGAGGTTGTCGGCCATCTCATGGGCATCCAGTTTGGTACCGTAGTCAGAGGCCAGAAAGCCCAGGTTGTCCCGGATCTTTGAGCAGCAGAAGTTCAAGCTACGCGGCATGCGTTTGTCGAGGATCAGATACTTGACGATCTCAAGCGGGCGCACCTTTTGGCCATAGGCCATGCGGAACCCTGCCGCGCCGCTGACCGAGCGCAAGATCGTTTCCCATTGTACGTTGTCGAGCTGCGATCCAACCGCCGCAGAGGTGGGCAAAAGCACGTAGTATTTCGTGTCGAGAATACGCGCCGTATTGTCTGCGCGCTCAAGAAACGTGCCGATGCGCGCAAAGTCATAGGCATCATTGCGCAGCATGGTCCCATGGGTCGCCCCACGCACCAAAGCCGTCCGTTGCCGCACAAGCCCCAGAACACCGGGTAAGTCACGCTCATTCACCTTCCGGGTCAGCGCGCCTTTGACGTCGATGTAGCACCCGTTCATCGCGCCCCAAACCTCGGCCGTCAGCGCGGTGCGCACCATGCGCGCGTTCTGACGCGCGGCTTCCACTGAGGATCGCACCGAGGATGGGTTGTCACTGTCCCGCAGCATCCAATCGATGGCGGTGTCTTTGGTGACCTCGTCATACTTCTCGGAATACGACGCCGCCGTGCCGGTCGTCTGCATCACCGGCGTCCACTCGTCTGTCGGCGCACCCGATCGTGTCAGGGCGATACGCTGGCCAGTTTCAATCAGGCGCGCATTATTCTCAGCCCGCTCAAGGTAGCGGTACATCCAGAATAGGCCATTTCCTGTTTTTCCCAGCATCGCGTCAGTCGTCCAATACCCAGGTGTCCTTGGTCCCGCCCCCTTGGGAGGAGTTCACCACCAACGACCCTTTCTTCATCGCAACCCGCGTCAACCCGCCAGGCGTGATGCGAATGCCCTGCGGGCTCATCAGCACGAAGGGGCGCAAATCTACGTGGCGCGGTGCCAAGCCTTGCTTGGTGAAAATCGGCACTGTGGAGAGCGCCAGCGTAGGCTGGGCGATGTAGTTGCTTGGCTTGGCCTGCAGTTTCTTGCGGAACTCGGCCACTTCCTTCTTGCTGGCAGCCGGACCCACAAGCATCCCATACCCGCCAGAGCCGTGCACCTCTTTGACCACCAGCTCTTCAAGGTTGTCGAGGACGTATTTCAAAGCATCCGGATCGGAGCACCTCCAGGTCGGCACGTTCTGCAGGATCGCCTTTTCGCCCGTGTAGAACTCCACGATATCGGGCATGTAGCTGTAAATCGCCTTGTCATCGGCTATCCCGGTACCGGGCGCGTTGGCAAGCGTCACGCCACCCGCGCGATAGACATCAAAAATGCCCGGCACGCCCAACGTGCTGTCGGGCCGGAAATTCAGCGGGTCGAGAAAATCGTCATCGACGCGGCGGTAGAGCACATCGATTGGCTTATATCCTTGCGTCGTGCGCATGCAAACCCGCCCATCCACCACGCGCAGGTCGTGGCCTTCCACAAGCTCCACACCCATGTTGTTGGCCAGGAAGGAATGCTCAAAATAAGCCGAGTTGAAGATACCTGGGGTCAGCAGGGCCACCGTCGGTTCACCAGAGGTGCCATAGGGTGCGCATTCCGCCAGCGACTTCTGCAGCCGCAGCGGGTAGTTCGATACATTACGCACCTTCTCTTTCGCAAAAAGCTCCGGGAACATGCGCAGCATCGTCTCGCGGTTTTCCAGCATGTAGCTGACACCGGAGGGTGTCCGCGCATTGTCTTCGAGAACGAAAAACTCATCCTCGCCGGTGCGCACCAGATCGATTCCGACAATATGCGTGTAGATGCCACCGGGTGGCGTGACGCCCATCATCTGCGGAAGAAACGCCTCGTTATTGGCAATCATCTCGCGCGGCACACGGCCTGCCTTCAGAATTTCCTGACGATGATAGATGTCGTGGAGAAACGCGTTGATCGCAATCACGCGCTGTTCGATCCCGCGCGAAAGTTTTTGCCATTCTCGGCCCGAGATGATGCGCGGGACGATATCGAACGGAATAAGCCTCTCTTCGGCTTCCTTGCGACCGTAAACGTTGAAGGTGATGCCGGTCAGGCGAAACACTTCCTCTGCCTCGCGCTGTTTTGCGCGTAAACGAGCGGGATCTTCGCCAGTAATCCAATCATGAAAGGAGGCGTAAGGCCTTCGGGCGGCGTCCTCTTGCGCCCACATCTCGTCGAAGAACTTACTTCCGGACATGCGAACCACCATACCCAACGTGTGAGAAGGATCAACGCATTCGGTAGAACGCGGGCGTAAGTGACTGTTAGTAGATTAAAATTTGAGCAAACTTAGCACCGCGTGGCGTACCATGGCTGGGCATCTTCAAAAGGAAAACCCCGCACAGTGCGAAACTGCGCGGGGTCTTTTCGGTGCAGGATCAAGCTGCGAGCTTTGGCAGCTTCTGCTCAATCTCAGCCCGGTGCGCCTCATACTGCTCGGGCAGTTTCAGGGCTTCACCCAGATGCGCCGTGTCCTCGTCATGGTCAAAGCCCGGTTCGTTCGTGGCCACCTCGAACAGCACCCCACCCGGCGTGCGGAAGTAGATCGCCCAGAAGTAGTTCCGGTCAATCACCGGGGTCACTTGATAGCCGGTGTCCATCAACGCCTCACGCACGCGCAATTGCGCCTCACGATCATCGACAGCAAAGGCGATGTGGTGGACCGATCCAGCCCCCTGCCCTGCCATAGGTGCGCTGCCCAGCTCTTCAAGGTCGATCGTATCGGCAGCATTGCCACCTTCGATGACATATCGGGTCAGGTTGCCGTCGGTTTCCGCCTTTTGGTAACCCATGAACTTCAGCAACTCACCCGTCGCCCCCGCATTGTGCAGACTAAAACGCGCGCCGTTAAACCAAAGACAGCGGCAGATTCCGGCACGTCTGCACCGGTCCAGCCCGTGCGACCGCGATCATCCGTCTCCACCAAGGCAAAGCCTTCGCCATCGGGGCCTTCAAAGCTAAGCCGCGTTTCGCCAAAGACCGTTTCCGTCTTCTGACGGATCAAGCCCTTGTCAGCCAGCTTCGTCTGCCAGTAGCCAAGGCTGCCCTTGGGCACGGCAAACTCCGTCACGCCGACCTCACCAATGCCGCGCGTGCCGCGAGGCATATCGGGGAAGGGAAAGTACGTCATGACAGAACCGGGCGTGCCGACCTCGTCACCGTAGTAAAGGTGATAGACATCCGGCGCGTCGAAGTTGACGGTTTTCTTGATCCGGCGCAGGCCGAGCGTGTCGGTGAAAAAGTTATTGTTCTGGATGGCATCCGCCGCCATCGACGTGACGTGATGCAGCCCTTTGATATCCTTGATCATCTTTCGGTCCTCCTATGGAAGTCGTGTCTTGAAAGGAAGATAGGGCAGGTGTTTGTTTTTCAGAATGGCGAAAAATACCGATATTCTGTTGCGCATGGCGCAATAATCTAACCCAACCCTGCGTCCGCACAGGGTACGAATAAAGTTTCATGCCTCCGGCGGGAGTATTTTGGACCAGAAAGAAGCCAAACCTGACCCCGCTTCTTTCTGGTTGGAAATACTCCGGGGGAGTCGGCAAGGCCGACGGGGGCAGCGCCCCCATCAGCTCTCCCACTCACTCACCTGATAGGTCGCGCGCTCCAGCCAATCCGGCGCAATCTCCACCCCCCATCCCGGCGCATCGGTCACCGTGGCGTGTCCGTTTTCAATGGCAAAGGGCGCGTCCACGAACAGATCATACTGCCACGGATAGTAATCCGCGCCCTCGATTGAGAACTCCAGATACTTGCCCGCATTGGGGATGACACGCAGCAGGTGCATGGTGAAGAGCGTTACCATCGACAGGTTCGCGCAGTGAGGTGTGACCGGTAGACCCGCGGCCTCCGCCATCCGGCACACCCGCAACGTGCGCGCCATGCCGCCCAGATACATCACATCCGGCTGCACCACATCGACTGCACGCATGTCAATCATCCGCCGCCAGATCGTCAGGTCGCAGTCCTGCTCGCCGCCCGTGACGTGGATGTCCAGCGCGTCGGTCACCTCTTTGGTTTGCTCCAGCTCCCAATAAGGGCATGGTTCTTCGTAATGGCCAAACCCGCTGCCCTCTAGCATCCGGCCCACTTCGATGGCCCGCGCAGGCGAGAAGCAGGAATTGGCATCCGCCAGCAAATCGGCCTCAGGCAGCGCAGCCCGGATCGTCGGGATGATCCCTTCAGTGCGCCTTTCCCATTCATCCTTGTCGCGGCCCACTTCGGCACCGACGCGGATCTTGAACGCGTCAAAGCCATCCTCACCGGCCAACCGTTTCAGCCGCTCGGCCTCTTCCACCGGCGTGATGTCCCGCTTCATCGAGGATGCATAGGTCCGGATCGCGCCAGAGCTGCCGCCCAGAAGCGCCGCCACCGGTTTGCCCGCCCGCTTTCCGCGCATGTCCCAGATCGCCGTATCCACACCTCCCATCGCCCTGCGCAGATAGCTGCCGGGAAACTTGTGCTCTCGCTCTGTCACCAGATCGAGCAGATCGTCCAGATCGGTGCTGTCCTGCCCCAAAACCCAAGGCGCGACTTGGCGATGCAACACCTGGCACGTGATATCAGAATGATAGGTCGACACCTGCCCCCAACCTTGCGATCCATCCTCCATTGTGATGCGCACAAAACCCACTTCGGGGATGGTGAAGGTTTCCAGTTTGGCGATCCTGTCCATGGTGGCGCTTATCCTGCCTTGATGATGTCTGCGGCCTTCGCGGCGACCATTATGGTCGGTGCGTTGGTATTGGCCGAGGTGATATTCGGAAAGATGGAGGCGTCAACAACACGTAGCCCGTCAACCCCGTGCACGCGCAACCCCGCATCCACCACGCCGCCTGCGTCCTTGGGGGCCATCTTGCAGGTGCCGCACAAATGGAACACGGTCAAAGATCGCGCGCGGAAATCCTCGACAATGTCGTGATCACTGGCGCCCACCGGGGAGAACCCGTTTGAGATGTCGATCAGATCGGCCACGCCCGGTTGCTTCAGCAAAAATTCAATCAGACGCGCGCCCGCGATGGCGAGATCGGTATCTTCAGAGGTGGCGCAGTAATTCGGCGCGATCCGCGGCGCTACGGTGGGGTCGGCACTTTGCGCTGTGACCGACCCAAGGCTCGTAGGTCGGCACGGGTTAAACCCGATCGCAAATCCGGGCCAGGGATCAGGGCGCAGCAGAACGCGCTTGTTCTTTCGGGTCGCTGTGTAACTCAACGGATTGAAGTAAAGCTGAATGTCCGGCTTATCCGCCTCGGGCGAACTCCGCACCAAACCGCCCATCTGGTTGACGCTTAGGCTGAGCGGGCCGGAGCGTGACGCAAGAAACTGAAGACCAGCACGCAGCCGCCCCAACCGCGTGCCCAATGTCTGGTTGAGCGTCGGTTGCGTGGCCTTGAAGAGGTAGTCGATGCCCAGATGGTCCTGCAGGCCCCGGCCCACTTGATCGTTCACCAGAACCGGCTCGATGCCCAGATTAGACAGCACCGCCTTGGGACCGATGCCAGAGCGTTGCAAAATTACGGGCGACCCCACGGCGCCGGCCGCAAGGATAATCGACCGGTTGGCGTGAACGCGATACTGTTGGCCAGCCTGAACATATGTCACCGTCGCCGCACGCCCACCATCAAACCCGATGCGATCCACCAAAACACCGGTGCGCAAATCAAGATTGCCACGCCCCAACGCCGGGCGCAAAAACACGTTTGAGGCAGAGTGGCGCAACCCACGCTGTGTCGTGATGGGATAGGCGCCAATGCCTTCCGAGGTGTGACCGGAGCCATTTTGCGTGCTGGACAAACCGGCCGTCTTGGCCGCTGCAAGAAACCGATGTCCCAATGGGTGGCAATCGCCCGCTCTTGTCGCGACACTCACCCGCCCCGCAGGCGCAACGCCTCCGTTACCGACATGCTCCACCGCGTCGAACACAGGTGCCACATCCCGCCATCCCCAGCCGGGATTACCCGCGCGTTCCCAATCATCGAAATCATGCGGCAGGCCCCGCATCCAGACCAGCCCATTGATCGAACTCGACCCGCCCAGAACCTTGCCACGCGGAGTATAGATGGACCGCCCGTTCAAACCATCTGATGGTTCTGACATGTAGCGCCAGTTCACGCGATCACTATGGAAGGCCTTGCCATATCCGATGGGCACGCGGATCCACGGCAACCTATCGGTACCGCCCGCTTCCAGCACTAGAACCCTGTCTTTGCCGGAAGCCGACAACCGGTCTGCCAGGACGCACCCGGCCGATCCCGCGCCTACAATGACATAGTCAAACTGATCCATGCGCCCTCATCGCTTTGGGGGACCATTGCAGGCTTGCACGGATCATTCAAACGCTCGTTGCCGGTACAGACAACCCGCTGGATTTACAGAACCGGTTTTGCACAGCCGGCGTCTGGAATACAAAGCTGCCCAGAGACACCAGAACTGGAAGGATTTGGAGATGAGTGAAATCTCACTGAACCGCGCCCGGAAGATCATTCGCGCCATTCTCGCCAAGGGCCGCGCAGAGGAGCTCAAGCCGCTTTCGGTTGTGGTTCTCGACACAGGCGGCCACGTGAAAGCGTTTGAGCGCGAAGACGGCGCAGCCCCGGGTCGGTTTGGCATCGCACAAGGCAAGGCTTACGGCGCGGTCATGTTGGGCATCGCCGGACGCGCCCAGATGGCACGGGCCGAACAGCAGGCCTATTTCATGGCGGCCATGAATGGCGTCTACGGCGGCAAGGTTGTGCCCGTACCGGGCGGCGTTTTGGTCCGCGACAGCCGCAACAACATCGTGGGCGCGGTGGGTGTCACCGGGGACACATCCGACAATGACGTGATCGCGGCGGTCGCTGGCATCGAAGCCGTTGGGCTGACCGCAGAACCGTAGTCATTGCCGGATATGCTTTGGATTGGGCACGCAGCCTTGGGGTTACGTGTCCAAAAACAATTGCGGCTGTCCGTCAGACGTGTGCTCTTTCGAGTGTCCGTCAGGTCCAATGTCCGCTCTCAGCCGTTTGCGAAGGTTTGAGAAGCTCTCGAACGGCACGACATCCACGGCCTCATCAAGATCGAGCACCACCCGGAACCATCCCGGACGAAGGGCTGCGGCAGACACGACCGTCGCGGTGAAAGCCTGCGACAGGTACGCACCTCGCACACGCCCGCCAGGTTGCAAATTCTCAGGCGCTCGGTCCCGGATGGCCGCAAACATCGCATTCCAGTCGCGAAACCCGTAATGATGCGCGACCTTCTCCAAAGCTTCGGAGTGGCCAATGCGCGTGCCCTGGGCCGACAGTGTTTCTCGCAGCTCCTTGGCCTGCTGTTTGGCCTGCGTCGGTGTGGGCAAACTACGCGTCATGTCCGCACCCCAGCCGCGAATTGACAAAGATCAGGCCCACCGGACCGTTTCGAACAGTGTAAGTAAGGGACAACATAACCCCGTATTCCTTTCAGCTTACGCCGCAGTTGTTAAGGACGGGGCCCGCATTACCATCCACGCGACGATTGCCGAGGATGACGAAGGTTTTGCTTAAGGCAGAACTTCACCGGGACAGAATGTCAGCGGGCGGCGGGCGTCTGTGGCCTACGTGCGTCTTAGGCGGCAGGCCATGATACCGTCAAGGGCGATTGATCATGACGTTTGGGCAAGGCCCCGGGACGCTTCCGCCAAACCCCGCGCCAACAGGTCAAAGACGATCCGAATGCGACGGCTGGTTTGCAGTTCCCGATGGGTGACAAGCCAGATCGGGAACTCCAGCGACGGGAAATCGGGCAGCACTTTCTCCATGTTCGGGTCACCATCGCCCAGCACTTCCGGCTGCATGGAAACGCCGTACCCCGCCCGGACCAGCTCCCACGCGACCACGCCGTTTGCGCTGGACATCACGAAGCTTTCTTCACGCAAGGGAATGCCCATACTGTGCAATGGGGCCATCAGGCGCACCGGGTCGGCATTTCCAACAAAATCATACTCCGCCACATCGCCCGGGGTTTGCGGGCGCCCCACCCGGTCCAGGTATGACGTTGCCGCGTAAAGGTTTGCACGGAAATCACCCACATGACGTGCAATCAGATCGGGCTGTTCCGGTCTGACATGGCGAATCGCAATATCTGCCTCGCGCTGCGTCAGGTTCTGCACGTCCGAGGATGCAATGATCCGGACGCGAATACCTGGCGCCGTCTCTCGCAGAGGGGTCAGTAGTTCAGGCAACACCGTCGCCGACAACAGATCCGTGGCCGTCAACGTCACCTCACCTGTCACCTCCTGGGATTTGCCCGTTGCCACCATGGAGATCAGCGTCGCTGCCTCCCCCATGGTGCGCACGTGATCCAGAAGATCCCGGCCTGCTTCGGTCAAAGACGGCCCCCGCACACTGCGCTCAACAAGGATAACGCCAAGCTTGGCCTCAAGCTCTGACACCTGCCGACCGACCGTGGGCTGCGTGGTTTTCAGCGCCCGCGCGGCCCCGCTGAACGAACCCTCTTCGGCCGTCGCAAGGAACGCCCGCACTTGGTTCCAATCAAAAGAAATCGCATCCCAGTTCATGCATTTGCGTATACCAAATGTAGGAATTTCGGCAATCCACTGTTTGCTCATGAACAGCTAGAGCGGCGTCATCCAAGGAGTTTACCCCATGCAAACCGCATCTACTTACACGGACGCCGCCTCGTTCTGGGACAAGATCGCGCCGAAATACGCCAAGAAACCAGTCGGTGACCCGACCGCCTACGAGGAAAAACTGACCCGCCTTCGCAGCCTTATGCGCGCCGAGGACAGAGTTCTGGAAATCGGCTGCGGCACAGGCAGCACGGCGCTGCAACTGGCCTCGTCCGTCGCCGCATATACCGCGACAGACATATCCCGCGAAATGATCTCGATTGCCGAAGGAAAGCAAAAGGATGCACCTGTCCGTAACCTGACATTCCAGATCGCCGCAGCGGATGACAAGATTGGCGAGACGCCGTTTGACGTCGTCACCGCATTCAGCCTTTTGCACCTTGTCGATGATCTGCCAGCGGTGCTTCACGCCGTCTTCACGCAGACCAAACCGGGTGGCCTTTTCATCTCGAAAACCGTGTGTCTAGGGGACGGGTTCTTTGGCCTGCGCTGGCTGGTGCGCGCCCTTCGTGTGGTCGGGATCGCTCCGCCCGTCGCGATGCTCAGAAAATCCGACGTGCACGATGCGCTCATCGCAGCCGGGTTCGATATCCTCGAATGCCAGTATTTTGGCAAAAGCCGTCTCAACCCGTTCTTCATCGCACAACGGCCGAATTAACCCACCAATACCTCCATGCACAGGCACGCCCCATGACGATGGCCCCGACATATCCAGATTTGGCTGGCTTCTACGAAAGACTGGCCCCTGATTACGACCGCCTGCATCGTCGCTGGTTGCGCTATGCCGGGGGTGAGGCGCAGGCCGCTTTGGAAGCCGCCGTACGCGTGTCTGCCTCACCGGGTATGCGCTTGCTGGATGCCGGTTGTGGCACCGGGGCGTTTGCCCGCCGCCTGATCCGCGAAGGCGTTATCGGGCCGGGCAACCTCACCCTGCTTGACCCGTCAGAGGCAATGCTGCGGCGCTGCCGCGATATTTCATGTGAGACAGCCCTTGGCCGGTTGGAGGCGATGCCATTTCTGGATGGAACATTTGACGTGGTGACCTGTGCCTGGGCGCTGGAAACCGCAATGCGGCCCGATCGCGCTATTGCGGAGATGCAGCGCGTGCTGCGCCCGGGCGGGTTGTTGTGCCTGGCTTTCTGCGCGGATCAGCCCGCGGAGGGGGTCGTTCAAACCGTCATCCGCGAAACCCTGAAACTACGTGGTGCGGGTCGTTTCCTTGCGCTGCAGGACGTATCGGACGCAATTGCCGCAACCGGCACCGCTCGGGTGCTGTCCGTTCCGGTGACAGGCCCGGTCGCCATGCTTATCGCGCAGCGTCATCGCTAGGGTACGAATTTTGACAAGACCGTTGGTTCACTTGGCGCAAAAAACTTCCGAAGGCTTCTTCTGAAATGACCGAGATCACTTTCGCCCGTCTGACCGAAGTAAATCCGGCTGAGATTGCCGCGCATATGTCCGACCCTCGGGTGGCAGAGCATATGCCGCTTTTGACATCCGCGTGGACCGTTGAAGACGCGGAGCGCTTCATCGCGCAGAAGGAAGCATGCTGGACCCGCGACGGCCTCGGCCATTGGGCGTTTCTTGCGGACGGGCACTACGTAGGCTGGGGCGGGTTTCAAAAGGAAAGCGACGAGTGGGACTACGGCCTTGTGCTCAAACCGGGCGCTTTCGGGCTGGGCAAGCGTATCTCCCAAAAGGCCATAGCGTATGCCGCCGCCGACCGGCGCATCCCCTTTGTGACGTTCCTTTTGCCACCAACGCGGAGGCATTTTGGCGCGCTTAAGAAGTTGGGAGCCACGCAAGTCGGAAAAGTTGACTACGCAGGCGAAACGTTCCTCAAGTTCCGCCTAGAGACAACCTGACAATCCACTAAAGACACCAGCAAAGGCCGCTTATCCGACTTTGCAGCCCTGGCTCCAAACACCCCGCAAAAGCGGAGTCTCACCCACCGGGCGCACGCGCAGAACATCGCCTCGCAGGCCCGGTTCCAGCGCACCCCGGTCGTGCAACTGCGCGGCATCTGCTGGATTGCGGGTCACCGTCGCGACCGCGCGTGGAATGTCATCCCAGATGCGTGCAAGGTGAAAGGCCGACAGAAGCAGCGCGGACGGCACATAGTCCGACGAAACGATGTCCAGCAGGTCGGCCTCGGCTAGGCTTTCCGCCGCAACGTTGCCAGAATGCGATCCGCCCCGGATCAGGTTCGGGGCTCCCATCATCACCGCGATGTGGTGGGCGCGACAGGCCTCCGCTGCCTCAGCTGTCGTCGGAAACTCCGCAAAACCCACGCCGTTGTGTGCGGAAGTCGCCACCTGCTCGGACGTCGTGTCATCATGGCTGGCCAGCACCGCGCCCAGGCGACGAGCCTCAACCACAGCGCCCGCTTCGTGCTTTGCGCCGTACTCCTCCTGCAATCGCAGAAGGTTTTCGACATGCGCGGCAAACTCTTCATCATTCATTCCACGTTTCTTGGCGACATAGGTTTTGAGGGCGGTCAGGTCGCGAAACTGCCGCTGTCCCGGCGTGTGGTCCATCAAGCTGACAATGCCGACACGATCCTCAGCCGTGAACGTGGCCAGCTCTTCCAATAAGGTTTCCGAACAAATCTCCGCCCGCAAGTGCAGGAAGTGGCTGATCTTGAAAAAGCCCTGCGCCCGCGCCGCCAGCAATTCATCCGCCAGCCCTCTTGCGTAATTGATGTACCGCCCCTTGCCGCTGTGGATGGAGCCGACGCGCATGGCATCAAACACGGTGGTGATCCCTGCGCCCGCCAATTCCGCGTCATGGGCCAGAAGCGCCGGAAGGTGGGGCCAATCCACCGAAGGGCGCGGTTCAATATGGCGCTCCACATTGTCAGTGTGCAGCTCAACGAGCCCGGGCAGCACCAGGTCGCTTGCGCAATCAATGGCACCTTCAGGCACATGATCGCCTTCCGCCACTTCGGTGATCACACCCTGCTCAATCGTCAACGCACCATGAAGAACAAGATCGGGCAGAACCAACCGGGCATTGGCAAGGCAAAGATCACCCACCTCTCGCATTTCGACGGAGGGTGCCAACGAATTCGGTGCAAACGGAGAATTCATATCACACCCCTTTCCGCCGGCGCGGGGGCCGGGTGCAACAATGACGTGGCACGCGCGACAGTTTGGAAGAGGGATCCATCGTTGGACAGATGGATGACCTCAAGCCCCTGCGGCAACGGCTTGTCAGCTTGGGCCAACCGCTTTGCAATCTCGTCTTCGCTTTCCCGGCCGCGCTCCTCCAGCCGTGCGGCAAGGGTCTCAGCACTGGCCGTGATGTTCAGAACCACAACGCGTGCAAAGACCTCAGTGGCCTCTTTCAAAGCCGTGCGCGAAAAATTGGCGAGGCAATCCGTGCCCTTGTTCAACTGGTATTTGACGGTGACGGGAATACCATAGTGCAACCCATGTGCGCCCCAATGCACCGCGAACGCGCCGTTCTCTGCCATCTCGTGAAACTCATCCACAGAGACGGAGTCATAGACTTCCCCACCCAACTCAGGCGCGCGCGTGATCACCCGACGTACCAAATGCATACTGGGTAACGCATCATGGATACCCCGCATCACGCTGTCCTTGCCCACACCAGACGGTCCGACCACGGCAATCAACCGCCCGGGGTTCTGGCTGATGGGTGTCATGCCGCCACCTTGGGTGTGAAGCGCGAGACATCTATCTCCCGGTCGCAGACGCGGGCACGCGCGGCTTCGTCGTGGAAGATACCGATGATCGCAGCCCCCCGCGCCTTGGCCTCTTCAATAAGCGACAACACGATTTCACGGTTCGTCGCATCCAGGCTGGCCGTCGGTTCATCCAACAGCATCGCGGGATAGGCATGCGCAAATCCACGGGCGATGTTCACGCGCTGCTGCTCACCCCCTGAAAACGTGGTGGGTGAAAGCGACCAAAGCCTTTCAGGGATGTTCAGTTGCGTGAGCAAGTCCCGCGCCCGGGCTTGTGCTGCGTCCACGGGAACGCCCAATGCCCGCAACGGGTCTGCCACCACATCCACAGTTGGCACGCGTGGAACCACCCGCAAAAACTGACTGACATAGCCCAGCACCTCGCGCCGAAGGCCGATCACGTCGCGCGGCTCAGACTGCACAAGGTCCACATCCCCGATCCGGATGGAGCCCGATTGCGTCAGGTAGTTGCCATAGATCATCCGCATCAGCGTGGATTTGCCCGCCCCCGACGCCCCGGTCAGGGCCACGCATTCGCCGGGGACAACCGTGAAGGACACATCGCTGATGACTTCGATAACAGCGCTGCCTTGATTGTGCAGCGTGAAGGTCTTGGAAACGTCTTTAAGCTCAATCATATCTCACACCTGCAAAACGGAACTGACAAGAAGCTGGCTATAGGCATGCTGCGGATCGTCGAGCACCTGATCGGTCAGTCCCGCTTCAACCACGCGCCCGGATTTCATGACCATCAAGCGATCTGCCAACAGTCGCACCACGGCCAGGTCGTGCGTGACGATAATGGCCGAGAGCCCCATGTCGCGCACCAATCCGCGCAGCAAATCCAAAAGCCGCGCCTGCACCGAGACATCCAGCCCGCCCGTCGGCTCATCCATGAACACCAGACGCGGGCCAGTCACAAGGTTGCGTGCAATCTGCAAACGCTGCTGCATCCCACCCGAAAAGGTCGTCGGCCTGTCATCCACCCGGTCGCAGTCGATCTCGACACGCTCCAACCAGTCCGTGGCCTGGGTTCGAATATCGCCATAGTGACGCTGGCCCACGGCCATCAGCCGTTCCCCCACATTGCCGCCAGCCGAGACACCCATGCGCAGCCCATCGCGGGCGTGCTGGTGCACAAAGGCCCAGTCGGTGCGTCCCAGCATCCGGCGTTCGGGTTCCGACATGGTCAGTGTGTCGCGCGGACCATCGCCGCGCGTGTCGAAGATCACCTGACCCGCATCGGGGGGCAGATGTCCGGCCATGCAGTTCAGCAGTGTCGACTTCCCCGATCCGCTTTCGCCGACGATGCCCATGACTTCGCCGGGATAGAGGTTAAAAGACACATCCTCGCACCCGATATGAGGGCCGTAGTGTTTCGTCACACCTTTCACAGACAGCAACGGGGTCATGCCGCGTCCTCCTGGCTTGCGGGCCCTCGGTAGCCGGCGGCGATACGCGATTGGCAGTAATCCGTGTCAGAGCACACGAACATGCGCCCGCCTGCATCATCGACGATCACCTCATCCAGATAAGAGTCATGCGCCCCGCAAAGTGCACAACAGTGATCGGCTTTTGAGGCCTCGAACGGGTGATCTTCAAAATCCAGGCTGACCACCTGCGTGTAAGGCGGCAGCGCATATATGCGTTGTTCGCGTCCTGCGCCAAACAGCTGGATCGCCGCCATATCGCCCAGTTTCGGGTTGTCGAATTTGGGGATCGGGGACGGGTCCATCACGTAGCGCCCTTCCACCTTCACCGGATAGGCATAGGAGGTGGCGATGTGACCATGGCGGCTAATGTCCTCGTAAAGCTTCACATGCATCAACCCGTATTCTTCCAGGCTATGCATCTTGCGCGTCTCGCTCTCGCGCGGCTCCAAAAACCGCAGCGGCTCCGGAATTGGCACCTGATAGACCAGAATTTGATCCTCGGTCAGCGGCTCTTCCGGAATGCGGTGACGTGTCTGGATCACCGAGGCCTCGGTCGTGGTGGTCGTGGTCTCAACCCCCGCCGTGCGCTCAAAGAAGCTTCGGATCGAAACGGCGTTGGTGGTGTCATCCGCGCCCTGATCAATGACCTTCAGCGTGTCATCCGGCGTCAGCACCGCAGCGGACACCTGCACGCCACCTGTACCCCAACCGTAGGGCATAGGCATTTCGCGGCTGGCGAACGGCACCTGGTAGCCGGGGATAGCGAGCCCCTTCAGAATGGCCCGCCGGATCATGCGTTTGGTTTGTTCGTCAAGATATGCGAAGTTGTAGTCGCTCATTCCGCAGCCTCCTGCACCTGATCCACACCCGCCTCGCGCCGCAATTTGCGCACCAGTTCAAGCTCTGACTGGAAATCGACGTAGTGGGGCAGCTTGATGTGTTCGAGGAACCCAGTCGCCTGAATATTATCCGCGTGGTAGAGGACGAATTCCGTATCCTGCGCCGGAGCACCGACATTATCTTCGCCCAGTTCCTCCCACCGCAAGGCACGGTCCACCAACGCCATAGAAATCGCCTTGCGCTCTGACTGGCCGAAGACAAGGCCATAGCCCCGTGTGAATTGCGGCGGTTCTGTCTTGGACCCTTTGAACTGGTTGACCGTCTCACACTCGGTCAACGTGACCTCTCCGATCTCGACGGCAAAACCCAATTCGGGGATGTCCATCTCGACCGCAACCGCCCCGATGCGCAACTCCCCGACAAAGGCGTGGTTGCGCGCGTAACCCCGCTGCGTGGAATAGGCGAGGCCAAGCGTGAACCCCTCGTCCGAGCGGGTCAGCGCTTGCAGCCGAAGCGCGCGATCTGCCGGCATTTCCAACGGTTCGCGCGTCAGATCGGGCGGCGTTGTGTCCTCAAATGGGGCCTCTTCGATCAGCCCCTCCTGGTTCAGAAACTCCGTGACATGGGGCACCTCGGACAGGTCGGGCGTGATGGATGGCGCCTCAGGCACATCCCCATCCGCGGCCAGTTTGAAATCCAGCAAACGGTGCGTGTAGTCGAAAGTCGGGCCCAGAACCTGGCCGCCCGGCAAATCCTTGAAGGTCGCGGAAATACGACGGTCGCAGGCCATGGCACCTGTGTCGACCGGGGCGGACGCCCCAAAGCGCGGAAGCGTCGTTCGATAGGCCCGGATCAGGAAGATCGCCTCAATCAGATCGCCGCGCGATTGCTTGATCGCCAGTGCCGCCAGATCCGGATCATAGAGCGAACCTTCGGCCATCACCCGATCCACGGAAAGTTTCAGCTGCTCGCGGATTTGGGCGATGCTGAGCTCGGCCACATCCGTGTCACCACGGCGTTCCTCGGCAAGCCAGGCATGGGCGCTTTCGATAGCGCGCTCACCACCTTTGACTGCGACATACATCAGGTCACCTCCGTCGTTCTGGGCAACGCGGCAAGTTGACTTCCGCATGTCAGTATGAAATCCAACCCGAGTGGGAAAAGCGCGCTGTTGGCCTGAAACGCCCCAACTTCTGGCAGCGACAGCGCCGCGCTCGTTTTGATCCCGGGGCCTTTGAGCGATGCGCCCTTTTGCTCAAGCACCGGGCATTCCACGATCAGCGTGGCGGACCGGTCGGGGTATTCCGAGGTTCCGATCTGATAGACCGAAAGCGGGGTGAGCGCGTCCCAATTCCCCACGGCAAACATGCAATGGGAAGGGCCCGTGACAGGCGCACCGGTATGAAACGCAAGCCACGCGCGTACCTCATCAGTATCTGCGTCACCGGCCAAATAGACCGGCGTGTCCGCATCACAAAACGTCAGCAAAACGCACCCTGCCGCGTTTGAAAGCGGCGCGGGCGGTGTGGCCCCGTGAATCTCCTGCACTGTCCCGGGACGCGCCATCGCTTCCATGACACTGCGGAACGCATGGGCAGACTGGATGGCCGGATTTTCAAAACCGCCTGTCAGTGTATCCACCTGCATCAGTCCTCCCCCCGGGCCATCGTAAAAAACTCAACTTTGGTCGCGGCCGCTTTCGCCGCGCGAGCTGTTTTGGACGTCTCAAGCGCGTCTTGCAGGGGGGTCAAGATCGCAGCGCGTACCGCGTTCGCCTCAGCACCCTGCATCAAGGCATCGACAATGGCTGCCGCCTCCGCATCCGCCTTGCGTCGCCCCTGAATGTAGGCATGCCCCACCTCACCGCTCGACAGCCTCAGCGCACAGCGGGTCACGGTGATTTCTCCCAGGTTGAAGGGGGCACCCGTCCCGCCTGCACGACCGCGCACCATGGTGCTTCCGATCTCGGGCGCCCTGAGCCATGCGAAGTCCGGACGGAGCATGGCAGCATCCAGCAACGCGGCGACGCGCCCTTCCGGGGCTTTGGCCAAAAGGCTCATCCAGGCTTTTCGGTCTGCGTGTTCGTCGAAAGAGTCTTTCATCTCGACAACTTTTCTGTTTACTATACAACTATACTAATCATACATCATTCACGACCCAAAGACAGCGGAAATTTGTGAAACTTGCGTGACACGGCATCAACCCCTCGGGGGAAAACCCCGGTTTGGAAGGCAATCGCAAACGCCTTGCGGGGCGATATTGCCGAAGGACGCTACATGCCCGGTGACAAGCTTCCAACCGAGGCGGCGCTGGCAGACCGTTTCGGGGTCAACCGGCATACCGTCCGCCATGGAATGTCCGCTCTGGTTGAGGAAGGGCTTGTCCGAACACGCCGTGGTGCCGGAGTGTTCGTGGCGGCCACGCCTACGGATTACCCCATTGGTAAACGGGTGCGGTTCCATGAAAACCTGATCGCGGCGGGACGCACGCCGGAGAAACGCGTGCTGCAGGTTGAGGATCGCTCTGCCACGGATGGGGAAGCCCACGCGCTGCGCATTGCAACGGGTGATCCGGTCTGCGCGTATCACGGCCTGTCACTGGCAGACGGTCAGCCGATAGCCGTATTTGAAAGCATCTTCCCCTTGGCCCGTGTCGCAGGTATCGGAGAGGCGCTTGGCACGACCAGCAGCGTGACCGAATCCCTTCAAAGCGCCGGCGTCACAGACTACACCCGCGCCTCCACCCGATTGACAGCCGTCCGCGCCTCCCCCACCCACGCGCTGCACCTTCAGGTGTCAGAAGGGGATCCGCTCATCAAGTCGTCGGGCGTGAACGTGGACAAGTTTAACCAGCCTGTCGAGTACGGGCGGACATGGTTCGTAGGGGACCGGGTGACGTTGACGTTGGAGGGGTAGATGCAAAACCGAAATTTCTACGTCATGCCACAACGCGCAGTCATCTGTCATGACAGTTGGAGACCCTAGTTTAGATCAAAGTCATGAACAAAGTGGACCGGCGGAATTGTTTGTTCACCAAAACCGTTTGCCCTCAATCTCCCACGTAGCCGTGGTACCGTCATGACTGGTTTTCTCGCGCCAAAAAATCGGAAAATCGCCCTGCAAACGCCTCTCGGCCACAACACGATCACCGCTTGTTCGGCTGGTAGCAAGCTCCTGTGCCGTCATATCGTAGCTACAGACCGCCATCCATTCATCTGTTTTGGCGCTTTTCTTCGGATCCCCATAGGCACAGGACACGTCATGCACCACAAACTTGTAGGTGTTGATTGCAACTTCTCGGGTGAGCAAGAGCTCTTCTGCCTCAGTGTCAGACGGCAAACTCGGTTTGCCGTCACATCCAGTCAGAGTAAGTGCAGTTGCAACCAAGATAAGTTTCATGCGCATAGTTGATAATTCCTAAGTCAATTTAACAGTCAAATTTAGTGATCATCAGCCTAAGCAGAATGCGTTTAACTTCAATACGTTTACCCAACCTGAAGGGCTCTGCGGACGACAAGTTCGAAAACTCGAACAGCATTTAAATCCACAGATCCTATCCGCCGTACTTCTCCAGAAACGCCTTTGCCTCAAGCGACCGAAAATCCTCCAACGCCCCGCGCAGCGCGTCATGCGACCAATCCCACCATGCTAACGCCATCAGCCGATCCGCGATCTCGGGCGGTTGGCGCAGGCGCATGGGTTTGGCGGGTGTTCCGGCGACGATTGTGTAGGGGTCTACATCCTTCGTCACGACAGCCCCCGCCGCCACAACCGCGCCATGGCCCAGCGTCACCTCGGGCTTGATCATGGCACCGGCACCGATCCATGTGTCATGGCCGATAAACGCGGTGCGGGATCTGCGGAGTTCAAACCACACCTCATCCCGCGCGGCGTCATCCCAATAGTCGTGAGAGCGATAGAGGAAATGATGGCACGACGCCGTGTGCAACGGGTGATCCGTGGCCCCTATGCGTGAGAAAGCCGCAATGTTTGAGAACTTGCCAATCTGCGCATTCGCAATATCGGCATAGCGGTCGCAATAGCTGTAGTCGCCGAACTCTGAATTGGACACACGGCTGCCTTTGCCGATCTCGACAAATTCACCAAATGTGCTGTCGGTGATTTCGCAGTCGGGGTGAATGAACGGGGTATCGGCTGACAGCTTTGCCATCAGTCCTTGCGCCCGATCAGTTTGCCGCGCAGCCAGCCAGAGAACCAGTCCATGAACATCACCATAACCACGATCAGGACGATGTAATAGGCCACCTCTTCCCAGTCCTTTTGCGTCTGGATTGCCTGGGTCAGCATCAGACCGATCCCACCGCCCGTGATCGCCCCAATGATGGTGGCCGAGCGGGTGTTGGATTCGAGGAAATAGAGGATTTGGGCGAGCAGCACCGGCACGACCTGCGGGATCACGCCAAACCTGTAACGCTGCAGCGGCTTGGCCCCGGTGGACGCAACACCTTCGATCTGCTTGTCATCGACGTTTTCCAGGGCTTCCGAGAAAATCTTGCCGAACGTCCCCGTGTCCGTGATCAGGATGGCCAACGCGCCCGTCAGCGGCCCCGGCCCAAACGCACGGGCCAACACAACCGTCCAGATCAGCGCATCAACACCGCGCACGAAGTCGAAAAACCGCCGAGTCGCCGCCCGCAGGAACATGAAGGGTGAGAACCTCTTGGCCGCCAGGAACGCAAGCGGCAGCGCGAGAATGGCCGCCCCCATCGTGCCCAGGAACGCCATCAGGATCGTCTCGCCAATGGCCCAGGCCACGTCCTTGTGTCGCCACATCTTGTTGTTCCACCACTCAGACAGGGCGCCAGAGATGTTGGACTGCTCCGCCACAATGCGCTCTCCGAACAGGATCGTGCCAAGGCTTTTCCCATGATAGGGGCTATCGAGCGTGAACCAGAAAAGCTCCCACCCCGGGAAGTAGTTGAACACTTCCGTGCGGGACCCGGTCATGGTGATGCGGCCCTCGGGCGTGGTGATCCCGATGCGGCGGTTGGAGGCGGAAATCCAGTCGGGCAGATCGTCAGGCCGGTTGCTGGTCAGCGTGCGCCCTTCTGCCTGAACCTCGATCAGCGGGAAGCCGGGAACCTCGACCTCAGTGCGGTTGTCCGGCAGGTAACGCACGATGTGGTCGGCGCCGAGGTCAATCGTGATGATCTCATCACCACTCACCCAATCAGGGCGCGCGCCGTCTGGATATGCGCCCTTGCGTTCACCCTCTACGGCATAGGTGACCTCTCCGGATCGGTTGTCGCGGGTGACGTGCACCTTGTGGGACCAGCTGTCAGAGGCAAGCGTGACGGCATTGTCCATGTTCGCCCGCTGCGCAAGGCCCGGGATGTCAAACGCAAAGAAGATGTAGACGAGGTAGACCGCGATGACGGCCGGGATTCCAAAGCCGATCAATCGCTTGCGCTGAAACAGGCGGTCAGCCTCGTGCTTGGCCAGAGAAATGTCCGCCGCACTCATTGTCCCTGCCCCTCTGTCAGACGGTTACGATAGCGGCTGGAGACCTGATCGAAGAAGACGATTGTTCCGAACAGCAGAATGAAAATCGCGCCTGCCTCATCAAACCGGCCCGGGCCCCAAGCCATGGCATTGCGCAGCTCGTAGCCCAAACCACCTGCGCCTACGAAGCCCAGGATGGCGGAGGCGCGAATATTGATCTCAAACCGGAGAAGCGCGTAGCTGACATAGTTCGGCGCCACCTGCGGCAGCACACCCAGCAGCATTTTCTGCGACCAGCTTGCCCCGGTTGAGGCCAGCCCTTCGACGGGCTTCAGATCGGCGTTCTCGGCAACTTCTGAAAAGAGTTTGCCAAGCGCGCCTGCGGTGTGGATGGCAATGGCAATCATCGCGGGCACCGGCCCGCCGCCAAGCACGAAGATCAACATCAGGGCAATCACGATCTCCGGGACCGCGCGCATGATATCAGAGATGCGACGAAAGACCGGGATAAGGCGCGGCCATTTGGCAAGGCCTCTCGTCCCCAGCAAGGACAAAAACAAGCCGCCAATCGCCCCGATCAAAGTAGACACGGCGGCAATGTTGATCGTCTCAACCAATGCAGGGAAATACTTGGCGATCAAGCCGGGCAGGTCCGCGCGTTTTTCCCACGCTTCCGACAGCACATCGGCGGGATAGTCGCCGATTTGGTGCAAGCCTTCCCAGAAACCGCCCGCGTTGCGATCATCCGCAACGTTGAAACCCGAGACCATCAGGACAACGAAAATCAAAAGCGTCAGGCCACCGTAAAGCCTGCGCCTTTGCACCTGCGCCATATAGCTGGACTGGATACTGTCCACGCTTTGTGGCGAACCACCGAGTGATATGTCGGCCATGCTGCCCCCGGGCGTCATAAAAAGTCCGGCAGTCCCTAAGGGGAAGGGACTGCCGGATGCGTCATGAAAATGGCTTAGCCACCGATTTTGGCTTTGCGGGCCTCGACGATGGAAATGTAGGTGTCATGTGTCACCGGCTGGAAGCCGAGCGTGTCGCCCGCGGCCACGCCGTAAGCGCAGTCTTCGTCACGCTCATGCAGGCCGTCGACCAGCGCGGTCATGGTTTCGCGAACCTCAGCCGGCAGCGCTTTGCGCAGGACAACCGGGCCTTCGGGGATGACAGCAGATTTCCAGATCTGGACCATGTCGTTCATGTCCACCAGACCCGCATCCACCGCCTTGCGCAGCGCGCCGGAGTTGTAGCCGTCTTCCCAGTTGCCCTGACCATCGGCCCAGGTCACGCCCGCGTCGATGTCGCCGTTGTTGACGGCAACGATGGTCTGCTCATGTCCGCCGGTGAATTTGACTTCGCCAAAGTACTCGCCCGATTCCATGGTGATGCCGTCTTTGTACTGGGGGATTTCAATCGACGGGATCAGGTAGCCGGAGGTGGAGTTCGGATCACCGAAGCCAAAGACCTTGCCTTCCATGTCGTCCAGCGAAGTGATGCCGCTGTCCACGCGTGCAAAGCCGATGGAGTGATAGCCGATGGAACCGTCGATGTTCACTTTGACCAGCACAGGCTCAACCGCTTCAGGGTCCTGCAGGTAGGTGGCCGCGTAAGAGGATGCACCCAGCCACGCCATGTCGATCATACCGCCCAGCAGGCCCTGGATCACGCCGTTGTAGTCCGCAGGCGCGAAGAGCTTGGTTTCAACGCCCAGCGCCTCGGACGTGTAGTCCGCCAGACACTGGTAGGAGTTCAAGCGGTCCTGCGCGTTTTCGCCGCCCAGAATGCCGATGCGGAACTCGGTGATCTCTTCCGCGAATGCGCCCGAGCTGAGGGCTGTTGTGGCGACAAGCGCCAGTGCGAGGGTCTTTTTCATCTGTCGTCTCCGTTAGGGTTGATGAAGGTTGGATGAAGTGGGCCCGCCGGGATGGCCGGGCGAAACTGGCTCAGACGTAGACTTCGGCTTCGCGAACCTCCGGTCTGTCCAGTGTGTCAATTTCGGTGGACGTGGCGGCCTCGGAAAAATCCGCGCCCGCGCCGTAGATGTCGCGCGCGACACCCGTGGTCAGTTGCTGGGGCGTGCCGTCAAACACGATCCGCCCGTCCCGCATCCCGATGACGCGGTCACAATAGCGGCGTGCTGTATCCAGGGTGTGCAGGTTGGCGATCACCATCCGCCCGTCTCCTTCATGGATGCGCCGCAGGGATTGCATCACCACCTGCGCATTCATCGGATCAAGGGAGGCGATTGGCTCATCCGCCAGAATGATCTTGGGGTCCTGCATCAGCGCACGCGCAATAGCGACGCGTTGCTGCTGACCGCCAGACAAGGCTTCGGCCCGTTTGGGCGCTTGTTCGGCGATGCCCAAACGGTCCAGTATCTCGATAGCTTTGTGAATGTCAGCCTGCGGGTAGAGGTTGAACATCGTCGCCAGCGTCGAGCGTTTGTTTAACGTCCCGTGCAACACGTTGGAGACAACATCCATACGCGGCACAAGATTGAACTGCTGAAAGATCATCGCACAGCGAGATTGCCACGCCCGCTTGGCCGCACCTTTGAGGGCCGTGATGTCCTCACCTTCAAACGTGATCGTGCCCTCGGAGGCATCGCTTAGGCGATTCACCATGCGCAGCAGGGTCGATTTGCCCGCGCCCGACCGCCCGATGATCCCGATCATGGTAGGTTTCTCGACGAGGATATTGGCAGCATCCACTGCCGTATTCTCCCCGAACCGCTTTGTCAGAGCATCGATTTGCAGCATATCGCCCCCTGTGTTTCGGGCGGTCTACGGCTGCAAAGCAACAGAGCGGCGACAGTTTTGAATCACGTTGATTACAATTTCGTAACGAATAGATGACGAAAATAGCGGCAAACGCCTGAAAGCCATGTCGCGAGAAACACAGTTGCTTCGATTTATCCACAGGCCGTCATAAAACTGTTACAAGACCACAAAAGGCGCGCTACCATCTGATCATGTTGTTTCGTTTTCTACTCGCAGCCGCGTTCGCTCTGTCTATTCCGTCGCTAAGTCAGGCGCAGATGGGCGATGTCAGCTGCGATGACAGCACGCGCATGATAGCGACGCTGAAGGACAATCTCGGTGCACAACGGCAAGGCATGGGCCTCCGCGATCCCGAAACGATGTTAGAGGTCTGGGTCAAGGAATCCAGCGGGGCATGGTTCGTGGTGCAGAACTATTCCAACGGCACGTCCTGCATTGTCGCGATGGGTGAGCATTGGGAAACCAATGTCGCCGGCGGGCCCGCTTAACCTGCCTCTTCCAATCGATCCGTCGCAGGTGCCGGGCGCGGCGAAAGCTGTTCAATGCGCGCGTAGTCTTCCGCACTCAACACCACATTCAAAGCATCCAAAGAAGGTTTGAGTTGCTCGGCGGTCCGCGCACTGATGATGGGCGCCGTCACACCAGGGTTCTGCGCGGCCCACGCAACGGCAAGCGTCGCGGGATGGACGCCCAAGTCAGCCGCAACCGCCACCAAATCCTCGGCGGTCTGATGCATCCAGTCCTGTCCATACCGCGCAGCATACCGTTTATCCTGCGACAAACGCCCCGTGCCCCCGGCGCGGTACTTTCCCGACAACAGCCCGCCGCCAAGCGGAGAGTACGGCGCAACCGCAAGGCCTTCGGATAGTGCCATAGGCAGGATTTCCACCTCGGCCTGACGTTTCACCAGCGAATACATCGGTTGCAGAATATCAATGCGCGTGCCCAGATTGCATGCCACACCTTGCGCTTTCATCACCTGCCATGCGGCGAAGTTCGACATGCCGATGTATCGGATCGCCCCGGCCTGCTGTAGCCCGTGCAGGGTTTCAAACGTCTCTTCCAGGGCTGTGTCCGGGTCCCAGCGATGCAGGTATAAAATGTCCACCATATCAAGCTTCAACCGCTTTCGGCTTTCATCAAACTGCTTGAGGATCGTGTCTCGCCCGCTGCCGCCTGTATATGCCGCCTTGGTCGCAAGGATCAGCCGCTCGCGGTCCTGTTTGACGAACTCCCCAAGCAACGTCTCAGACGCGCCATCGGTATAGGCATAGGCTGTATCAAAGAAGTTCACCCGCGCCGCGCGGCTGGCCTCATACATCTCTCGGCTGTCAGACGCATCCGCCGAGCCGCCAAACTGCATGCAGCCAAAACACAGCGAAGAGACGGGGGAGCCATCAAGGGCAGTCAGGTCAGTCACGGGGTGCTCTCCATCCGTTGCGATCATGCGTGGTTAGTCTCCGGCCATGACGAATTTGTAACAGGTTTGACGATCGCCACGCATGTTCACGCTGAACGACGGCCCAACGCATCAAGCCCCGTCCAAAACCGGCAAGTCGGTCGCGCGACTGACGGTGTAGACCGGCACGGGCTGGCTCAGCCCCCTGACATCGACATCCCGACGCTCCATCGCCGCATCGGGTGCCATACCCGAGGCCTTGATCGTGGCGTCCGACACGACGATCTGAACGCCCAAGGACTTCGTTAGTCCCTCCAAACGGCTAGCGGTATTGACCGTTTCACCCAGCGCAGTGATCCGTGCGGCCGCGTCCGTTCTGTCGCCCGCCCCGATACGGCCCAGCACAACCGGTCCTGTATGCAGCCCAATCCCGATCTGAAGTGGCGCGGGCAGCTCATCATGCAACGTCTGATTAAGGCTGTCCAGAACGCCCCCCATGGCGCGCGCGGCCTTGATCGCGTCAACCGCACTGTCTTTGGCACTGGTCTCCATCCCGAAGATCGCCATGATCCCGTCACCCATGAACTTGTCTACAAAACCGCCCGAATCCTGAATGGCCTCTGCCATGTGGCCCAGAAACTGGTTGAGCAGAAACACAACGTCGTAGGACAGCTTGCCTTCCGACATCTTCGTAAACCCGCGCAGATCGCAGAACAGGATCGTGGCTTCTTGCTCCACGCCCCAATGATACCGGTCGATCGCCGTGCCGCGCGTCGCATCCACGTTGCCGGGCATCAGCGTTGAAATCGTCAGGTTATCAGTTGGCCGCAATTGGCAGGCCAGCCTGACATTCGCGGGCGCGCCGATCCGGTCCAATACCTTGGTTTCGTGTTCGGAGGGCGGCGGCAGCGCCTCCTGCCCGTCCACCACGCGCACACGGCAGGTGGAACACCGGGCACGGCCACCACATACAGACGCGTGGGGTATGCGGTTGATCCGGCTGATATCAAGCACCGACAGCCCCCTGGGTGCGGAAACCGCGCGCGTGTCGCCATAGGTGACAAGAATGCGGCTTGAAAAGCGGTGCCGGGCCAGAAGAAGGCCCCATATGGCCACGGCGGCGGCAAGGATCAGGTAGTAGATCATATTGGTCACCTGAACCGTTGTCTCAAATGTCGCGTATTGCCCGGCTGTGATCGGATTGTAGTAATAACTCGCCTGCATCGCGCTGACCCGCCCGGCGGTCACGAACCCTGCATAGGCCAAGGCGGGCACCGCCACGGCAATGGCATTCCACAGCCAGAACGTCCGGCGATACCAGCCGCGAACGATCAGCCAGTGATGCAGGCCAATGCACCCGTGTACCCAAACAAGCGTCATCAGAACGACGATGTTCAGCGCTTCGTCCGACCACATCGCCCACAGCACGTAATCGTAATCCGCATCAATCCCGAACATTTCCTGCACGCCGCGGGTGCCGAGCACGTGCTTGATCAAAAAGACCGGGATCAGCAGCCCGAAGAGCAGCTGGATGATATCCCGTTTGCCGATCTTCCAGGTGCGCGTACCAATGAACTTGGCGATCCCCAGAACAAAATGAATGACAGCGGCAGAGATCAGGGTTGCCGTGCCGACCCAGCTCTGCGTGACCCACGTCCTGGCATCCTGAACGGTCTGCATCACCTCGACCGAGACAAGACCCAGACTGTGATTGAGAAAGTGGGTGAGGGCAAACGTAAAGAGGATCAAACCCGACACGATCCGCAACTGCGGCACCCAGAAGGTGCGCGGTGTTGTCAGATCGGCGGTCGGCTGGTCAGGAATGTCCAAGACTGGATCTTTCTCATCACCTTGAAGAAACGATCTACCGGCATTCCCCAAGGCGAACACCCGCGTTCATGATAGGCGCAGTGTGGCGCGCCTCAAAGCGATTATCGCGATGCAGCAGGATGCTTATGTTGCGATCAAACATGCGGCGTTGGACAATGGCCTAACGTTGACCCTGCAAGGCAACTTTAACCTCGGGCTCAACGGCAATGATCGCGGGCTTCGAGGGGAGTGCTTTCATCGAGCCAGCTTCCACTCCCGTTTGATCCACATAGTGCAACACCCGCTCACCGGTCTCCGTTTGCCTCAAACGCGGGCGCCAATGCTGCACAGGCTGGTCCTTGGGTCCAAGACGCAAAACCCGGGCCAGAAAGCGCAAAGGCGTCGTGAACTCCGCCTGCCAATGGAACAGTCGCCGATGCCAGTCAACAGAGTACAATGCGTGTTCCAGCACTTGGCGGCCCTCTGACCCGTTCCAATGCAAATCAAAGGCGTTTCCTTCTTCCGCGCTTGCGGTCAATCGCACATCGACATGGCCTGATGGCACATAAAGCCTCGCCGGAATGGTCGCACCCGCCTGCCAAGCCTCTTGAGACCCGTCTTTCAAGCGCAGATAGGACAGAGAAATCTCTTCGACCTCGTAAGCCCCGCGATGTTCAGAGTTTGGCGTCATCTCCACCATCAACGGCACACGGAACCGATGATCGGCGTGAGTCTGGCGCGCTGTCTTGATGATTTTCATCACGAAGATCAGGCCACGAATGACGTTGAGCATCGCCCAGAACCCGGCCACCAACAGCAGATCAAGGCTGTATCCCGCCTCAAACTCTGCGGTCCAATCAATGGTCTTGATCGCCTCAGGCTTGATCAGCAGTTGCGACATACCGCCGGTTTGCGGCTCGCCCCATACCTGGATCACGGCGAACACAATAGCCCCCAGACTGAGGCCAACAACCGAAAGCTGTGGCAGCATCATTTGCCACTCGATCCGCCCATCCTGCTGTTTGCTGGTCGGTCGCCAGCTCAACTTATTTCGGAACACAGCCGCCGACGCACATATTGCCACGGGAAACCGGATCATCGAGTAAATCTCATTGACCCAGAACCGCCCGAACCCACAGGCAAACTCCTGCACCAGAAGGTATGAGACGAGGGGAAACCCGATGATGAGCGCAAGATTGAAATAGGTGATTTCAAACGGCGGCACGCCGGTCAGCAGGGAATAAACCGGTATCAGATAGAAGATCAGGTATTGCCAGCCTTCGAGATAGTTCAGCCCCACAAGCAGGTAATTCAACCGCTGCCGCAGGCTCAGCCCCTTGCAGAAAAACACGTTCTCATGGCGCAAAGCGTGAATGTTGCCATGCGCCCAGCGCAGCCGCACCTTGTAGTAGTCCGACAACCTGCTTTCGCCGATGCCATAGGCGACCGAGGCCGGATGAAAGGCCGTCGCCATCCCGGCCTTTTGCATCTTCAACGATGTGTGCAGGTCCTCTGTCACCGTATCGGTCGGCACGCCGCCAATAGCATCCAGTGCAGAGCGACGATAGATGACGCCCGTGCCGACACAAATCCCACCGTCGAACCGGTCAGCATTGGGCAGAATGATCGAATAGAAATAGCTTTGATCGTGCCAGGTCGCTCCGTTGGGTGCATTGACGAACTGCAAAGATGTCAGGTTGTAGAAATCCTGCGGCGCCTGTGCGAGGCCGACACGCGGATCTTCAAAATAGCCCAGCAATTGGTGAATGGCGTTCGGTTGCGGGATGTGATCGGCGTCGAACACCATCACGAACTCCGCTGTGCTTTTGCTCAGGCCAAAGTTCAGGTTGCCTGCCTTGGCATGTATGTTTTCGCCCCTTGCGTGATATGTGCATCCCAGGTCACGCGCCAAGGCGCGGACATCCACCCGCCCAGCATCATCCAGAACGATGGTGCGATGGGGATACTCGATCGCCACCGCCCCCTCTAACGTCCGACGGATCACATCAATCGGTTCTTTGAACGTGGGCACAAAGACATCGACACTGGCATTGCCGGGAACCGGCCCCGGTTTGCGGTTCGTCGCGCCCCAGGACAGGAAAATCGTGAAGAGCGCCAGCGCAACCCCAATGGCCTCTGCCCCGAAGAAGAGCCACGACAGAACAGGCGCATCCGTGTTGAAGATGGTCAATCGCCAAGCAAGATAAGCCCCCGACAAAAGAACAAAGAGACCGGCACAGACCCGCCGCAGCCCGCGAAACTGCATGTATCGGTCCCGCATCCGATCATGAGGTGTCGCTCGCCCGGTCATGAAGCCATCTGCGCACGCATGGCGCGGCTGGTGCGCAGGGCAAGCGCTGCGATGGTCAGGGTCGGATTGGCGGTGGAATTGGCCGGGAACAACGCCCCGCCTGCCACGAAAAGATTGGAGTGATCATGACACCGCCCATCGGGATCCGTCACAAACTGCCGTGGATCGTGCCCCATCATCATCGTACCCGACGCGTGTACGGCAAAGAAAGATTGGCTGAACTCCGGGGCGCTGGCCCCCAAAAGGCTCGCGATCCGTTCGATCTGACCGCGCGCCACGTCGCGCCCGCGTTCGGTGTAATCCCCGGTCGAATAGTGGACCTGTATCCTCGGCATGCCGCTGCTGTCGCGTTTGGCAAAGTCGATCCAAACGCGATTGTCGGGATCGGGCAATTGCTCGACAGCGGCGGTCATGACAACCCGTCGCGCCGACAGCTTGCGGATTTCCTTGCCCAAAGCAACGGGATCATGCGGATGGGTCTTCAGCGCCTGTGTCGCCACTTCGCTGACCACATCGATATTTTCAAAACTCATTAACACCGCACCATGCTTGGCACGAAACGCACCGTCCCGCCACTGGGCAGTTGCAAAACCGGTCAATGGGCCACGCCCCGGGAAAACGTCGAAAGGCAGATTGAACCGCGCCCCAACATTGAAGTGATCCATCAACCGACGCCCCACCATGCCCGAACTGTTGGCAATGCCGTTGGGCCGCGCTTCCGAACGAGACGCCAGGCACAGCCGCACGGTTTCAAGGGGGTTGGCGGCCAGCAGGTAGACCCTGGCCCGCAACTCTCCGGTTTGCCCGTCCGACCTGCGATAGGACACGCCTGTGATCCGACCCTGGTCGTCACTCGAAAGTTGCGTGGCAAGGGTTTCTGACAAGACACGCACACCCAAAGCTTCCGACTTCTCAACATGGACGATCCCGGCATACTGCGCGCCGATTGGGCACATGTTGGAACAGTTGTGATGACCGAGGCAGGCCGGACGCCCATCATAGGGCGCACTGTTGCGGGCCGTTGGGCGGGTTTCGAACACAAGGCCATGCGGATGCAAGTGACGCGCAATTTCCGTATCGGCATAGCTTGGGGCGACCGGACCTTGCGGATATGGCGCGTGGCGTGGCGACCCCAGATCACCGTCTCCAGAAACACCCATCTCTTGCTCTGCCCGAATGTAGTCAGGCTCCAAGACGTCGTAGCCGAAGGGCCAGTCGATACCGACGCCATAACGGCTTCTAAGTTCGAAATCCGCCGGAACAAATCGTGGCGTCACAGCTTGCCAATGCCAGGTTGTTCCCCCCACACCTCGCAGAAAATGCGCACCAAACCGCACCGGCCCGTGATTGTCGATATGGCTTTCATCAGGCCGAGAGGGGCTTGTCCGCGGTGCAAGCTCCGTGTTCGGATAAAGCGAGGAATTGTCCTGCTCCCAAATATCTCGCTGGCGGGAAAGCACCTCACCGCGGGTGAATCTCGGCCCCGCCTCAAGGATCACCACGCGCAAGCCCTTTTGTGCCAGATCATGAGCCGCCATTGCGCCGGCAACACCTGCCCCTACAATAAGGACATCAGCATCCAACTGTGCGCTCATTCCGTCCCGCTTTCCGCGTTGTCACCCGACCCCGACAAGGCCAGAGCTGCCGGGGGCGGCGCAGTCCAGTCACCGGGCTGTGCGCCCGAAAATCCCGGAGGGTCCAGATACCCGTCAAGGGCCGCCCACATCAACGAGGTTTCAAAGCTGACACGAACCGGTTCTGGCTGGCTTTCGTGGTAGTAAATCCCAAGATACCAGGTGGTCAGCAAATGGCTGACAAACCACGCTTCCCCGTCGCTCAAATGCCCCTCGTCGATCAGGTCACTCAGCGGGCGCGGCGTTCCGTCCTCCGACAGATGCGCCAAAAGCTTGCCGTAGACAGCGCCCACATGGTGCAGGCCCCAAGGCTCCACTTTGATCAGGCCAAATATCCGGGCTGCGGTGGTCTTATCAAGAGACGGGTTGAGGCATACGATCTGCGACAACCGTTCAAAAACGTCGAAGCCCGGGTCTTCTGGGTTTTCCATCGGCGGCATGGCTGCCTCTAGCGCGGCCGAAACGGTGTCTCGCGGCACGCGTCCCCAAAGGTCAGTCGCTGACAACCCGAGGACTGGGTAGGCCAAGACCATAGACATCGCCGTGCGTCTTTTCAAAACCCGTTCCCCATCCCCAAGCGTCGTTTTGTTATTGTGCCCCAAGCACATACACAAGGCCGTAGACATGTTGGTGTCAATATTGTCACATTGAGGAAAATCTCCCTCCAAACCACATTCGGTCGCTGCTGGATCGCTAAAATTTCCTGTAAGTCAGTGTCGACACAAAAAAACCACTTGGTACGGTTTTGGGGAAGAAGGGGAATTTGGTTTGAAACTTTTCAGTAAATTGAACGCTGTCATCGTCGCCGCGGGTATGGCCCTGGGTATGACCGCTGGAGCTGCATCGGCACAATCCACATCGGTTTTTCTGGGCTTTGACGCCGCCGAAGACAGCTACACGCTCTTTGGTGGCGCTGTGCGCGCTCTCAACGGGGACATCAACTCCGACGGTGTGGTTCTGCGATTTGCCGCGGCTTACGGACAGTATGAGTATGACACCACAGCGGTTGCAGGTGGCAAAGTCGACATCGACGGCAGCTCGGCAAACGTGATGCTGGGGTATCAGTGGGTTGGCGGATCAACCATCACCGCACTCTACCTTGGTGTAGACTATCAGAACAACGACCTGTCCCCAGCGGACCCGAGCAACTCAACATCGGGGGATGAATTCGGCGGCAAGGCCAGTTCGAGATTTTCTCAACAGGGGCATCCATGCCGGGCACAGGCCTGATCGCATCTTACTCCTCGACATATGAGACATATTTCGTACGGGGTCGTCTCGGTTTTGGCATCGGCAATCTGCACGCCGGTCCGGAAGTGGTTCTGCTGGGCAACGAAGAATATGACGCGATCAAAACAGGTCTCTTCCTCGGTGGGATCTCTCTGGGGTCTTCGACAACCATGTCGATCAACGCTGGGTACTCTGACACAGACGGCAATTCGTCCAGCGACAGCGTCTATGTCGGCGCGTCCATGTCGTTCCAGTTCTGAACCTGAATACAGTTTAAATGTTGAAGGGCGGCAGTTTTGCCGCCCTCTTCTTTTGCGCTCGTCAGCGCCTCAACACGTCCGCTCACGACCTGAGCCAAGGCTCACCGCCCTGACCCACAAAGCATTTGTGGGTCACTTTGCTTTTGCACGCGCAAAGCACATAGATGATGGAGCGCTGAAAGATTGACTTGAGGTAAAATTTTGGCAAAAATATTTACCAGCTGCAGGGAGGTGTCACATGAAAGACGGCCAGACGAGCGTCAACGCCAACGAAGAAATCACAGCGCGCGTCAAATCCATCTTGGGTGAAGATGGCTACGATCGTGTCTTTGAGCCGATTGAACGCCCATCCGGACTGCCCAACCCGGCCTTATTGGTCGGACGACTGGCTGGCGCTGGAAAATGAACGCATCTTCGCACGGTCCTGGGTCTTTGCCGGCGCAGAGGATGAACTCACGCAACCCGGCGCGATCAAACCGACCCATGTAGCTGGCCGCTCCATCGTTCTGGTGCGCGATGAAGGCGGAGACGTCCGAGCCTTTCACAATTTCTGCCGCCATCGGGGCACCCGCCTCGTGATGGAACCTTGCGTGGCCAAAACCATCACCTGCCCCTACCACGCGTGGGTCTACCGCCTAAACGGCCAGATTAAATCTCGCCCCCATTTTCATGGCCCGGGCAAGCTCGAGAAATTTGAAAGCGGCGATGAAAATCTCAATCTGCTCAGCATTCGGTGCGAGGTATGGAACGGCTGTATCTTCGTCAACCTCAGCGGCGATGCAGAGCCCCTGCTGGACTGGCTAGAGCCAATGCTCACGCGGCTCCAACAGTTCGATTTCTCTCCGATCCGCTGGATCGGCAAGAAAAGCTACAGGATCAAATCCAACTGGAAGCTCGTGCTCGAAAACTACATGGAAGGCTACCACGTCTTCGCCGCCCACCCTCGCCTGATCGCGCACGCGCCAATGGACATTCGTTGGTCCGGGGAGTGGATGAAACACGTGTTCTACAACGACTATGTCGTGCCGGAACTAACCAAAGGGCGCGGTGATGGCCTGCCGCAATATCCTAACCTCAGCGAGTTTGAACAGCGCCGTGGCGCATGGTTCGCCTGCATGCCCAACTTCGCGGTAGAGCTCTACGCCGACCAGTTCGTGGTCCTGGCCACCTGGCCCGTTGCCCCCGGCGAAACGGTGGAAGAGCTGCATTTCTTCGTGATCGGGGATGAAGCGGCGGAGGCCCCGAAATACGCCGAGGCGCGCGATGAGCTGATCAACATGTGGCACGAGCTGAACCTCGAAGACGTCGAATTGCTGGAAAGGCTACAGCAAGGACGCCTCAGCCCGGAATTCGAAGGCAACGTCATGTCGCCCGCCTGGGAAGTGCCCGCACATGAGCTGGCACAGCAAATCGTCAACACTATCGTTCAGGACTAGAGGCCCGTCATGCCAAAGGTCAGAACGTTCGATACGGGCGAGGCAGACTATAAGGAGCTGCGCACCAAGGGTGGTGGCGTGCAGAAAGTTTGTGAATGGGTTACGCCTGCTGACGGGCATCACAACTCCATCGGCGTGGCGGAACTGCACAACATCCGCATCGCGGAATATCGGTTTGGGTTTTCAGACTTCCTTTATGTGACCGGCGGTTCTGTCCGCATCATTCAGGACGGCATCACCCACGACCTCACCCCCGGACAAGCCATTCTGATCCCTGAAGGCGCGGTGGTGACCATGGAGGTGAAAGACTGGCTGCGCTGGATCTATATCACCGATCCGGGCAACTGGCGGGACTTGATGGACACCCCAGGCAGCGTCGAAGCGATGTCGCCGGATGCTCCTGCGGCGCAGGACGCGGACACCGTTTCCGATTTGAAAAACGGGGCCAAGATCCGCCAGGACATTCTTGGCCCGGAATACCTTGACCCATTGACTGGCGGCAGCAACGCGTTTGACACGCCGTGGCAGGATCTGGTGACGGAAATGCTGTGGGGTCGTGTCTGGGGTGGCTCAAACCTGTCTGATGATCTGAAACTGAAACTCAACATCGCGATCTTTACGGTACTGGGGAAACCCGAAGACCTGGTGCCCTATGTGCGCGCCGCGGCAAAGCGGGGCACGTCGTTCGACGACATTCGCGAGATCATCATGCAGGCCGCCATGTATGCCGGTCTGCCCAAAGGCTTCACCGCGATCTATGCAGCACGATCCGTGTTCGACGAAATGAATGAAGGCGAACATCACCCGCTGCCAAGAAAGGACTGAACCAATATGGCCGGAACCCCAGCCGTGACGCCCAACCCAACGGACCCCGAGCTTCGCAATGAAGCCGAGACCGACGTACAACCCCCCACCGGCCCAGGTGCGGAAATCCGAGGTATGCGCCGTGCCCTTGGCATGACACTCAGCGATCTGGCAGAGGCCTCCGACCTGTCGGTCAGCTTCCTTAGCTTCGTGGAACGCGGCAAGAAACAACCCTCGCTCGAGGCGCTTCAGCGGATCAGCAAGGCCCTCGGGGTCGAGGTGGGTTGGCTCTTTCCGCCCTCGCCCAACGATGACCCGATCGAGAACGCCTATGTGGTGCGCAGGAACTTCCGCCGCCGCATTGATTACTCTCGTCTGGCGAACACGGAGTATCTGGGCGAGACAGATTACCTGCTCTCCCCTTCCGTCGACGGCCAGCTGGCCATGTCCATCATGCAATTCGCACCCGGCGGTCATTCAGGCGACAACCCCCTGTCACACGAAGGCGAAGAGGTTGGGTACATCCTCTCCGGGACCCTTACGCTCGAAGTGGACGGGCACACCATGGTGCTCGAAGAAGGGGACAGTTTCGGCTTCACCGGCGACCGCCCCCATCGTTACGTCAACAATGGCGATCAGAATCTGAGCATCCTACTGGCCAACACCCCTGTGATCATGAACTCGAAATGAAGATCGTACGCGTCGAAGTGGCCGCGTTCGAGCCACGCTACTCCGGGGACGGCTACGTCATGTCCACCGGACGTGTGAAACAGCTTCACGATCGCTTGATCCGGCTGACCACGGACACCGGCGCGACAGGCATCGGAGAAGTGGTGCGCCCGCCCATCTACGACCCCGCCCATGTCGCGGCACTGGAAGACATCCATGTGCCGGAGTTGCGTGGGATCGAGCTGTCAGAACTTCCCGCCTTGCTCGCCAAATGGCGCTCTGGCGGAAAGCTCTTGCAGGGTTTCGTGTTTGGCGTCGAACTTGCGATGCTTGATCTGATGGGGCGTGTCTTGGGCGTCCCCGTCAGCGCATTGCTTGGCGGGTCCTTGGTCAAGGACATGCCCGAATACCTGTCGCTGTCCTGTGAAAGCCCCGAAGAGATGGCCGAAATCGTACGCCAGCACGGTGCGGATTTCACCGTCATTCAAGCGAAGCTGGGCGATGGCACCCTTGATCTCGATTTTGACCGCGTGCGCGCCGTGCTGGACGTCATGCGTCCGGATCAACAGCTTCTGGCGGATTTCAACGGCGCACTTAAACGCGATGACGCGATCCATGGCCTGCCGCAGGTGAATGACCCTCGCATCATGTGGGAAGAGCCGTGCGATGACTACGACGACAGCATGCAAGTGGCCCGCGCCGTAGAGGCCCCCGTGATGCTGGACCAATGCCTGAAAGACCTCGGCACCTACGCACGCGCGCTGCATGACGGTGCCGC
The DNA here is from genome assembly GCA_963422235.2 of uncultured Roseovarius sp. Classification (GTDB taxonomy): domain Bacteria; phylum Pseudomonadota; class Alphaproteobacteria; order Rhodobacterales; family Rhodobacteraceae; genus Roseovarius. The sequence continues at coordinate 563,417 of CAXMWV010000002.1, forward strand.
CGCCGCACTGGTCATCAAACCGGACTCCATTGGCGGGCTGACCGTGGGGCGCACCGTGCGGGACATGTGCACGGCCGCAGGCATCCAACTGCGTATCGACGGGTGGTGGGCTGGGCAGATCGCCGGCGCGGGCACTTTGCACCTGGCGGCGGGCGCGCCGACCTCCGAGCTTATCGCGTCCATCGATCTGACCGACCCGCTGGACACAGACCGCAGCCTTATTCTCAAGCCAACCGCCGGACGCATCACACCGTCCTGCCACCCCGGTCTCGGGCCCATGCCTGAACCGATCCTTGCGTGCTTTGAATGATGCCTCTCGGCGATCTTGAAAAAGACATGTTGAGCACGTCAAAGCGTTGCATGCACACTTGAACTTCGCAATTCGAAGTGCCAGCACGACCAGACAACTGGCGCCACCAACTCTCATGCAGACTGTGACTTTACTTTTGATCAAGCGCCATTCTTTCGTTTTAGTAAGTGTTGAGTTTTCCGAAACTTCCATGCATCGGTTTAAAGCTGGGTTGGTAACTGAGTGACCGCGCATGCGGTTTGGGGGGGGGGAGTTTTGTGGACATATAGAGACGCCTTGAAACCCTGTCTATGCCACAGCTTCGATTGATCGTCGAAGCGGGAAAGTCCCGATCTCTTTCTTTGGCGGCCGAACGGCGTGGTATTACACTTTCCGCAGCCTCGCGGTCGTTGAAAGACGCGGAGGAAAAACTCGGCTTCTCAATTTTTGAACGCTCACCAACCGGCCTGTTTGCAACCAAACGCGGCGCGATCGTTATCGAGAATATTTCTGCAGCCCTGAAGCTTCTGTTCGAACATGACGCAAACAGCTCACTTCTCGACGACACCTCGGAACGTTTCAGTTTTTCGTTCGGCGGCAGCAACTACGCTGGCACGAGTATCTGCGCCCCAATCATCGCGCAATTGTCCGGACAATGGACAGAAGTGCGCATTCAGCTCAAAACGGGGACAACGCCAGAAGTCATGGACATGCTTTTCGAAGGCTCGGTCGATATCGCCTGTTCCGAAGAAATCCATAACTTCGGGCGCGACTTTAAACACATCAACATCTACATCGATGAGCTTTGCGTGATTTGCAGCCAAAGCACCGAACTTCCCGCGGATCCCCTGGACCCGGAGTACTTGCGAACCCGCAAATGGGTCGTTCCCTCAAAATCCGAAAAGAACGCGCGTCAGGCTATAGATCATTTCTTTGAGGCGCATCTCGGTGCCAAGCCCAAACAGGTTATCGAAGTCGATGATCCGATTGCCATGTATGGCCTCACTGGTATTCAGGGCTTTTTCTCCTTTGCCCCCGCAAGGTACATGTGCGCGTTCCGGGATCGCGTTGCCATGTTTGCCTTGCCGATCATTCTTCCAAACTCGGGACGAAACGTGTCGTTGTCTTACCTGGCGACAAACGAACGTGCAGAGCGGCTACAAAAAATATCCGTGACGGCAGCCCAGTTGTTTTCCCGACTGATGAAAAGTGACTCTGTCGAAGATGATCTGAAACGGCTCAGAGGTGGTGCAATTCTATGAACACCTTTGACACGGAAAAGCTGGAACAGCTGTCGCTCAAAGATCTGCGCGTCATGAGAGAGGTCGCCCTTATCGGGTCCGCATCCGGGGCTGCGACACGGCTTGGGTTGTCGCAAGGAACCATTTCCAAAACGATCCGACGGGTGGAAGACCTGGTCGGCAGCCCGCTATTTTCCAGGTCGCAGGTCGGCATGCAGACGACCCAAGATGGGCAACTCCTTATTCAGTACATCAACGCGATTTTTGATGGGTTTGATTTTGCCTCGAACCGTATTGAACGCATACGCAACCCGGGTTCCATATCTTTGAACATTGGAATGCACGTTGGACCCTCGGGTTACTTCCATTCGACCATCCTGAGTAGGCTCAGTGAAAAGTTCCCCTTGCAGGCGGGATGCAAATACGGGTCTCAGCATGAGATCCTGGATGATCTTTCCAACGGCGTGATCGACGTATTCCTGGGCGACGTCACCAATGTCGTGAGCCCCGAGTTCACCGTTGTCCCGTTTTTCGATGATCAGCTTTGCCTGGTGCTCAGCCGGTCGATACCCCCGTTTGGTGACACGATTCCCACATCACTGCTAAGCAGAACCTGGGTATTGCCAGACAACGGCCCTGAATTGCGCCAGGTACTGGAAGACATCATTCGCAGCCATGGTTACGAAAAACCACTGCAAACCATTGTCACGTCCAACGACAGCCTCGTCTACCTTTTATGCGCAACGATGGGTATGCCAACGATATGGCCATTCAATCTGTCCAGCATTGCCGCCAGCTTGCCCATCTACCCGACGGACATTCTGGTCCCCGGCACTGAACTTCGGTATGGGGCTGCCTTTCGTAAGCAGCACAAGCTCGCGTCGGCCTTTTTTGACGTGATGATTGATATCCAAAGCACGCCTGAAATTTCGCGCATTCAGAACAGCCAACTGTAGCCGAACGCGGTTTACGGCTCGGGCGTTTATATGCGCTTCGCCACAATTTGGATCGCACCTAGCCCATGCATTCGTGGGGCGGTTTCGTGTCGAACCCTTATGATTTACGGTTGTCGAGGGGGTAAAAAAGATTTTGTAACAATGACTTAATAAATTTCAATCTTGCCAACGCTAAATCCCGGTGCGCCGACTACTGGAATGGTGGTGTCGCAATACTCAAGCCAAATGCCCATCACCAGCCACATTCATTTCCTTCAATGCATGGTGTGAGAGCAGGTCGTTGAGCAACGCCCATCGCTGTGCCGAGAAAAACAAAAATAGCACAGCAGAGTTTGGATCGCCGGGTGCGATCTGAGTGGCGCAAGTCTTGGAGCGGGTCGCGCCAACGCCTCTCTCACGAGTGAGTGGAGAGGGACATGCCCAGAACGTTTTTTGATTTTGCCACGGGTAACGACGGATGGCGCACATGGGACGCGAACACCGGCACCTATCAATCGGGTCAGCTGTTTTACGATAGCACCAACCAGAACATCTTTACCGTGGATGAAGATGTGCCCGGCGAAAACCCGGTCCTGGTCACGCCGGCCTCATTTGCCGGTGATCAAAGCGATCTGATCGGGGGTGTTTTCAGCTTCGACTGGACCAACACAAACCCCACACCTTCGGGCGGTGATCTTATCAGTGGGACTACGGTCCTTATCCGCGCCGCAGATGGCACGACACTGACGTCAACGCAGTCCTTTCCAGCAACCAGCGCATCGGTCGTTGGGGGCAGCGCGACCTTCAACCTGACCGCTGCAGATTTCGGTGTCTCAGATGCCGTATTCGAAGCCGTGATGGCAGATGTCGAGTTTTTTGGCATCAGCTCAGATGTGAGACTGGGCGACGAAATCATGGCCATCGACAATGTCCTGTTCGATGAATTCGTCGTGGATGGTGAAGACAGTGCTGAGAACATGGCATTTGGCTATGACGACTCCAACCTGCCAACGGATGGTGGTGGAGACCAGATCACCACGGGCGACGACAGCATTCGGGGCAATGGCGGCAACGACACGGTCGACGGGGACCAAGGCAACGACTCCATTGATGGCGGTGAGGGCAACGACCTGATCTTTGGCAGCGACGGGGCCGACAGCCTGATCGGAGGAGAGGGCGATGACACCATCAATACGTTCTTCGGCACCGTGTCCGGTCACGAAGCCCATGGGGATACCGCGACCAGCGCCGATACGGTCAATGGGGGCGACGGCGATGACCTCGTCCTGGGTGGGTTTGGCATTGGCGAAAGCATTGACGGCGGCGCGGACAACGACACGCTGAGCTTTGAATTTCTGGGGTCAGCCTCTGCCGTCGACATCAATCTGGAGGATGGAACCTACACGCTTGGGACGGGTGGAAGCGGCACAGTCGCCAACGTGGAAAACGTCACCGGCACATTTGGTGACGACAGAATTACCGGCGATGGAGAAGACAACGTGCTGGACGGTGGTCCGGCTGGCGCGGACCTTCTTATCGGTCGGGACGGCAGTGATACCCTGTCAGGTGGGGATGAGAACGACACGCTAGCGGGCGGCGCGGGCGACGACAGCCTAAGTGGTGGCGACGGCGAAGACTCTCTGGCCGGGGGAAGCGGGTCCGACACAATCGTCGGCGGCGACGGCGACGACGACATCACCGGCGACAATTTCGATTTCGGCAACGAGATTTTCAACGGCGATTTCGCCTTGGGAACAGCCGGGTGGACCCTGGTGGACGGAAATTCAGATGGATTCCTTCCGGCCTTCAACGGCGATGGATTAAGCTTCAACGCCAACGATCGTCCCGCCGGAGATGCGATCCAACAGTCCTTCATCGCCCAAGTCGGCGTCGAGCACACCATATCCCTTGATCTTATCGAAGCGAACGGCGGCGTCGCGAACCACACGTTCCGGATCGATCTCCTTGATGATAGCGGGACGGTCCTGGCGTCAGAAACACACACGGCTTTCGACAACTCGACCAACTCAGTCAGCTTTGAGTTTACGCCCACAACCAACGTAACCACGCTGGTCATAACGAACACCGCTACGACCAACACCGTGTCGACAGATGGCGCAATCGACAACATCGTCATTGTGCCAACGGATCTGGCCCATGGCGATGACAGCCTGGATGGCGGTGCAGGCAACGATTTGATCTTGGGGGGCGGCGGTGATGACACCCTGTTGGGTGGTGCGGATCAGGACACGCTCACAGGCGAAGACGGCAATGACCAGATCGAAGGCGGCGACGGCGACGACTCGATAAGTGGAAACGCAGGCAACGACTCCCTGTCGGGCGGCGCGGGCGACGACAGAATTTTTGGCCACGAAGACGACGACACGATCGACGGTGGTGAGGGTGCAGACTTTGTCATCGCGGGTGAAGGCAACGACCAGATCACGGTCGATCAGGGCGACACCGTCAGTGGTGGCGACGGTGACGATTACTTTACGCTCGTCGATCTCGATACGAGTGGCACCGGCAACGACGCCATCAGCATTTTCGGGGGAGAAGGTGCCGAGACCGCAGGCGACACGCTTCAGCTGACCTCGGACATCGCGCTGGCGGACATCACGTTTACAAACACCGATGACAACGCCGACGGCCTGTCCGGGCATTTCACGATGTTGGACGGCACCGTCGTCACGTTCTCCCAGATTGAGAACATCATCTGCTTTACGACAGGCACGCTGATCCTGACCGAAACCGGCGAGCGGCCGATTGAAAGCATCGAGGTCGGCGACCGTATCATTACACGCGACAACGGTTTGCAGCGGGTCCGGTGGATTGGCAAGCGAACCGTGCCCGGGATTGGGAAGTTTGCGCCAATCATCATCGACGACGAACGCTATGTGGGGGCAAACAGGCAGCTTCGCGTCTCCCCGCAGCATCGCATGCTGATCCAGTCCTACCAGGCCGACCTTTTGTTCGGCGAAAGCGAGGTCCTGGTTGCGGCCAAACATATGCTTGGAAGCGACGGCGTGCGCCGGGAAGAATGCGCCGCGGTCACATATGTCCACATGCTGTTTGACCGTCATGAAGTCATCTACGCCGAAGGCGCCGCCACGGAGAGTTTTCACGTCGGAGACATGTCTCTGGAGGCGCTGGAAAACCCCGCCCGCGATGAAGTGTTCGAGCTTTTTCCGGAACTGCGCGTGTCCCCGGACAGTATGGGACACACAGCACGGCTGTGCCTGAAGCCCTTTGAATTCAACGTGCTAAGAGAATCGCTATGAGCCCTCGTCCCAGGCTCCCTTCACACCGGCACGACACGGATTCAGATGCGCCCGACCTCTCTCGGGTTGTTGATGAATTCGAAACAGAATCTGAATTCCACGCCCATTTTCACCGCCCTGCGGGTCAATCGCAGACCAATCCCCGCCTCAAACGGCAGGGAATAGGTGTGTCGCATTTTGCAATCCCTTCCTTGGTCAACAAGTTCCTAAATTTCCCAACACACACGACGGTGGGGCCTTACGGCCGCGTCGCAACTCAGAGATCTGACGTGCCAAGTGAAAGGTTCAAGTGGTTCCAAAAAGGCGACCATGTCGGACGGAAAAGCATGTTCGACACAGTCGTGTGTGCTCTGAAATGCGGCGCGGCCAGTTCAGTAATACGGAGCTAGATTTATGGCTGTGACGACTTTTGATTTTGCGACTGGGACAAGCGGATGGCGGGTCTTCGACATTCTGACCGGTACATTTCAACCGGCTGGGCCCTTTTTTGACGCGGCCAACCAGAACATCTTTACGCGCGACGAAGACCAGGGCCCTGAAGTCCCAATTCTGGCGACGCCCAGTTCGATTGGGGGCGATCGCACCGACCTCATTGGCGGCAGTTTCCAATTCGACTGGACGAACACCAACCCGACCCCTCGAAGTTCTGACGTCATTGACAGCGTCGACATTGTCATTCGGGCCAACGATGGGACATTCCTGTCTGCTGCACAACCGATCCCCCCAACCACCGCCAACACAGGCGGGGTGAACAATTTTGAGCTGACAGCTGCCACGTTTGGCGTGTCAGAAGCGCAGTTTCAAGCAGTGATGTCAGACCTTGATTTCATCGGCATATCCGCAGACATCCGCCTGAATGATGAGATCATGGCCATCGACAACGTGATCATCACCCAAGGCCCGGATACCATCGCGGTGACGGTCGATGATGACGGGGACGGAACGATAGAAAACGTCCTTGATGGCACGATCCAGACCGTCAACGGCGTGCAGAATTTCGTTGCGGAAGAATCTCCGCTCGAAGCAGATACAATCGAACTGACGGATGCCGTGGATCGGGCAGATATCCCAACCGCGATTGCAGATCTCGATGACACCGCATCCGGTACATTCACGCCCGCGGGCGGCGGCCCTGTTGTCAATTTCGGACCTGGCGAAGCGGACCAGCTCAGCACGATCCTGAACGGGCCCGATCCGGTCGGCGAATATGAAATTCTGGACGGCGATGAAGGCGGCCGCGTCGGGAACATCACGTTCGACAACTTTGAAACCATCCAGTTCTCGGTTGCCTGTTTCGTTCGTGGCACCGAAATTTCCACGCGGCGCGGGTCGGTTCCGATTGAAAACCTTGTTGTGGGGGATGACGTCGTCACGTCAGATCACGGGTTTCAGAAAATACGCTGGATCGGTTCAACAACTGTTCCGGCTGATGGCAAGAACGCCCCTATCGTTTTCACCAAAGGCTCAATAGGCAACGTGCGGGACCTTTGCGTTTCCCCTCAGCACAGGATGTTAGTGCGGGGATGGCATGTGGAACTGATGTTCGACAAGCGCGAGGTGTTGGTCCCGGCAAAGGCACTGGTCAACGACATGACCGTGTTCCGGCGACCCGGCGGCATGGTGCAGTATTTCCACATGATGTTTGATCAGCACGAATTGGTGTTCGCCGAAGGTGTCGCCTCTGAAAGCTTTCACCCGGGCCATGAGGGTCTTGGCAGTTTCGCCAATGACGCGCGCAACGAGATTTTTGAGCTGTTCCCGGCGTTGAAAGACGATGTTTCTTCGTACTCCCCGGTCGCAAGGCCCGTGCTCAAATACAAAGAGGCATGCGCCCTTAGCGTCCAGTCGCCGTGATTGTAGCGGCGTCGGTTTCCGATAGCTTTGCGCGCTTCAAGGAAACGGTCTGAAATGTTGCGCACATGCATTCAACCCCGACCGTCAGAATGACTCCAAGTCCAACAGGGCGGTTCCCATAAGATAAATGAGTTCCAGATGTTGAAGATCAAAGTCGGCCTGATGGCGTCCCTCCTCGGCCTAGCGGGGTGTTACAGCGATGAAACCGCCGGTTTCGTGGCCAGACCCGAAGGTCTGGTCATGACCGGCGTGATCGACGACAGAACGTTGGAGGTTTTGGATATCGCGACATCCGTAAATCCGGGGATCAACACGATCGTGCTTCAGAACGTTCCTGGTTCCGTAGATGATGAAGCTTCTCTCACAGTGCTAAGCGCCTACATTCGAAGCAATGGGTTCACAACGCGCGTGCCCTCGGACGGGTTGGTGGCGTCGGGCGGAACAGACATGGCCTTGATGGGCAGGACCCGGATTATTGACCCGGGCGCATGCGTTGGCGTCCACACTTGGGCGTCGGGCGGCCTCTTGGGGTCCGAGACCGGGGCAGAGCTGGCAAGGGACCACCCTGCACACACGATCTACCTGGACTTCTACCGATCGGTCGGGATTGACGAAAGTTTCTACTGGTACACACTGTCCGCCGCAGGCCCCGACGACGTTCACTGGATGTCTGCGGAAGAAATAAACCAGTTTGGCCTGTCATCGATACCGTTGCCCGATGATGTGTTCGAAGACCCTGAACAGCGCCGCATCCGATGTGAAAGTAGATTTTGAGATTTCGTCAACTGGTACAGGTAACGTGTGAAACGTCTGTTCCACAAACGCGCTAAGAACTGGTCTGTTCTCGCGTAAAGGCACAGTGCCCGTCGTATTTGATCACTGGATGCCGTAGTGCACCAAAATGCCGTCAAGTGGCGCGGCGATAGGGCACTGTCTTTTGGCGACCCGGGTGGGACAAAGTTCGAACGCCGGACGCTCTCGTCGTTTCTATGAAACGGCTGCCGCAAAGTTCTCTGATCCTGCGGGGGTTGGTGTTTCGCCTTGCGAAACCCCTTTTATGGCGGACCGGGTGGGACATAGTTCGAACGCAGGACGCTCTCGTCGTTTCTATGAAACGACTGCCGCAAAGTTCTCTGGTCCTGCAGGGGTTGGTGTTTCGCTTTGCGAAACCCCTTTTATGGCGGACCGAGGAGGATTCGAACCCCCGACCCCCTGATTCGTAGTCAGGTACTCTATCCAGCTGAGCTATCGGTCCGTCAGCGCGATGCATTAGACCCTGCCGCCGGGCGATGCAAGGGGTTTTGTCCGGAGCAATTGCAACAGTCGCGACAGCCGGGATCAAGTCCCCGTTGTGGCCTTCGGCAGCTCAATCACAAACTGCGTACCCGTCTCGGAACTGGAGGCCAGAGACAGTTCTCCACCGTGACCGCGGATCAACTCGCGCGCGATGGACAGGCCCAGCCCGGTGCCGCCCTTCGTGGTGCCGCCCTGGAAAGGTTTGAACAGATGTTCCTGTGCTTTGGGTGGTAAGCCCGGTCCAGTGTCTGTCACGGTGATCACACGGGCATCGTCACGCTCATGCGCCGCTAGGCTGATCTCTCCAGGTTGCCCCGTTGCGATGATGGCTTGTCGCGCATTGCGCACCAGGTTGGATAAAACGCGGTGAAGCTGCTCGGCATCCGCCCAAACGGTCATGGCCACAGGCACGTCCGTTGCAAAGCTCAGATCGGCGTCCCCCACGGCCAGACGTTCGGCATCAATCACGTCTTGGGCCAGATCATCCAGATCGGTCATGGCCAACCTCGGCCCGGGCTCTTCTGCCTTCCCATAGGCCAGTGTGGATTCACACAGATGCACGGCGCGGGTGATGGAATTCACCAACTTGGGTGCCATGCGTTTGACCTGCGGGTCCTCACTCATCTCGATGCGGTCAGTGAAAAGCTGCGCTGAGGTCAATATGTTGCGCAGGTCATGGCTGACTTTCGCGACCGCGCCCCCCAATTGTGCAAGGCGTTCACGTTGCTTCAACGCGCCTGTCAGCTGCGTCTGCATCGACAACAGCGCGTCCTCCGCTTCGCGAATTTCGGTCACCCCAGCGGATGGTTGGATCAGGTATCGCGCATCCTCAGGCGCATTGGCATAGGAAGACATGTTGCCCACCACGTGCCGGATCGGCTTCACCAAAAGCGCCCGGACCGCGATAAAGAGCAAACCCGCCGTCACGATCGAAATGACCGCCGACAAAATCAAAATGCGCACGCCATAATCCACCATGGCCATGCGCAACTCACTGGTCTCAAGGGTAACTTCGATCAGCAACCCCCCCATCCGGCTCGGCTGTCCGATGACGCGGATCACCTCCGGTTCAGGGTTGGTCAAACGCGCCAGCGCATCGCGTATCAGCACGGTGGCAGACGGATCGCGCAAATCGAACGTTGTCGCAATCGGCGCGGGCATCGGCGCGCTCAGCATCAGTTGTCGTGCCTCATCCCGGCGCAGCACGACGTTGAAGACACCAGCGTTCAGCAAAAGTTCTTCCTGCAATTCCGGGCTAATCTGTTCATTGGCCAAAAGAGCGAGAGAGGCAATCTGCGCACGTTCCAGTTTGGTCAGCAGAAAGTCTTCCCGGAACCGGGCGACGGATGGCACGAAGATCAGGATTTCCGCAATCATCACGAAGATGACGGTCAGAACCAGAAATCGTCCCGAAAGTGTTCTAAGAAACTTCATCTTCCGCCCGGGGTCGTTGGACCAATCAGGGAAGCCAGCGTTGCACCAGCCCCACGATCTTTTTCACTTTTGGATTATCAAACAACCGCGGTGAGAAATAGGCCCCCGCGACACGTTTGTTGATCTCGCCCAAAGTCGGGTAAGGCGCGACCATGGCCGCGATCTGCCCCATTTTCAGGCGGTTGGCGATGGCCAGAGCCCAGACCCCGATCAATTCACCAGCCTGCGCGCCGACGATTGAGGCCCCGACAGGGCGGCCCTTGACCACCATGACCTTGATGAAGCCTTCGGTTTTGCGCTCTGCAATCGCGCGGTCATTGCCGCTGAATTCAAACCGAGCCACTTCCACCGCATCGCCATGGGCCGCACGCGCCTGCGACTCGGTCATGCCGACCTGCGCCAGTTCCGGATCGGTGTAGGTGGCGTAAGGGATGTGATCGGTGCGCTGCTTTGCGGGCAGGCCGAAGAGGGCTGAGCGAATGATCACACCCGCATGGTAGCCCGCCACATGGGTGAATTGCAGCCCACCTGCCACGTCGCCAATGGCGTAGACCTTGCGGTTCGTGGTTTTGAGCGAGGCATCCACCTTGACCCCGCGTTTGGTGGTCTCAATCCCCGCCTTGTCGAGGTCCAGCTTGTCGATATTCGACTTGCGCCCAACGGCCATCAGTATATGCGAACCCTTGAAGCTGCGCCCGTCCTGCGTGGTGACCGTGATCGCACCTTTCTTGCCGGAAATCTCCTTGGCAAGTGCATCCTCGGCAATCTCGACACCTTCCGCGCGCAGCCGGTCCAGCACCACAGCGGCCAGTTCCGGGTCGTCATTGCCAAGCGCCTTGGCGCCTTCAATAACCGTCACCTTGCTGCCGAGCCGAATATGCGCCTGCGCCATTTCCATACCGATGGGGCCACCACCAATGATCAGCAGGTGCTTGGGTTGCTCGCGCAGGTCAAAGATCGTCTCGTTTGTCTCATACGGCACTTTGTCCAAGCCAGGGATTGGCGGCACAAAAGGCGAAGACCCCGTCGCAATCACCACCCGGCGCGCCTTGATCACGGTGTCCCCGGCCTGCACTTCTGTCGGAGAGATAAAGCGACCAAACTCGGTAATCACCTTCACGCCCAGACCTTCGAAGCGTTCGACGCTGTCATGAGGGGCGATGGTGGCGATCACGTCGTGCACATGATCCTTGGCCGCGGCATAGTCCACCTTGGGGCTTTGATCCGCGACACCATATTTTTCGGCCTGCGCCTGACCGTGGGCGGCTTTGCCCGAAGCGATCAGCGCCTTGGAGGGAACACAACCGAAGTTCAGGCAGTCGCCCCCCATCTTGTGGCCTTCCAGCAGGACCACCGAGGCCCCCATCTGGACCGCGCCCGCTGCGACGGACAAGCCGCCAGAGCCGGCACCGATGACCAGCAGGTCTGTCTTGATCCGTTCCATGATTAGATGTCCTTCTTGCCGCGAATAGCTTTGATCGCGATGGGCAGGGCGGCGAGGACACACAGGCCCAGGATCGGCCCGATGACCTGCGGTTCCCACAGGATAGAGAGGTTGGGACTTTCACCGCGATCGAAAACTTCGCCCAGACCCACGCCAATCCATGTGAAGACCAATGCGCCGGGGATGATGCCGAGCACAGTGGTGAAGGCGAAGTTGCGGAATTTCACACCGACAAGCGCCGGCAGCAGGTTGGCCACGAAGAAGGGCACTGCAGGAACCAGCCGCAACAGAAACAGCACGCTGATCTCGTTTTCGCGTAAGCCCTGCTTGAGCTTGCCCAGTTTGCCATCAGAGGCGTCCATCTTGGCCGCCAGTGTCTGCCCCAGACCCCAGCGGGCCGCGAGGAAGATCAGAGAGGCCCCAACGGATGCTGCAACCACGTTGTATGTCGTGCCAAGCGCCAATCCGAAGAGAAACCCACCGGTGACCGATGCGACGGCCGCGCCCGGCAGGGAGAACGCGACAATGACAATATAGATGCCGATGAAAGCAGCGGCGAGGCCAATGTAGTTGGCATCCCGAAACGCCAGGAGACTTTCCCGATTGTCTTTGAGCGTATCAAAGCTCAGGACATCGCCGAGGGTAAAGTACCCGGCAACAGCCGCCGCGATGATCAAGGCGAGGGGCGCGTGACGCATCAGCGTGGGCCGCGGCTTTTTCTCTACAGTATCCATGTCACTATCCGGTTTGATTGTCATGCTCCCTACATGCGTGGTTCGCCGCCGCTGCGCCAGTGATCTCACGCGCCGGTGATCCCGGTTTACTGTTCCCTAGGGTCATTTCCTCAAAACCCGGCTTTTTGTAACATGGGCACGAGAGACATCAGTGCATTTTGTTGCAAAACCCCGCTGCACGGGTTTGACTTGAGGGCAAGGGGTCTCTATAGACCGGGCTTCCAGACATTCCTGAGCATGCCGTGATTCATTTTGGCATGCCCACAGACCGGAGACCGGAGCGATGAAACGCACCTTTCAGCCCTCGAACCTGGTTCGCAAGCGCCGCCATGGGTTCCGTGCACGCATGGCCACTAAGGCCGGCCGCAAGATCCTGAACGCGCGTCGCGCCCGTGGCCGCAAGTCGCTGAGCGCGTAACCCGCGCCTGTCGACAGGTTCCAAGACCATGACACCGCCGGAGGCCCCCGTCAGCGATACGGGGAAAACGCCCCCGGCGGTGTTTTCTATTGTCGTGCTGAAAAAGCGATCAGACTTCCTCGCCCTCAATCGCGCGCGGCGACAGGCCATGCCGGGTTTGTTGGTTCAAGGGCGGGATCGCAAGGATGGCTCAGACGAGGTGCGCGTGGGGTTCACCTGTTCCAAGAAAGTGGGCAATGCCGTAGTGCGAAACCGCGCCAAACGGCGTCTGAGAGAGGTTGCCCGCATAGTTTTGCCAGTGCATGCTCGACCCGGATGGGACTACACCTTGATTGGACGGGCCGGAGCCACATCAAGCCTGCCATTCGAAGATCTGACGACACAGTTTTCAAACGCGTTGAAAAAGTTACATAAGACGTCATGACACCGCTTGCGTTCATATTCTCACTTCCAGTCCGCGCATACCGCCTGATCGGATCGCCATGGGTCGGGCACAATTGCCGGTATCAACCCACCTGCAGCGCCTACGCCATGGAGGCACTTGAAAAGCATGGTGCGTTGAAAGGCGGATGGTTGGCATTGCGCCGCATTGGACGGTGCAACCCTTGGGGTCAATCGGGCTATGACCCTGTGCCGGATGTCAAAGGCGGATGTAGCTGCTGCGGGTCAGAGAGCACCCTCGGCAAGGATGATGCTGCGCGGTGACGTGATCCCCGCGAAGGGCCGCGACCCGTTCCATTCAAAATCCGCAAACGCGATCTCTGCAGCTTTCTCATGCCCCATCTGGTCCAGTACGACCCGCTGCGTGGCAGGCGATGACAGCTCGCCCACAACATAGCACCATCCGCCATCTCGCGCGGTGCCCTGCACATGCTTTCGCAACGTCCGATAGACCCCGCGCCCACGGGCCCCTGGGTGCACAGCGGCCATATCAACCAGCAACACCTCTCCTGCTTTGAAAGCCCGAATCCCTAGAAAGCGCCGCGTCAAAGCTTGCGTCAGCGCGGCAATCTCAGGGTAGGGGCCAATGCGGGGCTCATCCGAGAGGGTGGTGTGCATGTCCGTGGCGATCAGGCCGCCGAGCAAGGTGTCATCGGGATCAAGTGCCGCCAAAGACATCCCCTCAGCCACCATCGCCTCAAAGGACGGGCGCAACGACGCTCTGTAGGTTTCAAGATCAACGCCCAACGCCGCGTGGATCGTGCTGGACGTTGCGAAAACCTCGGTCGCAAGATCAAACGTCTGGTCGATCAGGGTGGCATCAAGCGGGCGTATGATGACATCAGTCACGCGTGGCATCCCTCGCAGTTGGGGGTCAGCCCCCAAACGCACTCTTTCTTGGGGGCCAGCCCCCAAACCCCCGGAGTATTTCTAGCAAGAAAGAAGCAGGATCAGCTTTGGCTTCTTTCTTGCCCAAAATACTCCCGCCGGAGGCAAGAAAAAACCCCGCGCAACCGGCGGGGTTCTCTCGATGTCTTGGTCAACCTCAGGCCCGGCGGCGGCGACGTCCACCAGCGCGGCCACCCCGGCCACCCTCTTCGCCTTCTTTGGCAGGCGCTTTGTTGAACTTGATCCAATCACCACCATGCGGGTCATTGTTGGTCAGGAAGTTCGCCGCACGGATCGCTTCCATCTCCTTACCCGCCTTCGGCAGGGTCGAACCCAGGCCGAAGAGCTGGCAGAAGGTTTCGTCATCCATGTCTTCGGGGATCACGATGCCCGCAGCTTCAGCCGCTGCACGTTTGGCATCCTTGTCGGCCTGTTTCACAGGCAGCGCGACCGGGTTCATAATGGCTGAGGTCATGCCAGCCCCCATCGCCATCGGCAGGAACGCGTTGTTGATGCCGTGGCGGTTGGGCAGACCGAATGAGATGTTGGACGCACCACAGGTGGTGTTCACGCCCAGTTCCTCGCGCAGCTTGCGCACCAGCGTAAACACCTGCTGACCGGCGGTGGCCATCGCACCGATGGGCATCACCAGCGGGTCGACCACGATGTCATGGGCCGGAATGCCAAAATCGGCGGCGCGTTCCACGATCTTCTTGGCCACGGCAAAGCGCACTTCGGGGTCTTCCGAGATGCCAGTGTCGTCGTTCGAGATGGCCACAACCGGCACGTTGTACTTCTTCACCAGCGGCAGAACGATCTCAAGCCGCTCTTCCTCACCCGTGACCGAGTTCAGCAGAGGACGACCTTCGCAAACCTCAAGGCCCGCTTCCAGCGCACCGGGCACCGAGCTGTCGATGCAAAGCGGTACATCCACCAGACCCTGCACCAGTTCGACAACCTTGCGCATCAGCGGCGGCTCGGTCTGGTTCGGATCGGGGTTGGAGTTGTAAACCACGCCCGCATTGATATCGAGAACGGTCGCGCCTGCAGCCACCTGCGCAATCGCATCGCTTTCCACGGTGGAGAAATCGCCCGCTTCCAATTCCGCCGCCAGCTTCTTGCGGCCTGTCGGATTGATCCGCTCGCCGATCACGCAGAAGGGTTCATCGAACCCCATCACGGCTGTCTTGGTTTTGCTTTCAACAATGGTACGCGTCATGAACGGATCCTTTAGGCGGCGTTGGCCGGTTTGGTCGAGGCACCACCGTTTTCGATGGCCCAGTTTGCGTTGGTTTTGATCCCGCCCAGCGGGAAGAAATGCACATGCGTGATGTTGAAGTCCGGGTTGGCAGCTTTGTGTGCGGCCAGCTCAGACAGGACATCGGTCGGCTCATAGGGCAGCAGCAGTTTGGACACATCCATCGCGCGCTTTTGCAGTACCTTCAGCGACGGTCCCACACCGCAGGCAATCGCGAACTTGATCAGCGTCTGCAGTTTGGCCGGACCCGCGATCCCGATATGGATAGGCAGAGTTACACCTGCAGCCTTCAGGCTGTCGGCCCATTCGATGATCGGGCCTGCCTCGAAGGCAAACTGCGTCGCCAGCGCCATTTCGGCATCGGTCCGCTCGGAAAACTTCTGCTTCCACTGCAGGGCCTCGTCGACATTCTTGGTCGACCCGTCCGGATCAATGTCCTTGTTGCCTTCCGGGTGACCAGCCACGTGCAAGCGCTTGAAGCCTGCCTTGTCGAACGCGCCGGTTTCCATCAACTGCATGGAGCTGTCGAAATCACCGTGGGGCTTGTCGACGCCACCGGCCAGCAGCAGCGCCTGATCAACACCGGCCTCACCCTGATAGCGGGCGATCCAGTCGGTCAGTGTAGCCTCATCCTTGATGATGCGCGCGGGGAAGTGCGGCATGACGGGGTAGCCATCATTTGCCAGACGCTTTGCAGTGGCCACCATGTCTTCAATCGGCGTGCCTTCGATATGGGCGATGTAGACGCGTGTCCCTTCCGGCAGCAGGGCGCGGAAATCTTCCACCTTTTCTGCGGTGCGCGGCATCACCTCGATGGAATAGCCCTGCAAAAAGGCCTCCATGTCAGGGTTGATGGTGGGCGCTTGCGTGTGACGCTTCTTGAAGTTCAAAAGTGCCATAATGGCCTCCCATGCGCGGGCTGGAGCGTTAGGCCCAGCCATTGTTGGCGATCAGTTTTCTAACCCGTTCGCGATCGTATTCCGCTTCCAGCCGTGCGGCTTCGCTTTCGGCCACCTCGGCGGCATCGCCTTCGACCTGATACGGCGCGGCTTTGCGCCATTCTGCCAGGTAGGCATCCGAGTCCTTTGCCCCAAGACGCATGGCGGCGGCGTCAATTGCTTGCTCAAACCGCTCTGGCAGCGGCTTTTTTGCGCCTCGGCGGCCCTTGCCGACGATGACCTGCGCGGGGATATCGCGCCAGTATACTACGGTGACGTCAACCATCGCTGATTCCTCTTGTGAAGTTGACCCTGTCTAAAGCAGCACTGCCGTTGCGCGGTGTCGGAATTCGACAAAACTGATCTTGCCTGCGACACGGATGTTTGCGCGGCGGCGTCACGGGACGGCGCGGAGTTTGAACAGTGCAGGTGTTGATCAATTTACGCCGCGAATGCTCGGAATTCCACCGGGGTGTCTTCGAAACCTTTTCATGACGGTCTTCAAATCCGGCTAAAGCTTGCGCCAAAAGGCCTTAGCGCCTACGTTCAAGATAACTCGAAATGGAAGGCGTAAAGCTATGGCGCCTAAGCGTCCCGAAGGTGCGGGCGCTATCCCTGATACGGTTGAGAGCCCCGCACTGAACCGGCCCAGCCCACCGCCGCTGTATGCTGCATTGGATCTGGGCACCAACTCATGTCGTATGCTGGTCGCCCGACCAAAGGGCAGCCAGTTCGAAGTCGTAGACAGTTTTTCCAAATCGGTGCAACTGGGCTCCGGGCTTGAAAAGTCTGGTAAACTGTCACGCTCCTCGATTTACAGAACGATCCAGGCTCTGCGCGTTTGCCAGCAAAAACTGAAGAAAAACAAGGTCAAACGCATGCGCCTTGTGGCCACAGAGGCCTGCAGGCGTGCCAGCAATGGCGCAGATTTCATGGCGCGTGTGCGGCGAGAGACCGGACTGAAACTCGATATCATTGAGCCCCAGGAAGAGGCACAACTCGCCGTCGTGTCTTGCGCGCCCCTGGTCAGCAAGAAAACGGAACAGTTGCTGGTCGTGGATATCGGTGGGGGATCAACGGAACTCGTCTGGATCGATCTAACCAAGGTGCCGCCGAAAGAACGCGCCCAGTCGATCATGCGCATGCATGACGGATTTGAGTCGCAAACGGATTCGGATCACGCCGCCAAAGTCGTGGACTGGATCAGCGTGCCTTTGGGCGTGGCGACCCTGCGCGATCAGTTCTCCGATGTGGAAGATGACGGCGCGCGCTTTGCCCTTATGAGCTGGTTTTTCGAAGAAAACCTGGCAGAATTTGCACCCTACAAGAATGAGCCGCCCCGCGAAGGATTCCAGATCGTGGGCACGTCCGGCACGGTGACCACCGTCGCGGCCAGCCATCTGGGTCTCAAACGCTATGATCGCAACAAGGTCGATGGGTTGCGTATGACCTCGGATGAGATCGACAAGGTGATCCGCAGCTACCTCGCGCTTGGACCCGCCGGACGACGGCGCGACCCACACATTGGCACCGACCGCCAGGCGCTGATCATGTCGGGGGCTGCCATTCTGCAGGCGCTGCTGCGGTGCTGGCCGACGGACCGTCTGTCTGTTGCGGATCGCGGTCTACGCGAAGGTATTCTATACGCGCTGATGTCGGCCGACGGGATGCTCGACAGCGACCCGGTCGATTGAGCGCGGAACGGAGGGCAACGTGGCCAAAACCCCTGATGGCACAAACACCTCGGGCCGCGGACAGCGGGACCTGAAGGTCAAGGTCAAGACGGCGCGCGGGCGTAAGTCATCGTCCACGCGGTGGCTGCAACGGCAGTTGAACGATCCTTACGTGAAACGCGCGCAGGCTGAAGGCTACCGCGGACGTGCGGCCTTCAAGATCATGGAACTGGACGACAAGTTCGGGTTTCTCAAACCAGGTGCGCGGGTCGTCGATCTGGGCTGTGCGCCGGGGGGGTGGTGCCAAGTGGCTGTACCGCGCGTCAATGCCTTGGGCGATCAACCGGGCAAGCCAAAGGGTTTTATTCTGGGTATTGATTTGCAAGAGGTCGAACCGATCACCGGCGTCGACCTCTACCAGCTGGATTTCATGGAAGATGACGCCGACGAGAAAGTGAAAGAGTGGCTGGGCGGGCCTGCAGATGTGGTGATGTCCGACATGGCCGCGGCCTCCAGCGGGCACAAACAGACCGACCATCTGCGGATCATTGCATTGTGCGAGGCGGCGGCGTATCTGGCGTTTGATGTGCTAAGCGATGGCGGCACATTCGTGTCCAAGGTTCTGGCGGGTGGCGCCGAGGGGGAGCTTCAGAAGCTCCTCAAACAGCGCTTTACCAAAGTGGCGAACGTCAAACCCCCCGCGTCCCGCTCAGACAGCTCCGAGAAGTTCGTGGTGGCCACGGGGTTTCGGGGGTAAATTTTAAGGGTTGGTGGGCAACATTCAGATATGATTCAATCCAAGGATTAAAACTGACCTTTGACGCTTTTGAAGTTGCGCTGAGTTAATGTGCCGAACGTTGAGAAAAGAGGTTTTTCGTGAGATTTTTATGCTGTGATCTTGGCGGGTCTTTCGCCGACTGGGGTGTTTTCGATACCGAAGAAGAGATTTTCGTATTCCGCACCGAACTTCGGACATCGGAGCACGTGGATTTCTACGACATGATGGATCACTTTTTGGTGGAGTATCGGGATCGTTTTTCAGGTGATGAAGACATTATCGTAAATGCTACTTTCGGCGTTGCTGGACCGACTGATCACAAAAAGGTTCGTCCTACGAATATCGAAGGATGGGAAATCAACGCAATAACCGCCAATGCAATTCTTGAAGAACATGGCCACACTGCTAGCGCGTCGATAGTCAATGACTTCGAGGCTTTAGGATACGGTGTCCTTTACAAGCTCGACAAAGGTTTTGCGGAAGATGACTACGAAGATGTCTACGGGAGATTTAGGCAAGGACCTGTGCGAATTGGCGAGGACGTAAGGACACGTTCTCTGGTGTGCGGCCCGGGCACGGGGCTTGGTCTTGCGTGTCTCGTAGATGGTTTGATGCGCAACGGATACCCCTTCATCATCAGCTCAGAAGGCGGACATGCTTCTCTCGCGCCGGAAACAGTCGGTCAATTCAGACAATTGGGCAACGATGGTACCTTCGCAGGCAAGAAGTCTTACGAAGAAGTTCTTTCGCATGTCGGCCTGCGCAACCTTTACAACTTCTTTCGACGCGTTGAGCACGCCGCAGAACCCAACTACAGTCTAACGTCCGAAGAAATATTCATGCTCGCCGAAAACGGTGATCAAGCCGCAATTGATGCGACAGAACTTTTTTGCGAGAACTTGGCGACGTTTTGCGGCAACGCGGCGCTTTACTTCAACACGGATAAAGCTGTTTTTCTATGGGGTGGAGCACTCAAAAAAGTATCTCCTGATTTGTTGTTGACGCGTTTCAAGAGACACTATGCAGCAAGAGTGAACTACAGCGATCGGGTCGCAAGAGTTCCAGTTGTCTTGCTGAGGAACCGCGACATTCCATTGCTGGGCTGTGCGTATCGTTCAAAGTTTGAGGTAGAATTTGAGAGGGTGAACCAGGATTGAACCTTAGAGAAAAATGAAGCAAGAAGGACTTTCCGAGGCCGCCGTGATCAGGCGCCTTAACGCAAGACTGACCGGGTTTTCATTGAACAGCCATTTATTGGAAAACTATGAGAAAGGAACGGTAACCGAAGAACGCCGCCGCGCACTTGATAAGGCGATCTTGGAAGAGTTTCCGGAGTGCGTTCCGAAAACACCAAAAAAGAAAAAGAAGTCCGGAAAGCTGGGTGCTAAGCCCTTTGCTTACGCGTTTCTCTTTTTGGCGTTCGCAGCAATCTTGGTTGGGTTTTTCAAGTTTAACAACAATGACCTATGGGAGACATTCGAAGAGTCTCTCGGGCTCATTGCGACAGTCTTATCGATCATTGCTTTCATTCTCGGAATTCGCTGGTTCAAGAACTGATTGAGATAGCCCAGCAAATGCCTCGGAAAGGTTTGCTATTTATATGGTCGAAGAGAAAGAATTGCTCTTTCCAAGAAGTGTTTCATGTTTTCAGTCTCGGCGTTTGACTGGCCGTTACCTACTACTCTGGCTTCAACCAGGTTTTCCTGACGGATCAATTCAAACAACACCGCATGACGGGAACCCGCATCACGCATGGACACCTCCTACACCTATACACGTGGGAGGGGGTTAGCCGGCAAATCTGTCAGTTTTGGACCGAAAGCAGGGTGTTTTGGGGCCGGACGCAGCTGTCCACGCAAGCCCACTTTCGCGATACCTGCCCTGCGAAAACGACACGTCAGGCCTCAGTAGTTCTGTGAACTCACGTAGCAAGCAGAAGCCCTGCATCTTCCAAGTTACCTCGCACTCAGGTAGCTCGAGGCAACAGCGCAATTGATTTGGCGACCCGGGTGGGACAAAGTTCAAACGCCAGACGCTCTCGTCGTTTCTATGAAACGACTGCAGCAAAATTTTCTGATACTGCGGGGGTTGGTGTTTCGCCTTGCGAAACCCCTTTTGTGGCGGAGACGAAGGGATTCGAACCCTCGAGACGGTTCCCCGTCTACTCCCTTAGCAGGGGAGCGCCTTCGACCACTCGGCCACGTCTCCACCTGCTCGTTTACTCGTCCAAGCCAAGAGGAACAAGCGGTTTATCGGGGGGCGCTTCATGAAACGACTCATGTGGCGAAAGCGCCTTTCTTTCGAGACAGGACGCCACAATGACGGCCCATGAAACGCGGATCGGCGTGTGCGGTGCCGGGAATATGTCTTTCAAAGAGGCATTTTAAGCACTCTTGAGGAGCGTATAGTCAAAAAAATTTGACATCCTAAGCTGTCAAGATAAAATTACAGTCCTAAGCTCTATCATAGCACGGCCGGCTGCCTGTGCGTGACTAGGAGGGTGTAGCGTCGGGAAACGGGACCGGGAATGGCACCTTAAAAACTCGGTAGCAGCCAGTAGGACGGAGGAAAATATGTCCGACAATGATCCCGATAAAGTCTGGCCGACAGGCTTGACCCTCAAGGAGGCTGAGGAAGTCCACAGCTACCTTATCGACGGCACACGCGTGTTTGGCCTGATTGCGCTGCTGGCGCATATTCTGGTCGCTTCAACAACACCTTGGCTCGGATAAGGGGGACGTCATGAATAACTCAAAACTCTGGCTCGTCGTAAAGCCAACAGTTGGCGTTCCGATCTTCCTGTCTGCTGTTGCGATCGGCTCTTTTGCCGTGCACGTGGCTGTGCTGACCAACACAGGTTGGGTGGGTGACTTCCTGAAAGGCGATCCTCTGGGCTCGGCCTCTCTGATCGAAGCCGAATCAAACACATCACATGCGTCCTACGACGCGGAAATGATCGACGGAACGACCGTAATGGTCACTCTGCCTGACGGCACAAAGGCGAAAGCCGTGCTCGACATGACAGAGACCGTGGCATCCGTTCAAAACTGATGTGATCCCAGATGGCGCGCGCGCACCGCGTGCCCGCCGACTGAAGAAATCTTTCTGACCCGCTCTGTACTGAGTGGGTCAGATACCATTAACGGCACTGAAGTCGCGTGTCATGGCATGTGCCACTTCATGTGCACTTGGCGAGACGTCAGGCATGTTCGACTACAAGACCTTCGCCTATCAGAAGATTGCCCAGATCGGGCCGAGATATCTGCCCTTTGCGGATGTCGCGACAGATGATGTTCCCTTGTCGCGCCTGCTCAGGCTCTCTCTTTTCCAAGTCACGGTCGGTATGGCGCTTGTGCTCATGGTGGGCACGCTCAACCGCGTGATGATCGTGGAACTTGGCGTGCCGGCCACGCTGGTCGCGGGCATGATTGCCCTGCCGCTGGTTTTTGCCCCGTTCCGTGCGCTGATCGGTTTCAAGTCTGACAGCCATCGCTCGGCCCTCGGCTGGCGGCGCACGCCCTACATCTGGAAAGGCACCATGTGGCAGTTTGGCGGCTTTGCCATCATGCCCTTCGCGTTGCTTGTCCTCTCAGGCTATGGCGAGGCCGTGGACGCCCCACGCTGGCTCGGGTTGGGGTCTGCAGCGCTGTCCTTCCTGCTGGTGGGTGCAGGGTTGCACATGGTGCAGACAGTTGGCCTTGCCCTCGCGACAGACCTCGTGCGCCGTGAGGATCAGCCCAAAGTCGTTGGGCTGATGTATGTGATGCTGCTGCTCGGCATGGTTGCCAGTGCCTTTGCCTTTGGCGCGCTTTTGGAGACATACACGCCGGGACGCCTCATTCAGGTGATCCAGGGCTGCGCGGTGGTCACCATCGCCCTCAACCTTGTGGCCCTTTGGAAACAAGAACCGCGTGACCGTGCCCGTGCGCAAGCGATGTTTGAGCGTCAGCATGATCCAAAGTTTTCCAATAGCTGGCGGGAATTCATGCGCCACCAGGGCGCGTTGCGTCTCCTGGTGGTGATCGGGCTGGGCACGTTCGCCTACGGTATGGCCGATGTTCTGCTGGAGCCTTATGGCGGGCAGGTCCTGTCGATGTCCGTGGCAGAGACCACGCGGCTGACGGCCGTTCTGGCCGGGGGGACGTTGCTGGGCTTTGGCTACGCGTCCTACACGCTGGGCCGGGATGGCGATCCGCTCAGCGTGGCACGTGTCGGTGCGCTGATCGGCGTGCCGGGCTTTGCCGCGATTGTCTTGGCCTCGAGCGCAGGCTCCGTGGCGATCTTCGTTCTGGGCACTTTCGCCATCGGCGCAGGTGCCGGGCTGTTCGGCCATGGCACGCTGACCGCCACCATGCGGCGCGCACCAGACACTCAGATCGGCCTCGCCTTAGGGGCATGGGGTGCGGTTCAGGCCACGGCTGCCGGGGTTGGCGTCGCGCTTGGCGGCATTCTGCGCGACGTGGTGGTGGCCTTGCCGCTGACACAGAACCTTCCGGCGCAAGCACCCTATGTGACGGTCTTCGCGCTTGAAGGGGTCGTGCTGGTGCTGGCTTTGCTGGCGGCATGGCATCTCAAGTCTCTGGACCTTGGGAAGACTGAGCCGAAAACCACGACCGCCGCGTCTTCTGAAGCCGCCGCCGGGTAGCACTCAGCAATTGCAGTAGAATGGGGCGTTGCCCCCGTCACGCCCAATGAACCATTGGGCGCGCCTCCCCCAGGATATTTTTGGCAAGAAGAAAGGCAGAGTTTCGCGCCTTAACGCCCCAGCAATTCTCTCAAGATGCGCTCTACCGCGTTTTCCCGGCGACGTGGCTGAGACCGGGTGGCCGTCCCCCGCCCCGGATCCTCAACCCGGCGCTCCTCAATCCCGCGCGCCATGGGCAACGGTTTCGGTGGCAGACCTTCGTTCACGCGTAGCATCGTTTCGCGCCAGATGTCCGACGGCAAGCTGCCGCCCGTGACCTGCTGCAGGGGGCTGTTATCGTCATATCCCATCCACACGCCGGTGACGTAGTCCGCCGTGAACCCAATGAACCAGGCATCGCGCAGGGCCTGCGTCGTGCCCGTCTTGCCAGCAACTTCGCGATCAGGCAGACGCGCACGCCGCCCCGTCCCCTCGGTCACCACCTTGTTCATCATGTAGGTCAGCTGGCGCGCCACGTTTTCATTGACCACCCGCTCTCCGATGCCACCGCCGGTTCCCATCAGCGGGGTGTCATCGCCCAGCAAGGTCAACTCAATCAACCCATAGGGTGTCACCGACGAGCCACCATTCAGAATACCCGCATAGGCGCCTGTCATCTCAAGCAGCGTGCTTTCCGAGGCACCCAGCGCCAAAGCAGGTCCATCCGCCAGATCGCTTTCAATGCCGAAATCCTCGGCCACCTTGCGCACCAGTTCGCGCCCCACCCGTTCGGACACTTTCACCGCGGGGATGTTCAGCGAAAACTGCAACGCTTCGGTCAGCGTCACCGGACCTCTGAAATCATTCGAGTAGTTCTTGGGACACCACCGGCCAGAACCGGGAATGTCGATACAGTAGGGTTCATCCACCACGGTCGCATTGGGTCCATAGCCCAGCTCAAGCGCAGTGGCATAGACAAACGGCTTGAAGGCCGACCCGGTCTGCCGGTTGGCCATCGTCGCCCGGTTGAAGGCCCCGGTCACTTTGCTTTCGCGACCACCCACCATGGCACGCACGGCCCCATCGGCCGACATAACAACGATCGCCGCTTCAGCCTGCGATCCTTCTTTCACCTTGTCCTCGAAGATCGCAGCCAGGGCTTCTTCCGCAGCCCGCTGGATGCGCTGATCGAGCGTCGTCTTGATGATTACGTCCTCGGTCGTGTCGCGCGTGAAGAAATCAGGACCGGATTCCATCACCCAATCGGCAAAATACCCGCCCGTCTGCGCCTCAGCCGCTTCTGAGAGCGTCGCAGGATTGTCCGTAGCCCGACGCCGCTCCTCGGCGGTCAGGTACCCCTGCTCTTCCATCAGGCGCAGCACGGTGGCCGCCCGATCCTGGGACCGCTCAAGGTTCGTGGTTGGCGCAAGCCGTGTCGGCGCGGTCAGCAACCCTGCCAGCATCGCGCCTTCCTGCGGCGCAAGCGTGGCGGCCGGTTTGCTGAAGTAGCGCTGTGCAGCCGCTTCCGCCCCGAACGCACCGGCGCCCAGATAGGCCCGGTTCAGATAGATCGAAAGGATCTCGTTCTTTGTGTACTTCACCTCCATCGCCAGCGCATAGATCGCTTCCTTGATCTTCCGGCTCAGCGACCCGCGGCGACAGTCCCGCACGTAGGCCTGTTCGCTCTCCCAGTCTTCGGCCACGTATTCCACGCCAAGGCAAAGAAGCTTGGCCGTCTGCTGCGTGATGGTAGAGCCGCCGTGCCCTGACAACGGCCCCCGCCCCTCACTCAGGTTGATGCGAATGGCGCTGGCCACACCACGCGGGCTGATCCCGAAATGGCGATAGAAACGTTTGTCTTCTGTGGCGACGACCGCGTTCTTGAGATGCGGGCTGACGGATTCGGCGGTCACAACGCCGCCGAACTGATCCCCACGCCAGGCAAAGACCTCACCCTCACGATCCAGCAGGGTCACAGACCCGCGCGCGCGCCCGTCCAGCAACTCCTTTACATCCGGCAGCGTCGTGAAGGTGTAAAACACTGCGCCCGCCACCAGAATGGTGACCAGCGCCGTCGCCCGCCAGGATACGGCCCAGATCAGCCGGAAGACAAAACTGAAGATAGATCTGAAGAACCCACGAATCTTGCCGGTGCTTTTGCCGCCTGCCGTTTTGCGCGGCTTGGATGCTGGCTTCGACGCGCGCTTGCGAAACAAGCCAAAACCCCAGCCTCGCTTTGTCTTGGCGGGCTTTTTTCGTCTTTTATCGGCGACGAGCCGCGAATTTTTTCGACCGGACTGACTCATGAAAGGCTCACGGGAATCTGCTCATTTTTGAAAGGAGAATACCCTTGATTCGCAGAATGTTGACCCCTTGTTAGGCTTTTCTATTTGATCAAAAAATGTGCATTGGTGAAAAAATGCACATTTTTTAGGCCAACGTACCGTTATCGCTGAAGTCGCACCCGCGTCCAACCTTTTCGCTCCCCGTCCCTTTGGGTTCTTTCGCCCGTGCAATCCCGCGAATGGGGAAGAAATCCGAAAGGGGTGTCCAGTGAAACTCATCGTTGCAACTATCAAGCCGTTCAAGCTTGAAGATGTCCGCGAAGCGCTGACCGAGATTGGCGTGCGCGGCATGATGGTGACAGAGATCAAGGGGTTCGGGGCTCAATCCGGCCACACCGAGATCTATCGCGGCGCAGAATACGCCGTGAACTTTGTCCCAAAGATCAAATTGGAAATCGCCGTAGCTGACGGTGTCGCAGATCAGGTGGTTGAAACCATCACCAGCACTGCGCGGACCGGCAAGATTGGGGACGGCAAGATTTTCGTTCTGGATCTTGCTCAAGCCACGCGCGTGCGCACCGGCGAAACCAATGAAGACGCGCTGTAACGCGATCAAGACGAAGGATAACATCCGATGAACAAGAAACTTCTTCTATCGACCATGTTTGCAGCGGCCACGCTGCCAGCACTTGGTTTTGCGCAGGAGGCTGAAGAGGCCGCTGCGACCGTCGCTGCCGACGAATTTGTCTGGATCATGAACAGCTTGCTGTTCCTGATTGGCGGCTTCCTCGTGTTCTTCATGGCTGCGGGCTTTGCAATGCTCGAAGGCGGCCTGGTTCGCTCCAAGAACGCATCCATGCAGATGACCAAGAACGTCGCACTCTTCTCGATCGCGGCGATCATGTACTGGCTCATCGGCTACAACCTGATGTACCCGCTGGGCGACTGGGCGATCGAGGGCTACTTCTCGGCGCTCTTCCCGTCTGTTGGCGTGCTTGAAGCCGTGGGTGTGACCCTGGCCGACGCTGATGATGCGTCCTACGCCTCCACGGGTTCTGACTACATCTTCCAGTTGATGTTCTGTGCCGCCACCGCGTCCATCGTGTCCGGTGCTCTGGCGGAACGCATCAAGCTGTGGCCCTTCCTGATCTTCGCGGCCATCCTGACAGGCTTCATCTATCCGCTGACAGCATCCTGGCAGTGGGGCGGCGGCTGGCTGTCCGAAGCAGGCTTCTCTGACTTCGCTGGTTCGACGGTTGTGCACGCCTGCGGTGCGGCGGCTGCTCTGGCCGGTGCCATCGTGCTCGGTCCGCGTATCGGCAAGTACAAGGACGGCAAAGTTGTCCCGATGCCGGGTTCCAACCTGCCGATGGCCACACTGGGTATGTTCATCCTGTGGCTGGGTTGGTTCGGCTTCAACGGCGGCTCTCAGCTGGCCATGGGCTCTGTCGGTGACGTTGCTGACGTGTCCCGGATCTTCTCCAACACCAACATGGCGGCCGCGTCTGGTGCCGTGGCGGCGTTGATACTGACACAGATCCTCTACAAGAAGCCTGACCTCACCATGATCCTGAACGGCGCTCTGGCCGGTCTGGTCTCCATCACGGCTGAACCTCTCGCACCGACACTCTTCGGCGCAATGTGGATCGGCGCAGTCGGTGGCGTGATCGTGGTCCTGACCATCCCGATGCTCGACAAGATGAAGATCGACGACGTTGTCGGCGCGATCCCTGTACACGGCTTTGCCGGTATCTGGGGCACCTTCGCGGTGGTCTTCTACGGTGACGCAGCGGTCGGCACTCAGGTGCTGGGTATGGTCGCAATCATCGGCGCAACCTTCGTGATGTCCCTGATCGTATGGTTCATCCTGAAGGCTGTCATGGGCATCCGCGTCAGCGAGGAAGCCGAGATCGCAGGTCTCGACACCACCGAGCTGGGCATGGAAGCCTACCCGGATTTCCGTAACGCTGGTTAATCCTAGCGTCTTTCCTGGAGAACCTGACCCCCGGGCCTCGGCCTGGGGGTTTTTTCGTGCGGGTTTTTTCATGTGAAGGCGTGTTGATTGCGCAGTTTCGAATCGAGATGTGCCATGCTACTTATTGTGTCATGTCCGAACTCAACCCCCAGATAAGCCACCAACAACCGGTCATCCGACAGTTGGACGAGACCGCGATCAACCGGATTGCCGCCGGTGAAGTGGTCGAACGGCCTGCAAGCGCGGTCAAGGAACTGGTGGAAAACGCGCTTGATGCTGGGGCGCGGCGCATAGAGGTATCTTATGCCCAGGGCGGCAAGACGCTGATCCGCGTCTCGGACGACGGATGCGGAATGACCGCGGAAGACCTGCCACTGGCGCTCAGCCGCCACGCAACCTCCAAGATCGACGGCACTGACTTGCTCAACATCCAAAGCTTCGGCTTTCGGGGGGAGGCACTTCCATCGCTTGGCGCGGTGGGCAGATTGACCATTCTGACCCGAGCAGACGGTCATGACGCCGCCGAGATCACCGCAGCAGGCGGGCACATCTCGGCAGTGAAACCCGCCGCCCATAACGGCGGCACCATCGTCACGTTGAAGGATCTTTTCTACGCCACCCCTGCGCGGCTCAAGTTCATGCGCTCCGACCGGGCGGAGGCGCAGGCGATCAACGACACCATCAAACGCCTTGCCATGGCCGAACCTTTCGTAGGCTTCGTGCTGCGCGATGTGTCAGACGGCGGCGACGGGCGCGTTGTCTTCCGCGCCGACCCCGAAAGCGGTGATCTCTTCGATGCGCTGCATGGCCGGCTCGCCCGTGTCCTCGGCAATGAATTCGCCGAGAACGCTTTGCGAATAGACGCCACCCGCGACGGCATTCACATGACAGGCTACGCAGCCCTGCCCACCTACTCGCGCGGCTCTGCCGTGGCACAGTATCTCTTCGTCAACGGCCGCCCGGTGCGGGACAAGATGCTCTACGGTGCCTTGCGCGCGGCCTATCAGGATTTCCTCAGCCGTGACCGTCACCCTGCGGCCGCGCTCTTTCTCGACTGCGACCCGACGCTGGTGGATGTGAATGTGCATCCCGCAAAGTCTGAAGTGCGTTTTCGCGATCCTGGTGTCGTGCGCGGATTGATCGTCTCTGGCCTGCGCCACGCCCTGGCCGACGCGGGGCACCGCGCGTCCACCACCGTGGCAGATGCGGCCCTCGGAGCCATGCAGCCCGAACCCGCAACCGCGCGCATCTACCAAATGGATCGCCGCCCTGCCCCACCTACGTCGGGCTTTGCAGAGTTCCAAAACACCTACAGTGCCCGCGTGGAACCCACCCCAAGCGAGACGCATCCGGAAGAGAGCGTCACGCATCCCACAGACCACCCGTTGGGCGCTGCTCGCGCGCAAGTCCATGAAAACTACATCGTCGCCCAAACCGAAACGGGCGTCGTCATCGTCGATCAGCACGCGGCCCATGAACGGCTAGTTTACGAGAAGCTCAAAACCCAGATGGCCGAGACCGGCGTCACCGCCCAGGCCCTGCTGATCCCCGACATCGTCGAACTGGGCGAAGCTGATGCCGACCGCATCCTGCAAGAGGCCGACGCCCTGTCCGAGCTGGGCTTTACCGTCGAAGCCTTCGGCCCCGGCACCGTCGCCGTGCGCGAAACCCCTGCGATCCTCGGCACTTGCAACGCCGCCGCCATCCTGCGCGACGTGCTGGATGAATTGATCGACCAGGGCGACAGTGCCACGATCCGCACCCGCATCGAAGCCATCCTTTCGCGCATCGCCTGCCACGGCTCCATTCGCTCCGGCCGCCGGATGAGCGCGGACGAGATGAACGCACTTCTTCGCGAAATGGAGGCCACACCCCATTCTGGCCAGTGCAACCATGGTCGCCCCACCTATGTGGAACTCAAACTCACCGACATCGAAAAGCTGTTTGATCGCACATGATTGAATTGGGCGGCCTCTCTCTGGATCTCAGCGATCCGGTCACCCTCGCGGCGCTTCTGGCGGGGGTGGTCCTGCTGGTCATCCTGATCGTCGTGATCAACACCGCCCGTGCCGCCGCCCGCTCTGCCCGCATGGCCGACCCGATGATCCGGCAGATGAACGATCTGTCTTCCCGCGTGCAGGGCCTCAGCGACGGGCAACACCAATTGGCCGGTGGCCTCAACCACGTCTCGGAAGCGCAAGCCCAATCCCAGGCCAGTATGCTGCAACTGATGGAACGTCGGCTGGCACAGGTGCAGGAACAAATGAATGAAAACCTGCACGGCTCCGCCCGGCGCACCGCGCAGTCACTGGGGGAGTTGCAACAACGCCTGACCGCCATCGACAAGGCACAGGACAACATCACCAAGCTTTCGGGCGACGTGCTCAGCCTTCAGGACATCCTGTCCAACAAGCAGACGCGCGGCGCGTTCGGGGAAATTCAGCTCAACGATATCGTCTCCAAAGCGCTGCCGTCGGACAGCTACACGCTGCAGCACACGCTCTCCAACGGCAAACGCGCGGACTGCCTGATTCACCTGCCGAACCCGCCGGGACCCATCTGCATCGACAGCAAATTCCCTCTGGAAGCCTACGAGGCACTTCGGCGTGCCACGACGGATTGGGAGCTGAACGAGGCCGCGAAGTTCCTGCGCGGGTCCGTCAAAAAACACATCAAGGACATCTCGGAGAAATACATCCTCGATGGCGAAACCGCCGATGGCGCGCTGATGTTCCTGCCGTCAGAGGCTGTCTATGCAGAACTCCACGCCAACTTCCCCGAACTGGTCCGCGAAGGGTTCGCTGCCCGTGTCTGGATCGTCTCCCCCACCACCTGCATGGCCACGCTCAACACCATGCGTGCGATCCTCAAAGACGCCCGCATGCGCGAACAGGCGGGCGCGATCCGGCGGGAGCTGAGCATGCTGTTTGCAGATGTTGAACGCCTCGGCACCCGGGTGGAAAACCTTGACCGGCATTTCAACCAGGCGTCCAAGGACATCGCGGATATCAAGATTTCCGCCGACAAAGCCGGGCGCCGGGCCAAGCGGCTCGACAATTTCGATTTCGAAGAGCTGGCACCCGATACCGATCCAACTATCGTGAAGCTCACCAAGGACAGTTAAGCGCGCGGACCGTTCCACCGGGACCCATTTTTTCCGAAAAAAATGCCGCCAACGTCGGCGGCAAATTTTTGGGGAAAATTTGCGGGCGCTGAATTTAAGCTCGGCAATGCCGCGCAATCTCACGGTCCAATAGACCAGTTTCGACCAGCAAACACCGGTCCCTTGCCTCGTAGTAATACCCGCGCGCATACCACATCACCGCCCGGTCCATATCGCCATCAGAGACAAGCCACGCCCCGCGCAGATACTTCACCGCCCATGTCAGGTTGGTCTCCGCATCCAAAAGCTCTTCGTTCTGCCCACGAAACCCCATGCCCCGCGCCGTGGCCGGCAAAATTTGCATCATCCCGTAATACGGCCCGTTGCGCGCTTTAGGGCGGTAATCGCTTTCCCGCTGCACCACCTTGTGCACCAAAAGGCGCGGCACCTCGTAAAAATCGGCATATTGGTTGATCAGCACCCGCAACTCCGGCGTCTCCCCCGGAAACAGT
Source organism: uncultured Roseovarius sp. (assembly GCA_963422235.2). Lineage (GTDB taxonomy): Bacteria > Pseudomonadota > Alphaproteobacteria > Rhodobacterales > Rhodobacteraceae > Roseovarius. The sequence goes on from CAXMWV010000002.1 coordinate 594,818, forward strand.
GGCAAGGCCTGTGGCTCAGGCTCCGACCGGCCGCATGCGGCCACCAATACGGCAAGCACGAGGACGCGGATCAGGGTCATTGCCCACATCCCGCCCATCACATCGTTTCAAGACAATGGCGCCGAAACGCCCGTTTCAGCAAATCGAGCTCTTCTCGCAGAAGGGCAATTTCCGTGCGGATATCATAGCTCAGCGCCTCGCCTGCAATGAGGGAGAAATCCCCAATCGTGGTCTGCGTGTCCACATCGTTGATCAGAAAGGTCTGCACCCCGTCCGCAATGGTATAGGCGGGAACCTCGATACGCAAAGACCAGCCCTTGCCATCCACCAGATCGGCAACCGTCACGCCCTGAAGCTTCTGCTGCAGCCAGGTCACTTCGATGTTGGGGGGATGCTTGCCACCGCCCTCACGATAAATCGCGCCTTCCCAGACCCCTTCGTAAAGCCTCGTTTTGGTCAGCGTCAGATCACTCATCTCGGGGTCCTTCAGAATTCAGTACGCAGCCGGCGGCTCATTGTCAGATCACGAAGCGTGACCTGGCTCATCTGCGGGTTCTCGAAGATCAGGTCGATCCACGCACGCTCCACCCGCTTTTCGTTGATCTTGGAATAGGCCAGGTCAAACTCCACCATCATGACGTTCTCATGCAGCGGCAGTTCCCGCACCAGCTGTTCGGTATTGGGCCCATGCTTGACGTTCAATCTGATGAAAATTTCAAGTGGCTTTTCCAGCTCCACAATAGTATCCAGCCGCACCAGGTGTTTGCGGTTCAACCCATCCACCGCCTCGTCCGGCAAATCCAGCACCAGCGACAGGAACGACCCATCGAAGTTGAACACGTCCATGCGCAGCCCGAATGGGGCGAGGTCCGCCTCCCGCAGATTACGCACCTGGCGCAGGGTCAGCTCTGATCGTTCGCAATCATGAAACAATACAACCTCTGATCCCAACCGGGTATTGCTTTCTGCCGAGGACATGCCGGGTACTTCCAAGGCCTCGCGCCAAAGATTGGGCCGCCAAGACCAATCCGTGCCATGCGGCTTGGCAAAAGCATTCGACCCGATCACCGGCAACGCGAGGCGATGGTCCGCGGCAGCAATCAACTCATTGAGTTGATAGCGAAGTTTCTTTGCAACCGAGCGTTCGCGGCGCAGGTCTTTGAGCGGCATCTGATGCGCCGCCTGCGCCAAAGACCGCCACCGCCGCCATGCGCGTCGTTGCACCACCCAATCCAGAAATGCGCTTCTGATCGCTGCCATTCACGTCCCATAATCTTCAGATGATGCGTTATCAGACCGCATCCGGGTTGCCATAGCATTAACCTGAATCTGGAAACAATCCACCCAAAAGCGCGCCCAGCGGATTGCTTGGCGCAGGTGTGGCAGAGACCAGCTCAGAGGCATCGGTCACCAAGGGCCGCACAGGGGTGGTCGCGCGCGTGCTTCGGGCAAGCTCGACAAGCATATCCCGCCCTTCCGCCCCGGCATGTGGGCTGCCCTGTCGGGCGTAAAGCGCCAGACCGACAAGATGGCCGTTCAACACCATCACGCCGCGCCAATATCTTGGGTCCCCACCCGGCAGTGCCTGCTCTCCACCGCTGGCAAACTGCACAAGGTTGACGTCCTCAGCTTCGAAGCTGGCAAGCACTGGCGTCGGGGCCATGGAATTCGCCACCTCCTGCGCGGACGGCTTGGCGGCATTCACATCGCGCGGCAAGGCCGACACGGTCATGATCAACGGCTCGACATCGTTGCCCCTTACACCGCTCAAGGCTTCACAACTGGCCAGCATGACAAAGCCGCGTGACTTGCCGCTGCGCAGGGACCGTTTGTCGACGCAGTACCCTTGCGGACCGCGGACCACCACGTTGCCATCATAAAGCGACGCCGTTCGGACAACATCCCGTTTGGGCTCACTGCCCGAGGACAAAAACCCCAGCGCGCCCGTTTCGCTGCCAAGGCACCCGGACAAGCCAAATACCGCGCAGACCGCCAAAGCCCGCCGCGCCCATGCCCCCATCGGCAGACCAGTGTCAGATGTCCATGTAGACATGCCGTTCGGCCTTACCACCGGGGTGGGTGACCGCACCTTTGTAAGTTTCTCCGACCAGCTGCGCGAATTTCCAAAGCGCACCAGAGGCGTAGATCGTCTCTTTCGGGCCCGCCCAGTTTTCCTTGCGCGTCGCCAGCTCTTCTTCGGTCAGCGCAACGCTCAGTTCTCCGCTGATGGCGTCGATAGTGATCACGTCACCGTCTTGCAGCATCGCAATCGGACCACCATGGGCACTTTCGGGGCCTACGTGACCGACACAGAACCCGCGTGTGGCACCAGAGAAACGGCCGTCGGTGATCAGCGCGACCTTCTTGCCCATGCCCTGACCCGACAGGGCGGCTGTGGTGGCCAGCATCTCACGCATACCCGGACCGCCGGAGGGCCCTTCGTTGCGGATGACCAGAACTTCGCCTTCCTTGTAGGCGCGCTGTTTGACGGCCTCGAACGCGTCTTCTTCGCATTCAAACACGCGGGCGGGACCGGTAAAGACCTGCTCTTCTTCCGACATGCCCGCCACTTTCACAATCGCGCCTTGTGGGGCCAGATTGCCTTTCAGGCCCACAACGCCGCCAGTCTTGGTGATCGGTGTTTCAATCGGATAGATCACTTTGCCATCAGCCTCACGCTCAACGATGTCGATCTCCTCGCCAATGGTGCGCCCTGTGGCGGTCATGCAGTCTTCGTGGATAAGGCCCGCCTTGCGCAGCTCTTTCATCACCACGGGCACACCGCCGGATTCGTAGAGGTCTTTGGCCACGTACTGACCACCCGGTTTCAGGTCGACGAAGTAGGGCGTGTCTTTGAAAATCTCGCATACATCATCAAGGAAGAACTCAAGCCCGGCCTCATGCGCAATCGCGGGCAAGTGCAGGCCCGCATTGGTCGACCCGCCTGTGCAGGCCACCACGCGCGCTGCGTTTTCAAGTGACTTCAACGTCACCACGTCACGGGCACGGATGTTTTTCTCAAGCAGGTTCATCACCGCCTCGCCCGACGCCGTGCCATAGGCATCGCGGCTTTCATAAGGTGCAGGTGCGCCAGATGAATTGGGCAGCGCAAGGCCAATTGCCTCAGACACACAGGCCATGGTGTTGGCGGTAAACTGACCCCCGCAGGCACCGGCCGACGGGCACGCCACTTTCTCAAGCGCGGTCAGCTCTTCGTCGGAATTGGCCCCGGCCTGGTGCCGGCCCACGGCCTCAAACACGTCCTGAACGGTGACGTCCTTGCCCTGGAACCGACCCGGCAGGATCGACCCGCCATAGATAAAGACCGACGGCACATTCAACCGCACCATCGCCATCATCATCCCCGGCAGGGATTTGTCACAGCCCGCAAGCCCCACCAACGCGTCATAACAATGGCCTCGCATGGTCAGCTCTACGGTGTCGGCAATCGCCTCCCGGCTGGCAAGGGAAGAGCGCATACCCTCATGACCCATTGCGATCCCGTCGGTGACGGTGATCGTGGTGAATTCGCGCGGTGTGCCACCGGCCTCTTTGACACCCATTTTCACAGATTGGGCCTGACGGTTCAGCGCGATATTACAAGGCGCGGCTTCGTTCCAACAGGTTGCCACGCCGATCAGCGGCTGATGAATTTCATCTTCACTCAACCCCATGGCGTACATGTACGACCGATGCGGCGCACGCGCCGGGCCTTCGGTAACATAGCGGCTGGGCAGGATTTTTTTGTCAAATTTGGTCATGTCAGGTTCCCACTTGGCTGTGAAGATATGGTCTAGGGCAGACCCCCCTTGGGGGCAAGGCGCTTGTTTTTTGGCGGGCCGCACTTCGTGTCACGGGCAGATGCCTCCGGCGGGAGTACTTTCGACCAGAAAGAAGCCTGTTTGATCCGGGCTTCTTTCTGGTTGCAAATACTCAATAGAGCTAGCCTCTCAACAACAGGCCGACATCGCCGCCTGCGCACAGAAACAGGACGCCGCCACCTCCGCGTCAGCGCGCGCCTGCGCCAAATCGAGGCGTTGTTTGATCTGGATGATCTCAACAGTTTCGCAGCGCGCGCCCAAGCAGTCATGCAGACCTTTCAGCGCCCAGATATTATCCGGATGTATGCTGGCCCGCGACAGGCTCCCACCGAGGCCGAGGTCTTCGCGAAACACCGCCTCTGCCTCCTCAACCCGACCTTGTTCAAACAAAAGCGCCCCAAGGGCGTGGCGCGCGGGTTGCATCCAGCCCCAAGGCTCGTCGTAAAGCAGCCCGTCATCCAGCGCGACCGACCGGCGCAGCGCGGCGAAGGCCTCGTCATAAGCGCCCTGCCGATAAAGGATCTCGCCGCGCAGCATCTCCTTGCCGACCTCCAGCAGGTCAACGACCTTGTTGTTGTGCAACCGCCGCGCCTCTGGCACACGTTCGGCGGCAGCAAGATAAAGCTCTTCCTCCCGCAACGCCTCTTCCACCTCACCCAACGCGGCATGCCCCACGCCCCGCGCATAGTGCACGTTGGCCGTCAGTGTCGCATAAAGCGTCTGATCCTCCGGCAACGCCAATTCCGTCGCCTCTCGCCAGCGCCCGAACCGCACCAGAATATGCGGCTCAAAGCTCAGATAACTCTCAAAAAAATCCGCCATTGGCGGGCTTTCCACGCGCAGCATCTCTTCGGGAACGGTGTCGCGCGCGCCCTGCAACGCACGCATCGCAGGTTCCATCTGGCCCAGAAACATCGCACCGTAGATGATGAAATGATAGTTGTGCAGCCGGTAGCCGGAGTAGAGATTGAACGCCCCGTGCTCGCGCCAGTATTTCACATCGGCCACCACCGCAGCCTCGTTCCAGTCGACCACGTTCTGATAATGCCCGCACAGCACGTCAATATGCGTGGGCATGTGAATCAGGTGCCCCGCATCCGGCACCATCCGGCGCAGCACGTCACCTGCTTTCAAAGCCTTTTCCGGAAACGGTGACATCTCCATCAGGTGCACATAAAGGTGCAAGAGCCCAGGGTGATCCCATGCGCCGGGGACATCATTCATGCCCTCTTCCAGCACCGCCTGCGTTTCCACTGTGGCCGCCCCTTCGGCAGGCTGGCCCGACGGCAAATCCCACATTTTCCAGGGCGTAAGGTTCAACAGCGCCTCGGCAAACACCGTGCGGATTTCCAGGTTTTCGGGATGCTCGGCAAGCGCCTCTCGCATCGCACTTGCGAAGACCAGGTTCCACGTCTCCATCGTGTCCGTGTCGGCCAACGCGTCCTGCGGAAACCGTTCCGGCAGCGCTCGGATCAGCGCGGCCTCCCAATCCGCGACGCGGTCCACCAAGGCCAGCGCGGCTTGCGATGCCTCATACCCGACACTCAAGGCCGCCGCGCGGGTCTTCTTGTCAAACAGCTTCCACGGCATGTTGTAGTTCGGACCACCGGCGTAGGCGCGGCCCCAATGGGCCATGGCGCAGTCAGGGTCGGCCTCGATCGCGCGTTCAAAACAACTGACCGCCTCTGCGTGATTATATCCATAGGTCCACAGCACACCGCGATTGAACCACAACTGCGCCTCTGCGCTTTCCGTGGTCACTGGGAAGTCATATCCGCCGAGGTCATAGTAGTCGGACATCAAAGCGCCTCTTCGCTTACATCATGCCCGCCTAACCCTCATATCCATTGCGCCTGCCGTCAATCTAAAGCTATGTCGCCTGCATGAACTATAGCCCCCATGACAGCCTAATCCGCCCGGCGCGCACCTCTGCCAGTCCTGTCAGGCTGATTGTCGGCTGTGTGCTGGTCGTTGCGATCTACGTCGCTTTTGCCCTGCTGTTCATTCAAACGCTGCCGACCATTCTGGGCGAGGGCACGTTGCGCCAGATCTATTCTGAACAATCAGGCGCCTCCGTGCTGATGATGCTCTTTGAGTTTTCCTTTCTGATCGTCGCCCTCAGCCTTGTCTTGCGCACGCTGCACCGCAGGCGATTGCGCACGCTTGTGGGGCGCCCGGACCGGGCCATCCCGCAATTCCTACGGGTCTCGAAATACCTGATCCCGCTTTACCTGTTCATCCTGATTTTGCCGATGCCAGAGCCACTGCGCCTGTCCTCGGCAAGCCCGTTTGGGTCATGGATTCTATTGCTGCCACTGGCCCTGCCTCTTGTCATGATCCAGATCAGCGCCGAAGAGCTGCTGTTTCGTGGCTATCTGCAAAGCCAGCTGGCCGCACGGTTCCGGCATCCCATCGTCTGGATCGGCCTGCCATCAATCTTGTTTGGCCTGTTGCACTACAGCCCGACGCTGGCAGGGGACAATGCTTGGCTGCTGGTCCTCTGGGCGGCCGTCTTCGGCGCATTTGCCGCCGACATCACCGCGCGCACCGGCACGCTTGGTCCGGCGCTCGCGATGCATTTCATCAACAACGTTTTCGCCATCCTTGTCGCCGCTCCCTTGGGCGATCTGGACGGGTTGGCGCTTTATACCTTCCCTTTGTCGATGGATGATCCCGGCATCGCGATGGTTGTTCTCCCGCTTGAGCTGATGTTCACCTTCTGCTCTTGGCTGGCGGTGCGTCTGGCGTTGCGAGTTTGATTGCAAAACCCGAAACCAAAGATTATGTCACTCTGACGCGGCAAAAGGGACATCTGCGGCATGAACTGGATCACAAACTACGTGCGCCCGCGCATCAATTCGATCTTTTCGCGCCGGGAAATTCCGGAGAACCTTTGGACGAAGTGTGACGCATGCGGGACCATGCTGTTTCACCGCGAACTGTCGGAAAACCTGAACGTCTGCACCAATTGCGGGCATCACATGGCGATCTCGCCTCGGGCCCGGTTTGAGGGCCTGTTTGACGGTGGCCTCTTCACCGAAGTGTCCGTGCCCGTTCCCACCGCCGATCCGCTTCATTTCCGCGATCAGAAGAAATACCCCGACCGGATGAAAACCGCGCAGAAGTCAACGGGGGAGGCCGAGGCCATGCTAGTCGCACGCGGCGAAATCGGACGCACACCGATCATCGCGGCAGCGCAGGACTTTTCCTTCATGGGCGGGTCCATGGGCATGTATGTGGGCAACGCTATTATCGCCGCTGCGGAAGAGGCGGTAAAGCTGCACCGCCCGCTGATCCTGTTTTCTGCCGCTGGCGGCGCGCGGATGCAGGAAGGTATTTTGTCCCTGATGCAAATGCCGCGCACGACTGTTGCGGTGCAGATGCTGCGCGAAGCAGGCCTGCCTTACATCGTCGTTCTGACCCATCCCACCACGGGTGGCGTCACGGCGTCATACGCCATGCTAGGCGATGTGCACATTGCGGAACCGAACGCGCTGATCTGTTTTGCCGGGCCGCGCGTCATCGAACAAACCATACGAGAAAAGCTGCCCGAAGGATTCCAGCGCGCCGAATACCTGCTGGATCACGGAATGCTCGACCGGGTGACCCCGCGCACTGAAATGCGCGAGGAGCTGATCACGATAACCCGCATGCTTTTGGGCCTGCCCCCAGCGATCAAAGGCGACCTGCCTGCGCCGTCCGAGGGAGACGAAGCACCGCAAGAAGAGGCCAAGGAAACGGCAGAAGAAAAGCCTGCCGAAGAGGCGCCCCAGGAATGAGCCGGGGAAGCTCAGACGTCATCCTCGACCGGATGATGTCGCTCCATCCCAAGATCATCGACCTGACCCTTGATCGTGTCTGGAATCTGCTGGACCGGCTGGGCAATCCGCAGGACAAACTGCCTCCCGTCATCCATATCGCGGGCACCAACGGCAAAGGCTCAACCCTGGCCATACTGCGGGCAGGTCTGGAAGGCTCCGGCCACCGAGTTCACGCCTACACCTCGCCTCATCTGGCGCGGTTTCACGAACGCATTTACCTCGCTGGATCGCTGATCTCCGAAGACGACCTCACCGCCGTGCTGGATGAATGCGACAAGGCCAACGACGGCGCATCGATCACGTATTTTGAAATCACGACCTGCGCGGCGCTCTTGGCCATGTCACGGGTCGACGCCGATTATACACTCCTCGAAGTGGGGCTTGGCGGGCGGCTCGATGCAACAAATGTCATTGAGAAACCCGCCCTGACAGTCATCACGCCGGTTTCAATGGATCACGAAGGGTTCCTTGGCGATACGCTGCCCAAGATCGCGGGCGAGAAGGCGGGCATCATCAAGCGTGGCGTCACTTGCGTGGTCAGCCCACAGGCGGATGACGCGCTGAACGTGATTGAAGCCAAAGCCGCCAAGATGGGCGCACCGCTTCTGGCCCATGGTCAGCACTGGCATGTTCAGACCGAGCGGGGCCGCCTGATCTTCCAGGATGAACACGGCCTGCGCGACCTGCCCTTGCCCAACCTTCTGGGCGCACATCAAATTCAGAACGCAGGCGCGGCATTGGCCGGTTTGCGGCATCTGGGCATTTCAGAAGACGGCCTCGAATCCGCTGTCACGGAAGCCAAATGGCCTGCTCGCATGCAGCGGCTACGCCACGGCCCCCTGATCGACGCTGCGGGAGAGGCGGAACTCTGGCTCGACGGCGGGCACAACCCGGCGGCGGGTCAGGCGCTTGGGGCCTATCTCGGCACCCTGCCCGGTCGTCCCACGCACCTGATCTGCGGGATGATGAACACCAAGGACGTCACCGGGTACATGACACCCCTCGCGGCACACGCGGCCAGCCTGACGGCGCTGTCCATCCCGGGTGAGGTCAACACGTTGCCCGCCGAGGAGACCGCGCGCATTGCCAAAGACTGTGGCATGTCCGTCAGCACCGCACCCGATGCTGCAACAGCCGTGAAAGCCATTGTCGCGGAAGAACCCGGTGCGCGCATTCTGATCTGCGGGTCGCTTTACCTTGCCGGTGCGATCCTGCGGGAAAACGGTTAGCTGGGATTTCAGCTCTTGCTGCACCGTTCAGATGCAGCGCCCACCATCCACCTCAAGGCAGACACCCGTCACCATACTGGCCTCATCACTGCACAGGTAAACTGCCGCGTGTCCCATATCCTGCGGCGTGGAAAACCGCCCGATCGGGATGGTAGAGAGGAACTTCTCGCGCATCTCCGGCGTGTCCTCTCCCATGAAGGAACTCAAAAGCGGCGTCTCCCCCGCAACCGGGTTGATCGCATTCACACGCACACCTTCGGGGGCCAGTTCCACCGCCATGGCGCGCGTTGCCGTGATCATCCAACCTTTGGACGCGTTGTACCAGTTGAGCCTTGGTCGCGGACTGACCCCTGCGGTGGAGGCCACGTTCAGGATCACCCCAGCGCCCCGCGCTTTCATCTCGGGTACAAAAGCCTGCGCTGTCAGATAGACAGATTTGCAGTTCACCGCGAAAACCCGGTCAAAATCATCCTCCGTCACCCTGTCCAGCGGTTGCGGCAAATGCGTGACGCCCGCGTTGTTGACGAGGATATCCACCTGACCAACCTGATCGCGCGCGAACCCCGCCATGGCCTCAACACTGTCCCGGTCCGACACATCCACCGCGCATGCCAATCCGCCGACGTCACCCGCAACGCGCTCGGCGGCTTCCGCATTGATGTCAGCGACAATCACATTGGCGCCCTCTTCCGAAAAGCGCCGCACAATGCCTTCGCCAAAGCCACTGGCACCTCCGGTGACAATGGCGGTTTTACCTTTCAGGCGCATGGCCTTCTCCTCCTTCGCGGCGGCTCAACCCGCCCCCGCCAACTCCACGAAACGGTCAATATCAACCTCCTCAACCGACCACCCGACCACAAGGCGCATCCCGATGGGCTCGTCGCCGGGCCCTTCCATTGGTCCGTGCATCTCATATCGCGCACCGGCTGCCTGTAAACGCTGATGCACCGCACGTGGAAGGGACGCGAATATCATGTTCGCCTCAGGCTCAAAGTTGAACCTGCACGCGGACACACCTCGCAGACCTTCGATCAGGCGCGCCGCCTTGGCGTTCGCCTGTTTCGCGGCATGCACCCACGTATTCCCCTGCAAATACCCCAGCATTTGCGCCGACAGATACCGGTGCTTGGAAAACAGATGCGCCCCCCGCTTGCGGCGCAACTCAAATTCCCACGCGTGGCTCGGATCAAAGAAAATCACGGCCTCGACGCCCAGACACCCGTTCTTGGTGCCGCCGAAGCTCACCGCATCGACGCCTGATTTCCACGTCATCTCCGCCGCGCTGCACCCCAGCGCAACCATCGCATTGGCAAATCGAGCACCATCCAGATGCGTGCTCAAACCATACTCTTTCGCCACGCCCATCAGCGCCTTCAACTCATCCAAGCTGTAGAGCCGCCCCCGTTCCGTCACCTGGGTCAACGCCAGCGGCCCGCGCTGTGAAACATGCACATCGCCCTTTTCCCAACCCTCGATCGCACCGCGCAATTCCTCGGGCGTCATCTTGTCCGCCTCACCCACCAGCGTCAGCTTGGCCCCGCCGCTGTAGAATTCCGGCGCGTGACACTCATCGACCTGAATATGCGACAGCGGCGTGCAGAATATCGTGTCCCAGGGTTGAGCGAGCGTAGACAGCGCCAGCGCATTGGCTGCCGTCCCTGTCCCCACCAGATAAACCGCCGCCTCGGGCGCCTCGAAGATCTCCCTTATCTGCGCGCGCACCTCGTCCATCAGGCTGTCATCGCCATAGGACACCTGAAACCCGGTATTCGCGGCCACCACGGCGTCCATCACTTCAGGCAAAGCCGGGCCGCTGTTGTCGGATTTGAAGATCATGCGCCCGGCTCCTCTATCACGTGGTCTTCCCACTCTTCTTCGGGCACCTCAAACTCAGGCACGGTGGCGTCGCGCATGGACACACCCGCAGCATGCACCGTTTCCGGATCACCTGAAATCAGGGGATGCCAGTCGTAAAGCGGCTTGCCCTTGTGAAGCAGCTTGTAGGCGCAGGTCTCCGGCAGCCAGTACATGTGCCGCTCAATCGTCTTGGCGTTGAGCGAAATACATTCCGGCACGAAGTTGTGGCGAATGTCATACTGGCTGCACAGGCACGTGCTGTCGTCAAAAAGCCTGCAGGCCACGCGGGTCAGCACGACCTCACCCGTCTCTTCATCTTCAAGCTTGTTCAGGCAGCATTTCCCGCACCCATCGCACAACGCCTCCCACTCACGCTGTGTCATGCGTTTAAGCGGCGTTGTCTCCCAATACCTGTCTTTGAGACCGGTGCGTTCGATGCCCATCGTCATAACGCGGCCAGAATGCGGCGCGCACGATCACAATCATTGTCCATCTGCGCGATGAACGCCTCAAGGCTGTCAAACGTCTCTTCTGGCCGCAGATAGTCGACCAGCGCCACCGAAAGCTCTGACGAATAAAGATCACCGGAGAAGTCAAAAATGAACGTCTCGATATTGGGCACTTCCCCGTTAAACATCGGCCGCACGCCCAGCGACGCAGCCCCTTGGTAATGCCCCTGATGCGGGCCATCCAGAACGTCGACCAAGACGGCATAGACCCCGAACTTCGGCGGATGCAGCCCTTCGATGGACATGTTCGCGGTAGGATACCCCAGATCGCGCCCCCGCTGTTCCCCGCTGATCACCGGTCCGTCGATGCGATGCCAATGGCCCAGCATCCGGGCCGCGTCACGGGGGCGGCCATCGGTCAGCGCATTGCGGATTGCGGTGGACGATACCTCCCCCTGATCGCCTTCCAGAAGCTGCGCCACCGTGACACCAAACCCCATCTCATGACCAAACCGCTGCAAGTCTTCAACACTGCCTGCGCGCCCCTTGCCAAAACAGAAATCCGCGCCCACCACGACGTGTTTGAGGCCCAAACCCTCGGCAATCACATCCCCGGCAAACTCTTCGGGTGTCAGGGAGGACATCGCGCTGTTGAAACTCAACTCATAAAGCTTCTCGACTCCCAGTTTTTCCAACCGGTTCGCCCGTGCCTCCGGGCTCATCAACCGAAAAGGCGGCGCATCCGGCGCAAAAAACTGCCTTGGATGCGGCTCAAATGTCAGGATACCCAGCGGCGCATCAATTTTCTCACCCGCGCCCCGCGCCAGATCAATCACCGATTGATGGCCAACGTGAACCCCGTCAAAATTGCCAATCGCGGCAGAGGCCCCCCGATCAGCGGGATCAAGAAAAGTATAGTCACGAATGATGCGCATGCGCTACGCGTAGCCAAAGCGGCCTGCCTGTGCAACCCGCGCGAAACCGACAAAAGAGCCCCGCCATGCCCCGCGCCCGCAATCTCGCCGAATATGAGGCCCTGGATATCTTTGTGACAGAGGAAGGGTTTGCGCGCGGGCTGGCCTACACCCCTCATCCGACCGACGTGTTCGTTTCCCCTTATGCAAAATGCGGCACCACGTGGATGCAGCAGATCGTGCACGGGCTGCGCTCGGCGGGGTCCATGGATTTTGACGAGATCACGGAAGTAACGCCTTGGTTGGAGCTGGCCCATGACATGGGCGTGGACGTGAACGCCGACCAAGTGGCGGCCCCGCGCGTGTTCAAAAGTCACCTGCGGTGGGATCAAATCCCGAAAGGCGGGCGTTACATCATCGTGCTGCGCGATCCGGTGGATGCGATGGTGTCTTTGAAACGGTTTCTGGACGGATGGTTCATTGAGGAGGGGTCGATTTCCCTAGACGAATTCGCACAATACTACCTGACGCGGGGCGAGGACGGGTATTGGGCCCACGCTGCCTCCTGGTGGGGCGCGCGAGAGAGGGAGGACGTGCTTCTCCTTTCGTTCGAAGATATGAAGACCGATCTGTACAAGGCCGTGAACCAGGTGGCAGATTTCATGGATCAGGGATACGATGACGCGCGGCGCGTGCTGGCCACCCGGCAGGCACAGTTTGAGTTCATGAAGGCCCATGCCCATCAGTTTGACGATAACTTTCTGAAGCGCGTACATGACCCGGTCGTGGGGCTGCCTACTGACAGCTCATCCAACAAAGTGTCCACCGGCAAAACCCGCGCGCAGGTGTCGGACAGCATCCGCACAGCGTTCGACCAACACTGGGACGCCACTATTGGGAAAGAGTTCGGTCTGGCATCTTACGCCGAGATGCGCGCAGAGTTGTCGCAACATCCGTAGGGTGGGGTTTCACCCCGCCACGAAAAAAGGCGGGGAAACCCCCGCCCTACACGTCATGTTCAGGAAGTTTCAGTCGAACTTACCCGACGGTGCCAGCACCGTGGCTTCCCCGATCAGAACCTTCTTGCCGTTCACCAAACACCGGCAATCCAGCTGCACCCGGCGCTTACCATGGTCAATGCCGATCACTTCCACCTCGGCCAGCACCTGATCGCCCGGACGCACCGGCGCCAGAAACTTAAGCGTCTGCCCCATGTAAACCGTGCCATGCCCCGGCAGCTGCTCTCCGATCACTGCAGAGATCAGTCCGGCGGTCAGCATCCCATGCGCGATACGTCCTTCAAAGATCGTATCCTGCGCGTAGTCATCATCCATATGCACCGGATTATGGTCAGTCGACACTTCCGCGAACATGCGAATGTCTTCGTCGGTCACCACTTTGCGCAGGGACCGCGTCATGCCCATCTCGATCTCTTCGATGGTGATGGTGCCACGGGGCATATTGTCCAACATTCGTCCCTCCAAAGTCAGTGCAATTTCAGCGCAAAGGGTAACATAATTGCGCCGGAGCGCGTTTCCAGCAACTTTATTACTTCGCAACTGCAGAAAAGCAAGCGATTCTTTGGATTATCTCAGGAAGCCGATTGTATAGGTCGGATCGATATTTTCCGTTGCCAGATAGTCACTTAATGCCTGCGGATCTGGCTGAACCTCGGTCCTTGTCTGCACCGCTGCCAAGCCACCGGAGATAAAGAGGCTGTCGATATCCTCTCCAATCGCCCCTGGAATGTCCGTCAGGATACCATCTCCAATGGCCAGCATGGCCGATTTCGACACACCGGGGCGCAGCGCCTCCAACCGGCGGTAGGCCAGATCGTAGATCGGCGGGTGGGGTTTACCGAAGTAGAGGCTCTCACCGCCCATCTCCGCATACATCTTGGCCACGGCCCCCGCGCACCATTCGCGCACATGGCCACGATCCACGATGATGTCGGGATTGGCGCAAAGCAGTTTCATGCCCTTCTGCTTGGCGTAAAGCAGATCGGGCCGCCACGTTTCGGGGTCCGCCAGCGGATCAAACGGCCCAGTGCAGACAATGCCGTCTGCCTGATCCAAAGGCACCCGCGTGATCTCGACAGGGTTGTCAATGATGGCCAGCGGATCGAAGAATTTCAAATCACTGTCCTTGCCGATGAAGTACACCTTCTCGCCCACCATGCCCCGAAACATTGCCGCCCGCGCGCTGTCGCCCGAGGTGGCAATCGTGTCCCAGCAATCCTCGGGCACATTGAAGGTCAGCAACTGCCGCTCCACCCGCGACCGCGCCCTTGGCGAGTTGGTGACCAAGACCACCGTCCCGCCCCGCTCTCGATACGCCCGCAACGCTGCCACGGCCTCTGGGAAAGCCGTCACCCCGTTATGCACACAGCCCCACAGGTCCACGAGAAGGGCGTCATAGCGATCTGAGATTTCGGAAAGGGCGGTGATGATCTGGGTCATGGTGGAAAGCCTGCTCAAAAAGTTGGCCTCATATGGCAGGACATCCACGACAATGGAAGCCTTCAGAGCCTGCGTTGCCTACTCAGACTTCAGGTTCTCCAAAGGACGTTTCCCTGCACCCCCACCTGGCAGCGGCGACACATCCGGCAAGGCGGCACCGGCCAACCCTTCCTCGGATTTGTCGCGACCGTAAGTAAGGGCACTCGGTAAATCACGCCGCAGGCTTTCAAATTCGACTTCAAAATCATCCAGCGACATGCCGAACGTGGACTGGAATGCGGCGTCCTGATTGCTGAGGCGACCAAGCTCACGCCAATAGTCAAACAGACTTTGTTCACCGAACTTCTGAGCAAGCAGCGCAGACGCAAGCTGCCCCAACTCGTAATGCGCAAGCGTCTTCATTGTCCCGTTTTCACGCAACTCGGTGAGTGTTTCCTCGCTTTTGTTGGCAGAAACCAGAAGCTCGGACAGGGGCGCACGGTCAAACTTGTGAAACTCATACAGGAACTCAGTGTGAAAATACGTGGCTGTACCTTCCGTCAACCAATCAGGGCCGAGAACGGGATACCCTGTGGAAGACAGAAATTTTGAGATCAGATGGTTGTGGGAAAATTCGAACTGGACCAGATGCATGAACTCATGGGCTGCAACGAAATACGCCGTGATGTTTCGGGACAAGTAAGAGGAAAACATGTCGTCGTCCTTCGAAGTTTCCAGGCAGATGCCAAGGGTCTGAGTATACACAAAGGCGTGCGTACCCCCTTCATTACACAGTCGAAGTTCCCCGCTGAAACGAAAGTTGAGTTCTCGCTCCCGGCGGGTCTGGGTCAGAATATTTTCCAGCTCACGCTCGCTTTCCGCGCCGATCACATCGAAGCTTCCGGCGATCTCAATCCCATAGTTTTCTCGGTAGAAGCGACGCGCCTCCGTCAACACCTCTCTCAGCAGAAGCAGTTTTACTTCCGTTTTGGGCTCGTCAACCAGGTACCTGATATCGTTTTGAGACGGCCAAAAACGTTTGGCGGCCTGTCGCATCAGGCCGATCTCGCGACACCATTGCAGGGCGGTGATCCGTGTCAGATCGGGAAAACGTAGGTCGTCATCCGCAAGGTTCTGATTTCCGAACCACTTCTCAGCGGCTGCACGAGTTTGAGGACCGATAAATCCGTCAATTGGCCCAGGGTCGTGGCCCAGATACTTCAGCTGTTGCTGAACACACATAGCCCCTTCCCGCGGAAAGGCCGTGGCGGCCTGACCGCAGAAGAGTGCGATTGTAAGTGAAAGTGCTGCAAACCGCAGCAGGATCAATGCACCGCCACCGGCGTCATATCGTTCTGACGCGCCAGCACGTAGGCCAGTTCGCGGTCTCGCACCAGGGCCAGCTGATCCCCTACCGAATTGTGAACGGCATAGATCGTGTCCAAACCTTCGGCTTGTCTGCGCGCCTCTTCGGGCAGTTCATCCACCTTCACTGGGCGCACATACACAATGGCGCGGTGATCGGCGGTTTTCAGGTCATAAGTCGTATTCATTTGCTCACCCCTTTGTCTCAAGTCTTCTTGATCTGGATCGTTTGCACCACGGTTTCAGGCTGTGACTGGAACAGATCCACATGCAGCAGACCGTTCTCCATCACCGCCTCACCCACTTCAACACCATCGGCCAGCACGAAAGAGCGCTGGAACTGACGCGCCGCGATCCCGCGATGCAGGAAAATGCGGTTGTCTGCGTCATCGTTCTGTCGGCCTCGGATCACCAGCTGGCGGTCCTCAACCGTGATCGCCAGATCACCTTCCGCAAACCCCGCCACGGCCAGCGTGATGCGGTAGGAACTTTCAGAAGTCTGTTCGATGTTGAAAGGCGGGTAGCCTTCGTTGCCGGATTTCGCACTGCGCTCCAGCAATCGCTCAAGCTGTTCGAAGCCGAGCATATAGGGGTGCGACCCCAGGGATAGCTTTGTCATCGGTGCGTCCTTTGCAATTAAGCGACCGTCCGTTTCGTCCGGAACCCCTCATAGGCAGCCCGGTTGCTAGAATATGGGTATTGGCAGGCGGGGGTGCAAGCGCTTTGCCGAATCCCTATATCGGGGTAGTCTTTAGATCAGTCCTCGTCGCCAGGGAGCCATGAATGAACAGCTATAGCGACTTTTCCATGAAGTCTGAGGACGTGTTGCGCGTGGAATTGGAAGAGTTCCGCCGTCAGCACAGGGATCTGGATGAGGCCATTCAGGCGCTGGAAGAGAAGCCAACCTCCGACCGCCTGACCATCCGACGCCTCAAACAGCAAAAGTTGCGCCTCAAAGACCGGATCGCATGGATCCAGGATCGGCTCACACCAGATATCATTGCTTAACGCCCGCTGATGGGTATAGTGCCGCTTCCCTCAAACTGAGGGGGTAGGAAAAGGGCGTTTCATGGCCGACATCTCCGTTGGAATTATCATGGGCAGCCAGTCTGACTGGCCCACTATGAAAAAGGCCGCCGATATACTGGATGAACTGGGCGTGGCCTACGAGGCGCGCATCGTGTCGGCCCATCGCACACCGGATCGGTTGTGGGAGTACGGCAAAAGTGCCGCAGGCCGTGGCCTGAAGGTGATTATCGCCGGGGCCGGCGGTGCCGCGCACCTGCCTGGAATGATGGCATCCAAAACTCGGGTGCCGGTCATTGGAGTTCCGGTTCAAACCAAGGCGCTTTCGGGCGTCGACAGCCTCTATTCGATCGTTCAAATGCCCAAGGGCTTCCCGGTGGCCACTATGGCCATTGGTGAGGCAGGTGCGGCCAATGCTGGGCTCATGGCGGCAGCGATCCTTGCCACCTCGGACGCGGCTTTGGCTGAGAAACTGGACGCCTGGCGCGACGCGCTGTCGGCCTCAATTCCCGAGACACCACAAGATGACTGAACCCCTCGCCACCGGATCGGTGATCGGCATTCTGGGCGGCGGACAGCTGGGTCGGATGCTCTCTGTCGCGGCCAGCCGTCTGGGTTTCAAAACCTGCATCTTTGAGCCGGGTGGCGATTGCCCGGCAAGCCATGTCTCCAACTACCACTTTCAGAAACCCTACGAGGACGAAGACGCCCTGCGCGCCTTTGCCGAGGCGGTCGATGTCATCACCTATGAGTTTGAAAACATCCCCACCGCCGCACTCGACCTGCTGGAAACCCTCCGCCCCGTGCGGCCCGGGCGGCGTGCGTTGCAAATCAGTCAGGACCGGCTGACCGAAAAGACATTCCTGACCGATCTGGGCCTCAAAACCGCCCCCTTCGCCGCTGTGGATGACGCAGCCAGCCTTGAGGCTGCACTCGCAGACATCGGCGCGCCCTCCATCCTGAAAACCCGCCGCTTTGGTTATGACGGCAAAGGACAGGCACGGATCAAATCGACAAGCGGCGCGGAACAAGCGCTCACAGACATGGCCGGACAACCCGCCATTCTGGAAGGCTTTGTCGATTTCTCCTGCGAGGTCTCCGTCATCGGCGCGCGCGGCACCGACGGGTCCGTCTCCTGCTTCGACCCCGGCGAGAACGTGCATCGCGAAGGGATTCTGCGCACGACAACCGTTCCCGCTTCAATCTCGGCAGCTCAGCGCGCGGACGCGGTGCTGCTGACTGGCAAAATCCTGAACGCGCTCGATTACGTAGGCGTTTTGGGCGTGGAACTCTTCGTCACGCCCGGCGGACTGATCGTCAACGAAATCGCCCCACGGGTGCACAACTCCGGGCACTGGACCCAGCAAGGCTGCAGCGTCGATCAGTTCGAACAGCACATTCGCGCCGTCGCGGGCTGGCCGCTGGGCGATGGCGGGCGGCACACGGATGTGGTGATGGAGAACCTGATCGGGGATGACATGGACAAGGTGCCGGGCATCGCCACGGAGCCTAACGCATCTCTGAACCTCTACGGCAAAGCAGACGTCAAAGCAGGCCGCAAGATGGGCCACGTCAACCGCGTTACGTCTTCCTAGACCACCCGCCCCGGATCAAGCCCAGGGCGGGTATTTGCTATCCAACAATCCGCTCCAACGGATCATACCCAAACCCGCGCTGAAACGCGACCTGCGCAAGGCTGTCAGGTTTCAGCCGCAGCTTGGCCACCTCCTCCTGCGTGAAAAACCGCCTGCTGTGCACCACCGCCTCCGGGTCCTGCCAATCCTCCTGCAACGTCCCGTCAACCACCTTGCATCGGAAGAACAAATCCACCTGATGGAAATCCCGCTCAGGATCGTGAAACTCATTGATCAGACACGGCGGCCCCACGGAGATCGTCAGCCCCGTCTCCTCATACACCTCCCGGATCAGGTTCTCGGGCAGCGACGCATGCGGTTCCACCCCGCCCCCCGGCGCGCACCAAAGATCACTCTTCTTGCCCGGATAGGCATTCACCAGCAACAGCCTGTCTGCCTCAACAATCACCGCCCGCACCGCGACACGCATCTTTTACATCTCCTGCGTAACGTCACACCTGTCATACATGGCCATTTGCGCCTATCTCAACACCATGCGACGCCTGATTGCCCTCCTGGCCCTTGCCGTACCAACCCCTGCTTTGGCAGAAGACTGCGTCGTGCTGCTGCACGGTCTGGCACGGACGGAGGCGTCTTTCATCGTCATGGAAGAAGCGTTGCAGCTCGAAGGCTACGAAACCTTCCGCGCCGATTACCCCTCCACCGACGCACCCATCGCCGAACTGGCCGAGGTGACCCTGCCCCAGGCCATGAACGAATGCGGCGACCGCACCGTGCACTTCGTCGCCCACTCCATGGGCGGTCTTCTCCTGCGCTACTGGATCGGGGAAAACCGACCAGATCGGTTGGGCCGCGTCGTGATGCTCGGCACCCCCAACCAAGGCACGCAACTTGTGGATCAACTGGGCGGGATCGAGATTTTCGAATGGATCAACGGCCCGGCAGGCGCGCAACTGGAAACCGGCGAAGACGGCATTGTCGCGACATTGCCCCCGGTGGATTTCGAACTGGGTGTCATCGCAGGAACCCGCTCGCTCAACCCGTTCTATTCTCACCTCATCGACGGGCCCGATGATGGCAAGGTATCGGTGGCGTCTACGAAGGTTGCGGGCATGGCTGACCATATCGAGTTGCCGGTCAGCCACACCTTCATGATGAACAACCCCGTGGTCATTGCGCAGTCCCTCGTTTTTCTGGAAAGCGGCGCGTTCGACCATGAGCTGGATCTGGGCGATCTGATTTTCGGGGATGAATGATGAGCATAGCCTTGCGATTGACCGGCGCGCAGGTTCTGACGCCGGAGGGGCTTGTCGACGCGCCATTGTCCCTCGAACACGGCCTGATCAGCGATAGCAATGGCGGGCGCGAGATTGACCTGAGCGGCTTCTGGGTGATGCCCGGCCTTGTCGATCTGCACGGTGACGCATTCGAGAAACACCTCGCGCCCCGACGCGGCGCTATGAAAAGCCTTGATCTGGGCCTCATGGCCACCGAGGCAGAGCTGGCCTCAAACGGGATCACCACCGCCGTCCTGGCGCAATTCTATAGCTGGGAAGGCGGCATGCGAGGCCCTGAATTTTCCGAGGGTGTCTTTGCCGCCTTGGTCGACATACGTCCGCGTCTTGATACAACGCTCATCTCACAGCTTCGTTTCGAAACCCATATGCTGGATGACTACGACGCTGTTGTAGACCTCGTGGCGCGGTACGAAATCCCCTACCTCGTCTTCAACGATCACCTGCCCCATGACGAAATGGCCAAGGGCAAAACCCCGCGCGGCCTGACCGGTAAGGCGCTCAAGGCCGGTCGCAACCCTGAAAAGCAACTGGCCTACATGCAGAAAATGTACGCCGAACGCGCAGGCGTGCCGGATGCAGTGGCGGCCGTCGCTCCCAAGCTCAAGGCGCTTGGCGTGCGGATGGGAAGCCATGACGAGAACACAGTAGAGCAACGCGATTGGTGGCATGCCTTAGGCGTCCATGCCTGCGAATTTCCCGAAACTGTCGCCGTGGCCGAAGCCGCCCGCGCCAAGGGCGATCACGTGATCATGGGCTCCCCAAACCTTGTGCGCGGCGGGTCGCACAAAGGGAACGTCAGCGCGATGGATGTGGTGGCCATGGGGCATTGTGATGCGCTGGCCTCAGACTATCACTACCCCTCCATGCGCCGCGCCGCATTCCTTTTGGCCGACGGCGGCGTCTGTGATCTGGCAGAGGCCTGGGCGTTGATTTCAGGCCGGGCCGCAGGGGTTCTTGGAATGCACGATCGCGGACAATTGGTGCCGGGTCAGCGTGCCGATCTTGTGGTCATTGACCCAAAGACACGCGATGTCTGCGCCACCATGGCCGGCGGGCGGATCACCTATTTGCGCGGTGAGGCCGGGGACCGGTTTCTGGCTTGAAATGCGTGCCACTCTCGTTTGGGGGCGTGTCGCTTGGGAACTGTGTCGGTTGCACTATGTCACTGTGAATAAAGCCCGCATTCACAAGGCCCGCATAATGAAGTTGACCATTCCAGTTCTGGCACTCGCCCTATCGTCCCTTGCCCCAACCGCCTATGCCGAAACGGTCGTCATCAACGACCGCTACATCGTCTGCAAAGATCAGGTCCGGGGCTATTTCTATCGTGACAGCAGCAGAAGAACCGTCTTCGATGTCCGGTGGAGCGACTGGTCGGTTCGCTACCTTTGCGAAGAGGAGTATGACCAAACCCGCGTGAAGGCCGCATCCCTGAACTTCGCCCTGCAGCTTGACGGCGCAAGCTCATTGGACTTTGCGGAGTTTCTATCAGGCGAAGGACTGGGGCAGTGTGAGGCGTTCTGATCACTTCAAAACGGACACGGCCACCCCGCCCAAGACCAGCGCCGACGCCAGAACCGCTTTCAACGTCAGCACCTCACCCAGCAGAAGCACCCCCGCCACCATGGCAATCACCGGCACCGTCAACTGCGCCACCGCCGCAACGGACGCCTGCAATTGCGGAAGCACCTGGTACCACATTGCATAGCCAACGCCGGAGGTGATCGCGCCGCACAGGATGGCGATCCAGACCCCGGTCATGCTCACCGCGACCTCTCCGCCGGGCAATCCAAACCCGATCAGCACCCCCAAAGGTGCCGCCAGAATGAAATTCGCTGCCGTCGCCTGCAGCGCGTCTTTCGACAGCCGCCCGGCCAGCGAATAGATCCCCCAACCAACACCTGCGAGCGCCATCAAACCACCGTGCAGCAAGCTCACCTGCGCGCCTTGCGCCCCCGGCCACAAAAGCCACGCCAACCCGGCCAGTGCCATGCCGGCCCCGATCCAGCGGCGCAGCGGCATCACCTCCCGCGCCCAAAGGCCACCCGCAAACATCGTGATCTGCACGAGCCCAAACAGGATCAACGCCCCAAGCCCCGCATCCAACGCGTTATAGGCGGTCGAGAAGGCATACATGTACAGAAGCAGCGCCAGCACGCCCGTCACCCGCGCCGGGCCGCGAAGTTGCAAACCACCGCGCAAAAGCAAGCACAACGCCCCCAGCATCACCGCACCGGCGATCAACCGAATGGTGCCAAAATCCGTCGCGCCTATGTGACCACCAGCAAGCGCCATCCGATTGAGAAGGGAATTCGACGCAAACGCGATCATGGTAAGGGTGGTCAGAAGCAAAAGTGGCATCAGGGTGCGCCAAAGGCCTTGGGATAGATCAGGGTGGCTTCTGGCACATCCTCCCCCGGTCCCGCCAGCAACGTGTGCGTGATCGGGTAAGGCGAGGTCAGCTTCTGGGCACGCCCGTGATCAAACCCGCAGCGCGCATAAAGCTCCACGTCCCCCAAAACCACGACATACTGACGCGCCTGCACGGCCCAAGCCGTCAGCTGCCCCAACATCCGTCGCCCATGCCCCTGACGTTGGTGGTCCGGATGCACCGCCACGGGTGCGACGCAAAGCCAATCTTCAGGCGCTCGCATCTGGGACAGCGCGTAATAGCCAATGATGTCTTCCCCAAGCGGCAGAACCATCTCCCCCGCCATATCCCCGCTTTTGCGCAGGTCCCCGACCAGCCCGGCCTCGGCACCCGTATCAAAACACAGCCTCAACAGAGCATCGACCGCCGCCTCCTCTCCGGCCTGCATCGGTCTGACAAATCCCGGAAAGACCATGACCTACCCTTTCGCCTTCAACCGCCCTTCGCGCAAGGCCAGCAACCCCGCGCCCAGCAAAATGATCGCCGCTCCCAGAATGGACACGCTGTCAGGAATGACACCAAACACAGCCGCATCATACAGGGCCGCAAACACCAGCGCGGCATAAAAGAACGGCGCCACAAAACTGGCATCCGCGCGGGCCATTGCGTTGACGAAACAGGCCTGCGCCCCAGCCATCAGAAACCCGATCCCAGCCAGCGCCATCCATTGCGGTCCCGTGGGCCAAATCCAGACGAAACTGGCCGCCAGCGTAGAGATGCAAATCCCAATGCTGTTGTTGATGAGCAGGATCTGCAACGGGCCTTCCCGCCCTGAAAGCCGCTTGATCAGGATCACCTCGCCCCCCAACACAATCGCCGCGCCAAGGGCCAGAAGCGCGCCAAACTCAATTGCCGACGCCCCCGGGCGCGTCAGGATCGCAGCACCTACAAGGGCAATCACCGCCGCGCTCCACCGCACCCGGCCGACCTTTTCCCCCAGAAGCGGAATGGCCAGCATCATTGCAAAGACCGGATTGAGAAAGCTGATCGCGGTGGCGTCTGACAGCGGGATGAAGGCGGCAGCTGCAAACATCAGCGTAACACCACCCCATCCCAACGCGGACCGCGCGACATGCATCTTGAAGTTCGGGCGCTCAAACTGAGGGCGCAGAATGGCCACGACCGTCACAATCGCCACCAACGCGAACATAAACCGTCCCTGGCTGATCTGCAGCGGGTTGAGCGGCGGGCCCAGCTCAATGCCGCCCAAGGTCCCCGTCCCCAGTGCCTTGGCCAAAAGCGTTGTGCCCGCAGCAAAGGCCGCAGCAAGCAATGTCAGTATCACCGCAAGCGGCGGATTGGGCGCACGAGGTGTCATGCCCCCTCCTTGCCCCTGACACGCGCCGTCCGCAAGCCATGAACGCGATGCACGCAAGGCATTGGCAGCCAAAGCTTTCCTGCCTAAGGTTCCCGTCTGACCTTAGCACCGACTTCCCAACCGTGACCGACCGCCGATCTGACAACCTGCCTCTGGCCGTATCCGTGATCCTGCTCTCGGTTCTGGGGCTATCGTTGGGCGATGCCTTGATCAAACTGACCAACGGCGAATTCGCGCTGTGGCAGATCTTTGTCATCCGCTCGCTTTTGGTCTTGCCAGTGCTTTTCGGGTTTCTCGCCCTTCGCGCGCCCGCCGCCCTGTCCTGGCCGCCAGCTGCAGGATGGGTAACCCTGCGCAGCCTGATGATGGTGGTGATGTGGATCGCCTACTACATGGCCCTACCCCATCTCGACATCGCCATCGCGGCGGCGGCCTATTACACCCTGCCGCTTTTCATCACGCTTTTCTCCGCGCTTCTAATCGGCGACCGGATCAGCACCCTGGGCTGGACAGCAGTGGGCCTCGGCTTTCTCGGTGTCATGCTGATCCTCCGCCCCGAAGCGGGTGACTTCAATCTCTACGCGCTTCTGCCCCTGCTCTCCGCTGTGCTCTACGCGCTCTCCATGATCCTGACCCGCACCAAATGCCGTGAGGTGCATCCGATCATGCTGGCCGCCGGTCTCAACGCAGGGTTCATAATCGTGGGCGGCATCGCCAGCCTCGGCATCCTCGCCCTGGGACTTGGCCGCGCGGAAGGCTTCATGCTTGGGCCTTGGTCCACCATGGGCCCGGACGAATGGCTCTCCATGGCGCTGCTGGCCGCCGCAATCCTGATGGGCAGCGTGGGCGCGGCCATCGCCTATCAGAACGGCCCGCCCTCGGTGGTGGGCATCTTCGATTTCGCCTATGTGGGCTTTGCCGTCATCTGGGGCGTTCTGTTCTTTTCGGAATGGCCCGACGCACTGACCATGGCGGGGATGGGGTTGATCGTGATCGCAGGCATCCTGTAGCTGCGTAAATTTGTCTTCCCGCGCGCCACAAAAGCCGCTAAAAACCGCCCCATGATCAAACGACGCACATACATTGCTGCCCACCGACGCGCCTGACGCGCCGGTTTCTTGATCTTTGCGCGACCTCGCGCATCCCCCTTAAACATTTGACACGCAGACCGCCCTTTGGCACTCAATGGTCTTTCTTCAGAGGTAACACCCATGATCCCCTCCGTCCTGCCGACCTATAACCGCGCACCGCTCAGCTTCGTCAAAGGCGAAGGCAGCTGGTTGATCGAGGCGGATGGACGCCGATTTCTCGACCTTGGCGCGGGGATCGCGGTCAACGCACTGGGCCACGCGCACCCGGCACTGGTCTCGGCCCTGACCGAGCAGGCAAATGCGCTCTGGCACACATCGAACCTCTACCACATCCCCCAGCAACAGGCGCTGGCCGACAAACTGGTGGCGCATTCGTTTGCGGACACCGTGTTTTTCACCAATTCCGGCACGGAAAGCTGTGAGCTGGCGGTGAAGATGGTGCGCAAATACTGGCATGAGAAAGGCCAGCCCGAACGCGTGGACCTGATCGCGTTCGAAGGCTCTTTCCACGGTCGCTCCAGCGCAGGGATCGCCGCCGCTGGATCCGAGAAGATGACGAATGGCTTCGGCCCGCTTCTGCCCGGTTTTACGCACTTGCCGTGGGGTGACCTGGACGCCGTAGACGCCGCCATCACCG
This sequence comes from uncultured Roseovarius sp., assembly GCA_963422235.2. GTDB lineage: Bacteria > Pseudomonadota > Alphaproteobacteria > Rhodobacterales > Rhodobacteraceae > Roseovarius. The sequence goes on from CAXMWV010000002.1 coordinate 620,108, forward strand.
ACACCACCGCCGGTATCATGATAGAGCCTGTACAGGGCGAAGGCGGCATCCGCCCCCTGCCCGACCAAATGCTCAAAGACCTGCGCGCGCTTTGCGATGCGCGTGGCATCATGCTCATCCTCGACGAAGTGCAATGCGGCATGGGCCGCACCGGTCGCCTCTTCGCCCATGAATTCGCAGGCATCACTCCGGACGTAATGCTGGTCGCCAAAGGCATCGGCGGTGGCTTCCCCCTCGGCGCGGTTCTGGCCACCGAAGAGGCCGCCCTCGGCATGACCGCCGGCACCCATGGGTCCACCTATGGCGGAAATCCACTGGCCTGCGCCGTGGGCAACGCGGTGATGGATCACGTGGCCGATCCGGACTTCTTGTCAGAGGTTCACCGCAAGGGCGCGCTCATGCGCCAGAAACTCGAAGGGCTCGTCGCCGCCCACCCGGATGTCCTCGACAGCGTACGCGGCACCGGCCTCATGCTTGGCCTCAAATGCAAGGCTCCCAACGCGGACCTGGTGCAGGCAGGCTACGACACGCTCATCGCCACCGTCCCCGCCGCCGACAACGTGGTGCGCCTCCTCCCACCGCTCACCATCACCGACGCCGAAATAGACGAGGCCATCACCCGCCTGGACCAAGCCGCCACGCAAGTGGCCCAGACCCAATCCAAGCCCGTCTAGCCTTTCTTTTTGCCATAAATATCCCGGGGGTTTGGGGGCTGGCCCCCAATCCGACCCCCGCCAAGAGACAAGCAAATGACCCATTTCCTCGACATCCACAAAACCGAAAAACCCGCCCTGCGGCAAATCCTCGACAACGCGCTGGCCATGAAAACGGCGCGTGCGGGTCGTCCGCGCGGTGCGAAAGATGACGACCTGCCCCTTGACGGCCACATGGTCGCGCTCATTTTCGAAAAACCCTCCACCCGCACGCGCGTCAGCTTTGATGTGGGCGTGCGCCAGATGGGCGGGCAGACCATGCTTCTGTCAGGCGCGGAAATGCAGCTGGGCCACGGCGAAACCATCGCCGACACCGCCCGCGTGCTCAGCCGCTATGTCGATCTCATCATGATCCGGACATTTGACGAGTCCGTTCTGCTCGACATGGCAGACTATGCCGATGTGCCCGTGATCAACGGCCTGACCGACCGCACCCATCCCTGCCAGATCATGGCTGACGTGATGACCTATGAAGAACATCGCGGGCCCATCGCAGGCAAAAAGGTGGTCTGGGCAGGCGACGGCAACAATGTCTGCGCCTCCTTCCTGCACGCCTCCGCCCAGTTCGGGTTCGACTTTACCTTCACCGGCCCGGCCCAGCTGGACCCAGAGGATGACTTCATCGGCCTTGCCCGCAAAGCCGGCAGCCGGGTCACCATCGAACGCGATCCCGCGAAGGCCGTGGAGGGCGCGGACCTCGTCGTTACCGACACATGGGTCAGCATGCATGACAGCCAATCCACCAAGGAACGCCGCCACAACATGCTGCGGCCCTACCAGGTCAATGAAGAGCTGATGTCCCACGCCAAACCGGACGCGCTCTTTATGCACTGCCTGCCCGCGCATCGTGAAGAAGAAGCGACAAGTGCTGTCATGGACGGGCCAAACTCCGTCATCTTCGACGAAGCCGAAAACCGCCTGCACGCACAAAAGGCCATCATGCGTTGGTGCTTGGGTCTCTGACAGCAAGGAAGGGAACGCGACCATGGTGGTCTTGATGCTCCTCGTCATCGCAGTCGCCGTCGGATGCTGGATCATGGCCGCGATCAACAGCGTTCGAATGCATGGCGAAGTCAAAGAAGGGCGCCGCATTCTGTTGCTCTTCAGCCCCATGGTCGTCTTCGCACTGAAGGACGCAGATCTCTACCTCACCGAGAAAGGCATCGCGTATCTCAAACGGTTCCGCAGTTGGGTCTTGCGGTTTCTGGCCTGCCTGCCTGTGCTCCTCATTTTGATGATTATCGCATCACAAACGCCCGTGTGACGTCACATCTTTCACTGTGCCACGCGTCTCCTCGGTTTCCCGATAGCCCCGAGCGTGCAAACGCTTTAGGGTGAAGAAAAGCGCATCGAAACGGACAGGCGATATGACATCTCAGATCGGCGTTTACGGCTTGGGGACCATGGGCAGCGCGCTTGCGCTCAACATGGCGGAAAAAGGCTTCTACGTGGCCGTGACGAACCGAGAGGTGGAGTGGATCGCCGATTTCATGGCCGAGGCCGGAGAGCTTTCCGATCGCCTCTCCCCCCATGAAAAGCTCAAGGATTTTGTGGCCAATCTCAAAACCCCGCGCGTCATCCTCTTTATGATCCCGTCCGGCAAACCCATGGACATGATGATCGACGCCATCAGCCCGCTCTTGGAGCCCGGCGACACGATCATCGACGGCGGCAATGCTGATTTCCACCTCACCCGCGCCCGCACCGCGCGCCTCGCTGAGCAAGACCTGCACTTCGTCAGTATGGGCGTCTCTGGCGGCGAGAAAGGGGCACGCCACGGGCCGTCGATGATGGTGGGCGGCACGGATCACAGCTGGCAGCAACTGCGCCCCATCCTGCGCGCCATCGCGGCGCGGTACGAAGATGATCCTTGCGTCGACCACCTCGGCCCCGACGGCGCAGGACATTTCGTCAAAACCGTCCACAACGGCATCGAATATGCCGACATGCAGATGATCGCCGAGATCTACAGCCTCCTGCGCCACGGCGCGGGGTGGAGCCCAGCCGAGGTGGGCGCGCTGCTCGCCGAATGGGACAAAGGCCCGCTCAAGTCCTACCTTGTTGAGATTTCCGCCAAGGTGCTGGCCTATGACGACCCGCAGACCGGCCACGCCATGGTTGACGTGATCAAGGACGCCGCCGGCCAGAAAGGCACCGGTCGCTGGACCGTGGTAGAGGCCGTCCGCATGGGGCAGGCCGCCAATATGATTGAAGCGGCCGTCGGCGCGCGCAGCTGGTCGTCTGAGAAAGACACGCGCGTGGCTGTGCAAGATCGGCTGGGCGGCGACCGGGCGGCGCTGGATCTCAACGGCGACACGCTCGCCGATGCCATGATGGCCGCCCGCATTCTGGGCTACGCGCAGGGCTTCCGCATTCTGGCGGCTGCGTCGGAGCAATACCAATGGTCGCTCGATTTCGCCCGTGTGGCCGAAATCTGGCGCGCCGGTTGCATCATCCGCTCTGCCCTGCTTGACGATATCTCGGACGCTTTCCGGGGCGACATGCCACGGGGCGAGCTAATCCTCTCACCCGTCTTTGCGGAAAAACTGGACGAGACGCTTCCCGCCCTGCGCAAGGTCGTCTCCGAGGCCGTCTCCGCAGGCCATGCCGTGCCAGTCCTTTCCGCTGCTCTGCAATGGCTCGACAGCATGCGTCAGGGTTTCGGAACCGCCACCGTCATTCAGGCGCAAAGAGACTACTTCGGCCATCACGGGTTTGAACGGCTGGACGCAGAGGGCAAGCACCACGGGCCTTGGTGGGATTGACATAACGGCGTCTTGAACAAAGACGTAGGGTGGGGTTTCACCCCACCATCTGACATCGCCGCACGGCTTAAACCAAACTCTTCCCCGACCGTTTGCCCTGTGCCATGCTCCCGTCATGACCGACACGCCACCTGATGTAGACAAACCCATTCCCGGCTGGAACCACGTCCCCAACGTTCCGATCCAGGTCTCGCCCTTCTTCTCATGGCCCCCAACCCCGCCCGCATGGCCAGCTGGATCGCCGCACGCTGGTTTCGCATGGCGGAAAATTCCATCCTCACCGTTCTCGCCCTCATCTGCTGGATGTGGCTGCAACCCTCGCTGGAGACCACCAAGACGCTCTCCTTAGACTGGATCTCCCTGATCTGGCTTCGCAACATGGGCCTGATGATCCTTGTCGCTGGCGGGCTGCACTGGTTCTTCCACGGGGCCAAGCGCCAGGGCGATCAACTGAAATACGACCCGCGTGAGCTGTCCAAAGACGGCAAGCAATTCACCTTCGGCGGACAGGTGCGCGACAACGCGTTCTGGACGCTGAGCAGCGGTGTTGGCGTCTGGACCGCCTTCGAGGTGTTGATGTTCTGGGCCATGGCAAACGGCTATGCGCCGGTCCTGCTCTGGTCTGACAATCCGGTCTGGTTTGTCGCGCTCTTCCTGCTCACCCCGGTCTGGATTTCCTTCCACTTCTACTGGGTCCACCGCGCCCTGCACTGGGGCCCGCTCTACCGCCTCGCCCACTCGCTCCACCACCGCAACATCAACGTCGGGCCATGGTCCGGCCTGTCGATGCACCCGGTGGAACACCTGCTGTTCTTCAGCTCCATCCTTATCCACCTGATCGTGCCGGGCGGGATCGTGCACATTCTCTTTCACATGCAGCATCAGGCGTTGACAGCGGCCACATCCCATACTGGGTTTGAAAACCTGTTGGTGAAAGACAAGAAGCAACTGGCGCTTGGCACGTTCCACCACCAGATGCACCACCGCTATTTCGAGGTGAATTACGGCAATCTGGAAATGCCGTGGGACAAGTGGTTCGGGACGTTCCATGACGGGACACGAACCGCGCATGACAGGCTCAAGCGGCGGCGCAGCAAACGGTCAAGCTAGCGAACTTTTCCCGCTAAGATGACCCGCCCCGGACATGATCCGGGGCCTCGCCCGTTAGCATGCAGTGCGCGCATTGCCAGGCCGCGGAGTGGCGACCAGAACGCCGATCAATGCGCTTTATCTTTCAACTTCATTGCAGAGACAATGCGATGCGCTGACCCCACCAAATCGCCAGTCCGGGGGGCGGCCTGGCGATGCGCGGCGGCCCGATGGGCCTTGATTCCGCGCGGGGGGCAATTTTGAAGCTTTTCATTCGGACACAATGAACGTTTACCCAGTTGCCATCGTGGCGGGAAACTTTTTCAGTTTGTCTTCGGTGTCCGCCACTTCGCCTTCAGCGTCGGGTCCGCCTCGGTCGGGTCTTCGGGCCACGGGTGCTTCGGATACCGCCCGCGCATGTCCTTGCGCACATCCGCGTAGGAGCTGGCCCAGAACCCCGGCAAATCCTGCGTCGTCTGCAACGGACGGCCCGCAGGGGACAACAGTGTGATGCGCAAAGGCCTCCGCCCAATCATCGGATGCGTTGTCTGACCGAACATCTCCTGCAGGCGCAGCTCAATCTCCGGGTCCGGCCCCGCATAATTAACCGCGATCTTGCGCCCCAAGGGCGTAGTGAAATGTGCAGGCGCTTGCGCGTCGAGCAATGCCATCTGTTCCCACGACAACCGCGCGCGCAAAGCGTCCAGTATGTCGAACCTCTTCCAGTCCTCTGCACTCCGCACGCCGTCGAGATAAGGCAGCAGCCAGTCCTCGGCCTCATCCAACAGCACCTCTTCGCCCAAATCCGGCAGGTCCGCCCCACCTTCGCGCAACACCTCCACCCGTGCCGCAAAGAGCCGCGCAGCCTTGGACCAGATCAAACCAAGATCACGCACCCCCTCCAGCATCGCACGCGCCACGGCTTCCTTCGGTGCATCCTTCCAAACACGGTCATCAAGAACAAACGCGCCAAAGCACTCCTGCCGCCGCGCCAGGACGCGCCGTTCCCGCTTGTCCCAGACGCAGCGATCCTGCCAGGTGATCCGCGCGGGGAACAAACTTCGCAGCTCCGCTTCATCCAGCTGGATCGCCTGCCGCACGCGCGCCTCTCGCCGGTCACCATCCAGATCGGTCGCCACGATCAGCCGCGCACCGCTAAGCGGATCACCGTCTGGCAAAACGGCCCCCTTGCCGCCAGAAAGCACATATCTCGGCGCGTCCCCTTTCCGGCGCAGACCGACACGATCCGGATAGGCCAGCGCCGACATGCCCGCCTCACTCAGATCACGGTTGCACACGCCACCCACCAAACGGGCCAGCCGCTTGCCTTCCTCCCTGATCCGCATCAACGCGCCCTTGTCGGCGGGATGCGCCACACGGTCCTGCGCGGTTTTGGGATCAGAAAGCGCCGCCAGCCGCAGCGACAAATCCACCGGCGCGCCACGTCCCATCGGGTCACGATCATTCAGCAACGCCGCCAACCGCGCCGCCTTGGGGCCAGCCACGGCCAGCATATGCGCCAGCCTCGGATGCACGGGCATTTTCGCCAACGCGCGGCCATGCTCGGTGATGCGCGCGTTCTCATCCAACGCCTCCAGCATCCGCAAAAGCGCCTGTGCCTCGGCATAGCTGCCCGGATTGGGCAGCGTCAGCAGCGGCAAATCCTCTGGCGTCCCACCCCAAAGGGCAACTTCCAGTGCGAAGCCCGCCAGATCAGCCGCCTCAATCTCTGCCGGAGGGTAAGCCGCCAGCGCCCCCTCTTGGCCCTTGGTCCAAAGCCGGTAACACACCCCTTCCGCGACGCGACCCGCCCGGCCCGCACGCTGCTCTGCCTCGGCCTTCGTCACAGGTTCCGTCACCAGCCGCGACATGCCAGAGGCCGGGTCAAACCGCGCCCGCCGCGCGCGACCCGCATCCACGACGACGCGGATGTCTTCGATGGTTAGAGATGTCTCCGCAATGGACGTCGCAAGGACCAGCTTGCGGCCCTTGATCAGCGGCGCAATCGCCTCGCGCTGCTCCGCAAACGGCAGCGCCCCGAAAAGCGGCGTGACTTTCACATCGCCCGGCAAGCCGTTCAGCAATCCGGCAACCCGCCGGATTTCCCCTTCACCGGGCAGAAACACCAGAACCCCGCCTTCGGTCTCAGCCTCGGCTTGCCGCACCAGATCGGCCACCGACGCCTCGTTGCGCAAGGGCGTGGACAAATGGCGCAGCTCCACCGGAAAGCTCCGCCCCTCCGCCGTGATCACCGGGGCCTGCATCAACTCAGCCACCGGTCCCGCATCAAGCGTCGCCGACATCGCCAGAAGCCGCAGATCATCACGCAAGGCTCCTGCGATTTCCCGACAGAGCGCGAGGCCCAGATCGGCGTTCAGGGAACGCTCATGAAATTCATCAAAGATCACCGCGCCAATGCCCGTTAGCTCCGGGTCGGTTTGGATCATCCGCGTCAGGATGCCTTCGGTCACCACCTCGATCCGGGTGGCGTCAGACACTTTCGCCTCGCCCCTGATCCGGTACCCGACGGTCGCGCCCACATCCTCGCCCAGCAGATGCGCCATGCGTTCTGCCGCCGCCCTCGCTGCCAACCGGCGCGGCTCCAACATCAGGATGCGGCCTTCCACCAGCCCATCCTGCAAAATCGCAAGCGGCACCATGGTGGTCTTGCCCGCACCCGGGGGCGCTTGCAGCACAGCGCGGCCACCCTCTCGCAGCGCTGTCAGCAACTCCGGAACAACGTCTTCAACGGGAAGCCGCATCACCGCTGCTTGACCACCGCAGCGCCGTAGCGCGTCTCGACTCGCACCCGGTCGGCGCGATAGCCACCCTGATGCGAGACATAAGAGATCGACAGCGGCACCTGACGACTGCGCGACTCGCTGGATGTGTAACCTGAGACACGGCGGTAGGAGCCATGACAGATCACCCCGTCCCCGCGCGGCTCTGCCCGGTTCAACTCAATTCGGGCAAGGCGATGACCATCATAGATGTCCGCGGAAAAATCACAGGTGATCTCTTCGGTCTGATCCCGCAGCAATATGACCAACCCGGTCAGCGGATCAATCGCCTGGCCCAGGCTGTCCGCACTCGCCGGTGGCGCACTGCTGCCCGTGTCGCCGGAAATCAGGCGCGGTGTTCCGGGTGAGAACTGCACCGCCACATCGGTGACGCGCGTGCCGTCATCAATCGCCTCATCTTAGCGAATGGGCTGCATCTCAGCCTCGCGCATCTTGCCCTGCACGGTCACATCCGTGCGCATGTGCTTCAATGCACCCGCAATCCCCACCGTCTGAAACACCGACCGCGCCGCATAGTGCCGGTCCGTGTCATTGGCTGCAATCGTCAGAACCCCGATGCGCGCACCAAGCAGCCGGACGTCAAACGTCATCGTTGCCTGATCGGCCTGAGCAACCGGCGCAGCGGTAAGCAGCGCCAAAACCGCCAGCATCAAAACTCGCATCCCCCGCGATCCTTCTTCTTGGGCCTCTGGACAAGCCATAACCAGACAAGGCATAGCACCATCATACGCAAACAGGGCCGCTACGCATGGATATTGCACAGCTTCGCGACAAAATTATCAAGGGGGAGCGGCGCGCCCTGTCCCGGGCTATCACGCTGGTGGAAAGCCGTAGGGCGGATCACCAGGAACAGGCCGGCGAATTGATCGCATCCCTGCAGGGTGAAAAGCAGGCCATTCGCGTTGGTCTGTCAGGCACGCCGGGTGTGGGCAAATCCACCTTCATCGAAAGCTTCGGCTCCATGCTGACGGCGCAGGGCATGCGCGTGGCGGTGCTGGCCGTGGACCCATCCAGCACGCGGTCCGGCGGGTCAATCCTTGGCGACAAAACCCGCATGGAAATGCTCAGCCGCGATCCCAACGCCTTCATCCGCCCCTCGCCCAGCGGCTCGCATCTGGGCGGCGTGGCCCGGCGCACGCGGGAGGCTGTGACGATCTGCGAGGCAGCGGGTTTTGACGTGATCCTGATCGAGACGGTGGGCGTCGGTCAGTCCGAGACCGTAGTGGCCGAAATGTCCGATCTCTTCATCCTGCTGCTCGCCCCCGCCGGCGGGGATGAGCTGCAGGGCGTCAAGCGCGGGATCATGGAGATGGCGGACATGATCCTGATCAACAAGGCCGATGGTGATCTCAAACCTGCGGCCACGCGCACCTGTTCAGACTACACCGGCGCCTTGCGACTTCTGCGCAAACGCGCCCATGACCCGGATGATTTCCCAAAAGCGATGATGGTCTCCGCCTTGCATGAAGACGGTCTGTCCACAGCTTGGAACGAGATGACATCGCTGGTGACGTGGCGCCGCGACAAGGGCCATTTCGATGACCGGCGGGCGGCACAGGCCCGGTACTGGTTCGAAGAAGAAGTGCGCCAAGGGCTTCTCGCTCAGCTGCTGGAAACGGAAACTCGGGCGAAGATGGCAAAGATGGGAGACGAGGTTGCCAGCGGTGAGATGACACCCACTCAAGCCGCGCGCGAGATGCTCAAACGGTTGCGATAGACCTACCATGAGACACCCGTCCCGGGCTCGACCCGGGACCTCGACATTTAAAGCGCTAAGGCCCCGGGTCTGGCCCGGGGCGGGTCTCCCAAGAGCGAGGAAAGTCACCCCGGATTGGCCTCCAGAAACCGCAGCACCTCCGCTGACACCTGCTGGGCATGGGTCATCGGTGACATATGGGCCGCGCCCATGATCACCGCCCTCGTCGCATTGGGGAGCCTTGCCGACAGGCCTTCATTGATCACCGAGATAATCGACGGAGACTTGCTGCCTTCCATCAAAAGCACCGGCATCTTCAACGCATCCAGCACGCCCGCACCCAGCATGCCACCCGGATCATCATGCAGCGCTTCACTGCCCGCCGCGATCAGGTGCATCTGATCCGCCAGCTTTTGTTGCTGCTCTGCAGGGATGTCCTCCCATCTCGTGCCGTCACCCCAAAGATGCGTAAAAGCGCGGGCGGCCGTCATGTGATCACCCCGGTCCATCGCCGGGCGAAACTCCCCTTCTGCGGCGTGCAAAGCCGCCTCGCTCTCCGGCCGGTCCCGGATCGCCACGGCAAAAAACACAGGCTCAATCAGCGTCAGCGTGCGCACCATCTCAGGCCGCATAAGCGCAAGCCGCAATGCCACCGTCGCCCCGAACGAATGCCCCACGATATCCGTCGGCCCGTTCAGAAACGTCTCTGCGATCTGCGCATTGCCCAACTGAATTTCACAGCGCTCATCCCAGTTCGCGCTGCGCCCATGACCAGGCGCGTCGAACGCCGTCATCGTCAACAGGCCCGACAGGTGGCGCGCCATGCGGCCCCACGCGGATGAGGTCGCCAACGAGCAATGGATCATCAGCGCCGCGCGCGGGCCCTGCCCGAAGGTTGTCCAATAGGTTGGAAAGCCTGCGCGATCCGCTTTGGGCATGAGGATCAGAGATCGCCAGAGAGATGCATATCCAGCTCTTCCAGCCGGTCCTGACCCCAGAACATCTGGCCACTATCGGTGATGTAGAACGGAGAGCCGAACGCCCCGCGGTTCACGGCCTCTTCCAGATTGGCCGCATAGGTTTCGGCGCCTGTCAGCAACCCACTGTCGGCAAGGCCCGGGTCAAACCCCGCAGCCTCTAACCCTGTACGCACCACGTCATCCTGCGACACGTCCATTTCCTCAGCCCAGCAGGCCCTCATATACCAATGCGCCAACGCTCCAAGGTCGCCCCCGCCGGCCTCTTGTGCCGCGATGATGGCATAGGAAGACGGTGCCGGGTTCGTGGGCCAGAACGCGGGTTGAAAGTTCAGGTCCATCCCGGCTTTGCGGGCCTGCCTCGGCAAGTCCTGCGCGCGATAGGCAATGCGGTTCGGATGGCGATCTTTGGGTGGAACACCTCCCGTCCGGCTGAACAATCCCAGGATATCAAGCGGCTTGTAGGTGATGGTCGCAGAATGTTTCGCGGCGATCTCTTCAAGGCGGTTTCCGGCCAGATATGCAAAGGGAGAGATGGTTGCGAAAAAATAGTCAATATGAGGCATAAACCGGTGCTCCTTGGGCCGCGATGTCTATGCCAGACGGTAAGCCCATGGTAAGCGGTGTCAACGTCACGATTCTGTCACATGCTGCCACGGGGGATAGACGCCAGCCATGCCAACCGCACCCGAGCCAAAGCTTATATCTGGCAATGCCAACCTTCCCCTTGCCCAGGCCATCACACGCCGAATGAGCATGCATCGTGGCGCACCCGTGGGCCTTGTGGACGCCCGGATTGAGCGGTTCAACGATCAGGAAATTTTCGTCGAAGTGTTTGAGAACGTGCGCGGTGAGGACATGTTCATCATCCAGTCCACCTCGAACCCGGCCAATGACAATCTGATGGAACTTCTGATCATGTCGGATGCCCTGCGTCGATCATCGGCCAAGCGCATCACGGCGGTGATCCCGTATTTTGGATATGCCCGTCAGGATCGACGCTCCAAAGCGCGCACGCCAATCTCGGCCAAGCTCGTGGCCAACATGATCGTCGAAGCCGGTATCGAACGCGTGCTGACCATGGATCTGCACGCAGCCCAGATCCAGGGCTTTTTCGACATCCCCGTGGACAACCTCTACGCCTCCCCGGTCTTTGCGCTGGACGTACTGACACAATTCAAGTCGCGTTTGTCAGACGTGATGGTCGTTTCCCCGGATGTGGGCGGTGTCGCCCGCGCGCGCGAGTTGGCCAAACGGATCAACGCACCACTCTCCATCGTGGATAAACGTCGTGAAAAGGCAGGCGAAGTGGCCGAAATGACTGTGATCGGTGACGTCAAAGACAAGATCTGCATCATCGTCGACGACATCTGCGATACGGCTGGCACCCTGTGCAAAGCTGCGGAAGTGCTGCTGGAACACGGTGCAAGCGAAGTCCACGCCTACATCACGCATGGCGTGATGTCGGGCCCGGCCGTGGAGCGCGTGGAAAACTCGGTGATGAAATCGCTGGTGCTGACCGACACGATTGCGCCCACAGCGGCCACGAAGAACGCCCGCAACATTCGCGTCGTTCCCACGGCGCCGGTCTTTGCGCAGGCGATTTTGAACATCTGGAACGGCACGTCTGTCTCGTCGCTTTTTGAAACGCCGACATTGGAGCCGATCTATGAAGGGTTCTTGCAACCTGCCGAGTAGCAACAAGCCCGTGGCACCTGCTCTCAGTAAAGCTCCCAATCGTCATCATTGACGACAGGCCCTATCGCCATCCAACGCACCCGCGCCCGCGCCACCCGCGTGTCGCCCCATGTCTTGAAAACAATCTCAAACCCGGTCTCATCGCCATTCTCGGATGACACGTCGGCCCGCACATTGTTTGTGCTGTCCATGTCCCACATCGAAAGCGCAACAAACACAGATGGTGGTTTCAGAAACGCGCGATCAAAATCAACACGACGGCGGCGCTCACGCGGACCTTTGCCAGTCCACATCTCACCTTCGTCTTCGAAGTCGGAAAACAGGACATCATCGCCCTGCGTGATACCGATCGTGCTGCTCGACAAGAGTTTCATGCGTTTGTGTCGTCTTCATTACCCACCCGGACCATAAAACTTGATTTTGCGCAATCTTTGCAAGAAATAAGGACAAATCGCGTCAAACCGCTCTACTGTTTCACGGTCCACAACGAAAAAAGAGGCCTGCAAGAGGCCCCTTTTCCGTATCTTTTGTTCAGTGCAGGGTCAGCTTGCGGACAACCCAATCTCCGCGCCCAGCGCGGCCATATCGGCCACGAACTTGGCCGCCTCATCCACTTGGCCCGCTTCGCCCTGTGCGGCGTCCTGAGCTTTCTGCAGACGGGTGTTGGCCTCGCCCATCATGTCGTTGAACTGATCCTGAGTGACCTCATCGCGCGGGATCGCACGCTCGGCCAGAACAGAAATGCTTTCCGCGTTGATCTCGGCAAACCCACCGGTCACGGCATAAGACGTTTCACCGTCGGACGCGGAGACCTTCAAAAGGCCGGGCCGCAATGTGGTGATCAGCGGTGCGTGATCCGGCAGCGCGGTCATATCGCCTTCGGCACCCGGAATCTGCACTTCTTTCGCCTGTGTAGAGGCAAGAAGGCGCTCGGGGCTTACCAGATCGAATTGGACTGTGTCAGCCATTTGGTTTTCCCTTCCTGAGCACAAGGTGGGTCTGAAACCTACCCCACACTCGGGTCAAATCGTAAAGTGGGGTTTACCCCCACCGTGTCTTTACGCAGCTTCCGCCGCCATCTTCTCGGCTTTGGCGATCACTTCGTCGATGCCGCCAACCATGTAGAAGGCACCTTCGGGCAGGTGGTCATATTCGCCAGCCACAACCGCCTTGAAGGACGAGATTGTGTCTTCCAGCGGCACCTGCACACCGTCAGAGCCGGTAAAGACCTTCGCCACGTCGAACGGCTGGCTGAGGAAACGCTGGATCTTCCGGGCGCGGGCCACGGTCAGCTTGTCTTCTTCCGACAGTTCGTCCATCCCAAGGATCGCGATGATGTCCTGAAGCGACTTGTAGCGCTGCAGGATCCCCTGCACGTCACGGGCCACTTGGTAGTGCTCTTCGCCCACAATCGCCGGGTCCATTAGACGCGAAGTCGAGTCGAGCGGGTCCACGGCCGGGTAGATGCCCAGCTCGGAAATCGCACGGGACAGAACGGTGGTCGCGTCGAGGTGCGCAAACGAGGTCGCAGGCGCAGGGTCGGTCAAGTCGTCCGCAGGAACGTATACGGCCTGCACGGAGGTGATCGAGCCAGCTTTCGTGGATGTAATCCGTTCCTGCATCGCACCCATGTCGGTGGCCAGCGTCGGCTGATAGCCCACAGCGGAAGGAATACGACCCAAGAGAGCCGAACATTCCGAGCCCGCCTGCGTGAAGCGGAAGATGTTGTCGACGAAGAACAGAACGTCTGTCCCGGACTGGTCGCGGAACTGTTCGGCCAGTGTCAGACCGGTCAGGGCAATCCGCATACGTGCCCCGGGAGGTTCGTTCATCTGACCATAAACAAGCGCCACCTGGGACTCTTCCAGGTTGTCAGGCTTGATCACCTCGGATTCGATCATCTCGTGGTAAAGGTCGTTACCCTCACGGGTCCGTTCACCCACACCGGCGAACACGGAAAAGCCCGAGTGCACCTTCGCGATGTTGTTGATCAGTTCCATGATGAGAACGGTCTTGCCCACACCGGCACCACCGAAGAGGCCGATTTTACCGCCCTTCGCGTAAGGGGCCAGCAGGTCCACAACTTTGATGCCCGTGACCAGAACTTCGGATTCCGTCGACTGTTCGTCAAAATCAGGCGCGTCCTGGTGGATCGGGCGGGTTTCCTTGGATTTCACCGGGCCTTGTTCGTCGATGGGTTCCCCCACAACGTTCATGATCCGGCCCAGAGTGGCGTTGCCCACCGGAATGGTGATCGGGCCACCTGTATCGGTCACGTCCTGGCCGCGAACCAAACCTTCGGTGGAGTCCATCGCGATGGTGCGCACGGTGCTTTCGCCCAGGTGCTGGGCCACTTCGAGGACCAGACGCTTACCGTTGTTGTCGGTTTCAATCGCGTTCAGAATTTCGGGCAGGTGGTCATCGAACTGAACGTCCACCACGGCGCCGATCACCTGGGTGATTGTGCCTTTTGCTTTTGCCATGTTTCGTCTCTCCGGTTCGGTTAGAGCGCTTCCGCGCCCGAAATAATTTCAATCAGTTCGTTGGTGATCACAGCCTGACGCGAGCGGTTGAACTCGATGGTCAGCTTGTCGATCATCTCACCCGCGTTGCGTGTCGCGTTGTCCATTGCGGACATCCGGGCACCTTGCTCGGACGCGCCGTTCTCCAGCAAACCGCTGAAGATTGCGGTCGCCACACCACGCGGCAGAAGCTCACGCAAGATCGCATCCTCGTCGGGTTCATAGTCGTAGAAACTATCGCCCTCGGCCTCTTCGCCCGCTTCAAACGCAGCAGGGATCACCTGCAACATGGTCGGTGTCTGGCTGACCACGTTGTTGAACTTCGAGTAGAAGATTTTGGCCACGTCAAACTCACCCGCGTCAAAGCGGTCAAGCACGTTCTGTGCAATGGCCTGCGCATCGGCGTAGCCCACGTTCTTCACCTCTGTCATGTCGACATGGTCAATGAACGTGTCACTCAGGTCTCGCTTGATCGCATCGCGACCCTTCTTGCCGACTGTGATGATTTTCACGGTCTTGCCCTCGCCCTTCAGCTTTTCAGCTTCGGCACGGGCCAGCTTCGCGATGTTGCCGTTGAAACCGCCGCACAGACCACGCTCCGCCGTCATGACGACAAGCAGATGCACTTGGTCATTTCCGGTACCGGCCAGCAGCTTGGGCGCGCTTTCGCTGTCACCAACAGAGGCTGCCAGTTTGCCCATCACGTGGTTGAACCGTTCCGTGTAGGGGCGGGACATCTCAGCCGATTCCTGTGCCCGCCGCAGTTTCGCGGCGGCCACCATCTGCATGGCCTTTGTGATCTTGCGGGTCGATTTGACCGACTCGATCCGGTTTTTAAGGTCCTTAAGAGAAGGCAATGCCTAATCCCCCTTATGCGAAGTCCGCCGCGAACTCGTCGAGCACGGCCTTGATCTTGTCCTCGGCTTCACCTTTGATCTTGGGATCTTCGTTGGTGATGTAGTCGAGCAGATCTTGGTTTTTGCTGCGCAGGTGGTTCAGCAAACCGGTCTCGAAGCGACCAACCTGGTTCACGTCAACCTTGTCGAGGTAACCGTTCACACCAGCGTAGATCATGCAGACAATCTCAGCATTGGTCAGCGGAGAATACTGCGGCTGCTTCATCAGCTCCGTCAGCCGCGCACCACGGTTCAGCAACTGCTGTGTCGCGGCATCGAGGTCAGACCCGAACTGGGCAAACGCGGCCATCTCACGATACTGAGCGAGGGACAGTTTCACCGGACCCGCGACAGATTTCATCGCGTTGGTCTGAGCGGACGATCCCACACGAGACACCGACAGACCCGTGTTCACGGCCGGGCGGATACCTTGGTAGAAGAGTTCCGTTTCGAGGAAGATCTGACCGTCTGTGATCGAGATCACGTTGGTCGGAATAAAGGCCGACACGTCACCACCCTGGGTTTCAATGATCGGCAGAGCCGTCAGCGAACCAGCGCCATTGTCTTCGTTCAGCTTCGCGGAACGCTCCAGCAGGCGGGAGTGCAGATAGAAAACGTCACCCGGATAGGCTTCACGGCCCGGCGGACGACGCAGAAGCAGGGACATCTGGCGGTAAGCCACGGCCTGCTTGGACAGGTCATCATACACGATCAGGGCGTGACGGCCGTTGTCGCGGAAGTGTTCCGCCATCGCGGTGGCAGAGTACGGTGCCAGGAACTGCATCGGAGCAGGGTCAGACGCGGTTGCGGCCACAACGATGGAATACTCCATCGCGCCATTTTCTTCGAGCTTCTTCACCAGCTGCGCAACGGTCGAACGCTTTTGGCCCACAGCGACGTAGATGCAGTAGAGCTTCTTGCTCTCATCATCACCAGCGGCTTCGTTGTAGGTCTTCTGGTTCAGCATCGTGTCGAGCGCCACGGCAGTCTTACCCGTCTGGCGGTCGCCAATGATCAGCTCTCGCTGGCCACGGCCAATCGGGATCATCGCGTCCACAGATTTCAGACCGGTCGCCATCGGCTCATGCACGGATTTACGAGGGATGATGCCCGGAGCTTTCACATCTGCCAGACCGCGCTTCTTCGTTTTGACTGGGCCCTTGCCGTCCAGCGGGTTACCCAAACCGTCCACAACACGACCCAAGAGTTCGTCCCCGATCGGCACGTCCACGATGGACTTGGTGCGCTTCACGGTGTCGCCTTCTTTAATGTCGCGGTCAGACCCGAAGATCACGACGCCGACGTTGTCGGTTTCAAGGTTCAGGGCCATGCCCATGATGCTGCCCGGAAACTCAACAAGCTCACCGGCCTGTACGTTGTCGAGGCCATGCACACGGGCAATACCGTCCCCAACGGAGAGAACCCGGCCAACTTCGGCCACTTCGGCCTCTTTGCCGAAATTCTTGATCTGGTCCTTCAGGATCGCAGAAATTTCTGCAGCTTGGATACCCATTTATCCGACCTCTTTCATTGCATTCTGGAGTGAGTTGAGGCGCGATTTGATCGACGTATCGATCATTTTCGAGCCCACTTTAACAACGAGACCGCCAATGAGGCTTTCATCGACGGTCGCTTTAATATTCACGTCTTTGCCGACGCTGGCCTTCAGTGTCTTCGCAAGCTTGTCCGCCTGCGTTTTGGTCAGCGCCTTGGCACTGGTCACTTCCGCGGTCACTTCGCCTTTGTCGTCGGCGATCATCTCACGCAGCTTGGCCACCAGTTGCGGCAGCACGAACAGGCGGCGCTTGTCCGCCATGACGCCCAAACCATTCTGCAGAACGGTTTCGAGTTTCATCTTTTTGGCGATCGCCGTGATCGCGGCCTTCTGATCCGCGCGGGACAGGATCGGGCTGCTGATCAGGTCACGAAGCTCCGCACTGTCTTCAATGGCTGCGCCAAGATCGGCGATGTTCTTTTCGAGTTTGGCCAGAGACTTTTCATCTTTGGAAATCTCGAAAATGGCGGTGGCATACCGTTCGGCAATGCCGGAGGAGATCGAAGCTGGTTCGGACACGTCCACCCTTCCGATTCTGGGCCCGGTTCAAAGCTAAAGGCGACCCAATGGGCCGATCTCCGGGCGCGTTAATGTCCGGTGTGTTGGTTCACTCACCGAAATTCGGCTGCGGTGTATCAGAGGGACGCGCACCCCGCAAGCCAGTTGCGAGGCGATATCAGGACTGAATTGCTCGTTTTTTCAGCGACTTAAATCGAGAGACATGAGATGCGCAAAATTTAGGCAGCAGAAATCACTGCCATTTGGGGCTTTTTCGCCGATTCCCTGAGATTTTTCCGAGAAATCAATCCGCCAGCAATCCGTTCGGGCGTTATCGCTATCAGCCTGAAAACTGATCAAACCGGTTTGATCTCCGGCTTGGGCCGCAAAACCTCCAGCGGCTTGCGCACGGTCTCTCGCAGCCCCGGACCTGATGCCGCATGCACCCGTTTGCTGGCCTCCACGATCAGAACACCACCAGCGGCCACCATGCTCAGCCGCCCCCCAAGGCTTTCCCACATTCCCGCTGTCTTGCGCCAGAACCGCCGCTCGGATGGCGGCTGAAACAAGGTTGTGAGGTGTTTCTCGGGCAAAAAGTGATGGGCTTTCAGCTGTGTCTCCAACTGTCCCTGGCTGTAGGGCCTGCCAAACCCAAAAGGCGTGCTGTCACTGCGCGACCAGATGCCCGCGCGATTAGGTACTATAAAGAGCGCTGATCCCCCCGGCCCCAGAACGCGCCAGCATTCCTCAAGCAGCGCGCCGGGCTGTTCGGTGGTCTCCAACCCGTGGGCCAGCAAGAGTTTATCCACGTGGCCTGTCTCCAGGGGCCAGTACGTTTCCTCGCACAGAACAGACACGTTCGGCATACCCTGCGGCCACCCGATCACACCCTGTGGGGCGGGCATCAACGCGATCAGGCGCCGTGCATCCTTCAGAAAGGGACGCATGAATGGCGTGGCAAACCCATAGCCCACCACCGTCTGACCTTTCGCCTCCGGCCAGAACGTCAGAACCTCATCAAGAATTATGGTCTTCGCCGCCCGCCCCAAGGCGCTGCGGTAATAGAAATTCCGAAGGTCCTGCACATCAAGATGCATTGCGGCCCGTGTCCCAATCCGTCACGGTGAAACCTAACAGGAACCACCAAGCGGGGAAATACACCATGGCACTTGAGATCGTCACCGTCCCATGTCTGTCCGACAATTACGCCTTTCTGGCCCATGACGTCGAAAGCGGCGAAACGGCCGTCGTGGATGTGCCAGAGGCTGGCCCGCTGCTGGCGACCTTGGCCGAGCGCGGCTGGTCCGCCACCCAGGTGCTGTTGACGCATCACCATTCCGATCACGTTCAGGGCTTGGCAGAATTGCTGGCACAGCATCCCGCAAAGGTCACCGGCGCTGCAGCAGATGCGCACCGGCTGCCCGATCTCGACGTGGCCGTCAGCGAAGGCGACAGCGTGCAGATTGGCAGAGAGACAGGCACAGTTATTGATGTCTCCGGTCACACCGTCGGCCACATCGCGTTTCACTTCGCAGGGTCTCAGGTGGTGTTCACGGGCGACAGCCTGATGGCCATGGGTTGTGGGCGTGTGTTTGAAGGCACCAAACCGCAAATGTGGGCCTCTCTCAGTAAACTGGCGGCGTTGCCACCGGAAACAACCGTGTGTTCCGGTCACGAATACACCGCCGCCAACGCAGCTTTCGCCGCAACGGTTGATCCGGAGAACGCGGCGCTTATATCAAGAACTGAACAGATCAGTACAGATCGCGCCGCTGGCCGACCTACTGTCCCGTCCCTGCTGAAAGACGAATTGGCAACCAACCCGTTTTTGCGCGCCAATGACCCCGCGATCAGGGCGCATCTGGGCATGGAAGGCGCATCGGACACTGATGTTTTCACCGAAATTCGCACCCGTAAGGACAATTTCTGAAATCGGGGCGGATCGTCTCAAAAATGTAGCAAATCCCGGCACGTGCCGAGAATTGTGAACCGGATAACCAAAAAATAACTTGAAGGCCCGGCCATATCGACCAAACTTTAAACCTATGAGGTCACAGTTTCTGGCATCCGGCCAGACGTAGATCAAAGGAGCACAGCACAGTGCCATCGTTCTCGACAACCCTTGAGCAGGCTATTCACGCAGCACTGGCCCTGGCCAATGCGCGCAGGCATGAATTCGCAACGCTGGAGCATTTGCTTCTGGCGCTGATTGATGAGCCGGACGCCTCCCGCGTGATGAAAGCATGTTCCGTAGACACCGAAGACCTGCGCGCCACGCTGGTCGAATTTATTGATGAAGACCTGTCCAATCTGGTCACGGATATCGATGGATCCGAAGCAGTTCCCACTGCCGCCTTCCAGCGCGTAATCCAGCGCGCTGCGATCCATGTGCAGTCCTCTGGTCGCACAGAGGTGACAGGTGCCAACGTTCTGGTCGCCATTTTCGCCGAACGCGAGTCCAACGCGGCCTACTTCCTGCAGGAACAGGATATGACGCGCTATGATGCGGTGAACTTCATCGCGCATGGCGTCGCCAAAGACCCTGCCTATGGCGAAACACGTCCTGTGCAAGGCGTGTCCGACATGGACAGCGAACAGGCCAAGCCCGAATCCAACGCCGAACAGGTGGAACAGGGCGAAAGCGCACTGGCGAAATACTGTGTCGACCTCAACGAAAAATCCCGCAGCGGTGATATTGATCCACTGATCGGTCGCAGCTCCGAGGTAGAGCGCTGCATTCAGGTGCTGTGCCGCCGCCGCAAGAACAACCCGCTTCTGGTGGGTGACCCGGGCGTGGGCAAAACCGCCATTGCCGAAGGTCTCGCGCACCAGATCGTGGAAGGCAAAACGCCCGATGTTCTGTCACAGACGACGATCTTCTCGCTCGACATGGGCGCGTTGCTGGCGGGCACTCGGTATCGCGGCGACTTTGAAGAACGTCTGAAGGCCGTTGTGACAGAACTGGAAGATCACCCCGATGCGGTGCTCTTCATCGACGAAATCCACACCGTGATTGGTGCGGGTGCCACGTCTGGTGGCGCAATGGACGCCTCCAACCTTCTGAAGCCCGCGCTTCAGGGCGGCAAACTGCGCTGCATGGGGTCAACGACTTTCAAGGAATTCCGCCAGCACTTCGAAAAAGACCGCGCGCTCAGCCGCCGGTTCCAGAAGATCGACGTGGTGGAACCGACCGTGGAAGACACGATCAAAATCCTCAAGGGCCTAAAGCCCTACTTTGAGGACCACCACAGCGTGAAATACACCAATGATGCGATCAAATCCGCTGTGGACCTGTCCGCGCGCTACATCAATGATCGCAAACTGCCCGACAAGGCCATCGACGTGATTGATGAGGCCGGTGCGGCGCAGCACCTGGTGGTCGCCTCCAAACGCCGCAAATCCATCGGCGCGAAAGAGATTGAGGCCGTCGTGGCCAAGATCGCCCGCATTCCACCGAAGAACGTCTCCAAGGACGACGCCGAGGTGCTGAAGGATCTCGAAGGCTCGCTCAAGCGCGTGGTCTTTGGTCAGGACAAAGCCATCGACGCCCTGTCCTCGGCCATCAAGCTGGCCCGTGCCGGTCTGCGCGAACCTGAAAAGCCAATCGGCAACTACCTCTTCGCCGGTCCGACTGGTGTGGGTAAAACCGAAGTCGCCAAACAGCTGGCGGACACGCTCGGCGTGGAACTGCTGCGCTTTGACATGTCGGAATACATGGAAAAGCATGCCGTTTCCCGCCTGATCGGTGCACCTCCGGGCTACGTGGGCTTTGATCAGGGTGGTCTTCTGACCGACGGTGTGGACCAGCATCCGCACTGCGTACTCTTGCTCGACGAGATTGAGAAGGCCCACCCGGACGTGTTCAACATCCTGTTGCAGGTCATGGACCACGGCAACCTGACCGATCACAACGGTCGTACCGTGAACTTCCGCAACGTGGTGCTGATCATGACGTCCAACGCGGGCGCCACGGAGCAGGCAAAGGCCGCCATCGGCTTTGGCCGTGACCGTCGCGAAGGCGAAGACACCGCCGCGATCGAACGCACGTTCACTCCGGAATTCCGCAACCGTCTGGATGCGGTGATCTCATTCGCACCACTGCCCAAGGAAGTCATCCTGCAGGTGGTCGAAAAGTTTGTGCTCCAGCTCGAAGCACAGCTCATCGACCGCAATGTCACCATTGAGCTGACCAAACCAGCGGCAGAATGGCTGGCCGACAAGGGCTACGATGACAAGATGGGCGCACGCCCCTTGGGCCGCGTGATCCAGGAAGAGATCAAGAAGCCGCTGGCGGAAGAGCTGCTCTTCGGCAAGCTGGCCAAAGGCGGCATCGTCAAGGTGGGCGTGAAGGGCGGCAAGATCGACTTGCAGGTCGAAGGCCCGGAAACACCGCAACTGTCCGGCAAAAAGCCACCGCTGCTGACGGCGGACTAATGCGATATCTGACTTGCGCCGGGGTCCTGACCCTGGCGCAAGCCATTCCCGCCCAGGCCATCGACCTCACTCTGCCGGTCGACTGCAAACTGGGCGAGACGTGTTTCATCCAAAACTATGTCGACGCAGACCCCTCTGACAGGCGCGCGGATTTCACCTGTAACCTTCTGACCTATGACGGCCACAAGGGCACTGACATCGCCCTGCCCGCCGCGCGCGACATGGATGTGGGCGTCCCGATCCTCGCGGCGGCCAGCGGCACCGTCGTCGGCCTGCGCGATGGCGTGCGGGAGCATCTGCCGGGGGAGCCGATGGCCTTCCCAGAAGGTCAGGATTGCGGCAACGGCCTGCTGATCGCCCATGAGGACGGGTGGGAGACGCAGTGTTGCCACCTGCGCACCGGCAGCGTGACGCCCCAAACCGGTGACTATGTCGAAGCGGGTCAGCAGATTGGCGAGATGGGCATGTCCGGCCGGACGGAGTTTCCCCACCTTCACATGATTCTCCGGCGCGATGACGACGTCGTGGACCCCTTCGATCCCAACCCCGACGCCACCTGCGGCGCCCGCCAGGAAGATCAACTCTGGGCCACACCGATCGCCTATCAGGCAGGTGGCCTGATACAGGCCGGTTTTGCCTCTGCCATCCCGGAGTTCGACACGATCCGGATCGGCGACGCCCACACTGCGCAAATTGCGGCGGATGAAGGGGCCTTGGTCCTGTGGGTGCATTTATTCGGAACCATTGAGGGCGATGTGGTCCAGTTCAGCATCGAAGGCCCGCAAGGGTCATTCTTTGAAAACACGGTCACACTGGACCGAACGCAGGCCCAGGCCTTTCGCGCGGGCGGGCGCAGGTTGCATGACGGGAATACCATTCCGGGACAGTACACTGGTAAGGTCACTCTCATCCGGGACGGACAATCCATGGGCGTCATGACTACGCGCACGGTATTGACCGAGTAGCGGGTGGTGGGGTGGAACCCCGCGCTACGGCTTACTGCAAGACCTGCTACTTCTCGGTGAACTTCAACTCAATCCGCCGGTTCTGCGCCAGCGCCTCGTCGCTATCTCCCAGCGCAATCGGCTGGAACTCCCCAAACCCATTCGCCGACAATCGCTCCGGCGGCATGCCCAGCTCGTCCACCATGTAAAGCACGACGGATAACGCCCGCGCCTGGCTCAGCTCCCAGTTATTGGCAAAGTTCGGGCTGTTGCGAATGGGCACGTTATCGGTATGTCCGTCCACCTGCAGCACCCAGTCAATCTCATCCGGAATAACACTCGCCACATTGCGCAGGATATCCACGACTTTCGCCAACTCCCTCTGCCCTTCCGGCGCCAGTTCTGCCTGGGCCGGCTCAAACAGCACTTCAGAGGAGAACACGAACCGGTCGCCCACGATCCGGACACCTTCCTGCGTGCCCAGAACGTCGCGCAACTGGCCAAAGAACTCGGACCGGTAACGCTGCAAATCCTCAGCCTCTTCCTCCAGACGCTTGCGCTCTTCCTCTTCCAGGATGCGCCGCCGCCGTTCTTCCGCCGCCGCCCGCGCCAACGCGATGTTCAGATCCTTACCCAAGGCCTGAATTTGCACATCTGAAGCCGCCTCACGCTCCTTCGCATCGTCGAGCAACGCCTGCAGTTCTCCCAATTGATCCCGCAACGCGGCCACTTGTTGGTTCAACAAGGCCTGCTGACGCTGCGCCTCGGTCGAAATTTCCTGCTCCTGCGCCAGCAACTCGCGCGCCTCAGCCAACAGCACTTCCTGCTGCTCTGCTTCCGTCAGCCGCGCCTCCGCATCCTGCTCGGCGGCCAGTTTCTCGGCCAATGCAGCAGCCAATTGCTCACGCAGCCCTTCGGCATCTTCCGCCGCAGCATCTGCATTGGCTTGCGCCGCGAGAAGCTCCGCGATTTGCTCTTCAAGCGCCGCAATTGTCTGGCCCTGTTTATCACCCAACAAAAGCGCCGCCGCCAGTTGCAGATCAAGATCCTCCTGCGCGTCCTGAGTAGCCGCCAACAACGTGAGAGTTTCCTCCGCCTTTTTGCGCTGCTCCTCCAAGGCCAACGTCATGGCGGTCAGTTCGGCATCCGCATTCTCCAGCCGCTCTCGCAACGCTTCAGCCGCCGCGGCCTCTGCCAGCCGCAACTGTTCTTCCTCGGTCAGTTGGGTTTCAAGATCGGCCACCTGACCCGTCAGGGCCGCTGTCTGATCCTGCTCTTCGGCATACCTGCGGCGCAAGTCTTCGATCAGGCTCTCCAACGCTTCCCGACGCGCGGCAGCAAGGCGGGCTTCTTCCGTCTGCACGTCAATCTCATCGCGTAAATCCGCCAGCGCAAGGTTCAACTGCTCCTGTTCCGAAAGCAAAGTATCCCGCTGCCCTTCCAACTCCGCAATGGTGCCCAGATTGGTCTCCCGTTGCGCCAGAAGCCCGGCCACCTGTTCTTCGAAGCTAGAAATCCGTGTCTGCGCTGCGGCCAACGCTTCGTCCTGCTCTGCCCGCTCCAACTGCAAACTGGAAATCAGCGCAGCCTGCTCCGCCTCCCGCTCCCGTGCGTCGCCCAGCGTGACGGTCAGCTCGCCCACACGTTCGGTCAGCGTGGCGTTCTTGTCCTGCTCCAAACCTAGCGCATTGGCTAGTGCCGCCACCTCGGCCGACAGGGCATCCAACTCATTCGCCTGTCCACTGATCGTTTCTCTCAGGACGAACTGCACGATCATGAAAATCGTCAGGACAAACATCAGCACCAGCAAAAGACCGGTCATCGCATCCACGAAGCCCGGCCAGATAGAGTTCTGGAAGCGATTGCCGCTGCGGCGCGAGAGGGCCATGGCTTAGCCCTCCTTCTCCGCTTTGCCCTTAGGGGACCTCTGCCCGCTGCGCCGCGCCGGGGCCTGCTGGTTGCGCATCTGGCTGAAGATCTTGCTCAGCGCATTCAGATCAGTGCGAATTTCGGTCATCGTCTCCTGACGCCCCGCGCTGATCTCTTCCAGAATGCGCAGCATCTGCACATCGATGGACCGCAGCCGCATCCGGCTTTCGGCATCCAGCCCGGCCTCGCCCGTGGTTTCCGAGCGGTTTTCCATCAGGTCGATCAGCCGCTCTTGCCCGGCGGCCACCTGCATCAAGGCCTGGTTCACCGAATTGGTATCGCTCAGCCTCAGCGTCAGTCTTTCAATGGAATCCGCCAGCACACCCAGCTTCTCGTCCACCATGGCGCGGCTGACGTCGGACTGCGTGACCATCATCTGCAGCGCTTCCATCTGCTGCGACAGGTGATCCACGAAACCGCCTAGCCCCGTGGTGTCGCCCGCACCCTCACCGTCACCGGCGGCAAAGCCGACGCGGGTAATCGACGACATCCATTCCTCAAGCTCCCGGTAGAACCGGTTCTGCCCGTGGCTGGCGAACAGCTCCAGAAGCCCCACCACCAGTGAGCCAGCCAGACCCAACAGGGACGATGCGAACGCCACGCCCATGCCACCCAGCTGCGCCTCAAGCCCCGTCATCAGGCGGTTGAAGACGGCGACACCTTCCTCGCCGTCCTGCGGCGCGAGGCTGCGAATGGTGTCAACGACCGCGGGCACGGTCGTGGCCAAGCCATAGAACGTCCCCAACAGCCCCAGAAAGATCAGCGTGTTGGTGATGTAACGCGTGATCTCCCGCGCCTCATCAATCCGCTGCGCCACAGAGTCGAGGATCGACCGCGCCGAGCCTGACGGGATTTGCATCTTCGCGCCCCGTTGGCGCATCAACGCCGCCAGCGGGGCCAGCAGACGCGGGGCTTGGACGGTGTCATGGCCTTCGCGTTCCGCCGTAAACCCTTCGATCCAGCGCACTGAATTGATCAGCTGAAACACCTGCCAGAACGTGGCCATGACGCCCACGATGAAGACGAACAGGATGAACCCGTTGAGATAGAGATTGGCCTGAAACACCGGCAGCACCCGGGGCAGTGCCACAAAGGCACCAAACCCCGTCAACCCAAGCACCATCAGCATCAAGGCAATCTGACGGAACGGTTGCGAGAAAAGCGGCTCGACCTCGCGGTCCGGCTGGTCCATCAGGACAACTCCCGGCTCTGTTGTTTCGAGGCAGAGTCTACGCTGTATCTAGTGCTAAGCCAAGAAATTATCCCACGATCTGGCGTACGCGGGTGACAAGCCAATCGAGCTCTGCATCCTCGATCCCCAGCTCATGCAGATGCGCGGTGGTGTTGTAAAGATACTCGGTATTCGGCCCGCGCCCGCCGACGGCTTTCGCAATGATCTGCGCCTGCTCTTCAAGGTCCATACCGCCGCAATATTGCACGTGATCGGGGTCCACCACATAGGTCACCGCCGTGACCCTCCGACCGTCGCTCAGCTCAAGGTCCAGATCCTTCTCCAGATAAGCGGACGAGATCAACTCCCGCTCCCGCAGATAGGCCAGAACCGCCGCTTCCTGTCCCGCCTTCACGGAAAACGCCAAACCGGAACAATCCGTCCCGTCAATACGATCAAGCGCCAGTACAAGCCCGGGGTCCTCATGCGTGCCACGGTGATGCACCGACCGCATACAGAAACTGCGATGATACCCCGGCAGACGCGCGATCACCCGCTCGTCATACTCAAACCCCGGGTTCCACACCAAAGAGCCATATCCAAAGACCCACATCGTCATTTTGCTTTACCCTGCCCCTTTGACGCCTTTACCTGTTTCGGCAGAAGGCCTTAAACACTATCGAGACAGAGCAGAAAAGAGGCAGCGGCGTGACGCGCATACTCCTTACCCTCACCCTTCTGGGCGCGGCCCTTTGGTCCGGCTACTGGTTTTTCGGCCAGCAAGGCGTGACAACAGGCTTTTCGACATGGTTCGAAGATCGCCGCGATGAAGGCTGGGCGGCAGAATTTGGCACGCTCGAAACGCAAGGTTTCCCCAACCGGTTCGACACGTCCTTCACCGACCTTGTTCTCGCCGACCCAGACAGCGGGTTGGCGTGGGAAGCCCCGTTTTTCCAGCTTCTCGCGCTCAGCTACCGGCCCAACCATGTCATCGCGGTCTGGCCCGAGGATCAGTTGTTCGCCACACCGGATGAAAAATACCGGCTGCAAAGCAAGAATATGCGCGCCAGCGTGGTGACGGACGCAGACATCATGCTGCCCCTTGATCGCTTGACGCTAACCGCCGACACCATCGTGGTCACGCCCGAAAGCGCGGAAGAACCCACAACGGTTGAGGCCCTTCGCCTTGCGGCTGAACGCGCGCCAGCCGGGGTGGCCACCTATCGTCTGGGTCTTGCGGCTGACGGGCTCTCCCCTCCGCTTGAATGGCGTGTGCGGCTCGACCCGTCGGGTCGCTTGCCCGAGGCGCTTGATGCACTGAACGCCGACATCACTGTCACCTTCGACAAGGCCTGGGACCGCAGCGCCATTGAAGACGCCCGCCCGCAACCCAAGCGCATCAAGGTCAAACTAGCCGAAGCGCGGTGGGGACGGCTTGAGTTGCAAACCGCAGGCGAGGTGGACGTGGACGCCTCCGGCTACCCGGTGGGTGAAATCGTGGTAAAAGCTCGCAACTGGCGGGACATCCTGCAAATGGCCGTGGCCTCGGGCACCCTGAAGCCCGGCTTTGCCAAGACTTTGGAGAGCGGTCTGTCTCTGATTTCCCAAATGGCCGGTAATCCTGAAACACTGGACATCCCGCTCAATTTTGCCGGCGGAAACGTACGCCTTGGGCCTGTCCCTCTCGGCCCTGCCCCGGTTTTGCGCCTGAGATAAAGGCGCGAAACGGTCAGGTGCGACGAAAAATTCTTGCATGTTTACCTTGCCTAGAAGCAGTGCGAGTGACACATCTATTGTATGCGTAGGCACTGGACCCAACTGACGGCCACGGTCGTTCTGGTGATGGCCCTGCTGGCACCTTTCGCCGGCGGATGGGCCATGGCACTTGGCGTGGCAGAGGGGCGCATCCTAGTGATCTGCACCGGCGATGGTCTGCGCACAATTCATATAGACGAGAATGGCGACGCCACTGAGATTTCGCGCGACACCGTCAACTGCGTGCTGAAATCCGCAACCGATACGGCCAATCCAGTCGACATCGACGCGGCTCCCTATCGTTTGCTGTACGTTCAGACCGGGGTGATTTTGGCACAGGCCGACGCCCCCGCGACGTCCCATGTATCGCATTTTGCCCGCGCTCCCCCGGTGACCTGAACACACGGTTTTTCGTTCCGTCGCCCTCAGCGACAGTCAAACATGTTCAGTTCATCAGGAGACAACCCATGAAATCCCTCCTTCCCCTTCTCGCCGCGATGTCCATCTCTGGCGCGGCCATGGCTCATGAGTACACGGCCGGAAACCTCGACATCGACCATCCGATGTCTTTTGAAACCACCGCGAAGGCAGGTGGTGGATACATGATCATCACCAATACCGGCGACACCGATGATGCCCTCATCGGCGTGTCGGCAGACTTCCCCAAGGTGGAAATCCACCAATCAGCTGAGGAAGACGGCGTGATGAAGATGTTCCATGTAGAACGCATCGACATTCCGGCGGGCGAAACCGTGAAGCTGGCGCCTGGTGGCTACCACGTCATGTTCATGGGTCTTAGCGATCCTTTGACAGAAGGTGACACGATCCCGGCCACGCTGACGTTTGAAAACGCGGGCGAGGTTGAGGTGGTGTTCAACGTCGAGGCGCGGACGACCGATCACTCTGGCCATGACCACTCGGGTCATGATCATTCCGGTCACGATCACTCCAACTGATCAGCCAGACAACACTCCAATAAATTATTGACGCGCGGGTACAGCCGAGGCTGGCCCGCATCTAAGGATAGTGAAATGAAACTCTTCAAACTCGCGGTCGCGCTCTGCGTCGGCCTTTCAACCCCCGCACTGGCCGATGGCTTCCACGACCACGGCTCTCATCACGGCAACCAGCCCCTGCGCGCAGACGGCCACGCCCCCATCGGCGTGATGGGCGATCACCGCCACGCCGCGGGCGAGATCATGCTCTCCTATCGCTTCATGCGGATGGATATGGGTGGCAATCAGATCGGGTCCAGCGATGTGACCGAAACTCAGATCGCAACCACCATCGCCAACCGGTTCTTTGGCAACCCGGGGCAGCCGCCAACGCTGCGTATTGTGCCGACGCAAATGACCATGGACATGCACATGTTCGGGGCGATGTACGCGCCCAATGATCGAGTCACGCTCATGGGCATGCTGCCCTACATCAGTAAAAAGATGGATCATGTGACCTTTGCTGGGGGCGCAGGCACGGCTGTTCTTGGCGGTTTCCGAACCACGTCTGAGGGCATCGGCGATGTCAAACTTTCCGCGCTCATCGGAATTTGGGAAGGGCAGTCCAGCTCGCTTCACGCCAATATCGGCATCAGCCTGCCCACCGGATCGACCAGCGAAACCGGCACGGTTCTGACCCCGCTGAACACGCGCCCCACCGTGCGCCTGCCCTACGCGATGCAGCTTGGTTCCGGCACCTATGACCTTCTGCCCGGCATCACCTTCATGGGCCGCAGCGGCAATACGGGATATGGCGCGCAGCTGACCGGCGTGTTCCGCATGAACAAAAGCAATGGCTACCAGCTGGGCAATGAGGTGAAAGCCAATATCTGGGGATCCATCCAGCCCTCTCCCTGGGTCTCTATCTCAGGCCGTCTTGAGGCCAGCACTTTGGGGCACATCCGCGGCATCGATCCCAACATCGTGGGTCCTGTCCAGACCGCTGATCCGTTGAACTACGGCGGTGAAACCGTGACGGCTTATCTCGGTGTGAACACCATCGTTCAGAACGGGGCGCTGCGCGGCCACCGCTTTGCCATGGAATTTGGCATGCCGGTTTACCAGAACCTCAACGGTCCGCAGATGGAGCGTGACTGGACCTTCGTTGCTGGCTGGCAGAAAGCATTTTAAAAAACGCCACCGCCCTGTCTTCCGGACGGGGCGGTGCACTTTTCAGAGGTGTAGAACCGCACCGACGTAATACCGACGCGATACCGACGTATTACCGACAGTACAAAAACCCATTATCCCGCTGCGCGGTATCAAAGTGAAAATGGTCCTCGTGATACCCGTCTGACCCCGGCCCAAGGACGGTTGCAAACGGCCCACAAGCCGATTCTGACAACCGCTTGAGTAGCCGCCCGTTCCGACCCTTGCCCCAGTGATCCGAGATCGACAGTTCGGACCCATCCTCAAAATGGAAGGCCGAAATATCAATCGCACGGCCCTTGCCATGTTCCGAAATTTTGGCCCCGGGTTTGTGGTTGCGCGTGCGGCAAACGTAATGCGCAGCCACCTGAATTTCCGACAGACCGCCACCCTTGATGCCAAGGATCTGGTCCACATCATTCTGCACCCAAGCATTCAAAACCCGCGCGGTGGAACATTCCATCACCGATCCCTGGCTCAGCGAAACGCCGCCCACAGATGTCACGCGCACCGCGTTGTCGACACCGCAGCCCGGCTTTTCGCCGTCGATCCGCCCCACCGTTTCGCCGGTGATGAACGGGCTTCCGCAGATCGACCCTTGAGTGACGACCTCACGTTGAGACTGCCCGCCCAAGAGCGAACAGCCCACTAGAATCAATGGGAAAACCACTGCGATTTTCATTGTTAACTGCCTCTTTTTACCCGCCCGAAATCCGGTGCGTCTGTATCTTGCCCGGCTTCGATGATACCACGACGGATGGCCCGCGTGCGAGTAAAATAGTCAAAGAGGTGATCGCCGTCCCCAGTCCGGATCGCCCGCTGCAACGCAAACAGCTCTTCGGTAAAGCGGCCCAGGATTTCCAGGGTGGCCTCTTTGTTGGTCAGAAACACATCACGCCACATGGTTGGGTCGCTTGCGGCAATGCGGGTGAAATCTCGAAAACCGGCGGCGGAATACTTGATCACTTCACTATCCGTCACCCGGCGCAGATCGTCCGCCACGCCCACCATCGTGTAAGCAATCAGGTGCGGCGCATGGCTCGTCACAGCGCAGACCAGATCATGATAATCGGGGTTTTCCATCCGGTCGGTTTGCGACCCCATGGCCCGCCACAGCTTTTCCACGCGCTCCACCGCGGCGCTGTCACTGTCGGGCATCGGCACGATCAGGCAGAACTTGCCGTCAAACAGTTCAGCAAAGCCAGATGTCGGCCCAGAATGCTCTGTCCCTGCCATTGGGTGTGTTGGAACAAAATGAACGTTTTCAGGTAGATGCGGTTCCACAGCCTCGATCACCGCGCGCTTGACGGAGCCCACATCGCTGACCGTCGCGCCCGGTTTCAGCGCCGGTGCAATCTCCCGCGCCACCGCATCCATAGCACCCACTGGCACGCACAAAACCACAAGGTCCGCACCCTCGACCGCCTCAACCGCGCTGTCACAAACCCGGTCACACAGTCCGATCTCTCGCGCCGTCTCGCGCGTCTCAGCAGAGCGTGCGTAGCCCGTCACTTCTCCAACCAAGCCACCACGCTTCATGGCCCAGAACATAGACGACGCAATCAGGCCCAATCCAATCAAGGCCACCCGATCATAAATCTGGGTCATCTCGCGCCCTCCTTGAACTGTCCGACGGCATGAACAACACGACGACAGGACGCTTCATCCCCCACCGTAATGCGCAAGCCATTTGGCAATCCGTAACCCGCCACCTTGCGTACAATTAAACCTTGGGTCTGCAGATACGCCTCGCAGGCCTCTGCCTCTTCCTGGTCTTCAAAGCGTGCCAGGACGAAATTGGTATGCGACGTATCTGATGGCACGCCTTTCTCAGCCAGCGCATCCGCCAACCAGACGCGCAGCCGGGCATTGTCGCTTCGACACTTCTCCACCCAAGCCCGATCCCGCACAGCTGCCTCTGCCGCAGCCAAGGCCGTATTTGACAGGTTAAATGGGCCACGCACACGGTGGAGCACGTCAATGATCTCAGTAGGGCCATACCCCCAGCCAACGCGCATCCCACCCAAGCCGTAGATTTTGGAAAACGTCCGGGTCATGACGACATTGTCGCGCTTTTCCACCAAGCCTGCACCACCGTCATAGCCCTCGGCGTACTCGGTGTACGCGCCATCGAGCACCAATATGCAGGTCTCCGGCAAACCTTCCGCCAGCCGCTCCACCTCGGACATCGGGATCATCGTCGCCGTGGGATTGCCCGGGTTGGTCAGGAAGACGATCTTGGTCTTGTCCCCTGCCGCCTCAAGAATGGCGTCCACGTTCACCCGCCGTGCCTGTTCCGGCACGACAACGGGCGTCGCCCCGGCGGCACGGATCAACACCGGATAGAGTGAAAACCCATGCTCGGTATAGATGATGTCGTCGCCCAGCCCGGCATAGGCCTGGCACAGAAAGGTCAAAATCTCGTCAGACCCGACACCACAGATGATCCGCTCTGCATCCAGCCCATGCACCTCAGCAATCGCTTGACGCAAAGCCCCGTGATCGGTGGAGGGATAGCGATGTATCTCATGCACAGAGGCCGCCATGGCCGCCTTCGCGGCATCAGAGGCCCCAAACGGGTTTTCGTTAGAGCTCAGCTTTACAACGTCACGCACGCCCTCGATGGTCGACGCGCCGCCCTTGTAGAGCTCGATCTCCATGATCCCCGGCTGTGGTGTAATCTTTGTCATGTCGCGACCCTTCCGGTGGTCTGTCTAACGGTCTCGTGCGGTCTAGAAAAGCGTCCATGTCGCCGCGCCTGATTGTGTGCTGACTTCATTTTCCAAAGCGGTTCAGAACGTTGCGGGTCACCTGCTCTACCTGCTGATCACGGTTGATCAACCCCGCCACCCATTCACAGGTTGCAGCATTAAACACTTCACCTTGGCCGCGGTGCCAATGGATCATGACGCCGTTTCCACGTCTAACCCGATCGTAGGTTTCCGGAGTTAGCTCGCCATGCATGGCGTCTGCCAACCACTCCGCATCCGCACGCCCGATATAGAGCGTCTCACCCCACACGCTGTGATCAGCCTCCTCATTGGTGCCGAGGCCCAAACCGATGATCTCTATATCCGTGTCGGCGCCATCTGACCCGGTGGGGAACGGCAAGCCATCTTCGATGCGATGCGCAAGACCATCGACTTCATATCCAAAGATACGAGACCCCGCGCCAAGAACATCGCCGTAGCCTAGTCCCGCTCCCGACAACGCCCAGTGGTCCGGACGGTAAATTGTGAACCCTCCGGCCCCCTGCCCAACACAGTTGCCAAGCCCGGCATAGATGCCCAGTGTCCCGTTCGCACCAAGGCTCTGCGCCCCGGGCCAATCGACGGCGAGCTCGTCCCATGCTCCGGTCAAAAGATGGGCTTTGTCCGTGCCTTCGACCGGATCACTCTCCTTGGCCGTGTACTTGTAGCAAACCTGCCGGCGGCCTTCATCCTCCAGCCGGATCTGCCAAAAGAAGTTGCCCGCAAACCGCGCCACGTGCCCGCCGTCTTCCGTGTAGCTGTCCAACGCCTCTCGCATCTCGCGGCTCCAGTATTCGTCATGACCCACGATGATCACGCAGGCATACCCGTTCAGGCAGCCCGGATCGGCAGCCAGATCATGCTGCGTGGCAAAGTCCAGGTCATAGCCCTCCCCCTCCGCCCATCTGGCGAAATGGCGTTCGTAGCTTGCCCATCCGGCAGAGGCGTATTTCTTAGAGTACCCATAGGCATAAGCCCATTCCATGTACGGGTAGCGAGCCATATCTCCCGGGCGTTGAGGCTGCTCCGGTACAGCGCGCGGCGCGCCTTGAGGCAGGCGGCAAAACCCACGGCTCCAGGGTCTTTGAATGGAAAGGATCGGCGAAAAAGATGCGGAATCTTCGCCAGCAATGCCTTCATAGGCGTTCGCGCCGCCCCAGCAATTGTAAGCAACCCAAGTGCCCGTCGCACAAAGGAACAGGAAGGGCGCGGGCTTGGCCGTGGCGGCGCGACGGATCAGAATGAAATGGTGCTCTTCGACCACCTCATCGCCCCGGAAGCCCCGCAAAGTGATCAAGTATCCCCCGGGTCTCCAATCTTCCGGGACCGCAAAGCTGTAGACCACTGGCCAGCCACATCCCGTGGCGTAGCAGTCTGCCGGCGTCTCGTGTCGGACGCCCGGCAATCCATCGACGGTCAGAACCACATCATAGGTCTGCCCATCCCGGCCGACCTCGAAATCCCAGGTGTCAGCCGTTGTCGAGACACGCAAATCCACGCTGTCCCCGGGGGCATAACTCATCGCGTCGGTATAGCCCCAGATCTCCAAAACCTCGCCCGAATGGGCCGGGCCGATAAAGTACGGGTCAAGGATGTGGTTGGCGCGGCGCAGGCGTGACTGCCTTGCGCTTTTCGATGTGCCCGTGTCTGGGTTCGGTGTGTTTGGCATCCGGGATGCTCCACGTCTGGGTCGTCTGATTGTGCCATCAGCACTGCAATGCGCCAATCCTGTTCAAGTGCGCAAAAGAAAAGGCCGCGGCGGGTCCCCGTCGCGGCCTTCTTTCCGATGTCAGAACGCTTAGTTCTGCGCGTAGAATTCGATGACGAGGTTTGGTTCCATCATCACTGGATACGGCACGTCGCCAAGACCCGGTGTGCGGACGAAAGTTGCAACCATCTTCGAATGGTCCGCGTCGATGTAATCCGGCACATCACGCTCTGCCAGCTGAACGGCCTCAAGAAGCACAGCCAGCTGCTTGGAGCGGTCCCGCACTTCGATCACGTCGCCTTCTTTCACACGGTAAGACGGGATGTTCACCTTCTTGCCGTTCACCTTCACGTGGCCGTGGTTCACGAACTGACGCGCAGCAAACATGGTCGGCACGAACTTCGCACGGTAAACAACGGCGTCCAGACGGCGCTCCAGCAGGCCGATGAGGTTCTCACCGGTGTCGCCCTTCACACGGGCGGCTTCTGCGTAAATGCGCTTGAACTGCTTTTCCGTCAGATCGCCGTAGTAGCCTTTCAGCTTCTGCTTCGCGCGCAGCTGAAGACCGAAGTCAGACATTTTGCCCTTGCGGCGCTGTCCATGCTGGCCGGGGCCAAACTCGCGGCGGTTTACGGGGGATTTCGGACGACCCCAGATGTTTTCGCCCATCCGGCGGTCGATTTTGTATTTGGCAGCCGTTCTTTTCGTCATCGACTGATCTCCTCTTCGTTTTGATGCGTCATCATCTGATCCGAAAACCGGTTCCCGCTTTTCGGGATGATGATCGCGTTGAGAGGGCGTTGTCCTTTCCACGGATTTTGCCGTGGCGACAGGCATCCCCTTGCGGGGGCCACCAACACCAATGAAGCCGCGCTTATACAGGGGTTCGGAGCCGAGTCAACCGTGCCGCGCACATGTTTCTTTTGGCCGAAAATATCCCGGGGGGTTGGGGGCTGGCCCCCAACTCAAGTTCGATGACCTAGGCCGCCTCGTGCCGCAAGATTGCCGCCTCTGAACTGTTCAGGTTGCGGCGGGCGAAAGCTCCGTAAGAATGGGGTTCGCTCTCAAGCTGCGGGTGCAGAGCAAGAAGGCGCATTCGATCTGTCTCGTCCAGCGTCGCCAATGCTGCCGAGGCCGGATGGAAGCTTTCCGTTTCGACACCGTTCGCCCAGACCACCTGATGCTCCGGTAGCAAAAGATGGACATATGTCACTTCGCGAAGGTTCACATCGACAGAAATCGTGCGATTGTTCACCAGATCTTTGGCAGACACCAACACCTCTGGCGTGTTGAACAAATCCCGCGCCACGGCGCCTGTGATCAACATTCTGTGCTCAGGCGAGACTAGCAACTCCTGATCGGGTAGTTCTATGCCAAGACTACCAACACGCATGCGGATCGGGCGCAGATGCGGCATCGCAAAAAGGCGTGCGCCGCTCATACGGCGGCTGCCGGTCCATTCAATTTGCTGCGGGCCGTTGTCCTTGGTCTGGACCATATCCCCTTCACGCAGTTCTTCGACGAGCCGAGGACCTTGCGGGGTCTGAATCATCGTCCCAGGCGTGAAGCAAATAACCCCGCCACCGTCGGCGCGGACCATGTTTTGCACTTGTGGATCAAGGGAGAGATGCACGACCCAAAGCTCCGTGTGCTTTGGCGGCATATCGTCAACGAACATCAACAGAGGTGGCGAACCGCCCTCCACCGGCACCAAAGTAACTGAGTAAGTTCGAAGCCCGTCCGTGACTACGAACCCTGTGTCCGGTACCGTCTGTGTTATGTCTTCCATTTGCGATAGATCGGTTGCGCCAGCTTTGGCCGCGCTTACCAGTCTTCGCACCAGTTTCGCCGCGCATTTGCGCCGGGTTGACCCTTTGTCCGCCTCTTCCAGACGCAGCACACCACTGGGCCCGTCAACACGCACCGCATCGCCGTTCCAGCTCCAGGTGATTCCCACAGCCAGCGTGTCAATCGGTGCGGCTTCGATGCCGTCCAGTTCTGTTTGCGACCAGGAAATAACGAACGCGCCACGATAGCCCGTCCCCATAACCTAAAGTCCTGCCTCATTTTTTCTTTTTTATTGAGACTGAAGGTACCAAAAGCGAATCACTCTGAAAACCCTTACAGAAAAAAATTTTCAGAATATGAGTCTTAGCTGCAAGGAACCCACGATCTGGCCTTCCGTTTGTGTATTGAATTCCTTGTCGAGCCAGGAAATCCCGTAAAAAATGCTGCTGCCCGCCATGCTGCGCCAATGCGCGCCGGCGCGGACGCGCGTACGGTAATCTTCCAGGCGCACCGGGCCGCTGGACGGGATGAACACGGAGTTGTCGACGTAAGCCACATCCGCGCCGAACAGGAACGAAAACCCGCGATACGCGTTATCTGCGACAGCGCTGAAGCGATGACCGGAAACCGGATTGCGGATCAGTAAACCGGATGAACCGTAGCTCCCGAACGTCATGTCAAACCCTGCCCGTGCGAGGGTTTCCGTGCCTGCCCGCAGCTCAAAGAACGGCCGGATCTGAGAAGTTGCCCCCAGATCGAAGTCGCGACCAACTTCAAACACGCCATTGGCATGAACACCGTTGCTGATCTGCGCGCTCAGCACCGCTGGCGACGGATCACTTCCTCCAAGAATATCATGAACGACTTCCTGCACATCATCGAGGCCAACCTGAGACCCGGTGATCACCGCGTCGAGGCCAACGGCATATTCGACAGCACTAGGTTGCCAATGTGTGTGCAGACCAACGCTAAGTGTCTGACCGTACCGCCGATCAAACGGTGCCGGGTTCACGATGTTGCTCGGGCTGACAATCTCGCCGTTGATGCGCAATTCCAGTAGCTCACCAAATCGCGCGGGTGCCTGCCCTGACCAGTCCGGTGCGAAAATCCAGCTCGACTCAAACGACCCCGACCGCCAACGATCATGGCCGTCACCCAACACGTCATTGGTGATCATCAGGCCAAAACCCTGTTTCTGGCGTTCGCCGGCATTCACCTGAAGTGTCATGAGAAAAATCGCAAAAAATGCGGCAAGAAGGCGTGTCATAAAGGATCGTATCCCCAATTGTCGCCCCCCGGCACTTTGTGCTTAGCAGAATGGGTCAAACCGTGACCATTGCCGGTTGCCACGCTCCGGGATTTACCAATGGATTGCGACCTGCAAGCCACAGCACCTTCGATCTTTCTCGAAAGTCCATCGAGTCGCGTGTTCAGAGCACGCGCATCCAGAATTGCAGGTGATGCTTGCTGTCTTGGGGCTGATCAATGTCTTTCCACACAAACTTCGCCACCACACCATCCAGCGGTGCGTACCCACGTTTGCGCCAAAAAAGATCAAGTGGCCGGTAGTCTTGCGGCTTCAGCGAATGTGTTGCCGGTCGCTGCACCGCGCAAAAGGCGCAAAAGCGCGCGCCCAGCTTGCGCGCATGGGCTTCTCTGAGATCAAAGAATTGATGCCCGATGCCCTGACCGCGAAAGGCAGGCAACAACACGCTTTCCGCACAGTAAAACACTTCTGAGATGTCTTGCGTCACCGCATCAAATGCGGCTCCAAAGTCGTCTGCATGATCAGCCAAGGGCGATCCGGTGGAGGCCCCAACCAACTGATCACCGTCGTACGCCGCCACCAGAATGGCGTCATCCGTGTCCCGGTAGGTTTGCAGATAAGCCTCTTCATACACCATGTCGCCGTCGTAGAGGTAAGGCCAGTCTCGAAACACCTCGATCCGCAGACGGGCCACATCGGGCAAAGCGTTCGTGAGCGCCGCACCGGTCAGGCGCTCCACCCGGATCATGGCGTGCGCCGCATCAAGAAAACCCGCGTCCTTCGCCCCACCGGGCCTGCAAGTTCTCGATGATCTGGTCGCGCGTTTGCCGGTAGGCCGCGAGTTTGGCCTCTCGTGTTTCACCCAACCCGGTCGGGTCCATGATCGGCCAATAGACCACGTCGAGGTGAAAAATCCGCGTCATCTCCAACGCATGCCGTTGGCTTGCCGGGCTCAACGCCACGATCAGGTCAAAGGAACTGAGATCGTCGCCCCATTGCTCCATCTCGTCGAAGGTCCGGGAGCGGTGGCCGGCCAGCTCTACGCCCAGTTCTTCGCACACGGCAATGCAGAAGCCGTCGATATCCAGATCGCTTTTGACGCCAGCGGACTGCACATATGTGTCCGCGCCGTAGAGCTGTTTCATAATGCCTTCGGCCATTGGGGACCGTACAGCGTTGTGGTCGCAACAAAAGAGCACCGACTGAGGAAGCTCGGCGACCATGTGTCAGCCTCCGAAGTGGAGAACGCAGATCAACGTGAAGAGGCGGCGGGCCGTGTCGTTGTCGACATCAGCTTTTCCATCCAACCGCTCTTCCAGCACACGGGCCCCTTCGTTGTGGATGCCACGGCGTGCCATGTCGATGGTTTCGATCTGGCTCGGCGGCAGGTTCTTGACCGCGTCGAAATAGCTTTCGCAAATTGACCAGTAGTCTTTCACGACCTGCCGGAATGGTGACAGCGACAAATGAAATTCGGCTGCGCGGTCACCGGCTTCGGTCTTCACATCGAAGACCAGCCGTTTTTCACGGATCGACAGGCCCACTTGATACGGCCCATCCGGCACCATGCGGTCATCCCGTTTGGGCAGCGCAAAGGTGTTTTCTTCGATCAGGTCGAACATGGCGACCTTGCGCTCTTGTTCGATCTCCGGTGTCGGCGGCGGCAGGTTCGCGTCGTCGAGCTCGATATGGCAAATATGCGTCATCGGCGTGGGTCCATGCATGCGTTTGAGGATGTGCTAGCGCAGGCCGCGCGCGTGGGCAATCCTTACGTTGCGCAGGTTCGACAAGGCGAACGAGACGTAACCGGAAAGGAACATCGCACAGTTGTAGCAGACCCTAGCTGGTGCCGCGATTTAGCTTATCCAAACGCGCCCGCACGCTCAGGCCATGCGCCTCCAAACTCTCGGAAATCGCCAGCCGTTCCGCTGCCGGACCGATGGCCGCCAAAGCTTCGGGAGTCATCTGGGCCAAAGTGGTGCGTTTGACGAAGTCCATCACGCTGAGACCAGATGAGAACCGCGCCGATCGCGCCGTGGGCAAAACATGGTTTGGACCTCCGACGTAGTCGCCAATCGCCTCGGGTGTCCATGCGCCAAGGAAGATTGCCCCGGCATGGGTGATCTTTTCAGACAGGGAAAAAGGATCAGCCACACAAAGCTCCAGATGTTCCGGTGCGATACGATCTGTCAGCTCGGCCGCTACATCCAAGTCAGGCACCGTGATGATTGCCCCGAAATCTCGCCAGCTTGCGCCGGCAATGGCACGGCGCTCCAGCGTTTCTAGGCGTGCCTCAACAGCCTCGGCCACCTTCCGGCCAAACCCGGCATCCGTTGTGATCAGGATGGCCTGCGCGCTTTCATCGTGTTCGGCCTGGCTCAGCATGTCGAGCGCGATCCAGTCAGGGTCGTTGTCTGCATCCGCCACGACCAATATCTCTGACGGACCTGCGATCATATCGATACCCACTTTGCCAAAGACACGACGTTTGGCGGCGGCGACGTAGGCGTTGCCCGGTCCCGTGATTTTGTCCACCGGCGCAATTGTTTCCGTTCCATAGGCCAGTGCCGCCACCGCTTGCGCACCACCAATGCGGTAAATCTCATCAACGCCAGACAGTTTCGCGGCAAGCAAAACCAGTGGGTTGGCCACTCCGTCAGGCGTAGGCACCGTGATTGCCAAACGCTCCACACCGGCGACCTTCGCGGGGATCGCGTTCATCAAAACCGACGACGGGTAGGACGCCAAACCGCCCGGCACATAGAGACCCGCAGCACCCACCGGCGTCCATCGCCACCCGAGCCTTGCACCGCTAGCATCGGTCCAACTTTCATCGGTTGGGATTTGCCGTTCGTGGTAGGCGCGAACACGCTCCGCCGCCAATTCCAAAGCCTGGCGTTCCTCTTCTGAAACCTGCGAAATCAGGTCATCAGTCTCAGCGGGTGAAAACCGCAAGGTCTCAGGCGTCAATTCAAGGCGGTCAAACTTAGCCGTCAGCCCCAACAACGCTTCATCGCCACGCGCGCGAACACTTTCGATGATCTCGGCTACAGCTGCGTCTACGTCAGGACTATCCTCTCGCTTTGCCGTCAACAACGCGGCAAAGGCGGCTTCGAAACTCTGGTCTGTGGCATCAAGAAACTGGGGCATGGATGTCCTCTCCGAAGGCTTCCATATAGAGCCGTGATTTGGCGCTCAAGTGCGTGCCGCAGCTTCAAAGTATAATTGTGCAGATTCTGCGAGAGTTAGTCGCGGTGCTCGGGTGCCTTACCAGACGGCGCACGATAGGGCCGGGTGACGTCCTTCAACGTCACGTCCAAGGCCTCCACGTCAAGTCGGATCCCGCCATCACCCGCGAAGGTCAGATGCACCTCTCCTGCGGCATCTTCTCCGGCTTCATAGACAACGGCGAGCAGCGAGAGGATCATGTCCTTGTCGCTCCGCTCAATCCCCTGGCTTGCGACACGCAGCACGTTGTCGATGACAAGAACTGATTGCACCCGTTCTGCAGCGTGCCTGTCGCGGCCATCGTCCTCCCAACGGAAACGGTTGAGCAGTAACGCAAAGCGGCGCTCCTTGGGTCGCCAGGACAGCTCCGTTATGGGCAGAACCGCATCCTGGACCAGCGAGGAAATGACCTGCAGATCATCACCATCAAGCGCGCCCAGGTTCAGCGGGGCTTCTCGGCCATCTTCAAACTTGGCGTCGTTACTCATCAGACTTGCACCCGTTCAATCTGCGCGCCCACATTGCCCAGCTTTTCCTCAACCCGTTCGTACCCACGATCGAGATGGTAGACACGGTTGACCAGTGTTTCGCCTTCGGCGGCAAGTCCCGCAAGGATCAGGGACACTGAAGCGCGCAGATCGGTGGCCATAACGGGCGCACCTTTGAGCTGCTCCACGCCCGTCACGGTCGCCGTGCCGCCGTGCACGTCAATTTGCGCACCCATGCGCATCAGTTCCGGGGCATGCATAAAGCGGTTCTCGAAAATCTTTTCTTCCAAGACGCTGACACCATCCGCCGTGCACATCAGCGCCATCATTTGCGCCTGAAGATCGGTGGGGAAGCCTGGGAAAGGTTCTGTTTCCACGTTGACCGACGTCACGCGTCCGTTTTTGCGCGATACGGTGAGGCCCGTCTCGGTTTCCGTCACAGAAATCCCAGCCTCATCTAGTTTCTCACAAAACGCGCCCACAAGATCGATCCGACCACCCAGGCATTCGACCGTCCCACCACAGATTGCGGGCGCGAGCATGTATGTGCCAAGTTCAATACGATCCGGCACAACAGGGTGGGTCGCACCGTTCAACCGGTCAACGCCTTCGATTGTGATGGTTGGGCTGCCTTCGCCCTCAATCTGTGCGCCCATACGCCGCAGACACTGTGCCAGATCAACGATCTCCGGCTCACGCGCCGCATTCTTCAAAACCGTCGTACCTTTCGCCAATGTCGCGGCCATCAGGGCATTTTCCGTGGCACCGACCGAGACGAAAGGAAACTCGAACGTGCCGCCTTTCAACCCGCCCGGGGCGCGCGCATCAACGTAGCCTTCTTTCAACTCAAGCTCAGCGCCCATGGCTTCCAAGGCTTTGAGATGGAGATCAACCGGACGCGCCCCAATCGCGCAACCACCTGGCAGTGAAACCACCGCATGCCCGTCACGGGCCAACATAGGGCCAAGCACAAGGATAGAGGCACGCATTTTTCGGACGATGTCATACTCGGCCCGGTGATTGGTTATCTCATAGCTCGACAGCGCCAGCACCTTGCCGTCCTGCATCTCGCTAACTTCTGCGCCGAGGCTTTCCAAAAGCGATGTCATGGTACG
Source organism: uncultured Roseovarius sp. (assembly GCA_963422235.2). GTDB lineage: Bacteria > Pseudomonadota > Alphaproteobacteria > Rhodobacterales > Rhodobacteraceae > Roseovarius. Next base: position 662,039 of record CAXMWV010000002.1, read on the forward strand.
AATGTCAGACAGACGCGGTGCATTGGTCAATGTCAGCGGCTCTTCACTCAGCAATGTTGCGGGCATGAGTGTGAGGCACGCGTTTTTTGCCCCTGCAATGGGAATTTCGCCATTGAGGGGGCCATTGCCCCTGACCAGTATTGCGTCCATCTGCCCTTAATCCTCGCTCTCTGCCTCGTTCCCACCGACGTCTTGCTGTAAGTCTTGCGCCTGCCGGCCCCGAGCCTGTGCCTTGCGCCGCGCCATATTTGCCTTAAGCGCTGCTTTCAACCGATCTTCTCGATCTTGTGCGGCGTCAGACGGCTTTTTGTCGGGATTTTGCGTTGCCATGGTCTCTTCTAACTCAGGGCCAATTCGCGGTCCAGATATCGCTTGCGCGTTTGCGTCGAAGGGGCTAGGACCCCGCCACGGAACGCTGCTGTAGCTCAGTGGTAGAGCGCACCCTTGGTAAGGGTGAGGTCGGGAGTTCAATTCTCCCCAGCAGCACCATGAACCCAGATGCAATGACGGTTCTTGTCTCAAGCCGCCGGTTTACGCCAAAGCCCGAAAGCAAAGTGGGAAATTCCTTTGTCGCGCGCCTCTTGATCAAATTTGATCAGTCGGTCGTGGATTTCAGGATCTTGCTCCTCCGCTCCATTCAGGAACCCTCCACCCAAATGGATCATGGCACCGCCCAGAACGTTGAGGTCTGTTCCTGTATGACGTTTATACGCCGCCTCGATGAGATCACTCTGCGGTGCTTCTGATGGATCACGCATGAACTGTTTAAGACGCCGGAACTGGGTGCCGCGGCGGACACGTTTGGGATCAACGCCCAGCACCTCCTCGTTGTCGCGCAAGAACTGCCGCACGAGTTTGACCTCGTTTCGACGCCATTGCAGGCGCGTAGGACCAATGTAGTCATTGATCACCAGAAGGCCTCCGGGCTTCAGCGCTCGCACGCTCCAGGCCACGGCATGGTCGACATCAAACATATGATGCAGCGCGTGTTCCCAGTAGACAAGATCATACTCACCATCGAAATCATGCTTGAAAGCATCTTCCACATAATGCGTGAACCGATCTGCCATACCCGCCTCTTCAGCGAATTTTTTGGATTGCTCAACGCGGTCTTCAGAGACTTCGAAAAGATCAAACCGCTCCACCAGACCGGCAGCGATCAATCCGCGTTCGTTGTGCCCCGTGCCAGAGCCCACAGATACGCCGCGCTCCAATGGCGTCTTGCCAATCGCTGCACGTATGGCCCCATGTACGCCCATTTCATGCTCAGGCGAAATGGATCGCTCAATGTATGACAGAAACTGAGGATTGTCCTGCCAACGCGTATTTGGGCGGACTTTCTTAAATTTCCGGCCTGAAATTTTGTGAAGGATGGATTTGAATGGCATCGGATTTTCGCAACGTTGTCGTCATCGAGATAGACGTTGCAGGATGCACTATGCAAGCGATTTGCGACGGCGAAGTAAGCTGGGTTTCCTAAGACAGCCAACATCAGCTCTTGCGTAAATCGCGCAACCACTCTGAGATCAAAGCGTTCGCCAACTGCAATGGCTGGCGGGCGTACTGCATGCACCCGCCTTCGTAGTAGCTCAAACGCATGGCCATTCTGTCACGCAATCGAACAATCTCCCTGACAATCGGAGCTTCCGGCGGGAAGCCGAAAGTTTGGGCGTCCGCAAACCGCTGATTCAGGACAGTGTATTGGCCATTGAGGATCGCGCAACGTCGGGCTCGGTTTTCCATCTTGCTGCCATGTCGGGACAGATGGCTGGAAACGCCGCCATGCTCGCGATACACGATCAATTCTTCCTCAATGTAATGAAAACGATCTTCCAAAGCGGCGCGAAATCCGAGGATCAGATCCTCGTGAGCCCTTTCCTTCGGCAATCCGCCGTATTTGCGAAAGAGATCCTTGTGCCACGCAGCCGTTGCACCGAGGTAGAGTGAAAAGGAGCGCGCGACATCCAAGAGCGTGTGCGGATGATAGAGCGTTGCGCGACGGTAGGCTTGGCTTCCTTGAACCCCACGTTCTGTGACGGTTCGCGCGTCTGAGAAAATGAGCAACGCCCCGGTTTTTCGGTGCGCATCTATGACACTTCGGCCCCGGTTATGCATGTTGATGTCATCACCCGCCGCCCAGATCGTTAAATCAGACGTCGCAAGCTCCATCGCCAAATCGAGGTGCCGGTTCACACCAATGTTTTGAGGATTGCACCGCGCCGTGACGTGATGCGGTCCACTGTAGGCATCAACGGTTTCCTTAATCCTCGCAAAGCTGTCGTCGGTAGATGCATCATCCGAGATCAGAATTTCAATGGGATCGCAGTCCTGGTCCAGAACAGACTGAACGGCGGCAACCACGGTGTCCTGTTGGTTGTAGGACAGCAGAATGAAGGTCGCCGCAGGAGGGGTTGTCACGTCAGATCCCAATGGTAATGGCTGAACATGACACTGTGGCCGCCGAACATTTCCTTCTGGCGCGAAAGGCCGACATTAAGCTGACGCCCCGCATCCGTGGTGGAAATGCCGAAGCTGAACCAGTCGCGATCCGCAAAGCTGTGTTCCAAAAGGTGACTGACCAAAAGATCGAGCGCGCCTTTGTTGCGGCCTTCCGGGGCAGCGGCGATATACTGTGCGTGCACTGTCAGGCCACAATCAAAGGCCAAAAGCCCGGCCAACATCGTATCCCCATCAAAACTTCCGAAAAGGCGGATGCGTTCGGGGAACCGCGACGCGAGGTGTTGAATTTCATCCAGTGAATGCGTCGGTCTTGCTTCGTGCCGGGCTTCCAACAGATCAATCAAGATGGCCCAGAACGCAGCAATTTCCTTGCTTTCACGCACCTCTAAACCCGCTTTGCGCGCTTTCCTGATGCCATCCTTGCGCCCGCCACTGAACGGTTGGCGTCGCTGTATGGGTATAGCCGTTCCGAGGTCAGCACTAACCTGACGCACACCTGCGTTAAACAAAGCGTAGAGATCAGCCTCAGACGGCTGGCTGTGAAAGATATGAGGGCTGGGTTTATAAATCAGCTTCTTGAACCCATGGTCTTCGAGATACTCCCGCAAGGTGGACACGATGTCCTGCATCACGGACGCCGGCAGTCGGGGTGGCATCAACAACCCCGCGTAGGTCAGCCCACCGTGAGAGGAGAGTACGTCATCATCGCGGTTGGCGGGCAGGAGGGCTATGATCTTGCCGTCGTTTTCTGCAATAAGCGAATGATCTTCAAAGCGATCACTATGGTATTCCATGAAACCGCGATCGTGGAGAAACGTGGCGTTGGTGGCCCCTTCAACAAACGTGTTCCAGGTTTGGGCGTCTTCCGCACGAAACCGCCGAATGCGCACGGAACTCTGGCTCGCACCACCCGGCGCACCGCCCGTCATGCCCGAACAACCTCAATGTAGATTTCGCTGGCAAGGTCCGGCCTAGACTGACCCAATTTGAACAGACCGTCCATCACGCTTCGACCCAAGTCGTTCGCCAGCGGCTCCATTTGCGCATGTGTGAAAGGCTTGACCAAATGACCGCCTGAGGCGATTACCCGTAACCCGTGCGCAGCCGCCTGCTCGGACAAGCTTTGCAAGTCATAGACCCTCGGTTGTTGAAGGGTTTCGTTGCGCGTGCTCAGGGTTTTGAGATCATCGATCAACCCCATGGAAAGCGCCAGTTGTCGGTGCATGGACGTTGCATTTGGCACGTTGATATGAGCACAGCTTCCCGGCCCCATGCGATCACCTATCGCTTGAAGAAGACGGTCGGCGTCTGGCACTTCGTGCAACAGTCCGGAACACAAGACTAAATCAGGTGCGTCGGGCAGACCTTCAGTTATATCTTCGAAAAACGCCTCTATCACGTTTAAACCGGGGAGGTCTTCCTTGCGGGCGTGATCGGCAAAAACCTCTGATGGTTCAACGATTGTCCAACTGTCCCAACGTCCACCCTGATCAAAGAATCTTCTGGATTGAAGGTTTGTGCCGCAGCCTAGTTCGATAATCGTCTTGGGGGCGAGTTGTTCCAACCTCTCTTGGACCATAAGACCGCGATAATGAACCATTTCGGCCTCAAAACCGTAGTCGCTCATGTACTCCTGAGTGTAGTCACCGATGCTTTTGCCCATGAAGGTCTCCGAACGTCGAGGGGCTTACAAGCTCGATGAAGCTGCAAGCTGTCGAGATATCCGGCCGCGGTCCAGCCCAAACGCCCTGCGCAACCGGTTTTTCAGGCGCTTACTGAAACGGTTCTGCGGGGCATCTTCGTAGGCAACGAACGCACGAGGGGGACGCTTGGAATTCACAGCACTCTCAAAAAAGCCGTACTGCTCAAGATGGATGTCGTCGTAAAACGCTTTGTGGAGGTCCACGGGTGGGTTCTGCACCAAATCGCGTACGACACGGATATGAGTCGCGGCGAAAGAACAATTTGCGCCCAATGTTGGAACCGTAGACGCAAGCGCATCTCCAACAGCCAAGTAATTCTCTGGCGCACGATGGCCATTGAACACTGCCGTGTTCCAGCGATTGCGCGGATTGACGTAAATGCGGCACGGTCCAACGGGATCCGCCGCCTCAAGCCATTGCGCGACATGTGGGTGTTGCTGGCAGAACTGGATGAAGTTCTCTTGGTTTCGCAAACGTTTTACCAACTCCCGGTCCTGCGATGCGACTGCTGCAGTGACCGTGAACCAACCCTCTTGCGCCGGATAAAGCATCAGGTGTGCAATCCCGAAATCGTGCGGGCAATCAATGAGCGGGTCGGGTAAATCGTGTTGCGACGTCACATTCAGTCGAAAAAACTGGGTCACATAGACGACATCGCTAGAATGCTCTTGCACATCATCACACTTTTCAATCAGCGGTGTCATAACCGGTGACTGTGCTCCCATGGCATCCAGAACAAAGGTGTTATCGTCAACCGGAATACTCGTTCCATCGGCAAGCTTGATGGCCTTGATCACCCGTCCGTCAACCTCAACCCCATCTACGATCGCGTCCTGTTCAAAAACATCGACCCTTTCGCGAAAAACATCGTGCACGGCTTTGTCGAACTGCCACCGCGTTGCAAACATACGGGTACATTCCGCCGGAGCGTCGTTGGTCAACCTTTTGGACCCAGGCACATAGCGCAGGCCTTTGCGTTCAAAGTCCGCGATCAAGGCGGGGTCAATACGCTGCAATTCTTTGCCCAACCTTGGCAAGAATATATGGCTATGCGCGTGCTGGCCGATCAGGGCTTCCGGTCCAAATGATGTCGCGAATTTTTGGGCAGGCCCGATCAAAGCCACAAGCGGAACAACCGGCGCCAATGCAATCGCAGCAAGGTGTGCGGAATAACCATTGCCGAGAATGATCATGCTCTCTGGTTGGGACATTGCGTTCATGGTCGCAGCAACTGTATAGGTTTAACCGGGCTTTTGACCCTAGGTACGGGTGTCGCGTGGCGTTGGTTCGAAACTAGTGTATAGGGTTGTAGCACAGGTTAAGCGAGCAGAAAATCCATGCCACTGAGTGACTGTCACGTCGTGCAATTGCCAAAAGTCGCGGACGCGCGGGGTAACCTCACCTTCGTGGAGGGCGGCAATCACATCCCCTTCGATGTAAAGCGCGTTTACTACCTCTATGACGTGCCCGGCGGGGCGGATCGTGGTGAGCATGCACATAAAGGCTTGCACCAGTTTATCATCGCCATGTCTGGCAGTTTCGACCTGCTTTTGGATGACGGTTTCAAAAGCGAACGCTTTCACCTCAACCGCCCGTATTTCGGTGTTTATGTATGCCCGATGATGTGGCGGTATCTTGACAACTTCTCTTCCGGCTCGGTGTGCATGGTCTTGGCGTCCGAACCTTATGACGAAGCAGATTACATTCGTGACCGGGGCGAATTTCTCAAAGCGGTCGGCGCGGAATGAACGTTCCGTTTCTGGATCTCTCTGCCGCGTGCCGTGACATTGCGCCGGACATCGAGGCTGCTCTTATCGACGTGGCCCGGCATGGGCCGTTTGTGATGGGGCCGGCGCTGAGGAAATTTGAAGCTGACTTCGCTGCATTCTCGGACGCACATAGCTGCGTCGGGGTGGCCAACGGTTTGGACGCTTTGCGCGTGTCTCTTCTGGCCATGGGCGTAGTGCCCGGTGACGAGGTTATCGTACCGTCCCACACCTACATCGCGACATGGCTCGCGGTCAGTCAGTGCGGCGCTGTCCCGGTCCCGGTGGAACCCGTTGAGGCCACGTTCAACATTGATCCCGAACAGGTCGAGGCCGCAATCACCGATCGCACGAAGGTGATCATCGCAGTTCATCTTTACGGTCAACCTGCGGACCTCGACTCTTTGCGTGATCTGGCAACCAAACACGGATTGGCGCTGTTGGAGGATGCTGCACAAGCGCATGGTGCGCGTTACAAGGGCGCACGCATTGGGTCCAAAGGCACAGCCACCTTCAGCTTTTATCCATCCAAGAACCTGGGTGCGCTTGGGGACGGTGGCGCCCTTCTGACGGACAGCGACGACATCGCGCGTGATACGCGTCTGTTTCGGAACTATGGATCGGACGTCAAATACGTGCACAAGGTTAAGGGCATCAATTCTCGCCTCGATCCCATTCAAGCGGCTGTTCTATCGGTAAAATTGCGTGTTCTCGACAGCTGGAATGAGCGCCGTAGACAGATCGCTGACCGTTACAGCCAGGCGTTCGCCAAAATCGGGATCACTCCCCCTTTCGTGCCCAACTGGGCTGAGCCGGTCTGGCACCTGTACGTGTTGCGCCATAAAGACCGAGATGCGTTCCAGAAGCGCTTGCAAGACGCGGGCATCTCGACCGTGATCCACTACCCCACGCCGCCACATCTGCAAGGCGCTTATGTCGATATGGGATGTGGCAAGGGCAGCTTTCCCCTTGCTGAGATATTGGCCGAGGAAGTGATCAGCCTGCCTATGTGCCCGGCGCAATCGGATGAAAGCACCGACTACGTGATCGAGATGGTCGAAAAGCTATACTAGCTTACTAGTTCAGCGCGAAACCACGGCAGTGTCACCCTCCGTTTTTGATGCGGATCAAGGACGACTGCGACAATCCGATGTTGGATCATCGTCGACGGCCTCGTTAAAACATGCGCGGTATCAACGGAAATGCCGCGCAACAAGGAAGACACCGATGACCAAGGATGGCGATTTCATTGCGGATTTGCGCAGGATCGTAGGCAATACGCATGTTCTCACGGGGACGCGTGCCACTGAGCGGTTTCGGCGCGGCTTCCGATCAGGTGAAGGCGAGGCCCTTTGCGTTGTACGACCGGGCAGCTTACTGGAGTATTGGAAGGTTCTGCAGACCTGCGTTAGCGCAGACAAAATCGTGATCATGCAAGCCGCCAATACCGGGCTGACGGAAGGCTCCACGCCCAAGGAAACCTATGGCCGCGATGTCGTTCTGATCAACAATATGCGGATCAAGGGCATTCACACGATGCACGACGGGCAACAGGTTTTGTGCTTTCCTGGTGCCACGTTGTTCTCACTGGAAAAACTGCTGCGCCCGCTGAAACGCACGCCGCACTCCGTGATCGGATCAAGCAGCATCGGCGCGTCTATCTTTGGCGGGGTCTGCAACAACGCGGGTGGTGCCCTGTGCGAACGCGGTCCGAGTTACACGGAACTAGCCCTCTTTGCGCAGATCGGTGAGGATGGGGAGCTGCGGCTGGTGAACCACCTGGGCATTGACTTAGGTGAGACGCCCGAGGAAATCCTGACTAGGATTGAGGCACAGGACTACGACAAAAACAGCCCCGTACCGCAAGGCCGCAAAGCGTCTGACACGGACTATACCACTGTTCTGCGCGACGTGGATGCGGCCTCCCCCGCCCGTTACAACAATGATGACCGCCTGCTGTATGAAGTGTCGGGTTGTGCCGGAAAACTGGCTGTTTTCGCGCTGCGGTTGGACACTTATCCACAGTACGAAACGGAGAAAGTTTTCTACATCGGGACAAACGACGCGGATGACCTGACGGAGTTGCGTCGGCGTATTTTAAGCGATTTCGAAACGCTACCCGTGTCCGCCGAGTACATGCATCGAGAGTGCTTCGACATCGCGGCCAAGTACGGCAAGGACGCGTTGGTCATGATCGACAAGCTGGGCACAGATCGTCTGCCCGCCGTGTTTGCCCTAAAAGGCAAGGTTGATGCGTGGACCAACAAGTTCAGCCTGACACGTGGGTTTACGGATAAGTTCATGCAAGTTGTCGCGGGGCTGTGGCCGCAGCATTTGCCCGAGTTTCTGCGCGATTATCGCAACCGTTTCGAACACCACTTGATCCTGAAAATGCACGACGGCGGCATTGAAGAGGCCGCGCGTTTGTTGCCGGAGCTTCTGGATGGCAAAGACGCCGATTTCGTCACCTGTTCGGCCCGCGATGGCAAGATTGCGGGGCTACACCGGTTTGCGGCAGCGGGAGCGGCGGTGCGCTATGGCCATGTGCATGCAAACCGTGTCGAAGACATCCTTGCGCTCGATATCGCCCTGCGCCGGGATGACCGCAATTGGCGTGAGGAACTGCCGCCTGAGATCAGCGACAAGATCGAGGCGAAGGTCTATTACGGGCACCTGATGTGCCATGTTTTTCACCACGATTACGTCATCAAAAAGGGTGAAGACCCCAAAGCGATCAAGGCTGCCATGCTAAAGCTTTTGGATGAGCGTGGGGTGGAGTACCCGGCGGAGCACAATGTCGGGCATCTCTACGTCGCCAAGCCCAAATTGGCCGCCCATTACAAAGCCTGTGATCCTACCAATTCCTTCAACCCAGGGATCGGGAAGATGTCGAAGTTGAAAAACTACGCTTAAGAAAAATTGCGTCTCAGGCAGTCTTTGATGAGCTAGGAATTGGTCAGCGGCAGGGTGTGGGCGAAGTTAGTTGTTTGGATTCTGCCCAGAAGATGACTTTTCGCTACCAAAATAGAAACCCAACATAAGAGTCACAATTGGAACTACCGCAGTGACGATCAAGTTTAGGATATATTCTGACTGCTGGTTCCAAATATCTATTGCAGGTTTGCACTCTTTAGAGTTGCAATCAGGGGCCCAAAACAAAAGATAAAGCAGCACGCCAAGTATAACAGCACCGTAGGTGCCCATTATAATCTTCGCGATCCAACTTCGATCGCTGCCAAGCCGCGCTTTGTTTATTTCATCCGCAGACCTAAGCTGCTTATCCGCTGCGTCAATAAGTTGAGAAGACGTTCTAAATTCGTCAGTTAGGTCATCAAAATCGGACATTCAGAACCACGAAATCAATTTGATACTATGGAGGACAAATTTCTTGAAGCTTGCAGTACTTCTCGTACGATTGTTTTGATCTGGTTTCGCTGTTTGTCGTCCTCAAGTTCTTGGGACACCTTATTCAACTGCTCAGCCAAATGATACAGGCGCTTGGCTTCTTCTATTGTTTCCTCTGCAGCGTTCACGCGTGTACCAGAGCTTAGTTTACTTAGCATACTTCAATCCCTTTGACAGCAGGTGGGCTACACGCCGATTTAAAGTCTTGCTGGTCGGTCGTTTCACATTTTCAACAATAGACTATGTTATCTGTATCGCTGTTACAACCGCGGCGGGCTGTTTCCGAACTCGTTACACCTTCGAGACGGACACGCCAATCCGACGGAAGTACGTGACCAGATAGCGAAGCATGAGGACCAACCTGCGTTAGAAGTAGAAGAAAACAATCAAACGCTATCACAAGGCAATCAGGCAATTTGACGCCGACTAGCGTGAAAACAGGCACTTTCGCTGCGCGCGGGTCCACTTTATATAGGCCTGCGTGTCCGGCGCGCGACTCATTTGACCGGATACGAGACTAACGACAGGACTACGGGCACTCATGTCAATTTTGGACAACCTACCGGGGCTTTTCTCGTCTGACATGGCGATTGACCTCGGAACGGCGAACACACTTGTCTACGTCAAGGGCAAGGGCGTGATCCTGTCTGAGCCGTCCGTTGTGGCCTATCATGTGAAAGACGGCGTGAAGAAAGTTCTCGCCGTGGGCGAAGATGCCAAGCTTATGCTAGGCCGCACCCCTGGCAGCATTGAGGCGATCCGGCCGATGTGCGAGGGTGTAATCGCTGACTTCGACACAGCCGAGGCAATGATCAAGCACTTCATTCGCAAAGTGCATAAGCGTTCCACGTTCTCGAAACCGAAGATCATTGTCTGCGTTCCACACGGCGCGACACCTGTTGAAAAACGCGCCATTCGCCAATCTGTGTTGTCTGCCGGTGCCCGACGTGCGGGTCTGGTCGCAGAGCCAATTGCAGCCGCCATCGGAGCGGGTATGCCCATCACCGACCCGACCGGCAACATGGTTGTGGACATCGGCGGTGGTACAACGGAAGTGGCGGTTCTGTCCCTCGGCGACATCGTCTACGCCCGCTCGATCCGTGTGGGTGGCGACCGAATGGATGAAGCGATCATCAACTACCTGCGTCGTCAGTTGAACCTGCTCGTCGGTGAAAGCACCGCCGAACGCATCAAAACCTCCATCGGCACAGCACGCATGCCGGATGACGGGCGCGGCACGTCGATGCAAATCCGGGGTCGTGACCTTCTGAACGGTGTCCCCAAGGAAACCGAGATCACGCAGGCTCAGGTCGCCGAAGCCCTGGCTGAACCGGTGCAGTCGATCTGTGAGGCGGTGATGACCGCGCTTGAGACAACCCCACCTGATCTTGCAGCTGATATCGTGGACCGGGGCGTTATGCTGACCGGCGGTGGCGCGCTCTTGGGTGATCTGGATCTTGCCTTGCGAGAGCAGACCGGCTTGGCTGTTTCCATTGCCGATGACAGCCTGAATTGCGTGGCTTTGGGCACTGGAAAAGCGTTGGAGTTTGAAAAACAACTCCGACACGCGATAGACTACGACAGTTAACCAAGTTTTCGGCTTTACGAGGCGTAGCCCTTGGCCAGAGACCGCAACCAGGACAATGACTATGTCAGCCAGCTCAGGAACCTGTTGCTGGCAGTGCTTGTGTTGTGCCTGCTGGCTATTTTTCTGGTGTGGCGCATCGATAGCCCGAGGGTGGAACGCTTTCGTGCCCAGGTGATCGATACGGTCGTGCCAAGCTTTGACTGGGCCATGGCCCCTGTAACGGGTGCGGCCAACATTCTACGCGATTTTCAAAGCTATCAGCGCATTTACCAGCAAAACCAAGAATTGCGGCGCGAACTGCAACAGATGAAATCCTGGCGCGAGGCCGCGCTGCAGCTGGAGCAGGAAAATGCGCGCCTGCTTGATCTCAACAATGTGCAGCTTGATCCCCGTCTGACCTTTGTCACCGGTGTGGTTTTGGCCGATAGCGGCTCTCCTTTCCGGCAGTCTGTCCTGATCAATGTGGGCGCGCGCGATGGCATCGTGGACGGGTGGGCGGCCATGGACGGGCTCGGTCTTGTAGGGCGCATATCTGGCGTGGGGGACAACTCTGCGCGCGTGGTTCTGCTGACCGACAGTTCCAGTCGCATCCCGGTCATGGTGCAACCCTCCGGGCAACAGGCTTTGGTGTCCGGTGACAATTCACAGTCGCCCCTGCTTTCATTTCTGGAAGACGCCGATAGCGTACGCCCGGGGGACCGGGTGATGACCTCCGGCGATGGCGGTGTGTTCCCCGCCGACCTGCTGGTTGGCCAAGTGACAGAAGACCCAGGCGGACGGCTGCGGGTGCGATTGTCCGCGGATTACGAACGGTTGGAGTTCTTGCGCGTGCTCCGAAACTGGCCTCAGGAGAAAATCGACGATCCGGGACGGATTGTTGATCCGGATGCACCTGCGACAGAGCCAACTGACCCTGATGACGAGGACGTTCTGACAGAAAGTTCGGAAGCGCCGGTTCAGGAAGCGCCACCGGAGGAGCCTGCAGATGGCTGAGCGGTCGGTCACCTTTCTGTGGTCAATGCGCGCGGTATTTGTCGGGCTGTGTGGTCTCGCGATCTTTTTGCAGTTCCTGCCACTTAACCCATTGCCAAGCGGTTGGGCCGCGCCGGATTTGATGGTCGCCATCACCTTCGCATGGATCCTGCGCAGACCTGAGTATACGCCCCTTCTGTTGATTGCCGGGATGTTCCTTTTGGCTGATTTCCTGTTCCATCGCCCGCCCGGCCTTTGGGCGGCAATGGTTCTGATCGGAAGCCAGGCCTTGCGTGCCCGTGCGCCTGATCTTCGGGATCTGACCTTCCCGATGGAATGGCTGAGCGTGGCAACCACTCTCATCGCCATGGCAATCGGATATCGGATCATTCTGGCGGTTTTCCTCATTGATTTGCCACCGTTGGCACCAAGCCTGACGCAATTGGTGTCAACTTTGGTGGCGTACCCAATCGTGGTCTTGGTCTCGCAAACCCTGTTCCGGGTGCGTAAGATCGCGCCGGGTGAAGTTGACGCGATGAGGAGCGGCGTATGAGACGGCCCGGACGCGACAACGAAGAAAGCTATCGCCGAATAACCCGGCGGAGTTTGGTTCTTGGCGGGAGCATGCTGGCCGTCATGGGTGCGCTCGGCTTCCGTATGCGTCACTTGCAGGTCGAGGAAGCGGATCAGTTCCGCCTTCTGGCTGATGAAAACCGCATCAACATTAGACTGATCCCACCCGCGCGTGGCCGTATTTTTGACCGTGAGGGACGTATCGTGGCTGAAAACGTTCCCAGCTACCGCGTCACAATGGTGCGTGAAGAGGCAGGCGATGTAGAGGCCGTCATCAACAGTCTGGCCCGGATTGTTGAGTTAGAACCTGACGAGGTGGAGCGCGCGCTCAAAGATCTGGAGCGTCTGCGCGGGGACACTCCTTTCACTATTGCAGAGCGTGTCACTTGGGAAGAGATCAGCCGCGTGGCCGTCAACACCCCTGCCTTGCCAGGCGTAACGCCCGAGGTGGGACTGTCACGGCATTATCCGATGCGCGATGCGTATGCGCATCTTGTGGGTTACGTCGGACCGGTCAGTGACCGTGACTTGGAAAAGTTGGATGCGCCTGACGCGCTGCTTCTGATCCCGCGGTTCCAGATCGGCAAGATCGGACTGGAGGCGGAAAACGAAGACGCGCTGCGCGGGGAGGCGGGCATCAAGCGGGTCGAGGTCAACGCCGCAGGCCGCGTCATGCGCGAGCTTGGACGCCAGGAAGGCAAATCCGGCGCGGACATGCAGATCACCATCGACAGCGCTCTGCAAACTTACACGCATGCGCGACTCTCGGGCGAAAGCGCGGCCGCCGTGGTGATTGACTGTGAAACCGGCGACATCCTTGCCTCCGTCTCGACGCCCAGTTTTGACCCCAACCTTTTCGTTCGGGGTATCTCGGTTGCCGACTACAACGCTCTGCTGGAAAACGAATACCGCCCACTGCCCAACAAGGCGGTGCAGGGGATCTATCCACCCGGCTCCACCTTCAAGATGGCTACAGCACTTGCCGCCATGGAAGATGGTCAACTGGATCTGCGGGAAACCGTGAATTGCCCCGGTCATCTGGAGGTCAGCGATCGCAAGTTTCACTGCTGGAAACGTGGCGGTCATGGAAATGTGGACTTCAACGCGTCGCTCGTGGAAAGCTGCGATGTGTATTACTACGAAATGGCCTTGCGTGTGGGCATCGAGAAAATCTCTGCCATGGCAGAGCGTCTCGGTATGGGGCAGCGATATGATCTGCCTTTGACATCGGTTGCCGCCGGGCTTGCCCCCACACGCGACTGGAAACTGATCAACCGTGGATCGCAATGGGTGATCGGTGACAGCGTGAACGCCTCCATCGGGCAAGGCTTCGTTCTGGCCTCGCCTTTGCAACTGGCCGTGATGACGGCACGCATTGCCACTGGCCGCGCGATCTTGCCCAATCTGGTGAAATCCGTTGGCGGCGTGGCGAAACCTGCACGTGTTCAAAACAAAACCGCCGGATCGCTGGAGCTGAACGAAAATCACCTGCGCGCGGTGCGCAAAGCCATGTTTGATGTCTCCAACAGCCGCCGTGGCACAGCCTATTCCAGCCGCGTGATTGATGATGCGATGCGCATCGCCGGTAAGACCGGCACAAGCCAGGTCCGCAACATCACCGAGGCAGAGCGCAGCAGCGGCGTCATCAGGAACGAAGATCTGCCAAGAGAGCGCCGCGACCATGCGCTTTTCGTAAACTACGCGCCCTATGATGATCCGAAGGTCGCAGTCGCGGTGATCGTGGAACACGGCGGCAGTGGGTCCACGGCCGCAGCACCGATTGCGCGCGACATCACTCTGCAGGCACTCTACGGAGAGGACCCGCCGCTTGAGGCCTATCCCAGCAAGGATCGCGCCCAGATCAAGGCACAGCAAGAGCTGCTCCGCAAATTGCGCAGTGCCACCGAGAATGCGGAGAGTGACCAAGCGTGAGTTATCTTGAGTACACCCTGAAGACGACGCCCACGGGTCTGCGCAAGGTTTTCTATTTCAATTGGGGCCTTGCGGTTCTCCTGACGGCGGTGGCCGGTGTGGGCTTCTTGATGCTCTACTCTGTCGCCGGTGGGTCGTTCTCCCCTTGGGCAGAACCGCAGATGAAACGCTTTGCGGCGGGTTTCGTTCTGATGTTTTTCGTCGCCATGGTGCCCATCTGGTTCTGGCGAAACATGTCCGCACTCGCCTATTTGGTGGCGATCATCCTGCTGGTAGCTGTGGAGTTCGCCGGCTTCGAGGGCAAAGGCGCGCAGCGTTGGATCGACCTAGGGTTCATGCGATTGCAGCCGTCCGAGTTGATGAAGATATCCCTAGTGATGGCGCTTGCGGCATATTACGACTGGCTGCCTATGTCGCGGGTCTCTCATCCGGTTTGGGTGATATTGCCCGCTGGTCTGATCCTGCTGCCCGTGGGTTTGGTTCTTAAACAGCCCGACCTGGGCACGTCTGTCCTGTTGATCACAGCCGGTGCGGTGCTGATGTTCATGGCCGGTGTGCATTGGGCTTATTTCGCTGCCGTGATTGCGATCGTGATCGCCCTCGTTGCCGCGGTGCTGCAAAGCCGGGGCACGGATTGGCAGCTTTTGGCGGATTACCAATACCGCCGCATCGACACGTTTATGGACCCGGCCAGTGATCCGTTGGGCGCAGGTTATCACATCACACAATCCAAAATCGCCCTCGGGTCAGGTGGATGGACCGGCCGGGGCTTTATGCAAGGCACGCAGTCGCGGCTGAACTTCCTGCCTGAAAAACACACGGACTTTATCTTTACCACACTGGCGGAAGAATTCGGCTTCGTCGGCGCGATGTCACTTTTGGTGCTCTACGCTTTGATCATCGTGTTCTGCATCGCATCCGCCCTCGCCAACCGGGATCGTTTCGCATCATTGCTAACCTTTGGCATCGCGGTGACGTTCTTCCTCTTTTTCGCAGTGAACATGTCGATGGTGATGGGACTGCTTCCCGTCGTAGGCGTGCCCCTGCCCTTGGTCAGTTTCGGTGGATCGGCCATGCTGATTCTGATGATTGGATTTGGCCTTGTTCAAAGTGCGCATATTCACCGACCGAGATAACGAATGGCGCTCAATGTACTATATGCCGGCCGTCCTGCCCGCTGGTCCGATTTTCGCGGACCGCTTGAGAAAGAGTTCAAGGCTCTGGGGCTCGATGTGACTTTGGCCACTGATCTGGACCCTGCGGACGTCGATTACATCGTCTACGCCCCCAATGGTCCTGTCTCAGACTTCACACCCTTTACACGCGCCAAGGCGGTGCTCAGCCTATGGGCTGGCGTTGAGAAAGTTGTCGGAAACAAAACACTGACACAGCCGCTTTGCCGAATGGTGGATGACGGTTTGACCTACGGCATGGCGGAATGGGTAACGGGCCACGTGCTGCGCTACCACCTAGACATCGACAAAGATATCCACCGCGCGCCGGGGGACTGGAACGCGCAAGTCCCGCCACTGGCGCAAGAACGGTCTGTGACGATCCTTGGGCTAGGCGAACTGGGGCAGGCGGCCGCGCGCCCTTTGATTCAGATGGGCTTTCACGTCACGGGGTGGAGCCGAAGCAAGAAGTTTGTGGAAGGCATGATATGCTTACATGGACAGGACGGCCTTGAAGACGCATTGAAGTCAGCTGAAATTCTGGTGCTGCTCTTGCCCAATACACCCGCCACTGAGAACGTTCTGGACGAGAAGACTATTGCGATGCTGCCCAAGGGCGCGGTTGTCATCAACCCGGGTCGCGGACCACTAATAGACGACGACGCCCTGATCGCAGCACTCGACAGCGGACAGGTTCGCCACGCTACGCTTGATGTGTTCCGGGTGGAACCACTGCCGAAAGACCACCCGTTCTGGCATCATCCCCAGGTCACTGTGACGCCCCACATCGCCGCTGACACGCGGCCAAGCACATCGGCAAAGGTGATTGCCGAAAACATACGCCGTGGAGAGGCGGGCGAGCCGTTTTTGCACTTGGTGGATCGCCAGCTCGGATATTGAAAAGATGGTGGGGTGGAACCACACCCTACTGGTTCAGTCACCGGCCACAAACGTGGTCAGCTTCCACTCGCCATCCACCTTCTCAAAAAGCGCGCGGTAGTCGAGCAGGAACCGCGCGAAATCCCGGTGCACGAAACCCGTCGTTCCATCGGCGCGTTCGATCTCGACAAAGCTTGTTCCAGTGACCCAGTTTTTGAAAGTCACGACGTCATGGGTCAGCCGGTCAATCACTTGGCCAAACCGGATAGGTCGGTCTCTGAGAGCAACGCCAGATCCTGTGATGAACATCACCTCGAACGGGTCCATCTCTTCTGGTGCATCAAACACCCAAGTGTAAGGCGCCACGAACTCGTCCGGTGTTTTGAACACCCCGCCAAGCCGCAACACGGTCTCCAGATCAGACCAGTTGCGTTCTCGCATGGCCGGGGCTTCGAACCTCTGCTCCGGGGCGAAACGTTGGGGGTCCACTTCCAGAAACTCTCGTAGGGCGTCTTTGCCTTCGGCTCCGCCAAAGCTCAGCAGGATGTCGTCTGATGTCATGGTCAGGATGGTTCCGATATCCCTCTCAACGACGGCGGCCAACAAGGCGTCCCGAAACGCAAGAAACTCTTCGTTCTCTTCCGCTTCATCGACGAACGGGGCTTTAAGTTCCTGCGCGACCAATCCTATCGGGGCCAAACAAACTGCGCAGAAAAAAAGAAGTCGGAGCACGGATGTCATGCCAATCCCCTCATTTCAAACGCGGGGGGCGATCAGGGTCCATGCCGGGCGCCTGAACCTCTTGCTGCACCACTGGCGCAGGTTTGGGCAGATCAAACCGCAAGCCCACGCGGGCCAACTTGGCCGAAACGGTGTCTTCTGCCCGAAAGAAAGCCACATCCAACGCAGCTGCCTCGAGCCCGGAGAATTGCAACACCTCTGAGACCGCCTGAGCCAGGGTAGGTTCTGCCCCAGGCACGGCATCTATGACGCCCAAGAGGTGACCATCAGCACCGTTTTCGTAGACCACTCCGGCGAGATAAGCGATGTCTGCCAGGCCCGTCGCACTGGCCAATCGTTTATCAAGGCTTGTCAGAAGTGTTTCGGGCAAGACACCTGGGGGCTGGAATTCCCTGATCTGGCTTTCCACCTCGTCGGGTCCACGGCCAAGCGTGTCGGTGAGCCAGGACACGATGTCCGGCGGCAACAAGGTCTCTGATGGCGCAACACCAAGATTGAAGCCCAGGCCCAAAGATTCTGGTGCCAAAAGTCCGACGACAGAACGACCGGACAAAGCCGCATAAGCCGCGCCTGCTCCCGCGAATTCAGCCAACCGAGCCTCAGTGTCGAAGGACAAAATAAAGGTGTGACCTTCCGCAGGGAAAAGCCGGGGGGAGATCATGCCTCCTTGCGTTTCCTCTTCCAGCAGGATGAACAGTTCTGACGCGATGAGCCCTTGGTAGAACGACATCTGACTGGCATCATCCTGCGCCGCTTGCATGGCGGCATGGGCAAGATCGAGCGGTGTCTGATCAGCCATTCATGACCTCCGCGACACGCCCACGCAGAACAGGCAGCAACTCTTTCTCAAACCATGGGTTCTTTTTCAGCCACGCCGTGTTCCGCCAAGACGGATGCGGCAAGGTGAAAACCTGGGGGGCTAGCGCGCGCCAGTTCTGCACGGTTTCCGTGACACTGCTTTTCACGCCCAAGTGGTACTTGTGAGCATACCCGCCCACCAGAACCGTGAGCTGAACCTGGTTCAGCGCATCCATCACATTCCCATGCCAGGTTTGACCACACACGCGTGGCGGGGGCAGGTCGGACCCTTTCGCATCGTAGCCTGGAAAGCAGAACGCCATGGGGACAATCGCCACATGGAAGGTGTCGTAGAATTGCTCCGGCCCGAGCCCGAGCCAATCCCTGAGCCGATCACCGGACGGATCATCAAACGGCTTGCTCGAATTATGGACGCGCATACCAGGCGCTTGCCCTGCAATCAGAAGGCGCGCACTTGGGTGAAACCAAACCACGGGGCGCGGGTCATGTGCGGTATGCGTAGCCGCAAACCGATCCGCGCAAAGCCGACAGTTTTTGATATCTTGGCGCAGTCCCATTTGGCGTCAGATAAGGCGGACCCCGACGGCGTCCATGGCCTCCTTCGCCGCAGCGAGAGATCCGTTTAGGTCAATGCCACGACAAAGATCCTCACGCACCTCCACCTGATAGCCAAGTTTTGCGGCATCAACGGCGGTGAAATTTACACAGAAGTCCGTGGCGATACCGACCATGGTTAGCCGCTCAATACCGCGCGTTTGCAAGTAGCCGTGCAAACCCGTCGGCGTCTTGTGATCATTTTCAAAGAAGCCCGAGTAGCTGTCGATGGCAGGATTATAGCCTTTTCGCACGATCATATCCGCCGCATCACTGTTCAAGCCCGCATGAAACGCGGCACCGTCTGATCCTTGGATGCAATGGTCAGGCCAAAGCACCTGCGGGCCATAGGGCATATCGATCATGCTCATCGGGTCCTTGCCGGGATGGCTAGACGCGAATGAGGAATGCCCGACAGGGTGCCAATCCTGCGTCAGAACAACGGCATCGACGTCCTTCATGAGCGCGTTGATGCCCGGCACGATCTCATCCCCACCGGCGACGGCCAGGGCACCGCCCGGACAGAAATCATTTTGAACGTCCACAACAATGAGCGCATGCATGGGGCGAAATCTCCGTCTTTTGTCTTGCTGCAACATCTTGACGGATTCGTCGCCGAATGGCGATGCTTCATGGCAGGGCTTTGCCCCACAGAGTGTTTCAACTCGTCTTTTGCCTTGAAAATGAGGTGTACGGGCAATAACGGATGCCCAAACATCAGGTTTCAACGCCCATGTACACAATCGCCGCCCTTTATCACTTCACACGGTTTGACGACCCCGACGCGTTGCGTGAGCAACTGCTGCGTCTGTGCGAGGAAGAGCGAATTTCGGGGACTTTGATCCTGGCACATGAGGGCATCAATGGAACAGTCGCAGGCCCAAGCGCAGGGATTGCGAAGGTATTGGACCATATTCGCGGTCTACCAGGGTGCGCAGCCCTTCAATCGAAAGAAAGCCATAGCGAGGATCAGCCGTTTCGCCGTCTCAAAGTGCGCGTGAAGCCAGAGATTGTGACCATGGGTCAGCCACAGGTCGACCCCATGGCGGGCACGGGGCGCTATGTTGCACCAAAGGACTGGAACGCGTTGATCAAAGCACCGGATGTGGCCGTGATCGACACGCGCAATGACTATGAGGTGGCGATTGGCACCTTTGATGGCGCTGTTGACCCCGAAACAGCGTCCTTCCGAGATTTCCCCGAATGGTGGCAAGCCAACAAGGACAGGTTTGACGGCAAGCGCATCGCGATGTTCTGCACCGGGGGTATTCGGTGTGAGAAATCGACCAACTACCTTTTGGGTGAGGGGGTCGAGGACGTCTATCATCTGCAAGGCGGCATCCTGAAATACCTCGAAGACGTGCCCGAGGAAGACAGCCTTTGGCAGGGGTCGTGCTTTGTCTTCGACGGGCGGGTTTCAGTCGAGCATGGGCTTAAGGAAGGCGCGCACGATCTCTGTCACGCTTGCCGCCGACCGATCTTGCCCGAAGACAAATCCCGCCCGGAATACGAGGATGGTGTGTCCTGCCACCTCTGTGCGGATGAGACGACCGAGGATGCGAAAGAGCGCTTTCGAGAGCGCCAGAAACAGATCGCCCTCTCCGAGGCGCGCGGTGAGCGTCATATTCGGATCGTGCACGAAGACTAGGCCTCAGGCCACCACGGGTCGGGGTGCACGCGGGCGGGTCCGCAGAAGGATGATCACCATGATCGTGATGTTCATCGCGTTCCACGCAATCCCGTTGACGAAGGCCATCTGATAGCTGCCCGTCACGTCATAAATCCAGCCTGACATCCAGCCACCCAATGCCATGCCCATAATGGTGGCCATCATCACGAACCCCACGCGCCGTCCGGCCTCGGCACTCGGCATGTATTCGCGCACGACAAGCGCATAGCTGGGCACGATGCCACCCTGCGCCAGCCCGAACATCAGGCTGATCAGCATCAGAGAGGCAAACCCGTCAAACGGCAGATAGAAGAAAAGTGCCAGACACTGCAGAACGGACCCGATAAGCAATGTCATCACGCCGCCCAACTTATCGGCCACCAACCCGGATATGATGCGAGAGACTACTCCTCCCAAAAGCATGAGCGATAGCATCTGACTGCCCGCCACGGCGCCGTAGCCAAGGTCAATGCAAAGCGCCACGATGTGGACCTGCGGCATGGACATCGCCATGCAACAACCGATCCCGGCAATGCCGAGCAGAATGGCGAGCGCGCGCGGGGAGTATCCAGCGGCCTGCGCCCGTTGGTTCGAAATCGCGTCCGCACGTTCGCGCGCGGCATCTGGAACACGGCGACGCAGTAGCAGCGCCAGAGGAACCATGACGACCACGCTGACGACGGCCAGGATCAGGTAAACCGCGCGCCAGCCATCCTCAGCCAAAACGCCCACAAGGATCATGGGCCAGAACGCGCCGGACAGGTAGTTCCCACTGGCCGTGATCGCGACGGCAATACCCCGCCGCTTGAGGAACCAAAGCGAAATATCGGCAATCAACGGTCCAAAACTGGCGGCAGTCCCCAGACCGACGACAAGCTGTACCACTGACAGCATCCAAATGGACGTGCTGACGGCAGAGAGCGCCATGCCGGTGCAGACCAGACCAGCAGCGATCAGCATCGCGCGGGACACGCCAAACCTGTCCACGACCCGACCGAAGGCAAAGTTCCCGACCGCAAAGCCAACCATCGCCATCGTGTAGGGCAGCGACGCATCCGCTCGGCTGGCCCCGAACTCCGTCTGAATGTCCGGCAGCACCAGGATGATCACCCACATGCCCACATTCCCGACAAGCGCAATGGCCAAAGACACGCAGAGGCGTGCCCAGGCGTAGCGACTGTCGAGGATGTCGGCATCAGTCATGACGCGACCCTAGAACGCGCGCCGTCATTCAGCCAGATCGAAAAGTAACGAAAGCTGCCGGGGCTTGGCGTTCCCTCTTGGCCGGGGTAAGAGACAGGCTCAGGATTGAGGCCAAGGACCTAGAACCGCCAGAATGACCTCCAAACAAAGCCCCACCGACATTGCCCGCGACGTGATGACAATCGAACGAGATGCGCTGTCCCGTATGCATGACGAATTGCCGGACAGCTTTGATGACGTGGTTCAGCGTCTGTTGAACGTGGACGGGCGCGTCGTCGTGTCGGGCATGGGCAAATCCGGGCACATCGCGGCCAAGATCGCTGCAACGATGGCCAGCACTGGCACACCTGCTCAGTTCGTGCATCCGGGGGAGGCCAGCCACGGCGACCTCGGCATGCTGACGCGCAGTGACGCGGCCATTCTGATTTCCAACTCCGGAGAGACCAAAGAGCTGGCCGATATTATCGGACACACCCGCCGCTTCGGCATCCCGATGATCGCGATCACGCGCAAAGCAGACAGTTCGCTGGCGCGCCAGGCAGACTACGTGCTTTTGCTACCTGACGCACCAGAGGCTTGCGGTATTGGCATGGCACCCACCACGTCGACGACCTGCACGCTTGTTCTGGGCGATGCATTGGCTGTGGCGTTGATGAAGTTGCGGGGCTTTGACAAAGACAGCTACCTCGCCTTCCACCCGGGCGGCACCCTAGGGGCGCAGTTGCTGCGCGTTTCCGCCGTTATGCATACGGGCGATGAGCTACCGATCGTGCATGAAACCACACCTATGGGCGATACGTTACTTGAGATGTCCGCCAAAAGTTTCGGAGTCGCAGCCGTGGTCGAAGACGGGCGCCTGACCGGCGTGATCACCGATGGTGACCTCCGGCGCAACCTGTCGAGCCTGATGGACCACACCGCAGGTGAAATCGCCACGCGGGAACCCAGCACAATAGCGCCCGACAGCCTTCTGATCGAAGCTTTGGGCATCATGAACGACCGCAAGATCAGCACACTTTTCGCTATCGACGAAGATGGCCGGCTTTGCGGATTGGTCCATATCCACGATGCGCTTCGGGCGGGTGTCGCCTGATCCTTACCCGCCGGTTTCAGCCAGCAGGGCCTGCAAGCCTGTGCGATAGTCGGGGAATATCAATTTCACACCCAATTCTTCCTTGATGCGCGTGTTGTCCACCTTCTTCGACTCCGCGTAAAAACTGCGTGCCATCGGGCTCATATCCGCATCTTCAAAGGCCACCTCTGGCGGCAAGGGCAAGCCAAGCAATTCAGCGGCATAGCCGATCACATCCTGCGGCGGGGCCGGATCGTTGTCACAGACGTTGTAGGCTGCGCCTGGATTGGGTTTTTCGATGGACGCCGCAAGAACCTGGGCAATGTCTTCCACGTGAATGCGGCTGAAAATCTGCCCGGGCTTGACGATCCGGCGCGCCGTGCCGTTGCGCACTTTGGAGAACGGCCCCCTGCCCGGCCCATAAATGCCCGCCAGCCGGAAAATGTGGAGCGGCAGGTTTGGCACCTTTGCCCAAGCGGCCTCGGCCTCAACCCGCATCTGCCCACGTTTCGTCGCGGGGGTCAGCGCAGCGCTTTCATCCACCCAATTGCCCTGATGATCGCCGTATACCCCCGTGGTGGAAAGGTACCCGGCCCATTCCAGCGACGGTGCCAAATCGGTGATCTCAGGCTCGTATTTGGCAAGCACCGGATCACCATCTTCCCCCGGGGCCGCTGACATCAGAATGTGCGTGGCCGTGTTGAACGCCGCGGACAGATCCCCATCCGGCCAAAGCACCGGTTTGACACCTTCTGCTTCTAACTCAGCACACTTCTCCGGCTTGCGCGTGGTTCCGTAAATCGTCCAACCCTGCGGCACCAGAAGCCGTGCCAAAGCGCGTGCCGAATAGCCATGTCCGAATGAGATCAGTGTCTTGCCCATGGACTTGTCTTACGCAACCGCCGCGCGCTCGTCCATGCTAAGTGGGCGCGACGCGACCCATGCATAGCCATTCTGACAGAGGATATACACCTCCCGCAGACCGTGCGGTTTGTCGGTGGGTGCTTGCAAAACATGCCCACCGGCCGCCTCCGCCTTGGCTGCGGCCTCATCCGGGTCGGTGTTGTACAGCCGGAATTCCGCGCCTGCACCGCGTGGCGGGCTTTCCGGCACCAGCCCAAGAAGCGGGTGATTGCCATATGTATGGTCGGCGTGAAGCTGCAGGACAGAGCCGTGATAGGTCAGGATCGCAAAGTCCTCAGTCACCCGATGTCCCCGAATACCGAACACGGTCTCAAGGAAGCGGACTTGCGCAAGCACATCGCGCACCAGAATATTCAGGCCAACCCCTTGCAGAGAGGCTCCAAATTCCTCCGGGCTGACAGTTTCGAAATCCATAGGCTGACCTTCCTGAGGGTGGGTTGCGGCCTCAGGTTGATCCCGGCCCATGCCCATGTCAACGTGACGGCCAAAGCATCACGACAAAAGTGAGCCCGAGATGAGCACCGCCAACCCCAAAGTTGAAACACCAGATGCACTGGAACCGCGGACTTTCACCCAGGCAGAGCAGGCCGTTGATTTCCTAATCGAGCTTTATGAAACGGCAACGCAGTTCCTGTGCCACCGGTTCTCTCAAAGCTTGACTGATGGCGCACCGGGGCATCGCGTGCGCGCCTTCTATCCAGAGATCCGCCTGACGACGACAAGCTTTGCCCAAATCGACAGCCGTCTGAGCTTCGGTCACGTGACGGAACCCGGCACGTACGCCACGACCGTGACTCGCCCCAGGTTGATGCGAAACTACCTGATCCAACAGATCGGTCTTGTCATTGAAAACCATGGTGTGCCGGTGACCATCGGCGTGTCAGATACACCCATTCCAGTGCACTTTGCGGTCGCAGGCGACACGGGTCTCAGCGTGCCGCAAGAAGGTGCCACGGATTTTGTGCTGCGCGATGTCTTTGACGTGCCCGACCTCAGCACCACGAATGACGACATCGTCAATGGCACGCATGTGCTGGATGCTGAAGGTGTCGGCGCCTTGGCACCCTTTACCGCGCAGCGCGTGGATTACTCGCTGGCCCGCTTGACGCATTACACCGCGACGGATCCGACGCATTTTCAGAACTATGTCCTGTTCACCAACTACCAGTTCTACATGGAGGAATTCGAAGCCTTCGCGCGCCAGATGCTGTCGGATCCGAACTCCGGTTACGAAAGCTTCGTAGGCCCCGGCAACACGGAGATCACGGATGGTGAGGCAGCTTTGGATGTGCCTGACAAGCTACCGCAAATGCCGAGCTATCACCTCAAACGCGAAGGCAATAGTGGGATCACATTGGTCAACATCGGTGTGGGTCCCTCAAATGCGAAGACGGCTACCGATCACATCGCGGTGCTACGGCCACACGCCTGGCTGATGGTAGGGCATTGTGCGGGCCTTCGGAGCTCGCAAAACTTGGGCGACTTCGTATTGGCCCATGCATATCTGCGTGAGGATGGTGTGTTAGATGCGGATCTGCCGACGTGGGTGCCAATCCCCGCACTGGCCGAAATTCAGATCGCATTGCAGGACGCCGTGGCGCAGGAAACTGAGCTGGACGGGTATGACCTCAAGCGGGTCATGCGCACCGGAACAGTGGCCAGCTTCGACAACCGAAACTGGGAATTGCGCGATCAATCGGGACCAGTACAACGCCTCTCTCAATCGCGTGCCATCGCACTGGATATGGAAAGCGCCACAATCGCGGCCAATGGTTTTCGCTTCCGGGTCCCCTACGGCACACTGCTGTGCGTGTCCGACAAACCACTGCATGGCGAACTGAAACTGCCCGGCATGGCAAGCGCATTCTACACCACTCAGGTGGCGCGACACCTGATGATTGGAATCCGAGCCATGGAAAATCTGCGCAAGATGCCGCTCGAACGTATTCACAGCCGGAAGCTTCGGTGTTTTGATGAGACAGCCTTCCTCTAGCCTTAAAAATTGCGGCAAAATCTGATCAAAAACCCTTCTTTTGTTACACTATCCGTTGTGTTCGGACACGAGATACAGTTAAGTTGTGCCCAGAGGCCCATAGGAACGGGCAGATGAAGGAGACCATGAAATGGCAAAACCGATGACAAAAACACAGTTGGTCGCAGCCCTGGCCGAAGAAATGGGCAGTGACAAGAAAACAGCAAGCGGCGCATTGGACGCGATGATCGGCGTGATCACACGCGAAGTGTCCGGTGGTGGCGCAGTGACGCTGCCCGGCGTTGGCAAAATCTACTGCCGCGAGCGTCCGGCGCGTATGGTGCGCAACCCCGCCACAGGCGAACAGATTAGCAAACCTGCCGACAAGGTCGTCAAGATGACCATTGCAAAGGCTCTCAAGGACAGCGTGAACGACTAATCTTGTAAAGCGTATCAAATTCAGAAAGGGTCGCCCTGAACGGCGGCCCTTTTCATTTGGCATGCCGGGCATGGAAGGTGATGAGACGCGATGGACATTCGGGCAATCCTGATGGGCCTGGCGTTCGCCTTCATGTGGTCGAGCGCGTTTACCTCCGCCCGCGTGATCGTGGCCGCGGCACCGCCTGTTTCTTCCTTGGCATTGCGGTTTTTCATATCCGGACTGCTGGGTGTCTTGATCGCACGGATGCTGGGCCAGACCTGGAAACTGACGCCACCCCAATGGCGTGCGACAATCATCTTCGGCATCTGTCAAAACGCACTTTACCTTGGGCTAAACTTCGTTGCGATGCAGACAGTGGAGGCTTCTCTGGCCGCGGTCATCGCATCGACCATGCCCTTGCTGGTCGGCCTGGCCGTTTGGATCATCTTTGGAGAAAAGATCGGCGCACTGGGGCTTTGCGGCCTGCTGGCCGGTGTGATTGGCGTGGCCATCATCATGGGATCTCGCTTGCAAGGCGGCGTTGATATGTACGGTCTGGTGCTTTGCGTTATCGGAGTCGTGGCTCTGACCTTTGCAACTTTGTCCGTCAGGGGAGCGACATCTGGTGGGAATTTCCTTATGATCGTGGGGCTGCAGATGCTGGTGGGCAGCGCCGTGTTGGCCGTTGTGGGTGCCACCACGGAAACGATTGAGATCACATGGTCTTGGCAATTGATCGTGGCCTTCGTCTACACGACCCTGGTGCCGGGACTTGCTGCCACATTGGTGTGGTTCATGCTGGTCAACCGGATTGGGGCCGTGAAGGCGGCGACGTTCCACTTTCTCAACCCGTTTCTGGGCGTCGCCATCGCAGCCGTGGTTTTGGGTGAGGTGCTGCGGTTCTGGGACATGATTGGTGTGCTTGTGGTTACAGGGGGCATTCTTGCCGTGCAGCTGTCACGCCAGAAACAAGCCTAGCCCCGGTACACGTACGAGTATTCTCATTCAGAATTATCCGATTGTACCGCGCGGCCCTAGACCGACCTGTCCACGGTGCAACAGAAGATGATCGAGTAAAACACATGCGACCATGGCTTCCCCCACAGGAACAGCGCGAATGCCGACGCACGGATCATGCCGCCCCTTTGTGATCACTTCTGTCGGGCTGCCATCCATCCGGATGGATTTGCGCGGGGTCAGGATCGACGACGTTGGCTTTACCGCGAACCGCACGACCACATCCTGCCCGGTAGAAATACCACCCAAAATACCGCCTGCGTGGTTTGAAGAGTATTCGGGTCCATCAGGACCCATCGTGATCTCGTCCGCGTTGGCGGTACCAGTCAATCGTGCTGCAGCCATGCCTTCACCGATCTCAACGCCTTTGACCGCATTGATCGACATGCAGGCCGAAGCCAAGTCCGTGTCGAGCTTGCCGTAGACTGGCGCACCAAGGCCCACTGGAACACCCCGCGCGCAGATCTCGATTTCCGCACCGACGGAATTCTGTCCCTTGCGGATGGCTTGCAGATAGTCTTCCCACTCGCCAAGCGCATTCGGGTCCGGCATCCAGAAATCGTTACCGTCAATGGCTCCCCAGTCAAACCGCGCGCGATCAATTTCCATCTCGCCCATGCGGGTCATGTAGCCTTTGATTTCCAGCGACGGCGCGAGCTCCGCCAGAGCGGCGCGCGCAACCCCTCCTGCCGCGACGCGTGCAGCTGTCTCGCGCGCGGAAGACCGACCGCCCCCACGATAGTCGCGAATACCGTACTTCTGGTGATACGTGATGTCTGCATGGCCCGGTCGGAACGTCTGCACGATATCGCCATAGTCTTTTGAACGCTGATCCGTGTTCTCGATCATCAACTGTATCGGTGTGCCTGTCGTCTGCCCTTCGAACACGCCTGACAATATGCGAACGGCGTCGGGTTCCTTGCGCTGCGTCGTGTGCTTGTTGAGGCCGGGACGCCGCTTATCAAGCCATTGCTGCAAGTAGCTTTCGTCCACAGGGATACCCGGTGGGCACCCGTCAACGGTCGCGCCTAGGGCTGGCCCATGACTTTCACCCCAGGTCGTCACACGAAACAGGTGTCCAAACGTGTTCAGGCTCATCGCCAATCTCCTCTGTCGTACCGGATTAACGAGGGATAAGGCCGGTCTCAAGAACAAACGCCTGCCTGAGTGTCGCATGAGGCTTGCTGTTTTGGAGGATTGGACTCCGCTTTGGCTCTCTGTTTTGAAACAGCTACATCAACTACCCATTCGCCTCGACACACTAAGGCCCAAGATCTCTGGTTCAACCGAGCATGTGCGCCACCACATTCCACCCGGCAGCATGATTCGCGAATCAGATAGGCGCTGCGCAAGAAAGTTCCCCAAAATCAAAGAAAACGAATCACATCGTATTGACCGATTCGCAACCGGTCGCCTATACATTAGGACAGCAATGAACACGTCGGGCCAAATGGGCTCGCTGAACGATCTTGGGGGATGTCAGAGTGGGGCGGAAAAAAGCCACCTTAGGCCAGCGTAACCGCCTATTATCCCAAGATTTTTCCTTCTTCGCAGAGAATATACACATCCCGGGGCACCAATCCCTTCGGGAATGATTTTTCGGTCAAAGTGGCAGGACTGATTGAGGGGCCGGATCAACGGCCCCCTTTCATTTTCAAAGACGTCATTAAATCGGGCCAGGACCAGAGGGCAGGAATAGAGGTCTTGCCAGGGCTTTGTCCGCATACATGCGTTTGTCAGCCAACACCTTGAGGCTTTCATAGCTGCCGGCTTCCCGGGGATAGCAGGCAGCACCAAGTGCAGCAGTGACGCGAACTTGGTGCGAACCAGAAACGGCGACCGGGACATGCAGGCGATCACGAATCCCGGATGTCACTTTGGCGAGATTGTCGTACGCAACATCTGGCATCCAGACCGCGAACTCATCCCCTCCAAGCCGCGCCGTCGCGATGCCAGTTCGTTCTGGGTAGGTCAGGTTCTTGGCAACATGAGCCAAAACAGTGTCGCCTGCGGTATGCCCGAACACATCGTTGATTTCCTTGAAATCATTTAAATCGAGGAAGATGAGAACACCTTTCCGGTCAGGATGGGCCGACAGTGCCCAAGTGACGCGCGCAGCAAAGGCACGTACGTTCAAAGCGCCGGTAAGTGGGTCCGTTTCACTGAGGCGTTTGAACTTTGCTGCTTCCTCCCGCAAGGCGCGCGTGGGTACAGGTCCGGCGTCATACTGAAAAACGGATTCTCTGTCTTGATTGGTCGGCTCGCCACTTGGGGCATTTGAAGGCTCCAATGCCAGATGTTCCATCATTAGAAGAAATCTGTTGTCAGGTCTGGCCGGGTCCATCATCGGTACGGCGTGGCAATCCATTGTAGAACCATTTTTACCAAGAATTTGTATCCGGAATCCTTCGTCCGTTTCGGGGCCGGCATCGGCAACAGGCTTGAGCGTTGTGTGGATCGGCAACGCTTCCAGGACATCCAGACGACGCACGGATTTCTGGTTTTGCGCAACGACCACGCCATGGAGGTCGACGATGTGAGCCGGAAACGGGAGCGACTCGACCACGACGGACAACCCCATGAGAAAACCCGTTTCCTCAGCTGGCGTCGTCTTTGATCCGTCTGACATTGTGTGTTCGAACCTGTCTTGCCTGATTGGATCGACTGCGGCGCTGCGCCGGCCTACCCTCTCGACCCGCACGCGCATGGTCCATTCGTAAGGTTTCACGTTTGTTTAACTTGGTTAATTTTGGGTTAAGTTTTGTGTCTGCTCAAAAAAATTGGCCCGGATCAAGCGATCCGGGCCAACTCACCCTGTCAGGCTTCGGCGGTTTTTTCAGTGCAACTTGGCTTCGACATCCGTGATGGACGCGTCGATCAGCTTGTTACCCTGCGCTGCCGTAATTTGTTTGGCCACAACGTCTTTGGCCACCGAGACAGCAACACTGACGGCGCGGTCCCGAACTTCCTTGACCGCGCTCGCCTCGGCAGACGCAATCTGATCTTCGGCCGCCTTGATGCGGCGCGCGATGGACACTTCGAGATCAGCTTTGGCCTGCTCTGCAGCTTCCGCTGCCTCTTCCTTGGCATGCGCGACGATGCGGTCCGCTTGCTCCTGCACTTCTTTGTGCTTGCGCTCGAATCCAGCCAGCAACGTCTGCGCTTCTTCGCGGATGGCGCGTGCTTCGTCCAACTCTGCCTGGATGCCGTCGGCGCGCTTGTCTAGAAGACCACCAATCAACGACGGAACCTTCAGATAAAACAAAACCGAGAAGAAGCAGATAAAGCCGATCAGCACTGCGAAATCAGTGTTGAAAAGCGAGAAGAACGGCTTGTCGCCAGCGGCAAGCGCCGGTGTCGCAGCGGTCATGATGAGGAGAGATGTTGTCAGCGCTCTCATACCAATCATCCTTTCATCCGATCGGCCACGGCCGCGGTAATCGCTTTGTTGTCAGCCTTTGATCCCATGGCGGTGACAAGATCGGCCGCAACAGATTGGGCAACTTCCTTCACGCTTTCCATGGCATTCGCACGGATGGCAGAAATCGCTTCTTCGCCCTCAGCGGCCTTGGCTGCAATTTCAGCGTCAGCCTTGGCCGTCGCCTTGTCCAACTCAGCCTTTATGTCGGCTTTCGTGGCCGCAATGATCGTCTGAGCCTCGGCCCGCGCATCAGCGAGCGCCTTGTGATAGGCGTCCTCGGCTTCAACCGCTTTGGCCTTCAGGTCTTCCGCTGCTGCCAAATCATTGGTGATCGTGCCCTGCCGTTCCGCAAGTACGGCCGCGATACGAGGCAACGCGATCTTGGCCAACACGAAGTAGATAATCACCAGGGTGATCACCAGCCAGAAAATCTGATTGCCGAACCAGTCGGTGCACAGCTGCGGCATGCCGATGGCGCCGCCATTGGCGTCAACACAAATGCCCGCTTCTTCAAGAGACAGGGGGCTTACGTGGCCTTCACCTGATGTTGTTTCGGATGCCATGTTTAATCTCCAAAGGAAGCTTTCCGTTTAAACCGGGTGGCGACGCGCGGCCACCACCCAGCCGTAAGGATCAGGTTCCGCTTGGATTAAACGGCGAACATCAGCAGAAGTGCAACGAGGAACGAGAAGATCCCCAGCGCTTCCGAGAACGCGATACCGATGAACATGGTGGCTGTCTGACCGCCAGCGGCGGAGGGGTTGCGCAGGGCACCCGACAGGAAGTTACCCACCACGTGGCCCACACCAACAGCCGCGCCGCCCATACCTGTACAGGCCAGACCAGCGCCGATGTAAGCACCCATTTGTACGACGTCACCTTCCATTTGATTTCTCCTTACGATGGAATGTCAGTTGTTCTTGGTTCGCCGGGTCGCCCCGGCAGTTTGTTAGTGATGCGGATGAAGCGCGTCCTTCAGATAGACACACGTCAAGATCGTGAACACGTAGGCCTGGATGAAGGACACCAGCACCTCCAGCGCATAAATCGCTGTGATCGCGAGGATCGAGAGGGGGGTCACCACAAGGCCAATACCGGTGGAAATCAGAACCATCGGCGCAAACGCCGCGAAAACCTTAATCACCGCGTGTCCGGCCATCATGTTGCCCGCCAGACGAATGGAATGACTGACCGGGCGTACGAAGTAAGAAATGATCTCGATAAGCGCCAGAATGGGCCGCAGCGGCAGCGGGGCAGAACTGATCCAGAACAGGCTGAAGAAGCCAACACCGTTCTTTACAAAACCCAGGATGGTCACGGCCAGGAACACCGCCATCGCCATCACAGCCGTAACTGCAATGTGGCTGGTGGTGGTGAATGAACCCGGGATCAGCCCTAGGAAGTTCGAGAATACGATGAACATGAACAGGGTCATGATGTAGGGGAAGTAGGGCAGCGCATCTTTGCCCGCTACGTCTTCCACCATCTTGCGAATGAACCCGTAGGCCAGTTCAGCAATCGACTGCATCCGCGTCGGCACTGTTTTGCGCCCGGACGTGCCCAGAACCAGCAGACCAATGATGCACAGAATGCTCAGTGCCATCCAGAACGTCACGTTTGTAACCGTGAACAGGCCAACTGGCCCGTCGCCAAACAGAGGCTTGACGATGAATTGATCCATCGGGTGGAAAATCAGTTCTTTGCCGCCACTATCGCTCGCCATGTGTTGCCCTCACTGATCGCCCTTTGAGGCGGTATCATCTTCCATCTGCTGCTGGATTTCCTTGGCCGACCGCATCATCGTATTGATGCCCGCCGCGAGCCCCAGCAATGTAAATATGACCAGGAATATCGGGAGTGTACCAAGCAGGTAGTCTATCCCGTACCCTATGCCAAAACCGATCCCAAGACCGGCCACCATTTCAATCACCATCCGCCAGGCCAGTTGCGCCTGGGAGTAGTGTTCTTCCTGATGGGGCTTGGGTGCGTCCTTGGCTTTGAGCCGTTCGATCCGTTCCTCAAGCTGCGCAAGCCGCTCTTTTTGGTCAGGATCCGCCACATCTTCCCCGTCAGAAATGTTGCTGCATTGCTATGATGACCATTGTCGTGAGTCAAGCTGGCCCGATGCGCGAGTTTTGCTCGCTTAAGCATTTGTATTTATTACTTATTTCTCATTCTACTCATCCAGACAGTCGAGCGATTTCCCCAGCAATCGTCACTCCAAGCGGTTTCCGCGATATTCAACCAATCAGTTGAGTTTATGTTCGATCAACGCGTCTCCGCAGCTATCGCGACATCCGTGCGGCGATCTCGTTTGCACAGTCTGCGTTGGTTTCAGCCAACTTACTGATCTCGGCCGCCACGACGGCAAAACCTTTGCCCGCGTCACCCGCACGCGCTGCTTCAATTTGCGAGTTGACGGACAACATCCGGAGCGCCCGCACGGATTGCACAATACGATTGGCCAGCTCCAAGATGTCACTGTTGGCCTGTTTGGTATCAAAGGCTCGTTGCTCAATCTCATGGCGTAAGCGCTGCTCCTCAGTGGCATCGCAGACCAGTCCCTGAAGATAGGCCAATTCCCCGTCCTCATAGACGGCTGCCCCCCTTTCCCGTACGAGGACGTCAGACCCATCAGGACGCAGCAAACGATAGTCCATATCCCACGATCGGTTTTCAGCAATCGCGGCTTCGATCAGGTCATCTGTCCTTTGCATATCTTCGGGGTGCACGATCGAGGCGTAGCTGCGCTCTCGATTGTTCAACAATTGCTCTGGATAAAAGCCAGTCACGTCACGAACGCATCCAGACATGTAGCGCATCGTGTCATGGTCATCGCTCTCACATCTGTACACGAATGACTTGGACGCCAGCATTATGCTGTCGAAAATCTTCACGGTGCTTTCAGGTTGCATTAGTGGGCCGACCCTACTTAGTCTGCACGAGGTATCGCCGTTAAATCTGAACCAAAGCGGTAAAGGTGCAGTTAAACTCTCTGTTCAGGATGGATCAAAACGGTTGACCTCGACCGGCGGACAACGCTTTACAGGGGTATGTCTAACCCGCTTGATGCCGTCTTTTCCGCCCTTGCCGATCCGACGCGTCGTGCGATCCTTGTGATGTTGTTGGAAGACGATATGGCGGTGACAGACGTGGCCGAGCCGTTCAACATGTCACTCGCCGCGATTTCCAAGCATCTTGGCATCCTGTCGCGGGCTGGTCTGATCAGTCAGGAACAGCGAGGGCGCGTGAAATGGTGCAAACTTGAGCCCGACGCCTTGCGCGATGCCAGCATCTGGATGCAAAGCTTCGGACAGTTTGAAGCCATCAACCTTGATGCATTCGAGAAGTTCCTGGAGACAGAACTGTCCGATGATTGAGGGGGATCTGGAGATTTCATCCAAGGCACTGCCCCCCGCCCATGTGGAGCGGATGCAGAATGCCATTGTCCTGCCCATGAGCAAAGGCAGCTCCATGTCATGCGGGGTTGTGCGTGCGGATGGCAATTTCCGCCACATGTCCCGAACACTGTTGTCGGGATCACGCCTGTCGGCCGTGCCCGAAATCGACGAGATGCCATTTGCAGAAACACAAACCGGACGCTGGATGTTTGCGGGTATTGGCAGACATCATTTCGGGCATTTCCTTGTTGAGACGCTGATCCGGCTTTGGGCAGCGGGATACTACCGTGACGAACTTGACGGAATTGTTGTCATCCCGAACAGAGGCGTCGATTTCTCTATCGCGATTGACCGCCGCTTTGGCCCGTTCCTGTCGCTGTTGACAGATGGCCTTGCCGTTCACTTGCCAACGCACCCGACACGCTACGAGACGCTGCTTTTGCCCTCACCTGGGTTCGGGCCGTTGGGCTGGATCGCAGGCACACCCATTTTCCGTCGTGAAATCCGCGCGCGTGTGGCTGCTCGTATTCGCCCCAAAGGATCATCGAAGCTCTACATCTCGCGCACTCAACTCCACAAAGACGACAAACTTGTCGACCAGGAAGAGCGTATCGAAGAGATGATGCGCAAAGCCGGGTACGACATATTCTACCCGGAGCAATACTCCATCGCAGATCAGCTGGCGCGTTACATGAATGCCGAAGTCTTGGTCGGCGCGGAAGGGTCTGCCTTTCACCTCGCACCCTTTGCAATGCCAACGGGCGCGCGGGTGGCGCTCTTTCAGCGCCGACATTGGACAAGGGCATTCAACGCCTATCCCGCACAGCTGGAAACTTTTGCCGAAGCAGAGGTAACATCCATCAAGCCACTTGCGCCGAAAGGCGAAAAGGACGACGCGCCACGTTTGAACTTTAGCGCCCTCGCAGATGGCTTGTCAGATGCGGGATTTGTCTGACCTATCTCTAGACTTCATCCCATT
The DNA here is from genome assembly GCA_963422235.2 of uncultured Roseovarius sp. GTDB lineage: Bacteria > Pseudomonadota > Alphaproteobacteria > Rhodobacterales > Rhodobacteraceae > Roseovarius. The sequence goes on from CAXMWV010000002.1 coordinate 696,722, forward strand.
CCGCGGCGCGCTCTTTCAGAAAGCTCAGAAACGCCTGCACCTTGGTCGTGCGGTGAAGATCCATATGAGTGACCAGCCAAAGCGGGGCCGCCCATTCGTCGCGCGGTTCAAGCACTTCGATCAAGTCGCCTGCCTCCGCCGCCTCAATCCGTGACATGAAACCAAGCCCGGCGCCTTCGCGGATCGCTCGACGCTGCGCATGCACGTCACTGCTGCGGAATGTGATCCTGTCCAACGGCACGTTTTCCCGCAGCCACACCGCAAAGGGCGCACGCGTTTTAGGATCGTCACCACTGACAAACCAGTGATCCTTCAGATCGGCCTCAGAAACGGGCAGGCCGTTGCGTTTCGCATAGGCCTCACTTCCAAAGAGTGTGATCTTCTGCCGGTGAAACGCCTGCACTACGTTGTCCGGCTGATCCGGTGGGCTGCCTGCGCGCAAAGCGACATGGGCTTCGCCATATTCCAAACGAAACAGACGATCGCCCGTGAGAAACCGTACAAGAATGCCTGGGTGCATGACCTGGAATTCGGTGAGCACTGGCACCAGAAGATGGCTCAGTCCGCCGAGCGATGTCACCACCAATTCACCAGACACATCATTGCCCCGTCCACGGATACGCCCAGCCAACTGGCTAAACTGATCGTCCGTTGCCTGCGCGACGCGCAGCAGGTCGTCACCGGCTTCCGTCGGCGTATAGCCCCGCGCATGCCGCTGAAAGAGTTTCACACCAAGCCGTTCCTCAAGGGCATCAATGTGGCGGATCACCGTGGCGTGGTGGACACCCAAGACATCTGCTGCACCGCTGACAGTACCGACACGCGCCACGTGGAAGGCCGTCCTTACTTCATCCCAGTTGTCCATGGTGGCAGGTTTTCCTTATGTGCAAAATCAAACATAAACTCTTCGCAGGCTATCGTTGCGTTCCAAATAGCACAAGTTATCTTTTCCCCAATCACATTACAACGCACCATGAAAGGATGCATCCCGTGACCCATACAGTTTTGCATATCGACACCTCCGCCCGTCACCAGGGCTCTGTCACCCGCGACCTGACCGCAAAAATTGTGGAAAAGCACTCCCCGAACCATGTCATCGCCCGAGATCTGGCCGACACACCTCTGCCGCAATTGACCGAAGATTGGGTGAACGCGAACTTTACCCCCCAAGACAGCCGTACCGACGCCCAGAAGGATACGCTGGCTTTGTCAGATAAACTGGTCAATGAATTGAAAGCCGCAGACACGATTGTCATCGGCCTGCCAATGTACAATTTCTCCGTTCCCGCCGCTTTGAAAGCCTGGATCGACCTTGTGGCGCGCGCCGGGGTGACATTCCGCTACACCGAAAATGGACCCATTGGTCTTTTGGAAGGAAAAAAGGCTGTCATCGCTCTGGCCTCTGGCGGTGTTCCCGAAGGCGCACCCGTGGATTTTGCCACGCCGTACCTGCGTCACGTGTTGTCCTTCTTGGGCATCACCGATGTCACCGTGATCGCAGCCGATCAAATGGGAACGGACGCGGGCGCCTCGATCGCCAAGGCAAACGAGGCCGTGGACGCGATCCAGATCGCAGCCTGATCTTTTCCGTCATCTAAAGGGGCCGCTTTGAAACGCGGCCCTTTTGACTCTTTCTTTCAACTGGATTGGTTTACGCTGTCTGCAAAAAAGTGGCAGCGCAAAGTGGCAGCGCTATGAAAATCAAACTCAACAACTCGCAAATTTTCGTCGCAGAAGACGTACCTTGGCTTATCGCCATCATGCTTGTTCTGTTTATCTTCTGCTTCGTCGCCCCCGGGCTTGGAATGGCGTTTGACGGGGTGTGGGAAGGCCTACTGTTCGCGCTTGCCGGTGGTGGCATGGGTTTCGCCGCGTTATGCGTTTTCGTGGAGCGGCTGCAAATCATCCTGGACCGGCGCGAAGGGATGATAACTTTGCGACGGCGTACGGTCCTGAAATACCAGCTAAGACAATTCCCGCTGGATGGTTTGTTGCGCGCAGAGGTGCAAACCACCATAAGCCGCAAGGATGGGCGCACCCGGCAGCTCTATCGACCGGCTTTGGTTATAGCTGAAGATGATGACGAAAAGCGCCACCCGGTGACCGAGGTTTATGCAAACGGCCCCGCCGCGGAGCGACTCGTGAAAGCAATCAACGCATGGATCGCTCAGCGGGGTTGAAAACGACCCATCTCGGCTGAACCGGTCGAGCGCCTTCGCGGAATAAACCTAAGCCAACGCGCTGAAATTCGACGCATTGATCAGCGTTTGGACGGCAACGAAATGGGCGTCCATGGTGCGTTATCGCCATCGGCCTCCCACTCCTCCGCAAGCGCGTCTTGCTCCAGCTCTCGAAGGCGCTGCAAATCAGTGACGCGCTCACCCTGGTCTCTCAGGTGCTGAAGCAGACGGTGCGAATGCACGATCGTCGGGATTGCATCCAGTGGCTCCCACGCTTCCAACTCCGTCACGCGGCGCAGATTGAATTCTGGCGGCAAGACGTAAAATCGCAGGTCGCTTTCCCACAACAGGTCTTTCAGCGTGATCTGATCCCGCGCTTCGCCGGATGCATCATAGCGGCGCTTCCATTCGGCAAAGAAGGCGGCCATTTCATCATCATTGCGATAAACCATGACGCCGGAGTTCATCTGTGGAAACGCGTAAGGCGTCTCAACCGCATGTCCTTTGCGCACCAAATCAGAACGCCGCCGCACGTCATGGGCAATGCTTAGCGGAAAGCGGTCGGTCAGATCGAAAAGATCATCGAGCGGCGCAAGCACCAAGACATCGCAATCCAGAAAGAGGACCCTGTCAAATCGCGCCTTGGCAAAGCATTCCAGTTTCACGCGCGGGTGGGCCGAAGGCACATCGTGGACCTGATCAAACACGTCGTTGCCCGGATCATCTTTCAGGTCCGTAAACACATCGACAGGCAGTCCAGGATTGGTGTCCCGCAAAGACTGCGCGGCTTGTTGGGCCAGATCAAGATATCCGGCCCCGGTGGCCACGAAGATCACGCCATCGCGCATTGGCATTCAGGGTCGCAGGGGCTTTTCAGCCGCCGCGCGAATAGACTTGATATTGTCGCCATACACCTGCGGTTTCTCCACTGATCCGCCCTTGAACACTGCGGACCCTGCCACCAGCACATCTGCGCCAGCCGCGGTCATGAGGGGGGCTGTCTCGGGTGTGATACCGCCATCAATTTCGATGTGTATGGGACGATCACCGATCATATTGCGCAGGCGTTCGACCTTGGCCACCTGGCTGTGAATGAAGGACTGTCCCCCAAACCCAGGGTTCACAGTCATCACACAGATCAGATCAACCATATCGAGCAGATACTCCACATCCTCAATCCCCGTCGCCGGGTTGAGCGCAAGCCCCGCCTTGGCCCCGTTGGATCGGATTGCTTGAAGCGTACGATGAACATGTGGTCCGGCCTCTAGGTGCGCCGTAATCACATCCGCGCCTGCCTCGGCATAGGCTTCGATGTACGGGTCCACCGGTGAGATCATCAGGTGCACATCCATCACCGTTTTGACATGCGGGCGGAACGCCTTCACCGCCGGGGGTCCGAAGGTGAGGTTTGGCACGAAGTGGCCGTCCATCACATCCACATGCACCCAGTCCGCACCCTGCGCTTCAATCGCTCTGATCTCTGCACCAAAATTGGCAAAGTCAGCCGACAGGATGGACGGGGCAATCTTGATGGAACGGTCAAAGGACATAGCAAAGCTCCTGTCGTCGGCTGGCCTTTTTCGTTTCCCACGGCTTTGCGCCCTTGGCCGCCAGAGTCAAGCCCGCAGGACAATTGATCCCCCTGCCCCTTTATGCAACCGTCACAAAACCCAACCGTGAGAGGACAGCGCCGAATGCAAGGCCTGATGATGCATCGCGATCTTCGGATCATCGACATTCTGACCTTCGCAGCTGAGGCTTTTCCGGATCAGGGGATCACGTCCGTGCGCGACGAAGGTGACGTCCATCGCATCACCTATCCCGATCTTCTTGAACGCGTGGCAAAGCTTGGGCAGGCATTGCGGCGTTTGGGCGTAAAGACGGGTGACCGTATCGGGACGCTGGCATGGAACGGATACCGGCATTTTGAGCTTTACTACGGCATATCCGGTATTGGGGCCGTCTGTCACACCATCAACCCGCGTCTGCCTGCGGAACAGATGGCCTACATCTTCAATCACGCCCGGAACTCCGTCCTATTCGTGGACCTTAGCCTTGTACCGCTCGTGGAAGACAACGTGCATGTCTTGCCAGACGGCATACAAATCGTGGTGATGACCGAGCGGGCGCACATGCCCGACAGCACGCTTAGCCTGTTGTGCTACGAGGATATACTGGATGCCGAAGATGGCATCGTGGACTGGCCCGAGTTCCCAGAAAACACCGCCGCCGGGCTGTGCTACACGTCTGGCACCACTGGCAACCCCAAAGGCGCGCTTTACTCGCACCGGTCTACTGTTTTGCACGCGCTGATGGTGGTTGCAGGGCACCCGCAAAGCATGGCGGCGGGCCAGAAGGTGCTGCCCGTTGTACCGCTGTTTCATGTCAACGCCTGGGGCATGCCCTACACCGCGCCTCTGGCGGGCATGTCCATGGTAATGCCGGGCCGGCATCTGGACGGGGCAAGCCTTTTTGACCTGATGGACCGCGAGGAGGTGTATTCGGCGTGGGGCGTGCCGACGGTTTGGGCAGGGTTGCAAGCGGAAATAGAAACGCGTGGACGTATCCCGAATGGCTTCAAGGATCTGGTCGTCGGCGGTTCCGCCGCCCCCCGTGCGATGATCGCCGCGTTTGAGAAGATGGGCGTGAAAGTCAACCAGGCCTGGGGGATGACTGAGATGAGCCCCATTGGCACGCGGGGCCTTCTGCCAGCAGGATTGGAAAACGCCAGTTTCGATGAACAGGTTGATGCCAAGATCGGTGCAGGGCGACGTCTTTTCGGCGTAGACTTCAAGATCGTCGATGATGAGGGCGCACCGCTGCCTCATGACGGCGAAACCGCAGGCGAACTCTTCGTGCGAGGCAATACGATCATCGCGTCATATTTTGAAAATGAGGCGGCGAGCGAGGCTACCTTTGACGAAGACGGATGGTTCGGCACAGGCGATGTGGCGACTTTGGATGAAAATGGACGACTTATCGTACGCGACCGCGCAAAGGACCTGGTGAAGTCCGGCGGAGAATGGATCAGCTCGATCGACCTTGAAAACCACGCCACCGCCCATCCCGACATCGCAGCCTGTGCCGTGATTGCAGTGCCGCACCCAAAGTGGGACGAGCGCCCGGTTCTGGTGGCTGTACCAGCGGGAGACGCGCGGCCTGAACTGTCCGAGATGCATGACTTCATGTCCTCTAAATTCGCCAAATGGCAGTTGCCGGATGACATTGTATTCGTTGATGCTCTTCCGCTGACCGCAACAGGGAAAGTCTCAAAACTCACCCTGCGCCAACAGTTCGCCGACTACGTCCTGCCAGAGTTTCGCGAGAACGCGACATGACCCGAGCCGATTTCGATCTCGACGCTGTCGAAACTTGGGCGCGCGCGCATATTCTGGGCTTCGAAGGGCCAATATCTGCAACAAAGATCACTGGTGGACAGTCAAACCCGACTTACCGAATTGACACCGGGAAAAAGGCCTACGTGCTGCGCCGCAAACCCCCCGGCGTTTTGCTGAAGTCCGCCCACGCAGTTGACCGCGAGTTTCGGGTTCAAATGGCTTTGCAAAACAGCAATGTGCCCGTCCCCCACATGCACGCGCTTTGCGAAGATGACACGGTGATCGGGTCCGCATTCTACATCATGGACATGGTAGAGGGACACGCGTTCGATCAACCTGCGTTGCCAGAGCTTTCACCGGATGCACGCGGGCAAGTGATCGATGAGATGAACCGCGTATTGGTGGCCATTCATGACGTCGATGTCGATGCGGTTGGCTTATCAGACTACGGCCCGACCGGCCACTATTGCCAACGCCAGACGGATCGCTGGACCAAACAGTACCGCGCCAGCCAGACTGAGGATGTTCCAGACATGGATGCCCTGATCGACTGGCTACAGGCCAACATGCCAGCGGATGACGGACAGCGAGGGTTGGTCCATGGTGACTACCGCCTCGACAACCTGCTGTTTTCACCGGACGGGCGAGAGGTGCGCGCAGTACTGGATTGGGAACTCTCGACCCTCGGTCACCCCTATGCCGACTTGGCAGCCGTCATCATGCAATGGTCGATGCCTGCCACCAGAGAAGGCCGCGGCCTGGCCGGAGTGAACCGAGACACGCTTGGCCTTTGGTCCGACGCCCGGTTTGTCGACACCTACTGCCAGCGGCGCGGTCTGTCAGGGATTGACGATTTCAACTTTTACCTCGCCTTTTGCTTCTTCCGCATGGCAGCCATTTTGCAGGGCGTGAAAAAACGCGCGCTTGATGGAACCGGCTCTGACCCGGAGCGCGGGTTGAAACTGGGTGCTTATGTGCCCCAGTTTGCCCTTGCCGGATTGGAGGCCGCCACCCGATGACAGACCCGATTGATCCACGTTTGATTGAGCCACCCTACCCGTTGCAAGCGCTGCTCGGAATGACACTCACGGCATGGTCAGAGGGATGCGCCACGGTTGAGGCACCGTTGACCGAACACATACGCAATCGCCAGGGTCGCCCGCATGGCGGGGTGCATGCGACCCTTCTGGACAGCGCCATGGGTTACGCGGGCTGCTACACTGGCGACCCGAGCGATAAGCAAATGGCGCTGACTTTGTCGCTGACCGTAAACTACTTGGCCGAGGCCAAGGGAACCCGCCTGATCGCGACAGCACATGTGACCGGTGGTGGGCGCAAGACTTACTTTTGCGACGGCGTGCTTCATGACGACGAAGGGACGCTGGTGGCCACTGCCACCGGCACATTCAAACTGCGCAGCCGCGGTTAGACGCAACCAACCAACAAACACCCCTTGACCTTCCAGTCACTGGAACCTTTATACAGGTCGTGGAAAGGGCATGAGTATGACCGCACATCCCATGCGATTTGAAATTGAAGGCATGTCTTGCGCGGGCTGCGCAGGGCGGGCGGAACGGGCTTTGAATGCCGTTCCGGGTGTCTTGGATGCAAGGGTCAACTTCGCCTCGCGATCTGCCCTGGTAGACGCCCCTGATGTCCCTGCTGACAACCTTACCGACGCTTTGCGCAATGCGGGCTATCCGGGAAAACTGTCCGAGGCCGGTTCGGCCCTCACTGTCCGAGAAGACAAGGAAGCAGAAGACGCGCTTGAACGCACATGGATCGCAGCCATTTTCACGTTGCCGGTCTTCCTGTCGGAAATGGGAGGGCACATTTTCCCGGCGGTGCATTCTTTCCTTCACGCCAACTTGGGTCACACAACGTTCTGGACGCTGCAGTTTCTGCTGACCACCATCGTCCTCCTTTGGCCGGGACAACAGTTCTTCACGCGCGGTTTTCCCGCCCTGCTTCGCGGCGCGCCAGACATGAACTCCCTGGTGGCTTTGGGCGCGGGGGCTGCTTGGACCTATTCCACGGTTGCGCTTTTTGCGCCATCGGTGCTGCCTGCCGGAACCGCATCCGTGTACTTCGAGGCCGCGGCAGTCATCGTCACACTCATTTTGCTTGGGCGTTACCTTGAGGCCCGTGCCCGTGGCCAAGCAGGTGCCGCCATTCGCGCACTGATCGGGCTGCAACCCAATAACGTGCATATACGGCAGGGGGATCAAGTCAGGGAAATCGATCTCGGCATGGTTCAAACCGGCGACACGCTGGTCGTAAAACCGGGTGAACGTATCCCCGTCGACGGGCGTGTTTTGGAAGGCACCTCCTTCGTCGATGAAAGCATGCTAACCGGGGAACCTCTGCCGGTTGAAAAAGCCGCCAATCACAAGCTTACCGGTGGCACCCTCAACGGACAGGGCGCTTTGGTGATGGAGGCCACGCATGTCGGCGTCGACACGGTTCTGGCTAAAATTGTCGACATGGTGCAGCAAGCTCAGGGTGCACGCCTGCCCATCCAGTCCCTAGCGGACAAAGTGGTTGCGATCTTTGTGCCAATCGTGATTGCGATTGCCTTGCTGACTGTTGGCACATGGATTGCGATCGGGCCAGAACCGGTCCTGAGCTTTGCCCTTGTTGCCGGTGTTTCCGTCCTGATCATCGCGTGCCCTTGCGCCATGGGTCTTGCCACGCCCACGTCGATTATGGTGGGCACGGGGCGCGCGGCAGAGCTTGGCGTGCTTTTCCGCCAAGGCGAAGCGCTGCAGCGGCTGGAGGAGGTTCGCGTTGTGGCGTTCGACAAGACAGGCACCCTGACCGAAGGCCGACCGACAGTTGCAGACATTGTGCCGTTGAACGGTTCAGAAACTGATTATGTACTTCGCCTGACTGCCTCTGCTGAGCAAAGCTCCGAACACCCGATTGCACGGGCGATTGTCGATGCAGCCATTGAGAAAGGTTTGGCGCTTGAGGACGCAAACGATGTCCAGGCACTGCGCGGTGACGGGTTGAGTGCAACCGTAGCGAACCAAAGGCTCCTGATCGGCACAGCGCGATTGATGGAAGAGAGCGGCGTCGACATCGCAGCCGGTCATGAAACGGCCAACGCCATGTCAGACAAAGCACAAACACCGGTTTTCGTGGCTGTCGATGGCGTTTTGAATGCCGTTCTTTCCGTGACTGACCAAATCAAGGACACGACGCAAAATACGATTTCGCATCTACAACAGTCTGGTCTCAAGGTGGCCATGCTCACCGGCGACACGCGCGCCACTGCAGACGCGGTCGCATATAGCCTCGGCATTGATACTGTGCGCGCGGAACTCCGTCCGGGCGACAAACAGGCCGCCTTGGCAGAGCTGCGCCGCGAATTGGGACCAGTGGCGTTTGTCGGAGATGGCATCAACGACGCCCCTGCCCTTGCGCAGGCGGATGTCGGCATCGCCGTAGGCTCAGGCACGGACGTTGCAATTGAGGCGGCGGATATCGTCCTTATGTCGGATGACCTGCGCGCAGTCAGCACAGCGCGCCACATTTCAGTGCGCAGCATGCGCAACATCCGGCAGAACCTTTTCTGGGCCTTCGCCTATAACGCTGCCCTCATCCCCGTCGCGGCGGGATTGCTCTATCCGTTCTCCGGCACCATGCTGTCGCCAATGATGGCCGCCGGTGCCATGGCGCTGAGTTCCGTTTTCGTTGTGACCAATGCCCTTCGTCTGCGAAACCTGAAAGCTGCCACACCATGAACATCGGAGACATCTCTCGCCAAACTGGCCTGCCAGCGAAGACCATTCGCTACTACGAAGACATCGGCCTGATCAGTCCAGCCCGAGACACCAATGGATACCGAGTGTTTCGCGAAACGGATGCGCATAAGCTGGCTTTTCTCGGGCGCGCGCGGGAGTTGGGCTTTGCGATCGAAGACTGTCGACGGTTGCTTGCGCTGTACGAAGACACAGAGCGTGCCAGCAGTGACGTTAAAGCCGTGGCGCAGGACCACCTCAGGCAGATTGACTCGAAAATTGGTCGGCTACAGGAAATGCGAGCCACCCTGGCAGAATTGGTGAAATCCTGCGCAGGGGATGAGCGACCCGATTGTCCGATCTTGAAAGACCTGTCAAAAAGCCAGGCGTGAAAGCCAGCTACAACTCACGTCCCGCTTTGTGTTCACCCCACCGCATCACGGCGTTGGCCCCGATATAGGTCAGTGGCATGGGCGGCAGTCGCACTGGCGCGTCCTGTTCCAGCAAGGCATCGACCAGCCAACTCTTCTCGCCCGACGCTAGTTCTGCGGCTGCCATACCGAGCGTTGTCCCCTTGGCCACGCCCAGCCCATTTTGACAACAGGCAGAATAGAGGCCGTCATCTACCTCTCCGAATGCACCGACACCGTTGCGACTGAGGCAAAGCCGACCGCCCCAACGATACTCCATCTCAACCCCGTTCAGCATTGGGAAACGTGCGTCAAAAGCACGGTCATGATCGCGACCGACACGCGCAATACGCTGGTCGCTGACCTCCATGGACGGGTCACAAGTGAACCGATTGCGGATGATGATCCTGTCACCGCCTGTCCCGGAAATACGCCGCACGGTCGTACCCATCGGATCGGCAGGCGTCGCGCCCCAGCGTTTCTCACCACCCAATCTTTTGACCTCATCTTCGGTCAGTGCCCGCGTCATGGACGCGTAGGTGAAAACGTGAAGCAAACGGCCCTTGAAGTGACCAAAGCTGTTAGCATGACCATTCACCGCAAGGATCACTTTGGGCGCACTCACCGAACCTGATGGCGTTTTTGCGGTCCAGACATCCGACTTCGAAAGCTCCACTACCGGGCTTTCTTCGAAAACCTGAACGCGATTTGACTGCAATCCGCCCGCCAACCCGCGCACGAAAAGTGCCGGTTGGATCATCGCGGTGCCTGGGGTGTAAAGGCCACTTTGGTAGTAACCTGTTCCAGTCAGCGTCTGCATCTGTTGGGCATCCAGCATCTCGCTGCGTTCACCCAGTTTGGCCAAATGCGCCGCATAGTCTTGATTGTGCCGGGTGCCCGCATCCGTGGCCGCCGCATTCACCTTGCCCGACCGCACGAAAGCTTCTTCGCTCAGCCCAAAGTCTGCCGCCATGTCAGCCGCGAAATCTATACCCGCCCGGTTCATCCGAATTTGCTTCAGATCCTGCTCCGTGTCCCCGCCATAATCACTCGACGACAGGTCATGGGGCAGATCAATCATGAAACCTGAGTTGCGCCCGGCTGGACCCGACCCGACGCGGCGAGCCTCGAGCAGAACGATACGAGCGTCGGGATGCAACTGAGACAACCGCCGCGTGGCGGAAAGCCCCGCGAAACCGGCGCCGATCACCAACCAATCCGCGTTCAAATGGTCCGACAGCACAACGGAAGGTGCCGCCGTCGGGAGGACATCGTTCCAAGCCGCAGGTCCGGGATCCTTGGGGAGTTTCGAAACTTTCATGGCAAACTCAACTGGGCCATCCGACCGCCATCAATGGTGAATACCTGCCCTGTGACGAAACTGGCTTCGTCGCTCGCCAACCAGCAAATCAGTTGGGCCACTTCATCGGGTCTGCCCGTGCGACGGATGGGGTGAATGCCGCCAATCTCGCGTCGGAATGCGGCAGGGTCAGGCATGCCATCAATGAAAGCCTCGTTGAGGTCCGTGTCGATCCAGCCCGGCGCGACAGCGTTGCAACGCACGCCATCTTCCCCGTAATCCACAGCCACGGCACGGGTCAACCCGTGTAGCCCCGCCTTGGACGCCCCATAAGCCGGGTGGCGCGGGTTATTCCCCAGGCCCTCAATAGAACCAACATTGACGATTGCACCCTCGCCCGCTCGCAGCATGGGCATGGCATGGCGGATCAACAGGAAAGGCGCGGTCAAGTTGACCTGCAACTGAAAATGCCAGTCTTCGAGAGTGCTTTCTTCGACCGTCCCCTCGCGCATGACGCCTGAGTTGTTGACAAGAATATCGAGCTGACCAGCCGTGTCTTTCACAGCCGTGATGACCGCCTCAGGCGCGCTCGGATCAGCAAAGTCGGCGGCGATATCTTCATGCTCGGACCCGCCGCGCTGTGCTGCAAAGACCCGCGCGCCACCGTCCGCCAAAAGCTTCGCCGTGGCGGCACCCATGCCCGATGACGCGCCGGTGACAAGCGCCACTTTTCCCTCAAACCGGCTCATGTCACAGGTTTCCCGCCGTTGACCTCAATCAGGGCGCCGCACATGTAGCGCGCCGCGTCAGAGGCCAGAAAAGCAATCACATCCGCCACTTCCTCTGGCTCAGCAATGTGGCCGAGCGGCACTGTCTTGTTCAGTTCTTCGACGGCCTTGTCCGGATCAAAGCCTCGCTTGGCGAAACCGCTGCGCAACATCGGCGTGTTCACCTCGTTTGGGCAAACCGCATTCACACGGATGCCCTGATGCGCATGATCACGCCCCAGACATTGGGTCAGCGATGCAATCGCGGCCTTGGACATCACGTAAAGCGGGTGGTTCGGCCCAGGACGCAGCCCCCAGCAAGACGACGTGTTGACTATGGCCCCACCGCCACCGTCCGCCATGATCGGTACTGCGGCTCGGCAAATGCGGAACGGGGCTTCTACGTTAACACTCATTGTCAGTGCAAAGTCGGCATCTGTCGCCTCTGTAATGTCGCCGCGCGTTATGACGCCCGCGTTGTTGCAAAGAATGTCCAAACCTCCCAACGCCTCGGTCGCGCGGCCTGGAAGGGCATCACAAAAGGCACCGTCAAGAAGGTCGCCATCCACATGCGCATCCGCCGTCACATGGGAACTGTCCCGATCACTCACCGCGACCTTGGCGCCTTCAGACCGCAGCAGTTCGACCAGAACCATACCGATCCCGCCAGCAGCGCCTGTCACCAAAGCTCTACGACCTTCAAAACGCATCACGCCACCTCGTATCTAATGGGAAGTCGCACGGCGGCCGTGTTGCCACTGTCAGGCAGCCACTCTGGCGTGCCGTCGTAGTCCAGCTTGTGAAATGTCTGCCGCAACGCGCCCAGCGCGCAGGCTATGTCTGTTCTAGCCACGAAATGGCCAATGCAGTGATGCGCACCACCACCAAATCCGAAATGCATGCGCCGCTTCGCGGTGATGTCAAACTCGGGGGCATCGCAGATCTCAGGATCACGTGCAGAGGCATGAACGAGCAAATGCACAACCGTGCCTTTTGCAATCACATCACCATTGAGTTCGACATCTTCGATGGCTTCCCGTGTGGCCCATGTCGTTGTGGGGCGTGCGCGGATAAACTCTTCGACTGCAGACGGGATCAGATCTTCGTTTTCGCGAAGCAACTGCCACTGATCGGGGTGATCCATGAAAAGCGACAGTCCAAGGCCCAAAAGGCTGCGCGTGGTGTCGACACCGCCAAAGATCGAAATCACGATCGTATTGAGAAGCTCTTCGTGACTGCAGTCACCATTGCGGTCAAATTCCGCGATCATTCTTGCGACATAGCTCTCGCTGTCTTCGCCCTGCCGGACGCGTGTCACAAGTTCATCTGCTAGTGCAAAAAGCCTGTCACAAGCGGCGTTGAAGCGGGCCTCATGTCGTTTCGCCTCGATCCCCATGGCGAGACCCAGATCAGACGCATCATGTGCCACTTCCGGCCACCGGTCACGAGGCAGACCCAATAGCGTCGCAATAGCTTGACCAGTAAACGGCTCGCAAAACTCTGATTGAAATTCGCAACTGGTCTTCTTGCGAAGGCAACGACACAGCATTTCGGCAATGTCCGTGAACGCAGGCTTCAAACCCAACACAAACTCACTGCTGAGGGCTGGCACAGCCAACGCGCGTAGTTTCTTGTGCGCTTCACCCTCTCGACCAATTACGGAGTTGCGCCAAAAATCCGCGAAGGGCCCGGTGATCCCCACCATGTCCGGCCACGCATGGCTTCCCTGCCGGAAGCGACGATCGCGCAGGATACTGCCAACTTCACGATACCGCAGCACGGCCAACCCAAAAGGCGTTTCGGCACACCAGTTTTCATCCCGCGCCGCCAAAACCTCTGGGCCTCGGGTGGACAAGGCTGGATCGGCAAGGTTGAGAAACGGCAGTGACACGCGATTATCCTCCGAAAGACTCAGTAGGATCACCGAACAGGCCCGCGTCCGGCGTCACACCAAACCCCGGTCCTTGCGGTACGGCGATATGACCGTCTACAACATCGATCCCGTTCTCACTGTCGTAGTGCCCTTCAATATACGGCGCGGCCAACCAGACACCTTCCATCCGGCGCGGATCAACCGTGGCCCCAATATGCGTGCAGGCGGCGGCAATGATGTCGCCGCCCCAGCTGTCGTCGCAAGTGTGAGGCAGGTTGCGCGCGGCACAGATATCGCGGAAGGTCGTCATGGGCAGCAGGCCACCAATGCGGGTCACCTTCATGCCGAACCCATCGACCAGCTCGCGGCCCACGCCCTTGATCACCGTTGCCAAATCGACGCTGCTTTCATCCATGTAGATCGCGTGGTTCACCTGGCCCCGGATCTTCTCGATATCCTCAACACGGTCGCAGGGTTGTTCCATAATGAGGGGGATGTCAGCGCATTCACGGCTGACACGCAAGGCATCGCGCGTGGTCCAGCCCCGGTTGCCATCCACGGCCAAACGCATGCGCCCACCTATGGTCTCCCAGACCTTGCGGATCACCTCGATGTCGATCTCGACCGGCCGGCCGCCGACCTTGACCTGCAGTCGCGGATAGCCTTCATCCGCCTTGTCCATGGCAATGCGGGCGATGTCATCAGGCTCTCCCACGCCGGTCGCGTAGTAGGACGGCACCCGTTCGGTCACGGCCCCACCCAAGAGAGCAGACACACTCAGTCCAGTGGACTTGCCCAACAAGTCATAGACCGCGATATCGACCGCCGCCTTGGCATAATTATGCCCGTTGAGCCTCCCATCCATCGCGCGGCGAACCGGGGTCGGCAACGCCTCAACTCCGATCAGCCCGGGCGCCATTTCCGCCAAGGCCGCCCGTGCACCGCCTGCATGAGCCTCTGCATAGGTAGGACCAACCGGGCAGGTTTCGCCCCATCCTTCCAGGCCGGTATCACTGACCACGCGCACCAAAGTGGTATCAAGCGCATACACCTGTGCATTGGCCATGGTGTAAGGCCCGTCCTTGACTGGTAAGTCATGCTGGTAAACGTGGACCTCGGCGATGTTCATGTCTCAGTGATCCTGGTTCAACGCATCCGCTGCCGGAATTTCCCGCTCACGCCGTGCGATGTAATCGAGCAGCGCTTCATTGACACCCTCGTCAAGCTTCGGTTCCTCATAAGCATTGAGCAAGTTCTTCGTGTAGGTCAAAGCGCGCTCATTGACTTCAACTGCCCCTTCAGCAACCCACTGCTCAATCGAGTTGTTGTCGAACAGTTCCGGCATGAAAAACGCCCGCTGGAAGTTTTCCAACGTATGCGGGTGGCCAAGGTAGTGCCCGCCCGGGCCAATGTCAGACACTGCCGCAACCGCTTCATCGAAGTCGTCCCAACGGATACCTTCGGCCATACGATAGGCCATCGCGCATTGTTCTGCGTCCACAACGAATTTTGCCATGGAGCAGTGCATCCCCGCCTCGTTCCAACCGGCTGAGTGCCACATGTAGTTGGTGCCCGCCATTTGCAGTGCCATGAGCGTTGTGGCGCTCTCATAACCCGCTTGCGCGTCGAAGGTTTTGGCCCCGCCAAGCGTGTTCGATGACCGCCACGGCACGCCATAGAAACGCGCCATCTGACCAATCATCATGTTCATCAGGCTGATCTCTGGCGTGCCAGCCATCGGCGCACCGGACTTCATCGAAACCGTCGACAGGTAGTGCCCATAAATCGCCGGGCAGCCTTTGCGAACAACCTGCGTATACGCCAAGGCGGACAGGGCCTCCGCATTAAGCTGCGCCACTGTGGGCGCGACGGACGCAGGCGTGTTGGCACCACCCAAAACGAAAGGGGAGCACAGAACGGGCTGGTTGCGCTTGTTGAACGCGCGCATCGCGCCGAGCATGGTTTCATCCCAGACAAGCGGTGAGTTGCCATTGCAGTTGCCTGTGCACACCGGGTGCGTCTCGAGGAAATCCTCGCCAAACAAGATCGCGCACATATCCATGACGTCTTCCGCGTTCTTGGGACTGGTGGTCATCCCCATGAACGTCTTGTCCGAATGCTTCATCGACGAATAGGTGATGCGCAGGTGCCGCTGGCTGATCGGGTGATCGTAGGGTTCGACAATGTGGTGGGCCGAGCTGTGAAGGGCCGGCAGCATATGCGCAAGCTTGTGGAAGTTCGCGAGGTCCTCAAGCAGCGGGTTGCGGCGGTTGTCATCAAGATCACGAAGGAAAGGTGCGCCCGTCATAGGTACGAAAATCGCGTGTTCCTTACCAAAGGGCAGGTTATTTTTCGGGTTCCGAGCGTTATAGGTGAATGTCTCAGGGATCGTCGCGATCAGCTCGCGCACAAGCCCACGATCCAGGTGAACCCGGTCCCCATCGCGAATGTCGGCGCCCATGCGCCTCCAGTCTTCGATGGCAATGTCATCGCGGAACACGACACCCACATTTTCAAGGATGTCCATGCTTGCCGCATCAATGCGCTCCACCTCTTCAGGGCTCATTGGCTCCGTCAATGGCATGTTACGCTTGAGCGCGGGCAGCATTGTAAAGTCGCGCGCCTGGCGGTTCGCTTTGCGCGCGCCGCGACCCCGACGGGTTGTGCCGACAGCTTCTACAGTCATTTGCTTTTCTCCATCGACTGGGAAATTGAATTCAAGATATCTGGGATGGCGTCAAAAACGCCTGTGTCTCGCAAACCCTCCATCAACTGGAGGCTGAGCGTGTTTGGGGACGCCAGGCGGTTGGCTTCCGCCGTTATATCGGTGGGCAGGCTCTGGTGCATACTTGTCAGGAAGGCCGCCGTGATTGGCCCAAGATAAGTATCAGGTTGTCCGGTTTGTTCTGAGAGCCAAGTACTGCCAACTCCGAGCATTCCCATGGCCCCGACAACCATCGTGACGGCGGCATAGTGCTTGAGGAATGCGTCTTCATCCGGTTGGGGAAGAATTGGATTGGTGTTGCCAAAGAACCGGGTTAACGCCGCGGGATCACCAATGACCGGAAGGGGCGTGCCGCCTTGTTCCATGGATGCCATTGGGATGGTTGCCGAAATCTCCTCGGCTGGCGCACAAATGGATTGAAGGTCTGCCACGCGGACACCCGCGATGACCGAGACGACCTCAAGATCATCGCGCCACGGCAAGGCACCACACACGTCCTTCCAAACAGCCGGGCGCAGGCAAATGAATACAGTGTCGGCTTCTGCGACCACGTCATGATTTTCAGCGGCACGAATGCCCAAACCTTCTGAGACAAGCGCCGACGACACGGCCTCATTGCGGCGGGACACAAGCACATCATGCCCGTCCTTTGCCACCTTCCGTGCCATATGGCTGGTGATGTGGCCGGTTCCCAGGAAACCGACTGTACTCATCCGACGTTGTCTCCATCGGATGGATCGCTGAGATCAACCCAAATGGTTTTCATCTCAGTGAACTGGTCGTGTGCGTGGATAGAATTGTCCCGCCCGCCAAAGCCCGATTGCTTGTAGCCCCCGAAAGGCGTGGAGATATCCCCTTCGCCGTAGCAATTCACCGTCACTGTCCCGGCGCGGATGTCTTTTGCGGCACGCATCGCGCGGCGGACATTGCCCGTGAACACCGACGCGGCGAGGCCGTATTCAGTGTCATTGGCAAGCTCGATCGCTTCATCCATGCTGCTTACTTCGATCACGCAGAGCACCGGTCCGAAAATCTCTTCCCGGGCCTTCGGGTCGTCCTTGCTAACCTCGTAAATCGTGGGCTCAACAAAGTTGCCGTCGATCTTGCCACCGGCGACGGCTTTACCGCTGATGTAACTGGTCACCTTCTTGCAGTGATCTGTGTCAATCAACGCGCCGAGGTGGTTTTGCGGGTCCAGAGGATCACCGGTTTTCCAATCCCGCATGCGGGCAACCACACGCTCCATCAGCGCTGCTTTCACATCTTTGTGGACGATCAGACGACTGCCAGCAGAGCAGTTTTCACCCATGTTCCAGAAAGCCGCGTTCACAACGTTTTCCGCGACGTGGTCGAGGTTCTCGGCATCTTCCAGAACCACAATCGGATTCTTGCCGCCGCACTCCAACGTGACTTTTTTCATATTGCTATCAGCGGAGTAGCGGAGGAATCGCTTCCCTGTCTCGGTGGATCCGGTGAAGCTGACCATGTCCACATCCGGGTGCATCCCAAGCGGTTCGCCCACGGATGGGCCATCCCCCGGCAGAATCTGTAGAACACCGCGCGGGATACCGGCCATATGCGCCACTTCCGCAAGGCGCAGTGCGGTGAGGCTGGTCTGCTCGGCAGGTTTGACGATGACCGAGTTGCCAGCGGCCAGGGCCGGGCCGATCTTCCAGGCCAGCATCAGCATAGGGAAGTTCCACGGCAGCACGCAGGCCACGACGCCGACGGGTTCACGCACGATCATGGCCATCGCGTCATCGCCCGCAGGTGCGGTCTGGTCGTAGATCTTGTCGATCAATTCCCCATGCCATTTAATCGTGTGGATCGTCTCCGGGATGTCGATCTCTTCGCAGTCCTTGATCGGCTTGCCGCTGTCGAGGCTTTCCATCACGGCCAGTTCATGCCGGCGGCGGGTGATCAGTTTGCAAAGTCGGATCAGAACATCCTTGCGCTCCGACGGATGGGCGCGGGACCACTCTCCGCGATCAAACGCCTCACGCGCTTTTTGCACTGCAAAATCAACATCTTCCGAATTCGCAGTGCTGATGGACGTCAGAACCTCGCCCGTCGCCGGGTTCACTGTATCCATCATCGGGCCGGACCCTTTCCGGAACTTCCCGTCAACAAAGGGCGTCGCAGGAAGGTCAATCTCGGCTGCAATCGCGCCGTATTCCGCGCGTGTCAAAAGCTCGGTCATTTACCTTCTCCCATGATCGCGGCGATAGAGGTGTCGAGTGTGCGGATCACCTCTTCCAATGCGCGTTTGTCGTCTTTATTGAGTGGTTGCAATGGCTTACGCGGCGGACCGGCGGGGATGCCGCGCATGGTCAGCCCGTGTTTAATGCACTGGATGAACTTGCCACCTTGTTCGAGGACGCGCATCAGCGGCATCATCGCAGACATGATCGCACGGCCCTTCGTGTAGTCGCCTTCAAGCACACAAGTCTTGTAAAGCGCCACATGGGCCTCGGGGGCAAAGTTGGACCCGGCGCAGACCCAGCCGCGCGCACCCCAGGCGAAAAACTCCAACGCCTGATCGTCCATCCCACAGAGCAGCCCAAGGTGAGGATAATCCCGCGCGATCAGGTGCAACCTGTTGATATCACCGGAGCTTTCCTTGATCCCGCAGAAGTTCGGAGACCGGCCCAAACGATCCAGCGTCTCTTCATCCATATTGACGCCCATCCGACCGGGGTAGTTATAGAGCATCACCGGCATGTTGGCGGCGCGGTCGATGGCCAGAGCATGTAGCGCAATCTCTCGTCCAGTGGGCACCGAGTAGGGCGGTGTCGCGATCAAGAGAGCATCTGCCCCGATGTCTTTTGCAGCCATCGCAAACTCGATGCTCTCTTCTGTGCGCAGGGCACCAGTGCCCATCACCATCGGCACGCGACCGTCAATCAACTCTTTGATTTTCTTGGCCAAAAAGATGCGTTCGTCGAAACTCTGCGCATAATACTCACCCGTGGTCCCGGCCGAGATGATGCCGTGCACACCCCCTTTGATCAGGTACTCAACGGTCTGTGTCAAAGCCTCGTCATTGATCGAATGATCATCATTGGACGGCGTGACGATGGGTGTCCATATCCCTTCAAACTGCATGCTTGCGGTCCTTTAGTGGGAACACGTCGATGGGGAGCGGATCGGGGGAGACGAACTGTTCCAACCGATCGCGCGACAAGTTCCAGTGGTCGATAGTTAACTCTATGATTTCATTTGTATTTCGCGCTTCAATCGCATCAATCATCTGGTCGTGATGGGTGATCGCGGTGCGCACGCGGGCGGCGTCATCGTCGGATGCGGGGCGATAGAATGTCTGACTGAGGCGGGTGTGGTCGATCAGCATGCGGTTGAGGCTTGGCAGCAGGTACGGGTTGTGCGCCATGACGCCCATCTGGTGGTGGAAGCGGTGGTTGAGGATGGCGGCTTGCTCAGCATCGCCCGCCTCTGCCGCCGCTTTGAAATCGGCCTGGATGGCGCGCAAGGCGGGCACCTCATCACTGCGCCTGTTTTCAGCCGCCAGCCGCGCGACATTGGCGTAAACCATTGGCGCAGTTTGGAAAAACATCCGCATAACAGACAGATCCATGGACGCGACCTTGGGTCCACGATTGTCGGAGAGCGTCAAGTACCCTTCCCCCGCGAGACGCTGAAAAATCTCACGCATGGGGGTGCGGGAGAGGGTGTACTCAGCACAGAGCGTGGCCTCATCCAGATCACTTCCGGGCGCGATATCCTGTCGGAGGATGCGCATCCGGAGGTCTTCGAGACAGTGGGTTTTGCGGGCGGTGGGCATGTGCGACTCAGATTGGAATACAGGATGTATACATCTTGTATTCATCTACGCCAAACGGAATCTTCCGGGCGCCTTCAAACGCAGTGAGAAAGCGAAAAGCACACAGTTTGGGGTAGGTTTGGAGAGGGTAAAACCCGTTTTGTACACTATCGGGTCGGCCCGTGTCCGTTAACGGATGTTAATGATCATCCCTAACGCCGCACAATCGTCGGCAAGCCCAAAGCGCCGGACAAGGAGAAGCGTTTACCTTCCGCAGGCTGTTTGGATCGGCTGGTCACAAGCGGCAGGATCGTGTCTGCCATGCGGGCGTGTTTGGGGATGAGGGACCCGGTGAAGGGCTTGCGGTTGCTGAGGAGCGGGATCGGGAAACTGGCCATCCGGGCATGGCGCGAAAAGATTGACCCGGTGTAGGGTTTGCGACGGCTTAGCAGAGAGATCGGGAAGTTGGCCATGCGGGGGCCACCCGGGATCAGAGAATTGGTGCCGGTCTTGCCATTGATCAGGTTCGGGAACGGCCAATTGGCCATGCGGGTGTGCCGACCGATCAGCGTGCCGTCAAAGGGCTTGCGACGGCTAAGCAGAGGGATTGGAAAATTCGCCATACGCGCGTGACGGGGGAAAATGGACCCGGTGAACGGTCTACGCTGGCTGAGCAATGGAATTGGGACATTGGCCATCCGGGCGTGGCGGGGGATCAGCGACCCTTTGTAGGGCTTGCGTTTGCTGATCAAACCAAAGGGCCAGCTTGCCATACGGGCGTGGGGCTCAATGATCGACCCGGTTAAGGGTTTGCGTCGGCTGATCAGAGGGATGGGCCAATCTGCCATGTGATAAGTGTCGCTGTCGGGGTCGCGCAGGCGCGTCAGAAACAGCGGGTGATCCTGCATCACGCTGAGCAGCGGGCGCTCATCATCGGCGACGACAACTTCTTCAGCGAGAGCACCCAGATCAGCGGCGCCCATGGACGCGGTGATTTTGCGCGTGGTCTGAGCCACGCCCAGAGGTTTGTAGCCTGCGCGCACAGAGAGGACCGCGCCGCCCTTGGTCATCGCCTTGTGGTAGGCTTTGGCGGTTTTGGCATCGACACCTGCTTGGGTCAGCGTCTCCGTCAAACCGTCAGCCTCGGCGTACAGCGTGATGATGCGGCGGGAGAAGCGTTGGCGATTCACCAGTTCATAAATCACTGATTTGGCCGTCTTCACGTCGTCAAAGTAGCGGGTGATCAGCTTTGCCATTGAGCCCTCCCGAGGCGTTGTTTCTCGATCTTATACGGACAGACGGCGCAGTTAGATCACCGGATTTTAGTGACCGATGACCGGTCTCACGCCGCGTCTGTTGTCGCACTGCGAGGTAAGTTGGGGAGTGGTAACGCTCAAACTATCTTCGGATCGCTGGTGCAGGCCGCCCAGTTCGGCTCAAAACCCAGAACGACGGTGTCGGGCGGCAGGGCCGGGTTGAACAGCTTGTTATGCGCCATCGTGGATTGGTAGAGCATGTTGTGCCGCGCCAGTTTCCAGACTTTGCAGTCAAGTTCAAACCGTTGCGCGAAGGCGTCGAAGATCAGGGTGCAAGAACCCGCCTTCCTGATCTTGGCTGCACCGGGGCTGTCGGGTGGGAAGGTCGCGGTTAAGACGTCCGAGAACTCAGCCGCCTTTTGATAGTGACCCACCGCCAGAAAGCGGATCGCCTGATCGCGGCGTTGGGCCGGGTCGTTGGTTTTGGCGGCCATGTGGGTCAGCTCTGGCGTGACCGAATAGCCCGGCCCCTTGTTGAGCACCGTGATGATTGCGCCTAAGGGTTCGCTGTCGCCCGGCAAAAGCACCTCGGGCATGATGCCGTCATCGGGGCGGCCGTCATTGTCGCGCATCGACATTTGCCGCACGCGGCATTGCCAGCGCAAAAACGCCATGCGCAGCGGGTGGCTGGAATAGCTTTCTCCGAGTTGGGAAGCAATGGAGCTCATGCGGCGCCCTTTTTTGTATC
The DNA here is from genome assembly GCA_963422235.2 of uncultured Roseovarius sp. Taxonomy (GTDB): domain Bacteria; phylum Pseudomonadota; class Alphaproteobacteria; order Rhodobacterales; family Rhodobacteraceae; genus Roseovarius. The sequence continues at coordinate 718,840 of CAXMWV010000002.1, forward strand.
CGGGGTTTCAAGGCTAAACGGCTGATCGCTCATCAGGCTTGGGATGCGTTTTTCGGTTTTGGCCACATCATCGAGGTCAATGCGCGCCTGTACTATCCCGGGTTGGTCGCCGCCGTCGGCCAGCACCTCTCCCCAAGGTTCAATGATCAGGGAATGGCCGTAGCTTCCACCGCCACCCGGCACGTCGCCAACGGCACAGGCAGAGACGACAAAGCGCGTGGTTTCAATCGCGCGGGCGCGGTTCAGGACGTGCCAATGCGCTTCCCCGGTTTTGCGGGTGAAGGCGGCGGGGCAGATCAGGATCTCTGCGCCATGTTGGGCCAGCGTTCTGAAAAGGTCTGGAAAGCGCAGATCGTAGCAGATGACATGTCCGATGCGGGCAAAGGGCGTGTCGTGGATCACAGCCTGATGGCCCGGTTCAACAAAGGCGCTTTCGCGGTAGACTTCTGTCTCGCTGAGCTGAATGTCGAACATGTTGATCTTGTCATACCGGCCCTGAACCTGGCCCGCATCGTCGATCATGACGCCACGGTTGATCACCTTGTCGCCCGGGCCGGTCACCGCGATGGATCCGAGATTGATCCAGACGCCTGCCTTTCGAGCGAAGTCCTGCATTCCGTGAAGGAACTCATGCGCCTCTTCCGGTGCTGCGGGCGGGCGTACGGCGGGGCCATCGGTGGTGAGGCCGCCGCAATACTCTGGTAAAAACAACATCTGCGCCCCTCCTGCCACGGCCTTTTCAGCCAGCGGCAGGGCCTCCCTGAGCGCAGATGTCATGTCCGGCTGAGGCCGGGTTTGTAGACAGGCGATATCGAAGTGACGCGCCATGGATGTGATCGATCCCTAGAACTTCATGTAAGCCTTGCGTAGCGCCACGAGCGGGTGGCGGTCTGACATCTGGAACTTTAGTAGAAGTTCGCGGGCGATCATATCCCTGTCTTGCTGGTTGTCGGGCAATTCGATGCTGTCAGGCACGCGGACCCAACCGTTGTTGTTGCGATCAAAGACAGCGGCCTTGCCATCCTCATAGCCCATGTGAACGTCTTCGAGCCAGTTGAGATCATCCCAGCCCATCACTTCCATGTATTTCGTCAGGTAGGGGGTGATGCGATCATAATCAGGCACCAGGTTCACATCATAGCGATAGCCAATGTGCTGACCGATTTCCTTTTCACGTTCGGAATCGAGCCCTGCGGCATCGTCCATGAACTGGTTTACGTCTTTGATTTCGGAGCCGCGGTACTGTGTGCCGGCCATGTTGTTTTCCTCCGCTTTGGTGGGGTGGAGCCCCACCCTACGACGTGTGCGTAAGGTGGGTTTTGAACCCACCGATTACAGGTGGTGATAGTCTTCGATGCCCACGGTGTGGTTGGTGCCTGCGAGCGGCACACCTGCCATGGCAGACGCTTCCATCGTCAGCGCGGCCAGATCTTCCGGCTCCAGCGAGTGCAGGTAGGTCTTGCCGCAAGCACGGGCGAAGAGCTGCGCCTCAATCGTCAGAGTGTGCAGGAAGTTGTAGACCCGCTCGGCGGCGGCATCGGGATCAAGGCGCGCACGCAGGGCGGGGTCTTGCGTCGCCACGCCAACCGGGCAGCGGCCCGTGTGGCAGTGGTAGCAATAGCCCGGATCTGCACCGATCTCTTCGGGGAAGTTGGCCTCGGGGATGTCCTTGTTGCAGTTCAGCGCCATCATGGCCGAGTGGCCAATCGCAATGGCGTCTGCACCCAAGGCAATCGCCTTGGCCACGTCGGCACCGTTACGGATACCACCGGCGTAGATCAGGCTGATCTCACCACGCTTGCCGAGGTCGTCGATGGCCTTGCGGGCCTGACGGATCGCGGCCATGCCGGGCACCCCGGTGTCTTCTGTGGCGAGGTGTGGACCCGCGCCAGTGCCGCCTTCCATGCCGTCGATGTAGATCGTGTCGGGATCACATTTCACGGCCATGCGGACGTCGTCATAGACACGCGCCGCGCCCAGCTTGAGCTGGATCGGAATTTGCCAGTCGGTGGCTTCACGGATTTCCTCGATCTTGAGCGCCAGATCGTCCGGACCCAGCCAGTCAGGGTGACGGGCAGGCGAGCGTTGGTCAATACCGGCAGGCAGAGAGCGCATCTCGGCCACCTGGTCGGTCACTTTCTGACCCATCAGGTGCCCGCCAAGGCCCACTTTACAGCCCTGACCGATGAAGAACTCGCAGCCATCCGCCAGTACGAGGTGGTTGGGATTGAAGCCATAGCGCGACTGAATGCACTGGTAGAACCATTTGGAAGAGTAACGACGCTCATCCGGGATCATGCCGCCTTCGCCGGAGCACGTCGCCGTGCCAGCCATGGTCGCACCACGGGCCAGCGCTGTTTTCGCCTCATAGGACAAAGCGCCGAAAGACATGCCGGTGATGTAAACCGGGATATCAAGCTCAAGCGGTTTCTTGGCGCGCGGGCCAAGGATTGTCTTGGTCTCACACTTCTCGCGATACCCTTCGATCACGAAGCGGGTCAGCGTTCCGGGAAGGAAGGTCAGGTCGTCCCAATGAGGGATTTTCTTGAAGAGCGAAAAGCCCCGCATGCGGTAGCGGCCCAGCTCGGATTTGATATGGATGTCGTCCATAACCCGGGGTGGGAAAATGAAGCTGTCGCCGATGCGGTTGACGTCTCGGTCGAGTGGTTTCTTCTTTGGAAGATCACCGTCTGCCATGTGTTTGTCTCCTGTTGGAGTGAGTGGCGGGGTGAACCTCGCCTTACGCAATTTGCGCGAGGCGGTGGCTCACACGCCGATCACAGAATGAGTTTCTTTTCGTTGGGTTCGAGGTTGTCGTAGTTCCAGAGCTGCTTGCCCGCGACGACCTTGGTGAAATGGTCGACACCTTTGTCGGGCATCATGCCGTATTGCTTGAGCTTGCGGGTGAGCCACGCCTTGTCGAGATCGGTGAGTTCCGCCTCAACCGCGTCAACGCCGTAGGATTTCACCTCGCCGCCAACATAGATCGTGCCGTCATACATCGAGTCGCCCAGGTTCTTGCCGGCGTTGCCGCACACAACCATGCGCCCACGCTGCATCATGAAGCCAGAGAGCGCGCCAGTGTCACCGCCGACAATGATGGTGCCGCCCTTCTGGTCAATCCCGGTCCGGGACCCAACCGAGCCACGGCAGACCAGATCGCCGCCGCGCATCGCCGCGCCGAAGGTCGAGCCCGCATTTTTCTCGATCATCACGGTGCCGGACATCATATTCTCACCGCAGGACCAGCCGACACGGCCCGTGATGCGCACGTTTGGCCCATCGATTAGGCCCACGCCGAAATAGCCGGTCGAGCCTTCGATGATCAGGTTCAGCTTGCTGAGAATGCCCACGCCGAGCGAGTGCTTGCCGCGCGGATTTTGCAAAACGATCGTGCCGTAGCCTTCGTTCATGCGGGCGCGGATTTCTTTGTTCACTTCGGTCGTGGTCATGTTGTCGGTGTCGATCTCAATGCGTTTGTTGAAATCAACATCCGGTGCCCACGGGTAGGTGAAACGTTCTTCGGCATCCGGGTCAAACTCTACATAGAGAGACTGCCCCGTCAGCTGTTCGGTACGCATGCCCAGAGCGGTGACCCGCTCTTCTTGTGTCATGCTGCGTAGTTCTTCGTCGGTTACCGCCATTTTCTCGGCTCCTCGGTTTTGGCTTTCACGCCCCGGACTTGATCCGGGGCCTCATGGGTCGAGGTCCCGGATCAAGTCCGGGACGGGTGTTGCGCTACGCCTGCCAGACGCGGACTTCTTCGTCGTAGGGATCGTAAGTGTCGATTTCCTGCGGAAGGATCGCGCGGATGGCGACTTCCTCTGAGGCCATGGCGATCAGATCGTCGGATTCGTAGAGAACCAGTGGCTTGGCAGCCATTGTGTCCTTTGCCATACCAAGCTGATCTTTCGTTGCAACGAGGTAGGTGAACACACCGTCGATCTCATCAATCGACTGGCGCAGGCTCTCTTCCAGCGTCATGCCGTTGGCAAGATTGTGGGCGGTGTAGACGGCCAGGAGTTCACTGTCGCAGTTCGACATGAAGCGATGGCCCTTACGCTCCATTTCGCGGCGCATGATCCAGTAGTTGGTGATCTGGCCGTTATGGACGACGCTGACGTCATTGTAGGGGAAGGCCCAGTAGGGGTGCGCGGATTTGATATCCACGTCAGACTCGGTGGCCATGCGGGTGTGACCAATGCCGTGGGTGCCCTGGAAGTCGTTGAGGCCGTAAAGCTCTGACACCACGGCGGCATCGCCAAGGTCCTTGATCAGCTCAAGACCGTTGCCCATGGACAGGATCTCAACGCCTTCGGTTTCTTCGATATGTTCGGCCATGGCGCCGGTGTCGCCATCATGGGCAAGCACGTAGCGCAGGGCGTACTCTGTCGCGTCTTCGCGCACTTTGATCTCTGCGCCATGTTCGGCGAGGATTTCTTCAACCGCCGCGATGCGGTCCTTGATGACCTGATGAATGCCGCGGCCTTTGTCCATGTCTTCGGCCTCGGCCACTTTCAGGCGCATGACGTAATCGCCCTCTTTCGGCTCACCGTAGACAGCATAGCCTGTGCTGTCGGGGCCGCGGTGCTTGAGGGCCTGCAACATCGCGGTCATCTCGGACCCGACATTCGCGCTCTTTCCTTTGTGGATCAATCCAGCAATGCCACACATGTGCTTATTGCCTCCCGTTGATAGGTTTTCAGGTTGATTAAAGAGCGGCGGGCGATGGTCTGCCCGCCGCCAATGCATGGGCGCGCCTCAGGGCAGGCACTCCATGTATGTTTCGTTGTCCCATTCGGTGACGGTTGACATGAATCGGGCGAACTCGTCGCGTTTGTATTCGTCGAAGAGGCGGTACATCTCACCCGGCATGCCGCGTTTGACGACCTCGTTGCCGGCCAGGTGGTCGAGCGCCTCGCCCAGCGACATCGGCAGTTTCTTGACCTCTTTGCCGGCCTCGATCGCCTCGTAGATGTTGCGCTCTTCCGGCTCACCGGGATCGAGGTTGTTGTCCAGACCGTCATCCATCGCCGCCAGAAGCGTCGTGCCCATCAGGTAGGGGTTCACCATGCTGTCGACCGAGCGGTACTCAAACCGCCCCGGCGCCGAGACGCGCAGGCCCGTCGTGCGGTTCTGGAAGCCCCAGTCGGCAAAGACCGGCGCCCAGAAGCCCGTGTCCCAGAGCCGCCGGTACGAGTTCACCGTCGAGCAGCCCACAGAGGTCAGCGCCTGCAGATGCGTGACCACGCCGCCGATGGCCTTCAGCCCTTCCGCGCCGGGCATCTGCGGGTCGTCGTCATCGGGCATGAACGTGTTCTCGCCCCCGCGCACATACATGTAGTTCTCTTTCATCCCCGGCAGGTTGTCAGGGTCATTGCCGGTGCGCACGAACTCATCCGCGCCGCCGCGCCAGAGGCTCATGTTGTGGTGGCACCCGCTGGCCGAGACCCCCATGAAGGGCTTGGTCATGAAGCAGGCGAAGATGCCATGCTCGCGCGCCACCTGGGCACAGATCTGGCGATAGGTGGTCAGACGGTCGGCATTGCGCAGCACGTCGTCGAACATCCAGTTCAGCTCCAGCTGACCGGGCGCGTCCTCGTGGTCGCCCTGGATCATGTCGAGGCCCATCTTGCGGGCGTAGCGGATGACTTGCATGGAGACCGGGCGCAGGCTTTCGAACTGGTCGATGTGATAGCAATAAGGCTTGGAGAAGCCATCGCGCGGCTTGCCGTTCTCATCGAACTTCAGCCACATCATCTCCGGCTCTGTGCCGATGCGCAGCTGGGTGCCGTGCTTTTTGGTGAAGTCCTCATGCATCCGGCGCAGGTTGCCGCGGCAGTCCGAGGTCAGGTACGCGCCGGGATCGACCTTTTCTTCGCGGTTGCGGAACAGCGTGCAGAAGAAGCGGCCGATCTGCGGCGCCCAGGGCAGCTGCATGAAGGTCTCCGGCTCCGGAATGCCGACAAGCTCCGCCGCCTCCGGGCCGTAGCCCAGGTAGTTGCCCGCCCGGTCGGTAAACAGGTTCACCGTCGCGCCATAGACCAGCTGAAAGCCCTTCTTGGCGACACTCTCCCAGTGATCGGCCGGGATCCCTTTGCCCATGATCTTGCCCGTCACCGACACAAACTGAAGATACAGATACTCAATCCCAAGCTCGTCAATCATCGCACGAACTTCCCGGATCTTCTCCTCTCGACCCTCAGACTCTACAAATCTCTCAATGTCCATCTCTGCCATGTCTTCACTCCCTGATATTTGTCCGGCTTAAGGTCTGGCGCCTTTTGCAGCCTGATCTCCGCATGGCCCGCATGGCAGCGGTCCGTTACGGCTTTGTGTTTTTTGTGACTTGAGGGCGCGATCAACGATGGCCGCACTGAACTGCCAATGGGCCAATGGATGGCATGGCTGGCACGTGGTGCGGTCTGTTCGAACCATTCGCTTCGCTTTCCCAAAGGACGCCTCATCTGTGCGTCCGTCCCAGGATGGCTTTCACCCTATAGTCAAAGCTTGCTGAGTCGGCCCACCAAAAGTCAACCATTTTTGATCCAAAGTGCGAAAAACCTTGCACATTTTACCATTTTGGTCTATTTTTGGATCATAAACTTCGGAAACCCGCTATGGAATTGGACCAGAAACTCGCTGCCACGGACATCGCATCGCTTCTGAGACGGGATATTGCAGGTGGGGCGTTTCAGGCCCATGACCGCCTGCCGCCGGAGCGTGTGTTGTCGGAAACCTACCGCGCGGCACGCGGCACTGTGCGCAAGGCGCTGATGCAGCTTGAAGACGAGGGCTTCGTGGATATCCGCGCAGGAAGCGGGACCTATGTGCGCGAGCAAGCCAGCGCGGTCAGCCCGGCTTCCATCGCCAATGCGTCGCCGCTGGAGTTGATTGATGCGCGTTTCGCGCTGGAGCCGCATGTGTGTCGCCTGGCTGTTCTCAATGCGCGACCGGCGGATTTTGAGCGGATGGATGACCTCTGTACTGCGATGGAAGCTTATGTCGATGATCCCGTGCGGTTTTCAGAGGCCGACACGGATTTTCACAGGGCCTTGGTGGAATCGACGCGAAACGGGTTGCTGATCTGGATCATCGACCAGATTGGCAATGTCCGCGGGCAGGATGACTGGACCCGCATGCGGCAATTGACGCTGAACACCCAGACGATTGAAACCTACAACACCCAGCACCGACGCATCCTTGATGCCATCCGGGCAAGGGAACCGGAACGGGCGGCGGAAACGATGAAGGCGCATCTGGAAACGGCGCGGTTGTCATTGATGCGGGCCTCTGCCACGTAAGACCGAAGAACCACACGAAAATGGGAGATGGGGATGCTGAAGGTAATCTGGCTTTCCGATCTGCATTTCACGTCTGACGGCGATGTGCTGGGGCATGATCCTCGTGTCTGGCTGAAGGCGGCAATTGACCATGTCAACGACCTTCATGGTGACGCTGATTTTTGCGTTGTGTCCGGCGACATGGTCAACCGGGGGACGGAGGTGGACTATGCCGCCCTAAGATCGGGACTGGATCGTTTGACCGTCCCCTACCATCCGATGGTCGGGAACCACGATAACCGCGCTTTGATGGCAGAGTTTTTGCCGGTGCCAGACACCACTTTGCCGGTGTTTGTCCAGTACAGGATTGTGACACCCGAGGCGGTTATTCTGTGTCTCGATACCCAAAAGGCGGGCGTAGATGCCGGGGAGTTCTGCGATGTGCGGAGCGCGTGGCTGAGAGGGGAGCTGGAGGCGGCGGGTGAGACAGCCGTTTACCTGTTCATGCACCATCCACCCCATGCCTTGGGATTGCCGATGCAAGATGCCGACAGGTTGGAAGGTGGGGCGGCGTTTCTGGATCTGGTCGCCGCATATGATTGCATAAAGTACATGTTCATAGGGCACGTCCACCGTCCGATTTCCGGCGTGGTGCGCGGGGTGCCTTTCTCCACAATGCGGTCAGTTTTGTATCAGGCATCAGGGCCAGTTCCAGCTTGGGACTGGTCCACGTTCAAACCGGGAGAAGAAGCTCCTAACATCGGCGTTGTGACCATTGAAGACGGATCTGTGACGCTTCAATTCGAGCAGTTTTGTGATTACAAACAAGGTGTTGAAGGAATCTAGCAAGGGCAATGTCACGATCGCGCAAGTAGGTGCGTTTGGTCAGTCAGGCGCTATATTTCGAGAAATTTCGAAATAAAACTTGCGTTCGCTTAATATTTCTATATTTCTCGAAATATGAAACAGACACCGATTCCCGATCTCGACCTGACTTTGGCCGCATCCACCTTTGCCGCGCTTGGAAGTGAACAGCGCCTGGCCGTTTTGCGCACTTTGGTGCGGGCGGGCCCCGAAGGATTGAGCATCGGGGAACTGGGCGAGCGGACTGGCGTGACCGGTTCCACTTTAACCCATCACATGAAAATCCTGTCTCAGGCCGGTTTGGTCACTCAGGAAAAGCGCGGGCGCAGCATCATTTGTGCGGCTGTGGCCTATGAAGAATTGCGCACTCTGTCGGCGTTCCTGCTCAAGGAATGCTGTGCGGACAGCCCCCAAGGACACGAGGATCATTGACATGACTGACGCCTCCCTCCCCCTCGCCCGGCAATATTGGCGCAAGATCGACAAGGTCTGGCTGGCGGTTCTGGTGATCCCGCTGATCATCGCGGTGCTGGACCCGCCGCAGTTCTGGCCAACGATTGAATTTGCCACGAAGGCATTGGCCCATACCGCGCCCTTTATTGCGTTCGCAGTCCTGGCGGTGGCCTACATGAAGGCCACGGGGGCGGAAACGCTTTTGGCCAAAGCGTTTGAAGGCAACAAGGTGCAGATGATCGTCATGGCCGCATTGCTTGGCGGGCTGTCGCCGTTTTGCAGCTGTGAAGTGATCCCCTTCATTGCCGCGATGCTGGCGCTTGGCGCGCCTTTGTCGGCCGTGATGGCGTTCTGGCTGGCCTCGCCCTTGATGGACCCGGCGATGTTCATCATCACGTCTGGCACGCTGGGTTGGGATTTCGCAATAGGCAAGACCGTGGCGGCGGTGTTCCTTGGCCTGTTTGGGGGCTTTGTCACGCTGATGGCGTCGGGCACGTCCTTGTTCGCCGACCCGCTGCGTGAAAAGCCGCAAGTGGGAGGATGCTGTGGCGTCAAGAAACCGTTTGAGGGCAAGCCGGTCTGGCAGTTCTGGAGTGAACAACCGCGCCGGGAGGTGTTCCGCGACACGACGTGGGAAAACGCGCTGTTCCTGCTGAAATGGCTGGCGCTGGCCTACGTGATCGAAGCGATGATGCTGGCCTACATTCCGGCCGACCTGATTGCGACCGTGCTGGGCGGTGACGGGGTCGGTACGATCATTCTTGGCGCGGTTGTTGGTGCACCGGCGTACCTGAACGGCTATGCGGCCGTGCCGCTGGTGGATGCGCTGCTGGCACAAGGCATGAGCAACGGGGCCGCGATGAGCTTCATGATCGCCGGTGGTGTCAGCTCGATCCCTGCGGCCATCGCCGTGTGGGCACTGGTCAAACCGCGTGTGTTCGGAGCGTATCTGGGGCTTGCGATTTCGGGCGCTGTGCTGGCCGGGTTGGCCTGGCAGATGGTCGCCTGACGCAACCAGACCGGGAAAATCAGACCAAACAAAGCTGGATGGGGGCGAAATACCCGCATCCAGCTGTTCATTTTCGGGGTATTCCGGCATAAAATCGCCATGATTTATTGAAAATCTTAGGCGAAATCGGACATACTGACCAAAAGACTTGGTTGTGAAAGCCTTCGTAAAGCCCCGCTAGGTAAAAGAAGGGCCGAAAGTGTAGCGTCCGAGAGCAGTACCGGAGCGTTTCAATGCTCGAGTTTGAAAATGTCAGCAAGTCCTTTTGGACAGGCTCCCATCGCAAGGTCATCCTGGATCAGGTGTCCTTTCGCGTGGATTTGGGCCGGTCGCTTGGCATTCTTGCGCCCAACGGGACGGGCAAGACCACGCTGATCAAGATGATGGCGGGCCTGGAAAAGCCCGATGAGGGCGAAATTCGACGCGGGTGCCGGATCAGTTTTCCGCTCGGCTTCATGGGTGGCGTGCTGAACCGCGTCTCGGCGATGGAAAACTCTCGCTACATCGCCAAACTTTACGGGCTGGACCCGGATTATGTCGAAAGCTTCTGCCGCTGGCTCTGCGGATTGGGAGAGTATTTCGACCAGCCCCTGGGCACCTATTCGTCAGGGATGCGTGCGCGGTTCAGTTTTGCACTGATGTTGGCGCTGGATTTTGATATGTATCTGATCGACGAAGGGATGCCCGGGTCGACGGATGTGGAGTTCAACCGGAAAGCCGGTGACATCCTCAAAGAGCGGCTCGATACCACGACAATCGTGATCGTGTCGCACCAGCCTGCGATCCTGGAAAAGTTCGCAAGTTCCGCCGCCGTGCTGATGGGTGGCAAATTGTACATGTTTGAAACCTTGGAAGAGGCAAAGCAGCTTTATGACTACGAAACCCAAGGCTAGAAAGTTTCGCATCCGGCGCACGATGCCGACGCCGTCGGAGGTCAGCGATCAGGTAGAAGCGGCGCTGCGCAAGAGTGCCGCTGAAGGCTCTGAGACGCAAGACGCCGCCAGTGAGGCCGCTGCCCCGTCAGAGCGCCCTCCCGAGAAACCCGTCCGTCCCACGCCCAGCACGGGCCTTGTGATGGACAGGCCGACAACCGGACAGGCACCGCAAGCACCCGCCGCAGAGACGCCCGCCAGCGCCGACACACGCAGCGGCCAGGTTTCAAGCGCGTCGGAAATGTCAGAGTCCACTGATATTGTTGAAATTCGCAAGGAAGGCCTGACCGGCCGGCAACTGCGCATGGCCCGACGGCTGGCGCAAAAGCATGGCCTGGCCCCGACATCCGACTTCGACGCGGTGCGCCTGTTGCGCGCCAAGGGTGTGGATCCGTTCCAGCGATCGAACTTCCTGGAACTGGTGCAGCCGGTGGAGACCGGACCTGACAACGCTGATCCGCAAATCCAATTACCGCAGACCGTACCTGTGCAGCAAATCCAGCTGCCATCCACGGATCTGAGCCCGGCCGACCGCCGCGCACAGGAGATCATGAACATCCAGCGCGACATTGGTCGGCGCCGTCGCAAGAAGCTGATGCTGCTTCTGTCGCGTCTGGCGGCCTTCGTTCTGCTGCCGACATTTGTCGTGGGCTATTATTTTTACATGGTCGCAACACCGATGTATTCGACCAAATCCGAGTTCCTGATCCTTACAGCGGACGGGCTGGGCACGTCACCCACCTCGGGTCTCTTCTCAGGCACGGCCTTCGCGACCGGGCAGGATTCCATCGCCACGCAATCCTATCTGGAAAGTAAGGACGCGATGCTGAGGTTGAATGAGGACGTGGGTTTCCTTGCGCATTTCAGCCAACCGGACATTGACCCGATCCAGCGGCTTGATCCAGATGCAACGAATGAAGAGGCCTACAAGGTTTACCGGAAATACGTGAAGCTGGGCTACGACCCGACGGAGGGCGTGATCCGGATGGAGCTTTCGACGGCGGACCCGGAAACCAGCAAACTCTTCTCGGAAACTCTGATCGAATATGCCGAAGAACGGGTGGATCAGCTGAGCCAGGAAAAGCGATTTGATGGTCTGAAGACCGCAGAGCAAAGTCTGGCAGATGCCAAGAATGACCGACGTGCGGCGCAGCAGAGATTGGTGGAACTGCAAGAGGGCTCTATCCTCGATCCGGAAGGCGAGATCGCGAATATCCGCGCGCTCATTCAGAACGTGGAATTGCAGTTGCAGGAAAAGCAGTTGGCACTGAACACGCAGCTCAACAACACCCGACCCAATGCCGCCAAGGTGGAGGCTCTGCGCAGTGAGATCGAAGTGTTGGATGCGGAGCTTTCCAAACAAAACGCGCGTCTGACAGAAGCCACTGGTGAAACTGCATCGCTGGCCTCCCAAGCTGCAGAGATTCAAATGGCGCAAGCAGATTTGATGACGGCGGACCTCGTCCTGCAGTCGGCGTTGGAAACCAAACGCCAGACAGAAATCGAAGCCAACAAGCAGGTGCGTTACCTGACCGTAAGCGTGACACCGATCGCCTCGCAGGACCCATCTTACCCAAGGGCATTTGAGAACACGCTGCTTGCCTTGCTGATCTTTACAGATATCTACCTGATGATATCTCTGACAGCGTCGATCCTTCGCGAACAGGTGACCTCGTAATTATGAAAAACGTCGAATTTGGCGGCCTTAAGGTTGGCAATGACCAGCCGCTCATGCTGATCGCGGGTCCGTGCCAGTTGGAAAGCGCAGACCACGCACAGTTGATTGCAGGTGCCATGAAAGAGGCCTGCGCGGCGGCCGGGGCGCAATACGTATTCAAAGGCTCTTTCGACAAGGCCAACCGGACGTCGATCAACGCCAAGCCGGCCTTGGGTCTGGATGAGGGGCTCAAGGTTCTTCAATCTGTCCGAGACAGCGTTGGTGTGCCCGTTCTGACGGATGTGCATGAAAAAGAGCAATGCGCGCCGGTGGCAGAGGTCTGCGACGTGCTGCAAATCCCGGCGTTCCTGTCGCGGCAGACGGCGTTGTTGCTGGCTGCGGGCGAGACCGGCGCGGTGATCAACGTCAAGAAGGGGCAGTTCCTTGCGCCCTGGGATATGCCCAATGTCGCGGCGAAGATTGAGAGCACCGGCAATCAGAAGATCTTTCTGACGGAGCGTGGGGCGAGCTTTGGGTATAACCGCCTCGTTGTGGACATGCAGGCGCTGCCGGAAATGGCGAAGTCTGGGTATCCGGTGGTGATGGACGCGACCCATGCCGTCGCACAACCCGGGGGCCTTGGCGGTGCGTCGGGCGGGCAGCGGGAGTTTGCCCCGGTTCTGGCACGCGCGGCTGTGGCGACGGGTGTGGCCGGTGTCTTTACGGAAACTCATCAAGACCCGGACAATGCGCCATGTGACGGCCCAAACATGATCCGGCTTGAGCATATGCCAGAGCTGATCGACACATTGATGCAATTTGACAGGCTGGCCAAAGAACGGCCCATCCACATTTAGAGACAAGGGATACCGCCCGTGACCAAACCGATTGCCGACGTTACCCCGAACACGTGGTCTTTCTTGCGCGATGCGATGATCAAGCCCACCGGGTTTCGCGAATATGATGCGCGGTGGAAATACCCTGATGAGATCAACCTGCCAGGGATGACCGCACTGGGCCTGGGCCTTGGCACACAGATGCAGCGGCGCGGGATTGAGCCGGTGATCGCAGTGGGCAATGACTATCGCGACTATTCGCTGGCCATCAAGAATGCGCTGATCCTTGGCCTGATGCAGGCCGGAATTCGCGTGAAAGATATCGGCCCGGCCGTATCGCCCATGGCGTATTTTTCGCAGTTCCATCTGGACGTGCCTACGGTCGCCATGGTGACGGCGAGCCACAACCCCAACGGCTGGACCGGGGTGAAAATGGGCTTTGATCGCCCGCTGACCTATGGGCCGGATGAAATGGCAGAGCTGCGGGATATCGTACTGGGCGGTGATGGAGAACCACGTCCGGGCGGTGCGTATGAATTCGTCGATGGTGTGCGCGAGGCTTATCTCGACGATCTTGTCGGGGATTTCAAAATGTCCCGAAAGCTGAAGGTCGTCTGTGCAACGGGCAATGGCACGGCGGCCCATTTCGCGCCGATGCTGTTTGAACGGATTGGGGTCGAGGTCGTGCCATCGCATAACGAGCTGGATTACACCTTCCCCAACTACAACCCCAACCCGGAAGCGATGGAGATGCTGCATGATATGGCGGCGTCCGTGAAAGCCTCGGGCGCTGATCTGGCGCTTGGGTTTGATGGCGATGGCGACCGCTGCGGCGTGGTGGATGATGAGGGCGAAGAGATTTTCGCCGACAAGGTGGGCGTGATCATGGCGCGGGATTTGTCAAAGCTCTATCCCGGCGCGACCTTCGTGGCGGATGTGAAGTCGACCGGGCTTTTTGCATCGGATCCTGAACTGAAAGCAAACGGAGTTAAGGCGGATTACTGGAAGACCGGGCACAGCCACATGAAGCGGCGCGTCAAGGAGATCGGCGCGCTGGCCGGGTTTGAAAAGTCGGGGCACTACTTCCTCGCCGAACCCATAGGGCGCGGTTATGACTGCGGGATGCGGGTTGCCGTAGAAATCTGCAAACTGATGGACCGCAACCCGGACATGTCGATGTCTGACCTGCGCCGCGCGTTGCCCACGACCTATTCCACGCCAACCATGTCACCCTACTGTGCGGACACGACGAAATACGAGGTGCTGGATCGGTTGGTTGAAAAGCTGGTGGCCAAACACGAGGCAGGCGAAACGCTGGCGGGACGGGCAATCAAAGAGGTGGTCACGGTCAACGGGGCGCGGGTCATTCTGGACAATGGCAGCTGGGGTCTGGTGCGGGCGAGCTCCAACACGCCGAACCTTGTGGTGGTCTGTGAAAGCTCAGACAGTGACGCCGAGATGCGTGCGATTTTCGCGGATATTGATGCGGTGATCCGGACGGAACCCGAGGTCGGGGAGTACGATCAGACGATCTGACTCCGCAGAAGAAAATTCGCCGAATTTTCTTTCAAGATTTTTCGGCGAAAAATCTCAGGCGAGCGCATCCATCTTGCGCGCAAGCTTCAGATCAAGGCTGCTAACCCCACCCGTATCATGCGTGGTCAGCGTCACCTCTACAGTCTTATAGACATTGAACCATTCCGGATGGTGGTTCAGTTTCTCCGCCCAGATCGCAGCGCGTGTCATGAAGCCGAAGGCTTCGACAAAGTTGGTGAACACGAACGTCTTGTGCACCGCATCGCGACCTTCGACCGGAGACCAGCCAGCCTCGGTCAGTTCAGCCATCTCGGCCTCGGTCAGTTTCTCGCTCATTGGTGATCCTCCATGGTTTCGCGGCGGAATGGGCCGTAGCCCGTCAGCACTTCGATGTCCTGCTCAACGGCGTCCCGCTCTGCTTTGAGATATTGCGCAATGGCGTCGGCAAAGCCGGGATCATTCACCCAGTGCAGGGAATGTGTCTCTACCGGCAGATACCCCCGCGCCAGTTTGTGTTCGCCCTGTGCCCCGGCCTCGACGCGAGCCAGACCGTGTTCAATGGCAAAGTCCATGGCGCGGTAGTAGCAGAGTTCGAAATGCAGGAAGGGGTGGTGTTCGTTGCAGCCCCAATAGCGCCCATAAAGCGTGTCGCGACCAATCAGGTTCATCGCCCCGGCCACTTCGCGACCCTCTCTTTCGGCGACGACCAACAGGATGTCATCGCGAAGCATCTCGTGCGCGATGTCGAAGAAACGGCGCGTCAGATAGGGCATCCCCCATTTGCGCGCGCCGGTGTCCTGGTAGAACTGCCAAACCGCATCCCAGTGATGCGCCTCGATCTGATCGCCTGTCAGCATCCTGATCTCACCCCCGAACGCATTGGCGTCGCGGCGTTCACGACGGATGAATTTGCGTTTGCGAGATGACAGTGAAGCGAGGAAATCGTCGAATGAGCCGTAGCCGTCGTTGACCCAGTGATACTGCTGTGAGGCGCGGGACATCAGGCCAATGTCTTCGCCCGCCAGCGCCTCTGCTTCGGTACAGAAGGTGACGTGAAGAGACGACATGCGGTTGCGGTTTGCGATCTCGACGGCGCCTTGGGCCAATGCGGCCATGCCGGTTTCCTCAAACCCCGGGCGCGTCAGAAAACGCCGACCGGTGGCGGGTGTGAAGGGCACAGCCATCTGGAGTTTGGGATAGTACCGCCCCCCTGCCCGTTCGTACGCATGGGCCCAATTGTGATCGAAGATGTATTCGCCCTGAGAATGGGATTTCGCATAGAGCGGTGCGCAGGCGACGATCTCTCCATCGATCTCTGCCGCGAGGTACTGAGGATGCCAGCCCGTGCCAGTGCCGACGGACCCGCTGTCTTCCAGTGCTTTCAGAAACCGATACGTGGTGAACGGATCAAAGGGTCGACCGCCGTCAGCTGTTTCCGCACAGGCGCAGCCATCCCAGGCGCTTTGCCCGATGCTGTCGATCTTGTCATATGCGGTGATCGTAACTGCTTGGCCGTCCATCATTGCCGCCGTCGCTCGCCATCCTAGTGGTTCCTTCGTTATCTGTGCCACTTGAGGGTGAGTTCAAGCCGGGATCGGGGCGAGGTATCCTTCAAAGGTGATGTTGTCGGACAGCATGCGCGCGACTGCCTCTTCTTTGGGCGACCGGATGGTCCAGCAGAGGACGGGCGCACCGCCCGCGCGGAGGGCTTGAACCCGGGGCCGATCCAGGTCAATCGCGTGGTGGCTGATGAAGGAACATCCTGCCCGGTCGAAATCCGGGATGTCGCGCAGATGATCCATGGTCTCCGCGCTCAGCCCTTTCCAGTCTTCGGGATCGTAGCCGCAGGTAACGAGGCCACGGGGCAGGTGGGGGCAAAGTTCAGAAAGCGCAGCAACCATGTTGGGGTTGAACGACATGAGCGCGACCGGGCCGTCATAGCCTTCGAGGGTCCGCGCGACGGCCCTTTCCAACGCGCCATCGGTCACGCCCATCTCACCATGCTGGTCTTTCAATTCGATCAAAAGCGGCTTGCGACCCGCCACAAGTGTAAGCACGTCAGAAAGCGTCGGTATGCCTTCCGATCCGCCCAGCAAAGTGATCCGGCCAAGGGCGTCGGCAACCCGTTCCACCACCAAGCCTTTTTCAGACGTGAGGCGGCCAAGACCATAGTCGTGAAAGACCATGGCTTGCGCGTCGCGGCTAAGCTGGAGGTCAATCTCGATCCCGTAGCCAGCCTCAATCGCCGCTTCAATCGCCGCACGAGAGTTTTCCGGTCGTCCCGCATCGCTATCATGCAAAGCCCGGTGCGCGATGGGCCGGGTCAGGAACAGCTCTGGCAGAGGGATCATTTGATCTGGAAAATGCCTTCAATCTCAACGGCAACACCGAATGGCAACGCCGCTGCGGACACTGCAGAGCGGGAATGTTTGCCCGCTTCGCCCAGCGCTTCGCCAAGGAAATCGGATGCGCCGTTGACCACGGCGGGTTGTTCGCCATAATCAGCCGTTGAATTCACAAAACCGGTAAGTTTTACGACCCGCATCAGGCGGTCGAGGTCGCCCCCGCAGGCGGCTTTGACCTGAGCCAGCAGGTTGATCGCACAGGCCTTGGCCGCTTCGGCCCCCTGCGCGGTTTCCATGTCATCGCCCAGCTTTCCCACCATCAGAGTGTCGCCCAGCTTGGGCAACTGGCCGGACACGAAGAGCGTATCGCCGACCTGCACGTAAGGCACATAGTTGGCCGCTGGCATCGGTGCATCAGGCAAGGTGACGCCCATTTCGGCGAGTTTGGTTTCGAATTGAGCCATGATGGACCCTCCGGCAGATTAACAGTCGCAGGCACGCTAGCGGGTAACATCTCTCAAGAAAATCGCAAAACGAAGACACCTCTTCAAAAAAGCGGCAATGATTTGCCGAGAAGGATAAGGAAACGTGAAGCTGATGCCGCCAACAGATCGGACCGAGAAACACTGTACCTTCTGAGGCGCAAACCGATGATACAGGACTGATTTCAAAGACAACAGTTCGTAATTATTTTGTGCACTTAGCGGTTCTGAGTATTGCAAATGGTAAGTTGGGTGTCTTAGGACCATTATGGTGAAGGGGGTAATCCCGTTATTGATGAAATTAAGGCTGGGCAAACTGCGACGTGCGTTTATGTCGTAAGTCACCCCAAAATGGCTGCCAAACCGTGACACGAAACACAACACTGACTGTCCAGCGCGCTGTGCGTCGCGTGCGTCTTTTGGCGCTGGCATTGCTGTGTATTTCCACAGTGGCTGCGTGTTCAGGCAGACCAGCTGGTCATCCGGCAAATGAGCCATGGGACCCCTATGAAGACGCCAACCGCAGCATTCACGCATTCAACAAGGGTTTGGATCGGAACGTGATACGGCCCGTCAGCCATGTTTACAGTGGTCTTTTGGGGGATGAGGTCGAGAACGCGATCAGCCGGTTCTCTGACAACCTGTCGATGCCGGGCGCGATCGTGAACAATGTCCTTCAGGGCAACATGAAGGGTGCGACGGAAGACACCTACCGCTTCATTGTGAACACGACAATCGGCCTTTTGGGCTTCTTTGATCCTGCCACTGAATTCAACATGCCCGACGCCACGCAAGCGGACTTCGGAGAGACCCTGTTCGTGTGGGGTGTGCGTGAAGGGGCGTATATTGAACTTCCGTTCTTCGGCCCGTCGACGGAGCGGGAAACGGTCGGCCTTGTCGTGGACTTTTTCCTGAACCCGCTGGATTACTGGATCCGCGATCCAGTAGAATACTACACCGCCGGTGCGCGCGTGTCAGATATCCTCAGCACGCGCCAGAGGTTCCTCAGAACCATCGATGGTGTTTTGTATGAGAGCGCAGACAGTTACCTGGAAAACCGTTCAATTTATTTCCAGAACCGGCAATTTGTTCTAGGACGACAGGATGCGGATGACTATCTTGATCCGTACGACGATCCTTATCTTGAGCTGCCTGAGTAAGTCATCATGAGCAATTTTATGAATTTTTCGAACCGGCGCGGATTTGTGACCGGAGCAGTCGCTTTGGCTGTCACTGCCGGACTGGCGCCGCGCGCTGCGATGGCGTTGGATACCGCGCGGTCAAAAGCTCTGATCGACAAGGTGGTCCGCGAGATCAATGCGGTTATTACGTCGGGCAAATCCCAAGGCGCGATGAACCGAGACTTCGAACGGATTTTCGCGACCTATGCGGATGTCAGCATCATCGCGAACTCTGCCCTTGGGGCAGACAGCCGTCGCGCGTCTCCTGGACAAATGCGGGCATTCACTTCGGCTTTCCAGGGATATGTTGCACGGAAATACGGCAAGCGGTTCCGGGAGTTTGAGGGCGGCCGCATTGAGGTAAAAGGCGTGCGGCCCGTGAAATCCTGGTACGAGGTTTCCGGGACGGTCTACTTGCAAGGCAGCTCTCCGTTCGCCGTGCAATTCCTTGTATCGGATCGGTCGGGAAGGGACCTGTTCTTCGACATGCTCATTGAAGGCGTGAGCCTTCGTTTGACCGAACGTACCGCCATCGGGACCATGCTGGACGCCAACAATGGCGACATTGATCGGTTGATCAATGCGGTGAAACAGGCCGGGTAGGCATACCCACAGATCGAGAGTTTAAGGCGGGGGTCACTCCGCCTTTTTTCGTTTTTCTGAGGGATGGTGGGGTGGAACCCCACCCTACGGATAGCTCGCACCGTCTCTTTACACAGCGCGCTGGCGTTCCAACTCGTTGCGCAGGACTTCCGCTTCGTGGCGGGCCTCCCGCAAACCGTCCATCGTGGCGGAGAGTTCTGCCTCTGTCTGGTTCAGCTGATTGGTCAGTTCCGCCTCGCGCTGTTGCAGATAGGTGATCGCCTGATCTCGGGTCTCTTCGGCCTCATGCAATTCCTGCGCCAGCCGCTCCAACTCTCCCACGTCAGAGCCCGCGACGCGGATGAAACGATGGACCAGCCAATTGGCGAACCATCCCAGGCAAAACGCAACGAACAGGATCACTGCTGTGGCAATGATGAATTCAGTTCTGTTCATCTGATGTCCCGTCTTCCGCGTCAGCGGCGGCCTCGTCAGCGTCGTCTTCGTCCTCCGATGTCTCGGACGTCTCAGATGCCTCGTCGACCGCGTCGTTTGTCCCGCTGTCTTCTTCGCCCTCTTGGGCATCAGAATCAAGCGCCGTTTCTTCGTCGGAGGCGTCCTCGGCAATTTCTTCGTCACCCGTAGCCTCTTCCGCCGCTGCGGCCAGTTCCTCGGGAGTGATCACGTTGAATTCGATCCGGCGGTTTGCCTCACGCCCATCTTCGGTGTCATTGTCGGCAATCGGTGCACTTTCGCCGTATCCGACCGCCCGGATGGACCGTGTCAGGACACGGCGCATCTGTAGTTCGTTGACGATGGTCTGCGCGCGGTTCTGGCTAAGCTGTTGGTTCATCGCCTCGCGGCCTTGGCTGTCGGTGTGCCCGGCAACCTCCATCGTCAGTTCACCGCATTCGCGCAGGATTTCCGCGATGTCATCCATGATCTGTTTGCCCGCCACGTCCAGCCGGGCAGACCCGGGTTCGAAATTGATCTTGCGGGTGTCCTTGACCTGATTGATGCGGGCTTCGCACTCGGCAGGCGTTGGTATGCTGGCCACGGGGTCCAGCGCTTCCTGATACTCTACGTTGATCGAGTATTCCGCGCCTTCACCAAGCTTTTCCGACAAAAGCGCGGCGATCATGCTACTGGCATCGGCCTGGCCCGTGGCGCCGCTGACCGACATGGTATCGGGGGTCACACTCATGATGCCATTGGTGAGGTACGACAGCGCATCAAGGCCTGTGACGATACGGTAGGTCCAGTTCTCTGGCACACCGTCATCGACCCGCGCCCGCATGTCGACGCCCTCTGAAGAAAACCGTGCCATGGCAAAGCTGTCCACGACAGTTCTGTCGGCCGCCGTTGCCACACGCCCACGCAACTGCAAGAGCCCCTCAGGGGACAGTGTCGCGGTGAATTCAAGCGCCTCAGTCTCATTCGCGTCTGGCGTTTCCGGCAAAACAGCTGTTAGGGCGAAGAGGTCCGGCAGGCGTGTTTCGAGCGTTCCGATCACGTCATCAAAGAGGTTCTGAGGCGTGCCTTCCGCCGCGAGGATGGAAATGTCGCCATCCGAGAAGGTCACGGTGCCCTGTCCCAGATCTGCGACCGCTGCCAAAGTCTGCGAGACCGCCTCGGCCCATGTGGGCGTTGGGACACCCAGGCCCACGGTGCAGTTGGTCGCACCGGTCATACCCGCGGCCTGTGCAGCCTC
The DNA here is from genome assembly GCA_963422235.2 of uncultured Roseovarius sp. Taxonomy (GTDB): domain Bacteria; phylum Pseudomonadota; class Alphaproteobacteria; order Rhodobacterales; family Rhodobacteraceae; genus Roseovarius. The sequence goes on from CAXMWV010000002.1 coordinate 739,711, forward strand.
CAGAATGCGATCTCGGGCCTCTTCCGTGTCGGCGGAGCACGCATCAAACCGCGCGCCGTCTTCATCGATCAAAAACCGCAGGGTAAACGGTGCGATAACCGGACGCGGCGCGGAAACTTCGAGTGCAAGCTCAATACTATCCGGCACCCGACGAGAGAGGGCCGCTTCAACCTCGGCTTTTTCCTCGGCGCTGTCGGTGATCGCGATCACAGAGACGTTTTCGGCATCCACGGAAATTTTGGTGCGTTCGAGAAACTGCAGTGAACGTAGAGCGTAAGTGAGAGCGTCTTCCCATCCATCAGGCGCCGGGTAGTCGGCGGATTCAAGGAAATCAGAAATCTCTTCATCCGCGCCGACATCGGCGACACGATCTACGAATACCTGACGATCCATCGCAGCGGGGACCAGACCAATCAGGGAAATGCCGCTGTCATTGCGCAAAATTTCGACCGAAAAGCGCGGAATGGCGATGTTTTGACTTTCGGCAACCAACATCTGGTCGATCAATCGTGCAGCATCCACTACCCCGCCTGCCACCGACAGAGCCCGAAAGCGCGCGGCCTCGGACGGGGCGGTACCGGAGAGATAGACTTGCAGCCCATCGGCTTCGACTTCGCTCCAGACCAGGCCTTCTTCATCAAGCGAATTGAGAACAGCGCTGCGCGATGTGTCCTCAATCCCAAGCACGGCAAACCGCGCGCCAACAAGGCACAAAAGACCGGCGGCGATAAAAACGCCAGCGATGGTGAAGACATGAGAAAGCCGCATCTGCCCCGTGATCCAGAAGTGTCCCTGAGTGGTTCTATTGCGCGGATGACCTGAGTGCAATCACAGCAACAAAGCGACGGCGAAAAATGGCAAAGGCAAGAGGCCCGCGTCGCGGTTCGACCGGAAGAGGCGCAGAAGACCGGTGTTGTCATCGGCGTCAAAACGGCTGAGCTGCCAGTGCAGATGCCACCCGAAAGCCCATGTGCCCAGAAGCGACAGAAGTACCGCGTAAGGTGAGGCGCCGATGACGGCAAGGATGACGGCAAAACCTTGCAACGAGACCGCCAGAACCAGAAAGCGGCGCAGCCAAAGTGGGGTCTGCGCCCCAAAAAGCCGCGCTGTGGATTTCACACCGATGAGCACATCATCCTCGGCATCCTGATGGGCGTAGATCGTATCATAGAAAAGCGTCCACGCTATGCCGGAGATGTACAGCACCACCGCCGGCCATTCGAGCGCGCCGGTATGGGCCGTCCAGGCCAGAAGCGCGCCCCAGTTGAACGCGATGCCCAGAAAGACCTGCGGCCACCATGTGAAGCGCTTCGCAAAAGGATAAACGCAAACGGGCAGCAGCGACAAAATGCCAAGCGCGATGGCTGCCGTGTTGAAGGTGAGCAGGATACCGAACGCGATCAGCGCTTGGATGACAAGCCAGGCAAGCGCTTGTCGGACAGTGACCTGACCCGAGGGGATAGGGCGGGAGGCGGTGCGTGCCACGGAGCCATCGATATGACGGTCCGTGATGTCATTCCACGTGCATCCCGCACCCCGCATCAGGAAAGCCCCGATGGCACAACCGATGAAAATCCAAAGATCATGCCATGTGGCCTGCCCATCATGGATCATCGCCAGAGCGAGACCCCACCAGCAGGGCAGAAGTAAAAGCCATGTCCCGATAGGACGATCCGCGCGGGACAGGCGCAGGTAGGGGCGCGTGAAGGGTGGGGCCATGTGGTCCACCCAATTGCCTTTGACCGCGTCTGAGACCTCACCGGTTCCGGAGGCTGGCGGCTCTGGCGTCTGGTTGGTCGCGGCCATATAGTTTTCCCATGAGCAAGTCGCGCGTCAGATTGTATGTAGATCACCCGTTGGGGGAAGGGCAATCCGTGCCAATGTCGCGGGAGCAGGCGCATTACCTGTTTGGAGTGATGCGTCTGGGTGTGGGCGATAGTCTGGTGGTCTTCAACGGACACGCGGGCGCATGGCGCGCGGAGGTGGCAGAGGCCGGCAAACGCGGTGGCGTGCTGGTGGTACGCGAGCAAAGCGCACCACAGCAAAACCCGCCGGACCTGTGGCTGATCTTTGCGCCGATCAAGAAGGCGCGGACGGATTTCATAGTGGAGAAAGCCACCGAGATGGGGGCGGCCCGCATCCTGCCGGTTCAAACAGAGTTCACCAATTCCGAGCGTATTCGGCAAGACCGGCTGCAAGCCCATGCGGTGGAGGCGGCAGAACAATGCGGCGGCACTTACGTGCCTGAGGTGACGGCGCTCATGAAGCTCGACGCGCTGTTGGATGGATGGCCGGAGGACCGGCAGTTGATGTTCTGTGATGAGGCCCTGGCGGGCCACTCGTCCGGCCTGCCGGCCAGTCTCGCGGGGCCTTGGGCCATTCTGATCGGGCCGGAAGGTGGGTTTTCGGAGCGGGAGCGGGGGCGCCTCGCTACGCTCGGCGCAGCCCATGCGGTGAGCCTTGGTCCGCGCATCCTGCGTGCCGACACGGCCGCTGTCGCGGCCATGACAGTGTGGCAGCAGGCGCTTGGAGACTGGTCTTGAGTTTCATGCGGCCCGAAGCGCAGGCCACTTTGTGGCGGTGGCGGGAGGCGCTCGCTGGCGCGAGCGGGGTGGCTGTTGGTATTTGGTGGATGTTCAGCGGAGCCACGCTGACGCGCGGCATCGGGGGCGTGCTGGCGCTCGCCTCGCTGGCGCTTTTGGTCGCGGGTATTCAGCGGGGCCGCTTTCGCGGCCGCCATGGTGGGCCGGGTGTGGTGCGCGTGGATGAAGGGCAGATTGCCTACTTTGGCCCCCTGACAGGGGGTGTGGTGGCTCTCAGTGAGATCGCTGAGCTAAGCTATGATCCGTCCGGCCGACCCGCCCACTGGATTTTTGCCCAGGACGGAGAGCCCGATCTTCACATTCCCGAGACTGCAGAGGGCGCGGACGCCTTGTTCGATGTCTTTGCCAGCCTGCCCGGCTTGCGCGTCGATGCCGTGCTGAGAGCGCAAAAACAAGCGCGTGGGAGCCGTATTGTCGTCTGGACCCGTCCTGTCCCGCGCGCAGAAATCATGCATTAGTCTAGCCGCGCGCGCCATTGACACTGGCACAATTTGTGGCCACTCCTCGGACCAACGTGCCGCCAAGTCAGGAGCCCAGCCATGTCTATTCCCCAGTCCGGCGGCGGACCCATCGAACATCGGGACCAATTGGCCGAGTATCTGGAAGCGGGCTGTAAGCCCAAGGACGACTGGCGCATTGGCACGGAGCACGAAAAATTCGCGTACTGCCGGGATACGCTGAACCCCCTGCCCTATGACGGCGAGCGGTCGATCAAGGCGTTGCTGGAAGGATTGCGCGACGGGCAAGGATGGGCGCCGTTGGAAGAAGGCGGCAACCTGATTGGTCTCGAAAAAGACGGCGCCAATGTGAGCCTTGAGCCGGGTGGGCAGTTCGAACTTTCTGGCGCGCCGTTGCAGACGATCCATGAGACATGTGACGAGGTGAACGCCCATCTTGATGATGTAAAAGCGATTGCCGACCGGGTGGGTGTGGGCTTGATCGGGCTGGGAGCTGCGCCGGAATGGTCGCACGAGCAGATGCCGATGATGCCGAAGGGTCGGTACAAGCTGATGACGGACTACATGGATCGGGTCGGTACGATGGGAAAATCCATGATGTACCGGACCTGCACGGTGCAGGTGAACCTCGATTTTTCGTCTGAAGCCGACATGGTTAAGAAGCTGCGCGTGGCGCTGGCGCTTCAACCGGTGGCGACCGCACTCTTTGCCAACTCGCCATTTTTTGACGGCAAGCCCAACGGGCACAAATCCTGGCGCAGCCGGGTGTGGCGCGACCTGGATGCGGATCGTACAGGCATGCTGCCCTTCGTGTTTGAAGACGGGTTCGGGTTTGAACAATGGGTGGATTACGCGCTCGATGTGCCGATGTATTTCGTTTATCGCGACGGGCAGTACATCAACGCGCTTGGTCAGTCCTTCCGCGACTTCCTCAAGGGCGACCTGCCTGCCCTTCCCGGTGAGACACCGACCCTGTCGGATTGGGCCGATCACCTGACGACGATTTTCCCCGAAGCACGGATCAAGAAATTCATGGAAATGCGCGGCGCCGATGGTGGCCCGTGGCGGCGACTGTGCGCCCTGCCCGCGTTTTGGGTTGGTCTGATGTATGACCAAGGCGCGCTTGATGCCGCGTGGGACTTGGCGAAGGGCTGGGATGCCGAAACACGAGAGACCCTGCGCATCGGGGCCAGCGTCGACGCCTTGGATGCGCGTGTGGGCGACATTCACATGCATGAGCTGGCGCGCGAAGTGGTGGCGATCTCAGAGGCCGGGCTGAAAGCACGGGCGCGTCCCGGAGCAGGCGGCATGGTACCCGATGAGACGCATTTCCTGAACGCCCTGAAGGAGAGCGTGGAGAGCGGTCAGGTGCCAGCGGACGAATTGCTGGCGCGCTATCATGGCGAATGGGGCGGTGACCTGAGCCGGATTTACGCGGAATACAGTTATTAACACTTACTGGCCCTGACAGCACAACCCAGACACGACCTTGCGGGTTTGTGAGTTTTATCACAACGTGGTGCTACGTATTTGACAACAAGCAAGGGGCGCTAAAAATGCGGGACTTTTTTATTCAATCGCTGGACAAATTGATTGCCGTGATCGTCGTGGTCGGGGCGCTTGTCGTCGTGATTGCCGGAATTTCGGCAATGGCTACTCAGGGGTTTTGGGCTGGGTTGGCGTATTTGGTTATGGGCGGGCTGTACGTCATCCTCATGGGCGGCATGCTGTATTTGTTTTTGGGCATCTACCACAACACAAAGCGCACTGCAGACGCGCTTGAAAGATCAGGCAAATGAAAAGCCTGACCTGAAAGAAACCCCGGCAGCGGCAGATGCCGGGGTAATAAGGCGCCGTAAAACCAGATTGCTGGAATGCGTTGGCAATCTGCGTGAACATTGTTTGGTGGCCAACAGGCGCGTTGCCGGAATTTGACAGTTACGGCTGCAACGGCGAACTGAAACGGAAATAGAAAGCGAATGGGCCCTGATATGCAGCGCATCCCCCGCCTGACAGACAACACTGCGACCCCTGATCAGCAGGTGGCCCTTGACGCCGTGCGTCAACAATGGGGTCAGGCGCTTAATATCACGGACACGATGGCCCATAACCCGGAGGTCTTGAAAGGGTTCATGGCATTCCATGCGGCATTGGTGCGATCCGGATTGTCGGCAGAGGATCGCGAGGTGATATGCATGGACATGGCGGTGCAGAATGGGTGCCACTATTGCGTGCCCGCGCATATTGCCGCGTCGCAGGCACAAAAGGTGGACATGGATATGATCATGCGCATTGCGAAGGGGGAGCTTTTAGCCGGAGAGACCCGAGCGGCCAAACTGCAGCGGTTGACGCGCAAACTGGCTGAAACCGGCGGCAAGCTAAGCGATGCAGAGCTGGCGCAGGCCCGCGCGGATGGGTTTGATGATGCGCAGCTGGTGGCGATCGTGGCGGAGATTGCGCATTGCCATTTTACCAACAGCTTCAATCGTTTGGCGGATACGGAACCTGATCCGCACTATCCGAGGGTTCCAGACTGACGCGTCCTTTCCTTCGCTAAGGCAAAGGTTGCGCGCCGAGTACGAAGGCCACAACCTACTCTTCAGGCATCTCGCAGGGTTTGAGGCGCGCACCCGTGTCCAACCGGTAGAGGTTCATGCTGATAAAATCCGGCCCGCCGAGTTCTTCTGCGACGAGTTTCTGAGACTTCCCGCCGGAAAAATCCTGCCGGACGACGCGATATCTTTTGCCTTGGTAAAGCGCCTCAAAACCACCAATTGGCAACGCATCGAAAGCCGCCAAGACGTCAGGTGTCATTTCTGGCCGACTTTGGGTTCTGTCCCCGCCTTGAGCCTTTGAATGTTAGACCAGTGCCGCCAGAAAACCAGCAATGTCAGAATCACACCCAGAAACAGCATGCGGGGTTCGCCCAAGGCGAGGATCCAGATCGTGGACAGCGACGCGGCGGTCAGAGCGCCCATCGACGAAAACCGGGTCAACGCCACGGCGGCAAGCCAAGAGAGCCCGCACGCCAGACCGACAGGGAAGGACAACGCGAAAATCACACCGAAGAAGGTTGCAACACCTTTGCCGCCCTTGAACCCAAGCCAGACCGGAAAACAATGGCCGACAAAAGCCATGAGACCCGCCAGTTGCGCGGCGTCCTCGCCAGATATGACGCGCGCCAGCAGAACGGCCACCACGCCTTTGCCAGCGTCCAGAAGCAATGTGGCCGCTGCCGCGCCCTTGTTGCCGGTGCGCAGCACGTTCGTCGCGCCGATGTTGCCAGAGCCGATTTCGCGCAAGTTCCCAAGGCCAAGCCGTTCGGACACGATCAGGCCGAAGGGTATGGCACCTAGCAGGTAGCCCACGACGGCCCACATGCCGAGCAACAGAAGTGAGGTTTCGATATCGGGCATCAGCTGGCCTCAAACACTGCGCGACCGTTGACAAAGGTCGCGATGACTTTGCCTTGCAAGCGTTGTCCATCAAAAGGTGTGTTCTTGGATTTCGAATGCAACGTGCTGCGGTCAAGGATGAAAGGCGCGTCTGGATCGAATAGAACCAGGTCAGCTGGCGCACCTTTGGTCAGACGTCCGCAGTCGAGACCAAGGCGTTTTGCGGGGTTCAGAGCCAAGGCTCGGAAAAGCTCCGGCATGGTCAGGTCGTCATTGTGATAAAGCCGCATCGCAGCAGGCAGCAGGGTTTCGAGCGCCACGGCGCCGCTTGCGGCTTCCTCGAACGGCAGGCGCTTGCTTTCTTCATCCTGGGGCGTGTGCATAGAGCTGATCAGGTCAATCGTGCCGTCGCGCAAGGCGGCGATGACGGCTTGGCGGTCATCTTCCGACCGCAGGGGCGGTTTCACTTTGAAGAAGGTACGGTAATCATCCACGTCGAGATCGTTGAGTGTCAGGTGATGGATGGATGTCCCTGCAGTTATGTCGAAGCCATTGTTGCGGGCGCGCTCCAGACTGGGCAGCGCGCGGGCGGTGGTGATCTGATCAGCGTGGTAGCGGGCACCGGTCATCTCGATCAGCGCGATGTCACGGTCGAGCCCCATGCGTTCGGCCATGGGTGAGACGGCGGGCAAGCCCTTGAGCGAGGCCAGTTTGCCGCTTGTGGCCGCCGCGCCTGCGGACAGCACGGGCTCTTGCGGGTGGGCGATGACCAAAGCGCCCAGCGAGCGGGCATAGGTCAGAGCGCGGGAGAACACCTTGGTGTCCGTTACGACATGGTCACAATCGGTGAAGGCTACGGCGCCGGCATCGAGCAGGAACCCCAACTCCGTCATTTCGCGCCCGGCCCGGCCCTTGGTGAGGGCGGCCATGGGCAGAACGTTCACAGGTGCCACCTCATTGGCGCGCCGGGCGACGAATTCCAGGACCTCAGGCGTGTCGATGGCCGGGTCGGTGTCGGGACGGGTGACCATGGTCGTGACGCCACCCGCCGCTGCGGCAAGGCCTGCAGAGCGATAGCTTTCCTTGTGCCGCTCACCGGGTTCGCAGACTTTCACGCCGATATCGACGATGCCGGGGGCGAGGCACTTGCCATTGCAATCGATGCGCTCGTCCGCCCCTGTCGGAGCCGTCCCACTGCCACTGTCCGCGATCTTGCCATTCTGGATCAAAAGCCAGCCTTGGGTATCGGTGCCTGCATCGGGATCAATCAGGCGGGCATTGTCCAGAAGTGTTTTCATGACGCGATCCAGACGAAGAGAACGGTGAAAGCGAAGACAAAAAGCAGTGCGTATGTTGCGATGCGGCCAGACATGGCGGCGTCTGAGACGGGTTTACGCTCACGCCCCACGCTTTGGCCTTTGGCGCTTTCGTAGTCAGGCATGGGCGTTGGCGCGGACATCGATGGTTCGTGCAAGGTGGCCACGAGGCACGCTTCGCCTTCCATCGGGAGTGAGAGGGCCTCTCCGTCAAAGGCACCTGATCGTAGAACCGCCACATGGCCTTTCAGACCATCGAGCATGGTGCGCTGAGGCGCGATGTCTTCTTCCGACACGTCGTAAGCTTCCATCAAAAAAGTGGTGAGGCCCATGTCCCGGATGGCGCTGAGATCCACAATCTGTACGTCATCGGCATTGAGCCGGGGCACGCCGAGTGCGTCGCGCAAACGGTCCACCGCTTCGAAATGCGCCAGTTCCATCGAGACGCGGTAGCCCAGCGCGAAGACACGCACGACGCCGCGCTCGGCCGCTGTTACCTGCGCGGCCTGGCTCATACCATCACCTCACGCGGGGTGTTGCGGCGGGTACGCACGAGCAAATCCATCGCGGCCATGCGCACGGCCACGCCCATCTCCACCTGATCCTGGATGACAGAGCGGTTGATGTCGTCAGCCAGTTCACCATCGATTTCAACGCCGCGGTTCATCGGGCCGGGATGCATGACGATAGCGTCCGGCTTGGCCGCCTTCAGCTTTTCGGCGTCGAGGCCGAAGCGGTGGTAGTATTCGCGCTCCGACGGGATGAAGCCGCCGTCCATGCGTTCCTTCTGTAGCCTCAGCATCATCACGACATCGACGCCTTCAAGGCCTTCTTCCATGTCGTCAAAGATCTCTGCGCCAAACTCATCGATACCAGACGGCATCAGCGTCGGCGGGCCGATGAGGCGGATGCGGTTTTCCATCTTGTGGAGAAGCAGCAGGTTGGACCGCGCCACGCGGGAATGGGCGATATCCCCGCAAATGGCGATGGAAAGCCGATGCAGACGACCCTTGGCGCGGCGAATGGTCAGCGCATCAAGCAGGGCTTGCGTGGGGTGTTCATGCCGCCCGTCGCCCGCGTTCAGCACCGCGCAATTTACTTTTTGAGCCAGCAGGTCCACCGCGCCAGAATGCGGGTGGCGGACCACGAGGATGTCAGGCTGCATGGCGTTCAAGGTCAGCGCCGTATCGATCAGCGTCTCGCCTTTTCGGATCGAACTGGCCTGCATGGCCATGTTCATCACGTCCGCGCCCAACCGTTTGCCAGCCAGTTCGAAACTGGCCTGTGTCCGGGTGGAATTTTCAAAGAACATGTTGACCTGCGTCAGGCCTGCCAGTGCATCGGAATGCTTAACGGCAGAGCGGTTCAGCTTGGCATATTGTTCAGCGAGATCGAGAATTGCGGTGATATCGGAAGCCGAGAGGGGTTCGATCCCCAGAAGATGGGATTGTGAAAAGCTCATCCGCCACTCCGGTATCAATTTGGAGGCTTATAGAAAGGGTGGCGCGCGGGGGCAAGGGGCGGAAAGAGAGGAGCTTGGATCGAGGGCTTTGACGTGACAAAAGGTGGTTTGGTTGGACTGAGAGTGTCTGCGAACTGGCGTCATGACCCAAACCGAACTTTTCCCCCGGTATAGCACGCTCTAAGTTGGGCGTATGGAATCGCAGATGGATCACGCCACCGCGTTGGCCTTGCTGGAATGGCAGATGGAACTGGGCGCGGATGAGGCGATCGGGGACGGGCCGGTCAACCGGTATGAACTGGCCGCCAAGGCCCCCGCACCGACGCGGGACGCACCTACTGAAGCTCAGGCGGTCGATACGCCGCAGGAGGATGCCGTCCAAGTTGCGAAAACTGCGGCAGGAGGGGCGGCTGATCTGAACAGCTTGTACGCCGCTTTGTCAGCCTTCGAGCACTGTGAACTGCGCAAGGGTGCGCGCAACCTGGTCTTTGCCAACGGGCAAGCAGCGGCGCGGGTGATGATCATCGGGGAAGCGCCGGGGCGCGACGAAGACAGGGTGGGCAAACCATTCGTGGGCCGGGCCGGGCAATTGCTGAACAAGATGTTCGACGCGATCGGCATGAGCCGGGAAAATGACGCGCCCGAGACCGCACTTTACATCACCAATGTGCTGCCGTGGCGGCCACCACAAAACCGCGATCCGCAACCCGAAGAGATTGCAATGATGCTGCCGTTCGTGCAGCGTCATGTCGATCTGGTGAACCCTGACCTGGTGGTACTGATGGGAAATATCAGCTGCCAGGCGGGGCTTGGCAGGAGGGGGATCACCAAGCTGAGAGGCAACTGGACGCAAGCCTATGGCAAACCCGCCTTGCCGATGTTCCACCCGGCCTACCTGCTGCGCAATCCGCAGGCGAAGCGGGAAGCGTGGGCCGATTTGCTGGCCCTGCAAGCGCGGCTTGAGGGCGCGACGTGAAGGTTCTGGCCTTTTCTGATCTGCACCTGTCACGGGGCCGAGCGGCTGCACTGGTTGAGGCCAGCGCTCAGGCCGATCTGGTCATCGGTGCCGGAGATTTCTGCAACATGCGGAATGGGCTGGCTGAAGCCATGGCGTTGATCGACGGTCTGCAAGCGCCTTGCGTTGCGGTGCCGGGGAACTGTGAAAGCGCCGATGAACTTCGCGCCGCGGCCCCTGTCGGAATGACCGTGTTGCATGGTGAGGCGGTTGAGATCGAGGGGCTGCGCCTCTTTGGTCTTGGCTACGGCGTACCCCCGACACCCTTTGGAGAGTGGAGCTGCGATCTGACGGAAAAGGCCGCGGCGCGCATGCTGGACCGCTGCGAAAGCGCGGATGTTCTGATCCTCCACTCACCGCCCAAAGGCATTGGCGATGTCACCTCGATGGGGCAATCGGTGGGCTCAACCGCGATCCGCGATGCGATTGAACGGATTGCACCCCAACTCGCCGTCTGTGGGCATATCCACGATTGTTGGGGCGCACGTGGACAGATTGGACCTACGGAGGTTGCCAATCTGGGGCCCACCGTTAACTGGTTCGATGTATCAATCGGCACCTGAAAAGGCTCACCTGATGTCCAGAATTGACGAAACGCTCGATTTCATTCCAGTCCGCATTGCCGTTTTGACGGTCAGCGATACGCGCAGCCTTGAAGATGATCGATCCGGCAATGTCTTGGTCGACAAGTTGGAGACCGCAGGCCACACACTCGCCGACCGTAAGATTTTGCCGGATGAGCGTTCAGAGATCGCGGATCAACTGCGCGCTTGGGTGGCTGACGACGGCATAGATGTGATCCTGACGACGGGCGGCACCGGCCTGACCGGGCGCGATGTGACCGTCGAGGCGCACAGGGATGTCTACGAGAAAGAGATCGATGCGTTCGGTACGGTTTTCACCATTGTGTCCATGCAAAAAATCGGGACCAGCGCGGTGCAATCCCGGGCCACGGCGGGCGTGGCGGGCGGTACGTATCTCTTCGCCCTGCCCGGCAGCCCCGGAGCCTGCAAAGACGCCTGGGACGAGATTCTGGCGCGTCAACTGGATTTTCGGCACAAGCCCTGCAACTTTGTTGTGATCATGCCAAGGCTGGATGAGCATCTGCGACGGAAATAGCCAAGGCGTGCGTATAACGGGGGAAGCTATTGATTTTTTAGCTTTTCGCGTACATCTCAAAGCGACCGTCGACGTGTCAAACAAGGGTTACTTCCCGCATGCGCTTTCTACGGCAAAGCCTGAGTGGACTTTTCCTGCTGGCCCTTACATTGGGCCTGCTTGTCTATGCTGGTCACACTATGGTCAGCGCGTTTCAGGAACGAGCCGCAGAAGAGTTGCGCGGACCAGAACGGCAAGAGCGGGAATTCTCGGCCTCTCTGGTCACGGCCCAGGCCCGAACTGTTACCCCGATTTTGACCGCTTACGGCGAAGTGCAAAGCCGCAGAACGCTTGAGTTGCGGGCGAAAACCGCAGGTACAATCGTCGAGCTTGCAGAGAATTTTGAAAATGGCGGCGTAGTCACGGCAGGTGAGCGACTGGCGCTGATTGATCCGACGGCGGCGCAGTTTGCCCTCAGCCGGGCGGAGAGTGAGCTTGTAGATGCTCAGGCCGAGGAGCGTGATGCGAAGCGGGCGCTTGAACTGGCCGAGGATGAGCTTACAGCATCAATTGATCAGTCGGACTTGCGTCAGAAGGCCTTTCAACGTCAGCTTGATCTGGAAAGCCGTGGGGTTGGCACAGCCGCGGCTGTTGAGACCACAGAACTGTCCGCGGCACAAGCCAGGCAAACGGTTGTTGTCGCACGAAAGGCTTTGGCGTCAGCCGAGGCGCGGCTCGATCAGGCGCAAACCCGCATCACGCGCGCACAGATTGCTTTCGACGAGGCAAAGCGAGATCTGGACGACACTGAGATCTTCGCCAAGTTTTCCGGCACGCTAAGCGAAGTGACCGTGGTGGAAGGTGGCCTTGTCTCGGTGAATGAAAAACTGGGCAACGTGGTTGACGGAGGCGATCTTGAAGTCTCTTTCCGTGTCTCCACAGCACAGTATGGTCGCTTGATCGACAGCGATGGCCAGTTGATCATGGCACCTGTCACTGCGGTGCTGACGACCTTCGGGCAAGACATCGCGTTCTCGGGCCGGATCACGCGCGACAGTGCTTCGGTAGAGACAAATCAAGTCGGGCGCGTGCTTTTCGCGACGCTTGAGAATGCAAACCTGCTAAAGCCCGGGGATTTCGTCACCGTGCAGATCAAGGAACCCCCGTTGGAAAACGTGGTGCGCTTGCCCTCTTCCGCGCTTGGAACGGCAGGTGACGTCCTGGTCCTTGGCGACGGGGACAGGTTGGAAACAGCCGAGGTCGAGCTGCTGCGACGTCAGGGGGATGATATCCTGGTGCGCGCGGATGATCTGAACGGGCGCCAGGTGCTGATCGACCGCAGCCCGCTTATGGGCCACGGCATCAAGGTGGTGCCGTTTTTGGCCGACCCGGAAGCCTTTGATGCCTCAGTGGACAAGGTACTGGAACTGACCGAAGAACGCCGCGCGAAGCTGATTGCGTACGTTCAGTCGGACCTTGATATGACAGACGATGTCAAAGACGGTCTGCTTGGGCAGTTGCAACAGGACGAAGTGCCCGTCGCATTGGTTGAGCGGCTGGAACGTCGGATCGGCGGGTAAGCCATGGCGCGCACCACACCGGGCGGTATTGCGCGGATCATCTCTTACTTCACGCGTCACAGGACGGCGGCGAATCTGCTTTTGGTGATCATGCTGATGCTCGGGGCCATTTCTATCCCCAGTATGCGGGCGCAGTTTTTCCCCGACGTGGTGATCGACACCGTTACCGTGACCACGGAATGGGACGGTGCCAGCGCCGAAGACATTGACGCGGGCGTGGTGCAGGTGCTGGACCCGGTGCTATTGGCCGTTGAAGGCGTGGAGCAGACCTCTTCGGTCAGCCGCGAAAACCGCGCGTTCATCACCATCGAATTCGAACCCAGCTGGGACATGAGCCGCGCCTCCGAAGACGTATTGGCGGCGGTCAACAACGTCGACACACTGCCCGAAGATGCAGAAGAGCCGGAGGTCAAACGGGACGTTTGGCGAGACCGGGTGACCGATGTGGTGATCACGGGGGATACAGACCCCGAGCAGCTGGCGACCATCGCGGACGAAATGATCTTACGGCTTTTCGATAGTGGCGTGACGCGCACAACCATCCGCGGCGTGGCCTCTCCGCTGACCATGATCGAGGTGCCGTCGGTCAACCTGATCGCCCATGACATCACCATGCGCGAAATTGCAGTGGCAGTTGACGCGCAAGTGGATGCCAATCCGGCGGGCGATTTAGAAGGGGCCAATCTGCGGGTCAGGACGGGCACGCGTGAGCGCGACGCCGCCGCGATTGAAGCCATTGTTCTGAGATCCAATCAGGACGGCACGAAACTGACCGTGGGGGATATCGCGCAGGTCATCGTGGAAAGCTCTGCACGCGAACGGCAGTATTTCATTGGCGACACACCTGCGATTTCAGTTCGAGTAGACAGGTCCGCGACGGGAGATTCCCTAGATGTGCAGGCGCAGGTCGAAGACGTGGCGGAAGAGATGCGCGCAACGTTGCCCGAGGGAATTGCGGTGGACCTTGAGCGTACAAGATCCGCAATCATCTCGGACCGTTTGAATATTCTTGTCGACAACGGCCTGACGGGTCTGGGCCTTGTCCTGATCCTGCTCTTTTTGTTCCTGAATGCGCGCACGGCGTTTTGGGTGGCTGCAGGCATTCCCGCAGCACTGATGGGTGCGATAGCAGTGATGTATCTGGGTGTCTGACGATCAACATGATCTCACTTTTCGCGTTGATCATTACCTTGGGCATTGTCGTGGATGACGCCATCGTCGTGGGTGAGCATGCCGATGCGCGTGCCCGAAAACTGCGCGAGCCACCGTTTGAAGCGGCAGAGCGCGCTGCCCAGCGCATGGCCCTGCCCGTCTTCTGCGCGACCCTGACCACGATGATCGCATTTTTCGGGCTGGTCGTGATTGGCGGAGATTTCGGCGATTTCATTGCTGACATGCCGTGGACGGTGGTTGCCGTTTTGGTTGCATCCCTGATCGAGTGCTTCTTGATCCTGCCCAACCACATGGCCCATGTCCTTGCCCATCAGGCCAAGGAGAAATGGTACGACAAGCCCAGCGCCTATGTGAATGCCGGGTTCGTTTGTGTGCGGGACACGCTGTTCAAACCGCTGATCCGAGGTGTGATTACCTTCCGTTACCCCGTTCTGGCAGGCGTCGTCGCGTTGCTGTTTGCGCAGGTGTCCATGCTGATCACGCGTGACGTGGACTGGCGCTTTTTCAATGCCCCGGAACTGAGCAGCGTGACGGGCAACTTCATGATGGTGCCTGGTGCCGAGCGTGAAGACACCTTGGCCATGATGCGTGAAATGCAGCGCGCCACGGAAGAGCTGGGCGCGGAATACGAGGAGAAATACGGCCTCAACCCACTGGATTTTGTCATGGCGGAGATCGGAGGTAACGCGGGCAATGGCATGGCTGGGTCGGACACCAAATCCCCCGATGAGCTGGGCGGGATTGCGATTGAGCTGATCGATGCAGACCTGCGGCCTTACTCCAGCTTTGCCTTTGCGCGAGACCTGGAAAACCGGATCAACCGGCACCCACTGGTCGAAGCCGTCAGTTTTCGCAACTGGCTTGGTGGTCCGGGGGAGGAATCGCTCAAGATTGAACTGAGCGGCGCTTCATCTGAGACATTGAAACAAGCCTCTGAGGCCACGCAAGACGCACTCTCCCAGTTGTCAGATGTGAGCGGTGTTGAAGACAACCTCGCCTACGACAAGGAAGAGCTGGTGCTGACGCTGACGCCACAGGGGCAGGCCCTGGGCTTCAGCATTGATCAGCTCGGCCAAGTGGTGCGCCATCGTTTGTCGGGGATAGAAGCGGCCACTTACCCCGACGGTCGGCGCAGCGCAGAGATCCGCGTCGAACTGCCTGACAGCGAGGGGACAGCGGACTTTGTCGAACGCATGCAGCTGCGCGCACCCTCTGGGGCCTACGTGCCATTGGCGGATATCGTCAACGTGGAACGGCGCACCGGCTTCTCCACCGTCCGTCGCGAAAACGGGATTCAGCAGGTCAATGTCACGGGCGATATCTCAGAGGATGATCCGGAGCGCGCGACCGAAGTGATGCAGATTATCGAAACTCGCATTCTGCCTGAGATCACAGCCGATTATCAGGTCGAGGCGCGCGTGACGGGGCTCTCGCAGCAAGAACGAGAATTTCTGTCCGATGCACAGTTCAGCCTGATCCTCACACTCGGCGGGATCTACATCGTTCTGGCTTGGGTCTTTGCCAGCTGGTCACGGCCATTCGTTGTGATGTCGATCATTCCTTTCGGTCTGACCGGGGCTATTTTCGGGCACTATGTGTGGGATGTGCCGATGTCCATTTTCACGGTGATCGGGCTTTTGGGGATGACGGGGATCATCATCAATGACTCGATCGTTCTGGTGACGACGATCGATGAGCACGCCGAGAAGAGGGGCATTCTGGACGCGGTCGTTGAAGGGGCTGCCGATCGATTGAGGCCGGTGATGCTGACGACCCTGACAACGGTTTTCGGCCTGACGCCTTTGTTGTTTGAAACCTCGCAACAAGCGCAGTTCCTGAAACCCTCGGTCATCACGCTGGTTTACGGGTTGGGCTTTGGGATGGTTCTGGTTCTGATCCTTGTTCCGGCTTTGGTGGCCATTCAACACGATCTGTCGCGGCGGTGGCAGTCGATGCGACGCGGATTAGGATCTCGGACAGCTTCTGTTCAGCGCCCCATGGTGGCCGGGCTTTTGGCAAGCGTGGCGTGGTTGGTTGCAACGATGGGAAGCACGGCCGTGACGGGAACGTTGCCCGGTTGGCTGCAAGTGATTGCAGCGGGATTTGGCGACGTGTCACCGATGGGGGCCGCGATGGTGATTTACCTGATCGGTGTGGTGGTGGTGCTGGTGCTTTGCGCAGGAGCGATCATTTTGTCCCGCCGCCAAGCCAACAAGACAGCCTAGCCCGATGGGCAGCCTTTGATATCAACAGCCTCACCGTTTGACAGGATCGTTACACGAATGCTGGACCGGTCCAAAGCAAAGGACCGCCCTTCGACATGGTGCAGACTGGTCTGCGCGATAAGCCGCTGTCCTTGACGCTGTGTTTTGGGCTTGGCCACCCAAACCTGAGGATCACCTACCTCGATGATCGCAGTCTCCGCCGAACCCATACGGGGCATGGATATCTCTGCCGTCAAACCCAAGCCGTCCTGCATCGGGGACACCCGGCACGCCACGCGAGAAACGCCAGCCTCGGATGAGGAATAGGGCTGGTTGGCCAGCGACGCCGCGATGCGGGGATCGCGCTGAGAGGCATTGCGGGGCAGCTTGGCCGCGACATCCAAGGTGACCGGGATACACACCTCGCGGCACACCCCGATCTCCACCGACCCGTTGAGCGCCACGTCGCGGCCCGACCGAAGCGGCGTCAGGCGCATCGGAAGGACCAGTTGGTTCGTATACCCAATGGTCAGCATCCCGTAATCCGTCGTGATACGCGGAGTTGGCCAGATCATTTCAATGTCGGCCAGATTGCGAGAGCCGCGCCAGTCAAAACGCGGGGGAATACCTGCATCCCCCGGCGCGCGCCAATAGGTTTTCCACCCGTCCTGCATCACCACATGCAACGCGGCCATGTGTGTGCCGTCCGCCGCACGCCATCCAGGCAACACCTGAATGTCGACGATTTCGTCCAGCGATTGGGCCGAAGCCGACCACGCAAGACCGAGAAGCGCGATGGCAGATATGAAGAACCGATGGATCATTCCGCCCTTCTGCGCGATTCACGCAGCGGTGCCAACTCACTTTCCGGCGACCAGAGCGCGAGCATTCCTGCCGATGCGCGCGTGATACGCTTGCACTCTCGCCGGTCAGACCCCATGATTTGAAGGAAGGTCGCAAAGGGGCACCTCGTGCAGGAAACAGATCTCAACGGCAAAGTTCTGATCGCAATGCCCGAAATGGGCGACCCGCGGTTTTCCAAAAGCGTGATCTTCATGTGTGCCTATTCTCCGGAAGGGGCCATGGGATTGATCGTGAACAAGCAGATGAAGGAACTGCGCCTGTCCAGTCTGCTGGATCAGCTTGATATCACGGAAACCAAGGAAGCCCGCGATCTGCCGGTGCATTTCGGTGGCCCGGTCGAACACGGGCGCGGATTTGTCCTGCACAGCTATGGCTATCATTCGTCGCTGTCCACCTTGGATGTGAACGACGATTTCGCGATGACCGCGACGCTCGACATCCTGGAAGACCTCGCCAATGGGCGGGGTCCGGAACGCGCGATCATCACGCTTGGTTATGCGGGTTGGGGGCCGGGGCAACTGGAAGGCGAAATCGCGCAAAACGCCTGGCTGATTTGCGAGGCCGACCACGGATTGATTTTCGACACGCCCAACCGCCGGAAGTGGGATAGGGCCCTGGAAAAACTGGGGGTGAGCGCCTTGACGCTGTCCACAGATGCCGGCCGCGCCTGACCTGATCGCTCCAAAACGACCCACGTTTTTCGTACTTTTGGGTCAGGAAAATTTGGTAGCGGAGGAGGGACTTGAACCCCCGACACGCGGATTATGATTCCGCTGCTCTAACCAACTGAGCTACTCCGCCAAACCGTGGCGCTAATTACGGGCGGCGGCGCGGTGCGTCAAGGGACTTTTGCACTGAACGCGCACTGCGGGCCAAGTTACAAATGTGCTTCAATCGCCCCGCGTATCGCGCTGGAGTTTGGAGCGGTGGTTGATCGCCACGTGCCAGCCACGCTGCCATCGGGTGCGATCAGCACTTTGTTGAAATTCCAGTTGGGTGACCACCCTGCCGACTGCCTGACCCAACGGTAGAACGGATGGGCCTGCGACCCCAGCACCGGCGTGATGGTGGCCATGGGCATGGTCAGACCAAAGTTGACCTCGCAGAACTCTTTGACCTCTTCATTGCTGGCCAGTTCCTGTCGAAAATCGCCCGAGGGCACGACCAGCACGACTAGGCCTTGGTCTTCATAGGTCTCGTACAGCTTTTGCAGCGCGTCATATTGAGGTGTGAACCCACAGCGGGAGGCGGTGTTCACCACAAGAACCGGGCGGCCTTGCCATGCATCAAACGACATCGTTCCGCCGTCCATCGAATCGAACGTCCAATTCTCAGCGCTTGCCTCCGTCCGAGAGGCCATGCCTCCGAACATAATACCCGCCATGGTCGCGACAAAGCAGCGACGATACATGTTGATCATGATGTCTGCCTCTTGAGTTTCCCGTTATGTCCTTGAGATAGGAACGCCACAGCATTTGACCAGACCGACCTTGCCCCTAAGGGCCAGCTGACGCAGATTACCGCGCATGACAGATACCTTGCTTGATGATCTGCGCGCCGATCTTGGTGCTGCTTACGTTCTCACCGGTAATGATGCGAACCCATTCGCGCAGGACTGGTCCGGCATGATGCGATGGACACCGCTTGCCATATTGCGCCCTGCGAACACCGGAGAGGTGGCCCGCATCGTGAAGCGGGCCAACGACACTGGCACCCCGCTCGTGCCGGTCTCGGGGAACACCGGCCTTGCCAAAGGCACGTCTGCCGAAGGGGCGTTGATGTTGTCGCTGGATCGCATGAACGCGGTCCGCGACATCAACGTGAGCGGCCGCACCGCAACGGTTGAGGCCGGTGTTATCTTGTCAAAGCTGCACGAAGCGGCAGGTGCGCATGATCTGATCTTTCCACTGACATTTGGCGCACGCGGGTCGGCTATGATCGGCGGGGCTTTGTCGACCAATGCGGGCGGGTCGAACGTGGTACGGTATGGGTCAACCCGGGGGCTGTGCCTCGGGATTGAAGCAGTGACGCCCACAGGCGAGGTGATGAACCTGATGAGCGCGCTGCACAAGGACAACTCCGGCTACGACCTGCGAGATCTGCTGATCGGGGCGGAGGGGACGTTGGGAGTGATCACGGCAGCCGTGGTCAAGCTTTTCCCCAAGCCACGCGCTTATGCCACCGCTATGGTCGCTGCGCCCAGCGTCAATCAAGCGCTGGAACTTCTTTATCGCTTGCAAGAAGAAACCGGCGGCGCGGTTGAGGCGTTCGAATTTATGCCCGGCAGCTATGTCGATGCGCATCTGGAGAAGTTCCCAGATGCACGTGCCCCCTTTGACGCGCGTCACGACGTCAACATTCTGGTCGAGGTGGGCGCGTTGGCAGACAGGGATGCCTTGCCCGATGACGACGGCAGCGTCCCCATCGTGGCGCATCTGGAGCACGTGTTGGAACAGCTTTTTGAAAGCGGGTCGGTCGTGGATGCCGTGGTGGCCAAGTCGGACGCTCAGCGCGCCGAGATGTGGGCGCGACGGGAAGCTGCGGCAGAGGTGTCGCGACTGCGCGATCCGATTGTGGACAATGACATCGCCGTGCCCACCGACAAGATGCAAACACTGTTGGAGCGTTTGATTGCAAGGACCAAAGAACTGGACCCTGGCGCGGACTTCATCAACGTGGCGCATCTGGGCGATGGAAACCTGCATTTCGCAGCTTGGCCGTCGACGGATGATGAGGCCGTGCATCGCGCGATTGGGTTGGCGGTGGAAGAGGAGACCGTGGCGCTTGGCGGGTCTTTCTCTGCAGAGCACGGGATTGGGCTGTCAAAGAAAGGCGCGATGGAGCGTCACAAGGATCCGGTGGCGATGGCCGTGATGCGGCAGATCAAGACAGCACTTGATCCCAACGGGATTATGAACCCGGGGAAAGTTCTGCCCTGAACTTCAAAACGGGGCGAGAAAATTCTGCGAATTTTCTTGGGCTATTCTTTGCAACATCTGTTGTGCGTCAGAGCATCAACTACGCCAGTCGAAAAATCCCGGACCCGCCTGTTCCAACAGTTTGGTGGCCATCTCAGCCCCAAGCGCTGCCCCATCTTCAATCGGCGCACTTGCATCGTCTTTCAAGCTTTCGCTGCCATCGGGGCGCAGGATTTCTCCGCGCAGACGCAACGTGCCGCCATCAAGCTCTGCCAAGCCCGCAATCGGGGTCTCGCACGACCCATCTAGGGTCGCCAGAAAGGCGCGTTCGGCCGCCAATCTTTGGCCAGTCTCGGAGTGGTGAATCGCTTCAAGCATCCCGGCCACGCGGCTGTCATCTTCGCGCCGTTCAATACCAATGGCCCCCTGCGCCACGGCGGGCAGCATCTCTTCGGGTTCAATCGCAGCACGGGCGACTTGGGATTGCCCCAGACGGTTCAGCCCCGCCATTGCAAGGAAGGTGCAGGCCGCAACGCCGTCATCCAGTTTCTTGAGTCGGGTTTGCACGTTGCCGCGAAACTCCACGACCTTCAGATGCGGGTAGGCCACCAAAACTTGTGCCTTGCGGCGCAAGGATGAGGTGCCCACTTCGGCCCCCTCTTCCAGATCAGAAAGACCTCCCACCGAGGGAGAGACAAATGCGTCTCGCACGTCCTCTCTCGGCAGATAGGTGTCCAGCGTCAGGCCCTCGGGCTGCAGCACCGGCATGTCCTTCATGGAATGCACTGCGATGTCGATGTCACCCGACAGCATCGCGTCTTCAATCTCACGCGTGAACAACCCCTTGCCGCCAATCTCTTTCAGCGGCCGGTCGAGGACACGGTCCCCGGTGGTCTTGATCACCTGGATTTCGAACGCCTCCAACGGCAGGTCAAACGCCTTGGAAAGTCGTTCTCTGGTTTCGTACGCCTGGGCAAGGGCCAGCGGCGAGCCGCGTGTCCCAATCCGCAATGGGCGCGATGGATCGGGTAAAGTCATCGTCATATCGAAGGTTTAGCGGTGTAAACTTTTGTTGACAAGCTTACTGTTCTTGACAAATTGACGTGCGCTTGGGACGACAGAGGGGAACGGAGACCCAAATGGCTGAAAAGAAGACGATCCTCAAGGCTTTGGCCGGTGAGACGCAAGACGTGCCGCCGATCTGGATGATGCGGCAGGCGGGGCGCTACCTGCCCGAATACCGCGCGACGCGGGCAGAGGCGGGGGATTTTCTGTCGCTATGCTACAACAGCGATCTGGCCACAGAGGTGACATTGCAACCGATCCGGCGGTATGGGTTCGATGCAGCCATTCTCTTTGCCGATATTCTTTTGCTGCCGCAGGCTTTGGGGGCCGATCTTTGGTTTGTCACCGGCGAAGGCCCGCGCTTGTCGACAATCACGCAGCAAAGCGAGTTTGATGCGCTGAAGCCCTCCTCGGACATTCATGACACGCTAGCCCCGATTTACCAGACCGTGCGCAATCTGGCGCGGGATTTGCCGTCAGAGACGACGCTCATTGGCTTTGCGGGCGCACCGTGGACAGTGGCCACCTACATGATTGCTGGTCGGGGCACCCCGGATCAGGGGCCTGCCCATGCACTCAAGGCCGAGAACCGCGCGCTGTTTGAGGCCGTGATCGATCGGTTGACAGAAAGCACGATTGAGTACCTTTCCATGCAAATTGATGCCGGTGCGGAAGTGGTGAAGCTCTTCGACAGCTGGGCGGGTTCGCTCAAAGGAGAAGATTTTGACCGCTACGCGACGGCGCCTGCCAAGCGGATCATTTCGGAACTCAAATCGCGCCACCCGGACGTGCCAATCATCGCCTTCCCAAGGGAAGCGGGTGAGGGCTATGTCGGGTTCCACGAGGCGACAGGCGCCGATTGCGTTGCCATTGATGATTCCGTCACGGCGGAATGGGCGGCCGAAAATGTGCAAACCGGTGGCTGCGTGCAGGGCAACCTGGCGTCACGGCACATGGTTA
This sequence comes from uncultured Roseovarius sp., assembly GCA_963422235.2. GTDB lineage: Bacteria > Pseudomonadota > Alphaproteobacteria > Rhodobacterales > Rhodobacteraceae > Roseovarius. The sequence continues at coordinate 761,822 of CAXMWV010000002.1, forward strand.
CAGGCGGGGATGAATTAGTGTCAGAAACCCGCCGGATCGTGGAGGCCCTCAAAGGAGGCCCCCACATTTTCAATCTTGGTCACGGGATCACGCCAGACGCCGATCCGGAAAACGTGCAGCTGATGATTGATACCGTGCGCAGCTGAAGCCTATTCCAGCCCCATGCAGTTGGCGTAGTAGGTGACTGTCGCGGGCCAGTCACTGAAGAAACCTTTGATACCGACGTCTTCATGCAGCGCTTGCAGCAGGGTGTAGTAATCGGCATCGCTGTCGACCGTGTCGGCCACGGACTGGAAGTACCAGCCACCACCGGTGGTCAGCGGGCCGGAGCGTTCCAACGTCCACGTGATCAGGTTCAAACCCGCCGCCTTGGCCGCTTCAGCGTAGGGGGATGCAACCATCTCATCGCCATCCAGCGTGAGTAGCATCCATGTCGGCGGGGCAAGGTATTGCACGCCCATGTCGGCCAGTTCCTGCATTGTCGGCGCGTAGGTGGCCGGGTCCATGAAATCAAAGCTTTCATCGCTATAGCGACCATCGAGGTAAACTGCCTGCGCCCCGAACTCCGGTTCATTTTCGATCCAGTAGAGAACGTCTTCCAGATTGAAGCTTTGCGCCCAGACGTCAGAAGCAGGAATGCCCGCGGCCTTGTACTCATCAATCAGCTTCTGCGCATAGTCCGCTTGGCTGAATCCGTTGTGGGGCATTTCAACCGAGGGGGATTTAAGCTCCGGCGTGAACTTGGCACCGAGATCGCGGAAGAGCGCAATGGACTCAGCATGCGTCATGAGGGTGCCGCCCTCAACCGAGTAAAGATCCGTCCGCCAGTTGGCCGTGCCATCCATGTAGCCTTCCACCGTTGTGGCAGAGGTATCGGCGGCGTCCATCTTGCCCGTCAGCGTTCTAAACTGGTCCAGCGTGATCTCGGACGTACGGCACTCTGCCACCGCCTCTTGATCGCCGTTTGCCGGGGTGAACGGTGTGACGCAGGTCGATGCCAGATCGGTGGCCAGGATGTTTGTCGTGGTGTGCAGGTCATTTTGTGCGTGCCGACAGACAAGTTCGTGGTCTTGGGTGAACGTGACATCACACTCGAGAATACCTGCCCCCATACGTGCCGCTGCGCGGTTCGATTCGACGGTATGCTCAGGGAAGAGCAGCGGCGCACCACGGTGACCGATGGAGAAGTCCGATTTCGCAGCGGTCTGGCCGAGGCAGGCGCTGAGCTTTTGCTTAAGCGGGCCGTCCGTCATGCGATCAATCAGGTAAGCTGGGCGCGGGCCATAGCTGATGCCCTCAGCGGCCACTGCGGCGACCGAGCTTGCGACCATGGCGACCGAGCAAAAGAGCGGTAATGTGAGGGAAGGCGGGTACGTCATTTGTATCTCCTAGAAAATGCGTGAGACGGACCGGAACACAGCTCTCTTTCAGGGGTTTGACGTGCCAATGAAACCTTTGTGACATGTCGCAATCCGCCCAAACGCGTCAAAAAACATGTCGCATCCGGGCGCGTAAGTGGCGGGTTTTCCTCACACAGTGGGTGAAACAGGGAGGCCTGATATGAACACCCACTTTCGCGATACGCGCAAAATTGACCCCAATGCCGGACACGTCATCGGGGACAACACCCCCAACGATCAAAACCGGGTTGAGATCGGGCCGACGCAACTGGCCTTCGCGGAATGGCGCGAGGCGGGGCTGCAATTGCCTGATCTGCAAGCTATGCGGCGCTATCGGTGGGAGCGGCTGACCCAGCATGTCGTGGATCGCGGGTATGCCGGGCTTTTGGTGTTTGATCCGCTCAACATCCGCTACGCCACGGACAGCACGAACATGCAGCTATGGAACACGCATAACCCGTTCCGCGCGCTGCTTTTGTGCGCGGATGGATACATGGTGATGTGGGACTATAAGAACTCGCCTTTCCTGAGCGAATTCAACCCGCTTGTGCGCGAACAACGCTCTGGCGCGGACCTGTTTTATTTTGACCGCGGCGACAAGGTTGATGTGGCGGCGGACATCTTTGCCAACGAAGTGCGTGTGCTTCTGGAGGAGCATGCGCCGGGCCACAAAAAGCTGGCCGTCGACAAGATCATGCTCCACGGCCTGCGCGCCCTTGAGGCGCAGGGATTTGAGGTGATGGACGGCGAAGAAGTGACGGAGAAAAGCCGCTCGATCAAAGGGCCGGACGAAATCCTCGCGATGCGCTGCGCCAGCCATGCCTGCGAGACAGCCGTGTGGGAGATGGAGCGCTTTGCGCGGGAAGCCGTCCCGCAGGGCAACACCAGCGAAGACGACATCTGGGCCGTGCTGCACGCCGAAAACATTCGGCGCGGCGGGGAATGGATCGAAACACGGCTCCTGGCCAGCGGGCCGCGCACCAATCCCTGGTTTCAGGAATGCGGCGGCCGGATTGTCCAGAACAATGAGATCGTCAGCTTCGACACAGATCTGGTCGGCAGCTACGGCATCTGTGTCGATATCTCGCGCAGTTGGTGGATTGGAGATCAGAAACCGCGCCCAGACATGATCTATGCCATGCAGCATGGGGTGGAGCACATCATGACCAATATGGAAATGCTGAAATCCGGCGTGATGATCCCGGAGCTGTCGGCCAATACCCATGTGCTGGACGAGCAGTTTCAGAAACAAAAGTACGGTTGCCTGATGCATGGGGTTGGACTTTGCGACGAATGGCCTCTGGTGGCCTATCCCGACCATGCGGTGGAAGGTGCATATGATTACCCGCTTGAGCCGGGCATGGTGCTTTGCGTCGAAGCGCTTGTCAGCCCTGAACACGGGGATTTTTCGATCAAGCTAGAAGATCAGGTTTTGATCACGGAAGACGGGTACGAGAACCTGACCAAGTACCCGTTTGATCCCGCGTTGATGGGCGAAACCTAAGGCCCTTTAGGACGCCACACACACCTTGTTGCGTCCTTTGGCCTTGGCCGCGTAGAGCGCTTCATCGGCGCGCGCCATGCTCTTTTCCAGATTGCCGTGACCGTCCAAACCCGCCACACCAAAACTGGCTGAAACAGGCAGAAGCCGCCCCTCATGCCGGATCGGTTTTTCCATGAGCTGACGCCGCAAACGCTCTGCCACGCGGGATCCGTTTTGCATGTCGGTCTCCCTGAGGAAGATCACAAACTCCTCTCCGCCGAACCGCGCCACAAGATCATCGGTTCGACAACAGCTTTCCAATGTGCGCGCAACCCGCCGCAAGGCCGCATCCCCAACCGCATGTCCATGCGTGTCATTGAAGGATTTGAAGTGGTCTATGTCGACCATGATGACCACGCCTTCCTGATGGTCTAGCGACGAAACCCTGTCCATGAAGGCCCGCCGCGTCAAAAGACCGGTCAGTGGATCATTGCGGGCGGCGTGTTCCAGATCGACGTAGAGCCGGTGAATGTCATGCAGGCGCAAGCCGACGAAGTAAGACAAAGGTGCCGCGAGGCTGAGCGCGATGACCGAACCGGACCATCGAATTTGGTCAACGATATGCGGGGGGATGAACAGGGTTTGCATGATCAGGTTACCGATCAAGACAAGGGCCGTCAGCGCGACGGAAAACGCCCTGACATCTCTGCGTGTGCGCAGCCGAAACCTGACCATTGGAACCCTCCCGATTGGCCATCGTTTGTCCGTTGGTTTCGTTAAGAATCTGAAAGAGAATTGAGGAGAAAAACCGACATTTACTTTGCATTTTTCGGATCGCGCAGATGCACCTTTGCGACGATGCCAAAGTGATCCGCGCCAAACAAAGGCCGCACCTCGGCTCGACCGCCATGAGGCGCAAACACGTGGTCGATAGAGATGGGCAGGCTGCCCAAAAGGAAACTGGCCCGGGCCGGGCCCACGCGTTCACTGTCGCTGGCACGCGCGATGCGACGCAGCGCATGGGACCAAGGCACCATGTTGAAATCCCCACCAATGATGACCGGCTGGTCAATGTCTTCAAGCACTGTTGCAAGGCCCATCACTTGCTGCGATTGCCGACGCGGGAACGGCCATGTGAGATGCAAGGCCATGACCGTGTAAACGCCATCTTCTGCAGAAAACCGGAACATGGCGAAATTCGCGCTGCGCCCGCAATCCCCGTCACCGTTTGGGGCTGTTCTACTTAGCACCGCGATGCCGCTGCGTTGCGTGTAGCGGCAGAGATGTTGGTAGGGGAATTCTGGTTTCAGCTCATCCAGCAAGGCCTCATTTGCGATCGACACCTCTTGCAGGGTCACGAAATCCGCGTCGGATTCCAGAATATCCGCAGCAAGACCCGGCAGGTCATCGTTCGAATGGTACATGTTCTTCTGGTAAACCGTGACCGGCCCGGGGCCACCTGCGGGCAACTTGTGCCAAAACACCGACCCCAGCCCCAGAATCGCCAAACCGCCCAGCAACAGCCGCCAGATACGCTCGCCTTTCCCAATCAGCGAAAGCAGCAGCAAAAGCGCGCAAAACAGCACGCGGAACACGGCGAGGCTGTCGCCAACCCCATGAATTGCCCCGAGAAATCCGCCAAGGAGGCCCAACACTACCAAGCCGGTGACCGCGCCTTGCGCCATGTCACATCCCTCACCTTGCCGTGACTTCGCCGTCACATCACTGGTGCGACCTGCCCTGCTCTCCTACCTTCGAAGTCGATTGAAGAAAAGGACGACCCATGCCCACCGAACGCATCACCTTTACCGGCCATAGCGGGCACGAGCTTGCCGCCCGGCTGGATTTGCCGGATGGGCCGGTCTTGGCAACAGCGCTTTTTGCGCATTGTTTCACGTGTTCAAAGGATATCCCCGCCGCACGTCGCATCGCTGCACGCCTTGCCGGCGCAGGTATCGCCGTTTTGCGATTCGACTTCACCGGTTTGGGTCATTCGGGCGGCGAGTTTGAGAACACCACGTTTCGCACCAACATTGCCGACCTTCTGGCGGCCTCCGACGCACTTGGCGCGCGCGGCATGGCGCCGGCGATGTTGATCGGGCACAGCCTGGGCGGCGCGGCCGTTTTGGGTGTTGCGCGTCAGATCGACAGCGTGAAAGCCGTGGTCACGATTGGCGCGCCATTCGATCCGGGCCACGTGACGCATAATTTCGGCGGTGCACTGGACGACATCGACAAGCAAGGCGTCTCAGAAGTGATGCTGGGCGGACGGCCAATCCGGATCGGCAAAGACTTCGTCGAGAATGTGAAAGCCGAACATCTGGAAGGTGAGATCGCCAACCTCAAACGGGCGCTTCTGGTGCTGCATGCGCCGCTGGACGCCACGGTGGGTATAGAGAACGCGAGCGAGATTTTCCGCACGGCCAAACATCCCAAAAGCTTTGTCACGCTCGACAACGCAGACCATCTTGTGACGGATCCACAAGACGCCGAATATGCCGCCGAAGTGATCGCCGCATGGGCGGCACGGTATCTGGACCTGCGCCCCCCTGCCCCGCCGCCGGGTGCGCCCGAGGGTATTGTGCGTGTCAGCGAGGCTGACCCAGCCGGGTTTCTGCAAGATGTGAATTCCGGGCCGAAACATCACGTTTTGGCCGATGAACCAGAAGCCTATGGCGGCACGGATCGCGGAATGACGCCCTATGGGTTTCTTGCAGCGGGCTTGGGCGCTTGTACCTCCATGACCATCCGCATGTACGCCCGCCGCAAGGGCTGGCCACTGACCCACGTTCAGGTGGACGTCAGCCACGACAAGGTGCATGCACAGGACGCCGGACAACAGACCGGTGCGAAAGCCGACACGTTCCGGCGGATGATCAAGCTGGAAGGTGATCTGAGCGAAGAACAGCGGCAACGTCTGCTTGAGATCGCCGACAGGTGCCCCGTTCACCGAACGCTTGAAAGCAGCGCGGTGATTGAAACGCAGCTCGTTTAAGGCCTTCATCGTACAATCTGGGCCTTGTGTGGTGCGCTCAAATCCGCTTTGACGGCGTCGAGAGGCATGCACAACGGAGCGCGCGCGTGAACACGGCTTTGGTTTTAACACTCGCCATGGCGCTTGACGGCGTGATGGGAGAGCCGAAGTGGCTTTGGGACCGCCTGCCTCATCCTGCCGTGCTGATGGGGCGCGCGGTTGGCGCTTTTGACGCGCGGTTCAACCAAGGCCAGGGGCGCCGATTGAAGGGCGTGGTGACGGTGGCCATTCTCGTGGTCGGTGCATGGGTTCTGGGCAGCGTTCTGTCGGAGCTGGGCTGGCTCATCGAAGTGATGGTTGCGGCGATCCTGCTGGCGCAGAAATCCCTCGTGCAACACGTGCAGGCCGTCGCGGATGCGTTGCGTCTTTCTGTACATGACGGACGATCCTCGGTGGCAATGATCGTAGGACGGGATACGTCCGAGATGGATGAACCGGCTGTCGCCCGCGCAGCAATTGAATCAGCCGCCGAAAACTTTAGCGACGGCGTCGTGGCCCCGGCGTTCTGGTTTCTGGTCGGCGGTTTGCCGGGATTGCTGGTCTACAAGATCACCAACACCGCTGACAGCATGATTGGATACCGAACAGAACGCCACGAAGAGTTCGGCTGGGCAGCGGCGCGATTTGATGACCTGCTAAACCTGATCCCGGCGCGTTTGACTGCGTTCCTGATCGCAGCGGTTTACGGCCAGTTGAACCTGTGGAGCGAAATCTCTGAAAGCGCGCGACAGCACCGATCGCCGAATGCTGGCTGGCCCGAGGCGGCCGTGGCATTGGTCTTGAACGTCGCCTTGTCAGGACCTCGGTCTTACGACGGTGAAATGCGAGACTTTCCTTACGTGAACCCGGACGGCGCGCGGGACCTTGGGGCTGAAGATATCGACGACGCGGTGGATGTACTTTGGAAGGTATGGGGCGTGTGTCTAGGCATCAGTGGCTTCGTGGGGCTTGTCATAAGTTTGGCATAGGCGCGTGGTAAATCCCGGTTTTCACAGACCGCATTGGCGACTACACTCTTTGTTAACCAACAGGATTATGAGGGTTCCATGAAGTTTTTTTTCCAGCACCATTGCCGCCTTGCTTATCACCGCCGGAAGCGTCGCCGCGCAGCAATGCGGCGGGTCGTTTCAGGGCTTTGTTCAGGACATGAAAGCGGAGGCCGTTTCGCGAGGACATTCCGCGTCGACAGTCAACAACTTCTTTGCATCGGTGCAACAAGACGGCGCGGTATTGCGGGCCGACCGTGGGCAGGGCTTTTTCCAGAAACCCTTCACCGAATTCGCCAGACAGCTGATCTCGGCCAATCGCCTCAACACCGGCATCGCCAAGGGTCGCCAGTTTTCCAGCGTCTTTGACCGAGTGGAAAGCCAATACGGGGTCAGCCGGGGTGTTCTGCTGGCCTTCTGGGCGTTCGAGACTGATTTCGGCGGGTTCCAGGGGGACTTTAACACGCTCAACGCGCTTGTGACGCTGAGCCATGATTGCCGTCGTCCGGGGCTTTTCCGGCCGCAGGTCTTTGCAGCGCTCAAGCTCTATGAGCAGGGCGATTTCAACCCGCAGACCACCACGGGCGCCTGGGCGGGCGAGATTGGCATGGTGCAGATGCTGCCGCAGGACATCCTCGACAACGGGGTCGACGGCGATGGTGACGGGAAAGTAGACCTGAAACGCTCTGCCCCCGATGCGTTGTTGTCCGGTGGAAAGATGCTGCAGCACCTGGGTTGGCGCAAAGGGGAGCCGTGGTTGCAGGAGGTAAGCCTGCCCGCAAATCTCGACTGGTCCAAAACCGGCTTGCGGACGCAAATGCCCGCATCTCAGTGGGCGGCTATGGGTGTCACGCCGCGCCATGGGCAACTGGCCGGAAACCTGCCCGCAAGCATCATCATCCCGCAAGGGCGCAATGGTCCGGCCTTCATCGCCTATCCGAATTTCCGCGTTTATTTCGAATGGAACCAGTCCTTCACTTACGTGCTGACGGCGGCCTACTTCGCCAACCGCCTTGAGGGTGGCCCTGTGTTCGATGCGCGCAACCCGGAGCCTGGCTTGTCAGGAAATCAGATGAAAGCGCTGCAACAGAAGCTGCAAGCGCGGGGCTACGACGTGGGCAAGATCGACGGGATTCTTGGCGCGGGTACACGGGCGGCTGTGCAGGATGTGCAACAGCAACTTGGGATGCCCGCGGATGCGTGGCCGACGGCGGCGTTGTTGAACAGGTTGTAAGGGGGCGCTGCCCCCAACGTCGAAGCCACAGGCTTCGACGCCTCCCCCGGGATATTTGAGGCAAGAAGAAAGGCTGAGTGTGGAAGACAGTCAGCTTGAGATGTTTGCGACCGTGCAGCCGGGGCTGGAGCAGGCTTTGGCGGACGAGGCGCGCGAGGCCGGGTTTGATGTGGCTGGTGTGGACACTGGCGGCGTTCGCATCGCCGGAGATTGGCCAGACGTTTGGCGGGCCAACCTGACCTTGCGGGGCGCAGGGCGCGTGCTGGTGCGGATTGCGTCCTTCCGGGCAATGCATCTGGCGCAGTTGGACAAACGTGCCCGAAAAGTGGATTGGTCGGCGGTGCTGCGCCCGGATATCGCCGTCAAGGTTGAAGCCAACTGCCGTGCATCACGCATCTATCACAACAAGGCAGCAGCGCAGCGCGTCGCGCGGGCCATCTCCGAAGAGTTAGGCGCATCGGTTGAGGCCAAGGCAGGTCTACGCGTGATGGTCCGAATTGAAGATGATCTGTGCACGATCAGTTTGGACACGTCCGGTGCACCCTTACATCAGCGCGGCCTCAAACAGGCGGTGAGCAAAGCGCCGATGCGCGAGACGCTTGCAGCACTTTTCCTGCGAGAGTGTGGGTACCGACCCGGTGAAACGGTGGTTGATCCAATGTGCGGGTCAGGGACATTTATTCTGGAGGCGGCAGAAAGAACCGTCGGTCTGCTGCCCGGACGAGAGCGCCGTTTCGCGTTTGAAAAAATGGAGAGCTTTGACGCGGATGCTTGGTCACAAATGAAACGGACGGCACCCATCACCCAGGATGCGCCGGTGGGTTTTGGCAGTGATCGGGATCAAGGCGCCATTCGGTCTGCCGCCGCAAATGCAGAACGCGCCGGACTGGACACCTTGTGTCAGTTCGAAACCAGACCCGTCAGTGAGGCCGTACCCCCAGACGGCCCACCTGGTCTTGTGATCGTCAATCCGCCTTACGGCGCGCGGATTGGGAACAAGAAACTCCTATATGGTCTGTATGGCGCTTTGGGCGAAGCGCTGCGGACGCGTTTTACCGGCTGGCGGGTCGGGATGGTGACCTCAGAACAGGGCTTGGCGCGCGCTGCGGGTCTGCCCTTTGGCCCACCAGGACCCTTCATTGACCATGGCGGCGTCAAGATCAGGCTCTATCAGTGTGGGCCGCTAAAATAGCGTTTCACAAAGCCTTCACAAACCCGTAACCCGGGTGATCCAAGCGGCACATTCTCTGAAAAGCCTTAAAAATTGGGCGTTTTGAAAACAGCTGCAACTCTCGCCATGCGTGTAGAGATGCCTGCTGCAACAGAATGGCCACGTACAGTCGCGACCGCTCACAGCGGATTGAATCGGTTTGACCCCTATGCCCATGGAAAGGGTCCATGCTTGGCCATATCTGGCGCTCAACATCGAAGCGCGCTTTATCGGAACAGGCACATGCGGCAAGCCACAAACCTCGGGAAATCAACCGCCTACCACGCACCGTCCAAGGTGCAGGGGGTGATGTGGGGTGTGGTTGCGGCATGGGCTGCCGTCTTGATTTACGCAGCCGCAAACCCGATTGTTGTGAGCCTGGTCAACAAGGGCGCGGCGATGCCCGTTGCCGATGGTCGCAACGCGCTGAGCTACACCAACCTCTACTTTTTGGGCACACTGATTTCGGTTGTGCCGCTGGCCTACATCTTTCGGCGGGACCTGAAACCATCGCGAGTGCAGCGGCTAAAGAAGCGGGATTGGGGCATTCTGACCTTGTCGGCGTTTCTGTCATCAGCACTGACACCGGCTTTGTTCTTCGTGGCCCTCGCCAACACGAGCGTATCCAACGTCGCGTTGATCAGCCGGATTGAACCACCACTGTTTTTGCTCGGCGCGCTCTTTGTGTTGGGAGAGCGGTTTGAGACGCGCACATTGATTGCGGCCTTGATGGCCCTGACCGGTGCGTTCTTGATCATCTCAGCGCAAGATGCCGGCACATGGGCGGGCTTCGGTCTGGGCGAAATGGCCGCTGTGGCGGCAACGCTTTCTTGTGTCGCCTCCACCCTCGTCGCGCGGGCGGGTCTGAAGCGTGTGCCGCTTGGGCTGTTCTCGGTCTACCGGGCGATTGCTGGGGCTGCGATTTACTTTGCAGGGGCGGTGGCGATCTTCGGCCCGATTGTCTTTCAGGACCTTCTGGAGCCCGTGCTGTGGCAGTGGGTTTGGGTCTATGCCGGTATCGTGCTGGTGCTTGGGCAGCTCGTTTGGGCCATGGCGCTGAAAACGGCGAAATCTGAAACCATCTCGCTCGCCGCGTCCTTTGCCCCGCTCGCGGGTGTGCTCATTGCCATGGTGTTTCTGGGCGAAGACCCAGGTCCAGGTTTGCTGCCTGGCGCGGCGCTGATGCTGATGTCGATTGCCTGGGGTCAGGGCTTGTTTGATCGTGGGCTTGGGGCGGGTGAAACTGTCACCGTGACAATCAAGCGACCATCGCCTCGGCCTTCTTGAGGTCGACCGAGACCAGCTGACTGACGCCCTGTTCGCCCATGGTGACACCGAACAGGCGGTCCATCCGGCTCATCGTCACCGCGTGGTGGGTGATGATCAGGAAGCGGGTTTCGGTGCGGCGGCACATCTCATCAAGCAGATCGCAGAAGCGGCCCACGTTGGCGTCATCGAGCGGCGCGTCGACCTCGTCCAGCACACAGATCGGCGCGGGGTTGGCTAGGAAGACTGCGAAGATAAGTGCCAGCGCCGTCAGCGTCTGTTCACCCCCCGAAAGCAGTGAAAGCGTGGCGAGTTTCTTGCCCGGCGGCTGACACATGATCTCTAGCCCGGCCTCCAACGGGTCGTCGCTTTCGACCATGACGAGGTTCGCGTCACCGCCACCGAAGAGGTGTTTGAAGAGCATGGTGAAGTTGGAATTCACCTGCTCAAAGGCGGTGAGCAGGCGTTCGCGACCTTCGCGATTGAGCGAGGCAATGCCGTTGCGCAGGGTGCGGATGGCTTCTTCAAGGTCGGTTTTTTCGGCCAAAAGCGCGTCGTGCTCTTCTTCCACTTCGCGGGCGTCTTCTTCGGCGCGCAGGTTGACGGCGCCAAGCGCATCGCGCTGACGCTTCAGGCGGTTCACATCCGCTTCGATTTTGTCGGCCGTCGGCATGTTGTCGGGGTCCGCGTTGAGGCGGTTGAGCAAGGCCTCTGGTGTTGTGTCCTGTTCCTCGGAAATTCTTTCGCGCGCCGCATTCTGCGTTTCGCGGGCAGCTTCCGCACGGGCCTCAGAGGCTGCGCGGGCTTCTCTGGCCTCAGAGGCCGCGCGCTCCGCGTCACGTTCCGCCGTTACAGCTTCGCGCAAGGTTGCCTCGGCTTTGGTCAGCGCATCCGTCGCCTCGGCCTTGCGTGCCTCTGCAGTGGTCATCTGGCCTTTGAGGTCTACGCGTTGATCCGCAATCTGATCCGGTTTGGCGCGGGCCTCTTCCAATTCATCCTGCGATTGGGTGCGGCGCTCTAGCAGTTCTGCACTGCGGGCCTCCGCTGTCTCAAGCCGCGCGCGCCAGCCTTTGACCTCTTTCACGATATCCTGCGCGCGGCGGGCCCGTGCTTCACCTTCGCGGCGCAGTTCATCATGGGTCGAACGCTTGGTCATCATCGTCAGGCGCGACGCCTCAACCGTCATTTTCACATCTTCGACCTTGGCACGGGCAGCATCGAGATCTTCAAGATCAGCCATGCCCTTTTCCGCGTCGGCAAGGGCTTTGCGCGCGGCGAGGGCCTCTTCTTCGTGGCGGGTCACGGCGAGGCTTTGCGCCTCCAACCGGGATTGAGAGAGGTTGCGATCCGCCTCAGCGCGGGACAGCGCGCGGCTTGCTTCGTTGAGAGCAGCATCTGCGGCACGACGGGCATCGCGGGCTTGCTGGTCGGCATCGGCCAGTTCGGCGAGGCGCTTGCGCAATGTGTCATGTGCACGCCCTGCCCCCTCAGCGCGCGCCGTGGCGTGGCTTAGTTGTTGCTTGAGTTCTTCGAGACGGTTGAGTTGCTGGAGGCGCAGCGCGGCGGCGGAAGGCGCATCTTCGGCCCAGGCGCGGTAGCCATCCCAGCGCCAAAGATCTCCCTCAAGACTGACCAGACGCTGGCCCGGTTGCAAGCCAGCTTGCAGATTTGGCCCGTCTTCCGGGTCGACCACACCGATCTGCGACAGGCGGCGGGCCAGAACGCCCGGAGCGGTGACGTGATCCGAAAGAGGTGTAACACCGGACGGCAGGGGCTGCGCTGTCGGGTAATCAGGCAGAGCAGTCCATCCTGAAGGACCATCAGCCTCCACTTGAGGCGCGCGCAGGTCATCAGCAAGGGCAGCCCCCAGCGCTTTTTCAAACCCGGACGCAACCGACAATGTGTCAAGGATCTGCCCACCTTCCGCAGTATCCCGCTCAACAAGGCGGGCCAAAGCCGCGACCTCTGCGGACAGCGCGTTGACCTCACCTTCAGCGGAGGACCGTTCGGCCCGCGCGTCGGCTTCGCGCGATTGCGCGGCAGACCGGGCCTCGTCGGCCATAACCAACGTTTCTTCCGCTGCCGCCGCCGTTTTGACAGCAGTGGCTTCCTCCGCTTGTGCTGCTTCGAACGTCGTTGCGGCCGTCTTTACGGCTGTCGCTGCGGTCTCGGCAGCCTCCCGTGCACGGGCTGCTTCGGATTCGCTTTTGTCGAGGGTTTTCTGGCTATCCTCGACCAAGCGCTGTGCCGACTGATGTCGCGCAGCAAGTCGGGCCACGTCTTCGGTGAGCTGCCTCAGTTCCGTCTCACGCTGTTGCAGAACAGAGGCCGCATCTTTGGCCTCTGCGGCCGCAGCACTCAGCGCGTCACCGTGCCCTTCTTCGGCATCGCGCAGCTCTTGTGCTTCCTGTTCCAGTCGCGCGATCGTTTCGCCCGCATCGCGGTTGAGGTTCTCTTCGCGTTCGATGTCGAGGCCCAGCTGTTCAATCCGCGCTTCCAGCGTTTCGATCCGATTGACGGCCGCCTCTTCCTGCTCGGTGAGGGAATCGAACGCGACCTGCAGGCGCTGCAGCACCGCGCTCGCAATTGCTTCTTCCTCACGCAAAGGCGGCAGGGCGGCTTCGGCCTCGCCCCGGTGTTTCGCGGTTTCACGTGCGTCCGCTTCGGCCTGTGCGGCCGCTGTCACAAGTGCACGCAAAGCCTCTTCCGCGCGCAAACGGGATTCTTCAGCCTCTTTCCAACGCCGGTACAGCAACATCCCCTCAGACTGGCGCAGCTCTTCCCCGATCTCCCGGTAACGCGCGGCCTGTTTGGCTTGACGCGCCAGTTGCGAGAGTTGCTGTGCCAGCTGTTCCAGCACGTCATCGACACGGGTCAGGTTGGTCTCTGCGCCGTTGAGTTTCAGTTCCGCTTCATGGCGGCGCTGATAAAGGCCCGAAATGCCAGCCGCCTCTTCCAACACACGGCGGCGGGCCTTGGGCTTGGCGTTGATGAGTTCCGAGATTTGGCCCTGACGGACAAGTGCCGGAGAATGCGCGCCGGTCGAGGCATCTGCGAAGAGCATCTGCACGTCTCGCGCGCGGACATCCTTGCCGTTGACCTTGTAGGCCGATCCCACATCACGGGTGATGCGTCGGACGATCTCAAGATGATCGGCATCGTTGAAAGCGGCAGGTGCCAAACGGTCGCTATTGTCGATATGCACAGCCACTTCCGCAAACCCGCGCGCAGGGCGGGTAGCGGCACCGGCGAAGATCACATCTTCCATGCCCGAGCCGCGCATAGAGGTGGGGCGGTTTTCTCCCATCACCCAGCGCAGCGCTTCCAGCAGGTTGGACTTGCCGCAGCCATTGGGACCCACAACACCAGTCAGACCGCCCTGAATGAACAGATCGGTGGGATCAACAAAGCTTTTGAATCCAGTCAGTCTGAGTTTCGAAAACTGCACGTGCGTCCCTTGGGCTGCTGCCTCTACCCACTATCCGCCGGTGATTCCGGTCTGGTGGCCTATCAGAGAGGAGAGGCAGGGGGAGTGTCAATGCAAAACCCCATCATGTGGAAAGCTACGCAGGGTTATCCACAAGATATTGCGGGCATAGTGAAGGCATGGCAGGCGTTCAGGCACAAAAAATACATGAGGTCTTCTTCGCCTTTCCGAAAAACCGGCTGGCCAGAAACGACACGCACAAAGTCGCTGATCAGACAGACCAAAATACCAATCCTGTCACGATACCTGCCTTCAGGCTTGAAGTTGGTTTCCAATGGCGAATGGCTCACCCGAAATGACGACAAAAGAGGATGAGCGTCCCATCGTCGGCATCGCCTTCCTGATGGCGGCCACGTCGATCTTCTCGTTTCAGGACGTCATCATCAAGCTCTTGTCCGATGCCTACGCCGTGCATCAGGTGGTCTTTCTACGCAGCCTGTTTGCACTGCCCATCATTATGATCATCGCCCGGTTCGAGGGGCAGCTCTGGCCGCTTAAAATCGGTCATTGGGGGTTGCAGATCCTCCGGGGTGGCTCGGCCTTCATGGCCTATACCTGCTATTACCTCGCACTATCGACCATCGGCCTTGCAGAAGCGGTCGCCATCGCCTTTTCCGCCCCAATTTTTGTCACCCTCCTGGCGGTGCCATTCCTCAATGAGAAAATAGGCGTGTTTCGGGTGTTGGCCGTTGGGATCGGCCTCGCCGGTGTGCTGGTGATCGTTCAGCCGGGCGTTGGAGTGTTTCAACCAGCCTCAGTCTTTGCTCTGGTGGCGGCTATCTTCTACGCGCTGACCGTGATCACCACGCGAAAACTGGGCCATCGCACAAACGGCACCACGATGACTTTTTTAACAGTGGTGACGTACATCATCGGCGGCGGTGTCATCGGTTTGATCTTTTCTCTGCTTGATATCACGTCACCCCATCCGAGCCTCGACTTCCTGTTTCGTGACTGGACCTGGCCCTTGTTGCAGGATTGGGCGTTGTTGGTGGTCATCGGTGTGACAGCCGCCACCGGGTTTTTCTGTCTTGCGAAGGCATACTCTCTGGGACAGGCCAGCGTAGTGACACCGTTTGAGTACACTGCCATGCCCTGGGCCGTTTTGTGGGGCTGGGTGTTTTTCTCTGACCTGCCAGATGTTGCCACGTGGATCGGGTTGACCATGATCATCGGGGCCGGGCTTTTGATCGTGCTGCGCGAAAGCCGGAAGGACCGTCGGATCGTACGGCGCAGAGGCTTGGGCGTGTTCCGGCAAAGATAACGAGCACGTGACCATCCGGTGCTTTCAACGCAAAAAGTTGGGATTCTCGCAGAAATTACCTAAATTGGCGGTCATGATGATGCGCATGATCACTGTGTTGGCGGCTTGGGCTGTGTCCCTGAGCGCAGCTTTCGCCGAAAGTCGCGATGAGATGACCCTCATCGTGAACCGGGGCGAGGATTCCGCGACCTATTACATTTCCATGCCATCGGAAGAGATCGCCCCCATCCTGGGGACAGACCCGACGTTGCTGTTCAGCGAGAATGGCCGCGTTCCAATCGAAGAATTCCGGCAAGTCGGCAGCTTTGAACTCGCGGACGATATTTTCGCCAACATCACCGGCAGTCACGCAGGGCAGCCTTTTGCCTTTGAAGGCATGTCGATGATGGTCCACCCCAAGGCCACGCCCCTACCCTTCGCCGCCCCCTGGGATGCCTACACAGCGATTTCGGTGTGCAGCGTGAACTATAATCCTGAGGAACTCGTGCCCGGGGTTTTACAGATGTATTACGGCGGGTTCACCGATCAGGTGTCGGGCGACGCCCCTTTGGAGCTGCACTTCCCCGAAACCGGGCGCGATGCGTTTCAATTGGTCGTTCACCGGTATGAAGACGGCAAGTTGATGGGCACAGACGTGCGCACGGTTGCCGATGGTGGCAGCTTGGTCATTGAAACGGGTGGTACGCCTGTGGGATCGGGCTGGACCAGCAGCGTCTGGATTTGGCTTGGGCTGCTGTTGGTTGGCGCCGTAGGGGTGGTTTATCTGCGCACTCGAACGCGCGATGGGAAAGAAACGGCATTGTCGGGCCAGTCCTGAAAAACATCGCTTACTTTATTGCAAAAACAGCGCGTCATATGACCCGAAACTTTTGTTAGAAATCTGTCATTTTGGCATTGCAGACTCAAGCGCTCAGGCCTAGAAAGCAGGCCTACCTTGGCGCGGGATGGAGCAGTCTGGTAGCTCGTCAGGCTCATAACCTGAAGGTCGCAGGTTCAAATCCTGCTCCCGCAACCAAACTTCCTTAAAATGTAGTTGTACACGTCCCTGACGGGGCGTTGCTGCATGGCGTTAGGACTTTACCAATTCTTCGAGGCGCAGCTTGGCCTCCTGCAGACGTGGGAGATGTACAAGCAGCCGATCGAGGTCGAGCCGCTGATTGGGCACGTGGATGGACAACGTGCTCAGCAGACGCTTTTGATCATCGCAGATCGGCACCGCGAGGGCGGACATGCCTTCCATGAATTCCTGATCATCGGTCGAGTAGCCCCGACTGCGAGTCCTGGCCAGTTCCGCCTTGAGTTCATCCGGATCGGTCAGCGTCCATTCCGTTCGCGATTGCATGTCCAGCTGCATCAACAAGCGGTCGAGCTTGTCTTGCCGCAGTGAGGACAGGTACATCTTCCCGCTGGCCGTACAGTGGAACGGCACTTGCGTCCCGATCGGCAGCTGGATGCGCAAGGGCCAGTGGGTTTCCACGCGATCCAGATACACCATTCCGTCCCGACCGGGGGCGGCGAGGTTGCAGGTTTCGCCCACATCCTCTGCCAGGCTTTTCAGAATGCGAAGGCGCTCTGACCGGATGCGTTGCGACGACAAAGTGTTTGTCGCCAACCCGCGCATACGTTTACCCGGGCCATATGATTTTCCATCCACATCCCGCTGAAGGAACCCTTCCGTCTCAGCCGTTTGAAGCAGGCGGTGCACCGTCGGTTTTGGCAAGCCCAGAGTGGTGACCAGATGTGACGCGGATACAGGAGCACCCATCCGCGCCACTTCTTCCATGATGTAGACCAGTCTCAGATTTGTGGCGATCTGGCCTTTCTTAAGGTCGATATCCTGATCTTCAGGCATGAGGGTCGGATCATCTTTCTGGCAACAGCATCAAGGCCAAGTCAGGCGTAAGCGCAACAATGATCCAGACGCTGATCAAAGCAAACAGGTACATCGTTGTATAACGCAGCAACCGGAAATACGGAACGCCTGTCACACCTGACGCCACGTAGAGGTTAAGACCATATGGCGGTGTGATGAAGCCGATGGACGCCCCCAAAAGGAAGATCACCGAGAAATGCACGGGATCTACGCCCACGCTGGCGGCAATTGGCGCAAGAATAGGCGCAAGGATGATCGTGACCGGGAGACTTTCAAGAATCATGCCCGACACGAAGACAATCGCCATCGCTGTGAAGAGAACCGCGTGATAGCCACCCATGGACGTCACGAAGTCTCCAATCACCTGCTGTGCACCCAAGAGCGACAGGATCTGCTGCATCACAACAGAAACGGCGATCAGCGGGGCCAGAATGCCGGTGATCTGCGCGGAGCGCATAACAATCCCGGGCACCTGCGGTATGGTGAAGCCTTCGACCACCAGCATCGAGGCGATCGACTTTTCCGACCAGTCTTTGGTTTGGTCCATCTTGAAGAAGTAGGTCACCACGAAGCTCGCAAGACCCGCGATGATGCCAAAGCCCACGGTCACACCGGCAGCTTCTGTTGGCGAAAACTTACCGGTGTAGATGCCCCAAAGCACAAGCCCGATTGCGAAGAAACCGAGCCAGCCACCGACGGCTGTCTTGATCACACGCATTGGGTTCAAGGCGATGATGTAACCCCAGCCGTTTTTCCAGCAGACGATGAAACAGGCCAGCATCATGCCGAACACCATCATCGCGCCGGGGATGATTCCCGCGACGAAGAGGTCGGAAATGGGCAGGTTCATCAAGAAGCCATAGACGATGAAGATGATCGACGGCGGGATGATGATCCCCACCGTACCACCCGCCGCCGCCGTGGCCGCGGAGAAGCGTTCATCGTAACCGCCCTTCACCATTTCAGGGTGAAGCATGGAACCGATGGTGGCTGTGGTGGCCGAGTTTGATCCTGAGATCGCAGCGAACAGGCCACATGCGCCAAGAGAGGCCATCGCCAGACCGCCCCGGATCCAACCGAGACAGGCATAGGCGAAATCACTGAGACGTCGCGCAATACCGGAGCGGTTGATCAAGTCACCCGTCAGAATGAAGAGCGGCATCGCCAGAAGGGCAAACCCGTCTGTGAACACGTCCTGCAACGCAGCACCCATGTTAAGCAGCTGCAATTCAAGCACGAAGGACATGCCGATCACCCAATAGGCGATGACAAGGAACACGGGCACACCCGCCATGAAGAGGATAGTCACCGCGATAGAGATCAGCGTGATGATGGTTGGATCGCTCATGCGTCACCTCCGATCACGGCGGCTTCGATCATGTCGTCACCGTTGCGATACTTCTTGAGATCCTTGATCGCGTTTTCCATCACCCGAGCGGTGAGCAGAATGAACGCAATCGGCACGGTTCCAAGGAACCACCACTGCATCACGTTGTCTGTGCCAAGCATGATCGAGAAGTTGGCGGCGGCACGTACAGTTTCCTGCGTGGTCGTCACGATCACGATCCATGCAAACCCAAGCCAAAGCGCGGCATCCAGCAGCAGCAGACAAAGCTGAGCAAACCTCGGGGCGGATTTTCGAAATTCCGCAAAGGCCAGGTGCGTGCGAAGCTTGACGTTATAGCTGCACCCGACCCACGCCATGATCAGGAAAAGGAACGGCGGTATGGTTGTAGACCAAGGCGGCTGTCCGGATAGGAAGAACCGCTGCACCACGCCGGAGAAGATGATGTACCCGATGGCGAGGTACGCCACGACCATCACGGTTGGTTCAAGATGCCGCTCAATCAAAGGCACGGTCCTGTAGACAATTGCCATTACAGCACCACCGACCAAAGTCACAATCAACCCAAGCGGCCAGAGACCGGGGTTGTTTCGCATCGCCGATTGCAGATTAAACGAGTCACCACTCAAAAGGGCAGAGATGATCTCTCCCATGCCGCTGATCATTTCCATGACCGCTCCTCCCAGTGTCCCCCACGTGTATTTTGTGGTCCGCGCCATAGTTTCGAACAGTCAAACGACGCGCGATTCTTTATTGGCAAATTGGACCTTACACGGCCCGTGCGAATTTCGCCCGGGTCGATTTCTTAGATGGAAACCGATTGTGGTTTCGATCGGAGATCAGGCTGTGATCAGCCCTTCCACCAGCGGCGGGGTTCAACATTTTCCGCCAACGTGATGTCGTGCTCACGCACTGTGTCGTAGATCTCCTGGTAGGTGTCGATGCCACCGGCCCAGCCGTTGATCCGCTCACGCCATTGCTCCCACAGCTGGGGCTGATACTCGGGCGAGCACATCTCTTCGGCCTTCTTGATCTCTGCATCCGACAGTGCGGCAACGCGAACGTTGTTCTGGGCAAAGATCGTATCCGGACCCTGATGCGGATGCGAGAAGCCGACGGTGTTGACCAGTGCGGCTTCGTTGGCCGCCTGCACGTGCACCTGTGTCAGGTAAGACGCTTCCATGACCGCATCCTGCAGCTCGCCACCCAGGGCGTCGAAGCTGGCTGCGTTCATGGCTGTGTGCTCTGTCCCGCAGAAGAAGCGCAGGTCGACACACTGGGACACCACCGGAGACATGTTGGCGTATGCCACGGCCGAAGCCCATGTTTCCGCACCGTCGATCAGGCCCTGCTTCAGGCCGTCGAGGGTTTCTTCCCATGCAACTGGAACCGGGTTCAGGTTCAGGGCGTTCATGGCGATACGGCCAAGCTGCGTCCCCGTCACACGGTTCTTCGTGCCGGCCAGCTGATCAATGCTGGTCACGGTTTCCTTGTCCTGCCAGGACAGGCCCAGCTGGATCCCGCGAAGTTCGGCATGGGTGAAGAGGAACTTCAGACCGTGACGTGCTTCAAACGGGTCGCGGAGCACTTCCTGGCTCTTCGGATGGTACATGAAGTAGTACTGGTCGGCCCGGCTACGGAACATGTAGGCGTAGTCGAGCACGTTCAGATACGGCGCACCACCGGCAGAGTTCTGCGTCGATGCCGCGTAGATGTCGACGATCCCCTGCTGCGCTTTCTCAACGCAGGACAGCTGACCGCAAATCTGGTTGTTGCCGATGAATTCGATCCGAATCTCACCGTCTGTGCGTTCTTCAAGGTCACGTGCAAATTCCAGGCAGCCCGCGCGTTCAATCAGCAAGTTTTGCTGGTTGAAACCGGCCGCACCGAACTTCAGCGTGTGCTTCGGCTCTTTCGAGAAACGCTTGTTGTAGGTTGACTCAGCCGCTTTCGCGAGGTTCGCTGCCGTCATAGCGCCACCGAATGCACCCGCCGCCATAAGCGTCGAACTCATCCCGTAAGTTCCTGCGATTCTGAAGAAATCACGGCGCGAAATGCCACGCACCCGATCATAAAGTCCCATTTGCTTCCTCCCTTTTGGCAATTATTGAGACGTTTTGTTCCAAAAAACACTAGAATAGTATTTTCGTTTTGGCTAGGTTTTTTTCGTCTAGGGAGGAAAAAAGCCGTGGAAGCAGACTACATCGTGATCGGCGCGGGCTCATCGGGCTGTGTCGTGGCCAACCGTTTGAGCGCCAATCCAGGCAATCGCGTGGTGCTTCTTGAGGCCGGTGGCAAAGACTGGAACCCGTGGATTCACATCCCCGTCGGGTACTTCAAAACGATGCACAACCCGTCGGTCGATTGGTGTTACCGCACTGAGCCTGACCCGGGCCTAAACGGCCGCCAGATTGACTGGCCTCGTGGCAAGGTCTTGGGCGGATCGTCTTCTCTGAACGGGCTTCTCTATGTGCGCGGGCAAGCCGAAGACTATGACCGCTGGCGTCAAATGGGCAATCCCGGCTGGGGTTGGGACGATGTTCTGCCACTGTTCAGGCGCGCCGAGAACAATGAACGCGGCGCAGACGACTACCACGGCGATGACGGACCGCTGTCGGTATCCAATATGCGCATTCAGCGACCTATCTGTGATGCTTGGGTCGCAGCGGCACAGGCTGCAGGCTATCCGTTCAATCCGGATTACAACGGGGCGGAACAAGAAGGCGTGGGGTATTTCCAGCTCACCACCCGCAACGGTCGCCGGTGCAGCGCTGCAGTGGCCTATCTGAACCCAATCAAGTCGCGCGAAAATTTTGAGATCATCACCCATGCTGCCGTGGATCGCTTGGAGATCGAAGACAAAACCGTGGTTGGTGTTCGCTACACAGATCGCGCAGGGCGTCAGCAAGTGATCAAAGCCCGCAAAGAAGTGATTGTGTCAGGTGGTGCCATCAACTCTCCACAGATTCTGATGCTGTCCGGGATTGGCGAGGCAGAGCAACTTAAAGACAATGGGATCGACGTGGTGCACGATTTGCCCGGTGTGGGTAAGAACCTGCAGGATCATCTGCAGGCACGTCTCGTCTACAAATGTAACGAGCCGACTTTGAACGACGAAGTACGCAGCCTTTTCAATCAGGCGCGCATCGCACTCAAATACGCCATGTTCCGCGCAGGCCCGATGACGATGGCCGCCTCACTGGCCACCGGTTTCATGAAAACGACCCCGGATGTCGCCACCCCGGACATTCAGTTCCATGTTCAGCCTTGGTCGGCTGACAGCCCAGGCGAAGGCGTGCACCCGTTTTCGGCATTCACCATGTCTGTGTGCCAGCTGCGCCCGGAAAGCCGGGGGGAAATCCGGCTGCAGAGCTCTGACCCCCGCGCCTATCCGAAGATCCACCCAAAGTACCTGTCACAGGAGACCGATCAGCGTACGATCGTGGCTGGCGTCAACGTCGCGCGTCGCATTGCTCAGCATGCACCACTGTCGTCCAAGATATCGCACGAGTTCCGCCCGGACGCGGCCTTGGACATGGACGACTACGAAGGCACGCTTGATTGGGCGCGCAACAATTCAGTGTCCATCTATCATCCGACCGGCACCTGCAAAATGGGCTCTGGCAAGGATGCGGTTGTCGATGCTCAGCTGAAAGTGCACGGGATCAAAGGGTTGCGCGTGGCGGACTGCTCGATCATGCCCGAGATTGTCTCAGGCAACACCAACGCACCCGCGATCATGATTGGCGAGAAAGCGTCTGATCTCCTGACGGCCTGATATCTAAGCGCCGCGTAATCTTGGGCGATAATAGCTCAGAATTTTGGAGTTTTCTAAAACGCGGGAAGTCCCTTGCATCGGGTGCGGCCATGCACGCTGCTGAGACCGCTTGGTTGTCGCCAAGCGAGAAGCACTTTAGGCCACATCGCGTTGTGCACCCTCTGCAACCTTGCCTTGGATCGCATCGTCCTCACTTTCTTCGATGTTTTTGAGCATCTCCTTGTTCTCACTCAACAGCATCGCAATGTCTGCGATTGATCCATTGGTGCGCTCAGACAGGTCACGAATTTCCGAAGCAACGATGGAGAACCCTTTCCCGGCCTCGCCCGCCCTTGACGCCTCAACCGAGGCGTTGAGGCTGAGAAGCCGCGTTTCATTCGCGATATCCTCAATTGTCTGGGTTATCTCGTGGATCTGTTCGGACGTGGACCGAATGGCCTTGATGGCCACATCGATGGTGCGCTGCCGGTGCGTGACATCCGTCCCAAACATCAGAACCTTGTGAACCTGCCCGTCTTCGTTTCGAACAGAATTGAAGACGGCATCGAGGATCAGCGGAGGCCCGCCTTCCGTTTGCCATTCCACGCGTCGCCGCATGGTCTCTCCATTCGCGAGACAAGCCCTGTCTCCGGCGGCAACCAAGTCTCGCAAGACGTGTTTCTTGCCATCGCGGTCTGAAAGGAAATCATTCATCTCCAAGAGATTGCCATCCGGAGACCATTCACAGATCGCACTTGTATGGGTGATCGCTTCAAGTTTCTTCGCGTACTCCAGAGACTTCCGTTTGGTCTTGTCGATGTTCGATTGGATCGATACGAATTTTTCGACGTCACCATTCTCATCAAACACCGGGTTGACGTTAAGGGAAATCCAGTACGGTTGCCCAGATTTGTCGTAGTTCAGGATTTCTTCGTAGAACGCGACACCTGCATCCAGGTTGTGTCGTATCCTGTCCACGGTCGCCTGATCTGTGTTCTCCCCCTGCAGCAAGGACCCAGGTGACTTCCCATAGGCCTCCTTGGGCAAAATGCCGGTCAACTTGGTGAAGCCTTTGTTGACGTACTCGATCCGGCCCTTGGCATCCGTTATGACGACTGAGTTGTCCGTACGATCGGTGACCAACGACAAAAGACTGTTGAACTTTCGCTCCTCCACGGCATCGGTTGCGACGGACGCAATGCTGACAACACGTATCACCCGACCGCTTGGATCGCGTATCGGATTGTAAACACCGTCGAGCCAAACATGGTTGCCCGTCTTGTCGATGCGACGAAACAGACCTTCACGAAAATCGCCCTTGGAAAGGTCGCCCCAGAAACTCTGATACTCACTGCTGCGCCTGTCTTCGGGATCGACAAAGATTGCATGGTGCTTTCCAAGCACCTCTTCGGCGGTGTAGCCCGTGGCCTGCAGGAAGTTGTCGTTCACCTGTTCGACAATTCCGTGGGGCGTAAACTCGATCACCGCCCGTGACCGGGAAATGGCATCAATCTGCGCCTGCGTTTTTGCGTTCTCGATCTTTTGCCGGGTCACATCCGTGGCAAACTTCATGATCTTGATCACGGCGCCGCTGATGTCCCGGATCGGGTTGTAAGTCGCTTGAATCCAAACGTCTTTTCCCGCCTTGGAGCGCCGCAGATACTCACCGGAGTGAAACTCCCCCCGTCGCAAGATCCGCCAGAATTCGGCATAGTCATCGCTTTGCGAAATGGTATCTGGCACGAAGGTGCTGTGGTGCAGACCCACCACTTGATCGCCAGTGTCATACCCCATGGCCCTGGCGAAAATATCGTTGGCTTCCAGCACATGACCATCCAGGGAAAATGACACCACCGCCTGGGACATCTGCAGGGCGGCATTGATGGACTGATGATCGGCGGCCAGCTTCTTTTGCTCGGTGACGTCCGAGGCCAGCTTGATCACCCGAACGACCTTACCCATGGCGGAGTAAATCGGCGCATAGGTGGCCTGGATCCAGACCAGCCCTCCCGACTTGGTCTTGCGGCAGATCTCCCCCGATTTCCATTCGCCATTGGCCAAGGCATGCCAGAAATGCGCGTATTCCGGCCCGGCCAGATCGGCGTCAGTGACAAAGATCCTATGGTGCTGACCGATGATCTCAGACTCATCATAGCCCATCACCTGGCAGAAATTCTGGTTTGCTGCCAATATCTTACCATCTGGCGTGAACTCGATCACGGCAAAAGAACGATCAATCGATCGGCGCAGGCTTTTCGCGTAGGAGAGCATGATCACTCCATCTGTGGTCCCAATCAGACCAGCCCTACACGGCCTTTTTCTACAAATCGTAAAGCGACATCTGCGCGCTAGGCCGTGATCGATGCGACGGGCGGGCCGAGGAGATCCCAATTCGGCTCAACCCCGAGGCCCGGAGCCTCGGACGCACGCATGTAGCCGTCCTCGATCACGGGCGCACCGGTTGCGATGTCCACGGTGGCGTATTCGTGGAAGGCGGAGGATTGGAAGTGGAAATCCTCAGGCGTGGAGTGGGCCAGATGGGCGATGACGGCATCAGCAATTTCACCGCCCCAGCTGTCTTCGATGGTCATGATGATGCCCAGCTGGACGCAGAGATCGCGGATCAGTTTGGCCTTGGTCAGACCGCCTAAGCGATTGATTTTCAAGTTAATCACGTCCATCGCCCGTTCCTGATGGCCACGCAGCACGGCCTGCAAGCTGTCCATGCATTCATCAAGGATCATCGGGTGGTGGGAATGATCCCGGACAACGCGGCATTCCTCGTAAGTCTCACAGGGCTGTTCGACATAGTATTTGAGCTCTGCCGTGGCCTGCACAACGCGCACCGCATCATGCTGCCGCCAGCCGCAATTGGCGTCTGCGCCGAGGACGTTTCCATCCCACAGCGCGCCGGCGACTTTGCGGATGCGGGTGATGTCCACATCCGGGTCAGCACCGACTTTCATCTGGAATTGTTTGAAGCCTTGCTCTTGATAGCCGGTGATCTTTTCGACCATCTCCTCCGGATCAGCGCGGGATACCACTTTGAAAAGTTTGACTTTTTCCTGCAACCGCCCACCGAGAATGTTGCACACAGGCTGCCCCGTGGCCTTGCCCAGGATGTCATGGCAGGCGATGTCGATGGCGGATTTGACGTATGGGTGGCCTTTGAGAAGGCGGTCCATTTTGTGGTTGATGCGGGCCAGATGGGTGGGGTCTTCACCCATCAGATCGGGGACGATGGTAGCGATGCCAGTGCGGGCGCCTTCGGCATATGCGGGGAGGTAGGAGGGGCCCAGTGGGCAGACCTCTCCGACGCCGTAAATGCCTTCGTCGGTTTCGATCTGGACGACTGTGCTGTCGAAGGCGGCGAAGCTTTGGTTGGACCAGGCATAGGCGCCTTCTTTCATGGGGAGGGCGACCTGGTAGATGTTGATTTTGGTGATTTTCATGGAGGGGTCCGAAGGGGCTGTTTGAGCGGGTTGGGGCTCAGCCTAGGGCAGCCCTTCGTTGCGGGCAAGGGAGAGGGCGGTTTGATGGATTTGGTACGTTTTGGGGGTGGTTTCGGGAGGGGAGAACCCGTTTTGTACAGGTTTGGTTGGTTTACGTTCGCTTAACGTTTGAGGCCATGAGGCAGTTGATTTGGGTCAATGCGGGCGGTGCGGTCCGTTGGGATAGTGGGGGAGAGAACAACAGGAGATTGACATGTCACACACGCCCCATGAACTGGCCGAGGAATTCCCCGAACACGTCGAAAAGATGCACGCGCTTAAACTGGAGGACGCGCATTTCGCCCGGCTGTTCGACGAGTACCACACCGTTAACCGCGCCATCCACCGGGCGGAGGCATTGGTGGAACCGGTGGAAGATCTTGTGGAGCAAGACATGCGCAAGACGCGGATGCGGTTGAAGGATGAGATTTACGGGATGTTGGTGGCGGCGGGGGTTTGAGGACCTGAGTTTCCGGTCACGCACGACGCAAACAGAGGCGTCCGGTTTGAAAAGGGTGGTGGGGTGGAACCCCACCCTACTTGCTATCGCCGCCTTTAGAGGCGAGCCTACTGGATCGCCATCAGCCATAGGATGTTGACAGCTCAGTGTTCACAAGGCTACGCCGTCTTCAATACTGTAATTGGGGAGAAAATGATGGTGAAGGTCGCAAAACCGAAGTTTGATTTCACTGTTGACGAAGAAGGCGAACAGACAACGATAAGCGTTAAAGCACCCAGGACAATTGTCGCAATCGTTTGTGTAACAGTGGCGGCGGTCTTCTTTGGCGTGGGCTTCATCGCTCTTTTTGTTGCAACAGCAATGTACCTAACAGGTAGCACTGATTTGAGTGGAGGAACTGCCATATTTGCATTTGTTTGCGTTGGGATCTCAATCCTCATTTTCTTTCTGGCCCAAAGCAAAAGAACTGTTGAGATCGTTGTCGACTCCACTGGCATAACTTCAAGAGGGACCAAGTATCTCTTTGACAATATTGAATCAATTGGTGTGGGGTCAGGGATGGAGAACGTGACAGCTGTCGCGGGTCGTCCGTCTGATGTTGGAGCGGTCGAAGGTCTTAGGGAGCTTAGCTATTACATCTTTATTGAACACGGAACGAAAAAGATGCTGTTGATAAATGGGCTGTCTCGCGATCTGGCAAACCGGGTTCATGAGACACTACAATCAGTCATTATCAAACGTACACGTTAGTTGCTGTTGATGAAGTGGCTGTGGAACATTTGCCTAGTTTTCGAAGGAACGGTGGGCATAGTAAGCCTCCTTGATAAAGAAACCAGACAACTGGTCATCCACGCCAGGATTCAGAGGAGAACAGCGTCACCTTATAGAAATACAAAAAAACCGCCCGGAGGGCGGTTTGATCGTTTGATCGTCGTCTGAGAGATACTCAAAGGTTTTACTAGGTTTGGCAGTGACTTACTCTCCCACGCCTTAAGACGCAGTACCATCAGCGCTAAGGCACTTAACGGCCGGGTTCGGGATGGGACCGGGTGTTTTGCTCTTGCTATGACCACCAAACCAAGAAAAACCTTTGTTTTCCTTGGAGAATTCCAAGTCAGTACACGCACGGTGTATGCTTCTGGATCCATAATAGTCTGGCTATTACTGGATCAAATCAAGCCTATTGGACCATTAGTACCGGTCAACTGAACGCATTACTGCGCTTACATCTCCGGCCTATCGACGTGGTGGTCTACCACGGTCCTCAGGGATACCTTGTTTTGAGGGGGGCTTCCCGCTTAGATGCCTTCAGCGGTTATCCTGTCCGATCATAGCTACCCTGCACTGCTGCTGGCGCAACAACAGGTCCACCAGTGGATCGTTCACCCCGGTCCTCTCGTACTAGGGGCAACTCCTCTCAAGTATCCTACACCCACGGCAGATAGGGACCGAACTGTCTCACGACGTTCTAAACCCAGCTCACGTACCTCTTTAAACGGCGAACAGCCGTACCCTTGGGACCTGCTCCAGCCCCAGGATGAGATGAGCCGACATCGAGGTGCCAAACACTGCCGTCGATATGGACTCTTGGGCAGTATCAGCCTGTTATCCCCGGCGTACCTTTTATCCGTTGAGCGATGGCCCTTCCACGCGGGACCACCGGATCACTATGGCCGTCTTTCGACTCTGCTCGACTTGTCAGTCTCGCAGTCAGGCTGGCTTATGCCATTGCACTCAACGAGCGATTTCCGACCGCTCTGAGCCAACCTTCGCGCGCCTCCGTTACTCTTTAGGAGGCGACCGCCCCAGTCAAACTACCCACCACGCAGGGTCCCGGATCCGGATAACGGACCGCGGTTAGACATCAAGCAGAACAAGGTTGGTATCTCAAGGATGGCTCCACAGAAACTGGCGTTCCTGCTTCAAAGCCTACCAACTATCCTGCACATGCTGTGCCTGATGCCAATGCGAAGCTGTAGTAAAGGTGCACGGGGTCTTTCCGTCTAACCGCGGGAAGCCTGCATCTTGACAGGCAATTCAATTTCGCTGAGTCTATGTTGGAGACAGCGGGGAAGTCGTTACGCCATTCGTGCAGGTCGGAACTTACCCGACAAGGAATTTCGCTACCTTAGGACCGTTATAGTTACGGCCGCCGTTTACCTGGGCTTCAATTCAGAGCTCTCACCCCTCCTTTTAACCTTCAGGCACCGGGCAGGCGTCAGACCCTATACGTCGTCTTGCGACTTCGCAGAGCCCTGTGTTTTTAGTAAACAGTCGCCACCCCCTGGTTTGTGCCCCCAGCCCCTAGTTGCCTAGGAACTGGGCCTCCTTCTCGCGAACTTACGGAGGTATTTTGCCGAGTTCCTTCAACATAGTTCTCTCAAGCGCCTTGGTATGCTCTACCAGTCCACCTGTGTTGGTTTAGGGTACGATCTAATGATGGAGCTATTTCCAGGGACTGATTAGCGGCCCACCCAATCCGATAAGGATGAACAACCTTCACAATCCGTCACTTCCATCTGGCCCAGGAATATTAACCTGGTTCCCATCGACTACGCCTTTCGGCCTCGCCTTAGGGGTCGGCTTACCCTGCTCAGATTAGCTTTAAGCAGGAACCCTTGGACTTTCGGCGAGAGTGTCTCTCACACTCTTTATCGCTACTCATGTCATCATTCTCACTAGTGATCTCTCCACCGGATGGCTCACGCCCCGGCTTCATCGAAAGCCTCTCTCCTCCAATACGGGTCGAAACCCGCTAAGGAGGAATGAGACTATGTCACACTACGCTCTGCTACCAGTGCATACGCACTCCTCGGCTTCGGCTCATGGCTTGAGCCCCGTTACATCTTCGCCGCAAGACATCTTATTTAGACCAGTGAGCTGTTACGCTATCTTTAAAGGATGGCTGCTTCTAAGCCAACCTCCTGGTTGTTTTGGACGTCTCACCTGCTTTCCCACTTAGCCATGAATTAGGGGCCTTAGCCGGAGGTCAGGGTTGTTTCCCTCTCCACTACGGACGTTAGCATCCGCAGTGTGTCTGCCATCTAGTACTCCTCGGTATTCGGAGTTTGGTTAGGATCAGTAAGCCTGTGGGGCCCCATTACCCATCCAGTGCTCTACCCCCGAGGGTATTCGGATGACGCTCTACCTAAATAGATTTCGCAGAGAACCAGCTATCTCCGAGTTTGATTGGCCTTTCACCCCTAGCCACAACTCATCCCGTGATTTTTCAACATCAGTGGGTTCGGTCCTCCAGTAAGTGTTACCTTACCTTCAACCTGGTCATGGCTAGATCACTCGGTTTCGGGTCTAATGCATCTAACTCAATCGCCCTATTAAGACTCGCTTTCGCTGCGCCTACACCTAACGGCTTAAGCTTGCTAGATACACTAAGTCGATGACCCATTATACAAAAGGTACGCCGTCACAAGACTGGACACTAATAACAATCGTCGGGTTATTTCAAAGGCACTGAGATGCGGAATTGCACCGTCTCAAGCCCTGGGTTTTGGCTGTAAATGCCTGCATTGGATCGGTGATCAATGCTGAGTGCCGCCCTGACACCGCTGGGTGCCTCGTATCCGACCGCAATGCCGGATCTGAATTGGATTGGTCCGCCAAGGTCCCGCTCGCTACCCTCGACATAAAGTCCGGGCATTGAGTGAAATTCAAGGAACCAGCGATCGTTCGGCGTGTGGTAGGCCCCCACGCTTCCGACCCCCAACCATGCGCCACCATCGTCTGTTATTGATGCGCCCCAGTTGATCTGAAACGGACCAAAGGCATGGCGTGTGTCGCGGCGAAAATAGAATTCTTCGCCCACACCATTTTCCTGGAACACGACCTCCCCTGCGGAGAAGTTGTTGTATCCCTGGCGCTCATTGTACGCCAAGCAACCATCATTGGGGCAAAACTCCGTTGCCATGGTGAATAGTGCTAGGACTAATCCCACAGCAGACGCTGTTCCATCCGTGATAACTGCTAGGTCAGACATTCGTTTGCTCCCCAAGGTGTTACCCTTACATGAAGCAGATTGTCATTAGAGTCCAGTCAAGCTCCGACTGATTGTAGGCGTTCGGTTTCAGGTACTGTTTCACTCCCCTCGTCGGGGTGCTTTTCACCTTTCCCTCACGGTACTGGTTCGCTATCGGTCAGTAAGGAGTACTTAGCCTTCGAAGGTGGTCCTCCGATGTTCAGACAGGATTTCACGTGTCCCGCCCTACTTAATACGTCAAATTGAGCTTCCTATACGGGGCTGTCACCCACTATGGCCATGCTTCCCAACATGTTCTAGTCACTCTCATTGCTCGGCTGGTCCCCGTTCGCTCGCCGCTACTAGGGGAGTATCTGTTGATTTCCTTTCCTCCGGGTACTTAGATGTTTCAGTTCTCCGGGTTAGCTCTTAAAACCCTATGTATTCAGGTCTTAAGTACTTGTTTGTGCACGTTATTAACTGCAAAGCAGATAATAACGAACATTCAAGTGGGTTGCCCCATTCGGACATCCAGGGATCGAAGCCTATTCTCAGCTCCCCCTGGCTTTTCGCAGAGTATCACGTCCTTCATCGCCTCTTACTGCCAAGGCATCCACCAAACGCCCTTCTCGCGCTTGATTTGATCCAGAAAAAGCAAGACTTGTTTAGTGCGCTACCGCCTTCGGCTACTTGAGCGCGATTGCGATAACACCAAATTTTGCGCGGCTCGGTAGCTGGCATGCACCCGGGCCCTTATTCTGAACCAAAAGTCATACTTTCCCGCCTTTGCCGATGTCGGTCGGCAAAGACAAAAGATCCTATCCGCGAAGATAAGATCTAAGGTTAGTGTACTTGACTTGGACAACTCTGTTCGTTTCAGCCGGCATACAGTCGGGGCGGTTTGGAAGGACCGCGTCCGGTGCTCGCTTTGCCCGAAGGCTCGGCACCAAGCTGAGATCTCTAAACACTTATAGAGACCAAACAGTGTTGATTGTTACTTCAAGATTGCTCTCGAAGTAACTTGTATCTCTCTAAACGATGTCAATGTGCGTCCGATTGGACGGTAAAACGCTGCGGGTGCAGCGTTTAACGGTCAAATCTGTATGAATGTCCAACTCGTTGATCGCGTTGCGATCACCTGTTTGAACTCGCCTTTCGTTGAAAGGCTTGGTGGAGCCTAGCGGGATCGAACCGCTGACCTCCTGAATGCAAATCAGGCGCTCTCCCAGCTGAGCTAAGGCCCCTAAGCGTGGCTTCACCGAAGGTGAAACGCGCGTAGCCGACAGGCGCTTCCATAGGAAATGCCGAGAGGCTATTCGGTGGATGCTGCACGCAATTGGCGCCGCCAATCGCTTTCGCAGCCGTCATTCGCAAGCGAATGACGTTGGTGGGTCGAGGAGGACTTGAACCTCCGACCTCACGCTTATCAGGCGTGCGCTCTAACCACCTGAGCTACCGACCCAAGTTGATTTCGTCACCGAAATCGACGTTGGCCCGGCAGGCGTTTGCAACGCAAATGCCGAGAGGGCCGTTACCGTTCTCGTCGATCGCAAGCAATCGACTGTCACGGCCACGGTCATCGCATTCGCGATAACCTTGCTGAAGAGATATGAGGACGGCCTGGACCGCTGAGTATTGACCGGTCTGACTGACCGATCTTGCTAAGTGATCCACGAGATTGGCGAACCAATCTTCTAGGATCATCCTTAGAAAGGAGGTGATCCAGCCGCAGGTTCCCCTACGGCTACCTTGTTACGACTTCACCCCAGTCGCTGAGCTCACCGTGGTCCGCTGCCCCCTCGAAAGGTTGGCGCACGGCCTTGGGGTAAACCCAACTCCCATGGTGTGACGGGCGGTGTGTACAAGGCCCGGGAACGTATTCACCGCGTCATGCTGTTACGCGATTACTAGCGATTCCGACTTCATGCCGTCGAGTTGCAGACGACAATCCGAACTGAGATGGCTTTTGGGGATTAACCCACTGTCACCACCATTGTAGCACGTGTGTAGCCCAACCCGTAAGGGCCATGAGGACTTGACGTCATCCACACCTTCCTCCCGCTTATCACGGGCAGTTTCCATAGAGTGCCCAGCCGAACTGCTGGCAACTAGGGACGTGGGTTGCGCTCGTTGCCGGACTTAACCGAACATCTCACGACACGAGCTGACGACAGCCATGCAGCACCTGTCACTGATCCAGCCGAACTGAAGGAAACGATCTCTCGTAACCGCGATCAGGATGTCAAGGGTTGGTAAGGTTCTGCGCGTTGCTTCGAATTAAACCACATGCTCCACCGCTTGTGCGGGCCCCCGTCAATTTCTTTGAGTTTTAATCTTGCGACCGTACTCCCCAGGCGGAATGCTTAATCCGTTAGGTGTGTCACCGAATAGCATGCTATCCGACGACTGGCATTCATCGTTTACGGTGTGGACTACCAGGGTATCTAATCCTGTTTGCTCCCCACACTTTCGTACCTCAGCGTCAGTATCGAGCCAGTGAGCCGCCTTCGCCACTGGTGTTCTTCCGAATATCTACGAATTTCACCTCTACACTCGGAGTTCCACTCACCTCTCTCGAACTCTAGACTGATAGTTTAGGAGGCAGTTCCAGGGTTGAGCCCTGGGATTTCACCCCCTACTTTCCAATCCGCCTACGTACGCTTTACGCCCAGTAATTCCGAACAACGCTAACCCCCTCCGTATTACCGCGGCTGCTGGCACGGAGTTAGCCGGGGTTTCTTTACCAGGTACTGTCATTATCATCCCTGGCGAAAGAGCTTTACGACCCTAGGGCCTTCGTCACTCACGCGGCATGGCTAGATCAGGGTTTCCCCCATTGTCTAAGATTCCCCACTGCTGCCTCCCGTAGGAGTCTGGGCCGTGTCTCAGTCCCAGTGTTGCTGATCATCCTCTAAAACCAGCTATAGATCGTAGGCTTGGTAGGCCATTACCCCACCAACTACCTAATCTAACGCGGGCCGATCCAAATCCGATAAATCTTTCCCCCGAAGGGCGTATAAGGTATTACTCACCGTTTCCAGTGGCTATTCCTTAGATCTGGGCACGTTCCCACGCGTTACTAACCCGTCCGCCGCTCACCCGAAGGTGCGCTCGACTTGCATGTGTTAGGCCTACCGCCAGCGTTCGTTCTGAGCCAGAATCAAACTCTCAAGTTGAAAAGCTCTTACGAGCTTAACCTTGACGTTCGACCTCTGCACATCTTCGATGCCTATCGCGTCACTACTTGAGGCGTGAGCCCCGGGGAGTAGTTCGGCAATTCCAACCCGGCTGGGTATGGACGGCACCAAAGGTCATCTGTTTGCAGATCTAAAAGATCCGACAAACAGTGAAGCTGACTATCCATCATCGGAAGATTGGCGAACCAAAATTCCTAGGTAGTTGATATGCAAAGGTGTCTCGTCGACTAGGACCAAACCGCCCGCATATCTCTTCAGTATCTCGCAATTTCAAAGAGCGTGAGCGACAAAATCAACTGGCTGCGTCTGTACTTGTTAGACGCGCCCGGCCTCATGTATCTCTCGTTATTGTGTCCGCCGCGTTGCCGTTAGGCTCGTTTGGCGTCCGGCAGAGCGTCGCCGCCCCGTCGGTGAAGGGGTATTTACGGATTGCTGACTGTACCCGCAACCCCTTTTTTCGACAAACTACGTTTTTTTTCGAAAAGCCCGGTTTTCGAACGTTTTAAGGGGTTTAGTAGGTAAAAGTTGCTGACAGGCATTCTGCGGCGCAACATTTTTTCGCTCATAACCGGGCAAAATCCCCGGTTTTCCACAGGTGAGCCTCAAAAATGGGCAGACTCGCCGTGAATCAAACCGCGTTTGGAACCGGAATCGGTGCGGTGTCCGGTTCGATTCCGGTTTTGGGTTGTCGAAACACCCTGAATCAGGACGGATTCGCGTTCCATTGCCAAGAAATGCATGCCGACCCGCGTACGCGTGCGGATTCTCCTTGCAATACACACAGCGAGTCGCCCCCAATGCGAGCACAGAAAACGGGGGACACTATGAAGACCAAATTCATGACATCTGCATTGGCCGGCATCTGCGCGGCGATGGCACTGACATCCGCGTCCGCACAGGGCACCGGATCGGAAGGCTACTTTACAATCTACAATGACACGGCGGGCAATGTGCTTGTCAGCTTCTATACAAATGACGGCAATGGTTGGAGTGAGAACTGGTTGACCACGGAAGCATTGATGCCGGGCGAGTCAGCGCCGGCAGAGTTTTACGCCGACACTGGCGCCTGTGACCAAGTTTTCGCTGTCGGTTGGCTGGGCGGTGACGGCAGTGAGATCATTGATGACCCGATCGCGATTGATATCTGTGACGCGTCCAACGTGTATCTCGGCGATAACGAGATCTACTACGACTGATAGACCTTAAGATCCTGCGACGGCCGAGCGTCGCGCGCGTTGGCACAGCATGTTCGGCAGTCGCAGGGCAATCAGGATTGCGACTATCCCAAACAGCACCAGCGGCTTCACCTGCCAGCCTTTGGCGAGCATCACATAGTGGAACGCCCCAAGCAGTGCGGCGGGGTAGACCAACAGGTGCAGCTTCCGCCATGCCGGCCCAAGTTTGCGCACCGACCAGTTGTTGGACGTAATCGCCAGCGGCAAGAGCAGCGCAAAGCCCGCCATGCCGACCGTAATATAAGGACGCTTCACGATATCGGCCCATATCCGGTCAATCGCCTGAACGTCCAAGATGGCCCAAACTGTGAGGTGGGCCAGGACGAAGAAAAAACAGGTCACGCCAATCGCACGGCGAAACTTCATCATGTTGATCCTGAGATGATCGCGCAGGGGTGTGACGGCCAGACCAGCAATGAGCAGGTACAGGGCCATGTCCCCATAAGCATGCTCCAACGCCTCAATCGGGTTTGCCCCCAGCTGATTGCTTAGCCCCAGCCAGAACATCCAGGCTGCATAGGCAAAGCCTGTCATATAGATGACCCAAGCAGGGACGTGCCGCAGGGATGTATTGATCATCTTTGACATGGCGTGGTTAGGCTGTGCCGATCCGTTTTTGTTGCGTTGTCATTGATATGGCGTGGGCAGCTCATACCACAATCCGTCTCACGCACATGTTGGATGTGTTACAAATGAGCTACCGGCAACATGAAGATGAAAAATGTGTGTTCCCCAATCTCGACGCACCGATTTGCAAATGCAGGCCGTTCCTTAAATTGCTCAACGCACATGGACTAGAAACGGGAACGTCGCCGTCTGATCGCCGCAACTATGATCAGCCCGATCGGGATCCAAAACACGGCGTAAAGAAAGACTATGCCAAGTCCAATCAGCGAGTGCAGAAAGCCCCCGAGATCAATGCTAAGAAGAATACACTGTTCCGGACCTCGGGCAGTTACTTCGCAACCAGCTATGCGCGCCAACGCTATCGCCAAGAAACCAGCAAAAGATAAAAGTGCCGGCCAAAGAATAATGATCACCATTGCGAGTGACGACAACTCTTGAGAGGGTTTGTTCTTCAATTTCTGACTTCTCCAAGTCGGCGGTTTTCGTACAAGCGATCTTAGCTGAAAAATAGTACTAGAAGGTTCTGCGCAAGCAAACGGCAAGACACTACCGCATGTCTTTGAAACCCGCTCGCAGTATTGCCGCGGTGCCTTGATATTTTTAGGCGGACGGATCAGGCTTCCTCCAGATCACTTGAGTAGCATCGGTTGGGCACATGTCAGGCTACGTACTTTATGGATATCCCGAGTCGGGCTCGGCTTGCGTGGAAGTCGCCATGGTGGAGGCAGGCATCCCGTTTGAAGTGAAAGACCTCGACGAGGACGCAGGGGAATTGAAAGGCGCGGACTACCTTGCCCTGAACCCACGCGGTCAGGTCCCCGCGCTTGTGCACCCGGATGGGTCCGTCATCACAGAAGTGCCCGCTATCCTATTGCATCTTGCGGACGCGCATCCCGGTTGTGGCCTGGCACCGCCCCCCGGCACAAGCGCCCGTGCCCAGCATGATCGCTGGCTCGCCTTCGCCCATGCCAATTGTTACGAGGCGATCCTGCGGTACTTCTATTCCGACAGGTACACCAGCGACCCGGCGCAGGCCGACAAGGTAAGCGAGGCCGCGCTGGCTTACCTCATCCGGCATTTCAACCTTCTGGCGGACGCCATTGAAGATGGGCCGTTTGTTTTCGGGGATGCCCCGATGGCCGTGGACTTTGTCATATGGGTCATGACCACGTGGTTGGAAGAGGACGAGAAAGCCGGGCTTGATCCGAAGATCACCCGTCTTGCCGAAACGCTGGCGACGCGGCCTAAGCTGGCAGCTGCGGTTGCGCGTCATATGCCGGGGTAAACCCCGGCCCACATCAAGACTACAAGGATGAGCCCGCTTATGCCGATTGAAACCTGGACACTTTACGTTCTGACCGTGCTGGCGTTGATGAGCACGCCAGGACCGAGCCAGTTGTTGATGCTCTCGAACAGCGGCGTGCATGGGTTCCGGCGGTCTTTGGCGACTGCAGCCGGTGACCTCTCCGCCAATGCCTTGCAGATGCTCGCGGCGGGCTTGGGTCTGGCGGCTATCATCGCGGCCTCTGCAACAGCGCTGTCCGTCATCAAGTGGGCGGGCGTGGCCTACCTGATCTGGCTGGGCGTCCGCATGATCCTTCGGGCCAAGCCGGACGATCCAAACGCGGACGGCGCGCGCAAGACGGCCTCTTTGAAAACATTGTGGCTGCAAGGCTTCCTGACATCCGCGGCCAACCCCAAGGCCGTCGTGTTCTTCGCAGCACTCTTTCCGCAGTTCATCTCGGCCGATGCGGCCTTCTGGCCGCAGTTCCTGATCCTATCCGCCACATACATTATTATAGATGGGCTTTTTCTGTCTGCTTACGGCCTGGGATCAAGCTGGATCGTGGCGCGGTTCAAAGGCAATGCCCGCGTTTGGGTCGAGCGCATTGGTGGAAGCTTCATGATTGGAGCGGCAGTGCTTTTGGGCCTGAAGTCAATCGCGCGGCAGTAGAGCGTAAAACGAAAGCCGGGGTAAACCCCGGCCTACTATGTGTTTTCGTGTGGGGTCTTGGCCCCCGCCTTAGTGATACTTAATCAGGTCCATGCCTTCATAAAGGCTGGCCACTTCCTCTTCATAGCCATTGAACATCAGCGTCGGGATTTTTCGGGCGAAAAGGCCGGTGCCGATCAGCTGTTCATATTCCTGGCTCCAGCGCGGGTGGCTGCGGTTGGGGTTCACGTTGCTGTAGAACCCATATTCGCGTGGGGCGTATTTGTTCCATGCGGTGGGCGGTTCCTTGTCGGTCAGCGTGATGCGCACGATCGATTTGATGGATTTGTACCCGTACTTCCACGGCACGACGAGGCGGATAGGCGCGCCGTTCTGGTTGGGGATGTCGCGGCCATAGATGCCGGTCGCCATCATGGTCAGAGGATGCATCGCCTCATCCAGGCGCAGACCTTCGACGTAAGGCCAGTCAATCACTGGGACACGCAAACCGGGCATTTCTTCTGGGCGCATCACGGTCTCAAAGGCCACGTACTTCGCGCCAGACTGTACGCCCGCCAGATCCAGCAGGTCCTTCAGTTCAAACCCGTTCCACGGCACGATCATCGCCCAACGTTCCACGCAGCGGAAACGGTAGATACGCTCTTCGATGGTCATCTGGCTCATGATGTCCTCGAAGGCATAATCGCCCGGATTGTCCACCATGCCGTCGATCTTGATGCTCCACGGTTCGGTGGTCAGCTTGTGGGCGTATTTCTTGGGATCGTCCTTGTTGGTGCCGAACTCATAGAAATTATTGTAGCTGGTGATGTCCTCCCACGCGGTGGGCTCCAACTCTTCGGCTTGCGCTTGCTGGCCCATGCCGGTGAGCGCCAGACCGGCCATCGCGGCACCGATCACGTGACGGCGGTTCATATAGAGATGTTCCGGCGTCACATCCTTGTCGGTCAGTTTGTTCTTCCAGCGATAGGCCATGTGGGCTCCTCGAAAGCGTTCGTATCTTGCGTTGGCTGTAATGTGGCGGGAGGCAGTTCACAAAACAACTCACCTCACGGTGAGTTTGGGAATTGAAACATATGCGCGCGGTGTCAGGCACCAAAGGCACCCCGCCCCGGACTTGATCCGGGGCCTTTTGATCTCCCTTTAGAGGCCCCGGATCAAGTCCGGGGCGGGTGGTTTGGTTTGGCAGTGTCGCCTTTAGTGTCCGAGGGCACGGGCTACCTGGCCCATATCTTCCGCGATCACATTGCAATGCGGTGCCAGTTTTGGTCCCTGCCCTTCGGCTGCAAACCCGATGCAGCGCATCTTGGCGGCTTGGGCGGCTTTCGCGCCAGAGACACTGTCCTCAACAACCACACAGTCCACCGGGTCGATGCCAAGTTGCGCGGCGGCGTGCAGGTAAATGTCCGGCGCAGGCTTGGGCGAGCCGAGGTCGCGGGCGGAATAGATGTAGGGGGCAAGCTTGGGCAACAGCCCGGTGCGGCCAAGCGTGATCTCCATTTTTTGCGACGGGCCGTTTGAGGCGACCGCCATTTTGATGCCTCGCGCCAACAACGTATCGACAAGGTCGGTCACGCCCGCTACGGCCTCAACCTGATGCTCCAGCGCTTGGAACATCTTCTCGTAGAACAGAGAAACCCAGTCATCGGGCATCTCTGCGCCCAACCGGCGGGCCTCCTCCATAACGCCTTCCGTGGTGCCGCCAATAAAGAGGCCCATCACCTCTGCGATCGTCATCTCCAAACCACGTGCGGCCAGATCATCGCGCAGCAGCTGATTGGTCAGGTGTTCGCTGTCGACCAGAACCCCGTCGCAATCGAAAAGAACGGCCTTCGGGGTCACGTGCCGTAGCTCGGCAGGATTTCATTGAAGGGAACAGAGCGCCCGTCCGCCTGCACAATCCGCACATGGCGACGGCGCATCTGGCGAGGCTCTGTCACACCGACCGAATGGGCGATCACTTCCACCTCCTTGATGACGGTCTCAGCATAGTTGGCGACCTTGTCCACCTTGTCGCGGACAACGAGGCCCTTCTGAAAACGCGGGTCATGCGTCGTGATGCCAGTGGGGCAAGTGTTGCGATTGCACTTCAGCGCCTGAATGCAGCCCAGCGCAAACATGAACCCGCGCGCGGAAATGACGAAATCCGCCCCGGCACAGAGCGCCCAGGCCACGTCTCCGGGATTGACCAGTTTGGCGCTGGCAACGATGCGAATGCGGTCTTTCAATCCATGGCGGTCGCGGATGTCGACCACGCGCGGCAGGGCCTCGCGCACCGGCATGCCAACCAAGTCAATCAATGGCATGGGTGCAGCCCCGGTGCCGCCCTCGCCGCCGTCGATGGTGATGAAGTCGGGCGCAGCATCTGCCCCGCGCGCATCGATGGCGTCAAACAACTCTTCAATCGCGCTTTCGGTGCCAACGGCCGTCTTGATGCCCACGGGTTTGCCGGAGACATCGCGCACATGATTGATGAAGGTCAGCAAT
Source organism: uncultured Roseovarius sp. (assembly GCA_963422235.2). Taxonomy (GTDB): domain Bacteria; phylum Pseudomonadota; class Alphaproteobacteria; order Rhodobacterales; family Rhodobacteraceae; genus Roseovarius. Next base: position 801,582 of record CAXMWV010000002.1, read on the forward strand.
TCATCAAAGTTCTCTGCCTCCCGGTGACGGTTGGGGGAGATGCCATCTTGTCCCTTCGGAATGCCGCGGATTTTGGAGATTTCGTCCGTTATCTTCTCTGCCGGGAGGATGCCCCCCTTGCCCGGCTTGGCGCCCTGGCTGAGTTTGATTTCGAACATCTTCACCTGATCATGGGCGGCGACGTCCCTCAGCTTGTCATCGTTCAATGTGCCATCTGGATTGCGGACACCAAATTTGGCCGTACCAATCTGGAACACCAGGTCGCAGCCACCGTCGAGGTGATACGGGCTAAGCCCCCCTTCCCCGGTGTTGAGCCAAATGCCCGCCTTGGCCGCACCTTTGCTGAGCGCACGCACGGCGGGTTTGGAAATCGCGCCATAGCTCATGCCCGAGATGTTGAAAAAGGACGGTGCCGCGTAAGGCACGCGCGCGCCGGAGCCGATCACCAAGGGTTGGGTCTTGGCATACATATCATCCAGGGGCGGAAAGGGCGCGTTCACAAAGATCGGGGTGCCCGGCACGCCGATGTTGCGCGTGGATCCGAAGGCTATCGTGTTGCCAGACTTGGCAGAGGCCCGCGCGACCCAGGATCGCTGCGCCCGGTTGAAAGGCAATTCCTCACGATCCATGGCAAAGAAGTACTGACGGAAGAATTCGCCCAGTTCTGTGAAGAGATGCCGGAACCGCCCGATGACCGGATAATTGCGGCGGATCGCGTCGCCCGTTTGCGTACGGTCGATGACGAAGAGAATGACAGCTGCCAGAAACATCAGACCGGCCACAAAGGCAAAGGCCAGGGCCATGACCTCAATCACATTGAACGCAATGCGCATGCCTAGATCCATAGTGTCAAACTCCGGTCTTGGGTGTGTCGGCTTGGTTAGATCAAAGCCTTACAGGTTCGCGCGCCTTTGAATAGACCAAAGGCAGCGCCCGCGACCAACAGCCCAATGAATCTGCAACATTTCCGGTGATGGATTCACGTTAGTGTGACTTGAAGCACGGGATATCCGCCGCTCAGCGCAAATGCATTTTTCGTCCACCCGCGTTGGCGGAAATCCCCACTGAACCAAATCGGCGGTCGCTGCGTAGACCTCGGGAATGCAACGAAGCATTCCAGACGATAACGCGCGAACAAGGAGAAACATTATGCTTCGCAGAACTTATCTTGCCCTCACCGCAGCGGCCCTCTTTTCCACCACGACGACAGCAGCGATGGCTCAAGAGGCCGACATCGTAGATACCGCCGTCGCCGCTGGCAGCTTCACCACCCTGGTGGCCGCTGTTCAGGCCGCCGGTCTGGTGGACACGCTGAAAAGTGAAGGCCCGTTCACCGTCTTCGCGCCGACAGATGACGCATTTGCGAAACTGCCCAAGGGCACCGTCGAAACCTTGCTGCAGCCGGAAAACAAGGATCAGCTGGTGTCGATCCTGACCTACCACGTTGTGCCGGGCAAAGTGATGTCGACAGACCTGTCTGATGGCATGACAGCCGCGACCGTTCAGGGCGGCAACGTGACCATCGGCACAACCGGTGGCGTGACCGTGAACGACGCCAACGTGATCTCGGCTGATATCGAGACATCGAACGGTGTGATCCACGTCATCGACAGCGTCATCCTGCCATAATCGAGCAGCCCGTTTTCGGGACACTTAAGCGAGGGCGGCCAGTTGTGCCGCCCTCGTTTGATTCTGGCAGGCAGCGCAAATGTCTGTTCAGAACCGGGAAACAAATCCCACAAATTGAGCCGAATGGTTCAAAACGCCTGCGGAACTCTTACGTGTAACCAGAGATTGCAGCATCGAGGGAGCAGGGACACAATTCTGCCACATTTGGGCCACATGAAATCCTTGGTTCGGCGTGGGGGCGCAGAACGTGGTATGGTGCGCCCATGGTGAAAAAAGCCAACGCAAAACAAAACAAAGGCAACACCGTCATAACCCGATCGCGGCTTTCAGCCCGGCGGCAGGCGCGTGAAAGCCAGAAACCACGGAATGAGGACCAATCGATGCAGAATCCTTACACAACACAGCCGCCCAAGGCGTTCTGGCGCTCCGCCGTTTCTGACCTGTCCCCCATCGAGATGGATGGCGTCTATACCCCGCGGTTTGAGATCACGCCGGAGATGCGCATTTCGGCGGCGGGCAGTTGCTTTGCCCAGCACATCGCGCGCCAGTTTCGGCTGCGCGGCTACAACTTCATGGATTTTGAGCCGGCACCGCCAATGATCGACGCCAAGACGGCAGATGAATTCAGCTACGGCCACTATTCTGCCCGCTACGGCAACATCTATTCGGTGCGCCAGCTTGTGCAGCTTTTCGAACGCGCCGATGGCCGGTTTGAACCTGAAGACAAGGTCTGGGAAACCAAGGATCGGTTTTTTGACCCCTTCCGCCCGACGATCCAACCCGGTGGCTTCGCGACCGAGGCCGAATGCCTGATGGAGCGGCGCCATCATCTAGATCAGGTGGGCCAGATGCTCAAGCAGACTGATCTTTTTGTCTTCACCTTCGGCCTGACCGAAGCGTGGGAAAACACCCGTGACAACGCGGTTCTACCCACCTGTCCCGGCACGCATGCGGGCACGTATGATCCGGATGTTTACGAATTCAAAAACTTCCGCTTTGCAGAGATTTTGCAAGATGCCGAAACCTTCATCCTGTTCGCGCGAGAGCATAATCCCGACATGCGGTTCCTGTTTACCGTGTCCCCCGTACCATTGACGGCGACGGCTACTGATCAGCATGTTCTGCCCGCCACTGTTTACTCAAAATCCGTGCTGCGCGCGGTCTGTGGGGAGTTGATGATGACCCACGATTTCGTGGACTATTACCCGTCTTATGAGCTCGTCGCCTCTCACCCCATGCGCGGGATTTTCTATCGGACCAACATGCGCAACGTGGCGTCTGAGGGCGTGGCGCGGGTGATGGATATCTTTTTCCGGGCACATGGGGCTGGTGCGCCGGAGGTGAAACCCGGAAAACCGGCGAAGGCTGTCTCCTCGGCCCACGGCGGTGATGTGCATTGTGACGAGGAGATACTGGAGATGTTCGGTTCATGACCCTCTATATTTGCGGAAACTCCCACACGCGCGCGTTGCGCGCCGGGGCCAGCCTTTTGGAGCAGGAGGAAGGGGCCGATCCGATGGTCGTGTTCCCGCTGGGCACTGCCGACAACGAGGCCGAACAGTTCAGCAAGATCGAAAACGGCAAGGTGGTTCTGACGAACGAGCGTTTCCGCAGAAAGCTCAAGCAATTCTTCGGGTTTGACAACTTTGAACCAGAGCATCGCTGGGGCATTTGCCTGGGCAACCACAATGCGCGCATTTTCCGCGATGAAGGGTGGCTTGATGCTGCGCCGTCCTGGCTCAACCTGAAAGGCAAAGCACCGGTTTCAGAGGCGCTGTTCGCCCGTATTGTTGAAGCGGATCAAATCCATATCCGCAACTTCATGGAGCAGTTGTTGCAGACAGGGGTTCGGCCTTTCGTGATCTCCGCGCCTTGGCCCCTGCGCACCCATCCGGCCATGACCGAAACCGGGATTGCGCCTGAGATCGTGAAGGCCATCGATACGCGCGCAAGGGTGCTTTTTGCGCAATGGCTTTCGGAACGGCGAATTTCCATTGTGACCCCACCTGCCGAGACGGCGGATGAAGATGGGTTTTTGCTGCCCCAATTCGCCAAGGGCGGTGACGACCCCTATCACGGGAACAACACGTATGGACGGCTGATGATGCGGCGGGTTTTGCAGCATGAAGCGCAATACGCCCAGACCCGCACGAAGGTGAGCCGCAGCGCTTAAGGTTGACGCTCTGCCGGTGTGCAGCTTTCACCGCGCATGCATGCCACGGCTTGATCCAGCGTGGCCTGATCGGGCTCAAAGAACCCCTTCGCGTAGCAGGGTCCAAGGGAAAACACGTAGCCACCGTCGCGATATTCCACGAAGGCCATGACCTCCGATCCCGAAACCGCCGATGCGCACCATGGCCCGAGGCATTTGGGGTTGAACGTCATGGCGCGTTCGAAGGAGGCCGTGAACCCATCTGGGGTCAGTGACATACCGCTCATACGCGCGGGAATGGGTGTGTCCGTGGGCGTTGCGGCCTGATCTTCCCAATTGGTTTGTGGCAAGGCCCCCTCATCGAATGTCAGCGTGCCGTGGATAACGACATAGGTCTCTGGCGCCTCATCCAGATGGATGAATGTATTGGCCACATCCGGCGCGAGGCAGCTTAGCGCCACGGCCGGGCCAGCTATAAGGGCAAACGCCGTGGCCCCCAGAAGACGAGAAAACCGTCTCACAACTTTCCCTCAAACTGAGCAAGCACCGCGTCGTAGACATGACGTTTGAACGGGACGATATTGGCGCTGAGCTCATCCGGAGCAAGCCAGCGCCATTCGGAAAACTCCTGATGTTCGGTGGCGATGTTCACGTCCTTGTCGGACCCGTGAAACCGCAGCAGGAACCATTTCATTTTCTGCCCGCGATAGCGACCTTTCCAGACTTTACCGATAAGATCATCCGGCAGGTCGTAGATTAGCCAGCCTTCCGTTTCGGCCTCAACAGTCACCAAATCAGACGTTACGCCGGTTTCTTCCCACAGCTCGCGCACGGCGGCGTCGCGGGGGTCTTCGCCTTTGTCGATCCCACCTTGCGGCATTTGCCAGGCAGCTACGTCACTGTCTTTGCGTTGACCCACGAACACGTGCCCATCACCGTTCACAAGCATCACACCTGCGCAAGGTCGGTAGGGCAGAGAGGCTTTTTCCTCGGGCGTCACGCGGCCAGCCCCCGACCTTTGAGAAGCGCTTCAACCCCCGGCAGACGGCCCCGGAACGCAAGGTACAGATCTTCCGCATCGCGGGAGCCACCGGTGGACAGGATGTGTTCCTCCAGCGCCTTGGCTTTGCCTTCGTCGAATGCGCCGCCGGCTTCCTCAAAAGCCGCGAAGGCGTCGGCATCCATGACTTCTGACCACATGTAGCTGTAATAGCCACTGGAATACCCATCGCCAGAAAAGACGTGCGCAAACTGCGGGGTCGCGTGGCGCATGCGAATCGCCTTCGGCATGCCGATACCGGCCAGCACTTCTTCCTGCTTTTGCATTGTATCAGACGGCGCAGGCCCGTCATGGAACGCCAGATCGACGAGCGCCGATGAAACGTATTCGACCGTCTGAAAGCCCATGTCGAAGTTTGCCGCACCAAGGACTTTGTTCAACATGTCTTGCGGCATCGGTTCACCCGTTTCGGTGTGGGTTGCGAACTCTGCCAGCACCTCAGGCACTTCGAGCCAGTGTTCATAAAGCTGGCTTGGCAGTTCCACGAAATCGCGCGCCACATTGGTGCCAGAGATGGATTCGTAGGTCACATCCGAGAGCATCTGATGCAACGCGTGGCCGAATTCATGGAACAGCGTGCGGGCATCGTCATAGCTGAGCAGCGCAGGATCACCCTTTGCAAAGTTGCAGACATTGAACACGACAGGACCTTGAACCTTCGGCTGTTTCGCCTGCCCCCGCATCGCCGAGCACCATGCCCCGGACCGTTTGGAACCGCGCGCGAAATAATCACCGATGAACACGGCCACATGTTGATTGCCACGGGTCACTTCCCAGGCACGGCAATCCGGATGATACAGAGCGATATCGAGAGGTTTGAACTCAAGCCCGAAGAGTCGATTGGCACAAGCAAATGCAGCTTCGATCATGCGATCAAGCTGCAGGTAGGGTTTCAGCGCGGCCTCATCGAGATCATGCTCGGCCTTGCGCCGTTTCTCCGCGTAGTAGCGCCAATCCCACGGTTCCAGATCCTCATTGATGCCGTCCTCGCGCATCATAGCGGTCAGCACCTCGGCGTCCGTTTCCGCCCGTGCCTTGGCCGGGGCCCAGACCTGCATCAGCAGGTCGCGTACTGCATCGGGTGTCTTGGCCATCTCGGTTTCAAGCTTATAGTCAGCGAAGGTGTCATACCCCAAAAGCTTCGCCCGTTCTTCGCGAAGTTGCAGGATTTCCGCCGTGATCCCCCGGTTGTCGGTCTCACCACCATTGGCCCCGCGCGCCGCCCAGGCCTCAAATGCTTTCTGGCGAAGATCACGTCTTGGCGAGAATTGCAGGAATGGAACAATGATGGAGCGGGACAACGTCACGACCGGTCCGTCGGACCCTTTCTCCCGTCCCGCCTCTCGCGCGGCAGACACAACAAAATCGGGAAGGCCTTCGAGATCGGCCTCGCTCAGCTCCATATGCCACCCGGCCTCGTCCGCCAGCAGGTTCTGCGTGAACGCTGTACCCAGTTCCGCAAGCCGGGCCCGCACCTCACGCATCCGCGCAGCCTCATCACCGGTCAGAGCGGCCCCGGCGCGTACGAAACCCCGGCGGGTCAGCATCAGAAGGCGCTGTTGTTCTTCGTTCAGATCCAGCGTGTCTCTGGCATTCCACAAGGACTCGATCCGGTCAAACAAGGCCGTGTTCTCATAGATGTCTGAGGAATACGCCGCCAGCTTGGGGCTGAAAGCGCGTTGCAGTTCCTGCCGCTTGGGATTGGTATCGGCGCCCGAGATGCTGAAGAACACCGAAAGCACCTTGTCGAGCACTTTGCCCGCCTGTTCCAGCGCCTCAATCGTATTGGCAAACGTGGGCGCGTCCGGGTTGTCGGCGATGGCATCGATATCTGCCTTGGCAAGCGACAGCGCCTCTTCAAACGCAGGTTCGAAATGGTCGTCTTCAATGGCCGCGAAGGGCGCAATCTCAAAAGGTGTCGACCAGGGTTCGAGCAGGGGGTTGGACATGGTAAATCTCCTTCCTTTGTTAGGTAGATCACGTGCGCGGCGAATAAAAGGGCGGTGGGTGGTTTGACCGCACATGCAGGCGTCACATCGCCGTGTCGCAAATGGGCAAGCCATCCCGTCAGGAATGGATCAACTGGCATCAAAACCAGGGAAGGAACGACGATGACCATGTCCAATGACAAACTGCAGGGGATCGGGCTGCGGACCAAGGCCATACATGCGGGTGAAGAACCGGACCCCACCACCGGTGCATCGGCCCCGGCCCTGCACATGTCATCGACGTTCATGAGCGATGGGCCGGGCGGCTTTTCGGCGCATGACGCGGATACGGAAGACGGGTTCATCTATGGCCGCTGGGGCAACCCAACGGTGGCGATGCTTGAAACCAAGATCGCAGCCGTGGAAGGGACCGAAGCTGCACTTTGCTTTGCCAGTGGTATGGCCGCGGCCTCGGGCATCTTTCTGACGTTCCTGAATGCGGGTGACCACGCAATTGTCTCTGATGTCAGCTATGCCGGCGTTGCGGAACTTGCGCGAGACACGCTGCCACGGTTGGGTGTCGAGGTCTCGTTTGTCGATATGTACGACCCCGCCAATGTTGTCGCAGCCATGCGTGAGACTACGAAACTGGTGCATGCGGAAACGCCGGTGAACCCGATCAATCGGTTGACCGATCTCAAAGCGATTTCCAAAATCGCACATGACGCCGGCGCGCTTCTCAGCTGCGATGCCACCTTTGCCTCACCCTTAGGGCAGGATTGCGCCGGGCTGGGCGTCGATCTGATCATGCACTCGGTGACCAAGTACATCGGAGGGCATGGGGATGCCGTCGGTGGTGTTCTGGCGGGACGCAAGGATTTGATCGCTCAGCTGAAGTCAGAGGCGGCGATCCACTTGGGTGGCGTGATGTCGCCGTTCAATGCCTGGCTGATCGCGCGGGGCATGTCGACACTGCCCCTGCGAATGCGCGCACATGCGGAGGGTGCGAAAGTCGTCGCCGAATGGCTGGAGGGGCATCCGTCTGTGAAACGCGTGATCTATCCGGGCCTGCCATCGCACCCGCAATATGAGCTTGCACAGAGTCAAATGACGAACACCTCTGGCATGATCGCCTTTCAGGTGGGTGACAGTGCGCGAGGCAACGCGCTTGCACAGCGCATGGCGGATGAGCTGCAGATCATTCACCTCGCCGTGTCACTCGGTCATCATCGGTCGCTGATATACTGGATGGATACCGACAGCCTGATGGAAACGTCTTTCCGTCTGGAAGGCGCGCAATTGGACAGCTACCGCGCTTACGCGGGTGATGGTGTGTTTCGGATGTCGGTGGGTTTGGAAGATCCGGAAGACCTGATCGCTGACCTAGACCGCGTCCTGTGATCCGCAGACCGGACAGTCGGCCCGCTTGCTGATCTTCATTTTGCGCGTTTCACCGTAGAGCGCGTCATAGATCAACAGCTGCCCGGCCAGTGTTTCACCGGCTCCGGCGATATGCTTGATCGCCTCGGATGCCATCATCGCGCCCACCACCCCGGCCAGCGGGCTGAACACGCCGGCCTCGGCACAGCTGGGCGCAAGACCTGATGCGGGTGCCTTGGGGAAAACACACTCATAGCAGGGTGTACCGTTGGCGGGATCAAACAGCGAAAGCTGCCCTTCCCATTGCGAAAGCGCGCCAGAGATTAAGGGTTTGCGCGTGGCATAGGCCGCGCGGTTCACTAGATAGCGGGTCTCAAAATTGTCGCTGCCATCGAGGATCAGATCGTAGTCTTCGAACAGGTCCTCGGCGATCTCTTCGGTCAAACGGCGCGTGTAGGTTTTGACGTCTATGTTTGGGTTCTGAGCGCGCACCGCCTCGTAGGCGGATTGAACTTTTGTGCGCCCGATATCCTTGTCGCGATGAATGATCTGGCGCTGCAGGTTGGAATTGTCGACCAGATCATCGTCGATCACACCCAAAGTGCCGACGCCTGACGCCCCGAGGTAAAGCAACGCCGGAGAGCCAAGCCCACCGGCCCCAATCACCAGAACCTTGGCCTCTTTCAGCGCCTTCTGCCCCGGACCGCCGATCTCGCGCAAAACGATGTGGCGGGCGTAGCGGTCAAGTTCAGCCTCTGAAAACGGACCTTTCTGTTCGGGTGTGTTCCGGCGCACAGAGATGTCTTTGAGATAGCGGACAACCATTCCGTAGCTGAACGCGACCCCGGCCAGGATCGCGAACACCACCCAGAAGGCTGCACTGCCCCCCGTGGCGTCCCGCAAGGGGTGGCCCACCGGAAGCAGGATATGCATGGAGACAACGCCGACCCACAATAGCCCGATCATCAGGAACCGGGCCTGATGCGGCGTGCGCAACGCGGCACCCAGGCCCCAAAGCCCAGCGGCAAGGCCGAAGACCAGCATCATCGCCCGACCCCCGTAGACCCAAACCCGCCGCTGCCTCGTTTCGTCTCTGACAGGTCTTCAACCTCCGAAAACTGCGCCTGCACCACGGGTGCGATGATCATCTGGGCGATGCGCATGCCATGGGTGATCTCGAACGTCTCCTGCCCGGCATTCATTACGATCACGCCAAGTGGGCCGCGGTAATCACTGTCGATCGTGCCGGGGGAGTTGGGCAGTGTGATGCCATTTTTCAACGCAAGACCCGAACGCGGTCTTAGCTGCATTTCAAACCCCTCGGGCACAGCCACACGCAAGCCGGTGGGCACAAGCGCGCGCTCTCCCGGACCAAGTAACACAGACGCTTTGTCAGGGAAGTTCGCCTTCACATCCGCGCCCGCCGCACCGGGTGTTTCATAACGCGGCAACCCGAGGGAGCGATCCGCGCCATCGTCCCATAGGACTTCCACCAAGACTGTATCCACAGGCTTCATCTTGCTCAAAATACTCCCGCCGGAGGCTCGAAATCTCTATTCGAACACGTCCGCAATGCGTTCGGCCAAACGCGCCGCCACCTGCTCTTTGGACATACGCGGCCAGTCTTCCGCGCCATCCTCGGAAATCAGCGTCACGTCGTTGTCTGACCCGCCCATGATGCCGGTTTCAGGCCGCACATCGTTGGCCACGATCCAGTCGCAGCCCTTCCGCTCCCGCTTCGCCGTGGCGTGGGCCACAACATCATCGGTCTCAGCCGCAAACCCCACGACAAGCTCGGGCCGGTTTTTGTCCAACTGACTGATCGTGGCCAGAATGTCGGGGTTTTCCTCGAATTCCAGCTTGGGCAGGCCATTCTTCGACTTCTTCAACTTCTGATCAGACGCAGACTTCACACGCCAATCGGCAACCGCAGCGGCAAACACAGCCGCATCAACCGGCAAAGCCGCCTGCACCGCGTCCAGCATGTCACTCGCGGACCCAACCGGCACAACATGCAACCCATCAGGGGCCGCCACATCCGCAGGCCCGGTGACAAACACCACCTCGGCCCCAAGTGCCGACAGCGCACGCGCTATCGCCGCACCTTGCGCCCCAGAAGATCGATTGGCGATATAGCGAACCGGATCAATCGGTTCATGCGTCGGGCCAGAGGTCACGAGCACGCGTTTGCCCGATAGCGGTCCATTGGCGATCATGTCTTCCACCGCCGCGACAATCTCCAACGGCTCGGACATCCGCCCGGGGCCGTATTCGCCACAGGCCATATCGCCTTCATTGGGTCCAACAAAGCCGATCCAGTCCGCCTTCAACGTTTCGATATTGCGTTGCGTCGCAGGGTGATCCCACATGCGCACGTTCATCGCGGGGGCCACCAGAACCCGGGTGTCCGTGGCCAGAAGCAAAGTCGAGGCCAGATCATCCGCCTGCCCCATTGCCATTTTCGCCATCAGGTCCGCCGTGGCCGGGGCGACGACGATCAGGTCCGCACTGCGTGACAGTTCGATATGGCCCATCTCGGCCTCATCCGTCAGATCAAACAGATCTTGGAAGACTTTCTGTCCAGCCAGGGCCGAGACAGACAATGGCGTCACAAACTCTGCGCCCGCGCGTGTCAAAACCGGCGTCACGGACGCACCGCGTTCCTTCAGCCGCCGGATCAGATCCAGTGACTTATAGGCCGCAATCCCGCCGCCGATGATCAACAAGATACGTTTGGAGGCCAGCATGGGCGCGCTCCGGCTTTTGACTGGGAGAGACTAGACTTACGCCACCTTGGGCACAAGAGCGGCGGAAAGTCTTGCCTCAAAAGAAACGTCCCGCGCTTTTGCAGCGCAGGACGGCCTTTGCGTTTAGCGAAAGTGGTCCTTGTCAGACCAACAGGTTTTGGACTTCAGACCCGTGCCGCTCCAGATACTTGCGCATCTTCTGGAAGGCCGCAGCTTCCAACTGGCGTACGCGTTCCTTGCTGAGGCTCAGCTCATCACCAAGGCTTTCCAGCGTGCGCGGTTCATCGCGCAGCTTACGCTCCCGCACGATGAAACGCTCACGATCATTCAGCTTGGCCATCGCATCACCCAACCAGGTGCGCAGGGCGCTCAGGTCATGATCTTCTTCGACCAGTTCATCACCACGCGGACCATCGTCTTCGATCGTGTCGATCCATTCGCGACCTTCATCTTCGACCGACTGCGTCGCGTTCAGCGAGAAGTCGGAGCCAGAAAGACGCCCTTCCATCATTTCCACGTCGCGCAGGGGAACGCCGACTTCGTGGGCGATCATCTCCCGCAGTTGATGACCGTCAAGCTCTTCTCCGCGCGCCATGGCTTCCCGTTCAAGCCGGGCCTGCACGCGACGCATATTGAAAAACAATGATTTCTGAGAGCTGGTGGAGCCGGTGCGCACCATCGACCAGTTGCGCATCACGTAATCCTGGATCGACGCCTTGATCCACCACACCGCATAGGTCGAAAAGCGCACGCCACGATCAGGGTCGAATTTGTCTGCGGCCTTCATCAGGCCAAGACCGGCTTCCTGAATGAGGTCATTCATGGATGCCCCATAGCGTTTGTATTTGGCCGCCATCGAAATGGCGAGGCGCATATACGCTGTGATCAGACGGTGTAGGGCTTCCTCATCCCGCTGATCCCGCCATGCATAGGCGAGCCTTTGTTCGGTTTCCGCATCGAGCAATTCAGCCTTCATCGCGATGCGAGACATATTCATAGAATGATCACTGTCCAACGGCATGAGCATCCCCCCTGTGGGCGTGCGGGCGATCCAGCCCGCTCTTTCTGGCGCGTATGAACGGTGATACGGAAGGTATATCATAACGGATCACTAAAAGGGTGTTAAAATTTGTTGCCTTCGGTCACTTTAATTTTAGGCGGCGCCGCTTCCGGCAAGTCCAGCTTCGCGGAAAACCTCGTTGTCGGGACAGGCCGCGGGCGGGTGTACCTCGCGACGGCGCAGGCCTTTGACACTGAAATGAAAGCAAAAATTTCCCGCCACCAAGAGTTGCGCGGCCAAGGCTGGCGCACGCTGGAAGAACCCCTTGAGGTGGGCCGTACCCTTGCCAGCATAAGCGGAGACAATGCCGTACTTTTTGATTGTGCCACTATGTGGCTAAGCAATCATTTGCTTGCGGAGAACGATCTGGCCGAGGCCGAAGCCGGGCTGATGGCAGGGCTCGCGCTGTGCGCCGCGCCGGTGGTCATCGTGTCCAACGAGGTGGGCCATTCCGTGGTGCCGGACAACGCACTGGCCCGCCGATTCCAGATTGAACAAGGTCGCCTGAACCAGAAACTCGCGGCCAAGGCCGACCTTGTGGTCAATGTCATCGCGGGATTGCCGCAGGTCCTCAAGGGCACGCTCCCGTGAGCCGCGTATTCTGGGTCCGGCACGGACCGACGCATGCGAAATCCATGGTTGGTTGGTCGGACATTCCCGCGGATCTCAGCGACACCGCGCAGCTGGAGCGCCTTTCTGCGTTTCTGCCGGACGACGCGGTGGTGATTTCCTCGGACCTGATCCGCGCCGTGGCGACCGCAGACGCCATCGCGGGGGACCGCCCGCGCCTTGCCCATGATCCGGACTTGCGGGAAATCCATTTCGGCGATTGGGAAATGCAGGCCTTCGACACGATCGAAGATCAGGAGAAATTGCGCGCGTTCTGGGACAACCCGGGGCTGGTGCGTGCGCCCAACGGCGAAAGCTGGGATGAGGTTTCCACCCGCGTGGATCGCGGCATCGCGCGCGTTTTGACGGCCCATCCGGGGCGGGACATCATCGCGGTTGCGCATATGGGGGCTATTCTGACCCAAGTGCAGCAAGCTGAGCGTTTGTCTGCTTACGAGGCCTTCGCGCATCGCATCGACAACCTGTCTGTGACCCAGCTTTTGCTGGGCGATGACGGCTGGTCTTCGATCCGGATCAATCACCGTCCGTGATCAGGGTCGTCACAAATTAGCGTTTCTCGCGACGTTGAGGATCGGTCTAGGCTCTGGCCCATGACTTATGACCTTTTCATTGGCGATCGCACGTTTTCAAGCTGGTCCCTGCGCGGCTGGCTGATGTTTGTGAAATTCAACATTCCTGTCCGAACGCACATGGTCGGCCTTTACGCAGGCACCATGGCCGAAGACCTCGCAGAATTGGCGCCCGCCCGCCTTGTTCCTGTGATGCGCGACGCGGACGGTATTGTGATTGGAGACAGCCTCGCCATGGCCGAAACACTGGCCGAGCGGCACCCCGACCTCGGCCTTTGGCCCGATGAACCGGCCGCGCGGGCCTTTGCGCGCTGGATCGTGGCAGAGATGCACTCTGGCTACGTCGAGCTCCGCACGGATTGCCCGATGCAATTGGCCCACCAGATTTCAGGCTTCGCGCCATCCGATGCGGTCCTCGCCGACATCGCGCGTATCGAAGAGCTATGGTCGCTCGCCCGCGCACGGCATGGCTCGGACGGCCCTTGGCTGTTTGGTGAGTATTCGCTGGCAGACGTGTTCTTCGCCCCCGTTGCAGCACGCGTGGCAGGCTACGGGCTGCCCCTCAAGAGCGACGAGGCAAAGGCCTACGTCGAACAGATCCTGTCAGATACCACCTTCCGCCAATGGCGGGCCATGGGTCTGACCAAAAGCTATGAGCCATTCCCCTATCATGCTGACAAACCCACCGCGCCCTGGCCCGGTCCAGCTATCAAACCAGCGCGCGCCATAGATGTGGGTCAACCCGAAAATGCGCTCTGCCCTTTTTCCGGCGAAGCTGCCGTCGACCTTATGGAAACAAACGGGCGCATCTTCGGCTTTTGCAACGCCTTCTGCCGTGACAAGACCGTCGCAGACCAGGACGCCTGGCCCGCCTTCATCGCTCTGCGCGACGCATCCACCGCCTGATCCCCGCTTCTTTCTTGCCTGAAATACTCCGGGGGAATCGGCACAGCCGATGGGGGCAGCGCCCCCAAAAGAGCGCGTTCACAAGCCCTTCCCCATTAACCCTTCCTCAACCAGTTTGCCCCCAAGGTGTTAACCAAGATTACCGCATGCAAGCTGCAACTTTGAGAGGGCGAACATGGTCTCGCGTGCCTACACAGTGGCCTTTGAAGGGGTGGAGGCCCGACCCGTAGAAGTGCAATGCGCTGTGACGCAGGGCTTGCCAGGGTTTTCGCTCGTAGGCCTGCCCGACAAGGCGGTGAGTGAAGCCAAAGATCGCGTGCGCACCGCGCTCACGTCGATGTCCATCGCCCTGCCCTCACGACGCATCACCGTGAACCTGTCGCCTGCGGATATGCCCAAAGAAGGCAGCCATTTTGACCTACCGATCGCGCTATCCCTTCTGGCCGCGCTGGAGATCGTGCCCTCGGACGCGGTTGAAGAGACCTGCGCCTTGGGAGAGTTATCACTCGACGGGTCTATCCTGCCCGTTACGGGCGCTTTGCCCGCCGCCATGTCCGCCGCCGAAGAGGCGCGCACACTGCTCTGCCCCAAAACATCCGGGGCGGAAGCCGCATGGGTGGGCGCGGCGCGCGTCATCGGGGCCACCAGCCTTGCCGACGTGGTGCGCCACTACACTGGCCAATCGCCGCTGTCCCCCTCTGAACCGGGGGAAATCATCACGGATTTGCCCGTCCGCGACCTTGCCGATGTAAAGGGTCAGGAACGCGCCAAGCGGGCGCTGGAAATCGCGGCCGCCGGGCGACATCACCTGATGATGGTGGGCACGCCCGGATCCGGCAAATCCATGCTGGCCGCGCGCCTGCCCGGGCTTTTGCCGCCGCTTACTCCTGCGGAGGCGTTGGAGACATCAATGATCCATTCGCTGGCCGGGCTCTTGAAGGAAGGCGGCATCTGCCGCACTCGGCCGTTTCGTGAACCTCACCACACGGCCTCGATGGCCGCGATTGTCGGCGGCGGGCGGCGCGCCAGCCCCGGTGAGATCAGTCTTGCCCATAACGGCGTTCTCTTCATGGATGAGTTTCCGGAGTTTCCCCGCCCTGTTCTCGAAACCCTGCGCCAACCCATTGAAACAGGTGAGGTCGTCGTGGCCCGTGCCAATGCCCATGTCAGCTATCCCTGCCGCTTCATGCTGGTGGCCGCCGCCAACCCCTGTCGCTGCGGCTATCTGCCGGATCCGGCCCGCGCCTGCGCCCGGGTGCCGGCCTGTGGTGATGACTATATGGGCCGCATCTCCGGCCCGCTGATGGACCGGTTCGATCTGCGCGTTGATGTCCCTCCCGTGGCCTTCACTGATCTGGATTTGCCCAGCAATGGCGAAAGCTCAGAAACCGTGGCCGAACGCGTTGCGAAGGCCCGTGCCATACAAGAGGCGCGGTTTGCACAGATACAGGGCATGCGCCTCAACGCCGATGCGGAAGGAGAAGCGCTCTCAGAAATTGCGACGCCCGAACCGGCCGGGCGTGAGCTTCTGGTCAAAGTGGCCGATCAGTTCGGGCTATCGGCGCGCGGATACCACCGGGTCATGCGCGTCGCACGCACCATTGCCGATCTGGAAGGGTCCGACACCGTCGCCCGCGCCCATGTGGCCGAGGCGGTGAGCTACCGGCTCAGCCCGTCTGCCGCCTGATCCAACCTGCAAGGTCACGCAAGCTTGCCCGCGCCTCAGGCAGGACGTTGTGAAAGATGGGCCAGACATGTGGTAGATCGCGGGTCACGACCTCAGTCACATCAACACCTGAGTCGCGCAAACGAGATGCCAGTCGTGTGGTGTCATCCCGCAGGATTTCGGTGTCGCCCACAGTGAGCCAAACAGGTGAGGCCCCTTTGAAGTGCGCGAAAAGTGGTGAAGCGCGCGTGTCATCAGGCGACGCGCCTGCCAGATAGGCCTCCGAGATTTCCTCGATGCGGCTGGCAGGCAGCATCACGTCTGCGTCTTCGTTGTCCAGAACACTCTCGCCTGAGAAAGTCATATCAGTGAAGGGCGAGAAGGCAAAACTGGCCCTTGGCAGCGGCAAGTTTTGCGACACAAGATGCCCCAATAGGGCCAAGGCCAGCCCGCCCCCTGCACTGTCACCGCCAAGGACCACGGACCGCCCCTGTCCGGTAAGTGCTTCATACACCGCCAAGCCATCCTCAAACGCTGCCGGAAACGGATGCTCGGGCGCCAGTCGATATTCCACCATGCACACAGGCAGGCCCGCCTCCTTGGACAGTCGCGCCGTCATGGCCCGATGCGTGTCGGTTGACCCGAACACGTATCCACCGCCGTGGAAATACAGGATCGCAGGTCCAGCATCGCGCCCCACACCACGCGCGCAAACCCATTGCACGGGCACGCCGCCTTCTTTGTCCCAGCTGTAATTGGCACCCATCGGCCCGTGAAAAAACAGCCGCGCGCGAAATGCGAAACTGCGGCGCAGGGCATCTATGTCATCGGCCCGAGCCAGATGTGGCTTTTCACTCCAGCGCAGATAGGTGTTCAGCCCACGCGCAAGCAGGCTCATCCCCGGCGGGCCTCAATCGCATCCCAGATTTTCGCGGCGATGTTGACCCCGTCGAACCGCTCCAATTCCTGAATGCCGGTGGGGGAGGTCACGTTGATCTCGGTGAGGTAGGAGCCGATCACGTCAATGCCCACGAACACCTGACCCTTCTCTTTCAAAAGCGGGCCGATCCGTGCGCAGATTTCCATGTCGCGGTCGCTCAAGCCTACCTTTTCAGGCCGCCCGCCCACATGCATGTTGGACCGCGTTTCGCCTGCGGTAGGCATCCGGTTGATCGCGCCCACCGGTTCCCCATCCACAAGGATCACGCGTTTGTCGCCTGCGCTGATCTCCGGCAGAAATTTTTGCGCGATGAGCGGCTCGCGGCTGAAACCGGTGAACATCTCATGCAGCGACGCCAAGTTGCGGTCGCTCTCGGGCAAGAAAAACACGCCTGCCCCGCCATTGCCGTAAAGCGGTTTGAGGATGATATCGCCATGCTGGGCGCGGAAGTCTTTGATCATCTGAAGATCGCGCGCAATCATGGTGGCCGGAATCAGATCCGGGAAATCGAGAATGAGCAGTTTTTCCGGGTAGTTGCGCACCCAGAACGGATCGTTCACCACCAGCGTGCCGGGCGTGAGCCGGTCGAGGATATGCGTGGTGGTGATGTAGAACATGTCGAAGGGCGGATCTTGCCGAAGCCAGACGACATCCATCTCCGAGAGATCAAAAAGCTGCTCTTCCCCCAGAGTGAAATGCGCGCCTTCCACCCGCTGCACCTGTAAGGGCCACCCCCGCGCCACAACGCGCCCCTGGTCATAGGCCAAGCGGTCAGGCGTGTAGTAAAACAGCTCATGCCCCCGCGCCTGCGCTTCTTCCGCCAGACGAAACGTACTGTCAGCAGAAATGTCGATCGGACCGATTGGATCCATTTGAAAGGCAATCTTCATGGCCTGACCCCCGGGGCGGTTGAGTTCACCGCCTTACATGGGCCAATCCCTGTCTCTCTGCAAACCAGAAATGTGCAAACCAGAAATGCGCAATTCAGAAATGGCTGAAGCCGCCTTCAAGCACATCAATCTCGCCATGTTGATTGCACAACGCCAGATCAAACCGCATCTCGGTCAATTGCCCCATCGGTGCCCGGGCCACATATTCTGATGCCGCCATGTGAATGCGCTGCGCCTGAGCCGGGCTGAGCCTTTGTGCGGCAAGTTCAAAGCTCCGGGCTTTCTTCACTTCCACGAATACGTGCAGATCACCCTGCCTGAAAATCAGGTCGATTTCGCCCGACTGCCCGCGCCAACGGCTATCAAGCAAGTCATATCCGCGATCCACATACGTCTTCGCCACCGCACCTTCGGCGGCACAGCCAGACAGGTAAGCCTGCGCACCCGTTGCACGCTTGCGCCGCGCAACCCGTTCGGGTGCTTTGAAGGCATGTTCGGTCACGTGGATCGTCATAAGCGTTTCCTTCACAAATTCGCGGTCACTTTTCCGCCTCTTTGGCCAATTCCAATGCACGTTGATACACGACGCGCTTTTTCATGCCCAAGCGGCCGGCGACCTCATCGACAGCATCGCGCAGCGACTGACCCGCCAATGCCTTCGTCAGAGCCGTGTCTAAATCAATTTCACTAACAAGTTCCAAATCGCCTTGCCCAATCAGCACCACGATCTCACCTTTCACTTGCCTCTCCGCCAGATCAGAGGCGAGCGTGCCCAGCTCCCCCCGCAAGACCTCTTCGAATTTCTTGGTCAGCTCGCGGCACACTGCCGCCTGCCGTGTCTCTCCCAGCACCTCTGCGGCGTCTCGCACCATATCGGACAGGCGCTTGGGCGATTCGTAGAAAATCAGCGTGCCCGGCACACGGGCAAGCGCCTCCAGCGCGGATTTTCGCTTGGAGGACCGCGAGGGCAGGAAGCCTGCGAAATGAAACTGATCGGCGGGCAGGCCCGACAGGGTCAGGGCCGTGATGGCCGCCGTGGGCCCCGGCGCGGATATCAACGGCAGATCGGCGGCGATCACCTCCCGGGTCAAGTCAAAACCGGGATCAGAGATCAAAGGCGTGCCGGCCTCCGACGCGTAGAGCACTGATTTTCCGTCAGATATGGCCGAAATCAGCTTTGGCCCGGCGGATTTGGCGTTGTGATCATGGAAACTCAGAAGCGGTCGGTCGCGCACCGCAATGCCATGAATGTCCATCAGTTTGCGCAAACTGCGCGTGTCTTCAGCCGCCAAAACATCTGCCGAGGCCAGAAGATCAAGCGCATGCAAGGTGATGTCGCGCGCCGCGCCCAGGGGCGTGGCAATCAGGTAAAGCCCCGGCTCCAGATCGCGTGTGACCGGATTCCCCACTGGACCCCTCCTGCCTGACGACTATTATCAGCGCTCAACCGCGCGGGGCCAAACACCCGCCCATCTGCAGGAGCGCCCGCTTTACATGTTCGCCGTTTTCGCCCGCCTTCGCAAGTTGACAGCCCGTGTTTTGCTGTTGCCTTTGGTGCTTTTCCTCGCCGCCTGTCAGGGTGGCTCCATCATTGGAAATACCGGCCCTTCCATCAATGCACGCGCGCCTGTTCCCGTGGCGCTTCTGGTGCCCTATGGCTCAACCGATGGCAATGAACAGCGTTTGGCGACCGACCTTGAGAATGCCGCGCGCGTGGCCAGTTCTGATCTGAGCGGTGTTGAGATTGACCTGCGCGTCTATCCCACCGCTGGCAACGCTGCCAAAGCCGCAGAAGCCGCACAGATGGCGGTGTCGGACGGGGCCAAAATCATTATTGGGCCGCTGCACGCCGAAAGCGCCACGGCCGCGGCGCAGGCCGTTTCGGGCCGTGGCATCAACGTGCTGGCCTTTTCGAACAACGCCGCCATCGCGGGCGGCAACCTCTTCGTTTTGGGCCAGACCTTTGAGAGCACGGCAAACCGTCTTGTTAGCTATGCCAAAAGCGCAGGCAAAGATCGCATCCTGACCGTTTATGCGACAAATGCCTCTGGTCAGGCGGGCAAGGCGGCGATTGATCAAGCGCTTCTGAACAACACTGCGGCCTCAGCCGGCAGCGTCAGCTATGAGTTTTCCCGTGACGGGGTGATCAACGCCGTGCCTGATATTCGCAGCGCCGCCGAAGATAACGAAGCCAACGCGATTTTCTTCACATCCAACACAGCTGGGGCCCTTCCCATTTTTACGCAGATGCTGCCTGAAAGTGGGCTAGGGCAGGACACGGCTCAGTACATTGGCCTCTCTCGTTGGGATAGCCCGCCACAGACCCTGGAACTGCCGGGGGTGCAGGGCGGATGGTTTGCCATGCCGGACCCTCAGCGCAACGCGCAATTCCAGGAACGTTTCCAGCAAGCCTTTGGCGCACCGCCCCATGCGTTGAGCGGGCTGGCTTATGACGGCATCGCAGCTGTGGGGGCTTTGGCAAGTTCCGGACAATCCGACGCACTGACCACCGGGGCGCTGACCCAACCTGCGGGCTTTCAAGGCGTGAACGGTGTCTTTCGTCTGATGGCCGATGGGACAAACCAAAGGGCGCTGGCCGTGGCGACGATCGAGAACAAAGAAGTGGTCGTCATCAGCCCTGCACCGACGAATTTCGCCGGCGCCGGTCTGTGACCCGCAACAGGCGGTGACCGCATGAAAGACGCTTTATCGCTGCCAGATGACCTGATTTGTCCGCCCGAGACGCTGTTCGACGAAACCGTCGTAACCGGCCAGATCATGGCGGGTCTGGCGGCTGCGGGCGAGGATCAAAACCAAGCACGATCCGCGATCGTCGACGTGTTGCGCGCCGCCAACAAAGCGGGGCGTGCGACCATCGCGGACAGCTTGTCAGAACAACCCTTTGCGGCGCGTGCAGCGACACGGTCCTACTGCTGGCTGACAGATTGTCTTGTTCAGACCGCGCTGCATTACTCGACGCAGCATTTTCACCCGTTGCCGACGCCCACGGACTCTGAGCGCATCGCGGTCTCGGCAGTGGGCGGCTACGGTCGCGCGGAAATGGCGCCGGCCTCTGACGTCGACCTGTTGTTTCTGACGCCCTACAAGATCACCGCCTGGGCCGAGAGCGTCATCGAGACCACGCTCTACATCCTGTGGGACCTCAAGCTGAAAATCGGTCATGCCAGCCGGACGGTGAAAGACTGCCTGCGCCTCGCCCGTGAAGACTTCACGATCCGCACGTCGCTTCTGGAGATGCGATATCTCTTTGGTGACACCGCGCTCGCCGAAACACTGCGGACGCGGCTTAGGACGGAACTCTTTGAGGGCACGGCCGAAGAATTCATCGAAGCCAAATTGGCGGAGCGTGATACGCGGCACCTCAAACAAGGCGTGCGCTACATGGTTGAGCCCAACGTCAAAGAGGGCAAAGGGGGCTTACGCGACCTGCAGTCGATGTTCTGGATCGCGAAGTATCTCTACCAGGTCGACAATGCTGAAGATCTGATCGGCCTTGGCGTTTTGACCGACGAAGAATTCCAACGCTTCTCACAGGCGGAAACGTTCCTTTGGGCCACGCGGTGCCATCTGCACCTGGCCACCGGGCGGGCGTCTGAGCAGTTGACCTTTGATCTTCAGGTCGAGGTCGCCGACCGGATGAAATACGTCGATACCGGCGGGCGGCGGGCGGTGGAAGTGTTCATGCAGGACTACTTCCTGCACGCCACGGCCGTGGGCGATCTGACGCGCATCTTCCTGACCAAGCTGGAAGCCGCGCATGTGAAATCCGAGGCCATCTTGCAACGCCTGTTCAAGCGCAAACGCAAGCTCAAGGACGGTTATGAAGAAGTTCATGGACGGCTGGCCATCGCCAATGATGCGGCGTTTCTTTCGGACCGGCTAAACCTGCTGCGTGTCTTCGATGAAGGTTTGCGCACGGCCCTTCTCATTCACCCGGATGCGATGCGCCTCGTGTCCGCCAATCTGCATTTGATTGATGATGACTTCCGCGAGGACCCGGGTGCACAACGCCTGTTCCTCGATTTGCTGCTCAAGCGCGGCAACCCGGAGCGTGCTTTGAGGCGCATGAACGAGTTGGGTGTGTTGCCCGCCCTGATCCCCGAATTTGAGCCGATCCGGGCGATGATGCAGTTCAACATGTATCACAGCTACACGGTCGATGAGCACATCATTCAATGCATTGGACAGCTTGATAAAATTGAGCGTCGCGAGCTGATCGAAGAGCTGCCGGTGGCGTCGTCCATTCTGGATGAAGGCGTGAACCGCAAGGTCCTCTATGTGGCGCTGCTGTTGCATGACATCGGGAAAGGACGGGACGAGGATCACTCCATCCTCGGTGCGCGGATGTCGCGGAAGGTCGCCGCGCGGTTGGGTCTGAAGCCCAAGGAAGTGGACACGGTGGAATGGCTGGTGCGCTATCATTTGCTGATGTCGGATATGGCGCAGAAACGCGACATTGCTGACCCGCGCACCGTTCGGGATTTTGCCAAGGCCGTGCAAACCAAGGAGCGGCTTGATCTGCTCTGCGTTCTGACCGTGTGCGATATTCGCGGCGTGGGTCCGAACACGTGGAACAACTGGAAGGCCTCGTTGATCCGGGCACTTTACCGACAGACCAAACGGGCGTTGGAAGGCGGGCTGGAGGACCTCAACCGCGAGCAACGCGGCTCAGACGCCAAACGCAACCTGCGCGAGGCGCTCTCGGATTGGGATGCCAAGGACCTCAAGATCGAAACGGGGCGGCATTACCCGCCCTACTGGCAGGGTTTGCATGTCACGGCGCATGTCGTGTTCGCCAATCTTCTTCGGGACCTCAAAGCAGATGAGATCGGGATCGACCTTCACCCAGACGAGGATCGCGACGCCACGCGCGCCTGTTTTGCACTGGCTGACCATCCCGGTATTTTTGCACGGCTCGCCGGTGCCTTGGCGCTGGTCGGGGCCAACATTGTCGACGCCCGCACCTATACGTCTGCCGACGGGTTCACCACCGCGGCCTTCTGGCTTCAGGACGCGGAAGGCAACCCGTATGAGGCAGACCGTCTGCCCAGAATGCGGACGATGATCCACAAAACGCTGAAGGGTGAGGTTGTGGCCCGCGAGGCAATCAAATCGCGCGACAAGATCAAGAAGCGTGAGGCCGCTTTCCGAGTTCCCACCCACATCACGTTCGACAACGAAGGGTCGGACATTTACACGATCATCGAAGTGGACACGCGCGACCGTCCGGGCCTGCTTTATGACCTGTCTCGAGCCTTCGCGTCGAGCAATGTCTACATCAACTCCGCCGTCATCGCGACGTATGGGGAACAGGTGGTGGACA
The DNA here is from genome assembly GCA_963422235.2 of uncultured Roseovarius sp. Classification (GTDB taxonomy): domain Bacteria; phylum Pseudomonadota; class Alphaproteobacteria; order Rhodobacterales; family Rhodobacteraceae; genus Roseovarius. Next base: position 824,483 of record CAXMWV010000002.1, read on the forward strand.
CGTTCTACGTCAAGGACATGTTCGGGCTGAAGTTCTACTCTGCCGCCAAACAGCGCACGCTGGAGACACGGTTGCGCGATGCGATTGAACAAGGGTTCCAGCGGGCGACCGAACAGGCAGGCGCTTGATTGCGTTCTTTTACCTCCCCGTCCCGGAATTGATCCGGGACCTCTCGCAATCACGTTCAAAAGAAAGGTCCCGGCTCAAGGCCGGGACGGGGGTCATTTAAAAACGCGGTCGGTGAGGTTCAGGCGGTCATTGATGATCGGTTGAACCGCGTTTGACAGGGCATCATCGCCCGAAAGCAGGGTTTGAAGTTCATCCAGTCGGTTCGCGGCAATCAACTGCAACACATCCAGACGCGGCGAGCCGTCATCGTGGCGGGGAAGGTGGCGCACCGGTTGGACAAGGTCAGGCTTGGGTGCAGGCGCCATGGCCATCAGTGCCTCGGTATCCAGATTGGTTTCGACGAACGCATAAAGCCCAACACACTTGGCGGCCCTTGCATAAGTACATAGCGCCACGCCCGATACACGCGTGTCTCCTTCCCAAGCGGTGCGCAAGGCAGGGCCTTCCCGCTCGATCCGGTCCTCAGTCCCCTCTCCGTCGGACCAGTTCATCAAACGGCGCGTGATGAAGTTGTAAAGCTTCTTGCCCGTGGCCATCCAGATACGCGACGGCAGCGCCTTCTGGTTCAACATTGCAATCTCGGACGGGGTCAAAAGGTCCGGCGCGTAGGCACGTTTTTGCTTCAGCAGATGGCGCAAGTCTTCACGCGCCATAACCCGGAACATGCGCCCTCGGCGTCGATGGACGGAGGCCAGCTGAAAATCAATGACCGCCGCACGACCATCCGGTGTCATCAGCCAGTTCTGCGGTTTGGCAATGTCGTTATGTGTCACCCCCGCACGGCGCATGTCGCGCAGCAGGCGTCTGGCGTCTTTGTACCACGCGGGATCGGTGGGTTTGGCCAGATGCAAAGGTGTCCCTTGGGTCCAGCTTCGCAAAAGACCGGTTTTGTCCACGCGCACCAGTACTGGGCAGCCCTCTATGCCCTGCACCGCCTCAAGCCCACGAATTTCGCGCCGCGCCAACCACCAGGCGAGTGGTTTGGCATAAGCCGGTACACCGTCAAGCTTTCGCAAAACCACCGGAAAATCCGCCACACCCTCGAGCGTTCCGGAAATGGTTTCCGAGAACACATCGCGCTTGTGCACAGTTTCACCGACAAAGACGGCTTGGGTATGTTGCGAGGCAGACATGGGCGCGGTTCTAAGGGGTTTCGCCGGATTGGGAAAGACGCGCGCGTCGCTCCCGGTCGGTCGCGTCTGGTTAAAGCCGGATCCAGCGGTCGGGGCAGATATCGGGGTTGGATGCCTGCGCGGCCCCGAACCATGCCTTGGGAGCAATCACCCGTGTCTGGGGCGTTTCATTCAGCCACGCCCCCCACCATGAGAAGGTGGAATTGGCGATGATTTTATGGTCGCACAGCGATTGCAGATGCAAGTCAAAATGCCCGCGCGTTTCGTCGTTGAGGTCAACGACCACGGTGTCTGTTCCCAGTTTCAGGTTCTCCCGCGCCCAGCCCGGATCATTGGAAAAGACAAAGCAGGTCAACGGCTTACCCAGCTCCTGCTTCAATCGCTCAACCGCAGACACATAATACGCCTCGGAACAGGCCGCGTAGGCCGCATCGCCGAGGTAATCGCCGCGACGCACATGAACGGCCACGGAGGTTTTGGTTTCAGTAATCTGATCCGCCATCTCCTGATTGGCCGCATCCAGGGGCGTGGTCAGTTGCAGTTCTGTGCGCAACCGGTCGAATTCTGGGCCGAAGTATTTCTCAGACTGCCAATATCCGTGCAGATAAGTGTCGTCGGGCAAACCGAAAAACCCCGCATTGAAGCCCAGGCTCTCTTCCCGCTGAAACCGAGGCCTGCGCCCGAAACGCCGCCACATCCCATAACGCAGAAAACCGTCGAACTTGGCTGGCGGAAGATCGGCGTCATCCACAAACCGCGCGCCTGTGTAATGTTCAAAGCAATCCGCTCGCGTTTTGTCGGCGCGCTGCACATAGCGTCGATCAAGTGCCAGATCCGTTCCCAGATGATCGGCCAGCGCACGCCCCGCTGCATATTGGAAAAGCTGATTGCCCGCCCCGCCGAAAAGCCGTGTGTAGATCATCGCATCACTCCGGTCCGATAACAGGCGCGGGGCTTTGCGCGGAGAACCTCGACACCTGACGTCGGTACGACATGCGTGACCATTCCCGGCCCACGATCTCCAACGCGCCGCGACCTTTGTCTTTCTGGATCGTGCTGCCATCCACTTCTTCGTCCAGCGTGCTGACGCCTGATGGGTAAACCACCCCGGGGCGCAACCCGGTGTGCCAGTGGCTTTGCACGAACGTATCGACGGGGCGGTCGAACTTTTTGGACAAATCCAGCAATTGCTGCGCAGCATGCACACTGACCATCTGTGCCGAGGTACGCAGGGGCGACACGGTGGGCTGGGTCAGCAGGGACGGGCCTTCAATGTCGATCACCGTCGGGCGGCCGGGGCTGGACGTTTGAAACTGAATGTAACCCATGCGCTCTATATGGCGTTCCGCCAAGACCTGCGCCTGACCGAAGATCATCGGATCAAGCTTCACGTCATCTTCGACGATCAGCGCCCAAGGCAGCTCTCGCCGGATGATCTCGGCCCACATCTGGCGATGGCTGAGGAAACAGCCGATTTCGCCGACATTGAGGTCAAAGGGATAATCGGGCTCAAAGAACGGCCCGGCCTTGGGTGCTGCCAGTTCGTCTGACGACAGCGCCTGCCCATCCACGGCCTCCCAGATTTCTCCCGGAAGACCGCACGTCATCAGCAGTTCATGCGCGTTTTCCTTGCGTGCCCGCGCGCGGGTCAGATGCAGAACGAAAGCACGCATCGACGCGCGTTACTCGGCGGCCCAGCCAGAGACAGCTTTGACTTCGAGGAAATCCTCGATGCCCCACTTGCCGCCTTCGCGCCCGTTGCCGGATTGCTTCATTCCACCGAAGGGGGCGCCCAAGCCGCGACCCTGGCCGTTCATCTCCACCATGCCGGAACGCAGGCGCAGGGCCATGCGGTTGGCACGGTCTCCGTCCTGGGTCTGGACGTAGTTGGTCAGGCCGTAATCGGTGTCATTGGCAATGGCGACGCCGTCTTCTTCGTCGTCAAACGGGATAATCGACAGGACCGGGCCAAAGATTTCTTCACGCGCGATGGTCATGTCGTTGTTGACGTCGGCAAAGACCGTCGGGCGAACGTAGAAGCCCCGGTTAAACCCTTCCGGACGACCGGTGCCGCCGGCCACAAGCCGCGCGCCTTCGTCGATGCCCTTCTGGATCAGGTCCTGGATCTTGCCAAACTGTACGGCGTTCACGACCGGACCAATGTGGCGGCCTTCCTCGCTGGCCGGGCCAACTTGTACCGTGCTGGCCACTTCCGCCGCCGTTTCCACCGCCTGGTCGTAAATCTCGCGCTGCACCAACATCCGGGTCGGCGCGTTACAGGACTGGCCGGTGTTGTTCATGCAATGCAAAACCCCGCGTTTCACGGCATTCTCATCGGCGTCGGCAAAGATCATGTTGGCCCCTTTGCCACCCAGCTCTAGGCTGACGCGCTTCAATGTGTCGGCGGCTGCCTTGGAGATCAGCTTGCCTGCACGGGACGAACCCGTGAAAGAAATCATGTCGATGTCCTTGTGCGCGGACATCTGTGAACCAATACCGGCGCCGTCGCCATTTACAAGGTTGAACACGCCTTTGGGCAGACCAGCGGCATCAACAATCTCAGCAAAGACCATAGAGGAGAGCGGCGACTCTTCGGACGGTTTCAGCACCATGGTGCAGCCCGCAACCAAGGCGGCGGCCACTTTCAGAGTGACCTGGTTCATCGGCCAGTTCCAGGGCGTGATCATGCCGACGACACCAATGGCTTCGTGGATGATCCGATCGTTCGGGGCGTGCTCTCCCAGTGGAGAGATGAATGAGAATTTCTTACCCTCCTCAACAAAGCCCTTCATGTGCCATAGGCCTGCGCCCACCTGCGACGTACGCGACAGATCAATCGGCGCGCCCATTTCAAGGCTGATCGCCTGGGCCATATCCTCGGCGCGTTCCTTGTAGATGTTGTAGATCTTCTCAACATACGCGATGCGCTCTTCCGGCGGGGTCATCATCCACTCTGGGAATGGCGCCTTGGCGGCAGCAACAGCCGCGTCGGTATCGGCCTGACCGCCGAGGCTGATCACCGCGCAGGCATCCTCGGTCGAAGGGTCAATCACGTTGTGGTCCTTGCCATCAGCCGGGGCCACCCAGGCGCCATTGATGTAAAAATCGCGTTTCTCGATCATGTCAGTCTCTCCAGTGCAGGCATGAGGATCGGCGTCGCCGGTTATCGGGCGCAACTTGTCACCTCGGGAAAGGCACTTCAAGAGAGCGTGCGTGCAAATTCACGCCCGTGGGCCTATCTTCCGCATGATTCTATATGCCAAGCAGGAGAGATCACCATGGCCCTTCGCATCAACGACACCATTCCCGACCTGACGGTTGAGACCGACCACGGCACGCTTAGCCTGCATGACTGGATCGGCGACAGCTGGGCGATCCTGTTTTCGCACCCCAAGGATTTCACCCCCGTCTGCACCACTGAATTCTCCGCCGTGGCGCAGCTCGCCGACGAATGGGACAAGCGCGGCACCAAGGTGATCGGCGTCTCCGTCGATGGCGTCGAGGACCACAAGAAATGGAAAGGCGACATCGAAAGCTATGGCGGCGCGACGGCGGGTTTTCCGATCATCGCGGACGCAGGCCTTGAGGTCTCCAAAGCCTTCGACATGCTGCCCGCCGAGGCCTATCTGCCCGACGGGCGCACGCCCGCGGACAGCGCCACGGTGCGCAGCGTGTTCATCATCGGGCCGGACAAGCAGCTGAAGCTGTCGATGACCTATCCGATGACGGTGGGGCGCAATTTTGCCGAGATCATCCGCGCTTTGGACGGGTTGCAGACCTCGATCGGCAAGGGCGTGGCGACCCCGGCCAACTGGGTGCCGGGCGAGGACGTCATCATCCCGCCGACCGTCAATAACGAAGATGCCAAGGCCAAGTTCGGCGAATTCGAAACCGTCCTGCCGTATCTGCGCAAAACCAAGGTTCCTCAGTAAACCAAAGCAGCTTACGTGACCAAGCGCGAAGCTTTTGAGCTGGGAGGCGAACGCATCGCCCCCGGCACGCGACAAACCGTGGATGTGCCGGTCAGCACCTTGTCTGACCGGACACCCGTCAACCTGTCAGTCCACGTGATCCACGGACGCAAACCCGGACCGGTATTGTTCGTCTCTGCGGCCATCCACGGGGACGAGGTGATCGGTGTGGAAATTGTGCGCCGCCTGCTGCGTGCACGGGCGCTCAACACGATGGCGGGCACACTTCTGGCGGTGCCGATTGTGAACGCGTTCGGCTTTCACAACCATTCCCGCTACCTGCCTGACCGGCGTGACCTGAACCGGTGCTTTCCCGGCGGCGCGGAAGGGTCCATGGCCTCGCGTCTGGCGCATATCTTCATGGAAGAGGTGGTGCAACGTTCGGACATTGGGATTGACCTGCACTCCGCCGCCATTCACCGCACCAACCTGCCGCAAATTCGTCTGACGCCGGGCAACAACCGCCTGACCGGATTGGCGCAAGTCTTCGGTGCGCCGGTGATCCTGGATTCCAAGCTGCGCGACGGATCACTGCGCATGGCAGCAGAGGAGGCAGGTGTCGATGTGCTGCTGTATGAGGCGGGTGAGGCACTGCGCTTTGATGAGCTGGCCGCACGCGCCGGTGTGGGCGGAATTTTGCGGGTGATGCAAAACCTCGGCATGATCCCGGCCAAGGGTGTTCCGAAAATCAAACACACCCCCGTCACCACGCGCAGTTCACACTGGTACCGCGCACCGGTGGGTGGCGTGTTTCGCGGCTACGTGGCCACCGGTGATGCCGTGTCAGAAGGTACGGTGCTGGGGGTTATCTCGGACGTGTTCGGCGAGATGGATACCGAACTTGTGGCCGAGGAACAGGGCATCGTCATCGGTCGTTCCAACATGCCCAGCGTTTATGAGGGAGACGCGCTTTTCCACATTGCGGAAACCCCTCGGACCGACCAGATCGCAGAAGGCGTGAATGCCCAGATCGAGGCCGCTCCCCTGTTTGACGAAGATGAGATAATCTAAAGCGTTTTGCGCAAAACCTGACTCACAGCTTTGCGCGAAACGCAGCACAATGTTCGAATATCGCACGCGTTTCGCCTTTTGCCGATGCCTCAGGTAAAAGGCAAAACTCTTTAACGCGTCGCGTCGCGGTTCTGCGGCATCAGCACAATCGACAACATGATCAGGCTGAAGATCAGCTCATAAACTTCCCATTTGCGGCTTTGATCCATCACCGCGATCACGAGGCTGGCCAGCACGGCCATGATCGTGTGACGCAGGCCCGGCACCGGAATGGCAAACTTGTCAGCCACGCGGTTGATCCATGCCACCCGCGGGTAAAGCAGCGGCAGGACAACTAGGTAAAGCAGGATGATGGTGGTCAACACACTGCCGAACAGCGTCTTGGCCAGATGCAGTTCACCGACCACCAGATTGTGGAAGTTGGTCTCGAACTGCTTGTTGTTCTCCATAAAGAACTCGCCCGATTCCCAGCCGAAAATCCGCTGACCCCAGGACACTTCCTCCCCCGCGCCCATGAAGAACAAGAGCCCGTAAAACGCCGTGCAGATGGCCGCGAGTGTCATGGCCCTGCGGCGAAGACTGAGTGCATGGGCGACGAAAACGAAGCTGCAAAACAAAAGACCGAAGGCCGTGGAATACTCGACCGAGCGATCTTCAGCGGCGAAGACGCCAGAGAACACCAGCGGGTCGTAAAGGTGCACGCCGATAGACACGATGAGAACGAGAACGACAGCCGCCAAAAGGCCCCGGTCGATGATGTGGAGTGTCGACATGAAATTGTCCGAAATGCCCAAACTTCGCGGTCCAATAGGCGACTGCGCGCAAGGCATCAAGCAATATGGCCATGGGTGGGGGGTCTGTGGGCTGATTTACGCTGTGAGGAGCGCGTCAGGGTTCACTCCAATAATCCTGGTATCGGTCCCACATCTTCTCCCCGATCAGACAATCATAGGCTGAGACGGGCGTGTATCCGGCTGGTCCAACACGGTTTGGCCTCGGGACAGAGGCAATCTCGAGCACAAGCTTCCTGCGCACCGCTGTCTCAAAGTCCTGCCAATCCGTGACAGGGATCACAAAAGACCCCGGCCCGCCTATCACGCAGTTGGTGTAGTAGACATCAAGGTCTTCAATATCCCACCAACTCATGAACGGCTCATTGGTCAGCAGCGGCAGGCCATTTATGGTGATCGACTTCGATAGAACCGTGTCACGGGCCAGAAGAACGGGGCGTCCCTTGTTGTTGGGTCCGTCGCCGGACACATCAATCACCCTGCGCAACCCGTCGAAGTCATTGTTTTCGATCATCAAAGCCCCGAGGATCAGGGCCTCGGAAATGGAGGTGCGCCTAACCGAGAGGTCATATCGGGTCGACAGGGTTTCGGCGAATGCCTCCAGATCAGCCCGTGTTTCCAGCAGTCGCCAATCGACTATAACTTCCTGCGTGCCGGCCCATTCGACATATGTCAGCGCGATGCGTTGCAAAAACCCCGTCTGGATGGCGTCAAACACCTCATCCGACCGCAACGCCGCCGCATATCCCTGACGCTGAATCTCCAGCTCGTGCTCCGACATGGAATGGGAGACATCAACCAGCAGCACGAGTTCAAGGTCGACCTCCATAGCGCTGGACTTCGTGGACAAAAGAAGCCCGACCCACACGGTCAGGGAGAGGCAGATAGCACGGAGCATACCCCATCGGATCGCGGAGGGGCCTTTACCGTCAAGTCACAAAGAAGACACTACGCGATAAAGCCAGCAGACGGTGTCCCTACCGGCGCTTAAATGACGGCTTTGAGCCCAAGTTGACCCTTTACTTCGACCTTCCTAACGTTGAGGAAGAATAGCAAAGGTGGTCGACAGAAAATGCTGTCATTGGAAAAATGCAAAGCAATCGCTTCAGAACGGCTCGCAGCTTTGGTGCCGAGCGCCGCACTTTACGATGAGCCGGTTCACACAGGCGACTATGGCTGGGTGTTTTCTTGGCAAAACAAAAAATACATGCGCACTAACGATGTTGGAGACGCGTTCATCGGAAACTCGCCGATACTAGTTGATAAAAACAAAGGCGATGCTTTGGTACTAGGGAGCGGCTTACCTGCTGAAATCTATGTTAAAACTATTTAGCCTGCGGAGATCCATTCAAGTTTTTAGGAAAACAGGTTGAGTTATCTGGCTGGAGGCAGGACGCCCAAAAAATCGAAGCGACCCGAACCATTCGACAGGCGACAGACCTTGGCCTTGCCGATGCAAAATCGCATGTAGACGAATGCTTAGACGGGAAAACTACTGTGTTGACTTGTCCGTCAGTGGACGAAGCCACAGCGTTGGTAGAGCGGTTAACTGTATTGGGGTTTGTTGGGAAGCAGCTCAGAGTCTGATTACACTGGGAGATCCTTCAAAGTCCGTTTTGTCCGCAAACCAGACTTTTGGATCAACTCTCGTTGAATGTTACCTGAGTTTCTCATAGCACATGGATTGAGTTCCAAAACGTTGCGAAGCTCTGGCTCCTATTGCGCGGAATTGCCCCTCGACTCGTCTTCCGACCCCACCCCAAAAAAGAAAAACCCCCAAGGCGGCTGCCACGGGGGTGTCTCTTTCGCGAAAATCGCGGGCGTCGGTCTTACAAAAGACCTTCGCGTTGCGCTTTTTTACGCGCCAGTTTGCGGGCACGGCGGATGGCCTCTGCCTTTTCACGGGCACGCTTTTCCGACGGCTTCTCGAAATGCTGCCGAAGCTTCATTTCCCGAAACACGCCTTCGCGCTGCAGCTTCTTTTTCAGGGCACGAAGCGCCTGATCGACATTGTTGTCGCGAACACTGACCTGCATGTGGTGTCACCACCTTTCTAGGTTTGAGTTGCAAGATTTGCAGGAAGTGGCCGTATAGCAAAGCCGATTTATCTTGTCTAGGGTACGCGGGAACAATTGGAGGCTCAGATGAGCGAGACTGATATCAAGGCGAAACTGCTGGAGGCGGCCGCCATGCACGTGCCCTTTGACGGGTGGAGTGAGGTGACTTTCCGGGCCGCCATCGAGGATGCAGGCGTGTCCCCCGGGCTGGCGCGTGCGGCCTGTCCGAGGGGCGCGGTCGACCTAGCACTGGCCTATCATGAGGCGGGCGATCAGGCGATGGTCACGCGGCTGGAAGAGACCGACCAAAGCGAGATGCGCTATAGTGAGCGGGTGGCACTCGCCGTGCGCACGCGGCTTGAGGTGATCGAGGACAAGGAAATGGTGCGTCGGGGCATGACGCTCTTCTCCCTGCCCAACAATACCCCCGACGGGGCGCGCGCCGTGTGGGGCACTGCTGACAAAATCTGGAACGCGCTCGGCGACACCTCGCAAGACGTGAACTGGTACACCAAGCGCGCCACGCTGTCGGGTGTCTATGGCGCGACGGTGCTTTACTGGTTGGGCGATGACAGCGATGGCCATGCCAACACATGGGCCTTCCTCGACCGGCGCATCGACGGTGTCATGCAGATCGAAAAGATGAAAGCAAAGACCCGTGACAACCGTATTCTCGGCGGGTTAGTGAAGCAGTCGGAAAGCATGGTGAATTCCATGTTGGAGCGCATGCAGCCATCCTCCGGGCGGTCAGGAAATGACATGCCGGGGCGGTGGTCCGGACCCGTGTAAGCGGGCCAAAACAAACGACGTCACTGGGGACCAAAATGACCAAAGACATGACCGCCATCGAAATCACGGCCCCCGGTGGACCTGAGGTTCTGCAACAGACCAAACGGCCCATCCCCGAGCCGCGCCATGGCGAGGTGGTGATCCGCGTGGCCTATGCCGGGGTGAACCGCCCTGATGCGTTGCAACGCGCGGGCAGCTATAACCCACCGCCCGGCGCCTCTGACCTGCCCGGTCTGGAAGCCGCCGGAGAAGTGACCGCCGTGGGCGACGGCGTGACCGACGTGAAACCGGGTGATCAGGTTTGCGCATTGCTGCCCGGTGGTGGCTATGCCGAATACGTGGCGACCCCTGCCGCGCATTGCCTGCCGATCCCCGACGGTATGGGTTTGCGAGAGGCTGCCTGCCTTCCCGAGACATTCTTTACCGTCTGGACCAACGTGTTCCTGCGCGGTGGGCTGAAAGCAGGGGAGCGATTCCTTGTCCATGGCGGCTCCTCCGGCATCGGCACCACGGCGATCCAGCTGACCTCGATCTTCGGCGCGCGGGTGTTCACCACGGCAGGCAGCGAAGAAAAGTGCCAGGTCTGTCGCGACCTTGGGGCCGAGGTGGCGATCAACTATCGCGAAGAGGATTTCGTCGCCGTCATGCGCGGGGAAGGCGGGGCGAACCTGATCCTCGACATGGTGGGGGGCGAGTATCTGCCCAAGAACGTCAAATGCCTTGCTGATGACGGGCGGCTGGTGAACATCGCGTTCCTGCAGGGGCCGAAGGTGGAGCTGAATTTCGCGCAAGTCATGATGCGGCGGTTGACGCTGACAGGCTCGACCCTGCGCCCGCAATCCGACCTTGCCAAAGCCGAGATCGCCGCTGATCTGCGAACACATGTCTGGCCGCTGCTGAATGCCGGCAAGGTCGCGCCGGTTATGGATTCGGAGTATCCGTTAGAGCAAGCGGCGAACGCCCATGCTCACATGGAAAAAGGCGGACATATCGGCAAGATCGTCCTAAAAGTAGGCTAAGATCTTGGACGGCGCGGCGCTTCTCTCACTGGGCCTCGCCGGGGCAAGCATTGCTGTATCCGTCTGGGCCGCGCGCCGGGACACGCCGCTCAATTGGCGCTTTGCCTTGCCGGATGTGGTGGAGGCGAAGGACGATCCTGTCTTTGAAACAGTGTTCGACTATGCGCCCGAAAGTGGTCAGGCACACTCCCCCGGCATTGTCGTGGACCCGGACGGGTTTCGCGTTCTCTGGTTCGAAGGGTCTGCCGAGGCACAGGCGGATGTCGATGTGCACGCCGCATCGTTTTCCAAAACGTCTGAAGGTTGGGAACAGGGCGAGACAGGCCCCTACCTGACGCGCGGCGGTTTAACCGCAGTGATGGAGCCTGAGCAGATCGTCGTCACCTTAGGCAACACCATCGAAAATGAAGCGCGGCCCGGCGGGCTATGGGCCACGGTTGCCTCGGTCGGTGGTTGGGCGATGGCGTCGATCGTGGACGTGGACATGCGCGGTGGTCAGCCACGCCACGCGCGGACACTCAACCTCTCGCCCTTCTTGGGTCGCTCCAACCTCGTGAAGTCGCCGATGGTGGCCTACGCCGATGGCTCTATGGCCCTGCCCGCCTATTTCGAGCTGGGACCGACCTTTGGCCTGTTGGCACGCTTTGACGCAGACGGCCGTGTGCGCGACACGCGCCGCATGTTGGGCAAGGGAAAGCCCATCCAGCCGATGATCGTGCCCCTGTCTGAGACGCGCGCCATTGCCTTCCTGCGCGACTTTGACCCCAGCCATGTGCTGCATGCCAGCCGAACGGAAGATGGCGGGCAAAGCTGGTCGGACGTCGAAGCGATGGACGTGCCAAACCCCAGCTCTCCGGTGGCGGCATTGGGTCTGGGCGATGGGCGCATCCTGATGGCTTTGAACGATCTTGGCGATGCGCCAGATGTGCTGCGCCTCGTTCTGAGCGAGGATGGGGGAGAGAGCTGGCGCGAGCTGAAGCAATTCCATGATGACGGCGCGCTGCGTTACCCGATGCTGCGCAGGCTCGCTTCAGGTGAGATCGTGCTCAGCTATTCCAAAGGCACAAAACAGGGCGTCGTGGCGCATGTGTTCAACCAAGCATGGGTGGACGCGCAATGAGCGGGGTCGGTGCAAAACTGGACCTCGGCATCGTCTTGGGCTGGGTGGTCTACTGCCTGTCGGGGTTTTTCCTTCATGCGCCATTGGCCGCCGGGCTTGGCATTGCTTTGGGCCTGACAATCAGCTTCGGTCTGAACCGAAATCTGATCATCGGCGGGGCCATCGCAGTCCTCGCCCCGTTCGGCGTCATGCTCCCCGCGCTGGCACTCGCCTCCATGGCCGCCGGAATTGGCGTGGAGGTGGTGCAGTTCTCGGCTTGGGAATTGCTGGCATTCCTGCTGCTCTACACCGCGTTCCTGACCAGCGCTTTCGGGGTGATCCCGGTTGATATCTATCGCCTCGGCTACGCACCGCTGCCGGTGGCGGGGATGGTCCTCGCCGTGTGCCTCTACGGTCTGCTCACCGGCAACTGGTTCCTATCTTTGGTCGCTGTTCTGGGACAGGTGTTCTGGGTGATGAAATGGGGCAGCAGTAACTGGTTCGACTACGTTTTGCATGTATTGCTCTGGCCAGTGGCTCTCATCTCCCTGATCTCTCGACTTTTCTGACCTTCGAAAGAGTCCGTCAGGGCGGACGCGCGTTGGTCACTCAATCGGATCGAACAGCGCGTCCTGCAGACTGCAATCCCGGATCACATCCCGCCCACAAGGTACAGGCTCTAAAGATCTGGACAAACACAGCCGCGCCTCCTGAATGCGGCCTTCCCGGCAGGTGATGGTCAGCATGTCCGGCTCCCACTCCGGATTGTCTTTCAGAAACGCGGCCTCGACCACGGATGCAGGTAAGGTCACAGGCTTGGAAAGCTTTCGGAACACTTCGGGCCGGTTCACGCTCTCATACGCCTCTCGCGACAGCGCGTAGTAGTCCGGCGCAGACAACCCCGTGCAGGTCCCGTGCTTTTTCCACTGATACCAAGCCAGACCAGACGACCCCATGATATCCGCCATGTCCCGCGTCATGGCCCTGGATGGGTTCCGCTCCACACTCGGACAATGCGCGGGCCAGCCGCGATGGTATTGCGGCCAAAGCCCGTGCAGGATCCAACCGTAGCCTGCGCCTTCGTCACACTGCTCCGCCTCCCGCGCATCACCTTCCAACGCGCACCATGTGGGTGACCAGCTGAGTGCGAGGACGTAGTAATCAAACTCACCCGGTTTTTCGCCATCGGCAAAAACCGACCCTGAGAGGATCAGCGACAACAGCCCCGCCCAAAGCATCCGCATGATTGGCCCTTTCTTTTTGCCAGCGCGCCGACTATATACCGGCCAAGTTCCCCGACAACGGAAACCCGCCCCTTCCCGGGCAAGCCATTTCAGGCAACGGGGAAGTCTTGCGTGAAGGAGACCGCACATGTCAAAACCACTGATGGCCAAAGCCACCGCCGTTTGGCTGGTGGACAACACCACGATCAGCTTCAAACAGATCGCCGATTTCGTCGGCCTGCATGAGTTGGAAGTGCAGGGCATCGCCGATGGCGACGTGGCGACCGGCGTGAAGGGCTTTGACCCGATTGCCAACAATCAGCTGACGCAGGAAGAAATTGACACGGCGGAACAGAACCCGCTGCACAAGCTGACGCTAAAATATAACCCAGCCGCGCAAGGCGAGGAAAAGCGCCGTGGCCCGCGTTATACGCCCCTGTCCAAACGCCAGGACCGCCCGAACGCGATCCTGTGGCTGGTGAAATTCCACCCCGAACTGGCCGACAGCCAGATTTCTAAACTGGTTGGCACCACGAAGCCCACGATCACGACGATCCGTGAGCGGACACACTGGAACATCTCCAACATGCAGCCGATCGACCCGGTGGCTTTGGGGCTGTGTAAGCAGACCGAACTCGACGCCGCCGTACAGAAGGCCGCCGCGAAGAAAGCCAAGGACGGCGAAGCGATGAGCGATGACGAGCGTCGCAAACTGCTGAGCACCGAGCAGAGCCTGTCGATGGATCCCGAACCCAAGATCCCAACGGCGATCGAAGGGTTGGAGACGTTCAGCCTGGGCAATGAAGAGGGTGAAAGCGAGCCTGACGTCGAAACCATCGACGCGGACAGCTTCTTCAATCTGCCCGAAAGTTCAAAAGACGAAGACGAACAGCCCTAAGCTTAACGTCAGAAGCCTAAAAAAAAGAGAGCGTCGCGATTGCGGCGCTCTTTTCTTTTCAGGGCGCTGCACCGCGTGGATTGGCCGCAAAAAAACGCCACATCACCGCATATGTGTCCAGATCGCGGTTGAAGACACGCGGATCATCCTCTGACGGCACGCGGCGCGCGTTAGGGACTGCGTGCCCACCATTCACGACCTTGTACCGTTTTACGGTGTTTTCACGCGCGCACCCGGTCCATGTCATTTCTTCGACAGTGCTGCCATCTTCGGGCATGATATCTTCCAGCACCTGCCGCGCCTGTCCGGTGCAGCCATGCAGAAGCCGCCAGTGTTCCATGACCTCCGGCACCGACACTTCGCGCCCCTTGGGAAAGAGCCATCCGTCATACGGCAGAACCTTGTCCGCAGTCCCATGTACATGCATCAGCGCCGGAGGCGTTTTGGGCGTGCAGTCTTTGATATGGCCTTCGTAGGCGGACCCGATCAGGGGTGCGGCGGCGGCAAAGGGCGTGTCAGACAGGCAAATCAGCCGATAGGTCATGATGGCCCCGTCCGAAATGCCGGTGACATAGATGCGGGTGGGGTCCGCGATGCCGTCACTAATGGCCGATTGGACGAGGGCCAGCAGAAATGCCTCATCATCAATCGCGCGGCCATCGGGCGCGGTGGTCTTGGGCAGACCATCAAACAAAGCCCATTGGCCCTGATACGCTGCCGGAAACAACGCGACGAAGCCATGCGTGCGCGCCTCCTCCCGCAGGGTGGGCCAGGCAAGAGATGCGGGCTCTGCTTGCATCGCGGCGGCATCTTGCGGGTTGCGATATCCGTGAATGGCCAAAACCAGCGCGGCGGGTTGCGAGGTATCCGCCCGCGCATCCACCATCCAGACCACACGCTCCACACCATCCTGTGTCACGCGTAATAGCTGTCCGTCCTCTGCAGAAACCGGCAATGCGAGGACCGATAGGAAAGCCGCAAAAAGGAGGTGTCTGAGCATGTCGCGAACAACAAATTGTGAAAATTCCAACCTCAGATTACCGGGTTTTCGACACGGATGCGTGCACAAACGCAACGCTTTGATCACGAATTTTCGCAGGAAATTCGCATGCGACCCACATGGCACCTCTGGTATGCCACACGACCCGCGCATCAATATAGGGCGTCTGCAGCCTCAAAATGACGCCCATGACCCGCGCCCGACCCGCCATTCAAAGGGCCTCTTTCCAGCTGCGGCCTCGGCAGAAACCGCATCAAAACCACCCTAAAGGTCTTTGATTCTTGCAAATTTTTCCATTTTGGCCCATGTTTAAACAAATTCGGGCGATAAGACCCGGTTTCAGAGGCGTGATCGGAGAGGCAGGTCACATGACAATTGGAAGAGCTTGGAAGGCCGCTTTGGCCTGTGCGCTTATGATGTTTGGCCCCGTGGCCGAAACGGCTAATGCGCAGAATTTGCAGATTGTGCGCGAAGGCACATCGCGCGATCTCAGGATCACGATGAACCAGGCGGTCGTCGTAGAAAGCGATGTTCCTTTTGCGGAACTCAGCATCGCCAACCCGGCGATTGCAGATTTCTCCACCCTGTCGGATCGCACCATCTACGTGCTTGGCAAATCTCCGGGCCGGACGACCCTGACCCTGCTGGACGCCACCGGGCGCCTGATCACCAATGTGGATGTGCGGGTCAGCGCGGATATCTCTGAATTCAAGGAACGCCTGCAGCAGATTTTGCCGAATGAGCGCATCGAAGTGCGCGCGGCCAATGACGGGATCGTCCTGTCCGGCACGGTCAGCAGCACCACGCGCATGGATCGCGCCCTGGAACTGGCGCAGCGCTATGCGCCTGAGCGTGTGTCCAACCTGTTGAGTGTCTCGGGCAAGCAGCAAGTCATGCTGAAGGTGCGCTTTGCGGAAATGCAGCGGTCCGTCTCCAAGCAGCTTAGCGCATCTGTGGGCGTCAGCGCCCCGGGTGGTGACATTGGCGTTGTGTCCGAGACGGGCACATTCCTTGACGGCACAAACAGCATTGCCACGCCGGCAACCGTTCAAACGGGCATTGAAGGTGCCATTCAGTTTGGGTTCGGGTTTGGCTCCACCGAAGTGGGGATCTTGCTGGAAGCCCTTGAATCTAAAGGCGTTGTTCGAACACTCGCCGAACCGAACCTGACGGCACTTTCGGGTCAGGAGGCCACGTTCCTCGCCGGTGGTGAGTTTCCAATTCCTACCGCGCAGGAAGGCGGTCTGGTTGCGATTGAATTCAAACCCTTCGGTGTCGAACTGGGCTTTGTGCCGCGTGTTCTGGACGATGGCGTGATCAATCTGGAAATGTCGGCCGCGGTGTCCTCACTGGATACGGCCAACGGGATCGAAGCCAACGGTTTGTCCGTCAGCGCCTTCCGCCGTCGTGATACATCAACCACTGTGGTCATGCGCGATGGGCAAAGCTTTGCAATCGCGGGTCTGCTGCAGGACGACTTCCTCGACAACAGCGGCCAGGTACCGTGGTTGGGCGACATCCCTGTTCTGGGCGCGCTGTTCCGCAGTGCCGATTACCAACGCTCTTAGACAGAGCTTGTAATCATCGTGTCAGCCCATCTGGTGACACCCACGCGGGGTGAGGCCCTGGCCCTGCCGACAGATCGCGTGCGCATTCCGAGCGAAAGAGAACTCTTCTTGAACGGCACCGTGGCCGTTGATGTCCCCGCCGACAGCCCCACCGGACAGGTGGCGCGGCAGGACTTCACCGGGTCCTACGGCTACATTATGGAATAGGCGAAAGGTGGGACCCATGAGATCTTATCTACTTGGAACGGTTGCAGTTTTCGCGCTGGCCTCATGCTCTAACACGATCGAAGTCTTCCGCTCTTACAGCGAAGCGGGATCGATTGTAGAAGGCAAAAGTTTTGGCAACAGCACCATGAACAACACCCAGATCATGACGGGCGAGAAGGACTTTGCCATTGATCTGTCCGAACGGTTCGCCAAGCAAGTGCCCAACACCATCAACTTTGCCTTCAATTCGGCGGTTCTGGATGGTCAGGCACGTGCCGCTTTGGACAAACAAGCCCATTTCATCCGTCAGTTCCCGGAAGTGCGCTTCCGCGTTTACGGCCACACCGATGCGGTGGGTTCACAAGCCTATAACCGCAGCCTCGGTCAGCGACGCGCAAACGCCGCTGTGCGTTACCTCGTGTCCCGCGGGATCAGCCGGTCCCGGCTCGAGGCCGTGGTATCCTTCGGGGAAACACGCCCTGTCGTGGTCACCGAAGGTCGCGAACGGCGCAACCGTCGGACAGTGACGCAGGTCAGCGGCTTCGTGAAGGACCACCCGATCATCATGGACGGCAAGTATGCCGAAGTGGTCTATCGTGAGTATGTGGCCAGTGCTGCGCCGCAAAGCACATTGTCCGGTGGCGCACTGGGCGGCGGCGAGGAATAAGCCGCGAAAACCAATCTCCCTGTCCGGTAAAGGCCGGGCCAACTGACGAAAACCCGCCCATTCGGCGGGTTTTTTTTGATCAGTTATTCCGCACAATTACGATGTTTTGGCCCAAATGTTGCCCAGATTATCCGTCATCTATCATCGCATGTGAGTGTGCTTCCCCGCTTGTGGATTAGGGGAAGGGCAACGGAATGGTGCGAAAAGAACGCCATCTGTTGCTGAGCAGAATAGGAATGAAACAGATGACGAGTAGTGACAGCAGCAATTCGGAACAGGGCCAGATCGTCGCCTGTACCGTATGCCGCGACGTTCAAAGCTTTGACCTGCTCATAGAAGACATGGAAACCGCTCTGGGCGAGGCCTGGGGCGATTTGAACATGAATGAAGCCCTGGCATTCTTTGGCCAGGAAGAATCGGAAGGTTTGGAATTCGCCGCGCTGGCCATCGACGATTCCGATGAAGATGAACTCCCCATGCTGGTCGAGATCATCAAACTGGCCCGCGCGCGCGACATCCGCGTTATCCTGATTGCCGAAGATGTCAGCCCCGACGTTTTACACCAACTTCTGCGCCAGGGTGCCGATGAGTTTGTCCCCTACCCATTGCCAGAGGGAGAGCTGGAAGCCGCGATGGATCGGATCCGACAGCGCACGGCTCAACCCACGACAGAAGGCACGCCCTTTGCGTCCGGCACCACGCCGGGCGATGGCGTTTTGATCGCTGTTCAGGGTTTGGCCGGTGGTACCGGTGCGACCACGCTTGCCGTGAACCTGGCGTGGGAACTGGCCACGATTGAGAAACAAGATGGCCCTCGGGTTTGCCTGCTGGATTTCAGCCTGCAGACCGGGTCAACCGCGACATATCTGGACCTGCCCCGCCGCGATGCGGTGTTTGAGATGTGGTCGGATACAGAATCGCTTGATGACGAAATGTTCAAGCAGTCGCTGGTGTCCTATGAGGACAAGCTTTGGGTTTTGACCGCACCGATGGACATGCTGCCGCTCGATATGGTGGCGCCTGAGGATGTTGAGCGTATCCTGGAAATTGCACGGCTCAAATTCGACTACGTCATCGTCGACATGCCCGGCACCTTGGTGCAATGGACGGAAACCGTATTGAACAAGGCGCAGGTTTATCTGACGACGCTCGAGTTGGATATGCGGTCTGCGCAGAACGCTCTGCGCCTGAAACGCGCGCTCCGGTCAGAGGATTTGCCTGTTGAAAAGCTGCGTTTCTGCCTGAACCGCGCACCGAAGTTCACCGATCTGAATGGCAAAAGCCGCGTGAAACGCATGGCTGAAAGCCTCGAAATCAGCATCGAAGTGCAACTGCCGGACGGTGGCAAGGTGATCACCCAGACTTCGGATCATGGAACACCGCTTGCCGTTGGCGCGGCGAAAAATCCGTTGCGCAAGGAAATCATGAAACTGGCCGCGTCTTTGCACGCATTGGGCAAGCCAGAAGCAGAAGAAGCGGCTTAAGGGGGTAGGCGCAGATGTTTTCACGTTACAAGAAGAACGAAGGTCAGGCCGTCAAGAAAGTGCCGGCGGCACAGGCGCCGACCGTCAAACCGGTTGAGGCCCAAGAGGCACCCAAGCAATCCCTGCGCAAACCGCTGCCAAAGCAGGCAGCGGCCCCTGCACCGATCGAAAAAGAACGCAAGCGCAAGGAACGTCTGGCCGAGATCAAGCTCGACCTGCACCGGTCCCTGCTCGACAACCTGAACCTCGCCGCGCTGGACACGGCGACGGAAAATGACCTCCGGGCGGAGATCAGCTCTATCTCTGCAGAAGTTCTGCAGGAAAAAAGCATCGTTCTGAACCGCGAAGACCGGGCAACGCTGACCCAGGAACTTTATGATGAAGTGCGCGGCCTTGGCCCGCTTGAGACGCTTCTGCAGGACGACACGGTCAACGATATTCTGGTCAACGGCCCGAGGCAGATTTTTGTCGAACGCGACGGCAAGCTGATGCTGAGCGACGTGACCTTCAAGGATGAAAAGCACCTGCTGCGGATCATCGACAAGATCGTGAGCGCGGTGGGTCGTCGAGTCGACGAATCCAACCCTTACGTTGACGCCCGTCTTGCCGATGGATCGCGTTTCAACGCGATGGTTCCACCGATTGCGGTGGATGGGTCGCTCGTTTCCATCCGTAAGTTCAAAAAGGACAAACTGGGCATTGATGACTTGGTAAAGTTCGGCGCGTTCTCGGAAGAAATGGCCGCCTATCTGCAGGCTGCTGTGTCCACGCGCCTCAATGTGATCGTCTCGGGCGGTACGGGTTCGGGTAAGACGACCACGCTGAACGCGCTGTCATCCTTTATCGACAACTCCGAACGCATCCTGACGATTGAGGACACGGCGGAACTTCAGCTGCAACAGATCCATGTGGGTCGGATGGAAAGCCGCCCGCCCAACGTGGAAGGCAAAGGTGAGGTGTCCCCCCGCGACTGTCTGAAAAACGCCCTTCGTATGCGCCCCGACCGCATCATCGTGGGGGAAACGCGTGGCGAGGAAGTGATCGACATGTTGCAGGCCATGAACACCGGTCACGACGGGTCGATGACCACGATTCACGCCAACAACGCACGCGACGGGATCAGCCGTCTGGAAAACATGGTTGCCATGGCGGGTATTGAGATGCCGTTGAAGGCCGTGCGGTCCCAGATCGCATCAGCCGTGAACCTTCTGGTGCAGGCCAGCCGTTTGCAGGATGGCTCCCGCCGCATGGTCTCGATCACCGAGATCACCGGCATGGAAGGCGATGTGATCTCCATGCAGGAGATTTTCCGCTATCAGCGCACCGGCCTGACACCTGACAACAAGATCATTGGCCACTTCACCGGCACAGGTGTGCGGTCAAACTATACCGAGCGCTTCAAGCTGTGGGGCTATGACCTGCCGCCAAGCATTTACGATCCGGTTTCTGGGTAAGAGGTAGAGATCATGAACCTGGAATTAATCATTTACGTTGTCATCTTCGTCGCCGTTCTGGCGCTTGTTGAAGGCATCTATCTGACCGTCTTCGGCAAATCGATCAGCCTGAACAGCCGCGTCAATCGCCGGCTGGATATGCTGGACAAAACCGGTAACCGTGAGGAAACGCTGGAAAAACTGCGCAAAGAGATGACGCAGCATCTCAAGGCGCGCAACATTCCGATCTATTCCATTCTGTCGTCCAAGGCACAGAAAGCGGCCATCGCCTTTACCCCAAAACAGCTGATCATGCTGATGGGCGCGGTGGCTGTCTTTGCCTTTGTCGGGCTGACATTTGGCACCAGCACCGAGGTGCCAATCCGCGCCGCAATCTCCATCGGCATCGGCATTGGTGGCGTGTTTGTCTGGATCAACTCCAAGGCGTCCAAGCGCATGAAATTGATGGAAGAACAGCTTCCGGATGCCATCGAACTCATGGTCCGCAGCTTGCGCGTGGGTCACCCGTTCTCATCTGCCATTTCCATCGTGGCCAATGAGGTCGCCGATCCCCTTGCCACGGAATTTGGCATCATCGCGGATGAAAGCGCTTATGGTCGTGATGTGGGGGAGGCCATCAAGGATATGGCCGAACGCCTCGACATGCAGGATTTGCGCTTCCTCGCCGTGGCGGTGACCATTCAGCAGCAATCAGGCGGTAACCTGGCCGAGATCCTCGAAGGTCTGGCCAAGGTGATCCGCGCCCGTTTCCGCCTGTTCCGCCGAGTGAAAGCCATCACTGCCGAGGCGCAGTGGTCTGGCAACTTCCTATCGGCCTTCCCGGTGCTCGCACTGGTGGGCATCCAGATGTTGAAACCCGACTATTACGATGACGCGATGCTGCACCCGATGTTCATCCCGGCCTGTATTGCCGTGGGCGGGTTCCTTGTGGTGAACATCTTCGTGATGCGTTCGCTTGTGAACATCAAAGTGTGATCGGAGAGCGATATGGGCATCCTTGAAAGCATCACCGGAATCCTGACGGACAGCATGGGCCCCTTCGGACCGCTGATCGCGATGGGCACTTTGGGCATCGTTCTGGTCCTGATCACCATTCCGATCATGATCAAACAGGCGCAAGATCCACTTGAGAAGCTGAAAAAGGCCGGCCAGAACGGGCAGGTCAATCAGAACAACAAGGCGGAAAAACTGCGCACCAAGTCGCGCAACGAAAAGCTGGACAAATACGCGACGTTCCTGGAACCGCAGGACGAAAAATCGCTGAGCGCCATTCGCCTGACGTTGATGCAGGCGGGCTATCGCGACCGCGACGCCGTCCGGTATTTCCACTTTGCGCAATTCGCGCTCGGAATTGGGTTCCTGCTGGCCGGTGTGGTGTATTTCGTTCTCTTCGTTTCCGGCGAAGACAGCACCACGAAAGATACCATGCTCTACATTCTTGGCCCGGGTGGTGTGGGTTACATGCTGCCCAAATACTGGGTGACCAAGCGCCAACAGCAGCGGCAGGAAGAAATTGAACAGGGCTTTCCTGACAGCCTCGACATGATGCTGACTTGTGTTGAGGCGGGTCAGTCGATGGACCAGGCCATCGTGCGCGTCGCAGCAGAGATCAAGGCGTCTTACCCGGCCCTGGCTGAAGAGTTCGAAATCGTCTCCCAGCAGATGAAAGCGGGCCGCGATAAACCGTCTGTTCTCAATGACATGGGCGAGCGTTGCGGCGTGCAGGATATCTCCAGCTTCGTGACCGTTCTGATCCAGTCGCAGACATTCGGCACGTCCATTGGTGATGCCTTGCGCGTCTATGCCGGGGAAATGCGTGACAAACGGGTCATGCGCGCCGAAGAAAAGGCCAACAAGCTGCCAACAAAGATGACATTGGCCACAATGATGCTTACAGTGCCCCCACTACTCATAATCTTGGTGGGTCCGTCGGTTCTGGGCATTATGGAGCTCTTCACGATGGCCGGCCAATAAACAAGGCCAGCAAATAGGCCAGTGAGGCGAGGCAAATGATACGGGCTGGGTTTCAGAGAGCAGCCGTTCTCGGGACATGTCTTGTACTTGTGGCGTGCAGCGACGGTGCAATTGACCCTGACAACCCCTTCGCGCCCGGAGTGGCACGCGATGAACAGGCAGTTGACGGCATGTTGGTGGGTCACCGCCTGATGTATGCCGGGGAATATGAGCTGGCCATCGACGCATTCGAACGCGCCGCGCTGACCGAAGGATTGAGCGCCGACGTCCTGCTTGGGATTGGCAGTGCCAACCTCGGTCTGGGTCGCATGCAGACGGCCGAACGCCTGTTGCGTCAGGCGCTTGAGAAGGAAGAAACCTCCCCAGAAATCTGGAACAACCTGGGCGTTGTTCTGATGGAACTGGATGAAACCGCGGAAGCGGCGCAGAGTTTCCAACGCGCCTATGCGCTCGACAATGGCTCAAGTGACTCAATTCGCGATAATTTGCGGTTAGCACTCGAAAAAATAGAAAATCCCGCGTATACTGGCGAACAAGAGCAAAATTATAAATTGGTACGGCGTGGTAGCAGCGACTACCTGATCCGCAAGATACCATGATGAGGCGCCTGTAAAAGGCAGAGGCAGTAAAAGGACGCAAAATGCGCCACCTTCTTTCAATCAGCTTGTGCACGGCAAGCCTTCTTGGCTTGGCCGCGTGCGATACGGAAAGCACGGCAGATGTCGACCGCTCGTTCCAGGACGTGAACGTGGTTGATGAAACCAACCTCAACGACGTGATGCTGAACGTGGCGGACCCAAATGAAGCGGTCAGCTACTTCCAGCGGGCCACCGGCGAACAGCCTGACAGGATTGATCTTCAGCGCGGCCTGGCGCAGTCCCTTGTGCGCGCCAAACGCCATACTGAGGCGGTCTCTGCCTGGAAAAAGGTGACCGCTCACGAAGACGCCACCCAGGACGACCGCGTCGACCTCGCCGATGCATTGATCCGCAACAACGAATGGGAACAGGCCGATCAGGTTCTCGACAGCGTGCCGCCGACACTGGAAAGCTTCAAACGCTACCGATTGGAAGCCATGGTTGCCGACAGCAATCAGGAATGGAAGAAAGCCGACAGTTTCTATGAAATCGCGGTTGGCCTCACGACACGACCGGCAGGCGTGATGAACAACTGGGGTTACTCGAAACTGACCCGTGGTGACTACGCCGGGGCGGAGCGTCTCTTCTCCGACGCGATCCGTCAGGATAGCTCAATCTTCACCGCAAAGAACAACCTTGTCCTGGCCCGTGGGGCGCAACAGAACTACACGCTTCCCGTTTTGCCGACATCGCAGTCCGAGCGGGCACAGCTTTTGTACACGCTCGCACTCTCCGCGATCAAACAGGGCGACACGGCCATCGGGAAAGGCTTGTTGCGAGACGCGATCGACACGCATCCCCAGCATTTCGAAGCCGCCGTCCGCAGCCTGCGCGCGCTCGAAGAAAACGTGTCGAACTAGGCAAACATGAATTTCGCGATCCTTCCCAGCACGGCACTTTGGTTCCTGCCATTTGTGCTGCCGATTTGCGTCTGGGTGATGTGGAGCGACCTGAAGGTCATGAAAATTCCCAACGTGGCGGTTCTGTCGCTGGTGGCGGTCTTCCTCGTGATTGGCCTGATTGCCCTGCCCTTTTCGGACTACATGTGGCGCATTCTGATCATGGTCCTTGTCCTGGTGGCGATGTTCTTTGCCAACATGGTTGGGCTCATGGGAGCTGGGGATAGTAAGTTCATCGCGGCTGCGGCGCCCTTCATTGACACCAGTGACTGGGGGCTTCTCAGCTTCATATTCGCCGCCAATCTTCTGGCCTGCGTTGCCAGCCACCGCATCGCCAAGAACACCCGGCTGCGTCAGCTGGCGCCGGATTGGGTCAGTTGGGACAAAGGGCGCAAATTCCCGATGGGCTTTGCCCTTGGCGGAACGTTGGTGATTTATCTGATGCTGGGTGCTTTTGCCGGTTAGCTGTCGCTGTACTCGCTCAACCAGCCATGAACGGCTGAGATACACACCGATCCTTCCCCGACACCCGACGCCACGCGTTTGACGGAACCCGACCGGATATCTCCCACCGCAAAGACGCCGGGGCGAGAGGTTTCAAAGGCAGAGCCCACGCGCCGCTCGGTCACATCGACACCGGTCCGGATGAACCCCGCCTTGTCGACCTCGACACAGCCATTGAGCCAATCCGTGTTGGGCACCGCGCCGATCATGACAAACACATGCCCGATCGCGTGACGGTTTGAACCCTCCGGCCCCTCTATCGTGACGTCTTCTAGGAAGGTATCGCCATGCAGTTCCGTGATCTTGCTGCGCGTGCGCAAGGTGATGTTCGACGTGTGGTCGATGCGCTGGATCAGGTAGTCCGACATACTGGCGGCAAGCCCATCACTGCGCACAAGAACATGCACATGCTTGGCAAAGCGGGATAGGAAGACCGCCGCCTGCCCAGCCGAATTGCCACCACCGACCACGGCGACTTCGGTGTCTTCGCACAGCTGCGCTTCAAGCGCCGTGGCGGCATAGTGCAGCCCTTTGTTTTCAAACTCATCCTGACGCGCGAGGCCAAGTTTGCGATACGTCGCCCCGGTAGCAAGAACCACTGCACGGGCCTGCGCCGAATGCCTTTGTCCGATGCTGACGCGAAACGGCAGCTTGGAACAGTCAAGCAGTGTCGCCGCGCGCGATACCGCTACCCGTGCGCCAAAACGCTGTGATTGCACCCAGGCCCGCCCCGCAAGCGCCTGACCGGAAATGCCCGTTGGGAAGCCCAGGTAGTTTTCAATCCGGCTGGATGTACCGGCCTGCCCACCCGGCGCTTCCTGTTCGACAACCAAGGTGTCCAGACCTTCTGAGGCTGCATAGACAGCCGCGGACAGACCAGATGGGCCAGCACCCACTACGATCAGATCATGTACGCGATCAGGATCAACAGCCTCTGTCAGGCCCAGCGTTTCTGCAAGCTGCGGGATCGTCGGGTTGGACAGCGCCACACCATCTGGCGCCACCAGGGCCGGTAGATCGTTCTGGCCCAACCCATGCACCTGCATCAGGTCTTTCGCCTCTTGCTCATCCGATTGGAGCTGGCGCATGGGGTAACCGTTGCGGCGCAGAAACTGAGCACTGCGCAGGGCGCTCGTGCCGCTGGCATCGCCGATCAGAACCGCGCCTGCCTCACCATGCTGCAAAAATCCGGTGCGGCGCAGGATAAAGGCCCGGGTGATCATTTCGCCAAGATCGGTCTCCGTGGACATCAAGCGCCTGAACGTCTGACGCGGAATTCGCAAAATCCGGGCCTCACCCACACCGTCCCGCGCGATGACGCGTCCATCCACGAGAATGCGCCGGTCATTGAAGAGGTCGATCTCACCAGTGAACTGCGACGGTCCGTGCACGGTGATGACCTTCTCCCGCCCTGCCGCGTCGTGTTCGACAATTTCAATGCGACCGTCGATCACCACGAAAAAATCCACGCCCCGCTCGCCTCGGGTGAAAAGCGCCGTGCCGCAATCCAGCACCTCTTCGCGCCCGTAACACCGAAGGCGTTTCATCTGGTCTTCGCTCAGACGCGGGAAAATCTGGTGCTCGCGCGCATACGGATCGGTGGGGTCAAGCGCAGCACGGGTGTAGGTATCGGTCATCGTCGAAGCCATCCTAATATGCGCGTATGGCTTATACTTAGAGTGGTTCGCCTGCCGTCAATGACTCTTTCTTGCGTTCACTGCCATACCGAAGCGTTAAACCCGGCGACCGTCACACAATGCCGTCAAAACTCAGCTTCGGGGGTGAGGAGGATTCCACCTTTCCCCGCGTTTGTTCCAGAAACTGCATGGCTTCTGCCATACGCTCCGGATCAATGCCCAGCTCCTCAAACCCTTGGGCAATCACCGCCCGCGCGCGGGACAGAATTTGACGTCCCATCGGCGTGATATCAACCTCGACCCGGCGCTCATCATCTTCCGCACGCTGACGGGTAATCGCACCGAAATCGGCCATTTTCTTGAGGAGAGGCGACAGAGTGTTCGCCTCCACGGCCGCACGAGTCGACAGGGCAGAGACGGACATCGGCCCCTCTGCATCCAGCGCCATCAGGATGACGAACTTAGGATAGGTCAGCCCCGTTTCGGAAAACGCGGCCTGATAGTAACGACCAAAGCTGCGATTCAGCGAATAAATGTTGAAGCAAAGCAATGCCTTAAGGTCGTCGATGTTCGATGTGTCATCCATGTCGGCGAATATAGGCGCATTATATGATTTCTGAAAGGGTTGACTTTCATATTATCTTGTACGATTAGTTCGTATACGATCTATTTGAAAGGAACCCCCCTCATGCCTTCTCTTTCCCGACGCCAGTTTGCCCTTGGCAGTTTGGCCGCCCCAGCAATTTTGACATCCACTTCCCTACCCGGCTTCGCCGATGGGCACGGCGGTGCCGCCCCTGCACTTTTCGACGCCCCGCTTGGCCGCTATCGCATCACGTCCCTGTTTGATGGCATGGGGCCGCTACAGAAGGGTATGTTCTTTGGCGATCCAGCCGAGATGGAAGCAGCCTTACTCAACGGCGGCATCACGGGCGAGGCGTTGCCGGCCCCTGTGACGGCGTTCCTTCTGCAATCCGATGATCAGACTATCCTGATTGACGCAGGGCTTGGGGATCTGGAGCTGCTCGGCCCGGGGCTTGGCCGGGTCTCTGACGGGCTTGCTGCCGCAGGTGTTGCGCCTGAGGATGTGGACCTTGTCATTATCACACATGCCCACCCCGATCATGTTGGCGGCATGACCAGCGGCGGCGCGCCCATCTTCATTAATGCCGAAGTTGTCATCTCGGATGTCGAGCTGAACTTCTGGGGCGACGCTGGCATCAAGGCGCAAGCCCCCGCCGAGGCGCAGCCGCTCTTTGAAATCGCGCAAGGCTTCTACGCTGCTTATGGCGATCAACTTCGCCCTGTGGCAGATGGTGCCGACGTGGGTCAGGGCCTTAAGCTAGAATTGTCACCGGGCCACACCCCAGGCCACGCGATCATTCATATCGACGGCGGGGATCGCGAACTTCTGATGGTCGCCGACACGCTGCACAACTCCGTGCTGCACACCGCACTACCGGATGTTGGCTTCGGTTTCGACGTGGACCCGGGCGTAGCCGCGGCATCCCGCCGTCGCATCTTCGACCGCGCGGCCAGCGACAACATCATGATTGCCGCAACCCACATTCCCTTCCCCGGGTTCGGGCGGTTTGTGCGGTCCGGTGACGCCTACGCCTACGTGCCTGCCAGCTTGGCCTAGGGCAACGAAGGCGGCGCGCGAAGGGCGTGTGCCGCCTTCTTTACAAGCTTTTGCGCGCCCTCAAGGCCGCACTGATGGTGCCGTCATCGAGGTAGTCCAGCTCCCCTCCGATGGGCACACCTTGCGCAAGCGACGTCAACGCCACCCGGTCTTCCAATTGATCCGCGATGTAGTGCGCCGTGGTCTGCCCATCGACAGTGGCGTTCAGCGCAAGGATCACTTCCTTGATGTTCTCACTCTCGACCCACTCCACCAGTTGCGGAATGCGCAACTGCTCCGGCCCGACCTGATCCAGCGCGCTCAGCGTGCCGCCCAGAACATGATACCGCCCCTGGAACACACCCGCACGCTCCATCGCCCAAAGGTCAGCCACGTCTTCCACCACGCACAACTCACCATTGGCGCGCTTTTCAGACAGGCAGATATCGCATACGTCGCTGGTGCAGATGTTCCCGCAAATGCGGCATTCCCGCGCCGTCTCCGCCACACGGGCAATCTGGTCCGCCAGTGGGATCAGCATCAATTCCCTTTTACGGATCAGATGCAATACAGCACGCCGGGCGGACCGAGGCCCCAGCCCCGGTATCTTCGCCATCATCTCGATCAGCGTTTCTATGTCCCGGGTGGAGTTCAACGCGTCAGAACGGCAGGTCCATGTCCTTGGGCAGGCCCATGCCCTCGGTCAGTTTGCCCATTTCTTCCTTGGCCTTTTCAGTGGCGCGGGTTTGGGCATCTTTGATGGCGGCAAGGATCAGGTCTTCGACCACTTCCTTGTCGTCGGAATTAAAAATGGACGGATCGATGTCGAGGCCCTTGAGTTCGCCTTTGACCGTGCAGGTCGCTTTGACCAGACCGGCCCCGCTTTCGCCTTCGACCATCATATTGTGCATCTCGTCCTGCAGCGTGGCCATCTTCTGCTGCATTTCCTGGGCGGCCTTCATCATCTTGGCCATATCGCCCATTTGGCCCAATCCTTTGAACATGTCTGTCTCCACGCGAGTTTGAGGGGTTGCGTCCTAGATACGTGGGGGGTGCGACCGGGGCAAGGGGCGGCGCAGGATTGCGG
The DNA here is from genome assembly GCA_963422235.2 of uncultured Roseovarius sp. Lineage (GTDB taxonomy): Bacteria > Pseudomonadota > Alphaproteobacteria > Rhodobacterales > Rhodobacteraceae > Roseovarius. Next base: position 853,343 of record CAXMWV010000002.1, read on the forward strand.
GCCTTACGCCACTTCTTTTGCCAGAAGCCGCGCCCGAATTGCTGGCGGCACCATGCGTGCGGCGGAGATGCGGGGCAGGCTCATCCGCGTGATGGGCTGATCGCAACCGTATGTGGCGAGATAGTCGTCATAGTTGCCGAACGTCGACCTCGGCAGGGTGTCGACAAAGCTTTCCGTGGGCGCCCCCTCAGCCAACAGCACGTCGTGGGTCTCCAGCTCGACATGGTAAATGCGATACCCGGTTCCAAGTTCTTGCAGGGGCACAAAGTCAATGGTCGAGCCATTGACAAGAACACCCGCCGTGATCAGGCAACCATCCAGCAAGATCGCATGATCCGCCGTGACCCGAAGCTCTTGTGTGGGCATGTCGGGGCCAAGCGCATGCGGCGCGATACGCACAAGACGCAAGCGGTCGGTGTCCATAAAGAGGGTCGAAACATCCTGGTACCCCACCCAACGGACAGGGACATCGCGGCCATCGGCGGTGCGGATCATGTCACCGGGTGAGAGCAATTCAACTGCCGTTTCACCCGTTGGTGTCGCAATGCGGGTGCCTTCCGCAAAACATGTGAAGGTAAAGTTGACTGTGTCGATGTCAGGCGATCCGAACGCGCCGCTCAGCCCTGTGGCCAGAATAGACACCGTCTGATTGCCTCCGTTGGCATCCAGAACGTCACGGCTGATCGTGTAAGAAAATGTGCCCAGTGTTGAGTCTGATGTGAATGTTCCAAACGACGGGCTGGTGATTGAAATTGCAAATGCGTTGTTCGACGTGCTGACATAGTCAAAATCGCCTGTCAGCGTGACTTCCTCGCCGGCCGTAAGATCCACATTATAGGTGAAGGTATTGAACGATACTTCAAAAGCACTTCCGGTATTGGTTTGCTCTGGCCCAGAGGCCGTAAAACTATCAAAGCCGGAGCTGTCGACGAGCTGAATACCCATTTGGTCAATCCTTCACGAAATCTGAAACCTTCACGGTACGCGTTCCCCATTGTGCCCCCGAGATGCGCCGCACTTCGATGACTTTTTCAAAGCGGTGGTCTTCTTGAACACGCATGTACCGTACAGTGTTGATTTGTTTTGGCAAAGAGCGCTTTAACCAGCGCACCACCTCTGCCGCCGTGCCCTGACCATACGGCGCGATGATCTCGATGACCCACATCCGATCACCCGAGCGCCAATCGGCAGGTTGCAACTGCTCCCCGGTGACGATCTTGCGCTCTGTGTCTTCGTTCAGGAAGGCCCACGTTAGTCCAAAGCGCGGCACGCCCTCGAACCGGAAGACGTGGTACTGCATCAGGTCGATAGCCGGTTGCAACGCCAGGCGTGCCTGCGAAAGCGACACGTTGCGATGATGGTCCGAGCGCAGATACAGAAACGCGAAATCACCATAAGCCTGCAACTGCGCTGCAGAGGGATGCTCCGGCGTTGGTTCGGTCATGGTCCCCAGAATTGGGGTTGGGTCGTCGTCTAGTGACACGGGTGTCCCCCAAATGAAGACTGATACTCAGAAGAAAAGTCGTAGCCCAAAGATCTGAAGGTCACAATCGCAAGCGACGATCGCAAAATCCATGATAGGGTTCGTGTTGAGTTTCATCCAAGCGTTAGCCTCTCGACAGGCCAAGCACCATTTCAGGAGGACAGTTCTTGTATCAGCCAACTGACGTCGTCACCGATGAAGAAACCGTCCGCACCCATGTGCGCGACACCTACCCCTCTCAGCAAGGCAAGATCCTGGATCACATCGACAAACACTGCCGCGTCTGGATTGAGCGGTCCCCCTTTTTGACGATTGCGACCTTCAACGCCAAGGGTGAGGTGGATGTTTCACCGAAAGGCGATCCGGCGGGGTTCGTGAAAGTGCTCGATAACAAGACACTGGCCATTCCTGACCGTCCGGGCAATCACCGTTATGACACGTTCCTCAATATCCTTGAGACGGGGCGCATCGGCCTGTGCTTCTTTGTCCCCAACCGCAATGAGGTGGTGCGTGTGAATGGGTCGGCACAGATTGTGCGGGATTTCGATTTGCGTGATCAGATGTCGGTGCAGGGCCGTGTGCCGGACTTCGCCCTCATTGTGCGCGTGGAGGAGGCGTTTTACCACTGCGGAAAATCCATCATCCGGTCGAAACTTTGGTCCCCGGACAAAGCGGCACCCATCGACGGATTGCCCACTTACGCCGCCGCCTTGAAAGACCACGCCAAGGACAAACGATCCATGGAAGACATGGAAGCGATGACCAAATACAATGATGAACAGCGGCTCTACGACGAATAGTCAGTCCTTCACGCTGTCCTTCTGCCGCCTTAGCCAGTTCAGGAATGCCTTCGCAGGCGGCCGCATCACACCCGGGCGCGTGACGATGTGATAGCCGGTGTCGCCTTTGTCCCGGAACAGCACTTGCAACCGCCCGGCCCGGACCTCTGTCTCGACCGAGGACATGGCCGTACTGATCACCCCCTGCCCCGCCAAGGCACCGTCCAGCATCAGGTTGCCTGGCACATGCGTCACCTGTTTCACCTTGGTCTGCGTCACCCCATGCTTACGCAGCCAATCCACGGATTCATTGGTTCCAAGCTCCTGCAGCCAAGGCAGATCAATCAGGTCGCAGGGATCGGCGATCACCCGGTCTGCCACCAGCGACGGGGCGGCTGTGATGACGATGTCCGTAGGCACCAGCATCTCGGAATCGAGCCCCGGCCAATCGCCTGAGCCAAAGCGCAAAGCAAGGTCAAACCCGCCCGGGCTCGGGTCGCTCAATTCCGTTGACGGGTTCACCATCAGATCAATGCCGGGGTGCTTGGCCTGAAAATCCATCAGGCGCGGCATCAACCACGTGGTCGCGAAAAGCTGGGTGGTTGAGATATGCACCGGGCGTTCGGCATCCGCACCCGTCAACGTGGCCACGGTACGGTCAATCACGCCGAAACCTTCGCTGAGCGCCTCGGCCAACTGACAGCCTTCCGTCGTCATTTCCAACGCACGCGAAGACCGATCCACCAGTGTGATCCCCATATGCGCCTCAAGGCTGCGGATCTGTTGGCTGATCGCTGCATGGCTGACACCCAAGGCATCACCCGCCTTTTGAACCGATCCCGTCTGAGTGAACGCCGCAAAAGCGCGCAATGCAGAGAGCGGGGGAAGAGTGCGCCAATCCATTATGTAATCCCAGCTTACATTTTGGTTTTATTCCTGACTCGCAAGTAAAGGGCTGGAACGCGATATTGCAAGCATCAACCTTTACAGGAAAGGCAACACAATGTTGAACGTCTTCGCAAAAACTTTCATGAACGCAGCTGGTCAGCGCCCGTATCGCTCATCCGGCGCACCGTCACACTGGCCTGCCAATGAACGGTTCGACAACCGCGAAAGCGCTGAAATCGAGGCGCACAAAGCAGGTGTTCGGGCTTGAGCCTGACAGGTCTGGCCGCGGGCATGCAGCAGATCAGACCCTTGCGTTACTCTCCCTCGCGCAAGGCCGATCACCGACATCGCGATGCACGCCCGCGGCCACCCTTGTTCCCAAATAAATGCACCGCATCTGGCATTGCAGTGTGATCGCCCTATATCTTCTGCACGTGCACAAAACGACACCGGCCTTCCCTGGAAACGCGCGAACAAGACGGGAAGGCCGGTGCCTGATCGGAGGGCTGGCCAAGGCCAGCGCCTTCGATCGTTCTAGGGCCGGCCACCGAACCCCAACCATGAATGTCGGAAAATGGCACCCGAGCCTCTATTGGCCCGCGCCAAACCTCCTCCCTCCGCCGATCAACGGCAGAGCCCTGTTCTAGGTAAAACACCCCGGCAGTCAGCCCAAGGTGATTGGCGCGTAGGTTCATCTTGGGTGGCGGTCAGCGTTTTGTCTACAGTAAGCCTTTGGCGCGCTTTATGAAAACGCTTACATTTTTCGAAGCCTGTCGCCCCCGCCATCCCATCTTTGTGACACCACGCAGCTTGACCCATCGACCGGTCGCGCGGCACGGTTGCGGGGTAATGCTGCGTTTCGCCCTTCTTTTCTTGACCCTCTTGGCACATCCGGCACCATCCCGTGCAGATACACAGATGGAGTTGCATCTCGTTCTGGCCTTCGATGTCTCCGCCAGTGTCAACGACGCCGAATATGCCCTCCAAATCCATGGTACGGCTGAGGCACTGCGCAGTTTCCGGGTACGCACCGCGATTGAGCAGGCCCAGGGCGGCATCGCCATGTCCGTCGTGCAGTGGTCGTCGATTCGCCAACAGGCCGTGTCGCTGGATTGGGTCGTCCTGCACGACACTGAAGACATAGACGCCTTCGCCAATGCACTCGACCACATGCCACGCATTCTGAACGGCGGCGGCACGATGATCCATGCCGGGCTTGATTTCGCGGCGGAGATGTTCACCACAGCCCCCGGGCAGGCGCGCCGCAAGGTGATTGATCTGTCCGGAAATGGCAGGACAGATGACACTGAAAAACTGTTGGAAAGCCGGGACCGGCTGAACCGAGAAGGCATCGTGATCAACGGGTTGGCCATCGAAGAAGATCACCGCGACCTAACGCAGTATTTCTATCAGTTCGTCATCGGTGGCGACGGCGCGTTCGTCGAGACAGCGGCAGACTTTCCGGTGTTCGAACGGGCGATGGAAAACAAACTCTATCGTGAAATCAATGGTCCGGCCTTTGCGGCTCTGGATTGAAGCTGCCGTTTGGCTCAGGCCGTCAGATCCAGTGCCGCGTGCAAAAGCGTCTTGGCATAATCCGTCTGCGGATTCGTGAAGATGACTTCGGCGCTGCCCATCTCGACAATGTCGCCATCCTTCATCACGGCCACCTCGTGGCTCATGGCCCGCACCACATTAAGGTCGTGAGAAATGAACAGATAGGCCAGCTTGTACTTTTCCTGCAACCGCCGCAGCAGATCGACGATCTGCACCTGCACGGTCATGTCCAGGGCACTTGTGGGTTCGTCCAGCACTACCATCTTAGGCCGCAAGATCATCGCGCGGGCAATGGCAATCCTTTGACGCTGTCCGCCGGAAAACTCATGCGGATATCGATCCATCGTCGCCGGATCCAGATCCACCTCGGTCATCACTTCCGCCACCAGCTCCCGCACCGGGCGGCCATCCGGGTTGCCATGCACCCCCAACCCTTCGGAGATAATCCCCTCACACGTCATGCGCGGGCTCAAACTTCCAAACGGGTCCTGAAACACAATCTGCATATCGGCCCGACGGCGGCGCAGCTCTCGTGTGCTCCACGCCCGAACATCGTCCCCATCAAAACGCAGCCCGCCTTCGCAACCGATCAAGCGCATCACCGCCATGGCCAGCGTGGTCTTTCCTGACCCGCTTTCGCCCACAATGCCCAGCGTTTCACCTTCGCGCACGCGAAGCGTGGCATCATTCACGGCCTTCACATGACCGACCGTGCGCTTCAAAAGACCGCGCTGAATGGGGAACCACACCCGCAGGCCATCCGTTTCGACCAGCGGCTTTGCACCTTCAGGCACCGGCATAGGCGCACCATCCGGGCGCGCCCCGATCAGTTTCCGTGTGTAGGGATGCTTCGGATCGCCGAAAATCTCTTTGGTGGGGCCGTCCTCCACCACTTCGCCATCCTTCATCACGCAGACCTTGTCGGCAAAACGCTCCACGATGGTCAGGTCATGGGTGATGAAGAGAAGCCCCATCCCCTCTTCCTTCTGGATCTTCGCCAGAAGTTCCAGAATCTGCGCCTGAATGGTCACGTCAAGCGCCGTGGTCGGCTCATCCGCGATCAGGATGTCGGGCTTGTTGGCCAGCGCCATGGCGATCATCACTCGCTGACGCTGCCCACCAGACAGCTGGTGCGGATACGAGGTCAGGCGGCTTTCTGGGTCGCGAATGCCCACCATATCCAAAAGCTCAATCACCCGTTTGCGGGCGGCATCATCCACCAGGCCCTGATGCAGGGCGAGGCTTTCCTTGATCTGCTTTTCCAACGTGTGCAGCGGGTTCAGGCTCGTCATCGGCTCCTGGAAAATGAAGCTGATGTCGTTGCCTCGCACGGCGCGAAGATCACGCTCAGACGCGCCCACCATCTCCTTGCCGTCATACTTGACCGACCCATCGACCTGCGCCGATCCCGGCTGCAGCGACACCGTAGACAGCGCCGTGACCGACTTGCCGGACCCGCTTTCGCCCACAAGCGCAAGCGTCTCCCCTCGGTCCACGGTAAAGGACACGCCCCGCACGGCATGGGTCACGTTCCCGTCTTGCCGGAACGTCACCGACAGGTCTTTGACCTCAAGCAAGCTCATGAGAACGTCTTTCTTGGGTCAAACGCATCGCGCACGCCTTCAAAGATGAAGACCAGCAGCGAAAGCATGATGGCAAAGGCAAAGAAGGCCGTGAATGCGAGCCATGGCGCTTGCAAGTTCTGCTTGGCTTGCAGCGTCATTTCCCCCAGCGACGGGGCGGACGATGGCAGGCCGAAGCCCAGGAAATCGAGGCCAGCTAGCGTACCGATGGTTCCGGTTACGATGAAAGGCAGCAGCGTTACGGTCGCCACCATCGCATTGGGCAACATGTGGCGGAACATGATCGTCAGGTTCGACACGCCCAGCGCCTTGGCGGCGCGCACATATTCCAGGTTCCGCGCGCGCAGGAATTCCGCCCGCACAACGCCCACCAGACCCATCCAGCCAAAGAAGACAAGTATCCCCACCAAAAGCCAAAAACTTCGAGGCAGGATCGCAAACAGAATGATGATCACGTAAAGCGAGGGCGTCGCCGCCCAAATCTCGATGATGCGCTGGAAGATCAGGTCTGTGCGGCCACCAAAGTATCCCTGAATGGCGCCCGCGAAAATGCCGATGACGCTGGACAGGAAGGTGACAATCAACGTGAAAAGCACAGACAGCCGGAAGCCATAAATCACCCGCGCCAGCACATCCCGCTTGGTGCCATCTGTGCCCAGCCAGTTCTGCTCGTTCGGCGGCAAAGGCGCGGCACCGGGGCGATCCACCGGCGTGTCGTAGCTGTAAGGAATGAGCGGCCAGAGGGTCCAGCCCTTCTCGATATCTGCCCCATCCACAACACCGTCTGCTGCATCTTCAATGATCCCGTTCGGGTCATCAAAACAGTCGACCAACCCGCCGGAGATGATCAGGCATTCCACCTCCGGGTCGGAATAAATCGCCTCGGTCCGGAAATCACCGCCAAAGGTCGTCTCGGGATAGAAGTTGAAGATCGGCGTGTAGAGATCGCCGCGATACTGCACGAGGATCGGCTTGTCATTGGCGACAAACTCCGCCGGTAACGTGATCAGAAACAGCACTGAAAAGATGATCAACGACCAATAGGCCCGCCGGTTGGCCTTGAAATTACGCCAGCGCCTCTGGTTGATCGGCGACAGTCTCAGCACGCCCATGCCGTCACCCCTCACGCGTCTCAAAGTCGATGCGCGGATCAACGAGGACATACATCAGATCGCTGAGGATATTGACCAGCAAACCAATGAACCCAAACAGGAACAGCGTGCCGAACATCACCGGGTAATCGCGGCTCAGCGCTGCCTCAAAGCCCAGCCGGCCCAGACCGTCGAGCGAGAAGATCGTCTCAATCAGAAGACTGCTGCCGAAGAACACCCCGATAAAGACCGCCGGGAAGCCCGCGATCACGATCAGCATCGCGTTGCGGAAGACGTGGCCATAAAGCACCTTCTGCTCACTCACCCCCTTGGACCGCGCGGTCATCACGTATTGCTTCTTCACCTCGTCGAGGAAGGAGTTCTTGGTGAGCAAGGTCAGCGTGGCAAATGCGGAAATGGTCGAGGCCGTTACCGGCAGAACAATGTGCCAGAGATAATCCACGATTTTGCCAAAGACGGTCAGGTCCGCGAAATTGTCCGAGGTCAGACCCCTCAGGGGGAAAATCTGAAAATAACTGCCCCCCGCGAACAGCACGACCAGCATTATCGCAAACAGAAACGCCGGGATTGCGTAAGCCGCGATGATGATCCCACTGGTCCAGCTGTCAAAAGATGTGCCGTCGTTCACAGCCTTGCGGATGCCCAGCGGGATAGAGATCAGGTAGGCGATCACCGTGGACCACAGCCCCAGCGTGATTGACACCGGCATCTTTTCCAGCACCAGATCGGTCACTTCGACCGAGCGAAAGTAACTCTCCCCGAAGTCAAAGCGCATGTAATCCCACATCATATTGAAAAACCGCTCCAGCGGCGGCTTATCAAGGCCATACTGGGCGTTCAGTTCATCTATGAATTCCTGCGGCAGACCCCGCGCGCCTGCATAGCCAGAGTTTTCATCATCCGAGAGCGTCGCATCCTCACCCCCGCCAGCAAACCCCGCGAAGACGTCGCCCCGGCCCTGCATTTCCGCAATGATCTGCTCTACCGGCCCACCCGGCACGAACTGAACCAGGGCGAAATTGATCACCATGATCCCGAACAGCGTCGGGATGATCAGAAGCAATCTGCGCAGGATATAGGCGCCCAAGTGCTGATCCTTTCTTACGTCACGTGGCTCGTTTTAATTGAGCGCACCTTCCGCGGCCAGCGCGTCGGCTTTTTCCTGATTGAACCACCAGAAATCCAGCGTTCCCAGAGAGAAGGGCGGCGTCGTTCCGGGGTGTTCATACATGTCCCAATACGCCACCCAGTGATCCGCTTTGTACCCTTGTGGGACAACCACAAACTCATACCGCAGCGCACGATCAAGCGCCATCAACGACGCCACTTCCTCTTCCCGACTGGTGGTCAGAAGCGAGGCGGCGATGATCTCATCCACCACCTGGCTCGCCAGACCGGCAGGGTTGAAAAGACTAAAGGCCGCAGCTTCTGATCCGAACCGTTGCTGCAGCCCACCGCCCGTGCCCAGCATCGCGGGGTAGCCATCCAAAACTAGATCGTAATCCCGATCTCTTTCGCGGTTCGAATACTGCGACGGGTCAACAACTTCCAACGTGGCATCCACGCCCATCGCCTTCAGGTTTACGATGAAATTTTCGACCAACGCGCGGGATGTGGGAGAACTGGACGAGCTGAAGAGGAAGTTCAGCTCCAGCGGCGCGCCCTCTGCGTTTTCCAGAATTCCGTCGCTGTTCACGGTCCAGCCTGCCTCTTCAAACAGCGCCAGCGCCTGGCGGAGAATCTTGCGCGATGTCAGTCGATCAGGGTCAGACACATGGGGCGTCCATGGCTCTTCTGTGAAAAGCGCCTCGGGCACCACATCGCCCAGCGCCTGTAGGAATGCCAGCTCCTTGCCTTCCGGCAGCCCCTTGGCTTCGATCTCCGTGCCGAAAGAATAGGAATAGGGCTGCGTGTGAAGCCCGTAGAGAAGGGACTTGTTGGTCCATTCGAAATTGTAGGCCAAGGCAATGGCCTTACGCACGCGCTTGTCTTTGAGCGGCTCAGACCCAAGGTTGAAAACGATCCCGGACATGGTCGGCGGCGACCCATCGGGCAGTTCTTCTTGCTTCACAAAACCACGTTCGATCGCCGGGAAATCATAGGCTGACGCCCATTTCTTAGGATCGGCTTCCGTGCGAAACGTCACCTCACCCGCCTTGAACGCCTCAAAAGCGGCGGTGGCATCGGCGAAGTGTTCCACCCGGATGCGGTCGAAATTGTGACGGCCCTTGTTGATGGGCAGGTCCCATCCCCAATAGTCCGGGTTGCGCACCACCGTCACACTGCGGTTCACATCAACTTTCTCGATCATGTAGGGCCCGGAGCCCGGTGAAATCTCAAGCCGGCTTTCGTCCAGCTTGGCGCCTGTCTCTTCGTACCACTTCTTAGACCAGATCGGTACGGTGCCCATCTGTTCAATCAGGGTCCGCCGGGAAACGTCTTCGGCAAAGGTGAACTTGATCGTGTGATCATCAATGACCTCGGCGCTCGGGATCAACCTGCGGACAGCTTCGGCATAAGACTGCAACCCTTCGTCCAACAGCAGGTTGTGACTGAAAAGCACATCATGGGCAGTCAGCGGCGTGCCGTCAGAAAACCGCGCTTCGGGGCGCATGTGGAAAATCACCCAGTCTTTGCTTTCTGGGTATTCCACCGTGTGGGCGACAAGCCCGTAAAGCTCTCCGTACGCGTCTGCAGGCAACAACCCAGCGCCCGCCAGTTGCTCACCCAGAAGGCTTTCATACATCACGGTCGCCAGCGCCCCGGACCGGCCTTTGCGGGTGTAGGGGTTCATGGAATCGAAACTACCAGCCACGGCGATCGATATTTCACCGCCCTTGGGCGCATCCGGGTTCACATAGTTGAAATGGGTGTAATCCTCTGGGTAGGTCAGGTTCCCGTAAAACGAATACCCATGGCTCTTGATGATCTTCTCTTCCGAGACCGCCGCCTGTGCCAGCAACGTCGCTATACTCAGGCCCGCCATCGCCCCGAAAAAGGCGCGTCTGCTTATCCAGGCCAGTGCCCGGCTCCGCGTCACCATCATCCTCGCCATCCTCCTTGGTCATCACTGAAGGCTCTCACCCTCGTGATAGTAGCTATGGCAGCCGTTACCCCACATTCAAGCGCGGACCGCCGGTTTCTTTGAAATATGGCTTCACAAATACGAAAGGCCACAACTGCATGCGCAAGATGTGGCCAACGCAATTTTACGCGACACAAACGATCAATCGTCGGTCTGATCCAGGAATGCGATCAGGTCGGCGCGGTCTGTGGCTTTCTTGAGACCCGCGAACGCCATTGTGGTGCCGGGGGCATATCCCGACGGGTTGGTCAGGAACTGATCCAGCGCTTCGGGTGTCCAAACGTCAACCACGGCTGCCAAGTTGCCTGAATATCCAAATCCGGCTGCGGAATCGACGTCACGACCCACCACTCCGTAGAGATATGGACCCGTGCCATTCGCACCTTGATCCAGCTTGTGGCACGCCTTGCACTTGTTGAAGACTTTTTCACCACTGCCAACATCGGCCGCGGCGAACAGCTCTTCAAAGCTGGGGCCTTCTTCTTCGACTTCGGCGACGTCTTCTTCACCGCCCGTGTCAATGACATACCCCTGAACGTGGTCTTCACCGTGATGCGACTTCGGATGATAAATCAATTCCGCCGCGAACTTACCCAACATCAACACCAGCAAGGATCCGCAGAACCCGCCGAGCAGCTTGGTAAAGGTCATTGTATCCATCGGACATTCCCTTGCTATCGTCGAAAAAAACACTACGCGCTTCCCCTCATGCTCCGCAAGGTGTAGCAAGCGCGACCAAACGACCATTTTGACGCTTTTAGCGCAAACAGTTGGACCGAGTGAAAAATGACCAATCGCATCGCATTTCAGGGGGAGCTGGGCGCCTATTCACACCAGGCCTGCCGGGAGACCTATCCCGATATGGAACCGATGGCGTGCCGCACGTTTGAGGATGCCATTGAGGCGGTTCGGAGCGGCGAGGCGACCTTGGCGATGTTGCCGGTTGAGAACTCCACGTTCGGTCGGGTGGCAGACATCCATCACCTATTGCCGGAATCGGGCCTCTACATCGTGGACGAGGCTTTCGTGCGCGTGCGCATCACTCTGCTGGCCATTCCCGGCACGACGTTGGATCAAGTCACCCACGCGATGAGCCATACGATGCTTCTGGGCCAGTGCCGCGCGTTTCTGGGCGAACATGGCATTCACCGCGTCACCGGCGCGGACACCGCCGGGTCCGCCAAGCAGGTGGCCGACGATGGCAATCCCAAGGTTGCGGCCTTGGCCAGTGAGCTGGCCGGAGAGATCTACGGCCTCGACGTGCTGGCGCGCGATATCGAGGATGAAGGCAACAACACCACGCGCTTCCTTGTCATGTCCGCCACCCCCAACTGGGACCGTCGCGGCGATGGCAAGATGATGAGCACCTTTGTCTTCCAGGTCCGCAACCTTCCGGCGGCGCTGTACAAAGCCATGGGCGGGTTTGCCACAAACGGTGTGAACATGACCAAGCTGGAAAGCTACATGGTCGGCGGAAGTTTCAACGCGACCCAGTTCTATTCCGACATCGAAGGCCACCCGGACGATCCGGGCGTGAAGCGCGCGTTGGAAGAGCTCGACTACTTCACCTCGGACGTGACCATGTTGGGCGTCTACCCGGCTGATCCCAAGCGGGACTGAACACGAAACCTGCGCTTTGATCCATCACGCGACCGTGTGCGTTGCGTGAGTCAGTAACAGGTTTCGTGATCTTCAAATTACTGAAAAACATGAATTTTTATGAAGACGAGGACACGATGTCCTCTCGTTTTCGCGACCCGAATTCACGCGCCCGCGCTTTGCAGTGAACAGAAATTCACGTGATCTGGACTGTCGATTGCAAGTCGGTTTTGGCCCCCCATTTGACCCTCATGCACAGCGGGGCAGACCCCGGTGTACCACTTCAAACAACCCTCAAGAAGGAGGCCAAAATGAAACTCTTGAAACTCACTGCGGTTGCAGCGTTCGTCGCTGTCCCGGCGCTTGGCGCCTTGAACGAGAGCGGCAACGTGGCGTTGCCTAAACATGTGGAACTCAGCGCGCCTGAGCGCGGGCACCTGATTGCCAAGAAGGACCCGGGTGAGCGTAAGCACCTCATCTCGGAACTCAGCATTCAGGAACGCGGCAACCAAGTCGCAGAACTGAGCGCGGATGAGCGCGGCCACGTGGTTGCAGAACTCAGCGCCGACGAGCGCGGCCACGTGATCGCAGAACTCAGCGCAGACGAGCGCGGCCATCAAATCGCGGAACTCAGTGCCGATGAACGGACACACGTCATCGCCGGCTGGGACCCCGATGAGCGCAAAGAGCGTATCGGCTAACCCTATCAACGCCCAATGATTGGGTGTCTACAACCCAGGCCGGCTCAAACCGGCCTGGGTTTTTCAATTCCAAAGCAAATTGGACATTGAACCCTGCGATCAGCGGGACTTCTTGTACCGTTGCTCCACCTCTTCGGCGTAGCTTTCCATCCGGTCGTTCAACCGCTTGTTCAAGTTCTTGCGCGCCAGTTTCATCGACTGCACCAGCAATTTCGCCGTCAGGTTCTTGGGCTGCAGAACAACATCGGACGTCACCCGCGTGCGCGTGCGTGACAGCGACATCAGCTCCACCACCATACTGCCACCCATGGTCGGGGATCGCGACGACACCACCAGCTTGGATGGCTCTTCATATTCGCTGATCTCGACCTTCACTTCGCGCTCCTTGCCACGAAGCTTGAAATTCGCGTCCCAGGCCATGCCCGGACACTTGCCCTCAATGTTGTCCACGCGCTGCACATCTGCACCGCGCCGCATCGCCGAACGCTCCAGCGATTTGAAATCAGTCATCTCTCCGAAAACGAAGTCGATAGGCGCTTCGATATCGTGCTGCATCTTGAATTTCATGGGCGTGCCTCTGCTCGTTTCTTGTTGCCCCGGTGCTTTTGCTCATGCACCTTTTTTTACCGCACTACCATTAAGGGCGATTATGCCTCAATCCAGCGTATCGGCAAGCCAGTTTTGTAGCAAAAAGTTTGCAATTGAGCCTTTTCGGGCAGGCATCAGAGACGGATTTTGCCCGGCAAACGCATCCATCAGGTCAGATTTGCTAATCCAGAGCGCGTGATCGATCTCTGCCGGATCGATCTGAATGTCATCGCTGGTCGCCACGCCGTGGCAGCCAATCATCAAGGATGACGGGAAGGCCCAAGGTTGACTGGACAGGTACGTGACCTCACCCACACTGACACCCACCTCTTCCAGAACTTCCCGGCGCACGGCAGCTTCGATGGTTTCTCCGGGCTCAATGAAACCTGCCAGACAGGAATACATTCCCTCCGGCCACCCGGGAGAGCGGCCAAGCAATGTGCGCTCTCCCGACGTGATCAGCATGATCACAACCGGATCGGTACGCGGAAAGTGAGACGCCCCGCAGCTTGGGCATGTGCGTTGCCAGCCTGCATTGGTGCTTTCGCTTTCTGCACCGCACACGGCACAGAAGCGATGGCTGCGATGCCACCCCAAAACCGCCTTGGCCGCCGCGCCAAGCTCTGCATCCCGTGCACTCAGCCGCACCATGATACGCCTTAACTCGGCAAAGACAGCCGTTTCCGGCAGGTCAGGATGGTGCTGCACCGTGGTGTCGACAAAGCTTGCGGTGTCGGGTTGTTCGGCCTCATCGGGTGTCCAGGCTGAGATATCATAGGCAAAGGTCAAGCGCCCCTGCTCTTCTCTCCCGAGAAAGATCGGGGCCTCGTTGGCATATGAAAGGACAGGATGATCGCAAGGCAGCCGGTAAAGCCGGTCAAAATCCGGCCCATGGACCAGCAGTTTGCCGCGCCACAACAGGATGCATTCCGCACGGCTTTCGGCAATCGCCTGCTGCAATACCTCCGGTTTGCCTCGCAACTCTGCTGCCCGGTCCAGACCGGACCCGCCGAAGACCACCTGTTCTGCTGTTTTCATCACTCGCACCTCGCGCCCTCAGGTGCCACGATCCGGCCCAGTGGGCAAGAGCGCAAAGCAAGACGCCTCTGCACAGCGGTTTACAACCTATGCGTGTCTATGATAACGCTTACGTTATCCGCTGAAGCGTGATGGCCCTGGCCTGGCCAGACAAACAAAAGCCTCAAGACTATCGGCGGATGAGAAGGGTTGGGATTGAACATTTACACGTCACCAGGAGCACGCCGGTGACCGGTCAGCGCGCGCGCCGCGCACCGGACGGCTTGGCATGGCTGCGCATTCTTGCCACGTCAGATGTGCACGCCCATCTGCGCGCCCATGACTACACCCGAGACGAAGACGCCGATCATTGGGGCCTCACGCGCACCGCAACGCTGATCAACGCAGCCCGTCAGGAGGCGCAGCACAGCATCCTCCTCGACAACGGGGATTTCCTGCAAGGCTCACCCGTCGCAGACCTCTACAGCGGGTCTGCCAAAAGCACGGGCAAACACCCGGTTCTGCTGGCGATGGACGCACTGGGCTACGATGCGATCGGGCTGGGCAATCATGAGTTCAACTACGGTCTCGACCGGTTGGACGCGATGCTGTCCGAAACTGCACTGCCAGTCATGTGTTCAAACATGGTAATGCCCGGCAAGAACGGCACCACCCGCTTCCCTGCAACCCGCCTGATTGAGCGTCATGTCGAACACCCGAAAACCGGACGGTCAGAGGCCCTGCGCATCGGTCTCATCAGCCTCTTGCCAAACCAGGTCATGCAATGGGACGGGGCCCATCTCAGGAACCGGGTTCAAGTGCAGAACATGGTCGAGACCGCCCGCCATCTTGTGCCGAAACTGCGAGACGACGGCGCCGACCTTGTTGTCGTGCTGGCCCATACAGGCATCGACCCGCAGGATCAGACGGACGAGGCCGAAAACGCCGCCATGGCCCTGGCCCAAGTGCCCGGCATCGACGCGATGATCACTGGCCACACGCACCGGGTGTTTCCCGGTTCGCAGGGTGCCACAACAGACGACATTGACGAGGGGCGCGGCACGATCAACGGCATCCCTGTTGTCATGCCCGGGTATCGTGGCTCCCATCTCGGGGTGATCGATCTCTTTCTTGAACACACAGGCGAAGGCTGGCGCGTCAAAGATCATCACAGCGCGGCCGAGTCTGTGGCGGGGTGCCGCGAAGATCAGAAGCTTGCGGATGTCATCGAGGGCGGCCACCGGGCAACGCTTGCCTATATCAATCAACCATTGGGCCATGCCGCCCGCCCCGTACACAGCTACCTCAGCCTCATACGTTGCGACCGGCCCATCCGCATTCTGGCGGCAGCCCAACGGGTCGCCATGCAAAAAGCACTTGCAGGCGGTCCATATGCAGACCTGCCCTTGCTGTCTGCCGCTGCCCCCTACCAGACCGGCGGACGCTCCGGCCCGCTGGCCTACACGGATATCCCCCAAGGTCCGCTGACCATGCGCAGCGTGTCGAGCCTTTATCCCTTTCCCAACATGCTTTGCGCCGTCAAAGCCAGTGGCGCACAGGTTCGGGAATGGCTGGAACGGTCAGCCTCCTGTTTCCAGCAGATCACCCCGGGACTGGGCACACAGCCCCTGCTGAACCCCGAGTTCCCCGGCCACGCCATCGACACCCTGGACGGGCTGACCTACCACATTGACCTGACCGCACCGCCGGGTTTTGACCACACAGGCCGCAGGCTGACTGCGGACAGCGTCGCACCCCGCATCCTCGATCTCGCCCATAACGGTAAACCCGTTGCCGATACGGACAATTTCATCGTCGCGCTCAACGGCTATCGCGCCTTCGGAGGTGGACCGTATGAGCCCGTGGCCCCCGAAAGGTTCGTGGTGGACCCTTCGGTTTGCGCCCGCAAGGCGCTGGCCGAGTATCTGGCAGACGCTGGCACCGATCAGGTCTCCGACGAGCCCTGCTGGCGCTTCCTGCCTGTCCCGGGGGCGTGTGGCCTGTTCGAAACAGGGCCCGGCTTGCTGGCCCATCACGACGAAATGGCGCATCTGGGCCTGCAGGATCGCGGCACGACGGCAGAAGGATTTCTCACCATATGCCTGCCGCTTGATGCCACCACTTGCGAATCCGCGGCCTGAGGACTATTTTCATGTCCGAGAGGTTGGCGCGGGTGAGCGCCTCGCCAACCCGGTCAGGTCCGGAAGGAAGCAGCCGTAACGAGCCCCGCTTGGGTCGTTGTCCAGCCTCTCACCTTACCCTCAAGCCATTGATCATGCAGCGATGTGGACCGCAGCGCTCGACGCTCGGCGGCATGGCGCTATTCTATGTCAAACGCGCCAGCAAAAGAACGGTTTTGACCGTCGCATAAGGCGTGTGGAGGCGCCGCGACCAAGACCAGCGGAGGGAGGGACCTATGCCCGCTTCAACCTATGACCCGGACTATGATTTCAAGTTCGAAGAGTCACTTGCCAGCAACACATACCCAGCCGAGAAGATGCAGAAAGCCCGCGAGGCGGATCACACATCCCTGGCCGCACAGGTCTGCACGCCCGAACTTTGGGACAAACTGAAAGATCGCAAAAGCAGCGGCCCGGCAGGTTGGACGATGGCGCGCGCAATAAACACGGGCGTGATGCATCCCGACAGCTTTGTGGGCTGCCACGCTGGCGACCGCGAAAGTTACGACGATTTCAGCGAATTCTTCTACCCGGTGATTGAGAAGTATCACAAAGGCTTCTCCATGGAGAAAGGCAGTGATCTGCAGGGCACGCCGTCTGAGAGGATGGACCCAGGCCGGATTTCCGTTGATCTGAGCGAAAGCGCGCAGTCCAAGATCATCTCCACCCGCATTCGGGTCGCGCGGAACCTGTCGATGTTTCCGCTCAACCCCGGGGGCAGCAAGGAAAGCCGGGAGCAGATCGCCGATCTGATGGAGAAGGTCTATGCCACCATTCCCGATGACAGTGATCTCAAAGGCACGTTCTACCGCCATACGGCCATGTCCGATACGGAGCGTCAAAAGCTGATCGACGATCACATCCTGTTTCGCGGCGGCGACCGGATGCAGGCGGCTAGTGGTTATCATGAACACTGGCCCCACGGGCGCGGCGTGTACCTGAGCCGCGATACACAGTTTGTGAACTGGGTGAATGAAGGCGACCACCTGCGCATCATTTCGATGGAACAGGGCGGCGATGTGAAGGCCGTGTTCAGCCGTCTGAGCCGTGCTGCGGCCATGATTGAGAACGGTGTGCGTGAGATTACCGGACAAGATGACGTTTTCATGATGCATCCCAAATTCGGCGCGGTGACGTGCTGTCCGTCCAACATCGGAACGGGCATGCGCGGGTCGGTCCATATTCTCGTGCCCAAGCTGATCGAAGCCATCGGGTTTGAAGAGATCGACAAGCTGTGTCGTGCCCGAAACGGGCAGGCGCGTGGGTCCTCGGGTGAACACTCAGAAGTCATTGACCGCATCGACGTGTCCAATTGGCGGCGCATTGGCCTGCCGGAATATGAGCTCGTGGAAGACATGATCAACTGTGCAAACTACCTGACGGAGCGCGAAGATGCCCTATGATGACGTCCTGCAACGCATAGCGAGTCTGAAAGACGATCATCCGCAAAACATTGCACTACAGTCTTTTGATCCCGCGTATTTCGACACGCTGAGCGACAGCGACAAAGCCCGTTTGGCGAACTGCATCAACTCCGGCATCGAAAACCCGGATAGCGAAGTTGGCTGCTATGCCTGTCAGCCAGCCGATTACGACGACTTCCGCCCGTTCTTTGCCAAGGTTCTGGCGCGCTACCACAAGGTTGGCGAAGATGCCCGCCACACCAATGACTGGTCGCTCAGCAGCGTCGAAGGCCTGCCCGCAAGTTGCAAACTCGATCTCGCCGAACTGGGCCTGCCTGCGTTGTCCATGCGGGTCCGTGTTGGGCGCAACCTGGCGGATTTCCCTCTGCCGGGGGCCATGACAGAGGAGGACCGCGTCGCGTTGGAAAACCGTATGATGCAAGCCTTCGAGGTGCTGATCGCTGATCCGGCCTATGGTGGCGACTATCACTCCCTGACGCCCGGAAACCCCAAGCATATTGATCAGGCCGCATACCAAAAGCTGGTCGATGATCACATCATGTTCAAAGACATGAGCGTCGACACCTACCTGACCGCCGCAGGCATCGCCGCGCATTGGCCCATGGGGCGCGGGTGCTATGTATCCGCCGACCGCAGCTTTATTATCTGGGTGGGGGAAGAAGATCACTTGCGGATCATGTGCATGCAGCGCGGGACAGTTCTCAACGATGTCTTTGACCGGTTGAAGACGGCGCTTGATAAAGTGTCCAGCATCGAGGGCCTCAACTTTGCCCATTCAGATGATTACGGCGTGGTGACGTCCTGTCCCACCAACATCGGCACCGGGATGCGCGCCTCGGTGCATATTCAGCTGCCTAACCTGACGGCGGATGGCACGGACAAGAAAGCGAAGGCGATTTGCAAACCGCTAGGCCTATCGGTGCGTGGAACGGGTGGAGAGCACACACCGATTGGTGCGGATGGGACAGTGGATATCTCCCCCTCGGCACGGTTCTGCATCACTGAGGCGCAGATCATCGCGGCGCTCTATAAGGGGTTGTCCCTGCTGCAGGTAGAAGAGCAGAAAGCCTGAGGCACCGGCCAAGGTCGCTAACGTGATCTGGCCCAGCGTTGCTGCTCACGCGTCTCCACCGCGCAAGGGCGAAGGTCTCGCAGGCGGGCAAGCGCGGCTTTGGGGCTTTGGCCCGTCGCCACCATGATCCGCATCGCCGCCATGCCGGACCTTCCGCAGCCCATCCGGCAATGGATCAACACACGGCCACCACCGCGAAGCGCTGAAAGTGCCGTGTCACAGATGGTATGCCATGCCCCTTCCTGCATTGGATCACCAATCCCCCGATCCGGCACCGGGAAGGGAAACCACCGCGTCCCCGAATGCTGCAGGTCCCGCGCCAGCGTGGTCACCCCCGCCGCCGCCAGTTCGTCTTCTTCCGTCATCGAAACGACCATCGCAGGTTTCCAATCCTGCAGGTGAGCAAGATCCTGATCATACTCCCCACTCACCCCCGGCATGGGGGCGATGCCGAGAATCCCGGATTCGACCGGCAATGCGTAAATGACAAACCCGCTCATGATCTCTGGCGCCCCCTCTTCATACCTATGCTTCCCACTTTTTGCCCGTAGATCAAGAAATCCCGCACGCTGCGGTGGACCATGACGCGGCTCCGCTCTAACCTGTGGCTTGATCCGCAAACAGGAATCTGCCGCAATGACCGACCCCACCGACACCGGCTATCAGGTTCTGGCCCGCAAATACCGGCCCGAAACCTTCGCCGATCTGGTGGGGCAGGACGCGATGGTGCGCACGCTGAAAAACGCGTTTGAGGCCGACCGCATCGCGCAGGCCTTCATCATGACGGGCATTCGCGGGACGGGCAAAACCACGACGGCGCGGATCATCGCCAAGGGTATGAACTGCATTGGGCCGGACGGAAACGGTGGCCCGACGACAGAGCCCTGCGGCGTTTGCGAACACTGCACCGCGATCATGGAAGGGCGTCACGTGGACGTGCTGGAAATGGACGCGGCCAGCCGGACGGGCGTCAATGACATCCGCGAGATCATCGACTCGGTGGCCTATCGCGCCGCCTCTGCCCGCTACAAGATCTACATCATCGACGAGGTGCACATGCTCTCGACCAGCGCGTTCAACGCGCTGCTCAAGACGCTGGAAGAGCCGCCCGCCCATGTGAAATTCATCTTCGCCACAACCGAGATCCGCAAGGTCCCCGTGACAGTGCTGAGCCGCTGTCAGCGGTTCGACCTACGCCGGATCGATCCTGAAGACATGATGGGCCTTCTGCGCAAGATCGCCACGGCGGAAGGCGCACAGATCGCCGATGATGCTTTGGCGCTGATCACCCGCGCCGCCGAAGGCTCCGCCCGCGACGCCACATCTCTTCTCGATCAGGCGATTTCGCATGGGGCCGGGGAAACCACAGCAGATCAGGTCCGCGCGATGCTGGGATTGGCGGATCGGGGCCGGGTGCTCGACCTCTTTGATCTGATCATGAAAGGCGATGCGGCGGGCGCATTGGGAGAGCTGTCCGCGCAATATGCCGACGGGGCCGACCCGCTGGCGGTGCTGCGCGATCTCGCGGAAGTGGCCCATTGGGTCAGCGTGGTGCAAATCACACCCGACGCCGCCGATGACCCAACGATTGGCCCAGATGAACAGGCCCGTGGCCGCGAGATGGCCGAGAAACTGCCCACCCGCGTTTTAACCCGCACATGGCAAATGTTGCTGAAGGCGCTGGAAGAAGTGGCGATGGCCCCCAATGCCATGATGGCCGCCGAGATGGCGGTTATTCGCATGACCCATGTGGCCGACTTGCCCACGCCAGAACAACTGGTGCGCAAACTGCGCGATGCGCCGCCGAACCCGCCGCAAGGACCAAGTGGTGGAGGGATACCCGCAACCACGATGGCAGAGCGGTCCGGCGGGTATGGCGGGTCCGGCGTGCAGGCCGCGGGACCGACGACGTCAGGCGGGCCATCCGCCGCACTCGCGACAGAAGCAAACACGGCGCTCGCGCGGTATCCGACCTTTGATCATGTGGTGGAACTCATCCGCGCCAATCGGGACGTGCGGCTTCTGGTCGAAGTGGAAACCGGCGTGCAGCTGGTGTCTTATCAGCCCGGCCGGATCGAATTCTGTCCGACGGAAACCGCGCCTCAGGACCTTGCACAGCGGCTTGGCAGCTCTTTGCAGCGCTGGACAGGAAACCGGTGGGGCGTTTCCGTTGTCAGCGAGGGTGGCGCGCCCACCATCGCGGCCACACGTGACGCGGCAGAGAACGCCCTCAAAGAGGAGGCCGCCGCCCATCCCATGGTGCAGGCGGTTCAGGCGGCATTTCCAGGAGCGAAGATCACCCAGATCCGCACCTTCGAAGATCAAATGGCAGAGGCAGAGGCCGAAGCCCTGCCAGAAGTGGACGACGAATGGGATCCCTTCGAAGAGGATTGATACTGCCCCTTCTGGCGCTGCCGATGCCCGCCTGGGCGCAAGATGCCTGCGCCACGATCCGGCCCGGATGGGATGGCATGCCGGTTTCGGCCTGGGCTGAGGCGATCACGCTCTTTTCTTCACCGATCGCGCTGATCCTGCTTGTGGCCTCTGCCTTCGTGATCCGGTTTCGCAGTTCCTGGGGCGCCATGGCCGCCTGTTTGGCGTGGAGCTTTTTGATCACCGCGGTGACGTTCTTTGACCCCACGGGCGGGTTGCGTACGGCGGCAGACGCACAAGGCTGCGTCGGGTCCCCGTCAATCTTCATCGCTCTGGTCGCTGCATTAAGCGTGGGCCTGATCCTCTACACCGGGCGGCCGGAGAAAGAAGACGGGAAGACCGGCGACTAGGCCGAACCCTCTTCCCGCCGCCGACGCGCCTCTTTGAAGCTGCGGATGAACATCACCATCGCCAGAAAGCCCGTGATCATCATCGCGCCCACGCGCAGAATGGACATCGTGTTGCCCTCGTAAACTGCCGTCCGCATGGGCACGATCAGCAACATCAGGATCACGAATGTCAGCACCACCGCGATATGCGCGATGATCTTGTTTTCGACCTTCACTCCTGGACCACACAAGATCAGCGCGATCCCGAACCCTGCCGGGATGAGCGCGGTCAGAGAAGAGTAAGCCGGTGTCAGATAGGCCCAGAATGAGCAAACAATCATCACGACGGCGTTGAGCATGTTGGCACTGTGTGCGGTCATTGCGGCTGTCTCCTCTGCAGGGTTCGCAACTGTAGGTAACGAGTTGCCGCCAATCTGCAATGGTGAAAGACGCGAGAGGCGCCAAAACTGATGCGGGTGCACGGCCCTACATCATCAAGCCTACATCATCAAAGCACCAGCAGACTTCTCGGTGAAGACACGCACGTAATCCCCGGGCGACGATCCCGCCCAGTAAACCCAAAGCCGCTCCGGAATGTCCTGATCAATCCAGACATGGTCCCCCGGCTCCAGACCGCGCAGTTCCGGGCTGATATAGATGACATCCGTATTGGCCAGAAAATCGGTGGCCGCCATCGTGTCCTGAAACGCGGCAATGCCAAGGATCGGCGCGTCGAAATCGACATAACCGGCCTGGACACCATCCAGACTATCGAAGAAGACATAGTGACTGGCCACAACTGTTCCGGCTGCAATCTCTCCCTCCACCCCGCCGATATCGACGCGGATGGGTTTTTCCAGCATGATGTTCTGATCCTCATCAAACGCATACAGGTTGTCATCATCAAACGTGTCGGCCCCCACGGCAAACGGCGTATCGGTATCAAGTTTGACGAAGCTGCCATTCCCCCATTGCCGCGTGATTGCCCCGTCGATCACCACCGCCTGTGCGGCGGTTGAAAAGGCGATCAGAGCGACCGTCACCGCCGGAAGAACATGTTTGAAAAACCTTTGCATCAATCCCGCACCCTGCGTTGTACCACGGTCAGTGTGACCTGTTCCCGGCCGCGCCGCACTCACAATCCTGTGACGCGGGACACGGGTAGGGTCAGGCAATCTCGTCCAGAATGGCGCGTGCAGCCGCCGCCGGATCAGGGGCTGCATGGATGGGACGGCCAACCACGATATGGTCGGCCCCGTCTTTCAAAGCCTGCGCCGGGGTCGCCACGCGTTTCTGATCCCCCAACTGCGCCCCGGCGGGGCGAACGCCGGGCGTCACGATCAGACGGCCCTTGGCCTCGGGCAGCGCCCGGATCATGGCCGCTTCCTGCGGTGAGGCGATCACGCCGTCCGCCCCTGCCTCAAAAGCACGCGCTGCCCGTTCAATCACCAAATCCTGCACATCGCCATCCTTGATCAACCCGGCATCCAGATCACCACGATCCAGCGAGGTCAGAATGGTCACGCCCAAAATTTTCAGAGAACTGCCCGCTGCGCCCTCTTTCGCCGCACGCACCACGTGTGGGTCGCCATGCACCGTCAGAAAATCCAGATCAAACTGCGCAAGCCCACGCACAGCCGCCTCGACCGTGTTGCCGATATCAAAAAGTTTCATATCAAGGAAAATACGTTTGCCGTGGTCCTGTTTCAGCTCATTGGCCAGGGCAAGACCGCCCCCCGTCAGCATGCCAAGACCGATCTTGTAGAAGGACACCGCATCGCCCAGCTTGCTGGCGAAGGTCAGACCATCCAACGCATTGGGCAGGTCAATGGCGACGATTAGGCGGTCATCGGACGCGAGGGTGGTCATAGGGCGGGTCCTTTGCAGAGCGGGGCAATCCCGCCCTTCTTGCGACAGGACCCCGCCCCGTCAAGTATCATGTCATGCGCGGCCCGTCAGGCGGCGGGCGCGACACCGATTTTGCGCAACTCCGCACGCGTTAGATAGGCATCAGACAACCGCCCAACCCGGCTGGACCGCACTGGGGCACGATGCAGGCTGATGTCGCGCGCTTGCGCATGGCGATGCATGTGCAGGGCCTGGGTCTTCAAGCCACGGACCACATAGTCAAACTCCGCATGCGGTGCCGCAGAAAACCGCACGCGATAGGTAAAGTACCGCCCAGATTCGCTGAGACGGGCTTGCGCTTCGAACGCGCCTTTCTCCGGGTTGTAGACCGGCTGGCTCAGGGTCATCTCATTGATACGCATAGGAAACATCCTTTAACTGTCACGCTTTTGGCAGCGTGACCCGTACATGGAATCAGATTGCATCAATCCAATAGGCCCACACGAAAACGTGCTAAATCTTGCGGTTTTCCGCCGATTGGTGTCTACATGTAGGCATAATCCCGCCCGATCTGCTTAATTTTTGGGCGATCTTGAACTGCGGGCCTGCAATTCCCACATCCTTTTATGAGGTTCCCAACCGCCGTATGCCTAATGCTGGGTGCGGCAAAAGGGAGAATGCTTACAAGGAGATAGCGATGGACTTGAGCAAGTTCACGGAGCGCTCGCGCGGGTTTTTGCAAGCCGCCCAGACGATCGCCACACGGGAAAGCCACCAGAAGCTGGCGCCCGAACACATTTTGAAAGCTTTGATGGATGATGATCAGGGGCAAGCCAGCACCTTGATCAAACGTGCCGGTGGCGCGCCTGACCGCGTGGTTCAGGCGCTTGACCTGGCCATGGGAAAGATCCCTGTCGTGACCGGCGACGCAGGTCAGGTCTACATGGACAGCCAGACCGTGAAGGTCATGGACGAGGCCGAGAAACTGGCCAAGAAAGCGGGCGACAGCTTTGTTCCGGCAGAGCGGTTGTTGACCGCGCTGGCGATTGTGAAAAGCCCGGCCAAGGACGCGCTGGAACAGGGCGCGGTATCGCCGCAAAGCCTGAACGCCGCCATCAACGACGTCCGCAAAGGCCGCAAAGCGGACAGCGCCACAGCGGAAGACACCTATGAAGCGCTGGAGAAATACGCGCAGGACCTGACGAAAGCTGCCGAGGAAGGCAAAATTGACCCCATCATTGGCCGCGACGACGAAATCCGCCGCGCCATGCAGGTGCTCAGCCGCCGGACCAAGAACAACCCTGTCCTGATCGGTGAACCCGGCGTCGGTAAAACGGCGATCGCCGAAGGCCTCGCGCTGCGCATCATAAACGGCGATGTGCCCGAAAGCCTGCTGAACAAGCGGCTCTTGGCGCTCGACATGGGCGCGCTGATTGCGGGCGCGAAGTACCGCGGCGAATTCGAAGAGCGCCTGAAGGCCGTACTGAACGAAGTCACATCCGCCGCTGGTGAGATCATCCTTTTCATCGACGAAATGCACACCCTCGTGGGCGCAGGCAAAACCGACGGCGCAATGGACGCCGCCAACCTGATCAAACCTGCCCTTGCACGCGGTGAATTGCACTGCGTCGGCGCAACCACACTCGATGAATACCGCAAGCACGTGGAAAAAGACGCGGCGCTGGCCCGTCGTTTCCAGCCGCTTGTGGTAGCCGAACCCACGGTGGAAGACACAATCTCCATCCTGCGGGGCATCAAGGAAAAGTATGAGCTCCACCACGGTGTGCGGATCTCGGACAGTGCGTTGGTGAGTGCCGCGACGCTCTCGAACCGCTACATCACCGACCGCTTCCTGCCCGACAAGGCCATCGACCTTGTCGATGAGGCCGCAAGTCGTCTGCGCATGGAAGTGGACAGCAAGCCCGAAGAGCTGGACGCGCTTGACCGTGAGATCCTGCAAAAGCAGATCGAAGCGGAAGCGCTCAAGAAAGAGGACGATGCCGCTAGCAAGGACCGGTTGGAGAAGCTGGAAAAAGAGCTGGCCAATCTGCAGGAAAGCTCTGACCAGCTGACCGCGAAGTGGCAGTCGGAGCGTGACAAGCTTGCCTCTGCCCGCGACCTCAAGGAACAGCTCGACCGCGCGCGGATTGAACTGGAAAACGCCAAGCGCGCCGGTGATCTGGCTAAAGCCGGGGAGCTGTCCTACGGCGTCATTCCGGGGCTGGAAAAGCAACTGGCCGAGGCAGAAGCCGCCGAAGAAACCGGCATGATGGTTGAAGAGGCCGTCCGCCCCGAGCAGATCGCGCAGGTGGTCGAACGCTGGACGGGTATCCCGACCGCGAAGATGCTGGAAGGCGAGCGTGAAAAGCTCTTGAGCATGGAAGACAATCTGCACAACCGGGTGATCGGACAGGATGCGGCTGTGAAAGCCGTCGCAAACGCCGTCCGCCGGGCGCGCGCGGGCCTGAATGATGAGAACCGCCCGCTTGGGTCGTTCCTCTTTCTCGGGCCGACAGGTGTGGGCAAGACCGAGCTCACCAAGGCCGTGGCCGAGTTCCTCTTTGACGACGACAGCGCCATGGTGCGCATCGACATGTCGGAATTCATGGAGAAACACGCGGTCTCCCGCCTGATCGGTGCCCCTCCGGGTTACGTTGGTTATGACGAAGGTGGTGTGTTGACCGAAGCGGTGCGGCGCAGACCCTATCAGGTCGTGCTCTTCGATGAGGTCGAGAAGGCACATCCAGAGGTCTTCAACGTGCTCTTGCAGGTGCTGGATGATGGGGTTCTGACCGATGGTCAGGGCCGGACGGTGGACTTCAAACAGACCATCATCATCCTGACCTCGAACCTGGGCAGCCAGGCGCTTAGCCAGTTGCCTGATGGGACGGATGCCTCTGACGCCAAGCGCAACGTGATGGATGCCGTCCGGGCACATTTCCGGCCGGAATTCCTCAACCGTCTGGATGAGATCGTCATCTTCGACCGCCTGACACGCGACCAGATGGACGGGATCGTGGATATCCAGATGGCACGCCTGCTGAAGCGTCTGGCGA
The DNA here is from genome assembly GCA_963422235.2 of uncultured Roseovarius sp. Classification (GTDB taxonomy): domain Bacteria; phylum Pseudomonadota; class Alphaproteobacteria; order Rhodobacterales; family Rhodobacteraceae; genus Roseovarius. Next base: position 880,077 of record CAXMWV010000002.1, read on the forward strand.
GCCGCAAGATCACGCTCGACCTCGACGAAGGTGCGCGCAAATGGCTGGCCGACGAAGGCTATGACCCGGTCTATGGCGCGCGGCCTTTGAAGCGGGTGATCCAGAAGGCGCTGCAAGACCCGCTGGCAGAAGCCCTGCTTGCCGGAGATATCCTCGATGGCAGCACCGTGCAGGTCTCCGCCGGAGCCGAAGGCCTCCTGATCGGCGACCGCGTCGGCAGCACGAACCGCGAGCCACCCAAGGACGCGGTGGTGCACTGACAGTACGCCTTCAAGACATGTACTACCCGCCCCGGGCTTGACCCGGGGCTTCTCACGTCCAATCCCTGATAAAAGCAGAGGCCCCGGGTCAAGCCCGGGGCGGGTATTCTGTTGAACGTTATTTAACGGTAAAATTCTACTATCACCCACGCGGCGATTGGGGATATTCCCAGAAGCCTCGCGAGGCTGTATAAGACATGAGAGCAGACAAAAGAAAAACGATCACGAAAGAGAATGATCAATGGGTATTGACGCACAGCTTGCCAGTCAGCTGATCACCGCGCGTGGTCTGGTGGAAGGCAAGAAAACCGCCGTGATGCTGGGCAGGCAGAAGTTTCACATCAAGGGCAAGTTTCGTCGCTATGTCAGACGCACCCTGATGGGCGCGGGCCTGAACCCGGACATTCCGGACTACGAACAGGAAGACGGTTTTGCCGAAACCTTCCTCGATAAGATCGGCTACCCAGAGATGAAATCGCTGGACGCCTCGCCCTACGAAGAATGCGATCTGGTCCACGACCTCAACGAGCCGCTGCCCAAGAAGCTGCGCTCCAAATTCGACGTGATCATCGATGGCGGCACGTTAGAACATGTCTACAACACGCCCCAAGCGCTCGATAACGTCTTCCACATGCTCAAGCGCGGCGGAATTTTCATGTCGATCAACGGCATCACCGGTTGGGCAGGCCATGGGTTCTATCAGTTCAGCCCGGAACTTGTCTGGCGCTACTGGAAAGACGCGCGGCGCTGCATCCTGCATGAATGCGCCGCTGTGCCCCATGATGTGACGTCCGCCAAACCGCGCCCTGCCCCCGACACGGGCCAGCAGGGCCGTCGTTTCCGTGGGGCGGGCATGGATGGCCGTTGGTACCTTTTCTACATCATCGAAAAGGGCAAAGACGCCGTCAAAGACGAACGCATCACCAATGTGAGCCAGGGCGACTATTCCGTCCGTTGGGATGCCGACACGGCGGCGGAGTAAGCGCAGTTAGGTACAGGGCACGCCCGAGATGAGCGCCAAGGACACCCCCGACGATACCCCGCAGGCAGAGCAGATCGAGAAGCCGCTGTGGTATGATGAGATTGGACCCAACGGGTCGCAATCCGGCTTCCTGCACGCCGATCCGCACCATCCGATGATGTTCGTCAAACGCCGCCGCAACATCCTGATGGTGACGTTCGATAACCTCTCCAACGTCAATGACCGCGATCCTGCGCGCCTGCCATGGGCCTACAAATTCGCGCGCGACAATCAGCTGTGCCATCTGGGCGTCTATGCGCATCTGTCGAACTGGTACCGCGACGCAGGCCTGATCGAGAAAATGCAGAAAATGGCCGATGACGGCTTTTTTGAAGGGTATGACCGCTGCGTCTTCTCCGGGTCTTCCATGGGCGCTTTTGCGTCCCTGGTCTTCGGACAACTGGCCCCAAACGCTCATGTCATGGCCTTCAACCCGCAATCCACATTGAACGAAGATTTGGTGCCATGGGAAGAACGCTACCTCACCGGTCGTCGTCAGGATTGGACGCTGCCCTTGGGCGACGCGGCCGAGGCGATGGCCAAGCTGGAACGGGCCTTCATCTTCTATGACCCTTACTTTGAGCCCGACCAGAAACATGTAGATCGGCTCATGGCCGGACCCGGGGCCGACAAAAGCGCCGTTTTGATGAAGTGCTGGTTTTCCAGCCACAAATCCGCGGTCTTCCTTCGCAAGATCGGCGCGCTGAAACCCTTGATGTCCGAGGCGATCTTCGGTGACCTGACTGCGCAACAGTTCTATCAGCTCTACCGAGAGCGCCGCCGCCTGCCGTGGTATCGAGGTTCCCTGTCGCACTACTATGAGCAACAGGGGCGCGACGAGATGGTCAATCGCACAAAATTGGCCTTCCGCAAGGCGCAAAAGAAAATGGCACCCACCACGGTCGACCGGAGCCTCTGAATGCCTGACCGCATCCCAGGCCGCATTTTTGTCACCACCGCGCTGTCGAATGAGGCACCCTACCTGCTGGAATGGGTGGCCCATTACCGCGCGCTAGGGTTTGACGGGGCGATCCTGTTCACCAGTGGCTGCGAAGACGGCACCGACAAGATGGTCGCGCGTCTGGCTGAGATGGGACACGCCCATCACGTGCCCATGACGCTGAAGAAAAACAACGACCCGATGCGCAGCGCCATGCGAGACCTGCCCGAGGTCGCGGCCAAGCTGGGTGCAGAATGGTGCCTTGCCGCACATATCGACGAATACCTGTCCATCGACGCAGGTGATGGCACGCTGGGCGCGTTGTTTGAGGCCTGCGGTGCGTTTGATGCCATCTCCGTCTGCCGCCGCGCGTTCGGATCGTCCGGTCACCGTGGCATCCCCCAAGGACAGCTGCGCGAAACCCACAGGCTTGCCGCTGCACCCGATGATCGCGGGCACATGGTCAGCCGTGGGATCAAGACACTGTTCCGCGTGAACAAGGTCAACCGTGTCGCCCCGCACCGGCCCTACTTCGTTGACGACCAGGGCCCGGTGACATGGCTGGACGCCGGCGGTCAGCCGATGCCGAAGGATTATCTTGAGGGCAAGTGGACGGCGCATGCCGAGTTCAGCCACACCCATGCGCGGCTCAACTACTACGCCCAACCCTCGCCCGAGGCATTGTTGATCCGCACCGGATTGCCGAAGGACAAATCCAAGCACAAAGGTTTCATCAAGGACTGGAAGAAGCTTGATGTGAACGACATAGCCGATGACGGGATGGGGCGGTCCGTCGGTCTGTCAGACCCGCTTTTGGCGACCTTGCACGCCGACAAAACCTTGCATGATCTGCATGAGGCCGGGCGTTCCTGGCATGTCGGGCGGGCCGAGGCTTTGCTCGAAGACCCCGACATCAAGGCACTGTGTGACACTGTCTCCGGCACCGATGACGCGGGCAGTACGGGCACAGTGCGCAGCTCCCCTCGTGGCGGTGGCGGCACATACCTGCCGCCCCCGGTCCGGCCCATCCGGTTCAAGATCAAACCCTCACCTGACGGCCAAACCCGCGCGGTTTTGCATGGCGGGTTTCACAAGACCGCCACGACGTATTTGCAGCGCCTTCTGGAAGACAATGACGCGCTTCTGGGCAAGGACAGCGTCTATGTCGTCCCGCATCTCAAACTGCGCAAACATATCACCTTTCCATCGCAGCTTGACGCCTACAAGAAACTGAAAATCCACCGGCGTACGAAGTTCACCGAAGAGCAATTGCAAGGCTTCACCGATGCGTTTTTCAAGGAACCGCTGGAACGCAAACCGGCGCGTATGATCCTGTCGGATGAAAACCTGCCCGGCCTGCCTTCGCACTGCGTGACCACCGGTGTTCTCTACAGTCACCGCAAAGCGTTCTTCCAAGCGTTTGAGCGGCGCATTCCCCTGCCCATCACGGACGCCTTCTTTGCCATCCGCAACTATGCCGACTTCTTTGCGTCATCCTATGTGGAATATCTGCGCGCGGCCACGAACACGACCACCGGCAAAATGGAAACGCCCGAGATGATGCGGCGCAATGTCTTTGCGGGCTTGCCCAACTGGCAGCGTGTCTTTGACGATTTTCAGGAAGTGTTTCCGGATGTCCGCCTGCATGTCTGGCGGTTTGAAGATTTCCGCGCGCTGACACCACAGATCCTGCAAACCTTCTGCGGCGACGGGGTGGACGTGTCGAAGTTCAGTCCGCCCAAGGAGCGCAACGCACGCCCCTCTGCCTCTGCCCGGGCGGTGGAAGAGCTGGTCCTGATTTCTGAACTGGAGGGCGCGGCGGCCATGGCCGAACACGCCAAGACGGTCCAGGACATGTATCCGCAAAGCGATGACTACGAACGCTTCGATCCTTGGACCGCAGGCGAACGCGCGCACCTCACCGCGCTTTATGAGCGGGACTGGCAGGCGCTGTGCGAAGATGAGCGGTTCGTGACGTTGAAACCGTAGCTTAAGTGACCAAAAGCCTTTGCGGCCCAAATGCAGGTACCTGCAATTACTTGGTTGCAATTTACCGACACTTGCCACCATAGAGCGAGCAAGACAGCAATAGTGGGATTCTTATGCGTTCTGTTCGTGCTCTAAGCGCTCTGGCGGTCAGCCTAATTTTAACTGGTTGTGCATCGGTGACCGATGTGGCTTCCAGTGATTCATCCGTTTCCGGTGTAGTTTCAAAGGATACCGCAGTAGAAATAGTATCTAAGGCCAAGATTGGTGTAGCAGCCTGTGCTGATTACCTCCACCAAGGCACTCCATTGAGTTCACTAGCAGACAAAGGCTTCAGAGCGTCTCGCAGTGCATGGACCTCCAATCAATCGGGCATCTTTGGCAGAGGCGCAAGGGTTTACGCCAAGGACAACCAAAACTGCTCTGTTTCTTACGGTGATAGCATACTAGGCATCAATGGCGCGCAAGCATTAGCTAAAGAAAGCTTACTTGATAGCGGTTACAAGTTGAGCACAGAAACTCTGAGCAGCGGAAAATCCCGTGTTGTATTTGTCAAAATTGGTAAAAGCTTAAGGGTGAGTACGCTGTTTTCAAACGGTGCGATTGCAATTCGCTTGGCGGACTAATACGCCCGAGTTCTATCTCACTTCTCAACAAATATTTGCACTGGAAGCTGGTAAAAGATCAGTTGCGAAACGGATGCTTTGAGCGCATCCAGCTTAAGGACTACGTTCCAACGCCATAGCCAGTTCCCGAACCGGCCCTGGCCCCGGTGACCGCACCATGGACGGCACCAACTCTCGCAGCAGTTTCCGCTTGATCGCCCCTTGATAGGCCTCAAACCCAGTGATCGCCTCAACAAACGCGGCTGGCCCGGTGATCACGTTTTCATAGAAGTAGTCCGTCAACTGCCCGACAGAGGGCGTGCCTTCGTGGCGTTCCTGCGGCGTCGCCTCAATCACCAAAGCGTTCACGCCGATGCCAAGCGCCTCCAGCTCTGGCTGCACCGTCTCCGGCCCGTACCCGCTGTTGTTCATCCCGTCGCCGGATACGTCCAGTGTCAGCGTTTCACAATGCGCGCGCTCCGCCAAAAGCTCCCCGGCGTAGTACAGCGCGGCACCCAATGCCGTCCGGCCAGATCGCGTTTCCTGCGCGGTCGTCAACAGCGTTAGCGCGATCGCGTGCAGAGTCTGCGCGCTGTCGATCACGGTCCACTCCACGATCATCTTCTGATCAAACCCACCGCTCCACTCAAACACGGCAAGTTCCATGTGGTCTGTGCCAGATATCATCGCATCCTGCACCTGCGGGTCCAAAAGCGCCTGGGACAGACCTTCGCGCTGCAACGTAAAGTCCATGGGATCAACTGACAGCGACACATCCAAACCCAGCAGGAGCGCTTGGCGACAGGACTGCGCATATGCCGCCTGAGACAAGATCAGCAGCGGCAGCACAATCGCGCACAGAAATGTACGAAATAGAAGATCAATAGATCGGGGCATGTACCAGAACGCTAATCGCCGCCCGCCGGGTTGCAAGTCACTTTTGCGCGGTCAGCCCTTCGACAGCGCCTTGATCACGGAAGCATCCGGAAAACAGGTTTCGCTTCGGCCCGCCGTATTTTGCCACGCTCCGATCGACCGCCGCGTCTTGAACCCGGCCAGCCCATCGGCACCGCCGACGTCAAATCCCTTCGCCTCCAGCCCCCGCTGCATGGCCGCAATGTCCGAACGGTACATCTTACCGAACTTGCCCCACTTGCCCCGGAAGTCCTTCATGTTGAAGTCTATCCGGTCCCCCATGTGGCCGACAAAGAGCGCGTAAAGATCGCTGAAGTTGTAGTCCTTCAGCACGTAGAAATTGGGCGTTACGAGGAACGCAGGCCCCTTTCGCCCTGCCGGCAGCATCAAGGACGCCTTGCCCTTCAATTCGTGGTCAGGGAACGGTCGGCCCCAGACACGGGTGATCCCCAGATCGACCCACTCCGCAATCGTACGCGCCTGATCCGGGCCCTCCATCGTACAGGACAGCGACTTGGGCAGCTTAACCTCAAACCCCCAATCGCGCCCACTGATCCAACCTTTGTCCCGCAGGTACGCGGCGATGGACGCAAAGGTGTCAGGCTCAGACTCCCAGATATCGCGCCGCCCATCACCGTCGCCATCGCGGGCATACTTGAGAAAGTTCGTGGGCATGAATTGCGGCTGGCCCAGCGCACCAGCCCAGGAACTGCGCAGGGAACCTGAAACGTATCCCTTCTGCTTGATTTGCAGGGCCGCAATCAGCTCATCGGTAAAGTAATCCGCCCGTGTGCTCATGAACCCCTTGGTGCCCAGAACCTCGAACGCGTCGTACTTGCTCGCCACCCGGCCATACCCGCTTTCCCGGCCCCAGATCGCCACGATGATGCGCCAGGGCACACCGGTCTGCGCCTCGACCCGCTCAAGCGCCTTAGCGTGGCGGCTGGCCATCCGCTGGCCCGCTGCCGTGGCATCGCGCAACGCGCTGCTGCGCATGTAATAGGCGGGTGAACCGAACTCCGACTGCCGCTGTGACCTCGGTGTCTGCGCTTGCGTGCCGGGCGGCACCAGGTCGGGCAAATCCCAGTTCAGCTCTACGCCCTTGAATGCGGCATCAAACGTGGCGCGCTTGACCCCCTTGGCCCGCGCACGCGGCCAAACGGTATTTTGCAGCCAGCTTTGAAACTGCCGTTCCACCTGCGCCTTATCCACCGCCATACCTGGCGACGCCGTCAGGCAAAGGGCCATGAGTGCGGCCGCAAGAAACCGCATGATCCGGCTACTCCCCATACGGCACCCAAACGGTTTTGACCTCGGTCGCGGCACTCAGGAAATCCGTCCCTTCGCCATGATCCGACCGCCAGTCGAAACCCAGCCCATTGTTCACCCAAGTCCGCTTCAGATTGCCCGCGCTGGCCCGTTCGCTCTCGGCAGAGATATCAGACGAGGAAAAACTCCAGACCGCGTCGACATCTGCATGCGCGCCCATATGAGGGGCCAGCTCGGCATGGCTGCCTGTCAGGATGTTGACGACACCGGCAGGCACATCCGACGTTTCAAGCACCTGCACCATCTCAAGCGCGGCCATCGGGAACGGCTCTGACGCCACCAGGACACTGCGGTTGCCCATCGCCATCGCCGGGCCCATCACGGAAACCAGCCCAAGCAATGGCGCGTCATCCGCACAAAACGCGCCAATCACACCCACCGGTTCGCGCAGGGCCATCGCCATTCCGCGCAAAGGCACACCCTGCGCCCTGCCGTCATACTTGTCCGCCCAGGCGGCATAGGTGAAGAGCCTCGACACGCTCGCCTCTACTTCGGCCTTGCCGCTGCGCTTTCCGGTCATGGTGTTGATCAGCGACGCGAACTCATCACTGCGCGCCGCAAGGTTCTCCGCCATGAAGTACAGGATCTGCGCCCGCCCATGTCCGGTAGATTTGCCCCAGGCCTTTGCCCCGCGCGCCGCTTCCACCGCGTTGCGGATATCCTTGCGATTGGCAATGGGCACCTGCCCCATCAGGGCACCGCGTTTGGAATACACCGCGCGCGAATACCCCCCATCGGGCCGGGCTTGCTTGCCCCCGATGTACAGCTTCAGGGTTCGGTCAACGCCACCCTCGCCTGCCGCAGACCCGGCAAACGGCTTGGTCTTCTCAATGGGCTTCGTCCGATGCTTGGGCTTGGTATAGGCGGCCAGACCATCCCAACCGCCTTCACGTCCAAACCCGCTTTCGCGCACGCCGCCAAAAGGCGCGGCGGCATCAAACATGTTGGTCCCGTTCACCCACACTACACCCGTCGCCAATTGCGGCGCGATGCCCAGCGCGAGGTTGATATTCTCCGACCAGACAGATGCGGCCAGCCCGTAGCGCGTGTTGTTGGCAAGGCTCACCGCCTCTTCCGGCGTTCGGAAGGTGCAGCCCACCAGCACAGGGCCAAAAATCTCTTCCTGCATCAATGCATCCGATGGGGCCAGTCCGGTGATCAGCATGGGCGGCAGAAACGCGCCCTGCGCAGGCATCTCAACCGCCGCATCAAACCGCTCCCCTTCCGGATGGTCCGCCAACAGCGCCTCAACCCGCGCCACCTGCACCGGGTCCACCATCGCGCCGACATCTATGGATTTGTCCAGCGGGTCCCCCACCCGCAGCTTCGCCATCCGCGCGCGCAGCTTGTCGTAGAACCGCTCTGCCACGCCCTCCTGCACCAACAGCCGTGACCCCGCGCAGCACACCTGCCCCTGATTGAACCAGATTGCGTCGACCAGACCTTCGACCGCACTGTCTAGGTCCGCATCGTCAAACACGATATACGGGCTCTTACCCCCCAGCTCCAAGGTCAGCGCTTTGCCCTGCCCGGCAGTCACCTCCCGGATCCGACGACCCACCGTCGTTGAGCCCGTGAACGCCACCTTGTCGATGCCCTCATGGGCGACAATCATCTCCCCCACCGCGCCGTCACCGGTGACGATATTGACCACACCTTTGGGCAGGCCCGCCTGCCTGCAGATATCCGCGAACAAAAGCGCTGTCAGCGATGTCCATTCCGCCGGTTTCAGGACGACCGTATTGCCCGCCGCCAACGCAGGGGCCACTTTCCACGCCAGCATCAGAAGCGGGAAATTCCACGGGATCACCTGACCACACACGCCCACAGGCTCCCGCCCCGGCAGTTCGTTCTCCATCAACTGGGCCAGCCCTGCATGGAAATAGAAATGCCGATGCACCAGCGGGATATCGATATCGCGCGCCTCGCGGATCGGCTTGCCGTTGTCCAGCACCTCCAGCACCGCAAAGAGCCGCGCATGTTTCTGCACCAGCCGCGCCAGCGCATAGAGGTACCGCGCCCGGTCATGCCCCGAGAGTTTCGCCCAAGGCTCCTGCGCGGCCCGCGCCGCATCAACGGCTGCATCCACATCCACCGCACTGGCCTGCGTCAAACCCGCCAAAACCTCGCCCGTCGCCGGGTTGCGCGCTTCGAACCCGTCACCCGGATCAGTAAACTCACCATTGATGAAATGACCGAACCGTCCGCCCTGATCCACGATCCAAGCCAGCGCGTCTGCCGCGCTTTCCGGCGCAGTACCATAGTCCATCGCCTCATAGAGCTCACGTATTGTCATGGACAGCTCTCATGCTTCTTTCTGGTTCAAAATACTCAAGTTCCGCGTGTTCAACATGCGCCTAACCCACGCCATGACGCCAACCCGCCGAATAGGCACCCGTCACATGATGCTCCAACTGCCGCTCAATATCGCCCAGCAGGCTGGAGGCGCCAAACCGGAAGAGATCAGACCGCAACCACCGGTCCCCCAGCTCTTCCTTGATCATCGCCAGATAGACCAGCGCATCCTTGGCCTTCGATATCCCGCCCGCCGGCTTGTACCCGACCCTTAACCCGGTGCGTGCGTGATAGTCCCGAATGGCGCGCAGCATGACCAGCGTGACAGGCAGCGTCGCATTGACATTTTCCTTGCCGGTGGAGGTCTTGATGAAATCCGACCCCGCCATCATCGCCACCAGCGAGGCGCGCCCCACATTGCGCAGACTGCCCAGCTCTCCGGTGGCCAGAATGGCCTTCATATGCGCCTCACCACAGGCCGCCCGGAAGGCGCGCAGCTCATCGTAAAGCGCCTGCCAGTTGCCCGTCAGCACATGGCGGCGCGAAATCACGATGTCGATCTCCCTCGCGCCCGCCGCCACACTGGCCTCGATCTCGGCAATGCGCAGCGGCAAGGGCGAAAGCCCCGCCGGAAACCCGGTCGACACTGCCGCCACCGGCAGGCCGGACCCTTCCAACGCCTCCACCGCAACCCCGATCATGTCGTGATAGACACAGACCGCACCCACCGTCAGGCCCTCCATGCCCATCACCTCCAGCAGATCCCCCCGCACAGGCCGCCGCGCCTTGGCACAGAGCCGTTTCACCCGGCCTTCGGTGTCGTCCCCCGACAGAGTGGTCAGATCAATGCAGGAGATCGCCCGGCAGAGCCACGCCGCCTGATGCGCCTTTTTCAAACTGCGCCGCGCAGGAAGGCTCGCCGCGCGGCGTTCGATGGCCGACCGGTTGGCCTGAACCCCCATCACCCAATCCAGATCAAGCAGCATGCCGTCGTTGCGGCTCTCCACCGTCTGCGGAAGCTGCTGCGCACCGACAGGTGCGGTCTCGGACAGGTTATCTTGTGACTGGATCGGCATGGCGGGCGAGGCTTTCATTCCCAGAGCCAAAATCGTGACACGCGCCTGCGCGATTGGCAAGCGCCGCAGGCCCCCCGAACGGCCAGTTTCGGCAATTGAACGCCAAGACCTGCGCGCGCCGCCAGCTTCGGTGCATGAGTATTTTCGACCAGAAAGAAGCCAAAACCCCGCTTCTTTCTGGTCGAAAATACTCAAAACCCAGCATCTGCAACACGCACGGACGCCAAAATAATGCGCAGTCCGGCCCAAAAGCGCTCACATCTAATTGAGAATAAGTCGCAAGTGCATTGACAAGTTGCGAATGACTCTCATATTCATGTAGGTAACAACTGACATGAGGCACATGACATGACTCTGTCCAGACGGACATTTGTTGGATTTGGCGCATCCCTCCCTTTGGCGGCGGCCTCTCCCCTCTTCGCGATGGACGCCCCTGTGAACGTGGTGGCCACAACCGGCATGATTGCCGACGCCGCCCAGCGCATCGGCGGTGACAAGGTTATTGTACAAACTCTCATGGGGCCCGGTGTGGATCCCCATGCCTATCGCCAGACCCGCACGGATATTGTTTCCCTCACCCGTGCGGATCTGGTGCTATGGCACGGTCTCTATCTTGAGGCCCAGATGGAAGAGCTGCTGCTTGAGATGGCAGACAAACAGCTCGTCGTTGCCGTGGGCGAAGGCGTGTCAGAAAGCAAGCTGATCGCGCATGAGGACTATGAAGGTCGCTTTGACCCCCATGTCTGGATGGAGCCTGAGCTTTGGGCCGACGTGGTCCGCACCGTCACGCAAGCGCTCTCCTCTGCCGCCCCTGAGCATTCCGAGACATTCGAGCTCAACGCAGGTGACTACCTGACCGAGATCGCGCGTCTGGGCGACTATGCCAAGACATCCCTCTCCACCGTTCCGGAAGAGGCCCGTGTGCTGCTGACCGCCCATGATGCTTTTGGCTATTTTGGCCGCAATTTCGGCTTCGAGGTAATGGGCATTCAAGGCATCTCGACCGAATCCGAGGCCGGTCTCGACCGTATCTCGGAACTTGTCGACATGCTGGTCGAACGCGACATCCGTGCGGTCTTTGTCGAAAGCTCGGTCTCCGACCGCAACATCAAGGCGCTGATCGAAGGTGCCGCCGCCAAAGACCATGAGGTCAAGATCGGTGGCGAGCTCTTTTCCGATGCCATGGGTGAGCCGGGAACCTATGAAGGCACCTATCTCGGCATGATCGACCACAATGTCACCACCATCGCGGCGGCCCTTGGCGGCACCGTGCCAGAGGGCGGCATGGACGGCAAACTTTCGGCAGGTAGCTAACAAATGAACGTCACACTGGCCGCAGATCATGGCAAACTCACCCCGATCGACCATCGGGAAGACGCCCCGCTTGCGATCCGCGGCCTGACGGTCTCTTACGGCGAAAAGCCGGCTGTGTTCTCGGTCGACGCCACGTTTGAACCCGGCGCGATGACGGCAATTGTCGGCCCCAACGGCGCAGGCAAATCCACCATGCTGAAGGCGGCCCTGGGGATCGTGGCACCGCTCTCGGGCCACATCACCTGCTTTGGCGCACCCCTTGCGGACAGCCGGGCGCGCATCGCCTACGTGCCACAGCGCGCCAGCGTCGATTGGGATTTTCCCACGCGTGTCTTGGATGTCGTAACCATGGGTCTTTATGGCCAGCTTGGCCTTCTGGGCCGGGTGCGTGGCCGTCATGTGAAACAAGCAATGGCCTGCCTTGAATGCGTCGGCATGGATGGCTTTGCCGACCGCCAGATCGGTCAGCTCTCGGGCGGACAGCAACAACGCGTGTTCCTCGCCCGTGCCCTCGCGCAAAACGCGGATTTGTTCCTGCTGGATGAGCCTTTCGCAGGCGTGGATGCGGCCACCGAAAAGGCGATCATTGCCGTGCTGCAAGAGATCAAGGCCCAGGGCAAAACCGTCGTCGCCGTGCATCACGATCTGGCCACGGTACCGGAGTATTTCGACCGCGTCTTCCTGATCAACACCACGAAGATCGCCGAAGGGCCGGTTGCCGAAGTCTTTACCGACGCGAACCTGCACAGAACCTATGGCGGTCGGCTGGCCACCGCGCAAATGCGCGACGCCGGGTGACGACCTCCGGCGCGTTCGCGGCTGGGTCCTGACATGATACTCGAAGCCCTAACACTGCAGCTGGGCTATAACGCCTCCCTCGTCGCCATTGGCGCGGCGCTGCTCGGTATCACCGCCGGAGCAACGGGCACGTTTCTTTACGTTGGCAAACGCGCACTGGTCAGCGATGCGATCAGCCATGCCACTCTACCAGGCATTGGGCTGGCCTTCATCGCGATGGTTTTGATGGGCGGCGATGGGCGCATGCTCGTGGGCCTGCTCGCCGGATCGGCGCTGTCGGCCTGGATCGGGCTTCTCTGCGTCAGCTGGCTCTCCAACCGCACCCGTCTGACCGAGGACGCAGCCATCGGCGCGGTGCTTTCGGTCTTCTTCGGCTTCGGCATCGTCCTACTGACCATCATCCAATCCATGCAAATGGGCCGGCAGGCGGGGCTGGAAAGCTTCCTGCTCGGCTCCACCGCCGGGATGCTCTGGAACGACGCGGTGATCATCGCCGCGGGCGGGGCTTTGGTGCTGATCCTCACGCTCATCTTGCACCGCCCCATGTCCCTCGTGGCGTTTGACCCCAACTACGCCACCTCCACCGGCATCAATGTGCGGCGTACAGAACTGGCGATGATGGGTCTGGCCCTGGCCATCACCGTGGTGGGCCTGAAGATCGTCGGTCTCATCCTGATCGTCGCCCTTCTGATCATCCCCGCCGTCGCCGCGCAGTTCTGGAGCAACCAGGTCGGCCACGTCGTCATCATCGCCGCCGCTATCGGAGGCGCGTCCGGCTATATCGGCGCGGCCCTGTCTGCCACCGCGCCTGACCTGCCCACCGGCCCGATCATCGTGCTCATTGCCTTTGCTATCTTCGCGATCTCACTGCTTTTCGCACCTGAGCGTGGCGTGCTGGCAGCGTTGTTGCGGCACCACAGATTTCAAGCCCGTGTGCATGTGCGGCAGGGGCTCTTGGCGCTGGCCCAAGGACAGCCGATATACGAACGCCTCACCCTGCGTTTGATGCGCCGCGCGGGGCTTATTCGTGCCGATGGTGTCGCCACCGATGCAGGCCGCGCCCAAGCCGCCCGCGCGCTTCTGGATGAACGCCGCTGGGAAATCCTGCGCGCCGATCCAAGACATGAAGCGGCAGCCGCGCTCTATGATGGGCTGACACCGCTTGAAACACTCCTGACCCCGGATCAACTGGCCGAACTCGACACATCACTCGGGCCAGAAGCGGTGAAATCATGAGCGCGGAATTCGTCGCCCTCTCCCTGCCACCCATGGTGATCGGCACATGCGCCGCCATCGCCTGCGCATTGCCGGGCAACTTCCTGCTGTTGCGCCGTCAAGCCCTGATCGGCGACGCCATCAGCCACGTCGTCCTGCCCGGCATCGTTCTGGCGTTCCTCGTCACCGGCACAGTCAGCGCATGGCCCATGATGATCGGCGCGGGCGTGGCGGCGCTGGTGACCGTGCTGCTGATTGACCTCATCCGCCGCGTGGGCCGTATTGAACCGGGGGCTGCTATGGGCGTCGTCTTCACCGCCATGTTCGCAGGTGGCGTGCTGCTGCTGGAACAATCCGACACGTCCGGTGTTCACCTCGACGTGGAACACGCGCTTTTCGGCAATCTCGAAAGCCTGATCTGGCTCGATGCGACGGGCTGGTCGTCCTTAACGGATCTCAACGCGTTAGCCGGCCTACCCCACGAATTGCCCCGCATGGCGATCGCCCTGGTGTTCGTCACGGCCCTGACGATCCTCTTCTGGCGCCCGCTGAAACTCTCCACCTTTGACGAAGGCTTCGCCCGCACCCTCGGCCTGCCTGTTGGGGCGATCGGGCTTGGCCTCGTCATCGTCTCCGCCATCGCGGCGGTCGCAGCCTTCGACGCGGTTGGCTCGATCATCGTCATCACCATGTTCATCTGCCCGCCCGCTGCAGCGCGAATGATGACCAATCGGCTGGAGGCACAGGTGATCTGGTCAGTGGTCTTCGCAACCTTGTCGGCGATCCTCGGCTACGTTCTGGCAGGCTACGGCCCGCTCTGGCTGGGCTTTGCAAGTTCCGTGAGTGCTGCGGGCATGATCGCAACGGTCTCGGGACTGATCCTCGCCATCGCCGCCGTCACCGGCCCCTGCCGCCATCGCAGCGGTGCACCTGCCGCGGGTTAGAGGCGATCCAGCCGCGCATCGCCAGGCCGCGGAGTGGCGAACCGGCCAATGAACGACTCGATTTATCGTGCAACCTCATTGCGCCGTTCGAACGTTGCGCTGATCCTGCCAAATCGCCAGTCCGGGGGGCGGCCTGGCGATGCGCGGCGGGCTACGCCCTTGATTCCGCGCGGGTGCGTAGATCAAACCACCGCGGGACAAAGGCATTACTTGGGCCCTAGAGCCTCACACTCAACACCCCAACCCCCTGCGCCTTCAAAGCCGCCTCATAAGGCGACACCCGCTCTGCCAGAACAGCCACCTGCTGCCCCAGCCAATACATCCGTGCCGCCGCCAACTCGGCCCCGATCAGATGCCCGGTCACAGCCGCCCCGTCACCGGCCAACTGAGCAGATCGCAGATGCGCCGCCAAGCGCTCGGGTCGGCTCATCGTATCCCCAATCGCCGCTTCATCCGGCACATCCGCCCCGCCCAGCGTCTCGATCAACGCAGGCGTCACAAACCCCATCATGCTCACCGCTTCGCCCGCGCTGACATGCACCCAGTGATGCACCCCACCACCGGCAATGGTGATCACACCGTCCCAGTCAGCCTGCGTTGTCAGAAGCCCGATCAGATGCACCCGCAATGCGCCCGGCAATTCCGCCCTGGGCGAGGTTTGCGAAAAACCGCGCACCAAGGTCCCCTCGACGGGCCTCACCGGCGCAGGAAGCGCGTCCCAATTCGATGGGTCAACCTCCCACCGCATGGCAGCCCTTAACTCCGGCTCAACTGCGCCAGAAGCCCGGACACATCATAGCCCGCCTTCGCCGCCCGCTCAGCAATATCCGCGTCATCCATCGCCCCGTGCTGCGTAATCGCCCAGAGCATGGTGCAGCGCGTGCCCGACCGGCAATAGGCCAGCACCGGGCGCGGCAACTCCTCCAGCGCCTTGCGAAACTCACTCAGAGACTCCGGCGTGAACATCCCGCCCGACACCGGGATCCAGCGGGACTCGAGCCCTTCCGCTGTGGCCGCCTCAAAAATGCTGTCACAATCCGGCTGGCCCGGATCCTCATTGTCCGGCCGGTTGCAGATCACGGATTTGAACCCCGCCCCCGCAATCTCTCGCATATGGTCCACGTCCACCTGGGGCGAGACGGAAAAATCATCTGTCAATTTGCGAAGGTCCATCGGGGTTGCTCCTGTCAGCAAAGGGTATGTGGCGAGTTATGCGCAAACAGCGTGAAAGTTCAATGACCGCACTGCGTTGACATTCCCTTCCATGTCCTTTCCAGAATGGGCGCAACACAACGCAAAGAAAGGGCAAAGCCCATGTGCGAATTCTGGATCGACCGGGGCGGCACGTTCACCGATATCGTGGCCCTTGACCCAGGCGGTCAGGTGCACACCCACAAACTGCTGTCAGAGAACCCCGACCGCTACAAGGATGCCGCCGTACAGGGAATCCGCGACCTGATGGGCGTGACGGATAGCTTCCCCGAGGCGTCGATCCGGGCTGTGAAGATGGGCACGACCGTGGCCACCAATGCGCTGTTGGAACGTAAAGGCGAACGGGTCCTTCTGATGATCACCCAAGGCTTCCGTGATCTCTTGAAGATCGGCTACCAAACCCGCCCTCGCCTCTTTGATCTCGAAATCAAACGTCCCGATCTGCTTTATGAAGATGTCGCCGAGATGGAGGAAAGGCTCGACGCCGAGGGCAATGTCCTGGTCCCCCTCAACGAAGACACGACCCGCGCCAGCCTGCAAACGGCCTATGACAGTGGCATCCGCGCCGTCGCCATCGCGGGGCTGCACGCCTATCTCAACCCAACGCACGAGGCCCGTGTGGCCGAGATTGCTCGCGAGATCGGCTTCACCCAAATCTCGACAAGCTCCTCCGTTTCTCGCCTCGCCAAACTGGTCGGGCGGGGCGACACAACTGTGGTCGACGCCTACCTCTCGCCCATCCTGCGCCGGTATGTCGAGCAAGTGGCCGGTGCCCTCGATCTGGGCCGCGCCTGCTATCAGCTGCTCTTCATGCAATCCAACGGCGGGCTGACCGAAGCGCAGGCCTTTCAGGGCAAAGACGCGATCCTCTCCGGGCCCGCAGGTGGCATCGTGGGCATGGCCAACACGGGCGAAGAGGCAGGCTTTGACCTGCTCATCGGCTTCGACATGGGCGGCACATCGACGGACGTGAGCCACTACGCAGGCGAATACGAACGCAGCTTTGAAACCGAAGTGGCCGGCGTGCGGATGCGCGCGCCCATGATGGACATCCACACCGTCGCGGCCGGCGGCGGGTCGATCTGCAAATTCGAAGACGGCCGCTTTCAGGTTGGCCCCGAAAGCGCAGGCGCTGATCCCGGCCCGGCCTGCTATCGCCGGGGCGGGCCGCTGGCCGTGACCGATTGCAACGTGATGCTGGGCAAGCTGAACCCCGATCACTTCCCGCCTGTGTTTGGTCCCAACGGCGATGAACCGCTCGACGCCGACGTGGTGCGAGAGAAATTCGCCGCGCTGGCCGAGACAGTGGCGAAAGAGACAGGTGACGCCCCTCGCTCCCCCGAAGACATGGCCGAAGGCTTCCTGCGCATCGCCGTCGACAACATGGCCAACGCGATCAAGAAAATCTCCGTCCAGCGCGGCCATGACGTCACGCGCTACACCCTGCAATGCTTCGGCGGCGCGGGTGGCCAGCACGCTTGCCTCGTGGCCGACGCATTGGGCATGACACGCGTTCTCGTCCATCCATACGCAGGCGTATTGTCCGCCTATGGCATGGGCCTTGCCTCTATCACCGCAATGCGCGAGGAACAGTTTGATGCACCGCTGAGCGATCTGGCCAAGGCCCAAACCCGCCTCGATGCCATGGCGACCGACGCCTCCGAAGATGTGGCGGCACAGGGCGGGCAGAACGTCTCCCAAACCCTTTCGCTCCACCTGCGCTATGACGGCTCACAGCAAACACTTAAAACAGGCGCGTCCTCCATCGCCGAGGCCCAAGCTGAATTCGAAACCCGCCACAAAGCCCGCTTCGGCTTCATCTCCCCTGACCGCGACATCCTGATTGAGATGATCAGTGTCGAAGCCTCCGGCGAAAGCGGCGTGGAAGTCAAGGCGCAAATGGACAGCGGCGATGGCACTCCCACAGCACAGATCCCCCTCTACACGGACGGCGCTTGGCGCGACGTGCCAATCTATGACCGCGCCCGCCTTGACCCCAAGACGCCCGTCAAAGGCCCTGCCATCATCACTGAGCCCACCGGCACCAATGTCGTCGAACCCGGCTGGGCCGCGCGGGTCGATGCCCATGGCAACCTGATCCTCGACCGCATCGAAGCCGCCCCGCGTGCGGCTGCGGCAGGCACCGCCGCCGACCCGGTCCTGCTGGAGGTCTTCAACAACCTCTTCATGTCCGTGGCCGACCAGATGGGCCTCACGCTTGAGAACACGTCCTGGTCCGTCAACATCAAGGAACGCCTCGATTTCTCCTGCGCGATCTTTGACGAGAAAGGCGATCTCGTCGCCAACGCGCCCCATGTGCCGGTGCATCTGGGCTCGATGTCCGATTCCATCAAAACCATGATGCGCCTCAACCCCGATGCCAAACCGGGCGACGCCTTCGTGCTAAACTCGCCTTACAACGGCGGCACACATCTGCCCGATGTCACCGTGGTCACGCCTGTCTTTGTCGAAGGCAAGCCTGTCTTCTGGCTCGGCTCCCGTGGCCACCACGCCGATATCGGCGGCCGCACTCCCGGCTCCGCGCCCCCCGACAGCCAGCATATCGAGGAAGAAGGCGTCCTGATCGACAACGTCAAACTCGTCGATGAAGGCACACTGCTTGAGGCGGAAACCGAAGCCCTGCTTGCCTCAGGCCGCTATCCCTGCCGCAACATCCCGCACAACATGGCCGACCTGAAAGCCCAGATCGCGGCCAATGAAACCGGGCGGCAGGAGTTGCTGAAAGTCGTGGACACCTTCGGCCTCGACGTCGTGCAGGCCTATATGGGCCACGTGCAGGACAATGCCGAGGAAAGCGTGCGCCGCGTGATCGACCGGCTGCGCGACGGGCAGTTCACCTACCCGATGGACAGCGGGTTGCAGATCGAGGTGTCCGTCACCGTGGACCGAGACACCCGCACGGCCAAGATTGATTTCACGGGCACCTCGCTGCAGCATTCGGGCAACTACAACGCGCCCAAATCCATCTCCAGCGCGGTCGTGCTCTACGTCTTCCGCACCATGGTGGGGGCCGATATCCCGCTCAATCAGGGCTGCCTGAAACCGCTGGAGATCGTGGTGCCCGAAGGGTCGATGATCAACCCGAACTACCCGGCGGCGGTGATTGCCGGGAACACGGAGGTGAGCCAGGCGGCGTGCAATGCGCTCTACGGCGCTTTGGGCGTGATCGCCGGGTCTCAGGCCACGATGAACAATTTCGTCTGGGGCAATGAGGACTTCCAGAACTACGAGACCATCGCGGGCGGCACCGGCGCGGGGCCGGGTTTTGACGGCTGCGACGCGATCCAAAGCCACATGACCAACACCCGCATGACCGATCCCGAGATCCTCGAAAAACGCTTCCCCGTGCGGCTGGAAACCTTCACCATCCGCGACGGCTCAGGCGGGCTCGGCAAATGGCGCGGTGGCAACGGTCTGACCCGCCGCCTGCGCTTCCTTGAGCCAGTGACCGTCACCACCCTCACCAACCACCGCATCGTGCCGCCGTTCGGTGGCGACGGCGGCGGGCCGGGTCAAGTGGGTCGCAACTGGGCTGAGCTACCAGACAGCTCACAACGTGAGATGGCGGGGAATGACGAGATTGACCTGCCCGTGGGATCGGTGTTTGGCATGGACACGCCGGGGGGTGGGGGCTGGTCGAAACCATCCTAAACCCATCGATCCAGCTCTCAACAATCGCGCCACGGTTTGCAGCGGCCATGTCCTGCTACTATCAGTGCATGATCAAGACCCCAAAAGGATGCCAGTATGAGCGGCAATCACACCCTCCAAATGACAGTTCTCATGACGCCGGAGATGGCCAATTTCAGCGGCAACGTTCATGGCGGCGCGCTGCTCAACCTGCTCGACCGTGTCGCCTTCTCCTGCGCGTCACGGTACTCGGGCCGATACTGCGTCACGCTCTCGGTAGATCAGGTCATGTTCAAAGAGCCCATCTTTGTGGGCGAACTTGTGACTTTCCTGGCCTCCATCAACGCCACGGGCCGAACGTCAATGGAGGTCGGCATCCGTGTGGAAGCCGAAGAAATACGTTCCGGAAAGGTCCGGCACACCAATTCTTGTTACTTCACAACGGTGGCGGTCGACGACAACAGAAAACCGGTCGAGGTGCCAAAGCTGATCCCAGAGGGTGACGAGGCAAAGAAGAGAGAAGAAGCTGCAATTTTACGCCGAAGCCTACGCGGCGAATTCACGCGACGGCACGCAGAGATCAACGGCGAAGCTTGAAAAGAGCGTTCAACGGAGCGCTGGAAAACATGCGATGGAGTACAGGCCTCACCAACGCTTCAACGCATCCTCATCCTCGTCCCGCGCCTTAACCCAATCGGCCCCGCCCTCCGTCACTTCCTTCTTCCAGAACGGCGCGCGGGACTTGAGATAGTCCATCAAAAACTCCGCCGCTTCAAACGCATCCGCCCGGTGCCGCGCCGCTGTTGCGACCATCATGATCAGCTCATCCGGCCCTAGCGCCCCAAACCGGTGAATGACCATGACATCGCCAAGGCTCCACCGCGTCACGGCCTCCTCCGCAATCGAAGACAACGCGCTTTGCGTCATGCCGGGATAGTGCTCAATCTCCATGGCCTGCAACCCGCCCCCGGGCAGATCGCGCACGATCCCGGTAAAGGTCACAACCGCGCCCATGCCCGTCTGCCGGGCAGCAAAAGCATTGGCCTCCCGCCCCAGATCAAACGCCTCGGATTGAACGCGAATATTCAACGGATCAGCCGCCCGTCATCGGCGGAAAGAACGCCACCTCGCGCACGCCCTCCAGCGGCGCATCAAACTCGGTCAATTCCTGATCCACCGCCACCCGCAGAGCCGACAGATCAGCAAACGCCGCCTCATAGCGCACTTCCCGCGCGCGCAGCTCTTCCACCAGATCCATCACGGTGGCGGCCTCAGTCTCAACCACATCCTTGGGCCGCCCGATGCGTTCCCGCACCCACGCGAAATAGAGCACATCCATCGTCTCAATCCTTCAGATAGGGGATCGACTTCTTGAAGTATTCCGCCCCCGTGATCAACGTCAGAGCGGCGGCAATCCACAACAGCCAAAGCCCGATCCGCCCGCTCCAGATCATGCCTTCCAGCTTCCATTGCAGGCCCAGCACGTCCTCCACCTGCCCGGTCAGAATGGCATCCACCATGGCCTGATCCATACCGTCGGTATTGGCCACAAGGTAGTGCTCAAACACACCCTGCGCGAACAAAACGGCAATCGCGGTCATCTGCGTCGCGGTCTTCCACTTGGCAAGGCTCGTCACCTTCAGAGTACCCGCCGTGTCGCCCAGAAATTCCCGCAGGCCAGAGACGAACACTTCGCGAAACAGGATCACGGTGGCAGGCAGAACCAGCCACGGGGTCCAACTGGTGGAAGAATAGCCCACGATCACCATCAGCGCGATCACCACCATCGCCTTGTCGGCAATCGGATCGAGCATCGCGCCCAATTTCGTGGTCTGCTTCCACGCGCGGGCCAGGTAGCCATCAAACCAGTCGGTGATCGCGGCGCTGACGAACAGCACAAGCGCAAACCAGTCCGCCCAGGGGCGGGTGAAATAGAGAAACATCACCGCCACACCGGGCGCTGCCAGCAGGCGCAGCGTCGTGAGGATATTCGGGATGTTCCACGTCATGCGATCTGTCTAGCCCGGAATTTGCGGCGTGGGAAGGTGGGAGCTGCGTTTGCGCACCGCCCGAAGGAAGTACCAGGCCGTGCGATCGTGCCATGAGTATTTGAAACCAGAAAGAAGACAAAGATAATGCTTCTTTCTGGTCAAAAATACTCAAATCCAACCCATGCCACGCAGATCAATTTTCGGTTTGAGCGCGAGGCTTAACCAAGCGCCGTCTCGGACGCTTTAAAAAGACGCCTCCGATTTGAAACACTCCGGAATGGCGTCACGCCCCTCAAGCACAAGATCGGCCATCACCTCGGCCATCTTGGGCGCCATGCCAAAGCCAATCTTGAAGCCGCCATTTGCGATGAACTGCCCCTCATGCAAAGGGTGCGTCCCCAGCATCGGCGCGCGTGACTTGGCCCGTGGCCGCACCCCGGCCCAGCGTTGCAACACGGTCGCCTGTTTCAAAGCAGGCACAGCTACCCGGGCCGTTTCTATCAGATCATCCAGTTGGCTATCGGTCGCGTCACCCGCATCATAGTCTCGCTCCGACGTCGACCCGATCGCCGTTGTCCCATCGGCATGGGGTACAATATGCACGCCATCAATAAAAAGCTGCGCACTCTCGGGGGCCTCGAACTCCAGTAAGGCCGCTTGCCCCTTCACCCCGTTGCCTACCGATTTGCCCATCGCCTCAGACATCTCCAACAACCCGGCGGCCCCTGTCGCGTGGATGACAACCCCCTGCACCGCGCCGTCTCGCAGCACCTCTGCCCCGCGTGCCACCAGGGCCCCCGCCAACGCTTTGCACGCCCGGCGCGGGTGAATGCGACCCGACAACGTGTCATGGATGTAAAACCCGGTGGGGGAAGGCGGCGCGAACTCCATGGGCGGCGTGTCCGTGACCTCCCACTTGGCGGCATCGCCCCACAGCACCTCGGCGCCTGCGCACCGCTCCCGTGCAAGGGCCAATCCGCGATCATCCAAGACCGGCTGCACACGCCCCAAGCGGCCATAGCCGGAGGACAAGCCAGAGACGTCCTCCACCTCCCGCCAGAAGCTTTCCGCCATCAACAGGCTGTCCAACTGAAACGCCTTCTTGTCGTTCCAGTTTTCCGGCACATGCGGGGCCAGCGCACCAACGATCCCGCCGGAGGACCCGGCCCCCGGCCCACCCGGGTCAATCACCCGCACCTTTGCACCACGCTGCACACAGGCCCAAGCCACCGACAGGCCAAAGACGCCCGCCCCCAAAACCGTGACCTCGGTACTTGCCATTCCTGCCGCTCCCTTGCAGTGTCCGCGCGACATGGCCTCGCCCATATCGACCCGCAGCACATAAAGGACATTGCAGGTGAACGCCAAGGCGCAAAGCCATTCGGAGCTGGATTGGCGCGACGGTGACGTGCCGGTCTCGCGGCGTTTCGATGATCCCTATTTCAGTTTGGAGAACGGGCTGGCGGAGACCCGGCATGTGTTCCTTGCAGGCAATGACCTGCCAGAACGGTTCGCGGATGGCTTCCACATTGCCGAGCTGGGATTTGGCAGCGGTCTTAACCTTCTTGCCGCGTTGCAGCTTTGGCGGCAAAGCGGGCAGAAGGGCAAACTGCACTTTACCAGTTTCGAAGCCTTCCCAATGACCCCGGAAGAGATGACCCGCGCACAAGCGGCCTTTCCCGAGATCGACGATCTTGCACAGGAACTGGCCGCAGAATGGCAAGCCTTGCCGGTGATAGACCTCGACGACCTGCGCTTTGAGCTTATCACCGGGGATGCCCGCCAAACCCTGCCTACATGGTCCGGCAAAGCAGATGCTTGGTTCCTCGACGGCTTTTCCCCCGCCAAGAACCCCGAGCTTTGGGAAGATGACCTGATGCAGGCTGTCCATGACCACACCAAACCCGGCGGCACCGCCGCCACCTACACCGCCGCCGGGGCCGTCCGACGCGGGCTTCAGGCGGCGGGGTTCGAGGTGGAGCGCATCGCGGGCTACGGGCGCAAACGGCACATGACCCGCGCGAGAAAGCCAGACTGATGGCACAACAGAACACCCGACTGGGCATCATCCTGATGGTGATCACCACATTCATCTTCGCCGTGCAAGACGGCATCTCCGGCCACCTCGCGCGGGAATACAACGTCTTCATGGTCGTGATGATACGCTTCTGGTTCTTCGCGGCCTTCGTCATCGTGATGGCCAGCCGCGCCACCGGCGGGGTGCGCGGCGCGGCTAAAACGTCGATCCCTATCCTGCAAATCACGCGTGGCGCGCTGCTCGTCTTTCAGATCTGCGTCATGATCTATGGCTTTACGCTCTTAGGTCTTGTCGAGAGCCACGTGGTCTTTGCCATCTACCCGCTTCTGGCCGCGGCCCTGTCCGGCCCGGTCCTGGGCGAATATGTGGGCTGGCGCCGATGGGCCGCGATCGTGGTGGGTTTCATCGGCGTCGTGATCATTCTTGAACCCGGCTACGGCGTCTTCAAACCTGCCGCCGTTGTCCCGCTGATTGGCGCGCTGATGTTTGCGCTTTACGGCCTTCTGACCCGCTATGCCGGTCGTGTGGACAGCGCCGCCACCAGCTTTTTCTGGACGGGGATCATCGGCTCTATCGTAATGACAATCGTGGGCGTCTGGTTCTGGGAACCGATGAGCGGCGGCAACTGGGTCTGGATGGGCATCCTGTGCATCACCGGGGCGCTGGGGCATTACACGCTGATCAAATGCTATGAGCTGGCCGAGGTCACGGCGGTGCAACCCTTTGCTTATTTCCAACTGGTCTTCGCGGCGGCCATCGGTGTGACGATCTTCTCGGAGACCATTCGCAGCAACGTGGCCATCGGCGCGACTATCATCGTGGCCGCCGGGCTCTTCACGCTTTGGCGTCAGCGGCAGGCGGGTTAATGGTCTGCGCCATTACTGGGCCTCCCACCGAAAGACATCCCCGTCCGCCACGACCCGACCGATGGACGGCAAAACGAAATGCGTGCCCATAACGGTCAGATTGCGTTCGACGCACATCTCCAAAAGTTTGCGGCGCGAGGCGACGGCGATCTCACCGTTCCAATCAAACTTGAACTGCCAATCCGGATGCTGACATTGCGCCGTGGAATGAATCGCATCGCCGGTCAGAACCGCACCATCATCGCCGCTCTCTAGCAACACAGACACATGCCCCGGCGTGTGGCCCGGCGTCGCGATCAAGGAAATACCGGGGCCGAGGTCAATGTCGGCATCCACAAACTCTGCCTGACCCGAGGCAACAATCGGCGCGATGCTTTCATCATACGAGGCCACCCCGCGCCCCTTCATTGAGTCGTTGTCCGCCCCCGGCATCAGGTACGTGGCATTTGGAAACGTCGGCACCCATTCACCGTCTTCCAGGCGCGTGTTCCACCCGATGTGATCGATGTGCAAATGGGTAAACAGCACGTGGTCAATATCCTCCGGCGTCACCCCGGCACGCGCAAGCTCTGCCATCAATTGCGTGTCGCCAAGTTTATCCCAAAACGTTAGGCTGGCATTGGTCCTGTCGTTGCCGACACCTGTATCGACTAGGATTGTCCGCTCGGGCGTCTTCAGCACATATGCCTGCACCGGCAGGTTCACACGCCCCGTATCCGGACAGACCGTACCGGGCGCCAGGGCCTCCATGATCTGCGCGACATCTTGGGGCGCATTGGGGAAAAGCTCTTCGGGCGTCAGGAAAAGCCCCTGCCAATCCAGCACGCGCCAAACCTCAATCTCTCCTACGCGACAGAGCATGTTCGTGTCCCTTCTTTCGGTGAAAACACCCATACCGTGACCCGGGATGGGACATGTTGTAAAGACAGTCTTCGTGTTCGATGCAGAACATCCGCTCGGAAGCCTTGGGCGTCAAATTTCAGTGTCAACTGACGCGGGGCCTACCTCCTTGAGGATCTGACTTCCGAATAGACAATGAACAGCCCGCCCCCGACGATCAACAGGCTGCCCAGCACTGTCGATGTGGATGGCAATGCCCCCCAAAACAACCAACCCCAAAGCACCGCGAACGGGAGAGAGCTATACTCAAACGGTGCCATCTGATTTGCGTGACCGTATCGATAGGCCTGACTGATACAGAAAAACCCGATCGTACCCGTCAGCCCAAGAACGAGGAACAAACCCGTCTGGGGCAGGTTCGGAACACTCCAGGCCCGAAACAGATACGCCGCACTCGGATGATCAAATTGATCCATCCAGCCTGACCCAAAAACCAAACCGGTCAACCCGCTGAACAGAACGAACATCAGCGTCAAATAGAACGTCATACCCAACGCGCTGTCTGACGCGCCAAGCACTCTGGTCAGCAAAATCTGCGCGCTGTACGCAAGGGCAGAGACAATGGCCAAAACCATGGCGGGTTCAATCCCGTCGGCATTCGGCTGCGCAACGAGGATGACACCCACAAAGCCCGCCACGATGGCGACCCAAACGCGGTAGCCCACCTTTTCCCCCAAAAGAGGACCCGCCAAGACCACAACGAAAAGAGGTGCGGTGTAGTAAAGCGGCATCGCATCCGCCAATGGCAGAACTGCAAGCGACATCGAAAACGTCGAGAAACAGATGAAGGAAAAGAAGCCGCGGAGGCAATTCAGGACGGGCCTTTGCGTGCTAAATCCCCGCGTGCCTTGCGTGTAGAAGAGGGCTGCACTGATCAGTGCAAGAGTCACGACGCCTCGTGCGAAAATAACCTGCTGAACCGCCATTTGATCGCTGAAAAACTTCATGATCACGTCTTGAATGGAAAAGACGAACAACCCGAGGATCAGCAGGCCAATCCCGGCCACTGTGGTGTTAGCGCCTTGGTGGTTTATTGGTTCGCGTGCCACGGGTTTTGGATTTCAACGATCGCCCGCTCAGGGATGAGCATCCTGGAATAGTTAAACCATTCGATGCCCAAAGAAGGCGCCGGATCGACAGCGTTTGTTGTCTTTCCGACATTTGATTTGATGATGGCCTGTAAATCCATCTGCTGATCGCCTGCCGCGTTTCTTTGGCCGCCCAAACGCCGTTCTCAACACCCTCCACGTCGGAATCCGCCTTGACGGTTTGACTGCGCATACCCATACCAATCAGTGCAAGGTTCCCGAGTGTTGCGGACGTGGCCGAGGGATCAAATGGGAATGACGTGACAGCGGACCCAACCGGGCGCTCAGTCGTCAGCCGCCCCCGCGACTGTGAGCGGAGAGCCCCCGCCATATGCCACTGGGACACACCCGGGAAGGCGGCAGAAAGAACTCATACCAATCCAGCGAGCGCCAGACCTCACGCCGCGACGGTCGCGTTGGAAGTTTTGACCTGTTTTCTGATCCCCAACCGCGCCTTGATGTCATCGGGCACCATCCGTGCCGACGACACGCGCGGCAGGCTCATTTCCCGGATCACCCGCGCAAGACGTGCGTTGTCGAAATTTCCTTCCACGAGGTAGTCGATGTAGGTCTCCGCACTCAGCTCCTCGGCCAGCAGTAATTCATGGCCATCGGTTTCTACGTGGTAATAGGTGAACTCGGCTGGCATGCGCGCCACCTGATAGATCGTGGTGCCGTTCGTCAGCGTGCCAGCATTGTAGAGCACGCCGTCAATCTCCACTGCGTGGTCCTGGCTGAGCCACAGATCGCGGGTGGGCACGTTCGGTGCGATGGCTCCGGCAGTTATGCAAATCGGGTTGACGCGTGTGGGGTTTGACAAAGCAGAGTTGACCTTCTGCCGTCCAAGCCAATGCACCGTAGTCGTGCCCCCATCCGCCGTTCGGATCATATCGCCTTCGCGCAGGTCTTCGACCGCCTTGTCGCCCTCCGGCGTTGCAATCAGTGTGCCAGCGCAGAAACATGACAGGGCATTCACGGTGAGAGTTTCTATGTTCAGCGTGGCGCTGTTGGTGGATGTTATGAAGCGAATTCCACTAAAGACCCCAACCACTGACAGGTTCTGATTGCCGGTTACACTGTCAAACCGGGTTCCTTCCGCGCCAGACTGCGTCAGAAAAACAACGTCCCAAGTTCCGCTGGATGGATTGTTGAATGGAGTGCCGGGCCCGTTGTTTGTTGTCCCCAAATTCAGGACGACCATGTTGCCCGTTGTGCCTGACAAGAGAGTGTTGTCCGGATCAGCTGTAGACTGAACTTCCAAGGTGAAGTTGAAGGTTCCTGGGGTGCTGATTTTTTCTATCCACAGCGGGGCGCTTGTAAGAAATCCATTCTGATTTGGGAAAAACGCACGCCCACCGTCGGCGATGCTCATGGTGAACTGGATGCCACTGTCTATGTTTGTAACCGTGGTTTCGGAGGGGGTGTTAAACTGCGAAGTTGGACTGCCGTTGTTGAAGTCGAATGTGATCATTTGGAGGTCCAGTTTGTGACAAGAAGCAAATATGAACACTGATCAGAATAATGTTCATATTGTGGCGCGTCCAGCACTTGCTCATTTATTCGCGTGCGGATGTGCTCTTTTGAACCCTCTGGCTAGGCTTCTGGTTTCGGCGAACCTGCGGAGTAAGGACAAAAGTGCCATCTGGAGCTTTGGTCTGATATGCTTCGTCATCAATTGGATGCTGCTAGGTTCCTGCGCCAATCATATTTCAATATGAACGACGATCATTTTTAGTCTGAGTTCGAATCTGATTATTTGACGTCATGACATCCAAGACTCAGCCCCGACGCAGCTATCACCACGGAAACCTGCCCGAAGTCCTTTTGAAAGACGGTGCGCAGGTGCTGGCTGAGAGAGGAGCTGACGGTTTCAGCCTGCGCGAGGTGGCGCGCCGCGCAGGTGTCGCTGTCGCGGCCCCCTCGAACCACTTTGGGAACTCGCAAGGTCTTCTGACAGCCATCGCAGCAGAAGGTTTTGGCATACTTGCCGTGCTGAACGAAAAAGCCGTAGCCGGATCTGACGACGCGAGAGAACAGGTGCTCGGGATTTGCCGGGCCTACTTGAATTTTTTCCAAACCCATCCGGGTCACTCCACGGTCATGTTTCGGCTCGATCTGTTGGATCGGTCCAACCCTGGCTTGGTGGAAAATGCACTGAACGCCCGTCAAATTTTGTACGATTCAATCGCAAGGGGTGCGCGCGAAAACACTTCGCCGGATGTGATCAATGATGCGACCAACACGATTTGGGCAACGATGCACGGGTTTCAAGGCTTGAAGGACGCCAACAACATCGACCCGGAGCGCCTGGTTCCTTTCATAGTCGACGCAGTGTTCCGCGTTTTGGAAAGCTGACGTGGTTGCCATGCGCAGCAACGAATGTCTCGATTTCTGACGACAACCCGCCAAACGCCGCTGCTAGTGCCCTCGACGTCGGAATCCGCCTTGACGCTTTGACCGCGCATACCCATACCAATCAGTGCAAGGTTCCCAAGCGTTGCTGACGCAGCCATGGGATCAAATGGGAATGACGTGACAGCCGACCCAAACCGGGGGCACAATCGTCAGCCGCCCCCGCGACTGTGAGCGGAGAGCCCCTGCCATATGCCACTGGGACACCCCCGGGAAGGCGGCAGATCAGGGCCTTGACCCGCAAGCCAGGAGACCAGCCTGCAACCGACCAAAGACCGCCTCGGGTGAGAGGCGATTGAGGAGATAGGAACATGGCCCGCGAGGGTGCACCCGCCACGAAGCCGACCGATACGTTGGTGCCTGCCTCGAAGGCCTTGAGGTAGACATGCCCAAAACGATCATCTTCCTGATCATCGGCCTCGTCTTCGGGGCAGGTTTGGGCTTTGTCCTTGCCGCCTCGACCGGCGTGCAGCCGGCCGATCACGCCGGGGCAACTGACGCGTCCGTGCATGATCACTCCGCCCATGATCACGCCGCCATGGGGCACGACCATAGCAAACTGACTGAGGTGACCGGCCCCGCGCCCACCATCAGCCTCACCTTCCACCCGGACGGTCCGCAAAGCCGCAACATGGAAATGCAGGTGAAAAACTTCGCTTTCGACCCGGTCGCCGTGAATGGCGCGCATATCGAAGGCCGCGGTCACGCGCATATCTACATCAACGACATCAAGATCGGACGCGCCTACGGCCCGTGGGTGCATCTTGAAGCCCTGCCCTTCGGCACGCATGAGGTGCGTGTCACACTCAACGCAAACGATCACAGCCAGCTTGCGGTCGACGGCACGCCCATCGAGGCGGTCGCGACCCTCACAATCGAATAAGGACCTGAACCATGCCCGCAAAGATCCCTGCCACGGTGGTGACCGGCTTTCTCGGCGCCGGAAAGACAACCCTGATCCGCCACATGCTGGAAAACGCCAATGGCAAGCGCATCGCGCTGATCATCAACGAATTCGGCGATCTGGGCGTTGACGGCGGCATCCTCAAAGGCTGCGGCATCGAAGGCTGCGCGGAAGAGGACGTGATGGAGCTGTCCAACGGTTGCATCTGCTGCACCGTGGCCGATGATTTCGTCCCCACCATGGAAAAACTGCTCAACCGCGAAAACGTGCCTGATCACATCGTCATTGAAACCTCTGGTCTGGCCCTGCCCCAGCCCCTGATCCGTGCTTTCAATTGGCCAGAAATCTCGACCCGAGTGACAGTTGATGGCGTGGTCACCGTGGTGGATGGCAAAGCCGTTTCAGAAGGCCGGTTCGCCCATGACGTGGCCGCTGTCGATGCCCAGCGCACGCAGGGCGAAAACCTCGACCATGACACCCCACTTTCGGAACTCTTTGAAGATCAGGTCGCCTGCGCCGACATGATCGTGGTCAACAAGGCCGATCTTCTGGGCGAGGATGAAACCGGTGAATTGGTGGGCAAGCTGAAATCAGACTCCCGCGATGGGGTCCAAGTGGTGCGCGCCACGATGGGTGCGCTGCCCGTAGATGTTCTGCTGGGTCAGGGCATCGGGGCAGAAGGCGATCTGGAGGCGCGCAAGGAAGTGCACCACCACCATCATCATGATGACGACCATCACCACGACCATGATCACCACCACGATGACCACGACCATCATCATCATGATCACCATCATGACCATGGCCATGACGATCACGGTCACGGCCATCACCATCATCACCATGATCACGAACACGCTCATGGCCACGATGAATTCGAAAGCTTCATCGTCACCCGGGGTGAGATCGCCGACCCAACCGCTTTCGCCGAACAGGTGGCCGACGTCATCCGTCAGCACGATATCCTGCGCCTTAAGGGTTTCGCCGCCGTCGAAGGCAAGCCAATGCGCATGACATTGCAGGCCGTGGGGCCGCGGGTGGACGCTTACTACGACCGCCCCTTCGGAGCAGATCCCCGCGAAACCCGCCTTGTCGTCATCGGTCAGGCCGGTCTCAAACGCGCAGAGATCGAGGCCGCCCTGGCATGACGCTGACCATCGCGCAGGAAAGCCCACTGTCCGAAGAAGCCGCAGCGCTTCTGAGTGGTAGCGAAGCCGCCCTGCGCGAGGCCTACGACATCACCGAGTGCTGCAGCTACAGAGGGGCAGAACTGGCCGCACCGAACATCAGCTTCTTCGTGGCGCGCCTGGACGGCACAGCTGTCGGCTGCGTCGCACTCTGCGCCGAGGACGGCTATGGCGAGATCAAACGCCTCTTCACCGTGCCGCAGGTCCGTGGTCAGGGCGTCGCCAAAGCGCTTGTCGCCCACCTGGAAGCCTCCGCAAAAGCTGCAGCGATGCCCCGCATATTGCTCGAATCCGGCTCAAAACTGGCCGCTGCCGTGGCGCTTTATGACGCAATGGGCTACACCCGGCGCGGCCCTTTCGCAGACTACGCGCAGGGCGACACCAAAGTGTTCATGGAAAAGGCGCTAAGCTGATGCTGATCGTGGAAGAGGCGGACCCCCGCGCCCCCGGCCCCCGCGCCCTGCTAGAGGCCAGCCATGCCCTGATGCAGGCCACCTTCCCGCCCGAAGAAAACTATTTCCTTAACATTGATGAGCTGTGCCAACCCGACATCGTCTTCTTCGCCGCCCGCAACGGCGAAACCATTCTGGGCACCGGCGCTCTGGCCATCAAGGACGGCTATGGCGAAGTAAAGTCGATGTTCACATCCGACGCCGCCCGTGGCCGCGGTGTCGCAAGCGCCCTCTTGCGCGCCATCGAAGACACCGCCAGGGAACGCGACCTGCCTACACTCAAACTCGAAACCGGAGACCCGCTCAAATCCGCCGTCCGCCTTTACGAACGCCACGGCTTCACCCGCTGCGCCATCTTCGGTGACTACGCCCCCAACCAAAGCTCCGTTTACATGGAAAAAGCTCTCGTTTAAGCCACGCAATGCCCGTTCTTCTTGCTAAAAATATCCCCGCCGGAGGCATCCACCCCCACAGCCACTCCAGAGGTGCGAACTAATGCACCTCCTCGCCGCCACCCCCGGTCGCGTTGACGATGGCAAGGAACCCGTGGACCTCGGCCAGACGCCCGCCGACCTGCTGTTCATTTCCGCCGCCGACACCGAACTGGCCGCCCTCAGCGAGGCGCGCGCCGAAATGGAGGCACCGCCCGGTCTGCGCTTGGCCAACATGATGAACCTCGTGCACCCGATGTCCGTGGACCTGCATCTCGACAGCTGCGCCACGCAATGCCGCCTCGTGGTGGCCCGCGTTCTGGGCGGCGTGGGCTATTGGAAGTATGGCGCCGAACAATACGCCGCGCGCTGTCATGAGGCCGGCGTGCCCCTCGCGCTTTTGCCCGGCGATGATAAACCCGACGCGGAATTGCGCGGCTTGTCCACGGTCTCCGACGCAGACTACGACGCGCTCTGGGCCTACCTTGTCGAAGGTGGCCCAGAAAATTCTGCGAATTTTCTAAGCTACGCGAAATCCATGATCACCGGCCAAGACCGCCCGGCTGCGGCCAGCCCGCTGTTGCGCGCGGGCGTATACTGGCCCGGCTCCGGCATTGCCGATCTCTCGGCCGCGCAAGCGGCCTGGCAACCGGATCAACCGGTCGTCCCTCTCATCTTCTACCGCGCCCTCGTGCAAGGCGCCGGCCTCAACCCCATCAACCGCCTGGTGCGCGGCCTGATGCGCGCGGGGCTCAACCCCCTGCCTGTCTTCGTGGCCTCCTTGAAAGACCCAGTCAGCGTCGCCACGCTGGAACAGCTCTTCACTACCGCGCCACCCGCCGTGATCCTCAACGCCACGTCCTTTGCCGTGGGCTCTCCTCACGCAGGCGACGCCAGCCCCGACAACCCGCTCACCATGAAAGCGGCCAACAATGCGCCCATCTTCCAGGTGGTACTAGCGGGCAGCACGGAAGAGGCATGGTCCGAAGGCCTCACAGGTCTCTCCGCCCGCGACATCGCCATGAACGTCGCCCTGCCGGAAGTGGACGGACGCATTCTCTCCCGTGCGGTCAGTTTCAAAGGAGAGGCCTTCTTTGACGAGGCCACCCAATGCCCCATTGCCACATACCGTGGACAGGGCGACCGGGTGGATTTCGTGGCCCAGCTCACCGCCAACTGGGCCCGCCTGCGCAGCACACCAGAGGCAGAGCGTAAGGTCGCACTTGTGCTGGCCAACTACCCCAACAAGGACGGGCGTTTGGCCAATGGCGTTGGCCTCGACACGCCTGCAGGCACCGTCCACACGCTGCTACTCATGCAGCAGGCGGGCTACCGCGTCACCGACGCGCCCGAAACAGGCGACGCCCTCATGCAGGCCATCCTCTCAGGCCCCACAAACTGGCTGACCGACCGTGCGGTACGCGAGGGCGGCGAAACGCTGGCCCTTGATGCCTATGAGGCCTTCTTCCGCGATCTGCCATGGAGCCTCAAGGAACAGATCACCTCCCGCTGGGGCGCACCCGAGGATGACCCGTTCTTTTTGCCAGAAATATCCCCGCCGGAGGCAGACGCCAAAGGCGGCTTCAAACTTTCCATCCTGCGCTACGGCAACGTCGTCGTCGGCGTCCAGCCCGCCCGCGGCTACAACATTGACCCGACCGACACGTATCACTCTCCCGACCTCGTCCCACCGCACAACTACCTCGCCTTCTACGCCTGGCTACGGCATGAGTTCGGCGCACAGGCGATCGTCCACATGGGCAAGCATGGAAATCTCGAATGGCTCCCCGGCAAGGCCCTGGCGCTCAGCCAGGAATGCACGCCCGAAGCCATCTTCGGCCCCACGCCCCACCTCTACCCCTTCATCGTCAACGACCCCGGTGAGGGCACGCAGGCCAAGCGTCGCGCACAGGCGGTGATCATCGACCACTTGACCCCGCCTCTGACCCGCGCCGAAACCTACGGGCCTCTGAAGGACCTCGAAGCGCTGGTCGATGAATACTACGAGGCCGCAGGCGTCGACCCACGCCGTATCGACCATCTGCGCCGCGAAATCCTGTCCCTGACCTCCACCACCGGGCTGGACAAGGATATCGGGCTGGCAGGCGACGATGAAGAGCGCGATTTGGCCAAGCTCGACGCCTACCTCTGCGAGCTGAAAGAGGCGCAAATCCGCGACGGGCTCCATATCTTCGGCCAATCCCCGAAAGGAGAGCAGTTGCGCGACCTGACCATCGCCATGGCGCGTGTCCCGCGCGGTCAGGGCACGGACGGCGACGCCTCCCTGATCCGCGCGATGGCCGACGACCTCGACCTGAATTTCGACCCGCTCGATTGCGATATGTCCGCGCCCTGGACAGGCCCAAAACCAGATCAACTCACCGACGTGACCGACGACCCCTGGCGCTCCACCGGCGACACCGTCGAGCGTCTCGAACGCCTCGCCATCCACACCCTGCGGGAGGGCGGGCGGGGTGATGTGGGCCTTGGCCCACGAACGTCGTCCGTCCTCGCAGAAATCGACACCCACATCGCACCCGCCATCACCGCCTGCGGCCCCGACGAAGGCAAAGGCCTGCTCACCGCGCTTTCAGGCCAGTTCGTCCCCCCAGCTCCCTCCGGCGCGCCGACACGCGGACGGCTGGACACGCTGCCCACGGGCCGCAACTTCTTCTCCGTCGACAGCCGCGCCGTGCCCACGCCCACCGCCTGGGCCCTGGGCTGGAAGTCAGCAAACCTGCTGATTGAGAAACACCTGCAAACCCATGGCGACTGGCCGCGTACCATGCTGCTGACCGCCTGGGGCACCGCCAATATGCGCACCGGGGGCGACGACATTGCCCAAGCCATGGCGCTCATGGGCGTGAAGCCGAAATGGGACAGCGCCAACCGCCGCGTCACGGGGTTTGAGGTCCTCCCCCAAGGCGTGCTCGGCCGCCCCCGCGTGGACGTCACTTTGCGCATCTCGGGTTTCTACCGCGATGCCTTCCCACAGCTCATCTCGCTTTTCGACAGCGCCGCACAAGCCGTCATGGCACTGGATGAACCCGATGACCTCAATCCCGCCGCCGCCCGTGCACGCGAAGAGGGCGCAGGTCCGCGCATCTACGGCTCCAAACCCGGGGCCTATGGCGCAGGGCTTCAGGCCATGATCGACGAACGGCTCTGGGGCGACAAATCGGATCTGGCCGAGGCCTATCTCACCTGGGGCAGCTACGCCTATGGCGCACGCATCGAAGGACAAGCCGATCGCGCAGGGTTTGAAACCCGACTGCGCCAGACCGAAGCCATTGTCCAGAACCAGGACAACCGCGAACACGACATCCTCGACAGCGATGACTACTACCAGTTCGAAGGCGGTGCCGCGGCGGCGGTGGCCACGCTGCAGGGCCAATCCCGCCCCATGTACCACAACGATCACTCCCGCCCCGAACGCCCCGTCATTCGCACACTCGATGATGAGATTGCCCGCGTCGTCCGCTCGCGCGTTGTGAACCCGAAATGGATCGACGGGGTGAAGCGCCACGGCTACAAAGGCGCCTTCGAGATCGCCGCGACGGTGGATTACCTCTTCGCCTTCGCGGCCACCACAGGGGCCGTCGCCGATCATCATTTCGACATGGTCGAGGCTGCGTTTCTGGAAGACGATGACACCCGCCAGTTCATCGAAGACCACAACGCGCCAGCCTTGCGCGAAATCGCGGACCGCCTGCAGGAAGCCATTGATCGCGACCTCTGGGTGCCGCGCTCCAACTCTGCCCGGGCGCGGATTGAAGGGTTGCTAAGATGACCGATGCCATCCGCCGTTTGATTGGCCGGAATTTGAGTATTTTTGGCAAGAAAGAAGCTAGGACTTGTGCGTTGAATAGACCCGGGTCAGGTTGGACCAACGAAGGAGAGAGATGATGAGCGAAGACGCCGAACGCCACGCCCAGAAGATGGCCAAGAAGAAAGCCGCGCGCGACAAGATCATGGCCACCAAGACCGACAAGAAAGGCCTGATCATCATTCACACCGGCAAGGGCAAGGGCAAATCCTCTGCCGCCTTCGGCATGATCTTCCGCTGCATCGCCCATGACATGAAATGCGGCGTGGTGCAGTTCATCAAGGGCGGCATGTCCACGGGCGAGCGCGACCTGATCCTGTCCAAGTTTTCCGACACCTGCGCCTTCCACACGATGGGCGAAGGCTTCACCTGGGAAACCCAGGACAAGGAGCGCGACATCGAAATGGCGCAGGCCGCGTGGGAAAAGGCCAAGGAGTTGATCCGCGATGACAGCAATCACATGGTTCTGCTCGATGAGATCAATATCGCCCTGCGCTACGACTATATCGATGTGAATGAGGTGGTCGCTTTTCTTGAGGCAGAGAAGCCCGAGATGACACATGTGGTCATGACCGGTCGCAACGCCAAGGACGAGCTGATCGAGATTGCTGATCTGGTGACAGAGATGGAGCTTGTAAAACACCCCTTCCGCGCCGGCATCAAGGCGCAGATCGGGGTGGAGTACTAACCCCTGTTTGGCCTTGTCAAAATCGAGTTTTCTCGATCCCTCAATGGCCGCTTGTGTCTTCTGGCCATTTGCCTGCCGCTCTGGGCCCAAGCTGATCCGGTCCAGATACCCGGGCCGGAAGGCCCCCTTGAGGCCGAAGAGATCGCTGTTCCAGGCGCATCCCACGCTCTGGTCATTATCCCTGGCTCGGGACCCACCGACAGAGATGGCAATGCCGCGCAGGCAGGCGTCGCATCAGACGCATACAAGTTGCTGGCTGAAGGCCTTGCGCAAGAGGGCGTCGCGTCGCTCAGGATCGACAAAAGGGGCCTTTTTGGCAGTGAAAGCGCCATCGCCGATCCAAACGCCGTGACCATCGCGGCCTATGCCGACGATGCCAACGCATGGGTGGAAAAAGCCGCCTCCCTGGCCTCCTGCGTTTGGCTTGCCGGGCACTCAGAAGGTGGGCTTGTCGCTTTGGCGGCTGCGCAAACTGCCCCTGACACTCTCTGCGGTTTGATCCTTCTGGCAACACCCGGTCGGCCCTTGGAGGAGCTTCTGGTCCAACAGCTGGCCGCGAACCCGGCAAACGCGCCCCTGATGGAAGACCTAAAGGCCATTGTTGCGGATCTGAAGGCCGGTCAAACCCGTGACACTCAGTCCATACCACCTGCCTTGCAGCCGCTTTTCCCTTTGAGCATTCAGCCCTATCTGATCGATCTTTTCTCTTATGATCCCGTGCAATTGGCACGCACATGGCAAGGACCGGTCTTGATTGTGCAGGGAGATGCAGACGTTCAGGTCACCCCTGACGATGCCCAAAACCTTCAGACCGCGATGCCGCACGCGGATATCCTAAGCCTTGTGGGCGGAACGCATATGTTGAAGGCCGCCATTCCCGAGCGCCCTTTCGCCACATACACGGATCCCTCCCTGCCGCTGCACCCGGGCCTGTTGTCTGGCATCATGAATTTCCTGAACGCGGCGCGACGGCCCGACTGATACAGGTCGCAAAGCGCCACCTTCGAAAACTCACAGCCCGCGCCAGTGAGAAAAAACAATTGTCAGACAATTAAAGTCGTGAGACCATCTGCCCATAACGGCTCAAAAAAAGGGCCATTTTCGCGCCACGCGAGGGAGGAAAGACCATGAATTTAAGACCAGACCCAACATTTTACCCTACCGCCACCATGGCGATGGAGGCACCCGCCGAAACACTCGCCTTCACCCTGATGCTCAGCCCGGACGGGTCTCAACCCGATGGCCTCGCCGTCGTCGACGTTGATCCGAAGTCGAAAACCTACGGCGAAATCGTGCATCAGGTGATCATGCCCAACAAGGGCGATGAGTTTCACCATTTCGGCTGGAACGCCTGTTCCTCGTCGCTCTCGCCGCTCAGCGGGCACGCGTTTCTTGAGCGTCGCTATCTGATCATTCCAGGCATCCGTTCCTCGCGCATCTACGTCATCGACGTGAAAGAACCGCTCAAGGCCAAGATCCACAAGATCATCGAACCCGAAGAGGTGTTCGAGAAAACAGGCTACTCGCGCCCGCACACCATCCATTGCGGCCCCGAAGGCATCTATGTCTCCACCCTAGGCGGTGGCGGCGAAGATGGCACCGACGGCCCTCCCGGTATCTTCATCATGGATTGCGAGACCTTCGAAATCCTCGGCCGGTATGAGATGGACCGCGGGAGCCAGGAAAAGCACTACGATTTCTGGTGGAACCTGCCGCGCGATTACATGGTCAGCTCCGAATGGGCGCTGCCGCCACAGTTTGAAGGCGGCATCGTCGCCGAAGACCTGCTGTCGAACAAATACGGCCACGTGATCCACTTCTGGAACCTGCGGGAACGCAAGAACGTGCAGACGATTGATCTGGGCGAAAACCACCAGATGGCGCTGGAAATCCGGCCTGCGCACGATCCGGCCAAGAACCACGGCTTCGTCGGCGTGGTGGTGGACACGACAAACCTGCAAGGTTCCATCTTCACCTGGTGGCAGAAGGAAGACGGCACGTTCGAGGCCAAGAAAACCATCACCATCGACCCGCGCCCCGAGAAGGCAGAGAACCTGCCGCCGCTTCTGCAAGGGTTCGAAGCCGTACCGCCGCTGGTCACGGATATCGACCTAAGCCTCGATGACAAATACCTCTACGTGGCCTGCTGGGGCATGGGCGAGATGCATCAATATGACGTCTCTGACCCAATGAACCCCAAACTCACCGGCAAAGTAGAGCTGGGCGGTATCGCGCGCGGCGCAAACCACCCCAACGGCAAGCCGTTTGTCTACGGGCCCCAGATGGTGGAGATCAGCCGCGACGGCAAGCGGGTCTACTGGACCAACTCGCTTTATTCGACATGGGATGACCAGTTCTACCCCGATGACGAAGGCGGCCAGATGGTCATGGCGCATGTCGGTGAAAACGGCGGGCTGACACTGGCGGAGGACTTCTACGTGGAGTTCCCCAAAGGCTACCGCAGCCACCAGATCCGTCTGGAAGGCGGAGACTGTTCCACCGACAGTTTCTGTTATCCAAACGTCTAAGCGCTGATGGATGAGGCCAGCCTCACGGCCCTTTGGTGGGCCGTCATCGCCTCCGGCATCTACCACGGGGTCAATCCAGGCATGGGTTGGCCTCTTGGGGTGTCCGCGGCGTTGATGGAACGGTCTCAGACCTCTCTTTACAAGGCTTTGGGCCTTCTGGGCGGTGGA
This sequence comes from uncultured Roseovarius sp., assembly GCA_963422235.2. Classification (GTDB taxonomy): domain Bacteria; phylum Pseudomonadota; class Alphaproteobacteria; order Rhodobacterales; family Rhodobacteraceae; genus Roseovarius. The sequence goes on from CAXMWV010000002.1 coordinate 919,117, forward strand.
CATCTGCTGGCCATGACAGCGATACTTTTGCCGTTCACTCTGATGTTCACGCTGGTCGAATATCAGCGTCAAATCCAGACGGGGGCTGCCATTCTGGTGATCGGCATGGGCGCCTACCTTCTGATCAACCGCCGCCACCCGCGCATGCTGGCCCGCGTCAAACCCCACCGGTTGGCGCTCTGGTCGTTTCTGGCAGCGATGGCCCATGGGGCGGGTCTGATGCTGGTTCCGATTTACCTAGGCATCTGCAATTACGGCTCATTGGATAACGGCCATCAAGCGGCTTTTGAGCTGATGGGCGCCAACACCTCCGTCGCCTTCGGAGTGGCGGCAGCGCATACGCTGGCCATGATGGCCTCTGGCGGGCTGATCGCAGTGGGCGTCTACCACTGGCTGGGCCTGAAATTCCTGCAACGCAGCTGGTTCAACCTCGATCTCGTCTGGGCGTTGAGCCTGATCCTCGTGGGCGTTCTGTCTCTCTTCACACTGCACTGAGCTTGCATCTTCATCTTGCTAAAAATACTCAATGCAAAATCGCGACCACCCGCGTGATGTCAAAGGTTACCACATGCCCAAACACCGCCTTCTCACCGAATTCGGCATCGGCACATCGCTCCGCCGCGAAGACTACACCGAGGCTGGACGCCGCGCCCTCAAAGACGCGCTCTGGCGCAACTCGATCAACTTGGCGGAGCTTTTTGGCTGCCCCAAGGAGGCAATGATCATCGAAGCCGAGATCGCGGTGCAAAAGCCCGATCAGGTGGATTGCGACGACCTCAAATCCGTCTTCCCCTACGGCCAGATCACCGTCACCGCCGGGCATGGCGGGTTGAACGTGCCGCGCCCTGTGGGTCCACCCACGGTCATCGCCAACGCCGCCATTTCCGTCAGCCTTGATCTGGAGACGCGTGATGAGTGACCAGCGATTTATCCTTGAGATGGGCATGGGCAACGACCTGCACGGGATGGACTACCAAAAGGCCGCCACCCGCGCGATCGAAAGCGCCCTGCGCCGCTCCACCTTGCCAATCTTCTAAAGCACCGGCCTCAGCCATACAGAAATGCGCGTGGCAGTGACGGTGGGCGTGCAGGAGCCGGAGGCGTTGGACACCACAGCACTCGCCGCAAAACTGCCAAGGGGCCGCGCGGAGGTGACAGCCGTAAAGGGCGGCCAGAATGTCACCAATCCGGAAACAGGGGAAACTCTGGTGATTGCAACGGCGGCGGTAGAGGCTTTCCTGCCGGATCAGTCAGCAACATGGCGCCCGGCTGAGTGAGACAGGAAAATAGCCTATTCACTCAGCGCCAACGGACGGAAAGTCTCGTTAGACCAAGCTGAGTGCAAGCCGCGCATCGTCAGGCCGCGGAGTGGCGACCAGACGGTGGAGCGGCGTGCTTTATCGTGCAAACTCATTGCGCAGTTCGAACGTCGCTCTGATCCCACCAAATCGCCAGTCCGTCGCGCCAAAGGCGCGCCACTTATAGTCGGCACACCTCTGGTGTGACGGGGCGGTCTGGCGATGCGCGGCGGGCTACGCCCTTGATTCCGCGCAGGGAGCTAAACTTGAACATCCGCTCAACACCGACCCCTCAGTCTTCAAAGAACGGCGTCACCTGTGCGACGATCACTGCATTTTCATCAAGCGCGCGCTGCATCAGGTCACGCTCTTCATCCGAGATGTCATGCCCTTCCGCCTCACGCTCCTCTAGCGTGCCATAGCCTGATACATCCAGCGGTGAGGTATCGGCCTGCTTCAGAATGGCCACCGTTTCGCGCACGGCCTCGGCCTCATCCACGCCACTGGCATAGACCATCAGTGCCGCGCCAGTCGCCTCTTCCGGCAAACCATCCCCGGCCTTGCGACCGATCTCGACAAGCAGGGTAAAGACCTCCTGCTTGCGCTTCTTTTTCTCTTTGCTCATGGCTGCGGCCTTAGGCCTTGCAAGGAACACCGTCAAGGACGGCCCAGAAAATCCTGGCTAACCCTGCCGCGAAAACAGCGGGGGAAGAACGGGTAGCTGTCGGTGGCGAAGTAAACATAGCGCCCGTTAACCTCGGCCCCGTTGCATTCATCTAGATTGCCGCTGCCCGGCGCATAGACCCAGTCTTGCTCGTACGTCCCATCATAACTGCCGCCCGGCGCTGTGGGCCGCGTACCTTGCTTCAACCGCCAAGACGGCGTCACGCCCGACCCCATATAGTGAATTTCAAACCCGTCAGCCGCATACCCAATCAGACTGCTCTCCATGGCTTTCAAAAGGGCAGCAGAGGGCGCGTGGTAATGATACATCCCACGATGATCGACATGGGCATGGGCGTGATCCATGCCGAGGCTCTCAGCCGCGCCCATCCCTTCCAGCCGCCAGCCGCTGTTCGGGTTGCGAGAGAAGCCCCGCGGCGACCGGGCATCATAAAAGTCCGCCGTACCGGGCCGGAAGATGATCCCGGTCAGCGAGATGCCAGAGGCATTGGTTTTGCGGGTGATCCGGCCCGTGTCTTTCGGCTTCGCATCAACACAGACCGAAACCGTCTGCGCCTTGAACCTGTGCGGATTGCTCCGGTTCGGAAATTGCCCGATCATATGTGTTGGCGTGCCGTTGGACCGGATGCAGCGTTCAGAGTCGTTCACGTCTATTTGCACCGAATTGGCGGCCATGGCAGGGGTTGCGAGGACGGCGACAACAAGCGCGATCAGCGGTTTCATGAACGTCTCCCGAAGTTCTGGACACAAATGAAACGCACTACGCATGAGTTTCCGTCGCTGCTTGACTGACACAAGCGCGCAAAACCAACCCAAAGACCAAATGGCAGCGGCCATCCGTAGGGTGGGGTTTCACCCCACTAACCCCCGGCCCATCAACCACTCACAACTGCAAACTACGACGTTGTCGCCACCGCCAGCGCCGTATCCATCAACTCCTGGATCGCCGCCTTGCTGGTGCCGGCCACGATGCGCCCTTTCTCCTCGTCGCCCTTCAAAACGATGAGAGTAGACCGGCGCGGGATGTTCCGGCTGGTGGCCACCGGCGCGTTGCCATACTGATCCCAATCCACGCGCACGAAGACAATGTTCTCATCATAGGCCGTATTTTCGGCCCGCAGCGCATTCATTGTCCGTTCCTGCGACGCGCAGGTGCTGCACCACTTCGCACCGAAGACGACCAAGACGGTATCCCCGGCCTCTAGCGCGGTCGTGATCGGATCGCTGTCGTCATACTCCAACGTCGTGACCTCGGTGGCACCCGCAATGCCTGTCAAAGCAGCGCTGGCACACAGCGTTCCGATGATAACTTGGCGTCTATTCATGTGTCTCTCCTTTGGATCAGAACGTGACAGAAAGATCGAGGAACCAGCCCGGCAAGGTCTGGATCGCCCAATACTCGATCACGTGGTGAAGTTTGAAAAAGATCATCAGGCCCACCGCGATGAACACGACGCCCAATATCGGTTTGGAGCGGGACGCGATGCCGCGAAGGGCATTGGCGCGTTTCCGGATCAGTTCCTGCCCGCCGATGCCGATCCCGAGGATCAGGGTCGACACGCCCGCCGCGAAGGCCACCATGATCAGAAACGCCCAGCCCAGGTTTTCCCCCTGACTGGCCAGCGCAATCGCACCGCCCAACGTCGGGCCGATGCACGGGGCCCAGACGGCACCCAAAAGAAGGCCACCCAAAAACTGGCTGCTCAGGCCCTGGCTGCCACTTTGCATCAGGGTGCTATCCGCGCGGGAAGACACCCCCGCCAGCGCCGTCTCGAACCGGGCGGAAAACTGTGGAACAAGCAGGATCGCCCCAAAAATCATCATCGCCACGGCTCCGGCCTCGGCCAAACGCTCTTCGGTCAAGCCAATCGCCCGACCGAAAGTGGCCACAACCATCCCGAAGGTGACGAAAGACAGGCTCATCCCCGCCGCCAGCGCAATCGGTCCGCGCCGGTCGGCATTCAGCGACGTGGCCAGCACGATCGGCAAAACCGGCAAGACGCACGGGTTAATCAGCGTCAGCAGCCCTGCGATATAGGCAAAGAGTAACTCCATGCCGGGGATATAGGACATGAGCGTATCGGGCAAAACGATACCCGTACTGGCAAAGCTTCACAGTTCCGTTATGCCGCTTCGCTCTGCGGTCACACCGTAGGGTTGGGTCCCACCCCACCACCGCGCACCACCGCCGGGGTGAACCCCGGCCTACGGTTAATTTTTTGATCGAACGCTGAAGACGGGACCGTTGATCAATCCCTGAGCAACTCGTTGATGCCGGTCTTCGAGCGTGTCCGCTCATCCACCCGCTTCACGATCACCGCGCAGTAAAGGTTGATGTTGTTCTTCGTCGGCATGGAACCGGCGACAACCACAGAATAAGGCGGCACCTCGCCATACATCACCTCACCGGTTTCCCGATCCACGATCTTGGTCGACTGGCCGATAAACACGCCCATCCCCAGTACAGACCCTTCGCGCACGATGCAGCCTTCCACAACTTCCGAGCGCGCACCGATAAAGCAATTGTCCTCAATGATGGTCGGCCCCGCCTGCATCGGCTCCAACACACCTCCGATACCCACGCCGCCCGAAAGGTGCACGTTCTTGCCGATCTGCGCGCAAGACCCGACCGTGGCCCATGTGTCCACCATCGTGCCTTCATCGACGTAGGCTCCAAGGTTCACAAACGATGGCATCAGAACCACGCCCGGCGCAATAAAGGCAGACTTGCGCACCACACAGTTCGGCACAGCGCGGAACCCTGCGGCTTTCCACTGGTTGTCACCCCAGCCTTTGAACTTGCTGTCGACCTTGTCCCACCAACCACCGGCCTGCGGTCCGCCGTCGTGCTGTTCCATGTCCTTGATACGGAAGCCCAGCAGCACGGCCTTCTTGGCCCACTGGTTCACATGCCACGCGCCAGAGTCCTGCCGCTCGGCCACGCGCAAGCTGCCACTATCCAGCGCGTTGAGCGTATCCTCAATCGCCTCACGCGTTTCACCGGTCGTGGACGGTGTAATCGTATCGCGCGCCTCCCAGGCGGCTTCGATGGCGGTTTCCAGTTGAGCGTTGGACATGGGGCGACTCCTCTTGGTTTGACCGCGCCAATACAGGGAGATCGCGTGATCATCAATCACCCAGATGGTGGATTTCAGGTCAAACCGTGTCCTGGGTCTTTTCTTCGCGCAACTGCCGAAGCTGTTCCTCGTACAAGGCTTTCAGCATCCGTTTCCGCCGGACGCGACGCCAAATCGAATAAGGCACGACGATCACCAGTGTCAGGGCAAAGGCGATGAGGACACAAGCCAGGAACAGAAGCGACGTAAAAGCGTAAAGACCGGTGACAGTTCCCATGAACAGCAGCAGCGACAGGATGATGGAATGCGATCCATCATCCTTCAGCGTTGATGTGTCCTGAGCGGCATGCGCGGCAATGTCAGACATCGGAAGGTGCGTCCATTTCGTTGTGAACTATCGCGAAACAATTATCTTCGAAGGCATGCCATCCGCAAGAGAGGCGTGAACTGTCACCCCAACGGATCAGGCGCATTGTTACCACCGCAGATCAGCACGGCGACGCGCTCTCCCAAGGCGGGCTGATACGCGCCGGAGAGTAAAGCCGCCAGTGCAGCGGCGCCTGCGGGTTCCACCAACTGCCGCGTCTCTCGCCACAAATACGTCTGCGCCTCGGTGATGGCTTCATCCGTCACGGTCAGGCACTCGACACCCACATCCCTTGCCAAGCCAAAACAAATCTCGCCGATCCGCCGCGCACCCAGCGCGTTGGCGGCCACACCTGACACGTCCACGTCAACCGGCGCACCCTCCGCAAGCGCCTTATGCAATGTCGGACAGGTCTCCGGCTCCACCGCCACAACCTTGCGCCGACCCTGCAACCACGCCAGTGCGCCTGCGATCAAACCGCCACCGCCAACCGCGATCAGCACGGTGTCCGCGTCCAGACCCTGTTCCTCCCACTCCGCCATGCAAGTCCCCTGCCCCGCCACCGTCGCGGGCGCATCATAGGCGTGGATCTGAATGGCCCCTGTCTCCGCCTCATAGGCGCGGGCGGCCTCCAGCGCGTTGGAGTAAAGCCCCTCGACCACGACCAGGTCAGCGCCCGTCCTCTCAATCAACGCAATCTTCGCAGGCCCCGCGATCTCCGGCACGTAAATCCGCGCATTGTATCCAAGCTGGCGCGCCGCATAGGCCACCGCCGCGCCATGATTGCCACCCGACGCAGCCACTACGCCTGCAGGCGGCACCCCGCCAGAAAGCAACGTATTGAACGCCCCCCGCGCCTTGAAGCTGCCCGTATGCTGCACCTGTTCCAGCTTCAACGCTACGGGATGATCAACACCACTCACCCGCACCTCCATCACCGGGGTGCGGCGCGCATAGCCTGCGATACGGTCCCGCGCTGCATTGATCTCTGTGTGCCAATCCACCCGCCTACTCCTTCTGGTCAAGTGCCCGCGAAACCTATACGCCTAGACAGCCAGAGCCCCAAGACACGAAAGGCCAGTCCATGAAAGACGACCGCATCAGCCCCTTTCCGGATGCCCATTCCGACCGCGCCACGGCGCAGCAGGTGCCCGACACACCACAAACCCGCGCGCCTGCCTACAGATTGGCCTTCGCCGACGACGACTTCATGTGCCGCGACGAGCTGCGCCCCGTGCGGTTGCAGCTGGAGCTGATGAAGCCCGAAGTGATCATGAACGAACGCGGGATCGAAAGCACCGTGGTGCTGTTCGGCGGCGCGCGCATCCCTGAGCCGTCAAAGAAAGACAGCGCCCGGACCAAAACTCTGGCCAACCTGTCGAAATACTATGACGAAGCGCGCGAATTCGCCCGCATGGTCACCGAACGGTCAATGGCACGCTATGGGCGCGAATGGGTTGTTGTCACCGGCGGTGGCCCGGGTGTGATGGAAGCCGGCAACCGGGGTGCGGCCGATGCGGGCGGGTCGTCCATCGGCCTGAACATCGTGCTCCCGCATGAACAAGCCCCCAACGAATACGTCACGCCAGAGCTTTGCTTCAACTTCCACTATTTCGCGATCCGCAAGATGCACTTCCTTCTGCGCGCCAAGGCCGTCTGTTGCTTCCCGGGCGGGTTCGGCACGCTGGATGAGTTGTTCGAGTCGCTGACCCTGATTCAGACCAACCGCATGGCACCCGTGCCCTTCCTTCTTTTCGGGGAAGACTTCTGGCGCTCCATCATCAATTGGGAGGCACTTTCCGAGGCCGGAACCATCTCTGCCGAAGACCTCGACCTCTTCCAATTCGTCGAGACAGCAGACGAGGCCATCAAGATCCTGGAAAACTGGGAGAAGTAGTTGGTTTACACCAGCGGCTCTTTCGATTGGTCAACGCGCACGCATTCCCCGTCCCGGCCCCCGAGCCGGGACCTCTTTTCTCTTAACGAGAGGCCCCGGATCAAGTCCGGGGCGGGATGTGCCTGCAAGATCTGACGCATGAAAACTCAACCCAAACCCAAAGCCTGAAGGTCTGGATCGTCTTTCTGCGCCTGCAAAGTCATAAAATTACAAAATCCACTCTTTTGGCATTGCATTGTTGCGTGACCACTTATATTCCCATCCAACGCGAGCGATTCTGCAGCGCGGCAATTTCGACTTAGGAGACGGACATGGCCCTCGATACGGAAAACAGCATTGCCCCCTACGACGCGCCTGAAAAAGACCTCTATGAACTGGGTGAAATGCCCCCGCTGGGCTACGTGCCGAAGCAAATGTATGCTTGGGCCATCCGTCGCGAACGCCATGGCGCGCCGGACAAATCCTTTCAGGTAGAAGTCGTCGACACGTGGGAGATCGATAGCAACGAAGTGCTGGTCCTCGTGATGGCCGCCGGCGTGAACTATAACGGCGTCTGGGCCGGTCTCGGTGAACCGATCAGCCCGTTTGACGGCCACGGTGCGCCCTTCCATATCGCGGGCTCTGACGCGTCCGGCATCGTTTGGAAAGTCGGTTCTGCCGTGAAGAACTGGAAAGTCGGCGATGAGGTGGTCATCCACTGCAACCAGGATGACGGCAACGACGAAGACTGCAACGGCGGCGACCCGATGATGTCCCCCACGCAGCGGATCTGGGGTTATGAAACACCCGACGGGTCCTTCTCTCAGTTCACCAAAGTGCAGGCGCAGCAGCTGATGCCGCGTCCCAAGCACCTGACATGGGAAGAAAGCGCTTGCTACACGCTGACACTGGCGACCGCTTACCGCATGCTCTTCGGCCACGCGCCACATGAACTCAAGCCCGGCCAGAACGTTCTGGTCTGGGGTGCCTCGGGCGGTCTGGGCTCCTACGCGATCCAGCTGGCCAATACCGTTGGCGCCAACGCGATCGGCGTGATCTCTGACGAAGACAAACGCGACTTCGTCATGTCCATGGGCGCCAAGGGCGTGATCAACCGCAAGGATTTCGACTGCTGGGGTCAGCTGCCCACAGTGAACAGCCCGGAATACGGCGCATGGCTCAAAGAGGCCCGCAAGTTTGGCAAGGCGATCTGGGACATCACCGGCAAGGGGGTGAACGTGGACATGGTCTTTGAACACCCCGGTGAGAGCACCTTCCCGGTCTCTTCCCTCGTCTGCAAAAAGGGTGGCATGGTCGTGATCTGCGCGGGCACCACCGGCTTCAACTGCACCTTCGACGTTCGCTACATGTGGATGCACCAGAAGCGTCTGCAGGGCAGCCACTTTGCCCACCTGAAGCAAGCCTCCGCCGCCAACCGCCTGATGATCGAGCGCCGCCTTGATCCGTGCATGTCCGAAGTGTTCCCCTGGGATCAAATCCCCGAGGCGCACATGATGATGATGCGCAATGAGCATAAGCCGGGCAACATGGCTGTTCTGGTCCAGTCGCCCAAGACCGGGCTGCGCACGGTCGAGGAAGTGCTGGAGGCACGCGGGTAACAGACCAATCCCTTTAACGATTTAGGAATGCCCCGGGCTTGAGCATCGGGGCATTTTTATTGTCGATAGGAGCGTGAAGGGTACGTAAGCCACCCCCAAAACCACCCGTCCCGGCCCTGAGCCGGCACCTCGACCCGCAAGCATGAAAAGGCCCCGGATCACGTCCGGGGCGCGGGGTTTTCCGACCAAACCTAAAGTGATCTACCCAACGCGTATCCTGAAAAACGCCAAAACGCTTTTCCAAAGCGGTCTGTCTTGCTGTGCCAGATCGTAAGGGTCCAGGTAATTCCGGCCTGTCGTACTGTCCGTTGTCAGCCCTTCATAGGATGTTGGCCGCGTGGGCTCGGACGGTTTCATCACACATGTCCCTCGTTAAATTCACTGCTCAATCACGTTCAATCCCAAGCATCTCTTCCGGACGCCCCAGGCGCCATCGGCGCGCGCTCGACACACCGATGGCCACTTACGAAGAAAACCAATTACCAAACCTTATGCATTGGATATGCGCTGTTCCCGCCCACCGCCATACGACAGGTGTTGTAAACTGGCTCTTATCACCCGGATGTGTATGGTTAAGTGCCCGGAATCTCGGGTGTTTCGCGCGCCAGCGCAGTCAGGTACGCCACATGCAGGTCCTCATGGGTTACGTGCAGAAACCCTCCCCCGTCGGCAATCTCTTCAACTGAAATCTTGTTGGGAAAGGCCGCCGCGAACCGTCGGACACTCTCCAAACTGTTGGTCTTGTCATGCGCACCATGCACGATCTCGATAGGCACGGGGCAGGCATCCGCGTCGTCATACCAGTCAGAATGCACCGCCTCGGCCTCGGTGATCACCGTCTTCGTAAACCCCTGCCGGATCGACGATTTGAACCCTTCATCGATTGAATCGATCGTGTCCGGCACCAGAAGTTTCTCCGCGATCTCCGGCTCCGACCGGACCTGGAACTTCGCCATCTTCCGCGTGCCCAGAATGGCCCAGGCCCGCAGGCTGGATCGCGTGACAAGCTTTTTCATCGACGGCGAAATCATCGAGGCATTGCCCATGGCCGAGATCGCATTGGGTGTTTCCTTGGTTTCGGCCTTCGTGCGGAAACGCGCCGGCGGTATGGTGATCCAGCTTTGGATCTTGGTCATCCGGTCCGGGATTTGCACGCTCAGCTTCACGGTGCTCAACAGGTTGGAGGCAAAGCACAGGAACGGGGCCGTTGTCACGCCAAGCTGATCCATCACCGCGCTGACATCCTCTGCCAGGCATTCCCACCGATCCGTGCCATCCAATTCCGGGTCGGTATACCCAAGACCGGGCGGCGAGATCGTGTAGATGCAAAACCCGGCATCCTTGAACTTCTTGGTGCGGATCGGCGGAAACTTCTGCGGCCCGATGGAGGCCAGCATCATGATCGGCGCGCCCGTCATATCGCCTGAGACAACAACTTCCACCGTCCGCCCACCGGGGCGCAGCATATGCACCTCTCTGCGATGGGGGTGCTTGGCGGCGTTCGCCACCTTGGGCACAAAGCTCTGAAACATCGCGCCCGCCACAACCTCGCGCACCAGATCCACCTGCGATGACATCCCGCACTTGCCAAGCGCGGTGTAAAACTGCGTGCGCACCGTCTTGTAGGATCGCACCCGGATTTCGGCGATCTGCTCAAGGCTATTGCCCAGAATGAACAGCTCCAGCACATCCTGTTCGGCTTGCGACAGGTTATAGGCCCGGGCAATGAACCGGCTGATCGCCTCGTCCCAACCGATATCGATGAAGAAGATCAGGGCCGACTTCTGATCAATCTCCGGCGTATGATGCGGCACAGTCGCCAGCAGAATGGGCCGCTCCACATCCTTGTAATACGCCCGACAGAAAAACGTCTGTTGCCCGTCATGCTCCGAAGCGATGATCCCCGCGATCCGTTGCGACAGCGGCATCGCATCCTGGCTTTCGATCCCACAGCCATCGATATGATCCGACACGTCGAGGTCAAAGGCGATATGGGCCGGGCGGTTCAACGCCATGATCAAGCCAAGATCGGACACGACCAGACAGGGTTGCGGATATTCCTCCGCACAGGTCTTCAGTGTGGCAAAGACACTGTCATTGCTCAAACTGTCCTGAAGCGCGGGCAAGGCGGACTGCTCAAGCGCGTTCAGCGCCCCGGCATCCTCTCGTTCTGGCACCAGAGTACCGGCTTCGTTGAATGCCTTGAGGAAGGCATCATACTGCATTGGATCAAGAAGCTGATCCCGAAAAACCTTGTCCCGCACGACCGCGCAATTCCCCCCACAACACATTCAAAACCAACGGGACACGCCCAGCCCGACAAAATTCAATAGCCGAACTCTGGGCGATCGGGCGGAATTTGTACAGCGCGCTGGCGTCACAAATACAGAGGGGCGTCCAGGCTGTCTGAGTTGCCCCTTCAAAATGTAACTTTTTGTTTACAGTTTTGCCTCACCCTTTATAGGGAGTGTCAATTTGCTAATACACGTATAAGATGTATCGCACTAAGATCCGTTAACGTTTCATTTGGGAACCCCGAGGAGGCTGACGATGCAACATGAATGGATTCTCGACGTGATCGCCGATTTGAGGAGCTTTGCCCGTCAGAACGATCTGATGGATCTGGCCTCGCAAATGGATACAGCCTGGGTGATGGCCTCGGCTGAAATTGCGTCGCTACCTACGAGCACAGGCGAAGAGCATCACGGTGACGCCCCGTCGCCCGAAGGGCATATCGGCATCAGCTGACCGCCTATCACCGAGCCCCGAGCGGACGCCCTGATTTGTCCACAAGCGTCTCACGCTTTCGCTGGCAGCTTGCCATGGGGGGCGATAGTGTCCTTGCATGACCCTCCCCGCGATCACCTATTCCGAAGATCAAGCCGATGCCCATGACCGCATCACGGCCATGCTGCGCAGCGTTGGTGTTGATCTCGATGATGGGCTTCTGACGCCACCGCGCGACGGGAAAGAGGCTGTCATGGCCGTGATCGGAAAGGCAGGGTCGGGCAAAACACTCCTGCTGGCTGCGCTTTACCGCGCGCTGGAAGACGCGGGGGTGGAGGTGGTCTCCGGCGATTGGGAAAGCAAGCGCAAGGAAGACCGCCGCACGCTCGCCATCCTCGCCCCCACCAACAAGGCCGCCAGTGTTTTGCGCATGCGCGGTGTCCCCGCGACCACGATCCACCGTATCCTCTACACGCCTGTTTATGACCCAGAATACGAACGCATCGCCGAATGGCTGGCCGGACAAGGCGAACGGCCTGAGGTCGAAGGGCTGACCGACGTGGCCCTCGACCGGGCGCATGCCTTCTATCAGGCCAACAAATCCATTCCCGGTGCCCTGGCGGCGGCGGGCCTGCGCGGCTCCGATTTCATCAGCGGCTGGACCCGGCGGGCAGAACCCCTCGACATCGGCTTTGTCGATGAAGCCTCCATGCTCGATGAAAAGCAGTTCGAGGACCTAAAGGAAATCTTCCCCACCCTCGTCCTGTTCGGCGACCCCGCCCAGCTGCCCCCGGTCAAGGCACAGGGCAGCGGCAATGGCGACATGGTGTTTGAAACCCTGCCCGCGCCCGCGCGGTTGGAACTCCACCGCGTTCACCGTCAGGATGCCGATAACCCGATCCTCGATCTGGCCCATGCACTCGCCGATCCGCAGATGGGGTTTGAAGAATTCGAACGGCTGGTGGAAGACACCGGCCGGCGCGATGATCGCGTGCGGTTCTCGCAGCGGGTCGAGGTGGACCTCATGGCCCGCAGCCCGGTCCTCGTCTGGCGCAACGCCACGCGCATCCGCCTGATCCACGCGTTTCGCGCCGTGCATGATGCGCCTGAGACAGAATTGCTCGAAGGCGAACCCCTGATCTGCGACGGGATCGAACTGCCCATGAAGCACCGCAAAAAGCGCCTCGATCTGGAGGCCCGCGGCCTGATCAAGGGCGCGCAGGTGGTCTATCTCGGCCCCGGTCGAAAGCCCGGTTTCTCGCGTCTGCACGTCATGGGCGCGGAAGAGCCGCAGGTCAGCGCAGCCTCCATCGTCAAAATCGAAAAACCCGATGAGGAAGAGCCATTTATCCCTTTCGCGGCCCGCATGGGCGCAACCTTCCTGCACGGTGCCGCGGTCACCATTCACAAAGCGCAAGGCAGCCAATGGCCGGATGTGCAGGTCTTCGCCCCGGATATCTACGCCGCCGCCCGCATGGGTCGGTCGGAGGCGGGACAGCCTTTGTGGAAACGGCTGGCCTACGTCGCGATCACCCGGGCAGAAGAACGATTGCACTGGATCGTGCGCAACCGCTTGTCAAAGCCCTCCGGCGGGCTGACGGTGGATGATCTGCGCAGCACAAAACCGGCCCCTTTGACGATGGAGAGCGAGACATGAAAAGCATTCTGATCACCGGTGCCAGCTCCGGCATTGGCCGCGCAGCAGCAGAACAGTTTCTGGCGGCAGGCTGGCGCGTTGGCCTCGTGGCGCGCCGGGCGGACCGGTTGGAGGAAATGGCGGCCCAACATGACGGCGCAATGGCTCTGCCCGGCGATGTGACCGACCCCGACGCGATGGAAGGCGTCTTTGACCGCTTCGTGGCTGAAGCCGGGCGGCTCGACGCGCTTTTCAACAACGCCGGCATGTTCGGTCCTGCAGCCACCATCGACGACGTCCCCGTCGACGTGTTTGACCAAGTGATGGCCGTCAACCTGCGAGGCATGTTCATCGCGGCACGGTTGGCGTTCAAACAGATGCGCGCGCAAACCCCGCAAGGTGGCCGGATCATCAACAACGGCTCCATCTCCGCCTACGTTCCGCGCGAAAAATCCATCTGCTACACGGCCACGAAACACGCGGTAACAGGTCTCACAAAAACGCTTTCTCTGGACGGCCGCGAGTTCGATATCGCCTGCGGGCAGATCGACATCGGCAATGCTGAGACGGAACTGGTCGCGGGCATCAAGAAAGACTACCCCGGCCTGCCCACGATGGACGTTGAAGATGCCGCCGCATCCGTGGTGCATATGGCGGGGCTGCCACTTAACGCCAATGTGCAGTTCATGACCGTGATGGCAACCAAAATGCCCTATATCGGGCGCGGGTGAGGCCATGCCGACCTACCTGATCGTGGGCGCAAGCCGGGGCATCGGGCGGGCCTGTGCGGAACATCTCGCCGATCAAGGCGCGGAAATCCTCTCCGTCTCCCGCACGCCCTCACCTGTCGGCCAATGGATAAAGGCCGATATCGGCACCGTGGACGGCGTGGATCACGTCGCCAAAGCCGTGGGCGATCAAGCGCTCGACGGGTTCCTGTTCCTCGGCGGCATCTGGGAAGACGGCGCGTTCACCGACGCCTATGACTTCCTGCGCAGCTCGGTTGAGGAAATGACACAAGTCATCGCCGTGAACCTGACCGCGCCGATCCTTCTGGCGCAAGCATTGGTCAAGAACCTCAGCCAATCCGACAACGCCCGCATCGTCTTCATCGGCTCCACCACGGGCCTGCCCAACACCGCCTCCCCAGAAGTCGCCAACACCGCCTCCAAGTTCGGCCTGCAAGGGGCGGCCGAAGCGTTGAACCTGTCGCTGCGGCGGTTCGGGATCGCCACGACGGTGATCAACCCCGCCAACGTGGCCACGCCCGAGGTGCTGGACGATATTGCGACCGGCGCTTTTTCAGAACAGAAGCCGATCCCTATGGCCGATGTCACGGCCACGCTCAGCTATGTTCTTGGCCTGAGCAAAGACAGCGTGCCCACGGTCATCGACCTGCATCAGACCAGCCCTGGTACCACGTGAATTGGGCGCCCCCCCCCGAAGAATTTGAAACAAGAAAGAAGCCTGATCGGATAAACGGGCCTCGCTTCTTTCTTGCCATAAATACTCAAATCCCGACCGGCCCGCAGGCGCTGAGTTTGCCCCGTTTAAGCCAGAAGGTGCACGATCGATCGCGCGTAAAACGCCACCAGCGCCTTGTCCTCCTCGCGCACGCGGAACCCGTCCGCATCCTCTTCGATCAGCCCGCGCTTGCGTAGGTTCCGCAGGCCCACTTCCACCATGTAGGCATCATCCTGACGTGGCAGGTGAACATGGGCCTCCGGAAGATGCGACAACAGGTCCGTCACAGCGGCGACAATCGCTGGCTCCGTCACCGGCCCCGATTGCACGGTCAGTACATGCGCCACGACGGGCACCGGCAGAACCGGCACCTCTTCCCCGATCCGCTCCATCAACCTCTGACCCAAGTCTTCTACGGCAGCCCCGGGATGCTCTGTTTCAAACGCGTTGAGCAACACCGGCGCACCGAAGCTGAAGGCGGCATAGCCCTGCCGGTGATAGCGCCGCGTGATCCACAGCCAGACCTGACGCAGAATAAACCCCGCCACTACGCTGATACGCGCCTGAAAACGCCGTGTGCCACGCTCCCCCGCGGCCACCAGGATACGATCCTCGAACACCCGGTCATAGTTCAGCGCCACAGGCACGAACACCACGTCACGCGCCTTGTCCGTACGGCCTTCGACAATGTACTTGATCAGCCCCAGCTTCGGCGGTGCCAGTCCGCCATCCAGCGACAACCCACCTTCCGGGAACACCGCCTGCGTCACGCCACCATCCGTCGCCATGCCCACGTAGCGCGCCAAAACCCGGCGGTAGAGGTCATTGCGGGATTTTCGCCGGATGAAGTATCCCCCCATCGCCCGGATCATCCGCGACAAGGGCCAGACCCGCGCCCATTCCCCAACCGCATAAGACAACGCGGACCGCTCTGCCGCCAGCCATGTGACCAGCACGTAATCCATGTTGGACCGATGGTTCATCACGAACACCACGGTGGCGTTCTCATCCACCTCGCTCAGCGCCGCCTCATCAAAATGCCCGATCCGCACACGGTAAAGCGACTTGGACAACATGCGCGCCGCGCGAATGGCAAAGCCGAAATAGATGCTCGCCGAAAAGCCCGGCACAATCTCGCGCGCATAGCGTTGCGCCAGTTGGAAGGCCACGTTCTCTGGCACGCCTTCCGCGCGTGCATGATCCGCGACCGCCTGGCTCACCTCCGGGTCATAGATCAGCCGCTGGATCATGTCATAGCGCCGGGCCAGCTTGAACGGCTCAATCGGGCGTTCCAGACGTTGGTTCAGCCGCTTGACCACCCGTTCCATCCGCCGGCGAAAGAACCAGCGCACCGACGGAAACAGGAAGTGGGACGCAAAGGTCACCGCCGCAAACAGCACAATCAGAACAAACAGCCAGAGGGGCAGTTCAACGGTGGCAGTCATGTGCGGTCCTTGTGCACGGGTCGAAACCGATGTTTATCAGGACCATGACAAACGCGCCAGACATCCCAGCCATCCGCATCAGCCCGGGTTTCGCCCCAGAGGAGGCAGACACCGTGGCGCAGATGTTCTGGCAAGCCTTCGAGGCCAAGCTCGTGAAGACCCTGGGCTCCGACGCGCGCGCAACCGCGTTCCTTGCCATGGTGTTGCGCCCCGAATTCGCCCTCGCGGCACGCGGGCCTGACAATGAAATTCTCGGCATTGCCGGGTTCAAAACGGCACGCGGCGGTCTGGTCGGTGGCGGCCTGCGCGATCTGGCGCGCGTCTACGGCTGGGCGGGCGCCCTCTGGCGCGGCGCTCTGCTGTCTTTGCTGGAACGCGACGTGGAAGATGGCACGCTTCTGATGGACGGCATTTTCGTGGCCGAGGCCGCGCGTGGACAGGGCGTCGGCACGGCGCTCCTGGATGGGATCAAATCCCACGCCGAAGGGCTTGGCCTCACCGCCGTGCGCCTTGACGTCATCGACACCAACCCGCGCGCCAAAGCGCTTTACCTGCGCCACGCGTTCCAGCCTGTCGCGGAAGAGAGCCTCGGCCCCCTGCGCCACATCTTCGGCTTCCGCAGCGCCACCACGATGGTCTGGACCGCGCGGCCCTAGGCCGGTCGGTCAGAGCTTACTGGTAGTAAAAATTCCCGATCTCGCAGACATTCACGTCTTCCCGGATCAGGACATCCCCATCATTAAACTCCGCCCGGAAATCGAACACGCAATAGCCGGTCCCGTCATTGAAGTTGATGTTGATCGACTGGCCCGCGGGCAGGATGCTGTTGCCAAGAATATCTTCCTGCCAAGAGTTCGTACCAATGTGAGAGCCGTGGAACCTGACGATGTCATATCCGGTGTAATTGTGGATAGTGACCCATCGATCCAGGGCTTCCGCTTGCGTCGGTGTGAGCGCGGTGGCCATAGCCGCCAACGCCGCGAAGCTTGCAAGTTTCGTGAACATATCTGGTCCCCCATTTTTATTTTTATCCGGGAATAATACCGATTCGGCCCTGATTCCCCAAATTTGGCTCAAAATGACCCCTGAACTTCGACCGTTCCTCCGCAACCCAGCGCACTGCCACCATCATGATCGCCCACCCCAGACTTAGACCGGGGCTTACCCCGGCCCGCTCGCCGTTGTCATTGATCTACAAGTGGTTTTTCGCCGCGGACGCCATCGGCTCTGCCGCTTGTCAAAAGCCGTAACCCGCGGAATTTTTCAGACTTCGTCCAACGTTTGATCCCAAGAGAACCAATGAAAATGCTCTCAGCGCTTAGGCAAGACAAGCCTCACGCTATCTGACACTGACGGTATTGAGATCCATGGTGCGTCCCGAAAAGAATTGGCGGATTGGCTACATCAGGACAGCAGTTTGCGCGCCTGAACCGGCCAGACAAAGCCCCATCTAGCGCACCATTGTGAGGCGGTCCCAGTCCGCGTATTCCGGCGATCCTTCGCTTTTGACCTCGCCGTTGTATCCGAATTCAACCTGATGAATGACGGTCGTGGTTTTGTCCGCAAATACAACCGAGTAGGCTTCTAGCAGATCTGCTGCGGAGAGCAGCCTTTCCGCGGCAAAATCGGGCCAGCCGGCATGGTTGGTGCCGCGTGGTGCCGAAAACGGGATGCCCAGCATTGAGCCGGACAATGTCAGGTGGCAATGGCCGTGAAAGATATGGCGGACCTTGTCGCGGTGCGGTGTCAGAGTCTGGGCAAAGCGGTCTTCGTCCAGCAGCATGATTTTATCCATGGGCCCCACGCGGGTCGGCACAGGGTTGTGGTGCATGAATATCCAGACCGGGCCGGGCAGGGTCTTCAGTTGAGCATCCAGCCATGCGGCCCGTTCTGCGCAGAAATGACCAGCGTGTGTGTCCGGTCCCCAAGTGTCGAGGGTAATGGCATGGCCCAATGACAGCGGGACAACGTGGTGTACGAAACCGCCTGTCCCTTTCAGCTCTGGAAAGGCCTTAAGCAACGTGGGCCGGTCATCGTGATTTCCAATCAACAGATGGACCGGCATCGGCAACTTCGCCACCGTTTCTTTGAGGCGCGCGTAATCCTCCAGATCGCTCCAATCTGACAGGTCACCGGTTATGAACAGGGCTTCGGCATCTGAATGCAGATCCATGGCGTGGGCCAGTCCGCGCTCAAAGTTCATGTTGGGATCGCGCCCGCCAATGGTCTGGCCCGGCGTTGTGAGGTGAATGTCAGTAAAGTGGAGGAGTTTCATGGTCTTCTTCTGGCTGAAAATATCCTGTGGGGGTCTGGGGGAGCAAAGCTCCCCCAGCTTGTTCTCTTAAGAACCGGTTGGAAGCAGGTCCTGGACCTCTTCGTTCAGTTCTTGCTGCAGCTCTTCCATGTCGTCGAACTCACCGGTCACGATGCCTTCGAGCGCGTCATAGATCACCTGTGTTGCGGCCAGACCATTGTCGCCCGGATAGGCCTGCCATTCGCGCAACAGCGGAAGCTGACGCACAGCCGTGGCCTTGGTCGGGTTCTCTGCATAGAAATCAGCGAGGATGATTTCGTTGGCAGCCTGGTTCGGCGGCATGTAGCCCGTGGTCCGTGCCACGTCGGCGGCCCCTTCACCCGAGGTGATGAACTTCAGCCATTTCCACGCCGCATCCAGCTCTGCCGGGTCCTCAGAGGTGGAGACCAGCATCGCAGAGTTACCACCTGCAGGCAGACCCATCGGGCCTTGATCCGTCAGACCGGGAAATTCGTTCGTCACCAGCGTGAAATCCCCCATGGAGCGTTCCACGGCCCCTACGGCAGAGGTGGACCAGAACATCATGCCAACGTCGCCAGCAGCAAAGGAAGCCAAGGCTGCTTTCCATTCAAGGTTCTGCATGTCGCAGCCCCGGAAGATGTCATGCATGGTGTTGAGCGCGGTCAGCCCTTCAGGCTCATCCAGTGTGAAGTCTGTGCCCATCACTGTGGGCTTGTCCTGGCTCCACATCAGCGCTTGCAGGAACCAGTTACCGGTGATGTTCCAGCCCCAGAAGATGGGGTTGTCGACACCCGCTTCCTGCAGCTTTTCACAGGCCGTGATCACCTCTTCCCATGTGGTGGGCAGGTTGGTTTCGTCATAACCCGCCTTGGCCATTGTCTCCATGTTGTAATAGCTCACCGGCAGGGAGATGGAGAAGGGCAGACCGTAGACGTCATTCTCAAACGTGCCCAGATCCAGCATCGCCTTGTGATAACCATCCTTGGCAAAATCAGCCTCTTCCGCGATGAACGGCTCCAGCGATTTGGCAATGCCTTTTTCCACCAGGATCGCCTGACGGTTCAGACCCTGCATCGTCACATCAGGCAGGGTGCCCGCGACGGCCTCACGCAGGATGGTATTGGTGCCATCTTCATAGCTTTCATAGGTCGCACGCATCTTCACTTCGATATTTGGATGCGCCTCATAGAACTTGGGCAGGATCTTTTCATAGGTCACGTCAAAGAGGTGGCTGTAGGGATAGGCGAACTCGATGACGATCTTGTCTTCGGCAAGCGCGGGGCCTGCGAGCAGGGCCAGCGCCATTGCGGTTGTGAGTTTTTTCATTACTCTCTCCATGTGCTTGGGGCCTGACGGTTTGGCGATTGGCAGCGCCCCGGTTGGTATCCCTGTTGGGATGTCGTGGTGGGGTGGGCAAATGCCCGCCCTACTTCATTCCGGATAAGGTGATCCCTTCAATGAAACGGCGCTGCGCCAGAAGGAAAGCCACAATAAGTGGGGTCACGATGATGCACGCGGTGGCCATCATCGGCCCGAAATTGTCCCCATCTGCATCGCCTTTGAACTCGCGCAGGCCCAGCGGCGGGGTGAACAGATCACGATTGCCGGTGATCACGATGCGGGGCCAGAAATAGTCATTCCAATGGGCCACCACACTAAAGATGCCAAAGGCCATCAGCGCGGGGATCGCGGTGGGCAGCATCACGTTCCAGACGATGGAATACTCGCTCATCCCATCCATCCGCGCGGCATCGATTAGGTCATCGGGCACGGTCATGAAAAACTGGCGCATCAGGAAAATCCCGAAGACGGAAATCGTCCACGGGATGATCAGCGCGGCGTAGGAATTCGTCAGCCCTAGCTTGGCCAGCATGATGTAGAGCGGCAGCGCGATGGCATGCACAGGAATGAGCAAGCAAAAGAGCACCAGCCCAAACACAGCTTCCCGCCCCCAGAATTTCAGCTTGGCCAGCGCATAGGCGCAAGGCAGCGCGACGATCACCTGAATGAGGAAGATCGAGACCGTCACGATCACGCCGTTGAGCAGATACCGCACCAGTGGCGCTTTCTCGAAGGCCGTGGTGTAGTTGTAGACGATGGGGTTGACCATGCAGTCTTCCACCGCATTGCCGAGCTTTACACAGAAATCATCGCGGAAGGGCTCTTGCGACCCCAAGAAACCACCCGTCTGTTGCATGATCTCTGCCGGGGCCTTGAGCGAGTAGCTGACCATCACATAAAAGGGCAGCAACACCACCACCGCGCCGAGGATCAGAACAGCGTGCTTCATTGCTTCCCGCGTGGAGAACCGAAAAGCGAGACTGTCCGACAGGACGGACGAGCGGGCGCTGATATCAGACATAATGCGTCCTCCGTTCCACCAGCCAGCGCTGCAAAATCGTCAGGAACATCACGAAGCCGAGAAACACCACGGTGATCGCCGCCCCAATCCCCATCAGGTTTTGCTGAATGGCTTTTTCATAGATGGCGAACATCATCACATAGACGGATTTTGAGGGCCCGCCCCCTTGGGGGTAAAACGCCTCGACCGTGTCGAAGACCTGAAAAGACCGGATGAAGCTGATCGTCACGACGAAGACTGTGGTTGGCCCCAGCATGGGCCATGTGACAAGACGAAACCGTTCCCACCCCGATTGTGCCCCGTCCATGTCCGCCGCGTCGTAAAGTGAGCGCGGGATCGAGGTCAGCCCGGCGAGA
The DNA here is from genome assembly GCA_963422235.2 of uncultured Roseovarius sp. Classification (GTDB taxonomy): domain Bacteria; phylum Pseudomonadota; class Alphaproteobacteria; order Rhodobacterales; family Rhodobacteraceae; genus Roseovarius. The sequence continues at coordinate 940,303 of CAXMWV010000002.1, forward strand.
TAAAGCACCATGTTGAAGCCGAAGCCTTGCCAGACCCCGATAAAGGCCACTGTCCAGATCGCATAATCCCGATCCGTCAGCCAAAGCGGGAAGGTGCGTTCGCAACCAGCGGCGTACCAATCCCACGCCTCCAACCACGATCCGCAGCCCCGCTCTAACGTGGCATTGATGATCCCGATGGTGGGATGGAACGCGAACTCCCACACGATGGCCATGGCGATCAGTGCGGCCATGACGGGCAGGAAATAGATGGTTTTGTAAAGATCCCCGAAGCGCGTCAGAGAATGGATCAGAAGCGCAGCCCCTAGGCCCAGAAGCACGGTCAGCGGCACCACGACAAAGACATAGCGGAAGGTCGCGCCAAACATCTTTTCATAGGTGGTGCGCGTGAAAATGCGCTCGTAATTCTCAACCCCCACGAAATTCGCGCTGGTGTTGCCGAGCGAATAATCCGTGAAGCTGAGCGCGCCTGCGATGCCGATGGGTAGAAGCAGGATCAGAAACATCAAGATGATCGCAGGCCCGATAAACCACAGATAGGCGCGTGACCCGGGCATCAGGCGACCTCCACCAGGCTAGGTTTGGCCACGCGAAGCCGCATCCCATCGGCGCCAAAGACATGCACCTCATCGGCGACAGCGGAGAACGCCACGTCTTCTTCCAAACCGGTTCCGGCCAAAATTCTGGGGTGGCTACGCAGGATCACGGGTTTTTCCAACCCGTTCATCTGCACATGCAAATACAGGTCGGAGCCCAGGTTTTCCCGGTGGCGGATCACACCTTTGAAAACCCCATCTGGATCAAGGGTAAGGTGCTCTGGTCGCACCCCGACAGATACCGGCTGGCGTGGAAGGCGGGTGTCTAGGATCAAGGATTTGCCCATGACTGTGAGACCACCCGTTCCGTTGATCTCGCCCGGCAAAACATTGATCGTAGGGGATCCCACAAACTTGGCCACCTCAAGCGACGCGGGGGCGCCATAGACATGCGAGGGGTGGCCGTATTGCAGGATTTCTCCGTTCATCATGACGGCCATCTGGTCCGACATGGTCAGCGCCTCAGCCTGATCATGGGTGACGTAGACAAATGTGGTCTGCAACCGCCGATGCAGTTCGGAAAGTTCTGATCGCATATGGACGCGCAAGGCGGCATCGAGATTTGACAGAGGCTCATCCATCAAAAACGCGACGGGGTTGCGCACCATGGCACGACCAAGGGCGGCGCGTTGCCTCTGCCCGCCGGAAAGCTGGCCGGGCTTTCGATCCAACAGCGCTTCGATCTTCAGAGTTTCGGCGGTCTCTTGGACTTGCTGGCGCAGCTTAAGATGCTCAGCTCGCGAGAGCATTGGCCCCACAAACGGCAAGCGCCCCGCCAATCCCAAGTCGCGCAGCTTGAGCGGCGTCATCATGTTCTCGGCCACGGTCAGATGCGGGTAAAGCGCGTAGGACTGAAACACCATCGCAAGGTTGCGATCTGCCGGGCGCGTGCGTGTCACGTCCTGATCGCCGATCATGACCTTGCCGGTGTCCGAGGCTTCAAGCCCCGCCAGAATGCGCAGAAGGGTGGATTTCCCGCAGCCTGATGGCCCAACCAGGGTCACGAATTCGCCGGCTTCAACCGTCAGGTCGATCCCGCGCAACACTTGGGTTTCCCCAAAAGACTTGCCAATGCCTGACAGCACGATCTTCGACATCCCACCCTCGTTCGCTCTGCGACTGGGTGGAACGGTAGACGGTGCAAATCTCGATTCTGTGACGACAAATAAGTGTCACTTATACGTGCTAAACCGACGCTCGAAAGGAGTGACCCGGTGTTCAATCCTTACCAGTTCAAAGCGTTTTCACAGGTTGTACGTGAGGGCAGTTTTTCAGCAGCTGCCCGCGCCATGGGCGTGTCTCAGTCGGCGATCACGCAGCATGTGGCGAACCTGGAAAGCACGGTGGGCGTGCGCTTGCTGATCCGCGCACGTGATGGGGTGCAACTGACCTCGACTGGACAGGAATTCTTTGATCTTGCGGACAGGTACGCCGTACTCGACGCGGTCATCGATGAAAAACTGCGCGGCTATTCCGAGTTTTCGGAAGGCCATTTGCGCATCATCGCAAACGCCCCGCAACCTGCGTTGCGGCTCATTTCAAAATACGCCGCGCTCTACCCGGATGTGAACATTGACTTCGCGCTTTGCGATTGGACCACTGCGATGGAGCTTTTGCAAAATCAGCAAACAGACATCGCGATTGTGACCGACCCAAGCAAGCAGGATGATTGGCGTTACTTTCCCATCTGCCGTGCGAGATATGTTCTTTATGTGCGAAAGGATCACCCATTGGCGTCGCGCAACGTGGTTGCCTTGAATGATCTTGTGCCAGAGACGTTGCTGTTACCCGAAACCGGGTCCCTTACCCAACGGATCGTGACAGGCGCGTTGAGAAAGAACGGCCTGACCATACGGCGCGTGGTCAAAGTGACGAGTTTCCCCGTGATGAAGGAGGCCATCCTTGAGGGGTTGGGCGTCGGCATTTTCCTCGAGAACAGTGCGCAGAAGGAAAACGAGTTACACGAAGTACGCATTGAAGAGTTGACCCGCGAGCATGAAACGAGCCTGGTTGTTCCCAATTACAAACTGGACTTGCGCCTGACGCAGAGCTTTTTGAGAGTTCTGTGAGAGACCTTACTGCAAACTGGCCCGAAGGCGGTCCGTCGCCCACTCCATGATCAAGACCACGATGAATATCGCCAGAATGATGGTGGAAGCGTTCTGATACTGAAAGAGATCGAAGGCCACCTTCAACTCCTGACCAATGCCACCCGCACCGACCAGCCCAAGCACGACCGATGACCGGACGGCTTTTTCCAAGGCGAAAAGCGAAGTGTTGATCATCGACGGCGCGGTATCGGGCAGGATCGCGCCGAAGAAGATGGAAACCTTGCTTGCGCCGATCACGGAAAGCGCCTCTTGCGGTTCTTTTTCTGCGTCCTCGATCGCTTCTGCAAAAAAGCGCCCGCAAAATCCGATCGTGTCCACAACAATCGTCATCGTGCCTGCGACGGCGCCCAGTCCTACTGTGGCCACGAACAGCAAAGCCCAGACCAGATCGGGGATCGTGCGCAGAAGCGATACAAATGCTTTCATGAGGTAGCCGCCGCGCCCCAACGGGGTCACGCCTCGCGCGGCAAGCCAACCAATGGGCAGGCTGAGCAGAATACCAATTGCTGCACCCACGAGCGCGATCTGAAACGTCTCCACGATGCGCCAGAAAATGCGGGTCAGGAAAACCGGATCCAGATTGGGGGGCATCATTCGGTCTGTCAGACGGATCATGCCGGGCACACCATCGGCCAGTTGTTTTGGTGTGGGGGCAACTTGCGTCATCGATGCGATGATCAGGGCCAGGACGGCGACGAGCAGTACAAACTTGATGGGTGACAGGCCCGACCAACGTTCTGGCGCTGCATGCATCCGCAGCTCAGCCATCAAAGGTCTCCTGTAAGTCGCGCTTGGTCACGTCGGCACTGGGACGGTCTATGAAGATGCGCCCTCGCCTTAGGGCCAGAGTTCGGTCTGAGAAATCGCGCGCATGGTCCATATCATGCGTGGTGTAGAGAAGCGTGATGCCACGGTCGCGACACAGCCGGGCGAAGAGATCCATCACATCGCGGCCTGACACCGGGTCAAGGCTGGCGGCGGGTTCATCCGCGATCAGGATTTGTGGCTGGCGCACCAACGCACGGGCAATGGCCACGCGCTGTTGTTGTCCGCCAGAGAGCGCATCGGCACGGGCGTCCGCAAAGTCAGCCAGGTTTACATCTGCCAGTGCATCCATCGCCGCCTCGCGCCAGGATTGCGGGGCAAGCGCTTGGGAAAACCCACGCCAACTGCCGGTCTGACCCAGCATGCCGTGCACAACGTTGGACAGCACAGATCTCCGCCGTACGAGACAGTGGTTTTGAAAGACAAATCCCGTCTTGCGCCGAATGCGATGAAGCAGGCGAGCGGGTGGTGCGCCAGTGAAGGCCTCCCCCATGATCTCGACCTCACCGCCAGAGATAGGATGCAAACCGATCAGGCACTTCAGCAAGGTCGACTTGCCCGATCCGTTCGACCCAATCAGCGCGACTTTCTCTCCATGGCGGATGCGAAGGTTCACACCGTTCAGAATCCGCGACCCGCCATGATAGGTTTTCTTCAGATCTTTTGCCGTCACCACCGGATCGCCCAGGAGTTGGCGGACAGGGGCCAAATCCGGCTGCGCTGTTTCGAGATCGAGAATGTCAGCCATTCAGACCAAACCACACGCAAAAGCGGGCGAGGCGAACGCCGCCCCAGTTTGACCGGTCAAGGGACTTACTCACCAACAAAGGAGGAAGTGTCGACACCAATGGTTTTGTACATGTCGCGGACGTAGTCATAATCCGCGTCATCCACTTCCGTGAGGAAGAAACCACCTTCGTATTTCTGGTTGTCTTCGCCGGTCAGCACGGCGGCCATCAACGTGTCGGCGTCGTTGAGGAAGGCATTGGCGACCTTTTCCAACACGCCAGGGTCAATGTCCTGTCGCGCGACAAGAATGTCATTGGGCAAGTCACGGCCACGCGCGACCACAGTGAATGCCTGGTCGGGGAAAGCTGCGCAAATGCGGCGCAGGTGGCCCTCATTCATGCCAACCGCCTGCACATCCCCGCGAATAAGTGCCTCTACGGCTACGTTGCGGGAAATGATCTGTGGCTGGTAATCCGTCCCGTAGGCCATACCGAAATCGGCCAGCACCTGTGCCGGTCCCAAATGCTGAGAGGTCGATCCGACGGATCCAAAGGTGACGATCTTGCCTTTGAGATCAGTCACAGAACCAATGTCACCTTCTGACATTGTGACGATCTGCGCGAAGTAGTTCGGGCGCTGCCATGCGACGACGATCTGGGCGTCGGTCAGCTCTTTGATCACCACGTATTCGGCAGGTCCGATCAGCACCAGATCCACTTGCCCCTGATTGATCGCTTCCACGGCAGAGGTGCGAGAGGACACAGGGAAAAGCTCTACATCCAGGCCCGTGACCTCTTCCAAGGCCGCTTCAAACCCTGCGAACTCCTGCTGCAGCGCCTCCAGGCCTTCGACATCCGTCACGGCAAACTTGACGGGTTCGGCCAAAAGGGGCGTCGCCATGATCAATGACAGGGTGGTGACAATAGTTTTGAACATGGGGCTCTCCTTGGGATGCAAATGCGTCTTTTCTGCAGTTGGAGCGATTCCCGTGACGTACGCGTGACGCTGGCGTAACAACGCCATGACAAGGCACGTTTGCCGCCCGTGACAGTTCCGTCACCAAGGCGTCACAAACCGAGCCTAGGACGATCGTACAGAACCGAAAAAATAGGCCATCCATGACAATCACATTTGAAGGCGCGCAGGTAATCTTGCCGGACGACGTGGTTGAGACAACCGTCACTGTTTCGGATGGCTTGATTGCAGAGATTGGCGGCCCCGTGCAGGGTCAGCGTATTGATGCGCGCAGCTCTATCCTCGCACCTGCCATGGTCGACGTGCATGGCGATGCGTTTGAACGGCAGTTGATGCCGCGGTCGGGCGTGTTCTTTCCGACAGAGGCCGCAGTGATCGACACTGACCGACAGCTTGCCTCAAACGGGATTGCCACGGCCTATCACGCGATCACGCTTAGCTGGGAGCCGGGCTTGCGGGATATCGCGCGCGGGCGGGACCTGATGGAGGCGTTTTTGCGCCTCGCGCCTCGTCTGACGGTGGAAAACCGGGTGCAACTGAGATGGGAGACCTTCGCTTTCGAGGCTTTGGACACTATTGCATGGGCACTGAACGGCCCGCTTTTGCCTTCCATTGCTTTCAACGATCACACCTCTATGACCATGCGTGCTTATGACGTGCCGATTCAGGATCGCGGGTTCGAATTGAGCCCCGATTTCTCTGTCGCGGCATTGGATGACGCCCGCATGAAGCAACGCACCAAGTCCAAGGCGGAGCGGGCAGGGCTTAGCAATGAAGACTACGTCGCTTTGCTTGGCGACGTCTGGGGCCGTCGCGATGATGTCCCGGACATGATCGCCAAAGTGGCCGAGCTTGGCCAAGCGGCAGGTGCGCCGATGCTGAGCCATGATGACACACGCTCTGAGACCCGCGCCTATTTTCGTGAGCTGGGTGCCTGTGTGGCGGAGTTTCCAATGGTGCTTGAAGCTGCCGAGGCTGCGCGCGCGCATGGTGACCCGATCATCTTTGGCGCCCCGAATGCCGCACGCGGGGGCAGTCATATCGGGTCCCTTGCGGCGGCTGAAATGGTTGAGGCCGGGCTTTGCGATGCGTTGGCGTCTGACTACTTCTATCCTTCGATGCTTGCGGCTGTGTCCCGCCTTCACGGTGAAAGACGCGCATCACTGCCAACACTTTGGTCGCTTGTCTCTTCCGGACCTGCACGCGCCATGAATCTCACTGATCGCGGCGATATTAGGGTAGGTCAAAAAGCGGACCTCGTTTTGCTGGATTGGCCCGAGGGCGGAACACCGTCGATCACCCGGACCTGTGTTGCTGGCCGCACCGCTTACTTGGGCGTCGGATCAGAAAAGGCTTAGTTCTTCGCCGTTTAATTTTGTCATCCCCACGATCAACTTTGACAAGGTTTTGGGCGACGCCGCAGGCAACAAAAATCTTTCCTGCTTCTCGGACACAGCGAACGCTCGAAATGCATGCTCCAAACGCTGTATTTTTGGTCTTCGTCAAAGTCTGCTTTTGGCAGTCTTTACAAAATCCGAAGTCAGCTTTTGGCGCTTCGCGGTCGTTTTGACAATGTGAAGCACTTGGGACGTATGATCTCAACCCCGAAATTCTCCGCATAAGGCGTTCGCGCAAACCCAATTCCTGCCAAACGAACGAATATGTCTCTCACCCCCAAATGCCGCAACGCAGCGAATTGACACTGTCATAATATTCCAGCTATCTAGCGCTGTGCGTAACAAAATTGCGCAAACTGATTCAGCACTGATTCACGAGGCCCGCTCATGACGCAGACAGACGCCACCCCGCAAGACCGTCAGCCCGACCGTCCGTGGCTCATTCGCACCTATGCCGGACACTCCACCGCCAAGGCCTCGAACGCGCTATACCGCACCAACCTGGCGAAAGGTCAGACAGGTCTGTCTGTGGCCTTCGACCTGCCCACGCAGACCGGCTATGACAGCGATCACATCCTGGCCAAGGGTGAGGTGGGCAAGGTCGGCGTCCCAGTCTGCCACTTAGGCGACATGCGCACGCTCTTCGACGAAATCCCGCTGGAGCAGATGAACACGTCGATGACGATCAACGCCACCGCGCCGTGGCTGCTCGCGCTCTATATCGCGGTGGCCGAAGAACAGGGCGCAGATGTCACCAAGCTCACCGGCACCGTGCAGAACGACCTGATCAAGGAATACCTCTCACGCGGCACCTATATCTGCCCGCCCAAACCGTCACTGAAAATGATCGGCGACGTGGCCGAGTACTGCTACACCAATGTGCCCAAATGGAACCCGATGAACGTGTGTTCCTATCACCTGCAAGAGGCCGGCGCGACGCCGGAACAGGAACTCGCCTTTGCCCTTGCCACCGCTATCGCCGTACTGGACGAATTGAAACCCCGCGTCCCGGCGGAGGACTTCCCCGCGCTCGCCGGCCGCATCTCCTTCTTCGTCAACGCGGGCATTCGCTTCGTTACCGAGATGTGCAAGATGCGCGCCTTCGTGGACCTTTGGGATGAAATCCTTGAGCAGCGCTACGGCGTCGACAACCCCAAATTCCGCCGCTTCCGCTATGGCGTGCAGGTAAACAGCCTCGGCCTGACCGAGCAACAACCTGAAAACAACGTCTACCGCATCCTCATTGAAATGCTGGCCGTGACGCTCTCCAAGAAAGCCCGCGCCCGCGCCGTGCAGCTGCCCGCATGGAACGAGGCCCTCGGCCTGCCCCGTCCTTGGGATCAGCAATGGTCGATGCGAATGCAGCAGATCCTGGCGTTTGAAACCGATCTTCTGGAATTTGACGACCTCTTCGACGGCAACCCCGCCGTGGACCGCAAGGTCGAAGAACTCAAAGACGGCGCGCGCAGCGAACTGGCCAACCTCGAAGGCATGGGCGGGGCCATTGGTGCCATCGACTACATGAAGGGCCGCCTGGTGGACAGCAACGCCGACCGCCTGAACCGCATCGAAAAGAACGAAACCGTCGTGGTGGGCGTGAACAAATACACGCAAGGAGAACCATCCCCCCTGCAGACCGAGGACGGCGGCATCATGGTCGTCGACCCAGCCGTGGAAGGCGAACAGATCGACCGGCTGAACGCTTGGCGGTCAGAGCGCAATGACGGCGACGTCAAAGCCGCCCTCGCCGACCTTCGCGCGGCGGCCAAAGCGGGCGACAACATCATGCCCGCCTCCATCGCCGCCGCCAAGGCAGGCGTCACCACCGGCGAATGGGCCGCAGAGATGCGCGTCATTCACGGTGAATATCGCGGCCCCACCGGCGTCTCGGGCAGCGTGTCGAACAAGACCGAAGGCCTCGATGACATCCGCGATGCCGTGGATGCCGTCTCAGACCGTCTCGGCCGCCGGCTCAGCTTCCTTGTCGGCAAACCGGGCCTTGATGGCCATTCCAACGGCGCCGAGCAAATCGCCTTCCGCGCCCGCGATTGCGGCATGTCGATTTCCTATGAGGGCATTCGCCTGACACCGGAAGAAATCGTGGACGCGGCGCTCGAAAACAAACCCCACGTCGTGGGCCTCTCCATACTCTCCGGCTCTCACCTGCCGTTGCTGGAAGATCTGATGAAACGCATGCGCGAGGCTGGTCTTGGCGACGTGCCCGTCATCGTTGGCGGCATCATCCCCGATGACGATGCTCAACGCCTGCGCGAAATGGGCGTCGCGCGCGTCTACACGCCCAAGGATTTTGAGCTCAACACCATCATGATGGATATCGTGACACTGGCCGACCCGGAGGCGATGGCGGCGGAGTAGGCGCGCAGCTTACTCCTGCGCGGCCTCACCTTCCGGCTTTTCCTTCGGTTCAACCGTCCAAGCCTGGCTTTGACGCATTTGTTCCAACCTCGTGGAGATGCGCGTCTCAAGCTCTTCATTGCCCTGCGCGGCGCGGGCAATGGCCATATACTCGCCCACAGAAATACCAACCACGTTGTCCACGGCGGCCATACCTGCGGTGTCAGCCTCGGCGATCAACTCGCTGATCTCTTCATCGGTTTCCGCCACTTCGATCTTGGCCAGATACTCCTGACGCACGCGCTCGGCGGCAATCATGGCATTGACGAAACTCACCACCTGCCCAACGCTCACATCCTCGGCCTTGATGTCGGGTATCTCGGGCAATTCCTGCGCCATCGCGGGGCTACCCAAAGAAAGCCCACACATGGCAACCACCGCCAAAATCCGAAAACTGCGCATAAGTATGATCTCCAAATTCACGGCACATGCACGGTGCCTGTCCCTGCCTACATGGGGGAGGCCGCGTCATTTGGCAAATCCCGGATGCAAATCCATGTGCAAAAAAGTGCTGATCCCACCGTTGATCCCCCCTGACACGAACGCCCGAAATGTGACAGGGTGCCGTGACGAACGAGGAGGCCACACATGTCGGACACGCTCACCATTCGCCCGGTGACTGAGGCGGACAAGCCCGAATGGGCCGCGCTTTGGAAGGCATATCTGGAATTCTACGAAACCGAAGTGTCTGAAGAGGTTTATGACACCACTTTCGCGCGCCTCTGCGATTCCGAAAAGCATGACCAGATGTGTCTGCTTGCCGTAAAGGATGGCACACCCGTGGGCCTCGTCCACTACATCTTCCATGCCCACAACTGGCGGGTCGAAGACGTCTGTTACCTGCAAGATCTCTACGCCACGCCCGAGACACGCGGCACAGGCGTGGGGCGTCGATTGATCGAAGCGGTGTACATGGCAGCAGATACCGCGGGTTGCCCGTCAGTTTACTGGATGACCCAGGACTTCAATCAGACCGCCCGCAGACTCTATGACCGTATCGGCATCCTGACCCCCTTCATCAAGTACAACCGCAGCTAAGGCCCACCAATGAGCATCCACATCAACGCCGCCCCGGGTGACATCGCCGAAACCGTCCTGATGCCCGGTGATCCGATGCGCGGCAAATGGGCGGCCGAGACGTTTCTCAGCGACGTGCACCAGGTGAACAGCACGCGGGGCATGCTGGGCTTTACCGGCACATGGAACGGCAACCCAGTGACGATCCACGGCTCCGGCATGGGCATGCCCACACTGTCGATCTACGTGAACGAACTGATCCGGGACTTTGGCGCAAAAACCCTGATCCGCATTGGCTCCTGCGGGGCGATGCAGGAGCATGTGAAGCTGCGCGACGTGGTGCTGCCGCAAACCGCCAGCTCCATCTCGACGCCCTCATCGACCATCTTCAAAGAAGTGAATTTCGCGCCCAGCGCCGATTTCGATCTTCTGCGCGCGGCGGTGGATGCCGCATCCGCGCGCGGCCTGACACCCCATGTGGGCAGCATCTATTCCTCTGACACGTTCTACGATGAACGCCCGGACCTGAACGACCAACTCACCCGCCACGGATGTCTCGCGGTCGAAATGGAAACCGCCGAGCTTTTCACGCTGGCCGCCCGCCATGGGGCCCGCGCCATGACCGTGCTCACCGTCTCCGATCACCTGATCACCGAAGAGGCGCTGCCCTCTGAGGACCGCGAGACCAGCTTCGGCGACATGGTCGAGATCGCCCTACACGCCGCCTTCGCAAAAAACTCCTGATCTTCATCTCTCCAAAAATACTCATCTCCCCATGCCCGACCCCCTCAAAATCATCGTCATAGGCGCAGGCATATGCGGGGTCAGCTCGGCCATCTGGCTGCGCCGCGCGGGGCACGATGTCACCCTCATCGACCGCGACCACCCCGGCGCGGGGGCGTCCTATGGCAATGCGGGGCTTCTGGCGAATTGGGCCGTGGTGCCGGTCAACACGTCCGACCTGCCTAGGACGGCGCTCAAATACCTGCTCGACCCCAAATCGCCCCTTTTCATGCAATGGTCCGCCCTGCCCCGCATGACACCCTGGCTCTACCAGTTCCTTCGCAACGCCACGGAAAACAACACCTCTCACATGGCCAAGGGCATCGCCCAGCTGGTCACCGACAGCATGGAACAGCACCGGATGCTGGCCAAAGGCACACGCGCGGAGAAATGGATCGCCAACAGCGATTTCTCCTTCGCCTACGAAAACCGCGCCGCATTCGAGGCCGACGCCCTCGGATGGGACCTGCGCAAAACCGAAGGGCAGTTCCCCGATCTGCTCTCCGGCCCAGAGGTGCAAGAGGCCGAGCCGATGCTCTCGTCCGAGTACGGCTTCCTTGCCGTACTGCGCGATACCGGCCACCTGCTGAACCCCGGCGGTTATGTGGCTGATCTGGCGGAGGTGCTGGCGGAAGAAGGCGGGCGCTACATTCAGGCCGAGGCGCAAGACATCGAAATGGACGGCGGGCGCATCACCGGCGTCGCCACCACCCAAGGTCTCTTGCCATGCGACCGCGCCGTACTCGCCGCCGGTATCTGGTCCAAACCATTGATGCAAAAACTGGGCCTCAAAATCCCCTTGATCGCCGAACGCGGGCATCACCTTCACTTCAAAAACCCCTCCGAGATGCCCAAGAACCCGATCATGATCACCAAGGGCAAATTCGGCGTCACACCCATGGCCACCGGTCTGCGTTGCGCAGGCACGGTCGAGCTGGGCGACACCCGCAAAGGCCCCAACCGCGCCGCCCTGCGCCTCATTGGCGATCACGTGAAACGCGCGTTCCCCACCCTGCAATACGATGATGTCGAGGAATGGCTGGGTTTCCGCCCCTCAACGCCCGACAGCCTGCCTCTCATCGGTGAGATTGGCAACACCGGCGTCCACGCTGCCTTCGGGCATCAGCATGTCGGCATTACTGCCGGGCCAAAAACCGGCCGGCTTCTGGCTGCCCTGATCGACGGCCAGCCGCCCAACATGGACATGTCCGCCTACAACGCCAACCGCTTCAACGGCACGTAGAGCCTAAACCGCGCTTCTTTCTGGTCAGAAATACTCCGGGGGAGTCGCCTGAAAGGCGGCGGGGGCAGCGCCCCCATACGTCTCACGACGTCTTCTCACCCGCATTTGCCACCACGGCGCGCAGCAATGCCGCAATCATCTTGCGCTGCTCATCAGAGAAGCCCGGCTCTGCAATCTCAGGCTCCGGCCCGTCCAGATCACTTTCATCGAACAGCACCGGATCATCCGGGAAAAACCGCTGCCTCAACGCCTCGTTCTCCTCCGCAAACCCCGCCAAAATCTCGCGCGCCTGCGCGTGTCCCATGGCCCGTCCGGCAAAGCGCGGCAGGTCCGCCACCGGCATCGACCGAAACACCGAGCGCGCATCAAGCCCCCGAGTCCGCGCCACGATCTGCATCAGGTCCAGCATGTCGATCGAAGGCGTCGGGTTCGCCACCTCGTCATCGGGCAGTTTGTCATCCGCGTCGATGTCCAGCCCCAGCAGGGACATGAAATCCCGCACCACATCGCCCTTGGGAAACCGCGCCGGTTCAAACCGTCGAAACAGGAATTCAGCTTCCGGAAACGCGGCCTGCCACAAGTCAATGATCCGCCCGTATTCCCCGGTCGCGGTGCCAAACTTGTTCAGGTAGTTCTGAAACCCAGGCGCGACCTTGCCGGTCTTCATCTTCTGTTTGTAGTTGCTTTCCAGGTACCGATCCTGCCTGCGAAAATAGCCGAGGATCCGTGTTTCAAACACCTCATCCATCGCGATTACATCGCGCAGCAAGGCCGGGTCTCCACCCGTGAACATCTCGGACGTCAGCACGAAAACCTGCGCGTCACTCTCGGCCATGCGCGTCTTGATATCCGCCCCGATCTCGGCGGCCTCCGCACCATTGCGCCCGCGCAAATGCACGCCCAGATCGTTGTAAGACCCGCGCCGCCCGCGCACGAGAAAATCAATGCCCTTGGACGCCAGGTAAGGCCGCCGCGCCCGTGCGTAGCGCTGCACCGCGGTAGAGCCGGTCTTCGGCGTGCCAATGTGAATCCAAAGCTGACGCATGGCTCAGGCCATCTCCGATTTCGCGACCGTTTCATACATCTCGAAATCCTGTGCAAAGGCGCGCTCCACGTTGCGCTTGTCCTTGGTGCTCAACCCATCACGATGCGCCGCACTGGAAGATTTGTGGCCAAGATGCTCCCGCGTATCGACAATTTTCACAGACCGGCCCTTGGCCCCGAACAGCATGTCGATGATCCGCCCCCGCGCGTCCTCCATCGCCTCCACGCGGCCGATGAAATCATACGCCACCTGATCGAAACTGATCTCCAATCGCTGCGGACGCCAATGCCTGTCCACCAGCCTCGCGCGCTCATCCTGCGCGATGACATCCAGAAACTCCGGCAAGCTGATCTCCGTCTCCGGGGCACGCCCCAGAACCTCATTGATGTCCCGGCGGTGCCTTGTGTCGCCCTGCAGTTTGTCTGACCAGGCAGACACCGTCCGGCTCAGGGGCTCTCGAATGATCGTGAAACGAAAGACATCTTGCGCGGTCAGGGCGTTCTCAACCGCCGCCCAATCCAAACTCCGCGCCCCCGCGCGCAGGTAATCCGGCGGCAGGTTGTGCACCCCGTCCATGCTGATCTCCAGCGTGGCATCGGACGACAGCGCATGATGCATCTGCGTGATCAACAAGGTCAGCACATTGGTGCACGCCGCCTTGTGGTTCTTCATATACATGAAGTCCGGCCCGCCATAGGGCTTTGCCGGCAGATGGATGTTCTGCAGCAAATGCCGGCGCATCTGATAATTGGGCAGGATAGATTTCAGGATCGACATGGATCAGCCCTTTGCCTCTTCGGCCTGCTCTTCTGCCAACCGATCCGCTTTGGTCCGCGTCTTGTGGCCTGGGTGGCTGTAGACCATGTCGATGAACTCGCCCCAATCCTCTCGCGATTTGATGTCCTCGATCTTGGCGCGGTGCCAGGCGACCCCCTGATCGTGCAACTCTTTCAGCACCGGGTCCGACATCAGCTTCGCCCGCGCCTCCAGCATCCCCGGCACCAGCCGCAGGATCGTGTCATCGCGGAACTGGTTGGTGTTCATCGAGTCAAAGTAATCGCGCCCCTGATCGAGCCGAACATGGTTTGTCCGACCCCGATCCCGCTTCACCAGAAAACTGTCGCAGCTGCGAATGGCATAGTGATGCATCCGCGCAAATTCGTGCGAAAATCCGTGCCAGCGCCGCCAGCCCACCTGATCGCCATCAAACAGGTTCCCCCCCGCATCGCGCCATTTCACATGGGCGTAGGGCTTCTCCGGGTCCGGGGCTTTCTTGGGGTCCACATTGGGGCGATGCACGCCCATGCGGTGGAAACTGCCATTGTTGCGGAAAAGCGTCTTCAGCCCCGCCCCGCGATAATTGCCATAGCCCTCCTCGGGCGAGGTGTAGAAGAACTGCTCCAGGATCGGAACATCTTCGTAATGCCGCCGAAAGCCATTGCCAAAGAGCCGCCAGGCCACCGAGATCGCATCCGCCGGCCCGCTCATCTTCACAAGATCGGGTAGCGTATTGCCCTTGCGCAGGTTGAGAAACTCATCGCAATCGCAGCAGATCACCCAATCGGCATCCTTGTAACGCTCATGGCTGGTTGCATTGCGCAAGGCATGCCGCTGCGGGGAGACCGGGCTCTGGTTGCGCCCGATGGGGCGGTCATTGTTGTCGACATGCGAGGCAATACCCAACTCTTCGAGCCTGCGCGCAATGTCATCCGTGCCATCATCGCAGTCATTGGTGAAAATCAGGAAGGAGCCGTACCCGATCGCCTGATTATGCGCGACCCACTCCAGCATGAAGGGCGCTTCGTTCTTCATCGTGGTCACGGCCAGGAAGGTCTCGGGTTTCTTGGCCATGTTAAGTTCCCAACCGACAATGAGAGCCGCCGCGCATCGCCAGGCCGCGGAGTGGCGATCCACAATCAGAACAACGCGCTTTATCGTACAAAGTCATTGCCGCTTTGGAGCGTCGCCCAGCCTCACCAAATCGCCAGTCCGTGGGGGCGGCCTGGCGATGCGCGGCGGCGGGCAAGCCCGCCTTGATTCCGCGCGGGAACAATGCAAACACAGGTGAGCAGGAAGCTAACGTCAAAATCCTCATCACGCCACCAACCCCAATTTCTGTGCAATCTCCGGCAAGTCCGCCACCACCTCGGCGCGGGCCACATCCAGCCGTTTCCGGTGCCAGGCCAAGCTCTCCTCATGCAGTTTCTTCAGCGCAGGCACACGGGCTTTCAACGCCTCGATCTCCGCCTTCAACGCGGGCACATGCCGCTGAATGGAGGTGTTCACCACATCATTGGCGTTGAAGGTCTCGAAATAGGAAAAATCAATCCGATCCTGATCCGCGCTGTTCGCTGTCCCGCGATAGCGCTTCATCAAAAACGCCTCGGAGCTTTTGATCATGTAATGGTTCATGCTTACCAACGCATCGCCATAGCTGCCATCGAATGACCGCCACCCTTGCGTGATGTACTGCACAGGCATCTCCTCGCCCGACCCATTGACCCACTTCAAAGGCACCGTCCCATTCCGAAACCTTGGCGCATACTTTGGCCGATGCACCCCCAACCGCCGCACCCCGCGGGGGCGGAACATGGTCTTGAACCCGGTGTAACGCTGAATGCGATGCACGCCCGGCGGGGCAGACCGGGTGAACTGCGCGATGATCGGTTCATCCTCGAACTGCGTTACGCCACCATTCCCGAAAACCCGCCATGTGGCAGATATCACATCGGCATCGTCGGCACCCTTGTGCTTCAGCCCGGCAAACAGCGCGGCCAGCGTGCCGTCGCCCGCATGAATGTTCAGAAACTCATCAGCATCAGCCACCAATATCCAGTCGGACCCCTTGATATCCGGATCCTTCCAGAACCTCTGATAGGCCCGGTTCTGCGGGTCCTCCGGCTCGCCCTTGATATGGACAGAGTTCTCCAGATGCGTGATCTCACCCGCCGCATCCAGCGCGTCCAGCATCTCGCGCGTCATGTCCAGGCTGTCATTGGAGGCCACGTAAACACGCTCAAACCCGATCAGCTTGTAATAGCTGATCCACTCCAGAAGGTAGGGGCCTTCATCCTTGACCGTCCCCACCAGCGTGCAGCTTGGCGCCTCGTTCATCTATGCCTCCATTTCCGCAACGCGTTGTTGCTGCGGAAAACATGCTCTTTTTTGGCAAAACGTATCAGAGTGGTGCCTTTGCGCAAAGGGTTTAGCGGCGCGAGGGTGAGCGTTGTGTGAACGCATTGGCAGAAATACTGCACAATCGCATCGCGTGCTGACCCAAATCATTAAACTTCTACGCCTAGCTTGCGACAAACCCCTGTTTCGGGTACCTTTTTGAAAAAAATATAAAACGAGGCAGACACGATGGCGGTACTTCCCCCAGTTGGTGCGCTTTGGATTGGCGGGTCTTTGACATGGCTGGAACAGCTGTGTCTGAAATCCTTTGTCGATCAGGGGCATCCGACGATCCTCTACACCTACGACAAAGTGCAAGGCGTGCCTGACGGGGTCGAGGTGCGCGACGGGCGCGAGGTGCTCGACACCGACAACTTCATGACCCACGCTCGCACCGGCAGCGTTGCCCTCTTTTCCGATCTTTTCCGCTTCCACATGATCGCGAAAGACCCCGACATCATCTACATCGACACCGATGTCTATTCCGTCCGCCCGATCCCGGCGGAGGATAAGTATGTCTTCGGCTACGAGACCTGGAACGAGGAAAAGCAGCGCGGCCAGATCAACGGCGCCATCCTGCGCATGCCACCTGATAGCCCAACGCTGCAAGGCCTTTTGAAATTCACCGAAGAAACCCACCCCATCCCCGAATGGCTCCCCCCGCGCTTCCTCAAAGACGTGAAAGCGCGCGCAGCTGCGGGTGACCCGATGGATGTCTCCGAAATGCCCTGGGGCATCTGGGGCCCGCTGGGTGTGACCGCCTATCTCAATATGACGGGCGAGAAGAAATACGCCCGGCCCACCACCTTCTACTACCCTATCCACTTTGCCGATCGGCGCGTTTTCACCCGCCGCCCGAACCACACGTGGAAGCAGTTGACCGAAGACACCCGCTGCATTCATATCTGGGCGCCGATCAAACGCTTCTGCGCGCGCCGCCACAACGGCGTCCCGCCTGAGGGTAGTTTCCTCGACGAGCTGATGAAAAAACACGGGATAGACGCAAGCCTGACCCCGGTGGCGGATCAAAAAGACCGCTCAGTGGTGGCGTAATGAATGCAATGACACGTATGGGACCCGCCCTTTTCTATTCCTCTGACCGCGTCCGCGCGACAGCACTCTTTGGAACGGAACCGCGCCTTGTTGTTTCGTTCACGGGCATCGGCAAACCCGAAACCCGCCAGCAACAGGAAGAGTTCGTCGCCACCAGCCGCATGGATGGGCGCAATCACGTGCTCTTCATCGCCGACACATTGCGCAGCTGGTACAACACGCCCGGCATCTACGAAGAGATCCTCGATGTCGTGGAAAGCTACCGCCGCGCCCACCGGATCGAAGAGGTGGTGACCTTCGGCAATTCCATGGGCGGCTATGGCGCGATCATCTTCGCAGGGGCCCTTGGCGCGACAAGCTGTCTGGCCCTCTCAGCCCAGTACTCCGCCGACCCCAAGGTCGTGCCGGAGGAAAAACGCTGGATGGACTATCGCGGCAAGATCACCCATTTCACGCGCCCGCCGATGAAAGAAACGCTCAGCGACGACTGCACCTATTTCGCGGTGCACGGCGGCAGCAATCTGGAAAAACCCCACTGGGCCCGCTTTCCCCGCGCCGACAATTTTCATCACTACCTCGCCGACAATGTCGGCCATGCCGTTGGCAAGAAGCTCAAGCAAAGCGGCACGATCAAAAGCATCACCCAATACGCCATTGTCGTCCGCCCCGTCGCGTTCCGACGCGCCCTCAGCGAGGTGTTTTCAGATCTCAGGCGTGTGGAAAAGGCGTAGGCTGAGCTCTAATCAAAGGGGACGTCTAGCGTCCGCCAATGATACGAGCTTTGGCTTACAAGTGACAAAGCCGCGCATCGCCAGGCCGCGGATTGGCGATCCGACATCTGAACAAAACGCTTTATTGTAAGAAATCGTCGCTAGATGAGAGCTGTTTCCTGACACCACCAAATCGCCAGTCCGTGGGGGCGGCCTGGCGATGCGCGGCGGCGTGCAGGGCACGCCTTGATTCCGCGCAGCCTCTTTGCACCAATCGGTTTCAACCCAAGGGAATGGAATCCAGTGTGCCGATCTCAACCGTCACTCATAAGACCGCTGGTCATCAATAACCTTGCCATCATTGGTCAGGCTGCCCTTGGCCACGATCTCGACCTGGCCCTTCAGCTTCAGCACATCCGTCACCGACGCGGCATAGGTCTCTGCTGATCCACCCTCGGCCTCGACCTGAACTGTCATCACGTCCATCTCGCCATCGCGCGTGGCGATCACCCTTGCCCGGGCCACCTCGTCATGGCGCGCCACGAACTCCGCCACCTGTTCGGGCCGCACGAACATGCCCTTGATCTTCGTGGTCTGATCCGCCCGGCCCATCCAACCCTTGATGCGCGTGTTCGTCCGACCGCAGGGGCTCTCCCCCTCCATCACTGCGCTCAGATCTCCCGTCGCAAACCGGATCAACGGATAATCGGGGTTGAGCGTGGTCACCACCACCTCACCCACCTGCCCCGGCGCCACCGCATCACCCGTACCGGGCGTCACGATCTCGACGATCACACCTTCATCGACTATCAGACCCTCCATCGCGGCGCTCTCATACGCGATGTTGCCCAGATCAGCCGTGGCGTAGCATTGCAAACAGCTGATCCCTCGATCCGCATAACCCTGCCTGAGCGATGGAAAAAGCGCGCCACCGCCCACGGTCGCCTTGGTGATCCCGAGGGACACGCCCATCTCATCAGCCTTGTCCAGAATGACCTTCAGGTAATCCGGCGTGCCCGCATAGGCGGTGACCCCCAGATCATGCGCCGCCCGCACCTGAAGCTCGGTCTGGCCTGTGCCGGCCGGCAACACCGCCGCGCCCACGGCCCGGGCACCATTTTCGAAGATCATCCCCGCCGGGGTCAAGTGATAGCCAAAACAGTTCTGCACAATGTCGCCCGCACCAATCCCGGCGGCGTGCAGGAACCGACCCATCCGCCACCAGTCATGTCCGTCCCCGCCTGGTTCATAAATCGGTCCCGGCGACTGGAACACATGGGCAAACGCATGCGGCGCCCGCGTCGTCAACCCACCGAACGGGCCGTCTTCTGCCTGTGCCTGACCCAGATCGGCCTTGCGCAATACAGGCAATTCCGCCAAGGCCGCCATATCCGTCACATGGGCCGCATCCACACTGTCCAGTTTCCCGGCATAGCCCGAAAGCGTCTTCGCCCGCGCAATCTGCTCCGGCAAATCCTGCGCCAAGCCCTCGGCGCGCGCCTCCTCTGACCGGGTTTCGAGCTCATCAAAATAGGGGCTCATCTCGGCAATCCTCCGCGCAGGAAACGATCCGCGACAGCGTGCCCGGTTGAGGGTGCATATGGGATCGGGCATGCTCTCGAAAACGTGATAGACAAAGCGGGCGGCAAACTCGACGCCCCGGGACGAAAGCTATGGTTGTTGAAATCGCCCTCAACCGCCGCGCCATGTCCAAGGAAGACATGGACCGGCGTATAAATTTTCATGACGCCGACAAGATCATGGAAGCGGATTTTTCCAATATCGGCTTTGAAACCACGCGCGGCGTGAATGCCTTTTATGACCGTCTGGAAGATCGCATTCGCAAAACCGGAGAACCGCTTTGGTTCTTCCTTGTGAATCTCAACGGCACCCGGATCGAACCGGACGCGTGGACGGCCTATTCCCGCCGGGGCCGCGCGCTCAATGAGGCACATTCCATGAGCTCTGTCCGCTTTGACGCCTCCGAGGAAACCCGCAAACAAATCCTGCGCGCCGCCAACACCGAAGCCTTCGATCCCAACCTGTTTTCGACGCGGGACGAGGCGATTGCGCGCATCCGCACCTTGCCAAACAAGCGTCGCGACAAGATTGTCCACAGCCCGAACTATACGCCTGAGGAAATCGCCGCGCGGATTGTGTTCGACGAAGACACCGTCATCATGCATGCCGATTTCTCGAACATGACCTTCCATCACAGCCGGGACGTCGATGACTTCTACGACTACCTTGAGGCCAAGATCATCGAAAGCGACCGGCGCTGGTTTTTCCTTGTGAACCTGAATGGCTGTAAAATCCCGCCCGGGGCCTGGGTCCGCTACGCCCATCGCGGCAAGCGGCTTAACGAGGCCGGGTCTCTCGGTTCCGTTCGTTTTGCCGCCGGGTCCGAGACCGAAGAGACGATCCGCATGCGTGCCGAAACCCAAGGCTTCCGCCCCAACATCCGCAACACGCGGGAAGAGGCGCTGGAATTGATCGAGGAAATGCGCTCGGACTTGCTGCAAGCTCAGTAACCCTCAGCTCAGCCACCGCTTCCGGCGACGATAACTGCGCACATCGCGGAAGGATTTGCGCCCCTCCTCGGACATGCCCAGATAGAACTCTTTCACATCCGGGTTCTCGCGCAGGTCCTTGGCAGGGCCATCCATCACCACGCGCCCGTTTTCCAGAATGTATCCGTAATGCGCAAAGCGCAGCGCCACGTTCGTGTTCTGCTCCGCCAACAGAAAGGTCGCGCCTTCCTTCTCGTTGAGCGATTTCACGATGTTGAAAATCTCTTCCACCAACTGCGGGGCTAGGCCCATGCTCGGCTCATCCAGCAGGATCGTCTCTGGCCGGGACATCAACGCCCGCCCGATCGCGCACATCTGCTGCTCCCCGCCGGACGTGTATCCGGCTTGTGATTTCCGCCGCTCCTTCAGGCGCGGAAAGTAGGAATAGACCATCTCCAGATCCGCCTCGATCTCACCCTTGCCGGACCGCGTATAGGCCCCGGTCAGCAGGTTCTCCTCGACGGTCAAATGTTCAAAACAATGGCGGCCTTCCATCACCTGGATCACCCCCATCTTCACCAGATCAGAGGGCAGCAAATCCTGCACCCGCTCGCCGCGATACTTGATTGACCCCTTGGTCACCTCGCCACGCTCAGATTTCAGAAGGTTCGAGATCGACTTCAACGTCGTCGTCTTACCCGCCCCGTTGCCGCCAAGCAACGCGGTGATCCCGCCCTTGGGCACGTTCAGGGACACACCCTTCAGCACGAGGATCACGTGATTATAGATCACCTCGATATTGTTGACCTCAAGCAGCGTCTCGTCTGTCTTGCCTGCGTCAAGCATGGGCCGCGTCCCCGTGTTTCATCTTGCAAAAAATACTCAGATCCCGGCCGCAACGACACGCGTTGCGACCGGAAAGGTTATGTCAGCTTAGCAGCCGGGTGTGATCCCGCTTTCCTCTGCAAAGGCGGCCGAGTCTTCAGCCACCAGAGGCGCGATGATGTCCTGATCAGACTGGTAGTACTCGGTGATCAGCTTGAACTCACCCGCTGCGGCATCCCACTGCGACACGGCACCAAAGCCGTTACCGCCGTGGTTTTCACAAGACACGGTGAATTCCGGACCGAAGTTCGGCAGGCCAATCGCCGCCATTTTCGCTTCCGTGATCTCAAGCGCTTCCATACCGTCGCGCATCTGCTCCGAGTTGATGTCCGCCACGCCGTGGATGCCTTGCGCCGTCTTGATGGCTTCCGCCGCCAACATCGCCGCGTACATACCGCGGTTGTAAAGCACAGTGCCGACCTGATCGCCCGCACCGGCAGCTTTGCCGGCATCTACAACGTATTGTGCGATGTCGTCATAGACAGGGTAGTCACTGCCGAGGTTATGGAACGTCAGCGCCTTGTAGCCATTGGCCGCTTCACCCGCCGCTTTCACGTCGTTCTCAGAACCAGACCACCAGATGCCGATGAAGTTCTCCATCGGGAAACGGATGTTCACGGCTTCCTGAATGGCAACCTGGTTCATCACGCCCCAGCCCCACATCAGAACATAGTCCGGTTTCTCACGACGGATCTGCAGCCACTGGGATTTCTGCTCCTGACCGGGGTGGTCCACAGCCAGCAGCGTCAGGTTGAACCCGTGCTTCTCGGACAGCTTCTCCAGCGTGCGGATCGGCTCCTTCCCGTAGGCAGAGTTGTGATAGACCAGTGCGATGGTCTTGCCGGAGATATCACCACCGTTGAGGTCGTTGATATGGCTCACAGCCAGGCTCGCACCGTCCCAGTAGTTGGCCGGGTAGTTGAAGACGTATTTGAACACCTCACCATTCTTGGCCGATGTACGACCGTAGCCCATGGTGTGAAGCGGAATGCCATCTGCCGTTGCTTTGGGGATCAGCTGATAGGTGATCCCGGTGGAAAGCGGCTGATAGACAAGTGCGCCTTCGCCCTTTGTGGCCTCGTAGCACTCGACACCTTTTTCGGTGTTGTAGCCCGTCTCGCATTCCACGACGCGCACAGGCTCACCACCGATGCCGCCATCGCGCTCATTGAGCAGGGTGAAATAATCCTGGTAGCCATCCGAGAACGGAATGCCGTTCGCGGCATAAGGACCAGTCCGGTATGATGTGTCGACGATGACAAGATCGGCCAACGCCGGGCCTGCCGCCATCAAGGTTGCCGCAACTGCGGTCAATAGTTTGGTCTTCATCGGTTCAAATCCTCCCTTGGTCATTATCCGATGTCTTTCCTTGGCGGTTATTCGTCCGCCTCCTTCGTAGGATGGGGCTCACCCCACCACACTTCCTAAAGCCCCTCAATGTGGGAAGGGCCAAAGTCTTAGTTTCTCCTTCGCCACGCGCCATAGCTGCGCCAGCCCATGGGGTTCCGCGATCAGGAAGATCACAATCAAAAGCCCGATGATCATCAGCTGCAGATGCGCCACGATATCCGTGGGCCAGCCGAGACCTCCGCCCCAAAGTGCCGACAGCAGGAACGCAACGACCGCGACCCCGCCCCACAGCATCATCAATCCACCACCTTTGCCGATCGCCTTCTGCAAGAGCGACACCACGAACAACACGGATGTTGCCGCCGCAATGTAGAAGAAGATCCACGAAGCCACGTCAGAGGCCGTGCTGACCTCCACACTGTCCGCCAGTGCGAGCTTCAAAACCACGGGCAACAGCACAAGGAACGCCGCCCCCGCGAAGGAGCCAAAGATCGACCCCAGCCCGCCAATGATGATCATGAAGAGGACGAGGAAGGATTTGACGATGCCGAACACCTCACCCACCTCGACCGCGCCCAGGTAAACCGCGAAAAACAGCGCGCCGGAAATGCCCACGAAGAAGCCTGATATGGCAAATGCCGACAGTTTGGCGCGCAGCGGGTTCACCCCGATGATCTCGGCCGCGATATCCATGTCCCGAATGGCCATCCACTTCCGCCCCGCACTGCCCCGCGTCAAGTTCCGCGCAATAATCGCGCTCGCTGCCGTGAAGGCCAGACAGAACAGGTATGCCACCCATGGCAACACCTCCGGCCCGGTCACCGCGTAGCCGAAAATCGTCCGCTCCGGGGCGTTGATCTGGCCAGAAGCCGAGTAGTTGTAGAACCAACTCACCTTGTTGAACATCCACACAAGGAAGAACTGCGCGGCCAGCGTCGCCACGGCAAGGTAGAACCCCTTAATCCGCAAACTGGGCAGACCAAACAGCACACAGACCGCGGCCGTAATCCCGCCCGACAGGATGATGTGGAAAAAGATATTCACCTCTGGGAAGCCGGTCATCAGCTTGTAACAGGCGTAGGCCCCCACAGCCATGAAGCCGCCCGTGCCAAGGCTCACCTGGCCACAGTATCCGGTCAGGATATTCAGCCCGATGGCAGCAATGGAATAAATCAGAAACGGCAGGAAGATCGCGTTGACCCAATAGTCATTCACAAGGAACGGCACGATGCAAAACGCAATCGCCATAACGGCGTAGTAGCGATACCGATCAAACTTGATCGGAAAGGTCTGCCCGTCTTCCTGATAGGTCGTCGAGAAATCGCCAGACTCACGATAGAGCATAAGTTATCCCCCCATGCGCCCCCGGCGCGGAATCAAGGGCTTTAGCCCGCCGCGCCTTCGCCAGGCCCCCCCAGGGCATGGCGAATTTGTTAGGTAGGCACCTCGTTCAACCATACAGCGGTACGTCACGATAAAGCGCCCTTGATTGGGGCCAGATCGCCACGCCGGGGCCTGACGAACGCGCTCAGTTGCTCTACCAAAAAAACCTGCGATCCGTTTCATAGTCTTGTTACCCGGCCTTTTCCGGTCAGCTTCAAGACACTCTGGACCACGAACAGGAACAGTGTCAGCACACCAATCGCTAATATCAAATGGTCGATAAGCAAGTACGCCGAGATACGATCCTGCACGACCACCCATTCTTGCGTATGCGCCGCTTGCCATGGATCTACCAAAGGCAAATTTGCCCAACGTGACAGACCCCACCCGAGGCATACGGGCCAGATAATCACGTAAGACCAAGGATATCTGACCAGAGTTCTTATCAAGGCTAAACCCTCTCAATGATCTTCTCCCCGAACAAACCCTGCGGTCGGAAGACCAAAACAATCAACGCCAGCACATAGGCAAACCAATTCTCCGTCGCCCCGCCGACCATCGGCCCGATGGCAAACTCAAACAGCTTCTCTCCCACGCCAATAATCAACCCACCGATGATCGCGCCCGGGATCGACGTGAACCCGCCAAGCATCAACACCGGCAGCGCCTTCAACGCGATCAGCGACAGCGAAAACTGAACGCCCGATTTGGTCCCCCACATGATCCCCGCGACCAACGCCACGAACCCGGCCAGCGACCACACCATCACCCAGATGAAGTTCAGCGAAATCCCGACAGACAGCGCCGCCTGATGGTCATCCGCCACGGCCCGCATCGCGCGCCCCTGCTTGGTGTATTGCGAGAAGATCACCAGTGACCCCACCAGCGCGATGGCCACAAACGTCGCCACGATGTCCAGATTGTCGATGAAGAACCCGTAATCGAAGATGTTATAGGTGAACTCATCAATCGACAGGTTGATCCCCTGCGGCAGACCCACGTCCAGCTTCTTGATATCTGCCCCCCACATCAGGTCGCCGAAGCCTTCCATGAAATAGGCCAGACCAATCGTCGCCATGAACAGCAAGATCGGCTCTTGGTTCACGAGGTGTCGGAAGATGAAATAGTTCACCGACCAGGCCAATAATATCATGACCAACACGGTGAATATGATCGCCGCCAGCGCAGGCACGGTCCACCCGAAGTAGTGCACATGTGTGCCAAAGACTGCATTGATCAGATGCGAAAACGGCACCCGGCCTTCCATGATCCCCACCAGCGTCATCGCCGCGAAAAGCGCCATCACACCTTGGGCATAATTGAAGATGCCAGAGGCCTTGAAGATCAGAACAAAGCCCAGCGCCACCAGCGCGTACAATACCCCGGCCATCAGGCCGTTGAGCACCACTTCCATTCCCCAGACTAGCTGATCAGGCATGCCGTCTCTCCCCCAGTTTTGGCACCGACGTCACACCGACGCGATACCGACGTGTTACCGACGTGCGAAAATCAGTCATGCGACACCCCCAGATAGGCATCAATGACTGCCTGATTGCCGCGCACCTCATCGGGTGTTCCATCGCCAATCTTCTGACCGTAATCCATCACCACCACCCGGTCTGAGAGGTCCATGACCACGCCCATGTCATGCTCGATCAGAACGATGGTCGTGCCGAACTCATCATTCACATCAAGCACGAAGCGCGACATGTCTTCCTTCTCTTCCACGTTCATCCCGGCCATGGGTTCATCCAGCAGCAGGATGGATGGTTCTGCCGCCAAGGCGCGAGCCAATTCCACCCGTTTTTTCAAGCCATATGGCAGACGCCCAACAGGCGTTTTCCGAATGCTCTGAATTTCCAGAAAATCGATGATTTTCTCAACAAACTCACGGTTCTCCACCTCTTCGCGCTCGGCCGCCCCCTTCCAGATCGCCTGCGCGAAAAGCCCCGCTTTCATCTGCCGGATCCGGCCCGTCATGACGTTGTCCAGTACCGTCATCCCCTCGAAAAGGGCGATGTTCTGGAACGTTCGTGCAATCCCCTGCCGCGCCACTTGATAAGGCTTCATCGGCGGTCGCAGAGAGCCCTGATACCAAACCTCCCCTTCCTGCGGATTGTAAAAGCCCGAGATGACATTCAGCATCGAAGACTTGCCCGCCCCATTGGGCCCAATAATCGCCCGGATCTCACCCTCACGGATGTCGAAAGAGATATCCTTGATCGCCGTAACCCCGCCAAATCGCAGGGTAATATTCTTCATTTCCATCACCACCCCGCCGATCTTGCGGCCGTCTTCCGTGGTGTAACCTTCCGATGCATCAAGCATCTGATTTCCCTTCCATTTTCACCGGCCGCAGACCCCACGGGATGGTGGGTGGGGCGATGCCGAACAGGCGAGCGGCGCCCATCATTCCGCCGCCACTTTCTGGGGCACGGCCGACACAACCTGCGCCTCGACAATCTTCAACGTCGCGGAAATGTATCCCTTGCGCCCGTCCTCATAGGTCACTTCGGTCTTCGTGCTAATCTCACTTGAGCCATCATAAAGCGCCCCCAGCAGGTCCTCGAACTTCTCCCCGATCACGCCGCGACGCACCTTCCGCGTCCGGGTCATCTCCCCGTCATCAGCATCCAGCTCCTTGTGCAGCACCAGGAAGCGATGCACCTGACAATGGGCCAGCATCGGGTCTTCGGCGAGCGACCGGTTCACCTCTTCCACATGGCCCTTGATGGTTTCCAGCACCTGAGGATTGCCCGCCAGTTCCTGATAGGACGCATAGCCAATGTTGTTGCGTTCCGCCCAGTTGCCCACGGCAGTCAGGTCGATATTGATGAAGGCGGTACACATCTCCCGCTGGTTGCCGAACACCACGGCTTCCAGAATGTTGGGATAGAATTTCAGTTTGTTTTCAACATACTTGGGCGCAAACATCTGCCCGTCGGCCATTTTGCCAACATCCTTGGCCCGGTCGATGATCCGCAGGTGGCCGTTGCTTTCATCAAAGAAACCGGCATCGCCCGTAGCCACCCACCCTTCTGCATCCTTGGTCGACGCGGTGCTGTCGGGATTTTTGTAATACTCCTCGAACACGCCCTCTGAGCGATAGAACACCTCGCCATTGTCTGCGATCCGAAGTTCGACACCCGGCGCCGCGACACCCACCGTGTCATTGCGCACTTCACCATCAGGTTGCAGCGTGATGAACACGCTGGCCTCGGTCTGACCGTAAAGCTGTTTGAGGTTGATCCCAAGTGAGCGATAGAACTCGAAAATCTCCGGTCCAATGGCTTCCCCGGCAGTATACCCCACCCGCACCCGTCCAAAGCCCATGGTGTCTTTCAACGGTCCATACACGCACAGATTGCCAATCGCGTATTTCATCCGGTCCCATGCACCCACACTCTGGCCATCCAGTATCTTGGACCCCACATTGCGGGCGTGCTCCATGAAGTGATGGAACAACCATTGCTTGAAGCGCCCTGCATCCTCCATCCGGATCATCACGTTGGTCAGCTGGGTCTCGAAAACGCGCGGCGGGGCGAAATAATAGGTGGGCCCGATCTCGCGCAGGTCGGTGTGCATCGTGTCTGTGCTTTCCGGACAGTTCACACAGAACCCACACCAGTAGGCCTGCCCGATCGAGAAGATGAAATCCCCTACCCACGCCATCGGCAAATAGGCCAGCACCTCATCTTCTTTGGTCAGCTTGTCAAACTCTGAAGATGAACGCGACGCCTCGATAATATTGCGATTGCTGAGAACCACGCCCTTCGGCTTTCCGGTCGTGCCGGAGGTGTAAAGCATCACACAGGTGCTGGCGTAATCCAGCTTTCCGCGCCGCGCCTCCAGATCGCCAAGAAACTCATCCCGCGCCGCACGTCCCTGCTCCTGAACATGGGAAAACTGATGCAGCTTGTGATGATCATACTTCCGCAAGCCACGCGGATCGACATAGATCATATGTTCAAACTGGTGCAGCTGATCCTGGATATCGATGATCTTGTCGACCTGCTCTTGGTCTTCGACAACAGCAAACCGTGCGCCACAATGTTCCAGAACGTACGCCATCTCTTCCGCCGCGGCGTCCTGATAGACAGGCACGGGAACTGCACCTACGGATTGAGCGGCCACCATGGACCAGTAGAAATAGGGCCTGTTGCGGCCAGCGATTGCGATGAAATCGCCCTCGTTCACACCTAGGTTCAAAAGCCCGAGCGCAAGCGCCTCTATCTCCCGTGCCGTCTCGGCCCAGGTCCAGCTTTGCCAAATGCCAAACTCTTTTTCACGGTAGGCCGTCCGCTCCGCGTATACCTTTGCGTTTCTTTGCAAAAGCGCCGGGATAGACGACAATCCGTCCCCCGCCGATGACGAGTTAGCCACGTTTCTTCCTCCCGTTTGCCCGCCTTTTGCGGGCAGTCGTCTTAGTGCATCCCTGTCCGATGCGACGATTCATTATTGTTACAGGGTGCGTTATTTCTTGCCCACGTCAACACCCTTCCGTGCCCGGTCGGGTTGACAGCGCCGCTTGCGCGGTTTGATCTGCGCGGGAAAGGACGTCGCCCATGCTTGGAAAGACTATCGAATACTGGTTCGAATTCGCGTCCACCTATTCCTACATCAGCACCATGCGCCTGCCAGATCTGGCGCGCGAGGCCGGTGTGACCGTTTTGTGGCGACCTTTTCTGCTGGGCCCTATCTTTGCGGCGCAAGGCTGGAACACCTCGCCCTTCAATCTTTATGCGGCCAAGGGAAACTACATGTGGCGAGACATGGAGCGGCTGGCGGACCGCCACGGGCTTGAGCTGCATCGCCCCGATCCGTTCCCGCAGAATTCCCTTCTCGCCGCCCGTGTGGCTTTGGTCGCGCCCGAAGGCGGCGCCAAGGTCGCTTTTTGCCAGAATGTCTTCCTCGCCCAATTCAGCGCGCGTCAGGATATTTCTGATCCCGATGTGATCGCGGCCTGCGCGACGGCGGCCAAGCTGCCTCCCGACATTCTCGACGCCGCGCAGACGACGGAAAACAAGCACGCCCTCAGGCTTGCTACGGAAGAGGCAGGTCGTCTTGGGATCTTCGGCGCGCCGTCCTTCCGCGTAGGCGATGAGCTCTTCTGGGGCGACGATCGCCTCGAAGATGCATTGGCCTGGGCGGTGTAGGGCGTTGATCACGCGCCTCCTCCAAAATTATTGAACATTTGTTCATTTGTAGGCCAAGGTTTCCTTTCCGTCAATTCCAGAATGACGCCAGAGTCTTGGTGGTTTGCGTGAGGCCAAATCTCTGCCACTCCAAGGCCATCTCGACCGTGGTGCAAATACTGATCTGACCTTGATGCATCTCTCAATCAAACTTGATAAGGGTCAGGCTCCGAAACTTGGAAAGGCACCACCTTGGCAGAGATAATTCTTGTCCGACACGGACAGGCCAACAGCGCGGCAACCGATGAGGCAAGCTACGATCGCCTGTCCGATCTTGGCCGCCAACAGGCCGCATGGCTGGGTGCGCATCTCACGGCAACAAATCCGTATTTCGACAAGGTGATCACCGGCACCCTGTCCCGCCAAATCGATACCGCCGCCGCTATGGGGTACGGCGATAGCTTGCAAGACACGCGCCTCAACGAGATCAGCTATTTTGACATGGCAGCGGCTCTAGAAGCGCAGTACGGCGTGCCAGTGCCAGAGCATACGACCGACTTCGCAAAGCATCTGCCGCAGGTGATGGAGTATTGGTCGGATGGTCGCCTGACAGGCACGGCAGAGACATTCACAGAGTTTTCCGCACGCGTGGCCAGCCTGATCGACGAAATTTGCGAGGCCAAGGGTCGTGTTCTGCTGGTGACCTCGGGCGGCGTGATCGGCATGGCAGTGACCTACGCGCTTGGCCTTCAGCATCAGGGCATGTCGAAGATCATGCTGCAGATCATGAACAGCTCGCTGCACCGGCTCAGCCACGTACACGGCGCGCTTATGGTTGGCGCGTTCAACGCCACACCGCATCTCGACACCCCCGACCGGGCCCATGCCCGTACGTATGTCTGACTCTGAAAAGGACAGCCTCTCATGACACATCTTTGGGTTCGGGCCGAACAGCGGCCAAATGAGGAACGCGTCGGGCTCACCCCGGATGGTGCAGCCGCGCTGATCGCCTCTGGTATGCAAGTCACCGTAGAGGAAAGCCGCACACGCATCCTGCCAGACGCGGATTACGCAGCTGCCGGATGCACCATGGCGCCTGAAAACAGCTGGCCTGACGCACCGAGCGACGCCATCATTTTCGGGCTGAAGGAATTGCCCGATGACGGCACGCCTTTGCAGCATCGCCACATCATGTTTGGGCACGCTTTCAAAGGTCAGTTTGCGGGCCAGGCGCTACTGAAACGGTTCAAGGCAGGGGGCGGCACACTCTACGATATCGAGTACCTGATAGATGAAACCGGTCGACGTGTGGCAGCCTTCGGATATTGGGCAGGCTATGCCGGGGCGGCCGTGTCGCTGAAGGCATGGGCGGCGCAAGTCAAAGGTGGCGTTTGCCCACCGGTGGCGACATGGCGCAACAAAGATGCGCTGCTGTCAGAACTCATTGACGACCTGAAAGGCACAGGACGGGCGGCGCCAAGCGCCATCGTTATTGGCGCGCTTGGACGCGTCGGCACCGGGGCCGCTGATCTTTGTGAGGCCATGGGCGTTTCCCCCACCCGTTGGGACATGGCTGAGACAGCCAGCGGCGGGCCATTTCCTGAAATCCTTACCCATGACCTCTTTTTCAACTGCATCCTTGCCCGCCCCGGCACGCCGCAGTTTGTCCCGCACAGCGCGCTGACGGCGGACCGTGCGCTCTCCGTAATTGGTGATATCGCCTGTGATCCAGACAGCGATTACAATCCCATCCCCATTTATGACGACGCCACAACATGGGCCGAGCCGGTCGTGCGCGTGCACAACAATCCGGTCCTCGATGTCATGGCCATCGACAACCTTCCATCTCTTCTGCCGCGCGAGTCGTCTTTGGATTTTGCGGCTCAACTCTTGCCATCGTTGCAAGGCTTGGACAATCTGGACCAAGGTGTGTGGGGACGCGCGCGCAAGGAATACGAGGCGCATGTTGGAAAGGTTTAAGAGATGATCCATTGGTGCGGGACGGGGCTTTCGGCAATTCCGGGGCTTAGGCGTCTGATTTCAAGCGGGCGCGACGTGAAGGTCTGGAACCGCACGGTCGATAAGGCACAAGCGGCCGTTGGCGACCTGACAGATCGGATCGCGGCCTTTGAATTCGACCAGCTTTCCGCAGAAACAGAGGCAGGCGACATTGTCGTGTCTATGCTACCCGGCGATTGGCATGTGCCCTTGGCCGAGATGTGCATCAACAAAGGCGCGCACTTCGTGTCATCCTCGTACATCGCGCCGGAAATGCGAGAGCTACATGCTCGCGCTTTGCTGCGCGGTGTGGCCTGCGTGAACGAGATCGGGCTCGATCCCGGGATCGACCACTTGATGGCGCATCATCTGGTGGGCGACTATCGCGGCTCAGACGCGTTCGATGACGACAATGATCTGTCCTTTATTTCCTATTGCGGCGGCATTCCGAAAATACCCAACCCCTTCCGGTACAAGTTCAGCTGGTCGCCTCTTGGCGTTCTGAAAGCCTTGCGATCCCCGTCTCGCTCAATCCGGGACTTCGCGGAACTCAATGTTGATCGGCCATGGGATGCTATTTCCAGCTATACGGCGCCCCTGCCTACACCTGAAAGCTTCGAGGTTTATCCAAACAGGGACAGCATCCCGTTCATGGAAGACTACAAATTCGAACCCGGCTGGCGGGTGAAGGAATTCGTGCGCGGCACATTGCGGCTCAACGGCTGGGCTGACGCATGGAAGGACGTTTTTGCCGAGGTCGAATCCCTTTCAGGTGCGCGCGGCGACGAGCGGCTCAAGGAAATGTCCGATCAGTTCTGGGAAGAGAATGCCTATGACGAAGGCGAACCGGATCGCGTGGTCATGTGCGTGTCTTTGAAGGCGGAAAAGGACGGAGCGACCGTCTGGCACAAAACCTTTGTGATGGACGCATGGGGGGATGAGGACGGGACAGCCATGGCTCGCCTTGTGTCAATCCCAGTGTCGCTGGCGGTAGAGTCCGTTTTGGCTGGGGAGATGCCAGCAGGCGTCAGTGCCGCGACGAACGATCCACGCTTGGTACTGCGATACCTGGGTGAGGTTGACCGCCTCGCGCAGCATTTGCAGGTGGTCGACCACCTATAGGCACGTTCCAATCGAGCGACCTCAGCGCCCGCTCACCAAGGCATCTTCATCATCGACGACGGACACGCCCAAAGCGTCCAGACCGTTTTCAAGATGATCGGACAAGTGCGGTGTTCCCAAAAGATAATCAATTGTCGGCGTTGAGGCTTCTTCCAACGCCGTTGCCATGGCTTCTTCTGCTTCTTCCGGGGCAAAGCTGCCGCGCCCGATCCACATGATCGCCACGAGACTGGCCTGTTCGTTCACGGACAGCCGATCGACGAAACCACGCAGTTCTCCTTCCGCGCGCTCCAACTCTCGTGACATCAAAACGACCTGTGCCACCTTATGTGTGCTGATACTTAGCATTTTGACCTCCCACGGTTCAGTCTAACCGTGAGTATTGGTCATTGAGAAAAGCCCGTCTTTGATCTCACGCAAAAAGGCGATAATACGCCCAGTCCGGCAAAAGACGGGACAGCCGGAACACCCAGGAAAACACCATCGGGAAATGCAACTGGAACCGTGATGGTTTGCGCATCAGGTCCACCATCTGCTTGGCAGCGCCTTCAGCCGTCATCAGGAACGGCATCTTGAACTCGTTTTTGTCGGTCAAACGGGTCTTGATGAAGCCGGGGTTGGCCAATTGCACGTTGACGCCGGTGCGCCACAGATCAGCGCGCAGGCTTTCAGCTAAGGACATCACACCGGCTTTCGAAGCGCCATATCCGATGGCACCCGGCAACCCGCGGAAACCTGACAGCGAGCCAGTGATCACGATATGGCCCGCGTCCTTTGCGACCATCTTCGGCACGACGTGACCAAGCACCCGAAACGCGCCGGTGAAGTTCACATCGGCCATCGCAACACCCTGATCCAGATCCCACTTGGTTGCGGGCATGGGCCAGTAGATACCGGCAAGAAACACCATTCCGTCCACGTCGCCCGCGTCGTACGCGGCCTTGGCGACGCTGTCGTCATCGGCGATGTCGATGGGCACCACCCGCGCCTCCCCCGGCACGGCGTGGGCCACAGCATTGAGACGGTCTTCATTGCGGGCAGACAGGACCAGTTTGGCCCCCAAAGCGCTTAGCTGATGGGCAAGGGCCTCACCGAGGCCCTCACTGGCACCCACCAGCCAATAGGTCTTACCCGCAAAATCCGTCATGCAGCGTCGGCTTTGCGCATCGTCGCTACAAGCTCGGCTACCTTGATGCCAAACTTGCGGAACTGGCTGCGGTTCACGATCGTGCCGTTGGGTGTCAGATACATCCAATCGGTCACGCCCAGCACATGACCACCGGCCTCTTTGGGCAGGCGGATGTTGTAGTTCAGGCGCAGCGCCGATCCCTTTTGAATCCCTGTGCCCTGACCCACCAGATCATCAGCATCCGCTTTGACCGAACCATCATTGCCCAGTTCCAGCCGCCACTCGCGATCCTGCGTGTTGCCGCTGTCATAGCGGAAATGCTCTTTCATCACGCCCTTGTTGCCGTCCCAAGACGCCATGAAATCCGCGTCAAATCGCGACGACACACGGCCAAGAGGGCCATAGATCACGCCTTCGCATTTGATAGGTCCATTGAGGTGTTGGCGCAGGTCCATCTCCGGCGCGCCCTCTGCGTAGTCTTCGGGTTTTTGCGCCGAAAAACTCGCAAATCGCTGAGACAGGAGCACGCCTGTCAGCGCAACCACGACCCCCAGCAAAAACCAAATCAAAGAAGTCATCCCGTATTACTCCTTGTCATCCAAGTTGATTGAAACCAGCAATCCGATTGCCAGCAGTTTGAGCACGCATGGCAGCGCACCGTAGAGCAAGCTGAGAAGGCGGAGCGCGTCTTCCGAATTCTCCTGTCCCGCCTGAAACCCGCCGGATTCGAGCAACGGCAACAACGTGACCGCGGCCAAAGCCAGCGTGAATTTTGAAACGAAGGACCAAAGTCCAAACCCCTCGGACGCGCCGGGGGATATTTTTTCCATCCGCCGCGCAAACAACGCGGGCAGAAGGGTCATGTCGGCCCCAAGGGCGGCACCGGATGCCAGACAAATGAGGCCAAACGCCCACGTGTCACCAGGCCCGAGCGTGATCGCAAAGGCAAACGCCGCAATGGCGAGAACCATGGCCACGAGAAGAACCTTCCGCTCGCCAATGTTTTCCGCAAGCCGCGACCAGAACGGGGCGGCAAGCGCTGCCGACAGGAAGAAAAGCAACAAAAACGGCCCTTCCCACCCCGGCGCGTCCAGCTTGCTTTCCACGAAGAAAAGAAAGAGCGTCGAACTCACCGCGACGGGTGCCGCATTGAACAGCGCAACCATCAGCAGTTTGCGTGCAACTGGATCGGCCAGAACCCCGGTGAACCCCGCGCTGCTTTCGATGGTCGTGCCTTCCCACTCGCGCCGCATCGCCCAAAGCGCCACGACCGTCAGCAGGGCAAAAGCGAAAGCAAACCCGCCATATCCACCAATCGCCACGGGGGCGACGGAGGCAACACAGATCCCCAAGAGAGCACCTGTTTCGCGCCAGCGGGCCAGCTTGATATGTCCCTGCCCATCCAATCGACCGGCGGAAGACACGCCTTCGGCATAAAAGCAGATCGTCAGGTAAGAAAACGACGAGAACACCAGCGTCAGCATCAAAGCAAACCACAGAAGCGGTGCGGTGGCAGGTTTGACAGCAAACAACCCAAGCATCGCCGCCGCCATGATCAACGCGGCAACGATCACCGACAGGCCACGCTTCGCACGCCAAACGGAGGCAAGTTTTCCAAGGACCGGGTCCTGTACCACATCCAGAAGCCGCAACACGAACAGCACAGTACCAAGTGCGGCCAGCGACACGCCGTACTCGTCCACATAGAATTTCGGCGCGTGGATATAGAGGGGCAGGCCCGCCGCCGCGATCATCGCCGCGAAAAGTGCGAAGGCGGGCAAAGCAGGTGTTCTTGGAAGGGCCTGGGCTGAGGCATGGGTCATCGGCTGACCTCCTGCACTGGCGGCTCCGGCCGTGTTCTGAAACGCGCACCTTTCCACCAAAGCTTCAACGCCTGCCAATGGATCAACGCCAGCACCCGGCGCGATCCAAGCGGTCGGCGCAAACAGGCGCGGATCAAACCCAAATTGGTCAGCGATTTGCGCTGCCCCACCAACGTGGCAATGACACCGCCATTGCCCCCGGTGAAATCAATCCAGATGCCGATCCGGTCTGAGCGGAGATCGAACCGAAACTCATAACCGCCATCGATTTTCTGGAAAGGCGAGACATGGAAAATCTTGCGTGCCTGCATCCTGTCTTTGGGCCCAATCGGCGCGCGATCTTCGAGGTGACACAGGTAGGAATGCCGGTCGCCATAGGTGTTTGTTACCTCTGAGATGACCACCGGCACATCGCCCTTCTCATCCCGGCAAATCCAGAAGGCCACAGGGTTGAAAACATGACCCAGAATGCGCGGCTGCGCCAAAAGCTCGATCCGTGCGGGTTGTTCAAACCCATGCGCGTCCAAAACCTCACGCACCCAAACCGACCCACGACCATGATGCGGCGGTCCGCCGTGATCTCGATCCCAAATGGAGCCAAGCCCGCGTCGGTTGCGACCAAAGAGCCAAGGCGTTTCCAGGTCCGCCTCCGCATCCAGCATCACGTAATCGATGCCATAGCGAAACGCGTTCTGAACCGCCCCTTTGCGTCCATGCCAGGTATGACCGGCAATATGGTCGATGGTCTTCATCAGCGCTTCACTCAGCCGCCAATGCAACAAGGCTGCGCGAAAGAATGGCCTCAGCCACGTCCAGCCCGCTGCTCAACCCATCTTCGTGGAAGCCATCCCGCATCCAGGCACCGCAAAACCAAGTCCCGCGCGTCCCGTTCATGGCTTTGACGCCCTTCTGCGCTTCCAAGGCGGCCAAGTCATAAACCGGATGATGCAGCGTCACTTGGTCGTAAATCAGTTCCTGCCGAATTTCTCGGTTCGAATTC
This sequence comes from uncultured Roseovarius sp., assembly GCA_963422235.2. Lineage (GTDB taxonomy): Bacteria > Pseudomonadota > Alphaproteobacteria > Rhodobacterales > Rhodobacteraceae > Roseovarius. Next base: position 976,711 of record CAXMWV010000002.1, read on the forward strand.
AGCGTCACGAAATGCGGATCATCCTGCGGAATTGGCTGCAGCTTGTTCATCCAATAAGTCAGGTCGATCTGACCATCGCGCTGTGCCGGGCTTTCGCAGTAATTCCATGATGACCACACGACCTTGCGCTTGGGCATGACACTTTCGTCAGCATGCAGCACCACCTCGTTCGGCTGATACTTTACCGCGCCGAGCAAACGGCTTTCATCGGCGGATGGATCCTGCAAAAGGCGCAAGCTGTCATCGGAATGGGTCGCAAACACAACCTCGTCATAAATCTCCGCCTCAACACCGCGAGGTTTGACCGTCACGCCCAGGTCACCGCGGGTCACGGCCTCAACCGGGCAGCCAAGGCGCATCTTGACGCCGGCCTTACGCAACGCGGTCGCCATCTTGTCTACATACGTGACTGAGCCACCTTGAACCGTGTACCACTGATGCACGTTATCGTAGACCAAAAGCCCGTGATTGTTCAGGAACCGCACCATGGCCTGGGCGGGGAACTCCGCAACCTGACGCGTGGGTGTCGACCAGATCGCGCCCGTAAGGGGCAGCAGGTAATAGTCGCGGAACCAGCGGCTCAACTTCAGATGATCCAGAAACTCAGAAATCGTCAGGTCAGGGTGCTCTCGCACGGTATCGAGCGCTTTAGCATTGAACCGAAAGATGTCCCGCAACAGCCCCAGAAAGAATGGATTGGCCAAATTTTGCCTTTGCGCAAAGAAGGCAGAAAAGCCCGCCAGACCATATTCCAACCGCCCACCACGCACCGAGGCACCGAAGCTCATATCACTTTCAGTGACCGGGACGTCCAGATCCTCGAAGATGCGCACCAGATTGGGATAGTTGGCGTAATTAAAAACAATAAAGCCGGTGTCGACCGGCTGATCCCCATTCTTGCCAGCGATGATCGTCCGGGCGTGCCCACCCAAACGCGGCTCTGCTTCGAAAAGAGTGACATCATGAGCGCCAGACAGGGTGTAGGCAGCGCCAAGGCCCGAAATACCAGAGCCGACAATGGCAATCTTCTTCCGCCCGACCGCGGCACTTTCAAAAGGCATGTGTTTCCAATCTTTTCTTTGTGTTTGTTGAATTGAATTACGGCTCGCAGGCAGTATCGGATGACAAAGAAAAAAAATAGGTTTGATGTGATCCAAATCGATCCGACCGACGTATTTTGTTCATGTACAGCGAAACCGCATCGCTTGACGGCACGACAGAGTCGCCACCGCCCGACGGGCGTGTTACGGCTTTGCGTGACATCAGCAAACATGTGGGTTCGGCCAAAGTGACGGTTGAAAAGGAACGGGCGGCTCTGACCAACCAGGGTCTTCATTGGGCGGAGTGTATTGCACGCATCCGCGACGCGCAGGATCGCCAGGCCTTCGCGGAGCTGTTCCAGCATTTCGCCCCGCGCGTGAAGGCATTTCTGATGCGATCAGGTGCCGACGCGACAATGGCCGAGGAATGTGCACAAGAGGTCATGGCCACCTTGTGGCAGAAGGCCCATCTGTTTGATCCGGCGCGCGCCAGTGCGGCCACATGGATTTTTACAATCGCGCGGAACCGCAAAATTGATGCGCTCCGCAAGATGCGCCGCCCAGAGCCGGAAGAGCTGCCGTGGGGCCCGGAAGAAGAACCAGACCAGGCCGATAGCCTGGCACTGCAACAGGAAACGAAACTGCTGGAAGAGGCGATGGCGTCGCTTCCGGACAAACAAAGAGAGTTGATCGAGAAGGCGTATTTCGGGGACTTGTCCCACAGCGAAATCGCGGCGGAAACGGGACTGCCGCTCGGAACGATCAAATCGCGTATTAGACTGGCGCTGGACCGTTTGCGCCATAAACTGAAGTGATGACGATGAAGCAAGACGATATCAAGCACCTGGTGCCAGACACGTTGCTGATGGCTTACTCAGCCGGAACTTTGCCTGAGGCTTACAGTCTCGCAGTTGCCGCTCATGTCTCAATGAGTGACGAATCTCGCGCGCGCCTTGCGGCCTTTGACGCCATTGGTGGCTCGCTGGTCGAAACCAGCGAGAGTGAAACAATGTCTGCGGGCAACCTTGAGGCGACGATGGCAAAGATCGACGCGCTCAACGAGCAGATGATCGAACTGCCCAAAGCCAAAAAAGGCGTTCTGCCCGCCCCGGTTCAGGAATATGTCGGTGGCGATTTGGACTCCGTGAAATGGCGGCCCGTCGGAATGGGCGTGAAACAGGCGATCCTTCCGGTCAGCGGCGACGCAACAGCGCGTTTGCTCTACATTCCGGCAGGCGGGGCGATGCCAGACCACGGCCACCGCGGCATGGAATTGACCGTTGTGTTCCAAGGCGCCTACAGCGACGAAATGGAACGTTTTGGTCCCGGCGATATTGACGTTGCGGGTGAGGATGATGATCACACCCCCGTGGCCGATATCGGTGCGGATTGCATCTGCCTCACAGTTACGGATGCACCGCTCAGGTTCCGCTCTTGGCTGCCGCGTGTCCTTCAACCCTTCTTCCGCATCTAAGCGGCACCAATAGACATTTCAGGGCCGGCGCATGCATATCGCAGCGTCGGCCCTTTTCATTTCAGCACGCCACCCGTTGATCCCCGCCTCGGTTGGGCATAGAAGGCGCGGGCACAGAAAACGGAGAGCGCAATGGGTTTCAAGATGGGCATCGTCGGGCTGCCGAATGTGGGCAAGTCCACCCTTTTCAACGCGTTGACCAAAACCGCCGCCGCGCAAGCCGCAAACTTTCCGTTTTGCACGATCGAACCGAATGTCGGCGAAGTGGCCGTGCCGGACGCGCGCCTCGACACATTGGCTGAGCTGGCCAAGTCGAAACAGGTGATCCCGACACGCATGACTTTCGTCGACATCGCGGGTCTGGTGAAAGGTGCCAGCAAAGGCGAGGGCCTCGGCAATCAGTTCCTTGCCAACATCCGCGAGGTCGACGCCATCGCCCATGTCCTGCGCTGTTTCGAAGACGGGGATGTGACGCATGTCGAAGGCCGCGTAAACCCGGTGGAAGATGCCGAAGTGATCGAGACAGAATTGATGCTGGCCGATCTGGAAAGCATCGAAAAACGCCGCGCGGGTCTGGTGCGCAAGCTTAAGGGCAATGACAAGGAAGCCATGCAGCAAGACCGCCTTTTGGAAGCGGCGCAAGCGATGCTGGAGGAAGGCAAACCCGCCCGCATGGTTGATGTCAGCGCCGAGGATGCCCGCGCCTGGAAGAACCTGCAACTTCTGACCACAAAACCCATCCTCTTCGTCTGCAACGTGGACGAAGGCAGCGCGGCGTCAGGCAACGGTCATTCCGCCGCCGTGCAAGCCATGGCCGAGGCGCAAGGGGCCGCCAGTGTCGTGATCTCCGCCCAGATCGAAGAAGAAATCAGCCAGCTGGAGGCAGAAGAGGCCACAATGTTCCTCGAAGAAATGGGGCTGGACGAAGCAGGCCTCGACCGGTTGATCCGCGCAGGTTACGACCTGTTGCACCTGCAGACCTACTTCACGGCCGGGCCCAAGGAAGCGCGCGCCTGGACCATTCGTCAGGGCACGCTTGCCCCTCAGGCGGCGGGCGTGATCCATGGCGATTTCGAGAAAGGCTTCATCCGCGCCGAAACGATTGCCTATGATGACTATGTCTCTTTGGGCGGAGAACAGGCAGCGAAAGAAGCGGGCAAGATGCGCGCCGAAGGAAAGACATACCTCGTCAAAGACGGCGACGTGATGCATTTCCTCTTCAATACCTGAGCGCCTTTTGGCGGGACTTCAGCCGTCTCTGTACCGTTGGACAAAGTTCCTTAGAACCATCTCCGGTGCAAACACATCTGCCGCGCGGCACATCTCTATCAACGTGTCCGCCGTCTCTGGTGGAAAATACCCCTTGTTTCGGTAAATCCTGATCCGCGTCTCAAACCCATCCGCATCGGCCTCGGGGTGAAACTGCGTGGCGTAGACATTGTCGCCATATTTGAACATCTGAAACGGGCAGGTGTCAGACCGCACCAGGTGGCGGCACCCATCCGGCAGCTCTTGCAGCGCTTCTTTGTGCCCGACAAAAGCCGTGAAAGCCGTCGGAACACCGTCCAGCAACGGATCCGCTTTTCCATCCACCGTTACCTCGCAAGCGGATGTGCCGACAGGTTCTGAATAGGCGCGTTTGCTGACATCCCCGCCAAGGTGCTTGCCCAGAATGCCGATCCCGTAGCAGCACCCCAGAAACGGCTTATCCTGCTCTGTCACCCGCGGCATCAACGCCAGAACTTGCTCTTCAATCCGTGCTTCCACCGGTGTTTTGTCTTCGGGTGCGTCGCTCACGCAGCCAGGGCCACCACCGACAATAACACCGGCATAATCATCCAGATCAAAATCAGGGCCCAACCCCTCCTGATCCAACCGCACACGGCGCACCTGATGCTGCGTCAAGCCACCCTTGCGCAGGATCGCGTCAAATTCATCATCTGACGCTTCCGTTTCAGGGCGCAGTTGCAAAATCAGAAAGGGCTTCGACATGTGGCAGTGTTCCGTTTTGTTCCGTCTGACTGGCCTCTTTCCCGCCGGGCGTCAAGCATATGAGATGCGCCCGGCTTGACGCGACCGGGCAATCCAATAGGCTACACACAGGGCAACTCAAGCACTCTTCAAAGGATAGTTTCCATGGTTCAACGCCTGCACCTCGTCTTTGGCGGCGAGCTCAAGGATGTCAGCCGCAACGTGTTCAAGAACGTAAGCGACTTGGACATCATCGGCATCTTCCCCGACTATGACAGCGCGTACAACGCCTGGAAGGGCGCCGCACAGCGCACCGTGGACCAAGCCAATATGCGCTACTTCATTGCGCATCTGCACCGTCTTCGGGATGAAGAGGCCGAAGCCTCACCCACCGAGGAACTGGGCTGAGGCACACCGGTGTTCGGCAAACCCTCAGTTGCCAGTCAACCTTCAGGGTCCACTGCGCCCACCGACCGGCCACAGGGTGAATTGATCTGGTGCCATGCCGCTGATGCCAGCCATGCGGAGATTGCTTTGCGCATGGCCGACCGCCTGACCAATGAACGCCCCGATGTGCACTTGCTGCTGACCACCACACAAAGCATCACACCGCCCGAACGCATGAGTGTGAGCGCGCGCTATGCAGACCTGCCAGCCGAAACCAACGGCAGTGCGAAGGAGTTTCTGGACCATTGGTCGCCGGATGTCTGCGTCTGGACCGCCGGGGATATCCGCCCGGTGCTGCTGTCTCACGCCAATCGCCGCGATGTCCCGCTTTACCTCGTGGATGCCATCGATACGCGCTTGTCGGGATTGGGTTGGCGTTGTCTGCCCAATGGACACCGCACAGCGTTCAAGCTCTTCGACCGGATCATTACGCGTGACGGCGTCACACAGGATGTTCTGCGCACCAAGCTGGGCGTGCCAGAGATGCGCATTTCCGTCGGTGGCCCGCTTTGGCAGGGATCGCGCCCAATGCATTGCAACGAGGCCGAGCGCGATGAGGTGTCCAAACTGCTTTTGGGCCGCCCGGTTTGGTTGGCGGCACATCTGCAGAAGGATGAAATTCAGCCCATTCTCTTGTCTCATCTTGAGGTGATCCGCGTGTCTCACCGTACGGTGCTGGTGCTGTCACCAGACAACCAAGACGCTGCCGCTGCCGCTCGCGATGCCCTACAGGAAAGCGGTCTACGCTTCATCGACTGGTCCGAGGGCGATCTGCCTGATGAGACAACTCAGGTGATCCTCGCAGATGATCCGGCTGACCTTGGGCTGTGGTATCGGATCGCACCGATCAGTTTCATGGGCTCTTCCCTGACTTCGGGAACGCAAGGCAGTGATCCCAATGAACCTGCCGCGCACGGCTCCGCCATCCTTTACGGACCCAACGTGCGCCAGTATCTGGAAACGTATTCCCGCTTTGCTGAGGTCGGGGCCGCGCGGATTGTGCGGGACGCGGGCACATTGGCCCATGCCGTGCAGCGGATCATCCCAGCCGATCAATCCGCAGCCATGGCCCATGCCGCATGGGATGTCGCCACGCAAAGTGCCGCGGTGATGGATGAAGTGGTGACCATGATCATCGACGCGCTTGACCGCAGAAGGAAACACTGATGCGCGCGCCGGCCTTGTGGAACACGCCCCCTGATCGGCCCGGCCTTAGGGCCCGGCTGTTGGCCCCTTTGGGCATGCTCTATGCAACGGTCACAGCCCGACGCTTGGCGACGTCCAACGGTTACCGCGCGCCCGTTCCCGTGATCTGCGTCGGCAATCTCAACGCCGGGGGTACGGGCAAAACGCCAGTGACCATTGCCCTGCTACAACGCCTGACCGAACAGGGCCTGAAGCCTGTCGTGATCTCTCGGGGCTACGGCGGCAGCCTGGCAGGACCCGTGGAGGTCGATCCGCGCAATCACGACGCCAGCCAGGTGGGCGATGAACCCCTTCTGCTCGCCGCCTTCGACCGTGTCTGGATCGGCGCGGACCGTGCCGCTGTCGCCCGTGCGGCCAGTGAGGCCGGGGCGGATGTGCTGATCATGGATGACGGGTTTCAAAACCCGTCCGTGATCAAGGATCTCTCGATCATAGTGGTCGATGCGGGTGTGGGCTTCGGGAACGGCAGGTGCATCCCTGCCGGACCCCTTCGGGAACCTGTAAGTGTCGGTCTCAAGCGGGCGGACATCGTGATCTCAATCGGGCCGGAAGCTGCGCAGGCGACGTTCAAAGACAACTGGGGCGCAGCTCTTGGAGGATTGCCGCATGTTACCGCACGGTTTGAACCTTTGCAGACAGGAATGGATTGGTCCGACACGCGTGCGCTTGCCTTTGCGGGCATCGGACAACCGGAAAAGTTTTTCGCGACGCTCAGATCACTCGGGGCGGATATTGCCCGCGCAGAGGCCTTGGAAGATCACCAGCCCCTCACGCCATCCCTGATGACGCGTTTGGAGGGCGAAGCAAAGCTTCTGGGCGCACAGCTGGTGACAACCGAGAAAGACGCCGTGCGACTTCCAAGCGCGTTCCGACAGAAAGTCGTGACCCTACCCGTACGGCTCGAGGTGGCAGATTGGGCGGCAGTGGACGCCACCCTCGCCAAAGCAGGTCTTACTCGTCCAGCAGACCGTCGATGATCTCTTTGGTCTCCGAATAGGCCATGTTCTGGTACTGATCGCCATTGATGATCAGCGTGGGCGTGGAGCGCACGTTATCCGCCTCACTGTTCTGCTGATACACGGCCACCATTGCCTGTGCCTTGTCACGATCTGACAGGCAGGCCTCAAGCTCATCTTCGGTCAACCCGGCAACCTTGCCAATCCGGCGCAGCCTGTCCGCCACGCCTGCATCGGTGCCGTCGCCAATCCACTCACGCTGCTCGTTGTAGATCATGTCAGAGATGCCAAAGAACCGCTCCGGCCCACCACAACGCGCGACCATGGCGGCCCACAGGCCAAACTTGTCGAAATACACATCGCGATGGATGAACTTCACTTTGCCTGTGTCAATATACTCCGCCTTCAGTTCCTTGAACTGGCTTTGGTGAAAGCTCGCACAATGGGGGCAGGTGAAGGAGGCATATTCGATAAACGTCACCGGCGCATCCTCGGCACCAAGTGTCATCTCTTGCACGAGCGACGTGTCAATCTCTTCGCTGTCCTGCGCATGGGCAGGTGCGGCGTGCCACAGGCTCGCGCTCAAAACAAAGGCCGTGACAAACGCTGCCAAGCCCGTGAACCGTGTCATCGTCAAATTCATCATGTTTTCTTATCCCGATTTGATAGAAAGTTTTCCGCCAGCGTTTCCAATGCGCCGCGCAAGCCTGCATCGCTTACGTCTTCCGCCATAACGCTGGCCTGTTTTCGTTTCACCTCGTCGATTGGACGGGGGTCTTGTGTGTCTTTGCCCGCGAACGCGACCTGTCCTTCGGCAAAACCAGTGGGCGCCGTCTGGGTCAGCCGAATGCGCGAGATGGCGTTGTAGCCGTAGACCGCATTCACCCGTTCGCGGAGCTTTTCCTTCTGCATTTCCAACACAGGCGCATGTGCCCCCGTGGTCAGCACCACCAACGTCGCGCCCAAACCCTGACGGCCATAGGTGATCTCAACCGGGCGGGCAGTCGCGGCGATATCCTCGCCCACGATCTCCGCCCAATGGGTCAGCACGCGACTCACGGCAAAGCCACGCGTCTCCGTTGCCTTGCGGATCTGCGTCGCGATCAATTTGCCGCTGCGTTTGAAGCCTTTTGTCGTGCCTGGATGCACGGCCATGGCTGACCTCCCGATCATTTTGACCTAACTTAGTGGAAGCACACATGAATAACAGCCCTCCAAGACGAAATGCGGTGATAACAGATGCGTGACGAGCAGGCGCAGGATTTGCTGGATTGGTACGATCGCCATGCGCGCGACCTGCCTTGGCGCGTAGGTCCAATCGATATTGCCAAGGGGATGCGCCCCGATCCTTACCGCGTGTGGCTGTCCGAGATTATGCTGCAACAAACCACCGTGGCTGCAGTCAAATCCTACTTCGAACGCTTCACCACGATTTGGCCGACGGTGGTCGCTCTCGCCCACGCGGAAGATGCGGATGTCATGGGGGAGTGGGCCGGTCTCGGGTACTACGCCCGTGCACGGAACCTACTGAAATGCGCCCGTGTGGTGACCCAAGACCATGGCGGGGTCTTCCCGAACACGCGCGACGGTCTGCAAGCCCTGCCCGGGATCGGTCCGTATACGGCCGCAGCCATATCCGCCATCGCGTTTGACGCACCGGAGGTGGTTGTCGACGGCAACGTGGAACGCGTCATGTCGCGGCTTTTCGACATCCGCACCCCGCTGCCCGCGGCCAAGCCGGAGTTGATTGAAGCGGCTGGTAAGCTGACGCCAAAGAAACGCCCCGGCGATTACGCGCAAGCGGTCATGGACCTGGGCGCCACAATCTGCACGCCCAAGAACCCGGCTTGCGGCATCTGCCCGTGGCAGACACCCTGTGCGGCACGGGCCGTCGGCATACAGGCAGAGCTTCCGCGCAAAACGCCCAAGAAACCCAAACCCACCCGCCATGGCATCGCCTATGTCGCCCGGCGCGAAGATGGGGCATGGCTCTTGGAGCAACGCCCCGAGAAAGGGCTTCTCGGGGGCATGCTCGGCTGGCCGGGAAGTGAGTGGTCCGAGACACCGGAACCCGACCCGCCAGTCGCTGCAGAGTGGCAAGGTCTCAGCGACGAAGCCCGGCACACGTTCACGCATTTTCACTTGAAACTTCGGGTTGAGACCGCTGTCTTGCCCATGAATACCACATCAACGCGCGGGCATTTTATCGCGAATTCCGACTTCCGCCCCTCCAACCTGCCCACGGTGATGCGAAAGGTCTTTGACTTGGCGCGCCATAGCTTCGAAAATGCCACAAACCTGCGCAAATAGGCAGGACCGTTGAGGAGCACGCGATGATACCTGCCAGTCAAGTGGCCCGGATACAAAACGCCATCCCGTTCTGGATGTCTCTGTTGCTGTTGCCAATCGCCTGGATCAGCGCGACGCAGGGTGGTTGGACGGTTCTGCTGCTCCCACTTTGCACATGGTATCTGTTCTCTCTGCTTGACGCGCTTTTGGGCGTCGATACCGAAAACGCCGATCTCGAAACCGAAGAGCATCAGCTCAACTGGTACAAACTGATCACGCTGATCTGGGCCCCGATCCAGTTCTGCGTCCTGTTCGGCATGATCTGGTACGCGACGGGCCCCGGGGATGCGCATCTGTCCCCGCTTGAAACCATCTTGTTGTTCTTTGGCGTGGGCGTGATCACCGGCACGGTCGGGATCAACTACTCACACGAACTCATGCATCAAAAGGACAAGACAGAGCGCTTCATGGGCGATGTGCTTTTGTCCATGGTGCTTTACTCGCACTTCCGTTCGGAACACCTGCTTGTCCATCACCGCTATGTCGGTACGCCGCGTGATCCGGTTTCTGCGCGTTACAATGAAGGGTTTTATCGTTTCTTTCCTCGCGTCCTGAAACAAAGCTTCAAATCGGCTTTTGAGGCGGAAAAAGCCATGCTTGAGCGCAAGAACCTGCCGTGGACGGATCTATCAAACCCGTTCTTCCGGTATTGGGCCTTGCAGGCTGTCATGGTGCTCCTGGCCGTTGTGATCGGTGGATGGGTGGGTCTTGGCCTCTTCCTATGGCAAGCCTTCGTCGCTGTCTGGCAGTTGGAGCTGACCAATTACGTCGAACACTACGGTCTCACGCGTAAGCATCTGGGCGACGGGAAGTACGAGTACGTGCAGCCCCGACATAGCTGGAACGCTGCACAGAAGGCCTCGAACTGGCTCCTGATCAACCTGCAGCGCCACTCCGACCATCACTATAAACCAGACCGCCGCTTCCCTCTTCTGCAAAACTATGCCGAAGACGAGGCGCCCCAATTGCCGCACGGCTATCCAATCATGACGATGGCCGCGATGGTACCGCCCCTCTGGCGACGGATCATGAACCCCCGCGTACGGCGTTGGCGGCAGATGTACTATCCGGAAGTCACCGATTGGCTGCCCTATAACAAGGGCGCAAACCCGCTGCCCCGCTGAACAGTCTTTGGCTCAAGCGGCGTCGGATAGATGACCGGTTTTTCTGTAGATCAGGCACCCGTCTTCAGACCAGACCGTATGTTCGGACCACGGGGGTGTTCGGATCCAGCTGCCGGCGGGATAGCTTCCAGCATCATCCAGCAGCGTGCCTTCCAGCACCAGAATTTCCTCGCCCATGTGGTCGCCTGCGCTCGATTGTGCACCGGGTGAGAGGCGGACTACGGCCACTTCTTCAGATGCTGCGCTGTGCAACGGCAGGACAGACACACCTTCTTCCGGCCCCGGCCCAAACGCAGCGGACGTGGTGTCGATGTGAAACTGATGCGTGTCGTCTATATCGAACTGGTGCAGCTTGACGAAGATGGTTGCGCCTTCATCCGTGTGGGGTTTGTGACTGGTGCCAATGGGGTTTCGGACATACGTCCCCGCCGGGTAATCGCCGCTCTCGTCCGAAAAGACACCCTCAAGCACAAAGTACTCTTCTCCGCCCCCATGGGTATGCGCATCAAAATAAGACCCCGGCGCGAACCTCACGATGGTCGTGGCGCGGGCCACCTCATCCCCGATACGATCCAGCATCATACGTTCCACACCAGCCGCAGGCGATTTGACCCAATCGTAGTCATCCGGCCGAACCACCACGCGTTCAGAAAAATCAGCGTTCACTCTCATCTCAGGTTCCTCTCGATACTGGGTCAGTGTGGCCGGGCGTCAGACAAGCGGTCCAGCAATGGTGTAACCGCCCTGTTGAAATGGACCTCGGATCTTGCGGCGCGCGCGACCAACTGCGCCCCTTCAACGAGTGCAAGACAGGCATGCGCCTCCGTCTCAGGATCAGACAAGGTGCCCGTCATTGATCCATCTGTTTTGGCTTTCTCAAAGACGGTAGCAAGCCACGCAAGACTGCGGTCATGGAACGCATTCAACCGTGCGAGCGTTGCCTCATCAAAACTGTCCCGCGCCGCGCTGAAAGACACACAAAGGCAAAGTTGCGTCCCCTTGGCCAATGCCTGCCTGTAGAGATCGACATAGGCGCGCACATCATGTCCCGCCGTGCCATCCTTCTCGGACACCGCGTACAGCTGTCCCAGAAATCGCTCGCTGTAGCGCTCGATCAGGGACGCGGCCAGGTCAGATTTCGTCGGAAAGTGATAGTGGATCGACGCCTTGCGAATACCGACCTCTTTGGACAGGTCCGCATAGCTGAACGCATCGAACCCGCGCGTCCGGGCAAGATGTTCGGCACAGTCGAGAAGGTGGTCTTTCGTATCCATACCTACCACTTAGTAGGTAGTTACTCAAAACACAACCCTCAAAGCAAAACCCCCGCCGGTGTGGCGGGGGTTTCAAAGCAATTGTTGCAACGCGTTACTCGGCAGGTGTGGCCGACGCATCGCCTTTGTTTTTGCCTTTGATTGGTGCCCAGATCCGCTTGTTCGTCAGGTACAGAAGAACAGACAGCACGCTGAGCAGGATGAACCCGACGAGGCCCGAGAATTTCCGGTCCGTCATCTTGGGTTCCGCCGTCCACATCAGGAAGGCGGACACATCCTTGGAGATGCTGCTGATATCCGTGGCGTGGCCGTCGTTGAATTCAACATCGTCACCCCACAGCGGCGGGGCCATCGAGATCCAACCACCCGGGAACGCTTTGTTCTCGTAAAGGATCACACCGGCCTCTTCTTTCTCCTCACCGGTATAGCCGGTCAGCAGAGAGTAGATGTATTCCGGTCCCCCAATACCTTTGAAAAGCTGGTTGATACCGGTTCCGTATGGCCCGCTGAACCCGGCACGCGCCTTGGCCATCAGGCTTAGGTCAGGGGCGTTTTCCAGCAAAGACTCCGGGAAGTGATCAGTCGGCTTGGCAGGGCGCCAGTCGTCGATCTCTGCGTCATACACCTCATAGAATTCGGCATAGGCGCGCATCTGATCTTCCGGAAGATGTGGACCACCCGGATCTGCCAACGTGCGCAGCGGCACGAATTTCAATCCGTGGCAGGACGAACAGATTTCAGTGTAGACCTGAAGCCCGCGCTGAAGTTGGTTCTCGTCATAGGTGCCGAACGGTCCCTCGAAGGAGAAGTCGATATCCTTGACCTCTCCCGCACCGCCAGCGGCCAGGGCTGCCGTGCCCGTCAGGCAAAGCGCTGTTGCTGCGGTAATTGCAAGTTGCTTGAACATGTTTCCCAGACCTCTCTTATTCGGCAGGGGTTTCAACTTCGGCACCACCGGAGCCGGACGACTTGCCGTAATGGGCTTTGAAGTCTTCCTCGATGGTTTCCGGCTGCGGCAAAGGCTTCTCGATCACGCCGAGCAGCGGCAGGATCACCAGGAAGTAGGCGAACCAGTAGGCCGCCCCCACCAGACAGATGACCGGATACCAACCCTCCGCGGGCATCGCACCAACCCAGGTCAGCACGATGAAGTTTATCACGAGACCCCAGTAGGCCCATTTGAACATCGGGCGATAGCGTCCGGAACGCACCGAGGACGTGTCCAGCCACGGTGTAAGCGCCATCACGGCAATCGCACCGAACATGGCCATCACACCGAAGAACTTGCCGTCGATGATGCCACCGGTCAGGAAGTTCGCCGCGATCACGATCCAGACAGTGTCGTCAAAGCCACGAAGGATCGCGTAGAACGGCAGGAAGTACCATTCCGGAACGATATGCGCAGGCGTCGCAAGCGCATTGGCTTCAATGTAGTTGTCCGGGTGACCCAGGTAGTTCGGCATAAAGCCCACGATGGCAAAGAAGACTGCCATGATGACCGCAAGCGCGAACAGGTCCTTGATCACGAAGTAAGGCCAGAACGGCACGGTATCTTTCTCTGCTTCTGCTTTCGACGCGCGGCGCACTTCAACACCGGTCGGGTTGTTGTTGCCCGTGGTGTGGAAGGCCCAGATGTGCAGCGCCACGAGGGCGGCAATCACGAAGGGCAGCAGATAATGCAGCGAGAAGAAGCGGTTCAGCGTGGCATTGTCCACCGCCGGTCCGCCCAAAAGCCATGTCTGGATCGGCTCACCAATGAACGGGATCGCGCCAAACAGGCCGGTGATAACAGTCGCACCCCAGAAGGACATCTGACCCCATGGCAGCACGTAACCCATGAAGGCCGTACCCATCATCAGCAGGTAAATCAGCATGCCGATGATCCACGTGATCTCACGCAGAGCCTTGTACGACCCGTAGTAGAGACCGCGGAAGATGTGGATGTAGACCGCGAAGAAGAACAGCGATGCACCGTTTTGGTGCAGATACCGGATCATATGACCGCCATTCACGTTGCGCATGATGTGCTCAACAGAGGAGAACGCGTAATCCACGTGCGGCGTGTAGTGCATCACGAGAATGATGCCGGTGATGATTTGCATCACCAGGCAAAACGTCAAAACAATACCCCAGATCCACATCCAGTTCAGGTTCTTCGGTGTGGGGATCATCAGGGTGTCGTACATCAACCCGACAACGGGAAGACGCTGATGAAGCCATTTCTCAAAGCCGGATTTCGGCTCGTAATGATCGTGAGGGATACCACCCATAGCGCGTTTCCTTATCCCAGTTGAATCGTTGTTTCATCGACGAACGCAGCCGTCGGAACAGGCAAGTTCGAAGGTGCCGGTCCTTTACGAATCCGGCCCGACGTGTCGTAGTGAGAGCCGTGGCACGGGCAGAACCACCCGCCAAAATCACCAGCATCGCCCAGTGGAACGCAGCCCAGATGCGTACAAACGCCCATTTGAACCAGCCATTCACCGGCTTCATCCATGGAACGGTTTTCATCCGCACCATCGGCACCAGGTCTGTTTTCATTGCGTGCGTCATTGTCCGGCAGGTCTGCCAGATCGACAGAACGCGCCGCTTCAATCTCTTCCGCGGTACGGCGACGAATGAACACTGGCTTACCCAGCCACTTCACTGTCAGCTGCGTTCCTTCGGCGACATCGGCCACGTCGACGCGAATCGAGGATAGGGCCTGAACATCCGCAGATGGGTTCATTTGGTCGATCATCGGCCAGATGGCCGCACCGGCCGTAACCACCCCAGTTCCGGCGGTTGCGTAATATAGGAAATCCCGTCGGGTACCTTCATTATTCTCAGCGTGGGACACGAGGTATTTTCTCCGTTTTGCTGGCCCTAAATTGGGCTGACTTGTTCGGTTCGGTCGTCATTGCGTCCGTGTACCAAACGCACATCAGACCAATATCTAGCGGCGATATCAAAGTCGTCCAGTGCGAAATAGCCACGATTCACAACTCGTGCTCTTCTGTCGCGCTTGTGGCCTTTCGGGTCACAGTGTAAGCACGAAGCACAGCCTATAGCCGGAGATACCGATGCTTCGCAATGTCAAAGCCGCAATTGCCGCCCTCATCCTTAGCGCAGCCCCTGCTGCAGCCGAGTGGGAACTCAGTTTCTACGTTGGTTGGCAAGAGGTTAACGACAGCACGGTCAGTGGAACACTGCCCGGCGGCGCCCCTGTCAGCCGCAATGTAGACTGGGCCGGAGACAGCTTTGATTCACCATTTTACTACGGTGGTCGGGCGACTTGGTGGACCCAATCCAACTGGGGATTCGGTGTCGAAGGCACACACACCAAGGCCTATGCCAGCGATGCAGACATCAACGCACTTGGTCTGTCCCGGTTTGAGCTGTCTGACGGGCACAATATTTTCACGCTCAACGCGATGAAACGCTGGCCCGGATCTTTCAGCAACGGCAAACTGACCCCTTATGTGGGCGGCGGTATCGGCATCGCGGTTCCCCATGTTGATATCACGGTCGCCGGCGCTCCGTCCCGGACCTATGACTTCGAATTCACCGGTCCTGCCGTGCGCGGTATCGCGGGTTTGAAATACGACATCACGGAGAAATGGGCGATCTTCGGTGAGTACCAGTTCACGTGGTCTGACAACGAGATCACCATTGACCCGACCGTTCCTGGACAGACACCTGGCAAATTCAACACCGAGATTTTCACACAAGCGGTGAACTTCGGGATCAGCTACAGCTTCTGATCACGCCATCAGGCTTAGAATCGCATCAGTAAATGCCTCGGGGCTTTCCTGCGGCGGGTTGTGGCCTATCGTGGGCAAAATGCGACGATCGTAGCTGGATTTGAACTTTGACCTCACATCGTCCGTCTCTGGTGGCGGGTCGACCGTATCGTCAGCGCCTTGAAGAATCACCGTCGGCACCGTGATGTCGGGCTGCTGCGCAAGCTTGTCTTCGATCCAGTCAAAGGACGGATCTCCCGGCACACCGCCGAAACGGTGCGTGTAAGAATGGATCACGATGTCAACGAAGTCCGGGTTATCGAAAGACGCGGCTGATTGGTCATAGGTCGCATCATCAAACGCCCAGTTGGGCGACCAGGTTTTCCAGATGAACTTGCAAAACCCGTGCGGGTCATCCGCCAGCGTCGCCCGACCGCGCGCGGTATGAAACAGGTAGATGTACCAGAACCGCACCTCTTCCTCGGCTTTCGCTGGCAAGTTGGCACTCGCGATATCCTGAATGTTGTACCCTTGCCCGCAGCTGACCAGCCCCAGCACACGCTCCGGCCAGATCGCCGCAGCAATACACGCCCCGCGCCCGCCCCAGTCGAACCCTGCGAGATACGCTTTCTCGATCCCGAGGGCATCCATCAGGGCCATCAGGTCCGCACCCATCGCCGCCTGTTGACCAGATCGCGGGGTATCCTTTGATAGAAACCGTGTAGGACCGTACCCTCGCAGGAACGGCGCAACTGATCGCACACCCCTGGCCTCTAGCCGATCCATGACATCCAGATACGCATGGGCATCATAAGGCCACCCATGCATAAGCATCACGCACAGACCATTTGCCGGGCCTGCCTCGAAATACCCAACCTCAAGATCGCCTGCGACGATGGATTTAAGCTGCCTTTCCATGCCGCATCACTCCGGTTGCGTCGCCTTCATGCTGTCGCGCTCAGCAAAGGTTTCATACCACTTGGCCAGATCCGGATTGCCACCGCGCCAATCCCTGCCCGGCTGACGGAAGTCGAGATAGCCAAGGGCGCAGCCAACGGCGATGTGGCTCATATCCATCGGCCCGTTCAGATGGCTCATCCAGCGTTCATTGATCGCAGACACCGCGCGGGCAATCTTGCCCCACTGCGCCTCGACCCAGACGTCGAAAACCTTGTCCTCGGGCCGCACGCGGTGCTCATAGACCATCAGCACACCTGCATCCATGATAGCGTCCGCCGTGGCCTCAAGCGTCAGGGTCTCCCACATGCGCGCCTTTGGATAAAGACCAGACCCTGCCCGGTCATCCAGGTAGCGGGTGATCACCCGGCTGTCATAAATCGCCGGCCCATCCTCTCGGATCAGGCTGGGGATTTTGCCGGTCGGGTTGGCGGCCATGGCCTGATCATCCGGGTTGGTCGGCGTCGGCATGATGTACACGATGTCCACATCATCGCCCTGCCCTGTCTCCAACAACAGGACACGCACCTTCCGCACGAATGGCGATGGTTTTGCAGCGATCAATTTCATAGGCCTGGCCCTCTCATTCGTCCGGGTCGCGCATCAGGGCGGCGACCACATCCACATCCCGACCAATGCCCACCACCTCGACCGCATCGGCGGCCCGCAGGCGCACATCGTCCGCCTTGTTTTGGTTCAGCTTCCAGGTCCCGTCAATCTGATCCACCATCATGCGGCACGGCACGATCTGACGCATCATCGCGTCCATCACGCCTTCGGTCATCTTGCCAGTCGTCCACGGACGTTTCGGGGCAAGCTTTGTCTCGAAAAGCTCGGACTGTTGATCCAGCAACTCCAGCAGTTCCTCCTGCGGGCGGAGCTCAAGCGCGCCTTGTAAGTGCACAGCCACGTAGTTCCAAGTCGGCACCTGATCCGTGATCCCGTACCAATCGGGTGAGATGTAGGAATGCGGCCCCTGCACGGCCAGACGCGCCCGCAGCGTACCGGAAAGCAAGCGAACAATCGGATTGGATTTCACCAGATGAAAATCAACCTGCCGGCCATCCTCTGACAGCAAGAAAGGCACGTGGCTCACCAACGGCGCGTCATCGGCGGCGACACACAAAAGGCCAAAGCCCTGCTCTCTCGCAAAGGCGATGTTGCGGGTCTCGGAAGATTTACGAAACGCTCGATTAGGATGCATGATCCTCTCCTTCTCTGCAAAGACAGCATGAAACGGAAGCCCGTGCGAGGTTAGGGCCAGATCAGATGGAGTTTAGGACCAACCTTGCAGCCGGGTCTTTGGCAAACCGCGAAAATGACATTGGCCAAGATCGCGAAAGCGAAAAGCCCCGGACATGCCGGGGCTTTGCATTCATGCAGAAAGGGTACAAAGCGCCTCAGAAACTGAGCCCGATACCGGTACCGATGACCCATCCATCCACGTCGTTGCCCGGCGTCCCAAAACCCGGATCGCCGACATCTTCCTCGAATGAGGCATAGGCGGCAAAGCCGATGATACGCGCCCCACCTCCCAAGTCATAGGCAGCACTCAAAGTAACGGTTTCGGCTTTCTCCTGAGGTCCGAGTGGGGTGTGCTCGTCGTCACTGTTCTTTCCGCGAAACCAATTGATGGCCGCCGACCAAGGTCCATCATCGTCTTCCCAGAGGATCGAAAGCTGCCGGGAGTGACCATCGGTACGGGTCTAGTTACTACCGCTTGTTTCAGACCAGCTGCCCCCAATAGAAAAGTTATGCCAGCCCACTCGAGCGCCAGCGCCAAACACAGTGGGGCTGGACGTGTTCCCGTTGGTCCCATCTGCCCAGCCATAGAACACGGTCGTGTCGAGTTCCACGTCATCGTAACTGCGCGTGTAGTTCAAAACGGCATCGATCAGTTTATCGCGGTTCGGTTCCGTCCCCGTTCCTTCGTGAGCATAGCTCACGCCCAACTGGAACCCGGCAAAGCGCGGCGTAAAATACTGGATGCGCGTTGCATTATCCCGACCGGATAGTGACGGCGTTGTTGAGCCCAGTGTTCCGCGCCTGACATCGTTGCCGAGCCATACACCGCTCGTATCACCAGTCCATGCAATGTAGTCCGCGGTTGACGGTGAACTGAGGTTGAAAAGCGCGGGATGATTTGCCCCTAGGAAATTTTCGTAGCTGGTATCAGTCCGGCCAATAAGTATATTTCCAAAGCTGCCCTTTATCGTGAAAGCAGCATCATCAAACTCCGCTTCCGTATCACCTTCGGTCGAACCGCGGCCCTCAAGCACAATGTTTGCGCCAATTTTAATCCCATTGTCCAACGTGATCGATGGCAGGAAGAAGATTTCAGTGTTTGAAATCGCACCGGCACCTTCGAAATCGTCATTCGCCGTAGGTCCTTCAATACCCGAATACGTCGCGAAGGCCTCGTAATACCCGCCAACGTTTATTTCCCATTCCGCCGCAGAAGCAGACCCGGCATATCCCATTGCCAGAGCAGATGTCGCCATTGCCGCCAGCTTTGGTGCTAGTGCTTTCTTGAAATCCATTGTCGCATCCCCAAGTCCAAAAATCTGGAACCGTCCCCGGTTCGAAACGACAAATCCTTAGCCAGAGATTTAAGCGACATTTGGTTGGCTTGGCAGACAGTCACCAACCTGATGTCAAACGGCACCGAATCAGCATTTCAACCATAACGGTGCATGAGGCATTGGCCTGAGTCGACCCTAGCGAAATAAACTATTGACCGCACTGTTGCGCGAAAGCGGCACAGGAAAATAAGGGGAATTCGCGCACGACCGAGTTGGCAGGTCGATCAATCGCCCTGGGACTATCGCTTGCGCCGCATGGTCGGCAGGGTCAGGCGGCAACCAGTTGGCGACCACGCTGCCCTGTCACCGTCGCACTCACGATCGCACCTTCTGGCTGGTCAATGTCAAACACCACTTCCGTGAATTGCTCTGTCCGGCCCATTCTAGCGTTTTCCATCAAGACCTTATGAGACTGCCCCTGCTGCTGCGCCAGATGCTGGGCGACGCGCGCCTCCCCCAGATCACGTAGCGCAGCCGCGCGCGCCTTGATCGCGCGCCCGTCCACCTGAGGCATCCGCGCGGCGGGCGTTCCGGGGCGTGGACTGTACGGGAAGACATGCAGCCAGGTCAGATCACACTCCCCGACCAGCCTCAGAGAGTTTTCAAACATCTCCGGCGTCTCGGTGGGGAAACCCGCTATGATGTCTGCCCCGAACGTCATCTCCGGACGCAACCGCTTGGCCTCTTCACAGAACGCAATCGCGTCATCGCGCAAATGCCGACGCTTCATCCGCTTGAGGATCATGTCATCCCCATGCTGCAGGCTCAGGTGCAAATGCGGCATCAGGCGCGGTTCAGTGGCAATGGCCTGCATCAGGTTTTCGTCCACTTCGATGGAATCAATCGACGAAATCCGCAGACGCGGCAGATCCGGCACCAGCTTCAGAATGCGCATGACCAGATCGCCCAGCTTCGGCGTCATCGGAAGGTCCGCGCCCCAACTGGTCAGGTCAACGCCTGTCAGAACCACCTCGTTATAGCCTCGCCCGACAAGCCGCTTGATCTGTTCAATTACCACGCCCGCCGGAACGGACCGGGAATTGCCACGGCCGTAAGGGATAATGCAAAACGTACAACGATGATCGCAGCCATTCTGGACCTGCACATACGCCCGGCTGCGCGTGCCGAACCCATCAATCAGATGCCCGGCGGTCTCTGTGACGGACATGATGTCATCCACCTGACAGGCCTCGGTCTCTCCAATGAAATCAGCCGCCATGCCCTGCCATGTGCCAGGCTGCATCTTCTCAATGTTGCCGACAACCGCGTCGACCTCATCCATCGCCCGGAAGGTTTCCGGCTCCGTCTGTGCCGCACATCCCGTCACGATCAGGCGTGCCTCAGGGTTGGCGCGCCGAAGCTTGCGAATCTCCTGCCGTGCCTTGCGCACCGCCTCGGACGTCACCGCACAGGTGTTCACCACCACAGCGTTATCCAGCCCAGCTTCCGCGGCGAGCTCCTTCATGGCTTCCGTCTCATAGGCGTTGAGACGACAGCCCATCGTGGTGAAAATCGGTGCGTTCATCCCGCGCGCTCAAGAAAATCAGCGGTGATCACACCGTCGCAGACATGCGCTGTTGGGCCTGTCATCCAGACACCATCATCGCGCCATTCCACCGCCAAGCGACCACCATCAAGATCAATCTGCACGTTGCGCCCGGTCAGACCCCGGCGTGCCGCCGCCACCGCAACGGCACAGGACGATGAGCCAGAGGCCAGCGTCACACCAGTCCCCCGCTCCCAAACCCGCATGCGCAGATGGTCTGGGGCAGTAAGGCTCACAACCTGCACATTTGTGCGCTCGGGATAGAGCGGATGATGCTCACAACGCGGCCCGAACTCTTCCAATGCCACAGCCTCGGCATCCTCAACAAAGAAGGTACAATGCGGGTTGCCCATGCCGGTCGCTGTCGGCTTACCTGCGATAGGCAGCTCCAGGGTGTCCATCGCCTCGGCCAATGGAATGTCCTGCCAATCCAACTGTGGCAGCCCCATGTTTACAGATGTCAGGCCATTGCCCGCATCCTGGGCCATCAACTCCCCCCGCGCCGTCGTCAACCGCACGGTGGAGCGACCCGTCTCTTCGATCAATGCGCGCGCAATACAGCGCGTGGCGTTGCCACAGGCCGCCGATTCCGATCCATCCGGGTTCCAGAAAGTCAGGCGCACATCCGCACCATTCTGCCCGGCGTCAATCAGGGCAAACTGATCAAACCCGATCCCACGCCGCCTGTCCCCAACCGCACGCACCAACGCCTCATCAATCTCCACGGCCTGCGCACGCGCATCCACGACAACGAAATCGTTGCCCAGCCCGTGCATCTTGCTAAAGGGCAGCCCGGTTTGCAGATCCTTGCTCATGCCCGCGGATATAACGACAGGGTGCGGTCAAATCCAGATGCTTGATGGATATGCGGAATTTAGCGCTTGACCGTACTGCACGGTGTTCCTAATTAGGCCGCCTAGTGGGCCGTTAGCTCAGTTGGTAGAGCAACTGACTTTTAATCAGTGGGTCGCAGGTTCGAATCCTGCACGGCTCACCACTACTCCAAAAGACAGTAGTTACGCTGTTTCAGTGCTTTCCTGGGGTTTGCGCGAACCGGTCAGAACGTGGCTCGACCGTATGCCTTTTGACGTCAACACCTAGGTTCGTGGCCCCGGGAAGGATCACCTCCCGGAGCCACATTTATTTTAGTTCAGAGCTTTGTCCGTAATCGCGTGGGTCCACGCGCCTTCGGGCTCCTTCGTGATAACCGGGTCAGAACCGCCCGCCAGAAGGCTATCGACGGTCCGCTGATAATCCGCCTCCACAAGCGCGCCGTTGGAACCCGCCGTCAGCTTGGCGATCTCACCCATCATACGCACTTGGTGCGCCTCTGTTTGGGCACCGGTCTCATCATAGTCCAGCACGATCATGGCCGCGTCTTCCGGGTTCTCCTCGGCCCATTTCCAGCCTTTCATGGAGGCCCGCACGAAGCGCACCATCTTGTCCTCGAACTCCGGATCGGCGAGGTTTTCCTCCAGCACGTAA
Source organism: uncultured Roseovarius sp. (assembly GCA_963422235.2). GTDB lineage: Bacteria > Pseudomonadota > Alphaproteobacteria > Rhodobacterales > Rhodobacteraceae > Roseovarius. The sequence continues at coordinate 998,844 of CAXMWV010000002.1, forward strand.
AGACCGTCTTCCAGCGTCGCCACGCCCTGATCTTCGTACTTGAACGTCACCAGGTCCTCCGGCGTCAGACCGGCATCAATGACCTGCCAGTACTCATTGTACGTCATGGTAGAGACACAAGCCGCCTGCCCGTTCAGGATCGGATCAACGTTGAAGCCCTGCTTGAGCACTTCTACGCCATCCTCACCGCCATCGGTGCTGAGGCCCAACTGGGACATCCAACTTAGGAACAGGAATTCGTTTCCGAAGAACCAGACGCCAAGGGTCTTACCCGCAAAGTCGTCCGTCGTGGCGACACCCGCATCTTTCCGACAAGTCAGCATCATGCCCGATGACTTGAAAGGCTGCGCAATGTTGACCATCGCCAGACCCTTCTCTCGTGCGGCCAAGGCAGACGGCATCCAGTCAACCGTCACATCGGCACCGCCGCCCGCAAGAACCTGCGTCGGCGCAATGTCCGGCCCGCCAGGCTTGATCGTCACATTGAGATCTTCATCGGAATAGTAGCCATTTTCCAAAGCCACGTAGTAGCCGGCGAACTGCGCTTGGGTGACCCATTTCAACTGCAAGGTCACATCGTCAGCGGCCATTGCGCCACCGGCCATAAGTGAAAGCGCTGCCGCTCCCAGTGTCGATTTTATCTGTTTCATTACACTTCCTCTTCTGTTGTTTTGTGTGTTTTGGTTTTGCTTGCTCAACCTCTTTGTGATGGATGCCAGAAGGTCATCCGATTTTCGGTCCATGCAACAACGCCGTAGAAGGCGCTCCCCACAAGGGCGGACACGAAGATCTCCGCCCAGACCAAATCTATCGCGAGACTGCCCACGCCCGTAGAGATGCGAAACCCCATCCCCCGCGTGGGTGAGCCGAAATACTCGGCCACAATCGCCCCGATCAAAGCTAGGGTAGTCGCGATCTTAAGGCCATTGAAAATGAACGGCATCGCCGCCGGAAGCCGCAGTTTGATCAAAGTTTGACCGTAACTGGCGGCATAAGTCTGCATCAGATCGCGCTGCATCTTATCGGTTTCGCGCAGTCCCTGCACCGTGTTCACAAGGATCGGAAAGAACACCATCACCACGACCACCGCCGCCTTGGATTGCCAGTCAAACCCGAACCAGTTCACCAGAATGGGCGCGATGCCCACGATGGGCAGGGCAGCCACGAAATTGCCAATGGGCAGAAGACCCCGCGTCAGAAACGGGCTGCGGTCAATCAGGATGGCCACGACCAAGGCCGCAAGCGCCCCGATGACAAACCCGCGCAACGCGCCCTTAACCACCGTCTGAACGAAGTCGATCCAAAGGATGTCTGTCGAGGCGGCAAACACTGTCATGATCTGGCTAGGCGCGGGCAAGATGACTTGGCTAATGCCTAACCCACGCACAAAGCCTTCCCAAAGCACAAGGATCGTCAGACCGAACAAAAGCGGCACGGCGATGCGCACGGCGCGATGACCTGAGACCCGGGAATTGGCCAGGCACACGTTCACGAACCACGCCGCCGCCCAAAACACCAATGCCCCCACAATCCACGTCACTGCCGGAACCCCATTCTGCTAAGGGTCATGCGCTGCGCCAGGTCGAGAAGCGTCACAAGCGCCCCGGCCAGAACGGCGGCACAGAAGAGCGCAGACCAGATGGCGAGCGGCGTTCCAAACTGATCGCCAATCAGGATACGTGCGCCCAGACCACTGATCGCCCCGGTCGGAAGCTCACCCACAATCGTACCGACAAGTGCGGCTGCAATGCCCACCTTCAGCCCGGTAAAGAGATACGGCACACTGGCGGGCAAACGCAGTTTCAGGAAGCTCTGGAAACCTCCCGCGTTGTAGGTTTTGAGCAGGTCAAGCTCTGACGGGGTCGGTGACCGAAGGCCTTTCACCATCGAGACAAGCACCGGGAAATAGCACAGATAGGCAGAGATGATCGCCTTGGGCACGGTCCGCCCGTCAATGCCAACCTGATTGGACAAAACAATGATCATCGGGGCCAAAGCGACGATTGGGATGGTCTGGCTGATGATGGCCCAGGGCATCAAACTCATGTCCACGACACGGCTATAGACAATGGCCACGGCGCCCAGAATGCCCAGGCTGGTCCCCAGCAAGAACCCCCAAATGGTCGACTGCAAGGTGATCCAGCCGTGATAAATCAACGACCGCTTCGACCAGGCTCGCCCCTTGAGAACCATTGCGCCGGTCGTCTTCCAGATTTCCTGTCCCACCTGCGTGGGCGTAGGCAGGCGCGGGCGATCCAGATCATAGCCGACGGCCACATGATCAGAGTTGTCGAGCATCAACCGCCAGACGGAGACATCGCGACGCTCCACTGAGCCTGCGGGCAATACTTCGACACCACCGCGTTCAACGATATCCAAAGCCGGGCGCACGTTCATCGGGGCCACTGCAAGCCACCACAACGCCAGCAACGTGGCCAGAACCGTAAGGATGGGCAGCAAATTACGCATCAAACGCTCCACGCCCCGGACGTGATCCGGGGCCTCCCGCGTTCGGTTGTACAATACCCCGGAACAAGTCCTGGGCGGGTGGTACTTTTGGGCTTCCTAACGCCTTAGTCATAAGAATGCCCGGCACGCAGCCCCTCACGCACCCGCTGCGCAACCTCCAGAAACTCCGGCGTGTCCCGAATTTCCAATGGGCGCTCTGCAGGCAAGGGGCTATCGATGACATCCGTCACCCGGCCCGGGCGCGGAGACATGACCACGATCTTGGTCGACAGAAACACCGCCTCCGGGATCGAGTGCGTTACAAAACCGATTGTCTTTTCCGTCTTGGACCACAGCGCCAGCAATTGCTCATTGAGGTGATCGCGCACAATCTCGTCCAAGGCCCCGAACGGTTCGTCCATCAGCAGGATATCGGCGTCAAACGCCAACGCCCGCGCAATACTCGCCCGTTGCTGCATCCCGCCCGACAGCTGCCATGGAAACTTCTTCTCAAACCCGGCCAGATCCACCATCTCAAGCACGCGCGACACTCGCTCTGCCTGCGCTGCCTTGTCATAGCCCATGATCTCCAACGGCAGACGGATGTTGCCACCAATCGTGCGCCACGGATAAAGTCCGGCCGCTTGAAACACGTACCCGTAAGCCCGGTTCAAACGCGCCTCTCTGGGCGAGGTTCCGTTGACAGTAATCTCTCCACCCGTGGGCTGTTCCAGATCGGCCATCACGCGCAGGAACGTGGTTTTGCCACACCCAGACGGCCCGATGAACGAGACGAAATCACCCTTTTGGATGTCCAGCGACACATCACTCAACGCATGGACAGGGCCATCGTTGGTTTCAAACGTCAGCGAAAGCCCTTTGGCCGATATTACAGGTGCCATAGTCACTCTTGATTGCGGTCACTATACCCCGGTCGCCGGAACACCGGTGCGGGTCACGGGCTGTGGCGCGGTCAGTTCTTTCCACTGAGACAGCGCCTGGTTCACCGTGCCGTTGGCGGGGCGTTCGACGAACTTCCCGTGCCCTTCCTGCGTGCGGATCTCACCGTCATGCACGGCTACATGGCCGCGGGTCAGGGTGAAGCGTGGCAGGCCTTTGACATGGTGGCCTTCGAACACATTGTAGTCGATCGCCGATTGCTGCGTGTCCGCCGTAATCGTCTTCTCTTTTTCCGGATCCCACACCACGAGGTCCGCATCTGCCCCTTCCAGAATTGCGCCTTTGCGTGGGTAGCAGTTCAGGATTTTTGCGATGTTGGTCGACGTCATCGCCACGAACTCGTTAGGCGTCAGACGGCCCGTCGCAACGCCATGGGTCCAAAGCATGGGCAGACGATCTTCAAGGCCTCCGGTGCCGTTGGGGATCTTGGAGAAATCCCCCACGCCGTAGCGCTTTTGCTCAGTCGTGAAGGCGCAGTGATCTGTGGCCACAACGCTCAAGGACCCCGACATCAGACCGGCCCAGAGGCTTTCCTGATGCTTCTTGTTGCGGAATGGCGGTGACATCACCCGGCGCGCGGCATGGTCCCAATCGTCGTGGAAGTATTCGCTTTCATCCAGCGTCAGATGCTGAATGAGCGGCTCCCCCCACACGCGTTTTCCGTTCTGCCGCGCCCGCCGGATCGCCTCATGGGCCTCCTCACAGGACACATGCACGACGTAAAGCGGCACACCCGCCATATCCGCAATCATGATCGCGCGGTTTGTGGCCTCGCCTTCAACCTGAGAGGGCCGCGAATAGGCATGCGCCTCGGGCCCGGTATTGCCTTCGGCCAGCAGTTTCGCCGTCATTTCCGCCACCACATCGCCGTTTTCGGCATGGACCATAGCGGTCGCACCCAGTTCGGAGAGGCGTTTGAAAGAGGAAAAGAGCTCATCATCATTCACCATCAACGCGCCCTTATAGGCGAGGAAATGCTTGAACGTGTTGATCCCGCGATCCTGCACGACGGTCTTCATGTCGTTAAACACCTGCTCGCCCCACCAGGTGACGGCCATGTGGAAGGAGTAATCACAGTTCGCCCGTGTGGACTTGTTATCCCACCGCTTGATCGCATCGAGCAAGCTCTCGCCTTGGTTCGGCAGACAGAAGTCGACCACCATGGTGGTGCCGCCAGAGAGGGCCGCGCGGGTGCCGGATTCGAAATTGTCGGAGGAGTAGGTGCCCATGAACGGCATTTCGAGATGCACATGCGGATCAATCCCACCGGGCATGACGTAGCAGCCAGTGGCGTCCAGCTCCTCATCCCCTTTGAGGTTCTCACCAATCTCAATGATCTTGCCACCGTCGATCAGCACGTCCGCCTTGTAGGTCAGGTCGTGCGTGACGATTGTTCCATTTTTGATGACTTTGGTCATTGGATCTCCCCCTAATCGTGGAATGCCAAGGCAAGTAGCGGGTCATCGCCTTGCTCAACGGCTCTGAAGTTGACGAATGCTGTGCATTCGATCAAGTCATGCCAAGTACCCGAGGCGTTTTGCTTGAAAAACTCGTAGTTCTTGACCCAGATAGTGGCAACTTTTCCTTTGGCGACAACGACATTTGTCATACCGGCTTTTGGATCATCCAGGTAGCCCATGCAGTCAATCCAAGCATCCATGTTCGCACCATAAAACTCAGGAAAGCCGAACACGCGGGCGAACTCTTCATGGAAACCTTGTCGCGAAGTGAGGCGTTTTCCGTCCACCTCAACCACAGTGTTTTCTGACACTATCTTAAAGCTCACAGCGCGTCCTCCGCTGTGGTGCTTGAACTGCAACGGCCATCAGGCCACCCAACCTTGAGAACTCGTTTTACTCGCCGGCCACAGGTGCGTCAGAGATATCAAGCCGCCGTTCAATGCGCTCCACGCGCTCGTCAATCCGGTCCACACGGCGTGAAATACTGGCGTATTGCATTTCGAGCGAGCCGAGTCTTTCGCGTGTCTCCTGATGAAACCGCGTGTGTTGCGACTGGGTGTCGTGCACCCGCTTGAGCAACTCGTAAATGAGGTCGTTTGAGACGGCTTCAGCCATAAATCACCTTGATCATGCATCTCTGAATATAGAGTAAATCCCCTCACTCCACAATCTCCGCCGTGTTCAGCACCGCGTGGAGCAAAACATCCGTCCCCGCCTGCGCCCATTCTTTGGAAATCTCTTCCGCCTCATTGTGAGACAGTCCGTCTACGCACGGACACATGATCATCGCAGTGGGCGCGACATCATTGATCCAGCAGGCATCATGCCCAGCGCCGCTCACGATATCCATGTGGGAATACCCGAGCTCCACCGCCGCATCCCGCACTGCGCCCACGCAGGCCTTATCAAAGGCAGGTGGATCAAACTGACCCACGATATGACATTCAAACTCCACCCCGATCTCTTCGCAGAGCTTCGGCGCGCGCTCCATGAATTCGTCGACCATGCCATTCAACTTGTCGAGCAAATGCGTCCGCATATCCACCGTGCACACCACCTTGCCCGGAATGATGTTCCGGCTGTTGGGGTAGACGTCGATATGCCCGATGGCCCCCACTGCATTGGGCTGGTTCTTCATCGCGATCTCATGCGTCAACTCGGTGATCAACGCCAAACCCCGGCCTGCATTCTTGCGCATTGCCATGGGCGTTGACCCGGTATGGCTCTCCTTGCCCGTGATCGTGCATTCGATCCACCGCAGGCCCTGACCGTGGGTCACAACACCGATATCCTTGCCCTCGGCCTCCAGAATGGGCCCCTGTTCGATGTGCAACTCAAACATCGCATGCATCTTGCGCGCGCCGACCTCTTCGTCGCCGACCCAGCCGATGCGCTTCAATTCATCGCCAAACTTTTTGCCCTCGGCATCCACGCGGTCGTAGGCAAACTCCTGCGTGTGCTTGCCCGCAAAAACGCCAGAAGACAGCATGGCGGGCGCATAGCGCGTGCCCTCTTCATTCGTCCAATTCGTAATCACGATGGGATGCTTGGTTTTCACGTCCAGGTCGTTGAGTGTCCGCACCGCCTCAAGCGCGCCCAATACACCCAAAACGCCATCATACTTCCCACCTGTCGGCTGCGTATCAAGATGCGATCCCATGTAAACCGGCAACGCATCCGGGTCCTCACCGGCGCGCGTGGCGAACATGTTGCCCATTGTGTCCACGCCCATCTCAAGCCCGGCGTCATCGCACCACCGTTTGAACAACGCGCGCCCCTCGGCATCTTCATCCGTCAGCGTCTGGCGATTGTTCCCGCCTGCGATACCGGGGCCGATCTTGGCCATTTCCATCAGGCTGTCCCAAAGGCGATCGGGGTCAATACGCAGGTTTTGTCCGCGGTCCATATGTTGTGTTCCTTGATCTGGCCGCGCGGGCGGCACGATTCCTGTGGTGCCATAACGGTGGTCTGATCTTGCTTGGCTGGTCAACCTGTTTTGGCTTTTTGACCCTGAGTCACCCGACCACTCACACAGTCCACGGACGAATATTTGTGCGGTTTCTCAGAGGATAGCCGAAGCGAGAGACGCTCAAAAACTGGGCGTGTCCCTCCCTGCACATCACACCCAGGAACGAAAACATTGACTTTTTCGCGTGGCGGGCAGACCCTTCTGAGGTTCTGGATATCAATGGGTTTGCTATGCCGACTGCGCTTTCGACACGTTTTACGGGACTGGACTTTGTCAATCCGTTCGTTCTTGCCTCCGCCCCACCGACGGAGAGCAAACGCAAGATTTTAAAGGCCTTTGAGGCAGGTTGGGGCGGTGTCGTCACCAAAACCATTGGCCTGCACCCCGTCGAAAACGTCGCCGGACCCAAAACGATTTTCCAACGCGTGAGCGAGGAAAAACCTTACGTGTCGCGTGTCAAACGGCCCGACACCGTGTCGCATTCATCCTGGAATTGGGAGCTGATCTCGGACCAACCTCTGGAACAGTGGTTGCCAGATCTGGAGGAGATCAAGACCACATACCCCGACCGCATGGTCATCGGGTCCATCATGGCAGGCGCGGGCACTGCAGAAGAGCTGGCCAATTGGCAAAAGCTGGCCAAGGCGGTGGTGAATGTCGGCTGTGACGCGGTGGAGCTGAACATGTCCTGCCCGCATATGGACCGCAAGGACATGGGCGCCCACATCGCCAATGACGAAGAGATGATCCAGTCGATCGTGACGGCAGTAACGCAAGCCGTGGACGTGCCCGTCTGGGTGAAACTGACACCTGCGACATCCACGCTCGTCGATGGGGCGCGGGCGGCCTATGATGCGGGTGCGGCGTCCATTTCGCTGTGCAACACGTTTCCCTCTTTGCCCCTGATGGACCCCGAGACGCTCAAGTTTGAGGTCGAAGTGGACGGGCTGGTGACCTCGGGCGGCCTGGGTGGCCTGGCAATCCTGCACCAGGCGCTGCAACGCGTCTCGGATATTCACCGCGCCTTCCCGGACAAGGCCGTGTCCGGCATTGGCGGCATTCGGGGCTTCCGCGAGGCATTCAATTTCATCGTGCATGGCGCGGGCAATTTGCAAGTCTGCACCGCCGCGATGGAGGAAAAAGGCAGCGGTGGCGTGGGCGTAAAGCTGATCCAGGAACTGACCACCGATCTCAGCGACTACCTCGACCGCAAAGGCTATTCCTCGATCGAAGATTTCCTTGGTGCCGCGCGCGAACGGATCGTAGAGCATTCTCAGGTCCGTAGAAAAAGCGATGAGTACAATGGCGGTTACAAAATCTCCGCCTGAGCTGAACGCGCAGCGGCCTACTCCGCTGGTTCCACCTGCAAGCCCGACAAGGCCAGCAGCCTATCCAATACATCGTCGGCACCGTCGCCGGTCCGCAGCGACGTAAACACAAATGGTTTGCCTGCACGCCCATCGGTCGCGTCCCGTGCCATCACGTCAAGCGATGCGCCAACATGGGGCGCAAGGTCGGTCTTGTTGATCACCAGAACATCAGAGCGTCGGATCGCAGGGCCACCCTTGCGGGGGATTTCCTCCCCTGCCGCGACATCGATGACGTAAATCGTAATGTCGGCCAGTTCCGGGCTGAAAGTGGCAGACAGGTTGTCGCCCCCGCTTTCGATCAGCACGATATCAAGGTCGGGATGGCGCGCCTGCATCTCCGCCACGGCGGCGAGGTTGATCGAGGCATCTTCTCGAATGGCGGTATGCGGACAGCCCCCGGTTTCGACACCAATGATCCGATCAGACGGCAAGATCTGCATCCGGGTCAGCGCTTCGGCATCCTCCTGCGTGTAGATGTCATTGGTGATGACCCCGATTGAAAAATGCTCTTTCAACCGCTCAGAAAGACGCGCCGTTAAGGTGGTTTTCCCTGCGCCGACGGGGCCGCCAATGCCAACGCGAACCGGGCCATTCATCTGGGTCATGATTGAAACATCCTCGGTTCAAGCGTCTCGTGCCGCATCGATGCAATGTCAGACAGGAAGGCATTGCTGTGTATATCAGTCAGGCCTGCGCCACGGGTGTCTTCGGTCACCGCCTGAACCTCTTGATGCAATGACGCAAGCACCGCCTGCGCATCGGTTTGGCCAAGCGGCATCAATCGCTGTGCGGCAGCGATCAAGTTGCTGGCAAAAGCATGCAAGTAGAGCGGTACGACCATCTCCACATCCAAATCCTGCCTGGCGCTCGCCGCTCCGACGGCAAGAGGCAAAAGCAGATCCGGCAGTTCGAACGCCCAAACAGCGCGCACTGTTTTGACAAAAGCAAGCCCCTGCCGTTCGGCTTCAACCAGCCTTGACCGCGAGGGCGCGAACGCGCATGCCTCCACATTCAAGGCCTCTAGCGCGGCTCCATCTTCCGCCGCATACGCCAGCCGCACCCATATCGCATCAGAACGCCCCGAGCCTTGTGTCAGCAGCATCGACAACCATGCCTTCAGGCTTTCCCCATCATGCACCCAGTCCTCAGCAACAGCCGCCTCCAGCCCATGTGAAAACGCAAAAGCCCCGATAGGAAAGTTGGGTGACAGCCATTGCGTGAGAGTGATGAGTTTCGCATCAATGCGCATGGGCGGTCGCCCCGTGTTCATGTGCATGCGTGCGGCCATGACCATACGCGCCACCCTCCGGCGTGAACGGTTCATGCACCTCGCGCAGCGTCGCGCCCAAATGTTCCAGCATATGACCGATGACCTTGTCCCGCTGGATCAGAAGGCGGTCGTCCTCAACCTGACAGGGCGTATGGCGGTTGCCGATATGCCAGGCCAGCCGCACCAGATCACCCGTCACCTCATAAAGATCTTCCTCCGCCGCGATCACCTCGATCAGGCGACCATCCGTCAGCACAAAGGCATCGCGATGATTGAGTGACGTCGTCTGCTTCAGATCGACAAGCAACTCTTCATCATGCACCGTCTTGATCACTTTGCGCCGAATAAACCGCTCATCATAGGTCATCACACACAGCGCAAAACTGCCCGTCCACTCCCCGGCGCGCCGGACATCTTGTGCAACGTAGTCCGCCATCAGAACAGAAAATACCGCTGCGCCATGGGCAGGGTCTCGGCCGGCGTACAGGTCAGCAACTCCCCATCCGCGCGCACCTCGTAAGTTTCGGGGTTCACCTCAACCTCTGGCGTGGCGTCGTTGAGCTTGAGGTCTTTCTTCCCAATTGCGCGCGTGTTCTTCACCGCAAGCGTGTTCTTGGCGAGGCCCAGCTGTGACCCAATTCCGTCCGCCTGTGCGGCCTCTGAGACGAAGCTCACCGCAGAGTGTTCTACGCTACGCCCATAGGCACCGAACATGGGTCGGGAGTAGACGGGCTGTGGCGTTGGAATGGACGCATTTGGATCGCCCATCTGCGAACATGCAATCGTCCCACCCAGCAAAACCATGTCCGGTTTGACGCCAAAAAACGCAGGCGACCAGAGGCAGAGATCGGCACGCTTGCCGGGTTCGATACTACCAATATGCTCAGAAATCCCATGCGCAATCGCTGGGTTGATCGTGTACTTCGCCACGTAGCGGCGCACGCGGGCGTTGTCATTCTCACCTGTCTCTTCCGGCAACCAGCCCCGCTGTTTCTTCATTTTGTCCGCAGTCTGCCACGTGCGGATAATCACCTCTCCCACACGTCCCATGGCCTGACTGTCCGACGCGATGATCGAAAACGCGCCCATGTCATGCAGGATATCCTCGGCGGCAATCGTCTCCCGCCGGATGCGGCTTTCCGCAAAAGCGATATCTTCCGGGATCGACTTATCGAGATGATGACAGACCATGAGCATATCCAGATGCTCTTCAATGGTGTTCACTGTGAAAGGCCGCGTCGGGTTGGTCGAGGAGGGGAGCACATGCTCCTCCCCGCAAATCTTGATGATATCCGGCGCATGCCCCCCACCAGCGCCTTCGGTGTGGAAGGCATGAATCGTGCGGCCTTTCATTGCGGCCACAGTATTCTCCACGAACCCGCTTTCATTCAGCGTATCGGTGTGGATCATCACCTGCACATCCATGGCATCCGCGACCGTGAGACAACAATCAATCGCCCCCGGTGTAGTGCCCCAATCCTCATGCAGTTTCAGTGCACAGGCCCCGGCTTTCACCTGCTCCTCAATGGCAGCAGGCAGCGAGGCATTACCCTTCCCCGCAAAGGCCAGGTTCATCGGAAAGGCATCGGCGGCCTGCAACATCCGCCCGATATGCCAAGGCCCCGGAGTACATGTCGTGGCCAGCGTACCGTGCGCGGGCCCCGTGCCGCCGCCCAGCATGGTGGTCAGCCCCGAATGCAACGCGTCTTCAATCTGTTGCGGGCAAATGAAATGGATATGGCTGTCAAATCCACCTGCGGTCAGGATGCGACCCTCGCCCGCGATAGCCTCGGTCCCCGGTCCCACGATGATATCGACACCGGGCTGCGTATCCGGGTTGCCCGCCTTGCCAATCGCCGCGATCTGCCCGTCCTTGAGGCCAATATCGGCTTTGTAAATCCCGGTGTAATCCACCACGAGCGCATTGGTGATGACCGTATCCACCGCCCCCTCGGCCCGCGTGGCCTGAGACTGCCCCATCCCGTCGCGGATCACCTTGCCGCCGCCAAACTTCACCTCTTCCCCGTAGAGCAGCGCATTCTCACCGGACCCACCGGTCGCCGCCGAACCCGCCCGCTCCGCAACCAAATCCCGCTCCACTTCGATGATAAGATCAGTATCAGCCAGCCGCACCTTGTCACCCACCGTCGGCCCAAACATCGCCGCATAGTCAGATTTCTTGATCGTCGCTGGCATGCGTCACTCCTTTGCTTTCGCGCTTAGGCTGCGGCTGATTTCTGCAAGGATGCCCAGCACAACTGAAAATAAAAACACTGTTCCTGTCTCTTTGGAGCTTTCTAGAACAGCGTCAAAAACCCTGTCGCCCGGAAGGGAAATTTCGCCAGTACTCGCCTGAGCATTAAAAGTGAACACTTGCAGATAGATGAAATGAGCAACTGAAAGCGCCAATCCAGCGAAAGCCACAATGCGTCCCAGCTTGGTGAAAAACACTTACAACTCCCCCATCACGGCTTGGTTAAACCCAAACACACGTCGCGCACCTGAGATAGGGATCAGCTCCACCTCCCGCCGCTACCCCGGTTCAAACCGCACAGCCGTCCCCGCCGCGATGTCGAGCCTGCGCCCGTGGGCCGCTTCCCGGTCGAACTCAAGCCCCGGATTGGTCTCTGCAAAATGATAATGCGAGCCGACCTGCACCGGCCTGTCGCCCGTGTTGGCCACCATCAACGTGATCGCATCCGCGCCCGCGTTCAGGGTGATCTCCCCCTCTTCAACAAACATCTCTCCGGGTATCATCGCGTCACCCCTTGCTTCTTTCTGGTCCAAAAGTACTCATTTCACCTGATCGGATTATGCACTGTCACCAATTTGGTGCCGTCGGGAAAGGTCGCCTCCACCTGCACCTCGTGGATCATCTCAGGCACGCCCTCCATGCATTGCTCGGCGGTAATCACCTGCGCCCCCGCCCGCATCATATCGGCCACCGATCGCCCATCCCGAGCACCCTCAACCACCGCATCGGTAATGAGCGCAATCGCCTCGGGGTGGTTCAATTTCACCCCCCGCGCCAATCGTTTTCGCGCCACCTCGGCGGCCATGGCCACCAGCAACTTGTCTTTCTCTCTGGGTGTCAGGTTCATCTCAAAGTCTCCAGGAAGTGGGCAGGGTGTTACCCGTCAGCCGGTCCAGAATGGGCAAAAGGGACCTGCGCAGCTCAAACCCGTCTTCTGCCAAAAGGCGCAGCACCATCACATCATCGGCAAGCAATGACGCACCCGCTGTGGCAGGCAAGTCTGGCACCAACCGGGCTTGTTGTGCAGCGGCATCGGGCCGCACATAAACAAGGCTCGCCATCGCCCCGGCACCACGGGCCGTCGCCGCACCTTGCAGCAATGGCGGGATGTCGCCGCTCAAATGTGTGCTGTCACGGTAAAGCGGCGCGCCGACCCTGTTGATCTCGATACGGTCCTTGAACCATAGCTGCGACAGTTCCTCGCCCATCTTCGCGCGCCCAAAAATCACTGGCTCGACCAACACAAGACGTGCACCCGCGGCAAGATCGCACTGCAAAGACCGCTCCAACGCCGCGCCATCAAACAGGATCAGTTCCTGCGGCAGCCAAAGCATGTCCGCGTCAGTGCCGACAACCAATTTGGTCTGCACCCGGGCCACGCCATTCGCCGACCTGTAAGCCCGCTCTGCCGCCTGCGTGGTGACCGCAAGCGTCGCACCCTGCTGAACGTCCGTATCAAATGAAATCCTGTCGCCGCTGGTCAACCCACCAGACGAATTGATCAAAATGGCATCAACCCGGTCCATTCCGCGTGAGAACAGCACCTTGAGGCACCCGGACATGCGCAAATCCGCAAGCGCGCTCGCGCCGTTCTTTTGCTGCACAGAGATCAACCCTTCGCCCACGGCGCGAGGCAAATCGTCAGCGGTGAACTGATGTGGAACGGCAGTCTGGGCGGAAATCGTGACAGTCCTTCGGCAAGCTGTGCCAATCTCTCAAATCAGATGCGGCGTGACCAGTAAAAAGCCAAGTGTCACGCCAATGTAGAAGATCAACGCTCAATTCTTGCGCATACTGACGGTGCCAACCAGCTATGCGTCAGGGCAACACCAACTGACCTTTCCAGAATACGTGCTTGATCGGTCAATGACACTGTTCAAAGCTCGACATATGAGCGGGATAAAAATTTGGGCGACAGGCGTTTTCCTGGGCTCTGCCGCACTCGCGCACGCGGCAGATCGTCAGGACCTCTCCGACATCATTGCAACCTGTGCAGGTCGCATGTCGGCAGAACTGGAGTTTTCTTGGCTGCTCAGCGATCCTGAAACTGAAGCTTTCGAAACACAGCGCAACCGCTTCGTGGACATCCTAGAAGCCCTCGGCCCGTCCCCACACTCACACGGCCAACTGGCCACGCTGCTTGACGCCAGAGCAGCCCATTCAAACCTTCTAATGACCGCCTATCTGGACGTCGACAAATCAAGGGCGGCCTGGGCAAAACGGCACGCTACGAAGCTACGATCCGCATGCCAGAACATGCTGCTCCACAGCTGACAAACCACTTGTCACCCAATTGCAGCTGCGACGCTGCAAAGACATTTCCGGTATTCACCACACAGTCTTTTCAAGAGCTCTTCAAAATCGGGTTTCCGGACCTAGATTGTAAGGTCCTCGCAGCAAAAGTCCGTTTGCAGATTGGTATGTTATAACATAACATATGTCCTCAAGTTATGCCCGCTGCCCAGGCCTCGAATTCGTTGGAAAATTCAATCTGTGAACAGGCAGCCTCAGTCAAAGAAGGTATCCATCTCCATGACAGACACCCGCCTTCCCGTAACAGTGCTTTCCGGATTCCTGGGCGCTGGCAAAACCACGCTTCTCAATCGCGTCCTCAACAATCGCGAAGGTCTTCGCGTTGCGGTCATCGTAAACGACATGTCCGAAGTGAATATCGACGCCGATCTGGTCCGCGCTGACACGGAACTCAGCCGCACGGATGAAACCCTCGTCGAAATGTCCAACGGCTGCATCTGCTGCACCTTGCGTGACGACCTGCTGGCAGAGGTGCGCCGCCTCGCGGGTGAGGATCGGTTTGATTACTTGCTGATCGAATCCACCGGTATTTCCGAACCGCTGCCCGTCGCTGCCACGTTCGACTTCCGCGATGAATATGATGAAAGCCTCTCGGACGTATCGCGCATCGATACCATAGTCACTGTGGTGGATGCCGTGAACCTGCTGAACGACTTCTCCAGCCACGACTTCCTGAGTGATCGGGGCGAAACCACAGGCGAAGAAGACGACCGCACGCTTGTTGATTTGCTGACAGACCAGATGGAATTCGCCGACGTGGTGATCCTCAACAAGGTTGGCGACGCAACGAAGGATCAGGTCAACGCAGCCCGCCGCATCATCCGCAGCCTGAACGCCGACGCAGAGATCATCGAGACCAATTATTCCGAAGTTCCGGCCAAGAAGATTTTGAACACCGGCCTCTTCGACTTTGAAAAAGCCCATGAACATCCGATGTGGGCCAAAGAGCTGTACGGCTTTGCCGATCACACCCCGGAAACTGAAGAATACGGCGTGACCAGCTACGTCTACCGCGCGCGCCAGCCGTTCATCCCCGAGAAAATACTGGCGTTCTTGAACGGCTCCCTGCCCGGCGTGCTTCGGGCCAAGGGCCACCTTTGGATCGCAACACGCCCGGATTGGGTGGCCGAGTATTCACTGGCAGGCACCCTTTCGGGCGTGAAACCGATGGGGACGTGGTGGTCATCCGTTCCGGAAGAACGCTGGCCGGATCATCCGGACGTGCTGAACTATATCCGCCAAAACTGGTCTGAACCGTGGGGAGATCGCCGTCAGGAACTGGTGTTCATCGGCGCAGAGATTGACTGGCCCTCGATCAAAGCCGGGCTCGATGCCTGCCTTGTCCCAACCGTCCTTGCCTCCGGACCGGACGCGCTGCCCCTCGACCTGCCAGATCCCTTCCCGGTCTGGCGTCGGATGGAAGACGTTGCATGATGATGGACGGGCAATCCCCCAATGAGGTCGCCACCGGCGTCGGAATATCAGAGACACCGGAAGGGTTGTCCGCCATTCACAGCCCCGGGTGCGCCGCCGCAATATGGAAGCGCGCCCCACTGCCCGAGTTTCAGCATTGGATTGACGCGATTGATCCCGATCACCTGCCCCGAACCCGGATGATCCTCGCCCCGGATCGGGTACGGGATGCCTTATCTAAGACGACCTTGATGTGCGGCACCCCCAACTGCCCGGAATGCGGGATGTTGGTGGATGACATCGCGGCCCTCGCCATGATTTTCGCCGATGTCATGGACACACCCTACATCCGCCTGCGCCTCGATGTGGTGAACACCAATGCCTGCCGAAAGTTCCACATTGATGCGGTCACGGCGCGTCTTGTCTGCACCTACCGTGGCACCGGCACGCAATACGGGGTGCTTGCGGATGATGAAGAGCCAAGTCACGTGTTCACGGTTCCGGCCTGTGCCCCGATCATCCTGCGCGGCACGGAATGGCCCGATGCTCCAAAATCAGGCCTGCGTCACCGTTCACCCCCCATCGAAGGCACCGGAGAAACCCGACTGCTCCTCGTGCTTGATCCACTGAGTGAGCTGGAGCGCCACGCAGAACAATACAAACAAACGATCCACTAAGGGACAGAGGAGACCCACCATGAAAACACGCGCAGCCATTGCCTGGGCACCGAACCAACCGCTTGAGATTGAAGAGATTGACCTCGAAGGCCCCAAGGAGGGCGAGGTTCTTGTCCGTATCGTCACAACCAGCCTGTGCCACACGGATGTGTTCACACTGTCGGGTGAAGACCCCGAAGGCCTCTTCCCCTGCATTCTGGGCCATGAAGGCTGCGGCGTTGTCGAAGAGGTCGGCAAGGGCGTCACCTCCGTTAAGCCGGGCGATCACGTGATCCCGCTTTACGTTCCCGAAGACCCGGAATGCCCCTATATCAAGTCGGGCAAAACCAACCTTTGCCAGACAATCCGCGCCACCCAAGGCGCAGGCCTGATGCCCGACGGCACGTCGCGCTTTTCCTACAAGGGCAAGCAGATTCTGCATTACATGGGCACCAGCACCTTCAGCGAATACACCGTGCTGCCTGAAATCTCGGTTGCCAAGATCTCCCAAGAGGCACCTCTCTCGAAGGCGTCGGTGATGGGCTGCGCTGTGCCAACAGGCATGGGCGCGGTCCGCAACACAGCCAAGGTT
This sequence comes from uncultured Roseovarius sp., assembly GCA_963422235.2. Taxonomy (GTDB): domain Bacteria; phylum Pseudomonadota; class Alphaproteobacteria; order Rhodobacterales; family Rhodobacteraceae; genus Roseovarius. The sequence goes on from CAXMWV010000002.1 coordinate 1,015,549, forward strand.
GAGGCCGGTGCGACAGTCGCGGTGTTCGGCCTCGGCGCGGTCGGCATGGCCGTCATCCAGGGCGCTGTGATGGCAGGTGCCTCCAAGATCATCGGCATCGACATCAACCCGTCGAAGTTCCTGCTGGCGAAAAACCTCGGCGCGACCGAATGCCTGAACCCTAAAGACTATGACGCGCCAATCCAGGACGTTCTGGTCGAGATGACAGGCGGCGGTCTGGACTACACATTTGAGGCCGTGGGCAATGTGGATCTGATGCGGTCGGCGCTTGAGGCCTGTCACAAGGGCTGGGGCGAATGTACCGTGATCGGCGTGGCCGGCGCAGGACAGGAAATCTCAACCCGTCCGTTCCAGCTCGTGACCGGACGCGTCTGGCGCGGAACAGCGTTCGGCGGCGTTCTGGGCCGCAGTGAACTGCCCGGCATGGTCGATGAGTGGATGAACGGAAAGTTCAGCGTAGACCCCTACATCACCCACCACATGAACCATAACCAGATCAACACGGCTTTCGATCTTCTCAAGGCAGGTCAATCGATCCGGTCCGTCATTCACTTCCAGCCGGACGCCACCATGACGGTTAACTCCTTGCCTGGTGAGATCGTTCCCGAGTAAACGCCCTTACGGCACTGTTTGCATGGGCAGGTGGGCAAACCTGCCCATGCACTTATTTGAAGACACCAGAACAGAAAGCGCGAGCTGATATGTCCTTTGTTCCAAATTCATATGACGAATGGGTGCACTGCATCACGGTGAAGTGCGAGATCCCGTTGACGGCCGACTTCGTGGCAGCGCGGATAGAGGCCCTGCAGAACAAGGATGACTTCCAGACCCAAAAGTTCATCACCCAGTGGGGTGAAGCGCACTACACTCGAACCCTGGGATGGTTCCGGCAGGCCAAAGAAACCCTGAAAGCATGAGCGCTACGCCTGGGCCGTTGCCCATCACGATCCTCAATGGGTTCCTCGGGTCCGGCAAAACAACGCTTCTGCAGAACCTTCTGGTTCAGGCGCGCGCGTTCGAGGATGTGCGCCTTGCCGTCATCGTCAATGAGATGAGCGAACTGGATGTCGATGGCCGTATTCTGGACGCCACCGAGGTTCTGTCTCGTCAGGACGCGCTTTTCGTTTCAATTCCAGCGGGCAGCATCAGCAGCGCAGAGGGTCTGGCGAAATTCAATGCGGGCCTCGAAAAACTGCGTGCAGGCGGGGCCACACATGTCATCGTTGAAACCTCCGGCAGCGCGCATCCCTGGCCTTTGCTAGAGGCGATCCGCACGCACGAGGGCGTGCGGTTGCATGGGTTCCTTTCCGTCGTGGACACAGTGACCTTGGCGCAAGATCACGACCTTGGCCGCGCAATTGTGCCCGCAGCCTCCGCCAATCTGCAGGCCGGTCGGCGCGGGATTGCAAACCTGCTGGCCGAACAAATCATGTTCGCCAACCGCATCCTCCTGTCCAAGATGGACCGGATGGAAATGGACGCAATCCGAACCGTCGCCCAAGCCATTCACCCCATCAACACAGGCGCGGATATCGTGGCGATGAAATGGGGCAATGTGAAACTGGACGATGTTCTGGCCATGCCGCCCTATGATCATCAACGCGTCTCGCAACTGGGTGCGGAACTGACTGAATGGGATGCCAGCCATGGCACCAGCTCGATGGAAAGCGCGGCAGACTATCAGATCGACAGCATCGTCATTTCCGACCCCCGCCCCATGCACCCGCAGCGCCTTTGGGACGTCTACAACCATTTCCTCGGCGAAGGCATCTACCGCAGCAAAGGGTTCTTTTGGCTGCCCACCCGCGACCGCTTGCAACTGCTTTGGAACCAGACGGCAGGCAGCGTTGGGCTTGAGATCGTGAATTTCTGGAAAGTGGCCGCACTTGAGGATGGCAGCCTCAACCTCATGCCGGAAGAGCGCGAGGAAATGCGCCGCCGTCTAGAAGGGGCCTCGCCAGTATTTGGCGATCGTCACTGCCGACTGACCGTGATCGGGGACCGTGACGGGTTGGAAACCTTTGCCAACGCCGTGCGCGACTGCCTGTGCACGGATGAAGAAGTGGACATGTGGAAGTCAGGGCATGTGTTCGACGACCCGTGGCCAACTGCAACCACGCGACTGTCCTGATCCTACTCAGGCCTTCATCCGCAACCGGTTCGCCTTCAGCAACAACACCTGCTTGAGACCAGTCAGGTGGGGAAACTCCACCAACATCCCGATGACAAGTGCTGCATAGATGAGAGGCTGATCCGGAATGGCAATGGCCGTCACCGCCAGCATCAGTGGCGCGTTGCGTGCCGCTGTTGTCATCGACAGCAAGGCCTGTTCCGGATAGGCCAGCCCGAACACCCGCGCCAAACCTTCTGCCATCGCATAGGTAGCAAGGAAGAACACAAATATCGCCAGCAGGACGAGCCCAAACACATCCCAATGCGCCGCGATCACCGGTGTGTGGGCCGCAAAAATCTGCAGGATTAACGCCGCTGTCACGAGCGGGATCAGAACGCTGACTGAGCCACAAATCTGGTCAAACACTGTCTGAGGCAATCCGCGTTCCATCATCCACCGCGCAGCCTGCGCCACGACAAACGGGATCAGGAACCATTGCAGCATCACCTCCGGGATCGATCCGAAATCAACCACGCCGGTGTGCCGCGCAAAAAGCCACAGCCACACGGGCAGCAGCAAAAGCTGGGTCAGCATGTTGATCGGCAAAAGCGCGGCACCAAGCGCCGTATCCCCACGCGCCATACGCGTGAATCCCAGAAACCAATCCGTACAAGGCGCCAGAAAGTAGATCAGCAACCCGGTGTAAAGCAGCGGCTGGCCAGATAGAAAAAGCGAGGCAATACCAAAGCCGATCAACGGCACCAACACAAAGTTGGCAACCCAGGCCAACCCGATGAATCTCAGGTTGGTCAACGCCCGTGCCACGGCGCCTAGCCGAACCTCGAAAAACAAAAGCCCCACCATGATAAGCAGCGTGGCGTCGATGCCCTGCGACAGGGCTTCCCCAAGAACAGGGTTTGAAAGACCAATAACCGCCCCAACCGCGATGGCCACCAGGAAGAGCACGGTGACACCAAAACCCGGGACCGCCCCGCCTTTTGCAGCATGACCTACATCAGCCATTGCAAGCCTCCGAAATCGTGTGTGCTCGTCTCAACACAGGCATTTGTCATCATCGCAGCACGCCAGATCATCGAGATACATGTTGTTGTCGCGGTAAACTTCCAGATAGGAAGTATCCACCCCCATCCGCCCGGCAATCGCGCGCGCTACCACAGCAAAGCGCTGTCGGAATTTATAGATGAAACAGAAAAGGTGCCCGTTATGGGAAACCTCTGGCCCGACCAGGAACAGGCCCGGCAACGCAGTGGACTCATCCTGTAGGGTCAAAAGTGGAAGCCCGTGGTCGCCATAATCAAACCAAGGCATCACGGGCCCTGTGCCCGTCTTGAAACCGGTCGCCAGAATGGGCGCGTGGGCCGACAACCAACTGCGCCCATTGCCGCCATATATCCTCACACCACTTTCTTCTTTATCGAGGGCAATGATTTCCTCGTGCCCTTCCAAAGTGATCGCGCCCGTTTGGCGTGCATCGCGAAGCCGCTGATGGGTGAAGGGGGACAGCGCACGACTTGGGTCTTTCTCGCTGCCATCCCAAGGGCAGTCTATGTCGAAGACAGTGACATGCTTACCGGCGCGTACAAGCCCGACCGCCGCATCAATCCCCGCTTCATAGCCACCGATTACGTAAGCCTCTTCGCCCGGCACATCTTTCCAACTTTTGATCGTGGCATAGTGCAGACCATATTCAGCGCCGTTCAATCCGCCATCCGACGGAGCGCCAAACTGGCCACCCGCCCAGATCACGAAATCTGCCCGGATCTCACCCTTGTTGGTACACAGCGTCAGCCAATCCCCATCCGGTTCCAGAGCCTGTACATCAATGTGGCTCTGTACGTTCAAGCCGAAGGAAATCACCGCCTGATCCAGATAACGCGCGTAGTCGCGGCCCCTCGGATGTTCGCTTTTGAGTGCCCATCCCGGAGAGCTGTCGAAACTGATCGCGTTGAGATCGGTCATGCCAAATACGTTGCCGGGAAAGGATGGTGTCAGAAACTGCGTGTCCTTGGGCCAGTCAAGAAAGGTCTGGCCGACATTGCCCTTTTCAAGCACCCAAACGTCAGGGATTGCCAGGTCGCGCAGCACGCGCGCCACCCCAAGGCCTGCAGGACCCGCTCCGACGATCGCGACTTTGACATGATTGGGAATGACCAACCCGTTTTCGCCCAGCATCCTATCCCCCAGAAATGGTCATTCAGCGGCCCGTTACGAGCATATGTGTACTATGTTACAATATAACAATCAGCAAGCCGGTTTACATACTACTACCAAGACCAGCAGCATCGAGCCGCAGGTCTTTTTGTCACAACGCACAGGCCCTTTCCGAGACAGGCCCCTACCGTAGAGGTGTCGCCAACCACCAGATGTTGCCGCATGGGTCCTTGATCCCGGCCATGCGTTCTCCAAACGGCCTGTCGTTTGGCTCCATGATCCCGGACGCCCCGTTCTCAAGGGCCAGTTGATAAGACCTGTCGGCATCCTCAACCCGTATGTGCATCTGTGACACGTTGGGGGCATAGGCCTCTGTGCTTTGATTGAGCATGATAAGACTGTCACCGATCAAAAGACGCGCATGCTGCACGCGGTTGTCTTCGTACCTGTCATTCTTGACCAAACGCGCGCCAAACACCGCGATTGCAAAATCTATCAGCTGATCGGCGTCATCCACCGTAAAGTAGGGCGTGATCGTGCGTCGCCCCGTCTCTGCCATGTCCTCATCCATCATCCCGTCCCGGATCGTTCGGGTTCTTTGAAAACAGCGCGATTTTGTTGCCCTGGGGGTCGCGCAGATACCCAACGTAAAAGCGCGGCCCGTATGCCGCGCGAAACCCCGGACCGCCTTCATCGGACCCACCCGCCGCCAAGGCCGCCGCATGCAGCTCTCGCATCTGGCGTTGATCCTCCGCCTCAAACGCGACCATCGTCCCGTTGCCAGCGGTGGCCGGACGACCGTCAAATGTGGATTTCACATAGAACTCCGGCAGCGGGTTTGGATACCCGGTCTGGTGCGGCTTCGCAAAGCTGAGCCCATCAGACCTCTCCTGAAACGCATAGCCCAGGGCCGGTAGAAAGGCAGAGTAGAACCGTTTGGCGGCGGCAATATCGTCCGCGCCGACGATGACATAAGCGACCATGAACCTCTCCTCCGCATTTTCACGATCCACAATCAGTCTTAGGCCATTTGCACATTTCCGGTAAGGTTGTGAACACATGTTCAGCAATTTTAGAGAACCTTATGCCTCCATTTCCACAACCCGCTTTCACCTTTTCCTATGACCCATCCGTCGAAATCAACCGGCTCCGCACGTGGCGCGATACCAAACCCGGCCGCGCCATTCCGGCCAAACAGGACGACAAATTCCTCCTTGGCAGTTGGAACATCGCCAACCTTGGGGACGCAGACCAGGTGCGCAATGACGAAGACATCCTGATCATCGCCGAGATCCTGAGCTGGTTTGACATCGTCGCCATTCAGGAAATCAAAGAGAACCTTGACGATTTCAGCCGAGTTCAGGCCGCACTGCCCACCGGGTATGAAGCCGTGCTTTCCGACCAGGCAGGCAACGATGAACGCATGGTCTTTATCTACGACACGGCCAAAATCACCCGGCTTGAACTGGCCGGCGAGATCGCCATCCCGCCGGGCTCTCACCGATATATCAAGCTGCCCACGACAGAGCAGAAGTTCCGCGGCTTTGATCGCAATCCGTTCGTCGTGGCCTTCTCATGCGCCCAGCGCGAGTTCACCATCGTCAACGCGCATCTCTACTTCGGCAAGGACAATGCCCACTCCCGCAACCGGCGTGCCTTGGAGTGCTACGCGCTTGGCCGGTGGGCCGATCTCAGGCAAAGCCGGGGCCGGGCCTATTCGGACAATGTGGTGGTGATCGGCGACCTCAACATGCCCGCCGCCGTGCCGGGGGATGAGATTTACGACGCGCTGACCAAACGCGGGCTGCACATCCCGGCGCATCAGTCCCGCATCGGCACAACCATCACCGAAGGCAAGCACTATTATCAGCTTGCCTTCTTACCCGGCGACGCAGGCGAGGCATTCATCACGGAAGGTGTATTTGATTTCGACGGTGGCATCTTCCCAGACCTATGGAACGATCCCGCCCGCGATGAAAAAGACTTCGACGCCTACCTGCGCTTCCACATCTCCGATCACCGCCCGATCTGGGCGCAGTTCGAAGCCGACTGACAAGCCTGCAAAAAGAAAGGCCCGGGCGAAACCCGGGCCTTCACTATGATCTTTGGTCAGTGATCAGGACGCAGAGTCGCCGTTGATCCAACCTTCAACGATGTCAGCGTTCTCTTCGATCCACTCCTCCGCAACTTCGGCGGGGTCGCGCTTGTTCGTGAACATCTCGACAATCCAACCGTTGATCTCGTCACCGGTGAACTGAATACGGCTCAGCATCGCTGCCACGTCTGGATTGCGCTCTTCCAGGGACGCCGAATAAGCGACGTGCACATTGTTGGGTGCAATCACGCATTCGAACTCGGACACTTCCAGCCAGTTTTCGGCGTCCAGATCCACATCTTCACAACCGTCAAACCGCTCAGGCTCGCCCACGATGGACAGATCGTACTGCACGTGCAGCGCTTCCGGCGTCCAGTGGTAGAAAAGCTGCGGCTGACCTGCCGCATAAGCGGCGGCGAGACCGGCTTTGAACGTGTCGGCCGAGACGATGTTGGGCTCCCAAAGACCATCAAGGCCGTAAGACTTGAACTTGATCTGCCAACGCTTGGTCGACGCCCAAGTCACGTCGCCGGGCCAGTACTCGCCAAGGCCATCGCCATCGGTGTCAAACATCGCGGCGATTTCCGGGTTGTTGAGGTCCTCAATGGACGACACCGTATCGGCCATATAGGCCGGCACATAGATGTTCGATGTCCCCAGGTAGGGCGTGTTCACACGGATGGATTCATTGCCTTCCACATATTCATCCCAGGCGGATTGCCAGTTGGGCATCCACATGTCGGGGTGAATGTCGATGGAGCCATCGCCCTTGTCCATGCCAGCAAAAATCACCGGCTGCTGATTCATGCCAGCGACGATTTCCGCCTCACCACCCATTTCACCTTCGATGACGGCCTTGATCACGTGGCCGATGGCGCGCGCGCCGTTCCAGCTCGGATCTGAGATCATGACCTTCTCTTGGGCTGAGGCCGCCGTGCTGGCCATCAGTGCCGCGGTGATCGCGGCTGTTTTAAGCAGATGTTTCATTTTGGTCTCCCTCTTGGTTTCTGCTGTCTTTGGTTAAATTCGGCTGAACGAGGCACGGATGCCCCGAAGGATGCGGTCGATCATCATCGCGACCAGCGCGATGGCGATACCGGCCAACAAGCCTTTGCCTGCCTGGGCATCGCCCAGGGATTCCGTCACCAGCGCGCCCAGACCTGCCGCCCCGATAAAGGCAGAGATCGTGGCCATGGACAGCGCCAGCATGATCGTTTGGTTAAGCCCCGCCATGATCGACGGGATGGCCATCGGTAATTCGACTTTGCGTAAGAGCTGTCGCTCGGACGCGCCAAAGGCCAGTGCGGCCTCTTTCGTACTCTCAGGCACCTGCAAAATCCCCAATGCCGTCAACTTGACCATTGGCGGGATCGCAAAGATCACCGTGGCCAGAACGGCAGGCGGTTGTGAGATGCCAAAGAAGGCCACAGCAGGCACCAGATAGCTGAGTGACGGGATGGTCTGCATCACATCCAAAATGGGTTCATTGATCCATCGGAAGACCTTGTTCTTGGCCATCCAGATGCCCACTGGCAGCCCGACGAAAACACATATCGCCGTGGCCACAACCACCAATGCCATGGTTTGCATGGCAACCTGCCAAAGCTCGAAGGCAGCGAGGAACGCCAACGAACCGGCCAGCACCATGAAGAGGAACGCAACCACGGGCCAAGGCGTTTGCATGAACGCCACCTCCACCCGGATCAGTGATTGCCGTAGCACATGCGTCATCGCATCGAAAATCCCTGCGTACTGTGCGCGCAGATAGTTGATGCTCGTGTCGATCGCTTCGGCATTGTAGGTGAAGATGTTGATGCGACGGCCTTCCACGGGCGGGCTTTCCTGCACCAGCACCATCGTCGCGCCCTCGTCACCAGCCGCAATTGCCGCTTCGTCCGGCACGCGGCGATAGCGCACCTCCGGCGGCGCATCAAATCGCGCCAGCGTCGGGAAATCGTCAATAAACGCACAGTCGAACCGGTCCTTGGCAGAAATCGCCTGAAACTCTTCGACGGTTCTGGCTTCGCGCGTCAGGTCGCGAAGCTCTTTTCGCACGGCACTGCGTTCGGCTTTTTGATCACTTGTTGGATCGGCAATCGCGTCCAGCTGGTTGAACGCGGCTTCAACGCGGTCGATCTCGTCATACAGCGTATTGGTCAACGTCGGCACGTCAGAAACGCCGAGCCGTGTCATCAGGTCTTCCACCGTCTCACCGGCGCGCACATGGCCCAGGCATGCCCGGTCATCCAGACGTTGTTGCGTCGCACGATACGTGGTCAACGGCGCACAAATGGCGATGATCAGCAAACCAATGATAACGCGTTTGAAGGCGACACCATTGGCCACCGCATGATCAATGCGCCACCGAGTGTACTGACCATAATACCACCGGTTTGCCTGGCTCCCCATCCAGAGCCGTCCACCGATCAGCAAAATCCAACCCATGGTTCCATAGGTGTTGATCCACCCGGTATAGCGCGGGATCAGGGTGCGGTTGGCCGCCGGGTCCTGCATCGCCTCGGCCAAAAGCGGCGTGAATTTCACCACCTGCATCAGGCAGACGATGGCAAGGATATCAATCGCCAGCGAGATCCAGAACATTAGCCAGACACCACGCCACGCGGCCCAAAGCCACGGCACGAACAGGCCCCAGATGTTCATATGCCAACGCGGCAGACTTCCACGCTGGATGCGGTCAAAAATGGTGCTGAAGTACCCTTCGTTTCTTTCGACAAACGTGCCGATGGAAACGTTGCGTTCTTCCGTGTCCCTGACTTCTGCTCCGCTCATGCGCTTGCGTCCCCCTGCAGGCCCCTAAGGAGCGTATCCTTGGTGACAACCCCAACCGTCTTGCCATCCGACTTGATCAAAACGGGCATGTCCGTGCCCGTGCTCAAACTCACCAATGTATCCAGATCATCCTCTGGCGACGCCTCGGGCGATCCCTCCGGCACGTCGCCAACCGTCGCCTTGTGCTCATCAAAGCTGACCATGATCTTGGACGCCGACACCAGTTTGAGGCGTGAGATACCAGCAACGAAATCCGCCACGTAGTCATCGGCAGGGGCGGTCACGATATCCTCCGCCGTGCCGATCTGAACGATCTCCCCGTCCTTCATGATGCCGATGCGGTCGCCCATGCGGATCGCCTCATCCAGGTCATGGGTGATGAACACCGTGGTCTTGTGCAGGTTCTCTGAGAGTCCTAGAAACTCGTCCTGAAGGTTCCGGCGAATAAGCGGGTCGAGGGCCGAGAAGGGCTCATCCATCAACAGGATTTCCGGATCAGCCGCCAAAGCGCGGGCCAGTCCCACCCGCTGTTGCATACCACCCGACAGCTCCGACGGTAGCCGGTCGCCGTAGCCATGCAAGCTGACGGTCTCCAACGCTGCATCCGCCGCCTTGGCACGCGTGTAGCCATCCATCCCGCGCAGCTCCAGCGCAAAGCCAATGTTGTCACGCACCGACCGGTGCGGCAGCAGCGCCATGTTCTGAAAGACCATCCCGATCTTGTCGGCCCGCGTGGCGCGCAACTGTTCAGCCTTCATCGCACCGATGTCTTCACCCATGATGCGGATCGTTCCGGCGGTCGGCTCAATCAGCCGGTTGATGTGGCGCACCAGCGTGGATTTGCCCGATCCCGACAGGCCCATCAGGCAGAAAATCTCACCCTGTGCCACCTTGAAGCTGGCGTCTTTCACACCCACCACAGCGCCAAAGCGTTCCAGCACTTCCGGCTTGCCAATGCCCTCCGCGCGAATAGCTGCCATGGCTTCATCGGCACGCTCACCGAACACTTTCCAGACGTTTTCTAGTTCAACGACGGCATCGCTCATGCCCTGGCCCTTTCACGTTTGGGATCGAAAAACGGCACATCACACACCGTGGCGCGCAGCCGCTTCATGCGCCCGTCCATCTGGCCCACATCCAGTTGGGTTCCGGTTTCACAATGCTCCACGGCCAACCGGGCCATGGCGATCGTGCTTTCAAACATCGGGGATCGCGTGGCAGAGGTAATCTCTCCCACCGGGCGTTCCCCGGCAAAGACATGCGCCCCGCTGAGCGGCACATCATTGCACTCAAACCTAAGCCCCCGCAGCATCCGGCGCGGCTCACGCGCGTTGCGCTCCAACGCGGCTTTGCCAATGAAATCCGACTTGCCAAGGCTGACCGCAAAGCCAAGCCCGGCCTCATGGGCATCAATCCCAGGTGCGAATTCCGCACGTGATGCAAGCCCCGCTTCAATCCGAATGATTTCCAGCGCGTCAGATCCCATCGGTGCGATGCCAAACTCCTCGCCCGCTTCCATGATCGCGTCCCAAAGCTGGGGCGCATCGGTAGAGGCACAGAAAAGTTCATACCCAAGCTCGCCCGTATATCCGGACCGCGCCAACATGAACGGAATACCGTCCCGGTCATTCAGCCGCGCCACCGTCACGCCGAACCACTTCAGATGCTCAAGGCTCGGCACGGTGGGCTGTGTGAACACGATCTTGCTCAGCACATCGCGAGAGCGCGGCCCCTGCAGCGCCAGATTGGGCAGCGCACCATCCATCCCGTGAACGCGGGCCTGCAGGCCGTCCTCTTCGGCAATGCGGTTGAAGACGCGCGCACTTTCCTCGGTGCCGCAACACCAGCGGAACAGGTCATGGCCCAAGCGGAACAGCGTGCCATCATCCACCACCGTGCCCGCCTCATCACAGATCAGGGCATAGGTTCCCCGCCACACCGCCAACCGCGACACATCCCGTGTCATCGCCCGCTGCAACAACCGTTCGGCGTCGGGCCCCACGATGTCGTACTTCCGAAGGCTCGACATATCCTGCAAGGTCACCCGCTCCCGGCAGGCCCAATACTCGCCAACGGTTCCGATATCCGGGAAGCTAACCGGCGCCCACAGATCTCGGGCGGGCGCAAAATGCTGTGTCAGTTTGGATGTTGAGGGGTGAAACGCGCTGTCCTGGCTGATGGTCATGGGCGCATCTTCCTTCTCTCGGTAGGCCACGGCGCGCCGGATCGGCGCGTCGGGCTTGTAAATCCGCACATGCACGTCGGTGGGATTCCAACCATTGATCGGGTCCAGATCATCCGGGCAGGCGGTGCTGACACAGACCATGTGATCCAGCGCTTCAAGCGCCACGTAATCCCCGGGCCGGGAATAGCTTTCTTCGGTCAGCAACTGATGCGAATGGGCGTCGACCCACGTGTTCCAGAAAAAGTTGATCGCGGGCCAGGCGGGCCGTTTGGCAGCACCATAGGGCGCAAGCGCGTTCGAGATATTGTCAGAGCAATTCACATGCCCGGGAAAGCCGCGCTCTTCATACCCTCTTGCCGTGCAGGCCATGCCAAAGGTGTCATGCCGTCCGCATGTGTCCTGCACAACGCGCATCATAGGGCGCAGCTCGGCATCAAAAAACTTGTCCAGCAGCCCCGGACCTGGATAGGCACCCCGCACCATGGATCGGGTAGCGGTGCTGTCGATAATCCGCTCGACACCCCGCTCTAACGCCTCGCCACGCAGCGCCATGAAGTCGGAACACTGCTGCCCTTCCACGTCGATAATCTGCACGATCTCGCCAGGCTTGACCTCATAGGCACCCGCCGTCCCTCGCTTGATCGTGAATTCATCTCGCACTTCACCCAAGGGCGCAGGCAGGATGGCTGTGTTTCCGGCCCGCGCCGGCTTGTGCGCAAATTCGATCACACCCGTCGACGGATGTGACACCAGATGCGCAGCCGCCAGCGGGCGCACCACCCATATCGTGCAGCGCCCCGTGGCTCGTAGCGCGATCAACTCCTCCACAGGAATGGACGTGCAGGCAAGGCGCGCCTGTGCATCCCCACCGTTTGCGGCGATCCATCCCAGCATTGGCGCGCTGTTGAAGTCATCCGCAGAAACGGTGCCATTCGCGCTGAGGTTGAGAAGTGAAAGGTCCAACCGACCGCGAGCGTCGAACACAAGAACCGCGACAGCCTGATCCCCATCCACGGGAATCATCGACACCACGTCATCAACGTCCAGGTCACACCGAAGCGCCTCACGCGGGGCCAAGCGGCGGCGCAACGCGTCGGACTTGCTTGGCAGGCCGGGAAAGGCGCGGCCACGCCCTTCAAAACCCACGTTGCTAAAGCTGCGTTCAATCACTTTGTCGAGCACGACTCCCCCCGAGTCTCGGGTGATGTAACTAGTTACAGACCAAGTCACCCGCTCGAGTCAACACATATTGTAACTAGTTACAGATCGGGTAGAGTTTCCCCATGGCTCCGCACAAGGAAAAGAAACGGGCAAACCTTCGCGACGTCGCGCGCATTGCCAATGTGTCTGTCGCCACAGTTTCCCGCGTATTGAACACGCCGAAGGTGGTTCAACAGGACACGCGCGAACGTGTCGAAGCCGCCATCACGGAACTTGGGTTCCACCCCAGTGCAGCGGCCCGCGCCATCAACAGCGGTCGTACGCGCATCATCGGCGCGCTCATTCCCACGCTGGAAAGTGACATCTTCGCCCTGACGCTCGATGCGATCGAAAGCCGTCTGGACGATTTCGGCCTGTCCCTTGTTGTTGCCACCACGGATGAAGACGCCGACAAGGAAGCGCGTAAAGCCAAAGAGCTTTTGGACGTGGGCGTCGAGGGGCTTATCCTGTCCGGCATTTCGCACAGTGACGCGCTCCATTCATTGATCGAACGCACCCGTGTTCCCGCGATCGTCACCTCCTACTACGACGCGACTTTTCGTTACCCGACAATCGGTTACGACAATCACGGCGCCGCGCGCCTCGCGCTCGATCACCTCCAGGATCTTGGGCATCGACAGGTCGCCGTCATCCACGGCCCCGCCGCCATCAACGACCGTATCCGCGAGCGTCTGCGCGCTTTGATCGACCCTCAGGATGGCGTGTCGCTAAAGTACTATGAAACGGAATTTTCGGTGGCGGGTGGCGCGGCCGTGATCGACAGGGTCCTCACCAAACAAACCCAACTTGACGCCATTCTATGCCTGTCCGACGTTCAGGCCTTCGGGGCACTTTTCGCCTTGCAGCGCCGAGGCGTGAACGTCCCCCAAGACGTGTCTGTCATGGGGCTGCAAGACTTGCCCAGCGCCGCCCAGTCCTACCCCAGCCTGAGCACCGTTCGCCTGCCCGCCCGACGCATGGGCCGGCTCGCAGCGGAATCTCTGGCAAAATGGGTAGAGGACGATCACAAACCGGATCCGACCTGCCTGCCGTGCGAACTGATCGTACGCGAATCGACCACTCGGAAACACTAGCCATAAAATGTGAGGAAGTTTGGTGGAGCCTAGGGGGATCGAACCCCTGACCTCTTGCATGCCATGCAAGCGCTCTCCCAGCTGAGCTAAGGCCCCATTAATGTGGTGGCCCACCGACGGGCCAGCATCGCCGCTATCTAGGCAAAGCGCCGGGCAGGATCAAGTGAAAAGTCCCGCCCCGGCTTGCCCTGATAGATCAGTTCTCGTTGTCTTCGTCCGAGACGTCCGCGATGTCGTCGAGGGATACGTTATCCTCGTCGTCATCGTCATCCAGCACGTCATCGCCCAGATCAACGTCGACATCTACATCATCTTCGTCAAGCACTTCATTCTCGACGTCCGATCCCTTCATCTTCGCGGTTTCCGCATCCTCGGCATCGGCGGTGATCGACCGTGACTTGCCGGTGTCTAGGTTCACCACTTCGCCCGTATAGGGGCTGACAATCGGGTTCTTGTTCAGGTCGTAAAACCGCTTGCCCGTCGTCGGGCACAGGCGTTTGACGCCCCATTCTTCCTTGGGCATGGGTTATCCCTTTTCATATCTCTTGGTCTTGCAGACGATCCGCGCCACCTGCCATAACTGGGCTGAGGTGTCAAAGGCTTTAACGGCCAGTCGCAGTCCGTCTTGAAAGGGGCATATGGGCCATCACTTTCTTCCCGGCAACCCCCCGGTTGAACTGATCCTGCGCCGCTCGGCGCGGGCACGGCGGATTTCCTTGCGGGTCTCATCGCTGGATGGACGCGTGACACTCACGCTTCCACGCGGCGTGCGGGACAGTGAGGCCCTCGATTTCGCTCGTGAGAAAGAAAGTTGGCTGCGCAAACATCTCGATCAACGGCAGGAAGATGTGGCGATCACCCATGGTGCGATGCTGCCCGTGGGTGGCGTGATGCGAGAGGTTGTTCCAGGCACCGGGCGCAGGATCGTGCTTGGAGAGGACAGCATCGCAGTTCCCGGCCCAGCAGACCGCGTCGGCACGCGCCTCGCGGCGTTTCTCAAACAATCTGCACGGGATCGTCTGGCGGCCGCCTCAGACACCTACGCCGCTCGTTTGGGCCGCCCGTACAGCCGCATTACCCTGCGCGACACGCGCTCCCGCTGGGGATCTTGCTCACACGCGGGCGCGCTGATGTACTCCTGGCGGCTGATCCTAGCCCCGCCCGAGGTACTGGACTACGTCGCCGCCCATGAGGTCGCGCATCTCCAGGAAATGAACCATTCGCCCGCCTTCTGGTCCGTCGTTTCTCGCCTCATGCCCGACTATGACCAACACCGCCTCTGGCTGCGCAAAAACGGCACGGATCTGCATCGCTATCGCTTTGGCAATTGACGCGATGACGCTTTGTGATCACAAATACCCCCATGTTGATCACAGCCAAATCCGAACCAACCCCCACCTCCGCCCATGAACGCGTCTATCGCGGGCTGCGCAGCTCGATCATGCACGGAGAGCTCCCCCCCGGTCAGACCCTAACCGTGCGCGGGTTGGCGTCAGAATACGATGTCTCTATGACCCCCGCGCGCGAGGCGATCCGGCGCTTGTCAGCCGAAGGCGCTTTAACCGTCTCCAGCTCCGGCCGGGTCACCACGCCTGAGCTAAGCAATGAACGCATCGAGGAACTCGCCGCCCTGCGCGCGCTGATCGAGGTGGAACTGGCCAGTCGCGCCCTGCCCCGCGCCCACATTGCCCTCATCGACCGCCTGAACGCGATCAACGGGAACATCTCCGAGACGATAGATCAGCACGATTCCGTGGGCTACATCCGCCGCAACCTCGAATTCCACCGCACGCTCTACCTGCGCGCCCAAGCCCCGGCGATGCTGGCCATGGCAGAGACCGTCTGGCTCCAAATGGGCCCCAGCATGCGCGCCCTCTACGGCCGCCAAAACCGCACCGACCCGCCTCACTACCACCGCCTGATCATCTCTGCCTTGAAGGCCGGGGACGAACCGGGCCTGCGCCTTGCCGTGCGGTCGGACGTGACGCAGGGATTGAAGATGTTGTTGGCTTGAAAGTTAGATTTTTTGCAGCTCTACCTCTTTGTGGCCCGCCAGGGAGCAAAAAAATGGCAGCGTATGAATTATTGAATTTCTTGGACCGAAAAATCTATTCGGCTTTCAACTGGTCTTCGATTTCGCTCTTGGGAAACACTTCAATTGGAAGAGCAGCGATTTTTGCGCCCTTCATTGCGCAAGCGATACTTATTTCAGCAGACATAGTCTCTCAATTCTTGGGTGTTGGGAACATTTTGTGGCTGTACTGGTCATTGATTTCAATTTTCTTGGCTCAGCTACTGTACTGGGTTTTCTGTCCAGAGCTCATCAAGAGGTACCAGACTGATGAAACACGGTTAAAGTCAGAAGCTTTATCAACGTGGACCAATCATGACCTAGAGCGATTGGACAGAAACTTCCGGAGGTTCTTCTACAGTCCCGAAGGTTATTCTCTAAGTTTCGGATGCAAGACGCGAGATGCTATTGAGTTGGCTCTTTCTCCGTCGATTGGGGCAAACAGCCCATCGATCGACCAAAGCGCAGATGCCGTCCTTCGATTTTACTCATCACTAACATCGACCAGAACTGATACTGATATCGACTGGGAGGTGGTCCGTGACGCCTATGAGCGAAATCCAAATGTCCTGATTTTGGCCAGCTCAGATATTGCTACAATAAACAGAGAGATAAAAAGCCGGTTTGGCAGATACTTGCGTGGTCGGGACGACGATCGAACTTGGAAGGTACATGCTCTAGAATGGCACTACAGCGTTCTCAACAAACGCAGCCCGCGCATTATACTTCTGTGCGGAAGCCTGTACGCCGCGGGCAGTGCTTATTTCATCTATTATGCGCTACATTCAATTGTAAGAATGGTGGCTGTGACTGCAATGACGTTGACAAATTGATACGCGGAACAACTCATGGGATTAATGAAGAAATTGTTCACAAAGCCAATATGGAGGCCGAGCCCGTTCATATAGGGTTTCAGGCCGCCAACCCCTGGCTGCCCATATCCAGAAACTTCTTCCGGCGCGCCTGAACCAGCTCCTCGCGGCTCATGCCATCAAGCTCTTTCAAAAGCCCGCCAATCGCTGTGCCCACGGACGCAATCGTCTTCCCCGCATCCCTATGCGCACCGCCAAGAGGTTCCGCAATGATCCGATCCGCCACGCCCAGTTTCACCAGATCCTGCGCTGTCAAACGCAACGCCTCCGCCGCCTCGCGCATCATTTCCGCGTCCTTCCACAGGATCGAGGCACAGCCCTCGGGCGAAATGACCGAATACACCGAATGCTCCAGCATCGCCACGCGGTTGGCACTGGCAAAGGCCACCGCCCCGCCAGAGCCACCTTCGCCAATCACGACGCTCACCAACGGCACGCCAATTTGCAGACACATCTCGGTCGACCGCGCAATTGCCTCCGACTGACCCCGCTCTTCCGCCCCCTTACCCGGATAGGCGCCGGGCGTGTCGATCAGCGTGACAACCGGCAGGTTGAACTTGTCCGCCATCTGCATCAGTCGAATGGCCTTGCGGTACCCCTCGGGCCGGGCCATGCCGAAGTTGCGCTCAATCCGGCTTTTGGTGTCGTTGCCCTTCTCATGGCCGATCACCACCACGGGCCGGTCGTCCAACCGCGCCAACCCGCCCATCACGGCCTGATCATCGGCAAAGTTCCGGTCCCCGGCCAGCGGCGTGTACTCCGTGAACAGCGCCTCGATGTAGTCCTTGCAATGGGGTCGGTCCGGATGCCGCGCCACCTGGCATTTGCGCCAGGGCGTCAGGCTTTTGTAAAGCTCCGCCAGCATGTCAGCGGCTTTCTTGTCCAGCGCACTGGCCTCTTCGGTGACATCCATCTCCTCGTTCGCCCGCGCCAAGGCCCGAAGCTCTTCCGCCTTGCCTTCAATCTCAGCCAGGGGTTTCTCGAAATCGAGGTAGTTGGTCATCTGCGCGCTCCCGATGTCTCCGTCTGGGTATATGACCCGGCAGACGGCGATTTGCAATCCAAAGCGCTTAAATCCGCGCCAGCGCGGCCCTGAACGCAAGCTCGGGCGAGGCCAAGACCGGCACGCCTAAATCGCCTAGCAACGCTGCCGCCTCAGCCATCGACGCCTGCGCCAGAACCACGCAACCTGCCTTGGGCTTTGCATCGCGAATTGCGGCGGCGATTTCAGAGGCAAACTCCTCCAACCGGCCCGCCTCGAACAGCGGCCAAAGACCAGTCAGCGGCAGCGTTTGAACCTCAACGTCACGACCCGCAACCTCCTCCTCAAGCAAGGCAAGGCTCGGCGCGCGTGTGCTGTCCAGGCAATAGGCCATCAAAACCGGCCCACCAATTCGCGCCGCCTCCGCCATCATGGGGCGATCAATGCGCAGCGCCCCGGCACGTTCCGCGATTGGGCCGATGGTCGTGCATGTGCACAAAACCGCGCCACCCACCGCTGATATGCTTTGCGTGATCTCCTGTTCCAGTGCGGAAGACACACCATCCTGCGCCTCGGCCAACCATGCCTCGCGAACGTCCTGCACCATGTCCAAACCCGGCGCTAGACGATCCCGCAACGCATCAAACTGCGCGCGGTGCGCAGGCGACGTATGCAACAGAGTCAGGCTCAAGACGCAGGCCAAAGAACAGGGATCAGCGTTGCCACCAACAGCACGGCCATCGCGATATTGAACGCGCGCAGGCGCGACGGATGGTTCAGCAATCTCCTCATTTGCTGGCCCAAGACCGTCCAGCTTGTCGTCGAAATCACCGACACCCCGACATAGACCGCCGCGACCCACAACACCGCCGTCAAATCCCGGCTCGCCGCGTAAAGCGTGATCGCCGACAGCGCCATGCTCCACGCCTTCGGGTTCACCCATTGAAATGCCGCTGATTGGACGAAGCTCAGCGGTTTTCCTTCTGCCTCAACACCTTTGGGTGGGGCCGCATTGGCAATCTTCCACGCAAGATACAACAGGTACACCACGCTCAGAATCTTCAGCACCGTGTAGCTGAGCGGCCAAAGATCGAAGACCTGCATCACGCCAATGCCAACCAGCAAAACCATCGACGGAAACCCGATCCCGATGCCCAGCATATGCGGCACAGTCCGGCGAAATCCGAAATTCGCACCCGACGCCATCAGCATCAGGTTATTGGGCCCAGGCGTGATGACCGTAACCAAGGCAAAGGTGAACAAGGCGGTGAAGAGTTCGAGTGTCATACGCGCAACCCTATTCTCAATTTTTTGCAGAAAAATTGTTTTCTCGTGCGCCAAATGGGAGATTTCACAATATAAATCGCTCATGGATCATCTGAACGACCAAATATTGCGTGAGCTTGGCCGCAACGGCCGGATCAGCAACCTCGACCTCGCAGATCGCGTCGGCCTTTCGCCCTCTGCCTGCCTGCGCCGCGTGCAAGAGCTTGAACGCAAGGGCGTCATCAAAGGCTACCGCGCCGTGCTGGACAAAACCGCCATGGGCGTTGGCTTCGTGGCCTATGCCACGGTCGGTCTGAACTCCCACACCAAGGCCAGTCAGCAGGCGTTTGAGCGCGCGATGGAGATCGCACCGGAAGTGGTGGAATGCCACAACATCACCGGTGCGGTCGAATACCTCTTGCGCATCGAGGTGGTCGATCTGCCTGCCTACAAGGCCTTTCACACAGATGTTGTCGGCGTGCTGCCGCAAGTGGAGTCCATCACCTCCTATGTGGTCATGGGTTCACCCAAGGATGCCCGCGCCTGAAGACAGTCATAGAGGCACAATAGATTTAGCGCTTGGCCCGCCGCGCGAATTGCGCGAAATTCACGCCCAACGAAAAGACGCGCCGCACCTGCCCTATCGCTTTGCGAAACAGTGACGGACGCCAAGCGAAAGGGACAGTTCGATGGATGAACGCAACTTTGAACCGATCACAAAGGCCGAAGTGATCGCAGCGCAGCGGGCCTGGGCCAAGCATGTCACAGAACAGAATGTGGATGAGCTGCTCGACCTCTACGATTTTGGCTCTCCGGACGAGCCCCTCTTGTTCAAGCCCACGCTGGCAGATGTCATCCGCCTCGACCGCGACGGCGCCCGGTCCTACTTCGTGGGCGGTGACCCCAACTACCCCCATGATCACGGCTTCCTAAAACGCGGCTGGACGCGTGTTGAGTTTCAAAGCGCTGTGGGTCCAATCCTCAAGGCCGGGGTTTTGGGCTACAAGGACATGGGGCACTACACGTTCATTGATGGTGAGGGCAACGCGACACGGGCCGACTACACCTTCGCGTATCACAAGCTGAACGGACACGTGCTGATCTCACTCCACCATTCCTCTCTGTCATGGTTGCCACCGGTAGAGGGCTAACTGCGCTAATCAAATAGCGGCGGCCACATCCGCCGCGGACACCTCTGACAGCGCCTTGTGGATCAGAACCTTCGTCTGCTGCATGTCAAACATCACGATCCGGATTTCCGTCGCGGGCCCAGCACAGTCCGGGTTCAGACAGATGGTTTCCTGCACATGCACCATGCATTTCACGCCTTCGCCAAGATAGCCGCGCACAAGCCGCTTGATCCTTTGCATATGCAAAAGCTTGGGTGGAACTTGTCGCACTGTCTTCTTCTGATCCATCAAGGCGCTTTCGCGATTACAGGTCGCAACGGTCTTAAGTGCACACAGTTTCGTACACCGCGCCTGCCTGCGCAACAGGGGGCGCTGTTACCCCAGGCCGCATTGGATCAACGGACGTCCAAGCCAAAACAAAGAGAAAGGCCGCCAAGTTTCCCCGGCGGCCTTTGGTGCAGTGTTTCGCTTAAACGCGCCCCTTCCAGGGCACCAGCCAGTTTTCAAGCTTCCGCATGCCGACTTCGATCAGGAAGCCGATGACGCCGATCACGATGATACCCACGATGATCACGTCCGTTTGCTGGAATTTTGAGGCAGACACGATCATCTTGCCAAGGCCCACATTCGCCGCGACCAGCTCAGCCGCAACAACGGTGCCCCAACAAACCCCCATAGCCACCCGTGCACCGGTGAAGATTTCCGGAAGGGAGTTTGGCACGATGACCTTGGTCAGGATCTGGCTCTTACTGGCGCCAAGGGAATAGGCCGCGTGGACCTTGGAAATGGCCACGCCAGACACTCCGGATCGCGCCGCGATAATCATGATCCATAAGGCCGCAAGGAAGAGCAGGACAATCTTGCCCTCCTCATCGATCCCGAACCAGATGATGATCAGCGGGATCAACGCCAGGGGCGGGATGGGTCGCATGAATTCCACAATCGGATCGAACCAGCCACGGGACCAGTTGGTCAGGCCCATCGCATAGCCAATCGGGATACCCACAAGGGCCCCAAGGATGAAACCAATCAGAACCCGCTGCAGTGAGTATCGTGTGTGTTCAAGCAGTGAGTATCCCTGGTACCCGTCCGTATTAAGCCGAAAAAAGCGCTCCACCACGATCTCGGGTGCCGGTAAGTACAGACGCGCCATGCGGAACCCCGTGGCAGGCGCGAATGTCGGCGTCCCCTTGTCAGTCAGGCCGATCTCACCATCAGGCGTCGATATCTTGTCTCCCGGCTCGACAGGCACACCGTTCAGCGCCGTGATTACAGAGCCTTCTTTCTTGGAGACTTCATCATTGGTCCAGACGTTGATGACCTTGAACCCGTATCGCGCGACCGTCGTGCTGTCGTTCTTCGCGAAACCATCACCAAGCTCCACCTCAGCCGCGTCCGGCGCAACGCCCGGATTGCCGTCTTCGTCCAGCGTCAGCTGAATGTCTTCGCGGAAGACCCGAACGAACACCGTGCCTTCATCCGTCGTGCCATCTTCTAGCGTCGCCGTGTAAGTAAAGCTTGTGTCCCCCAGGAACGGGCCAGGCATTTTCGGCAACGGAATGGTCGAGTTTGTAAACGCCACCCAAAGCCAGAAAACGGTCAGCACCGACACGACCGATGCCAGTCGGTTTGCCACAACCGCACTCTCATCGCCGAAAGTAACGGTCTTCAGTTTGTTAAAACCCCGGCTTTCAAAAAGCTTTTTGAACAGGCGCGACGCGATAAAGAACGTGCCGAAAAAGGCCGCTGCGTAAAGCGCAAGTACAAGAAAACCCATCATGCGCTTTCCTCCGCCCGGCCCATGATCTCTTCTTCCATGTTCCAGATCATTTCGAGGATTTCTTCGCGGGTAGAGGCATAGTCTTTATGCTTCTTCACTTCCCGCAGATCATTGCCTACGCCCAGATCGGCAAACGGCAAACGGTACTCTTTGTGCACGCGTCCGGGGCGCGGCGCCATAACAAGAAGACGCTCCCCCAAAAGAAGCGCCTCTTCGACCGAGTGGGTGATCAGAATGATCGTCTTACCGGTGTCTTTCCAAAGATCCAGCACAAGGGACTGCATCTTTTCCCGCGTCAAAGCGTCAAGCGCACCAAGCGGTTCATCCATCAGGATCACGTCCGGATCGTTCGCAAGACAACGGGCCAGTGCCACGCGCTGCTGCATCCCGCCGGACAGTTCGTAAACGGCCTTCTCTTTGAAGTCCTGCAATCCTACGACTTCGAGAAGGTGATCAACGGTGGGGGTGTAAGCCGCCTTGGAGTCACCCTTCATGCGCGGCCCAAAGCTCACGTTGTCACGCACGCTCATCCATTCGAACAGGGCACCTTGTTGAAAGACCATTCCGCGTTCCGCATCCGGGCCTTCCACCTTGTGACCGTTCAGGATGATGTCCCCTTCGGTCGGCGCAAGAAAACCCGCCACGATGTTCAGCAATGTGGTCTTGCCACAGCCTGATGGCCCCAGCACGCTCATCAATTCGCCACTTTTGAGGGTCAGGTTGACGTCTTTCAACGCCTGAACGTGACCACCCCCGGGCAAATCGAAACGCATGGAGATATTGTCGATGAGGAGTTCCGACATCCCGTCCCCGCTTCCGTGTGATGTAAGAAAAAGGTGCCCGCGGGCCTGCATTGGCCCGCGGGAAGTGTCGTGACTTAGTTGCCCGCTGCAAGCGGATCTGTGTTCACGTTTTCTGCGTAAGACGCTTTCGCCGCATCAATCGAGCCTGCCGCGACGAAGACGTCGGCCACGCCCTTCATGAACTCCTGCGCGCCGCCGCCGAGCCACTTCTCGCTCAGCTGATCGTCAACACCGGGGAACACGAACGTGCTGATGGTTGCCATCGTGTCATCTTCGGACATACCCGCGTCCTTCGCGATGACCGGCAGCATTTCAGCGCGGTTTGCTTCGTCTGCCCACATCGCGTTTGCTTCGGCTGTCACGGCCAGGAAGGCCGCAACGGTGTCGGAGTTTTCAGCAACGTAAGACGTCGGTGCGGATGTCACGTCGAACACCAGGATACCCAGCTCTTCTTTCTCAGCGCCGGTCAGCAGAACGTTTCCGCTCTCCTTCATGCGACGCAGCGCGCCACCCCAGCCACAGGCCATGTCAACAGAACCCTGTGCAAGTGCGGCCTGACCCTCTGCAGGTGCCATGTCCACAACTTCCAGGCTGTCCAGCGCGACACCGAAGTGATCCATCTGCTTCAGGAAGCCATAATGCGCCGCTGTACCAAGTGGAACGGCTACTTTCTTGCCTGCCAGCTCGCCGGCGCTGTCCTTGTCGATCTCAAGACCAGCGGCCACAACGCAGTTGTCATTGTCGGAATAAGACACAGCGACGTCGACGATCTGAAGGTCCTGACCAGCGGATGTCGCAACCACGAAGGGTGGCACACCTTGGCTGACACTCATCTGCACATCGCCAGAGGCCATCGCCGCACTCATCGCGGTACCGGTGTCAAAGCTGACCCAGTTCACGGTGGTGCCCAGCGCTTCTTCATACATGCCTGTTTCCTTGGCAAACTGGAACGGCATCGGCCATTCAAGGAAGTAGCCCACGGTGATTTCTGCCGTTGCAGTTTGTGCACCGGCGGCCATTGCCACACCGGCCACAGCACCCATGAATTTTGACTTGATTGTCATTGTTACGTTTCTCCCTAACGTTTTTCTTATTGTGCTCTGTCTGCTCTCGCACAGGGCAAACAACCCCAAACGGCGACAGGCGCGCGCTTATCCGAGCCGAAAAAGACGGCTGAGGCAACAGATTTGTGACAGTGCTTAGGCTTCTTCAGAGTTTCGAAAAAAGAATTTGCGCAATCCGCCATCAAAACCCCGGAAATCGCTGCAAAATCAACGATTATTGAGACGCACAGCCCTCTTTTGGCCTCAAATAAAGCCGCAAACTGGACCTAACGCCACCCGCAGATTCGCGCTGATTAGACAGCAAGTAGATAACTCCTTTTACCCTATTCCCCGATCCTGCCTTCGGGGCACAACCTCATGGAGCATCCCATGGACGGCAAACTGCTTGAAAACGATCTCAGTGGCGTGGTCGAGGCCGATCGTGCCCATGTCTGGCATCACCTGATGCAGCACAAACCCTTTGAAAACACCGATCCGCGCATCATCGTGGAAGGCAAGGGGATGCGCGTTTGGGACCAGAAGGGCAAAGAACATATCGATGCCGTCTCTGGTGGCGTCTGGACGGTAAACGTGGGCTATGGCCGCGAACGTATCGCCAACGCCATCCGCGACCAGCTGATCAAACTGCCCTATTTCGCTGGCTCAGCCGGGTCCATCCCAGGGGCGTTGTTCTCGGAGAAACTGATTTCCAAGATGCCGGGCATGAGCCGTGTTTACTACACCAACTCCGGCTCCGAGGCGAATGAGAAAGCCTTCAAAATGGTCCGCCAGATCGCGCACAAGCGCTATGGCGGTAAGAAGCACAAAATCCTGTATCGCGACCGTGACTACCACGGCTCCACCATCGGCACGATGTCGGCAGGCGGCCAGGATCAGCGCAACGCACAATACGGCCCCTTCACCCCCGGCTTCGTGCGCGTCCCGCACTGCCTTGAATACCGCGCCCAGTGGGACCTGACCGGCGAAGAATATGGCATCGCGGCCGCCAACGCGATTGAAGAGGTCATTCTGGCAGAAGGCCCCGATACCGTCGGCGCACTCTGCCTTGAGCCGGTCACCGCCGGTGGTGGCGTGATCACCCCGCCCGAAGGTTACTGGCCACGCGTTCAGGAGATCTGCAAGAAGTACGACATCCTGCTGCACATCGACGAAGTGGTCTGCGGCGTGGGCCGCACGGGTACATGGTTCGGCTATCAGCATTACGGGATCGAGCCTGACTTCGTGACCATGGCCAAAGGTGTGGCCTCCGGTTACGCGGCCATCGCCTGCTGCGTCACCAACGAAAAAGTCTTCGAGATGTTCAAAGACGACGTCGAGGACCCTCTCAACTACTTCCGTGATATCTCCACCTTCGGCGGCTGCACGGCAGGCCCGGCGGCAGCGCTGGAAAACATGGCAATCATCGAAGAAGAAAACCTGCTCGAGAACACGACCGAGATGGGCCACTACATGCTCGACCAGCTGCACGCACTGCAGGACAAGCATGAGGTCATCGGCCATGTCCGCGGCAAGGGTCTCTTCCTCGGCGCCGAACTGGTCGCAGACCGCGCCAGCAAGGATCCTGTGGACGAAAAGAAAGCGCAGGCCGTCGTGGGTGACTGCATGGCGCAGGGCGTTGTGATCGGTGTCACCAACCGCTCCATCCCCGGCTTCAACAACACGCTGTGTTTCTCGCCTGCTTTGATCGCCACCAAAGACGACATCGACGAGATCCTCACTGCCGTCGACAGCGCCCTGACCCGCGTCTTCGCCTAAAGACAAAACCCCACCCTGCTGCCCGTAGGGTGGGGTTTCTCCCCACCATGTCCGGAGCCAACCCAATGTGGCCCGCCCCCATCACCCTAACCGGTGAAACCGTCACCCTCGCCCCTTTGTCTCATGACCACGCGAGAGACCTCTCCGAGGCCGCCGCGCATCTGCAAGGCCTCTGGTACACGATGATCCCGACGCCCGATGGCGTTCCCGCAGAGATCGACGCGCGACTGGCCAAACAAGCGGCGGGCACCATGTTGCCTTTCACGTTGCTCACCCCGGATGGTCGCGCCATGGGCATGACCACCTACATGAACATCGACGCCACCAACAAACGCGTCGAAATCGGCTCCACCTGGGTGTCACCAGTGGTGCAACGCACCGGTCTCAATACCGAAGCCAAACTCCTCCTGCTCGCCCACGCATTCGATGTGCTGGATTGCATCGCCGTCGAATTCCGCACCCATGCCATGAATGTCCAATCCCGGCGCGCCATAGAACGGCTTGGTGCAAAACTGGATGGCATCCTGCGCAGTCATATGGTCATGGCCAACGGCACATTACGCGACACCGCAGTTTACTCGATCCTGCCTCACGAATGGCCCGCCGTGCGCGCCAACCTTGAATGGCAACTCACCAAACCCAGAAATAACCCGTAGGGTGGGGTTTCACCCCACCACAAACAGATTGCCGTAGGCTGGGGTTCACCCCGGCTCTCGCTCTTCCGCCCTATAAAACATCCATAACCCAGATCTCACAGATCATCTGCGGTTCCGTCGTTGGCAGCATCTGAAATGGTGCACCTTTGTGGGTCACGCGCAGCCGGCCCTGCTCTTCCAGCTCTTTCTGAATGTCGCCATAGCCATTCTCATCCCACGTTCCCGTCACCACAGCGAAGATAATCATCCCCCCCGGCCGCACCAGCCGTACGTATTCCCGCAATGCCGTCGGCGGCACCTGCGTCGTGGTTCCGCAGGTTACAAGTGCGTCGGCCATAGCGGCGGGCAGCGCGGTCTCCTTACTCAGGTCACACTGATGCAGCGCCCGATAAATCCCCTTGCCCCGCGCGACCTCCAACATGCCTTCCGAGTAATCCAGCGCCGTGAGATGTTCGAACCCCTCGGCCTTCAACGCAGCGCCCACAAACCCAGTGCCCGCGCCTGCATCAATCACTTGGGCGGCGCGGTCCAAATGCTGCACCGCCACCTTGGTCAACTCCGACGGCGCGATGTAGTCATCAAGCGACCCCAGGTCGCCATCATACTGACCCGCCCACATGTCATAGCGCCGGATCAGCTCCTCATTGGTGGGCGCCCGGATCACCCAGTTGACGCGTTCCAGCTGCGTATCGGGCAGGTCCTTCTTGGTCATGCCTCACCCCAACCCGTGACTGCGATCATACCCGTTCACATCCGGCGCTTGCCACCCCTCCAAGGCCCCCGGTGCCGGGTCAAATACCTCCACCAACAGCGGATAGCACGCGGCCACATCGCTCGAATGCTCAGCCGAACAATCCCCACCTGGGCAGGCGGATAACGCACCCAGCAGGTCAATCTCGGCAAAGAACTCCAGGTAATCTCCCGGCCGCACCGGGCTCGCTTTCATGAAGTACTGCCCGGTGTCGCGCGTGAAGCCTGTGCACATAAACACGTTCAGCACGTCATGGACCAGCGGCTCCGCCTCCTCCATCGACAAACCTGTCTCTTTCATCAACGCCCGCAGCAGATTCGAATGACAGCAATTGTGGTAATGCGTGCCGGACAGCAGGTACCCCGTGTACGGGTCACACCGTGTCCCGATCACGTCATGCACAGACCCGCCAAACTCATCAATCCCGTACCAACCCAGCGTGTCCTCAATGATCGTCGCCATCGGCCGCAGATAGGGAAAAGACGACCACATCCGCTCCCCAGTGGTGATATGCGTGCCATGCAGCGCGCGGGTCTTGCCGGAGTAGAACCTTTCTTTCAGGTCGTGCGCATGCCACAGGTTCAAATCGCCTACCTGCGGGCCCTCAATGCTCGTGATGCGAAAGAACTGCCCGGATTTGACGTGGAAACAGGCGGCATCCCTCGGCTGCGCCACCACTTCCGCAATCTTCTGCGCCCCCTCGCGCGCCGACCTATAAAGAGACAAATCCGGTGTCGGCAATGTCTCATTGGGATAGCAGATAACAGGCGCCACCGCCTTGCGATCCATGGCATCAAATGGTGCGTTCATCTTTCCGCGTCCCTCTACTGCGTCGCCTGCTAAGACAAGGCGCTTTGGCCTGGCTTGTAAAGCCCACGCCCCGCTTCTTTCTGGTCAAAAATACTCAAATCCCAACCCACACAAGCAACCCGCCCTATCGTTTGAACGCCCCAGCATAGCCAAACAACGCCGGCTGCCCGCCCGTATGCCAGAACAAGACGCGTTTGCCCTGCAACCTCTCCGCCTGCGCCATCAACGCTGCCATCACCTTGCCCGTATAAACCGGATCCAGGAACAAACCTTCCAACTGCGCCGTGCGCCGGATTGCATCTTGGGTGGCATCTGTCATGAGGCCGTACCCCGGTCCCAACGCGCCATCATCAATGCGCACATCACCCTCCGAAACCGGATTTCCCATGCCAAGCAACACAGCCAAATCCTTCAAACGCTGCGCAACCCTGGCCCGCTGCTGCTCCGCTTTCCTGCGCACACAAACCCCTGTCACCGGCGTTTCATCGCCACACGCACGCAAGCCAAGCAGCAACCCGCAATGGGTCAGCGCCGACCCGCTGCCCACGAAAATCTCATCAAACCGCTCACCCTGCTTGATCAGCTCAATCGCAGCCTCGGCATAACCCAGCGCGCCCGTCGGCGGTTGACTGGCCGACAGTGGCACGATGAACGGCCGCTCGCCGCGACTGCGCAAATCCTCCGCGATCTCTCCCAACCGCGCATCCGCCCCGGCTTCATCCTCTCCATCGGGATAGTCGTAAAGCGTGGCCCCCATCAGCTGATCCAAAAGGACATTGCCGTTCGAATGATACTCCCCCGGCTGCGCCTTCACCCGGTCTTCCAGCTGAATATGACACCCCATCCCAACTTTCGCGGTCATCGCCGCGGCCATGCGCACAAAGTTGGACTGCACCGCCCCGGTGATCAACACCTGCGTCGCACTTTCTGCCCTGGCCTTACCCAGGTAGTAGTTGAGCTGCCGAACCTTATTGCCGCCAAAGGCAATGCCGGTCGCATCGTCACGCTTAACCCATAGATCACAACCCAGCGCCGCCCCAAGCCGCGGCATCGGCTCCAGCGGCGTGGGCAGGTGGCCCATATTCAGCGTGGGAAAGGCGGCAAGGCGGTCAGAGAGCGTCATACCCCTTTGCATGCCGACAAGGTGAGAAAGTCAACATTTCATGGCATGCACACGGATTAAGACGCTTTGAGTTCCGCGATCATTTTGGCAAGGCGGGCTTGTCGCGTGGCCTCGCGCTTTGCGCTGGTGACCGCATGCAGCAGGCCTCTCTTTTTGCCCGCCGATAGAGCATTCCATAAATCGGTCACATCGCTCTCGCGAAGGGCTAGCTGCACGTCACTGGGCACGTCAACCATGTCCGGATCAGCCTTGCGCATCCGCACATCAATAAGGTCGCCAGGCTGAATTCCCGCGTCCCGCAACACCGTCTTACCCGTGTAAACAAAGACATGGTCCAAAGCCGGTGCCTTGGTCAAAGCCATGTTGAAGGGGCTGTCATTCAACTCCACATCAACCCGCTTGGCACCTTGTTCCTTCAACGCCTGATAGATTTCTTGCGGGATGGGCAGCACCGTGTACGTGCTTTTGCCCCATTCCATCGGAACAATACGGCCTTCAAAGGAAATCCAGTCGTCCATGGACCACCGTCAAACGGCGCGTTCGACCATCATCTTCTTGATCTCTGCAATCGCCTTGGCCGGGTTCAAACCCTTTGGACAAGTCTTCGCGCAGTTCATGATCGTGTGGCAGCGATAGAGTTTGAACGGATCTTCTAGATCGTCCAACCGCTCCGTCCGGGCCTGATCGCGGCTGTCGATGATCCAGCGATAAGCATGCAGCAAGGCCGCCGGGCCGAGATACTTGTCACCGTTCCACCAATAGCTCGGGCAAGAGGTCGAGCAAGACGCGCACATCACGCATTCATAAAGGCCGTCCAGCTTCTCCCGATCTTCAATCGACTGACGCCATTCTTTCTCAGGCCGGTTCGTCTTGGTTTCCAGCCACGGCATGATCGACGCGTGCTGCGCATAGAAATGGGTCAGGTCGGGGATCAGGTCCTTGACCACCGGCATATGCGGCAGCGGATAAATCTTCACCGTGCCATTCGGCGTCTCGTCAATGCCGTGAATGCAGGCCAGCGTGTTGATCCCGCCGATGTTCATCGCACAAGACCCGCAGATGCCTTCGCGGCACGACCGCCGGAACGTCAGCGTCGGATCAATCTCGTTTTTTATCTTGATCAGCGCGTCCAGGATCATCGGCCCGCAGGTGTTCAGATCAACATAATAGGTATCAACGCGCGGGTTCTGACCATCATCAGGGTTCCAGCGATAGATCTGGAACTTGCGCACGTTGTTGGCGCCCTTGGGCTTGGGCCACGTCTTGCCCGTTTTGATCCGGGAATTCTTTGGAAGGGCCAGTTGTACCATTTCAGTTCCTCTTGGGACGCCACCTTGACGTTGCCTGGGCGGGTTACCCAAAAATTCTTCTTTACCCTCTGTAGGGTGTCTCAGCGGTCATGTCACGTAAGGGGCCGATGGCATCTGGAAAAACCATTCCAAGTTTCTCGACAAACCCATGGTCCTGCGCGGCAAGCCACAATGTCAGCTTATATTCTGGATCATCTTTCATTTCCTGCCACCTGTCCAATGGTCGCAGTTGCGACGCATCAGTGGCCTCCGGCTGAAAGGATGATCCACTCCCGTAAGCCTCCACCCGGCTGGTGTTGTCATCCCTAGGCTCAAACCCAAGGGCGTTCAGAATGCCATGCCGAAAACCCGGGTCCGAATGCCAATCCGCATAGGTGATGACGACCAGCCCATTGTCCGGCTGCGCGATCATCAAATCCAGCATTTGCCCATAAACCGGGATCATCCGCAGCACGCTGGCCAGTCTCTGATGCGCCTCGATGCTGGCATTGCCCTGAACCTTTTTGACCATCGACGCCGACCAGTTCAGAAAATCCCGCGCAATGACAACGTTCTGCGTGATCTTGTCTTCATCCAGCTCCGGGGCAATCGGGCGCTTGCGGTCCCCGTGCGGCATGACGTTTTCATACGAAATGAACACCGCCGCCCCATCCCCGGCCTGACGGGCATATCGTTTTACCCTCGCCCCGGTCCGGCGCACATGCTCTCCGTTCAACTCAATCCCGTGATGGGCCACAAACGGGCTTTTCCCGGCCCGGCAATTGTTGAAAAAGATCGAACGCCCCTCAGGCGCATTGCGCGTCAGCCAGTTGATGATCGCATGATTGCCCGACCGCTTCAGTCCGAACACACGGATCACGGGGCCGGGGGTGATATCAAGCTCTGGCCACTTGGTCATGTCGCAACGCCGACACGGCGGCGCACCCTTTTAAAGCCCGAGCAGGCAATGCTGTTCTTGCTGATGCACGACACCGCATCCGGACGCTGCGCGATCTCAATAACCTGACTCACGGTGTCCGAAGTCACACCTGTCACGGATGCGCTCGCAATCTGCACGATCTCCCCGGCAGAGGCCGCATCAATGATGCAATCCGTCACGGGTGCGGCGTTCACGCCGGGAAAGCGGTCTTCGACAATCCCGTTCACCACCACCTTGGCCCGATCCCTTGCGAGGTCATCCGCCGCATCCTGCGCCGCGCCACAGGCCGACAGGGCACAGATCACAACAATGGCCAATATCCGCATCGCGGTATTCTGGAAGGAGCGCACGATCAGAGTTTACCTTGAACACAGGCAACAAACTGAGCCACAAGCTCGTCTGTTGCACCGCTCTTTTTCTTAATCTTCAGCGTACCTTGCCCATCTCTCGTTCGGACCACCGTCGACAACTTACCAGAGTCTTTTACCTCAAAAAAACAGTCAAGATTTGCATCATTCAGAGCCGCAGCATCAGAAGACTGAATCTGCGTCTGCGCGTGTGCATGCATCGCGCCGAAGCCAATTGCGGCACCGGCAACCAAAAGTTTGAGCAAATGTCGCATCAGAACGTCCGTTCCTTCGGGGCAATCTTCTTGAGCTCAATCCCGCCGTCATCTTCCGCCGTCAGCGGGGCCTCGATGATCGGGCGGTAGGTCAGGGCGCAATCCGGGCCGTCCACCTTGGCCACCGTATGCACGCGCCAGTTCTCATCATCACGCGTTGTGAAATCTTCATGGGCATGCGCGCCCCGGCTTTCATGCCGCGCCTCCGCGCCATAGATCGTCGCAAGTGCATTGGGCATCAGGTTGGTCAGCTCCAGCGTCTCCATCAGGTCAGAATTCCAGTAAAGGCTGCGATCCGTGACCTTGATGTCGTCGATCTTGCGCGCAATCGCATCCATTTTCTCGACGCCCTCGGCCATCGTTTTTGATGTCCGGAACACGGCCGCATCCGCCTGCATGGTTTTCTGCATCTCAAGGCGCAGATCCGCCGTCGGAACCGCGCCATCGGCATGGCGCAACCCGTCAAACCGGTCGAACACCTTGTCCACTTCGGCCTTGTTCGTCGACGGCCTTGCCTCTTCGCGATCCACCACCTCGCCGGCGCGAATGGCCGAGGCTCGACCAAACACAACAAGGTCGATCAGAGAGTTGGACCCAAGCCGGTTCGCCCCATGCACCGAGGCACATCCCGCCTCACCCACGGCCATCAGGCCGGGCACAATGCGGTTTGGATCATCCTTCGTCGGGCTGATCACCTCACCCCAATAGTTCGTCGGAATACCACCCATGTTGTAGTGCACCGTCGGCAACACCGGGATCGGCTCCTTGGTGACATCCACACCCGCAAAAATGCGCGCGCTTTCGGAAATCCCCGGCAGGCGAAGTTGCAACGCCTCGGGCGGCAGGTGGCTGAGGTTGAGATGAATATGATCACCTTCCGCGCCCACACCGCGCCCTTCGCGGATTTCCATCGTCATCGACCGGCTCACGTAATCCCGCGGTGCGAGGTCTTTGTAGTTCGGCGCATAGCGCTCCATGAATCGTTCACCTTCGGAGTTGGTCAGGTATCCACCTTCCCCACGCGCCCCTTCGGTGATCAAACAGCCAGAGCCGTAAATCCCCGTCGGGTGAAACTGCACAAACTCCATATCCTGCAGATGCAAGCCAGCTCGCGCGACCATGCCACCACCATCGCCGGTGCAGGTATGCGCAGACGTGGCGCTGAAGTAAGCCCGGCCATAGCCTCCTGTGGCCAGCACAACCATCTTGGCGTTGAAGACATGCATCGTGCCATCATCGAGCTTCCAGCACACAACTCCAGTGCACGCCCCATCGGTCATGATCAGATCAATCGCGAAATACTCGATGTAGAATTCGGCGTTGTTCTTGAGAGACTGCCCATAAAGCGTGTGCAAAATCGCATGACCCGTCCGGTCCGCAGCGGCACAGGTTCGCTGCACCGGCGGGCCTTCCCCGAACTCTGTCGTATGGCCACCGAACGGACGCTGGTAAATCTTGCCTTCCTCGGTCCGGCTGAACGGCACGCCATAGTGCTCAAGTTCATAAACGGCTTTCGGCGCTTCCCGCGCCAGATACTCCATGGCGTCTGTGTCACCCAGCCAGTCAGAGCCTTTCACCGTGTCATACATATGCCACTGCCAACTATCCGGGCCCATGTTGCCAAGACTTGCGGCAATGCCCCCCTGCGCGGCCACCGTATGCGACCGGGTTGGAAACACCTTCGTGACGCAGGCCGTTTTCAGCCCTTGCTCTGCCATGCCCAACGTCGCGCGCAGACCGGCCCCGCCGGCCCCAACGACCACAACGTCATACTCATGGGTCTCATATTCGTAAGCTGCCATGTGAACCCTTTTCAGCCGCGCTCAGAGCGCGATCTTCAAAATTGCGTAAAGACCGATGAGCATCGCGGCATAGCTCAAACCGGTCATGATCATGATAGACACTTTGCGCGCCGTGCCGTGGACATAGTCCTCCAGCAGGACCTGCACACCGTCACTGAAATGCTTGAAGCCAACGATGAAAGTCAGCGCCACAACCACCGCCGGAAACGGCTTGCCGAAAAAGGCCACAACCTCTTCATGCGGGCGCCCCAGCATCGGGCCAACCGTGAACACAAACAGCGGGATCAGGAACAAAAGTGCGATTGAGCTGACCTTCATCAGCACGAAATGATGCACGGCCTCGCTCAGGCTGCCGTGGTGAAAGGCGTATTTGATTTTTGACAACATCGCCGCGCCCCTCAGACCACAACCACTGTGACAATTGTCAGCAGGACAGACCCGCCAACCACGGCCCAGCCCAGCTTCTCCGCCGTCGGAATGTCCAGCATCATGGCATTATCCCAGATCAGGTGCCGCACACCCGCCAGCAGATGGTACCAAAGCGCCCAGACCGACCCGAGCATGATCAAGTCACCCAGGAAACTGGTGATCAGGCGATCCGCAAACGCGAAATACTCCGGCGAAATGGCTGCCGCCAAAAACCACCACACGATCATCAGCGACGCCAGCAAAAGGGCATTCCCTGTGATCCGGGTCAGGATCGACGTCATCGAGGTCAGCTGCGGACGGTAAATCGTCAGATGCGGTGACAGCGGGCGATTGCCGCGGTTCACATCGGCCATAGAAAGCCTCCTTCGTTCAGGCTGGATGCGCCAAGCTGATTGGACAAGCCACGGCACATCACTGGCTAAGGTCTTCCCCTGTTTTAAACGTTGTACAGGCTGTGCAAAGCCCGAATGCGCAACTCAGGCGCGCGAATCGTCACATTGCCCCGCAATGCGATCACGCGGAATTCCCTGTGATCCCCGTGTAAAATCACAACGCATCCCGCATCGCGGGCCACGATTCGAGCGAAATTTGCTTGGCCACTTCCCGCAAGAGCTTGGCCCGCATCCGCTTAGGATACTCGTCATAACTGTTGGCCGTGATCACAAACGCACCGGCCCCAAGGATAACATTCTCCCAGAAATACTCGGTCATCCTCGGCTCGGCCCCCTCAATCACAAGGGCATTCACCACAATCCCGTCTTCGTAAAGCGCATCGCGCACCTCGGTGGGTTCAATCCCTTCGTTGGATGATCCGTCGCCAGAGATATCGATCACCTTGCGTTTGCACTCCGGCGCATCCGCAAACTGCGCATGGGAAAACTGCAGCGCCTCCCCGATCGCGGTGGAGAAATTGCGCCACTTGCGCGTGGCCTGCTCGATCCTCTGCGCCAGAGCCTCAAGATCTTCAAAGCTCTTCACTTGCGTCCAAGGCACGGTAACTGCCTGCCGCGATGTCCCGGTCCATTGCAATACGGTGATCGCCGCCTCGCCTGCGACCAATGCTTCCGACACGCTGCCATCCCGCAAACCTTCGGCAAGCCCGTCCATCTGAATGGCAAACTCCTCTGAGTCGACCGATCCGGACACATCCACCGCAAGCACCAAGGCGATGTCGCATGCCACCACAGGCTGAGCAAAGCTGACAAATACAGCGGTAAGAAGGGCGCGCAACTCCATACCGCCACCATGGCCAATCCCGCGTCCTCTGCCTAGCAGGCAAATTTCGCGCGCGGTTCACATTTTCGGAAGTGTTTGGGGGCGCTGCCCCCGCCGCCTTTTGGCGTCTCCCCCGGAGTATTTGCGACCAGAAAGAAGACCAAACCCTGCTTCTTTCTGGTCAAAAATACTCAAATCCAGACCGTAACGCCGGGCCCTAAGTTGGCATCAGCGCCCAGTAATCCAGATCAAGCATCACATCGGGAAGGTACTTGCCCTCCTCCCCCTTCAGCTCAAACGGCGCACCGCCCTTGGTCGCCACCAGCCGCAACCGCAACGCCCCAACACCCGGCGCATCGGTCTCAGCCTTGTCCAGCACTTCCGACCACGCTTTGATCGTGTCACCGCTGTAGCACGGGTTCGCATGGGTCCCGCCATTCAGCCCCGCCACAACCTGCGCATTGGCCAACCCGTTGAAAGACAACGTGCGCGCCATGGAAATCACATGCCCGCCATAGATCAGCCGCCGCCCGTCCGGGCGCGAGCCCACATCGAAATGCACCTTCGCCGTATTCTGCCAAAGCCGCGTGGCCATCATGTGCTCGGCTTCTTCGACCGTCACGCCATCCACGTGATCAATCGTCTCGCCGATCTCATAATCGCCCCAGCGATGCGGTTCACCGGCCAGCGTGAAATCATAGTTCGTGAAATCCAGGCCCTCGGGCACCACCAGATCACCCGCTTCCAGCGCAGGTTTGAGCGTCGGGATCACCGTCTCAGGCGCGTCGCTCTCAAAATCGCGTTTCCGCACCATCGCCCAGCGCACATAGTCCAGCACCACGTCGTCATGCTGGTTCATCCCCCGCGTACGCACCCAGACCACACCAGATTTGCCGTTGGAATTCTGCTTCAGCCCTATCACCTCTGACGTGGACCGGATCGTATCCCCGGGCCAGACAGGTTTGAGCCACCGCCCCTCGGCATACCCCAAATTCGCCAATGCATTCAGAGAGATATCCGGCACCGTCTTGCCAAACACCACGTGAAACGCAGCGATGTCATCCAAGGGTGCAGCCGGTAGCCCACAGTTTTGCGCAAACGCATCCGATGAGTAAATCGCATGTCGTGCCGGATAGAGCGCATGATAGAGCGCCCGCTCCCCACCCGATACCGTGCGGGGCACTGCGTGGTGGATCGTCTCGCCGACTGTGTAATCTTCAAAGAAACGACCTGCATTCGTCTTGGCCATCACTGCTCTCCCAGCTTCGTCTCGGGGGTGTAGTCACCCTCAACCTCTTTCACCACCGCCTGCCCGCAG
The DNA here is from genome assembly GCA_963422235.2 of uncultured Roseovarius sp. Taxonomy (GTDB): domain Bacteria; phylum Pseudomonadota; class Alphaproteobacteria; order Rhodobacterales; family Rhodobacteraceae; genus Roseovarius. Next base: position 1,051,876 of record CAXMWV010000002.1, read on the forward strand.
CGCATCACGCCATTGGCCTGATCAAACGCATAGGTGGGCGGCCCATGCAGCTCCCACCCCTTGTTCAGCGCCGCCGTCACCTTGTGACAAAAGGCCGAAGTATCGTCTTCACTCAGAAATCGGTACAGTTTCATAAGTTTCACCCAAACACGTTGTAGCCCAGCCAGCCATGGATCAGGGCGATCACCGCGAAGACCAGCACACTGCCGACAACCGCAATGATTTCCTTGCGCATCGGCGCGGGTTCGGGGCGGGTCCAGTCCGGCTCGGCCTTGTTGATCACGATCATCTGGACGACCGCCCAAGCCAGCAATCCACCGAACAGGACAAACGACGGCAGATCCCCATTCACCAGCAAATGCGCAAGCGCCCAGACCTTCACAGCCCCCAGCATCGGATGCCGCATCTTGCGCGCCAGCGCCGTCTTCATGCCCGAGACCGCGAACAGATAAACTGAAAGAAGCATCAGCATGTTGTTGATGCCCACGAGAGCACTCGACCGGCCCCAGAAAAACGGCCCCTCCGCCCCGCGATAACCGATCACCATCAAAACAATCGACACGAAAAGCGCGCCCGCAATGATGCCCTTGCCACACCCGCCAAGCGACGCGCGCAGCCCCGGCGCAACCCGCTTCATCAAATGCGCGCCCGTCCAAAGCAAAAGACCTGTGATCAGCAACAGCATTTGGATCACTCCGCGGCCATAGCGGCAATCGCCTCAACCTTGGCCAGCGTGCGTTTCGCGGCGACGACATGCAGGTTCTCGACAATCTGACCATCGACCACCGCAACACCCTGACCCGAGGCCTGGCTTTCCTCAAACGCCGCAATCTGACGCTGCGCTAGGTCAATTTCAGACTGCGTCGGCGCAAAGGCCGTGTTGGTCACATCAATCTGCGCGGGATGGATCAGCGTCTTGCCGTCAAATCCCAAGTCGCGCCCCTGCTCGCATTCGGCCTTCAGGCCATCACCATCGCGGAAGCGGTTGTAAACCCCGTCAATCGCAACCACACCTCGCGCCGCCCTTGCCGCCATCACGATCCGCTGCAACGCGGTCATCAGTGGCAAACGATCCGGGCGATAGCGACATCCCAGATCCTTGGTCAAGTCATTCGTCCCCGTAACCAAACCCGTCACCCGATGATGCGCGGCAATCTCCGGCGCACGGAACACGCAGGTTGGTGTCTCCATCATCACCCAGATCGGCATGTCCGGGTCCAAGAGATCGGCCAGCGCATCCACATCCGTGGGGTTGTTCACCTTGGGCAGCAAAAAGATGTCCGCCCCCGCATCGCGCAGCACGCGCACATCCTCAAACCCCCACTGGGACGTCAGCGCATTGGTCCGCACGATCTTGGCTCGGTTGCCATAGCCGTCCTGCTGTAGTGCCTCTTTCAGCGTCTCCCGCGCCTGCGCCTTCGCCTCGGGTGCCACCGCGTCCTCCAGGTCAAAGATGATCGCGTCGGTTTGCAGGGTCCGGGCTTTCTCCAGCGCTCGGTCTTTTGAGGCCGGGATGTACAGCACGGAACGGTAGGGATGGGTTGCCAGATCCATGGTCTGATCCTTGAGTTTGGGTCTTGCGTAATTTTCGTGCGCAGGGATGCCACTTTTCGCCAGATATGTTCAAGACCTTTCGCGCTGCAACGCAGAATTGCCCGCGGCCCCACCCGTTGCATCGCCCACTGCGCACCCTCTGTTAACCAGGATTTGGTATCGCAAGAGGAGCCTGAGGGAGGACTTCAACACCGCACCCACGCTTTGAAAGGGGTATGACATGATGAAGATTTTGATCCTTCCGGCCACCATCCTCGGCCTTCTCACAACCCAAGCCGCCGCCGCCAACTGCGCCCCCCGCGAGATGGTCGTGGAACGTCTGGCCGAACGCTATGGCGAGTCGCGCCAGGCGATGGGCCTGGGCTCCAACAACGCGGTGGTTGAGGTGTTCGCCTCCGACGACACCGGGACCTGGACGATCACGGTGACATCCGTGAACGGCCTGACCTGTCTGGTGGCGAGTGGTCAGGCTTATGAATCGGTTGCCGAGGCACTGCCCATCGAGGGCGACGACGCCTGATTTTGTTTGGGTCTTCGAACTACTGCTCCAAGTCGGACGACCGTTTTTGCCTAGGCTTGTTCTTCAGAATGGGATGATAATGGGTACGACCACCCATTTGGGGTAAGGTACCTCATCGCCAAAAATGCAGGCTTGACGACCTTCAATCGAACCACATCGCACCATTGCAGCTCTAATTAGCCTGTATTTGAACTGATCTGCTTGCGCGCCGTAGCCCTGAGTATGCATGGCTTTCTTTGCATCGGCGATTGCTTCCTCCGCTGATTGCCGTTTCTTCGGTATAACAGTGATAGTCCCGGGTTGTGCATCGAAGAAGTAAGTGGGCTGGTTTGCCCTCACGCCAAGAGATGTTCCCGGCAACTTTGCAAAGTAGAAACGCCCGAAAATTTCGCGCGGCTTGAAGATCAGATCGAATTGGGTTGCGCCTGCGGTGCCGGAACTCGGAATACGGCGCGACCCGCTTCCGAAGCCGCTGAGAGCCAGTCGCTCAGCGCCTGCGCAACCCGTGGGAGCGCCATTTGCGCGAATCTGCAGACTACCGTTCTTCATCGGGCAAAAGATACCGTCGACCAAAACCGGATCGCGTGTACCCGAATACATGATCATCACGTAGTGCTTCTGCAGCGAGAGGCTTCTCTCCTTGGCATTAACGTCAGACGGGAAACCAAGGGTAAAAGCGCAGACTACCAAGACTGCAAAAATAGCAGTTAACTTCTTGAAACGTCGATTTTCCGCCATTTTGCGTACAATCCTGGATTGAATGACAGTTTCACGAACCGCTGTGTCCTTCGCGATCATTGAAACCAATTCAGCGGGATTTACCACCTGAATCTGATTGGAAACGCCTTCAAACATCTACGTCAACGCATCCCAAATCAGTTTGCTCCCCGTGATCACTAGCAACACGTAAGTGATCGCGAAAAACGCCCGTTCCGGCACCATATGGTGCGCCTTCACCCCGATCCATGCCCCCAAAAGCGCGAAGGGTGCCAGCACCAGATCAATCAGCAATGTCTGCTGCGTGAAGATGCCCAGACCGGCATAGGGCACGACTTTCACAACATTCAGTGCCCCGAACACCAACACCGTCGTCGCCTGAAACGTGGTCTTCCCCACGCCCTTCGACAGCAAGTAAACGGCAACGGCTGGTCCGCCTGCGTGGCTGACAAAACTGGTGAACCCCGCGACCAAGCCGGCCAGTCCACCGCCCCAGCGTGGCATCGCCCGCGATGCAGGGCGGATCGCACCCACCTGCGTCGCCACCTGCCACAGGACAAACAAAACCGCGATGGACCCGATCAGAAACCGGAACACATCCGCGGGCGCGACCGTGTAAAGCAACGCCCCCAGCACCACCCCGGGAATTCCGCCCAGCACCAGCAGTTTCGCATCCGGCCAACTCCACTTCCGCCAATAGGGTCGCAAGGTCGATGCATCAATCAGCATCAACAGCGGCAACATGATCCCCAGCGCCATCCCCGGCGGCATCACCAGCGCCAGAATCGCAGCACTCGCAAAGGCCGCACCAGAGCCGAAACCACCCTTTGAGACGCCCGCAAACAGCGCCGCAAACGCGCCGATAGCGTAAACATCCCAACCCATGCCAAACATCGCCGATCCGCCTAAGACCCCGGTTTGACATGTGAATATCGCAGAAGCCCGGGAATAGACAGGCCGAGCGCCCCAATTCGCCGCACTGCAGCGCCCTTGCGCGTGGCCGGGTTTGGGCTTAGCCCTTTGCCAAGTTCAAAATATCGGAGTGCATCATGGCCAGACCCAAAATCGCCCTTATCGGAGCCGGACAAATCGGGGGCACACTTGCCCATCTCGTAGCGTTGAAGGAATTGGGGGATGTGGTCATGTTCGACATCGCCGAGGGTCTTCCGCAGGGCAAGGCCCTCGACATTGCGGAGTCCGGCCCCTCTGAAGGCTTTGATGCTGACCTCAAAGGCACTCAGGACTACGCCGACATTGCAGGCGCGGATGTCTGCATCGTGACCGCCGGTGTTGCCCGCAAATCGGGTATGAGCCGTGATGACCTTCTGGGCATCAACCTCAAGGTCATGAAATCCGTGGGCGAAGGCATTGCCGCCAACGCACCGGATGCATTCGTGATCTGCATCACCAACCCGCTCGACGCGATGGTCTGGGCGTTGCAGAAGTTCTCGGGCCTGCCGGCCCACAAGGTTTGCGGCATGGCAGGCGTGCTGGACAGCGCCCGCTTCCGCCATTTCCTCGCTGAAGAATTCGAGGTTTCCATGAAAGACGTCACCGCCTTCGTTCTGGGTGGTCACGGCGATACCATGGTGCCTTCCGTGCGCTACTCCACCGTGGCCGGCATTCCTCTGCCCGACCTGATCGAGATGGGCTGGACCACGCAATCCAAAATGGATGAGATCGTGCAGCGCACCCGTGACGGCGGCGCCGAGATCGTGGGCCTGCTGAAGACCGGGTCCGCCTACTACGCCCCGGCAACATCTGCGATCGAGATGGCAGAGGCCTATCTCAAAGACCAACGCCGCGTTCTGCCCTGCGCTGCCTATTGCAACGGTGATCTCGGCGTCAAAGACATGTATGTCGGCGTGCCCACCGTGATCGGCGCGGGCGGGATTGAGCGGATTGTGAACATCAAGCTCAACGCCGAAGAGCAAGAGATGTTCGACACCTCCGTGAACGCCGTGAAGGGCCTTGTCGACGCCTGCAAAGAAATCGACGGCTCCCTAGCCTGAACACACATGCAGCGGTGATCCTTAGACGGGTCACCGACTCACGCGTTCCTTCCAGAAACCGACGTGCATACATCGGGATGAGTTCATTTGTGATCACACGTTTGCAGCGTGTGATCACAAATCGTGTTATTCAACCGGAATTGATCCTAATCCGCGAAATTCCCTTTTCTTTATGGGGTTTCGACGTGACTATGACTCAAAACACTCATCACACGGGACAGCCCAATGAACATCCATGAATACCAGGCCAAAGCCCTCTTGCGCTCTTACGGTGCCCCAGTTTCAGACGGGCGCGTCGTGCTCCGAGCTGAAGAAGCCAAAACCGCAGCAGGCGCGCTTGACGGGCCGCTCTGGGTTGTGAAAGCACAGATTCACGCAGGCGGGCGCGGCAAAGGGACGTTCAAGGAACCTTTGGCCGGGGAAGCAGGCGGCGTTCGCCTTGCCAAATCCGCCGAGGAAGCGGCCGAGGAAGCCAAGAAGATGCTGGGCCGCACGCTGGTCACGAAACAGACAGGCGCGACCGGCAAACAGGTCAACCGCATCTACATCGAAGACGGCTCCGGCATTGAGAAGGAAATGTACCTCGCCCTTCTGGTCGATCGCGGCACGTCCCGCATCAGTTTCGTCTGCTCCACCGAGGGCGGCATGGACATCGAAGAGGTCGCCGCCTCCACGCCCGAAAAAATTCTCAGCTTCTCGGTCGACCCCGCCACCGGCTACCAACCCTTCCACGGTCGCCGCATCGCCTTCATGCTGGAACTCAGCGGCAAACAAGTAAAGCAATGCGTGGCACTGATGGGCACGCTCTACAAAATGTTCCTCGAAAAGGACATGGAGATGCTCGAGATCAACCCGCTCATCGTGACCGACGCGGGCGATCTGAAATGCCTCGACGCCAAGATGGGCTTCGACAGCAACGCCGTCTACCGCCACGCCGACATCGCCGAGCTGCGCGACACGACGGAAGAAGACCCCAAGGAACTCGAAGCCTCCAAGTATGATCTCAACTACATCGCCCTCGACGGAGAAATCGGCTGCATGGTCAACGGCGCGGGTCTGGCCATGGCCACGATGGACATCATCAAACTCTACGGCGCAGAACCGGCCAACTTCCTCGACGTGGGCGGCGGCGCCACGAAGGACAAGGTGACCGAGGCCTTCAAGATCATCACCTCTGACCCGCAGGTCAAAGGCATTCTGGTGAACATCTTCGGCGGCATCATGCGCTGCGACGTGATCGCGGAAGGCGTGGTCGCTGCGGTGAAAGAAGTGGGCCTTCAGGTCCCGCTCGTTGTCCGCCTCGAAGGCACCAACGTCGAAGAGGGCAAGAAGATCATCAACGAAAGCGACGTCGACGTGATCGCCGCCGATGACCTCAAAGACGGGGCCGAAAAGATTGTGAAGGCGGTGAAAGGGTAATGCGGTATGCAAAAACCAGTAGTGTTGTTGCAATCGTGTTGGGGCTGTCCGCATGTCAGACCACCACGAGCAATACGACCCCTGCTGAGCCCCCGACAACTGAGGCTTCTACGGCGGCATCAAGTCCCCAGTCCTTTTCTTCTTCACGCGACCGAGAAGAACTGATCCGGGCGGTTAAAGCATGTGAACGCAGCATGCAGACCGGAGAGGACTTGTCCCGTTTACTTCCAGGGTATTCTTTCAAGCAAAAAAATCTACCAAAACGGGATGAGTACACGTTGAGGTATGCTGTGAAAGACAGGGTGCGAAACAGTTTTTTCCAAGTGACCCGCAAGGCAGACAGCTGCAAGGTTGTACATGTCCCTGTTCGCATAAGAAATTTCAGGTCTCTGGGCCTGTTGGTCCAACAGTCTATTCCCAACAGTAACCCGTCCATAAGTCTGACAACGCAGAACGCGGGCATAAATGTGGAGTTCGAACAGTGATGGCCAATTTCTTGGCCATCACCCAGTCCGCGTCGGGTCTACCGTGTCGCTGCCAAACGTCATTTCGCCGTGAGCCTCGATTGGTATCGCGAACGCGGCATCTCCATCAACATCGGATACAGCCAGGTCTATGACTGAGCCACTGCACGGCATAACGGCACGATCCTGCCTCGCCGCTATGCTCGTAGGCGGACTTGGCGCGTGCTCGTCAGAGGCCCCCGACGCGGACACGCTCGAACAGGCCACCATCTGGCCGGGCAACGTCATTCCCAAAAGCACGCCGAGAGAGCTGATCGCCACGTTTGACCGGTTCTGCGTGAACGGCCCGGGCGGCGTGGAAGCCAAAGAAACCGCCCTGCGCGATGCGGGCTACGTCCCGACCAGCACAACAGCGGGCGAGGCGCGGCAGGTCTTTGTCATCGACAATCGCGCCCCCGCCATCGCCATCAGCCCAAACATGTGCATCGCCCGCTCCACCGCCCGCACTGGTCAAACCAACGCGGTCAACCGCTATGTCTCCGACACCTTTCCGGCGGCACAACAAACGGACACCAGCCAATTGCCCGTCGATGTCGAACAGGCATGGGCCATCCCCGGCGGCATCCTCGCCACCGCCCGCAACCGGTGGCTGGGCAACCGGTCCAGTTACTCCGTGATCCTCTTCCAACCCAAGGGAGCGGACACATGACACCCACACCAAGATCAACGCACGTAAAAGGAGCCTGAACCATGGCCGTCCTCGTCGACAAAGACACCAAAGTTATCTGCCAGGGCCTGACCGGGTCACAGGGTACGTTCCACTCCGAACAGGCCATAGCCTATGGCACCCAGATGGTTGGCGGCGTGACCCCCGGCAAGGGCGGACAGACGCATCTCGATCTGCCGGTCTACAACTCGGTCCACGAGGCAATGCATGAAACCGGCGCCAACGCCTCGGTCATTTACGTGCCGCCGCCCTTTGCGGCGGATTCGATCCTCGAAGCGATTGACGCCGAAATGCCCCTGATCGTGGCCATCACCGAAGGCATCCCGGTGCTCGACATGATGCGCGTCAAACGCGCGTTGGAGGACAGCACCTCTATCCTGATCGGCCCCAACTGCCCCGGCATCATCACGCCTGACGCCTGCAAGATCGGCATCATGCCCGGTCACATTCACAAGCGCGGCTCTTGCGGTGTTGTCTCTCGCTCCGGCACGCTGACCTATGAAGCGGTGAAGCAAACCACGGATGTGGGTCTGGGTCAGTCGACCTGCGTCGGCATCGGCGGCGATCCCATTAAAGGTACCGAACATATCGACGTGCTGGAATGGTTCCTCGCCGATGATGAAACCGAAAGCATCATCATGATCGGCGAAATCGGCGGCTCGGCGGAAGAAGAAGCCGCGCAGTTCCTCAAGGACGAAGCCAAGAAAGGCCGCTCCAAACCCTGCGCCGGGTTCATCGCCGGCCGCACCGCCCCTCCCGGCCGCCGCATGGGCCACGCGGGTGCCATCGTCGCAGGCGGCAAAGGCGGCGCGGATGACAAAATCGAAGCCATGCGCTCCGCCGGGATCGTCGTCTCTGAATCCCCCGCCGGTCTGGGCGAGGCGGTGATGGAGGCGATCGGCTAAAATGGCGGCCCAAGAGCAGCACGAACTCAGGTTTTTCCTGACCACACTCAGCCTCATTTTGTTGAGCGTGGTTCTGTGTCTCGCCGGCCTGTGGTGGCTGCTCAAAAGCCCTGAACGCGCGGTCCAAGCACGTGACTATGTTCCAGACGGCCTGTTCATCAGAGTTGTAGATTTTCCAAGTGACCCAAATCTGGTGTCATACGACTCAACCCGCGTGTCGGAAGCAGATTTGTCCGACTTTGCCTATGCATATTGCAACAGTGGTCGGTTCGAAATCGCCGAGAAAAGGCCGTCAAGATGGGACAGTTTTTTCAGCTTAAATCGCGCAAGCGTCGTGTGCTGGTAGGAGCGAGCCGATGAAGGCCAAAAAAACATGCGTAGGGTGGGGTTCCACCCCACTCGACACCAAAATCAAATCCCAACCTACGATCTACTCGAATAAGGGACCAGCTATAGCCGACCAATACTCCAACGACCGGTTGCGCCCCAATGGTTGCAATGGAATGGCCGAAGCGGGTGGGTCAGCGAGAGAGGTTAACGGCTAACCCATGGTCCTCGTCTCCCATACCCATAAGCTCATCTTCCTCAAAACAAGGAAGACCGCCGGCACGTCCGTGGAGATGCTTCTTGAAGCCGCGACCGGCCTCGGCCCCAATCCCCCCGTCGAAAGCCGCCCTGCTCGGGTCGATGACAAAGGCGCCATAGGGTTCCGCATGTGGCCCACCGCACAGATGACCGACCTCGACCGCCTCTGGCGCCCCCACATCCCCGCCCGCAAACTGCGCAAGCTGCTCGGCAAATTCATCTTGGACACTTACCTCAAGATCGCCTGCATCCGTAACCCGTTCGACCGGGTCATCTCCCACTTCCACTGGGGCCAGCAATTCCTTGCCCCGCAAGACCGCTCCGATGGGGCGGAGGGATTTGCTGAATTCGTCCGCAGCGATTGGCACGATGACCGCAACATCGTGATGATCGGTGAGGCCTTCGTCCCCGACATGACCATCCGATTTGAACACCTCAAAGACGACATCGCCAATCTCGCCAAGACAACAGGCCTCCCGCTCGACCCGGCCCAGCTGCCCGTGACCAAGGCGCTCGGCCAGAAACGCCTCGGCCCACCGTTATCCTACTACACCGAAGACCTCGCCCAGATCGTGCGCACGCGTCTTGCGTGGATGTTCGAGGCAGGCGGATATGCTCAAACCGTCCCAGACGGCCAGATGGTGGGCGCGCAATGACTTTCAAAGAAGCCATCCAGACCTGCCTGCGCAACTACGTCACCTTCTCCGGCCGCGCAACGCGCCCGGAATACTGGTGGTTCTTCCTCTTCTGCTTTCTCGGCGGCCTGATCGCCAGCGCACTGGAATCCCTGATCAACGGGATCACGAACACAGCAGATGGCCCAACCCTGCTGTCCGCCGCCTTCAACCTGGCCACCTTCCTGCCGATGCTTGCCGTGGGCTTCCGCCGCATGCACGATACCGGGCGTTCCGGCCTTTACCTGTTCTACCCGCTGATCGCCTTCATGGGCCTCGTCACCTTCGTCGGCATGTTCGGCCCGGAAGATGCCTTCAGCGGAGAGCTGATGAACAACGTCGAAGGCATCTTCGGCACGATCGTAATCCTGGCCCTGATCGTCATCGCAATTTCCCCGCTCGTCGTGATCTGGTGGCTTACACGCCCCAGCGAACCGGGCGAAAACAAATACGGTCCCAACCCAAATGAGGTACCCCAATGACCGACCAATCCCCCAATGACCAATTCCATGCGTCCTCCTTCATGCAAGGCCACAATGCCGAGTATCTGGAGCAGCTTTACGCACGCTACGCCAACGACCCGAACGCGGTTGATGAGGCGTGGCAGGCATTCTTTGCGGGCCTGGGCGACGGCGAGGTTGAGGTCAAGCGCGAAGCCGCCGGTCCCTCCTGGGCGCGCGCCGATTGGCCGCCACAGCCCAATGATGACCTGACCGGTGCGCTGACCGGCGAATACCCGGTTGAGGTGGAAGCCAAGCAAGTCGCCAAGAAGATCACAGCCAAGGCAGAGGAAAAGGGCGTTGAGGTCTCCGATGAGGCCATCAAACGCGCCGTGCTCGACAGCGTCCGGGCGCTGATGCTGATCCGCGCCTACCGCATCCGGGGCCATCTGGCGGCAGACCTCGATCCGCTTGGCCTGCGTGACATGCCCCACCGGCCAGAGCTTGATCCGAAATCCTATGGCTTCACCGAGGCCGACATGGACCGGCCCATTTTCATCGACAACGTTCTGGGCCTTCAGGTTGCCTCGATCCGCGAAATCGTTGAGATCGTCAAACGCACCTACTGCGGCACCTTCGCCCTGCAGTACATGCATATCTCCGATCCGGAACAGTCCAGCTGGCTCAAGGAAAGGATCGAAGGCTACGACAAGGAAATCCGATTTACCCGTGAGGGCCGCAAGGCGATCCTGAACAAGCTGGTCGAGGCCGAAGGCTTCGAGAAATACCTCCACGTCAAATACATGGGCACCAAGCGCTTCGGCCTCGATGGCGGCGAAAGCCTGATCCCAGCCATGGAACAGGTGATCAAACGTGGCGGCCAACTGGGCGTGAAAGAGATCATCATCGGCATGCCCCACCGTGGGCGTCTGTCGGTTCTGGCCAACGTGATGGCCAAACCCTACCGCGCGATCTTCAACGAATTCCAGGGCGGCAGCTTCAAACCCGAAGATGTAGACGGCTCTGGCGATGTGAAATACCACCTCGGTGCGTCGTCTGATCGGGAATTTGACGGCAACTCCGTGCACCTCTCGCTGACGGCCAACCCGTCTCACCTCGAAGCCGTGAACCCTGTCGTTCTGGGCAAGGTCCGCGCCAAGCAGGACCAGTATAACGACGACGAACGCACCTCGGTCATGGGCATCCTGCTTCACGGCGATGCGGCCTTCGCGGGCCAGGGTGTCGTGGCCGAAGGGTTTGGTCTCTCGGGCCTCAAGGGCCACAAGACCGGCGGCACCATGCACATCGTGGTCAACAACCAGATCGGCTTTACCACCGCGCCGCACTTCTCTCGCTCTTCGCCCTATCCCACGGATATCGCCTTGATGGTGGAAGCGCCCATTTTCCACGTGAACGGCGACGACCCCGAGGCCGTGGTCCACGCAGCCCGCGTCGCCACCGAGTTCCGCCAGAAGTTCAAGAAAGACGTTGTGATCGACATGATCTGTTATCGCCGCTTCGGCCATAACGAGGGCGATGAACCGATGTTCACCAACCCGATCATGTACAAGAAAATCAAGAAGCAGAAGACGACGCTCGCGCTTTACACCGAACGTCTGGTCCGGGATGGCCTGATCCCGGAAGGCGAAATCGAAGACATGAAGGCCGCGTTCCAGGCTTATCTCGCGGATGAGTTCGAAGCGGGCAAGGAATACCGCCCCAACAAGGCCGACTGGCTGGACGGCAAGTGGTCTCATCTCGACCGCAAGGACGAAGACTACCAGCGTGGCGAAACCGCGATCCCGGAAGAAACCTTCGCCGAGATCGGTCGCGCGCTAAGTTCCGCCCCCGAAGGCTACCCACTCCACAAAACCGTGTCGCGGCTTTTGGAAACGAAGGCCAAGATGTTTGAAACCGGCGAAGGGTTCGATTGGGCCACGGCGGAGGCCCTTGCATTCGGCTCCCTCATGACAGAAGGCTACCCGGTCCGCCTCTCCGGTCAGGACTGTACGCGCGGCACCTTCTCTCAACGCCACTCGGGCCTGGTCAATCAGGACACCGAGGAACGCTTCTACCCCCTCAACAACATCCGCGCGGGTCAGGCGCAGTATGAAGTCATCGACTCCATGCTCTCGGAATACGCGGTCTTGGGCTTCGAATATGGCTACTCACTGGCCGAACCCAACGCGCTAACCCTGTGGGAGGCTCAGTTCGGCGACTTCGCCAACGGCGCGCAGATCATGTTCGACCAATTCATCAGCTCGGGCGAAAGCAAATGGCTGCGCATGTCGGGCCTCGTCTGCCTGCTGCCCCACGGCTTCGAAGGTCAGGGACCAGAACACAGCTCCGCCCGGCTGGAACGCTTCCTGCAGATGTGCGGACAGGACAACTGGATCGTGGCCAACTGCTCGACCCCGTCGAACTACTTCCACATCCTGCGGCGTCAGCTGCACCGCACGTTCCGCAAACCGCTGATCCTGATGACGCCCAAGTCGCTTCTGCGGCACAAGCTCTGCATCTCCAAAACGCAGGACTTCACCACCGGGTCGTCCTTCCACCGCGTTCTCTGGGACGATGCCCAATACGGCAACTCGGATCTGGAACTGGTCGCCGACGACAAGATCAAGCGCGTCGTCATGTGCTCTGGCAAGGTCTATTTCGACCTGCTGGAAGAACGCGACAAGCGCGGGCTGACAGACGTCTACTTGATGCGCATCGAACAGTTCTACCCGTTCCCCGCCATCTCGATGGTCAAGGAACTGCAGCGCTTCCAGAACGCCGAAATGGTCTGGTGTCAGGAAGAGCCCAAGAACCAGGGCGCGTGGAGCTTCATCGAGCCCAACATCGAATGGGTCCTCACCCGCATCAAAGCCAAACACACGCGCCCCGTTTACGCGGGTCGCTCCGCCTCCGCCTCGCCCGCCACGGGCCTGGCCTCAGCCCACAAAGCCCAACAGGCCGCGCTCGTCGATGCGGCCCTGACCTCGGAAGGAAAGTAAGTCATGAGCACCGAAGTACGCGTCCCCACTCTGGGCGAGTCTGTAACCGAGGCCACCGTGGCCACCTGGTTCAAAGCACCGGGCGATCCTGTGGCAGCAGATGAGATGCTCTGTGAGCTGGAAACCGACAAAGTCACCGTCGAAGTGCCCTCCCCCGTGGCCGGCACGATGGGAGAGATCGTCGCAGCCGAAGGCGAAACCGTCGGCGTCGATGCCCTGCTTGCCACGATCAGCGAAGGCGCCTCAGGCGACACCCCCGCGCCCGCCAAAGCCAGCGAAGACACCGCCAAAGCCGCACCAGCCGCTGCCAGCGGTGGCGGCGGCGGCAGCGTCGATGTCATGGTCCCAACCCTGGGCGAATCCGTAACCGAGGCCACCGTCTCCACATGGTTCAAAGCCGAAGGCGATCACGTCGACGCAGACGAAATGCTCTGCGAGCTGGAAACCGACAAGGTCTCGGTCGAGGTCCCCGCCCCCGCATCCGGCACACTCACCAAGATCCTCGCCAAGGAAGGCGACACCGTGCAGGCCAACGGCAAACTCGCGGAGATGAGCTCCGGCGGCGGCGCCGCACCTGCCAAAGCCGCTGATCCTGCGCCAGCGCCCGCGGCCAGCAGTGGTGGCAAGGTTGTCGAAGATGCACCCTCTGCCAAGAAAGCCATGGCCGAGGCCGGTCTTTCTGCCGATCAAGTCACCGGCACAGGTCGCGACGGGCGCATCATGAAAGACGACGTCGCCAAGGCCGCAGCCGCCGCCGCAAGCGCACCAGCCCCGGCCCCTGCCCCGGCCGCCGCACAAGTCGCCCGCGCACCGGTCGCTGCAGAAGATGAGGCCCGCGAAGAGCGTGTGAAGATGACCCGCCTGCGCCAGACCATCGCGCGCCGTCTGAAGGACAGCCAGAACACGGCCGCCATGCTCACCACCTATAACGAGGTCGACATGACCGAGGTGATGGCGCTCCGCAGCCAGTACAAGGACGAGTTCCAGAAGAAACACGGCATCAAGCTGGGCTTCATGTCCTTCTTCACCAAGGCCTGCTGCCATGCGCTGAAAGAGGTGCCTGAGGTCAACGCCGAGATCGACGGCACCGACATCGTCTACAAGAACTTCGTGCACATGGGCATCGCCACCGGCACGCCCACGGGTCTCGTGGTGCCTGTGATCCGCGATGCTGACGCCATGTCATTCGCCGCCATCGAAGCCCAGATCGCCGAAAAAGGCGCCCGCGCCCGCGACGGCAAGCTCAGTATGGCCGAAATGCAGGGCGGCACGTTCACCATCTCCAACGGCGGCGTCTATGGCTCTCTGATGTCCTCGCCAATCCTGAACCCACCGCAATCAGGCATCCTCGGCATGCACAAAATCCAGCAACGCCCCATGGTCGTAAACGGCGAAATCGTCGCCCGCCCCATGATGTACCTCGCGCTGAGCTACGACCACCGCATCGTCGACGGCAAAGGCGCGGTGACGTTCTTGGTGCGGGTGAAGGATGCTTTAGAGGATCCCCGGCGGTTGTTGATGGATCTTTGATCGCTCAGAAATTTAGGAACAATAGAAATGGTCTGGAAAATTATCGGAGCCACTGCAACGCTTATTGGGGCTGGTGCCGGAGCAATTGCGATTTGGGAGTGGGCAACAGACGATACTGTCCGTGACGCAGACGACATAGTAGAGTCTATCGAGCGCCTAACGTCCATAGTTTCGCAGAACGGAGAACTTGAGTTAAGTGAAGAGCAGTTGCAAAATGCTTCAGCGGCCTTGGAAGGCTTTAGCTCAAGCCTGGCTGGAAAAGCCGCCGATCCGAGGAACTCCGCAACATTTTTGAATGTTCTGTCGGGCGCTTTCGTTTTGACTCCAGGTCAGTCCGCAGATGTGACTGCTACAGACGGCGATTTCGCTACAATTGCTTATGTGAGCGACAACACACCTGGATCAGCTTCCATAAACGTTAGTTTCAACGGAGATTACTCACGCGTAGATGTGGGTCATGTTTTCAACGTAACAGAAGAGTGTTTGCTTACCTACATGAGTACTACTGGAACGAGCGGTGAACCCGCAACTTTTCGTTTTAGATGTCGAAATTGATCAAAGATTTGCACATGTCTGGCTCTGTTCTTGTTGCAGCATCTATCAATTCAGCGGAACTCTCTAATTACACTCTTCCCAAGCCCCGAGCCGGTTCCTCACCCAACCGCCCGAGGTCCCGGGTCAAGCCCGGGACGGGTCTAATTGGCAGTCACGTACCCGTTCCGTACAAAAAGATCACCCCGTGAAGCCCCTCATCTACATAACCTGCGGCATCGCTGCCGGCGCGGGGTTCCTGTTCTTCACGGGCACGGTCAGCTTTCTATTGAAGGAACCCGACTTCACCCCCCGCGACATCGTTGAGCTCTGCATCGGCTCCGGCCTCTTCCTCACCGCATGGTCCGCGGCCACGGCCATCTGGGCTCGCAAGAAAACCGCGCTTTGGTACTGGCTGCCGGTCTTCGTGTTTTCCGCCCCACTGGTTCTGGTCTGGACCTATGAAACCACCAAAATGCCCGAAACCATGGAATTCGCCACCGAAGAGGACGCCGCGACCCGGACGAACACAGGCCTCTTCGTCCGACCCACCCGCGCCGAATTCGACCAAAACCAACGCGAACAACGATTTGTCTATCTTGGCCTGATCAGCACGCTTATCTTCCAAACCGGCGCGCTGATGTTCCTGCGCCGCAAAGGGGTGCTTTCGTAATGTCGGTGTTCACAGACGTCTTGTCCGGCAGGCCACTTATGGCCAACATTATCGTCTTCGTCGGCGGGGCGATGTGCCTGTTTGCCGCTCTCGGCGCGTGGAGCAACCTGACCCTCTACATGCTGGCCTCCCAACAACAGGACGTGCCCTTCGTGGTGCTGGCCATCTCGCTCGTCCCCCTGCTGGTCCTGATCGGCACGGCCTTTGTCACGGTCTGGGTCTACAAGCTGAAATCAGACGCCATATGGCTGTCGATCGCCATGTCCACCTCCCCCACATGGACCTTCATGATCGCCAACATGGATCCAAGCGGCACCTTCACCGAGCTTGCGAAACTCAGCGACATCGGCATGCTCTGGCTATGGACCTTCGGCTTCCTCGGCGTCGCGGGCTACATGCACTGGCTGAAATCAAAAGGCGCGCTCAAAGAATGACCCCCGAACTCACCGCCCTCACCCTCGCCGCGCTTCTGCAGGTCGTCCAGTTCGTCCTGATGTCCGTCCCCGCCAACATGGAGCTTGGCCCCGGCAAGACCGCCTCCCCCCGCGACCGCTCCAAACTCGGCGGCTCGCTTGAGGACCAGCTGTCGGAGAAAACCGCCCGCCTTTACCGCGCGCTCAACAACCATTTCGAAGGGCTGATCCTCTTCACCATCGCCTGCATCGTGGTCACCCTCTCGGACAGCTCCACCCCGTTCACCGCCGCCTGCGCCTACGCCTACCTGGCCGCCCGCGTCCTCTATATCCCGGCCTACTATCTCGGCTGGCGCCCGTGGCGGTCGGTCATCTGGTTGGTCGGATTTGCCGCCACCACACTCTTGCTCTTGGCGGCACTGCTATGACCCCCGGCTTCTTTCTTGCCCGAAATACTCCGGGGGACGCCGAAGGCGGGGGGCAGCGCCCCCGAAAATGCACCGACGTGATACCGACGCAATACCGACGTGATACCGACGTTAAAAATCCAAGGAGAATCCCCCAATGGCCACCTATGACGTCATCGTAATCGGCTCCGGCCCTGGCGGCTATGTTGCCGCCATCCGCTGCGCCCAACTGGGCCTTAAGACAGCCTGTGTCGAGGGGCGCGAGACACTCGGCGGCACCTGCCTCAACGTGGGCTGCATTCCGTCAAAGGCGCTCTTGCATGCCACCCATATGCTGCACGAGGCAGAACACAACTTCGCCACCATGGGCCTGAAGGGCAAAGCCCCTTCCGTGGACTGGAAACAGATGCTGACCTACAAGACAGACGTCATCGGTCAGAACACCAAGGGCATCGAATTTCTGTTCAAAAAGAACAAGATAGACTGGCTCAAAGGCTGGGGCTCGATCCCCGAGGCCGGCAAAGTCAAGGTGGGCGATGAGGTGCACGAGGCCAAGAACATCATCATCGCCAGCGGGTCCGAGGCCAGCAGCCTGCCGGGTATTGAGATCGACGAGAAAGTCGTCGTCACCTCCACCGGCGCTTTGGAACTTCCAAAAGTTCCAAAGAAAATGGTCGTCATCGGCGCAGGCGTGATCGGTCTCGAAATGGGCAGTGTATATGCCCGCTTGGGCACGGAAGTCACGGTCGTCGAATTCCTCGACGCCATCACCCCTGGCATGGATGCCGAGGTCCAGAAGACCTTCCAGAGAATGCTGAAAAAACAAGGTCTTAACTTCATCATGGGCGCCGCGGTGCAATCCGTCGATGCGACCAAAACCAAGGCCAAGGTGAACTACAAACTGCGCAAAGACGACAGCGACCATCAGCTTGACGCAGACGTCGTCCTCGTGGCCACCGGTCGCCGCCCTTACACCGACGGTTTGGGCCTTGAGGCGCTCGGCGTGGAGATGACACAGCGTGGCCAGATCAAAACCGATGCCCAGTGGCGCACCAACGTGGCGGGTATCTACGCCATCGGCGACGCCATTGAGGGGCCCATGCTGGCGCACAAAGCCGAAGACGAAGGCATGGCCACGGCCGAGGTGATCGCGGGCAAGCATGGCCATGTGAACTACGGCGTGATCCCCGGTGTCATCTACACCCATCCGGAAGTGGCCAGCGTCGGCAAGACCGAAGAAGAGCTGAAAAATGAAGGGGTTGCCTACAAGACCGGCAAGTTTTCCTTCATGGGCAACGGGCGCGCAAAAGCAGTGTTCTCGGGCGACGGTTTTGTCAAACTGCTGGCGGATGCAGAGACCGATCGCATCCTCGGCGCACATATCATTGGCCCCATGGCGGGCGACCTGATCCATGAGATCTGCGTCGGAATGGAATTCGGTGCCTCAGCTGAGGACATCGCGCTTACCTGCCATGCCCACCCCACATTCTCAGAAGCCGTACGCGAGGCAGCCCTGGCCTGCGGCGACGGGCCGATCCATAGCTAAACACTTTTGAAAGAAAAGCCGGTGAGGTTGGGGGACCTCACCGGCAAACCACCACGCGGTACGGGGAGCGTGGCCACTGAAAGACCCGCATGGCCATGGGGAAGCGGCGGACCTTGATACTAAAACGAAGCCCGGCAGGTATTCCGTCGCGGTATTAAAGAATTTTTTACCAGAGTGTTTTCACGGCCCTCGGCATCCAGGCCGCATCATACTCCGCACCACCCTCATCGCCATCGGTCTGCTCAGCCAATATGTCACCAGCAGAAGGAAGACCTTCACTGTCATCACGTTTCCATAGCCCCGCCCGCATCGGCGCACGGGCACATTGGGTATAAATCTCACCAATCTTGATCACGATCACGGTGCCGGGTTGCCGTCCGTTTTTGTCAAACCGTGCACGCAGGCCCGCATCTGCCGTCAGCCGCGCCTCACCATTCAGGCGCACCACGGTGTTGGACCCGGGCACCATGAACATCAGCGACACACGACCGTCGCTCACAACGTTGCGCAGGCTGTCCAGACGGTTGTTCCCACGCCAATCCGGCATCGCCAGCGTCCGCTCATCAAGCTCCATCACCACGGGTCCGTCATCACCACGCGGGCTGCCATCCGTGCAGCTTTCGCCGACCGTCGTCAGCACGCAGAACCGGGATTTCATGATCCACTTGCGATAAAGCGGGGTTAAACGAGTCGCCACTTTGTTGATCGATGCAGAGCCCGGCTTACCGTAAAGCGCCTCAAGGTCTTCGATGCTCTCAATCCATTCCATCGGATGTAAACCCCGCTTCTGCCATCAACCGGTTCGATGCTGTCTCCACCTCATGTTCCAACCGCGCCATGAACGTCTCTCGATCAAGCCCCACCTCGATCCTCGGCAGGAACTCCACCACCGCCAGCCCCGGCCGCCGCATGATCCCTTTGCGCGGCCAGAAAAGCCCCACATTGGTGGCCACAGGCACACAGTCCTGCCCCAGCTCTTCATACAGCACCCCGGTGCCCACCTTGTAGCCTGCCTTCACCCCCGGCGCGATGCGGGTGCCCTGCGGGTAGATGATCAACTGCCCAGGCTCCTGCGCGCCCTTCGCGACATCCTCAACCATTTTCTTGATGGCCGCAGACCGCTTGCCGCGATCGACGGGGACACAACCCAGTTTCAACGCGTATTGCCCAATGACCGGCGCATACATCAGCTCTCGCTTCATGATGTATTTGCCCGCCGGGATGCTGATGAAAATCAGGATGATATCGAGGAAAGACTGATGCTTTGCCGCGATCATAACTTCGTCCGACGGCGGTGTTCCCCGCACTTCAGTTCTGATTCCGACCATCCAACTCGCGCTCCATAGCGTGTAGTAGGACCAACTTTTGCAGGCAGCAATCGCACCGCGACGGCTGACCAACGCCCATGGGAGGAAGATGATCCCAAACACAGGCATCGCCGCGTAAATGTTGATCACGAAGATCAGCGACCTGATCCACTGCACCGCGTCTTTCATGGCATGTCCCTCAACGTGCGACGTGCCGCCAGGCGGGTGGCCAGGAAAGCCACGAACCCGGCTATCGACGGGATCAGAACCGGCAACATCCAGTGCCATCCGCGAAACCCAAGGCCAGTCAGAAACCCACCTTCCGGCTGCGCAGAGGGCAACAGCAGGATTGCGAGCATACCAAGGACCATTCCCAATGCCGCACCCAACAGTGCCCGAATGGTAAAGCGTCGCTCAAAGGCCTGCGCGATATAGGCATCCCGCGCGCCCACAAGGCGCAGCACACCGATCACCTGCGCATTGGCGGCAAGCGCTGCATTGGCCGCCAGCGTGATCATCGCCGCCGTGGCTGCACCTATGAGCAGCATGGATATCCAGCCCAAGGCTTTCAAGCGAGAGGCCGCTTGCACCAGAGGCCGGCGCCAGCGAGTATGATCGTCCAGCACCGCGCCGGGAGCCTCGGCAGACAGTCGCAAACGCAGACCCGCCGCATCAAACCCCTCGGAGGTTTCCACCACATCAATCAGCCGCGGAATGGGCAGCGTATCCACCGGCACATCCGGCCCGAACCATGGCTCCAGCAGCGCCTGTTGTTCTTCGTCCGTCATGGCCCGCGCCGAGGCGACACCCTTGGTCGTGGCGAGGATGCTCAGCACGGCCTCCGTCTGTGCCGCGATCTGATCTTCGGGGGCGGAAATGCGGATTGTGGAACTCAGCGCCAGCTCAGAACCCCACCGTTCCGCCAAACGCCCGCTGGCCAACGATAGGGCCATCGCAAACACCGCCAGAAAGGCCATCGCGGCGGCGGCGAACCATGTCAGCGTCGCGGTAAAACCGGTGGGTGGCACCACTCGATCGGCCTGCGCGTCGCCGATGGCAAACTCCACGATACTAGACACACCCGCCATCAGAGATCCGCCCCGGCCAGTTGCAGCCGTCTGTTGGAGATCCGCAGCACCCGCGCCTGGACATGGGTCTTGGCAGAGCGCACCAACGCCAGGTCGTGCGTGGCAATCATGATCGTCTTGCCCATGCGGTTCAACTCCACCAACAACCGCAACAGCCGTTGCGACATCTCCCAATCAATGTTGCCCGTGGGCTCATCCGCCAGCACCACGTCAGGCGACATGATGATCGCCCGCGCTAGGGCCGCGCGTTGCCGCTCCCCACCGGAAAGCTCCGGCGGTAGGGCTTTGGCGCGATTGGTCAGACCAACCCAACCCGTCAATTCCTTGAGGTTCGCCGCCTCCGCCAGAAGGTCATATCCCGCCACCATCAACGGCAGCGCAATGTTATCCGAGACAGACAGGTGGTCGAGAAACTGGCAATCCTGATGCACCACACCGATCCTACGGCGTGCGTCCGCGATGTCATCGCGATCCATGTTCCAGATGTCATGATCAAACAGGCGCACCTGCCCTGCCGTGGGAAACAGCGCGCCATAGCAGAGTTTGAGCAACGTGGTTTTGCCGGACCCAGAAGGACCAGTGAGAAAGTGGAACGACCCCGGCTGAAGCTTCAATGAGATATCACTCAAAAGCTCCCCGCCGCCATAGTTATAAGCCACATTCTCAAGCTCGATCACCGCAAGACCCTTCTGCGCTTCGTTGACTTCATGCCTGATGGGGTCTGACAGTGCAACGACGCAGTGCACGCAGTCGTGTCCAAATTGCTTTGCCCTTTGCAGATAGGGGCGTTAAACCTGTTGCCACTGAGGAAATCTGGGACCTGGGCAGAAACAGGCGTAAGGCGACTGGTGGCAAAATGAGGCTGACTTGCCCGAACTGTGCGGCACAGTATGAGGTGCCCGACGAGGTGATCCCGTTGACCGGGCGTGACGTGCAGTGCTCCAACTGCGGCGACACCTGGTTTCAAACACATCCTGACAACCCTGACGCCGTGCCCCCTGTGCCGGATGAGGAAGACCTTAGCGAGACAGGTCCAGAGTGGGAAGAAGACGACCCCGCTGTAGAAGAGCCACCTCAACACGAAGAGGTTGCCGAGGAAGCGGAACCCGAACCGGAGTATGACGCCTCTGACGCCGAGCCGGAACCGGACGAGGGAGACGGCCACGAAACGTGGGAAGAGGCCTCTGACGAGGGTTACGAGGAAGAGCGATCCGCGCCAGAACGCAAACCTCTTGACGAGGACGTCACCAGCGTTCTGAGGGAAGAGGCAGAGCGAGAGCAACAAGCCCGCCAGGCCGACGCTCAGGATGGGCTGGAAACACAGCCTGATCTGGGGTTGTCAGAAAGCGATGAAGTTGAACGTCGGCTGCAGCAAGCCAAGGCGCGCATGGCGCGTCTGCGTGGTCTGGATGCGGAAGACGAATATAGCGATACACCTGCGTCTGAACCCGAGATTGATCTGGGCACACGCCGCAACCTCTTGCCTGAGATCGAGGACGTAGATCAGCGGCTCGAGTCCGAAGCCGAAGGCGCGGCTGAGGCGGCGGCTGCGCGTGACGGGAGCCGTGTGGCCACCCAAGAAGATGGGCGGAGCGGTTTCGGGCGCGGACTGCGGCTCGCTGTCTTTCTCGCCGTCATTGCCGCGGCCCTCTACATCTTCGCGCCGCAGTTCTCCGCCATGGTCCCGGCACTCGAAGGCGCGCTGACCGCCTACACCCAGATCGTTGATCAAGCGCGCGCGGCGCTACAGGCGCAATTCGGTGGTCTGGCAGAACAAGTCAAAGGCATGATCAGCGGATAACGCCACCACCGATCCCAATGCCGTGGGGCCGGGGTTTCACCCCGCTTTTCCATTTGAAGAGTACGAACTTCAGAGACCAGTGTTCGGACAGAGAACGTCAGAAGCGATCCAACAACCGTTCAAAATAGTCGCGCTCTGATTCAGACCGGTCCGCGTCGCCGGATTTCCGCCGGAGTTCATCCACCAACTCCTTGGCACGACGATACACATCTACATCTCCTGCAAACCTGCCATTGGGATCAGCCTCACTGCCGGGTACATTATCCGGATTTTCACGGCCCAGGGGATCTTCGCTGAACTGCCCGTCAGCTTGGCCCTGACCGTTCTGCTGGTTCTGCTGGTTCTCAGCCATCGCCTGGCCCAACTCACGCATCCCGTCGCGCAGCGCGTCCATGGCTTGTGATTGCTGATCTATCGCCTCGGCCAGATCGTTCTGCCGCAGCGAGTCTTCTGCGCCACGCATAGCATCCTCCGCTCGCTCGAGGGAATCCCGCGCCGCATCACCGGCCTCGGTGCCCGCGCCGGGAAGGTTCCGCCGCTGGCGCTCCAGCTCTTCACGCAGCGCCTGTTGCCGGTCTGCGAGTTGATCCTGAACAGAGCTGCCTTCTGCGCTTTCGTTGCCTTGGGCACCGCTTTGCTGATCACCCCGACCGGCACCTTGTCCGTCATGCTGTTCTCCGCGGCCCTGATCGCCGCTGCGACCTTCGTTGGCGTCATCTTCGCCGACCCGCGCATTTGGGTTGAACTGTTCCTGCAAGTCCCGGAATGCCTGATCCGAAAGGCCCTGCTGGTCGCGCAGTGTCTCTGCCAGTCCTTCCATTGCTTCCTGACCAGGGCTGTCGCCCCGTTGGCCTTGCTGGCTTTCAGCCATGCGCATGTTTTCCATCATTTCCTGGAACTCTTGCAGGGCCTGCTCAGCTTCCGCAAACCGACCCTGTTCCATCAGTTCCTGGATGCGGTCCATCATCTCTTGGATGTCCTGTTGGTCCAGCATGGCCATGTCTTCGGACGGCTGTTGACGCTGATCGCCATTCTGTTCGCGATCGCGCTGTGCCTGCTGTGAACGCTGCCGCAGGTAATCCTCGGTGGCGTTACGCAACTCTTGCATCAGGCGTGCAATCTCTTCGTCACTGGCTCCGTTGCGCATTGCCTCGCTCAGCCGCTCCTGCGCCTCTTGCATCCGGGCAAGCGCGTCGCCGATGTCACCGTCTTCGAGGATGATCGCAAGATCCCAAAGCGCCTGAGCGATCTCATCACGCGCCTCCGGGGTCAGCAAGTCGTCACGGATCATGCCTTCCATCCGACGCAGGACAACGCGCAAGCGCAAGTAAGCACCGTCATCATTGAACAACCCATCTTCCGGATTGTGCGATACGGCGCGCAAAACCTGTGACACGCGCTTGGCATTGTCGCGGGTCCACAGAAGGTCACGGCGCTGCTCGATGATCGACGCGGCAAGCGGGTCGAAAAAACGGCGTGCGGGCAAGTTCATTGGTCTGGGCTCGCTCAGCCCGGTCTGACCGGACGCATCCGTGACGGACAGCTGCAACGTCACGGGCAAATGCGCCCATGGATGCTCAGACAGGTTTTCAATCAACGTTTCGGTAAAGTCCGCCCGATCGCCTGCGATTGGCATGGGCAGTTCCAGCACAATATCCTCGCGCGGTTCAGGCTCGGCTACAAGGCCATAAGTACGGTCAAGCCGGGCCATATCCAGTTTGAAAACCGCCGTTCCCCGCTCAACGCCATAATCATCGGCGGCCTCAAAAGGCTGGCTCATCTGTCCATCAAACGTTGTGGTCACACCTTGATCCATCAGCGCCACGGCCGGTGCTCCGTCTGGAACAGCGATCACCGTCCACTCGCGCCCGCCGGGTCCATCCACGCGCAGCGTACCATCAGCCGTGACATCGAAACCCTGCTCAGGATCCGTTGCCGCGCCCACATCGTCGGTGCGGCCCGACACAGTCTCTGACACGCTGAGCGCACCAATCTCGCCGTAAAGGCGCAAAGTGATCCGACTGCCCACAGGCACGCGAATTTCACCATCCTGATCGTTCAGGTACAGGCTTGGCAGCCCGGTGTACAAAGGAGGCTCAATCCAACCTTCCCATGAAGGCCCCGTCGCCTGAGGCGTGTTGGCTGTTGGACCCAACTGAGTGATAGACGCCACTTGCGCAACCGACCCAAACAGCAACGCCACCACAAGTCCCAAAAGCGCGATGTAACGCATACCAAATGGGTCCTTGCTGGACACCCGAAGATCAGGTTCCACCGCCCTGGCATCCTTGGCACGGTCCGCCATGCGCTCCAAATGCGCGTTCCAAAGTTGTTCGGAAGCGTAATCCCCGCTTCCCACGGCCTGCGTGTCTGCAAGCGTGGCCAGCGGCCTGCCTTTCATAGCAGCATCAAGCCGATCAATCGCTTCCTGCCGGGTGGGCCAACGGAAGCGCCAAAAACCCAACACAAGAAACCCGACAAGCGCGCCACCCGTTCCGATGAACGCGATCCAAACAGCCTCGATCGGTAGTATATCCTGCCAACCCAGCATCAACGCAGAGCATGCTGCCGCCAAAACCGTCCAGAATGGCCAGAACGCCTGAACCAAGCGTTCCGCAATCAATCCCGCCCAGGTCAGACGCAAAGGCCGACGCAGTTGGGTCAGAAGGCTATGCTGGCTTGACGCTCGGGGCATGCTCACTTTCCAGGTTTCAGTTGTGCGCGCAGGCCTTCCCTTTGGCCCAAATCACAACCACTCTGGAATGGTATCGCGATTTATCATCTCGTCAAAGGTCGGACGGGCCCGGATGACGGCAAATTGATGCTCATGGACCAGGACCTCGGGCACCAGGGGCCGGGTGTTGTACTCACTGGCCATCACCGCGCCGTACGCCCCCGCACTTCGGAAGGCCACCAAATCGCCTGCTTTCAAAGGCGGCATCATGCGATTCTTGGCGAATGTATCCCCGCTTTCGCAAACCGGCCCGACAATGTCATAGGGGCTTTGCTCTGCCCCCGGCGCAGGTTCGATGACAGGAACAATGTCGTGATGCGCCTCGTACATGGCCGGGCGGATCAGATCGTTCATCGCGCCATCGAGTATCAGAAAATCACGGCCCTCGCCCGATTTCACATAGATCACTTCGCTGACAAGAATGCCGGCATTACCAGCGACCAACCGCCCCGGCTCAATCTCGATCTCACAGCCAAGATGCCCGACTGTTTCCTTGATCAGTGCACCGTAATCCGTCGGCAGCGGCGGGGCTTCATTGCTACGGGTGTATGGAATGCCCAAACCGCCCCCAAGATCGAGTCTGCGAATGTCATGGCCGTCGGCGCGCAGTGCCTCCGTCAGGTCAGCGACCTTCTGATAGGCTTGGCGAAACGGTTCCAAATCGGTCAGCTGGCTGCCGATATGCACATCAATGCCGATCACTTCCAACCCCGGCAAGCTGGCCGCTTGCGCGTAGACTTCCCGCGCCCGCGAGATCGGAATACCAAATTTGTTCTCGGATTTGCCGGTTGCGATCTTCGCGTGGGTTTTGGCATCCACATCCGGATTGACCCGCACGGTGATGGGTGCCGTGACACCAAGCGACACTGCCACCTCGCTCAGCGCCTCCATCTCCGGTTCACTTTCAACGTTGAACTGACGAACGCCACCGCTGAGCGCGAGGCGCATCTCTTCACGGGTTTTGCCAACACCCGCGAAGACGATCTTCTCACCCGGCACACCCGCGGCTCGGGCACGGGCATACTCGCCTCCCGAGACGACATCCATGCCCGCACCAAGGCCCGCCAAGGTTTTCAGAATAGCCTGATTACTGGCCGCTTTCATGGCGTAACAGACCAGATGCTCAGTCCAATCAAGCGCCTCATCAAACAGTTTGTAGTGCCGGGCCAGCGTGGCCGTGGAATAGCAATAGAAAGGCGTGCCCACCTCGTCGGCAATATCGGCCACCGGCACGTCCTCGGCGAAAAGCACGCCGTCGCGATAGAGAAAATGGTCCATATTCGCCCTTAACCCCGATAGCCCATGCGCAGGAAGATATAGAGCGGCAAGCCGCAGCTAACGCCGATACAGAACGTGGCCGGGATCGCAATCAAACCGATCCAATGCTTGCGCTGCACAACTTCGTAGATAACCCAAACGGTCAGAGCGACCGCGGCGACCGTCAGGTCCCAGACAAGCCCGCTGGTGGCGGCATTCACATGCCACGCATCCACCATAGCCATCAGGTCATAGCCATTCTCGTTGAACCACGTGATGAACCACGACATTGGATGGATCGTGCCCCAGACAGCCAGGGCCAGGAAAACGTATCTCAAAGACCAAGCCCCACGCCTACCGAGATCGGACCTTTCTTGAGATTCACACCCGTCGAGGCACTGACACCATTGGAACCAATACCAACATTCGTGTTCATCGATGGCTGGATCGGGTCACCATCCGCGCCGCACCCCGCCAAAGCAGTCAGTACCAGAATGGCAAACAGGCGTTTCATGACAGGATCTCCTTCCAACGGGCAATCTGTTCTTTGACACGGGTCGGCGCGGTACCGCCATAGCTGACCCGCGATGCCACCGAATTATGCACACCCAGCACGTCAAAGATATCCCCCGTGATGCCCGCTTCAACGGTTTGCATTTGCTCAAGGGTCAGATCCGGCAGATCGCATCCAGCCGCCTCTGCCATGGCGACAAGACTGCCCGTAACATGATGTGCATCCCGGAAGGGCATCCCCAGGACACGGACCAGCCAGTCAGCCAGGTCAGTCGCTGTCGAAAAGCCAGTACCTGCCGCGGCTTCCAGTGCGTCGCGATTGGGGGTCATATCCCGCACCATGCCTTCCATGGCGGCCATCGCCAGCATCCAGTGATCGGCGGCATCAAAGACCTGTTCTTTGTCCTCCTGCATATCTTTGGAATACGTGAGCGGCAGACCCTTCATCACCGTCATCAAAGCGACATTCGCCCCAAAAATCCGCCCGATCTTGGCGCGGATCAGCTCTGCCGCGTCGGGGTTTTTCTTCTGCGGCATGATCGACGACCCGGTGGAAAAGCGATCCGACAATGCGACAAAACGGAATTGCGCTGAGGACCAGATCACCAACTCTTCGGCCAGACGGCTCAGATGCATCGCACTGATGCTCGCGACGTTTAGAAACTCCAAGGCAAAGTCGCGATCGCTGACGGCATCCAGTGAATTCGCGCTCGGTCTATCAAAGCCAAGCGCTTCCGCCGTCATCTCCCGATCAATCGGAAAGGACGTGCCAGCCAAAGCGGCAGTGCCGAGGGGGCATTCATTCATACGCTTGCGCGCATCCCGCACCCGGCTCAGGTCACGGCCAAACATCTCTACATACGCCATCATGTGATGACCCCATGTCACTGGCTGGGCAACCTGCAAATGCGTGAACCCGGGCATGACCCAGTCTACGCCGTTTTCCGCCTGTGCGAGGCACGCCCGCATGAGCGGGACAAGTGATGCCTCGGCCGCATCCAGTTGATCGCGCACCCAAAGGCGAAAATCAGTCGCCACCTGGTCATTCCGGCTACGTGCAGTGTGCAACCGGCCAGCAGGCTCACCGATGATCTCTTTCAGGCGGGCCTCCACGTTCATGTGGATGTCTTCTAGGGCGGTCGAAAACGCGAAATCCCCGCCATCGATTTCTGACAAGACCGTGAGGAGGCCTTCCCGGATCGCCTCCGCATCCTTATCACTAATGATGCCTGTCGCGGCGAGCATCGCCGCGTGGGCCCTGGAACCGGCGATATCCTGTGCCGCCATACGCTTGTCGAACCCGATCGAGGCATTAATTGCCTCCATAATCGCGTCCGGCCCGCTGGCAAAGCGGCCACCCCACATCTGGTTCGAGGTTTTGTCGGTCATGTTGGAATCCTTCGGAGGAACCATGAAAATCCTGTCTCAAGTCGTCCTTTATACGGCACTGCTCTTTGGTGCAAACACCGCTCTCGCCGATGTGGAAGCCGCTAAAGCCTTGCGCGACGGAGACATGAAGAAACTGGTCATCCACGAAGCGCCGAAAGAGGTAACGCAGACCGCCTTTGAAACCATCGAAGGCGGCGAAGGCACGCTTGGCGACTATGAAGGCAAAGTCGTGGTTTTGAACTTCTGGGCCACTTGGTGCGCGCCATGTCGCAAAGAGATGCCGATGCTGTCTGATTTGCAAACGCAATTGGGGGGCGACGACTTCGAGGTTGTCACCATTGCCACAGGCCGCAATCCGCCGCAGGCCATGAAGGCGTTCTTTGATGAAATCGGCGTCGAAAACCTTCCTCTTCACCGTGACCCCCGTTCCAAGATCGCGCGCGAGATGGGCGTGCTCGGTCTTCCCGTCACCATGGTTCTGGACCGCGACGGCAGTGAAATCGGTCGTCTGGTGGGGGACGCGCATTGGAATTCCGACAGCGCTGTGGCGATCATCGAAGCGCTGATTGGGACTGACTCTTCCGGCTGACCCCCTTCAACAATTTTCCTCAGACCGCAGGTCAAATTTGACCGGTTGCGTTTTTCCTTGCAGTATCAATCGGCAAGGGAGGACCGATGGAGACAATAACCTTCACCACGGAAATGGCTGTCGTGGTCGGAACCCTTGCGTTCACTGTATTCCTGTTCGTTTCCGAAATTATCCGCGTTGATCTGGCTGCCATTCTGGTTCTGGTGATCATTGGCATCCTGTCCTACGTCCCAGGTCTGGAAAGCGTGGCGGACGTCAATCACCTGTTTGACGGGTTCGCGTCAAACGCGGTGATTTCAATCATTGCGGTGATGATCGTGGGTGCGGGCCTCGACAAAACCGGGATCATGAACAAGGTCGCGGCGACAATCCTCAAATACGGTGGATCGACAGAAACCCGCATCGTTCCGATCGTTTCTGGCACAGTGGGCACAATCTCTAGCTTCTTGCAGAACGTCGGCGCGGCCGCGTTGTTTATCCCGGTGGTCAGCCGTATCTCCGCCCGCACAGGCATCCCGCTGTCGCGCCTTTTGATGCCCATGGGCTTTTGCGCCATCCTTGGCGGGACAATGACCATGGTTGGCTCGTCCCCGCTTATCCTGCTCAACGATCTGATCCTCACCGCCAATCGCGGTTTACCGGCAGAGCAGCAAATGGAAACGTTCGGCCTGTTTTCCGTGACACCAATCGGCCTTGCGCTTGTGGCAACCGGGATCGCTTACTTTGTGTTCTTGGGCCGCTTTGTGTTGCCGGGCAAGGTCGACAAAGTCGATGCCGCCGCGGGCCAAGGAACTTCCGACTACCTGCACCGCGTCTACGGCCTGACGGCGGATGTCTACGAGGTGGACGTGCCGATCAACACACCGCTCGTGGGTCAACAGCTGGCCGATATCAACCTCAACAACCACATCTACATCATCTCCACCTACTATCGTGGCAAGGTGTCCATGGTGCAGATCCTGACCGCGGAAATCGCCGCGCCGTGCCGGTTGGCGATCATTGGCAAGAAGGACGAGGTGAAGAAGTTCTGCGACGAAAACGGGCTCTTCATGCGCACCAAGCTCGACGTGTTTGCCGAAGAGTTTGCCCCCACCAATGCAGGCATCGCCGAGATCGTTATCCCACCCGACAGCCATGTGATCGGACAAACGCCACGCGATATGCAGCTGCGAAAGACCACGGGTCTGTCTCTGCTGGCCATTCACCGTGGTGAAGAGACGCTGAGCCATGTGGAAACCGAAGATCACGTGCCCACGGCCATCGGTCTGGAGCAGTTTCGCGCAGGCGATATGCTGGTGGCGCACACCAGATGGGACAATCTAACCCGCCTGAAACAGAATCGGGACTACGTCGTTGTCACGTCCGATTTCCCGCAGGAAGAACTGCGCCCTCACAAAGTGGCTCATGCCATCTTTTTCTTCCTTGTCGCGCTGAGCATGATCCTCTTCACAGATATCCGACTGTCGCTATGCCTGCTCACCGGGGCCGTCGGCATGCTACTTACCCGTGTTCTCAGCATTGATGAGGCCTATCGCGCAGTGGGCTGGAATACAGTGTTCCTGCTGGCCAGTCTGATCCCGCTTGGCCAGGCCGTACAAAACACAGGCACGGCGGAGTGGATCGCCCAGCAAATCCTGATCGCGCTTGACGGTTGGCCAATCTGGTCCTTGCAGGCAGGCGTGGCCATTCTGGCAACCGGGTTCTCACTCGTCATGTCCAACGTTGGTGCAACGGTTCTGCTCGTGCCTCTTGCGGTGTCAATTGCCGTGGCCGCCGGAGCCAATCCGGCGGTTTTCGCCCTGACCGTCGCCATCTCCACATCGAACTCATTCATCATCCCCACCCACCAAGTGAACGCGCTGATCATGGGGCCTGCGGGGTACAAGGTCACAGACTTCGTGCGCTCCGGTGGAATCATGACCATCCTCTTCCTCGTGGTGTCACTGGGCATGCTCAATCTGGTCTTCTAGCGTTAACGCTTGTCTGGCCGCGCCATAGGCACTAATCCCGCCTCATGTTCGACAACACCGATGACATCCATCCGCTTTTTGAAGGCGCGCCCAAAAGCACCGCGTTCCGCAAACTGCGCAAGCGCATCGTGCGGCAATGCCGTGAGGCGGTGGACACGTTCGGCATGGTCGAGCCGGGCGCGCGTTGGCTCGTATGCCTGTCAGGCGGTAAGGACAGTTACACCCTTCTGGCCATTCTTCACGAATTGAAATGGCGCGGGCTTCTACCGGTGGACCTTCTGGCCTGCAATCTGGACCAAGGCCAACCCGGCTTCCCGGCTACGGTCCTACCAGAATTCCTGGAGAAAATGGGCGTTCCACACCGGATCGAGTATCAGGATACCTATTCCATTGTCGTCGATAAGGTTATTCGTCAGTGACATAGATCGTATTTACGTACGCGGTTCGAATTTAACTCAGTATAACTCGAAACCTTTTTCATGAACCTCTTTCACGGGGGTAGGTTGGCCACCATGCCGCCCAAACTGGTGAACGAGGAAGGTGATCTGTTTGTCTATCGGCCTCTTTCGCTGGTGGCCGAGGAAGACTGCGAAAAGTTCGCGCAGGCGATGAACTACCCGATTATCCCCTGCGATCTTTGTGGATCGCAAGACGGGCTGCAACGCCAACAGGTCAAACGCATTCTCGACGGGTGGGAGGCCAACTCGCCTGGCCGTCGTCAGGTCATGTTTCGCGCACTTATGAACGCCCGACCCTCACATTTGCTCGACTCAGGTCTTTTTGACTTTGCGGGTCTGTCGCGGGAAACCGTAAAATTTGACGCAAATACGGACGACGCACCAATCCTGCGTTAAGCGCTTGTTGAACCACCGAGCTTAGCCTGCGCCGGCACCAAAAAGGAGCCGGCCCTTTGCGCACAATCCGACACAAGCTCGTTCTCCTGAGACATGGCATCGCCGATGTTCTGACGGGGCCTCAGGCCCTGGCGATTCTGCCGTTGGCTTTGCTCGGCAGCTTCTGGATGGGAGGTGAAACAGTCTTCCTTGTTGCGGCCATCACCTTGCCGACCCTCGCCGTTCTGATCGCCATTGCAGACAGGGGTCAGCGCAGGAAACTTGTCGCAACGGATCCTGACAGCATCGACCGCGCGGGCAAGTCTTTCAAGGTCGCACTGAATGCTGCGCTTTACCGAGGCCGTCTGCGCAAAACCTCGGTCCTTTGTGTACTGATCGAGATGTCATCGTCTCCTGCAAAGGATAAATCCAGTGGTGGCGACCTGACCTATCAGAACGCGCTTCTGCTGCGCTCGTTGTTGCGCAGGCGGGACCGCGTCTGTGTTCTGGGGCGTTGCCGGTATGGCGTTGTGATCAATACGACGCGTGCCCTGTCACAGGCGGATGCATTCGATGTGGCGATGCGATTGAAAACGGATCTGGAAGAGATCGACACGGTGGATGGCAGCGCTGCTGTCCGGCAGGTCCGCATCGGGATCAGCTTCTCCACCGGGGCAGAACGCGCCGATGGGGCTTTGCTGATCCGCAGTGCGACGGACGCGTTGCGCACCGCCCGGGCTGGCACATCCGCACCGGTGACAATGCATGTGCCCAAAGCGGGCTCAGATGAAAATGACAGCGGGCTGGACGCCGATCTTGAAGCGGCTTTTGCACAACATCAGTTCGTCGGCTGGTTTCAACCCCAGGTCTGCACGAAGACAGGTCGGGTTTCGGGTTTTGAAACCTTGGCCAGGTGGCAGCATCCGGAACGCGGTGTGATCTCACCGTCTGAATTCATGCCCCTACTCGAACAGCGCGGCCTGATGCCACGGCTGCAAAAACGCATGCTTGGACTTGCGCTTGACGGGTTTGAGGCTTGGCGCGGTCTTTCCGACGAAACGCCCTGTGTCGCTCTGAATGTGACCCAAGACGATCTGTCCGACATCTCCTTCCCGGATCGTATCATGTGGGAGCTGGATCGCCGGGACATCGACCCGCAAAATCTGAACATCGAGGTTCTGGAGACCGTTATTTCCAAGTCCGAAGACGACACCGTCGCGCGCAACATTCAGCGATTGTCGGACATGGGATGTCGCATTGATCTGGATGATTTCGGAACAGGTCACGCATCGATTTCGTCCCTGAAGCAGTTCGCACTGCACCGCATCAAGATTGATCGGTCTTTCGTCCTTGGTGTCGAAAACAACGCCGAACAACGCAAAATGGTGCAGGCCATCCTCACCATGGCGGACCAACTGGATTTGGACACGTTGGCAGAGGGTGTTGAATCTGACTTGGCCCTTTCCGTTCTCGCGGAACTCGGGTGCGGACATGCACAAGGCTACGCGATCGCCCGCCCGATGCCGCTGGATCGCACGTTGAGTTGGCTGGCCGCGCGCGAAACCGACAGGCTGGGCTCGGAGGTCGCTCAAATGGGAGCGGCTTGATCGACCTTTCAGCCCACCATAAGTGCCAGTTTTTCGCCCGATTCCCCTTGACCTTTTGGCCTGTGATCTGTTGAACCCCCAAGACGCCCAACAGCAGAAATGGCCCTTCGATGGACGATCAGAACAAAAACCTCATTCTGGCCACAGCGCTCAGCTTTTTGGTGATTTTGATCTGGTTCCTTCTGTTCCCGCCACCAGAGGTGACCGAGGATCAGGCCCCGCTCACGCAGGAAACTAGTTCTGTTGTCGATCAGGATGGCGATGTCGCCTTGGCCCCGTCCACCACGGGAACCGCCACTGGCACACAAAGCGCCGAAGGCACCGCCGCACCGGAACCCGAAGAGGAAGCCCCCCGCATTGATGTGGACACCCCCACGCTGGAAGGGTCGATCTCTCTCAAAGGCGGTCGTATTGATGAACTGCGCCTGAAAGGCTATCGCGAAACGCTGGAAGAAGGCTCCCCCATCGTCACGCTTTTGTCACCTGTGGGCAGCGACAACCCTTACTACGCGCTCTTCGGTTGGGCCCCCGGATCCGGACTCACGCAAGATCAGGTGCCGGGTGCAAATACACTTTGGTCGCTGGCAAGCGGCACGACGCTGACCCCGGATAGCCCGATCACCCTGACTTGGGACAACGGTGCAGGCCTCATCTTCAAACGTGAAATGAGCGTCGATGACACCCTGATGTTCACCATCACGCAGTCGGTGGAGAACAGCAGCAGCGAGGCACGTACGCTGGCCTCCTACGGCATCCTCGCACGCCACGGCGAACCGGACGATCTGAAGAACTTCTTCATCCTACATGAAGGCGCGATCCAGATGGTCGACGGAGAGCTGACGGAGACCGACTACGATGACTTCGAGCCCGCGGGCCAACACCAGACCATCGGCGTCGAAGACAGCGCCTGGACCGGTTTCACCGACCACTACTGGATGACAACTCTTATCCCGGGCGCGGGTGAAGGCCTCAAACTCAGCACGTTCCAGGATGTCGGCCGCAACATCTTCCAGACAACCGCACAACAGCCAACGCTGGCGGTGGCCCCGGGCGAAACCGCCACGGCCTCTATGCGACTCTTTGCTGGTCCCAAGGAATGGGAAGCCATCCGCACCTACCAGAACCAACCCGGTTTTTGGGAACGCCTCTTTGGTCGCAGCGCGGACCCGGACAAACCTGAGATCGACCGCTTCCTCGATTCCATCGACTGGGGCTGGTTCTTCTTCCTGACCAAGCCGATCTTTGCAGTCCTGCATTACCTGAACCTGCTCATCGGCAACATGGGTTGGGCGATCATCGCACTGACCTTCATCATCAAGGCCGTACTCCTGCCACTGGCGTACAAATCCTACGTCTCCATGGCCAAGATGAAAGAGCTGCAGCCGCAGATGGAGAAGATCAAGGAAACGGCCGGCGACGATCGTCAGAAAATGCAAAAAGAGATGATGGCGCTCTACAAGAAGGAGAAGGTAAACCCGGCCTCCGGTTGTTTGCCGATCCTGTTGCAGATTCCGATCTTCTTCTCACTATATAAGGTGATCTTCGTCACCATCGAATTGCGCCACGCACCATGGATTGGCTGGATCACCGACCTCTCTGCGCCTGACCCGTCCTCGATCTACAACCTTTGGGGCATCTTCCCTTGGGCCGCGCCCGAGGCCGGTTCGATCCTGGCTTTGCTCTTCATCGGTATCCTGCCGCTCTTCCTCGGCGTGTCGATGTGGCTACAACAAAAGCTGAACCCGGCCCCCACTGATCCGACGCAGCAGATGATCTTTGCATGGATGCCATGGGTCTTCATGTTCATGCTGGGCAGTTTTGCCAGCGGTCTTGTGATCTACTGGATCGCCAACAACGTGATCACCTTTGGGCAGCAATACATCATCATGCGCAGCCAGGGGTACAAGCCGGACGTGTTCGGAAACATCCGCGACAGCTTCAAGCGCAAGGCACCAGCCAAGGTGGAAGACAAGCCGGATACCGATACATCGTCGAAGGAAAAGTGATGCCAACCGTCCAGGCCCTTTGGCGCCACCCGATCAAGGGGCACAGCCGCGAAAGCCTGGACCACGTGTATCTGACCGAAGGGCAAACCATGCCTTTCGACAGACGCTGGGCGGTGGCGCATGAGCTTTCTGACGCGGACAACACGGCCTGGTCCCCGTGCCAGGCTTTTTCTCGCGGGTCGCGCACGGCCTCAATCATGGGGATTAGCAGCAAAACGGAAGAGGCCACAGGTCAGGTCACGCTGTACCACGCTGAGTTACCTGAGCTGACATTTGATCCCGACCGCGAACAGGATGCGTTCCTCGCTTGGGTGCGCCCCATCATGCAGACCAAACTGGCGCAGTCGGTACGCATTGTAAGGGTCGAAGGGCGGGGGATGACGGACACAGATTACCCGTCTGTCAGTCTGATCAACCTCAACTCGCACGCAGAGGTCGCGGAAAAAATTTCACCCGATCTGTCCCCGCTGAGATGGCGCTGCAACATTCATTTCGACGGGTTGGACGCCTGGAAGGAATTCGACTGGGTTGGGCAAACGATCCGCGTGGGTGAGGCAGAGATGAAGATCGAAGAACCGATTGAACGCTGTCTGGCCACCACGGCCAATCCCGAAACTGGAGAGCGCGACGCCGACACCCTGGGCACCTTGATGCGGGCCTTTGATCACATCAATTTCGGGATATGCGCGACCGTCACGCACAGCGGGCGCGTGGCCATGGGCGACAGCATAGAGGTCGTGTGATGGCCCTTCCTTTCCCCCTCGCCGACGACCCCGATCAACAGGCCTCAGAACAAGGGCGCAAACTGTTCGCTGGCCCGGTCGACTTCGTCAAAGGCGTGGTCGCCATGTCCGGCCTGCCTCCAGCTGACCGCCCTGAAGTGTGCTTTGCCGGGCGATCCAATGTCGGCAAATCGACCTTGATCAATGCCCTCACTGGCCGCAAGGCACTCGCCCGGGCCTCCAACACACCCGGCCGCACGCAAGAGATCAATTTCTTTGCTTTGGGGGAAAGTCATTACCTCGTGGATCTTCCCGGTTATGGCTACGCCAATGCCCCCTTGGCCAAGGTGCAAGCCTGGCAAGCGTTGTTGAAGCAGTACCTGTCGGGCCGTGTCACATTGCGCCGGGCCTTCGTACTGATCGACGCACGTCACGGGATCAAACCAGTGGATGAAGAGATCATGGCGCTGCTCGACAGTGCGGCGGTCACGTTCCAATGCGTTCTAACCAAGGCCGACAAGATCAAAGCCAAGGATGAAGCCCGCATGCTTGACCAGGTGCGCGGGCGCCTCGCCACGCACCCGGCGGCCTTTCCGGAGCTGATCCTGACCTCAAGCGAGAAGGGCCTCGGCATCCCGACCCTGCGGTCAACCATCGCCGAACTTGGCTGAGGAAAGCTTGGCCCTAGCCCATTCTTTTTGCTGAAATTGTCCCGGCCGGAGGCATAGAATCTTACCAAAGCCTTGCGGCAGGTGCGTTATAGGATCATAAGCGCCCCCCAAGTAACGGACGCGAAGATGAAGACCAGAGACATGGACAAAGACTGGGCCGCGAGGGCCAAGACCCTCAGCGAAGCACTGCCAAACATGCAGCGCTTTGATGGAGCCATCGTCGTTATAAAACTCGGCGGTCACGCCATGGGCAGCAGTGACGCAATGAACGAGTTCGCCCGCGATATCGTCCTGCTCAGGCAGGTGGGTGTGAACCCCGTGATCGTCCACGGCGGCGGACCGATGATCAATGAGATGCTACAACGTCTTGATATCAAGTCTGATTTTGTGAATGGAAAGCGCGTCACAGATGCGGAAACCATAAATGTGGTTGAAATGGTTCAATCGGGTCGCGTCAACAAAAGCATCGTGCACGCAATCAACCGACAGGGCGGCAAGGCGGTTGGACTTTCAGGCAAAGACGCGGGCCTCATAAACTGCACACCCGCTGATCCGTCGCTTGGCCTTGTGGGGGTGCCAAATCAGGTGGATCCGTCAATCCTGCACACCCTCTTCCGCGACCATGTGATCCCGGTGATCGCACCGCTTGGTGCGGGGCAAGATGGCGAGACATTCAACATCAACGGTGATGACGCAGCGGGTGCCATTGCCCGGGCGCTGCAGGCTGATCGCCTTTTGCTGCTGACGGATGTCGACGGGGTAAAAGACGCGAATGGCGACATTTTAACCAACATTTCTGCAAGCCAGATCAAAGAGTTGACGGAATCAGGTGTCATCGCAGGCGGCATGATCCCCAAGACACAGACCGCCTTGGATGCACTCGCCTCCGGGGTCAAAGCCGTGGTCATCTTGGATGGTCGGGCGCCGAATGCGGTGCTGCTGGAGCTGTTCACCGATCAAGGTGCTGGCTCCATGATCCGCGCCAAGTGATGCCGACCGCTTGCCCGCGTGGTTTTTTTGCGTAATCTCCATGGGATAACGGGAAAAGGGCGGGCCGATGCAAACGGTGCGTTTGTCATTTCAGGATATCGAAGCCAGGGTCGGCCGCGTGCAGTTGGCCGTGATGGGAACAGTGCGCGAAGACCTGCCTCAAGGGATCGAAACCCTGTTCTTGCTGGGGCCGCATGAATCCGGATTTTGGAAATATTTTACAAGCTCTTGCGAGTACAAGGACGGAGCGGCGCATCCGATGGATCGCTGGTCATCCCGGGTGATCGGAGCACTGGCAGAGGACCTTGGCGGACAGGCGTTTTTCCCGTTCGAAGGCCCGCCCTATCAGCCGTTTTGCAAATGGGCACAGATGAGTGGTCGGGCACATGTCTCACCGGTGGGATTGCTGGTGCACGATGCGGCGGGATTGATGATTTCATTTCGAGGCGCGATCGGATTTTCCTATGGGATTGAGACACCGAAAGCAGGGCCAAATCCTTGTAATACTTGCGAAAAAATGCCCTGCCTGACAGCCTGCCCGATCGATGCGTTTGGCAAGGCGGAGTATGACGTTGAGGGCTGCCGCAGCGATCTGGATCGGTCCGGGAACGACTGCCTGGCGCGCGGCTGTGCGGTGCGCAGGGCCTGTCCAGTTAGTCAGGGCTATGGCCGCGAGGAGGCGCAGTCGGCCTTTCACATGGAAGCGTTTCGATGAAGCAGCTGATCCTGATGCGGCACGCGAAGTCGAGCTGGGATGACCCGCTGATGAGTGACCATGACCGACCGCTCAATGGCCGGGGAAGGGTGTCAGCGCGCGTGGTTGGAGAGTGGCTGAAAGCCAAGAAATACACTCCTGATCAGGTGCTTAGCTCATCCTCTGCGCGAACGCGAGAGACCTTTGCGAGGCTGGGCATCATCAGCGACGCGCAGTTCCTGGACAGCCTCTACCACGCGGAACCGGGTGTGATGCTGAAGGTATTGAGAGGGGCAACCGGCCAGTCGGTTTTAATGCTGGGGCACAATCCGGGGATCGCCTGGTTTGCACAAAACACATTGTCCGTGGCACCGCCGCATCCACGGTTTTATGACTACCCGACCTGTGCGACATTGGTGGCCGAGTTCGATGTGGACAGCTGGAATGAGATCGGAACAGGCACGGGAAGGGCCGTGGATTTCATCATTCCGCGGGAACTGACCGGGTAGAGGCAAATCTGTATTTTGGTACGTTTTGGGGCAGGTTTCAGAGAGGCAAAACCCAATTTGTACAGATTTCGCGCATTAGGAGTGCGTTCATCTTGGCCCAGAATGTGCCAGAATGAACCCCGGACTACGGGCGGATGTTTTGCGGTGTCAGGGACGCGTTCGAGGGCTCGGCCAGGCGGCGAATTGCCCTGCGTGCGGGACCTTCGATGTAGATGAAGGTCAGGCGGGAGTAGACCAGAACCACGGCGATGAAGACCACGATGACAACGAGCGGGTTGAATTCGGCAGTGTATTCCCGCGCCAGCACCAGCAGCGTCAGATGGTTGAGGTAGACGGAGTATGAAATGTCCCCCAGCCAGGAGCATTTGCTGAAGAGCCGGGACAGGGTGCCGCCCTCCATCGCGAAGATCGGCACCATGAAGGCGAAGATCACCGGTGCAGAGAAGTCGATCTGAGCGCGGGTTTCCGTGCGGCTGAAGACCACAAGCAGTGTGAGCGCCACGACGGTGATTTCGGCGAGGCCCAAGAGATTGGTGCGGCCGCTAAGATAGGGTTTGGCGGCGCAGAAGAGCTTGTAGGAGAGGATCCCGAGCGCCATCGAGCCAGCCCCTCTCAGCAGCCCGGAATTGAACAATCCGGCGATGTTGTAGCTGGTCTGGTCCAGATGCGGCACACCGAAGAGAAGGATGGCGAAACACAAAAGCGCGATGGTGAGCAACCTGACGGTGCTCAGGATCAATGGCACAAGTGCGAAGAGCGCGATGTTTAGCCAAAACTCCACGGAAATGGACCAACTGACCCCGTTGAACGTGTTGTTGGTCGTGCTGAGGCCCACATTGTTGGTCAGCGTCAGGTGTTGGAACAGAACGTAGAGATTGCCATCCTCGTAGTCTGGCATGGCACCATTGACGATCAGATAGGCGCAGATGAATGTGCCAAGCGTGAACACATGAAGCGGATAGAGCCGCGCCACCCTTTGCACGGTGAATGTCCACATGCTGACCCGTTCAGGCACGAAGAAGTAGACATGCGCGAGGATGAAGCCGCTGAGGACGAAGAACAGGTCTACGGCCAGATAGCCCGCCCAGCTTGAATACATGTGATAGAACACCACTGCGAGGGCCGCGATGCCCCTCAGGCCGTCCAGTGCTAGAAATCGTTGAGCCACGCGTGTGTCTTCCAGTGCATTGTTTCGTACATCCTAGTGGAAGATCAATGCGGCGGTTTTGAGCCGGGTTTTGGGCTTTTGACCTCAACCGGGGAAAATCAAACGCCCCAGATTGCGCAGCGCGTCGCCGTCTTGCCTGGCGCGGGCCAGTGTCCAACCGCCTTGCAACGTGACAAACAGGCGTTCCGCGTTCTGTCGTGCCAATTCGGGGGACATGCCGAGACGCGTTGCGTGCGCTTCGATCTGCGATGTCCAGGCTTCGAAATACTCGGCTGACTTTTCACGAAACTTTTCTTGTTCTGGACCCACGAACAGGATCTCAGAAATCGGACAGCCGGTGTGCTTACCCATCAATTCAAACAGTTTGGCCAGTTTGTGGAAAAGCGTCGTCGCACCGTCCTCGTAGGAACGTGCATCGCGGAAAGCATCGTCGATGATCCGGGTCATTTCACGGTGGGCGAGCGCTGCAGCCTCAAGCGCAAGGTCGGATTTGCCGTTGGGGAAGTGGTGGTACAGCGACCCTTTGGGAAGACCCGTGAGCTTGAGAATTTCGTTCAGCCCCACGCCGTGAAACCCGCGTTGCTGAAAAAGCTTCGCGGCGACCCATGCCAGTTTGTCTCGTGATGACTGTTCCATGTTTTTCCTTTTGACATGTATAGACCGATTGGTCTAGTGGTGTTGTAGACCAATCGGTCTAGTTGGAGAATCGCATGACCGCACCGTTCAAAACCCCCGTTCCGGACCTCTTTGTCGCAGAGGATGTTACGTTTTATTCAGGCCAAAGTAAGCTCAGAGGGCAAATCTTTCGCCCGGTCACACCGCCCCGCGCGGTCGCTGTCCTGAATGGGGCCACCGGTGTGCCTGCCAGGTTCTATGAGGCCTTTGCCCGATGGTTGGCCAAAGAGAAGAACATTGCCTGCCTGACCTATGACTATCGTGATTTCGGGGCGTCCGCGGATCAACACCCGAGGGAATCCGTTGCCACCATGACCGATTGGGGGGTCCATGATCAGCAGGCGGCGCGCGACTTTGCCATGAAGGCTTTCCCGAAGACGCCGCTATGGGTGATCGGGCATTCGCTTGGGGGGTTTTGTCTGCCCTTCCAACGCAATCTCGACCAGATCGACCGCGTGATCACTGTGGCCAGCGGGCTTGTCCATGTGCGCGATCACCCGTGGCCGTACCAGGCGCTGGCGCGGTTCTTCTGGTTCGGACCAGTGCCGTTGATCACCCGCCTGATGGGATACATGCCGGGGAAGGCCTTGCGAATTGGCTCAAACATTCCGTCGGGTGTGTATTGGCAATGGCGGCGATGGTGCACGCGGCGTGAGTTCTTTGCCCCGGACTTTGGCAACGCTCTCCCCTTTCCGGACTGGGCTGGGGTGACAGCTCCGGTGAAATTCGTTGCAATTTCAGACGATGACTTGGCGACACCCAAAACGGTCTGGAAAACGATGCAATGCTACCCGGCAGCGCCCAAGCGGCAAATGACGGTGACACCGAGGGATGCGGGTGTTGAGAAACTGGGGCACCTGAACCTGTTCACAGAGAAAGCCCGGGCGGCCTGGGACATGATTGTCGCGTGATCAGGCGGCTAGAGCGTTTGAATTTGTGAAGAGACGCTGAACGCCCCGGCCTTGAGCCGGGGCCTTCGCTTATAGGCTGAGGTCCCCCCGGCTCAAGGCCGGGGCACGCTCTCATATCAGGCCCGGGACGGGTGGTTCGAGGACAACCGGGAACGCTCTAGCTCGCGTTTTTGAACCCTCGATCAGAGCCTGTGTTGGCTTTCTTTCCCTTGGACTGATGCCCACTGCCACGACGACGCCGGTGGCGTCTGCGCGGCGGTTTGCCCAGGCGGGATTTTGCACTCTGCTTCTTGGGCCCGGTTGTCTCATCAGGGCTCGCCGCAGCATCCTCCCCGAAACTCAATCCGATGAGTTTTTCGATGTCCCGCAAATGACGCCGCTCATCAGGGCTGCAAAACGAGATTGCAGTACCGTCACGCCCTGCGCGCGCCGTGCGACCGATGCGGTGGACATAGGCCTCCGCCACGTTCGGGATGTCGTAGTTGATCACATAGGCCACGCCCGGAATGTCGATGCCTCGCGCGGCGACATCGGTGGCCACCAGAACCTTGGCCTTGCCCTCCCGAAACGCCTTGATCGCCTGATCACGTTGGCCCTGGCTTTTGTTGCCATGGACGGACGCGGCCTTGTAGCCATCTGCCTCCAACCCTTTCTTGAGTCGTTCCGCGCCATGCTTGGTGCGGGCAAAGACGAGGCTGAGCGCGTCGGGGTCCTCAGACAGGATCTCACGCAGGTGAGCGGGCTTCTCGGGTTTGGAGATGAACCGGACGGATTGTGCGATCTTGTTGACGGGCTTGCCCGGCGGGGAGACCTCAACCCGGCGCGGATCGGTCAGGTAACTGCGGCTCAGCTCTTCCATCTGCTTGGCCATGGTGGCGGAAAAGAGCATTGTCTGGCGCGGCGTACCGAGGTTGGGCGCGATCTGACGCAGCGCATGGATAAAGCCCATATCGAGCATCTGATCCGCCTCATCGAGCACGAGGTGGCGCACGGTGGACAGGTTAACCGTGCCCCGGTCCATGTGGTCGATCAGGCGGCCCGGTGTGGCGACGAGGATATCAACCCCGCGCGACAGGCGTTTGATCTGCGCGTTCATGGATTGCCCGCCCACCACGGTGGCCAATTTGAGCGGGGTGGATTGGGTCAGCACCCGAAGGTTGTCGGAAATCTGGTTCACCAGCTCACGGGTGGGGGCCAGGATCAGCGCCTTGACGGTCTTGGGGGCAGGCTTGCCCGTCTTGGTCATCAGGTTTTCGATCATGGGAAGCCCGAAGGCGAGGGTTTTGCCTGTGCCGGTCTGGGCCAAGCCCATGATATCGTGTCCCTCAAGGGCCAACGGAATGGCCTTGGCCTGAATGGGGGTTGGGGTGGAAATGCCGGAGAGTTCCAGGCGTTGCGATAGCTTCGGCGACAGGCCGAGCTGTTCAAATTTTGACACTACATGTCCTTTCGGTGGTCACCCTGCTTAACGCATGGGCGACGCGTATGGGTTTGCCCTGCAGGATTGCAGAGCGCGCGGGGTTCGGCGGCACCCTCTCCCTCATGAACGCATTTCATGAGGAGGTCCGACC
This sequence comes from uncultured Roseovarius sp., assembly GCA_963422235.2. Classification (GTDB taxonomy): domain Bacteria; phylum Pseudomonadota; class Alphaproteobacteria; order Rhodobacterales; family Rhodobacteraceae; genus Roseovarius. The sequence goes on from CAXMWV010000002.1 coordinate 1,094,997, forward strand.
TGAGAGCCCTGCGTGACGGGATCTGGGAAATCGCTGGTGCGCCCGGTTCTTTGAGGGAACGGCGCAGCCTGCTCACGCGGCAGCGCAGCGATAGCGCTGACATATAGGGTTGTGGGCGTGTGTCAAGGTTTGTGGGGTGGGGCGTCCGTATGACCTATAGCAAACGACGGCCTTGAGCCCAATTTACTTAGCAAGGTCTGATAAATCGAATTGCACTGTTGCACTCTGCTGTAACCTTCCGAGGTCGCAGTCTGGCAGCATCAAGACCAATTGGTCGTCGCGACCGGATTGGCGTCTACGCTTGGCCAAAATCTCGCCCGAGAAGAGCTTGGTTTTGCTATCCTCAATCACGCAAGTTACTTTATACACGTGATTTGGAGCCATCTTTTCTAGATGACCTTGAGGAAGACCCTCCGGCCAGATTAAGAATTGATCAGGGTTGCCATCACGCCCTGACAGAAACACGCTTTCTTCTATTGATAGCCGCACAGACAGGTTCTCTTTTAAAGATAGGTACTTAGAAGTTACCTTCCTTTAGCACTTGCTTCAACGGCAGCCTTGTCCGTACGGCCAACGGTCAATTCTCTTGTGGCCAGTTGCAAAGTAAAAGGGTCACTTCAGATTTCTGTCCCAGTGACCCGCGCGGAATCAAGGCGGACTTGCCCGCCGCCGCGCATCGCCAGGCCGCCCCTTCGGACTGGCGATTTGGTGGGTCTGGATGCTGCTCTGATTTAGCAATGATTTTGCACGATAAAGTGTTTTGATCGACGATTGGGTCGCCATTCCGCGGCCTGACGAGGCGAGGCTCTGCTGGTTCATTTGATCTAGTGTTGAAACGCGAACGCCCCGGGGTGGACCCGGGGCGTTTTTTTGAATAAATGCGGTTCGGTTAGTGGCCGAGGATCTGACTGAGGAACAACTTCGTCCGCTCGCTCTTCGGGTTGTTGAAGAACTCTTCAGGTTCGTTCTGTTCCACGATCTGGCCCTGGTCCATGAAGATAACACGGTTGGCGACCTGGCGGGCGAAGCCCATTTCGTGGGTCACGCAGAGCATGGTCATGCCTTCTTCGGCCAGCTCCACCATCGTATCCAACACTTCCTTGATCATCTCAGGGTCAAGCGCCGAGGTGGGCTCGTCAAAGAGCATGATGCGCGGGCGCATGCAGAGCGAGCGGGCAATCGCCACACGCTGCTGCTGACCACCAGACAACTGGCCCGGATACTTACCGGCCTGATCGGGGATCTTCACCTTCTCAAGGAAGTGCATCGCCGTTTCTTCCGCTTCCTTCTTGGGTGTCTTGCGGACCCAGATCGGGGCGAGCGTGCAGTTCTCAAGGATCGTCAGATGCGGGAAGAGGTTGAAGTGCTGGAAGCACATGCCGACCTCAGAGCGGATCTTGTCGATGTTCTTGAGGTCAGAGGAAAGCAACGTACCGTCAACGACGATCTTGCCCTTCTGATGCTCTTCCAACGCGTTGATGCAGCGGATCAAGGTCGACTTACCCGAACCGGACGGCCCGGCGATCACGATCCGCTCACCCCGGTACACGGTCAGGTCGATATCCCGCAGAACGTGGAACGTGCCGTACCACTTGTTCATGCTTTCGATCTGGATGGCGATCTCGTCAGAGACCTGCATTTGTGCGGCTTCAGCCATATCTGAAACTCCTTATCGGTGATCGGTCGCGAGCTGACGTTCGAGCCACTGCGAGTATTGTGAGATGGAATAGCAAACGACGAAGAAAACCAGCGCTGCGAAGAGGTAAACTTCCCAGTAGATGCTGATCCAGTCGGTCGACTGCTGAATGGGTCCGCGGATCATGCCTACGATGTCGAACATCGAAATCACCGAGACGAGCGTGGTGTCTTTGAAAAGCCCCACGGCCACGTTCACGATGCCGGGGATGGAGATTTTCAGAGCCTGCGGCAGGATGATCAGGCGGGTCGCCTGGGTGTAGTTGAGGCCCAGTGAGTCCGCCGCTTCATACTGACCCGTCGGCAGGGCGGCGAGGCCCCCCCGGATCACCTCGGCGATATAGGCCGAGGAGAACATGGTGATCATGATGATCACCCGCAGGATCAAGTCAAAGTTCGATTGCGGCGGCATGAAGTAGGCCAGCATCACGTTCGCCACGAAGAGCAGCGTGATGAGCGGCACGCCGCGCACGAATTCGATGAAGACCACGCAGACGCCCTTGATCAGCGGCATGTTCGACTGACGCCCCAGGGCCAGAACGATACCGAGCGGGATCGAGAGCGACACGCAGACCGTACCGAGGATCATACAGAGCATGTACCCACCCATGTCACGCGACGGCACCGCGACCAGATCGGTCGGAATGATCGAGTTCAGCGCGCTTGAGATCGGGCCCAGCAAGTAGGCCAGCATCACGTAGATGGCGAAAAGCGCGGTCACGACTGTCACCAGCCCGCCGCCTTCAGCGTCATCATATATCGCGTAGCCCACGAAGATGCCCATCGGGATGAAGAACACGAACATGAAGATCGAGGCAGCTTTGAAGAGGTAAGCCACGATAGTGGCCAGTGCCCCGCTTCCCCGCATGGAGCTTGCAATGAACCAAAGTTCCTGTGCGCCGAGATACAGCAGATACGCCAGACCGGCCCCTGCGGCGAGGCCGACAAGGCCAGCCAGAACAGTCCTGAGGCCGACATCCAGACGCTCCACAGCGCGGAAGATCAGACCCGTTGCAATGATCGCCGCGAGAATGGTCAGCGGCACCCAGAGAGAGCCACCCCAGACCAGCCAGAAGGCGATGAACGGGTAAAGCGCTGTGAACAGAAGGAACTTGCGCGGTACATACATGTAAAAGAGCGCTGGCATTGCCGCGAGGATCAGCAGAACAAAGGCCAGTGTTGGCCGCCAATACTGATCCGCCGGGTATTTGAAGCCGAACAGAAGGTGATCCCACCGATCCACGAGAACGGCAAAACAGGCGCCGGTGGACTTCCCGGCCTCGGTCAGGATGTCACGGCATTCGCGGATGGAATCCGCGTCCCAGACCCCGTTCCAGAACCATGGAAACGCGCCGACGGCAAATCGGACAATGAAGTACATCGCCAGAACGGTCATCAGCGTGTTGAACCATCCAGCGAACAGGTTTTCCCGCATCCACTTGATCAGCCCGGTTTCAGACGCGGGCGGTGGCAGTTCGGGCAGCGTGTCGTGCCGGACGAAGGCGGCTGTCTTGGGTGCATCTGCCATGATCAGCGCTCCTTCAGTTTCATGCGGTTGTTGAAGACGTTCATCACCGCCGAGATCGACAGCGAGACGGTCAGGTAGAAGAGCATCAGAAGCAGGATCGTCTCAATGGCGCGACCGGTCTGCAGCAGAGTGATGCCGCCCAACGTCCCCGTCACATCCATGTAGCCCACGGCAATGGCGAGCGAGGAGTTCTTGGTGATGTTGAGATACTGAGAGATCAGCGGCGGGATGATCACACGCAGAGCTTGCGGCAGGATCACCAGGCTCATGATGCGGTTGGGGCGCAGCCCGAGGGAGGCAGCCGCCTCTGTCTGACCCTTTGAGATGGCAAGGATACCGGCACGGACGTTTTCCGCGATGAAGGCGCCGGTGTAGATCGCCAAGGCGAACCACAGCGCGATCAGAGAGCCACGGATCTGCATACCGCCCTGGAAATTGAAGCCTTTGAGTTCCGGAATGTTCCACGTCAGGCCCAGAAACGTCAGCACAATGCCGACGGGTATCACCCATATGGCCAGGTTGATGTACCAAGTGGTGGGCCTGTTACCGGTGGCCTCCTGTGTTTTGGTAGCCCAGGCTGCCACTCGGCCAGCGACAAACCATGACAGGATCAGCGCCGCGATGACCAGAAGCCAATCCAGGCCCGTGCTGGTGACAGGAACCTCTTCGGTCGATCCGAAACTGTTGGTGAACTGTGGGGCCGGAGCAAAGATGCCACGGTTGGTCACAGCAACGGTATCGAAGGCAACCATCGACGCCGTCGGTTCATCGCCACGGAACTCCCTCGGTCCAGGCAGGGCGTTGATCATGATCGAGAAGATGATCAGGATCCAGATCAGCACCGGCACATTGCGGAAGATTTCCACGTAGACGCTCATGATCTTGGCGACGAGCCAGTTGTTGGACAGACGCAGAACACCGGCAATCACGCCAAACACCGTGGCCGTGATACAGGCCAGGAAAGCCACGATCAGGGTGTTGAGAAGCCCGACAAGCGCCGCACGTCCGTGGGAGCTTTGCGAGGTGTACTCGATGGGCCGCTGGTTGATGTCATAACCAGCCGGTTCCCCGAGGAAAGCATAAGATATGTTCAGCCCGGCCTCAGCCAGGTTGCGCACGAGGTTGCCGCCGACAAAGGCCATGAAGGCGATGATGGCAACCAAGGCGATGAATTGGAATGTGAGCGACCGGTATCGTGTGTCGTTCAACAGCATGGACAGCCGGAACGAATCGCTCTGCGTCCCCACAGAAGGGTCGGTTATCGTCGTCATGAAAGACGTTCCCCGTTTTGTTTCTGGCTTATTTGAGCACTCTTTACGGTGCAGGGCCAAGTTATTTTGCAGGCCGCAGCCCCCAGGATGGAAAAAGGGCGCGGAAATTCCGCGCCCTTTTCCGTGATGTGCTTAACGGAACGGCGGTGAGTAGATCAGGCCGCCATCGTAGTACTGAGCGTTCAGACCACGAGACAGGCCGATCGGTGTCGCTTCACCGATGTTCTTCTCGAAGATTTCGCCGTAGTTGCCGGCAACGCCGATCGCGCGCTCAGCCCAGTCAGCGTCGAGGCCCAGCATCGCGCCCAGGTCACCTTCGGTGCCCAGAAGACGGTTGATTTCCGGGTTGTTCGAACCACCGGCCATTTCGCCGATGTTGGCAGAGTTCACGCCGAGTTCTTCAGCTGTGATCAGTGCGTTCAGGGTCCAGCGAACGATGTCAGCCCATTCGTTGTCGCCGTGGCGTACAAGCGGACCGAGCGGCTCTTTGGAGACCACTTCCGGCAGAATCACGTGTGCAGACGGATCTTCGAAGTTTGCACGCTGAGCAGCCAGAGCAGACCGGTCAGTTGTGTAAACGTCGCATGCGCCAGCGTTATACTGCTGAACAGCTTCCGCACCGGTTTCAATCGGAACCGGCTCGTAAGACATGTTGTTGGAACGGAAGAAGTCCGCCAGGTTCAGCTCGGTTGTTGTACCGGTCTGAATGCAGACGGTTGCGCCGTCCAGTTCAGTCGCGGATGTCACGCCCAGATCAGCAGGCACCATGAAGCCCTGACCGTCGTAGTAGTTTACGCCGGTGAATTCGAACTTCAGGTCAACGTCACGAGAGAACGTCCATGTTGTGTTACGCGCCAGCATGTCGATTTCGCCGGAGGCCAGAGCGGTAAAGCGTGTCTTACCGGTGGTCGGGACGAATTCAACGGCTGTCGAGTCGCTCAGCACAGCAGCGGCAACAGCGCGGCACACCGCCACGTCAAACCCCTGCCATACGCCGTTGGCGTTAGGCTCAGCAAAGCCCGGAACGCCGGTTGTCACGCCGCAGTTCAGCTTGCCGCGCGCTTTCACGTCGTCAAGTGTGCCCGCAGCGGCAGCGCCAGCCGTCAGTGCGGTCGCGAGACCGGCGGCAGACAGTGCGCCAAAAATTACGGATTTTTTCATTTTTACCTCTTCCTGATTACCCACCCTAAGAAAGGTGATTTAGCGGTCATGTTGGACCGGAGATTGCTTCATGCAGTTTTTCCTGCGTTAGCGGTGGTGAGAATGCGAAGATTCAGTCCACAAGGTCAAGACCGGATCAAGAAAAAACCCCCTGACACCCGCAGGTTTCCCCAGCGTCAGTTCAAATTTGTGAAACTAAGGCGCGGGATTGATCAGATTGTAGAATGCTTTTGCGGCGATGAACTGTTGTTCCTTTGCGGCTGCCATCTCGGTGGCCTCCTCGTCCTCACCCCATTGTTCCTCTTGCCAAATCTCGTCTACGCGGGAGGCGCGCCAAAGATCAGCAATGGGCGCAAAGTCATTGATCGCCGCCAATCCAATCACGAGGGAGCCGGACAGACCGACAAGATCGTGGAAGGCCGTCAGTGAAAACGCGTCCAAATCGCGAACCGGGGCCGCCAGCTTGGCCAAATGATCAGGGTTTTGCGGCTGTGGCATCAGCCCCACGACAGGAATCAGTCGCGCGCCGTACGTGGCGTGTGCCCAATCGAGAAGTGGGTCCCAGGTTTGCGCCTGACGCTGAACGAGCCCTTCCGGCCCTTCGGCCCGATAGCACAGCAGATCACTGTCTCCATACGCGATCAAAAGCTCAGCCACTTCGGCATGTTGCTGAGTTACTTTGTCGATAGCCGCATTCACGGCACGGGTGACCGGCATTGTAAGAGGATTTACTTCTTCTTCCTGCGCGTCCCACTCCACAGCAACTACTTGTGCCATCGCCAACGTCGGCATGATCAAAGCGCGTTTCGCAGGCGTCTTGACCGCGCGATCATCTAACAGCACGGTATATCCGCCTTCCACGGGCTGGGCCGTCGCGGTTTTCCAAAAGCGTTTGCTCTTCCAAGCGCTCATGCGCATGTCTCCCACAGGTATGCCAAGGCATCCGGCAAATCGTGCATATGGTCGATCACGGTGACGGCGTCTACCAGGTCTTTGGCGGCGTGGTAGCCCCAACTGACGCCAATGAAAGCGACGTTGGCGGCTGTGGCCATGTGCATATCGAACACCGTGTCGCCGACCATCACAGCATTCTGCGCCTCGACCCCTGTTTCGGACAAGGCCGCATGTATCATGGAAGGGTGCGGTTTGGACGGGTGATGATCGCTGACTTGTTCCGTGACGAACATGCGCGTCAGGTCGTGCCCCTCCAAAAGCTTGTCCAATCCACGTCGCGACTTGCCCGTGGCAACGCCAAGCAGCGTTTCAGGTTGGGCTTGCAGACGGTCCAGCGTTTCGCGGACGTTTGGATAAAGAGGAGAGCTTTGCGCCGCACCGGCCTTGGCGCGCAGATAGACGTAGGACTCTTTGTACCAATCCACCATTTTGTGGTGCAGATCGCGGCTTAAATCAGGGGCGAGCTTCGGGATCGCCACCTCCAATGACAGGCCCACGATCCCAAGAATGGCATCGCGATCCGGAGGCGGCGCACCCGCCCGCTCAAAAGCCATGGTCATGGACGCAATGATATCGGCCTGGCTGTCGACCAAGGTGCCATCCACATCGAAGATCACCAAACGCAGGGGCGCGCTCATTCCCATTCCTCAAACGGATCGGCAGGGGCCTCCGACGGCTGCCACTGAAAGGTTTCCCATGTCCGGGCCATGTGCGGCGGCAAGGGTGCCGTGATCGTCAGGCGCGCGCCCGTCACAGGGTGATCGAGGGTCAGGGACTGGGCATGCAGATGCAGTTTGCGGCTGATCTCTCCGCCCAGTTGCGCGCCCCAGCCATCGCCGAGATTCTCCTGTCCGGACCCGCCATATTTGCCATCACCCACGATGGGGTGGCCCAGTTCAGCCATGTGCGCGCGCAGCTGGTGCGTGCGGCCTGTCACAGGGACCAAAGCCGCCCAGGATGTCCGTGTGCCCGCCGCTTCGATGACGGCATAATCTGTGGTTGCATGTTTCGCGCCTGCACGCCCCTCGACCTCTGCCGGATGCAGGCACAGCATCTTTTCCCCTTCACCCCCCTTGCCGTGTCCGGGGGCTTTCACGAGGCCAAACTTGATCGTGCCCATCCTGGGTGTCGGCACGCCCGCAATGGCCGCCCAGTATATCTTGCGCGTGTCGCGATGCCGGAACCCGGCGGTCAGCGCGCGCGCCATTTGCGCCGTGCGGGCCATGATCAGAACACCGGACGTGTCTTTATCCAGACGGTGTACAAGGCGAGGCGCGCTATCGAGCCCAAAGCGCAACGCGTCGGCCAACCCATCCACATGGCGCGTCAGTTTCGATCCACCCTGAACCGGCAGGCCGGGGGGTTTGTCTAGCGCGATGATATGGTCGTCACGGTAGATCACCGTGCTTTGAATCATCTTGGCATCGTTGTCCGAAATGGCCTGCTTAATCACGGCTGGTTTGGTGCCGGGATCCGGCATCGGCGGCACGCGTACGGCCTGCCCTTCTTCAAGGCGGGTGGAGGCTTTCACTCGGCCACCATCCACGCGCAACTCCCCTTTGCGGCACATCTTTTCTATGCGCCCCTGACCAAGATGCGGGAATTGTTTGCGAAGCCAGCGATCCAGCCGTTGATTGGCGTCGTCCGCTGCAACCGTCAGGGTCTGCACGCCGCTCATTGGGTCAGAGCCCTCATGATCAAAACCCCGGCGAGAATGGCAAGAAGCGACAAAACCACCGAGGCCACAATGTAGGTCAGCGCAAGCCCGGTCTGGCCACGTTCGTAGATCGTCAAGGCGTCGAGCGAAAATGCCGAAAAAGTGGTGAACCCGCCCAGAATACCCGTCATCAGGAAGGGTGCCGCCTTCATCCCGCCCTTTTGTGCCAAAAGCACCACCAGAACGCCCATTAGAAAGGACCCGATTACATTGACGGCAAGCGTGCCCCACGGAAACCCTGGCCCCATAAGCCGCATGGCCCCCACGGACGTGAGGTACCGGGCCGAGGCCCCGATGGCACCGCCAAGGGCCACTTGAAGAAGCGTGCTGAGCATACGCGCGGTGTCGCGCGGGTGGCTTTGGTTGTCAAGTTTGGGGGCGCGGCCCCCGAGGTATTTAGGACAAGAAAGAAGCAGGGACGCGACCTCGGCCAGAAAGGGGCTGTTGATCGGGAAGCGTTAGCGCTAAAGACGCGGGTCAGTATCTGGGCCAAGAAGTGAGAGAGTGTGCCATGACCGAGCCGTTGCCGTTTTTGCGCCGTCTGTTTGATCGGGCAGTGGAAGTGGCCGACCCTATGCAATCACTGGCGGCGTATCTGCCAGAAAAACCCCCCGGACGGTTGGTGGTGATCGGCGCGGGCAAGGCGAGCGCGCGAATGGCGGAGGCGGTCGAGGCGGTCTACGGCCCGTGCGAGGGGCTGGTGATCACGCGCTACGGCTATGCCCGACCCTGCGAAGGGATCGAAATTGTCGAGGCCGCGCATCCTGTGCCAGACGAGGCGGGCTTGAAGGCCACCGCGCGGATGTTGGAGCTGGTCGAAGGACTAGGCGCAGACGACGTGGTTCTGGCCCTGATCTCAGGCGGCGCATCGGCGCTTTTGGTCCAACCTGCCGGGGACATCACGCTGGCCGAGAAGCAGGAGGTCAATACCGCGCTCTTGGCCTCTGGCGCGCCGATTGGAAAGATGAACGTGGTGCGCAAGCATCTGAGCCTCGTCAAAGGCGGACAGCTGGCAGCGGCGGCGCATCCGGCGCGAATGCTGGCCTTGATGATCTCTGATGTGCCCGGTGATGATCCGGCGATGATTGGGTCTGGCCCCACAGTGGGCGATGCCAGCACGCAAGGCGATGTGCGTGAGATTTTGGAGGCACATAGTATTTCGGTGCCAACTTCAGTGACGGCCTTGCTGAACGAGGAACGGCGCGTTGTTCTGCCGGATGATGCGCGCCTTTCGACTGTGGAGAACGTGATTTATGCGGCCCCCTCGCAATCCCTCGCGGCGGCGGCCGAGATGGCGCGCGAGGCCGGAATTGACGCGCGCATTCTGGGCGACGCGCTCGAAGGCGAGGCACGCGATGTGGCCATGGCGCAGGCGCAACAGGCCGTGGCGGTGCAGGCCTCGCTTGCCCCGGATGCGGCGCCGGTTTTGTTGTTGTCCGGCGGAGAACTGACCGTCACGCGCCGCGGTGACGGCATCGGTGGGCCCAATGCCGAATATGCACTTGCGCTGGCCATCGCCCTGAACGGAGCGCCGGGTATTCACGCAATCGCCTGCGACACGGACGGTGTGGATGGTGCGGCAGAGGTCGCGGGGGCCGTGATCGGGCCCGACACTCTTGGCAAAGCAAAGGAAGACCCGCAAGCCGCCCTTGACCGCAATGACGCCCACAGCTTCTTTGAGCGCATCGGCGATCAGGTCGTAACCGGCCCGACCCTCACAAATGTGAACGACTTCCGGGCGATTATGATTGCACCGCGCGGGTGACACGACGCAGGGTTTTCCCAAGACCGAGGAGGAAACCGCCCATGAAACGCCGCATGCTTGTACTGGCCCTGGCCGTGATGCCCACACTGGCGTTGGCCCCCGCACGAGCCGACGAAATGACCGATCCGGTGACGGTGCAAATGACCGCCGCGCAGATCGAAGAACTGCTATCCGGCAACACGATCACCGGCACATGGTCAGGCAGCCGCTACACGCAGTATTTCGCGGAGAATGGTCTGACAATCTACTTCCCGGAAGGCGGCCGGCCCGACCAAGGCAAGTGGCGCACCAATGCGGACACCGAACAATATGAAAGCTGGTGGGAGCGGACGAACTGGACGCCTTACACCGTCATGATCACAAATGACGGATATGCCTGGGTGAACAAAGACAGCCTGGAACCGTTTGAGGTGTTTGAAGGCAAGCAGGTCGTCTGGTGATCAGCTGCGCAAGGCAGGAAGCCCGATACCCGTCGCCTCAAATCCGCCGTCCACGGCAATGATCTGACCCGTGACGTAACTGGCGGCCGGGGAGCAAAGAAACGTGATGACGCCTGCGATTTCATCCTCGCTACCGTAACGATTGAGCGGGATGGCGTTGTGGTAGGCCTCGATGATGTCTTGCGTGTGCACCGCCATGGCGAGTTTGGTTTTCACCGGGCCGGGACAGACGCAATTGGCGCGGATGCCTTTTTCGCCCAATTCCACAGCCTGCTGCTGCGTCAGTGCCATGACGCCCGCCTTGGAGGTGCCATAAGCCACGCGCAGGGTCGAGGCGCGCAAGCCGGAGATGGAGGCGATGTTGAAGATTGCTCCCTTGGTAGCGGCGAGAGCCGGCGTAAAGGCCTGGGTCATCAGGAAAACACCATCAAGGTTAGTCTCCATCACCGTGCGCCAGCGGTCAAAGCTGGTCTCTTCGATGGGGCCGAAATCGGCAACACCGGCATTGTTGATGAGTGCATCAATCTTTGGGTGCGCTGCCGCCAAAGCGCTGACCTGATCTTTTTGGGAAACATCCGTGACGACCGCCAGCGTGTCCTCCAGCGGTCCCGCGGCGTCCTCTAGTGCATCGGCGTCCCGATCCACCATGATCACGCGCCAGCCCTGATCGAGAAACTGTTTCGTGGTGGCCAGACCGATACCACGGGCAGCGCCAGTGACGAGGGCGGTTTTCATGAGCGGACCTCCGGATGGGTATCACGGGCAGGATATGAGTATTTGTGACCAGAAAGAAGCCGAGGATCACCCTGCTTCTTTCTGGTTTGAAATACTCATGATCCCGCGTTGGCAGCTGGTCGCGACAACGTTTAGTTCGCCGCGATCATGTCGGCCATGGTGACGATCACCTCGGCCTGTTTGATGGAGGCGATATCGACGAGGCGGCCTTTGTAGGTGGTGGCCCCTTCGCCACGCGCTTTGGCATCTTCCATGGCGGCGAGGATTTCGCGGGCCTCGGTGACGGCCTCATCAGACGGTGTGAAGACTTCGTTGGCGAGCGCGATCTGCTTGGGATGGATGGCCCATTTGCCGACCATGCCGAGCGTGGCAGAGCGCAAGGCTTGCGCGCGGAAGCCCTCGTCGTCGGAGAAATCACCGAAAGGCCCATCGACGGGCAGCAAGCCATGGGTCCGGCAGGCCGCGACGATGGCAGCTTGCGCCCAATGCCATGGGTCGGACCAGTACTTTTCCCCTTCGCGGTGCATGTAGTAGTTTTCCTGCGTGCCGCCGATGCCGGTGGTGGCCATGCCCATGGAGGCCGCAAAATCCGCAGCACCCAGGCTCAACGCCTGCATACGCGGGCTGGCGGCGGCGATCTCTTCGACATGGCTGATCCCGGCAGAGGTCTCGATGATGGCTTCAAAGCTGATCGGTTTGCCACGGGATTTGGCCGCCTCAATGGAGGTCACGAGCGCATCCACCGCGTAGATGTCAGCCGCACATCCGGCTTTGGGGATCATGATCTGATCAAGCCGCGCGCTGGTGTTTTCCAGAAGGTCCACAACGTCGCGGTACCAGTAGGGGCTGTCGAGGCCGTTGATACGAACGGAGAGGTATTTGTTGCCCCAGTCGATGTCGTTGATCGCCTCAATCGTGTTCTTGCGGGCGATGTCCTTGTCCGTGGGCGCAACCGAGTCCTCGAGGTCGATATTGATCACGTCCGCCGCTGATGCGGCCATTTTTTCGAAGAGCTTGGTGTTGGAGCCCGGGCCAAAAAGCTGGCAGCGGTTGGGACGTGCGGGGGCAGGGGGTTGCAGGCGGAAACTCATGGTCAAAGGTCCTCTGTTGCATCTCGAAGGTCGCGTTGCGCCTTCGCCTAGTCAAATGCGCAAGGGGCTGCAAGGCGGATTTGGCGTGAACCCAGCGCGCGGAAACGACATTTGCGGACGGCATCGCTGTCGGAAACAGAAGCGAAATTGTGGTTTCGAACATGTGAGATTGTCTCAAGACAGTTCCAATCAAACGAGATCGCCATGCGTCAAGCGCTGCTGGCAAACTGGGCCCTCTTCCTGGGCATGATGCTGCTGATGGTGGCCAACGGGTTGTTGGTGACCTTGCTGACCATTCGGGGCAACACGCTGGGCTTTAGCGGCCTTGAGATTTCGATCATGCAGGCTTGCTATCCGCTGGGCGCGCTGGCCGGGACAATCCTGACGCCGCGCCTTATTGAGAAAGTCGGCCATATTCGGACCTTCAGCGCGCTGGCCTCAATGGTATCCGTCGCCGCGATTGCGCATTTGCTGACCAGCGATCCGGTCAGTTGGTCGCTCATGCGCCTGTTGGCGGGGTTCTGTTTTCCCGGCCTCTACGTCATCACAGAAAGTTGGCTGAACGCCCAGGCCGAGAACCGGATGCGGGCGCAAATCCTGTCGGTTTATTTCATCATTCAAACCGCTGGCCCTGCACTTGGCACCGCGATGATCGCGTTGCCAGACCCAAGCGGCAACATGCTGTTTGGGCTGTCCTCGATCCTGCTGTCGGTGGCGATTGTGCCGCTTCTGCTGTCGAATGTACGTGCCCCGGATTACTCGGCACCTGATCGGATGACAGTCACGCGGCTTTACAAAGTGTCGCCCATGGCTGTGCTTGGGATTGTTTTCATTGGCGCAGGTGTTGTTGCCTGGTTCATCAGCCTGCCGCTCTACGCCTTGAAAAACGGTTTTACGGAAAGCCAGGCGTCCTTTGCCCTGGTTGTGGCGATGCTCGCCGCGGCGGTGTCGCAGTATCCGATTGGATGGCTGTCTGACCGGATCGACCGTCGCTACGTGGTGATCGGCCTCGCACTGACATCCGTCTTGGCAGCCTTGTGGATGGCGATCGATACGGACCCGTCGCGCATCGTGGTAGGCTTTGCCGTGATCGCAGCAGCGACCTTGCCGGTCTATTCCATCCTCGCCGCCCATGCCAACGATCAGCTCAGCCCCGGTCAGGTCATACCGGCCAGTGGGACCATGGCTTTCTTGATGCAACTGGGGCAATTCATCGGGATGCTGATCGCACCCAACTTGCTTGATGTCGCCAACGGGCGAGGGTTGCAGATCATGCTCATCATCGTGGGATTGGCGATAGCTGTGATCGCTGTCACCCGGCGTGTGCGATCCGACGCGCCAGAAGAAACGGGCGAGGCGCAACCCATGGGGATCATTGGTGTGGCACAACCCGGCATGCTGCAAGCAGAAGTCATGTATGACGAGGATTTGAGCGAAGACAGCGCAGGTCGCGAAGATTCTTCGAAAGAAAGGTAATACGGCGGGATTTCGTGTCGCCTTGGCCGTTCAACTTGGCGGAAATGCAAGACACCTTATCAGCAATATCCAGTAAGACTGGCGCGATGTGATTCTCCGGCGCTGCCACCGCCACACTCATGGGTGTCGTTTGGGGCAAGGGACCGGCTCAATTTGGAGATGCGACATGATTGAGACCCCTTATCTGCTGTTTCTGGGCGATGCGCCTGACATGTTGGCCGCGAAGGTCGCGATCGGCATTCGTGACTGGCGCCCTGAGCATGCTTTGGGCCAGATCCGCCTGCCGGGCTGTGGTGCCGATTTGGGTATCAAGGACATGACGCTGGCCGAGGCCAAAGAGGCTGGCGCGCGCACCTTGGTCATTGGTGTGGCCAACCGAGGCGGTGTGATCTCCCAGGCTTGGAAAGAGGTTCTGATCGAAGCGCTGGAAATGGGCTATGACCTTGCCAGCGGGCTGCACAATCTGCTGCGCGACGAAGGCGATCTGGTCGCCGCTGCACAAACCCATGGCTGCACACTGCACGACGTGCGGGTGCCCACCGTGGCCTACCCGATTGCCAACGGCAAGAAGCGGACCGGCAAACGCTGCCTTGCTGTCGGTACGGACTGCTCGGTCGGCAAGATGTACACAGCGATGGCGATGGAAGCTGAGATGCGGAAGCGCGGAATGAAGGCCACCTTCCGCGCCACCGGGCAGACCGGCATTCTTGTGACGGGTGGTGGCGTGCCGCTTGACGCGGTGATCGCGGACTTCATGGCGGGATCCGTTGAATACCTGACGCCCGACAACGACGCCGATCACTGGGACCTGATCGAAGGTCAGGGGTCGCTCTTTCACGTGTCTTACTCCGGTGTGACCATGGCACTGGTTCATGGCGGTCAGCCCGATGCGCTGATCCTGTGTCATGAGCCGACGCGCGAACACATGCGCGGTCTGCCTGAGTATCAGCAACCGACACTGGCACAGTTGCGTGACACGGCGCTGCCACTGGCGCAGGTCGGCAACCCGGCCTGTCAGGTGGTGGGCATCTCGGTGAACACGCAACACATGTCGGAAGACGACGCCAAGGCCTATCTGGCCGAGGTTGAGGCCGAGATGGGCCTGCCGACCACCGATCCATATCGGTTTGGGTCGGACAAACTGGTGGACGCGCTCGCCGCGATCTGAGCGTCGCGCCGGTGGCGTCTTAAGGATGCCTCCGGCGGGGATATTTTTGGCAAGAAGAAAGGCGGGGCTTTGGAGATCTCTGTAACCCCAGACACGTTTAAGCTAGCGCAGGTTTTCACCATTTCGCGTGGATCACGGACGGAAGCCAAAGTGCTGACCGTGCGGGTGAGCGATGGTGGTGTGACCGGCTGGGGCGAGTGTGTGCCCTACGCGCGATACGGTGAGACGCTGGAGAGTGTGACCGCTCAGATAGAAACGTTGCCGGGCGATGTGACCCGCGAGGCGCTGTATGATCTGCTGGAGCCGGGGGCCGCGCGCAATGCGATGGACTGTGCACTGTGGGATCTGGAAGCCAAACGCGCGGGCAAGCGGGTTTGGGAGCTGGCGGGGATTGCCCCGCCCGGGCCTGAGATCACGGCCTATACACTCTCGCTGGATAGCCCTGAGAAGATGCAGGCCGAGGCTGCCAAGAACGCCCACCGCCCGCTTCTGAAGATCAAACTGGGCACTGCGGACGACATGCCCCGGCTTGAGGCCGTACGGGCCGGTGCGCCGGGGGCGAAGATCATCGTGGACGCCAACGAAGGCTGGAGCGCGGAGATTTATGCCGACCTCGCCCCGCATCTGGTGCGGCTTGGCGTGGCGTTGGTGGAACAGCCGGTGCCCGCCGGGGAAGATGACGCGCTTCTGGGCATGGACCGCCCCCTGCCCGTCTGCGCCGATGAAAGCTGCCATGACCGGGCGAGCCTGCCCAAGCTGAAAGGCAAGTATGACGTGGTCAACATCAAGCTCGACAAGACCGGTGGGTTGACCGAAGCGCTGGCGTTGCGGGACGCGGCACGCGCGGAAGGCTATGACATCATGGTCGGTTGCATGATCGGATCGAGCCTTGCCATGGCACCCGCCACATTGGTGGCGCAAGGCGCGATGGTGACAGACCTGGACGGGCCGCTGTTGCTGGGTGAGGACAGAGACACACCGCTTCAATTCGATTCCGAAGGCGTACACCCGCCCACGACAGAGCTTTGGGGATAGAAGGTACAAAGACGTGGAAAGCAATTCGTTCCAATTCGATTGGGAAAAGGCTTTCGGAAGCTCACCGCCAGTCGGGTTCATTCTCGGTGAAGTGCCGAAAAAGTTCTGGGTGCGCTTCCACGCACTGCCAAAGTCCAAAAGGTATGCAGAAACTAAGGAAGAAACAGCAGTCATTCTTCATCGCGCAAACTGTCTAGCCTCGGAAATGTTCAGTGAAAATTCGGAAATTTGGCTTTCGGTCATGGGGCGAGGTGGTGACAGCTTTCCTCGGGAATACTATGCCGAAGCCAAACAGATTCCTTTGGTGTCCAATCGAGACATAAATGGAGAAATTGGTAATCCTGAGGAGGCTTGCTTCGTCAACTTTCATGCAGAGAAAGTTCGGTGGCAATCAGGAAAACTTGATGAGATTTTCGAATTGATCGCCGATGATCAAGAAAGGGGCTTTCTGTTCGCCCCAGATACACGCTTTGTGTTTGCACCATATGACGGCGGTTTCGATATGTTTTGGACAAGTGCGACCCAGGTTGCGCAAGTGAAAGCCAAGTATAAATCTTGGTTGTCTTCTCACCCGGAAGGACTCTGATTTCCTCTGCTTTGACCGCCCCAACACCTCATGCAACTTCAATGCCGCTATTTCAGGAGACCGACAATGACCCGAACCGTATACGTAAACGGAGACTACCTGCCCGAGAACGAAGCCAAGGTGTCAATCTTTGATCGTGCTTTCCTGATGGCCGATGGCGTCTATGAGGTGACCAGTGTTCTGGGCGGCAAGCTCATTGACTTTGAAGGCCACAAGGTGCGGTTGGAGCGGTCTTTGAACGAACTGGAAATGTCCAAGCCGGAAGAGTTTGACCAGCTGCTCGACATTCACCGCGAATTGGTGCGCATCAATGAGATCGAAGACGGGCTGGTCTACCTGCAGGTCTCACGCGGCGCAGCGGACCGGGATTTCCTGTTCCCCGATCCCGAGACCACCAAGCCCACGCTGGTCATGTTCACGCAGAACAAGCCGGGCCTTGCTAACTCGCCTGCCTCGCAGAAGGGCATGAAGGTGATCAGCATCGAAGACATCCGCTGGGGGCGTCGGGATATCAAGACAGTGCAACTGCTCTACCCCTCCATGGGCAAGATGATGGCCAAGAAGGCGGGCTGCGACGATGCGTGGATGATCCAGGATGGGCTGGTGACGGAAGGCACATCGAACAACGCTTATATCGTCAAAGGCAACAAGATCATCACCCGGCAGCTCAGCAATGATATCCTGCACGGGATCACGCGGGCGGCGGTGCTGCGCTTTGCGCGTGAGGCGCAGATGGAAGTGGAAGAGCGCTCTTTCACCATCGACGAAGCGAAAGACGCGGATGAAGCCTTTGTCACTTCGGCCAGTGCTTTCGTGATGCCGGTTGTGGAGATTGACGGTGTCAGCCTGGGCGACGGCACACCGGGATCGGTGGCCAAGCGCATGCGTGAGATTTATCTGGACGAGAGCCTGAAGGCGGCGATCTGAGGCCTCTGACCACCGTCATTCACCCGTCAGCAAATCGGCAAGGATGTCCTCACGCGAAGCCAGTGCGCCGTCGCGGTGTATGGCAAGGACAAGTGTCCTGCGCAGCGGACGGGGTGTTGGCAAGGTGACAACATCATCGGTTTTGTAGCGGTCAACATCCGGTTTGGGCAGAAGGGTAAACCCCAGACCCGATGACACGCATTCCATGATCGCCTCAAGATTGTCGAGGACAATGGTCCGCGTCGATGTAGGTCGCTTGAGCGCGCGCATTTCACGGGCGATCACCTTACCAATCCCAGTGTCCGGCATGAAGTGAAAGAACGGGTGTCGCGCAAGAAGGGTCTCAAGCCCGTCCTTGGCGCGCTCTTTATGTGCGGCGAACACGAAGGGTTCGCGCTGCAGAATGGTCTCGGACAGTGCATCAGGCAGGCCGTCCGCATCGGTGACCACGGCGGCGTCGATCTGGCCATTCACCACCTTGGTCTGCAAGACCTGTGACAGCCCCGTCTCGATATCAAAAGTAGCTTTTGGCGCGCGTCTCTGGGCGGCCTCCAGGAAGGTCGGCAAAAGACGCACGGCGGCTGTTGTGATGAACCCAATGCGGAATCGCCCAGCCATGGCACCGGACGGTTGGCAGATTTCCAAAAGCGAATCTTCACGCTGAAGCAGCGGGATGGCCTCATCCACCACGGAGCGCCCCATCGGGGTGAGGCGTGGCGGACGCACAGAACGGTCGAAAAGGTCCACGGCGAGCTCTGTCTCCAATGCTTTCATCTGCATGGAAAGCGCGGAGAGCGTCATGTTCAGCTCTTCCGCAGCGCGGGCGAAGGATCCGGTTTTGGCGACGTGGACCAGCGTTTTAAGAGATCGGGTTTGCATAACTTCAGTTATCCTGAACTTGATATTAACTTTTATTCCATTGTTCTGAAGTCAAGCAAGGGTATCTTGAAAGTGGACAGTAGAAAGACAAAACCCATGGCTCATCAGCCGCTAGAGGCCGCAAAGGCCCTTGCCCCGATCTTCGAAAAACGCGCCGCGCATTGGGATACATCCCGAGAGTACTGCTGGGAGAACATCCGACAGCTGTCAGAGGCGGGTATCATGGGTATGACCCTGCCGCGCGAATATGGCGGGCTGGGCGCCAGTTATCTTGATGTCGTCCAAGTGGTCGAAGAAATCGCCAAGGCCTGCACCCTGACGGCCCGCATCGTGGTAGAGGCCAACATGGGTGGCATAAGCGCCGTCATGGCCTACGGGACCCATGAACAGAAGGCGTTTTGCGCGCCGCACGTACTGGCCGGGGACAAACCGGCGATTTGCATCACCGAACCGGAGGCGGGAAGTGCTGCCACCGAGATGCGCACGACGGCGCGCCGGAAAGGCGACCGGTACATCCTGAACGGCACCAAGCACTGGATCACAGGCGGTGGTGTGTCCAAGCTTCATCTCGTGTTTGCCCGCGTGCTGGATGCCAATGGCAATGAAGAGGGCATCGGCGGGTTCCTCGTTTTTGCCGACTGGGGAACGGGCGAAATTCCAGAAGGCTTCCGCGTGGTTCGTCGCGAGAACACGATGGGTCTGCGCGGTATGCCCGAGGCAGAATTGCAGTTTGAT
This sequence comes from uncultured Roseovarius sp., assembly GCA_963422235.2. Lineage (GTDB taxonomy): Bacteria > Pseudomonadota > Alphaproteobacteria > Rhodobacterales > Rhodobacteraceae > Roseovarius. The sequence goes on from CAXMWV010000002.1 coordinate 1,114,160, forward strand.
CAAGTTGAGGTCGACGAGGCCTTGCTAATCCGCCCGCCTTCTGGCCTCAAACGGGGGTTCGCGGACTTGATGATGGCCTATAACTCACAGCGGGTCGGGGCCGGGACAATCGCCATGGGCGTCGCGGCCGGAGCGATGGAACGCGCCAAAACATATCTGCAGGAACGCGAACAGTTCGGCCGACCGCTGGCGGAATTTCAGGGACTGCAATGGATGCTTGCGGATATGGACATCCAGGTGCACGCCGCTCGGCTGATGCTGCATGAGGCGGCGCGCTCTACCGGGGCAAACGGCGAACCCTTCCCGGATATGACAATGGCGGCGCGTGCCAAGATCTTTGCCTCCGAGATGGCAATCAAAGTGGTCAGCGACGCGCTGCAGATGTTTGGCGCGCGGGGGTATTCGGACCAAGAACCGCTGGAGCGGATGTACCGCGATGTGCGGATGTTCACGATTGGCGGCGGAACAGCCCAGATCCTTCGCAATCAGGTGGCCAGTGCCCTTCTGGATATGAAATTGCCGCAGACGCGGGATGGATATGTCCCCGCGGACGGTTTTGGCGCACGGAAGCTAGGCTTCGGCTAACCAGGGAAACTCTTGCTCCGCCGGGACCCGCCAACTCAGAAACAATTTCCGCGCAAAACTTGGTGACCCTGTGACGGGAAAAAGCCGGTTCTCGACCATGTGTGGTTTGACCAGCGTTTCGGGCAGATAAGCAGACCCGGAATGCGCCAAAAGATGCTCCAACGCCCAGGCAGGATTGGAAAACCCAAGCCTCGCCGTATCATCCCCGGGCCACGTCTCCCCATGCCAGTTACGGAAGGCCTGACCGTAGTCGACGAAGATGTAGTCCGGGTCCCAAGCCTTGGCTTCTCTCGGCTCGGTTGAGACCTGCACCAGTGAATCTTCGAACACGGGCCGCGACCTGAGATCGACCCCGTTGAGTTGACCGGGCGTGAGGGCGGCATCGCTCATCCCACTGGTCAGCCAATCGGTGGCATCGCGCGGGCCCGCGCACCAGACCTCAAACGCGGTTTCAGGCTGCGCACCGCGCCAAGAGGACAGCAATTCCCGACCTGTGCCGTCCCACAATCCCGGATCACAAACAAAACTGAAAAGCCGGGTCACACCCTTGGGAAAAGCCGTGCGGTTGCGCGCCTTCGCCCACGACCTCGCGATGATGTCGGCCTGTTCGAGGAAGGCATACCCCGCCTTCGTCAAGGTGGCCCCTTTACGAGAGCGGTTTAGCAGCCGGGCGTCCAGGGACTGTTCCAACGCATCAAGACGGGCCGTGACCGCCGATTGCGTGATGTTCAGCTCTTCGGCGGCACGGTTGAGATTGCCAAGGCGATGGACGGCCAGAAAGGTTTGGATGGCGGCTATGTTCATACACGGATAATGCAGAATTTTTGAATTATAGAATAGTTTAAATCCGTTTTATTTATGTTTTTCGTCTTGCCATACTGCCTGCGCAACGAGGGAGATGCGCTCATGAAGTTCAGTGTTCAGCTTTCGGCAGACTACCCCGACACGTCCTATGGCGGGGATCGAGTGTATGGTGACATGATCGATCAGGCGCGGCTGGCGGACAGGCTGGGCTTCGATGCCGTGTCGATCACCGAACATCACCTGATGAACTGCCTGATGATGCCCGCGCCCTTGCAATTTGCCGTCAAACTGGCGGCAGAAACAAAGCGGATCAACATCATGACCTCCGTGGTCGTTCTGCCGTTGCACGATATGCGGGTCTACGCAGGCGAGGTTGTGGTCGCCGACATCTTCACCGAGGGCCGCCTTATGCTGGGCATCGGGCGTGGGGCGTTCAAGTATGAGATGGAGCGCCTTGGCGTGCCGATGGATGAGACGCGTGAACGGTTCGATGAATCACTGGAAGTGCTGCAGGCGTTGCTGAGCGAGGAAGAGGTCAGCTGGAACGGCAAATACTATCAATTTGAGCCGATGACGATCATGCCTCGCCCGGTGCGACCGATAAACATGATGATGGCGGTTATGAACCCGGAAGGCATCTATCACTGCACCAAGCGCGGTTTTCATATCCAGACCACGCCGCTTTCGGGCAATCATCAGTTGCTGGTGGATCAGGTCAGTGCCTTCAACCGCGCCAAGGAAGAGATGGGGGAGGAGGGCGAGCACCTGACCCTGAGCCTGTCGCGCGTGACGCACACCGCCGCCAGCGAGACGGAACGTCGGCGCAAGGTCGAAGCGGCGCATTACTACTATGGCCGTTTCGACAATGTGTATACCGGGCCGGGCCTGGTGAAGAACGGCAAGATCAAGGAAATCCCCTGCGCCACGTCGGTTGAGGACTTGGGAAAGAGCCTTCTGATCTGCACCCCGCAAGAGATGGTGGACAAGCTTGCGCCCTATGCCGAGCTCGGCATTGACAGGGTCATCCTGAACGTCAATTTCGGGCTCGAACCGCAGGATACTCTGGACGCGATCCAATGTTTCGCGGAAGAGGTCGCCCCTCATTTCGCAGATCAGACCACGACCGTGGCCGCAGAGTAGTGTAAGCCTGAGACCAGCAATCTGACCAAAGGACACCCCATGCCAATCATACGTGTTGAGATGTTTTCGGGACGCAACGCCGACCAGAAACGCGCGCTTGTCAAAAACCTGACAGAAGCCTTTGTCGATGCTGCGGGTGGCACGCCTGAAAGCGTCCATGTCGTTCTGGTCGACGTGGACAAGGACAACTGGGGCTCGGGCGGAGAGCTGTGCTCCGACAAGTATCCAGACTAAGGACCCGCACATGACCGAAGTGATCGACTGCGAGTACACCGTTCAGGGTGAGGGCCCTCCGCTTTTTCTGATCTACGGGATCGGCGCGGCGCGGGATACGTGGCGCAAGGCACTGCCGGTGCTGACACCGCATTTCACCGTCATCACCTATGATCTGCGCGGGCATGGCAGTTCGCCCATGCCGGAGGGTGCGTTTGGACTGGACGAGTTGGTCAACGATCTGGAGCGCGTGCGCGCGCGTACCGGTTTTGAAAAAGGGCATTTCGCGGGGCATTCGCTGGGCGGGATGATCGGGCCGGCCTATGCGCGACGGTACCCAGACCGGGTGCTGTCCTTGGGCCTGCTGTCGACAGCCGCCTTTCGCACCGAGGACGACAGCACCAAGGTCTGGGCCGTGGTGCAGGCAATGGAGGAAAAGGGCATCCCGCAGGTGTTGGGCACCCTGACCGACCGATGGTTCACGGACGCGTTCATAGCAGAGCACGGTGACGTGGTGGAACGGCGACTGAAGCAGGTGATTGAGACCGATGCAGAGGTCTTTCTCAACGTCTTCAGAATTTACGCCGGAACCGAAATGTCCACTTGGCTGCACGAGGTTGATGTCCCCTCTTTGGTTCTCACAGGGGAACATGACGGGGGATGCAACCCGCGCCTGAACCGCTTGATCGACGCCGCGTTGCCGCAATCAAAACTGGTGATCCTAGACGGCTACAAACACTCACTGTTGTTGGAAGCCGGGGACATCGTGGCGGAGAACATCGTGGAGTTTGTCGGTGGGTTAGAGACCTGATGTCAACCTTGGACCTTGTCAAATTTCCTGGTCCAACCGCTGCCCGTCCAGACCCGGTGCCTTTGACCCGGCATCAAATAGTTCCCGATGCTGGCAATCATCGGAGCGCGCTCCGCTTCGATCTCGGCAACAAAATCCGAATGGTCCGCCCGGAATTTCGCGGCGAACTCTTCGTTCAACTGTGTCGCGATCTTTTTGTGCTGGTTCTCGGGAGGGTGATTGAACTTCTTGGTGCCAACATGGTTGGCCATCAAGTTTAGCACACGGCGGGGTGGCACCGCGAAGTTACGCTCATAACTCATGCGAAACGGCGTCGTCCCCGTTTCCGCAAAATACTGTTCCGTGCCACGCTCTGCTTCCAGAATGTGCAACAACCACGTTTTGATCTCTGCGCCGTTGTAGGAAATCTCAAGATCTCTTTGCATGATCTCGTCATGATCAGAATGTTTGGTGTGGGCGATCTGGGTATTGATCATTTTATAAAGCGACACGGCCTGCGCGACGATATCCTCTCGGATCAGCCAAAAGCTGTGCCACACATCCGGCGGAAAATAGGAGGCGAACGCGTTATGACTGCGGAAAACCTTGATCAGTTGATGGTGAGTGATTTGAAAGCCAAACACGTCGCGGGTTTTGCGGCGACGAGGCAGAACCTCAATATATTCATCAAGGTTCTTTGCGTTCATGCGCCTCGTCATAACAGGCATAAAGTTGGGATTGAAACATTCGTCGGGACGGCCAAGGAACCTTACGCTGGTGACCAGGTCGGTGATCCATGAACTGCCGGACCGTGGTGTGAAGTGCATGACGTAACGCTTACTGGCGGTGGTCTGCGCCATGAACTTCGCGAATTCTTCCCTGTCGAGATCGCGCAGTTTTGAAAATCTAGCGGCCATTGGGCTCCGCGTCTGCTTCTTGTCTTCGCCGAGGGTCTTAAAAGCATTGCCCTGTCATTGCAAACCGCGCGGCGGATGAACGCCTGAGAGTTCAGTCGGGCTTGCCGACATTTTTTGCGAAAGCAGTATCAAATGCGCTTTTCTGCGCGTCTGTGGCCTCGGTCTGAAAGTTGGCTTTCCACTCATCCATGGTCATGCCGTAAAACAGCTCCCGCGCTTCCATCTTGTCCATCTCGATGCCGCGCGCATTGGCGGCTTCCTGATACCAGCGGCTCAGGCAATTCCGGCAGAACCCGGCAAGGTTCATCATGTCGATGTTCTGCACATCCGTGCGCTCTTCCATCAGGTGCTGACGCAGACGGCGGAAAGCAGCAGCTTCGAGTTCGAGTTGGGTTTGGTCGTCCATAAGAGGTCCCCTTGCTTACGGGGAAGATGCGTCTTTGGATGGCGACCTTCAAGAGCCGGATGGATCAGCCTGCATCAATTCAGGATTTTCGGCCAGAACCCGGCCCTCCCGGAACTTCAGCGAGGGCCGCACATGTTCCGAATATCGACCCGCGCCTTCACGCAGCTGCGGGAAGAGGGACAGGATCTCTTCGCGGGTCTCCTCGGCAAAGCTGCCCAGGCCCACGTGTCCGGGGTGGAAGCTTTCCGACGGAATGCCTTCCGCGTAGACCAGCTCATGACGGTCGAACATCATGTGGAAATAATCCACCGTACCACCTTCCAGCGGGAAAACCGTTTCGTCATTGATCAGGGCCTTCGCGGGCACCAGCGCTTCTTTCTGGCCGAACATGAGCTCCACGTGCCAGCCACGCACCAGCATCCGGTGCTGGGGGGAGACGCGCAGGTCACGTTCGTTGCCCATCGCACCCTTGCGGATAACCACCGGGGCGAGGTTGCCGTCGGCAGGCACCGAGGTGGAGCCAATCCAGCGGATCTTCTGGAAGCCACGGTCCATGGTAATGATCTCATCTCCGGCCTGCAGCTTTTCAATTGGTATAAGGCCACGCCGCGTCGCGATCTGCGTGCCCCGCACAAAGCAGGCCACGTTGGTGTTGTCGAAGGTCAGGTCCAAACCGGTGACGGACCCACCGCTGCCATCCTGCAGGGTCAGGTCAACATCACCAATGAACGCAGAAAGGTCCTCGCCATTGATCACACCGTCGATGACACCATCCTCGGCATCGGCACGCAGCATGCCAATGGCGCTGGCGAAATCATTGTCCGCGTTGGTGGCGTTGTCATTCACCTGATCAAGGGTGGTGTCATTGTAGAACCCGCTCAGGTCAACGAAATCGTTATTGGTCTGATCGTCATCGTCGATGGGGCCAGTGTCATCAGCCCCAAAGTCAGTGATCGTATCCGCGCCATCGCCTGCCACCTCGATGAAGGTGTCATTGCCTTCCCCGCCTGAAATCAGGTCATCGGCAACACCGGCATTGATCGTGTCATCGCCGCCGAAACCACGGATGGTGTCGACATCACGTTCAAGTCCGACAGCGCTCTGATCGATATTGTCCTGCGCATCGACCATGTCGCCTTCGGGGTCCTGGTCATAGGTGCCGTCGATGAAGTCACCCCCGGCGGTGCCCTCGACAATCCCGTCCAGGATCTTGACCGGGCCATTCGCGCTGAGCGTTTCTCCGTTGGAGAAGTTGACGTCAACGCGCACATCCAGCGTCTGCGCTTCTTCCGGCGTCGTGGCGTAACCAGACACATCCAGATCGGTGATGGTAAGTCCGGTGGGGTTGACCACAACACGGGGGTCATCAATCGGAATGGTTTCCACCACCACATCATCCACCACGAGTTCGAAGCTTTCGACATCAGGTAGGGGCGGCGGCGTGTTGACGAGATTTTCGAGGTCTTCCTCGTCCTCGATAATCCGAGCTGTGCCTTCTGAATCAATCGTGGCCAGCGCGGCGGGCAGAGTATTGGTGCCAAACCCTACGCCAAAGATCGTGGGATCGAACTCATCTTCCAGGCTTTCCAGCGGGGTTTGGAAATCCTGACCTGACGGGCTGGGGCGACCATCGGAGTAGAAATAGACGATATTGGTGTCGTCCTCCGAGGCCCCGTTGGCATCGAGCGCATTCTCGATCTCGGTCAGCGCGCGGTCGTATCGTGTCGACCCGCTTGATTCCAGCCCCGCCGCATAAGCGTTCAGTTCGTCGATATCTTCCAGCGTTCGGGTGAAGCTGTTCACGTTGCCCGCATAGTCAACGATGGTCACGTTGATGTCTGCAGGATTTAACCCGGCATTCAGCAACGTGTTGAGCTGTTGCTCAAGCGCGAAAACCTGGGCTTGGAGGAAGTTCTCCGTGCCGGGTTCGCCGTCGTAATCGATGCCGGTGTCGGCTGTCGTTGATCCAGACCGGTCGATGGCGAAGACCACGTTGATCGTCGGCGCCACCCCGCTTTGAGACAATTGAATATCGGCATTGAAATCATCATCCGCCACATTGGGCAGAGTCAGATCAACCTGGGCATCAAGCCCGTCAAAGGTGCCGCTATTGCTGAATGTTTCTTCACTCATGACATCACGCCCCGTGTTTCAAAATTCGTCCCAGAATTGCACGCAGGGGAATCGGTACTATCCAAACTACACACCTAAATTAACACTCGGGCTTGGGCGACATCAAAGGAGATGTTGCGATTGCAGCATTGACTTGGCGGAAAGATGCTTGCCTGTGGGCGGATTGGTGAATGTGTCGAAACGATTGTTGTAGTTTCCGGGACACTGTTGGCGACTTCGAGGGGTGAAGATCGCTCTACCTGGAAGAGCCAGGTCGCGCCCAGGTCGTGCAAGGCCGCAGTTTACGTTACGTAACCCAACGCCATTCTTGGTTTGAAGCATGCCGGATTATAAACGGTTTCAAGAATACGCGAAAATTTTGGGGGAACCATGCCGGTCAGTTTCAACTTTATCGAAGGACCAGGGAGTAACATCGAAAGTGCGGCAGGCTTTGGCCCACAGACGGTGACATTTGTCGAAAGCGACGACAATGGCGGCGGTCAGTCAGTCACTTTTACAGTTTCGTCGGGCGCACCAGGCGGAGCAGAACAGATCCGTATCGGGCAATCCACGAGTTCATTTTCAACAACTCCGATTCACTTGGTCTTAAACGACTTTGCCAGTTTGGGTACCACTGGTACGCCCACCTTCGGCAACGACGTGTTTACGCTTCGATTTCAGGACACTGCTGGGAACAATCGTCTGACCGGCTCCGGCACGAATGCTGTCGCCTTCAATGTGGCCAACGTAAATGGATCAATCTCCTACGAATACCTAACCGAAGGCGGCAGTACTGTCGCAGGGGGTGTCATCACTGGGGTTGGAGCAAGGACTGCCCAGACGGCCTTGAACGGGGTTGGTATCACCGGGATCCGGTTCACAACGCTTACGAATGGAGTCCAAGACTCCTTAACCATAGACAGCCTGACCGCAAACGCTCTGAACTGCTTCACGGTTGGAACGCGGATTGCAACGCCGGAGGGCGATATTGCGGTTGAAAGCCTGAAGGCCGGGGATGAGGTGCTGACGGCGGATGGGTCTGTGAGCACGGTGAAGTGGCTGGGCCGCCAAGAGTTGGATGTCCGCACGGGCAACCCGCGCAAGATCAATCCGATTTGTATCTCAGAGGGGGCGCTCGGTGAGAACCTTCCCAAGCGCGATCTGTGGGTCAGCCAGGATCATGCGATTGAGTTGGATGGGTATCTGGTGAATGCAGGCGCACTGGTGAACGGCGCGACCATATACCAGGTCGCCCAGATGCCGCTCGACGGGTTCACCTACTACCACGTCGAAACCGAAACGCATGAACTCCTGCTCGCAGAAGGCTGCCCGGCAGAGAGCTTCATCGACTACAACGCCCTCGACACGTTCGACAATGCGGACGAACGGGAAGGGAACGTGGTGCCCGAGATGCCCCTGCCCAGGATTTCTGCCGCACGGATGTTGCCCCAGTCGATCAAGGATCGGTTGGTCTCGCGGAAGGCCCAGGCGGCATAGTCTTTGATCTTCGTCAATTGCTGTTCAGACCGAAAACGGTGCCCGAACCATGGCGGCATTGCACCTTGGTGAGGCCAACGCACAGGCCTTTTTGCCACGGTTTCCACGCCTGATCCAAAACCAACCTTGGCTTGAAGCACGTGCAATTGTAAACGGTTTCAAGAAGAAGTGCGTATTGGGGGAACCATGCCAGTCAGTTTCAACTTTATCGAAGGACCAGGATCGAACCAGACGCTCGCGATCGCCAGTGGTCCAAATTCAGTGACTTTCGTCGAGAGCGACGACAATGGTGGCGGCCAATCCGTACGTTTTACCGTCTCATCAGATGCAGCCGGCGGTTTGGAAGAGATTCAAATCGGCCAACGCACGTCGTCCACCACTTCAATAACACCACTTAACCTAATCCTTGGTGACGTGTCTCGTAGTGGAGTCACCGGCAGCCCCACTTTCGGGAATGACGTGTTTACGTTGCGGTTTCAGGATACTGCCAACCCGGGCGACAATCAGTTGACTGGGTCAGGGCCAAATGCTGTGGCCTTCGACGTAAGATTTATCGTTGGCTCAGTCTCATATGATTATCTCACCGCAAGTGGCGGTACAGTTGCCGGGGGTGTCATCAATGGGGTTGGCGCCCAAATTGCACCCACTGCGTTGAACGGGATCGGCATTACCGGGATCCGGTTCACAACCCTGACAGATTTATCGAGAGACTCCATCATTATAGACAGCCTGACCGCAAACGCTCTGAATTGCTTCACAGCCGGGACGCGGATTGCGACGCCGGAGGGGGAGGTTGCTGTTGAAAGCCTGAAGGCCGGGGATGAGGTGCTGACTGCAGATGGATCTGCTAGCACGGTCAAATGGCTGGGGCGGCAGGAGGTGGACGTCCGCATCAGCAACCCGCGCAAGACCAATCCGATCTGCATCTCTCGCGGCGCTTTGGGCGAGAACCTTCCAAAGCGCGATCTCTGGGTGAGCCAGGACCACGCGATTGAGCTGGACGGCTATCTGGTAAATGCGGGTGCACTGGTGAACGGCTCGACCATCTACCAAGCCGCTCAGATGCCGCTTGAGGGCTTTACCTATTACCACGTTGAGACCGGCGCGCATGAGCTGCTGCTGGCCGAAGGCTGCCCGGCGGAGAGTTTCATCGACTACAACGCCCTCGACACGTTCGACAATGCGGATGAGCGGGACGGGAACGTGGTGCCCGAGATGCCCCTGCCCCGGATTTCTGCTGCTCGGATGCTGCCTAAGTCGATCAAGGATCGGTTGTCGGTGGACAAAGCGCGGGCCGCCTGATCAGGCAATCCTTGTCTTCAAACGCCGCCGTCTTCGGCAGCCGCCACCAAAATCGGGGCCAGCCGTGCGGCCCATGCGCGTTGGTCGTGGGACGCCTCAATCAGATCATTGCGCAGTTCGATCAGCGCATTTGGACGGCCATGTGCAATCGCATGGCGGTCAATCGCATCTCCCTCAAGCGCGCCGGTATAGGGCTCGTTTTCACCGATGATCAGATCACTCTCTTGCTTGAGCCGGGTGATCAGTGGGCGGGTCAGGCGTTCATCCTCGGCATAGAGAATGCCCACATGCCAAGGCCGCGGCGGGCGGCCCCGAAACTGGGGGGTGAAGCTGTGGACCGAGACGATCACGGTGTCGTCGCGCCGCGCGGCCAGTTCCGCCAAAGCAAAGTGATAGGGGCGATAGCACGCATCGAGCCGCATCTCGCGCTCTGCCTCATCCGCATGCCGGTTGCCGGGGATGATCGTGCCGTCATAGAGCTTCATCAGAAGGGTCGGGTCATCCTCACCCCGGTTCGGGTCGATCACAAGGCGCGAGAAATGCGCAAAGATCGCCGGTGCGTTCAGATGCTCGGCCAAGGCGGACGCCAGGCCATCGGCACCCACGTCATACGCAATGTGACGCGCCATATCCTCACCCGAAAGCCCCAGCGTGCCGCCATTCACAAAAGGCGGAACGGTGTTGGAAGCATGGTCACAGGTGATCAGCCAGCGCGCAGGGCGCTCAGCCCCTTCAATCCGAAAAGGTGCGTATGTCATGAATGCGTTAAGTCCTTTGGCCATCCTCTATGACAGTTGCGCGGGGAAGGGAATTGGGTAATAACGCGGTCATATACGTTAGCGGTAACGCAATTTATGGAAATGGCGCAGATCCCGCTGCCAAATCAAGAAAGCTGCCCTAGTTTAGGCCACAGCGAAGAATAAAGGACTGCGCGCCCATGAGACGCCACCGCAATGTAAAGATCGTCGCGACCCTTGGTCCGGCCTCCGAGACCTATGAAACCATCCGTGCATTGCATGAGGCCGGTGCGGACGTGTTCCGCCTCAACATGAGCCATGGTCAGCATGACGCGATCCGCGAAAAACACCGGATCATCCGCCAGATCGAGGAAGACCTCGATAGCCCCATCGGTATTCTGGCTGACCTGCAGGGCCCGAAACTGCGCGTGGGCACCTTTGCTGGCGGGGAAGAAGAGCTGAAAGTCGGCGCAACCTTCCGCCTTGATCTTGATCCAGCCGAAGGCGATGTGAGCCGGGTCTGCCTGCCCCACCCGGAGATTTTCGAGGCGCTTGAGCCGGGCGCGACACTTCTGGTCAATGACGGCAAAATCCGCCTGAAAGTCACCGAGTGCGGCCCGGATTTCGCGATCACCGAGGTGACCGTGGGCGGGACCATCTCAGACCGCAAGGGCGTGAACGTTCCTGACGTGATCCTTCCGCTGGCGGCCCTGTCCGAGAAAGACCGGACCGACCTGGAATTCGTCTGCGAGTTGGGCGTGGACTGGCTCGCGCTCAGCTTCGTGCAACGGGCGGCGGATGTGGAAGAAGCGCGTGAGCTGGTGAAGGGACGCGCGGCGATCCTGTCAAAGATCGAAAAGCCCTCCGCCATCGAATGGTTCGACAGCATTCTGGCGGCCTCCGACGGGATCATGGTGGCGCGCGGCGATTTGGGTGTGGAACTGCCGGTTCAGAACGTCCCCCCCATTCAAAAGCGTCTCGTGCGCAAATGCCGGGCCAAGGCCAAGCCGGTGATCGTGGCGACGCAGATGCTGGAATCGATGATCGAGAGCCCGATGCCCACGCGCGCCGAAGTCTCGGACGTGGCCGCCGCGATTTACGAAGGCACAGACGCTGTGATGCTAAGCGCGGAGTCCGCGGCGGGCAGCTTCCCAATTGAAGCCGTCCAAACCATGGACAACGTTGCGCGCGAGGTGGAAAGCGATCCGACCTATACACAGATCATCGAAGCAAGCCGCGTGGTCGCGCGCACCTCTGTCGCCGACGGCATCGTAGCCGCCGCGCGCGAGATTGCTGAGGCCACGGATATACGGGCCATTTGCTGTTTCACCCAATCCGGGACCACGGCGCTGCTCACGTCCCGCGAACGCCCGCGCGTGCCGATCATCGCCATGACCAACCTGCGCGGCACCGCGCGTCGCTTGGCCCTAAGCTGGGGCGTGAACTGCGTGATGACGGAAACACTCGACCGGTTCAAAATGGCGGTTCTTGCAGCGGCGCGTGCCGCCCGGCAACAAGGCTATGCCGAGGCGCTGGACCAGATCGTGGTGACCGCCGGCGTGCCCTTCAACGTGCCTGGCACGACCAACATTCTGCGCGTCGCGCCCTGTCAGGAAAGTTTGATTTACTCCACCGATCCGGGGTAACGTCCGCCACAGGGACGGGACGCACGCAGCGGGGGCAGTATGGGCAATCTGGATCCAGACATTTGCATGGCTGTCGGGATCGTTCTGGCGGTTCTGTCCGTACCTTCCATGCTGTCAGCCTTCATCGACCGTCGCGCCCCGCGTGTGGCAACATTCACCGTAATCGTAGCGGGCTGTTTGATCGTCTACGCTATTCAGAGCAATCCGGGCGTATACTCGATCCAGGACATCCCGAACGTATTCATCAGGGTCGCGGCGCAGTTTATCTGAGGCATCTGTCGGTTTTCACGCGGCCCAGGCCTCATCCAGCAGCCATTCAATCACATGATCGACCTGCGGCGCACGTTTTCGGTTGCGCTTGGCCAACAGGAAAAACTCGGTCGGCTCCTGCACAATTCTGTCGGACAGTCTGACCAAACGGCCTGCTTCCAAATCCGCTTCAACCAGAAACTGACTGGCCAACGCCACACCCTGCCCCGCAATCGCGGCGTCGATCGCAAGCGCCGTCTGGCTGAACCGCATGCCCCGGGTTTCGCCATCGCGAGAGCCGGACTCATCTAGAAAGCCGGGCCAAAGATCATGCGTATCATGCAGTTTCGGCAAGGCGTGCAGCTCAGCCGATTGCGCCACGTCTGGCGACGCCACCGCAATCACCTCGCTCGGGAACAAACGCCACGCCTGCAGACTGGCCCCAAAAGGCGGGGAGGTCTGCCGCACGGCCAGGTCAATCCCATCGGCTTGAAAGCTAGATATCTGTTCTGTCGCCAGAACGCGCAGGTCCACGTCGGGGTGGCGCACGGAAAAGCCAGGCAAATGGGGGATCAGCCACTTGGAGGCAAAGGTCGGCGTGACGCTGATGATCACTTTCTGGGGTGCCGGCCGCACCTGCCCTGTGGCTTTGCGCAGCTGATCAAAGGCCGCGGCGACATTGGCGTGGTACTCATGCCCGATTTGCGTGAGCGACACGCCGCGCGGGCGACGTTCGAACAGAGCAACGCCCAACTGCTTTTCCAGCGCGCGCACGTGCTGGGCGACCGCGCCTTGGGTGACATCAAGCTCCTCGGCGGCAAGACGAAAGTTCAGATGCCGGCCCGCCGCATCGAAAGCACGTAACGCATTGAGAGGGGGAAGCTTGGCCATCTGACGATAGTAAAACTACTGTTTTAGACGTTCAATTGTTCATTTTTGTCTGAGTTTCCGATGATACCATGTACTCATCAGACTGAAGGGTAATCGATATGTCAGATCAAAAAGTAGCGCTGATCACGGCAGGTGGCAGCGGCATGGGCGCGGATGCGGCGCGGCAATTGGCGCGTGACGGCTTCACCGTTGGCATTCTCTCCTCCTCCGGCAAGGGCGAGGCACTGGGCGAAGACCTGGGCGGGTTCGGAATGACCGGGTCAAACCTGGAGCCCGGTGACCTGCAGACCTTGGTGGATGAGGCCAGCAAGCGGTACGGACGGGTGGATGTGGTCATCAACTCGGCCGGTCATGGGCCCAAGGGTGACATTCTTGAGATGACCGATGAAAGCTATCACAGCGGGATGGATTACTACCTCATGAACGTAATCCGCATGGCCCGATCCGTCACCCCTGTGATGCAGGCCAATGGCGGCGGTACGATCATCAATATCTCGACCTTCGCGGTGTTTGAGCCTGACCCGCTTTTCCCCACCTCTGGCATATTCCGCGCGGGGCTGGCGGCGTTCACGAAGCTTTATTCGGACAAATACGCCGCCGAGAACATTCGCATGAACAATGTGCTTCCCGGTTTCATCGACAGCCTTCCGGCAGCAGAGGATCGCATGGCGCGCATCCCCATGGGGCGGTACGGGCGAACCGAAGAAGTCTCTGCCATGATCTCTTGGCTGGCGTCTGACAATGCGGGGTATGTGACCGGGCAAAACCTGCGCATAGATGGCGGATTGACGCGATCGGTCTGAACGGATTGCGACCTGCGCGTGGTGCAAGCGTCGCGTTTTGCACCGCGTTCAGATCCCAAAAGCCGTAGAAGGGACATATTTCCGAGCGCGGAGCATCCCCATGCGTCACTACTCAGGCCGCTGTCATTGCGGTGCCGTCACCTTCTCATTCCGGTCGCCTACCATTGAACGCACAATGAGGTGCGATTGCTCCATCTGCGCCCGTAAAGGCATTATCATGTCGCCGGAGGTCATCCCACCCGAAGATATCGACATCCAGGCTGAACCCGGCGCGATCAGCATCTATCAATTCGGGTCTGAGACTGCGCGGCATCACTTCTGCAACCGGTGCGGCATTCATGTGTTCGTTGAGACGCGGCTGAACCCCGGAAGTTACCGGGTGAACCTCGGCTGTGTGGATGAATTGAATGCCATGCACTTACCCGATGACATCTATCCGGGGCGGGCGCTTTAGCTGTCCGTCCGACTGAAAAAACACCTTGCCTGATCAGGTGTTGCCCCGTATACGGCCCATTCATCCGCGGGACCGGCCGAAAGGGTATGCCGAGTCGCGCGTTCTACCGCCTTAAAGTAAGGAGCCGGAAATGCCCAAGATGAAGACCAAGTCGAGCTGCAAGAAGCGGTTCAAGGTGACTGCCAATGGCAAGATCAAGACCGCGCAAGCGGGCAAGCGCCACGGCATGATCAAACGCACCAACAAGTTTATCCGCAACGCACGTGGCACCACAGTGATGAGCGAGGCTGACGCCAAGATCATCAAGCCCATGATGCCCTATTCGCGCTAAGGAGAACTGACAGATGCCACGCGTTAAAGGTGGGACAGTTACCCACGCACGTCACAAGAAAGTCACCAACGCTGCCAAGGGGTACTATGGCCGCCGCAAGAACACCTTCAAGGTGGCGGCACAGGCAGTCGACAAAGCCAACCAGTACGCGACCCGCGACCGCAAGAACCGCAAGCGGAACTTCCGCGCGCTGTGGATCCAGCGGATCAACGCCGCCGTGCGCAGCCATGACGAAAGCCTGACATACTCTCGCTTCGTCAACGGCCTGAGCCTGGCCGGGATCGAAGTGGACCGCAAAGTTCTGGCCGACCTGGCCGTACACGAACCGGCCGCGTTTGGTGCGATTGTCGATCAGGCAAAGGCCGCTCTGGCGAACTAAGCCAGCGACGCGAAGAAATTCGAAACCGCCGTTCGGACCGCCCGAGCGGCGGTTTTGCTTTGAAGGCGCCTGCGTGACTTGGAGGCCAGCCCCCAAACGCACTCTCCCTTGGGGGCCAGCCCCCAAACCCCCGGGATTCTTTCAGCCAGAAGAAAGTCAGGCCACTCTCAAGCCTTTCTTCTTGCCAAAAATATCCCCGCCGGAGGCATAGACTCTAGTCGTTTCCGACTGGCAAAGAGCCGGTTCCGCAACGATGCGTTAGGCTTGCCAAATGGCTAAAACTTGATCCGAAAAAGCCGCGCGGGTCAGCGGGTGCTCAACCCTTTCTTGGGGATTGCCAGGGTAGTTACCCTTAAGAGCAATCAATCATGAGAGGGTGACATGAGTAATGCGCAGACCGCTGGAGCAACCGACGGAAACCTGAGTGAGAAGGCCCGGCGAATTTTGGCGGCCCACGATCGTGAAGTGGCGTTTCACACTAAACGAAAGCAACCACTGCACGGCTGACTCCCCCCTGACGACTGGACAGTGGGATTGCAAGGCGCGGCGCTCTCCGCTACGCCAATGGCATGGACCACAAGCAATTCGCGGCCACCATCCCAAGCGACGAGCTGGCCGCCCTCAATGAAACTTCCGACGGACCCGGCCTGTGGCATCTGGCCGGGCATCTGGGCTTGATCGCGGGCTTTGGCCTGTGGATCGCCCTGGGCTGGCCGCTGTGGCAGGTGGCGCTGATCGCGCAAGGCATCGTCATTTGCTTTCTCTTCACGCTGGAACACGAAGCAACGCACAAGACGCCGTTCCGGACGTTGCAGCTGAATGAATGGGTCGGGCGGTTTTGCGGGCTGATGATCCTGTTGCCGTTCACGTGGTTCCGCTATTTCCATCTGGCCCATCACCGCTACACCAACATCCCTGGCAAGGACCCGGAGCTTGAAGCAGGTGCGAAGCCAGAAACCTGGGGCCAGTACATCACCTTCGTCAGCGGCCTGCCGTACTGGTGGGGCATGGCGCAACGGATCGTGACCAATGCCATGGGGCGCGATCCGGGGCGGTACATTCCGACCCATGCAAAACCACGCGTTGTCACGGAAGCCCGCTGGATGCTGCTGATCTACATCGGCGCGCTCGCCACCCTTCTGGTCACACCGCTCCTGTTCTGGGTCTGGGTTCTGCCCTGTCTGCTGGGTCAGCCATTCCTGCGCCTCTACCTACTGGCCGAACACGGGCGCTGCGCCTTTGTCGCCAACATGTTTGAAAACACGCGCACCACTTACACCAACCGCGTCGTCCGGTTTCTGGCGTGGAACATGCCGTACCATGTGGAGCATCACTCCCTCCCACAGGTGCCGTTTCACAAACTGCCCGAATTGCACGGGCGGATGCAGGGGCATCACAAGGTAATCTCGAACGGCTATGCCGAGTTTACGGCCGAGTTTGTGGGAGACTTGCGCCAGGATGCCTGATGCAGACCTGCTGATCGCCTTCGGGATTGCAACGCTTTTGTTTGGTTACATACCGGGCCCTGCGCTCCTTTACGCTGCGGCGCGCACGATTGCGGGTGGTAAGCGCGAAGGCTGGCGCGCGGCGATGGGCCTGCATGTGGGCGGGTACGTGCATGTGCTGGCCGCGGCTTTTGGCCTTGCCCTTTTGTTTGAAGCCGTACCCACGCTTTACGCGGCGCTCAAGCTGGCCGGTGCGGCCTATCTGATCTGGCTGGGCGCGCGAATCCTTCTCTCTCGCGAAAGCCACAATGGCGCGGTGCCAGGCGATGCATCAGGCCCCAAAGGCCGCGCCTTCTGGCAAAGCGCGACCGTGGAAATGCTGAACCCCAAGACCGCGCTGTTTTATCTGGCTTTCCTACCGCAGTTCACCGATCCAGCGGCCAGCCTGCCGATCTGGGCGCAATTCCTGATACTTGGCACGATTGTGAACGTGGTGTTTTCCAGCGCCGACGTGCTCTGCGTGTTGTTGGCCGACCGGGTGGCAAGATGGACGCAAGGACCGGGCAAGGCGGCGCGGTGGTTGCAGCGGCTAGGCGGCAGCATTCTGGTGGGACTGGGCGTGAACCTGGCGCTGAGTAAGAGTTAGGGGTTTGTTTGCAAGCACTGAGCGACTTGCTCTTGGCCAAAATGGCACCAAGGGAATTGTTACAGAGATTGGCGGCTGTGAGCTCAAACTTGAGGCTGACTATGCTTTGTGACGCGATGCAACCAATCTCAAGACAGCGATTGTTGCATGGAAAAGGACCACAAAAACGCACCAGAAACCAACGACAAAAACCCACGCGTACAGTCCTGACGGATCATGTTGCTGTGGCCAGTACGAGGCCCAAAGGTAGCCGCCGAGCAGTCCTACAACCTGAACACAACCAAATAAAACCAAGGGTCTATGCCAGATACCTGCAAACACATCAATGACTACAACTATTCCCATCAAAGCGAGCACCCAAGCTTCAAGGGAATCGACGAGCGTTGCGCCGACAATGAAAACAATTGAAAGAACAGCTGTCACATCAGATACCTAACATCGGGTCTTTCAAAGCTGCAACGAGCGAAACTACCGATGTCGGCTTTGTCCTCAGAGTTACTAAGGACACGTTTTTCAGCGAACGCTTGCCAAGGCCGAATACACCCTTTGAACCAGCCGAGAACGACGGATCAGCTGCCCGCGCGGATCAAAGCGTCGACATGCGACGCCGCCCCATTGGCAAGCCCTGTAAGATCATACCCGCCTTCCAGACAGGACACGACGCGGCCCTCTGAATGCTCTTTGGCGATGGCGCAGAGCTTATCCGTGACCCAGCCGAAATCCGCATCCTCGAACATCAGGTTGGCCAGCGGGTCATTCTTATGCGCATCAAAGCCGGCCGAAATGATCACCATCTCGGGTTTGAACTCCTGCAAGGCCGGGAAGACCATGCCTTCGTAAGCAGTCCGAAAACCCTCGCTCCCGGTCCCCGGTGCGAGAGGTACATTGAGAACGTTGTTGTGATCCCCACGCTCGTCCGCCGCACCGCTGCCGGACCAGAGCGGCATCTGGTGGGACGAGATGAAAAGCGTGCGCGCCTCGGACTTCAGCAGGTCTTGCGTGCCGTTGCCATGATGCACGTCGAAATCAACCACGGCCACGCGTGACAACCCGTGACGTTCCAACGCGTGCTTGGCGGCGATCGCGACACTGCCAAAAAAGCAGAACCCCATGGGCTTGGCGGTCTCGGCATGGTGACCGGGCGGGCGGCAGGCGACGAAGGCGTTATCGGCGGCCCCCTCCATGACCATGTCCACCGCTTTCACCGCCCCGCCAACAGCCCGCAGCGCGGCCACGAACGAGCCCGGCGACATATACGTATCCGCATCAATCTGAACGATGTCCTGCTCCGGTGCAGCCGCCCGGATCGTATCGATATAGCTTTGCGGGTGACACAGCATGATGTCATCATCCGAGCATTCCGGAGCCTCAGCCGTCATCAGGGCTTTACCTTTCAATGCAGGCAGCAGATGCTCCAGCCGTGCGACACGCTCAGGGTGACCCGGCGGCGTGACATGGTTGAGGAAATCATCGTGTGTGATCAGGGCTGTGGTCATTGGGAACTCCGCAATTTGGACGTGAGCCTACGGCATGAGCGCGGCTTGTCCAGTCAGGACTGCAAAATGGCAGGTGGCGCAAAAACGCCACTGAAAATTTGGCCTCTGCAGCCTTCATTGAAATGTCGCAATCGCCTTGCTACCTTACAGCCATCGGTACCGGGATGGGCCAAATCCCTACGAACGGTGCGTTACAAAAGGAGCAACGGTTCTGTCTTTAACAGCTGATGCGGCCATGCCCGCAGACAAAGGGACACCCATGATGGTGCCCGACACAGGCGCAACAAGCGAAGCACAGCTTGAGCGCGTCCTTTCCTCCCTCTCCGAAGATAAAGCCGAAGAGATCGTGCAAATCGACCTGCGCGGGAAAACCGCGATTGGCGATTACATGGTGATCTGTTCGGGCCGATCGACCCGTCAGGTCACGGCCATTTCGGAAAAGCTGGCCGAGCGGCTCAAGACTGAGCTGGGCGTGGCCACGAAGATCGAGGGCAAGGAAACGGGCGACTGGGTGCTTCTGGATACCGGAGACGTGATCGTGCACGTGTTCCGCCCGGAAGTGCGTGAGTTCTATCAGCTTGAAAAGATGTGGATGCCAAGCCCGAAAACGGCCTCTTCGTAAGGGGCCATGCGGGTTCACATCTGCGCCGTGGGTCGGCTGCGCGCCGGGCCAGAGCTGTCTTTGATTGAAGACTACCTGACACGCTTTGATCGCATCGGCCGACCTTTGGGTCTGGGCCCCGCCACTGTGCATGAGGTGGATGACCGCAAAGCAAGCGGTATGGCCGCCGAAGCCGATCTGCTGGAAAAATCCTTACCCAAGGGCGCGGTCATCGTCGCACTGGACGAACGCGGCAAGGTGCAAACCTCCCCCGAATTCGCAAACCTGCTTGCGGGTTGGCGCGACACTGGGCGCGGCGATGTGGCCTTTCTGATCGGCGGTGCGGATGGGCTGGACCCGGGCCTGCGGCAACGCGCAGATGCGCGGCTCTCCTTTGGCAAAATGGTCTGGCCACATATGCTGGCCCGCGTGATGCTCAGCGAACAGATTTACCGCGCCGCGACAATCCTGGCAGGATCGCCGTATCACCGTGTTTGAGGGGGCGCTGCCCACGTTGCCCAAGGGCGACGCGCATTTTCTGATTTACAAATGCGCTCACTCTGCGGAAATGGCCAAAACGCAGGGAGAGTGTTATGAAAGTCGGGTTTATCGGTCTTGGAAATGTGGGCGGCAAGCTGAGCGGGTCGCTCTTGCGCAACGGGATCGACCTGTCAGTCCATGATCTAAACGAAGACTTGGTCGCCGCGTTTGTCGCCAAAGGGGCCAAGGCTGGCGGAAGCCCGGCGGCCTTGATGCGTGATTGTGACGCCGTGATCACTTGCCTTCCGTCACCCGCCGCCTCCGACGCCGTGATGCAAGAGATGCTGCCGGAGATGGGGCCCGGCAAAATCTGGATGGAGATGTCGACCACGGATGAGGCAGAGGTCAAACGCCTGGGTGCCATGGTCATTGCCAAGGGCGGAGCGGCAGTGGACTGCCCGGTCTCTGGCGGCTGTCACAGGGCGGATACCGGCAATATCTCGATCTTCGCGGGGTGCGACCGCGATACGTTTGAGACGATCCTGCCGCTGCTCAAACAGATGGGACGGCGGATTTTGCACACGGGCGATCTCGGCTCTGCTTCGGTGTTGAAAGTCGTGACAAACTTCCTGGCCACCGCGAACCTGATCACATGTGCGGAGGCATTGGTGACCTGCAAAGCGGCGGGTATGGACCTCAACACCGCCTATGAGGCGATCAAGATCAGTTCCGGCACGTCCTTCGTGCACGAGACGGAAAGCCAGGTCATCCTGAACGGCAGCCGCGACATTTCCTTCACCATGGATCTGGTCAAAAAGGATATCGGCCTTTTTCAGGATGTGGCCGACCGCGCCGGTGTGCCGCTGGAAATGAACCCGCTCATGATCAAGATTTTCGAAGATGGCATTGCCCGCTATGGAGAGCGAGAATTGTCCCCCAACATCATCAAGCGGCTGGAAGACGCCACCGGCCTCGATGTGCGCGCACCGGGCTTTCCGCCGGAAATGACCGATGATGAGCCCGAGGAACCCGGCTACGAGGTCGTTCCGCCGGGGCGTTAACCATTCTGCCCAGTTTGAGTTGACCCAAGGGCATTCCAGTGCCTATCACCATCCGGGGGCATCTTGGGTGTGGTGCAATGCTGTTTTTTGCGGGACTTTTGGGCATGATTGCCGTCGGCGCGACCATGATGGTGGGCGACGAGGAAGAGGATACAGCCTCCGAGTCCGGCGAAACGGAAGAGGCGCTTGAGGACACGTCGGGCGACGATGTAGCCGATATCGGGACAACCCTTCTGAGCGGCGAGCCCGAGGCTGAACCGGAAACTGTTACAGAAGATGCGGTTCAGGACGATGCGCAAGACAGCGATCCTACAAATGCTGCAGACGTGGCAGAACCCGGCTGGGGGCAACAACTTGGCGATGACGACGGCGATGTCATCACCGGCACCGAGAACGAAGAGTTCCTGATTGGTTATGGTGGCGATGACCTGATGACCGGCGGCGGCGGCACCGACCAGATGGAAGGCGGTGACGGTGACGATACGCTTTCAGGCGGAGAAGGTGATGATCTGCTGCATGGCGATGCGGGCGACGATGAACTGGCCGGGGATGAAGGCGACGACACGCTCTTTGGCCATGGCGGCGATGACCTGCTGCAAGGCGGGATGGGCGACGACAGCATGGTTGGCGGACAGGGCGACGACACCGTTGAGGGCGGCGAAGGCGATGACGCGGTGCACGGCTATCACGGTGATGATTTGCTGATCGGCGGCTTGGGCGAGGACGCGCTCTTTGGCAGTGAAGGCGATGACACGCTTTCGGGCGACGGCGACGACGCGCGGGATTACCTTAACGGTGGTGCCGGGGATGACGACATAACGGCAGGTGCTGGCGATGTTGTGACATCGGGTGAAGGCGCTGACCTAATCCAGTTTGACGATTGGGGCGCAGGGCAGAACCCGGCAGAGGTTGTGGATTACGAGGCAGAAGAAGACAGCCTTGTCGTGCTCTACGATGAAGGGGATCCGGAACCCGAAATCGACGTGGAGCAAGATGCCGAGGACGCCGAACTCTACCGCCTGCTGGCCGACGGCGAAGTGATCGCCCAAATCCACAGCGCCACACCCGTGACCCCGGACAGCATTTCACTGGTGGCCCAGAGCGGCGCATAGGGCGTTACTCCCTTCCATTTGCCGCATCAGAAAGAATCTCTTTCCTTCTGCGCCAAATCCCCCTATACGCCCCCATCTGCGGGTCGGACCCGCGATCTCCCATAGGACCTTGCTGGACGACATCCCGGCTTGCGCCCTTCACTCGAACCTCAAAAGGAGACCCCGATGTCGATCACTGCTGAAGAAAAAGCACGCCTGATGAAGGAATACGCCACCAAAGACGGCGACACCGGTTCGCCCGAAGTACAGGTGGCCATCCTGACATCCCGCATCACCACTCTGACCGAGCACTTCAAGACCCACAAGAAAGACAACCACGGTCGTCGTGGTCTGCTCAAGATGGTGGCCCAGCGTCGTAAGCTGCTGGACTATCTGAAAGGCAAGGAAGAGGCCCGGTACCAGGACCTGATCAAGCGTCTGGGCATCCGCCGTTAAGGCTCTGACCCACACGAGATGTCTAAGCGCCCGTTCAGATGTGAGCGGGCGTTTTCATTTGGTCCGGTGGCAAAGCGGCATCGGCATGCTGGTAGAGGCGATCTGCCACCTCTGCCGCGTGATCACCCGCGCCATGGCTCAACAGAACGTAGTATCCGAATCCTGACGTGACCTTATCCGCAATTGGCTCTACCAACCGACCCGTCTCAAGACCGTGATCCAGAAAGTGACGCCAACCGAGCGCGACACCGAACCCGCGCCGGGCGGCATCAATCTGGGCCAGGTAGGAATTTGTCCGCAAAACGATCCGCGCATCGGATGCATCCAACTGCTTTTCGGTCAGCCAGATACTCCAGTTCGCCCAGTTCCAGTGAACGTAATCAAGGTCAATCAAGTCCGCCTCAAGCAGATCACCCACCTCAGATATCGGGCACCGCGATAGGTATTCCGGCGAACACACAGGCCCGATTTCATCAGCAAACAACAGCCGCGCATCAAACCCGGGCCACGTGCCATTTCCGTGAAGGATGGCCACATCCGCGCGCAGCACGTCCTCTTCCACATCACTGACAAGCAGATCAATGTCGCAGGCGGGTGTCGCCCCTAGCATGCCCCGCAGCCGGTCGGGCAGCCAAAGGGCGGAGATGGATGTGTCCGTCCCCAGTTTGACCCGCACCCGGTCGCCCTGTTGCTGCAGCCCGTGCATGGAGGACCGCAGATGCCGCAGGGCGACCGTCACCCCGTTGAGCAATTCGCGCCCGTCATCGGTCAGTTCAATCGTGCGGTGGCGCCGCTCAAAAAGCGCCTTGCCCAGCATATCCTCCAGCTTGCGCACCCTTTGGCTGATCGCTGATTGCGTGACGGACAGTTCTTCGGCGGCCAGGGTGAAACTGCCCAATCGCGCAGAGGCTTCAAACGGTTCCAGAAGGCTGAGAGGTGGATTGGCAGGGTTTGGCATGAGTTTTTCTAGGTCAAAACGAATAGAAATGCGCGTTTGCACAAGACTTGCGCAATCTGATCTAATGTCAATGACAAAACGGGAGACAGCCAGTGAACCTGCCAGCTTTGAACCTGATGCCCGGCGACGCGCCATTTCGGGCGGATCCAAAAACATCCTACACCCTACCCGCACGGTTCTATCATGACCCGGCGATCTGGGAGGCGGAGAAGTCCGCGATCTTTGCAAAGTCATGGTTCTATGCCGGGCATGTGAGCCAGGTGGCGCAGGCCGGGGAATTTCTGACCGTGCGCATTCACGAGCAAAATGTGTTCGTGGCGCGCAGCAAGTCGGGCGAGTTGAACGCCTTTTACAATGTCTGCCCCCATCGCGGCCATGAGCTGGTCAGTGGCACGGGACGCAAAAACATTATCACCTGCCCCTATCACGCATGGGCCTTCGACTTTGACGGCACCCTGAAATCTGCCCGCAACACCGAGAATGTGAGTGAGTTCCGCAAGGAGGAATTCTCGCTCAAACCGGTGCGGGTTGAGGTGTTCTGCGGGTTGGTTCTGGTCAACCTCGATCCCGACGCCACACCCTTTGCCGAGCAGATGGGCGAGTTGGAAAACGAAATCCGCAAATACGTGCCGTCCGTCGATGACCTGCAATTCGCCCAACGCGACACCTATGAGGTCAAGGCGAACTGGAAAGTTCTCGTGGACAACTTCCTTGAATGCTATCACTGCGCGCCCGCCCATCAGGACTTTGTTGATCTGGTGGATATGGACAGCTACCGCACCATCACCTGCGGGCTCTATTCCAGCCAATGCGCGGGCAATCCAAAGACACTGAACAGCAAGGCGTTCGCCTTCCAGCCCGGTGAGGTGGATTTCGGCTATGCCGGATGGTTCGTCTGGCCGAATTTCACGATCTGGGCTTATCCGGGAGAGGCCAACCTCTCGGTTCTTCAAATGAACCCCAACGATCCGGAGTTCTGCGTGGAGTATCAGGACTGGTTCGTTAAAGACGGCAAAGTGACCGATCAGCTGGGCGATGCCATTCAGTACCAAAAGGACGTGCTGCAACCGGAAGACATAGGGCTCTGCGAGAGCGTGCAGAAGGGACTGAAATCAAGCGGCTACAACCAAGGCCGGTTCGTCGTGGACGAGGGCCTCACAGAGCTAAGTGAGCATGCCGTGCACCACTTCCAAAGCCTGGTTGCGAGCGCGTTGGGGGCCAAGCTAGACCCCGACGTTTAGCTCCGTCACGCCCCGGACTTGATCCGGGGCCTCTCGGGCCGAAAGAGAGGTCCCGGGTCAAGCCCGGGACGGGCAGTGAAGAAAAGAAAACGCCCGCTCGAATCTGAGCGGGCGTTCTCGTTGGTATCGCGTGTGGCTTACATCTTCGCGCGCTCGGACTTCAGAGCAACGTAGACGCAGTACATCATGGCCAGCAGGACCAGTGTGAACGGAATACCCGTCGACACCGCAGCCCCCTGCAGCGCGGCCAGACCGCCACCCAGCAGAAGCGCGATGGCCACCAGACCTTCCAGCGTGCACCAGAACACCCGCTGTGCGACAGGCGCGTCCATCTTGCCGCCTGCCGTGATCGTGTCGATCACAAGCGAACCGGAGTCAGAGGACGTGACGAAGAAGATCACGATCAGCACAAGCGCGATGGGCGAGATAATCGAGTAGAGCGGCAGCTCCTTCAGGAACCCGAAGAGGGCGCCCTCAGGCTTGTAGCTATCGATCACTGTCGCCTTCACACCTTCCGCACCACCTGCGTTCAGCATGTCGATGGCGGCACCGCCAAAGGTCGACATCCACAGCGCGCAAACCAGCGTCGGGGCAATCAGGGCGCAAAGCACGAATTCACGTACCGTACGGCCTTTTGAAATGCGGGCGATGAACATGCCCACAAACGGCGACCATGCGATCCACCAGGCCCAGTAGAACGTCGTCCAACCATGGAAGTAGCTGGTATCTTCACGACCAAACGGGTTCGACAGCGCAGGCAACATGACCACGTAGTCCACCATGACCGAGAAGTAGCGGGTGACCGCATCCACCGCGCCTGTGATGAAGAAGACGAAGAGGAAGAGGCCAACGGCCATCAGCATGTTGATCTCGGAAAGTCGCTTCACACCCTTGTCCATGCCCAAACAGACAGAGACCAGAGCGACGGCAGTGATGCCAACGATCAGCATCACAACCACGGTGTCCGTGGTTTCAACCCCGGCTACTTCCTGCAGACCAAAGGCCACCTGCTGCGCACCCAAACCCAGCGAGGTTGTCAGACCAAAGAGCGTCGCAAACACGGCCAGCGTATCGATCGCGTGACCCCACCAGCCCCAGATCCGCTCACCCAGGATCGGGTAGAACGCGGACCGCAGGGTCATCGGCATACCTTTGTTGTAGGCAAAGATCGCAAGGGTCAGGCCGACCAAAGCGTAAACGCACCAACCTTCGAGGCCCCAATGGTGAATCGTACCGACAATACCGACATATTCATTGCCGGGCTGCGTGGCATCTATACCCAACGGGCTCGCGTTCCCACCTTCAGAGAAGTTGTAGTAGGTTGGTTCGAGCACGCCGAAGAACAGCAGGCCGATGCCGATACCGGCCGCGAACATCATCGCGATCCAGCCAGCGTAGGAATAATCAGGCTTGGCATCCTGCCCGCCGATCCGCACAGACCCTACCGGGAGAACGATAAGGGCCAGGCAGAAGATCAGCATGGCGTTCACGGAGAGGACAAGGAACCAGTCAAAGGTGCTTGTCAGCCAAGGGCGCAGCCAGCCAAAGAACGAGGCCGCCCCTTCCTGGTTTGCCAATGCGATCACAACGAACAACTTGATCAGCCCAGCGGAGATCACGAAGACGGGGTTGTGAATGTCTAAACCGAATGGCCGGATATTATCCTGGCCCAATTCGAAATCAGTCTGGAAATTCGGGTCCGCCTGCGCGGACTTCGGACTCCAGCTGTTCAGTGGTGTCAGTCATGGTATGTGTCCCTGTTTTGGCCCATTCTTCGGGGCTCTGTCCGCGCCAAAAGGGCAACGGTCCCAAGCACTGTCATTTACAAAAGCACGGTCTGGCAAGCGTTTTGTTTGACGTTCCAAACGGTTAGACAGCCCCGTTTTGGGCCGTTTCGCCCTGGGTCGAAGAAAATTCTCCTTTGAATTGAATATCTTCCGGATGGGCCAAATTCCGACTTCAGCTTTTCCAAAAGCGACCTATTTTTGTGATTTTGGTGAATCTGCCGCGTTTGAACCGGTGCCAACAGCCTTCCTATTCCCACCAAAGCGCCTATATACGGCAACCTGCACAGATCATGTGACGCGTTGGAATCAGCCATGGCCAAGAAACAAGATGAAAAGAACTACAAGGTCATCGCCGAGAACCGGAAGGCACGGTTTGACTATGCCATTGAGGAAGACATCGAATGCGGGATCATCCTCGAAGGGTCGGAGGTGAAATCCCTGCGCCAGAACTCTGCCAACATTGCCGAAAGCTATGCCGCCGTGGAGGAGGCCGAGCTTTGGTTGGTCAACTCCTACATCGCGCCCTATGAGCAGGCGAAGACCTTCGGCCACGAAGAACGCCGGCGGCGCAAGCTTCTCGTATCCAAGAAAGAACTGGCCCGGCTATGGAGTGACACCCAGCGCAAAGGCATGACTCTGGTGCCTTTGGTGCTCTACTTCAACCACCGCGGGATCGCGAAGCTGAAGATCGGGATCGCCAAGGGTAAGAAGAACCACGACAAGCGTGAAACACAGGCCAAGCGCGACTGGAACCGTCAAAAGCAGCGTTTGCTGAAAGAACACAGCTAAACCTGCATCATTGGCAGACGCTTGAATTTCCCCACTGAAGATAACGCACGTCTGAACGGGCCAGGGCGCGCATGTTCAGTATTCGGCCCGATGGGGGACACTCATGGAACTTATCATCAGCCTTCTTGCGGGGGCCGTGGGCGGCAACGTGGCCGGCATGGCGCTTAAGAAATTCAACCTTGGCACGCTGTGGAACTCGGTCGCGGGAATCGTTGGCGGCGGCATTGGCGGCCAGCTGCTATCGGCCGTCGGTGCCGGTGGCTTGGCCGGTGGTGGTATGGATATCGCCGGGCTTATCGGTCAGGTCGCATCCGGCGGCGTGGGCGGTGGTGTTTTGCTGGTCGTGGTCGGCCTGATCAAGTCGGCACTCAAAAAGTAACCACAAACATCACAAATGTTCAGCAAGACCGCGCGGATTGCCACCTGCGCGGCCTTGCCCTTCCAACCGTCTGGATGTAGGCACGGGCGAACTCTGCTCGGGGGCCTCGCATGGCGCATGACGATCCCAAAACACTCGTTTCCACAGACTGGCTTGCTGCACATCTGAAAGACCCGGATCTGCGTATTCTGGATGCCAGTTGGTATCTGCCGACCGATCCTCGCGATCCAAAGGCAGAATACGACGCGGCCCACATACCGGGCGCGCGCTTCTTCGACATTGATGAAATCTCGGACCACCGGTCAGACCTGCCGCACATGGTGCCGCCGGTTGAGAAATTCATGTCCCGCATGCGCGCCATGGGCGTCGGCGACGGACACCAGGTGGTGGTCTATGACGGCAATGGTATTTTCTCCGCCGCACGCGTGTGGTGGCTCTTCAACCTGATGGGACAGGAAAACATAGCGGTGCTGGATGGTGGGTTGCCCAAATGGGTGGCCGATGGTCATGCAACAGAAGACATGCCGCCCGTTATCCGCGACCGGCACATGACGGTGCGGCGCCAGAACCAAATGGTGAAAGACGTCACGCAGGTATCGTCGGCTTCTAAGTTAGGCGACTATCAAATCCTCGACGCACGCGCCCCAGCCCGGTTCCGGGGCGACGCGCCGGAACCGCGCGAAGGCCTGCGCGCGGGGCACATCCCGAATTCCAAGAACGTGCATTATGAGACACTGCTGAACAGCGACAACACGATGAAATCGCCCGATGAACTGCGCGCTGTGTTCGATGCCGCCGGGGCCGATCTCAGCAAGCCGGTGATCACAAGCTGCGGCTCTGGGGTAACAGCGGCAATCATCAACCTCGCACTCACCCGCATCGGAAAAACCGACCACGCCCTCTATGACGGGTCATGGACCGAATGGGGGGCCTTCCCCACCGTGCCCGTCGCCACCGGAGATGACTGACATGTTCGACGCCCTGAAAGAACAACCCGCCGACAAAATCCTCGCCCTGATGCAGATGTATCGGGAAGACACGCGCGATGGCAAAATCGACCTGGGCGTGGGTGTCTACAAGAACGCCGAAGGTGTCACCCCAATCATGCGTGCCGTGAAGAAAGCCGAACAGATCTGGTGGCAGGAAGAAGCGACCAAGGCCTACACGGGGCTCGCAGGCGATCCACGCTTTTCGGACGTGATGATTTCACTGGTTCTGGGCGATGCCGTGCCGCGCGACTCCGTGGCGGCGGTGGCAACGCCGGGTGGGACCGGCGCCGTACGTCAGTGCTTTGAGCTGATCCAGATTGCCAACCCGAACGCAAGAGTGTTCGTGTCTGACCCGACATGGCCCAACCACCTCAGCATGCTGAAACATGTGGGGTTGCAGACGGTTCTCTATCGTTACTTCGACGAAGACACCCGTGCGGTGAATTTCGGTGCGATGATGGAAGACCTGGCGCAGGTCGGCAAAGGCGACGTCGTCTTGCTGCACGGCTGCTGCCACAACCCGACCGGGGCCAACCTGAACCTTGCCCAGTTCCAAGAGGTCATCGCGCTTTTGAACGAAAAAGGCGCGGTGCCGATGATCGACATCGCCTATCAAGGGTTTGGCGACGGGCTTGAGGCAGACGCACAAGCCACCCGCGCCATCGCGGCGGGCTGCCCGGAAACCCTGATCGCGGCCAGCTGTTCCAAGAACTTCGGCATCTACCGGGAACGGACCGGCCTTCTGATGGCCGTGTCCCATGACGCCTCTAAGCGCGCCGTGGCGCAAGGCGACATGCAGCACCTGAACCGCCAGAACTATTCCTTCCCACCCGATCACGGCGCGCGGATGGTGACACTCGTACTGGAAGATCCGGACCTGCGGGCCGACTGGCAGACAGAGCTGGAAGACGTCCGCACATCCATGCTGGGCCTGCGCGAAGATCTGGCATCTGAATTGCAACGCCTGACGGGTTCCGACCGCTTCGGCTTCATCGCCCAACACCGCGGCATGTTCTCTCGCCTGGGACTGTCGGCTGAAACCGTTGTGAAAATCCGCGAAGAGCACGCGATCTACATGGTGGGCGACAGCCGTATCAATGTGGCCGGCCTGAACGCCCAAACCGTCCCTGCACTGGCAAAAGCGATTGTGGAGGCAGGTGGCTAAGGCTGCAATCGCCCAAGATTGCCCCTCGCGCCCTTGCCACAAAGGCTCTATAAGCCTCATCACACCTTTGGGGAGAGGCTGTCATGTCCGGAGAATTGTCGCCCATCGACAAGGCAAAGTTTGTCGCGGCCAAGCGGTCCGTTGACTATGTCGAAGACGGCATGCGCGTGGGTCTCGGCACCGGCAGCACGGCGGCCTGGATGGTCCGCTGCCTGGGTGAGCTGGTGCGCGAAGACGGTCTCAACATCAAAGGCATTCCCACCTCGACCCGCACCGCCGCATTGGCCCGCGATGTGGGCATCAATGTGATCAGCCTTGATGAGGCGAAGTGGCTCGACATCACCATCGATGGCGCGGATGAGTTTGACGGAGAACTGAACCTGATCAAGGGCGGCGGCGGGGCCCTGCTCCAGGAAAAGATCGTGGCGACGGCCAGTGACCAGATGATCGTGATCGCCGACGTTGGCAAGGAAGTGGGCACGCTTGGGTCCTTCCCCCTGCCGGTGGAGATGATCCCCTTTGGCTGGCAAACGACCAAAAGCCTGATTGAGGAGTTCCTGATCTCCATGGACGTGCTGCGCCGGGATACGACCCTGCGGATGAACGGCGCGCAACCTTACGTCACGGACGAAGGCAACTACATCCTCGATCTTCATCTGGGCCGGATCGGCAACGCACGACAGCTGGCCTCTGTGCTCAACCAGATCCCCGGCGTGGTTGAAAACGGGCTCTTCATGGATATCTGCGACATTGTGGTGATCGGCCACGGCGATGGCCGGGTTGAGACCCGCGACATCAATGAAGGCACTGTTGAGAAGGATCGGCTGGACTTCGTCGAAGCCGACAACCTCTTCTCAGACCTGCAGGATTAAGGCGACAAGACAATGGCATTTGACTACGACCTCTTCGTGATCGGCGGCGGGTCCGGCGGCGTGCGCGCAGCGCGCGTGGCCGCGGCAACGGGGGCGAAGGTCGCCCTGACCGAGGATGACCGCTATGGCGGAACATGCGTCATCCGGGGCTGTGTGCCGAAGAAACTGATGGTCTTCGCCAGCGAATACCCTGCCGCCATGGAAGACGCGCGCGCCTACGGCTGGGATGTGCAGGATGGCGATTTCAACTGGGATTACTTTTCCACAAAGCTGAACACTGAACTTGACCGGCTGGAAGCGGTTTACCGCAGTCTCCTCAAAAACAGCGGTGTCGAAACATATGACGCACGCGGCGTGATCACCGATCCGCACACGGTGCAGCTGTCGACCGGCGAAAGCTTTACCGCCAAGCACATTCTGGTCGCCACCGGTGGGCACCCCGTGCGGCCAGATCTGCCGGGGGCGGAACATGGGCTGGTGAGTGACGATATCTTTCACCTGAAGACACTGCCAAAGACCATGCTGATCATCGGGGGCGGCTACATCGCCTGCGAGTTTGCCTGCATCATGAACGGCCTTGGCGTGCAGGTCTGCCAATACTATCGCGGTGCCCAGGTTCTGCGGGGGTTTGACGACGAAGCCCGTGGTCTGGTGGCAGAAGAAATGATCAAGAACGGCGTGGACCTTCGCCTTGGCACCAACATCCTTGAGATGACCAAAACCGACACCGGCATCCGTGTGAAAGCCACCAACGGCAGCGAGATGGAATTTGATCAGGTCATGTTCGCCACCGGGCGTGACCCCAACACGGCGAACATGGGTCTGGAAGAGGTCGGCGTCGAAATCGGACGTCGCGGTCAGATCGTGGTCGATGAATACAGCCAGACCCGCGTGCCCTCAATCTACGCCATCGGCGATGTCACCAACCGCGTGAACCTGACGCCCGTGGCAATCCGGGAAGGCATGGCCTTTGTCGAAACCGTCTTCAAAGGCAACCCGACCCCGGTGGATCATGACCTGATCCCCACCGCGATCTTCACTCAGCCAGAGATGGGAACGGTGGGCCTGAGCGAGGAAGAAGCGCGCGACCAGGAACCGATCCACGTTTACGCCACATCCTTCAAAGCCATGCAACAGAACTTTGCAGGACGCCCGGACCGGGTGCTCATGAAATTGATCGTCAGCCAGGAAACCCGCAAGGTTCTGGGCTGTCATATCGTCGCGCCGGCGGCGGGTGAAATGATCCAACTTGCGGGCATCGCGGTGAAAATGGGGGCCACAAAAGAGGATTTTGACCGCACAGTGGCGGTTCACCCTACCATGTCCGAGGAAATCGTGACACTGAAAGAGCCGGTCAGAAGCGCTTGAATTTTGCGGCGCGTTACACAGTTTACATCACGAAGCGTCTCACGACGGCAGGTTAACAAAGGAAACGTATAAATGGCTGGAAATTCTGGCGGCCCTTGGGGTGGCAGCCCCGGCGGTGGAAATTCAGGCGGCGACAACGACGATGATCGCCGTGGCAACCAGGGCGGTCGACGACCACCCGAACGACCACAGCAGATGCCCGAGATTGATGAACTGGTGCGCAAAGGCCAGGATCAGCTGCGCGTTCTCATGGGGGGCCGTGGTGGCGGCGACCGTACGGGCGGCACCGGCGGCGAAGGCGGCCCGAGCTTCGGTCGCGGTACATTCATCATCGGCGGTCTGATCGCTGTCGTCCTTTGGGGCGCGGCAAGCTTTTACACGGTACGCCCGGAAGAACAGTCGGTTGAGCTGTTCCTGGGTGAGTACTACCGCACAGCCAATCCAGGTCTGAACTTTGCGCCATGGCCGCTTGTGACCTATGAAAAGCTGCCGGTCACGCGGGAACAGAACGAAGATATCGGCGTCGGTGGGCGCGGGTCCGAGGCGGGCCTGATGCTGACTGGGGACGAAAACATCGTCGACATTGATTTCCAGGTGGTCTGGAACATCAACGACCCGGCAAAGTTCCTCTTCAATCTGCGCGATCCACGTCAAACGATCCGCGCAGTGTCAGAATCAGCCATGCGTGAGATTATCGCCCAGTCGAACCTCGCACCGATCCTGAACAGGGATCGTGGTGTGATTGCGTCGCGGCTGGAAGATCTGATCCAGCTGACGCTAGATAGCTATGACAGTGGCGTGAACATTATTCGTGTGAACTTTGACAAAGCCGACCCGCCCCAGCAGGTGATTGACGCCTTCCGTGACGTTCAGGCCGCCGAGCAGGAACGTGACCGTCTTGAGAAGGAAGCAGATGCCTACGCGGCCCGTGTCCTTGCTGAGGCCCGTGGTCAGGCAGCGCAGTCTCTGGAAGAGGCCGAAGGGTATCGCGCACAGGTCGTGAACGAAGCCGAGGGTGAAGCAAGCCGCTTTGTCGCCGTTCTGGGCGAGTATCAGAAGGCACCGGAAGTGACGCGCAAGCGTCTCTACCTTGAAGCGATGGAAGAGGTTCTGGGCGACATGGACAAGATCATCCTTGATGACGCCGCAGGTGGTGCACAGGGCATCGTCCCTTACCTGCCACTGAACGAACTGCGTCGCACGCCGACAGGAGGTCAGTAAGATGAAAAAGACAACCTTTCTCCTCCCCATCCTCGCCGTGATCATCGCAACAGCGCTGTCATCGGTGTTCATTGTCGACGAACGTGAAAAAGGCCTCGTCCTTCAGTTTGGTCGTGTGATCAGCGTGAAGGAAGAGCCGGGCATCGCCTTCAAGATCCCACTCATCCAGGAAGTTGTCCGCTACGATGACCGTATCCTCAGCCGTGACATCGACCCGCTCGAAGTCACGCCGTTGGATGACCGTCGTCTCGTGGTTGACGCCTTCGCACGCTACCGGATCACCGATGTGGAACAGTTCCGTCAGGCCGTGGGTGTCGGCGGTGTTGCAGCCGCCGAGGACCGGCTCGACTCGATCCTGCGGTCTCAGACGCGGGAAATCCTGGGTTCTGTGGCATCCAACGACATCCTCAGCTCTGACCGGGCCGCACTGATGCTGCGGATCCGCAACGGTGCGGTACCTCAGGCCGCTGAACTGGGTGTTGAAATCATCGACGTCCGCTTGAAGCGCACCGACCTGCCAAGCCAGAACCTTGATGCCACCTTTGCGCGTATGCGTGCGGAACGTGAACGCGAAGCGGCGGACGAGATTGCCCGTGGTAACGAGGCCGCACAGCGGGTGCGTGCCCAGGCGGATCGTACCAATATCGAGATCGTCTCAGACGCCACGCGTGAGGCCGAGATCATTCGCGGTGAGGCCGACGCCCGCCGCAACGCGATCTTTGCCGAAGCGTTCGGACAGGATGCAGAATTCTTTGAATTCTACCGGTCGCTGAACGCCTATCGCCGGGCTTTGCCGGGAACGAACTCCTCCATGGTGATGTCGCCGGATAGTGAGTTTTTCAACTATCTGCGCTCGGATCAGGGGGCAGCCGCCTCTGCGGCGGCTCCTGCGACCCAGTGATGGGGCCGGTCTGACCATGGAAACCGTGCTTCTGGCCCTAGGGCTGGTGCTGATTGTAGAGGGGCTGGTGTACGCACTGGCCCCTTCCCTTGTGGAACAGCTGTTGGCCGCCTTGCGCGCCATGCCTGTTGAAACCCGTCGCCTCGTCGGACTTGGCTCTCTCGCCGTTGGGATTATCTTTGTCTGGTGCGCTCACCTGTTGGGGGCGTAACGCGCGTATCGCAAGGCGTTAATCCGCCTTTCACGGGTCCTTCACGCCTGTTTCACATGGCCGTGACATTCATTGCTGGACTTTGCGAATGGCCCGTGCGTTCCTACATGAGAGCCAGAGGAAAGACGCCTCCGGCCAGAATGGCTGGAGAAATTGGAGGATAATTCCATTGCAAGCACAACAAAGCACTCTCGTACCTGATCGGCGCACAACGCTGCGCGCCTTCTGGGTCAGCCTTCTGGCATCAGCCTTGATCATCGCCCAGGCAGTGGTCGCACAGGCGCGGCCGGAAAGCTTTGCAGACCTCGCCGAAGGGGTCAGCCCGGCGGTGGTGAACATCACCACATCTACCGTGGTCTCCAGCAGCACTGACCCATCCCCAATCGTGCCCGAAGGGTCGCCTTTTGAGGATTTCTTCCGCGAATTCCAAGATCGCAACGGGGACCGCCCACGCCGTAGCTCGGCACTCGGATCGGGCTTTGTCATCTCCGAAGATGGCTATGTGGTCACCAACAACCACGTGATCGAAGCCGCGGACGAAATCATCATCGAATTCTTCTCCGGCGAAGAGCTGGAGGCGGAACTGGTGGGC
This sequence comes from uncultured Roseovarius sp., assembly GCA_963422235.2. Lineage (GTDB taxonomy): Bacteria > Pseudomonadota > Alphaproteobacteria > Rhodobacterales > Rhodobacteraceae > Roseovarius. The sequence goes on from CAXMWV010000002.1 coordinate 1,149,165, forward strand.
ACCGATCCCAAAACCGACATCGCCCTTCTGAAAGTGGAAACCGATGAGCCGTTGCCCTTTGTCAGCTTCGGCGACAGCGACACCGCCCGCGTGGGTGACTGGGTGATCGCGGTCGGCAACCCGCTGGGACAGGGGTTCTCTGTCTCGGCTGGTATCGTATCGGCCCGCAATCGGGCCCTGTCCGGCACCTACGACGACTACATCCAGACCGACGCCGCCATCAACCGCGGTAACTCGGGCGGACCGCTCTTCAACCTGGAAGGCGAAGTGGTTGGCGTGAACACTGCCATCCTGTCGCCCACCGGTGGCTCCATTGGCATCGGCTTCTCGATGGCCTCCAACGTGGTGACCCGCGTTGTGGATCAACTGCGTGAATTCGGCGAAACCCGTCGCGGTTGGCTGGGCGTCCGCATTCAGGACGTGACGGATGACGTGGCCGAGGCCGTGGGGCTTGAGAAAGCCGCAGGCGCGCTTGTGACCGACGTGCCGGAAGGCCCTGCCGAGGATGCCGGCATGCTGGCCGGTGACGTGATCGTCAGCTTCGACGGTGCAGAGGTGGAAGACACCCGTGGTCTCGTCCGTCGGGCGGGCAACACCGAAGTGGGCAAAACCGTCCGCGTCGTGGTGTTCCGCGATGGCAAGACGCAAACCCTGCGGGTCACACTGGGCCGTCGCGAAGTGGCGGAAGGCGCCATTCCTGTGGCTCAGCCGGGTGACGCCGAAGAGGTGAAACCGACCGAAGAGGTGGTCCTTGGCCTGACCCTGTCCCCGCTGACAGGTGAGCTGCGCGAACAGCTGGAACTGGCAGATGATGCTGAAGGTCTGGTCGTGACAGATGTCGACAGCCTGTCGGAGGCCTACGAAAAAGGCATGCGCGCCGGTGACGTTCTGACCGAGGCTGGCCAGCAAACGCTGCGCGGTGTGGCTGATCTGAACGACCGCATCGCAGAGGCGAAAGAGGCCGGGCGTAAGTCGCTCCTCCTTTTGGTGCGCCGTGCAGGCGAACCACGTTTCGTGGCGCTGTCATTGGACACTGACGACTAACACCCGCTCAAGACTGACAGAGAGGGCGCCCCACACCGGGCGCCCTTTCTTGTTGGCAAGGTAGGATTTGGGGGGCGCTGCCCCCGCCGCCTAAAGGCGACGCCCCCGGGATATTTGTAGCAAGAAGAAAGGCTATGTCGGGTCAGGTGCCGTAATCATCTGGCAAGGCGAAGGGCATCGGTTTGGTATCTTTGCGCAAGTAAAGCGGGTGCTTGGCCGATCCGTCCTTGTTAAGCCCTAGGCATTGCAGCGGCTTGCCGCTGTCCATCATCGCCGCAACGACGTCCTGCAACACATCGTGGTGCCGTTTGTGCAGCTTGCCGAAAGCCATGATGATGGCCTCAGCCTCCGCCGCCATGTCGCGCAGGACGGGGATGTTTTCCACGCTGCAGGCGAGCGCCGGATCGGCGGGGATATCCTTGGGCGATGTGGCCCGCCAGTCGAGCACATTGCCTTTCAGGTAACGGGTGAACCCCCAATCACGTGCGAACATCAATTCGCGGTGGCACGTCGGGTCAGACACATCCGCCGCTGCCACGGACGGGTTCATACCGACAAACAGGACCGCACGCGGGGTGGCGCCCGCTTCCGTCCAATCCCGGGTCAAAGCCTGCCGATAGCGCCCGCATTCCGAAAACCGCGCACCGCCTACGACACCATCTGGCAGTTTCAGCCGGACCTTACCGCCGGGATCATGCAGATCATCGGGGGCACTCATGGCGTGACCACGCTCAGGTTGAAGACACGGGAGGGATCCAGTTGGCCCCCACGGTAACGGCCAATCGCGACCGGTTGACCCTGGCAAGCAACCCAGCACTCGGCGCCAAACTCTAGATCCTGGGCAATCACCTGCGCGGCATTGCCGTTGCGCAACCGCGTGGCCGCCTCGACGTTGCAACTTACGCGCGGCAACTCTTCCAAACCGATTTCCAGCGGCAACAGATGCGCGTCCAACTCCGGGGTCTGCGCCAGCGCATCAATCTGCTCCAAGCTCATCCCATCCGAGGCCTGAAACGGCCCCGACCAGATGCGCCGCAGCCATGCCACATGACCATGACAGCCCAGCATCTCGCCCAGATCACGCGCAATCGCCCGCACGTATCCGCCCTTTCCACAAACCATCTCCAGGGTCACATGATCCGAGTCAGGCCGGTCTGTGATGATCAACTCCTCAACCCACAACGGGCGCGGTGCAATCTCCACATCCTCGCCGTCGCGGGCCAGTTTATAGGCGCGTTGCCCATCGATCTTGACGGCAGAGTATTGCGGCGGAATTTGTTCAATGTCGCCCAGAAATGACGGCAACGCGGCGCGTATCTCTTCTTCGCTGGGACGTGCATCAGACTGCGCAATCACTTCACCTTCAGCATCATCGGTGTTGGTCCGCTGACCCAACCGCACACTGAACTCATAGGCCTTCAATGCATCGGTCACGTAAGGCACCGTCTTCGTCGCCTCCCCCAACGCCACGGCCAGAACACCCGTCGCGGCTGGATCAAGTGTCCCGGCATGGCCGGCTTTCTTCGCCCCGAACGCCCAGCGCACCTTGGAGACGACAGCGGTGGAGGTGATCCCTGCAGGTTTGTCTACGATCAGCCAGCCGGAGATATCGCGGCCTTTGCGTTTGCGTCCCATGGTGGTGCAATCCTGCGGTGTGTCAGAGGTCCGGGGGCTACCAAGCCTGCCACATTTCGTCAATCATCCGTGGGTGCCACAACCCCCACAATCGGCCCCATCGGAAACCCGGCGTCATGACGGCCCAGGTCCGGTGCATAGAGGCGAGAGATATTGCCATCGAAGTAAAGCGCCTGAGGCGTGCCAAGGTAGTCGCGGAAGAGCGATGCAAAACTGTGGAAGTTGACCGCCTGCTCGGAAATGACGAACCAGACCGTCTTGCCATCCGCCGATGTGCCCACACCATTTCGCACGAACGTACTGTCAGACCCTTCCCGGAACTTCGGATGCAACTCCCCATCAATAACCAGCATGGGCCCGGATTGGGATGCAAAGCGGCACTCTGGCTGTTCCTTCTCGAACCGCAGGGTTTCCACAACCTGCGCCTCACCCTCCCCGATGCAGAAAACACCGTTGGGCAGAAGGCCGAAATTGCCTGGCCCGGGGTTCGTGATCAACCGCGCCTGTTCTTCTCCGTTCTCAACGTAATGCCCAACCGGCCTGCGATCAGAGTGGTACATGCCTGCATTCATCGCAAAGAGTAGACGCGCACCCTCGGACGACAACTGCGTATCTACATTGCGGAAACTGCCCAAAGGCCGGTCCGTCTCAGCATCGTTGAGGAAGAGGCGAATATCCTCTGCATCCGTATCCGCCCGACACACAGTGTAATCGTTGTCGAGATACGTCACCGTCTCACACTCAAGCGCCGCCGCAGGCGCGGCAGAGATCAAGAGTGCGATGAGCCAGCGCATGGGCCTAACTGTCCAGATCCCGGCGCACCTCATCCTGGGCGAACAGGCGGCGGGTCTCATCAAGGCGGTCAAAGGTTTCGTCAATCCGAAACCGCAGGTCTGGCGCAAATTTCAGGGCGAGTTTTTTGCCAATGATCCGGCGCAGCTCTGGCTTGTTGCGGGCCAGCAGTCCAATCACGTCTTCACGCCCCTCGCCCCCCAAAGGCAGCACATAGGCCGTGGCGATTTTCAGATCGGGGGACGCCGTGACTTCACCAACTGTCACGGACAGCCGGTTCAGCTCCGGGTCATGGATATCCCCGCGCGCCAAAACCTCCGACAAAGTACGTCGGATCAGTTCACCCACACGCAACTGCCGCTGGGAGGGGCCGGGGCCATCATGGAATTTGTTCTTCGCCATGTTCCCGCATCTAAGGCCTTGTAGATGCTTTGCCAAGCGCTCTCGCCTGCGCTAGGGAGGGAAAAACCGAAAGGACATGACGATGGCGGACTTGCCCGGGCTGGTTGTGACAGGGGCATCAGGGCGCATGGGCCAGATGCTGATCGAGACGATTTCGGCCTCGCCCCACGCCCGTTTGATCGGCGCGTTGGAGCGACCGGGACATGATTGGGTGGGCCAGGATCTGGGCGGAGCGATGGGCGGTGCGCCAATCGGTGTCACGGTCAGCGATGACCCGCTTGAAGAGATCGCCAAAGCCCATGCCGTTCTGGATTTCACAAGCCCTGCGGCGTCTGTGGAGTTTGCCGGGCTGGCGGCACAGGCCCGCTGTGTCCACGTCATCGGCACAACCGGGTTCGCCGCGGCAGACCTTGCCAAAATCAAGGCCGCCGCCCGCCACGCCACGATCGTGCGCGCGGGTAACATGAGCCTGGGCGTTAATTTATTGGTGCAACTGACGCGCCAGGTGGCCGCCGCGCTTGATGAAGATTTCGACATCGAAGTGATCGAGTCGCATCACAACAGGAAGGTCGACGCCCCCTCCGGCACGGCATTGATGCTGGGACAAGCTGCCGCCGATGGGCGCGGAGTGTCGCTGGACGAGGCCTCGGACAGGGCGCGTGACGGCATCACCGGCGAACGAACACGCGGACAGATCGGGTTTCACGCCATTCGGGGCGGCGACATCGTAGGCGAGCACGACGTGCTTTTCGCCGCCGAAGGAGAGCGCATCACCCTGCGCCATGTCGCCTCTGACAGGGCCGTTTTTGCCCGTGGCGCACTCAAGGCCGCGCTGTGGGGACAGGGGCGCAAACCGGGCGAATATGACATGCTGGATGTGCTCGGGCTGAAATCCGCCTAGACCAGAAAATTTCTATGATCCAATCCAAGGTATGGCGCGTATCCCGCTTACAAACACGGGAAAATTATGATGCGCTTTCTGACACTTGCCCTCACCATGCTTCTTATGATCGCTCCGGCCCATGCCGACGGTTTCAAGAACGTGACCAACCGCGACACGTTTGTTTCGCTGATGAACGGGCGGGAACTGACGCGCTTTGGGATCAACCTCGTGGTCACACCGGACGGTCGCATTGACGGGCGTGCCTTTGGTCGCGAAGTCACCGGCGCATGGCGCTGGCAAAACGGGTATTTCTGCCGTGATCTGTACTGGGGCAGCCGGGATCTTGGCCCGAACTGCCAGATGGTGAAACTCCAGGGCCGCACCGTTCGGTTTATCTCTGACAAAGGCACGGGCCAGTTCGCCGATCTGGTTCTCAGAGGGGGCTGACAGGCGCGGCTGATCTGCGGCGATTAAAAGTCGATCGCCAAACCGCCCTTTTCCCAATCTCCATACCGCACAGGCTCCGGACCTTTCCGCCCGCCCAGCTCTTTCGGCCGTTCGACTTTGTCCGCTTCTTTGCGGCGCTCTTCCGCTTCCGCCAATGCGCGCTGTGCGGCAGGGGGCAGGTCTTTGCGATCGTCGGCCATGGTTTGCCTTTCTTCGGTGCCTGTCCCTTGATATATGCCGCGCCGAATGAAACGCCAAGGATGAGTTGATGAACGACACCGCCAGCACCGCGCGCAAAGCGGCCCTGCGCCTTTTGGACGGTGTTTTGGTAGACCGGCGTCAACTCTCCGACATGACGGAACGCGGCGGGTTCACACGGCTTGATCCGCAAGACCGCGCCCGCGCTCAACGGCTGGCCGTCGATGTGCTGCGCGGGTTGGAACGCGCCGACCGCCTGATTGATCGATACGTACGCAGACGCCCACCTATCCCTGTGCGCAACATCCTGCGTCTGGGCACGGTGGAGCTGTGCAATGGCGGATCTGACCACGGCGTGGTGAATGATCTGGTGACCCTGGCGACCAAAAATCCGCGCCAAAAGCAATTCAAAGGCATGATCAACGCCGTCCTGCGCAAGGTGGCCGACGAAAGCGTGGGGTCGTGGAAAGACCTGCGCATCCCGCGCTTGCCTGCATGGTTGCGTGGGCCTTTGGCGACCGCGTGGGGCAATGGCGCGGTCTCGGCGATGGAGAAAGCCCATTTCGCCGGTGCGGCGGTGGATGTGACGGTGAAGGGCAAAGTGGACCATTGGGCCGAAACGCTGAACGGCACGGTCCTGCCCATCGGGTCGATCCGGCTTGAGACCCCGGGCCAGCTATCCGCGCTTCCCGGCTATGACAGTGGCGACTGGTGGGTGCAGGACGCCGCCGCAGCACTGCCGGTTCAGTTGCTCGCCCCACAAGCCGGTGAAACCGTCTTAGACCTCTGCGCCGCCCCAGGCGGCAAAACTCTGCAATTGGCCGCCGCTGGCGCGCAGGTGACAGCCCTCGATCTTTCAGAGCGCCGCATGGAGCGGGTACAAGAAAACCTCGAACGCACCAAACTGACCGCTGAATGCATCGTCGGCCACGCGCTCACCTTCGAAAGTGGGCCATACGACGCGATCCTACTGGACGCGCCCTGCTCGGCGACCGGCACCATTCGTCGTCATCCCGATCTGCCCTTTGCCAAGGACGGCTCCGAGTTCGGAGAGTTGATCGTGCTTCAAGCCGCCATGCTGGACCGCGCTCTGACCCTGCTCAAACCCGGCGGGCGGCTGGTCTTCTGCACCTGTTCTCTGCTGCCCGATGAAGGCGAATGCCAGATCGACGAGGCCTTGGCGCGCCACACCGACCTGAGTGTCGACCGCGACGCGCTGAACATTCCGGGCGTCGATCCGGCATGGATCACCGAGGAAGGCGGCCTGCGCCTGCGCCCTGATTATTGGCCCGATCTTGGCGGCATGGATGGGTTCTACATGGCCGTTCTCAGAAAGCCGTAGGGTGGGGTTTCACCCCACCACCGGTTTGTTGAGTACTTCCAAATGTTGCAGAACCTCCCGCCCCGGACCTGATCCGGGGCCTCTGATCTTTGGTTCGCCTAGGTCCCGGCTCGGGGGCCGGGACGGGCTTTATCGGGACTTTCTGAAGAGCTCCTAGACAAAACTCCCGAACGGTATGAAGCGCACAAGGTCACCCTCTGCCACATCCACCGGCCCATCCGGCAATTCCACCAGCCCCTCCGCCCAGCTGAGCCCGCTGATCCGCCCTGATCCTTCGGATTTGAAAACCTCCGCCCGGCCATCCCGCATCCGCGCGCGCAGGTATTCCCGCCGTCCGGGTTTCTTGGATTTCGAAAACCCAGCGGGAACCTCGAAGCCTTGCGGTTCTATCCACCCCTGACCGGAGAGAAGCGCCATCGCGGGGCGCGCGAAAATCAGGGTACAGACGAGTGCGGCCACCGGGTTGCCCGGCAAGCCAAAAACCGGCGCACCGTTCCAAAGCCCCAAGGCCAGCGGTCGGCCCGGTTTCAACGCCACCCGCCATTCCGCCATCGCCCCGGCTTCGGTCAACAGCGCCGAGACATGATCCTCATCTCCCGACGATGCACCGCCCGATGTAATGATCGCATCCGCCCCTGCCGCCGCGCGATCCAGTGTTGCTCGCAAGGCATCTCGATCATCTGGCACGCGACCCAGATCAACGCATTCAAACCCGAACTGCTCTACCAATGCCGCCAACATCGGCCGGTTGGCGTCGTAAATCTGCCCCGCCACCGCCGTCATACCCGGTTCAACCAACTCATCACCCGTCGAGAGCACCGCCACGCGCAACCGCTTGTGCACGGCCAACTCACTCACCCCCACAGCGGAGGCCAGCGCCAGATCCGCCGGGGTTAACTTCCGCCCCGCCGCCAGCGCCACGTCGCCCGTGACCACATCTTCACCCGCCTTGCGCGTGTTGGCCCCCGGTTTCACGCCGGGCCGGAAGGCAATTTCTCCGTCGCCCACCGTGACATCCTCTTGCAGGATCACCGTATCGACACCTTCCGGCAAAGCCGCACCGGTCAGAATGCGAATGGCGTGGCCAGCGGGCACGGTCCCTTCAAAAGCAATCCCCGCCGCCGCGCGACCATCGACCAGCGGCAACACCTGATTGCCCTCTCCTAAAGAGGCAAACGAAAACCCATACCCATCCACCGCCGTATTGGGCAAAGGCGGGTTTGACCGAGCGGCGATGACATCCTGCGCCAAAATGCGCCCAGCCGCCGTCGCAACCGGCACAACCTCCTGCCCCACCACCGGGTGCAGACGCTCCTTTAGCAGTGCCAAAGCCTCATCAACCGGCGTCCAGTCCACGCCAGCGGGCAACGCGAAACAGTCATCGCGCAGGGGCGGCGGTTGCAGCACATCCCGCGCCGCCGTCATCAGCTTGTCCTCATGTCCCTGACCCATGATCCACCCCTCCTGAGGTGCGTCGACATTCAACATGGCCTGCAAGTCATCCTCCTGCAAGCGACTGACCGCACGGGCGAGCAGCCGCACCTGATGCGCATCCCGAATGCCACCCTGCGCCTCTGCCTCTTTCACCACGGGGTTGATCAAACCGGGCCAGATTTCAACAAAGGCCACGGGGCGGTCCAGTGGCTCAAACGGCCAGACCGCAATCTGCCCTTCAAACAGACGCCGCAACCGCTCCAACACCGGCAACCCGGTCAGCACCTGACCACCCACAGCCCCCGCACCACCCAACTGCCAGCACGAGAACGTGCCCTTGCTTTGCGATTCCACAACCCGTCGTTCAGCCATGCCGTGACCTGAGCGCGTGTCCTTGCGGGGCAACCCGCCAATGTCGCGTTGCAATCCGTTGAACCAGAACGGGCCGATACCGGAAAATTGCGCGTTGATCTCAGCGGCCAGATCGAAACGCATGTTGGATTTGGGGGTGTCCTGCATGTGTGCCTCCAGCCAGAACCAGACGGCAAGAGGATCATCTGATCCGGTCAACGCCTGGGCAAACCCTTCGGGATAGGCAAACGGAAAATCGAACCCGATGAACAGCCTGCGACCGGCCGCCAGTTCACCCTCTATGAACCCCGCAATGGCCTCCTCCGCCACCACGCGGTTTCGCAAGTAAACAGGCTCTTCCTCCTGCCCTGATCGTGCAACGCCCATCCAGATCGCATCTTTGCGCGGGCTCGGGCCGGTGTCATTGCCCGCCGACCAATCCAAGATCGCGACCGTGTCAAATCGGTTCAAAGACCGACCTCCGCAAGAATGAAATCCGCGATGGTCTTAGTGTCGTTGAGATCAAACACAGGCCGGTCCAGCTCCAGCGCGGTGTCAGAGGCCACCGCCTTCACCGTCTCATCCTCAGAGGCGATCAGCGGATTGCCCGTCTCAGCGCGATAGGCTTCCACCTTGGGATGGGCATCGCGCTTGTACCCTTCGACCAGCACAAGATCGACATGGGAGAGCCTTTCCAATAGCTGGGCCAAACTCGGCTCTTCCTCCGCCCGCAATTCATGCATCAACGCAAAGCGGTTGGCCGAGGCCAGCATGACCTCCGTCGCGCCCGCCACCCGGTGGCGGTAACTGTCCTTTCCCGGTTGATCGACGTCGAAATTGTGATGCGCGTGCTTGATGGTGGAGACGCGAAAACCCCGGCTCGTGATCTCCGCCACCAACCGTTCCATCAACCCGGTCTTGCCCGCATTCTTCCACCCGACAACGCCGAATACATTCAAGATGTCATCTCCAGCATCCTTTGCGCCTCCGCCAGATCATCCGGCGTATTCACGTTGAAAAACGGTGTTCCGGGATCATCGAACATCGCCGTGCGCCCACCATGCTGATCCGTCCACATCACGACCTTGCGTAGCCCATCCACCAGCGCTGCCCTCAGATTATCGCGCAACGCGATAGGCCACAGTCCAAAAGTCGGCTGCCGACCATCCGGGGTGCGCGCCAAAACCAAAGGCGTGTCCATGCCTTCCGCCGCCAGTTGCAGACGCGGGACGAGGTCGCAGGGGAAAAACGGCGTGTCGGCCGCCACGGTCACGATGGTGTCCGTTCCCTGTTTTGCAGCCCAATCCAGCCCGGCCAACACCCCGGCCAGTGGACCGGCAAAGCCCTCAATGCTGTCCGCCAGCACCGGCAAACCCAGACCCTCAAACCGCGCCAGATCACCATTGGCGTTCAGCGCCATCCCGGCCACTTGCGGCGACAATCGCCCTATCACATGGGCCAAAATCGTGCTGTCCCCCAAAGCCAGCAACCCTTTGTCACCGCCCCCCATCCGCGTGGCCAAACCCCCAGCCAGGATCACCCCCAAAGGCGCGCTCACGCGTCGGCCCCTTTGCGGCGGTGTTTGCGGTCTTCGTCGCCCACGGTATCCGGATCAACATCGCGCGTCAGGCGCTCCTCCCCAGACAAACAAACAAACCGCTTGCCCCGCATCCGCCCGATCAGCGTCAGACCCACTTCGCGCGCAATCTCCACGCCCCAGGCTGTGAAACCAGAACGCGACGCCAGCGCCGGTATCCCCATCATCGCCGTCTTGATCACCATCTCTGAGGTCAGTCGCCCGGTGGTGTAAAGCAGCTTATCCTCGGCTGAGATACCCTCCATATGCATCCAGCCAGCGATCTTATCGACGGCGTTATGGCGGCCCACATCCTCCATATAGACCAGTGGTCGGTCGCCCTGGCATAGAACCGTCCCGTGGATCGCTCCGGCCTCCAGGTAAAGCGACGGCGTGCGGTTGATCGTGGCCGCCAGCGCGTAAAGATCAGAGGTTTTGACCGGAAGATCAGGCAGGCTCACACCCTCCAGCCCTTCCATCATGTCCCCGAAAACCGTGCCCACGGCGCAGCCCGAGGTGCGTGTTTTCTTCTTCAGCTTTTCTTCGTACGTGGTCTGCCCATCCGTCCGCACGACGACGGTTTCAAGCTCCTCGTCATAGTCCACGCCCCGCACGACTTCCCCATCGGCCAGCATGCCCTGATTGCGCAGGAACCCGACGGCCAGATACTCGGGATAATCCCCAATCGTCATGGCCGTCACGATTTCCTGACCATTGAGGAAAATCGTCAGCGGGCGCTCCTCCACCACGGAAATCTCGGTCGCATTGCCCTCATGATCCACACCTTCAACCACCCGCGTCAGACGCGGGGCCGACGGATCGGGCGCTATGAGATAAATCGAGGAATTGCGTTCAACCACCAATTGCATCTCCGGGCGTTAAAGGATACGCGATGTACAGCGCCTGTACTCTAAGGTCATCTCGTGACAAGGCAAACCACCAAATCGCCCTTCCTGATGGGATGCCGAGACTCGGCGCCCTTCGTGCTGGTTGTCGCCCCCCTTGCCCTGCTCTTTGGTGTTGTGGCGACCGAAGCAGGCCTCAACGTCTTTGAGGCGCTCACGTTTTCCTTCATGGTCATCGCAGGCGCGGCACAGCTGACCGCGCTCCAGTTGATGGTGGATCAGGCCCCAGTGCTGGTGATTCTGACCACGGCTTTGGCGGTGAACATGCGCATGGCGATGTATTCGGCGTCCCTGACCCCGCATTTGGGGGCGGCCCCCCTCTGGCATCGCGCGTTGGCGGCGTATTTCATCGTCGATCAAAGCTACGGGCTTTCTGTGCTGAAATTCGATCAAGAGCCGGATTGGACCCTGCGACAGAAGCTTGCCTATTTCTGGGGCACCGTCGCGCCGGTTTGCCCGTTCTGGTACATCTTCACGCTGGTCGGCGCGATGATCGGGGCCCCCATTCCGGAAGAGTTCGCCCTCGATTTCGCATTGCCCATCTGCTTTCTCGCCATCATCACACCCATGCTGCGCACCCGCGCGCACTTGGCGGCGGCACTTGTGTCCATCGCCCTGGCGCTGATCTTTGCATGGCTGCCCTACAATCTCGGCCTGCTCATCGCGGGCATCGCCGGAATGATGACAGGGGCCGAGGTTGAGCGCCGCACAGAGGTCGCATCATGATTGATGGCTTGACACTTTGGACCGTGATCATCGGGTTGGGTTTGGGAAGCTACGCCTTCCGCTTCGGGTTCATCGGGATCATCGGCAGCCGGCAGTTGCCGCCATGGGTGCTGCGCCACTTGCGTTACACGGCGGTCGCGGTCCTGCCCGGCCTAGTGGCCCCCATCGTCCTCTGGCCCCCGGCCACGGGAGGGGAGCTTGACGCCCCACGCCTTGCCGCCGCCGTGGTCACCGTGGTCGTTGGCCTCATCACGCGCAGCCCGCTGATCGCGATCATATTTGGCGCGGTGGCCCTCTATGGTGGTCTGTACCTCGCGGGGTAGCACATACGTTGCCAAGACGTGCGGCACCTGCAATTCTCAGGACATCAAACAAAGAGAAAACCCATGCCCTATCCCGATTTCATCCAGAACTTTCACAGCCTCGACGTCCCCTTTCCCGAAGACGTGGTGCAGACCGCCGTTGTCCGGTCAGGCCAAGGCCTGGTCGCGTTCTTCACCTTCGTCAAAGACATGGAACTGCCGCCCCATTCCCACGGCGCGCAATGGGGCACGGTCGTGGAAGGGGAGATTGAGTTCACCATTGGGGGCGAGACGAAAATCTACGGCCCCGGAGACAGCTACTCCATCCCGGCGGGTGTGGAGCACGGGGCGCAGATCAAAGCCGGAACCCGGGTGATCGATGTGTTTGAAGAGGCGGACAGGTATCCGCTAAAATAGATTGTCCCACGCCAGAAACGGCTCAGCAACGTATGACTCCTGACCATCCCAGAATTTCAGACATCGCAATTGTGGATCCCTTGGACCTGCAAAAAACAGCCGCGATCGAGGTCGAAATCACCCTGGCCGATGGCTCGCAACGGCGGTGCTACTTTTGCACGCACCGAGCGATGGATCAGTTTGGAGATTGGAATTCCGATACACGCGTCCGCTTTCACTACGGATCACACATGATCATCCTGGGCGGGGAAATCTCAGACGCCCTCGTAAAGGCCGCTTTGGCGGATATTGAGCGAAATGGCGATCTGATGGAGTGTACGCAGCCCGTGGGTAACTGACCGGATCACCGCTCATCATACCCCTTTTTCTGCGCCTTGTAGAGCTGCGCATAAAGCCCGCCGTTCTTCAACAGAGTGTCGTGCTTGCCCTTCTCGACAAGCTTGCCCGCCTCCAGCACGAAGATCTGATCCGCATCGGCGACCGAGGACAGCCGGTGCGCCACAACGATGGTCGTTTTGCCCTTGGTCAGCCGGTCCAACGCCGCGCGGATACGCTCTTCCGTGCCCTGATCCAGCGCACTTGTCGCCTCATCCAGCAACAAGATCGGCGCATCCCGCAGGAAAGCCCGCGCAATGGCGATCCGCTGCTTTTGCCCCCCTGAGAGCTGCGCCCCTTTCGGCCCCACTGGCGTGTCACCACGTCGCCGGATCAGATCGGCGATCTCGGCATTCTCAGCCGCCTGCCACACCTCGTCCACGGTGGCGTCCGGGTTCACGTAGCGGATGTTCTCCCAGATCGAGTTGTTGAAGATCACGATATCCTGCGCCACGACAGAGAACGCACCTCGCAGGGCTTTGACCTGCAGCGCATCAATCGGCTGATCGCCAAATCGGACCTCACCGCCCGTCACATCATAGAGCCGCGACAGCAGTGACAGGATCGTCGTCTTGCCAGAGCCCGTGGCCCCGACAATGGCCGACACCTTACCGCCTTTGAACGCCATGTTCAGGCCCTCAAACAGCGGCTGATCCTCCGTGTAGGCAAAGGACACATCCTTCAGCGTGATGTCCGCGCCCGTATCAAACTCTGCCACAGCACCGGGTTTATCGGTGATCGACGGTGTTTCATCATAATGCCCGCGAATACGGTCCAGAATGACAAGGTTGGATTGCAGCGACCCGAAGAACTGCGCCAACAGGCGGGCCGGATCAAACACCATGACCATGCCCAACAGGAAGGTGATGATCCCGGCACCGTCCACGTCGAAATCGGGCGACAACACCATGTACCCGCCGCCGCCAATGACCAGCACATACACAAAGGCCGAACTCAGATCGATCGACGGCAGCACCAAGGCCTGCGTGATCTGTACCTTGTTGGTGAGGTTGCGGATGGCCCCCGACCCTTCCATCAGGCGACTGACCTCAACATCTTCCTGACTGGCGATCTTCACAGTGCGCATCCCATTCACCGTCTCTTCGATGCCGTTGACGTACTCACCCAGCGCCGTTTCAGACTGCCCCTGCACACGCTTCACGCGGTCGGAGACGAAGTTCATGACCCAAATGATGAAGGGCAGAACAACCACCGCCGTGCCAAAGAGAACCGGGTTTTTCCAGATCAGGTAGCCGGAGACGATCACCACCGTCACCGCATCACGCACCGCACCCGCCGTGGCAAGGCCGACGAACATGCCAAACTGCTGGGTCTGCGAGACCAACCGGTGAATGATCTCGCCAGACTTGGTGCGTTCAAAATACGCCAGATCAAGCGACATCAGGTGTCCGATCAGATCACGACGCATCTCGTAAATCGCCTTGTTCGCAACCCGAACGGTCACGACGGGCACAAGGAAAGACATCAACCCCCGCACAGCGAACAGCCCGAAAACGGCAACGCAGACCAGAATCAGATCGCTCATCTCACCGGCTTCGAAGATCACCCGCAGACCGTCTTCGGTCATCGACAGGAACTGCGCATACACAAGGCCCTGAATCAGGATCATCCCCAGCACCAGCGTCAACCAACCCGCGTGCTTCTTCAGATAGTCACGCCAGAACCAGCGGATATTGTCGCGATCCTTGGCCGTATAGAGCGGCTGTCGCTTTTTGGGTGTGGTCTCGGTCATGCACTCATTGCACCATGTGAAGGATCATGTGAAATCTGTCGGCCCGCTATAGTGCCTATCTGGCCAAAGGTCAGCCCTCGAAATGGCGGAACGGTTCAACTCAAAATACGCAAGCCCCAAGACCTGTGCTAGCATGGGATCAGGAGGAACGCGCCATGGCGCAGCTTTACAGCTATTGGATCCGGCCAGAGGATATGGTGCGCTCTCGCGCGTGGCGGATGGGGTATGAGAGCTTTCGGCTAGGCAAAGAGCCCGACTATCTGGGCCCGCGCGCCAAAGCCTTGGCCTATGAATACGGCCGTTTAACGGCTGCCTATCTGCAGGGTCAGGGCGTGCAGTTGAAGCGCGTGACCCCGACACGTCCGGTGAACGATGCCTACATCCCCCATCTCTCGGACGCGCTAGAGCAAGCCGTGGTGGCCAGCGCCGCGCGCTAGTATCAGGCCAGATTGCACGCGATTTAAGTCCAGTATAGCCTGTGACCTATGGCGATTCCGGTCGAAACGTTCTTTCTGAACCCCGACAGCACCGGCACCCTGCAGGCCCGGATCCAGCAGATGATCGCCGAGGGAATTCTGTCCGGACGGTTCCAGAAGGGGGAGAAACTTCCCAGCTCGCGCAGCCTTGCACAGCACTTGGGTGTCAGCCGGATCACCGTCACACTCGCCTACACGGAACTCCAGGCCTCCGACTATTTGGAGGCTCGCGACCGGTCCGGCTACTACGTCTCTGCCAACGCCCCCGAACCGCCCCGCTTTCCCGCCAGTGAACCACAACGTGACGTGATCGACTGGTCCCGCGCTCTGGGGCGCAAATTCTATGACGGGTCCTTGCCCGAAAAACCCAAAGATTGGTCCAGCTATCAGTATCCCTTCATCTACGGCCAGACGGACCCGGCGCTGTTTGACCACGCCAATTGGCGCCACTGCGCGTTGCGCGCCTTGGGTCAGAAGGATTTTCAGGCACTGACAGCGGACTACTATGACCGCGATGACCCTCAACTGATCGAGTTTGTCGCGCGCCACACCCTGCCGCGACGGGGCATCCTTGCCCGGCCCGAGGAAATCCTGATCACCATGGGCGCACAAAACGCGCTCTGGCTGACGGCGCAGGTGTTGCTGTCACAACGGCGGACAGCGGTGGCGGAGGAGCCCTGCTATCACGGCCTGCGCGATATCCTGACCCAGACGCGCTGTCACCTGATGCCGGTGCAGGTGGATCGGGATGGGCTGCCTTGTGACGATCTGCCCGGGACGGCAGACGTCATCTTCTGCACGCCCAGCCACCAGTCGCCCACCAACGTGACCATGCCCCTCAAACGACGGCAGGCGTTGCTGGAAAAAGCCGCCGAGATGGAGGCCTTGATCGTCGAGGACGACTACGAATTCGAGATGTCCTTCCTCAACCCGCCGCTACCCGCGCTCAAATCCCTCGATCAAGACGGGCGGGTGATCTACATCGGCAGCTTTTCCAAATCCATCTTCCCGGGGTTGCGGCTTGGGTACCTCGTGGGTCCGGAGCCGTTCATCAAAGAGGCCCGCGCCTTGCGGCTCAGCGTGCTGCGTCATCCACCGGGCCACATCCAGCGCACCGCGTCCTATTTTCTGAGCCTTGGTCACTATGACAGCCTGATCCGCCGCATGGGCCAGATCTATGAACGCCGCCGCTCGGTGATGGAGGATGCGCTGGCCAGCCATGGCCTCAGCATCGAAGGGCGCGGCGTGTTCGGCGGCAGTTCATTCTGGATGCGCGCGCCGGACGGCGTCGACACCAAGGAACTAGATCGTCGCCTGCGCGCCAAAAGCGTGGTGATCGAGCCAGGGCATGCCTTTTTCCATGCCCGCACGCCGCCGTCCAACTTCTACCGTTTGGCCTATTCGTCTATCCCGAGCGAACGCATTCCGATGGGCATCGCCCAACTGGCCGCAGAACTGCGCCAGATGAGTGGTGATTGACGCGAAAATTCGCAGAATTTTCATTTCGCGTTTTTTCAGCGAAAAATCATAAATCGGGGTAATTTCAACCGTTTCTGCAATTTTTGAGACGATTGGTTTCAATAATTTTCCCCACTGGCCTTATGCGAATCCCGGAATTGGCCCTACTGAACCCCCCATCGCTCTCGTAATTTCCGCAAAAGCCGGAATCTCCGGTGCTGATGTCGTTGAGGAGACGAAACCATGAAAATGACCACCGAAGAAGCCTTTGTGAAAACCCTGCAGAAGCACGGTATTCAGCATGCGTTCGGGATTATCGGTTCGGCCATGATGCCGATCTCCGACATCTTCCCTGCAGCTGGCATCACCTTCTGGGATTGCGCCCACGAAGGCAGCGCCGGCATGATGGCCGACGGCTACACCCGCGCCACCGGCAAAATGTCGATGATGATCGCGCAGAACGGCCCGGGCATCACCAACTTCGTGACGGCCGTAAAAACCGCCTACTGGAACCACACGCCGCTTCTGCTCGTGACACCACAAGCCGCCAACAAGACCATCGGTCAGGGTGGCTTCCAGGAAGTCGAGCAGATGAAGCTCTTTGAAGACATGGTCGCCTATCAGGAAGAAGTGCGCGACCCGACCCGCGTGGCCGAAGTTCTGACCCGCGTCATCTCTCAGGCCAAGCGCCTGTCTGGCCCGGCCCAGTTGAACATCCCGCGCGATTTCTGGACACAGGTTGTCGACATCGAAATCCCCGATCCCATCGAGTTCGAAGTCTCCCCGGGCGGCGAAACATCCGTCGCAAAAGCAGCCGAAATGCTGTCGAACGCGAAAAACCCGGTGATCCTGAACGGTGCTGGCGTTGTTCTGGCACAAGGTGGCATCGCGGCTTCCATGGCTTTGGCGGAGCGTCTGGATGCACCGGTCTGCGTGGGCTACCAGCACAATGACGCCTTCCCCGGCTCTCACCCGCTTTTCGCTGGTCCTTTGGGTTACAACGGCTCCAAAGCGGGCATGGAATTGATCGCGGATGCCGACGTTGTTTTGGCCCTCGGCACGCGTCTCAACCCATTCTCCACGCTGCCGGGCTACGGCATTGATTACTGGCCCAAAGACGCCAAGATCATCCAGGTGGACATCAACCCCGACCGCATCGGCCTGACCAAGAAAGTCTCTGTTGGCATCGTGGGTGACGCGGGCAAAGTGGCGCGCGGCATTCTGGGCCAGCTGTCTGATACGGCAGGTGATGAAAACCGCACCGAGCGTAAGAACAAGATTGCAGAGACCAAATCCCGCTGGGCGCAGCAACTGTCGTCCATGGATCACGAAGACGACGATCCGGGCACAACCTGGAACCAGCGTGCCCGCGCGGACAAGCCCGATTGGATGTCCCCACGCATGGCATGGCGCGCCATCCAGTCTGCCCTGCCGAAAGAGGCGATCATCTCCTCCGACATTGGCAACAACTGCGCCATCGGCAACGCCTATCCGTCGTTTGAGGAAGGCCGCAAATACCTCGCACCGGGCCTCTTTGGTCCCTGCGGCTACGGCCTGCCCGCCATCGTTGGCGCAAAGATCGGTCAGCCGGACGTGCCGGTTGTTGGCTTCGCCGGTGACGGTGCCTTCGGCATCGCGGTGAACGAACTGACAGCCATCGGTCGTGGCGAATGGCCTGCAATCACGCAGATCGTCTTCCGCAACTACCAATGGGGCGCCGAGAAGCGGAACTCCACCCTGTGGTTTGACGACAACTTCGTTGGCACAGAGCTCGACACCGAAGTATCCTATGCCGGCATCGCGCAGGCCTGTGGTCTGAAAGGCGTCGCCGCGCGCACCATGGATGAGCTGACGGACCTCCTGAACACCGCGATCAAAGAGCAGATGAACGACGGCGTGACAACGCTGATCGAGGTTATGCTGAACCAGGAACTGGGTGAACCGTTCCGCCGTGACGCGATGAAGAAGCCGGTGCAGGTCGCAGGCATCAGCGCCGACGACATGGTCGAGCAGGCGGTCTAAGGCCGCCTCGTGACCAAAACACCGATCCAATTGCTGGCGGCCTCGCCGCCAGCTGACCGCCCTGTCATCGCGCTCAGCGAAGGGGAAGACCCTCGCGTGGTGAAGGGCGGTTTGGAGGCGGTGAAAACCGGACTGGCGGATGTCATTCTGGTGGGCCGCAAGGCCGAAGTTGAAGCACAAGTTGCCGCCTGCGGTGGCGGCCATGTTGCCATCCACGACCCTTCCAGTTCCGATTTGACAGACGGTTTCGCCGCCGCCTTCCACGAGATGCGCAAGCACAAAGGCGTGGACGAAGCCAAGGCACGCGCAGCTGTTGAGACGCCCGTGGTCTATGCCGCGATGCTGGTACGCCAGGGGCACGCCAGCGGCACAGTGGGCGGCGCGGTCTACACAACCGCCGACGTGGTGCGCACCGCGTTGCAAGTGATCGGCACGGCCCCCGGAAACAAGATGGTGTCGAGCTGCATGCTGATGTACCCGCCGGACGACGCGGGCCCGGAGCAGCGCGCCATGGTGTTTGCCGATTGCGGGCTGGCCATCGACCCGACGCCGGAAGAGCTGGCCGCCATCGCCGCTGCCTCTGCCAATTCCTGCCGCGCGTTGCTACGCGAAGATCCGAAGCTTGCCATGTTGTCTTTTTCCACCATGGGCAGTGCACAACACCCGAACGTCACCAAGGTCACGCAGGCGCTTAAACAACTGCGCGAAAGCCACCCCGACCTCAACGCCGATGGCGAAATGCAATTCGATGCGGCCTTCACGCCCTCCGTCGCGCACAGCAAGGCACCGGGGTCTACTGTTGCCGGGGCGGCCAACGTGATGGTGTTCCCGGACCTCAACGCAGGCAATATCGGCTACAAGATCACCCAGCGCATCGGCGGATACTCTGCCGTTGGCCCCGTCCTTCAGGGCCTCGCGCAACCCGCAAATGACCTCTCCCGTGGCTGCAGTGCCAAAGATGTGACCCAGATGATCGCGGTCACTGTTCTGCAGGCCCAGAAACAAACCGAAACCGGCAGCGCTTCGCTATGACACGGCAGAAGAATGCGACCCATATCCCCTATGACAAAAGGTAAGGCATATGGCTTTCGCATCACTTGACCCCACGCATATCAAAGACCGGGCCGGTATCCTTTTTCCCGGCATATGCGTCGCTGTTCTGGTGGCCGTATCCGCCCAGTTCCTGGCAGAACACTATGCCACACCGGCCATGCTTATGGCGCTTTTGCTGGGCATCGCCGTCAGCTTTTTGAGTGAGGAAGGCAAGGCGGTCGAAGGCATCTCGTTTTCCGCACGCACCCTTCTACGGCTGGGCGTTGCACTGTTGGGCATTCGAATTTCTGCCTCAATGCTGACCGGTCTGGGTTTGGAACTTCTGCTGCTCGTGATCGGTTCTGTATTGCTGACCATCGCGTTCGGGTTTGCCGTCGCACGATTCTTTGGCAGCGCCTGGCGCTTTGCTTTTTTGACGTCCGGATCAGTCGCAATATGCGGGGCCTCGGCCGCCATGGCGATCAGTGCGATTCTGCCACAGGATAAACGCTCCGAAGAGCGTCTGATCTTCACGGTCGTCGGTGTCACGCTTCTGTCCACCATCGCGATGATTGCATATCCGATCCTCGTGAAGACGCTGGCGCTGAACGATCTGGAAGGCGGCGTATTCCTCGGCGGCACCATCCATGATGTGGCCCAGGTCGTCGGTGCCGGTTTCTCGATTTCTGAGGCGACAGGAGACACCGCCACCCTGGTCAAACTGATCCGCGTCGCAATGCTGGCGCCCGTGGTCGTGATCGCCGCGCTGCTCATTCGTCGCTACGCGCAGTCCGACATTTCCGGCGAACGTCCGCCCATCCTGCCCAGCTTCGTTGTCGGTTTCCTCGTTCTGGCCGCGATCAGCTCCGTCCTCAACGTGCCGACCGTTATCACCGACGTGATCTCGGAAGCGTCCCGCTGGTTCCTTCTGATCGCCATCGCAGCGGTTGGGATGAAGACCAACCTCAAGCAGGTTCTATCCGTCGGCCCTGCGGCGATCGGGCTTATCGTGGTCGAGACTATTTTTATTGCCGCAGTGATGCTCGCAGGAATAATGTTCTTAACATAACAGGAAAATTAGAAAAAACGCGCCAGATGACAGTCCAGCCCAAGATCGACACCTCTCCCAAAGTTTCCGACGAAGTTCGCAAAACCACCTGCTACATGTGCGCTTGCCGCTGCGGGATCAACGTTCACCTCAAAAACGGTGAGGACGGTCAGAAGCACGTCGCCTACATCGAAGGCAACAGGGATCATCCGGTAAACCAGGGCGTGCTTTGCGCCAAGGGCAGCGCGGGCATCATGCAGGTCAATGCACCCTCGCGTCTGCGCGCGCCGCTGAAGCGTGTCGGCCCGCGCGGGTCAGGTGAATTTGAAGAGATCTCATGGGACGAAGCCCTTGATCTGGCGGTCAGTTGGTTGGACCCGATCCGCCACAAAGACCCCTCGAAACTCGCCTTCTTCACCGGTCGCGACCAAAGCCAGTCTTTCACAAGTTTCTGGGCGCAGAACTATGGCACACCGAACTACGCCGCGCATGGCGGGTTCTGCTCGGTCAACATGGCCGCGGGCGGCATCTACACCATGGGCGGCGCGTTCTGGGAGTTTGGTCAGCCCGATTGGGATCATACGAAGCTGTTCATGCTGTTTGGCGTGGCGGAAGACCACGACAGCAACCCGATCAAGATGGGCATTGGCAAGATTAAGGCGCGGGGTGCCCGGGTCATTGGCGTCAATCCAATCCGGACCGGGTACAATGCTGTAGCCGATGACTGGATCGGCATCACACCGGGCACGGACGGTCTGTTCATCCTGTCAATGGTGCATTGCCTTCTGAAAGCGGGAAAGATTGATCTGGATTACCTCGCGCAGTTCACCAATGCGCCCGCCCTGATCAACGATGACCCCAAGTCGCCGGATTATGGCCTCTTCCTGCGCGATGACGACGGCAAGATGCAGGTGATTGACCGCAACACCGGCAAACTGGCTCCGTTCGATCAGAAGGGCGTGCGCCCGGGCCTGTCCGCGACCCACCGGCAAGCTGGCATCACCTACGTCCCGGTCATGCACCGCATCGTCGAACGCTACATGGCGGATGAATTCGCCCCCGAAAACGTGGCCGATCAGTGCGGCCTGACAGCAGAGAAAATCCGCGCCGTTGCGGCAGAACTGGCGCGCGTCGCTTTCGACGAAGAGTTCATACTGGAAACACCTTGGACAGACTTCCGCGGCGAACGCCACGAAGTCATGGTTGGCCGCCCTGTCAGTTTCCACTCCATGCGCGGCGTCTCCGCCCATTCCAACGGCTTCCAGACCTGCCGCGCCTTGCATGTACTCCAGATCCTGCTTGGCACCGTCGAAGTGCCCGGCGGCTTCCGCTTCAAACCACCCTACCCCAAGCCAATTGAGGCGCATCCCAAGCCGCACTCAAAGGTAACCCCCGACACACCACTTGATGGCCCCCACCTGGGCTTCGTGCGTGGGCCGGAAGACCTCGCCCTGAAAGAAGACGGCACAGCGGCGCGTATCGACAAAGCCTTCACCTGGGAAAACCCGATGAGTGCCCATGGCCTGATGCACATGGTGATCTCCAACGCTTATGCGGGTGATCCCTACAAGATCGACGCGCTTTTCATGTACATGGCGAACATGTCGTGGAACTCGACGATGAACACCACTGGTGTGATCAAGATGCTCACCGACAAGGACGAAGAAACCGGCGACTACGTGATCCCGAAGATCATTTATTCCGATGCCTACTCTTCCGAAATGGTGGCCTATGCCGACCTTGTCCTGCCCGACACCACTTACCTGGAGCGCCACGACTGTATCAGCCTGCTGGACCGCCCGATTTGTGAGGCAGACGCCGCCGCCGATGCCATCCGTTGGCCTGTGATAGAGCCTGATCGCGATGTACGCGGCTTCCAGACGGTTCTGGTGCAACTGGCCAACAAGATGGGCCTGCCCGGCTTCACCAACGAAGACGGCAGCGCCAAGTACGAAGACTATGCCGACTACATCACCAACCACCAGCGCAAGCCGGGCATCGGACCACTGGCCGGGTGGCGCAAGAACGGCAATGAGGTGAGCCACGGGCGTGGGGAGCCAAACCCCGATCAGCTGCAGAACTACATCGACAATGGCGGCTTTTTTGTCAGCCACATCCCGGAAGAGGCGACGTATTACAAACCCTGGAACATGGCCTATCAGGACTGGGCCGTGGAGATGGGTATTTTCGATAGCCCTCAGCCATATATTTTCGAGCTGTACTCAGAGACCATGCGCAAATTTCAACGCGCGGCCGAAGGCCATGGGGAGCATCAGCCCCCCGATCATCTGCGGGACCGGATCAAACGCACGCTTGACCCCCTGCCGATTTGGTATGCGCCCTTTGAAGACAGCCATGTCGACACAGACGAATACCCGATCCATGCCCTGACCCAGCGGCCCATGGCCATGTATCACAGCTGGGGCACGCAAAACGCGTGGCTGCGTCAAATCCATGGCCGCAACCCGCTTTACGTGCCGACCAAGATCTGGGAGGCGAATGGCTTTGAAGACGGTGACTGGGCCCGGGTCAGTTCCGCCCATGGCTCTATCGTCGTGCCGGTGGCCCACATGGCCGCGCTCAATGAAAACACCGTGTGGACTTGGAACGCGATTGGCAAACGCAAGGGCGCCTGGGCGCTTTCCGAGGACGCACCCGAGGCCACCAAGGGCTTCCTGCTCAACCACCTCATTCATGAGCTTCTGCCGCCCAAGGGCGACGGCCTCAGATGGTCTAATTCAGACCCTATTACAGGCCAAGCCGCTTGGTTTGACCTGCGGGTCAAGATCGAACCGACCTCAGCCCCGGACGAATGCGAACCCGGTTTTGACCCGATCAAGTCCCCCGTCGGCAAAGGCCCGACAGACGTCGCGTGGAAGGTCGGGAAATGAGCGGCAAGACAATGACTCTGCTGGCAATCCTCGCCTTTGTCACCCTTACCTTGGGGTCCTTCATCTGGTTCATCGTGACCTGGGACCCGGCCAAAGAACAGTCCGTAACGCAAGCCCCTCAACCATCAGAGGATCGCCAGCTATGACCACCCTGCCAACCACGACCCAGAAGAAGCTTGGTCTTGTCATCGACCTCGACACCTGCGTCGGCTGCCACGCCTGCGTGGTCAGCTGCAAAGGCTGGAACACCGAGAACTACGGCGCGCCTCTGTCTGATCAGGATGCCTATGGTGCCAACCCGTCGGGCACGTTCCTCAACCGCGTGCATTCCTACGAGGTGCAGCCGGAAACAGGCCCTGCGCAGCTGGTCCATTTCCCCAAATCCTGCCTGCATTGTGAGGACGCCCCTTGCGTCACCGTCTGCCCAACCGGGGCGAGCTACAAGCGCGTGGAAGACGGCATTGTTCTGGTCAATGAAAGTGATTGCATCGGTTGCGGACTATGCGCCTGGGCCTGCCCCTATGGCGCACGGGAAATGGACGCGGCCGAAGGTGTGATGAAGAAATGCACGCTCTGCGTGGATCGCATCTACAACGAAAACCTGCCCGAGGTAGACCGCGAACCCGCCTGTGTGCGGACCTGCCCGGCAGGCGCGCGGCATTTCGGAGATTTTGCTGACCCGGAAAGCAACGTCTCCAAGCTGACGGCGGAACGTGGCGGCATGGACCTGATGCCGGAACTGGGCACCAAGCCAGTCAATAAATACCTGCCGCCACGTCCCAAGGACGAGATGGAGCAGATCGACGTGCTTGTCCCCTACCTCAACCCGGTGGCGGAAGAACCCAAAGGCTTCATCGGTTGGCTTGATAAAGCGCTGGAGAAGATGCCTGGCCGCAATGACAGGCGCGCAGGCGAACGCGCCAAAGACAAGGTCGAGTAACACCCATGCATCCCGCACCATCTGTTATCGTTTTCACGACACTGTCGGGCCTTGGCTTCGGAATGCTGATCTGGCTGGGCCTGGGGCTTCCTCTTGTGACCGGTTGGCTGGCCTTCGCCATGTTCGCAGTGGCCTACGCGCTCGCCGTTGGTGGGCTTCTGGCCTCTACCTTTCACCTCGGCCATCCGGAACGCGCGATCAAAGCCTTTACCCAATGGCGATCCTCCTGGCTAAGCCGGGAAGGCGTCACCTCGGTTGCGGCCCTTGTGGTCATGGGCGTCTATGCCGCGGGCCTTGTGTTCTTCGACCTAAACCTCGCCATTCTGGGCTGGGTCGGCGCAGCACTCAGCTTGCTGACGGTGTTCTGCACGGCGATGATCTACGCCCAGCTCGACACAGTACCGCGCTGGAAAACGCCACTGACGCCCGCGCTTTTTATGGTGATCTCAATTGCCGGCGGCGCGCTTCTGGCAGGTCAGGTCGTGGCGGCCATGTTGCTGCTGCCGGTGGCCGCAGCGATCCAGGTGGTCTGGTGGGTGCGCGGGGATAGCGCCTTTGCCAAGAGCGGGTCCGTCTTGAGCACCGCCACGGGCCTTGGTGATCGCGGCACGGTGCGGGCGTTTGAACCACCCCATACCGGAACCAACTACCTGCTGCACGAGTTTGCATTCGAAGTCGGTCGCAAGCACGTCTCAAAGCTGCGCTCGATCGCGATGCTTCTGGGCTTTGTTGTGCCGTTTTCCCTGCTGCTCATGCCGTTCAGCCACGTTTTGGCCCTGATCGCGGTGCTATGCCATCTGGCGGGTATCGCTGCGTCACGCTGGCTGTTCTTCGCGCAAGCCGAACACGTGGTCGGGCTGTATTACGGGAAGCGCTAGAAAGTTGTTCGACCGGGGCTCCGCCCGTGATCCAACCAAACGCGCTACCAGAGCGTTTGCCGATGCCCTTAGCATCGGTTCATTGGATCAACCCCAACCGTCCGTCATCTCGTCGTAGAACGGATCCACCTTGTTCGCCCGGAACCGTTTCCAGCGCACGCGAATGGCCCAGAACAGCGCGAAAAGCACCGTCAGGATCACGATGTTGAGCCACGGAATGATCCGCACATCCGGCCCTTCGACCGGTTTCACACCAACGGCATTGGGAAAGATCGAAATCAGCTCATTCCGCCAGCCATAGTGTCTAATCGCCACCCATTTCGGGGTGTCGACGTCTGACTTCAGATCAGAGGCCTCAGCCTGCAAATTGGACGTGTCGAACTTGAAATAAGGCGGCCAGCCCCAGCCGGTATCCTCGTTGCGATAAACCATCACGCGCCCATTGTTCAGCACCGTCTGAATGAAAAACACATCGCGGTTGACCGCGGTCGCGTCATTGCCAACATCCGCACCTGACCAAAAGATTGAGTTCTCCCCGAAATCCACGCGCTTCGTGTAGGTATCAGTCACCCGCGCGATGTCATGCTGCGGCAGCGTGTAGTGGAAAAATGCCCCCACCAGCAGCCAGAAGGCGATGGTCAAAACCCATTTCACATAACCCATCACGCGGTGATTCCCGTTCTTCGTCGTCTTGTTCCTTCAACATGTAAAGACGTGCGCCCCGTTCTGCGAGGGGGCAATCGTCAAAACCACGATTGTTGCAATGGTATCCGTCTTCGATACCATGCTGACATTGGGCGGGTGGCAGCAACACAGATGGTTCGGGAGAGAGATACGATGAAAAAACTTGTTTTCGCCGGCTGCATTGCCGCCATGGCTGCACCGCTGTCTGCCACCCTGGCAATGGCAGATGATATCAAGGAAGCGATTGAAAGCGCGCTGAGTGCCTACGAAGAAGGCGACACCCAGTATGCGCTGGAAGAACTGGAATTCGCCAAACAGCTGCTGCTTGCCATCAAGACCGACGCCTTGGTCGAGTTCCTACCGGAAGCGCCCGAAGGCTGGAGCCGTGAGATCAACACCGAGATGAACGCGGGCCTTGCCTTCATGGGCGGCGGCACCGGGGCTGAGGCGACCTATGAAGGCGACGGTCAAAGCATCACCCTGACCCTGATGGCTGACAACCCGATGGTGGCCGGCATGGCCGGAATGATCACCAACGCCACGCTGATCGGCGCCAAGATCGAACGCGTGGGGCGTGAGAAATTCATGGTCCATGACGGAGAGATCAACGGTCTGATCGACAAGCGTATTCTGGTCAAAGCCTCAGGCGGCGATGTCGATGTCATGCTGGGCTTATTGGAACAGATGGATTTCCGCGCGCTTGGCAAGTTCGGGGTCTGAGTGTCGCTAACTTGCGCGCCAAACGACCTACTGCCCTTTTGACACTGATGTTGTTCAGACACGGGCAAGTCGCGGGGAAAAACCTGCCACTTGCCTGAAACACCCCTTTTCCCGTATCTTCTCGTGAAATAATCAAAAAAACCGCACATAGCGGGAAGAGAGCAGGCATGGCAATCGGTGAGGCAGGCAGCGTCACGACCAATTCTCCCGGTGAGAATGATCCGATCACGGTAACGCTGACCGAACCGTTGACCGATCCGGTCATCGTCCTGACCGCGACGAGCATAGGTGGCGACCCATTCGTCCTGCGCGTCACAGACGAGACCGTCGATGGAGACGGCAACACCACCTCTTTCACCTTCATCATTGAAGAATGGGAATATCTCGACGGGCCGCACCCGGCCGTTGAGACGATCAATTGGCTCGCGATTGAAGAAGGCGTACACACCCTGCCCGATGGCCGGATCATCGAAGCGGGGACGACGTCGGCAGACAACACCAACACGGCTGTGACGCTGAATGGCGGGTTCACCGATCCGCCCGTGGTGCTGACCTCCGTGATGTCCGAAAATGACACCACGACGGTCGACAGTGACCCCCTCAACATCACCGCATCCGGCTTCAACGTCCGCCTTCAGGAGGAAGAAGGCCAAGACAACGTGCATGCCTTCGAAACCGTGGGCTACATCGCCATTCAGGCCGGTGGCACCGGCGATGGCAGCACGGATGGCGGCACCGCGCAGAACTTCGTCGATGGCCTGGACAGCAACACCGCCACCTTCGGATTGGGCGAGACATTCAGCGACGCGATCGTGCTGGCCGAGACGCAGACCATCAACGGCGGCAACCCCGGCACGGTGGTGATCGAGGGCCAATCCAACAGCGATGTGGATTTGTTGTTCGAAGAGGAACAATCGGGCGACAATGAAACCTTCCACATCCCCGAAACCGTGGGTGTGGTGGCGTTTGAGAACGGGCTGATCCCGTGTCTGACCGCCGGAACGACGGTGATGACGGCGCGCGGCCCGGTCACTGCGGAGAATCTCGTGCCCGGTGATAAGGTGATGGCCTACGGCGGACGGCAGGCGGTTCTGGGCCTCAGACTAGAACGGGAAATCCCGCTTGAGAAACTGGGCGGCGACCCATGGATGCTGCCTGTGCGCATTGCACCCGGGGCCTTGGGCCACGGCCTGCCCCGCAAAGAGCTGATCGTCTCCCCCCAGCACCGGATGCTGATCAACTCCCCCATCGCGGAACGCATGTTCGGAACCGCGGAGGTCTTGGTGTCGGCTCGTAAACTGATGGGCCTGCCGGGGATTGAGGCCGCCCCTCTGACGGGTCCAGTGCGTTACATCCATCTGGTCTTCGACCGGCATGAAATCATCTATGCCGAGGGCGCCCCGACCGAAAGCTTCTTCCCCGGGCCGGAAGCATTGCGCACCATGCCCCGCACGGCGCTCAAAGCTTTGGATGAACGGTTCCCGCATTACCTGCAATCGCCCGAAAAGACCGAACCCGCCCGGATGATCCCGGCGGGCAAGCGGCAACGCTCGCTGGTGGAGCGCCTGAAAAAGAACGGCAAATGGCCGCTTGACGCCCGCATGACGAAAGTGGCCTGATCATCCTCATAGCAACCATGAGGACGCGGCTATGACAGCTGTAAACTTGGCAGACAAACTGGCCCTGTTTGACGCGCATTGGAGCCCCAAGGTCGTGGCTGGATACAATGACAACGACATCATGGTCGTGAAAGTGGAAGGCGCATTCAACTGGCACTCTCACCCCGACACAGATGATTTCTTCCTCGTTCTTGAAGGCGAGATCGACATCGAAATGCGGGACCGCACGGTCACGCTCGGCCCGGGGGAGCTGTTCGTGGTGCCCAAAGGTGTGGAACACCGCCCCGTTGCACGTAAAGAAGCGCACATGCTGTTGATAGAACCGCGCGGAACACCGAACACCGGCGACCCTGACACCGCAGCGGTTAAGGAAGAGATATGAGCTACGCCCCCGGCCCGCGCAACCTGATCACCGATGTGGCGGGCCTGCGCGTGGGCAATGCCAGTGATGACCAGATTAAGACCGGCAGCACCGTTCTGGTAGGCGATCAGCCCTTCACGGCAGGCGTACATGTGATGGGCGGTGCACCGGGCACGCGCGAGACAGATTTGCTGGCCCCGGACAAAACCGTGCAGCAGGTGGATGCTCTGGTCCTGTCGGGCGGGTCCTCCTTTGGGCTTGATGCCGGATCGGGCGTGGCGGATGCGCTGCTCAAAGACGGGCGCGGGTTTGCCCTCGGGCCAGTGCGGGTGCCGATCGTGCCGGGTGCGATCCTGTTTGACCTGACCAATGGTGGCGACAAGGACTGGCCGGCAAACCCCTACAAGGCACTCGGTCGCGAAGCATATGACACTGCTTCCGACGCATTCGAATTGGGAAGCGTAGGCGCGGGCATCGGGGCCAAAACCGCGACCTTCAAAGGCGGGCTTGGGTCTGCGTCCTTCGTCCTGCCCTCTGGCTACACGGTGGGCGCGCTCATGGCGGTCAATGCGCTTGGATCGGTCACGGTCGGCGATGGCCCGCATTTCTGGGCCGCCCCCTTTGAGGTGGGCGATGAATTCGGCGGTCTTGGCCCCGCCCCCTCTTACCCGCCACAGGTCAAAGGCGCGGCTGGCAAGAACACCACCATCGGCATCGTCGCCACCGACGCCACCCTCGACGGGGCCCAATGCACACGGCTCGCCATCGCTGCCCATGACGGCATCGCCCGCGCCATTATGCCCGCACACACACCCTTCGACGGCGATCTCATCTTCGCGGCTGCCACCGGGGCCAAACCTCTGGGCGACCCAATTGCAGACACCACCATGCTCGGCCATTTCGCCGCCCTGTGCGTCTCCCGCGCCATCGCACGGGCCATCTACGCGGCCACGCCTGCGGCCACAGATGATCTGCCCTGCTGGTCAACACGCTGATACCCTGGCTCGGCACATCGGCCTTTCACCGTCATCCCTTGAATGGATGCAGGACTCACTGTATCTCGTCTCCCATGACACGGATTTTCGACATGGATGACCGCGCCCGCCTGCCCTGGCGGTTCTTCGGCGCTGCAATGACGGAACTGGCACGACTATAAGGTCGCTTGCCCCTGTACGTAATTTCTCATGCCAATTGTTCGGGAGAGGACCAATGTCCCCCAATACATCAGCCAAGACACTCTACGATAAAATCTGGGACGCTCACGTCGCCCATGAGGCCGAAGACGGCACCTGCCTGCTCTATATCGACCGCCACCTCGTGCATGAGGTGACCAGCCCGCAAGCCTTCGAAGGTCTGCGCATGTCGGGCCGCAAGGTCCGCGCACCTGACAAGACCATCGCGGTCCCGGACCACAACGTGCCCACCACGGCGGGGCGCGAGGATCCGTCCAACATGACCGAGGACAGCGCCATTCAGGTCGCCGCGCTCGACAAGAACGCCAAGGATTTCGGCATTCATTACTACCCGGTCAGCGATATCCGTCAGGGTATCGTGCATATCGTGGGACCTGAGCAAGGCTGGACCTTGCCGGGCATGACCGTCGTATGCGGCGACAGCCACACCGCGACGCACGGCGCTTTCGGTGCTTTGGCCCACGGGATCGGCACGTCCGAGGTGGAGCACGTTCTGGCCACCCAGACACTGATCCAGAAGAAATCGAAGAACATGAAGGTGGAGATCACTGGCAAGCTGCGCCCCGGCGTGACGGCCAAGGATATCACCCTCTCTGTGATCGGCGAAACCGGCACGGCAGGCGGAACGGGCTACGTGATCGAATACTGCGGTGAAGCGATCCGCGACCTGTCCATGGAAGGCCGCATGACCGTCTGCAATATGGCCATCGAAGGCGGCGCGCGCGCAGGCCTGGTCGCACCGGATGAAAAGACCTTTGAATACGTGCAGGGCCGCCCTCACGCCCCCAAAGGCGCACAGTGGGAAGCGGCTCTGGCTTGGTGGAAGACGCTTTATTCCGATGACGACGCGCATTGGGACAAGGTGATCACAATCAAGGGCGAAGACATCGCGCCGGTCGTCACATGGGGCACCAGCCCTGAAGACGTGCTGCCGATCACTGCCACTGTCCCGTCCGCTGAAGATTTCGAAGGCGGCAAGGTTGGCGCGGCACAGCGCTCACTCGACTACATGGGCCTCACCCCCGGCACACCGCTCAGCGATATCGAGATCGACACCGTCTTCATCGGATCCTGCACCAATGGCCGGATCGAAGACCTGCGCGCCGCAGCCGAGGTGCTCAAGGGCAAGAAGATCAAGGTCAAACGCGCCATGGTCGTGCCCGGCTCCGGCCTCGTCCGGATGCAGGCGGAAGAAGAAGGCCTTGCGGACATCTTCCGCGAAGCAGGTTTCGAATGGCGGCTTGCGGGTTGCTCCATGTGCCTTGCCATGAACCCCGACCAGCTGTCCGAGGGCGAACGCTGCGCCTCCACTTCGAACCGCAACTTCGAGGGTCGTCAGGGCTACAAAGGCCGGACACACTTGGTGTCACCGGGCATGGCTGCAGCCGCTGCGATCACGGGTAAGCTGACAGACGTACGTGAACTGATGTAGTCTTTGTTTTCAGACTACATCATATACTTGGACGAAAGCGGTTCGCCTTCTCTTGAGGCGGACCGAAATGACTTTCCCGTATTTGTGCTGTCATGCGTGTGTATCAACAAAGAGACCTATGCCAACGATATCGTGCCAAGACTTCAGGCCCTGAAGTTCAAGTACTTCGGGCATGATCAGGTCATTTTTCATGAACGCGACATCCGCCGTCAAAGTGGAGAATTCGTTGCACTCCGAGGCGACAAAACACTCAGAGAAAATTTTTTGGATGACGTGACAGGGTTGGTGGCGTCTTTCGATTTCGATCTGGCCGCAACAGTCATAGACAAGAGACAGTTGGAACAAAGATATCAAAGCCCCAAATCTCCTTATGAAATCAGCCTACTGCTAACGATGGAGCATTTGGCCCTAACTCTAAGGGATCACGGCCAACTTGGAAGAACTGTGCATGTCATTGCCGAAGCGCGCGGCAAACCAGAAGACACCGAACTCGAATTGGTTTTTCGCCGTATAGCTGACGGAGAACCACCTCTCCATTCTAACCAGAAACAACTTATGTCCAGCTTCGATTGGAGGATCAAGTTCTGCGACAAACGGTCGAATTCTTCCGGGTTGCAGCTGGCGGACTTGATTGCGCGACCAGTTGGTCTCAAGCACCTCAGACCTAGTCAGCCAAATCGAGCCTACGATGTCATCGCGCAGAAGGTGAAATGGTGGATAAAGAAGTTTCCGTAAAGCAGAAGGGCCACCGGATTGCTCCAGTAGCCCTTCGCCGACCGAAAAAAGTCCAGCCCATTTGCTTTTAATATGGGCACACAAACAGTAAACGTCAACTAAACAAGGGTGAATCGCTCTCATGGACAAATTCGAAAAACTCACCGGGATCGCGGCGCCGATGCCGCTGGTGAATATCGACACCGATATGATCATCCCCAAGCAGTTCCTGAAAACGATCAAGCGCTCTGGCCTTGGCGTGAACCTCTTTGATGAGATGCGCTATGACCGCCAAGGCAATGAGATCGCAGATTTCGTGCTGAACCAGCCTCAATACCGTGAGGCAGAGATCCTCGTCGCGGGCGACAATTTCGGCTGCGGCTCCTCCCGCGAACATGCGCCCTGGGCGATCAAGGATTTCGGCATCCGCTGTGTCATCTCCACCAGCTTCGCCGACATCTTCTACAACAACTGCTTCAAAAACGGCATTCTGCCCATCGTCCTGCCCGAGGACGCGGTTGAGGTGTTGATGAAAGATGCCGAGAAAGGCTCCAACGCGCGGATGACAGTGGATCTTGAGGCGCAAACCGTGACCTCGTCAGACGGCGAAACGTTCACTTTCGAGGTGGATGCTTTCAAAAAGCACTGCCTGCTGGAAGGTCTCGACGATATCGGTCTGACCCTCGAAAAAGCCGCCTCGATCGAGAGTTTTGAGACCCAAGCCGCCACCAGTCGCCCGTGGGTCTGAGACACCGGCCCGGCTCTGCAAGGGCCGGAATATGTGTCTTTTTTGCGCGATAGGCGCGTAAACGCCTGTTTCTGAAGGCGAAACAAAGGTTGCGGTGAAAAATCCCGCAACCTCAATATCTTGTGGGTTCGCACAACACCGTCAAAGTTTTGATCCTAAATTGATGCATTCCCGCACCACTTGCTTCATCAATCAGCCTGAAAAATTTGAATAAATATGTCCAAGCTTGAGCCCGTGGAGAAAAAGGGGCAGAAATTGGACAAGAATGAGGCAACCCGCAAATCCTTGCGGGATCAAGTTGGAAACAAGGTGCGGCGTAGAATCGTGCCTGGCCAGTTTGAGGGTAAAAGAGCAGTGATTTCACAAGTGCTTGGTGCATTGATGCGGGCGTGCCTGGTGGCGGGATTGGTGATGACACCTGCCCTGCTGCTTCCGACCGTCGCCGCAGACACCGCGCAGATCGTTATGGTCGTCGCGCTGTTGGCCGCACTTTTGACCTTCATGGAATACTTCGGCCGTTATCCGTCCATCGTCGAATTCCGCTTTGCACCGCCTTTCAATCGCATCAAGTTCGTGGCTCTGGCCGTTTGCATCGTTGTGATCTCCCTGATTGTGCGCGGTCAAACGGATCCCAACAGCACCACCATTTTCCTGACAGCCATGGGTGACGGGCTGGGCCGCATCGTAGATTTCCCATTCTCACCTGTGCGTCTGGTCGTTCTGATGTTGCCCTACGATGTCGACACCTCACTGATCATCACGGTGCGCACAGCGGCGGGCGTGTCCTACATTGTGTCCCTTGCGATGATCGTGGCGTTCTTGATCATCACGCTGGTCTTCAACTGGCCGATGCGCCGCGGCAAGTTCAACGTATGGGTAAACCTACCCCTGTTTGATCCCACGCGCGGTGGCGACGTGGTCGACCGGCTGCGCCGCGACGCGGGTTTTAACCTTGTGTTAGGGATTTTGCTGCCATTCATTATTCCGACCATGGTCAAGGCCGCGTCGGACATCATCGGCGTCGTGTCCTTTGAAAACGCGCAGACGATGATCTGGATGATGACAGCATGGGCGTTTTTGCCAGCCAGCATGTTTGTTCGCGGTATCGCGCTGATGCGTGTGGCCGACCTGATCGAGGCCAAGCGCAAGCGGGTCCATGCACGCGGCGAAGGCAAAGGGTTGCAGGAAGCCTGATCGCGACCTTTCTGGCCGTCGTCCTTTCGCTGACATGCGCATCCGCAGAGAGCCTGCGGATTGCCACTTACCACACAGAGCTGTCTCGCAAAGGCCCCGGCCTTCTGCTGCGGGATATCCTGAAGGGCGACCCACAGGTTCAGGCCGTCGCAGAAGTTATCGCTGAGGTGGATGCGGACATCCTTGTTCTGCAGGACGTGGATTATGACCATGGGCTGGTGACACTTTCCGCGCTGCGGGATGTCATTGCCACCGCCGGAACGCCCTACCCTCACATCTTCGCACATCCACCCAACCGTGGTCGCGACAGCGGCCTTGATCTGGACGGAGATGGCCGCCTTGGTGAACCGGAAGATGCCCACAGCTACGGCTGGTTCTCTGGTGAAGGCGGGCAGGCAATCCTGTCTCGCTATCCCCTGCGCCATGACGCCATCCGCACATTCGATGCGTTCCTTTGGGCGGACATGCCCGCCCCTCTGTGGCCGTCAGACCCGATACCTGGGCAGGACGTTCTGCGCCTCTCCCGTACGGGTCACTGGGTCATTCCCATCGATACCGGTCAGGGCCTACTGACCCTGATGACATTTCACGCCACCGCCCCGGTCTTTGACGGCCCCGACGATCGCAACGGGCGCCGCAACCATGATGAAATCCTGTTCTGGAAGCACTTTCTCGACGGCGCGTTCGGGCCGGTGCCAGACGGGTCTTTCGTCATTGCAGGCAACGCCAACCTGGACCCTGCCGATAGTGATGGCCGCAAAGACGCAATCCAAGCCCTACTTTCCGACCCGCGCCTGCAGGACCCTGAACCGATGCGCCCTGCCCCGGTCATCGAAACACCCGATCATCAGGGCGATCCATCGCTCGACACCGTCGCGTGGCCGGAGCCTGACCCCGGGCACCTCCGGGTCAGCTACGTGTTGCCGTCCACGGACATTTTGGTGTCCGGTGCAGGGGTCTTTTGGCCGACGGACCAGACCAGCATAGACATGGTTGCCCAGGCCAGCCGCCACCGGGTGGTCTGGGTCGATGTCCTGCTGCCCAAATAAAACCGGCGCGTCCTGGCAGACCTCAAGGCAAACAACCACTTTGAGGACCGTCTTGCCAGACGCACGCGTTTTTGTGCATGCTGTCTGAAGTTTTTTGATTTTGAATTTTAGGATTTCGTTATGCGTCAGACTCTGAGCGCGACGCGGAGCCAGGAAATTGCATCCGAACGTCTCGATGTCATTCGCAGCCTTTACAACGTCAGTCGGGCGCTCGGTTGGCTCGGGCTCTTTCTGCCGACAGCGCTGATCGCACAGGGCGCGCTGTCAAGCTCCGGCCTTCAACCGTCGATCAGTCACACTTACCACACCGCCATGGGGGATGTCCTCGTCGGAACCCTTTTCGCGATCGGCATTTTCCTGATCGCTTACAAGGATTTCAATCCGGAAGAGTACGACTCAGGAAACCACAGCGCGTTTTGGAACGGTTATTGGGACAGATGGTTTGCCCGTGCGGCAGGGTTCGGCGCGATTGGGGTTGCACTCTTTCCTGTCGATCCTGTCACCATCTCCGGCTGTGAAAAGATCGTGCAAGACGCCCCTGATTTGGCCTGTTCTACCGGTGGCATGACATGGCAAGGCTACGTATCCATTACGACCCAAGGTGGCGAGATCAACAACCTGTTGCACTTCATCCCGGCAGGTTTGTTCTTTTTCTGCATTTGCGTCATCTGCATCCGCTTTTTTCCCGAAGAGCCGTTGAAAGCACGCTATCTAGGGCGCAACGAAGACGGCGATTTCGAAATTGAGCTCCGCCGCCCAAGTAAACGCACGGTGTTTTTCACCAGCCTCGGGTGCTTGATCGCCGTATGCGTGGCGGGTTTGATCTACATGGCCGCCAAGGATGGATCAGACGCGCCGGTCTACTTGTTTCTTGAAAGGATCAACGGGTTTTTCTGGTTAGAAGTCATCGCCGTCGTGGCCTTTGCGGTGGCGTGGCTGGCCAAATCCAAGGATTTCAAGGCGACCATCGCCTCAAACACAGGGGGCGGGACTTGACAAATGTAACTATGTGCGTTACATCGTATCACACGAAAGATATAACGTCTTTCAGAGAGTGTATCGGTGTATTCGATGAACGGGATGGCTTGCATACTGATACGATCGGTTATCCATCTTGAAGTGCGTTGTGTCAGACCGGGTCATGGCCGTCGCGAAAGGGGAGGGCGCATCTTTGCCGCCTCCCTTCAATGTGACAGGTGCGGAAGAAATCGAAGAGGTGCGCGACTTCATTCAGCGCGTCTTGGCCGCACAAGACCCGTCAGACCTGAATATCCCCAAGAAACTCTCATCCGAGGAAGGGCCAGTCGGCCACTATGTGATAACAATCAGCTGGAAACGCTTACCGGGTGTTCGCGGCGTTAAGACTCGTGAAGTCATTCGCCCCGCATTGGTGGTACGACGCAGATACGACGATGTTTGGGAGATCGACTTTGACGAAGACGCATGAGCAAATTCTGACATCCGCCGCTGATTTGTCCTGGGCACCAAAACATCCCGGGCATTTCATCAAGAAGGATATCCTGGAACCGCACGGCTTTACCCAACAAAGGTTGGCCGATGCTCTTGGTGTGGCCAGGCGCAGCGTCAATGAATTGGTTGGCGGAAAACGGGAACTGACCGTTGAAATGGCACGTCGCCTCTCTGCACTGACCGGACAATCACCGCATTACTGGCGGGAACTGCAGATGCAATATGACCTCTGGAAGTCACGCCAGGAAACACCTTCATTCGATATCGAACCCCTCGAGGATATCGTTGCGCCTGTTGCTGAACAAGACGAAGAACGAAGCGTGGCCTGATCCCGGGTCAGGCGGAGCGCCATCCAAATCCTCTCGGTTTCTTGACCATTCTCCAGCTTCGGGCTAGGCCGCTTGGGACAAATTTTTCCCAAAAGGACCGCCCCCATGACCAACCATTCGCTTCTCATTCTGCCCGGTGACGGGATCGGCCCCGAAGTGATGGCCGAGGTGCGCAAGATCATCGCTTGGTACGGGGCCAAGCGCGACCTGACATTCGACGTCAGCGAAGATCTGGTTGGTGGCGCGGCCTATGACGCGCATGGCACGCCTCTGCACGATGACACCATGGCGCACGCACAAGAGGTGGACGCGGTGCTGCTCGGCGCGGTGGGCGGACCAAAGTACGACGACCTCGATTTCTCCGTGAAACCCGAACGCGGCCTGCTGCGTCTGCGCAAAGAGATGGACCTCTTCGCCAACCTCCGCCCGGCACAGTGTTTCGACGCTCTGGCCGACTTCTCCTCTTTGAAACCGGAAGTGGTCGCAGGCCTCGACATCATGATCGTGCGCGAGCTGACCAGCGGCGTCTACTTCGGCGAACCACGCGGCATCTTCGAGGAAGGCAATGAACGCGTCGGCATCAACACCCAGCGTTACACCGAAAGCGAAATCGACCGCGTCGCGCGTGCAGCCTTCGAACTCGCGCGGCGTCGCAACAATAAGGTCTGCTCGATGGAGAAGGCCAATGTGATGGAATCCGGGATCCTATGGCGCGAGGTGGTGACGAAAGTCCACGCCGAAAGCTATGCCGACGTGGAACTCTCGCACATGTACGCCGACGCAGGCGCCATGCAGCTCTGCCGCTGGCCCAAACAGTTCGACGTGATCCTGACCGACAACCTCTTCGGCGATATCCTCTCTGACACCGCCGCGATGCTGACCGGCTCTCTGGGCATGCTGCCATCGGCCAGCCTTGGTGCACCTATGGCCAATGGCCGCCCCAAAGCGCTTTACGAACCCGTTCATGGCAGCGCGCCCGACATCGCGGGTCAGGGCAAGGCCAACCCCATCGCCTGCGTGCTCAGCTTCGCCATGGCGCTGCGCTATTCCTTCGATCAGGGTGATGAAGCCACCCGTCTGGAACAGGCCGTGGAAACCGTGCTGGCCAGCGGTGCACGCACGGCCGACCTGATCGGCGAAGACGGCGTAGAGCCGATCTCGACCTCCGAAATGGGTCAGGCCATCATCGACGCACTGGACGCCAGCCTGTGATCACCACGCGGGGCTATACCCCCGCGGACGCGGATGACTTTCTGATCCTCTACCGGGCGTGCCTGGCCTATTACCACGTGCGCCCGGCCTCTGCCGAACAAGAGGCCCGCATCGTGGGCCTTCTGAACAGCGAACGCCACTTGTCCTGCCTCATGGCCTATGACGGCGACACCCCGGTGGGCTTTGCCACATGGGTTCTGACCTTCCCGTCCGGCAGCGATCTGGCGCTTTACATGAAAGAGTTGTTCGTTCGGGAAGAGGCCCGCAGCACGGGCGTAGGCCGCGCCCTGATGGCCGAACTCGTCCGCATTGCCGAGGCCGAAGGATGCTGCCGCTTCGACTGGCAAACCGACATGGACAACCCCGGCTCTCAGGCCTTCTACGCCCGCCTGGAAGCCCCGCTATACGAGAAAGTCACCTACCGGGTGCGGTCCAATGACTACGCAGCCTTCCTGCAACGCCTGGGCCACTAACCACCGCTGACCTCACCCCGATTCAACGCTTGTCAAACGCCCTGCGTGCGCGTATCCCCCGTCTCCAGTCGGAGTGTAGCTCAGCCTGGTAGAGCACTGTCTTCGGGAGGCAGGGGCCGGAGGTTCGAATCCTCTCACTCCGACCATTTTCTTTTCAAGGAACGATGCGTTTTTGTGTGTTAAGCGCCCATGAATGTGCGCCTAGGGGTTACGAGTGCCCGGCAAGGCTCGACTAGAAGATAAAATCATCCGCGGACAGATCGCTGATACTCACTCCTGTCAGCCGGATCGTATTTCCCGCACCGTCATCTATGATCGTGTTGCTGCCTGCCGGGCTGACATGGTTGGCTATCAGATCGGTGAAACTGGTGATCGCCGTAACATTCCGCAAGTTGATCTGCTCTCCGATTTCCAGCGGATCAAAATCCGTAATCGTGTCATTGCCAAAACCGTCTTCGAAGACAAACTCGTCTGCATCAGCCCCACCAAGTAGACGGTCGTTTCCAGCGTCGCCTTGAAGCGTGTCTTCCCCCGCTCCACCTTTTAGAGTGTCGTCACCAACACCACCCAATAGCGTGTCATTCCCTAATCGGGACTTCAGGAAATTCGCTTCATTGTCGCCCGTGATGTGATCGTTTCCACCCGCGGTTCTGACGTCTTCGATATCGATCAGGGTGTCGTTGCCGTGACCTGTCGCTTGGGCACCCGCGACATTGAGGTCGACGGTCGTGTCAATCGCCCTGTGGAATATTGCGGTGTCCTGATCTGCGCCGCCGTTAAACACATCATCTCCGAACCCCCCGCGCAGGGAGTCGTTGCCGTCCCCACTGATCATGGTGTCGTTGCCATCACCACCGAAGAGCTTGTCTTTTCCGCCATTGGACGTCAGGAGGTTCGCCTCGGTATCCCCCTTAAGACGATCGTCGCCCTCCCCGCTTGTCAGGTTTTCGATACTGATCAGGGTGTCGTTGCCATGCCCTGTCGCTTGGGCACCCGCGATTTTCAGGCTGACATCAATGTCAACCGATCCGCTGAAGAGCGCAGTATCTGTGCCCTCTCCCCCGTCGAGCGTATCATCACCCAATTGGCCGTTGAGCGTGTCATCGCCCTGATCGCCAAAGATCGAGTCATTCCCTGTCACAGTACCCAGAAGGGGTTGGTACACTCCAAGGGGATCAATCTCACCGTAGAGCATGTCATTGTCTGCTCCGCCTCGGAGCGTATCGTCGCCTTCAAGCCCCTCGACAGTGTCTTCTCCACCGCCGCTGTCAATCACGTTGGCCACACCGCTGCCGGACAATCGGTCAGCGCCTAACCCCGTCTCCAGGTTTTCGACAGACGTGACATCATAAGTTGTCGATACTGGCACATTGGAGAACAGGAAAAGATTGCCGCCCAAATCGAACGTGACAGGGCTGATCCCTGTTGAGAAAAGCGTGTCCTGGTCGCTGCCGCCATTGATTGTGACAACGTCCAGAGGATCACTTCCGACCACAAAGGCAAACCGATCATCCCCGGCTTGACCGAAATAACTCCCGCCCGTCGATATGGGCGTGAAAGTGTCATTGCCATTGCCTCCGAACGCAAGCGAAGACCAACGAATAATGTCATCACCGTCGAGTCCGTGGACCTCGCTGTAAATGTTCGATCCGTCCAACTCCTCGTCAACCAAGGCGCCCTCAATGACATCGTCACCATGGCTGCCCCGCACATTACGTGCCCCGTTCAGCATGTCGGTTTCCTGCAATCCGGAGGTCTGCCGGTCCCGAACGATACCGGCCTGATTGATCAGAAGATCAAATGTGTTGCTGGAATCCAGATCAATTATGTATCCGGTCTCGTTGCGCGTTCCGTCGCCTTCGAATTCGTAAGAAATCCATGACTCGCCATTCAGTACGGACAGAAAGTCGATGTCGTCATTCCCACCTCCCGCATGGACCAAACTCTCTGGATCTGCGGTGATGGTGTCATTGCCCTCTGATGGGCGAATGGTGCCGCCATAGTTGTCCTGGATCGTGTCATTCCCAGACAGCAAAAAGAACCCAAGCGTCCCATCAAGCATCGCATCGCGCACGTCAAACACATCGGCAGATATGTTGTCGATCCGCTCGTGCTCCGTGCTGAAAGTCTGATCAAGCTGACGGGCGACGGTCACCGTCCCTCGGACAAGCGTATTGCCTGAAAACTGGAAACTGCCGATCAGTTGGGTGAACGTGCCATCACGGTTTTCGACAGTGATGACCGTGGAATTAGAAGAAACGACTGTCCACGACGTGGACTCAAACCAAAAATTACCCGTGTTAGAAGCAGAATTGAGTTCGTAATTGGCCATGTCAAAACCTTTAACGGCAACAAGGGTATTGGAACTGTGCGCTTAAATTGCTCCGATCATTCAAACTTGGACGATGACAAGGTTTGGTTTGTCACCGGTAGAGCGGTCTTTAACCCCAACACCACCGTCGAGCATGCACCATATGGTCCCAACTGGCAAGAAATCAGCATGGCACCGCCACGCACAACCTACTGCGGACCGTCCCTTTGGCAATCTTGTTAGGTAAGCATGATGACACAAAAGGGTGCTCGCCTAGGACCCTTCCCAAACAAAGGGGCTTTCGAATTCTGCCCAGGTTCGCGCATCGGCGTCCTTGCCTGACAGCACTGGCGCGCCTGCCAGCCCCCAGTCTATCCCGCAGCTGTCCCAATGCACCGCGCCATCGCAGTCTGGCGCGTAGTAGTCGGTGCATTTGTAAATCACCTCTGTGTCCGGCTCCCGCGTCACAAACCCGTGCAGGAAGCCCTTTGGCACCAACATCTGCTTGCCGTTCTCCGCTGACAGCTCCACACCCGTCCACTGCCCAAACGTCGGGCTGCCTACTCGGATGTCCACGGCCACGTCGAACAGCCGTCCCTGACCGCAGCGCACCAGTTTGTCCTGCGCCGCTGGTGGCGATTGAAAATGCAGGCCACGTAACGTGCCCGTCTCTCTCGAAAGCGAATGATTGTCCTGCACAAAGTCCAGCTCAATCCCATGTTCCGCCATACGCTTACGGTTCCAGCTTTCGCTGAAAAACCCGCGCTCATCGCCGAAACGGGCGGGGGTCAGGATCAGCACGCCGGGAAGGGGGGTCAGGTCTACTTGCATGGCAACCAGATTGAGAACGTCACGCGTTGGTCATAGCGGACAAAGGCACCCCAGAACAGGGGGCATCACCCAAGCAATCCCCGCGCAGTCAGTTCATCTCGTATGTCATCGCCATGCGCCCCTCGGTCCGGTGGTGACTGGATGACGGGCGTTTGACCGTCAAACCTTGGCGCGGGCGCAGGTTGCAGCACACCATTTTCAGTACGCCAGACCTCTCTGGCGGCCATGTGCGGGTCTTGCCCTGCCTCATGCGGAGACAAAACCGGGGCCACGCACGCATCACTGTCCTCGAACACGGCCAGCCAGTGATCGCGGGCATGCGCGGCAAACATGTCTTCCAACCGATTGGCAAGCCCCACCCACCGGCCACGATCATACTGCTTTGCGAAGGCCTCATCACCTGACAGACCCATCTTGTCCAGAAACTCCGCGTAAAACTGCGGCTCCAGACACTGAACCGCGATCCAGGTCCCATCCGCACAGGCATAGCTGCGGCACCAATGTGGACCATCAAGCAGGCTGGTCCCGCGCGCCTCGTCCAGCTGACCAAAAGGCGCCATCGACATCAAAAGCGCCATCATGTGGGCAGAACCATCA
Source organism: uncultured Roseovarius sp. (assembly GCA_963422235.2). GTDB lineage: Bacteria > Pseudomonadota > Alphaproteobacteria > Rhodobacterales > Rhodobacteraceae > Roseovarius. Next base: position 1,191,429 of record CAXMWV010000002.1, read on the forward strand.
ACAATGGCCGCATCCACCACCGTGCCTTGCCCCGTGCGCGCCGCCTGCATCATTCCCGCCAGCAGACCGGCCACGAGGTAAAGCGCACCACCCCCGATATCCCCGACAATCGTGGCAGGCGTCAGGGGCGGCGTTCCGGGTTGGCCTGCGTACCAAAGCGCGCCGGACAACCCGATGTAATTCAGATCATGCCCGGCCGTGTGCGCCCGTGGCCCCGTCTGACCCCACCCCGTCATCCGACCATAGACCAGGGCGGGGTTTCTTGCGTGACAGACGTCCGGCCCAAGGCCCAACCGCTCCATCACGCCCGGGCGCAATCCCTCGATCAGCGCATCCGCACTGGCCACAAGGGCCAGCGCAACCTTCAAATCCTCTGCGGTCTTCAGATCCAGCGCAATGGACCGCTTCCCCCGATCCAGCAACGACGCGCCCGTCCCGGTCGGATTGTTGGACACCGGCCGATGCACCACGATCACCTCTGCCCCCAGATCGGCCAGCATCATCCCGGCAAAGGGCGCAGGCCCCAGGCCTTCAAACTCTACAATCCGGGTGCCATTCAACATGCATGCTCTCCGTTCAATACCGCCGGTGAATGCTTCGCTTGGTCACAAGAAACTGCTTTTTCTGCCGCTCCCGCAAGAACACGAACAGGCCGGCCCCAAGGATCAGAAGAATGCCCACAAACGTGATCGGTCCGGGCAGTTCCGACCAGATCAGCCAGCCCCAGAAAATCGACAGCGGCAGGCCGACATATTCAAACGGTGCAACCGTAGCAGCATCCGCCACGCGGTACGCCTGCGTTATGCAGTATCCCACGATCGCCGAATTGATGCCCGTCCCGATGAAAAGCCAGATATCCGAACCCTCCGGCCAAACCCATGCGCGCAGCAGGAAGTACAGGCTTTCGTTCTCGGGCGACGGGGCCAGATCACCATCACCCGCCACAAGCCAGAACACAGCACTGACCAAGATGAAACTCATCTGGATGTAAACCGCCATGGCCGAAGCCTTGGACGCCACGCCAAGCTTCCGCGTCAGAACCTGGTTCAGCGCATAGGTCAGCGCCGCAAGCGCGGGCAGCACGTAGATCAACAGGCTGACATCCCGCACCTCCGCGCTTTCCCATGGTCGTGTCATGATCACGACCCCCACAAACCCAACGCAGACGGCACCGATCCGCAGCGGGCCCACTTTCTCGCCGAGGATCGGGATCCCCAACAGGGTGATCATCAACGGTGCGATAAAGAAGATCGCAACCGCCTCTGCCAATGGCAGCACCGCCAGGGCGCAAAAGAACGTCAGGTTCGAGGCAACAATCAACGCGCAGCGCAGCACATGCAGACCGGGGGTTTTGGTCCTCAGGATGGTCCAGCCCCCCTCCATCTGGACCATAATAAGGCTGAAGAAAATCCCGATCGCCGACCGCGTGAAGACGATCTGATGCAGCGGATAGCCGTCTGAAAGCAGCTTGATCAGCACATCGTTCACGGTGATTGCCGTCATACCCACCAGGACGAACACAATGCCTGCGGTCGGGTTTTGCAGTTTCTCGGGGGTGGTCATGGAACTGTCCTTCTCCCTCGGCCTTAGCACGCAGTTTGCCGCACGACCACGCCCAACGTTTGCCGGTCTGAAAAAATCAAGTACGGTGGTTTCAGCCAATTCTGCGGGAGGAGCCAGACCATGAAGATGAGCGACACAAGAGATATCTCTGCGGATCGTGAAACGATCTGGGCCGCTCTTCTCGATCCGGACGTTCTCAAGGAATGCGTGCCCGGCGCGCAAGAGGTCACCGGCAGCGTCGAAGAGGGTTTTGAGGCGGTCGTCACGCAAAAGGTCGGCCCGGTGAAAGCAACGTTCAAAGGCCTGGTCACCTTCACCAATATGCAGGAGGGCGAAAGCCTGACACTCAGCGGCGAAGGGAAGGGCGGGGCGGCCGGGTTTGCCAAGGGCAGCGCAGATGTCAGCTTGCAAGATATCGAGGGCGGCACGCGCCTTTCATATGAAGTCGATGCCAAGGTCGGCGGCAAACTGGCCCAACTGGGCAGTCGCATCGTCGATGGCTTTTCCAAGAAGATGGCTGACCAGTTTTTCGAACGTCTGGAACGTGTCGTGGAAGGCGATGAGGCGTCAGAGACCGAAGACACCCCGGACGCGCCCAAAAAGGGCTGGGTCAAGCGCATCATGGGTTGACCTGACACCACATGTTGCCGCAACCAAGATGTATGCACGGGCACGGTGCCCAAGCGAAGAACTCTGGGTAGGGGCAGTCATGGAATTCAAAGGCGAGCGCGTCATTCAGGCATCCGCCGAAACCATCTGGCACGCCATTCTGGATGCGGATGTTCTGGCCACCTGCGTGCCCGGCGCTCGCAATGTGACGGGCTCCGCCGAGGATGGGTTCGTCGCGAGTATTACCCGCAGCATCGGACCCATGAAGATCGGCTTTGACGGCAAGCTGACTGTCACCGACATGCACCCCTATGAACGCCTCACCCTGCGCGGCTCTGGCCGCGGCAATGCCAAGGCTACACTGACGGAAATGGAAACCGGCACCCGGGTCGCTTACGATGTCACCGTGAACATCGGGGACCGGTTCGGGCGCATGGGCAAATCCGTGATCGGTCGGTTCGCCAAGTCCATGGCGGATCAGTTCTTCAGCAATCTCCAAAAGGCCGTAAGCCAAGCCTGACCCCCAAAGAAAAGCGCGCCAGCGGGAAGGCTGACGCGCTCTTTTGCTCTAGGGCGTTAGACCGGTTGGAGGGGTCAGGCGCCTTCGATAATATTGGCGATGATCTGGCCGATGGCCTTGCTGCCTTTGAACGATGGGTGGATCATGTCGAGGCCGTGGAACGAACGGTCACCATTCGGAACCAGATCTTCCAGCGACAGGTAGATCAAACCACGATCCAGTTCCGCCAGCTTGGAGATACGTGTTTCCAGCTCAGCACCTTCGTCCTTGCAATACTCGATGGGCGAGGCACTGCCCGGGCTGCGCATGTAACCCACATAGATCACCTTGGAGCCAGACTGGCGCAGATCAGAAAGGAAGCCGGGAATCGTACCCTTGGTGCCGTCCTCGGAAATCAGGCGGTCCATCTTGGCATCACACAGCATGCAACCACAGCCGAGCCACAGATCGTTGCCACCGCCATTGACGACAACCCAATCCCATTCGCCGGGAACATACTGTTTGGTGATGTTCAGACCTGCCTGACCAGAGATCGGCAGGGAATAGTGGAAACGTGCCCCGATGACAGAGCGATCAACAACCGTTTCCTGAAGGGTCTGCTCAATCGCATCAGCGACGGCAGCATCAGAGAGACGGTTTGAGGCCAGCATCGAATCTCCCACCACAAGAATGCGGGAAGGGAAATCGCGGGATACAGACTCGCCACAACCGGCGAGGAAAACACACGTAACTGCAAGCATGAAAATGCGGGTAAAAAACATAGCGGGCACGTCCAACCTTAGGACGGTCACTTCGTTTGCAATTTATAGCGTCGCGAAAGTAACCGTGACGCCCCCACGGCGGAAAGGTGTCAGAAACATGGCAGCATCTCAACATAATTTAGACGCAATTGTTTCCTGAGCGGCGACAACCCCCTGTTTTTAAGGGAATTACGCTATTTTCGCACAGGTATGACGCAGATTCCGGCGATTGCGTCGCCATTTTTTCGGCCTAATTTCGGCCACAATTGAAGAAGGACGACTCACTTGGCCCCAATTGTCGACGTTCAAAACCTGTCAAAACGCTATGAAGGCGGGTTTGAAGCGCTGAAATCCGTTTCCCTGCGAATCGAAGAGGGTGAGATTCTCGCGCTGCTCGGTCCCAACGGCGCGGGCAAGACCACGCTGATCTCGACCCTCTGCGGAATTTCCAAGCCCAGCGGCGGGAATGCCTCGATCGGTGGCCACGACATTCAGCGTGACTATCGCACCGCGCGGGCTTTGGTCGGGCTGGTGCCCCAAGAGATATCGCTGGAACCCTTTGAAAAGGTCATCGACACGGTCCGTTTCACCGCGGTCTATTCGGCAAAGCCAAGGATGAGGCGCTTCTGGAACGGATCCTCCGCCAACTGACCCTTTGGGAAAAGCGCAACAACCGCGTGACCGAACTGTCGGGTGGTATGAAGCGCCGGGTGATGATCGCCAAGGCGCTTTACCATGAACCGCGTGTTCTGTTCCTAGATGAACCCACCGCCGGCGTCGATGTGGAGCTGCGCCGCGACATGTGGCAGGTGGTCGACCGCCTCAAACAGGACGGCGTCACCATCATCCTGACCACGCATTATATTGAAGAGGCCGAAGCCATCGCCGACCGGATCGCCGTGATCAACCATGGTGAGATCCTGTTGGTCGAAGAAAAAGCCACCCTGATGCAGCGGCTGGGGCAGAAACAGCTGTGCATCGACCTTACCGAGCCAATCAGCGCGCTGCCCGACAGCCTCTCACAGTTCGATCTGGAAATCGCACAAGACGGCATGATGCTGGTCTACACATACGCCGCGACGGGCGAACGCACCGGGATCACCCGGCTTCTGTCAGAACTCTCAGACGCTGGCATCGCCCTGCGCGACATCCAGACATCTCAATCAAGCCTTGAGGACATCTTCGTGGGCCTCGTGAAGGAGGGCGCATCATGAACCTGATCGCGGTCTTGGCCATCTACAAATTCGAGATGGCCCGCTTCATGCGCACCCTGATGCAAAGTTTCGTCTCGCCTGTCCTATCCACGTCTCTTTACTTCGTGGTCTTCGGCGCCGCCATCGGCAGCCGCATCGCCGAGGTCGAAGGCGTCAGCTACGGCGCCTTCATCGTGCCTGGCCTGATCATGCTTTCTGTTATGACCCAGGCGGTCAGCAACGCCGCCTTTGGCATCTACCTGCCCAAATGGACCGGCACGATTTTTGAGCTGCTCTCCGCGCCCGTGAACTTTTTCGAGATCGTTCTGGGCTATGTGGGTGCCGCGGCGACCAAGGCTCTCTTTATTGGGACGGTCATTCTGGTCACCTCCTTCTTCTTTGTGGGGATCGAGGTGAAGTACCCGCTGGCCATGATCGCATTCCTCGTTCTCACCTGCCTCAGCTTCTCTCTTTTCGGGTTCATCCTTGGGATATGGGCGCAGACCTTTGAACAGTTACAGCTGGTCCCCCTCCTGATCATCACGCCCTTGGTCTTCCTGGGCGGCTCCTTTTACTCGATCTCCATGCTCCCGCCCTTCTGGCAGACGGTTACTCTGTTCAATCCGGTGGTATACCTGATCTCCGGCTTCCGCTGGTCCTTCTTCGGCACGGCAGATGTGTCCATCGGGGTCAGCCTACTGGCCATCACGCTCTTCACGGTGATCTGCCTGTTCCTGATTTGGCGGATTTTCAAAACAGGCTATCGCATCCGCAGTTGAACATGCGTGCACGTGCTCTCCTGACGCGATAAAGCGGCGGGATGCATCGCGCGGCCCGTGACTTATTTGCCGACCTTGGTCAGAAATATTGACCATCCGCAATTTTCTGTCCGTCAACCCGCCTTGTTTCGGGGGATCAGGCTATCTACATCGGGCGAATGAAAAACTTGATCCCATTTATGAAAAGCGACCCGACGGTGGCCGTGATCCGGCTGGCCGGGTCGATCGGCGTTGGTCGCAACCAGCTCAATGATGACAGCCTCGCCCCGGTGATCGAGAAAGCCTTCAAAAAAGGCAAACCGGCGGCGGTAGCTATCGTCATCAACTCTCCGGGTGGTTCCCCGGCACAGTCCTCTCTGATTGGGTCCCGCATTCGGCGTCTGGCCGATGAAAAAGACATCCCCGTTCATGCCTTCGTGGAAGATGTGGCGGCATCTGGTGGATATTGGCTGGCCACAGCCGCCGACGACATCTGGATCGACGAAAGTTCAGTTGTCGGCTCCATCGGTGTCATCGCCGCATCTTTTGGCGCGCATGAGTTTCTGGCCAAGCAGGGCATCGAACGCCGCGTGCACACCGCCGGTAAATCCAAAAGCATGCTCGACCCGTTCCGCCCGGAAAAGAAAGAAGACGTGGCCCGGCTGAAGGGTATCATGGGTCAGCTGCACGACACCTTCATCACCCACGTAAAATCCCGCCGAGGGGATCGCGTGACTGACGAGATCGACCTCTTCACCGGTGAATTCTGGTTGGGGCATGAGGCGGTCAAACTGGGCCTCGCCGATGGCATTGGCCACGCCGCACCGAAACTGAAAGAGATTTACGGCGACAAGGTGAAATTCACTAAGTACGGCCGCAAGCGCGGGCTGTTCCAGCGTTTTGGTGCCACCATGGCCGAAGACGCCCTCGGCGCCATTGAAGACCGCGCAGCCTACGCACGGTTCGGCCTCTGACGTGCTCAGCAAGATCGTCATACTGTTTCTGGTGTTCATGGCCATTCTAGGCATGTTCGGTAAGCTGCGGTTTCCCGGTCAGCAAAAGCTGGCCTCCAAACGCTGTCCGCACTGCAAGAAATTCAGGATCGGCAAAGGTCCTTGCTGTGACAAGGATCGCGACAGATGACGGTCTGGTTGCTGGCGGGCCTGGGTCTGGTGATCCTGCTTCTGGCGGGGGACGCGCTTGTCAAAGGCGCGGTGAACCTCAGCTTGAGGGTCGGCGTTCCAGCCCTCATCGTCAGTTTGACCATTGTCGCCTTTGGCACCTCGGCTCCGGAACTTCTGATCGGTATTGACGCCGTCCTGGAGGGCAAACCTGGGCTGGCCTTGGGGAACGTGGTGGGCTCCAACACGGCCAACATCCTGTTGGTTCTGGGCCTGCCCGCCATCATCGCGGCCCTGCACACCAGCACCTGCGACACCCGAAAAACCTACCTCTTCATGCTCGGGGCCTCGCTGCTGTTCATCGCACTGGCCTTCCGTGGCGTGTTTGACCCGCTGGCGGCGGCGGTTTTGCTGGCGGCCCTCACCTTTGTTCTGCTGGATGCCGGACGCGACGCACTCAAGCATCAAAAGGCCTGCTCTGATGCCCCGACCGAGGCTGAGGATGTGGAAGGTGCCGACCCGGACATGCCGTGGTGGCAGATCATCGTGTTCCTCGTTCTGGGCCTCGCCGGTCTGCCTCTTGGCGCCGACCTCCTCGTCGAAAACGCCTCCATCATCGCGCGTCAGTATGGCGTCAGCGACAGTGTGATCGGCCTGACCCTCGTCGCCCTTGGCACATCTCTGCCAGAGCTGGCCACCACAATCATGGCCGCCATTCGCCGTCAGGCAGACGTGGCGCTCGGCAATGTGATCGGCTCCAACATGTTCAACCTGCTGGCCGTGATTGGCGTCACCGCGTTGTTCGGACCGGTCCCAGTTGACGCCGAATTCCTCCGCTTTGACCTGTGGGTCATGCTGGGCGCGTCGCTCTTGCTCCTTCCTTTCGTGTTCATGCGCAAAGATATCGGTCGTCTCTGGGGCGTTGCCTTGACGGCGCTCTACCTGATCTATGTCACTGTTGTGTTGATGTGAGAGAGGAGCGCCTCCATGACACGGGCGTTGGTAACAGGGGCGGGTAAACGCCTCGGTCGGGCAATGGCGCTGGAACTGGCGCAGCAGGGCCATGATGTGGCTGTGCACTACGCAAATTCCGCCGAAGACGCGGCCGCCGTCGTGGCAGAGATTGACGCCTTGGGTCGAAAAGCCGTCGCCCTGCAGGCGGATCTGCTGGACGAGGCACAGATGCAGGCGCTGCTCCCGAAGGCGGCTGAGGCTCTGGGCGGGCCGATCTTCGTCCTCGTCAACAACGCCTCCGTTTTCGAATACGACAACATCCGCACGGCGACCCGCGACAGCTGGGACAGGCATCTCGAAAGCAATCTGCGCGCGCCATATGTCCTGACGCAGGCGCTGGCAGCTCAAATCCCGGACGCCCTGACCGATGATGAGGGAGAGCCCGTTGCACAGGGCCTCGTCGTCAACATGCTGGATCAGCGCGTACGCAAACTGACACCAGAGTTCAGCAGCTACACCATCGCCAAGATGGGTCTTTGGGCGCTGACACGGACGGCCGCACAGGGCCTCGCCCCCCATATCCGCGTCAACGCCATCGGTCCCGGCCCCACCATTCAGGGGCATCGACAGTCGAAAGAGCACTTCACCCGGCAACGCAACGCGACCGTGCTCAGCCGCGGTTCAGATGCCGATGATATCGCCGCAGCCCTGTCTTATTTACTGCGTGCAAAGGCGGTTACAGGACAGTTGATCTGCGTCGATGGAGGCCAACACCTGGCCTGGCAAACCCCGGATGTTTTGGGGTTGGAGTGACCAAACCCGCGTTAGTTTTGCACCGCGCCTGCAACCGTGAAGAAAGCGTTACAAAAAATTTAATGTTTTCAGTATTTTGCGGCTGAGACAAAAAATAAGTGAATAAAATCAGCGCGTTATTTTTGTGCCTAAAATTTAAGCACATCAAGGAACCGGGCCGAAAACAAGGAGATTTTCCATCTAAGGAAAAGTTATCGTCAGACTTATCCACAGGAATCGTGGACGCCTTTCCTCTTGCTCTCTGGATCGTAAGGTTGCAGCAAGGCCAAGAATCACATGACAGAGCACACACCAGATACGCCACTCGAATCGGGGACTAAGCCCGACACCAAGACAGGGCATGAGGTGATCCACGCCTACCTACGGATGTTGGACGCCTCCCCCGGTGTATACCGCATGCTCGATGCACAGGCGCGGGTGCTTTATGTCGGCAAGGCCAAGAACCTCAAGGCGCGCGTCTCCAGCTATTCCCGGCCCACGGGGCACACGGCGCGTATCGCCCGGATGATCTCTGAAACCGCCTCGATGATGTTCCTGACCACATCGACGGAAACCGAGGCGCTCCTGCTTGAACAGAACCTGATCAAGCAACTCAAACCCCGCTACAATGTCCTACTGCGCGACGACAAAAGCTTCCCCTACATTTTCATCTCAACAGAGGATGAATTCCCCCGACTGGAAAAACACCGAGGCGCGAAGAAGCGTAAAGGGAAGTACTACGGCCCCTTCGCCAGCGCGGGCGCGGTCAATCGAACGCTCAACACTCTGCAAAAGGTCTTCCTGCTGCGCACCTGCAGTGATCGCGAAATGTCTGTCGGACGCCCTTGCCTGAATTTCCACATGAAGCGCTGTGCAGGCCCATGTGCCGACAAGATATCCGCGGAAAGCTACGCAACGCTGGTCAAACAAGCGGATGACTTCCTGCGCGGCAAATCCACCGAAGTACAGGAAAAGCTCGCCCGCGATATGGCAGCCGCGTCTGAGGCGATGGAATTTGAGCGCGCCGCCGCCCTGCGCGACCGGATCAAGGCGCTGACGATGGTGCAGACAAACCAGGGCATCAACCCTCGCACCGTGACAGAGGCCGACATCATCGCCCTGCATATGGAAAAAGGGCAGGCCTGTGTGCAGGTCTTCTTTATCCGCGCCGGACAGAACTGGGGGAACAAGGATTTCTACCCTCGCGTCGGCGCGGATGTGGACGCCGCCGAAGTGCTGGAGGCCTTCATTGGCCAGTTCTACGACAGCAAGGACCCGGCGCGGCAGTTGATCCTCTCTCAGGGCATTGAGGACCCGGAGCTGATGTCAGAGGCCCTTGGCACCAAGATCGGCCGCAAAGTTGAAATCCTCGTCCCTCAGCGCGGCGAGAAAGCAGAACTCGTCGACGCCGCCCTGCGCAACGCCCGCGAAAGCCTCGCCCGCAAGATGAGCGAAAGCGCGACGCAGGCCAAACTGCTCAAAGGTCTGGCCGAGGCATTTGATCTGCCCAAGGTACCCGAACGGGTAGAGGTCTACGACAACTCCCACATCCAGGGGGCCTTCGCGGTCGGGGCAATGATCGTCGCAGGCCCCGAAGGCTGGATGAAGAACCACTACCGCGAATTCAATATCAAGGGCGATGAGCTAACCCCCGGCGACGATTTCGGCATGATGAAAGAGGTCCTGACCCGCCGCCTCTCCCGCCTCAAGAAAGACGACCCCGATCGCGACAAAGGGTTATGGCCCGATCTTCTGCTGATCGACGGGGGCGCAGGTCAGGTCAGCGCTGTCCATGAAATAATGGCCGCGCTTGAGGTCACAGATATCCCCATGATCGGCGTCGCCAAAGGCATCGACCGCGACCTCGGCAAGGAAGAATTCCACCGCGTCGGCAAAACGGTCAAAGCCCTGCGCCACAACGATCCGGTGCTCTATTTCATCCAACGCTTGCGGGATGAGGCCCACCGCTTCGCCATCGGCACCCATCGTGCAAAGCGCGCCAAATCCATCAGCGCCTCACCCTTGGACGAAATCGCTGGCGTCGGTGCTGCCCGAAAGCGCGCTTTGCTGGCCCATTTCGGCTCTGCAAAGGCCGTCAGCCGGGCCAATCTGGCGGACTTGAAAGCGGTGGATGGCGTGTCTGCAGCCTTGGCACAAAAGGTCTATGACCACTTCCACGAGAAGGGCTGAGGACCGCACATTCTAATTTATACGCACGCGTGCATTCTTTAACCTTTTATTCGTACTCAAATGCGTATATTTAAAATGTGACGAAGAGACGAGACATAATCAAAGCTCTGAAGGCCGCAGGCTTTGTCAGCAATGGCGGGACGAACCACGAAAAGTTCACGCATTCTGATGGCCGCTACACGATTGTTGGTCGCCACAGGGAGATACCGCTCAACACCGCAAGAGCCATCACGCGTCAGGCCAAGATTGAGCTGCCGAAGTAAGGTGAAGGATATGCCGAAAAAAACCATCACTGAGACACTGCTCTACCCCGTGATCCTGCATCGGGAAGAGGACACCTGGGGCTATTTCAGCCCTGAGTTCGGCGGCGGCGGCGCGCCCACCCAATCCGACGCGCTCAAGCAGGCCAAAATGATGATCGAAAACGAGATCGCGGAACGGACTGCCCTGGGTGAAGACGCTCCGGCCCCCAAGCCGCTCGAAGAACTTGACGCGGATGGCGGGATCATCGTCTCGATCATGGTGACCGTGAGCAACGCCTCCGAGCGGATTACACTCACATTCCCAAGCGCTCTACTCGCTCAGATTGATGCCGCAACAGACAATCGGTCTGCATTTCTAGCGGAACTTGCACGTGAACGTCTGAATTCCTGAAGCGCTTCGCGAAACGTTTCTAGTTCAGCCGCGCTACCACATAATCCGCCAGATCAAGCAACATCCGCCGCACGTCGTGTTCGGGCAGTTTCTGCATCGCGGTCTTGGCTTTCTCGGTCCAGGCAAACGCATCCTCGCGCGTCCGGTCCAGTGCCTCGTGACGGGCCAGGATCTCTAGCGCTTCTTCCAGATCCCCGTCGCGCTGGTCACCCTTCTCAATCGTGCGTACCCAGAAAGCGCGCTCGGCCTCCGTCGCACCCGCGACGGCCTTGATCACCGGCAGGGTCAGCTTCCGCTCCCGGAAATCATCGCCCACATTCTTGCCGGTCGATTTGCTGTCGCCCTGGTAATCCAACAGGTCATCGGCGATCTGAAATGCAATGCCCAGCGCATCCCCATAATCAAACAGCGCCTGAATTTGCTCTTCGGGCTGTTCCGCAATCACGCCGCCCACTTCTGTCGCCGCCGAAAACAGAGCCGCTGTCTTGCCCCGCACCACCTGCAGGTAAATCCCCTCATGCGTCGCCAGATCGCGCGCCGCACTCAGTTGCAGCACCTCACCCTCGGCAATGGTCGCCGCTGCGTTCGACAGGATATCCAGAACCCGCAAAGACCCGGTCTCGACCATCAACTGAAATGCGCGGGCAAAGAGGTAATCGCCCACCAGAACGCTGGATTTGTTATCCCACAGCAGGTTTGCCGTGGGCCGCCCGCGCCTCTGCTGGCTTTCATCCACCACGTCATCATGCAGCAGCGTCGCGGCGTGAATAAACTCCACCGTCGCGGCCAAATGCACGTCATATTCGCCGCCATAGCCACACATGTCCGCCGTGGCCAGCGTCAGCATCGGCCGCAACCGCTTGCCGCCCGCCTCCACCAGATGCGCGGTCACTTCCGGGATGCGCGGCGCGTGCTCTGAGGCCATCCGCTCCCGGATCAAAACGTTCACAGCCTCCAGCCGATCCGCCAGATGCCGTGCCAATTCTTCATGTGGTTTCGTTGCGGCGTGGTCCAACAAGAATACTACCCTCATGTGCGGCTCGACAACCGCAGCCCGACTGCTTACCTCTTGGTCATGAAACAGCTTCTACGCACAAATGATATGGCGTCTATCGCCTTCGCCAAGGCCCTGCTTCAGGGCGAGGGTATAGACTGCTTTGAATTGGACGTAAATATGAGCGTTCTGGAAGGCTCCATCGGGATTTTTCCGCGCCGCATCATGGTCGCCGATGCCGATTATGAAGACGCCGTCACAACCCTGACCGACAACGGGATTGAGGTGCATGACGGGCCCTGAATCGGACTGCACCTGCAATGCCTTCCTCGGCGGCGCGCTGCACATCTGGCAACCCAAATCAGGATACCGCGCCGGGGTGGACCCGGTACTTCTGGCGGCCAGCGTTCCGGCCAAAGCGGGTGAGACACTGCTCGATATCGGCTGCGGCGTCGGCGTCGCAGCGCTTTGCGCGGGCAGGCGGGTGCCGGGCCTCTCTCTCACAGGGCTGGAACTGCAACCCGACTACGCCGATCTCGCCCGCCGCAATGGTCAGGAAAATGGCATCCCCTTCGACGTGCACACCGGGGATCTGACGGCCATGCCCCCCGCCCTCAAAGCCCAACAATTCGACCACGTCATCGCCAACCCGCCCTACTATGACCGCACCGCCAGCACCCCCGCGCAGGACCGGGGCCGTGAAACCGCTCTGGGCGAAGACACCCCCCTCTCAGACTGGGTCCGCCACGCCGCCAAACGCGCGGCCCCCGGCGGCTCCGTCACCTTGATCCACCGCGCCGAACGCCTACCTGATCTCCTGACCGCATTTCAGGCCCATCTGGGCAGTATCGAGGCCCTCCCCCTCGCTCCGAGGCAAGCGCGGCCTGCCCGGCTCCTCCTGGTACGCGGGAAAAAAGGCGGTCGCGCCGATTTTTGCCTGCACCCACCATGGATTTTGCACAACGGCACAAGGCACGAGGCCGACGGCGAAAGCTACACAAAGCCAACGGCTTGCATCCTGCGAGACGGGGCCGCCCTGCCGTTTTCACAGGCAGATACATAAAACTTGAACCGCTAACCCCTTCGCATTTCGCACCCGCAGCGTGACAGAAACGACAGATTGTGGTGCAATGAAGTGGTTGGAGCATGTCGCTCAAAAGTGGAAACCCGGTTTTGAGCTTACCGGACATGCGCAATCAACGTGTCAGAGCGTGTCCACAGAATCGACTTGATCCAGGTCCGCTCTGAGTTGGAGTGGCTTGGAAAGAGGAGATTGCCAATGAGCTTGAGTTCACATCTTGAGGAACTGAAGAAGAAACACGAAACCCTCTCGAAAAAGGTTGATGAAGCGCAGAAAGCCCTCGGGTCTTCCGACTTCGAAATCGCCGAACTCAAGAAACAGAAACTCCGCGTCAAAGAAGAGATCACGCGCCTCAAGGTCGACGCCTGACGTCAGGTTTCTCTTTCGCCTGAAAGAGGGGCGGGTGTCCTGTCCGCTCCTCGCACTGGAAAGACATCAAAAGGTCTCACGCGGCGGGCGTGTCGCGCGGGTCTAGAAGGTCGTGATCTGCCTCATGGCTGGCCGTGATCGCCACCTGCTCAAACAACCATTCCCGAAAAGCACAGATATTTGGCAGCGTTTCCTGACCTTTGACGCAGACAAAACGGTAATGCGCGATGGTCTTCAGCGCAGGCCGAAACGGCGCGATCAAGCGACCATCGCGCAGGAACCGACCGGCAAAACTGATCCTCGCCAACACGGCGCCCGCCCCGGAGAGGGCTGCATCAATGGCATGGTCGGCCTGCGAGAAATGCTGCCCCGCCCAGTCCCGGTCCGGAAGGCCAACAACGCGAAACCAGTCCGGCCAATCGACAGACGGGTTAAGGAACGTGATGTCTTCCGCATGGATCAACGGGATTGCGGCCATTCCTTCCATCCCCGGATACTGCGCCGCCAATTCCGGCGTCATCACCGGGGTCACCCAGTCTTCCAGAAACCGCTCTGAGTGCAGCTCGGGCGGATCGGGGCCGTAGCCAAACCGAATCGCCACATCCACCTCCGACCGGGTCAGATCCACCAATCCAAGCCCCGCACTCAACCGCAATTCGATCTCCGGATGCTCTTGCGCAAAGCTGAAAAGACGTGGGGCCAGCCATGTCGCCGTAAAGGCCGGGCCCGCCGTGACAGTCAGCGATGACTGGTCATTGACCCGCAGCGCAGACCGCCAGGCAGCGCCCAGTGCCTCAAACCCGTCCCGCGCACCGGGCGCCAGGGCACGGCCCGCTTCCGTCAGTTCCACCGCCCGGTTCAGCCGCCGAAACAGCGGCGCGCCCAGATGCTCCTCCAGCGATTTGATCTGAAACGACAGCGCGGCCGGCGTGACATTCAACTCGGCCGCGGCCTGTTGAAACGACATGTGTCTTGCTGCGGCATCAAAGGCGCGCAAAGCGGTGAGAGGGGGCAGGCGATCGGACATGTTCAGTTAAGTATCACTTAAGTGAACGCGAAGAAAGTCTCGTTTGTCCCGAAGCCCGCAGAAGCCCATATTCGGATCAGAACAGAAATTCACAAGCATTCAGGAGGCTTGACCATGATTGAGACACCGACAAACACCCGCACCCGTGATGCCTACCGCGCCGCCCACGAAGCCCGCGCCGAAGCGATGAATGATTTCTTCACTTGGATCACACGCGGTTCCCGCTCCGGCTGATCGTTGCAAGTCACCCAGAGCAATCAGGCGTCGGTCTTTCCCGGACCGGCGCCTTTTTCATGTCTGCATCGCCTTCGCTCACACGACGGCAAACCTGCAAGCTCCGGATTTGAGTATTTTTGACCAGAAAGAAGCCGCACGGGCACTTACGACGTGGCTTCTTTCTGGTTCGAAATACTCCGGGGGAGTCGCTCAACAAGAGCGACGGGGGCAGCGCCCCCAAAAGAAAAAATGGCCGCCCGAAAGAGCGGCCATCTTCAATTCCAGTATCGCAGGATCAAACGAAGAACTGCGCCCCGTTGGCCGAGATGGTCGAGCCGTTGATGAACTGCGACTCGTCCGAGGCCAGAAAGCTCACGCAGCGCGCGATTTCTTCCGGCTCACCCAGACGACCGGCCGGGATCTGGCCGATGATGGCTTCACGCACGTTCTCCGGCACCGCCATAACCATCTCGGTCGCAATGTAACCCGGGCAGATCGCGTTGGCGGTGATGCCTGCACGTGCGCCTTCTTGGGCCAACGATTTCACGATGCCCAGATCACCGGCTTTCGTGGCGGCATAGTTCACCTGCGCGAACTGACCTTTCTGACCGTTGATCGACGAAATCACGATCACACGCCCGAATTTGCGCTCCCGCATACCCGGCCACACCGGGTGCACGGTGTTGAACACGCCGGTGAGGTTGGTGTCGATCACCTGATGCCACTGTTCCGGCGTCATCTTGTGGAAAGGCGCGTCACGCGTGATGCCCGCATTGGCCACAACGATCTCGATCGGGCCCAGATCGGCCTCGACCTGAGCGATACCCGCGGCAGAGCTTTCGTAATCCGCCACGTTCCACTTATAGGTCTTGATGCCGGTCTCGTCGGTGAATTTCGCCGCCGCTTCGTCGTTGCCGGCATAGGTTGCCGCAACCTGATAGCCGTCTCCCTTCAGGGCTTTCGAGATGGCCTCGCCGATACCGCGGCTGCCGCCAGTGACCAGTGCTACACGTGACATTCAAATATTCCTTCTTGTCTCTGTCCGCGCCACCTTAACCGGGCGCGGGGTCAATATGTTTGATGTGGATCAGGTGCGCGCGCCTCAGCGCTCTACGCACATGGCAACGCCCATGCCGCCGCCGATGCACAGCGTGGCAAGGCCCTTCTTGGCATCCCGACGCTTCATCTCGAACAACAGCGTGTTCAGCACGCGGCAGCCAGAGGCGCCAATCGGGTGACCGATCGCAATCGCGCCGCCATTGACGTTCACAATCGCCGGGTCCCACCCCATGTCCTTGTTCACGGCACAGGCCTGCGCGGCAAAGGCTTCGTTGGCTTCCACGAGGTCCAGATCACCCACGGACCAGCCCGCCTTGTCCAGCGCTTTGCGGCTTGCGTGGATCGGGCCAACACCCATGATCGACGGGTCCAGACCGGCAGTGGCATAGGACACGATCCGCGCCAGCGGCTCAATCCCACGCTTTTCGGCTTCATCGGCACTCATCAGAAGGGTCGCCGCCGCGCCGTCATTGATGCCCGAGGCATTGGCCGCCGTGACAGAGCCATCCTTGGTGAACGCAGGCCGCAGCTTGGCCATCGCATCCATGGTCGCGCCGTGGCGGATGTATTCATCCTTGTCGACCACGATGTCGCCCTTGCGGGTCTTCACGGTGAACGCCGTGATCTCATCATCGAACTTGCCCGCGTTCTGCGCGGCTTCCGCCTTGTTCTGACTGGCCACGGCAAATTCGTCCTGCATCTCGCGGGTGATCTGCCACTGGTCGGCCACGTTCTCTGCCGTTTGACCCATGTGGTAGCCGTTGAAGGCATCCCACAGCCCGTCCTTGATCATCGTGTCGATGTATTTCACATCACCCATCTTGTGACCGGCCCGCAGATGCGCTGCATGGGTCGAGAGCGACATGTTCTCCTGACCCCCGGCCGCCACGATATCGGCGTCACCCAACTGAATGTGCTGCGCACCCAGCGCCACGGCCCGCAGGCCCGAACCACACACCTGGTTGATCCCCCAGGCCGCGCTTTCGATCGGCAGGCCCGCGTTCACATGCGCCTGACGGGCAGGGTTTTGGCCTTGGGCCGCGGCCAGAACCTGGCCCATGATGGTTTCAGACACCTCTGCCTTATCGATCCCGGCTCGCTCGACCACCGCTTCCAAAACGGCCGCGCCCAGATCATGGGCCGGGGTGTTGGCGAAAGAGCCACTGAATGAGCCCACAGCGGTGCGGGCGGCGGATGCGATAACGACGTTGGTCATGAAATCCTCCATCTGGATGTGCGTCACGAGCGATGGGGGTCGTTGCCGGCACAGCCAGATCAGACACCCCCAATACTTGCGGGCCTCTTAGCGCAACCATGATGCGTGGGCAACTGTGTGGTTTGACGCGCGCTAGGCGCTTTCCTGCTCGGGCCCGTCTTCAGCCCAGGCCGGACGCACCGTCGGCGCGCCGAAAAAGTAGCCTTGCAGACAATCCATGCCGCTTTGCTGCAGGTACATCGCATCTTCCGCCGTCTCGACGCATTCCGCGACCGACACCATGTCGAAATCGCGCGCCAGCGTGGCCATGGCCCGGGCAAGAATCTGATTGTCCGAGTTCGAAGCGATGCCACGAATGAACTGACCGTCGATCTTCAGAATGTCAAAATAGAAGTCCTTGAGATATCGGAACGAGGTGTATCCCGACCCAAAGTCATCCAGCGCGAAACTGATCCCCTTCTTCTGCAGCTTGTTCATGAAATTCACCACAAGCTCCGGCACCAGAATGGCAGAGCTTTCGGTGATCTCAAGGATCAGCCGCTCGGCAATCGTGGGATCATCGCGTATGCCCTTTTCGAGGATATAGCTCCACCGCCCATACCCGATGGACCGGGCCGACATGTTCACTGACAGCCGCAAGTCCGGGTGCCGCTTCATAGCAATGAGCCCGCGTTTCAGCGCCATACAGTCAATCTTGCGCCCGATCTCCGTCGCCTCAACCGCGTCGATGAAATCCTTGGCGGGCAGGATGCGTTTGGATTTGTCCATGATCCGGATCAGACCTTCATAAAAGGCCGGGCGCCCGGTGTTTCGAGATGGCACAACCGCCTGGTAGGCCAGCAAAACGCGCCCTTCATTCAACGCATCATCAACCATCTTGATCGTGGTTTTGTCGCGTGAGGCGATGGCGTAGTTCAGGGGGTTATCATGACCCGCCGGCACATCTGCCCAATCCGCCACTGTTCGCGCCATGACGCCCTCTCCAACTCGATCACTGCTCTTTGCCTTCACAGGGTGACGCGCCAACGTTAAAGAACTCTCAAACTTAAAATTGAATGTTTTGCCCGGAGCGGTCGGGTTTGGGAGGGGGCTTGATGAGCGAGAGATGCGGCTGGGTGGGTCTGGAACAGATCTATATCGACTACCACGATACCGAATGGGGCGTGCCCGAATATGACAGCCGCGCGCTGTGGGAAAAGCTGATCCTGGACGGGTTTCAAGCCGGTCTCAGCTGGATCACCATCCTGAAAAAACGCGAAAATTTCCGCGCGGCCTTTGCGAACTTTGACCCCAATGTCGTGGCGGAATGGGGGGAGGAGGAAGTGCTGCGCTGTCTGGCCGATCCCGGCATCATCCGCCACCGTGGCAAGATCGAAGCCACCATCGGCAATGCCCGCGCTTGGCAGGTGATCGAGGCGGAGCAGGGGTTCGACACATACCTCTGGGACTAAGTCGGCGGAAAGCCGATACAGAATCAGTGGACCGAGCTGTCTCAGGTCCCCGCACAGACCGAACTGTCGCAGGCCATCTCCAAAGACCTCAAGAAACGCGGCTTCAAATTCTGCGGCCCCACCATAGTCTACGCTTTCATGCAGGCCGTGGGCATGGTGAACGACCACCTTGTGTCCTGCCCCCGGTATGAGGCCGTGGCACGGATGGGCAAAGGGTCTTAGCGCCACCAGAAGCTTAGCCAGGCACACCTTGTCCTGCTTCTTTCTGGTGAAAAATACTCCGGGGGAGTCGCGCATATGCGCGACGGGGGCAGCGCCCCCATTTAAATCAGCAGGCGCACGCCATTCTTCTTGCTCTCCAACCGTCCACTGGGCAAGGCTGTCATCAGGATGGAACTGGGTCCCTACATACTCCTCGCCACACTCGAAGGGGCCGTCACCGCTGCGGTGCTGGCCCTCACCGCCGTTGGCCTCAGCCTCGTCTTCGGGGTCATGCGCGTGGTCAACATCGCCCATGGGGAATTCTTCATGCTGGGTGCCGTGATCGCTTGGTACGTGGCGCATTACATGGGAGGGCATCCGGCCATTGGCTTCATGGCCGCCCTGATCATTGCCCCTCTTCTGGTCGGCGCGATTGCGGTCGCCGCTGACATGACCATCCTAAAACGCATCGAATACGATCCCGAACGCACCATCGTGGCCACCATCGGACTGCTCTACATCATCCAGCAGCTGACACTTATGACGTATGGCCCCGAGGCCCGACCGGTTGAACCCCCCTTCAACGAACGCATCGCCCTGCCTTGGTTCGAATGGGGCGATGACGGGTTTGAGTTCTACTTTCCCTGGGGTCTCAGCACGACGACCTACAAACTCTTCGTGATCGGCGCGGCGGCAACGGTTCTCGCCGGGGTTTGGATGCTGATGGCCCGCACCAAGGTGGGCCTCCTCATGCGCGCCACCCAAGCCGATCGCGACATGGCCCTGGCCTTCGGTATCCCGGTGGAACGGGTTTACGCCCTCGTCTTCGGCATCGGCGCGGCCTTGGCGGCGCTGGCGGCGGTGCTGATCGTGCCAATCCAGCAAGCGCATTACCTGATGGGTGCCGACCCGCTGCTGCTCAGCTTCATCGTCGTCATCATTGGTGGCTTGGGCAGCCTTCCCGGCACCGTCGTGGCTGCCATTATCATCGGCCTGTCTGACGGCATCATCTCTGTCTTCTTCTCGCCCACTCTGGCCAAGATCCTTGCCACGCTTCTGGTGGGTCTGGTCCTCGTCTTCCGGCCCCAAGGCCTTTTCGGGACGCGCAGCGCATGAGCACCGGCACGCGCATCCTGCTCCTGCACCTCGGGTTGCTCGCTTTGCTTTTTGTTCTGCAATTCATTCTCCCCCCCTATCACCACGGCAACATCGCCCGGATTATGGTGCTGGCCAGTTACGCCGTGGGGTACAACATCCTCTTCGGCTACACCGGCCTGCTCAGCCTCGGCCACGCGCTTTTCTTCGCGGCGGGCATGTATGGCATGGCCCTGACAATCCAATACGCCGGGTTCACGCCCGCGCCTGCAATCATCGTGGGCATTATCGCCGCCGGCCTGGTGGCGGCGGGCCTGGCGCTTTTGGCACTCAGAACCGTCGGCGTGGCCTTCATGATCGTCACCTTGATGTTCGCCCAGGCCGGATACTTCACCGTGCTTTACTTCGGAGACTACACCCGCGGCGACGAAGGCTTTGTCATTCAGGCGGCACAGCGGGTGATCTGGGGCATTGACCTCTCCCAACCCGCCGCGCGCTACTTCGCCGCCTGGACGCTCTTTTCTGTCAGCTTACTGGTCTGTCTTTACGTCGTACGCGCGCCGTTCGGAAAGACACTGATCGCCATTCGGGAAAACGAAGAACGGGTGAAAATGCTGGGCTACAACACCTTCGCCCACAAACTGGCGGCGATGGTCCTCTCCGGCATGATCGCAGGCGCCTCGGGTGCGTTCTTCGGGCTTCTCTTCGGGTATGCCGGGGCAACGTTCGCTTCCGTCCAATACTCCATCCTGCCTTTGCTGTGGGTGCTGCTCGGCGGGGCCGGCACGGTATTGGGGCCATTCATCGGCACGCTCTTCATGATCTACCTGATTGATCTGAGCTCCGACATCACCACCGCCTACATGATCATCGCGGGCGTGGTTCTGGTCGCCCTCACACTCTATGCACCGCAGGGCCTTGTCGGGGAACTCCGCCGACGCCGCTTCAAGTGGCTGCCATGAGCGTGCTTCTCGAAACCAAGGGGCTGTCGAAGAACTTCGACGGGTTGCAGGCGGTCACAAATGTCGATTTCCGGCTGCCCGAAGGCGAAATACGCGCCTTGATCGGCCCCAACGGCGCGGGCAAAACCACGCTGGTGAGCATGATAAGCGGCCGCATCCCGCCCTCTTCTGGCACCGTGGCCTTTGCGGGCGAAGACGTCACAGCCCTACCTGCGCACCAACGCATCATGAAGGGCATGGCCTATACGTTTCAGATCACCTCCGTGTTCTCTGGCCTCCCCGCAGGCGAAAACGTGGCCCTCGCCGCCCGCCGCCGGATGCCCGCGCGCGAGGTGCCGGGTGCGGTGCAAACCGCGCTAGAACGCGTCGGCATCGCAGACCGTCAGGACGAAGAGGCAGGCAATCTCAGCTATGGCCACCAACGCCTGCTGGAAATTGCCATGGGCCTCGTCCAACGCCCCCGGCTTCTCATCCTCGATGAACCCACCCAAGGTCTGGCCGACGGTGAAATCGACGGCTTCAAAGAGCTTGTCCGCGATCTGGCGAAGGAAGCCAACATCCTGCTCATTGAACACAACATGAGCGTCGTCATGGACCTCGCCCAACAGATCACCGTGCTGAACTTCGGCGAGGTCCTGGCCGAGGGCACACCCGAAGACATCCGCGCCAACAAGGACGTGCAAGCCGCCTATCTCGGGACCGGCGCCGATGCTTGAGATTGACGCCATAAACGCAGGCTACGGCCAGGCGCAGGTCCTTCGCGATCTGTCGCTCAAAGTGGAAGCCGGCGAAATCCTCTGCCTTCTGGGCCGCAACGGCGCGGGCAAAACCACCACCATGCAGGCGACCATGGGGCTCTTGCCGCTCATGTCCGGGCGCGTTGTCCTCGATGGCCAAGACGTCAGCCGCCTGCCCGCCCACCAAATCCCCCGCGCCGGTCTGGGCTACATCCCACAAGGCCGCCGCCTCTTCGCCGGGCTCAGCGTCGCACAAAACCTCGAAATCGGCCTCTCCGTCCGTAACTCCGGCCCAAAGGTGCGCGAGGACATTCTCGACCTCTTCCCCCGCCTGCGCGAACGCCTTGACCAGAAGGCTGAAACCCTCTCTGGCGGCGAACAACAAATGCTCGCCACCGCCCGCGCACTCTGCATTCAGCCCAAGGCGCTTTTGCTGGATGAACCCACTGAAGGTTTACAACCGTCCATGATCGCCGCCATCCGCGACGTGATCGTACGGATGCGCGAGGCGGGTTTGGCAATCCTTCTGGTCGAACAACGCGTCGATGCCGTCCTCTCCATCGCCGATCGCGTCGCCTTCATCGAAAACGGCCGCAACGGCGAAGTCATGTCGGCAGAGGCCCTTCGCAAAGATCACTCCATCGTGGATCGTTACGTGGGGGTTTGAATCTTACCTACCCACTCACAACCTCATGGACATCTCATACCAAGCCTGCCCGCCATGGGTCGATGCCGAAGGTTGGTCATAGCGATAGCCGAACTTCTCATAGAGCGGCACATATGCCTCTTTGCACATCAGGTAGATCGCGGCTTTCCCCCTCATTCGCATTCGCTCCACAAACTCGTCCATCAACATCCGGGACAGGCCCTTGCCCTGATGGGCCGGGTCCACGACTACAGACATGATCACAACGTTCGGCGCCTCCGGGTCATGGCCGATCAGCTCTTTGAAGGCTTCATCCGACATCTCAACTTGATCAGCACAGCCGCAATTGATGAAGCCCACGATCTCACCATCCAGCTCCAGAATCAGAAACCCTTCAGGATAATTGGCAACCCGTTTCGAGATCTTCTCAAGCGTCGCCGCTTCCCCTGCATCATAGGCCGCCGACTCAATGGCAAAGCAGCGACTCGCATCCGCTGGTTCGGCATATCGAAACCTGAACTCACCCTCACTCACGGCAGCTTCACCGCGCTCATGCAATAGTACGTCAGCGAAAAGAAAAACCGCCCCTGCCGAGCCATCTCAATCTGCTCGTCATACCACGCCTGCGTTTCCGCCTCGCTCATAAACCCGTTCTGCGCGGCATAGCGCGACATCAGGGCCATCCCCATCAGCGCAATCCCGTCCGGACGCAACGTCGTGTCGCAAAACGTAAAGGGCGTAACTTCAATTGCCCCGAACCCCGCCTCTCGGGTCAGGCGCGGCCACAACGCAGCCACCCGCGCCTCGGTATAGTGGTGATCCCAGGCGGCCAGCACGCGTGCCATCCGATCTTCATCCTCGGTGAACCAATCCAGCGTGTTGAAACCCGTATCAATCGCCACGAAGCGCCCGCCTGAGCGCAACACCCGATGCGCCTCGGCCACGGCGGCAGGAATATCGGGCAGGTATTCCAGCACTTGCACGGAAACCGCCTTGTCCGCCTCGCCATCCTCCAGTGGCAATGCATCGGCCAGCCCTTCAACAATCTCTACCGACGGCAAGCTTTCACACCGCGCCACTGCCGCCCCGCGCATATCCGCACTGGGATCAATCCCAACCACCCGGCCCGTCTCTCCCACCGCCCTCGCGATCTCTGCGGTCAGCAACCCGTTGCCACAGCCGATATCCACCACCGTGTCACCGCCCTCCAGATGCAACGCATCAAACGCCATGCGCCTGCGCCGCGTGACATCCCCGCCCAGATAAGCCGTTTCGAGGAGCTTGGTGGTCTCTTCATCAAATTTCAGCATTCAGACACTGTATCCGATCCTGCGCATCCGTAAATGCGCCAGAGAAAACAGCGCCCCGGCCTTTATCTTGCACGCCAGTCCACCATTTGCTCTAACCATTAGGCAAACCACCCCCCGGAGCCCCAAATGGTCGATATCGCCACCCGTGTCTGGAACCACAAATGGAAGATCGACCCCATCGTGCGGTCGCTCATCGATACGGATTTCTACAAACTCCTCATGTGCCAGTCGGTCTTTCGCAACAAGCCCGATACGCAGGTCACCTTCTCTCTGATCAACCGCTCCAAGCACGTCCGTCTGGCTGATCTGGTCGATGAAGGCGAACTGCGCGAACAGCTCGATCACATCCGCTCTCTCTCCCTGTCTCGCGGGGAAAGCACGTGGCTGCGCGGGAACACGTTCTACGGCAAGCGCCAGATGTTCACGCCCGAGTTCATGACGTGGTTTGAGGCGCTGCAACTGCCGCCCTACCACCTCGAAAAACACGATGGTCAATATGAGCTGACCTTTGAAGGCAGCTGGCCCGAGGTGATGCTCTGGGAAATCCCGGCATTGGCCGTCCTGATGGAGCTTCGCGGCCGTGCCGTCACCAACCAGATGCGCAAGTTTGAACTCCAGGTCCTCTACGCCCGCGCGATGACGAAGCTTTGGGAAAAGATCGAACGCCTGCGCGGGATTGACGGGCTGCGCATCGCCGATTTCGGCACCCGGCGGCGGCATTCCTTCCTGTGGCAGGACTGGTGCGTGCAGGCGATGACCGAAGGCATGGGAGAGACCTTCGTGGGCACCTCCAACTGCCTGATCGCCAAGAACCGCGATCTGGAGGCCATCGGCACCAACGCACATGAGTTGCCCATGGTCTACGCCGCCCTCGCCGACAGCGATGAAGAGCTGGCCCGCGCACCCTATGACGTGCTGTCTGACTGGCACGAAGAACACGATGGCAACCTGCGCATCATCCTGCCCGACACCTATGGCACCGACGGCTTCCTTGACCGCGCGCCAGACTGGCTCGCGGGCTGGACAGGCATCCGCATTGACAGCGGCGACCCCGCAGAAGGGGCCGAAACCGCGATCAACTGGTGGAAAAGCCGTGGCGAGGACCCGACCAGGAAACTGATCATCTTCTCCGACGGGCTGGACGAAGAAAAGATCATCAAGCTGCATTCCCAATTCGCAGGCCGCGTGCGTGTGTCCTTTGGTTGGGGCACGCTGCTGACCAACGATTTCCGCGACCTGACCGAGGATGACCGCCTTGCCCCCTTCAGCCTCGTCTGCAAAGCGGTCAGCGCGGATGGACGCCCGACCGTCAAACTCTCCGACAACCCGCGAAAGGCCATGGGACCCGCAGATCAGATCACCCGCTACAAACGCGTGTTCGACGTGGGCGCGCAGGAGGAGCAGGACGTTGTGGTGTGACCGCGACGCCCTGCCAAATACACGAAATTAAGAGGAAATCTTGAAAAACCAGCCTGCAATGCTTTGGTTTACGGGTAAAGGTAGCGCCGACAAAACGGCGCAGGGTATATTGAGCAAAAGCAGGACACCCGGATGACCAAAGGCCATGTTTGCCTCACCTATGATGATCTGTTCGTTGCCAAATGGCTCGGCGCACGGCCCATTTTCGAAGAGTTCGGCGCCAAGGCAACCTTCTGCATCACCAAGCTTCACAAAGCAGGGCCGGATCAAATCGACGGGCTGCGCCAGTTGCAAGATGACGGCCATGAGATTGGCTTTCACACCCGCACGCATGTGAACCTCAACGACTACCTGCAATCCAACCGCCTGCGCAAATGGCTGCGGCAAGAGATTGATCAGGGGATCGAGGAACACCACAATCTCGGCTTCCCCGCCGAAAGCTTCGCCTTCCCCTTCCACGCCTCCACCCCCCGGGCCCGCGAAGAGGTTGGCAAACGGTTCAAGGCCGTACGCTCCAAGGGGCCTCGTTCCGCCAGCAAGACCCCCCTGGAACAGCGGATTTATGACGGGCCAACGGATGATCACGCGGTCGATTGCATTGGCTGGCTCGACTTCGAACATGAACACTTCCCGGGGTGGGATTGGCAGGACAAAGTCCTCGACACCATCGCCGAAACCGGTGGTACGGGTGTCTTCGCAGGCCACAACATCCGCGCGGTCGAAGGCAAACCGGGCTTCGCATCCTCCCACGACCAGCTCCGCCGATTTCTGAAGGCGGTGGTGGATCGGGGCTTGGGGTTCAAGACGATGCGAGAGCTGAGCGCATAAAGAAAACCGGCGCACAGCAACGCCCTTTGCACTCAAAAAGATGGCAAACTTGCCAGAATACCCCAAAAAAGGGTATTATCTCCCCACAAGAATGACGCGAAAACGCGCATCGGAGCAGTATTTTGGCCACGACGTGGAACCCAGGACCCGGACCAACGTCCGGCGATGACGTTGGTACAAGCAACAACGCCAGCGACTCCCTCGATGGAGGCGCAGGTAACGACACGCTTGTTGGCAACGGTGGGAACGACACTCTTGTCGGTGGATCAGGCGACGACAGCCTCGAAGGCGGGCGTGGGCGCGACTCCTTACAAGGCGGCGATGACGACGACTTCCTCAGCGGCGCGAACGGTATTGATACTCTGGAAGGTGGCGACGGTAGCGACACCTTGTTCGGCGGTGGTGGCAATGATCAATTGTTCGGTGACGATGGCAACGACGAAATCTACGGCGGCAACGGTCGAGACAACATCGACGGCGGCATTGGGGATGACCTTCTAGAAGGGGGTGGCGGGCGTGACACGCTGACAGGCGGTGAAGGCAGCGACACTCTTTTCGGCGGAAACGGGCGCGATGCACTCACCGGCGGGATCGGCAATGACACTTTCATTTACTCTTCTGGCGGCGGAAACGACACGATCTTCGACTTTGGTGATGGCAGCTATGGCGACGGTGATCAATCGAACAACGATTTTCTGGATCTCAGTGCGTTTTACACCAATGCCGATGATCTTCGCGACGATCTGGCCGACGGCGTGCTCAACAATGTCGGCGGAGGCACCATCACCTTCGGCGGCACCTCGGCGGATTTCTCGTCCGCCACCAACTCCCAAATACGGGACGCCTTTAACGTGGTCTGCTTCACCCGCGGCACCCGGATTGCCACTCGCCACGGTCATATTCCGATCGAGAACCTCAATATCGGCGATCTGGTCATGACGCTCGATGACGGGTTGCAGCCCATTCGCTGGATTGGCTGTAACACGGTCACGGCCAATCGCCTCAACCGGAACCCCAAACTCCGCCCGATCCGGATCAGGGCCCATGCCCTCGGCCCGGATCAGCCGGAACAGGATCTTCTGGTCAGCCGCCAGCACCGCATCATGGTTCGCTCTGTCATTGCGGAACGCATGTTCGGCACGAACGAAGTGCTGATCCCGGCCAACAAGCTGCTCTGCATTGAAGGCGTTGAAGAAGAGGCATGCGACTATGATGTCGAATACTGGCACTTCCTCTTTGATACCCATCAGGTGGTCTGGTCCAACGGCGCGCTGTCCGAAAGCCTGTTCACCGGCCCTGAAGCGCTCAAATCCGTCTCTCCCGAGGCCCGCGCCGAGATCGCCGCCCTCTTCCCGGATATCTGCACACCAGAATTCCAACCCCGCCCCGCCCGGCTGATCCCGAAACGTGGAAGAGACATGCATCATCTTGCCATGCGCCACCGGAAGAACCGCAAACCGATCTGCATCCGGCCAGAGCCCGACGCGTAGATCACACCGATGTCGCCTCCAAAAGCGCTGTCTTGACCGCTTCGACCATCTGCGCGCGCGGGGAAGAAACGCGGCTGACAAGGCCCAGCACCCGTCGCGGGCCGTTCTCCTCCAGCGCTATCCGCCTCAACGGCAGATCAAGGCGCTCACCAAATCGGCTGTTGGGCACAATCGACACGCCAAGGCCTGCTGCCACCATGCTTGAGATCGCATCCAGCCCTTCAAGCTCCATCGCCTCTGTCACCTCGATCCCACGCTTCTGCAGCCAGGTTTCAATCTGACGCCCGACGACGGCATCGCGCGTGAACCGGATGAACGGCAGGGATTGCAACAGGTCCTTCGGCGGTCTGTCCTCCGTGCTCTGCGCAGCCAACAGGACCAGTTCTTCCGACAAGATCTCGGAAAACACCAACGAGGCTGGCAAAACCTCTGGCCGCGATATGATCGCTGCATCAATCTGCCCTCGGTCCAGCTGCAGCAGCAACTGATTGGTCAACCCAGGCACAATGCGCACACGCACACCAGGGCTTAGGGTTTTCAGTTTGGACAGGCCTTCCGGGATCAACCCGGTCAGGGAGGTCGGCACCGCCCCAAGGATCAACTCCCCCGACAGCTCATCACTCGCACTCACCCGCGCAGGCAGACTGTCATAGGTATCCACAAGCGCGGTCGCCTCGCCGACAAGCGCCAGACCGGTCTGCGTTAACGCCGGTGTCTTCAAGGTCCGGTCAAACAGATCCAGCCCCCACATGTCCTCGAGGTTCTTCATCTGGTGGCTGACGGCGGACGGTGTAAGACGCTCTGCCTCGGCAGCGGCTCGGAAACTGCCATACCGATGGACGGCGATGAGGGTGCGTAAGGCGCGGATGCTCATTCATTGGGCCTTTTGCGTGGCGGCGTCGGTTGCAAAACATTAAAAATTTTCACGTCATGATCAATTATTTTTCGTTTTTATGTACGAAAACTAAACGATAAACCCGTGGGAAACCGAAAATCAAGCTTGCCGAGAGGTCCCCATGGTTGCCCTGAAACCGAATGATTTCAAACTGATCGAAGCCCGCCCATTCGCCCCCAACCTCGGTGCCGAGGTCTATGGCGTTGACCTGAGCCAGCCCGTTCCCGACGCCCAATTCGCCGAAATTCATGAAGCATTTCTGAAATACCAGGTCCTGTTCTTCAAAGACCAAAAGGAAATCCCGCCGCAGCAACATATCGATTTCGGCAAACGCTTCGGCCCGCTTCACGCCCATCCTGCGGCGCCCACGATGGAGGGTTACCCGGAGATTTTCGAGATCCACGCCACCAAAGACTCCAAGGTCGCCAATGGCGAGTTCTGGCATTCCGACGTGTCCTGCGATGAAACCCCACCGCTTGGCACCATGCTGCAGATCCACATCCTGCCGTCCTGCGGCGGCGACACGATGTTCAGCGACATGTACGCCGCGTATGACGACCTGTCCGATCCCATCAAAGGCATGCTCGACGGCATGACGGCGCTGCACAGCTCAGAGCATATCTACAAAGGCCGTTACAGCGATCGGGGTCAGAAGGATTCCGAGATCGACTGCCCCCAGGCCATCCACCCAATCGTGCGCACGCACCCCGACACGGGCCGCAAATCCCTCTTCGTGAACCGTACCTTCACAACCAGGATCAACGGTCTATCCGACAGCGAAAGTGAGGCGATCCTCAACATGCTGTTCGAACACGCCGAGCACATCAACTACCAAATCCGCTTCCGCTGGTCGCTCAACGACATGGCGTTCTGGGACAACCGCTGCTGCATGCACCGCGCGATCTGGGATTACTGGCCCGAAGAGCGCAAAGGCCGCCGCGTGACGGTGAAGGGCGACCGACCGAAGTAACGCGTTTCAGCCAGCCTCAAGTAACTCACGCCCCGGACTTGATCCGGGGCCTCTGGGTTTCAGAGTGCGAGGTCCCGGGTGAAGCCCGGGACGGGTATTGCTGGTTGAGACTTCAGCGCTATCACCCCGGCACTACACCCTCACGAAACACAACCCCCGCCGCAATGACCGAGACCATAGCCATCCCGGCCGCCACCAGCAGCGCCACAAAATACGCCCCGGTCCAGTCAAACAGCGCCCCGGCCAGCCAAGGCCCCGCCAGACCAGCCGCGCCCCACGCGGTGAACACCCGACCATAAACCATCGCACTGGCCTCCGGCCCAACCACCTTGGCGATGACAGATGGATAGGCTGCAATGGCCGCCCCATAGGCAAACCCCAATCCGCCGATGCACAAGAGCACAATCCCCGGCCCGCCAAACAGCGCCAGCAACACAAGCACGGCAAAGGTCATCAGCGGCACGGCGGTCAGCGACAATCGCGCAGGCACCCTGTCCGCCGCACGACCACCCACAAGACTGCCCAACAGATTGCATGCCGCCAAGAGCGCAGGCGCCACCCAGGCCGCGCCACCGGGTCTGAGCAGGGCGTCAATGCCAGAGGCGTGACCGACCACCATAAGACCCGCCATGACCGCGCCAAAAAAGCCGAGCCAGACCAGCCCAACCCAGCGCATTGAGACCACCGCGTTGCTCGCCATCTCAGACGGTCCCACATACTGCGCCCCTGTCCGATACAGCAGGAACGATGCAGCGCATCCCACCACCATAACCACGCCTGCCAAACCAAACATCGCGGCTCGTGTACCACCTGTTGCGATCAGCATTTCAAACGGGGCAGGGGCCAGAACCGCCCCCAGCGCATAACAGGCCGTGACAGTGCCCATCGCCACACCTTCCCGCCCCGGATTGGCCTGTGCCGCAATCTGCATGCCGAACCCGTAGGCCAATCCGTTGGCCGCCCCGAAGCACAGCGAATACCCAACCCACACCATCGGCAAGGTCTTCGCCATCCCGGCAAAAATCAAACCGCCCACCGCCAAAGCCGCTGCGCTGGCAACAAACAAGGCGGCCGGCAGCCGGTCATAAAACCGATGCCCCACCAGCACGGCCAAAGTCAGGCTGACCAAGCCCAAGGAAAACGTCAGGCTGACCTGCGACCGGCTGACATCGAATTGTTGTTCCATCGGGGCAACAAATACGGAAAATGCATGGATCGAGCCCAAAGCGCTCAGCAACAATGACGCCGCCAGCGTGGTGAGAGCGCCTCTGCTCATCATGAGGTCAAAGTGTTCTCATATGAGATGGCAGCATGGGACGGCACTACCCCTCTTGCCCTTGGTCAACCGGCAACCCTTCGCTCCACTGCCGCAACTCGTCCAGAAACCCCAGCGCGGTGCACCCGAACTCCGTGATGTCATACATCACGGCCAGTGGCTTCGTTTCCACAACCTGCCTTCGCACCAACCCTTGCGCTTCCAGCTGACGCAAGCGTTCCGCAATCATCTTCTTGCTCGCCCCGCCAATCATGCGCGACAGATCATTGAAACGCACCGGCCCATCTTTGAGGTGCCACAGAATAGAACCTGTCCACTTCCCGCCCACAATGCGCATGCCCCGCTCAATCGCGCATGGGGAGGCACAGCTATTGTCCACCGTCTTGCGACCGTTTTGATCTTCCCGGATCAGGGCATCCATCTGTGCGTCCTCTGGGCTGAAGTAAGTTACCAAAAGTATACTAGTTGATTTTCGTATCCTAATGCTCAGCTTGGGGGAAGACCTGACAGAAGGAGCCACCCCATGTCCGACCCCGCGATCCATCTCTACACCGCTGCCACGATGAACGGCTACAAACCCGTCATCTTCCTTGAAGAGGCGGACGTGCCCTACACCCTGACGCCGATCAACTTTGGCAAACAGGAACAGAAAACACCTGAGTACCTGAAGCTCAGCCCGAACGGCAAAATCCCGGCTATCTATGATCACGACGAAGACCGCGCCATTTTCGAAAGCGGCGCAATCCTGTGGCATCTGGCCGAGAAGTACGGGAAATTTCTTCCGAATGACGCCGTAAAGCGCTCAGAAGTCATGC
Source organism: uncultured Roseovarius sp. (assembly GCA_963422235.2). GTDB lineage: Bacteria > Pseudomonadota > Alphaproteobacteria > Rhodobacterales > Rhodobacteraceae > Roseovarius. The sequence goes on from CAXMWV010000002.1 coordinate 1,222,580, forward strand.
AATGGATGATGTTCCAGATCGGTCACGTCGGTCCGATGATGGGGCAAGCCATGTACTTCCAACACATCGCCGCCCCCAACGGGCATGAAGAGCCGTTCTCGATCAAGCGCTATGTCGATGAAAGCCGCCGTCTGCTTGAGGTCATGGATGCCCATCTTGACGGGCGCGACTGGGTCGCGGCGGGGGAATACACCATCGCGGACATGATGCTCTATCCCTGGGCCCGCGCCTATGTCTGGGCGCGTGTCAGTGTCGAAGGCCTGCCGCATCTTCAAGCATGGTTTGATCGTATCGACTCCCGCCCAGCTGTGCAAAAGGCCCTCACCATCCCCAAGGCCAATCCGCAATTCTGGGACGAAAATGCCGATGCCAGCGCCTTCGCGAAGGAAAACGCGGCCCGATTTGCAAGCGACGTGAAATCGTGAACCGGTCTCTCACCGATCACCGTATGAAAAGACCATAAGGCAAAGCGCAGGAAGAGCCGCTTTGCCTTATGGCTTTGGCGCTACAATTCCCAGAACGGGCGCTGCGCCTCTTTCGTCGCTTGGCGCCGCGTCAGACCGACATCCTCAAGCATGTGATCATCCAGCTTGGCCAACGCCTTTCGCGTTCGGTGGCGCTCAGACCATGCGACGCACAGAACAACAAACTGAAGCACAATAGAAGTGAACGGCGTCAGGGGCCGCGTTTGCAAATAGGCAAGATTGGCTGCGTTTCTTGTCTGTGTCATGGTATGTCCTTCCAATTGTATTGACACAATGTGTGTTTGAGTTACAATGTATAGATAAAATATGAAAATGTATGAATCTAGGAATACATTGCAATGGATACAAAGTGGCAGCCTTTGCTCAAAGATCACCCCGGTCCCAAGTACAAAGCCCTGGCTGACACGCTCAAAGACGGCATTCGCGCCGGCGCTCTGCCCGCAGGCTCCAAACTCCCGCCCGTGCGCGATCTGGCCTGGAAGCTTTCCATTACCCCCGGCACCGTGGCCCGCGCCTACACGATCCTGACCGACGCGGGCATCTGCGAAGCCACCGTCGGCCGTGGCACATTCGTGGCAGACCACATCGCCTCCACAGATCAAGGTCCCATGGCCATCAATGGCGTGCCGCATGGCTCCGGCGGCATGACACCCGACATTCGCCTGCTCTCCCCCGCCCTGCCCAACATGGGCCAGGCCGAACTGATCCGCGAGCTGATGCAGCGCGTGGCCCAGGACCCGCCCTCCGGCCTCATGCACTACCCCAGCCGCGAAGGGTTCCGACCGGCGCGCGAAGCCATCGTTGACTGGATGGCGGGCACCCCCATCGGCACTCTGAATGAAGAGGATGTCGTCCTCTGCCATGGCGGCCAGAACGGAATCTCGCTTGCCCTCCAAACCATCCTGACCGGCCACAAACCGGTGATCCTGGTGGAAGAGCTCGCCTACCCCGGCTTCCGCCGCGCGGCAGAGCTTTTGCGCACCGAAATCATACCCATCCCGATGGACGAGCACGGAATCATCCCCGAGGCGCTGGAAGACGCCGCCCAAAAGCACGGCGCGCAAGTCCTCTGCACCAGTTGCGAGGTGCACAACCCCACCGTCATCTTCACCCCCGAAAGCCGCCGACGCGAGATTGCCACCATCGCGGAACGGCAGGATTTTCAGATCCTCGAAGATGATTGCTATCGCATGGGTCCGGCTCACGCGCCGACCTACCGCATGATCTCACCAAAACGCGGCTGGTACGTGTCCTCTATCTCCAAGACCCTCACCCCCGCCTTGCGCATCGGCTTCACCATTGCCCCCCATCAACAGGGCGCGGGCCTGCGTCGCTCCGCTGAGAACGGCTTTTTCGGTCTGGCCACGCCCCTTGGCGACCTGACCACGCTCTTGCTGCGCGACCCCCGCACCAAAAAGATTGCCGCATCCGTCCGGGCAGAGATCGAACGCCACGTGAAATGCATGGTCAATCATTTGGGATCCCACGCGCTGACATGGCGGGAAGATGTGCCCATTGCGTGGCTCAAACTCCCCACCGGATGGCGCGCAGGATCGTTCTGTCAGGCCGCCGCCGAACGCTCCATCAAGATCCGTCCGGCAGAAGAATTCACCTGCCGCGACGCCCGCGTCCCCCACGCCGTCCGCATCGCCATCAACGCGCAATTGCCGTTTGAACGGTTCGAAGGCGCGATGGAAACCCTCCGCGACCTTCTTGAGAACCCGCCGGAGCGGATTGGGGTCTGATTAGGGTTTGCACTGACAGTGTTTGGTCTCAAAAACCCGTCATCCACGTGGCTCGGGGACCATACTCAACTGATCAAAAACAGCCCTGCAGATACTGCCCGATTGAAGCTCAAAGAAGTGCCGGGCAGCCGTTTCATTGGGATGAAACGGGTCCTTCACCACGCCCGCGCCATTGGTCCGGAAGAAAGCGTTGTTGCCCACGAAAGCTTCAACCGTGTCCGGCGTCAGCCCGGACATGAAAGAGCATCTTGAGTCCGTCTCCTCGAAAGCCGCCTTCAGGTTCTCTTGCGCCCGCAGCCGCTTGTCGACAATGCTCTGTTTGTGGGCCGGAAGGGTCGTCATGAAAATGCAGGGCATATCCCGTGGGATCTGATTGACCATATCGACCGCATCTTGCCGTGCCAGATCAGGAATGTTGGACCACCGATCAGACGCACCGCCCATGAACGTCAGAACAAGCAGTTTCGGCGCGTAGTAGTCCTCGCGAAACATCGTCTCGAACGGCGATTTGTCAGCCGCACAAAGCTGATACTCGCGCCCCTGCCCGATTTGCACGAATTCATCCGGGCTGGTGCTGACAAACCCGAAGCCCTTTGCGTTTACATTCCAATTGGGATCCACGTCGCAGACCATGCCTTTGAACCGGCCCGATCGTTCGACCCAGGACTGCAAGGTCGATGAGCGTACCCCAATCACACTCGCCCGCATTTTGCCCAGCCGTTCCAGATAGGTCGATTGCTCAGGCGTGGGGGCGCAGCGTTCCGCGATGTTTTCGAAGAAGTCCAGAAATGTGGGACCCGCCCCAAAGGTGAGCTGGCTGTCGCCCAGCACCAGGATATCGGGCGAGGTGAACTCCTCCGCGTCCGCGCGGGTGATACCACTCCCCACCAAACAGCAAATCAGCACTCCAAGCAGTCGCAGTTTCAGGGTCATGAGCGGCACACGCCCTTCGTCTTGTCTGCGCTGGTTTCGCCCAAGTGGACGCCCGCCATGGAAGGCATGTCAGCCGCTGAGGTTTTGTGGAGTGTGCAGTTCATTTGGATTCAGACCGATCGAGCAGATACCGATCTTCATAGAACCTGTGGGTTTTCACATCCAATCAACTGTTTGACAGCGCCCAACAAGACCACGCCTCCCCATCAAAGCGCAATTGCCGTTTTGAAGGCTTTGACAGCGCCACGGGAACCCCGCGCGCTACCGTCGAGATCCCCCAGAACGCGTCGGGAACAGACCCATTTCGTCACCGCCGGCGTCTTGGAGTGAAGGCCCGCTTTGAGCCCAAAGTGGAAGTCACTACTGACGAAGATCAACTTCCAGGCTGCCCCTGCAATCGGGAAGAATGCGTTCATCCAAGAACTGCAATCGTGACTTTAAAGCCAACGCATTTTCCCTGTTTGCTGGTACGTCAACTGGCATCAGTTTATCTGTTGGTTCACCATTCAGAACCGCTGCTACCCAGTCTTCTAGTTCCCCGAGGTAACCATCCAGTGCCGCAGCCGGATTTGGGCAATCGCTGACAGCAATGTAGGCGCTTGGCAGGTCTCCAACAATCACCCAAACGAAATCATCCACATCAAAAAGTCGCGGAGTTATCTTAAACAAAAATATACCAATTATCCCTTCGAAGTGGTCTCCGACATATACTTGGTCAATTGTAACCACCCACCTAAATGAACTCAGAAATGTCTTAGCTTCTTTCAATCTTTCGAGCAGGTCGTCCGTAAGACAATCTGAGGCTTCCTCAATCAAGTCCACACACGAAAACTGTACAAAAGGCGCAACACTGCTCTGCATTTCAACGACCATCTCTGGTTTGGATTAGCAACATGACTGACAGCGGCCTTTATTGAATTTGACTAAAAGCTTAGAGGCTGTTTTGGTCAATATTTGGGCAATACAGACTTTTGGTTAATTTTGGGAACTACCAGCCTAATTAGCCAAGAACTTGTTGCCTAAATCTCTGGATTCATGTAAGTTCATCGTGACAGAAAGAGGTTAACGATGAAGAAGCAGGACACACTCAGCACATTTCAATTTCATGAGATGTTCCCGGATGAGGCAAGCGCAGTTGCGTGGTTTGAAGGCGTCCGTTGGAAAGATGGTCGATTTTGTCCTCATTGCGGATCAGTACGAACAGTTGCAGTAAAAATGCCTCAACCTTATCGCTGCAAAGATTGCCGCAAGCACTTTTCCTGCAGAACCGGGACAATTATGCAATCTGCAAAACTCCCAGTTAAAAAGTGGCTTTATGCCATGTATCTGATGAGCGTAAGTCGCAAGGGAGTGTCCAGTTTGCAATTGGCACGTGAGCTGGGTATTGCGCAGGAAGCTGCGTGGCGTCTTGGACACAAGATACGAGCTGCGTGGAATCAGGGTGGGCTTTTTGCTATGACCGGACCTGTTGAGGCCGACGAAACTTATATCGGTGGCAAAGAGAAAAACAAACACGCAAACAAGAAATTCAGGGCGGGTCGTGGTCCGGTTGGCAAAACACCAATCGCAGGTGTTAAGGATCGGGCAACAGGTCAGGTTTCAGCCAAAGTGGTAGAGAATACAGACGCCAAGACGTTGCAAGGCTTTGTAAACGATCACGCCGTCAAGGAAGCTACGCTCTACACCGATGAATCCAAAGCCTACAAAGGGATCGACAGGCCGCATGAGGCGGTGAACCACTCAGTCGGGGAATACGTGCGCGATGATGTAAGCACGAACGGGATGGAGTCGTTCTGGGCCTTGTTCAAGCGAGGTTACGTAGGAACATTCCACTACATGAGCAAGAAGCACTTACAGCGTTACGTAGACGAGTTTCAAGCCCGCAACAACTTGCCGCGCAACGCCGTAGATTTTATGACGCAGACGGCTAGGCAGTTTGATGGTCGATTGCTGACGCATAAGCAGCTTGTGGGAGGCGTAGAATGACAAATTGCGCTCCATCTATCCCCGCCAATTTTGAACAACTTGTGTCCCGTGTCGCGGGTGTCAAAATTCCCGATGAGAAAACCATTGTCAGCTTGTTTTCAGGCTGCGGTGGAATGGATCTTGGTTTTCTTGGCGGCTTTGAGTTTATGGGCAAAACCTACGACCGATTGCCCTACCGTATTGAGTTTGCAAACGACATATCCGCATCAGCTTGTCGGACCTATCGCGACAACATTGGCGATCACGTTCAACAAGGCGACATCCAAACGCTAATTGGCGATCTTCCCGCGTCCTGTGATATCGTTATCGGCGGCTTTCCGTGTCAGGATGTATCAGTTAACGGTAAGCGATCAGCTGGCGATGGAAGCAGGACAATCCTTTACACGAGCATGATTGAAGCGATCCGCAAGACAAAACCGGCTGTATTCGTGGCCGAAAATGTCAAAGGATTGTTGGCTTGCGATTTTGGGCAAAAGGTTTTGGATGATTTTGCACTGCCAGAATATTGCGTCACGTCGCGAGTTTGTATCGCGTCTCAGTGGGGCGTGCCTCAAAATCGTGAACGGCTTTTGATTATTGGTGTTCGCGGTGACAAGCGGTTTGAGTTCCCAAGCGCGCTTGCAAGCGCACCAACAGCCACAGATGCGATTTGTGATCTTGAGACCATGAACGAGGATGCAGAGTTCAAGCATATATGGAGCAAGGCTAAAGCCTCACCAGATCAAGGATCACGGAAATTAAAAGCGGATGTTCCAGCAACAACCATGCGAGCCGAGCATCACGGGAATGTTCAGTGGCATTACAGCTTGCCCAGACGTATTTCGTTACGCGAGCAGGCGAGATTTCAGTCCTTTCCAGATGATTTCGTTTTTCCATGTGGTATGCGTGAAACCGAACGCCAGATCGGCAACGCGGTCCCCCCGGTCATGGCGTGGCATATTGCCAGAGCAATTTGGGAGCAGGTGTTTGCATGAACCGTGAAGCGTTCACCGACCTGATGAATCGCGCAACAGTCCTGATGAACGAGCAAGCCAAGGCGGAAATGCCGGGGTACTCCAATGACAAGGAGTTTGAGAAAACCGTCTTGGCGCAGTTGCGAGTTTGCTGTGAGGGTTCGTCAATTGCCAAGCCTTCGTTCCATGACAGTGCGTTTCCCGATATCGTTGTCAACGGGTTTGGTGTCGAGGTTAAATTCACGACCAGATCGACGTGGCACGGAACCGGAAACAGCATCTTTGAAGGAATGAGGGACGAGGCTGCAAGAGATATTGCCCTTGTGTATTGCAGAGCTGACATTCCCGAAGTCAGATGGCGTTGGTATCACGATTGCATTAAGGGAATTAGAATATCCCACTCGCCCAGATACATGATTGATATGGAGGGCGTTGCTTCGTTCTTTGGCGAGATCGGCATAAGCATGGACGATTTTAGACAAGCTGATCTGCGATCCAAAATGGCTATCGTTAAAGATCACGTCAAAGAACGCATAGGTGACGATGTAAGGTTGTGGTGGTTTGATGAAGAAAGTGAGCATACATTGCCCGTAAATGTGCGCATTTATCGCTTACTTGATCAGGGCACCAAAGACAAAATGCGGGCCGAAGCTGCCCTTATGTGTCCACAAATCTTCAAGGGATCAAGACAACGCGGAAAATACGATGACGCCGCACTCTACATGCTCACGCAACACGGTGTTTTTGCGCCACAAACCCGCGATCTGTTCACAGCCGGAAGCGTAGCGGGAAAAGAACGCGGTGGTGATTACCTGATCCGCTCTATTCAGAACAACGCGCACCGCATTTCCGAAGCTGCAAGCAAAATGAACGATGAATTGTTCCTTGAATATTGGGGCGAATCCTGCCTGCCGGCGCGTAGGTTAAGCCGGTGGTTGGAACTCGCAGACAGTTATCGGCCGCACGATCCACCTTCGCAATACATCAGCTTTGGCTAATTAGGCTGGTAGTTCCCGACGGAAAACTGGACGGCTGGTACCACAAGGTCGCCACCCCTGCCGTGATCAGTTTCTTCAACCCGCTCCGGTGGGAAGCTGCCAAACCCCACGATGTGATCGCCATGCGCGGTTCAGAATCCAAATTCTACGAGATCGAGAATTTCCGCGCCGACCATCTGATCATGCCTCGTCAGGCGCGCGTGGCCCCCTACCGTGGGATCGGTGCGTCCTATACGGCCTTCGCGGCAGAGTGTTTTATGGATGAGCTTGCAGCCGAGGCCGGGCGCGACCCGTTGGATTTTCGCCTCGATCTTGTCGAGAACAACCCGCGCGGGCGGTACCTCTTGGAAAAGGTGGCAGACATGTCCGGCTGGCGTGACAGGGGCGATCGGGCGCTTGGTCTCTCCTTTGCGGGCTACAGCTCCTCCATGGCGGCGGGCGTCGCAGAGATCGAGGTTGATCCCGACCGTGGTGATCTCCGCGTGACGAACATCTGGGCTGCAATCGACGCCGGCCTGATCGTCACCCCGGACAATGCTCGCAATCAGATCGAAGGCGGCATTCTCTTTGGTCTGTCCATGGCATTGACCGAAAAGATCGACATCGAAAACGGTCAGGTCGTGCAGGAAAACTACTACGACTATGAACTTACCCGGGCCTACCAGGTGCCAGAGATTGAGATCTATATCGCGGAAGTCGACGCATCCCCTTTGGGCGTCGGAGAGGTTGGTACACCCATGGTCCCCCCTGCGATTGCCAACGCGTTCTTTGCTGCACAAGGCAAGCGTATACGCCACATGCCCTTCACCCCCGACAGGGTTTTGGGCGCGATCGAAACATGACAGCACAAGCGCAAGAACTCGGAATACTTGAATAAGCCTGTAAAGCTATCCTGACGACGTTGAGCCGCCAATATGGGTGCATTTTTGAAAGGACATGTGAAGCCCAGACCGCCGAGCGAATACACTGATTTTTATCAGAGCTCGGACTACGCCCGGTTTCCGCAGCAGCATCGCAGCGGCGGCACTGGGCTGTCCCTCATGTCCGTCGTCCAAAAATCGCATGACTTCATCGATCCACCGGTGCCCGAGTTGGTGATCGCAGCCGCCCGCCGAACAGACATGGAATTCCGTTGGCATATCGGCGACGGCTGGACACCCATGCGCTCCGTCCGCAGCGGTAGTTTGCATATCCTGCCCCCCGACACCGAGGCCCAGATTGATGCGCGCGGCATGCAGGACATGCTGTTTGCATCGGTCAACACACAGCTTCTGGACCCGCTGTTGCGGGACTGCCGTCTCAGCGTCGACTCCATCGCGTCTGCCAACACCGACTATTTCTGGGACCCGGTCATGGTTCAGACGTTGGAGCGGATCTGGAACCTCTCCGCATCGCAATGCCCCTCATCCACCCTCGAAGTGGACGGCTTGTTTTTAACCTTGGTCGCAGGCTTCGCGAAACGGACCGGCAAACCGGTTGCGCACTCCGTTCACGCGCTCAGCAAACGGCAGATGTCACAGATTGCCGAGTTGATCGAAGACCGGCTGGTTCATGGTATACGCATCGCCGACCTCGCCGAAGCCGTTGGCCTGGACCGGTTCTCGTTTTCGAGGCAGTTCAAAAACGCCTTTGGATGCACCCCGCAAAACTACGTCATGGAGCGCCGCGTCGCGCGCGCCTGCGAGCTTCTGGAAAGCAAACAGTTCGGCGAACTGGCCAGTGTCGCCTACGCTGTCGGTTTCTCCAGCCAGGCGCATATGACAACTGTAATGAAGCAAAGGCTGGGGGTCACCCCCGCCAAGTACCAAAAGAACGTCGCCAGGAAGTGACGCCGAAAACGCCACACGCACTCAATTAAAGCGAATTTTTGAGGTAGGTTAGATGCGGCTACAGCGCCATCGGCCGACCGATCAGCCTATTCAAAAATATCAAGAATACTTTCGAACATGCTTTCGCGCTTGCGCCTCTTGGGGCGGCCTTGTCGCTGCTGTTTCGGGCTTTCGTGATAGTGCACGTCGCCATACGCCTCTTCGGCTGGCACACCACCATCCATCAACGCTTCCTCGCGTATGGACATGATGATTTTTTCAAGCTCGCCCCGATCAAGCCAAATCCCGCCAGACGAGGTGCAGATATCCATTTTGACACCGTAGCGTTCAACTTCCCGCATGGGAGAGCCATCAATTGGAGACGTAATCAGAGGCATTGAGAAATCCTGTTTGAAATGAGCCGAGGGAGGTTCTTCGTTTCACGCAAGACGTATGCAATGGTTGCGCCATTACAAGGCGCGGCCCGCAGGATAACGAACATCACCCGCGCAATCGGGTCACGCCAACGAGACAGCGCAACCACCGCCTGTGAGCAGATCATTCCCTGCGCATGGAAATTTTTTTGATCTTCAACATCCGGTTGAGCAGCAAGACCAGAGTTACAGCACAATCAACCATCTCGAAACACTTTTGGATGCACCGATAGGTTTCAGCAGAGCTTGTTCTCTCACGGAATGAAACTCCGATGAGGTCTGGGAGTTCTCAGGCAAACGGAGCAACTCGGCCCTGCTGGAAGCCACGGCAAGTAAACAACAGTGTTTTTGGGAGAAATGGTGCCCAGGAGAGGACTCGAACCTCCACGTCCATACGGACACTAGCACCTGAAGCTAGCGCGTCTACCAATTCCGCCACCTGGGCCGGTGTCGTGAAGAAGGCGTTTATCTTTGGCCCCAAGGGCTGTCAACGCCGTTTTGCGGCAAAGCGCGCAGGCGTCCAACTGTTGCTTGCCCGTCCGCTCTTGTGCAACTAACTATCGTCGAAGTGTGGCGCGTCAAAAGGCTCATCCATGTCCAAACTCGCAACCATCTACGGCGGCTCCGGTTTTGTCGGCCGCTACATCGTCCGCAGGCTGGCCAAACGCGGCTGGCGCGTGCGCGTGGCCGTGCGCAGGCCCAATGAGGCGATGCATGTCAAACCCTACGGCGTCGTGGGACAGGTAGAGCCGATTTTGTGCAACATCCGCGATGATGACAGCGTACGGGCCGCCATGAAGGGTGCGGATGCGGTCGTCAATTGCGTGGGCACATTCGACAAATCGGGAAAGAACAGCTTTCAGGCCATCCAGAACGAAGGCGCGGCTCGTATCGCACGTATCGCCGCTGAGGAAGGTATTGAACGCATGACGCATATCTCGGCCATCGGGGCCGATGTTAACTCCAAAACGCTTTATGGCCAAAGCAAAGGCCAAGGCGAGGCGGCCGTGCTGGAGGCTTTACCCAACGCCGTGATCCTGCGTCCTTCCGTTATTTTCGGGTCTGAGGATGCGTTCTTCAACCGCTTCGCTGCAATGACGAGGCTGGGCCCTGTCCTGCCCGTCGTAGGCGCGGGTACAAAGTTTCAGCCCGTTTATGTCGACAACGTCGCCGAAGCCGCAGAAAAGGCGGTGATTGGCGAGGCCGCACCGGGCATCTACGAACTGGGCGGGCCGGATGTGAACACGTTCCGCGAGTTGATGCAGCAGATGCTGGGCGTCATCCAGCGCCGCCGCCTGATTTTCAACATCCCCTTCTGGATGGCCAACATCATGGCGATCGGTATGGAACTGGGCCAAACCCTCACGTTCGGGTTGGTCAAGGCACAGATCACTCGGGACCAGGTGAAAAGCCTGCGGTCGGACAACGTCGTAGCCGCGGATGCGCGCGGGCTCTCTGATCTCGGGATCACCCCGGTCGCTTTGGAAGCCGTCCTGCCCGAATACCTCTGGCGCTTCCGCCCGGATGGTCAGTATGCGGCGATCAAGGATTCGGCATCCAACCTGCCAAACTCTTGATGTAAAACCGGGACGAGCCTAGCAGGCCCGTGGTACCCGCTCTATTGTCGTCCGCCTAATTTGAAGCTTGTTCAGCGGTGCCTTGCCCGGGCAACAACAGCTCAATCGTGCCCAGACTTCCCGCAATGAGCATCGTCAAACCGACAGCTGCTATAATCATCGCAATGCCAATTTCGTCGGGCGTACCTTTGCGCCAGTTTATCAGTTTGATCACTGCCCATGCCAGCAACCCAAGTCCACCTGCGAGGGTGGTCGTCGAAAACATCAAGTCACCATAGTCCATAGCATCCCCCTTTTACCCAATAGGGCACATAAGGATGCAAAAGTCACGATCAATTTTACCGGACTTTCTTGAACTTATAGTATCTTTTTGCCTCTATATGTTGCTAATGTCAACAATATTTTGACCGTTAGAGAGTTTTACAGGGCACATATAGTAACATTTGCATACTTTTGCCCTTGAGATTTGGGGCCTGTTTGGATAAAAGGTCGCAAGGCTACGCAGAAGGTCAATATGAAAAGCGAAAACAAGATCTGTGTAAACGACTTGGATGACTTGCTGGCAACCAACGGTTTGAGCAGAAATAGAGCTGCGGAAATTACTGGCATCTCTCGCAAAACACTGGACAAAGCGGCCAGTGGGCAGGCGATACGAAAACTAACCTATGTAAAGTTCATGTCAGCGATGCAGGACGCAGGTTATGATACAGGCATCGACAGTCAACCTTCCCAAGAAAACCCCAAGTCCTTCCAAAACCAAGAATATAGCTCTGCGGTCCGCCAACTGCCCGGCACAAAACGCAAACTTACACCACTTCAGATTGTTGATGCGGCCTGCGAGGATGCGAAAAAGGTGGATGATGTCTTGCGGCAACTTACAGACCGCTTCTTTGACAAGGACGACGGGTTTCAGCACGTGGACTTCAAGCAATTGCTCTACCGTTGTCGGGAAATCGCCCGTCACGCAGATGAACTTGAAAAGCTGCTTCCAACCGCCGATCAAAAGTAAGCAACAAAGAGCAGCACCAGACCGAGGATCACCCGGTAGATCACGTAAGGCGTAAAGCTCACGCTGCGCAAAAGGCGCATCATGATGCCCAAGGCCAGAAGGGCGGCCACGAACGAAATCACCGCCGCCACGGCCCCTTCGATCAGCACCTCCTTGTCGGCGTTGTAAAACGCCTCTCCGGCGACCAAAGCACCGCTGGCAATGATCGTCGGCACAGACATCAGCATCGACAGCTTGGCGGCATCATGTCGGCTGTACCCAAGAAACCGCGCCCCCGTGATCGTGATCCCCGACCGTGACGTGCCCGGGATCAGCGCAATCGCCTGCCACACACCGACCACCATGGCGTCGACCAGTCCGAAGTCCTTTTGCGACTTGGTCGTCTCGCCAAACTGATCTGCCCAATACAGCACGATCCCAAAAACCAGCATCGCCCAGCCGATCACGGCTATCGAGCGCAACTCCTGATAAAGCCCCGTCACTTTCAGCAAGACACCCAGTGCAATCACCGGGATGGACGTGATCAGCAAGAACAGCGCCAATCGCGCGCCTTCCGTGTCCGCACGACCGATCAGAAGGCGGGGTAACCCCCCGAACGCCTTGCGCATGTCAGCCCAGAAAAACAGCACCACCGCGAAAAGCGACCCCACATGCACGGCCACATCCAACGCATATCCCTTGTCTTCCAACCCTGTCAGCTTGGGCAGCAGGATCAGGTGGCCGGATGACGAGATCGGCAAAAACTCCGTCAAACCCTGGATGACCGCGATGATGACGATGTGAAAAAGAGGCATGTTGAGGCCAGTGATTGCGCGTTCCCGATGCCATTTCAGCTATACCGCATTGCGACCTGCGGGAAAGGCGGCATTTCGCAGGCAGACGATGTTTATCCGGCCACACATTCTTTCGGCCACAGCACAAGATTCAAATCAAGGTTTTGAGCTTTTGATCAAATGGTCGATAATCACCTGAAAACGGGGGAGAATCACATGAAAAAACTCATTCTTTGCGCGGCCATGCTCGTGTCGGCCACCTTTGCCGCATCGGCCCAGACCAATTGCGGATACCAATATTGCTGGGGTGCGATTGCCTTTAACCCGAACACGGGTGCCTACGGTTGGGCGCACAGCTATTTTTCCGAAGGGGAAGCATGGGACGCAGCGGCCGCCGGGTGCAGCTACAATTGCCCGGAAGTGCACACGTTCTATAACCAGTGCGCCGCTGCGGCCATCGGGGCCAATGGCGGTTATGGATACGGTTTCGGTGCCTCGCAAGGCGCCGCTCAAAACGTGGCCATGTCCTACTGCAACAACTACGATTACGGCTGCCAGGTTCTGGTCTGGTCCTGCTCGCGCTAAAACCGTCCAAGCCTCAAACATGGGCCTCCAACATGGGCTTGCCACACGAAGCCTGTGGCGCTAGCCCAGAGACATGGCCAAGCGAAAGACCACTCGTAGGAAAAAAGCACAGCGCAAGGGGCCAATCCGCCCGGTGCGCTGGCTCCTCGCTTGGACGGTTCGCATAGGCATTCTGGCGGCGGTCACCGTCGTGCTCGTGGTCACGGCCCACTCCGTCATGACACCGCCCAAGACCAACTACATGCGTCAAGAAGCCAAACGCCTTGGCGAAATCGACTATGTCTGGGTTTCTTTTGACCAGATCGCGCCCGTCATGGCGCGCTCCGTCGTCGCCGCGGAAGACGCCAATTTCTGCAATCACTGGGGGTTCGACATGACTGCGATCCGTCAGGCGATTGAGGAAGGCGGCAGCCGCGGTGCCTCCACAATCAGCCAACAGGTGGTCAAGAACGTCTATCTCTGGCACGGGCGCAGTTGGTCCCGCAAAGCTTTGGAGGCGCTGATCACCCCGGTGGTCGAGGTGCTTTGGTCCAAACAGCGCATTGTCGAAGTTTACATGAATGTCGCCGAATTCGACGAAGGCGTGTTCGGGGTAGAGGCCGCATCCTATCACTACTTCGGAACTGGCCCCGAAAACCTGACCGGCCAACAGGCTGCACAACTGGCAGCAGTGCTGCCCAACCCCAAGGCGCGCTCCGCATCGCGCCCCACGTCAAACCTGCGCAAGCGGGCCGACTCCATCCGTGACGGGGCGGCCACGATCCGCCGTGACGGACGTTCGGCTTGTTTCGAGGATTGAATTGCCCGCGCAATCCGGGCATTCAAACAAGGTAAGTCAGGTGAAGGTTGCCACTGATGGCCAAATTGTATCACGTCCCCCTTTCCCCGTTTTGCCGCAAGGTGCGCCTGTGTCTGGCGGAAAAACGCATCGAGGTGGAACTGATCGAAGAACGCTACTGGGAACAACAGCCCGATTTTCTGCGCCGCAACCCGGCGGGCAAAGTTCCGATCCTTCGGTTTGAGGATCGCGTCATGTCGGAAAGCACGCCGATCTGCGAATACATCGAAGAACGCTTCCCCGAACCCCCGCTCATGCCCAAAAGCGCCGATGCGCGGTTCGAAGTGCGCCGCCTCGTGGCCTGGTTTGATGACAAGTTCCACTCTGAAGTGACATCGAAACTGGTCTATGAGCGCGTCAACAAGAAGGTCATGAAACAAGGCTTCCCGGACAGCACGAACGTCAAGGCCGGGGCCAAGGCAATCAAGTTCCACCTCGACTACATGACATGGCTTTTGGACCGCCGCCGCTGGCTCGCCGGTGACGCGATGAGCCTTGCCGATTTCGCCGCCGCTGCACATCTGAGCGCTTTGGACTATATCAGCGATGTAGACTGGAACCGATCAGAAGTCGTGAAAGACTGGTATGCCAAAATCAAATCGCGCCCGGCCTTCCGCTCTATCCTCGCCGATCAGGTCCCCGGCTTCCCGCCGCCCGCGCATTATGCCGATCTGGATTTCTGATCCAGACTGCACCCACTCATGACCAATGACCCGCTCAAATCTCGCCTGATCGCTCAGGCGCAGGCGGAAGGTTTTGATCTCGCGCGTGTCTGCCGCCCATGGGATGTGCCTCAGGTGCCCGACCGGCTCGCCACTTTTCTGGAGAATGACTATCACGGCCAGATGTCATGGCTCGCCGAGCGAACCCATTGGCGTTCTGATCCTGCGGCCCTTTGGCCGGACGCCCGCTCCGTCATCATGCTTGGTGAAAGCTACACGCCGGATGAAAACCCGCTGGCCACATTGGATGACCCCGAAACCGCCACGATCTCGGTCTATGCCCGCAACAAGGATTATCACGACGTTCTCAAGAAACGGCTCAAACGCTTTGCCCGCTGGCTCATCGCAGAGGCCGGGGGCGAGGTGAAAGTGTTCGTCGACACCGCGCCCGTCCCAGAAAAACCGCTAGGTCAGGCGGCGGGTCTCGGCTGGCAAGGCAAACACACCAATCTCGTCAGCCGCGACCTTGGCAACTGGTTCTTTATCGGCTCAGTTTTCAGCACGCTCGACATAGAACCGGACGCACCTGAAATTGACCACTGCGGATCATGCCGAGCCTGCCTTGATGCCTGCCCTACAGACGCGTTCCCCGCGCCCTACCAACTCGATGCGCGCTTGTGCATCTCTTACCTGACCATCGAACACAAAGGCCCGGTTGACGAATACCTTCGTCCAAAACTGGGCAACCGCATCTATGGCTGCGACGATTGCCTCGCCGCCTGTCCGTGGAACAAGTTCGCCATCGCTGCCCGCGAAGTCCGCTACCACGCCCGCGATGACCTGCGCTCCCCGGCTCTGGCCGACCTGGCCCAACTCGACGATGCCTCATTCCGCGCAAAATTCTCCGGCAGCCCCATCAAGCGCATCGGCCGCGACAGGTTCGTGCGAAATGTGCTTTACGCCATCGGCAACTCGCGCACCGCCAGCCTACTGCCAATTGCTCAAGACCTGGCCGATGATCCGGATCCAACCGTCGCCGACGCCGCCCGCTGGGCCGTCACAGAATTGCAGTCCACACAGACCCGCTAACCCTGCAAAATTTGTCTAGACCCTCCACCATTTGAGATTTACAGCACCTCAACCGGCAAAAGCCCTTTCTTTTTGCCATAAATATCCTGGGGGTCCGGGGGCAAAGCTCCCGAAAACACACCCCCTCTCAAGCTTGGCTAAAGAGGACGATCATGGCGCTGCTTCTTGGGGTCGACACCGGCGGAACCTTCACCGACGCCGTTCTCATCGAAGACGAGAAAACCGTCATCGCAAGCGCCAAGTCGCTGACCACTCGCACCAACCTCGCCATCGGCATCGGCAAGGCGATCGAGGCGGTGCTGGCCGAAAGCGGGGCCAAGACATCCGACATTGGCATGGCGTCCCTTTCGACAACTCTGGCCACGAACGCGCTCGTTGAAGGCCAGGGTGGGCGTGTCGGTCTCGTCTATGTTGGCTTTCGCGAACAGGATCTGAAAACCCATGGTCTGAGCGAGGCTTTGGGCACTGACCCGGCCCTGGTTCTGACCGGCGGCCACAACCACGCAGGATCCGAGGCCAACCCGCTTGACCTTGAGGCTTTGAAAGACTGGCTTGCCACAGACCTCGGCGTGTCTGGCTTTGCAGTCGCGTCCCAATTCGCCACCCGCAACCCCAGCCATGAACTGGCCGTGGCGGAAGTGATCCGCGAAACAACCGGGCGGCCCGTGTCCCTCTCCCATCATCTCTCCGCCCGCCTGAACGGGCCAAAACGCGCCCTGACGGCAGTTCTCAACGCCCGCCTCATCGGCATGATCGCCCGCCTGATTGACCGCGCCGAAGACAAACTGCGCGAGCTTGGCATCAACGCGCCCCTCATGGTCGTGCGCGGGGACGGCGCGCTGATCTCGGCGGATCAGGCGCGGGAGCGGCCCATTGAAACCATCCTCAGCGGCCCGGCGGCCAGCATTGTGGGTGCGCGGTGGATGACCGGGGCAGAGCACGCGCTTGTCTCTGACATCGGCGGCACCACGACCGACGTCGCCGTCCTGCGTGACGGCAAACCGACCATCGACCCTGCGGGCGCCCGCGTTGGCCCGTGGCGCACGATGGTTGAGGCCGTCGCGATGCGCACCACCGGACTTGGCGGCGATAGTGAACTGCATGTCATGGATGAAGGCCTCGTCGGCGGCGTCAGCCTCGGCCCCCGCCGCCTGGTGCCTGTCAGCCTTCTGGCGTCCGAGGCCCCCAAAGAGGTCCATGCCGCCCTTGATGAACAACTTCGCTCCGACACGCCCGGTGAACATGACACGCGGTTCGTGCGCGCCGTTCCGGGCGTGGACGCAGGCGGGCTGTCTGCCAAAGACGCAGGCTTGTTGGAACGGATCGGCGATGGCGTTTCGCCTCTGGCTAAAGTTCTGAAAACACGCCTCGAAATATCCGGCCTTCGCCGCCTCGTCTCGCGCGGTCTGGTACAGGTTTCCGGCGTGACCCCATCGGATGCCAGCCATGTTCTGGGGCGGCTTGACGCATGGGACACGGAGGCCGCGCGGAAAGCCATCGAACTCATCGGGCGCAAGCGCACCGGCAATGGAAATCAACTCTGCCCGGACCCCGAAGCCATGGCGCAGATGGTCGTCGACCGGTTGACGCACCAAACCGCCCTGGCCCTTCTGGAAACCGCGTTCGCCGAAGAGGACATGGACTTTGGCCTGCCCGCCTCCTCGCTTGCAGAACACGTGCTGACCCAGAAAGGTCTGGATCGGCACCGTGGTCTTCTGCGCCTAGATATCGGCCTCAACCTGCCCGTGGTGGGTTTGGGCGCCTCTGCGCCTGCTTACTATCCCGCCGTGGGCGAACGTGTGGGAACTGAAATGATCCTGCCCGAACACGCCGGCGTGGCCAACGCCATCGGTGCGGTCGTGGGCCGCGTCAGTTTCCGCCGCAGCGGCACCATCACCGCCCCGTCTGAGGGGCGCTACCGCGTGCATCTCGAAAGCGGGCCGGAAGACTTTGTCGACGCAGAAGAGGCCATGTCGCTTTTGCAAAAACTGCTGGAAAAAGAAGCGCGCGCCGAGGCCGTCGCGGCGGGTGCCGAAGACATCACCTTGTCCTCGGAACGTGATATCAAGAAGGCCAAAGCTGAGGCCCGAGAGGTATTTCTTGAGGCCGAGATTACGGTTGAGGCCAGCGGCAGACCCCGCATCGCCTCGTAACGCACCACGCTAAATGACCGCGCTTTGACACCGATTTGATCGCGATTTCGGCAAGTCTGCGCTCATATCTGCGGTGTTAGCGCTTGGGAAACAGCGGGACCTTGCCTATTATAACTGCAAGACCCGTACTCAACGGGCAGTTATGTAAAGAGGCCTCTCATGATCAGAGCACGTCGTCCCATCCTTCTTTTGTCCACGGCTTCCTTGCTGTTGGTCACCGCCTGTACCAGCCCCGAACACTTGGGCGGAACGGACCCCAACAAGAACACCAGACAGGGCGCGTTCCTCGGCGGCATCCTCGGGGCCGGCATCGGCGCCATCTTCTCGGACGACAAGGGCAAAGGTGCCGTCGTCGGCGGCGTTCTCGGGGCCACCGCCGGTGCCGTGACGGGCAGTTTCCTTGACAAACAAGAGGCCGAGCTGCGCCAGGATCTGCAAAGCGAAGACATCAGCATCACCAACACCGGGGATCGCCTGATCGTCACCATGCCACAGGACATCCTGTTCGCCGTCGACAGTTCTACCGTCAACAGCGGGTTGCGCAGTGATCTTCTGACCGTGTCGTCGAGCTTGCAGAAATACCCCGACAGCCGGGTACAGGTTGTGGGCCATACCGACAACACCGGTGGGGCGTCCTATAACCAGGGCCTGTCTGAACGCCGCGCGAACTCTGTCGCGGATGTGCTGATGGAAGGCGGCGTCACCTTTGACCGGATCGAGACACTTGGCCGGGGTGAGGATCAGCCCGTTGCATCAAACCTGACCGAGGATGGCCGGGCCCAGAACCGCCGCGTGGAAATCGTGATCCTGCCAACTGCGACCTAAGGGTTTATGCCTGCGGTCCGGAGTATTTTCGACAAGAAAGAAGCTGTGAGACGCGCCCTCTAGACCCCCGCGCGTCTTGCGGTACTCTGTCGGTCAGGGAGGGTACCCATGGCCGACGTCAAAGCGCTTGTCACCGATCAGGATGTGGAAACCTATCAACGCGACGGGGTCGTGGTGATCCGGGGGCTTTGGGCGGATCATGTCGAGACAATCCAGGCGGGTATCGCACGCAACATGGAAGACCCCGGCCCCTATGCAGCAGAAAACCTGCATGACCACGAAAAGGGCCGGTTCTTCGATGACTACTGCAACTGGCAACGCATCCCCGAGTTCCGCGACGTGATCGAAACCTCCCGCGTGGCAGAAGTGGCGGCCGCGTTAATGCAATCCGATACCGTGCAGGTTTTCCACGACCATGTGCTTGTGAAGGAACCCGGTACCTCCAAGCCCACGCCTTGGCATCAGGACGCGCCTTACTACTTCGTGGAGGGTCGCCAAACGGTCAGCTTCTGGTCGCCGGTCGACCCGGTGGAAGAGGCCAGCCTGCGCTGTGTGGCGGGCTCTCACCTGTGGGACAAACCCGTGCTGCCGACCCGCTGGCTCTCGGAAGAGAATTTCTACCCCGACCCGGAGGCTTACATGCCTGTCCCCGATCCGGATGCGGAAGGCATGCGCGTGGTCGAATGGCCGTTGGAGCCGGGTGATGCAGTAGCCTTCAACTTCCACATCCTGCACGGCGCACGCGGCAATGAAACCACCCGCCGCCGGCGCGCGTTCTCACTACGCATGGTGGGCGATGACGCGCGCTATGTGGAGCGCCCGGGCAGAACCTCACCGCCGTTCCCGGGACATGACATGCAACCGGGTCAACGTCTGCGCGAGGACTGGTTTCCAACTGTCTGGCCTCAGTAATCCATCCTGACGCGCCGATACATGGAAAAAGGCAGGCCCGGTGAGACCTGCCCCAAATCCGCTTATACCAAAGCAATCAAGCGGCACGGACCTCCGGTCCCACCCTCGTGCTTCGGCGCTCCGACAACCAAGGTCGCCCCGGTCGCGGGAAGCTCATCAAGGTTGGCCATGTTTTCAAGCGCCCAACGGTTCGACGGCAGCCACTTGTAGTGGGTCGCGAAATCCGCCGACAGTCCGTAATCGATCGACAGCGTATCCACGCCAACACCACCGGCTTCCGTCTCTTCGATCAACATGCTCACCGCGTCCACGTGAAAGCCCGGGAAATGCATTTTGCCTTCGTCATCGGCGTTGCGGAACTGCGGCGTGCCAAGGCGCTGATGCCAGCCTGCATTCTGGGCCACACATGCGCCTGCCGGGATCGGGCCATTGGCAGAGATCCACGCGTTCAGGTCTTCAGGCGTTACCTGCGCATCATTGTCGGCATCGGCCTTCTCGCGGATATCGACAATCGCCAGCGGACACACCAGCGACTCAACCGGCACTTCGTCAATCGCAGTGCCGCCATCGGTAAAGTGCAGCGGGGCGTCGATATGCGTGCCCGTATGTTCGTTCACCCGCAGGTTCTTGAGGTTAAAGCTGTTCTCCGCATAGGTGAACACGTCCTCGTCAAAGTACTGCTGAACACCGAAATACGTCGGAAAGTCGTGGGTCAATGTGTGGGTCAGATCAACCACACGGCTCGGGTTTTGCGCCATAAGCGGGCGCGACCCCATCGCGGTTGACGCCACAATGGCCGCGCCTGTGGCAGCCGCACCTGTGAACATTTCTCGCCGGGTCAGCGCTTTCGATTTGACGTATTCCATAATGACTGGGTGGCACATGAATTTTCTCCTCTGTTGAAACTCAAACCGCCGCTGAACCGCATACGGTGGCGGCGTATGATACAACTCGTTAACAAGACTAAGCTTGATCTGGCAGGATCAATGCCGCCAGCCTAGCAAGACAAAGGCGTGGAGTCCTAAAGAGATTTTTTCGGCAGGGCCTAACCCGTTCAAAGGGCGTCGAAGCGCTCAAAGTTTCGGCGTCTAACTCGCCAACCCAGGCAGCCACAGTACGATGATCGGGAAAGAGACCAGCAACGCGATGGTGATGGCATCCGCGATGAAGAAAGGGGTAACGCCTTTGAACACATCCTGTACGGATAGATCATCACGCACGCCTGCCACCACGAAACAGTTCAAACCAATGGGCGGTGTGATCAGACAGAACTCCGCCATCTTCACCACCAGGATCCCGAACCATATCGCGCACATCGGGCCGGACATGCCGAACGCACTGTCCTCGGCGGAAACAAACTCACCACCGTTGAGCGCCATCACGGCCGGATAGACCACGGGCAGTGTCAGAAGCAACATCCCGATGGCGTCCATGAACATGCCCAACACAGCATAGGCCAACAGAATGCACACGAGGATCAGCATGGGCGACGCGCTGAGCGATGTGATCCAATCAGAGAACGCCCCGGGCAGGTCGGCAAACCCAAGGAAGCGCACATAGATCAAAACACCCCAGATAATCGTGAAAATCATCACGGTCAGCTTCGCAGTCTCGATCAGCGCCGATTTCAACTCTGCCCAGCGCATGCCGCGGTAAAGCGCCATGCAGAAGACGATGAACGCGCCCACCGCGCCGCCCTCTGTCGGGGTGCCCCACGCATCCCCGAACGGGTTGTAGACAAAGAAGATGATGATCACGACCACCGCCACGATCGGCAAGGCGGGCGGCAGTGACACCAGTTTTTGCTTCCACGTGAACCCCCGCACAGGCGGGCCGACGGTCTTGAAGATGACCGCGATAGAGATGATCAGAACCGCGTAAACGATGGCCGAGAACGCACCCGGAATAAACCCGGCGAGCAAGAGCTTGCCCACGTCCTGTTCCACGATGATGGCGTAGATCACAAGAATCGCCGATGGCGGAATAAGGCTCGCCAATGTACCGCCAGCGGCCACGACGCCAGCAGCAAACTGCTTGTTATACCCGATCTTGAGCATCTCGGGGATGGCGATGCGGGCAAACACCGCCGCCGTCGCAACCGAGGCACCGGACACCGCCGCAAACCCTGCGGTCGCAAACACCGTCGATACGGCCAAACCGCCCGGCACCCACGCAATCCACCGCTTGGCAGCTTCAAAAAGCGCCGTGGTCAAACCCGCGTAATAGGCCAGATACCCGATCAGAATGAAGGTCGGGATCAATGACAGTGCATGGGCCGACACCTTGGAATGCGGCACCTGCCCCGCGATCTTTACGCTGATCTCCAGCGATTTCCAAAACCGGGCCGGATCATAGTCAAACCCGTTCCACCGCAGCCAGACAAGCCCGACAAAACCGGCCAAACCCGCCGCAAACGCCACGCGCAAGCCCAGGAACACCAAGACCAGCATCCCGCCGGTCACCCAAAGGCCAATGTCAATCGGAGCCATCAGCCGCGCCCCTGCAACTGTTCGGCCTCTGCCGCCGCCTGCTCTGCCGCAGACTGATAAAGCGGCACCGCGACAGGCCGTTCAATGTTGAACCAGAAGGCCCGTGCATACCCCCAAGCCTGCAGCATCAGGCGCAGGCACAACAACGCAAACGCCATGGGCACAAGAATTTTCGATGGCCATGTGGGAATGCCCACATCAATCGTGCTGTCCCGGCTCCACAGCGGTTTCGAAAAATCAAAGCTGCGGTCAAAATGTGCCCACGCGCCCCAGACCAACGCAATCATCAGGATCAGGATCAGCAGAACAGTAAACAACTCAATCGCCCAAAGCAGACGCCCGCGCATCTGCCCGATGATGATATCCATCCGGATATGCGCACCCTGCCGCTGCACATAAGCCACCCCCATGATAGCAATCAGCGGCATCAACTGTTCGATGTAATCAACATAACCTAGCATCGGGGAGGCGAAGAACTCCCGCCCGCCAACGGAATAGACAGCCAGAAACATCAGGGAAAACGCGGCCAGCCCACTCATCAAGGCGAAGATGCGCTCGATTTTCAGCAGACCGCGATCAAGTGAGCTGAGAAGGCTGGAATCCTCCAGCACTGTGGATGCACCGGCCATGTGTCCCCCAAGTCCCGAAAAAGTAAGCCGGGGTTAACCCCGGCTCGCTCATGTTTTCGTATCGGTCAGCTGCCGCCGCGGTGATCTTCAAGGGTCTTCATGACCAGATCAAACAGCTCCTGACCCGGCAGGCCCTGGGCCTCCATGTCAGCGATCCACTTTTCACGGATCGGCACAGCCGCTGTTTCGCGGAACGCGTCGATTTCGCTATCTGCGATCTCAACCTTGGTCACGCCTTTTTCTTCCAGAACGCTGTCCCACTTCTCAAGCAGCTCAGCGTAGTTCGCCAGGTAGTGCTCAAGCGCTTCAGGAACCGAGCTGTCGAGCGCGGCGCGATGCTCGTCGGAAAGATCGTTATAAGCATCGATGTTCACCACGACCGGGCAGTTCACCGTGCCGGGGTTCAGGTTCGCCGTCCACCAGTCCGCCTGGTTGATCGTGCCAAAGCTCAGATGCGCATGCTGGGCAAAGGCCACAGTGTCAACAACACCGGACTCCATCGCCTGGTAGGCTTCGGTCGCCGTCACGGATGTCGGAACGGCCCCCACAGCTTCAAACGCTGCGCCGATACCGCCGGTGGCCCGAACACGCATGCCTTCAAATTCATCCAGCGTGCTGCGTGCGTCGCCTGTTCCAACGATGTTGTACTGCGGCATGGGTGACGTCATCAGCAGCTTGGCATTCCACTGTGCCATTTCCTCAGTCGCTGCCGGGTGCGCATAGACCGCACCAGATACAGCCACTTCTTCTTCCAGGTTGGACACGCCCAGGAACGGCAGCTCAAGCACGGTGATCACGCGGTTCTTGTCGCGGTGATAGCCCGCACAGAACTGCGCCATTTCAAACGCGCCGATGGAAATACCGTCAAGGTTTTCGCGGTTTTTCGACAGGCCGCCGTAGCTGATGTTCATGGTGAACTCGCCGCCGGTCTTTTCGCTGACCAGCTCGGCCAGCTTTTCAACATGTTCCGTAAACGCCCGGCGCTTACCCCAGAGCGAGACATTCCACTCTGTCGCCAAGGCTTCGCCGACAAAGGCAAAACTGATGGTTGCGGCCACACTGGCCCCAAGGATCTTTTTCATGATGGTCCTCCCTAAGATCTGATGCATCAGATTCATTGTGGAAGACAAGATAACAGCCCGTTGGCAAAGCGCCACCGGAGAATCGAGCCTTTTGCGGATTGATCCGTTCAACCGCTCACAAATTCGTCACGGGCATAGCCTTGCAGGTAAAGAAGCGCCGTCAGATCGCCATGGTTGATGCGCACGTCGCATTCTGCGGCCACGACAGGCTTTGCATGAAGCGCCACACCTGTTCCGGCGGCATGCAGCATGCCAAGGTCATTGGCCCCGTCGCCCACGGCAATCACGTCGTGCGGCGTGATCCCCTGCCGCGCACTGATCGTCTCCAACGCTTGCACCTTGGCATCGCGCCCAAGGATCGGCCTCCCCACATCACCGGTCAACATCCCGTCCGCTTCAAGCAAGGTGTTGGCGTGGTTCTCATCAAAGCCCAGCGCGTCAGATACGCGGCTTGTAAAGGACGTGAACCCGCCCGAGACCAGCGCGGCGTGTCCACCGTTGGCCTTCATCGTGGCGATCAGGGTTTTGCCACCGGGTGTAAACGTGATGCGTTGATCAAACACACGTTGGATGATCCCAGCATCCAACCCTTTCAGAAGACCGACGCGTTCGATCAAGGCCGCTTCAAAGTCCAGCTCGCCATTCATCGCCCGCGCAGTGATGTCCTTGACATGCTCCCCAACACCCGCCTCATCGGCCAACTCGTCAATGCATTCCTGTCCAATCATCGTGTTGTCCATATCGGCCAACAGCATCGATTTGCGCCGTCCTTGCGCGGGCTGCAGGACCAAATCGACGCGCATCTTCTGAAGATCAGCCCAAACATCCCACCGGTTCTCCGGCACCATCTCCACAGCAAACTCAGCCGCTTCATCGGGCGACAACCACGTCACGGCCCCCCCGCCCCACGCGTTGCGCAGGTTTTCCACAAGAGCCGGTTCCACGACACCTTGGGCAGCAATCAGAGTTACAACTGGCATTCAACGGATCCTCGACTTGTTTGGTTGCGCTATAGTCCCACCTGGCTTTGTGGGAAAGCACGAGCATCTCAAGCTTTTGTTTTTCTATCAGAGGGTGATTATCTCACCCTATACTAGCGATTTTCGTTGAATTCTTTCTTTCGCCAGTCGAGATTATTACTACTTGTGCAAGAGCTTGGGGGCCCCAAAGAATGCGAGCAATAGCGACACTAGCTGGTATTCTTGTTGTTTCGGGCTGCAGCACTGAACTCACTCCGGGTGGTCAACAAGTTCGCCAAATTTCGCTTTCTAGCGCGTCCCAGTGTGAGTTTCTTGGTCCAGTAACCACTTCGGAAAGTTTTGGACTCGACATTCAAGGTGATGTGCAAAGTGCTTTCAACAAAATGAGCAACAGTGTTGCTGAGCGCGGAGGCAATGCTTTCGTTCTGACGACGACCGACACGTCTGTTGATACAACCGTGGTTCGCGGCGATGCCTACAGGTGCTAATGTTCGAGAAACTTCGCAGCACATAGGAAACTTTTTTGCGCTCTCATGATTTTAGCCGCGTTTTCCGCACTTTCAAACATGAACTAGTACTTGTCGCTGGTCGGCCAAAGCCCTAACCAAATACGTGGGACACCCCTCCCCAACGAGGGGCGCTTATCTGGAAGGGTAGCATCGATGGCACCACAAGCACCGGCAACGCGGCCGGCCAATCCGCGTTTTTCATCTGGCCCCTGCGCCAAACCCCCGACATTCACCTTTGATAAGTTGCGCGACGCCTCTCTGGGCCGTTCACACCGTGCGGCCGTCGGCAAATCCAAGCTCAAAGCAGCGATCGAAGGCACGCGGGACATCCTCGGTGTGCCTAAGGATTATCGCATCGGCATCGTGCCTGCGTCTGACACCGGCGCGGTCGAAATGGCCATGTGGTCGCTACTGGGCGCCCGCAAGGTTGAGATGCTGGCCTGGGAAAGCTTTGGCGCAGGCTGGGTGACCGACGTGGTCAAACAGCTCAACCTCGATGCCGAGGTCAAAACCGCCGAATACGGTGAGATCGTCGATCTGGCTGGCGTGAATACCGACAATGACGTGGTCTTCACATGGAATGGCACCACCTCCGGCGTCCGGGTTCCCAATGGCGACTGGATCAAGGACGACCGGGCAGGTCTTACCATCTGCGACGCCACCTCGGCGGCGTTCGCGCAGGACCTGCCGTGGGACAAACTCGATGTCACGACCTTCAGCTGGCAGAAGGTACTGGGCGGGGAAGCGGCGCATGGGATGCTGATCCTGTCTCCGCGCGCCGTAGAACGTTTGGAAACCTACACGCCGCCTTGGCCACTGCCCAAGATCTTCCGCCTCACAAAGGGCGGCAAGCTGATCGAAGGCATCTTTGAAGGGGCCACGATCAACACGCCCTCTATGCTCGCAGTGGAAGACTATCTGCTGGCGCTCGACTGGGCGCGCTCGGTGGGCGGCCTGAAGGGTCTCATGGCTCGAGCGGACGCAAACGCTCAAGTGGTCGCCGATTTCGCGGCGAACCATGCTTGGATCGACCATCTAGCGGTGGACCCGGCAACACGATCCAACACTTCGGTCTGTGTAAAGTTCTCTGACCCGCGCATCACCGACGGCGCGACATTCGCCAAGGCGGTGGCTAAGCGGCTGGAGGCAGAAGAGGTCGCCTTCGACATCGGTGCCTACCGTGATGCCCCTCCCGGCTTGCGGATATGGTGCGGTGGCACAGTGGAAACCTCCGACCTTTCGGCGCTCATGCCGTGGCTCGAATGGGCCTTTGAGACCGAGATCGAAGCGATCAGCCAAGCTGCGTAACGCACCGACGTAATACCGACGCAATACCGACGTAAAACATACATCAGAATTGGAGCCCAAAATGGCCCCCAAAGTACTCGTCTCCGACAAGCTCTCCGAGACCGCCGTTCAGATTTTCCGAGACCGTGGCATCGAGGTGGATTTCCAACCCGACCTTGGCAAGGACAAGGAAAAACTCGCCGAAGTGATCGGCCAATACGATGGCCTCGCCATCCGGTCCGCCACTAAGGTTACACCGACCATCCTCAAGGCCGCCGACAATCTGAAAGTCATCGGCCGGGCCGGTATCGGTACTGACAATATCGACAAAGATGCCGCCTCCAAGAAAGGTGTGATCGTCATGAACACGCCCTTCGGCAACATGATCACCACCGCCGAACACGCCATCGCCATGATGTTCGCCGTGGCTCGTCAAATCCCCGAAGCGTCGGCCTCAACCCATGCCGGCAAATGGGAGAAATCCCGCTTCATGGGGGTAGAGCTGACCGGCAAGACCCTTGGAGTGATCGGGGCAGGCAACATCGGCGGTATCGTCTGTGACCGCGCCCGCGCTTTGAAGATGAAGGTGCTGGCCTACGACCCGTTCCTGAGCCAGGAAAAGGCCGACAAGATGGGTGTTGAAAAGGTGGAGCTGGATGACCTCCTGGGCCGCGCCGACTTCATCACGCTGCACGTGCCTCTGACGGACCAGACACGCAATATTCTGAGCCGCGAAAACCTCGCCAAAACCAAGCCCGGTGTGCGGATCGTGAATTGTGCCCGTGGCGGTCTGGTGGACGAAGAGGCCTTGGCCGAGATGCTCAAATCCGGGCACGTGGCAGGTGCGGCCTTTGACGTCTATGCCGTTGAACCCGCAATCGAAAACCCGCTCTTCAACCTGCCCAACGTCGTCTGCACACCGCACCTTGGTGCAGCAACAACCGAAGCGCAGGAAAACGTAGCGTTGCAGGTGGCGGAGCAGATGTCGAACTACCTTCTGACTGGGGCCGTCAGCAACGCGCTCAACATGCCGTCAGTCACCGCCGAAGAGGCCAAAATCATGGGGCCATGGATCAAACTGACTGGACACCTGGGCGGCTTCATAGGGCAGATGACAGATGAGCCCGTGAAGGCGATCAACATCCTCTATGACGGTGTGGTCTCCACCATGAACCTTGACGCGCTGACCTGTTCGGCTGTGGCCGGGATCATGAAGGCCGCGAACCCGGAGGTGAACATGGTGTCCGCACCTTTGATGGCCAAAGAACGCGGTGTGAAAATCTCCACCACGCGTCAGGATAAATCGGGCGTGTTTGAAGGCTATGTGAAGCTGACCGTTGTCACCGACAAGCGTGAACGCTCCATCGCGGGCACTGTATTCTCTGACGGCAAGCCGAGGTTCATCCAGATCAAGGGCATAAATATCGACGCCGAGATCGGGGCGCATATGCTTTACACCACGAACCAGGACGAGCCGGGCATCATCGGTGCCTTGGGTCAGACCATGGGCGAGAACGGCGTGAACATCGCGAACTTCACCCTGGGCCGTGCGGCGGCTGGTGGTGAGGCGATTGCCCTTCTCTACGTGGATGCACCCGTGCCGGATGCTGTTATCGCCAAGCTCAACGCGACAGGTCTTTTCCAGCAGATCAAGCCATTGGCCTTCGACACGAACTGACCCCTGTTCCGGCGCGGCTTGATCTAGGCCGCGCCGGGTGTCAAATGAGCAGCATGACTTGCCTCGTTGTCCCGGATATCCATGGCTTTAAGGCTCAACTAGATCGCGTGCTGGCACTTGCGGACGCGCATTTCGGGACGGATGCACAAATCGTCTTCCTGGGTGATCTTGTGGACCGGGGGCCAAACAGCAGCGGCGTGATCCAGACACTGATCGACGGCATCGCAGAGGGGCGCGACTGGATCGTCCTGCGCGGCAATCATGACCAGCTTTTTCTAGATTACATCAACGGTGGTGATCCAGAGACACCCGGCGGGCTGAGCTGGCTGCATGAACGGATGGGCGGGCAGGAAACACTGCGCTCCTACGGGGTAGAGTGGATCACCGGCGTGGATCGTGCAGACATCCTGTCTCACATTCCCCAGGCCCACATAGAATTTCTTAACGACAGGCCGCTCACGCACTCCACGGATGACGTGCTTTTCGTGCACGCAGGTATCCGGCCCGGTGTCGCTCTGGACGCGCAGGACCCGATGGATCTCATGTGGATCAGGCAAGAGTTTCACAACGATACCCGAGACCATGGCCCCCTGATTATTCACGGTCACACGCCGGTTGAAGACCCCACGCATTATGGCAACCGCGTGAACCTCGATACCGGGACGGGCAATGGGTATGATCTGGTGATCGCCGTGGTACGGGGTCGCGATGTTTCTGTGTTGTCAGAGAGTGGTGAAGTTCCGCTATTGCCGTAAAGGCGACCCTGCGTTCTGCTAGACAATCTGGTTGGGGTCCTTACCACTATTATCAACAGGTAAGAGGAGACACCCATGACCGATATCGTCCTACTGGATGGGGTCCGAACTGCGATCGGCACCTTTGGTGGCAAACTGGCGGGCACACCGCCCACGACGCTTGGTGCGCATGTGGCAAAGTCCGCCATGGAGCGCGCAGGCGTGGAGCCGGGACAAATCGGCCACGTGGTTTTCGGCAATGTGATCAATACCGAACCCAAGGACATGTACTTGTCCCGCGTAGCTGCAATGGAGGCGGGCATTCCTGACAGCACCCCGGCCATGAACGTCAACCGCCTGTGCGGGTCCGGCGCGCAAGCCGTGGTGTCGGCCGTGCAATCTCTGATGCTGGGCGACGCGGACTTCGCACTTGCAGGCGGAGCAGAGAATATGAGTCGCTCCCCCTTCATCGTGCCGGACCAACGGTGGGGCGCGAAGATGGGCGATGTGCGCACGCTCGACATGATGCTGGGCGCGTTGAACTGTCCTTTCGGCACCGGGCATATGGGCGTCACGGCAGAGAATGTGGCGGCGGAGCACGGCATCAGCCGCGAAGATCAGGACGGGTTTGCGCTCGACAGCCAGACCCGTGCGGCCAAGGCCCTTGAGGCCGGGCATTTCACCTCTCAGATTGCACCCATAGAGGTACGCGTGAAGCGGGACATGGTGGCGTTTGACACAGACGAACACCCCAAGCCCACCACGGCCGAGGCCCTCGCCGGTTTGCGCGCGGTGTTCCAGAAGGACGGCACGGTGACAGCCGGAAATGCCAGCGGGATCAACGACGGCGCGGCGGCGATGGTGTTTGCGCGGGCAGAAGCGGCAGAGGCGGCGGGGCTCAAACCCAAAGCGCGCGTTCTGGGATACGCCCATGCCGGTGTGCGCCCAGACGTGATGGGCATCGGCCCCATTCCGGCGGTGGAGAATCTGATGACCAAGACCGGTCTGACGGTGGAGGACTTTGACGTTGTCGAAAGCAATGAGGCCTTCGCCGCCCAGGCCGTTGCCGTCAACCGTGGCCTTGGTCTCGATCCGGCGAAAGTTAACCCCAATGGCGGCGCGATTGCGCTTGGCCATCCGGTGGGCGCAACCGGCGCGATCCTGACGGTCAAAGCGCTTTACGAACTGGAACGCATACAAGGGTCCAAGGCGCTCATCACCATGTGCATTGGTGGTGGACAGGGGATTGCCGTGGCCATTGAACGTCTCTGACGCAAGGCTGCTATGCAGAGGCACCGCTTGACGTAAACGCGCCTGCCGGGCGATGCATGTCCGGCAAGGAGCGATCCCATGAACCCCCTAAAAGGCATTGCGCTCAAGCTATGCGCCGTTTTGCTGTTCATCGTCATGTCGGCGATGATCAAGGCGACGTCTGAACACGTGCCGCCTGGACAGGCCGTCTTCTTCCGCTCCTTCTTTGCGATCCCAGTGATCCTGATCTGGCTCTGGTGGCGGCATGATTTGTCAACCGGGCTGAAAACCAACTACCCCATGGGTCACTTCTGGCGGGGGCTGGTTGGGACCACGGCCATGGGAATGGGATTTGCCGGTCTGGGGCTGTTGCCCTTGCCGGAAGTAACGGCCATTGGCTACACCGCGCCGCTGCTGGTGGTGATTTTTGCGGCCATGTTCCTTGACGAAAAAGTGGGCGTGTTCCGCATCAGCGCGGTCGCCCTAGGCCTTGTCGGCGTCTTTATCGTATTGGCCCCGCGCCTGACCACACTCACAGGTCCAACCGTCGAAACCGCGCAGGCCGTGGGTGCTGTTCTGGTGCTCTTGAGCGCCACATGTGCCGCCCTCGCTCAAATCTACATCCGCAAGCTGGTGAAAACAGAGCAGACCAGTGCCATCGTGTTCTACTTCTCGCTGACGGCCACGCTTCTTTCGCTGCTCACCATCCCCTTTGGGTGGGTCATGCCGGATATGTGGGAGGCGGGTCTTCTGATCTTGGCGGGTCTCATTGGCGGCACGGCTCAGATTTTCCTGACCTCCGCCTATCGCTACGCCGACGCCTCGGTGATCGCACCGTTTGACTACGCGTCCATGCTCTTTGCTCTGATCATTGGCTATGTGTTCTTCGCTGAGGTGCCCACCGGCACGATGCTTTGGGGTGCGACACTGATCATATCGGCGGGCATCATCATCATCTTACGCGAACGTCAGCTTGGCCTGAAACGCGGGCGGGCGCGGGCCATCAAGACGCCGCAGGGTTGACGTCAGCGGTCCTTCAGAGCGTAGCGCAAGTAAGCCGGGCGCATGAGGAGCCTGCGGAAACGGCCCAAAGGGAAGCGACGGGGTTCGTGCCTCATCTGCGCCGGATAGGGCAAATCTGGTGTTTTTCCCTGGATCAGGTCAGCCATAAGCCGACCTGAATAGCTGCCCATCGACACACCGTTGCCGTGATAAGCGAACGAGGCAAATCCCCCCTCCATGCCCGGGATTGGCCCGACATACGGCAGAAAATCCCGTGTTAGGCAGACGAGGCCGGACCAATAATATGGCGTTTCAACATGCCTCCAGGCGGGGAACATCTCATCGAAATCCGCGCGCACTTTCTGACGGTTCAACGCCTCGGTTTCACTGGAGTGGCGCATCGCACCGCGCATCCCGAACAGCATCCGACCGTTGGGCATCAGGCGAAAATAGTGCAGCAAATTGCGGCTGTCGTAACACATCTGCGTGCTGGTCCAACCTTGGGCAGAAATCTCGTCTTGCGACATCTCCCGTGTGACAATGATGGCGGACTGCGTGGGCAGGTACCGCCCAGCCATCCACGCGGGTACGTTGTCAGAGCTGTAGCCATTTGTCGCGACAAGGAATTTTCGGGCAGTGACCGAGCCGTGTTCCGTGACAAGGCGATGACTGCCATACGGTTGCGGCTCAACGCCCAGAACAGCGCTTTCCCCGTAGATAGTGACGCCCGCTTTTTGCGCAGATTGGGCCAAGCCAGAGGCGTATTTTCGCGGGTTCAGCGCGAAACCAAGCGGGGTTTGCACCGCACCGTGAAACGGCCCGTTAAGTCCGGACTGCGCCATCTGCTCAGGTGCGATCAGCGTGGGTTCGACGCCGTAAAGATCGCGCATCTGATCAATGCCCGCTTTCATCTCTGCATAGTCTTTCGGACGATGGGCGAGATATGTCTCTCCGTCGGAATGGCGATCGACATCCAGCGACAACCGGTCGATCAGTTCGCCCACGAATTCCACAGCTGCACGTTCCGTCTGAAACCACTTGCGTGCTTCATCGCGGCCAAACTTCGCCTCCATCTGCTCATAGCCGACCTTTGCCCCGCCCAGACAACAAAACCCACCATTTCGCCCTGACGCCCCCCAGAACGGCTGTTGCGCATCTAGGACAGTGACGCCGACACCGGCTTCGGCCAAATGCAATGCAGCCGACAGCCCAGTAAACCCGCCGCCGATGATGGCCACTTCAGCGACATCATCCGTCTGAAGCTGCGGCCACTTTCCCAACTCGACTGTTTCGGCATACCAACAGTCTTCGATTGGCGAACTGGAATAGGTCCTGTCTTCCCAAATGCGCGCCAGACCTGCCATCAAGTATCCTTACGTTGCGTTGCGGGACCAAATCGGATTTGATCATCGAATTCAGGAATGACTATATAGCGCTTCTCAAATTCTCCCAGAGGCATCTCCGACGTAGACTTGGCTCCACGCATGGCACAACGACTGCAACCCCCTACCCGCCCAACACGGGTCAACGCGCCTCCCCCCGCGCACGAGGTGATCTATCGCCGTTTGCGCGACATGGTGCTCTTTGGTGATCTCGAGCCGGGCACGGCTGTGACCATTCAAGGGCTTTCTGACACGTTGGGCGCAGGGATGACTCCGGTGCGAGAGGCGATCCGCAGGCTGATCGCGGAAGGAGCTTTGGAGTTTCAGGGAAACCGCCGCGTTTGCGTGCCTGACACGACCTTGGCCAACATTGATGAATTCATCGCGGCGCGACAGTGGCTGGATCCTTACATGGCCCGGCTTGCGACTCGACAGGCAACCTCGGAAGACATCGAGGATTTGCGCCAGATTGATCGGGATTTGGACACCGCCATCGCGCTTGGTGAATTGCGGGCGTATCTGGAGTTGAACCATCGGTTCCACAAGCGCGTGTACCAATTGGCTGAAACGCCCATCCTCGCATCCATGGCAGACGGTTTATGGCTGCGCTTTGGGCCACTTTTGCGGGTTGTCTGCGCACGGATGGGCACTCAGAACTTGCCCGACCGTCACAAAGAGCTGATGCAAGCCATGGTGGATGGCGATGAAGAGGCAGCGGCCAAGGCGATTTGGGAAGATGTCACGCAAGGCATGGATCAAGTTCGTGCCGCACTGAATGAGGGTCGGTGACGGCTCGATTTTATTGACACTGCCAAATTTGATCATATTGTCGAAGGTAACGGCACGCCGCGCCGCCCTCCCACAATTTGAAAGGGTTTGAAGATGAACGTGATCTCCAATCACATGCCCACTGAAGAACTACAGGCCATTGATGCCGCACATCACTTGCACCCATTCACCCATGGCAACGATCTTGAGAAGAAAGGCGTCCGTGTGATCACGCGGGCGCAAGGCGTCACGCTGACCGACAGTGATGGCAACGAGATGCTGGATGCCATGGCGGGCCTTTGGTGCGTGAACCTTGGCTACGGACATCATGAACTGGCCGAGGCCGCGGCCCGTCAGATGAAAGAACTGCCCTACTACAACACGTTCTTCCAGACGACCCATGTTCCCGCGATCGCCCTTTCTGAAAAGCTTGCCACCCTCACCCCTCATGACCTGAACCATGTGTTCTATGCCAGTTCCGGGTCGGAGGCGAACGACACCAATATACGCATCGTCCGGACCTATTGGGACGAGAAGGGCTTTCCCCATAAGAAGAAGATCATCAGCCGGGTGAATGCTTATCACGGCTCGTCTCTGGGCAGCGGGAGCCTTGGTGGCATGACCTACATGCACGTCCAAGGCGGCATGCCGATCCCGGACATTCACCACATTGGCCAGCCCAACTGGTACGCTGAAGGTGGCGACATGGACCCCGATGAATTCGGCCTGATGCGGGCGCGCGAACTGGAAGCGGAGATCATGAAGCACGGTGCGGATCGCGTGGCTGCATTTATAGGCGAGCCCATTCAAGGCGCAGGTGGTGTGATCCTTCCGCCCAAAACCTACTGGCCGGAAATCCAACGCATCTGCCGCAAGCACAACGTCCTGCTGATCGCCGATGAGGTGATCTGTGGCTTTGGCCGGACGGGCAAGTGGTTTGCCTCTGAAAGCTATGACATTAAACCCGATATTATGACCATCGCGAAAGGCCTAAGTTCTGGTTACGCGCCGATTGGTGGCTCGCTTGTAAATGACGAAGTGGCCGCTGTTCTCAATAACTGCGAGTTTTCCCATGGCTACACCTATTCGGGGCATCCCGTATCCTGTGCCGTGGCATTGGAAAACCTGCGACTTCTGGATGAAGGCGGTATCGTAGAGCGGGCCGGAACCGAAACTGCGCCATACCTGAAAGAAAAGTGGGAAGCGTTTGCGGACCATCCTCTGGTGGGTGAGGCAGTCATCGAAGGACTAATGGGGTCCATTGCCCTGACGCCGGACAAGGCCAGCCGTGCGATGTTCGCGTCCGAAAAGGGAACCGTTGGCCTGATGTGTCGCGAGCATTGCTTTGCCAACGGCCTTGTGATGCGCCACGTGGGCGACCGGATGGTCATCTCCCCGCCACTGATCATCACCAAGGATGAAGTGGACACGCTGATCGAACGGGCAACGATTGCACTCGACGCGACCCACGCCCAGCTAAAGAAAGATGGGATTTTGGTGGCTGCAGGCTAGCAGCAAACAACGTTCTGAAAATTTGGGAACCGGCCTTCTGCACGAAGGCCGGTTTTGCTTTCGCGGAAGCCAATTCATATTTTCTATTTCTTTTAATTAACGAATCAGTTAATAAAATAAACATGACCACTTTGATCCAAACCTTCTCGGCCCTGTCCGACGAAACTCGCCTCGCTGTTGTGGAGCGGCTTATGGCAGAAGGTGAACTCCCCGCAGGTGCCTTGGTTGCACAGGCGGACATGAGCGCCCCTGCCGTCTCTCGGCACCTGAAAGTTCTTCGCGAAGCGGGGCTGATCCAACAACGGATCGAAGGTACAAAGCGTCTCTACTCCGTGCGGCCCGAAGCAATGCGCGAGGTTGCAAATTGGACGATGGATCACAAAGCGTTCTGGTCCTCTTCC
Organism: uncultured Roseovarius sp.; assembly: GCA_963422235.2. Lineage (GTDB taxonomy): Bacteria > Pseudomonadota > Alphaproteobacteria > Rhodobacterales > Rhodobacteraceae > Roseovarius. The sequence goes on from CAXMWV010000002.1 coordinate 1,258,049, forward strand.
CTCGATCGGCTGGAGGCGCATTTGGCATTGCAAGATCCGGAGGAAGATCCATGACCGACATTCGCATTGAACGGGAATTCTCGGTATCACCTGAGCGGCTCTTCGCGGCAGTGACAGAGGCTGAGCAGACCCTCGCATGGTATGGACCAGAGGGGTGTACTTGCCCTGAGGGTCAGACAGATTTCACCAAAACCGGCCCATGGTACGCCGTAATCATCTCAAGCGACGGCACTCGTTACAAAATGTCCGGCCAAATCACCCATGTCACGCCGCCCCGGTCCGTTGGGTACACCTGGGGGTGGCATGATGATCAAGATCAGCGCGGGCCCGAGAGCTTTGTCACGCTGACGGTGGAGCCCACGAACACCGGGTCCCGGCTGATCGTCGATCATCGCGGTCTTGGAGACGATGAGATTGGCGCAGATCACACGAAGGGCTGGACCAGTTCGCTCGTGTCGCTTGGTGGATTTTTGGAAACAGCAACTTGAGAGAGAGGAGACTTCTCATGACAAAGTATATGTTTGCCTATCACGGCGGCGGGATGCCCGAGACACCAGAGGAAGGCGAAAAACAGATGGCCAAATGGCAATCTTGGTTGGAGGGTATGGGCCAAAGCTGCCACGACATGGGCAACCCGGTTGGAATGTCGAAGACCGTTTCAGCCACCTTGGTTGAGGACCATGGAGGAGCAAACCCTTTGTCCGGCTATTCCATCGTCGAAGCAGACAGCATTGAGGCAGCGGTTGAGATGGCCAAGGGTTGTCCGATCCTCGAAGGCGGCTCCGGCACGGTAGAAGTCGCCCCGATCATGGAGATGTAACCTGCTTCAACCAAACTCCAGCGATGTCACGCTGAAGATACGCTGCAATGGCAGCGGCAAGGCTGCGCCCAAATACAATCGGGTGCAGCCGAAAACCTTCTTAAACCCGAATGCCTCTACCAATTCCAAGCCCGCGTCATTGGGCTCAGGCACGTCAACCTGCACTTGCTGGCCTTCGAATTCCGCCATCAAGGCCTGCGCGATGCCCCGTGCGATCTCCGGGGTGTCGGCAAACAACGGACCAACTTTGAACCCGGTGTCACAGGGTCGCGCGGCCCCATAACCTGTGAAAACGCCATCCGTACGGTGGCAAACTGCAAATCCACCCGGCTGCGCAATCCAGCGGCGCAGGAAGTTGGCGCGGGGAATGCGCGACACGGGCTGATCGTAGAGAAGCAAATCGTCGACGTCAGATTGCTGCACGCGCTCGATGTTCTGGCTGGTCACGCCTTTGGCCACTCCTTGATAGCGAAAGACTTGATAGGCGGGCTCAAACCCACCTCGTTGGTAAAACGGGACCATGTCGACCACGCCGTCCATTGCGATGCTGGCACCCGGAGACAGACGACTAAGCAAGGTATCCCGCCGCCAGTGCCAAAGCGTCGTACCAAGACCCTGACTCCGGTGATCTTCGCGCATTATAAAAAGCCCCATGAAGCCAAACTGACCACTGTAGTTCAGTATGGACCCACCCCCGACCAGATCAGAGCCATGCCTTAGCGCAACGAAACTCTCTGGCGCGATATCCCACACGATCTGCAAATCATGCAGACCCGGGTTCCAGCCCTCTGACGCCGCCCAAACGCGCAGTACCGCAACCTCATGCGCCTGCATTGCGTCAATCTCATAGCATTTTGGCAGCATGGTCAGACCCTCATCTTGCACATCCAATTTGGCGTGATCACGCGGGCTTGGTCAAAGGCATTTTGTCATCGGTTCGCCTTGCACTTGCTTGCGCACAGGCCTAGTGTCCGCCTCACCTCGGGGTGTCTGGCGCAAGGTGCCGGACTGAGATGCGAAAGCGAACCCGTTGAACCTGAACCGGCTAGAACCGGCGGAGGGAAGGTAACGGATGATCCATCCACCTTTGCCCTCGCGCCGCAAAGGAGGATGACATGAAACATCTTGTTTTTGCTGCGGGAATTTTTGGTGCCACGGCGGCATTCGCCGACACACCGGAACTGACCGTGTATACCTATGACAGCTTTGTCTCTGACTGGGGCCCCGGCCCGCAGGTCGAGGAAGCCTTTGAAGCTCAGTGCAACTGCGACCTGAAGCTTGTTGGCATTGAAGATGGTGCCGCGTTGCTTGCACGCATCAAACTTGAAGGGCCCAACTCTGATGCTGATGTGGTGTTGGGTCTGGACACCAATCTCGTGACAGCGGCCAAGGAAACTGGGCTTTTTGCCGAGCATTCTGTGAGTGCGGACTATGACCTGCCCATCGATTGGGCCGATCCGGTGTTTGTGCCATATGACTGGGGCTACTTCGCTTTCGTACATCAGGCCGACATGGCAGCGCCCGACAGCTTGCAAGCACTGGCCGAAAGCGATGCCAAGATCCTGATCCAGGATCCGCGTTCGTCGACACCCGGGTTGGGACTCCTGATGTGGGTCAAGGCGGCATACGGTGACGAGGCACCAGCAATCTGGGACGCCCTCGCCGACAATATCGTGACCGTCACCAAAGGTTGGTCCGAAGCCTACGGGCTTTTCCTCGAAGGAGAAGCGGACATGGTCCTCTCCTACACCACCTCACCTGCCTATCATTTGATTGCGGAAGAGGATGACAGCAAGGCCGCGGCTGCTTTCAGCGAAGGTCATTACATGCAGGTGGAAGTCGCAGGCAAACTGGCGGGCAGCGATCAACCGGACCTGGCGGATCAGTTCCTTGCCTTCATGGTCGATGATGCGTTCCAATCGATCATCCCGACGACCAATTGGATGTACCCGGCTGTCACGCCCGAAGGCGGATTGCCTGATGGGTTTGACACGCTTGTGACACCTGAAACATCGCTGCTCTTCTCTCCGGAGGAAGCGGCGGCTCTGCGCGATGCGGCGCTGTCGGAATGGCTGGACGCACTCAGCCAGTAAGTGCTTGGCCGGGGATCGGGGCCGCCGTCTTTCTGGCGGTTCTGATCCTCGGCACTTTGTTTGCTGTCGCTTTGCGCGCTGAGGCAGGCTCCGGCCTAGGTAAAGCAGACTGGGCTGCCATTCGATTTACCCTGCTGCAGGCAACACTATCGGCGTTGATCAGCGTTGTGCTTGGTATCCCGGTCGCACGCGCCTTGGCCCGTCGGCGTTTCGCCGGTCGACGCGCGTTGATCGCTTTACTGGGTGTTCCATTCATTCTTCCGGTACTGATCGCCGTTCTCGGCCTTCTGGAAGTCTTTGGCCGCGCCGGATGGGTCAGTACCGTGCTTGAAACAGCAGGTTTGCCTTCACTGCGCATTTACGGGCTGCACGGCGTGGTTCTGGCCCACGTCTTTTTGAACCTCCCGCTTGCCACCCGACTTATCCTTCAAGCATGGCAGGAAATTCCCGCTGAACGGTTTCGACTTGCGGCACAGCTCAATTGCGACGGACGCGCGTTTTTCTGGCTGATCGAATGGCCCATGCTACGCCGCATCGTGCCGGGGGCGTTTGCGGTGGTGTTTGCCATCTGCCTGACCAGTTTCGCAGTTGCCCTGACCCTTGGCGGCGGACCCAAAGCTACGACCATTGAGTTGGCCATATACCAAGCGTTCCGCTTCGACTTTGATCTCGGGCGGGCGGCGTTGCTGTCAGGTGTTCAACTCGTTTTGACGGTGGTCGCCGCACTCGTTGCGCTTTGGTTGTCCAGCAGCACGGGTTTCGGCGCGGGGCTTGATCGGGCAATCCGCAGGTGGGACGGGCAGACGGCAGCCATCAAGTGGCTCGACAGCATTTGGATAGCAGCCGCAGCGCTCTTTCTGATCCTGCCTTTGGCGGCGATTTTCGTGTCGGGTGCACCGGGGCTGTTTGGTTTGCCAGCGTCTGTTTGGTCAGCGGCGTTGACGTCAATTCTGGTGGCCACCATCAGCACACTTCTGATGCTGGCCTTCGCGCTCCCCATGGCCTTTGCGGTTGCCCATGGCAAAGGACAGGCTGTGGAAGTCGCGGGGCTTCTCGGGCTGGCGGCGTCCCCTCTCGTGATCGGAACCGGGCTTTTCATCATTGTGCGTCAGTTTGCTGATCCGTTCTCGCTCGCCCTACCAGTCACAGCTTTGGTCAATGCAATCATGGCCCTGCCCTTTGCCCTTCGCATTCTGGTTCCGAGCGCGAGCGACGTGGTACAACGATACGGCAAGCTTGGATTGTCCCTAAACATGACCGGGATTGCGTTTCTACGTCTCGTCCTGTTGCCACGGATGCGTGCGCAGATTGGGTTCGCCGCAGGCTTGGCAATGGCACTTTCAATGGGGGATCTGGGCGTCATCACCTTGTTTGCGGATCCGGATATCGCGACACTGCCTTTGAAGATTTACCGCCTTATGGGAGCCTACCGACTGGATGACGCGGCAGCGGCGGCGTTGCTGTTGCTGGTACTATCCATAGGCCTCTTTTGGCTACTGGACCGTGGAGGACGCCGTCATGCTGAAGCTTGAGGACGTACATATCGAAAAAGGCACGTTTCGCCTGTCTGCCGAGTTCGATGTGACCCGGGGGCGCATTGTTGGTGTCATCGGGCCGTCCGGAGGCGGCAAGTCCACTCTATTGGAGGCGATCGCCGGGTTCCTGCCGCTGACCACGGGTCGCGTCGAATGGGAAGGCAAAGATTTCACCAAAGCCGCACCAGGCGACCGCCCCATTGCCATGCTCTTTCAAGACGGGAACCTGTTCCCACATCTCACGGCAGCCCAGAACGTCGGGCTTGGCCTTTCTCCCAATCTGAGGCTTTCGATGGAGGATCGAGCACGTGTGGAAGCGGCCCTGCGTGAGGTTGGCTTGGGTGAAATGGACACTCGCAAACCAGCGGCTCTGTCGGGCGGCCAACAGGCCCGCGTCGCACTGGCCAGACTGATCGTCCAAGACCATGAACTGATCTTACTGGACGAACCTTTTGCCGCGCTTGGCCCTGCTCTCAAAGCGGAGATGTTGGGACTGGTCACCGACTTGGCGCGTGCACGGAACGCGACCGTTCTGATGGTCACCCACGAACCTGAGGATGCGCGGCGCGTGGCGGATGACGTGATCCTTGTGGCGAACGGTATGGCGCACCCGCCCGCGGCGACAAACGACATCTTCGCCAATCCACCAAAGGCCCTGATGGAGTATCTCGGAGGAGCGTAACCCTGCTATATGCCTGCTACGACACGCCCCAAAACGCATTCGGTGGTGTGGCCTTCAGACCCCCGGAGACTTTTTTGAAAACTTTTCCAAGGATTGACCTTCCGCGCGCGTCCTATGATCGTCATGCGCATGGAACCCAGCAATGAAAGCCTCGCCAAAGCGGCGGCCGACGGGGATGCAGCGGCCTTCGCGTCGCTGCTGGAGCGGCAGTATGACGGCATTTTTCGGCTGGCCTTTCGCCTGACTGGCGCGCGCGGATGCAGAGGACCTGACGCAGGATGTTTGCGCCGCCTTGCCCGCCAAACTGCAGGGGTATCGCGGGGATGCACGGCTGACCACGTGGCTTTGGCGTGTCGTGGTCAATGCAGCCCATGATCGCCGCCGCAGACACGCAACGCGCGCTCGCAACACGGAAGGTTGGGGCGATTGGGAAATAAGCCGCCGGGCAGCGGACACTGAGACCGCAGAGGCGGTGGATTGGTTGACCCAAGCCATGCGCGCCCTGCCGGAGGAGCTGCGCGACACGCTCGCCCTCGTGCTCGATGAGGTGACCCATGAGGAGGCGGGCGAGATCCTCGGCGTTTCCCCCGGCACGATCAGCTGGCGGGTGTCCGAGGCGAAGAAACATCTGCGCGCCCTGCGCGCGAGAGAGGATCAGGTATGAGCGACGATTTTGACGACCTGAAGCAAGCCATGCAGGCGGCCACGCCCGCGCCCGACGCCGCACGCAAGGCGGCTGATTTGGCCATTGCGCAGAAAAAATTCGAAACCCTCCAAGAATCGCAGTCTGAGCCGCGTCTTACTCCTGATCGCCCGAAAACGGGCTTCATGACAGGAGTAAGAAACATGTTGAACGCAATGAGCACACGCGGGGCCCTGACGGCTAGCACAGCTTTCGTGGCGCTTGGTCTGGTCGCAGTCGTGCCGAACTGGCAACAGCCGCTGGATCTGTTCGCGCCTGACTATTCAGTTGAGGAAACGGAAGTGTCCGTTCTGGCCGACGACACAGCTGTCCGAAAACAAGCGGCGGAGACAGGCAGTACACAAGTCGAGGCCGCGCCTGCCCCAGTTCCAGAAGCGGATGCCATCATACTGGAGCAGCCCCTTGTCGGAGCAGCGCCCGCGGTTTCAGCTTTGGAAGGGCAGGCGTTTTCGCGCATCGCGGTGCCCGAACCGGGCGTACTCTTGCCGCCAGAAGCAGACTCTGAGGCCTACCCGGATGCCGATCAGAACCCCCTAAAGGTCACAGCGGAAGAGCCGGTATCGACCTTTTCTATTGATGTAGACACCGCATCCTATGCAGTTGTGCGGTCATCGCTGACCGCCGGGCAGTTGCCGCCCGAGGGCGCCGTACGCATTGAGGAGATGATCAACTACTTCCCCTATGCCTATCCGGCACCGGACGGAGACGCGCCATTCCGGCCCACGATCACCGTGGCAGACACCCCGTGGAACCCGGACACGCAGCTTCTGCACATCGCCATTCAGGGCGAAGAGCCCGCGATTGAAGATCGTCCGCCGCTCAACTTGGTGTTCCTGATCGATACATCCGGTTCCATGAACGCGCCGAACAAGCTGCCGCTTTTGAAGCAGTCTTTCGCGCTGATGTTGCCAGAGCTAACCGAACAGGATCAGGTAGCGATCGTCACCTATGCCGGCAGTGCCGGGCAGGTACTTAAGGCGACCCCCGCCACAGACCGCGCCGCGATTCTGGCCGCATTGGACAACCTGCAGGCCGGTGGTTCAACCGCAGGACAGGCCGGGTTGCAACAGGCCTATGCTGTTGCGGAAGGCATGGCCGAGGATGGCGAAGTCACCCGCGTGATCCTTGCCACTGACGGAGATTTCAACGTGGGTCTGAACGACCCGGAAGCCCTGGAAACCTTCATCGCAGACAAGCGGGACAGCGGTACCTATCTATCCGTTATGGGCTTTGGTCGGGGCAACCTTGATGACGCCACGATGCAGGCCCTTGCCCAGAACGGCAACGGGCAGGCTTCCTACATCGACACGCTCAGCGAGGCGCAGAAAGTGCTGGTAGATCAATTTACTGGCGCGCTTTTCCCGATTGCGAATGACGTGAAGATCCAGGTGGAGTTCAACCCCGCGCAAATCGCTGAGTATCGCCTGATCGGATATGAAACCCGCGCGCTGAACCGCGAGGATTTCAACAATGACAAGGTGGACGCCGGTGACATCGGTGCAGGTCACTCGGTGACGGCGCTTTACGAGATTACACCCGTTGGCTCCCCTGCTGTCCTGACCGATCCCCTGCGTTATGGTGAGGCGGCAGCAAGTGATGACAGCGACGAACTCGGGTTTTTCAAACTGCGCTACAAAGAGCCAGGTGCAGATGTCAGCCAGCTTATTGAGACACCCATTTTAGAGGGCGGCGAGGTTTCAAGCGACATGCGCTTTGCGATGGCAATTGCCGGGTTTGGCCAGTTGCTGACCGATAGTCCTTACCTTGGCGATTGGAGCTACGACCAAGCGATCGATTTGGCAAACTCGGCCAAGGGCGAAGATGCATTTGGCTACCGGGCAGAAGCCGTTCGGCTGATGCGTTTGGCAGAAAGCCTCGAGCAGTAAAAGCAATGCAGCCCCGCGCCAGAACGCGGGGCTGCAAACAAAAGTGAGAGAGTGCCAAGCGGTTTAGTTCACCGCTTTCGCCTCGACGACGTCCTTCTCAACCGCTTCACCGCTCATGATTTCGATGCGGCGGGGTTTCAACGCTTCCGGGACTTCCCGCACAAGATCAATGTGCAGCATGCCGTCAGTATGGCTTGCACCCGTCACACGGACATGGTCAGCCAGCTGGAACTTACGCTCAAACGCGCGGGTTGCGATACCGCGGTGCAGGAACGTGCGGCTCTGGTCTTCGTCGGCTTTCTTGGCCGAGACGATCAGGGCACCTTCTTTGACTTCTACCGAAAGATCGGCATCAGCAAAGCCTGCCACGGCAACCGAGATGCGATAAGCATCGTCGGCAGTTTTTTCGATGTTGTAAGGTGGATAGGTCGGTTGATTCAGGTCTGTTGCGAGAACACGGTCCATCATGTCCGCGATCTGATCAAAGCCGATGGTTGCACGGTAAAGGGGTGCAAGATCAAAGTTACGCATAGGTCATCCTCCTTTGAGCGATAACGATGTTGTGCCTTCCCATTGGGACAGGCGTGTTGTTCATCGACCCGCTATGCGGCGCCGATGATCTGAATGTGGGTAAGTATTTTTACGGTTTCAAGACCCGTCGACAGAGGAAAATTTCGCCCCGGACGCGTTCCCGCCGCGCAATCTACCGACAGATTCAAACCGAGCCCCTTCGACGGGGCCTTTGGGCAGGGCTCGCAAATCGCGTTTGAGCTGATCCACGACGGCAGGCAGTTCCATCCCGAACGCCATGATGGATTTCCCACCTTCAAAACGACCGCCGCTGATGAGTGACAGAATGCGCGCGCGACGGCCATCACGGTAGAAGACTGGCGCGCCAGACGACCCAAAGGTTACGTTGCAGTCCATGACAAAAAGCCCACCACCGCGCTGTAAAACGCCACAATCGCGCTGCCACGACAAGGCGTCGTCCCGGCCCTTGCCATAGGAAACAACACTGATCCTGTCACCGGCCTGTGCATTGGTATGAATGACAAACGGGGCCGCCTCGGACGCGAGGATTGGGCTTTCCAACTCGATCAAGGCTGCATCACTGCGCACATTGCCAGCAGTCATACCCGCACCGGGTTGATAATTTTGGTCAGAGACGACGCGCGCGGCCGTACGCTCGGCAATCGAAACCCCGTCGCGCAGCCCTGCGCGAAACCGTATCTGCGCGGCCGGAATGGCCGCACCGCTGTCATCATAGATACAATGGGCAGCTGTCAGCACAAGGTCTGTGGCGATCAGCACCCCTGTGCAATATCCATTGCCCGCGAGTTCCACCCGCCCAACCGCTTCCCAGCCGAACAAATCATCCCGGTCTGTTAGTCGGATAAGACCATCAGCCTGCGCAACAGTCGGCAGCATTGTCAGACACAACAAAGCGCCAATTTTTCGCAGCAGGCGCCTCATTGCGTTTTCACGAATTATGCCCCGGTTTCCCGGCGCGTTCCGACACCTGACATCTGCGGGGCTGAACTCTGGAACACGCCCTGCCCTTCGTCCAATGCATTCAACAGATCCAAAAGTGGCTCTTGCAGTTGGGTACCAAGCGCGACTTTCTGACCGTCGACCTGAGCCATTGCGGACACCACGGACACGATGCGAGGTTCGCCTGCCTCAAAGGAAAAGATGGGCGACCCGGATGATCCGAAATCAACGTCGCAGGACATGACCAAAACACCCTCTTGTCGGGCCATCACATCGCATACTTCCTGAATAGAGGGTGCTTCGGAACGGTCACGACCGTAGCTGACAATGCCGATCTCTTGTCCTCGGCTCGGGCGCACATCGGTCTTGAAAGGAATGACTTGCGTGTTCTGAATGGGGTGATGCAACTCCAGCAAGGCCAGATCGTTGCGAACACGCGCCGTGGACACCGCGCTTTCGAACTCGTAATCCTCGTGCGTCACGGCACGGCGGACATTGCGATACGCCAATGCGCGGCCATTTCGCCAGCCCGCCAGAAACTCCACCTTGGCGTGATCAATGCGTTGGCCTGTTTGTTTGTCGTAAAGGCAATGCGCGGCTGTCAGCACCAAATCAGGGGCAATCAGTGCCCCGGTGCAGAACCCTCGGCCATCGATGTTTAGTTTGCCAACAGCTTCCCACCCGCGGCTGTCATCGCCGGTATCAAGTCGTTTCAGGTCTGAGTCTGCGGCTGCGCCTGACGTAAACAGAAAGGCGCATGAAATCGCGGCGAGTATGCGTCGCATGTGAACTCCGAATGCATTCGTTGGCTAAGAGGTACCAAGCTAATTTGGCCAAAGTTGGGCAGCACCTTGCGCCTTTTCGCATCTCACGCTTGTTACAATTGCAGCACAAAGAAGTGAGTGTGCGAGGTTCGATTCGCAGCTAAACTCTCCACTATGAAAACGCTGCGCGTCCTTATGATTTCGGCCCTCTTGGCAACCCCTGCATTTGCGGACGCCCCACGCGTCACTGATGTGAAGGTCGAGAAGGTCGGCATGTTGTGGAACATTCACGTGACGGTCGAACACGCCGATACTGGGTGGGATCACTACGTAGATGGGTGGGAAGTGCAAGACGCAAATGGCAACGTGCTAGCCTATCGCAAGCTGATGCATCCGCATGTCAACGAACAACCCTTTACGCGGTCCATCAGCGGTGTGGTCATTCCAGACGGCACGCGTGAGATTTTCGTGAAAGCGCATTGTTCGGTTGATGGCTGGTCAAGTGAGCTGGTCCGGGTGAAGCTGTCCCCCTGAACGGTTCTAGCCTTTTCACCGTTTTAGCGACGTCCTTCGCGCAGCCAACCGCCCAGGATCAAAGCTGAGCTCAACAACAACACCAACCAAGCCGGCAACAAGGGCAGTTGCATGACCGCGCGTGTCTCGTAAGCACCGCGTGGGGTAAGCCCAATCCAACCACGCCCGATCGCAGGGCGGCCTTGTCTTACAGACCGCAGGCGCGGCAAACCATCCTCAAGGGCCAAAGCGCCGCCGCCTGTTGCCGCCATGATCGGATCAAGCGGCTCGGCACTGGCAATGGTCTCTTCGAACTCAACCGGCGAAGCTGGCCCAAGCCCGATCACGGCTGTGTGCTCTCCATTCTCGATCCGGTAAAGGCCGATGTCTGGCCCATCGTAGAGCGTTTCAAAACGCCCTGGCGATACTTCCTCCAGTTCCATTTCAAGAACGTCACCGGATGGCGTGGTGACCGTGACCGGACCAATGGTGTCCGTGAGAGAGCGCCGGACGATGCGCATCTGCTGGCCCGTGGCTTCGGCCCAAAGCGCCTCTTCCTCAAGTTCTGGCTCTTTCATCATCCAATGCGCCAGCCGCCGCAGCAATTCGAGCTGCGGACCCCCACCTTCATAGCCGCGGTTCCACAACCAGGCATGATCCGAGGCCAGCAACGCCACGCGGCCTTCGCCCACACGGTCAAGGATCAATAGCGGGTTCTCCTCGGCACCGGTCATGACCACATCGCCGGTGACGTCTGTCACTTCGATATGCCGATGCCATCGGCCCCAATCATCACCCTCATCCGGTGAGAGCCCGGCCGTCACCGGATGGCGGTCTCCCAGATCAGTGACTTCGGGGAGGTAGCGCTGTTCGATCACCCGCGCAGTGGGGCGGGCTGGAATAATTGTCTCAAGCGGCGTGCGGTAAAGGCTGTCGGCGCTTGCAAAATCGGGGCCAGCTGCAATCAGAACCGCACCGCCATTTTCGACGTAATTGCGGACATTATCGAGGTAGACAGAGGGCAAGATACCCCGGCGTTTGTAGCGGTCGAAAATGATGAGGTCGAAATCCTCGATCTTCTCCAGAAACAGCTCTCGCGTCGGGAAGGCAATCAAAGACAGTTCACGCACAGGCACACCGTCCTGCTTTTCAGGCGGCCGCAGAATGGTGAAATGCACCAAATCAACGGAACTGTCCGACTTCAGAAGATTGCGCCAGGTCCGACCACCGGGATGCGGCTCGCCCGAAACAAGCAAAACGGATAGACGGTCGCGCACACCATTGATCTGTACGATGGCCGTGTTGTTGCGATCTGTCAGTTCTCCCTCTTCGGCAGGGGTGCTGAACTGCAGTACATTCCGTCCGCCATGAGGCAGAATGACTGGCAACTCAATGTCCTGCCCAATCGGCACCTGGAACCTTTGCGGCGTATCTCCATCAACGGAAATGTCGATTGGAACCGTCGCAACAGCTATGGGTGCATCGCCTACATCAGTGATGCGCAGGGTCATCCTGATTTCTTCACCCAGAATTCCAAAGGCGGGCGCATTCTCGACAACTAGCCTGCGGTCCCAGTCATTGACCCGGCCAGTGTGCAACAGATGCAGCGGGGCGGGGATGTCGGGAGCACGATCCAGGTCATGCAAGCGACCGTCTGACAGGACAATTGCGCCCGCGATACGCGCACTCGGCTCTTCGGCCAATGCCTCTGCCAACGCACTCATGACCTGCGTCCCGGAATTGTCGACCCCGTCCGCGACTGTGATGCGGCGCAGTTCCGTGTTGTCGCGCTGTTCGATGCGGCGTGCTAGATCTTCTGCCGCTTCAGTCGTCATCTCGGCCCGATCACCCAACCTTTGGCTGGCGCTTTGATCTTCGACCATCACAACAATGTCGGTCAGGGGCTCACGTTCCTCCTGCTGATAGACGGGGCTTGTGAGGGCTGCGAGGATCACGAGACCGGCCAAACCTCGAAACGCCCAACCGGACAAGCCACGCGCTACAGCAAGCGCAATGCCCGCGATCAAAACGCCCCCAAGGGTGGCAATCAACCACCATGGCAGAAGCGGATCAAAGAGGATCGAATAACTCATTGGCCCAACCGATCCAGCAAGGCAGGCACGTGCACCTGATCGGATTTGTAATTCCCGGTAAGCACGTGCATCACAAGGTTTACGCCAAAGCGGTAGGAAATCTCTCGCTGTCGTTCCCCCGCAAATCCACGTCCAACGGGAAACATCGGGTTGCCGGCCTCATCCGTGGCCCAGGCCGCAGCCCAGTCATTGCCGCCAATCACAACGGGTGTCACGTTGTCGTTGAGGTTTCGAAACGGCATGCCTTCCACCTGCTCTGCATCTGCCGGGGCGGCTTCAACCCAAACCTGGCGGCCCGAAAAGCGACCCGGGAAATCCTGCAACAGATAGAACGTGCGTGTCAGAACATGGTCTTCAGGGATCGGCTCCAGCGGCGGGATATCCAGCGGCCGCGCCAAGCGCTGCAGTTTTTGTCCATTGGGTGAAGACGCACCAAACCCGGCAACATTGGCGTCGCGTGTGTCAAACAGGATCATGCCGCCGGTACGCAAATACCCGTTCAGTTTTGCGTAAGCCTCTGCAGTCGGGATTGGTTGTTCGGGTGTGATCGGCCAGTATAGGAATGGATAAACAGACAAGTCATCGAATTCGAGGTCGACGCCAATCGGATCGGCAGGTTCCACGGAAGTGCGGAAAAACAGTGTCTGCCCCAAACCGCGCAGACCAGCCTCGGCCATGTTGTCGATGGATTCCACCCCGGTCAGAACATGCGCCAAAACAACCTCTGCCGTCGCAAAAGTGGGTTTGTCTTGAGCCTCGGCTCCTTGTGTCAGCGTGAAGGACGCCAACACCACCACGGCGGCGCGAACGGGCATCAGGCGGCCTGACAAGGCCAAGGATGCGATGATATCAGCAAGCAGCAACACTAGGGCACCGGCCAAAAGCCAGCCTCCCAATGGGGCTTCGTTGGGTCGGGCCAAACCCAGGACAGGCACATCAGCAGGCCAAGTCACAGGTTCAATCACGGTATCCGCATCAATCACGTTGAGCGCCAAACGCCGGTCAGGCCCATCGTAAAGCCCCGGTCGCAACTCAGGCCCAAGCGGATCGGTGATCAATGTCTCTCCCGCCACACCCGGCAAGGTACCGGCATCCCGCAATGTGCCGAACCCATCCAGAACCTGATTGGGTTGCCACGTCGTGCCCTGCATTTCAGTCAGGTCGGGCAGCGCCACTGCAGAGGACACAGCCAGACGTTCCAGCATCTGAACGAAGAGACCAGAAAGCGGCAGGGTGGACCATTCAGCATTGGCCGTTACATGGAACAAGACCACCTGACCCGCCTCAACGCGCTTACGTGTAACGAGTGGTGTCCCATCGGCCAATTGCGCGATCACCCGAGAGGCAAGCGTCGGGTCTGGCTGAGCCATGACCTGGGCGGCGACAGTGACTTCATCGCGTATCTGGAGTCCGAAAAACGGGCTGTCTTCGTCGAAGGGGGCAAGCGTCTTTGGCTCCCCCCAACTCATCGCGCCACCAACAGTACGACCGCCTGCGCGCAGGCGCACGGGCATCAGCGCGTCTTCTTCGCTACGGGACAGATCACTGGCAGCGATACGTGGGCCGGCAAACCGCAACAGCATTCCGCCGCCTTCGACCCACTTGATCATGAGTTCTTCTTCAGCATCCGACAGTGTGGCCACGTCGGCCAAAATGATCACATCAGGATTTGCTGGGAGGATATCAATCAGCGCGCCGTCCAGAATGTCTGCTGTTGGAACAAGTGCCTGCTCCAGATAATGCAGCGGCGACAGCAGCTCTAGCCCTTCGCGATCCTGCCGCCCTCCGATCAACGCAATCTCGCGCCGGCGTAGGCTGTCATCGGTCAAGGTGACGGCCCCGGCGTGACGTTGACCGGCGATCTCGAACCGGGTCAGACGGGCGCGGAGTTCGGCGGGCAAGCTCAACTCTCCTGTGGCTACCGTATCCCCCTGTTCAAACTGCAGCGGAAGCGTCGCAAGCAGGCGCTCAACACCGGACGGGTCGCGTCCATGGGCCTCCACGATAACCTGGCGAGACGTGCCACTGACCGTGCGGGATGCTGTCAGGCTTAGGACATTGTCGGTGATTGTTGCAGGCGACAGGGCGATCACTGGAACCGGGCTTTCATAGATCGTAACCGGCCCGCGATCTTCCAACTCTGCCAAAAGGGTGTCCCGACCCGGTCGGTTCAAACCGTCAGAGAACCAGCGGGTTTCAAAGTCTTCATCACCGAGGGACTGCGCCACCTCAGCCAAATCTGTCGGCTGTGGCGCCCAAGGGGCGGGAGCCAAGCCTGTTAACCGTGTGCGCCATGCTTCTGCGGATTGAAAAACAGGTGTCTCCGGGTCGCTCAAACGCAGCAAAGCCACAGGCCGAGCCTCTCGACCAGCCTCAGAAAGCATCGTGTCAATCAAAGCAGTTTTCGACGGCCAGTCGCGCGCGCTTGCCCAACTGGCGTCCATGACGATTAGCATTGGACCCGCACGTCTTTCACTTGGATCGGCTTGCGGATTCAGAACAGGACCGGCAAGACCCACGATCAGCGCAGCAACTACCAGCATCCGGAGCAAAAGCAGCCACCATGGTGTGCGGTCTGTCACCGTGTCGTCGTCATTCAAACCCAAAAGAAGCGCCACCCCTGGGAACCGCCGTCTGATTGGCGCAGGCGGAACGGCGCGGAGAATGAACCAAAGGACTGGCAAAGCTGCGAGGGCCACCAAAAGCCAGGGTGCGGCAAAACCGACAGGACCAACAATCATCGCATCGGCCCTCCATCAAAAGCGCGATAAAGCCACAAGAGGATTGATTGCGCGCTGTCAGAGGTGTGGTGAAGGCCATATTGCCAACCCGTCGCTGCGCAAAGCGCACGCAGTTCCTGCTTTCGCGACGCCAAACGTTCCAGATAGCGATCTCGCAGGTCGGACGCCTTCAGCGTTTCATGCGCCATGGTGCCGCCCACACTTTCGAAGATCGTTCGCCCGCGGTAGGGAAACGCCTCTTCCGCCGGGTCCAGAAGGTGCAGCAACACGCCATGAACGCCGCGGTCGGCGGCCTCTGTGAGGGCGCGTTTGGCGGTATCGATGTTGCCCATGAAGTCCGAGATGAATAATGCGCGACCATGGGCTGTCATGCCGGACGTTTCTGGTCGGCCATAGTCATCATCCCCATCTTCCGAGAACGCCTCGGCCAGCCGCACCATCTGCCCTTCGCCACGCTTTGGCGGCAGCGTTTTGCCCGCCAATCCAACCCGCTCTCCTGCGCGGTTCAAAAGGATCGCGACCGCAAGTGCCAGAAGTCGTGCACGGTCTGATTTCTCTGGCAGGTCATCTTGCGACGCAAACCGCATCGAGGCTGCGTTGTCGACCCAAATGGCGACGGTCTGGGCGATCTGCCATTCTCTTTGGCGCACAAACTGCATGTCGGATCGGGCTGACCTGCGCCAATCGATAAAGCGTCGTTCGTCCCCCGGTTGCACCGGGCGGTATTGCCAGAAGTCATCACCTAAGCCCGACCTGCGCCGACCATGTTCCCCCAAAAGCACCGTGCCTGCCAAATGCTCTGCCCGCGCCAGAAGTGGTGGCAAACGGGCCGCCTGGGCTTCCGCCCGGGCGCGCAAAGATGCAGGTGATGATGCGGGTTGGTTCACGCGGCGGCCTCGACCCGTGTGACATCTGAAACCGTGTTCTCGATAAGCGCGTTCAGGTTCTGACCACTGGCACGCGCCGCGAAACTAAGCGCCATGCGGTGGCGCAGGACCGGACCCGCCATAGCGGCCACGTCATCGACATCAGGCGCCAAGCGCCCTTGCAGCATCGCCCGCGCACGGACCGTCAGCATGAGCGCTTGCGCGGCACGCGGGCCGGGACCCCATGCCACGTGATCGCGCACATCAGCAGACGCGCTTTCGCCATCCGGCCTGAATGCGCGCACGAGATCCAGAATGCCATCCATGATCTTCTCGCCAACCGGCATACGCCGCAAAAGGGTCTGAGCGTCGATCAATTCTTGTGGGGTAAAGACCTGATGGGCGTCTTCCTCGCTGACACCAGTCGTAGCCAGAAGGATGTCGCGCTCTGTATCACGGTCAGGATAGGGCACTTCGATCTGCACAAGAAAGCGGTCTAACTGCGCCTCGGGAAGCGGGTAGGTGCCTTCCTGTTCGATCGGGTTTTGCGTGGCAAGAACGTGGAAAGGTGGTTCCAGCTGGCGGTCCTGACCGGCAACGGTGACACGCCGCTCCTGCATCGCCTGCAGCAAGGCCGATTGGGTTCGCGGGCTGGCGCGGTTGATTTCGTCGGCCATCAGAAGCTGACAGAAAATCGGACCGTCGATGAATTTGAACTCCCGCGATCCGTCTTCGCCAGTTTCCAGAACCTCGGACCCCAGGATATCGGCTGGCATAAGGTCGGGTGTGAACTGGATGCGATTTGAATTCAGGCCCATGACTGTGGCGAGTGTCTCTACCAATCGGGTCTTGCCCAAGCCTGGCAAACCAATCAGCAAGGCATGCCCCCCGCACAGCACGGCAGACAGTGACAAGTCCACGACCTGCTCCTGCCCGATGAACCGCTTGGTGATCGACGCACGCGCCTCCGCCAGCTTTTCTTCAAGCGCTTCGATCCCTTTCAACAGATCGGCATCATCAGACATGGCAAACCTCCAGCGGAAACTATATGCGTAATGGTATCTCTCTAGACATAATTGGCAAAAGCAATGGGCAAAGACCAAATCACGACACCGTCAGCAGAAAGTCTCGCAGAGGCCGCAAGAAGCGCACAAGGAAAGGGCCTTCCCCCTGTTCATCTTTGGAATCCGGACTTTTGTGGCGATCTCGACATGCGTATCGCGCGGGATGGCACCTGGTTTTATCTGGGCACACCCATTGGGCGGCCGGAACTGGTGCGGTTGTTTTCCACCATTTTGCGGAAAGATGATGACAAGTACTTCCTGATTACGCCTGTTGAGAAAGTGGGAATCACCGTTGATGATGCGCCGTTTGTGGCTATTGATTTCGAAGCAGAGGGTGAAGGCGACGCCCAAGATCTGATTTTTGAAACCAATGTTGGCGACAAGGTTGTCGCCGGGCCAGAGAACCCGATCCGCGTTGTGCGTGATCCCGAGACGGGGGAGCCATCACCCTATGTCCTTGTCCGCACCAATCTTGAAGCGCTGATCGACCGGAAGAGTTTTTATCGGCTTGTCGACATCGGCACCCATCGGGATGGGTGGTTTGGTCTTTGGTCAGGTGGGGCGTTCTTCAACGTGATCCCATCCGAAGAAATGATGGTGGATTGAGATGAAACCACTTGCTGTGATCGTTGGTGTCGGCTCGGGCCTATCTGCGTCCTTGGCGCGCCTTCTGGCATCGGAAGGGTACGCCCTCGTACTGGCCGCACGAAACCCCGAGAAGTTTTTGGCCCTGACTGATGAGACCGGTGCCACATCGGTCGCGCTCGATGGGTCGGACCCGGCGTCAGTCACCGCTTTGTTCGACAGGCTTGAGACCGCACCGCGCGTGGTTGTCTATAACCCCTCCGCCCGTGTCCGGGGGCCAATTGCAGAGCTGGAACCAGAAGCCGTGCGCAAAGCCGTGGAAATCACGGCTTTCGGCGCGTTCCTGGTGGGGCAGGCAGCCGCCAAGAAGATGTTGGCGTCAGAACCCGAAGGTGGCACACGGGGTACCATTCTTTTCACGGGTGCCTCGGCCGGCGTGAAGGGCTTTGCGCAATCTGCGCCTTTCGCCATGGGCAAGTTTGCGCAGCGCGGTTTAGCGGAAAGCATGTCGCGGGAGTTACACCCCAAGGGTATCCATGTGGCTTGGATCAATATCGACGGCGGCATTCGCAACCCAGATCGGCCAGAACGCATTGATCCTGCCGACAACCCGGACAGTATGCTTGATCCGGACTCGATTGCGCGGGCGTACCTGCAGCTGATCAACCAAGACCGGACAGCATGGTCTAACGAACTGACGCTCAGACCGTGGGTGGAGCGGTTTTAGGCATAGGTTTTCAACCAACTCAATCCGGCTTCTGTCGTGGTTTTTGGGAAGTACTCTCCGGCCACAACGCCCTCGTATCCGTCCTTTACCAAAGCCGCAAAAAACGCAGGGTAGTCGATCTCACCTCCCACGGGTTCATGGCGACCTGGAAAGCCAGAGATTTGGATATGGCGAGACCGCTGCCCATACTTGGACCAAGCCGATAGAACATCGCCCGTGATCCTGTGCGCGTGGTAGGCGTCAAATTGCAGATGCACGTTCGGCGCACCCACCCAATCCATCAGGCGCAATGCCATATCGTAGCCATCCAAAACGTAGCCCGGCACATCGTAGGTGTTGATAGGCTCCAGGGTGAGCGCTTGATCCGGTGCCTGATAGGAGGCCCAGGCAAGATTGCGAACCAGCATCTTTTCAGCCCGCGCCTTGTCGGCCACGCCGGACATCAGGTGGATGAAGGTGACATCCAACTCCTTGGCGTATTCTACCGCCTTCAGATAGCCATTGCGAAAGTCGGCGATGCGGCGCGGCACGCCCATGAAGCCGCGCTCTCCAGCGTCCCAGTCTCCCGCGGGTGTGTTGATAAGAACCAGTTTGAGACCATTGTCATTCAGCGCCCTGCGCAGCTCTGGAATGGTCATCTCATAGGGAAAGAGCATTTCCACATGTTCAAATCCAGCCTCCCGCGCGGCGGCAAAGCGGGCAGGCAGCGGAAGCTCAGTGAAGAGCAAAGAGAGATTGGCAGCAAAGGTCGGCATGAGGACGGGTGTTACCCAAGACGCGGGCAAATTCCAACATCGGTTTCTCAGCGTCCGTCGAGGGATTGTCCGTCGCTTATCAACATAGTTTATTAGTCCCGGTCATCCATCCCGACAGGCGCCATAGACAGTCCACCCCTCGTTCTCGAACGCAACTGGCAAGGCGGACAAATCATCGGCATAGGTCTCAGTCACAAAGGCCGTCGCAGAAGGCCATAGCGGAGCTTTCGGAACCATTATGAACGACGCATCACCTAAGAAACTTTCAAACGGCGAAGGATCGGCGCGGCTGACTGTCAGACCATCATGAACCCAAAGTACTTCTGTCGGGGCACCATTGCGAGCCAGCAAAGCGCCAAACGGATTAACGAGATCAGCCACCATATACCCACGGTCGAGGCATGTTTCCGGGATAGACGCGTCAAGGTTTGCAAACGCCGCCTGGGCCGTGGCGACATAATCGATAGCACCGCTCTGAACAGCATCGATACGCATGGAATTTAGGGCGACACCAGATCGGTCTGTCGCAAGGTCGTAGTTCTGGATCAATGCCTTCAATTTGATATACGCGGACGGCGCCAAAGCTGCGACCAGAAGCGCGACGCAGAGCAACCCACGCGCCACGGGCAGACGCTCGGACAAGCCGAAAGCAAGACCGATCACGACACCCAGAAGCAAGGCGAACTTTGTGGGGCCGGCATCAAAGCGATCAATGAAAAGCGTGATCAAAGCACAAGCCATAAGAAACACCGCCATCGCGCGGGACCGGGGCGCAAACCACAGCAACACGAACAGAATGCCCAATTGGATGGCATACTGGCGGATCAGCACAACAACATCGACCAGGATTTGCGATGAACCGGCCGAGGAGATGCGCGCGGAAAGGAGAATATCAGAGGCGTACCCCAAGATCACCGCAGGAAAGAGGAGCGTCGTGACGAGCAACATCGTGGCAAACGCCACGAAGGCACGCAAGGTGTCGCGCCTCAGCTCTCGGACCAGAAGCACCGCCACAATCAGCAGGAGTGCTGCTGCAATGAAGTAGGTTACTTTGAGGGTGAACATCAGAAAGAGCGCGACCCCGAGTAAAACCGCCGCAAACCAGGACAGGGTGCGCCCCTGTCCCATGATCGCAAGGGTCAGCCAGGCAGTGAGCGGGATCAGCAACGTGTTGGAAATATTCGAATAGATGCGATGCCAGAGAAGTGTGCCGGAGGTATCGCCAAAGCGAGACGGCGCGTTGATCGCCAGCGTGCAGAAGATCAGGATGACAAGAAGTGCGATCCCATTCAGCACGCTCTCCGGCCGTAGCAACTGAGTGCTGAGCAGTACGGTGAGCGCAGTGGCCACGACCAGCAGGACTGGCACGGTGAGCCATAGGGTCTCGGGCCTTAGGAAAAGGCTCGGAATGGCCCACATGGCCGGCCCCAGCTGAGATCTGAAATCGTAGTTGGGAAGGTCACCGTTCATCGTCCGCAGCGTGCCTTCGAGGAAGATGAACGTGTCGCGGCCCAACAGCACGAACTGCCCCGGCAGCGTGTGGTAGAGCCAGGCGGCAGCGGTCAGGCCGGTGGCAAGAAAAAGCAGACCAACCGAGAGCAGTTTTGCCGCTCGCGGCGAAGGCGGAGTGGCCCGGGTCTCTGCCAGTGTCATGGTCGGTCCTTTGACTGCTCTTTTTTGGCCGCCACGTTGGTTGGTTTTTGAGGGGCGATCAATGGGGTGGGTCGCGATGCCGCCGAGAGTGGTGCGGGATTGTTACGGGATTGGGCTGCTGACGAGAATGATAGTGATCGTCAGATCAGGCGGTGGCGACGAGCAGCCGGACGTCCTTGAAATCTATTTAACATATTGAATTTTATTCGTTTTCAGAGCATCCTAGTTGGAAAGAATTTCGCAATTTGAGGTCAGGACATGTCTCTGAATTACGTGATGCTGGGATCCAATGATGTCGTGAAGGCCCGCGTGTTTTATGACGCGCTTATGCCCCTGATCGGAGGGAAATTGCTGGCCGAGTATATGCCGCACGCGTTTTGCTATGAGCTGCGCGGCGGGGGGCGTGTTTGGGTGGCGTCTCCGTTTGATCGGGAGGCCGCGGCGCCCGGGAATGGCAATATGGTGGGTTTAGAATGCCAGAGTAAAGATGAGGTAAATGCAGCGCATGAGATGGCTTTGTCGATGGGTGGTGCGAACGAAGGGAGCCCCGGGCCGAGGCCGCTCTATGGGCCTGATTTTTACGGCGGGTATTGCCGTGATCTGGACGGGAACAAGATGAGTTTTGTGTTCTTTGACAAGGGCTTAGACTGATCGATGGGCAATCCTATCTTTCATTTTGAAATCCCCGTCACCGACATGGATCGGGCGGTCGCGTTTTACAGGGATGTGTTCGAAATGGAGCTGCGGCGGGAGGCGGTGGATGGGTATGACATGGCCTTTTTCCCGCGGCATGATGACCAGCCCGGAAGCAGTGGCGCGCTGGCGGCGGGGGACGTGTATCAGCCTTCAAAACAAGGGGTTTTGATCTATTTTGACGTGCCCGATATCGACGCTGTTCTGGCCCGGGCCCAGACGCGGGGGGCCGGGGTTCTGTATGAGAAGACGGACCTTGGGGAGGCCGGGTATGTGGCCGAGATTGAGGACTGTGAGGGCAACCGGATCGGGCTGACGCAGGGGCCGGATTGAGGGCGAAATTCGACGTCGGTTTTACGTCGGTATCGTGTCGGTATTACGTCGGTGCGGTGATTTAAGCGTTTGGTGAGGGCGCGGGTGGAGGCTCTGCGGGGAAACAGGAGTTCATCTTATGCCCAGACCCGTGCCCAGACCGGTGCCCCGAAAGACCAAAACCCAACGGACCGCCCATGAGCGCCTGCGCCGTGATCTTCAGTTTCTGGGGGGTGAGGACTGGATCACCCTTTCGATCCGCGAAGAGATCCCGGAGGCGTGGCACACGCTGGAACAGGACGTAGAGGTGGCGGAGAAGAAGACGAAGGTGACGCTCTACCTCGATGCCTCGGTCGCGCGGTTCTACCGGGCGATGGGGCACGGGTACCAGGAGCGGATCAACCGTCTGCTGTCGACATGGATGAACATGAAAATCGCCGAGGATCTGGAACTGGAGCGGATGCTGGAGATGCGCATGGGTGCAGCGGAGTACGAGGCGGAGAAGGCGGCGGCGTGGGAGGCTTGGCAGGCGGCGAAGGGGCAGGTTGGGATTGTCGAATGAGCTGCCAGAAACTCGTTTGGATGTCCGAGAGCTCACCAGAGAAAAGACCTTGCCTGAGTTCACGCTGCGAGGTTTAAAGTAGAGTTCTTAGCAACTTGAGCGCTCCAGCATAGTGACTGCCTTTGATTAGGACATGAAGTTTTCGGGGCCCGTACCAGCAATACGTTTGCCATTGGCTGCATAAACGGCCGCGTATTCAGCGATTGAACCAATGTCTAAGAATATTGCCTCTTCGTTGCTCTCAGGAATTAGTACCTCTGGCTGCAAAATCATTCTAACTTCCCGTTGGTAGGCGAAGCGCATATCTTTGGCTTCTGCTGGTTTGATTTTATTGTGACTTGGAAAATAGGGATCAAAGTACTCGACCTCTGCCATGGATGGTACGAGGTACGGTACGTCTTTGGAGAATACAGGCGCAGATTGTCGAACCATACGAAAGGCGTCAAATACAGCCAAAAAGCCATCGTCACCGGTAACGCTAGAAAACTCGTTCAAGAGCCTCGGATCGAGAATTGAGCTATATGAGGTCAGCCAATAGGGTACGGTGATTGGGTTCAAGCCGACCTGACAACCATGGAAAACACTCTTTCGAACATCTCCGAGTGGTCGTAGCTCATTTCCAGACTCATGAATCATCGTCAAACTGTGTTTGGGAATGAAAGTGTGTTTTGTAAGTTCTTCATCAGAACGAGCGTCACTTAAATCCGTCGCGTTGTAACTTGATGCCGGTGCGAAACGAAGACGTCCATACTCTAGCGCTTCTAAAAGCCATTCAATCCTGCTGATGCGAAATAGCTTAAGAGGTCCGCTGTAGTGGTGGCCCCAAAACTCTTTGCGCACCTTATGAAAGGGTTCGAATTCTTGCCTAGGCTGAAAAGAAAGGCCGCGCTCTTCAAACTCTTTTATGGTAAAAAACCTTTGTCGAAGCCACCACCATGGGCTCATCCAACCTATGTTGTGCGACAACTTATCTCTTTTGCTTGGGGCAAAATCTAAGAACTGAATGTTTTTTTCCAACTGAGCCAAACGAAGTTGAAGAGTGTCGTCGCTAATGTTCATCAATGGTCGATTTGACACTTCATACATGAAGGACCAAAGTTCCTGGTCGTACATCGCTTCTTGCTGTCGTCGCTGGATTATTTCATCGAGAAGCGTAGTGGCCATTGAATAGCGCTCTGTTAGACACGTAACCACAAATGGTGGCGCATTGACTTATTAACAACTATATAGTGTGTTGTATGAAAGAGCCAGCATCCGTAAATGCTACAACTTTTCCGTCGGCGAGACCTGCTTTAGTCCGTGCCTACGCGGAGACTATTCCAATCAGGGGGTGTCGTTTGAGTCTTGCCGATGTTGCGGAGGTCTATAGAGAGCTTCAGGACATCAACCGGAAATTCGGAGAAGATATTGTCAAAACAGTTCCCCGCTTGGAGGACGAGACCGATGACCAATGGCTTGAACGGACGGAGGTATTGCTTGATCAAGCGTTCAAGCTAACGGTAACCGTTAAGGGCGGAAAGGACGAAGAAATTTACGACGAGAGTGTAGATGTCTTCGCCAGCGAGCATCTACCCAAACCAATACAGTCGGTTTTTTTCACAAATCGTACGGCTTGGTCACGCAATGCCAACGGTGCCGAACCGCCGAACCAGTTTGAACTGGAGCTTGATTTTAGAAAACCAGCCCTCGTTGACCCTTCAACAAATGTATCTGACCCTACGCCAAACAATAGCGCGGCCCGCATTCGTGCTAACGACATTATGTACTTCCGTGCCGTCCAAAGTGTGATCAAGGCCAAAGTGCTTGGGAAACGAACTTGGTTTGGAGCCATTCATAGATCGTTTGCTTACGATGCGGGCGTTTGGCTTTTGGCGCTTCCGATCAGTTTAATACTATCCACGCATTTTATGCGTGTGTTTTTCCCCGTCAGCGGGCCTCTAGCAGACTTTCGATGGGCATTTTTTATCTATGCGTTGGGTATCTCGCTAATCATTTACCGCTTCATAAGTGCTTACATTAAGTGGGCATTTCCTGTTAACGTTCTCGCAGACAACAAAGACGCAGCTTGGAGGCATCGGATTGTACTCGGTGGGGTTTTCTCAGGCTTAGCTTGGAAAGTTTTTGACGTTGTCCAGGGCCTATTCTGAAGATTTTCTATTGGAAAACCGAATTAGTAGTTTCTGCGGAATACGAATTTGCCGCTACTTACAAATCGGCAAAACCAAAGGCGGGTACTCGGGCAAGCTGTCGCGCCAGGTGTTGATGACGGGTTGCAGTTCGCTCTTGGGCCAGAATTTCGGCGTGCCGATCTCGCGCAGGCATTGCGTGTTCCAGTAGAGCCCGGCGTCCGCCAGGGACTGTCCGCCGCGCACGGCCTCGGCCACCGCGTTGATGTCGCGGCTTTCGGGGTAGATGTAGAGCGTGGTCGGGTTGCCCTCGGTCAGGGCGAGGATGTTGTCCGTCTCCGGGATGGACCACGTGGTGCAGCCGTTGGAGCGCCCGCCGGTGTAATTCACCAGCCGACCGTAGGGAACGTAGCCCTCGGCGTCGGCATGGGGGCTGTCTTCATCTTTGTAGCGGCACTGCCATTTCAGGAACATCGCCACATGCCCGCCGATTTCGCGTTCGCGGGCGTTCTCTGTCTCGCCCTCGCCATCGAAGAGGAGGAAGGTGCGGTAGAAGGGGCGTTTTTCGCCGTCTTCGGTGTAGTAGCCTTTGAAGGAGGTGCGGTGTTCGGCGGTGATGTAGGCGCCGCCCATGGTGAGTTTGGAGCCTTCGGCGTTGGAGAAGTGTTGCGCGCATTGCCGGCCGTTGGAGAAGTTGGCGGCGGAGAGGTTTCGGCCGTTGCCATAGCCGGAATAGACGGCGCGGAAGGAGCGGTCTTCCTCGCAGATGACGTAGAAGCGGTCATTGGGGGCGCCGTTGCGGGCGGCCGAGGGACGGGTGACGTCTTTGGCGAGGTAGCAGGGGTTGGAGACGGTGCCGTCGGCGCGTTTGGAGAGGTAGAGGGCGCGGGCGCGGTCGAGCACGACCTGAGCGATCTGGCCTTCGCCGGTGCCCACGTGTTTTTGCAACCATGCGGGGATTTGAGCGTCCATGGCCGCGGCATGGGTCGGGATGGCGAGGGCCAGAAGGAGGGCGAGGCGTTTGAGCATGGGGCGGTCTCCCGTGGAGCGTGTGTTGGCAGGCTGCCGGAGCGGGGGGCGTGCGTCAATAGGCTGGTTACCCGTCGACCGGGGGGTTGGTCCACTTGGGGGCTTTGAAGGGCTTGGTGAGCGCGCGGGCGACGAGGTCGAGGTGGTCCTGGCCGTAGAAGGGGTCTCCGTCGACGATGTAGGTGGGGGAGCCGAAGATGTTTTTGGAGATGGCGTCTTCGGAGTTGGTTTTCAGCGTGGTTTGGACGGCGTCTGAGGCGGCTTGGGTGAGGAGGGTGTCCGCGTCGTGGCCGAGGGATTGGGCGACGTTTGAGAGGTCGGCGTGCGAGGAGAGGTCGATATCGTCGCGCCAGTGGGCCTCTAGCAGGGCATGGGCCATGGCGTCGACGTCCGGGCCGCGATCGCCCAGCGCGATGATCATGCCGGAGGCCAGGGCGTAGTCGGCGTCATGATGGGTGGGGCGGAAGTTGATGATGGGGACATCGCGGTATTCGGCCCAGCGTTCGATCTCGCGGCCGAAGAAATAGTCGACATGGGCCTGCGTGCGGGCGGTGAAAGCGGGGCTGCGCTGGGCCTCGACCACGGGGGAGAGGAGGATGGGTTTGTGGATGAGGGTGGCGTTGTGGGCGGCGGCTATCTCTGTGAGGCGGCGGGAGCCGAGATAGGCGAAGGCGGAGTGGGCGGAGTAGATGTATTCGATTTGGGGCATGGGGGGAGTTTGGTGGGGTTTTGGGTGGGTGTGTAGGGTCGATGCTTGAGTAGTTCTGTTCTACCGGCCAGTAGGTATCGGCTATCTTGAGACAACCAACCGGCTGCATTTTAAATGGTTACAAATGAAAGTGGCGTGTTAGCTGAAGATCAAGAGTCTTGTTCTGGAGCGTGCTTTTTGAGCTCAATACCCGCAATGATAAATGCGCTAGCGACACTATCAATTAACTGCTCTGCCTGTTTAACGAGAGGTGAGGATCGATCGACGCCGGCGCGCTTGTAGCTGTCCTCAACGTCAGAGCTAGAAAGGTGAGCGTCTGCGCCACGAAGGTCGTAAGCCCCAAATAGTGGTGACATGCGACGGTATGCATACTCTTCGTCAGTGTACTTGGCCAAAAGTGCTTGAAGCAGTTTAAGAGTGCCGTGATTGGATTTGCCCTCGCCCAAGGCAGCTACAAGGCTCTTCTTGTTTATTCGCTCGATCGTGAACTTTACGACGTCTTTTGCTAGCGATCGCAGGCCGTTTTCATCAACCGCTCGGAACCGATGAATCCTTAAGGAAAGTTCTTCAACTTCGTGATGTTCCCGGAAGAGACTTGCGCCGAATTTGTGTTCGAACACTTCACCCAACAGATTTATTGAAAAGTGCAGCATAGCTTCTGGCGATTTTGTATCAGCGGGATTGCAAGCCATCTGAGCTTGCATAAGCTCCTCAGATACTCCTCCGTCTGGACGGCAATTGTGGGCCGCCCAAATGCGTCTCTCCCAGAGTGGAAGTCGAGCCACGTCATAAGCGTAGGCATTTACAAGACCAAGTCTGTTTACGCCAAAGTGTGTCGATCCATCAGGCCTAGCTGAAACACCTGCAGTATCGTGCGTGTACCAAGAAAGCTTAGACCCACGATGGGAAAGTAAGTCCCCTATTAGGGTGGGTTGAAACCAAAGGTATTTGCCAACTTCTTCAAAATGAAGTTTTTTCAAGTCAACTTTTTTGCCACCGCCGTCGGGTTGCACCATTAGTGTTTCTTCAGGTTCGGAGTAGCCAATTCTAAAAGAACCTTCCGCTGGTTCGATCCATTCTCCACGCCACATTTCACCACTGACTCGGAAGCGAATATTTTCGGCACTACCTGTACCACTTCTAGACGCAGTTTCTGTGGCTTCATCATCGTCACCCGAGAAATCTGGAACGTCTTCTTCAGGATCAACGTCGGTGCGCCAGGCCTTGAAAACTGCCCAAGTTTCACCGGGTCTAAAGCCTTCAGCATTGATTTCACTACATCTTACTTCAAGCGTGTCGTGGTCTTTTGAGACCAAAGAACCATCGTCGGGCCACTCAAATTCTGGGTGGTTCTGTAGAACTGCCAAACGTTGCCGATAGGTATAAAGACGAAGCGAAGCGCTTCGTGCAGCCAAGTAATCCATCAGGTACTCAGTTCTTATTTCAACGAAAATCACGACGCCTTCGTCATTTCGCGTAAGCCTGACAACCTGCTCGTAACCTTCATTTGGACGAAGCCAAAAGTTGCCTTCTTCGATGAGGCCGTAAGCCATTACGAAATCTTGGTTCAACAGAACTTGGCGTGGGTGAGCAGAATTCAGATACTGTGTGAGAACGAGGACAAGACCGATGTTACCGTCGTCATAACCGTAAAAAGACTCGGCCGCAAAGTATTGACCATCTGCGCGCAAGAAGGGAATTGAACCGTCAGGGCGCCAATGATGCCAATGCAGCTCTTCGGCCTTCTCCCGCTGATCGTTAAACACAACTGCTGACCCAACAGCGAGCGTTTCTTCTACGTGTCCGACTTCGGGAAACCGCCCTCGTTCCAAAGTTTTTACAGTTCCATAAACGGGAACCCACACCGCGCGACAAAACTTTCTGCGTTGGTGGTCTCGAAGTTCAAACCATTCTTTGGAAAGCTCGTCCATTTTGAATCTGCTTTTGGCTAATGTGTGAAGTTACACGGCTGGGTCACTTGTTCACGTGTTGATATGGGTACCCAAGCATTCTGGTTTCAATGCCAAAACTTGAATGACTCCAGAAGCGTTTCCCACGGTTGACTCCGCATTGAGTGGCCGAAGGATGGATTGCAAAGCAACGGCATGAAGAACGCGCTCTTTTGGGCTGTCGGTATCGGGTGGGCCCTCGATTTACAGGTCAACGCGAACCTAGTGCGCCTCCGCCCAATTACCCCCCTCACCCGCATCCACCACCAGAGGCACGTCGATATGGACGGCGGGTTTGGCGGCGGCTTCCATGACCGTGCGGGCGGCCTCGGTGACGGCGGAGGCGGCGTCCTCGCGGACCTCGAAGAGCAGTTCGTCGTGGACTTGGAGGAGCATCTTGGCGGGGAGGTCTTCAATCGCAGACGGCATGCGGATCATGGCGCGGCGGATGATGTCGGCGGCTGTCCCCTGAATGGGCGCGTTGATGGCCGCGCGCCAGGCAAACCCGGCGCGAGGGCCTTTGGCGCCGATCTCGGGCGTGTGGATTTTGCGGCCGAAGAGGGTCTCGACATAGCCGTGCTCTTTGGCGAAGGCCACCGTCTCATCCATGTAGGTGCGGATGCCCGGGAAGCGTTCGAAATAGCGGTCGATGAAGGCCTGAGCCTCGGCCCTTGGGATGCGCAGATTGCGGCCCAGGCCGAAGCCCGAGATACCGTAGATGACGCCGAAATTGATCGCCTTGGCGCGGCGGCGGATGTCGGGGGTCATCTCATCGAGCGGCACATCGAACATCTCTGACGCGGTCATAGCGTGGATATCGAGCCCGTCGCGGAAGGCCTGTTTCAGCGCGGGGATGTCGGCGATGTGGGCGAGGATGCGCAGCTCAATCTGGGAGTAGTCGAGCGAGAGCAGCGTGCAGCCGTCGGCGGGGACGAATGCCTCTCGGATGCGGCGGCCTTCTTCGGTGCGGATAGGGATGTTTTGCAGGTTGGGATCGGTGGAGGCGAGACGCCCGGTGGAGGCGCCGGTTTGCACGTAGGAGGTGTGGACGCGGCCTGTGTCGGGATCGATGTGATCCTGCAGCGCGTCGGTGTAGGTGGATTTGAGCTTTGAAAGCTGCCGCCAGTCGAGGACACGGGCGGCAAGATCATGCTCCGTCGCCAGATCCTCGAGCACGTCGGCGCCGGTGGCATAGGCGCCGGTCTTGCCCTTCTTGCCGCCTTCGATCCCCATCTTGTCGAAGAGGATTTCGCCGAGTTGTTTGGGGGAGCCTACGTTGAATGTCTCACCCGCCAGTTCGTGAATTTCCGCCTCCAGCCCGGCCATTTTCTGGGCGAAGGCGTTGGACATGCGGGAGAGCGTGTCACGGTCGACCTGGATGCCGTGGCGTTCCATCTGGGCGAGGACGGGGACGAGGGGGCGTTCGAGGGTTTCGTAGACGCGGGTGACTTTTTCGGCGTGCAGGCGGGGTTTGAAGAGGTGCCAGAGACGCAGCGTGATGTCCGCGTCTTCGGCGGCGTATTTGACGGCCTCATCGATCGGGACCTTGTCGAAGGTTTTCATGGATTTGCCGGAGCCGAGCAGCGTTTTGATCGGGATGGGAGCATGCGAGAGGTAGCGCTCTGACAAAGTGTCCATGCCGTGGCCGTGGAGGCCGGAGTTGAGGGCGTAGGACATGAGCATCGTGTCGTCGATGGGGGTGACGGTGAGGCCGTAATTGGCGAAGATTTTCGCGTCGTACTTCATGTTCTGGCCGATCTTGAGGATGGCGTCGTCCTCAAGGATCGGTTTGAGTTTGGTGAGCACGGCGTTGCGGTTCAGCTGTCCGTCGAGGAGTTTGCCGGAGCTGAAAAGATCGTCGGAGCCATCTTTGTGGGCGAGTGGGATGTAGCAGGCCTCTCCGGGTTCAACGGCGAGGCAGATGCCCACCATTTCGGCCTGCATTTCATTGAGCGAGGTGGTTTCGGTGTCGATGGCGACATAGCCGCGGTGCTTGATCTTGGCGATCCAGGTGTCGAGGGCGGCCATGTCGGTGACCTTCTCGTATTTCTCCGGGTCAATGGGAGGCCATTCGGGGGCGGCGGCTTCTCCAGCTTGGGGTTCGGGTTCGGCGATGACGGGCGCTTCGACCTCCAGCGCCTCAGCGATGCGTTTGGTGAGGGTGCGGAATTCCATCTCGGCGAGGAAGGCCAGCAGCGTGTCGGGGTCGGCGTCGCGGATTTCGAGGTCATCGATGGTGAAGTCCAAGGGCGTGTTGATGTCGAGTTGGACGAGTTTCTTGGAGAGCTCAATCTGTTCGCGTTTCTCGATGAGGGTTTCGCGGCGTTTTGGTTGTTTGATCTCACCCGCGCGGTCGAGCAGGGTTTCGAGATCGCCGAACTCGTTGATGAGAAGCGCGGCGGTTTTGATGCCAATGCCGGGCGCGCCGGGGACGTTGTCGACGCTGTCACCTGCGAGCGCCTGCACGTCGACGACGCGGTCGGGACCAACACCGAATTTTTCTTCCACCCCTTCGACGTCGATGCGGCGGTTTTTCATCGCATCCAGCATTTCCACGCCGCCGCCCACCAGCTGCATCAGGTCCTTGTCGGATGATATGATCGTCACCCGCCCGCCTGCGTCACGGGCCTGAACGGCGAGCGTGGCGATGATGTCGTCGGCCTCGTACCCTTCCATCTCTTTGCAGGCGATGTTGAAGGCCTCCGTCGCCTGGCGGGTGAGCGGAATCTGCGGGCGCAGGTCTTCGGGCATGGCCTCACGGTTGGCCTTGTACTCAGGGTACATGTCATTGCGGAAGGTGTGGCTGCCCTTGTCGAAGATCACCGCCACATGGGTGGGGGCGTCCGCGCCGTGATCATCGGAGACGTAGCGGTGCAGCATGTTGCAAAAGCCAGAGACCGCGCCGATGGGCAGGCCATCAGATTTACGGGTGAGCGGAGGCAGGGCGTGATAAGCGCGGAAAATGAAGGCCGAGCCGTCGATGAGGTGCAGATGGCAGCCTTTGCCGAATGTCATGGGTCACGCCCCCCTGTTTGATATTGATCCAGATATGGCACGGGTGCGGGGTGGGGGCCAGTGCGGTTTGGCGGGATGCTGTCAGGAATTGGGATTGGGGGCGCTGCCCCCGTCGGCCTTCAGCCGCCTCCCCCGGAGTATTTCTAACCAGAAAGAAGCGGGGGACTAGGCTTCTTTCTGGTCATAAATACTCATGGCGCTGTGCGTGCGACCAGGGCGGTTTTCAGGTCAGGAAGGCTTGATAGAGTGTCGCGGCCCAGAGGAGGGCGGAGAGGAGCGCGGTGAGCAGGACTGCGAGTGAGCCCATATCCTTGGCCTTGCGAGAGTTCTCATGCCGCTCAGGCCCGATGCGGTCGACCACGTTTTCGATGGCGGAGTTGAGGAATTCGACGATCAGGATCAGCAGGACGGAGGCCACAAGGAGCGCGGCGGTGAAGATGTCGGGTGCGAGCCAGAATGCGGCGGGGACGGAGAGGATCAGTAGGATGATCTCCATGCGTACGGCCTCTTCCTCGCGCCAGCCGTCGCGCAGCCCGGCCATGGAATTGCGCCACGCGGCCACCAGCCGTGCCACGCCTTTGAGAGGTTGATTGCCCATGGGGTGCCTTTTTTACTGCTCGATTATTGGCTCAAGTTTAACTCGATTTGAACGAAAGCTGAATCGTGGATTTCGGCGCGGTGATCAGTGGTGCCATTTCAGCGACAGCGTGACGGCATAGGGCGTGGGGGTCCAAGCGCCGAAGCGTAGATTGGCCTGCCGCAACATGCGGCCGATCCAGATGTTGCAGGTACGGATCATATCAAACCTGCCTTTGGCCTCAAAGAACCGATCCGTCGGCCCAAAGCCTGCGCCTGGCACTACGATAACTTCACCATTGGCGTCGCGCGCGAAACTGTCGGTGATGGCGGCGAGCAATTGAGCATATTGCCCCGTGCTGAGCGTCAAGGATGGCAGTTCGTATGTTGGATCAAGGGAACCCACGCTATCGACGCGCAGAACGGACGCATCACCCGTGAAGCTGCGCCAAATAGCACCGGCTGTCAGGTCGGAATAGCCTCCGGTTGTGGTGTAGAACTCCCGCGCGCCCCAGCCGATCAACAGCCATTCGGACCTGGGGTTTTGTATGTTGGGCATGTGCTCGGTCAGTGGTGCCATGGACGCGCGCGTGGCGGCGTTAAGCGGCAGTAGAAAATCGTAATGGATAGGCCCAGCAAGCAGATGCAGCGTGACATCGGGCGCATCCTCAGGGACTTGCGTGGCGAGGGGCGCAGTCTGGCCTGGTATGAGTGCGCCGATCAGTGCGGCGGAAAGGTATAAAAGGATGAGGCTGGTTAGCAGTTTGAGTGCGCGGTCAGCCGCTTGGATCACACCTTGCCCTCAAAATCCCGGTGTACGTATTTCGCATCGCAATAGGGGCAGATGACGTAGCCCACATCGCGCGGGATGGTGAGCCAGACGCGTGGGTGGCCCAGAGCCCCTTCGCCGCCATCGCAAGAAATGCGGTAGCTGTCCACGATTTGCACTTCTGGGTCGGCAGTCACCATCCTGGCATTTCCTTTTGCTTGGGCTTCGACTATCCGGAATATGAGGGTAGAGGCAAGCCAAGGCAAGAGAGCCCGTGCAAGAGAATGCAGTTGAGATCAAAGGGCTGACCAAGGTCTATCAGGGCCGGGGAGGTGCGCCGGACAAGCAAGCGCTGAAGGGCATTGACCTGGGCATTCCTGCGGGCTGTGTGTTCGGGCTTTTGGGGCCGAACGGGGCCGGAAAATCGACGCTGATCAACATTCTGGCAGGGCTTGTGCGGAAAACGTCTGGGCACGTGTCGATCTGGGGGTTTGATCAGGATGTGAACCCACGCCAGAGCAGGGCCGCGATCGGGGTGATGCCACAGGAGCTGAACCTCGATCCGTTCTTTACCCCAAGGGCCGCGTTGGAGATGCAGGCCGGATTGTATGGTGTGCCGAAGTCGCAGCGGCGCAGCGATGAGATACTGGCGCTGGTGGGGCTGGAGGATAAGGCGAAGGCTTATGCACGGACGCTGTCGGGGGGCATGCGGCGGCGGTTGCTTTTGGCGAAAGCACTGGTGCACCATCCGCATATTTTAGTGCTGGATGAGCCCACGGCGGGCGTGGATATCGAGTTGCGGCAGATGCTGTGGGAGAATGTGCGTTCTTTGAACGAGCAAGGCATGACGATTGTTCTGACCACCCATTACCTGGAGGAAGCCGAGGAAATGTGCGACGAGATCGCGATCATTAACCATGGCGATCTGGTGGTGCGGGACAAGACGAGCGCGTTGTTGGGGCAATTGGACACGCGGCGGATTTTGATCCGGCCGGAGGATGCGCCAGAGGGCATGCCCGAAAGAGATGGGTTAGAAGCGAAGATGCGCGACGATGGGATGATGGAGCTGTCCTATCACGCGCGCGAAATGTCCACCGATGACGTGCTGGACATGGTGCGGGCGGCTGGTATCCGGATTGCGGATATGCGCACCGAGCAGGCGGATCTGGAGGACGTGTTTTTGAAGCTGACGCGGGCGGGGTAGGTCTGCGAGATAGGGAACAGGACTTCTTGTCCAGGTCGCTCAGCTTCGCTTCGATATCCCGCAAACGCATCAAGACTTCGTCGCGGTAGTTGTCTGTCTTCTCCACCTCTTCGACGCTGTGCGCGTCTTGCATGGAGTTCACCACAAGACCCACAACAAGGTTCACCACGGCGAAGGTGGTGACCAAGATGAAGGGCACGAAGAACATCCAGGCGTAAGGGTAGCTTTCCATCACGGGGCGGACGATGCCCATGGACCAGCTTTCCAGCGTCATGATCTGGAAGAGCGAATAGGCGGAGCGGCCGATGGTGCCGAACCATTCGTCGAAGCTGGCCCCGAAAAGTTTCGTGGCCATGACCGCGCCGATGTAGAAAATCAGGCCCATCAGCATGAACACGGAGGCCATGCCGGGCATGGCGTTCATCAGGCCTTCGACCACGCGGCGCAGGGACGGCACGACGGAGACCACGCGGAGCAATCGCAGGATGCGAAGGGCGCGCAGGACGGAGAGGCCCTGGGCATTGGGCACCAGAGAGATCGCCACGATGATGAAGTCGAAGACGTTCCAACCTGACCGGAAGAACCCACCACCACGGGCGATGAGTTTAAGCGCAATCTCAACAATGAAGATGCCTAGGCAAATTTTGTCGAGCGTCAGGATCAGCGGACCGGCGGCGGCCATGAGCGTTTTAGAGGTCTCCATCCCGAGGATGATCGCGTTGAAGAGGATCACACCGAGGATGAGATTCTGGATTGACCGGCTGTCGATGAACGCGCCGATGCGGGCGCGCAAACCCTGTGGCGTTTCGGGGGTGGTATCTGGAGTTGACTGGTCCATGCCGGTGGATATCGGATTTTTTGTCGCACACTCAAGGGGCAGGACGTTGATCTTTTGAACGAAACAGGGCCTGTGCCACGTGATTGGGCGTTTCCACGCGGGCGGGCCGGGGCGACCAACGGCCAGCGCTTGCATTCGTGAACGGGTTTGAGGGCGGGTGGCATTGACCCTGCCACCCCGGGCCGGTTACCTGCGGCCAACCAAAGATGAAAGGCCCGACATGCGCTCCTTCAAATCCAATTTCGACTATCCGTTCCTGCGTAAGTATCAGGACGGAGTGATGGCCTATCAGTACAAGGGCATTGAATGCCTGCGCAGCCCGATTGACGCGGCCATTCAGGCGCGCGCGATCTGGGATCTTGAGCCCGCCACGATCATCGAGATTGGCAGTCACCATGGGGCGAGCGCGATCTGGATGGCGGACACGGTGAACAATTATGGCCGCGAGACGCCGATCTTTTCGATTGATGTGAAGAAACCGCAAGTGACAGACCCGCGCGTGACCTACATCGAAGGTGACGTGATGGATTTGGGCGCGTCGTTTGACGCGTTTGATATCTGGTCCGCGCCGCGCCCGTGGTTCGTGCTGGAGGACAGCGCGTACACCTATGAGTGCTGCATGGCGGCGTTGGAATTTCTTGGGCAGCATATGCAAAAGGGCGAGATGCTGTGCATGGAAGACGGGATCATGTCTGAGCTGAAGGGTGTGGCCGAGAACTATGGCGGAGGTCCGTCTAAGGCGATCGAGGATTACTATGCCGCCAATCCCGGCTTGTTCGAGGTGGATGAATTCTACTGCGATATGTTCGGGCCCAATGCCACCTACGCACCGAACGGATACATGCGGAAGACGTGATGCGTTATCGCCCGGGGGATGATGTCGGGTCGCTGGAAGACTGGCCGTTTGAGCCGGGACCCAGTGCGTATTGCATCACCGAGGGCGATCCACGCGCGTCGGGGCGGTTGGACGCAGGTGGGCCAGGGCATGTGACCCGCGCCGGTACATGGCGATGCACGGTCGGGGCATTTGAGTGCACGGAACAGGGTGATGAGCTGATGACCATCCTGTCGGGCGAGTGTCGGATAACCGATCATGCCACGGGCAAGACGGTGCATCTGTCGCAAGGCGATACGTATCTGATCAAGGATGGGACCCGGGTGACGTGGGAGATTATCGAGGACGTCACCAAGGTCTTTTTTGCGCACAAGCCGGGCGGCTATAGCTGATCAGGCCGCCAATTGGGCGCTATGCGGTCGGCGCAAGGATCGCGGCATCGAAATGTTTCGTCGCCTTTTCGAACTTGTCACGGCAACCGGTTTTGCAGAAGCCGACGACCTTTCCTTGGTAAAGCGTCAGGGAGTCTGCCGAGACAGGGCCGCCTGACCAAGGGCAGATGTCGTTCACGCAGTCTTCGAGTTTCAAGTTGTCCATGTGTTTGCACTCCTGATTGCGGAAACCGTCTTGGGTTCCTTGTGGAGTCCTACCGCATGGGTCAGAGTGCAGAAATGACAGTCATCCGTCGTTTTCTGCCAAATTGGGCAAACAGCCAACCAGGCCGGGATGCCGACATAAGGCAACGACCCTCGGCAACTTAACGCTGGATCAATGACCCTGTTTTGGATCAGCCTGGTTTTTTGAGCATGGGTCCAAGGACCCGACCACCCAGGATATGAAGGTGGTAGTGGGGCACGTCCTGCACGCCATGGGTGCCTGCGTTGGAGATGGTGCGGTAGCCTTCGCCGCCCGCCTCCGTGCTGATGCCAGCAAGGCGGCACACCTCTGCCGTGGCGCGCATGAAATCGACGATCTCCGCCTCGGATGCCTCGGACGCGAAATGATCATGGCAGACATAAGGCCCCTTGGGGATCACCAGAACATGGGTCGGGGCCTGTGGGTTGATGTCATTGAAAGCCAGCGAATGATCCGTCTCCAGCACGGTATCATTGGGAATTTCGCCGCGCAGGATCTTGGCGAAGATGTTCTGGTCATCATAGGCAAATGGCATGGCGCGTGATCCTTAGTCGGCGAAGAGATGCGGGGTTGAGGACACCTGTAGCGCCTTGTCGACGGGGATATCAAGGAAC
Organism: uncultured Roseovarius sp.; assembly: GCA_963422235.2. Taxonomy (GTDB): domain Bacteria; phylum Pseudomonadota; class Alphaproteobacteria; order Rhodobacterales; family Rhodobacteraceae; genus Roseovarius. The sequence continues at coordinate 1,294,887 of CAXMWV010000002.1, forward strand.
TGCGCCAGTTGATCCGCGTTTTCCTCGGGCGAGGCGGATTGATCCAGCGTGTAGAGGTTTTCAAACTCCGCATCGCGAATGCGATCGCTTTCGAAAATCATGTCACCCCGGATCGTGGGCAAAAGCCGTTCCAGCGTGTCGCGCGAGGTTTGCTCGCCTGCGAGACCGACACGCTTGGCGTGGCCGATCAGGTATTCATCCGTAAAGTCGCACTTGATCTCAAGCATCTTGGTGGTGGACCGGTCTGAATCGAAATCATGCATCAGTTCGAGGTTGGAGGGGTCCATGCAGATGATCATGCGATCCGTTTTGAAGTAGTCAAACAACACCCGCATCAGGGCACGACGATGCCGGGTGCGTTTGCCAAGCGTGGCCTGGATGCCGCCAAGGTCGGGCAAGGCGGTGTGTTCTTCGTTGAAGAGGTAATCGATGGCCGGGACGTTGGTGACCTGGCGCACCTGTTCGAGCATGCGTTTGGCGACGTGCCACTTTTTGCAGATCACGATCATCAACTCGCGTTGGCGACCCAGGGTACTTTCGGTTTCCCAAAAGCGGCTGGCAAAGCGGCGGCCAATGCGACCGCGTCCGGTGAGGAACTTGAAGAGGTTCTGACCTTCGTTTGAGATTTGGAACTGAGCATCTTCAAACGCGTAGAGCGCGCCAAGCCGGTCTTTGAGCTCTAGCGCTTCGGGGCTGATCTTGCGGGCGAAGAGTGAGTCCTGCGAGGTCAGAAGATCATAGTGATCATTGTAGAACGTGACCGGGATGCCGTAGTCGGTGAACATCAGGAAGGTCAGGGTGCGGGTGCGAATTTCATTCTCCGGCACCGTGTGGCGCACGAGCGTTTGAAAGAAGGTTTCGTCGGGGATCCATGTGGTCGAGAAAAAGCGCATCACGTCGCGGCGTTTGCGGGTGAATTCCAGTATCCATTCGATGGTGCGCCGGCGCAGGCACCACCACTGACTGCCGATCTGAATTTCCAGATCCGCCGGGATGTTGCGTTTCAGCCCGAGCCGTCTTTGCAACTGAAACGAGGCGTAGAACAGCGCCTTGTTCTGACGTTCGTTGAAGTAGTGGCGATAGATCAGGCGCTCTTCCTTGATGCCGGTCTTGATCCAGTCGCTGTTGAAGAAATCGAAGCTTTCGATGTAATCGACCTCTTCCGCGTCCAGAAACTCATGGGCAAAGGCCGCTGATTTGATGGGCATGCAATCGCCAGACAGCATGTAAAAGTGTGTGGCCCGCGGGAACGCGTCGACAGCAGCCTCAACCGCGTAAAGCGTGGCCTGTACCAGGGACCACTCTCCCCATCCGCATTTGCAGCGTTTGCGCGCAAAGGTGATGTTGGGATTGTCCTGAAGCGCGGTCTTGATCTTGCGGTAGTGTTCAACCTTGGCAGACGCATCGAAATGGATCGACATGCAGTCGCCCACAGCCGTCAGCCGTTCCGCCTGCTGAATGATCGCATCGGGATCCTTGTGGCACAGCAAAATATACGCAATTTTTGCCATTTCAGAAACAAACTACCCCAACGTGCCCGCTTTGTTTATAGAGATAACGGTGAAGGGACATTGAATAAACTCCCTTTCGTTGCTTTTTTAGTGTCGTTAAGCTGACGAAAAAATAGAGCAGTGTCGGTTCGGAGGCGAAAATGGGCTTTCCAGGAACATGGATGACGGAAAGTGAGAGCGTGGTTTACCGCGTGGTGCCGAAATGCGCCTGCTCGACCATTGGTCAGATCATGTACTATTCCGACCATGGCAATTTCTTCGACGGTGACATTCACGACGCGCAGAACGGTCTGCACAAATGGGCGCTTGATGCCAGCCAGCCGGTGATCGAAGCCAATGTGACCTCACACAAGTCTTATGCCTTTACCTGCGTGCGCAATCCGTACACCCGCATCCTGTCCAGCTTCTTCGACAAGATCTGCGGCATTCAACGCAACGGCAAAAGGTATCGCGGCAAGCTCGTTCCACTTCTGGTGCAGCAATACGGCGTGGAAGTGGGCGGCGATGATGGCAAGCAGGAGTTCGATCAAATCCAGAGCTTCCGCCGGTTCCTGCTGTTTGCGCGCGACACCATCCGCTGGCGCCGCCCGATGGAGCCCGACATTCACTGGTCCGCCATGTCCGGCCATGTCTCTACCTTCATCGTCAATGGCGGGCGGTATGACCGGATCTTCTGGACGGAAAGTTTCAATGACGGGATGGCCGATGTGCTGAAGGCGATCAAGACGCCGAAGAAGGTCGACATCAAGAAGATCCCCCGGTTCAACGAAAGCGAAGGGCACGGGCCAAAACGCGCGCATCCGGTGGAGGATTACTTCGACGATCTGTCGATGCATCTGGTCTATGAAATCTACAAACGGGATTTCGAGCTGTTCAAATACGATTTCGAAAACCCGGCCAACAAGATGCCGATCGGTGAGATCGACCTAGATGAGGTGCATGCGAAACTCGGGGAGTGATCGCGGCACATGTTGCAGGACAAACGCAAGGATCTGGACGGGGAGCGGCAGAAGCGGCTGTTGCAGCGGCTTGTGTCGGACCTGAGCCATGAGAACCCGAGTGTCTATTACATGCCCACGGCGGGGATCGCGGGTTTGATCCATGAGACGATCAAGACGGGCGGGCGCCTGAACGCGGAAGAGCGGGGGTTGCTGCAGCGCCTGACCAAGCGCGATATCGAGGTTTTGCTGAGCTTGCATTAGGGCACTGGTCGAAATCGACTTTTCATCGGCGTGCCTTGGTGGGAAGTTTGCGCGAAACCTCTCGTCAGCAGGTCCTAACGTGACAATGCTTCCTCAAAGACTGTCTGCACCCCCTGTCCCGTCCTGGAGATCGGTGGCGATTGTTGGATTTTGCTCCGCGGTCCTGGGTTTGTTTTCGATCTTTTTGGGCGGCACCGGTGCGATGATTGCTGCCATTGGTGGGTTCACGTTCGGGTCACTCACGGTCGCGTCGGTTCCAGCGCAGGCGACGTACTGGCGCATTGGTCTGGGTCTGGTCCCTGTCGTGGTGGCGGGTCTGTTTGCGACCCCGTGGATCACGGCGCTGTGCCTGTTGGCGCTTACCCTGCTTGCCAGTCTGGAGGTATCTCGCGCGGGGACGCGCTGTTTGATCGGGGCGATCTTCGGGTTCCTAGCCTTTGAGGTAGGAGAGGCGCGGACGGCGGAGCACTTTGTGTTTGGTGTGTATGCCTTGGGTGTTGTGGCGGGCATGCTGGCCACAAAGGTGGCCGGTCTGAGTGCCATTCTTCCCAAGTCACCCCCATCCAAGACCCACGGTGTCTTCATGTTCCTGTTTTTGGCGATTGGCCTGATCGGGTCTCTTGTCGCGGCGCATGCTTTGAATGAGCCCCGATCCTATTGGATTGCATTCATTTTCGCGATGCGAGGGTTGGTGCCGCTGGAGCGTCAGGGGATGGCCGTGCTGAGATACGGGGCCTATGCTACGGTCGGTGTCGCGCTGGCTGTTTTGGTGCAACTGCTGCATCTGCCTGTTCATTTGGAGCTGCTCTTTGCCTTGGGTCTGGTGCTTTTGGGTTTGCGCTATATCGCGCATCCGGAGCCTATCTCGGCGTTGGTGATCACGGCAGCGATTGTTTTGGCGTCGACGGCGACGATGCAGGATGCGGTCTATCGGCTGGAGGCCATTGGAATTGTGGTTTGCATTGTCCTTATCCTGGCTTTTGTCTTGGAGTGGCTATGGAGAAAGCTGTGGCCAAAGGTCGGTGCCGAGGGCCAATCGCGGTCGTAGTCTGGTAGAAAGATGCACGCGGGCATTCAAGGCGAAGGGCTATATGAGCCCTGTTAAGCCTTTGGATTATAGAGTTATTTCACCCTCATTCCCAACTTCACAAACCCCTGACACACGTGTGATTGGCAGAGCTGTGAGCCGGTGTGATCCGAGTTTATTGGTCTTTTGAGCACGAAGACGGCACTTCATCAACGCGGCGCTTGGCATGGGGTGAACCTCTCATCCTGGGCCGGTGCCGCTGATTTTGACATGAGACCCCTCGAACCGATCCTACAGGAGACCCAGATGTTTTTGAAAACCCTTCGCACCGGCTTTGCCGTCGCAACCCTTGCAACGTTTGCATCCCTCGGCACAGCCCACGCAGCCGATGAGTTTTTCCTTTCGAACCCGGAAAAGAACATCGCGATCAGCGGCTATGACGCGGTGGCGTATCACACTGTTGGCGCGCCGACCAAAGGCTCTGCTGAATTCAAGCACGAGTATGACGGTGTAACCTGGAAGTTCTCCTCGGCTGAAAACCTGGCTGCGTTCCAGGCGGACCCGGCGAAATACGCCCCTGCTTATGGTGGTTGGTGCGCCGTGGGCACTGGCAAAGCCAAGAAGGTGCCGACACAGCCCCATCTCTTCAAGATTGTCGACGGTCAGTTGTACCTGAACTCGTCCGAGGGCGCGCATGACCTCTTCCTCAGCAACGAGGCGGAGCGGATCAGCCTGGCCGAGGGCAACTGGCCGGAGATCATGAGCACGCCTGCGTCTGATCTGTAAGGACCTGTCCAGCTCAAAATTTGAAAGGCGCGGTGTGTTCCGCGCCTTTTTTCATGTCTGTGACCGGGAGGGGCATGGGATAGCGATAGGAGGAGTTCCGCCTATTCCGGGTGGTCGACCAACTTGCCAACTCACATTCGCTTTAGCATTATCTACGCATATTTTTTCAATCTAAAGATGCAGTATGTTTCCCTTCGTTGCCTCGGCACTCATCATAGTGACGTTCTTTGTGGTGGCTTGGAAAATGCCGAGCCGCCCGAAGATGGCTGTGCTGATGCTGCGCCTTCTGGTGGCAACGAGCACCGGTGTCGCGATCGGGTCCCTTGATTACTTCATCGAGGTTTTCACGAGGAACTATCGATACGCACCCAGCTACCTTGAGTGGCAGTATCCGCAGTTTGCATTGGAGTGTCTGGCGTGTGCCTTGCTTGTTTACGCCGTAATCATCACTTTCGCGGGTGGCAAGGAGAGAATAGCAACCCTCGCCATAAGCTCCGTGCTCGGATTCTGGTTGGCGTATTCCGGGCTTGTTGTGGGGATACGCGGGCTCTTTGATTACTCAGGCTTCGGCATTGCGGACGCTGTTGCCTCTGCCTTCGGTTTCGAGCGCATGACGGAAGATCGGTTTGTGCGCCGATTTCTGGTCTACACAGCAGCGAGCGCGGTGTTCCTCGTGCTCCTCTTCGCCAAAAACAGCTTTTTCATCCGAAGACCTATCACCCCATCCACGCAGGAGGTTGTCGTGCGTTTCAAGTCCAGTCCGAATGAACCGGCCCGTTTGCTGATGGGTTTGGCCGCAGCAGGCCGTCTGCCCAAGATCAATAAGCTGCGGCAAGAGCAGAACCACCCGTGCCTTGCCAGCCCGTTTCCGATGGACGTTGATCGCACCACACTCATCGCCTTGGCGAATGAACGCGACAAGGAGATGTTCGGAAACAGGGTTGGGTACTTTGTGCTGGCCGTGATCGCGGTGGCCTCGGGGCTGACTTTGTTTGTACCCGGTGTGTGTCTTGCTATCCTGGGGGCCGGTATCCTGGCGTTCCGGCAGACGAGGCAGGACCGGGAAACCCTTGTGCCCGCCTATCAACCGGACAGTTTCAAACCCCCCAAAGCCCCCGACGATGCCGATGGTGCGCAGAACCTTGTGACCTATTCAGGGTATGATCCGTTTTCACAGTTCGGCATGATTTTCGGGACCTGGGTTCTGGTGGTCGATACCACGCGGGCCAAGCAAGACGGGCTGGACAGCGCGGAGCCAAGGGAGCCGGATCTGGAAAAGATCGAGCGCCAGATCGGGGCGTCTACCACACAGGCCGGTCAGATCGTGGGCGACCCGCAACCACTTTACTTCGTGCAGGGCAAGAACATCCCGGAACCCTTCCTGCGCAACCGATCCGCACGCCCGCCACAGCACTTCCCCGCGTCTGCCTTTTCCAAGTTCGCCGAGGATCCGGATGCACCGATCCGGCGGTATCTGTGGATCAGGAAATCCATCTGGGGGCGGGAGATCACGATTTCCTATTTCATTCGGCTGTTTCGGCACGGGTCTGATCTCAACCTGGAGATCAACGGGGTGATCATGCCTCCCGTGGCCGAGAACTTCCGCTGGGTTGATCAGTTTGCACCGCAAGGCCCATGGGACGTGATGTTTGAGTTCATCGCGTCTCTCTTTGTTGGCGCGTGGATGATGGTGGTCGCGCCGTTTTACGCGATGGCAAAGTTCCAGGAAGGGCTGGCAAAGGCGCTTGGCGGGGAAGAACGGGCTTTGAAAAATATCCGGACATCCGTTGAGCGCACCGCGAATTTCGATTTTGGCGCGCCGTTGGGCATCCGGCGGCAGGTGGCTGCGTTTGGGCCGGTTCAGTATTTCCAGAACATGGACCGACGCGCGGCGGAAGCGGCCTTTGCGGGCCGCGTGACGCGCAGCTTTATCGACTATTTGGACACGTGCAACATCGACACGTCTGAGTTGCGCGAACAACGGACGACGCTGCTCAACCAGGGGATCATGGTTCAGGGCGGTGATGTCAAAGCCGACAATCTGGCGGTCGGCGCCGGGGCCAAGGTCAAGGCCTTGGGACAACAGGCCAGACAAAAAGTAGGAGGTGGACAATGACGAAGAACAATTACGGCATCAGCACGGATGGCGGAAACGTAACGGCCACGAACCTCGCCGTCGGAGAGGGCGCGACGATCAACATCGCCGGCGATATGCGTGTTGAGATTGCGCGGGAACTGGATGCCATACGAACGGCGATCAAGGACTATGACCTTCCGCCAGAGGATGTGGTCGAGATCACGGACGCCGTGGACACGATTGACGCCGAGACAAAGTCTGACAAGGCCGACAAAGGCAAGGTGGCCTCTGCCTTGGGCTTTCTTGGGGAATTCGCAAAAGTCGGCGACGGGTTGACGGATTTGGGGGTCAAGCTGGCCCCCCATGTCGCTACGCTGACCCGGTTCTTGCTTTAACGCCCCGAGCCAGTGTCACCGCGCGTCAAACGCGATTGGCAGGGAGATCGGCCCGGTGTTGGCGCTGTCGGGCAGGGATTTGGGCGTGCCGTTGGTGCGGACATACTGACGCCATCTATTGCCTTTTTGCTGCAAAATACCTTTCGCCAGATCGGTCATCTCTGCAGTGCAACTCTGCCGGATAGACACCGTTATACCGCCGGGTGTTTTTGCGAATTTGATTGCCTATTGGTTTCCGGGCCGGGAGGCAATCAAGCGGACTGCAACGACTGAAGCCGCTACGTAAAAAACCAACGCAAGTAGGAGAGCCAGAAAGGATACCACGTATGCGTTGAATTCTATTTCCTTGATCAACGCGTCTCCTTTGCACAGGAGTTCCCAAGAGTTACTGCAGCTATCTGGCGTGGTGCTCAGCATCAAAAACAAAGTTAAGGAAACCAAGACAGAAATTACACATGCGAAAACCAATTGACGAAAACTCAGGGTTCTCCCCTGCTGGCGAAGTACGACGGTCGCGAAAGTAACTGCGGAAGTACCAGCCAATACTGGCGGTAGTATCAAAAAAAACTGATCGATGAAGCTGGTACCCAGCTCGCCAAAAATCAATCCCAATCCAGAAACAGAACCAGCTAAACCCAGCAGCAAGACAATTGTTGAAAGCGTTCTAAACCTAGTAATGTTCCATAGCTTCCCCGACAAAGATTGAGCTACCAATGGCGATGAAAACAGAAAAACCACACCAAACCACGCCAAACCGGAGAAGGCTTTTGCAATGATCGGCGCAATTGAGGGTTCGTTCATACTCGCTACGAGCCGATCGAGCTTTTCTTCAAGGCTTTCCAAGTTAACAGGGTCAATTGAAGGCAGACTAGGACTCTCTATCAAACTTTGATTGGTTACAACCTGTTGAAGTAAATCTTCGGTTCTCTGAATAGCGGCGCTTAACTCCTTCAATTCGTCAGATGAGTCCGATTGCTCATACACGTTACTTCTATTTTCGCCACTGAATTGACTGTAAACTAGAGCAAATGTGGCTGACGCGGTGACTAAAACGGCTATAAGAGTACAAAAGCCCAAGACCCGGAGCTTTTGAGATACCTGTTCGAACTTCTTTTCCAATGACAAGTGGCGCTGTTTCGCCGCCACAAGTTCTTTCGCAAATAGACCAACACCATTTGGCATTCGAGTACGTGGCTTCAGTTTCATCACTTTTCCGATTCAAATAGTCATCAAAAAACTTTCAATCTGCGTGTTTGGCCTGATCAAACGCCGAGTTGCTTGTAATTATACCTGTGTAAAAGCGGTGCAGAAATTGCGCCGCAACTAAATCGTTGAAAAAACGTAATTGGAAGTCTCGGCAAACCAACAATTATGTCAACCCCGCGCGTCAAACGCGATTGGCAGCGAGATCGGCCCGGTGTTGGCGCTGTCGGGCAGGGATTTGGGCGTGCCGTTGGTGCGGATGTTGGTGATGGATTGCGATAGCAGGCGGTAGGCCACCGCCATATCATTCTTGGCCACCACCTGACCCAGACAAACATGCATCCCACCGCCGAAGCCGTAGTTGCGGTCGCGTTTTTCTGTGATATCGAACGGCGCGCCGTCGTAGACACGCGGGTCCGTGCCCGCGCTTTCTGAGAAGAGATGCAGCGTGGTGCCCTTGGCGATCTCAAGCCCCTGGAATTCGAAATCTTCCACGGCCTCACGCGTGACCCAGGTGATGGTCGGGCGCAGGCGCATGCATTCCAGCGCGGCATTCATGTCAAGCTTGGGGTTCTCGGCCAGAATGTCCCACTGTTCGGGATGCTGCAGGAAGAGCGACATGCCCAGGCCCAGCTGATTGCGCGTGGTGTCGACGCCGGCAAAGACCAGCATGACGCCGGTGTTCATCAGTTCATCATGGGTCATCTTGTCGTCACCGTCACCAGCGTTGATCAACATCGACAGCATGTCGTCGCCCGGCGCTTTCTTGCGCGCCTCAATCACCTCTTCGACCAGCGTGTACATGCGTTCCGTGGCGCTTTCGATTTGCGGCAGGCTTTGCTTGTAGGTGACGCCCAGAGCAAGGCCCATATCTGCGGCCAGTTCGAGGATTTCCTCTGATGCATCTTCGCTGAGGCCCAGCAGGTAGCACAGCACGCGACCGGCATAGGGATCGGCGAAATCGGTCATGAAATCGCATGCGCCCTTGTGAACGAAATCCTTGGTCAGGTCATTGGTGATGCGCTCGAACTCGGGCATCATGGCGCGCACGGATTTCGGTGAGAATGCCGGGTTCAGGAAGCGGCGCAGACGGAGGTGCTTGTCGCCTTCGGTCACAAGTATCGTCTTGCGCCACCATTCGGCGAAGAGGCCGGAGTTCACGCCGTTATGTTCGGGCCAGGAATGGCTGCCCTGACGCAGGCTGCGATGGACCAGAAGTTGACCCATTTCGGCATGGCGCAGGATGGCCAGTCCGTAGGGCGTGCGCGCGTACCAGCTTATGTCGCGCGCAGCCCGCACTTCGGGGGACCGGATGGAATAATCCGGGTTGGCTATGTCGAGAAACGGCGCTGCATCCAGTGGCAGTGTGCGTTGCATCAGCATGGCTTTTGTCTCCTATGTTTCCCGGTCCCGGATCGGGAATGCCTTTACGGCAGGCACTCCATGTATGTTTCGTTGTCCCATTCGGTGACGGTTGACATGAATCGGGCGAACTCGTCGCGTTTGTATTCGTCGAAGAGGCGGTACATCTCACCCGGCATGCCGCGTTTGACGACCTCGTTGCCGGCCAGGTGGTCGAGCGCCTCGCCCAGCGACATCGGCAGTTTCTTGACCTCTTTGCCGGCCTCGATCGCCTCGTAGATGTTGCGCTCTTCCGGCTCACCGGGATCGAGGTTGTTGTCCAGACCGTCATCCATCGCCGCCAGAAGCGTCGTGCCCATCAGGTAGGGGTTCACCATGCTGTCGACCGAGCGGTACTCAAACCGCCCCGGCGCCGAGACGCGCAGGCCCGTCGTGCGGTTCTGGAAGCCCCAGTCGGCAAAGACCGGCGCCCAGAAGCCCGTGTCCCAGAGCCGCCGGTACGAGTTCACCGTCGAGCAGCCCACAGAGGTCAGCGCCTGCAGATGCGTGACCACGCCGCCGATGGCCTTCAGCCCTTCCGCGCCGGGCATCTGCGGGTCGTCGTCATCGGGCATGAACGTGTTCTCGCCCCCGCGCACATACATGTAGTTCTCTTTCATCCCCGGCAGGTTGTCAGGGTCATTGCCGGTGCGCACGAACTCATCCGCGCCGCCGCGCCAGAGGCTCATGTTGTGGTGGCACCCGCTGGCCGAGACCCCCATGAAGGGCTTGGTCATGAAGCAGGCGAAGATGCCATGCTCGCGCGCCACCTGGGCACAGATCTGGCGATAGGTGGTCAGACGGTCGGCATTGCGCAGCACGTCGTCGAACATCCAGTTCAGCTCCAGCTGACCGGGCGCGTCCTCGTGGTCGCCCTGGATCATGTCGAGGCCCATCTTGCGGGCGTAGCGGATGACTTGCATGGAGACCGGGCGCAGGCTTTCGAACTGGTCGATGTGATAGCAATAAGGCTTGGAGAAGCCATCGCGCGGCTTGCCGTTCTCATCGAACTTCAGCCACATCATCTCCGGCTCTGTGCCGATGCGCAGCTGGGTGCCGTGCTTTTTGGTGAAGTCCTCATGCATCCGGCGCAGGTTGCCGCGGCAGTCCGAGGTCAGGTACGCGCCGGGATCGACCTTTTCTTCGCGGTTGCGGAACAGCGTGCAGAAGAAGCGGCCGATCTGCGGCGCCCAGGGCAGCTGCATGAAGGTCTCCGGCTCCGGAATGCCGACAAGCTCCGCCGCCTCCGGGCCGTAGCCCAGGTAGTTGCCCGCCCGGTCGGTAAACAGGTTCACCGTCGCGCCATAGACCAGCTGAAAGCCCTTCTTGGCGACACTCTCCCAGTGATCGGCCGGGATCCCTTTGCCCATGATCTTGCCCGTCACCGACACAAACTGAAGATACAGATACTCAATCCCAAGCTCGTCAATCATCGCACGAACTTCCCGGATCTTCTCCTCTCGACCCTCAGACTCTACAAATCTCTCAATGTCCATTGTCATAGTGCTATCCCTGCTGGTGTTTTTCTGGTTTGTTTCATCGCCTGCCCTGCCAACACAGGGGCGAAGAGACCCTGAGCATTGTGCGCGAAACGCGTTGCACAATTCTTGAGCGGCGAGACGGCGCACGCTGTTTTTTCAGGCGCGACATGCATTTGCGCGACGGCGGGCTGGGCCGTCGTCTTGCGCAGAATGTGGGTCATCTGCGCTGTGGTGCAGCACAAAGTTGGGGCCGCACAAATGGCAATCATTCGCTTCATTCAGAACGTCTTTGGCTTTGGGGTCTTCGGCCAGTGGCTTGCTGGTTTCACGCCTGAAACGACGTGTATGCTGGCCGATGATTTATTTCCTAGTGTGAATTTTTCTTTCGCTCAAGTGAATTTTAGGTTGAGCGAATTAGATATCAATGGGAGAGATGCAACGTTGTGCAAAGCCCTGCGAAAAGGAGAGCGTTATGAACTATGAGATCTTTGAAGCGGGTCGTGTGACGCTGCAATGCGGGATCACGCTGCCGGACTGCAAGGTGGCGTACAAAACCCATGGAACGCTGAGTGCGGCCAAGGACAACGTGGTGGTTTTTCCGTCGCGCTATGCCGGGACGCATGCCGATCAGACCTACCTGATCGGTCCCGGGCTGGCGCTCGATCCGGACAAGTATTTCGTGATTTGCATCAACATGCTGAATTCCGGTCTTTCGTCGTCTCCGTCGAACACGGCCAAGCCGCTGTCGGGGCCGGATTTTCCGCTGGTGACGCAGTATGACAACGTGCGGCTGCAGGAACGATTGATCCGTGAGGTTTTTGGCATTGAGCAGGTGAAACTTGTCTGCGGCTGGTCGATGGGTGGGCAGCAGGCATTTCAGTGGGCCTCCCTTTTCCCGGACAAGGTTGAGGCAATGTCGTGCTTCTGTGGACAGGGCACGACCGCCCCGCACACATATGTCTTCCTTGAGGGTGTAAAGCAGGGGATCATCGGCGATCCGGCGTGGGAGAAAGGGTACTACAAGGAGCAGCCCTGGCGTGGCCTGACGGCGAAGGGACGCATCTGGGCGGGGTGGGCCCTGAGCCAGGAATGGTATCGCGCGAAGATGTGGGAGACGCAGGGGTTCGCGAGCCTTGAGGACTATCTGAAGGGCAATTGGGACGGGATTTACTTTGGGCGCGATGCCAATGATATGTTGGCGCTGATCGCGACATGGCAGGCCTGCGATCTGGCGAACAACCCGGTTTACAATGGTGATCGGGAGGCCGCTTATGGCGCGATCACGGCCAAGTCGATCATCTTGCCGGGGCGGACGGATTTTTACTTCCCACCCGCAGATAACGAGGCGGAGGTTGCGATGATGCCCAATGCGGAGTGTCGGGTGATCGACTCCATCTGGGGGCACTATGCCGGGGGTGGCCGCGTGCCAGAGGATACGGCAGTGATTGATGCCGCCCTGAAGGAATTGCTGGCGTGACAGCGGATGTGATCGTTGTCGGTGCCGGCAGCGCCGGGTGTGCCATTGCAGAACGACTGTCGCGAGATGGGACGCGCAATGTCACGGTGATCGAGGCGGGACCCACCGACAATCACCTGTTCATTCGGATGCCCGCGGGTGTGGCGAAGGCCATCGGGTCAAAGCAGTTCAACTGGCATTTCGAGACGACACCGCAGGTGCATATGAACGGGCGGCGGCTGACCACGCCGCGCGGCAAGACGCTGGGTGGGTCATCGTCGATCAATGCGTTGGTCTATGTGCGCGGCAATGCTTGGGACTATGACAACTGGGCCGCGATGGGATGCCCCGGTTGGGCGTATGAGGATGTGCTGCCCTATTTCAAGGAAGTGGAAGACAACGAGCTGGGCGCGGGGCCGTATCATGGAAGTGGGGGCCCACTGCATGTGTCGAACCCGGAATCGGGGAATGCAGCCTATGAAGCGTTCATCCGGGCCGGCGTGGAGCTGGGCTATCCGCGCAACGAGGATGTGAATGGCAAAGATCAAACGGGCTTTGGTCCGTTTCAACTGAACATCAAGAACGGGCGACGGTGGAGCGCGGCGGATGCGTTCCTGAAACCCGCTTATGGACGCAAGAACCTGACGGTGCGCACCGATGTGCAGGCGTTGCAGGTTGTGTTTGATGGGACACGGGCGACGGGTGTGACCCTTGCTGGGACCGGCGGCATGGAGACGCTGACCGCCGGGGCCGTGGTGTTGTCCGCCGGGGCGATTGGGACGCCACATTTGCTGATGCTGTCGGGCGTGGGGCCTGCGGCGCATCTGGCCGAGCACGGGATCGATGTGATCGCAGATCGGGCCGAGGTTGGGCAGAACCTGCATGATCATCTGGAGGTGAAGGTGAAGCACCGGATGACCAAGCCGCTATCGCTGTGGTCGCATGCGAAATTTCCGAATTACCTGATGACCGGGGCGAAATACGTGCTGGCTGGGAAAGGTGCGGGGCGGCAGCAGGGGTTGGAGGCAGGTGCGTTTCTGACGCTTGATCCAAATGAGCCGGCTTGCGACACGCAGCTGCATTTCATCAATGCACTGGCCTTTGACGGGGCGACGGAGGAAGACCGGGGGCATGGGTTCGCGATTGATACGACGCAGACGCGGCCCTTGAGCCGGGGCGCGCTGACCCTGGCAAGTGAGGACCCGCGCGCCTATCCGCTGATTGACCCCAACTATCTGGCAGAAGAAAAAGACCGGGTGGCGATGCGCGAGGGTCTGAAGATGTTGCGGGAGCTGTGCAAGCAGCCGTCGCTGGCGGCGATCACTGGGGAGGAGCTTCTGCCCGGGAAAGATAAGGTCACGGACGCGGATCTGGATGCGCATGTTCGGGCGACAGCGGAGTCGATCTACCACCCCGTGGGAACGGCCCGGATGGGAACGGATGACGATGCTGTGGTTGATGCAGAGACCATGGCGGTGAACGGTGTTGACCGGCTTTTCGTGGCAGATGCCTCCGTCATGCCGCAGCTGGTGAGCGGGAACACCAACGCGCCGTCGATCATGATCGGGTGCAAGGGGGCGGACCTGATTGCGCGGGTCTTGAACTGAGTTTGGTGCAGCCTCGGGAGCCGGGGTGAACCCCGGCCTACGGGGGTTTTCAGGGCGCGACCGAGACCCATATCTAGCGCAGTGTTTGTGCTGATGTGATGCGGGTCATTGGATAAGCGGTTCCTGATTGAGTTCTTGCCGGGCCTTGCCTTTTTGATTGGCAATGCCTTGGACGGGATTTTCCTGGGCGCGGGCCTGGCCGCTTTGGCGACGGTCATTGCCATCGTCCTTCGTTGGAAATGGGACCGCAGCCTACCATGGCTGGCCATTTCCATTTTCGCGCTCACGGCAGTGCTATTGGTTGCCGGGCTGATCTTCGACGATACGACCTATGTGAAAGTGAGCAACACGGTGGGCTCCATCGCGTTTGCCGTGATCATCGGGGCGGGCATGTTGATGCGGCCGAGCCTGTTGAAGCGAACGCTGGGCTACCGGATACACATGACCGATGCGGGATGGCGCCTGCTGCACTGGGTCTGGATCGCCATTTCACTTTTGCGCGCGGGCGCGAACGAGGTGATGTGGCGAAGTTTTTCGGATGGTGTGTGGGCGATTTACAATGGCGTTTCAGACTTCGCCTGGATCGGGGTGATGGTGGTCGCGACGTCGGTGATTGCGCATAGGTTCTGGAACGGACCTGAGGATGAGGCGGACGCTGGCTGAAACCCGGCCGGCTCAATCAGACGCAACACATGTCCTGGGCTTGCCCCGGGACCTCGCTTTTCAAAGTTTTTGCTCGTCCAGAACAAAGACATGAGAGGCCCCGGATCAAGTCCGGGGTGGGTTGTCTGTGATTGATCTGAAACACTCTCACGCCTCAAAAGGCTTCAAGGATCAAACGGAAATGATCCAATCCCGGACATTGCGAGCCTGCGGGCTGAGGGGTGTGCTGGAAGACCAGACGAGATAAAACCCGGCACCGGTTTCCCAGGCCCATTCTCGACGGCGTTTCAGAAGGCCCTGTTCGATCAGATGTTCGGTGACGTGATGCCAACCGAAGGCGAATCCCTCCCCCGCGATGGCCGCCTGTAGGACGAGGGCGTAATCGTTGAGGCGCAGGCCGGTCTTTGGCTCCTGATAGGGCACATTCCAGTGCGCAAAGAAATCTGCCCAGCTGGGACGGTCGCGAATGGGCTCTTCCAGATGGATGAGCGTGTGGTGGGCCAGCGTGGACACCGTGCGAAGGTTGACCGCTGCCGCCATGACACGCGGTGAGGCGATGGGTGAGATCACCTCAGGCGCGATGAGATGGCTTTCGCAGCCGGGCCATGATCCTGTTCCACGGCGCACGGCAAGGCTGATGCCTTCGGCGTCAATATCGGGTTCCCGTTCGGACGTCTGAAGGCGCAGGTCAATGCCGGGGTGGGCGGCGTGAAACCCGGAGAGGCGGGGGATCATCCAGTAGTGCACGAAGGCCGACGACCCCGACAAAGTGACATGGTCCTGCGCGCTGCGCTGGCTAAGCATGTCGGCGGTGCGATGAATGCGATCAAATGCGGCGGCGACCTCGTTAAACAATCGCTCCCCGGCATGGGTCAGGGCTATGGCGCGATGGGATCGCACGAAGAGCCGGGTGCCCATGGATGTCTCTAACTGCTTGATCGACGCAGAGACGGCGGGCTGTTGCACGTTCAATTCTTGCGCGGCGCGGGTGAAGGACCCGGTGCGCGCCGCGGCTTCAAACACCAGAAGATGGCGCGGAGAGGAGACAAGTTTCCAGAGCTTTTGCATAAGCTGAAATTATCCAAAGACCTACAAAATACAAGCGTCACAAAGGATGGACTAGGGTTTAGGGTAAATTCAAACCTAGGGATGATTCACATGGCAAGACGCGCACGCGCCCGGCGGGACACGGCTGAGACAGGCACATCAAGTACCGCTTCCCCCCATGTTCGACGCACGTTGCCTTTCTTTGACGTTCTCGACGAAGAGACGCTGGTCAAACTGGAAGCGCAGGTCGACTGGATTTTCCAGGACGTGGGCATTGATTTTCGGGATGACCCGGAGGCGCTGCGGATCTGGAAAGAGGCGGGTGCGGAGATTGAAGACTGCCGCGTGCGCGGGGATGCCGCGTGGATCCGATCGCTTTGCGCGAAGGCGCCAACAGAGTTCACGCAGCTTGCTCGCAATCCGGAACGGTCCGTCACGATTGGCGGCAGAAACCAGGTATTTGCGCCCATTTATGGCGCGCCGTTCGTGCGGGACCTGGAAGGTGGGCGGCGCTATGGGGATATGGAGAGCTTCGAGAAGCTGGTGAAGCTGTCGTACATGCACCCGAACCTGCATCACACCGGGTTGGTGATTTGTGAGCCATGCGACGTGCCTGTCAGCCATCGCCACCTCGATATGGTCTATACGCACATGACCGCAGGCGACAAACCACATCTCGGCGCGATCACGGAAATGAGCCGCGCGCAGGACAGTGTGGATATGGCGGAAATCCTTCATGGCAAGGACGTGATGGATGCCAACTGCGTCATCATGGGGAACGTGAACACGAACTCACCGCTGCTGGTGGACAAGGTGGTGACCGAAGCGATCCGCGTCTATTGCGGGCGGGGTCAGGGGATCATCGTGGTGCCGTTCATCCTGACCGGGGCGATGGGGCCGGTCAGCACCGCCGCCGCCGTAGCGCAGGCGATGGCCGAGGCGATGATGGTTTGCGCCTTTTCGCAGCTTGTTCGGCCCGGTGCGCCTTTTGTGCTGGGCAATTTCCTGTCGTCGATGAGCCTCAAGAGCGGCGCGCCGACATTTGGCATGCCGGAACCGGTGGTGTCGAACTATGCCATTGGTCAGCTGGCGCGGCGGGCAGGTCTGCCGTTGCGCTGCGGCGGGTCACTGACAGCGAGTAAGATCGAGGACGCGCAGGCCGCCTATGAAAGTGCGGACTCGATGCATTCCACGATGCTGGCTGGGGCGAATTACGTGTTGCACGCCGCTGGCTGGATGGAAGGCGGGCTGTGCACGGGGTTCGAGAAGCTGATCATGGATGCGGATCGGTTGGGGTCTTACCAGAAGATCCTCGATCATGGGCTTGTGGCCGATGATGAGGCCATGGCGCGCGATGCCTATGGCGAGGTGGACCCGGGCGGGCATTTCCTGGGCTGCGGGCATACGATGCGCAACTACACGACCGCGTTTTATGAGCCAGCGCTGAGCGACAGTGAGAACGTGGAAAGCTGGGAAGAAGGCGGGTCGAAGGACATGCGCGCGCGGGCCTATGAGAAGTGGAACGCGATGCTGGCGCAGTATGAGGCGCCGCCGATGGATGTGGCGGTGGACGAGGCGCTGAAGGACTACGTGGCGCGGCGGAAACGCGAGATACCAGAGGCCTGGTATTGATGAAATGATTGGGGGCGCTGCCCCCAAACCCCCGGGATATTTGCGGCAAGAAGAACGGGGTAAGAGGAGACAAACATGCGTGCGAGCAGTCGGTTTAATGCAGACTTGGGTGAGCGGCTGGAGGGGCTGCGTGATGAGGGGCTTTACAAAACGGAGCGCGTGATCACCTCGATGCAGGCGGGCGAGGTGACGCTGGAAAGCGGAGCTGAGGTCGTGAACCTGTGCGCCAATAACTACCTCGGGCTGGCCGATGATGCGCGGATCATTGAAGCCGGGCATGCGGCACTGGATCGCTACGGGTTCGGCATGGCCAGTGTGCGGTTCATTTGCGGGACGCAGGAAGAGCACAAAGAGCTGGAGGCAAGGATCGCGGGATTTCTGGGCATGGAGGATGCGATCCTTTATGCGGCGGCGTTCGATGCCAATGCCGGGCTTTTTGAGACGCTGCTGGGACCGGAAGATGCGATCATCTCGGACGCGCTCAACCACGCCAGCATCATTGATGGCATTCGCCTGTGTAAGGCGCAGCGTTTGCGATACGCGAATTCGGACATGGACGAGTTGGAAGCGCGGTTACAGGAGGCGCAAGGCGCGCGGCACAGGTTGATTGCCACGGATGGCGTGTTTTCCATGGATGGGTATTTCGCCAAGCTGGACCAGATTTGCGATCTGGCGGAAAAGTACGACGCCATGGTGATGGTGGATGATTGTCACTCCACCGGGTTCGTGGGCGCGACAGGGCGCGGTACCCATGAACATTGCGGCGTGATGGGGCGGGTGGACATCCTGACCGGCACACTCGGCAAGGCACTTGGAGGGGCCTCGGGCGGCTACACGGCGGCGAGCGCGAAAGTCGTGGATTGGCTGAGGCAACGGTCACGGCCTTATCTGTTTTCAAACACGCTAGCGCCGGTGATCGCGGCGGCCTCCCTAAAGGTCTTCGATCTTCTGGACGCGGAAGGTGACGCGTTGCGCGGACGGCTTTGGGAGAATGCGCGGTACTTCCGGGAGAGGATGGGCGCGCTTGGATTTGAGCTGTTGCCGGGGGAACATGCGATTGTACCGGTGATGCTGCGCGATCCGAAGCTAGCGCAGGAGATGGCGGCGCGGCTGAATGAGCGGGGCGTTTACGTGACTGCGTTCAGCTTCCCGGTTGTGCCCAAGGGACAAGACCGTATTCGCACGCAGATGAGTGCAGCGCTGACGCGCGAGATGCTGGACAAGGCGATTGATGCGTTTGAGGCGGTTGGGCGCGAGCTGGAGGTGATCGCGTGATCCTGCCATCGGTCATTGACGCCATTGGTGGCACGCCACTGGTGGAGCTGTCGCGGGTGCGCGATGAGCTGGCGATTGATGGGCGTATTCTGGCGAAGCTCGACTACCTGCTGCCGGGGTTTTCCAAGAAGGACCGGGCCGCACGGGCGATCATCGAAGGGGCGCGGGCAGCGGGGGAGCTTAAGCCGGGGCAGACCGTGGTGGAGCTGACCTCTGGCAATATGGGCACGGGTTTGGCGATTGTGTGCGGCGTGCTGGGCCATCCGTTCGTGGCGGTGATGAGCGAGGGCAACTCCGAGGAACGCGCGCGCATGATGCGGGCGCTTGGGGCCGAGGTTGTGCTGGTGCCGCAGGCCGAGGGCGGCCAGCCGGGGCAGGTGTCAGGCGAGGATTTGGCGCTGGTTGAGAGTGCCGCGCAAAGGATCACGGAAGAGCGTGGGGCCTACCGCGCGGATCAGTTTGAACGTGCGGGCAATCCGTTGGCGCATGAGACAGGCACCGGGCCGGAGATTTGGGAACAGTCGGGCGGTGAGGTGAGCGTCTTTTGCGATTTCATCGGGTCTGGCGGCACGCTGGCCGGCACGGCGCGGTATCTGGGCCCAAAGGGCGTGCGGTGTTACGCGGTGGACCCGGATCGGCCCAATCACCCCATTCAAGGCGGCGGATATTCCATGCCGGACCTGACGCATTTGCAAGGTGTGGAGCTGGCCGGATCGGTCACGGTTTCAGGCCGCGACGCGCGGGATGCGGCGCGGATGTTGGCGCATCACGAAGGCATATTCGGGGGCTATTCGGCAGGGGCCAACCTGGCGGCGGCGATCCAGTTGCTGACCGGTCTGGAGCAAGGCGGCACGGTGGCGATCGTGATCTGCGACAGCGGGCTCAAATATCTCAGCACGGATTTGTGGGAGTAGACACATGCAGAACCAGATGAAAGCGCTTGTGAAGGCCAAGCCCGAGCCGGGGCTTTGGATGGAGTACGTGCCCGTGCCGGAACCCGGGCCGTCGGACGTGCTGATCAAGGTGAAGAAATCGGCCATTTGCGGGACGGATGTGCATATCTGGAAGTGGGATGAATTCAGCGCCAAAACCGTACCGGTGCCCATGGTGGTGGGGCATGAGTTTGTGGGTGAGATCGTCGACACCGGCGCGGCAGCTGTGAAGTACAAGATCGGCCAACGCGTCAGCGGCGAGGGGCATATTGTCTGTGGTGTTTGCCGGAATTGCCGCGCGGGGCGGGCGCATCTGTGCCGCAACACGAAAGGTGTGGGCGTGCACCGTCCGGGAAGCTTTGCCGAGTACATCTCCATCCCGGAATACAACGTGGTGCCGATCCCGGAAGATGTTCCGGACGAGATCGCCGCGATTTTTGACCCGTTCGGCAATGCCGTGCACACCGCACTGAGCTTTGACCTGGTGGGGGAGGATGTTCTGGTGACCGGCGCTGGCCCTATCGGGATCATGGGCGCGTTGGTGGCGCAAAAGGTTGGCGCGCGGAAAGTCGTGATCACGGATATCAACCCGTATCGCCTGAGCCTAGCCCGGGAAATGGGTGTGCAGCACGTGGTCGATGTCTCCAAGGAACAGCTGCGCGACGTGATGGACAGCATCGGCATGACGGAAGGCTTCGATGTGGGGCTTGAGATGTCGGGTGCCTCGGCGGCCATGCAGCAGATGATCGCGCGGATGAACAACGGTGGGAAGGTCGCCCTTCTTGGGATCGCGCCGACGGAGTTTCCGGTCGACTGGAACACGGTGATTTTCAAGATGCTGGAGATCAAGGGCATCTACGGGCGCGAGATGTTCGAGACCTGGTACAAGATGATCGCGCTGGTTCAGAGCGGTCTGGATGTCTCCGGATTGATCACGCACCGCATCTCTATTGACAGTTTTGAACAGGGGTTTGCCGCCATGATTTCAGGCAACTCAGGCAAAGTTGTCATGGATTGGGAGGGCTGAGGCATGGCGGATATCGGGGCAACCTTTAGGGCGTTGCATCAGCGGGGGAACCCGCTTGTGATGATCAACGCGTGGGACAGGGGTTCGGCAGTCATGATGCAGAACCTGGGTGCGAAGGCGATTGCCACGACATCCGCAGGGCATGCATTCAGTGTGGGACGCGTCGATGGTGGAACAATCTCGCGGGATGAGGCGCTTGCCCATGCGCAGGACCTGGTGTCAGCTGTCGATATCCCTGTGTCCGGTGACTTCGAGAACGGCTTTGGGGAAGCCCCAGAGACGGTGGCCGAAACTATCCGATTGGCCGCCGAAGTGGGCCTTGCGGGGTGTTCTATTGAAGACACAGCTTTGCCGGAGTTCGGGGCTTATGAGTTTGATCTGTCGGTCGAGCGTGTCCGCGCCGCGGCGGCGGCTGCGCGCGGCTTACCGGGGGATTTCGTCATGATCGCCCGGGCCGACGGGCTGATCTACGGAACCTACGACCTGGATGAAGCGATCCGGCGCGTTCAGGCCTATGAGGCCGCCGGGGCGGATGGTGTCTATATTCCTGCCCCGCCCGATTTCGACGGCCTGAAACGCATTGTCGACAGCGTTTCGGTGCCGGTGAATGCGCTGGCCTCGGGCAGGTTTGCAGAAAATCGAAGCGAGGATTTCGCGCGGATTGGTGTCGCGCGGATATCTGTAGGTGCTGCCCTGTCGAGGGTGGCGTATGGCGCGGCCATTGCGGCGGCCAAGGACATGATGAACGGCGCGTTTTCGGGGCTGACCCGAGCCATTGAGGAAGAGGATATCGACGCGCTTTTACAGGGCAACGGAGACTGACATGCCAGAAATTCAGAAGGTGGAAGAAACCGGCGGGAAGACACTGCCGAGCCACGCCAAGGTGGTGGTGATTGGCGGGGGTGTTGTGGGATGTTCGATCCTGTTTCACCTGGCCAAGTTCGGGTGGAAGGATGTGGTTCTGCTGGAACGTGACGAGCTGACCTCTGGTTCCAGTTGGCATGCGGCGGGGCAGATCCACACGATCAGCTCTGACCCAAACATTTCGCGTCTGCAGGGGTACACGATCGACCTTTACAAGGAGATCGAGGAGACATCCGGCCACTCAGTTGGTTTGCATATGACCGGCGGGTTTTACCTGGCGTCGAACAAGACGTGGTACGACTACCTCAAGCGCGAACGATCCAAGGCGCGGTACATGGGTCTTCAGCAGGAGTTTATCAGCCCGCAGGAAGTGGCCGAGCGTCATCCGCTGATTGATCCCAAACATTACCTTGCCGCGCTGTGGGATGATCAGGATGGGGATCTGGACCCCTCGGGCGCGACGTACGCTTTTGCCAAATCGGCCAAGGTGCATGGGGCACAGTATTTCACGCATACGCCTGTGACACTGACGCAGCAGAAGGCAGACGGGTCTTGGGATGTGACCACGCCCAAAGGTGTGATCAATGCAGAGATCATCGTGAATTGCGGTGGCCTGTGGGCGCGGGAAGTGGCGGGCATGTCGGGGCTGCATGCACCGGTACAGCCGATGGAACATCACTACCTGTTGACCGAGAAGATCGATGCGATTGCCGATCACCCGACCCGCCTGCCCTGCGGGATTGACTATGAGGCCAATATCTATTTCCGGCAGGAACGGCAGGGGATGTTGCTCGGCACCTATGAGCCGGTGGGTGTGCCGTGGAAGGTGAACGGCACGCCGATGGATTTCGGGCATGAGCTGCTGCAACCCAATCTCGATCATATCGCGGACCGTCTGGAACTGGCCTTTGACCGCATCCCGGCGCTGGCCAATGCAGGGATCAAGGACGCGATCAACGGGCCGTTCACGTTCGGCCCCGACGGCAACCCGATGATCGGGCCGGTGCCGGGGATGACGAATTACTGGTGCGCAATTGGCGTGATGGCGGGCTTCTGCCAGGGCGGCGGTGTGGGCCTGACCATGGCGGAGTGGATGATCGACGGGGAGCCCTCGATCGACGTCTGGGCGATGGACGTGGCGCGGTTTGGCAACTGGGCGACGCCGGATTGGGGCACGGTCAAGTCGACCGAGAACTACGAGCGCCGCTTCGTGATGACCTTCCCCAATGAGACCCTACCCAAGGGCCGACGCCAGCAGACCACGGCGCTGTATGATCGGCTGGTCGCCAAAGGCGCGATGATGGGTCAAAGCTTTGGGCTTGAAAACGCGATGTGGTTCGCGGACGGGCCGGATGATGCGCATGAAGAGCCCACGTTTGAGCGCAACCGGTCCTTCGATTACGTGGCCGCCGAATGCAAAGCGGTGCGCGAAGGCGTGGGCGGGGTGGAAGTCGCCAACTTCGCCAAGCATGTCATCAAGGGGCCGGGCGCGCGGGCGTGGCTTGATAAAACCATGGCCGGGTTCATTCCAAAACCGGGGCGCATGACGCTGACGCCGATGCTGACTGGTAATGGACGGCTTTACGGTGATCTGACGGTGGCCTGCCTGGCGGAAGACCACTTTATGCTGTTTGGGTCAGGCGCGATGCAGGATGCCCATACCCGGTGGTTTGCGCGCACCCTGCCCGACGATGTAAGCCACGAAAACCAGACCGAGGCCTGGCATGGCATTGCGATCTCTGGTCCAAAATCCCGTGCGCTGCTGGAGCGGATCACGCGGGAGGATGTCAGTGCGGATGGCATGAAGTTCCGCGATTGTCGGCAGAGCTTCGTGGGCGGTGTGCCGGTGATCCTGAACCGGATCAGCTTTTCGGGTGAGCTTGGCTATGAGATTTACTGCCGCCCGCAATACCTGATCCGCCTGTCGGAGGCGATTGAGGAGGCGGGGGCCGATCTGGGGTATCGCTGGTACGGTGGTCGGGCGCTGATGTCACTGCGGCTTGAGAAAGGCTGGGGCGCATGGGGGCTGGAGTTCCGGCCCGACTTCAACGCGGTCGAGGCCGGGATGGATGTCTTCATCAACTGGAAGAAGGACTTCGTTGGCAAAGAGGCGACGCAGCAGTTCCTGGCCGATGGGGTGACCCGAAAGCTGGTGACCATGACCATCGACACCCAGATTGATGTGACGCTGGATGAGGCTGTGATGAGCGACGGTGAGGCCGTTGGGTACATCACCTCCGGCGGCTATGCGCATCATGTGAAACGGTCGATGGCGATGGCCTATGTCGGCACGGACTTCGCCGCTCCGGGGACCAAGCTAGATGTGGAGATCCTTGGCGAGATGTGCGCAGCCGAAGTGCTGGGTGGCCCGATTTACGATGCCAACGGGGCGAATATGCGGGCCTGATTTAGCGTAGGCTTTCTGTGCGGGGGCAGTACACTTTTGGGGGCGCTGCCCCCCTCGCCTTTCACTTGCCCGGGGCTTCGCCCGTTTGCGCCTCAATCGCTCCATTGGAGCGATTGCGAGTCGGCGCGCACCCCCCGGGATATTTGAGGCAAGAAGAAAGGGCCTCAGATCATCTAGTCAATCCAGACGGTCACGCGGTCAGCGCGGCCTTCGGCGTCAATCACTGTGAAGGTTGAATAGCCTGGCAGAACGCCGTCGAGCGTGGCTTCGCGCCGATGCGTGCGGGTCAGGACCGGCACGCCGTTGGCGAGCCATGTGAAGGGCGGTGTTCCGTCGCGGAGTTTGACGGCGAGCTCGTCGGTGTCCAGAGGCAGGCGGGCCCCGGACGGCGGGAAGATCAGCTTGGGGGCGTCTTCTGCAGCTTCGAATACCGCTGAGCGACCGAGGAAGCGGCGCAGGGGTTGGGGCAGTTCCGCCGTCGAGAGGATCAGCGTTTCGGGCGGTGGCGGCGGTAAAGGCTCTGGTGTTGAAGAAAGGCGCGCGAAGGCCTCGAACAGAATGGGCGCGGCCAGTTCGCCGCCGAACGCGCCGGGCACTGGGGTTCCATCGGGGCGGCCGATCCAGACGCCAGCGACATGCGCCCCGTCAAAACCGATGGCCCAGGCATCCCGGTGGCCATAAGACGTGCCGGTTTTGTAGGCGATGCGCCCGCGCGTTGCACCGGGGGGTGGGGTGAGGTCTGCGAGAATATCACCCACTTGCCAGGCCGCGACGCGGCTGATGACTTGAGGCCTGATCTCTGGCTGAGGTGTGTCCTTGCGCCAGTGAAGCGGGCGTTCCTGACCGGTCTGACCCAGCATGGCGTAAAGCTGGACCAGTTCTGTCAGGTTGATCCCGACCCCGCCGAGGGCCACCGCAAGGCCCGCTTGATCCCCCGGCAAGGCGGGCGCGGCGCCGGATTTGCGCAGTGCGGACATCAGGTGCGCAGGGCCGATGTCATCGAGCAGCAGAACCACGGGGATGTTGAGCGACTGGCGCAGCGCCGCTGCCACCGTTATGTCGCCCCGGAAGGCCCCGTCGAAATTCTGGGGGGCATAGCGGCCAAAGCTGACGGGGCGGTCGTGGATCAGGGTTTGAGGATGGGCAAGGCCACGGTCGAACGCTAGCCCGTAAACCAACGGCTTCAGGGTGGACCCAGGGGATCGGCGCGCGCGGGTCATGTCGACGAAACCCTGCCGCGCGTCCCCGCTGCCGTAGCTGGCAGACCCGACGGAGGCAAGGATGTCACCCGTGCGATGATCGGCGAGGACCATGGCGACGGACACGCCCGATGGCAGGCCGCGAAGGGAGGTTTGGGCGAGGGCCTCTAAGCTGGTTTGCAGGTCTTTCTGCAAAGTCAGGTGGTGGCGCAGGCGGCCCGGGTCTTCGGCCACGGCACGGTCCGCGAGATGCGGGGCGAGGGCCGGGAAGGCGCGGCGGTCATGGGGGACAGGCTCAGACAGGGCGGCGGTTATGTCTTCCTGCGACAGCACGCCGTTGTCACCCATGCGCGCGAGCACACGGTCACGCGCGTTATGTGCTGCGCGCGGGGCTTTGTCGGGGCGACGTGCTTCCGGTGCTTGCGGGAGGGCCACCAACAAGGCGGCCTCTGCAGCGGTGAGACGGCGGGGTTCTTTGCCAAACCAAGCAAGCGTTGCCGCGCGAACGCCCTCCAGATTGCCGCCGAAAGGTGCGCGAGCGAGGTAGAGGGAGAGGATCTGATCCTTGCTCAACTCACGTTCGAGCGCCCAGGCCAAGCGCATTTGGCGTAGTTTGCCTTTAACGCGGCCTGTGCCGCTGTTTTCCAGAAGGCGCGCGACCTGCATTGTCAGGGTGGACCCGCCCGAGACGACCTCTCCATGCCAAACCGCCTGCCCGACGGCGCGGGCCATGGCGCGCAGGTCGACGCCCGCGTGATGGTAGAACCGTTTGTCCTCATAAGCGATAAGCATGTCGAGATAGGTTTGATCAACCGCGTCGAGGGACGTGGAGAGCCGCCACCGCCCGTCCTCCACCGTATAGAGGCGCAGCAACTCTCCGTCGCGGTCCAGAACCTCAACCGAGGTGTCGGAAAGTAGGACGGGGAGTTCAGTCGTGTCGATCCAACGATCCGTCATGTCACGGCCAATGGCAATGGCAAGGAGCGCGACGGCGAGCAAGCAAAGGGCGCGATCAGCTCTCATGGATCACCTCGCCTTCCCAGAGATCAGGGTAGAGGGTGACAAAGCCGCTGGGATCGACGGAGAGGGTCGTGGAATAGTCGGTCTGTTCGGCATGATACTGCACAACGCCGGCAACGCCGTTCCTGCGATAGGTCTGATCCAGCTTGACCAAGCGGGCGCAGGGATAGCGGAGCCAGGCGGCTTTGACTTCCGTGGTCGTGTGTTCGGGATCAAGCAACCGGCGCAAGGGCATCAGGTTGGTTGCAGGGGTGAAGGACAGGTCGATATCGCTGGCCCCGGAGACGTCCGGCTGCGGTTTGTCATCCAGCCACCACTGGCCGTTTTCGTGCACGATATGGGCTTTCACCTCACGCCCGTCATGGTCACCGGCAAGGTCTGCGCTTTGCGTGATCCAGGTCTCAGAACAGCGCACGACATAGTTCAGGGAGGCCGGGCCAAGATCGTCGCGAAACTGCGCATGGCCCACCAGCATCCAGCCGTCAGCACTGCGCGAGAGGCGGCAGGTCTCCTGCCCCTCCCGATCCAGCGTGCGCCACCGCGCTGTGGCGATGATCTGACTGGTCAAAGCTTTACTCGATCACACGCATCTGGCCTGTGGACGTATGGGCGCGATACTGCGGGCGGTACATGTCTTCGACCGACGCTGCCGGGTGGTGGTAGAGGCCGGGTGAGACGGCGCGCACGATGTAGGCCAGATCAAAGCGGCTGTCATTGCGCCAGTCCACGGCTGCCAGGAACCGGTCGGCGCGGAACTCGGAATACTCGGTATAGGCCGTGTCGAGCCAGTCGAGCGAGCGGATGTCGCCCGATTGCAGCAAGCTCGGGTTGTCGATTTCGAGGCCAGCCGGAAGCGGATCATTGATCATCAACCGGGCTTCGCCGCCCTCAAAGGGCTCCACCGTCAGCACCACGACGAGGCGGGTGCCGGTCTCGACTTCATCCAGCCAGACCTGATTGCCGTCCATGTCGTAGTAGTTGCGCGTGATCGCGTAGCCGTAGCCGCCTGCCTCGGGGGCCACTTGCGGGACGCCGAGGGTGGTGAGCGTGATGTCGACAGGTGCGGACCCGGTGTTGACGATCTCTTGCGGGCTGGCTGTTTGAGCCGCGAGCATCTTGACCAAGGGGCCATCAAGCGGAGACCCGTTGAGGGTGAGGCCGGACAGCGTCGGATCACTGGTCAGAGCGTTGGCCGCCAGAAGGGTCCAGACCTGTTCTTGCGTGGACATGTGCGGGCCTGCCGCGCTGATCCGGGTGGTCAGAGCGTTGGCATCGATGGCGTTGCTGCCAGCCTCAACCGCAAGGGTCAGGACAGCCGCCTGATCGCGCAGGCGAGTGCCGTAATCCGCGCGCCAGAATTGGCGTTCTTCACCAGATTGACCTTCGATCCGGCGCATGGCCATGGCGAACATCCGGTCGGCACGGGTCTGATCACCGTAGAAGGCAAGCGCGGACCCCAGTTGGGCAAGACCCATCGGTGTTGAGAAGGCGGATGCCTTCACGTCGGCGTAGTAGCGCAGATCACCCATGCGAGCCGCGCCTTCGCGGGCGAGAACCATGAGGGCGTAGGCGATGTCTTCGCCGCCTTCATCGAAGTCCGGGGCGTAGTTCAGCCGGTTGCGCAGGTTGTCCATGGAGAGGGTGAATGCCTCTCGCGGGACAGCGTAACCTTTGGCCTTGGCACGGGACAGGAAGTCGGTGACATAGGCATCAAGCCACAGATCGCCAGAGCTTGCGTACCAGAGGCCATAACCACCATTGCTGGACTGGCGCGAGAGAACCTGACTGACCGCTTCATCAATACGGTCCTGGATCTGTTCATCTGCCGCCAGACCAAGCGCATTGGCCACTTCAGAGAAGTACAGCAGTGGCATGGCGCGGGACGTGACCTGTTCAGTGCAGCCGTAGGGGTATCGATCCAAAGCGGTGAGCAAGGCCGGAGCGTTCAGCTTGGCCAGCGGACCCGCTGACAGGATCGCGCTGCCGGTGCCGGGGCGAAGGTCTGCAAACACGTTGTCGTCCATCGTGAATGTATCGCCTGCTGCCAGAGAGAAGCGCCGGGTGGTGGCGACTTCGGGGTCGTTGGCGCGCACGCCTAGGATAAGGTCTTTGGTCAGTTGCTTGCCATCCGGCGTGGTGAGTGCGACGCGGATCGGGTGATCGCCCACATCGCCCGCCGTGAAGGGCAGTTCGATAACCTCCTTGCCTTGCGCGGCAAGGTCGATGCCAGAGGGAACCTGGCCGGTGAACTGTAGCCCGGTGGCGCTGACATCCATGCCCATGCGCCCGGCCGGGCCTTCGGTGTGAACGATTTCCAAGAGCAGCCGGCTTTGATCGCCCGGCGCGAGGAAGCGCGGCAAGGAGGCCGTGACCACCACGGGGTCGCGAACTATGACCTCGCGATCGGCCTGACCTACGCCTGTGTCGGACCAGGCGACGGCCATCAGGCGGACCGAGCCGTTGAAATCAGGGATGTCAAAGCTCGCCTGCGCGGTGCCGTCCGGGCCGATTTTGAGTGGCCCGGAGAAGTAGGCGACCAGTTCTTCCTGCGGAGGAGGGCTGTCGAATTGGCCGCCGCTGGTGGCGTCACCACCGGACCGGATCTGTCCCTGAGCGCCGTTCATGCCGTCGATGAGACGGCCATACAGGTCGCGGATTTCCACACCGAGGCGACGCTGACCGAAGTAATGCCCGGACGGATCGGGGCTTTCGAAGCGGGTCAGGTTGAGGATACCCACATCGACGGCGGCGAGGGTGATGTAGCCGGTTTGATCGGCGGAAAGGCCATCGACGCTGACCGTAACGTCCATTGGGCCGCGTGGGTCGGATACCTCGGGTGCGTCGATCTCAACAGACAGCTGTCGCGCGCCGGGGTCGATCTTGGCATAGGCGAGACCCAAGGATCGTGCCGGGTTTTGGCCTGCGGAGACATCCATGGGCCGGATGACCTGGGCCGTGACATAGGCCCCTGCCCCCCATTCATCGGTCACTGGCAGCGGAATAACGTTGTCGCCTTCCGAGACCTCTACCGCCTGCATGTCGATGACGCGGTTGGACATGACAGTGATCAGCGCGGTGCCTGCATAACGCGGGACGATGCGCAGCTCGGCGGTTTCGCCGGTTTGGTAGTCGGGTTTGTCGAGAGACAATTCCAATGTGTCGGGTGTGCTGCTCGCATCGGCGGGGGCGTACCACCCTGCGTAGAAGTCGGACGAGCTGGCCACATGGGTGCCATCGATGCGTTCGACGACAAGCTCATACCGGCCCCATTCAACGGGAGCCGAAACGGTCACGGGATCCGCGCCAAGCGTGGCCTCGCCCACCTCCACACGGGTGCGGGTGGTGACGGGTTCCCAGTTCCAGTCGCCATACTCCTCGTACCACTGATAACGGGTCTGGACGCGGTTCATGGTCCATTTGACGGCCATGTCCGTGGTCGTCAGGTCGCTGCCCACTGCGATGACCTCAAACGAGGCCTCGGTGCCTTCGGACACAACACCATCGAAAGCAGGCTTGATGCCGATCATAGGTCCAGCGGGGGCCAGCATGCGGGTGATGTCACGCTCTACGGGACGGCCAGAGCCTTCCTTGACGCGCATGACGATGTCGGCCTCGTAGGGTCGGTCGGTGCTGGCGGCTTTGGGGATGTCGACGTCGATGACCAGCTGGCCCTGAGCATCGGTTTTGCCGCCGTCCACAAAATCACTGCGGGCGGAGATGCGTTCGTCATAGAGGCCGAATTCATAGCCCGGGAAGGCGTCCAGTTGGCGAACGGGCCGAATACCAACAGTGCCGTCCGCGCTTAACCCGGCGCCAGGTGCGCCGAAGAGGTAGCGGGCGTCGACGGTCAGTTGTGTTGTGTCACCGGGACGAATGGGCGCATCAGGCAGGGCCAGATCGAAATCAATGCGTTCGGGCAGGAAGTCTTCGACAAGCACCTTCTGGCTGGCGAGTACGGGCGCGTCGGGATCTGTCTTGATGTCCAGCGTCCATGACCCGCGCGGGGCAGTGGCGGCGACGGGCATCTTGAAGACATGACCGCCGCTGGCATCCTCCGTTGAGAGATGGCGGGAGTATTCAACCCCATCGGGGCGACGGAGGATTGCGAGGAGCGGCAGGCCAGAAATCGCATCGGCCTTTACATCGCGGGCCAGCGCGGTGGCATAGATGACCTCCCCGGCGCGATAAGCACCACGGTCCGTCGCAAGGAACACATCCACGGGTGGCGCGGGTGGGCGGCCTTCGACACCACGATCAGACAAGTCGAATGCGGGGTCGGTCAGCGAGAGAAAGGCGAGATCACTGTCGCCTTGGCGTGCGAGCACCATCGCAGGTGTTGCGCCGTCGGTGCCACGAATAAGGCCCGGTGCGAACACGGCATGGCCCATAGCATCGGTTGTGGCGGTGCCCAATTCACGGTTGCTGCGAGACAGCAGCGTCACGTCAACGCCTTCCGAAGCCGTTGCGTCACCCAGCGCTTTGACGAATACATGCAGCCCGTCCGTGCCCTTCAACGTGGTGACGCCCAGATCAGACAGCACGAACCACTGGGTGGCGCCATCTTCATCAAAGCGGTCGCGGCCCGGCACATGTGCGGTCAGGGCGTAGATGCCCGGGGGCTGATCGGCCAGAACCTCACCCAATGGCAGGCGGGTCGTCATGGTCTGATTAAGGGTCGATTGCACGTCCCCGGTGCCGGACCAGATTTCCTCTGCCACTTCACCGTTGAAGATGCTGTCGGAATAGTAAGTGAGCGGGCGACCGAATTGATCTTCCTGAATGGTGCGCAGAAGGTTGCGGTCACTGATCTTGCGCAGGGTCAGGTCGATCTCTTCCAGGTTTACGGTTTCCACCGGCAATGCGGCGTCGGCAGATTTGGGCAGAACGTAGGCGCGGCCCGGAAACGTAACCTGCGGGCTGCGGTCACGGACGTAGAGCGTGATTTCAACATCTTTGATCAGGGTTTCGCCGCTGGCCGCCGGAAGGCCACGGCGGAAGGTCACGGTGTAGCGTTCGCCATGCTGGACGCCGTCGATGCAAAGTTGACGCTCATCTGGTTCGACAACCATTCCCGCACTCGGCAAGCGCACGAAGGGGGTGTAATCGGTGCCGGCTTTGATCAAAGTCTCGGAGAACTCGGCGCAAATGCGGGGGGCGGCGCTTTCGTTGTCGGCGCGATGTTCCGTGATGCGGAAGCCGTATTTGGCCACGGCACTTTCCAGCGCGGTCAGGACGTCGGCGCGGGGTTGAATGCTTTCGGCCAATCGCAGCGCGCGGACCATGTCTCGGCCTCGGTTCAGACGCTCTAGCGCCGGTGCCATTTCCATCAGAGCGGTCACGCGCATCGGGTCATTCAGGGCGCGCAGATAGGCGTTGGACGCGGCTTCAAACGCCTGTTGTCCGTAGCGCTGTTGCTCTGACCCGTTGTTGGTATTGATCAGCATCGAAAGGCGCGCGTATTCCGCCCATTGGTCCGCCGCGTCAGAACGGGCGACGATTGCACCGGTCCAGCGCATGGCGTTCAGGTAATCCTTATCCGAAATCTCATTCTGGGCGGCCTGCAGCATTTGGTCCACGGTCCACTGGCCACCGGGATGGCGTGATCCGATTTCCAGCGCGAGAGTGCGGACATTTTCGATATCGCGCGGGCTTAGGAAGCCGAGATCGCTCAGACGTGTTTCAGCTTGCGCCAGAACGCGGGCGTCGGTCGGGAAGATTTCGGCGGAAATCGCACCTTCATAGGGCTGTTTTTCCTGCACTTCGGATTTGAGGAAGCAGGCGTTGTTGCGGGTGTTGAATGTGTAAGCCTGGCACGTGTCCGTCCCGAAACAGGCGTTGCGGCAGGATGTGATGTTGGTGTCAAACAGCGGGTCCAGATCAGCAGCTAAGAAATCCGTATCGGGCGTCACCACTTGACGTTGCTCGGGCACGGCGGATTGGGCCAAGGCCTCAACAGTGAACAACAGAACGAAAATCACGGATAAAATCTGACGGAGCATGCTGACCTCCCTGCAACGCATTCACATCGTGCCATGGGGTGCGCTTTGAAACAACGATTCCCATGCGATGCGCTTTGATGGCGTTGGTTTAATCAGATTTTCACCATGTCTGCCCTATCACAGCGGTTAACTCTTGGTTCCCGGCGGAGGCGTGCATGACCCTGGCCAACAAGCTGGCGGAAGAACGCCGCGCGCGGTTGGCGGCGGAGCGCAGGCTTGAACAAAAGCAGGCAGAGCTGCAGGCGGCCAACCGAAAGCTTGGCATGCACGCGCTTGCGCTGTCGGAAGAGATCAATGAGACACGCGCCGTGGTGCAGACGGTGCGTGACGAAAACGAGCGGGTCAAATCCGACCTGAGCGTGGCCAACGCCAAGATCGAGGTGGCCGAGCGCAGGCTTTGGCATTCGATCAACACGATCGAGGACGGCTTCGCGGTTTTCGACATCGACAGCCGACTGATCGCGGCCAATAGCGCGTGGGTGTCGGCCTTTGACGGGTTGGAAGCGATTGAGCCGGGGATCACCTATATCGAGATGCTGCAATTCGCCACCGAGGAGGGGTTGGTCGATGTGGGCGACGACACGCCCGCAGCATGGCGTGAAAGGATGCTGGATCGCTGGCAAAGCCCGGTGCCGGAACCGGTGGTGATCCGCCTGTGGAATGACGAATACATCAAGCTGATTGATCAACGCGGCACAGGTGGCGACGTGGTGTGCCTTGCCCTGCGGATCACGGACAGCGTGCGATATGAGCAGAAATTGGAACGGGCGCGGCAGATGGCGGAGGCGGCCAATGCCGCAAAATCCTCATTCCTTGCGAATATGAGCCATGAAATCCGAACGCCGATGAATGGCATCGTGGGGATGGCGGAATTGATGTTCGACACCGATTTGTCCGAGGAACAGCGCCTGTTTGCGGACACGATCAAAAGCTCTGGTGAGGCGCTGTTGGTGATCATCAACGATGTGCTCGATTTCTCAAAGATCGAGGCGGGCAAGCTGGTGCTGATCGAAGATGAATTTGACCTAGAGCGATGTTGCCAGGAGTTGGTTACGCTGATGCAGGTCAACACGCGCGACAAGGGCGTGGACCTGATCGTTGATTTCGATTTGTTCCTGCCAAGGCGATACATTGGCGATCAAGGCCGCGTGCGGCAGGTGCTGACGAACCTTTTGGGCAATGCCGTGAAGTTCACCGAAAGTGGTCATGTGATCCTGCGCGTGACGGGTTTCCCGGCGGAGGATGACGGGCAGATTGAGCTGCATATCAGTATCGAAGACACCGGAATTGGCATTCCGACAGAGAAAGTGCGCCATGTCTTTGGTGAGTTCAACCAGGTCGATGACGCCCATAACCGCAAATATGAGGGGACGGGCCTGGGCCTCGCCATCACCAAGAAGCTGGTGGACATCATGGGCGGCAAGATCTGGGTGGAGTCCGAGGAAGGGGTCGGGTCCATCTTCGGGTTCACGGTGTCTCTGCCGTTTGTCGACCATGTAGACACGGACCTGTTGAAACTGCCCGCGGGCCTGAAGACCGTATTGATTGTCGAGCCTAACGCGGCCAATCGCGCCGTGTTGGAGCGGCAGCTGACCGCCATGACCTTGTCCGTCGTGGCCAAGGAAAGCGGGGCGGAGGCGTTGGCTGCTGCCAGGGATGGCGTGGATCTGATCCTGACCGCGCATGGCATGGAGGAAATGGACGGGTTCGAATTGGCGCAGGCGTTGCGCGATAAGGGTGACGCGACACCGATCATGGTGATCAGCCCCACGCCCGCATCGACCGAGCATGAACCGGCGCGACGACATGTGGCGGCTGTTCTGGCCTGGCCTTTGCAACGGGATGAGTTTGCGGCGGCTTTGGGGGAATGCGCCGGGCAAGACCGTCGTGAGTTGGAGGAGGCCTCGGTCCCTGTGTTCCCGACGCCATTCGTCAGCGCGCCAAGGCGGCTGACCCTGTCCATGCCAGGTGCGGGCGCGGTGCCCAGAGAGGAGACACAGGCCGTGCCGGAGACGCGTCAAATGCGGGTTCTGGCAGCGGACGACAATCGCACCAATCGCCTGGTTTTCGAGAAGATGGTGAAGACGCTGGAAATCGACCTGAAATTTGCCAATGACGGGGCGGAGGCGGTCGCGCTTTATGAGAGCTTTGCGCCGGATGTCGTGTTCATGGATATTTCGATGCCGGAAATGGATGGAAAGCAGGCCACGGGAAAAATTCGAGAGATCGAGAGATCTTCGGGCCGGCACGTACCGGTGATCGCGATGACGGCCCACGCGACAGGGGTTGAGAAGGACGAGATCCTTGCCACAGGTCTGGATGTGTTTCTGACCAAGCCCATGAAAAAGGACCTGATCACAGAGCAGATCGTTGCGGCCCAGCCCGAAAACACGCGCCCGCCGTTAGTAGATTAAATCACGTCGACGATCAGGATAAAACACGCCCCGGCCTTGAGCCGGGGCGGGATCGAGGTGTTCGCTTAGCTGCGGACGAGTTTTTCGTAATCTTCCGCGATGTCACGCGTCATCGCGCCCACTTCGAAATTGTAGTTGCCGATCTGGCCCACAGGCGTGACTTCCGCCGCGGTGCCAGTCAGCCAGCACTGCTGGAAGCCTTCCAGTTCGCCCGGTTCGATGTGGCGTTCGTGGACCTTGACCTGGCGCTCTTTCAACATGCCGATGACCGTTTGGCGGGTCAGACCGTTGAGGAAGCAATCCGGCTTGGGTGTGTGCACTTCGCCGTCTTTGACGAAAAAGATATTGGCGCCCGTTGCCTCGGCCACATAGCCGCGATGATCAAACATCATGGCGTCGGAACAGCCCTTGGCTTCGGCCGCATGTTTGGAAAGTGTACAGATCATGTAGAGACCGGCCGCCTTGGCAAAGCAGGGAATGGTTTCCGGGCTGGGGCGTTTCCATTTGGAGACGTCAAGCTTCGCGCCCTTGGTTTTGGCGTCACCATAGTAGGCGCCCCACTCCCACGCGGCGATGGCCACGCGGACAGGGTTGCGTGCGCTGGCGACACCCATGTCATCACCGGCACCACGCCATGCGACGGCACGTACATAGGCGTCGGTCAGGCCGTTGTCGGCCAGAACCTGCGCCTTGGCGGCTTCGATCTCATCCACGGAGAACGGGATTTCGAAATCCAGCTCTCCGGCGGAGAAATGCAAACGCTCGGAATGGTCGCGGCCCCGGAATATCTTGCCGTTATACGCGCGCTCCCCTTCGAAGACGGAACTGGCGTAATGCAGCGCATGGGTCAGGATATGCACATTGGCATCCCGCCATTGGACCATCTTGCCATCCATCCAGATTGTGCCGTCGCGGTCATCATAACCAGCCATGTTCAGTCTCCTTCAGCACCTTCGCGCCATCTGCGCTTTTCATTTGTTGCGCGATATACGTCCGGTTCGGACATAAAATTGCGCGAAATCTGCGATTCGCTATCGGTTAGATGTTGGAATGTCAACAAAGCTGACATAAACTGAGCATCAAAGAGGGAAACAGTGAACGAGTATGATCATGGGACAGGTTCAGGCCGACGACGCCCAAGCCTATCTGAGTGACGAGCAAATCCGCCAGGGGATTGAGGCAATGTTCTTTGCCTATCGCGGATTTACTGCTGATCCGGATCGTATCCTGGCCACGATGGCCTATGGTCGGGCCCATCACCGCGCTATACACTTCATCGCCCGTAGCCCCGGGACAACAGTCAACAACCTGTTGGGCATTCTGGGTGTCACCAAGCAATCGCTGAACCGTGTGCTTCGCACGCTTGTAGAGGACGGCTTGGTGGAGAGCACCGTCGGCCAGATCGACAAGCGAGAACGTAACCTGCGCCTGACCGAGGATGGCGCGCGTCTGGAACAACAGCTGAGCGACGCCCAGCGCGCCCGGGTGCGCGCAGCTTACAACACGGCAGGGCCGGACGCTGTTGCCGGGTTTCGAAAAGTGCTTGAAGCGATGATGGAACCGGACCTGCGCAGAAAGTACAATGCCATTCGGGAGCATGACCAATGATCGATCCTGAACCGCACCTTTTGATCGTTGATGACGACGAACGCATCCGGGAGCTTTTGCGCAAGTTTCTGGTGCGAAATGGGTTCCTTGTGTCTGTCGCGCGCGATGCGGTGCATGCTCGCAAGATCTTGTCAGGTTTGGAATTCGACCTGATCGTTCTGGATGTGATGATGCCGGGCGAGGACGGGATCGACCTGACAGCGGCCCTGCGGGAAAACATCACGACCCCCATTTTGTTGCTGACGGCCAAAAGCGAAACCGAGGATCGCATCAAAGGTCTTGAAGCGGGGGCGGATGACTATCTTGCCAAGCCGTTTGAGCCCAAGGAGTTGCTTCTGCGGATCAATGCCATCTTGCGGCGCATGCCCGCGACGGAGTTGGAAACGGTCGCGCCGAAGGTGCTGCAGATGGGCAGCGTGCGGTTTGACATTGAGCGCAGTGAGTTGACGAACGGGGAAACCCCTGTTCGCCTGACCGCGACGGAAGTGCAGTTGATGCGCATCTTTGCAGAGCATCTGCGTGAGCCGGTCAGCCGCGCGAAACTGGTTGAAGAGCTGGGTCGCGACAAGGGTCAGGCACAGGAGCGGGCCGTCGATGTTCAGATTACGCGGCTGCGGCGGAAGATCGAAGCGGACCCGAAACAGCCCCGATACCTGCAGACGGTGCGCGGCGAAGGATACATGCTCGCGCCTGATTGAGCGGGCGGGTTTTGCGTATTTTTGGTAAGTTGACGCCGGGGGTATCGTGCACTCCGGAGGGAACGCATGAGCGAATTTGACATTGTGGTCTATGGCGCATCCGGCTTCACCGGGCGGCTGGTTGCGGAATACATCCAAGCCACGCATCCAGACAGGTCTTGGGCCATGGCCGGGCGGAACCTTGAGAAACTGGCTGCGGTGCGTGCAGAGATGGGCGTGCCGGACAGCGTGCCGTTGATCGAAGCGGATGTTTCTGACCCGGCATCCATCACGGCGATGGTAGGTCGCACCCGGGCAGTGATCACGACCGTGGGGCCGTACCTGCAATATGGCGAGCCGCTTGTCGCGGCCTGCGCGGAGGCCGGCACGGACTACGTGGACCTGTGTGGTGAGCCGCCATTCATGTGGGACATGATTGAAACGTATGATGCCAGGGCCAAGGCCAGCGGTGCGCGGATCGTGCATTCTTGTGGCTATGACAGCATCCCGTTCGACATGGGTGTGTACATGCTGCAAGAGGAAGCGAAGGCGCGGTTTGGGAAGCCTTTGAAAGACGTCAAAGGCCGCGTTCGCAAGATGAAGGGTGAGTTTTCCGGCGGCACGGCCCTGTCCGGTGCGGGAACGACAGAACTGGCGAAATCAAACACGGCAGTGATGCGAAGGTTGCTGTCGCCTTTCGCGCTTACCCCAGGTTTTGAAGGTCCGAAGCAGCCAGCGGATCACAAACCTGCATTTGACGACGATCTCGGCACATGGGCCGCGCCGTTTTACATGGCGATCATCAACACCAAGACCGTGCATCGGTCGAATATGCTGATGGAGCATGCCTATGGTGAGGACTTTACCTATAGCGAGATGATCATGGCAGGGTCTGGTGAGTTGGGGGCTGCTGCAGCGAAGGCGATTGCGGCCATGGATATGGATGAGCAATCCAAGCACCTGAAATCGGGCGACGGGCCGGATAAGGCCGCGCGCGAAGCCGGGTATTACGATCTGTTATTCACGGGTGTCTCAGAGACGGGCGAACGGGTGAGTGTGAAGGTCGGCGACAACCTTGATCCGGGCTACGGGTCGACGTGCAAGATGATCACCGAGGCCGCGCTTTGCCTGATTGACGACGTGGCTGATGCGCCTGGCGGTGTGCTGACCCCTGCCCCAGTTTTCGGCCACGCGATCATCGACCGTCTGCGCACCCATGCCGGTATGGTTTTCGAGGTCGAAACCTGACCGATTGGTCGTTCACTTTCCTTTACGTCAGCCAATCGGCCTAGACATTCCTGCACTGAGATGATTTGCGTCTCTCAAACGCTATCGCCCGGAGGATGTGACATGCTTGATACGACCACCAACCTGAAATCACTGCTCAACGACCCCAGCCTGCTTGCCGAACAATCCTACGTGGACGGCGAATGGATTGATGGAGATGGCGGAGCCACCTTCGAGGTGACCAACCCGGCTCGGGGTGACGTGATTGGCAATGTGGCCGATCTGAGCCGGGCGCAGGTCGCCAAGGCCATTGCGGGGGCCGAAGCTGCACAGAAAGACTGGGCCGCTTGGACGGGCAAGGAACGCGCCGCTGTGCTGCGCAAGTGGTTCGACCTGATGGTCGAAAACGCCGATGATCTGGCAACGATCCTGACCGCAGAACAGGGCAAACCCCTGACAGAAGCTAAAGGCGAGATCGTCTATGGCGCGTCCTTCATCGAGTTCATGGCGGAAGAGGCCAAGCGTATTTATGGCGAGACCATCCCCGGGCATCAGCGCGACAAGCGCATCACGGTGATCAAACAGCCCATCGGCGTTGTGGCGTCGATCACACCGTGGAACTTTCCCAATGCGATGATCACCCGCAAAGCCGCGCCCGCGCTGGCGGCCGGTTGTTCCTTTGTGGGTCGCCCGGCGGCTGAAACGCCGTTGTCGGCGACGGTCATGGGTGTGCTGGCGGAACGTGCGGGTATTCCAAAGGGTGTTTTCAACATCGTCACATCGTCCCGCTCCTCCGACATTGGTAAAGAGTTCTGCGAGAACCCGGCGATCCGGAAGTTGACCTTCACAGGCTCGACCGAAGTGGGCCGCATCCTGCTGCGTCAGGCCGCCGATCAGGTTCTGAAGTGTTCCATGGAACTGGGCGGCAATGCGCCCTTCATCGTGTTTGACGACGCCGATATCGATGCGGCCGTCGAAGGCGCGATCATGTGCAAGTTCCGCAACAACGGTCAGACCTGCGTGTGTGCGAACCGCATTTACGTGCAGGCTGGTGTCTACGATGAGTTTGCCGAGAAGCTGCAGAAGGCCGTGTCCAACCTCAAGATCGGCGACGGTCTGGAAGAAGGCACGGCCCTTGGCCCGTTGATCAACGCAGATGCCATCGAGAAGGTGCAAGAGCACGTGGCCGATGCCACCTCAAAAGGCGCAAGCATCATGATGGGTGGCGGTGATCCGATCCAAGGCGCGGGGTACTTCCTGCCGCCGACAATCCTGACAGATGTCACACAAGACATGATGGTGAGCCAGGACGAAACCTTTGGCCCGCTGGCCCCGCTGTTCAAGTTCGAGGATGAGAACGACGTGATCGATATGGCCAATGACACGATCTTTGGCCTGGCAAGCTACTTCTACGCCCGTGATCTGAGTCGCGTTTACAAGGTGGCCGAGGCGCTGGAATACGGGATCGTGGGTGTGAACACCGGGATCATTTCCACCGAGGTGGCCCCGTTCGGTGGGGTTAAACAGTCGGGTCTTGGCCGCGAGGGCAGCCATCACGGGATCGAAGACTTCCTCGAGATGAAATACATCTGCATGTCTGTCTGACAGGCCCATGCCGATCCGCGATGACCTGATGGGGGATGTCTGGTCCCAGGCGATGCCGGGGCCGGACGGTGCGGACTACGGATCAGTCCAATTTGAGCCGCAAGGGCGGTTCGAGGTGCGCAGCCTGCAAAGCTTCACGCTGACCTATCGCGTGGGCGAGTACGGGCTGGACGATACCGGCGCGATCAAAATCGTGCAGAGGTGGACGACGGATCAGAAACGCGTGCAGTTCGATGATCCGACCGGGCTGAATTATGTCACCGCGACGGCATCAAACGGTGTGCAGCTGGTGCTGCATAACGAGCGGTATCCGCATCAAAGGCCCTGGTATAACGGGGTTCGGGTGACGGTGCAGCGCGGGTATATGAAACCCGGGGATACGATCACGATTGTCTTCGGAGATCGCAGCGGTGGGTCGCCGGGATACGAGCTGCAGACGTTCTGTGAGAGTGCGTTTGAATTCAAAGTTCTTGCTGATCCTTGCGCGACGGGCACGTTCATCCCCGTCGCGTCACCGTTTATCGAGATCGTCGCAGGGCCGCCCGAGCGCTGGCACTTGGTGGCACCCACACTGCGCCGGGAAGGCGATGATGTGGCGCTGGGTATTCGGGCCGAGGATGCATGGGGGAATGCAACGGCAGTTTCAGAGAACTTGAGCGTCAGGGATGGGACGGGCGACCTCGTGCGGGAGGTGACACCTGATCCGGACGCACGCGGCACAAGGGTTGATGGATTGCAGGCGGGGAAACCCGGGACGTACCGCTTCACCCTGAC
Organism: uncultured Roseovarius sp.; assembly: GCA_963422235.2. Lineage (GTDB taxonomy): Bacteria > Pseudomonadota > Alphaproteobacteria > Rhodobacterales > Rhodobacteraceae > Roseovarius. Next base: position 1,335,403 of record CAXMWV010000002.1, read on the forward strand.
CGATGACAAGGGCGCGGTTCTGACCGTTTCGAACCCGATGGTGGTCAAAGAGGCCGGACCTGCGGCCTATTGGGGGGACCTGCATGGGCAAAGTGGGGAGACGGTGGGCATCAACCCGATGCGCGAATATCTGGAGTTCGCGCGCGATGTGGCGTTCCTTGACGTGACAAGCCATCAGGCCAATGACTTTCAGCTGACCAATGCGTTCTGGGATGAGATCAACACCCTGAGTGCTGAGTTCGATCAGGATGGGGCCTTCACCGTTTTTCCCGGCTACGAGTGGTCAGGCAACACGCCGGTGGGGGGCGACCACAATGTGTTCTTCCGGCATGAGGGGGAGCAGATACATCGATCTTCTCACGCGCTTCTGACGGATCGCAGCGACATTGACGAAGACGCGCCCACCCTTAGCCATCTGTTCGAAAAGCTACAAGGACGCGACGCGGTGCTTTACGCGCATATCGGTGGGCGGCCTGCGGATATCGGGTACGCACACGACGCCAAACTGCGGACCAGTGTGGAAGTGCATTCGGACTGGGGCACGTTTGAGTGGCTGATGACGGATGCGTTTGAGTTGGGTCATCGGGTCGGTCTTGTGTGTAACTCCGACGGCCATAAGGGCGCGCCGGGGGCGTGCTATCCGGGCGCGTCCGAGTTTGGGGCCTATAGCGGGCTGACGTGTTTTCTGGCACCGGAGTTGAGCCGTGATGCGATTTTTGAGGCCATGCGCAAGCGGCGGCATTACGGGACGACCGGGTGCAGGATGCATCTTGAGGTCAGCGCGGATTTAGGGGCTGGTGGGGCCATATTTGACACTGATCCTGCGCATTCCGGGGCTTTGCCACGTGCCTCGCGGACGGTGGATATGGGGGATATAGCCCGCACGGATGAGAGCGCCGTGTCGCTGCGGGTTCTGTGTGAAGCCCATGCCCCGATTGAACGAGTTGATGTGCTGCGTGGTGCGGAAGTGGTGCAGACCTTGCGGCCATACGGGCCTGATGATCTTGGCAACCGGGTGCGTGTGATCTGGCAAGGGGCCGAGTATCGCGGGCGGGGGCGACAGACATTCTGGACAGGTCAGGTGCGTTTGGACGGAGCGGCGATTGAGCGGATGGAACGCATCAACGCCTGGAACCTTGAGCGGCTTTGTCAGTTAATGGATGCGCACACTGTTGAGATCGACGCGGTGACGACGGGCAATTTCAGTGGTGTGGATCTCTGGCTGGATGGTGATGCGGGAGAGATTTCGCTCAGCACACATCTGGCCAATGGGACATTTGATCTGGCGGATGTTGGTCTTGAGGACACGGTCATTGAGGCCGGTGGTCTTGAGCGGCGTTTGCGGCTCTATCGTTTGCCAGAGATGATGACGGCGCGCCGCCTGGAAGCTGAGGTATCTGTTAAACTCAACCAGACAGGCGACACGCCAATTTGGGTGCGGGTCACGACGGAAGATGGGTTCAACGCTTGGTCGAGCCCGATCTACGTGATCCCTGACCCGTGATCTGATGGGTCAGGGTGGGGTGAGACCCCACCTTACGGAGTTATGCGGCGCTTTGCAGGCGGACGCGGGTTTCCTTGATCATCAGGGCCGCACGGGCGGCCTCGCGCCCTTTCTCTACGAAATGTTCGCGGAAGATGGTCCTGTGATGCGGGGTTTCCTGATACTGATGCGGGGTCAGTGAAATCGACAGGATCGGCACATTGGTGTCGAGACTTGCCCGCATCAGTCCGTCAATCACAGCCTGTGCCACGAAATCGTGGCGATAGATCCCTCCATCCACCACGAACGCAGCTGCCGCTACGGCGGTGTATCGCCCGGTTTCGGCCAGATCGCGGGCCAGAAGCGGTAGCTCGAACGCGCCGGGTACGTCGAACACGTCGACATCTTGCGGCGGGATGATTTCCTGAAACCCTATCAAGGCACGGCTGACGATGTCGGCATGCCAATTGGCTTTGATAAAGGCGTATCGGGTGTGTGTCATGGCAGGTCTCCTTTCCTATATCGACACGGTCCACCCAAGGCGCAGCACGACAGGAAAGGCAAAGCGCGCGGGTATGCGGCTTGACCACCTGGCGTTCTCTTCCATCCGGACTGTGACCGTCGGCCCCGGAATTGCACCGGGTCTGCTGTCCCAAGGGGCCATTGGCCCCGAGGCGCTCGCGGGCTTCAGGCATTTCGTTCGCCTGTTACCGCCGGTGGGGAATTTCACCCCGCCCTGAGAACAGGAGTGTTGTGTGACAAACGCGCAGGTTTCACAAGGCTTGATTTCTCAGGGGCACGGCGCGAACGTCGGCAAAACCATTCGAGGAGTTCGCCCATGAGGCTCGCAAACAAAACCGTGGTGACAACGGCCGCCGGAGCCGGGATCGGCCGTGCAAGCGCCATCGCGATGGCGAAGGAAGGGGCGACGGTTTACGCAACGGACATTGATGAAGGCGCTTTGGAGAGCCTGTCGGCGGAATCGGACAACCTGATTTGTTCCAAACTGGATGTCACTGACCCGGACGGGATCAAGGCATTGGCGGCCCGTGTGCCCACACCGGATGCGCTTTTCAACTGTGCGGGGTTTGTGCATAGCGGGACTTTGCTGGAGGCCGATGAAGCCGCGTGGGACAAAACGTTCGCCATCAACGTGCGCGGGACGGCGCGGATGATCGAGGCGTTTTTGCCGGGCATGGTTGAGAATGGCGGTGGGTCGATCATCAACGTGGCGTCGGTCGTGTCGTCCATCACGGGTGCCGCCAATCGCTGTATCTACGGGTCCAGCAAGGGGGCCGTGATGGGACTGACCAAGTCGATCGCAGCTGATTACGTGCGAGAGAAGATCCGCTGCAACGCGATCTGCCCTGGGACGGTCATGACCCCATCGCTGCGCGCAAGGATGGAGGCGGGCGGCAATTTCGAGGAGGCTTACGAGAAAATGCTCGACCGGCAACCGACGCGAGAGATGGCCTCGGCAGAAGATATCGCACCCATCGTGGTCTATCTGGCGTCTGACGAGTCCAAGGTCGCCACGGGTCAGTTCTTTGTTGTTGATGGCGGGTGGACGATCTGATGGTCGGCGAGATCGGCTTCATCGGATTGGGCGCGATGGGCCATGGGATGGCCGCCAACATTCTTGCCAAGCACAGGCAGCTGACGGTTCTGGGCAATAGGGATCGAACGCCCGTGGAGGACCTGGTTGCGAAGGGCGCGGCGGAGGCAGCAGGCAATAGGGCCGTCGCCGAGGCGTGCGATGTGATCCTGCTGTGCCTGCCGAATTCGAGCGTGGTGGAACGCGTTGTCGAAGACATGGGGGATGCCCTGTATGCGGGAAAGACACTGATCGACACAGGCACATCGTCGCGAGAATCGACCCTAACACTGGCTAAAACGCTTAAATCTCGCGGCATTCGGTTTGCCGAAACGCCGCTTACTGGGGGCAAGTCACAGGCCGATGCAGGTGAGTTGGGGGCGTTGGTGGGGGCCGACGATGAGGTCTTCGACGCGATCGAGCCGGTGCTGAATATGTTCTGTGCATCGGTTCAGCATTTTGGCCCGGTGGGCAGTGGCGCCGCGGCAAAGTTCGTGAACAACTACATGGTCATGGGGATCGCGGCATTGGTGTGCGAGGCGTTTCATGTGGCCAGTCTGACCCAAAGTGATTGGGGCAAACTCTATGATGTTGTGATCCGGGGATCGGCGGACTCAGGCGTGTTCAGACGGATTATCGGCAATGCCAAGGATGGCGATTTTGAGGGCTATGTCTTCTCGGTCGAGAACGCGCTGAAGGATATGAATTACATCACCGAAATGAATGCGTCGCTGGGGCGCGACACGCCGTTGAACCAGGCGGTGCATGCGTTCTTTCAAGCCGCCGATGAGGCGGGACATGGAACCAAAATGTTGAGTGAGTTGGTGCGCCCGGAAGTGCGCGAAACGCTGTTTCGCGCGAAAGTGTAAAGCCGGGGCACGCGCGCTGGATCGCGGGCAAACGACAAAGTGGTGCCAGGTTCAGCATATGCGGGACCAGATGTTACCTGGTCGATTGGGGGTGTCCTGAAAACACCTGGTCCCACTGCTGCATAACTGGCGAACGCACGCGCCCCGGGTCGACGTCAGATGGCGTTAACCCTCTGACGACGTTGCGGGCAACATGCCGACGTCAATCGCGGTTGCCACTTCTGCGGCGTCGAGCACACCGTTGGCATCCGTATCAATCTCGGCAAACACAGCGGCACCAGCATCCGGCATCGCTTCGTTGAATTCTGTCATGGTGACGGCACCGTCGCCGTCCGCATCCAGGGTTTCACTGCCTGCCATGAGCGTGGTGGGCAAAAGCAGCGCGGCTGCAAAACCTGCAATACTGATATGTTTCATCATCGGTCTCTCCTTGGGTTTAGAGATCATGTTGACGAGGAAGCGCGTTCCTCTGCCATCAAGATTGGGCAGGGTGAGAGGAATGTCTGCACGTCGCAGAAGCGGGGGCAGATTTCTGCGGGATGAGGCCGAAAACAGGCACGGTGTTCTGCAAGAGATTGCCGGTCCAAACGGGTCAGGTGGCGACTGGCGGGAAATCGCAGGGCCGTGGGACCTTGATCGGCGGGTTTTCGGTGAAAAAGGCCTGTGAAGCGACCCGGCGAAACCCCGCTAGTGATTCATGCAAACCCTTCAGAAGGCGCAATGCGACCTGCCAGAATGCCCGCCTTGCTGCGAATCTCTGGCATCATGAAGGTTTGGGCGGCGGGGTGCTTGGCGTCCAGAACACCCAAGCGCACCAGAATGGTGGCAATTGCGCATTCCGCACCGCGTTGTGCGCCATCATGGATTTTGAGGGTAATGCCGAGGCCCCGTTTCGGGAGTACGCCGATGTAGAAACCCTCTGCTCCGAACTTCAATGCGACAGGCTCAGAACAGGCGCGCATGAGCTCGGTACAGGCTTTGCCTTCGCCTGAGACATGTTCGGGATGCTTGATCATCGCTTGCCACAACCGCCGCGCCGCAAGGTGGCGGGCGTCGCCATCTTCCCGCGCAGTGGCGAAGAAGGCCATGGCGCGTGCCATTGCATGCAGGCGAGTCATAAAGTTGGGCGCCGAACAGCCATCAACGCCGAAGCCGGGGCTGGTCTCTCCGGTCACATCTTCGAACGCGGCGAGGCAGGCGGTTTGCACGGGGTGATCGGGATCGATGTATTCGGGTCCGGCCTTGAGGTGGCGGCCCAGTGTCAGAAACCCCGCGTGCTTGCCAGAGCAGGTGTTGTGCACCTGACAAGGCGATTTGCCTGCGCGGATCAGGTCTGCGTGGGCATCTTCGTCCAAGGGAGCCTGACTGCCACAGCGGAAATCGGCGTCCGACAGGCCGATGTGATCCAGCCATGCGTTCACGGTTTCCGTATGCCCAGTGGCACCAGTATGGGAGGCGCAGGCCAGGGCCAGATGCTCTGTCGACAGGTCAACCGCATCGGCCGCACCGCTTTCAATCAAGGGCAAAGCCTGGATCAATTTGGCGGAACTGCGGGGGTAAACGATTGTATCGGGATCGCCCCAGGCCTCTACGATCTGGCCTGTGCCATCACAGATGACAGCATGGCCCAAATGCTGGCTTTCCAGCAAACCGCCGCGCCAGACATCGACCAAGGGAACCGCTGTGACCATTATCCACCTTTTTCTACACGCAAAATTTTGCCAATAGTGGCTTCCACCCCTCGCGTCTTTCAGGGTATTATTGCAAAGTCGAGGGAAAATCGTCGAAGCGCCCTGAGATAGAAAGCTTTTAAGAGCATTGGCGCAAAAGGCTATTGAGGTAAAAGAACAGCTTGGAGGCTGGGAAATGGGTTCATCAATTGCAACAAAGCTTGGGACATGTGTTCTGGCAGCTGGCGTGACGCTTTCGTTGGCGTCATTGGCGGGCGCGCAGGAAGAAAGCACCAATCAGGTCGCAGCCAAGACAGCGTGGAGCGTCTTTGAAGATTCAGACCCGCGCGAATGCTGGGCGGTGTCCGCTCCGACGGAAACGGTTAACACCAAAGACGGTCGTGTGGTCGCAGTGAGGCGCGGGGATATCCTGTTGATGACGTTTTATCGCCCGGACGCCAATGTGTCAGGTCAGGTGACGTTCACAGGCGGCTACCCGTTTGCGGGTGGATCCACGGTGTCACTGGATGTCGGTGGTTCGAAATTTGAGCTGTTTACCGAAGGCGAATGGGCTTGGCCGGCAAGCACGGCAGATGATGCCAAGATCATCACGGCGATGAAGCGTGGCTCTGACGCGGTTCTGACGGCGCAATCATCGCGCGGGACAACTACGAAGGATACGTTCTCTCTGCTGGGCTTTACCGCCGCGGTGGATGAGGCAGCGAAGCGCTGCGAGTAATCTTTCGTCTTTGACGGTTTGAAATTGGGGGCGCTGCCCCCGTCGCCCAAGGGCGACTCCCCCGGAGTATTTTTTCACCAGAAAGAAGCAGGGAAAGACCTTGGGCCGCGGTTGGACAGATCAGTCGCGCGGGGCAGCGGCGCGTCTTAGGCGGTCATTTATGGCCAGTCCAAGACCTGTTTCGGGAATGGGGGCGACGGCGATGTTGCGGCCTTCGGCATCCAGTGTGTGCAAGTGACGAAAGAGATTGGCCGCAGCCTCGATCAGGTCACCGCTGGGTGACAGGGACAAATCGCCTTTGATCGCACCGAACCCCAGGAGTGTCTCCCCGGGCAGAACCTCTGTCGCGTTGAGGCGCAGGGCCGCGTTCGGTGCATAGTGCGACGCCATTTGACCGGGTGCAGTTAAAGGGTCGTTTTGGTCGAATTGGGCCAGTTTAGAGCCTAATGCGGTCTCAAGCGCAGTCGCCGGCAAGCCGCCGGGCCGCAGCATCGAGGGATTGGCCCCAAGACCCACGATGGTGGACTCAAGCCCGACATCGCAGGACCCACCATCGACTACGGCAGCGATCTTACCGGAGAGGCCAGACAGGACATGCTGCGCCGTTGTCGGGCTGATCCGGCCTGACGGGTTGGCCGACGGGGCGGCGATGGGACCATCAAAGGCCTCCAGCAACGCTTGGCCGACGGGATGGGCAGGAACGCGGATCGCGAGGGTTGGCAGATCAGCCGTGACCAAGGGCGCCAGGCCAGTATCAGGAAGCAAAGGCAACACCAGCGTCAGAGGCCCGGGCCAGAAAGCATGCGCCAAACGGTCAGCGGTGTCGGACCATGCGACGTAGTTTTGCGCCGCGTCTATGCTGGCCACATGCACGATCAGCGGGTTGAACCGGGGCCGTCCTTTGGCGTCGAAAATACCGGCCACAGCCCTGTCATTGCGCGCGTCGGCGCCGAGGCCATAGACCGTCTCCGTCGGGAAGGCGACAAGCTGACCATCGTGCAGAAAATCCGCGGCCTCATGGATGCCGTGAGGGGTGTCCGGCAGGGTTTTCGTGGTCGGTATCATGGTCTCATTGACGTGAGGTTGGTGTTGCAGGACGTGGCGGCCAGCAATACCGAGGCGGGGACAGCTTGCCAAGTCAGCCGGGATGCGCGATCACGCCTGCGGCACCGGACAGGACCTTGCCAGAGATGGATTTGACCCATGAGTGACCCCGCCAACAGCGTTCTGCGATACCCTTGGGAAGAGCCCCCGGCGCATGGCGAGTCGATTGAGGTTGCGGATGGTGTGCTTTGGATCAGGTTGCCGCTGCCCATGGCGCTGGATCACGTGAATATCTACGCGCTCGATGATGGGGACAGCTGGACGATTGTCGATACCGGCATCTATTCCAAGAAAAGCGTGGCGCTTTGGGAAAACGTGCTGGCCGGGCCGTTGGGGGGAAAGCCCGTGGGCCGTGTGATTCTCACCCACCACCATCCCGATCACGTGGGCATGGCGGGTTGGTTGATGGAACGGTTTGGGGCGGAACTGGTCGCGACGCGCACGTCATGGCTTATGGCGCGGATGCTCATTCTGGATGAAGAGGAGGTGCCGACCAGGCAGGCGGTGGCGTTCATGCGTTCGGCCGGGATGGACCCGGATATCCTGGAAGAACGAGCCAAAGCACGGCCCTACAACTTCATCGATACCTGTCACCCGATCCCCGTGGGGTACACTCGCGTTAAGCAGGGGGATGTGATCACTGTGGGTGGCCGGGACTGGGACGTGCATATCGGCAATGGGCACGCGCCAGAGCATCTGACGCTGTGGAGCCGGGCCGACAATCTGGTGATTGCCGGAGATCAGATCATTTCATCAATCAGCCCCAACCTTGGCGTTTATCCGACCGAACCGGAGGCCGATCCGGTGGCGGATTGGCTGGAGGCTTGCGGACGATTGTCAGGGCTGGCGCGGGAAAATCACCTGGTGTTGAGCGGGCACAAGCGCGTGTTCTCTGGCCTGCCGGTGCGGATGCGGCAGTTGATTGAAAACCACCACGGCGCGCTCGACCGTTTGCGGGAGCATTTGACCCAACCGCGCACGGCCGCGGAGTGTTTTGCGCCCCTCTTCAAGCGTCGGATTGACAAGAATGTGTATGGCCTCGCCCTCGTTGAGGCGGTTGCGCATCTCAATCACCTGTACCAATCTGGCGAGATCACACGAACGCGGCGGAAGGATGGCGCGTGGCTGTGGCGTAATGGGAGGTAGCGCGTATGAGTGAAGATATCAGAACGTCGGCGGAGGCCGCAGAAGACGCCGCCATTCCGCGCTGTCACGAGGTGCATGCTGATCCAGCGGCCTGTCAGGATGGGAGCAATGTGACGGAAGGCGTGGCTTTGCAGCCGGTCGCACAAAAAAGCGCGGCGCAATGGGCCTATGAGAGGTTAATCCTGTACATTCAGAACTTTGAGAAGACGCTCGACAACGAGCACGAGATCGCCATGGGCTTTACCGGCGGCGATGCGGGCGTCATTCGGATTGAAGGCATGGGCTATTTCGACCCTGATATGGTCACGTTTTACGGCAGCGATGGTGCCGGCGCGAAGACCCAGCTGATCCAGCATGTGAGCCAGTTGAGCGTCATGCTGCGCGCGCTGCCCAAGGAAGTGGATCAGGCGGAACCCAATCGCATCGGGTTTCGGTTGGCGCAGGATATCGGCAAATCCTGATCTACCCCGCGACATTTCGGGGCAGGCCGGCGTCTGTTGATGACAGCCCCGGAAAGATCAAGTAACACCAATTTTGAAGACGCGATCGCGAACCAAGGGATTTCAAATATGTCCGATCATAAGCATGGCGAAATGAATATCGACGTTCAGGAAAAGACCTTTGCGTCTTTCATCCGGTTCAGCGCCAACGTCTGCGTTGTCGTGATCTGTGCCCTGATCTTCATGGCCTTGGTCAACGGCTGACCGACGCAGTAACCGGCCAAATCACGCTTTCTTTTTCTGGATAGACGACGTCGGCGAGCAATCCGCCGTGACTCAGGGCGTGCGACTCGCTATACTGTCTCCATCAACGCCGCAAAGAGCGTGATGAGGCAACAGCAATGGCACCTTCCAAGGATCTGTCCAGTCGATGGACACGGTTGATGAACCGATTGGCGGCGCGGCGAGCAGCGTTGGGTCGGCCTTCCACGGCGTTCATTGCGCAACCTGAGCCACGTACAATCGGCAGCTTTGCGCGTGGAAAGCAGCTGAGCTCTGGTAATTTTCTGTTTGCCGGGCACCTTCTGCAGCAACCTTCGACATCGATGTGGGACCTGACCGTGCCGGATCACGCCTTTGCAGAGGCGTTGCACGGGTTCGGGTGGCTGGATGATCTGGTTGCCGCCGGGGATGGACCCGCGCGAACCTGCGCGCAGGATTGGTTGTGGCAATGGATCGAGGCCTATGGAAACGGACAGGGGCCGGGCTGGACGCCCGACCTGACCGGACGGCGGCTGATCCGTTGGATATCGCATGCCTTGTTTCTGATGAGTGGGCAGGAGGCGGATGCGTCTCATGCGTTTCATCGGTCACTTGCCATGCAGACGAAGTTTCTGGGCAGCCGGTGGAAAGCATCTGCGCCTGGTTTGCCGAGGTTTGAGGCGCTGACCGGGCTGATTTATGCCAGTATTTCGCTGGAAGGCATGGAAGGGCATTTTGCGCCTGCGGTTGCGGGTCTTGATCGGGAATGCCGCGACCAGATTGATGCGCAGGGCGGTTTGCAAACGCGCAACCCCGAAGAACTTTTGGAAGTGTTCACATTGCTGACCTGGGCCTCTGTCACTATGGCGCAGGCGGGTCAGAACGTCACCGATGCCCATTGGCATGCAATCAAACGGATCGCACCGACATTGCGCACGTTGCGTCACTCCGACGGTGGTTTGGCGCGGTTTCATGGCGGTGGGCGCGGCTTGGAAGGGCGTCTGGATCATGCACTTGCCAACAGCGGTGTGAAGACCCGGCAGCCCAATGGGTTGTCGATGGGATTTTCTCGGCTGAGCGCGGGACGCACATCGGTGATCATTGATGCAGCGCCGCCGCCCACGGGTCGCGCATCGGGGGATGCGCATGCATCAACCCTCGCGTTTGAGATGACATCAGGCCGCCGCCCTATCATCGTCAACTGCGGGTCTGGGGCAAATTTTGGATTGGACTGGCGCCGCGCAGGCCGGTCGACGCCGTCGCATTCGACCCTGACACTTGCCGATCAATCCAGCGCACAACTGGCGCCGGAAAAGGACGGGCACGAATATCTGATCAACGCAGCAAGCTCCGTGCCGATCCAGGTCAGCCAGGCCCCGGATGGACATCGGTTTGAGGCTGGTCATGATGCCTATGTGAAGGCCTTCGGGTTGACCCATGTGCGCAAGCTGGAGCTGACGTTTGATGGGCGCGGTTTGGTCGGCGAAGACATGCTTCTGGCGATCTCTGATCGGGACAAGGAAATTTTCGACGCCGCGATGGACAAGACAGGGCTAGAGGGCTTGGACTACGAGGTTCGGTTCCATTTGCACCCCGATGTTGATGTGTCGATCGATATGGGCGGGCACGCGGCGTCGATGGCGCTGATGAGTGGTGAGATCTGGTTGCTGCGCAGCGATACGGCGGCTGAAATCACGCTGGAACAGAGTGTGTATTTGGAGAAGACGCGCCTCAAGCCGCGTGCCTCCAAGCAAATCGTGCTGAGCGGGCGAGCCGTGGAGTATGCGACGCGGATGCGCTGGTCGCTGTCCAAGCCACAGGATTCGCCGGTCGGCATCCGCGACCTGGCGCGTGACGATATTGATCAGATCACTGAGCAGGGCTGACATCTAAAGATCTGGCTGGATTATGGTCGTACGCACAGAAACCCGCGTGCGTTTCGCGGAAAGGTGTGGTTGAAGGCCACCCAACACCATTCTTGATCTGCTTATCCCAAGGATTACGCTGCCCATGACCCAATCTGCCCCTGACCGCGCACCCCTGCGCCGCGCCCTTTTATCTGTTTCCGACAAGACCGGATTGATCGACCTTGGCCAGGCCTTGGTGGATCGTGGGGTGGAACTTTTGTCGACGGGCGGCAGTGCGAAGGCCTTGCGGGAGGCCGGCTTGGACGTGCGGGATGTTGCGGACGTGACAGGTTTCCCGGAGATGATGGATGGACGGGTTAAAACGCTTCATCCGATGGTCCATGGCGGTCTGTTGGCGCTGCGCGACAACGCGGATCACAAGGCGGCCTTGGAGGAGCACGGGATCGGGCCGATCGACCTTTTGGTGGTCAATCTCTACCCCTTTGAGGCGACGGTTGCGAAAGGTGCGGATTACGACACCTGCATTGAGAACATTGATATCGGCGGGCCTGCGATGATCCGGGCGGCCGCCAAGAACCATGCCTTTGTCAGTGTGGTCGTGGATGTTGAGGACTACGCGCCGCTTTTGGCGGAGTTGGATGCCAATGATGGTGAGACGACGCTGGCCTTCCGCCAGCGTTTGGCGCTGACGGCGTATTCAAGGACGGGCGCGTATGATGCCGCAGTTTCGGCTTGGATGGCGGATGCGTTGGGGGAGGCCACGCCGCGGCGGCGGGCGGTTGCAGGTCATTTGGCGCAAAGCTTGCGGTATGGCGAGAACCCGCATCAGGCGGCGGCGTTCTATACCGATGGCAGTGCGCGGCCCGGGGTGGCCACCGCCAAGCAGCATCAGGGCAAGGAACTGAGCTACAACAATATCAACGACACCGATGCGGCGTTTGAGCTGGTCAGTGAATTCGCGCCCGAGGATGGGCCGGCCTGTGCGATCATCAAGCACGCCAATCCGTGCGGCGTGGCGCAGGGCGAAACCCTGAAAGAGGCCTATATGCGTGCGTTTGATTGCGATCGCACGTCGGCCTTTGGCGGGATTATCGCGCTGAACGGCGTGCTGGATGGTCCCACGGCGGAAGAGATTGCCAAGATATTCACCGAGGTTGTCATCGCGCCCGGTGCGGATGATGACGCGCGCGCCGTATTCGCCGCCAAGAAAAACCTGCGCCTGCTGACAACCGATGGATTGGCCGATCCGGCCGAGGTCGGGCGGATGATCAAGCAGGTTTCAGGCGGGTATCTGGTTCAGGACAAGGACAATGGCCGCCTTGACCCGAGCGCGTTGAAAGTCGTGACCAAGCGAGCGCCGAGCGATCAGGAAATGGCGGATATGCTGTTTGCCTGGCGCGTGGCAAAGCATGTGAAATCCAACGCGATTGTCTACGTCAAGGATGGGGCGACAGTGGGTGTCGGTGCTGGCCAGATGAGCCGCGTGGACAGCTGCAGGATTGCGGCGCGCAAGGCGGAGGACATGGCGGCCTCCCTTGGGCTGGATGCCCCCCTGACACAGGGCAGCGTTGTGGCCTCGGATGCGTTTTTCCCCTTTGCCGATGGTTTGCTGACTGCCGCAGAAGCTGGGGCCAGCGCCGTCATTCAACCCGGCGGATCGATGCGCGATGATGATGTGATTGCAGCCGCCGACGAGGCCGGTCTGGCCATGGTCTTGACCGGCATGCGCCATTTCCGGCACTAACGGCCCGATTGCAGGCAGGCAAAAGAGGCAGGACATGCGTGTTATCTTATGGACAGGGCTTATCGTCTTTGTGCTGGATCAGCTGTCCAAGTACTATGTGGTGCACATGTTGGAGCTGGACCGCGTCCGCGCCATTGATGTGTTTCCCCCCTATTTCAACCTGCGCATGGCCTGGAATTACGGGATCAATTTCGGTCTTTTCTCGGGCGACAACGACACGACTCGCTGGATCCTGATTGTTCTGGCGCTTGCCATTTCAGCCGCTGTTTTGTGGTGGGTGCGCCGGGAAGATGGAGGTGTTTGGCAAAAAATTGCCGCTGGCCTTCTGGTCGGTGGTGCCATTGGGAACGTCGTTGACCGGCTGATTTACGGCGGTGTGGCGGACTTTTTGAACATGTCCTGCTGTGGAATCGACAACCCCTTTGCCTTCAACGTGGCCGATATTGCGGTTTTTGCGGGCGCGATCGGGTTGATCATCTTCACCGATGACAAAAAGGCGACGTGACCTTTTCCGCCTGATGAATTAAAACGGCACAAACCTCGTGGGAGAAAGCCGATGCGCCTGACGCGTATGATAGTGATGACCGGCCTGATACTGGTGATTGCCGCCTGTTCGCGGGATCGCGACATCACGCTGACGCGGCTCAAGAACCCCGGCGACGGACCTGATGAGTTCGGCATCACGCCTGGGCTGCCCTTGCAGGAACCCGGCAGCTATTCGGAACTGCCAACGCCAACCCCCGGACAGGCAAACCTGACAGATCAAAACCCGCGTGCGGATGGGATTGCGGCGCTCGGAGGCGATGCGCAGCGCGCCAATCAGGGTATTGCGACCTCTGACGCCGGTTTGGTGCAACACGCCAACCGTTACGGCACACAGGCCGGTATCCGCACCACGCTGCGCGCAGAAGACGAGGCGGTTCGCAAAGCCTATGGTCGACGTAACATCCTGCGCATCGGGCCAAGGGATGATTACACATCCGCCTACAAGCGCCAGTGGCTGGACCCGGCGCTGGAGCGTGACCGTTTGCAGCGCGCAGGTGTGATCACGCCAACGGCGCCTCCTTCGGCCGATTGAGGCACGCGCGTCGATCACAACCCGGTCAGACTTCTTGAATTGCAGCGGTCGCACCGTATCTTCCCGCTATGCGAGTTGCACGCAACATTGGAGGCGAATGATGCGAAACCTATTGGCCGCGCTGGCCTTTTTGGCGGGCTCGGTGACCGCTGCTTTGGCTGACGAGCAGGTCACGTCATTCACGCTCGATAACGGAATGGATGTGGTTGTGATCGAAGACAACCGCGCACCCGTGGTCGTGCACATGGTCTGGTACCGTGCCGGGTCGGCCGATGAACCGCCTGGCGCGTCGGGGATTGCGCACTTCCTGGAACACCTGATGTTCAAGGGCACGGACACGCTGGCCCCCGGTGAGTTCTCAGCCACCGTCGCCAAGAACGGCGGCAGTGACAACGCATTCACCAGTTTTGACTATACCGCTTACTTTCAGCGCGTTGCCGCGGACCGGCTGGAGCTGATGATGGAGATGGAAGCCGACCGTATGGTGAACCTGAAGCTGGACAACAGCGAGGTTCTGACAGAGCGCGGCGTAATCATCGAAGAACGCAATCAGCGAGTGGAGAACAGCCCCGGCAGCCTGTTCGGTGAACAAATGGCGGCGGCCCAGTTCATGAACCATCGCTACGGCGTGCCGATCATTGGCTGGCAGCATGAAATCACGGAATTGACCCGAGAAGACGCGCTTGAGTTTTACGCCGCCCATTACGGGCCCAACAATGCGGTTCTGGTGGTGGCAGGTGATGTAGACCCTGATGAAGTGCGTGAACTTGCCGAGACATATTACGGCGTCATCCCCCCGAACCCGGATATCGTTGAGCGGGAGCGGCCCTCGGAACCCAAACAGTTGGCCGAGCGTCGGCTGCTGATGGAAGACCCGCGCGTGGGGCAGTCTTACGTGATGCGCTCTTACCTCGCGCCCGAGCGCGACAGCGGCGCGCAAGAGGATGCTGCGGCCATCGTGATGATGGCGGAAATTCTGGGTGGTGGGACCACCTCGATCATGGCTGAGAAGCTGCAGTTTGACGCGCCCAAGGCCGTATTTAGCCGCGCCTATTACCGTGGCGGATCGCTGGACGATACCACGTTTGACATTGTCGTAGCCCCTGCCCCCGGTGTGACGTTGGAGGCCATTGAGGCCGAAGTGGACACGATCATCGAGGAATTCCTGGTGAACGGCGTGCCCGAGGGCGTGCTGGAGCGGATCAAGAAACAAGTGCGGGCCAGCGAGATTTATGATCGCGACAGTGTGCGAGCCCGGGCCAATCGGTATGGGCGCGCCCTGACGCAAGGCCTGACGGTCGAGGATGTGCAGGCCTGGCCGGATGTTTTGCAGGCCGTGACCGAGGAAGATGTCATGGCGGCCGCGCGCGCGCTTTTTGACGACACGCAATCCGTTACGGGTTGGTTGAAAGCACCGGAGGTGACCCAATGATCGGTTCTCGACTCCTTGCCCCGATCATGGGGCTGATGCTTCTGCTTAGCGCACCGATGGCGCAAGCGGATGTTGATATCAAGACGGTCACTTCCCCCGGCGGCATCAATGCCTGGTTGGTGGAAGATCACTCGATTCCCTTTGTCGCGCTGGAACTGCGGTTCCAGGGAGGGGCATCCCTTGATCCTGCTGACAAGCGTGGAGCAACCAACCTGATGGTGGCGCTTTTGGAGGAAGGCACCGGCGATATGGATGCCCGTGATTTTGCCCGCGCATTGGAAGCTGAAGCTGCAGAGTTTTCCTACGATACGTCGGACGACTCGGTCGGAATTTCCGCCCGGTTTCTTACCGAGACCAAACCGCAGGTGATGGAGCTTTTGAAAGGCAGCATTGTTGCGCCGAACTTTGATGAAGATGCCATTGAACGCGTGCGGTCGCAGGTTGTGTCGATCCTGAACTCCGATCTGACCGATCCGGACTCGATTGTCAGCAATTCTTTTGCCCGGCTGGTCTATGGCGATCACCCCTACGGCACCTCGGAGGCCGGAACTTTGGAAAGCGTTGCCGCGTTGACCCGCGACGATCTGATTGCCGCGCATGAGGCCGTTTTTGCCCGCGACCGTGTTTTTGTCAGCGCGGTCGGTGACATCACGGAAGACCAGTTGACCGCGCTGCTTGATGAGTTGTTGGGCGATCTGCCAGCGACGGGTGCGCCGCTGCCCGGCGATGCGAACGTGAACCTGCCCGGCGGTATCCAGGTGGTGGATTTCGAGACACCGCAATCGACCGCGATGTTCGCGCAGCCGGGTATCCCGCGCGATCACCCTGATTACTTCCCGGTCTTCGTGCTGAACCACATCGTGGGCGGCGGCGGTTTTGAAAGCTTTCTGATGACAGAAGTGCGGGAAAAACGCGGGCTGACCTATGGCGTCTATTCCTACCTTGCCGACAAGGATGGCTCTGATCTTTGGATGGGGTCGGTGGCGTCCAGCAATGACCGGGTGGCGGAAGCGATCGAGGTGATCCGCGATCTGTGGCGAAGTGTAAGCGAGAACGGCATTACCGAGCAGCAATTGGAAGACGCCAAGACCTACATGACCGGGGCTTATCCATTGCGGTTTGACAGCAATGGCAGAATTGCAAACATCACCGCGGCGATGCAGCTGAGCGGGATGCCGGTGGACTACATTGCAACCCGGAATGACAAGGTGAACGCCGTGACGTTGGAAGACGTCAACCGGGTGGCCAAAGAATGGATGGACCCCGATCGCCTGACCTTCGTTGTGGTTGGGCAGCCGGAGAACCTGAATTCAACGATCAATTGACGAGCTAGAGCGGCGCGCGGTAACGCGCCGCTCTAGTATCCGCGCTCCGGGCTGACCACGTTGTGCAGTTGGTCGTCCTTTTGCCAGCGTTTCAGATTTTCGACGAACATCTCGAACGAGGCCATGGCCCAACCGTCATAAACAGCCGAAGCGTGCGGTGAGACAATCGCGTTCCGAGCGGTCCAGAAGGGGCTGTCTTCGGGCAGGGGTTCCAGTTCAAACACGTCCAGCCCCGCGCCCGCGATCTGTCCATTCTTGAGCGCGTCCAGCATCGCATCCCCCACGATGACACCGCCGCGAGACACATCGACGAGGATGGCGCTGTCCTTCATCCTGGCGAAGGCATCCGCGCCGATCAGACCCTTGGTGCTGGGCAGCAAGGGCACGCTGACCACGATCATGTCCGCGCGGGGCCAAAGCTCTGGCAGGGCATTGGCGGGATGCACCTCGTCCACGTTCTCCATCTCTGTTGGACGCGCGCGGGTGCCAAGGACGTGCATACCGAAGGCCTTGGCTCGTGCCGCCACGGATTGGCCGGTATGTCCCAGGCCAACAACAAGAAGCGTTTTGCCTTTGAGCGGCGTGACCAGGCGGTTGGTCCATCTGTTGGCCGCCTTGTCTGCCTGCAGACCGGGGATGTTGAGCGTGAAATGCAGCATGCAGCCAAAGGCGAATTCCGCCATCATGTCTGCGGCGACGCCGGCGGAGTTGGTCACTGTCACCTCGTCAGTGTTCCAGACGCCCAAGTGATCGCAGCCTGATCCGCCGACCGAAATCCATGTCGGACCATCCGGGCCCAGCATCGCCTCGGTCGGAAAGCCGTAGGTCCCACCGAACCGGACGGAGTACACAACGTCAGGACGGAACTGCTTCAGCACCTCATCCGTGCCGTCATAACTGCCATGCGACAGGATTTCGGCGTCCGGCACCGCAGTGCGCAAGTACGCCTCCATCTCCTCAGTATCTTCGTTGTGGATGAGAACCTTGGGCGCGGCGCGGCTCATGCGTCACCTCCGGCAGTGATCAGTTGGGTCAGGTGGGACAGTTTGCTGTCGCCGTCCAAAAGCCGATCGCGCATGGACCAAATCGACCGGGCCCGAGGAGTGCTGAGAACGCCATCGCAGAAGTTCATGAACTTTTCTTCCACATCACTGTCAGGCCGCCATGCGCTCGGGCCGCCACTGGCCGGAACATCACCGGATTGCAGGACACGGCCATCGCTGAGAGTCACTTCGACATCGGACCAGCGACCTTCGGGGAAGCGGGCGTTGTGGCGGTCATCGGAAACGGCTTTGATCCGCGGGATGATGGCCGCGACTTCAGGATCAGACAGCGCCGCCCCTTCGATGTGGCGCGGGCCAAGCTCACCATAGCGCAACATGGTCGCCACCGCGAAATGCATGGAGTACTGCGCCTGGGTTGTGCTGTCAGGCATGCCAGCGAAGAGACGGGCCGCTTCGTCAAACGTGCGCACTTCAACATGGGTCACCTGATTATGGGTCACGCCGTGGTCCTTCATGATCTTGCGCACGGCATCGATAGCTGCATGGCCCCAACGGCAGCTTGGATAAGGTTTGATGTAGTTTTCTTCGACCGTCCAGTGCTGACCCAGATCAGCCCAGAACTTCGCCACCTCGGATGCCTCAGCCGTGATCGCGGGGGCACCGGTGAACCCGCGTTGGGCCAGAATGGCGGCTTTCATGCCCACCATTGCGCCCATGCCAGAGCCGTCATGCAGCATGGTCGGGTTGTCGATCTCGCGCATCATCTGGCTGCGCGGGCCGTGGTATTCAGCGATGCCCAACGCGTGCCGCAGGGTGTTGCTGTCGGTTTGTGCTAGGTGGCAGCCCAGAGCGGCCACGCCCAAGGCATTCCATGCGCCGGATGTGTGATAGTCACTGACAGTGTCGTGCAGCGCGAGCCCCGCGCGAGCGGCGACCTCATAGGACATTGCAAGCGCTTTGAGAGCCTGGGGACCCGTGAGGTCAGGGTAGCGTTCGGCAAAGGCAAAAAGCGCAGGAACCACAGCGCAGCCAATGTGACCTTTGGTTTGGTTGTAGCCGTCATGGCCATCAAGGTTGTCGATCTGTGTGGCCAGCGCCCAAGCCGCACCCGGCTGACTGACAACGCGGCCGTCAAAGAGCATGGGTGCCGCATGTTGTGCCGACCCTGCCACCATGAAATCCGCAGCATATCCGCGTGCAATCTGTCCGACTTCAAGCCGCGTTGCCCCGGCAGCAACGCCAAGAGTATCGATGAGGAGGGTGGAGACATGCCGCAGGGCGCTGTCTGGTACGATCAGGCTCTGATCCAGCGCAAAATCGGCGATTTGGGCGAACTGCGCCGCACCGGGACGGGCCACGGGATTAAGGTGTTGGTTCACGGTGCCATCCTTTCAAACAGCTGGCCAAAACCGTCGAGCGGGTCGAGGTTCATGATTTCCATGGCTTGAAAGACCATGGCCTGGTTTGACGTGACAACGGGTTTGCCAAACTCGGCCTCAAGGCGCGCGATGACTTCGACGCTGCGCATATCGGTGCAGGAAAGGACGATTGCCTCGGCTTCCGAACTATTGGCGCGACGCGCCAATTCTGCGACATCGTCAGGGGTCAGTGCCCCCTGCCCTTCATTGTCCAACGTGCCTTGGAAATCTGCGCGGGACACGGTTTCGATGCCCTCGCTTGCCAAGAAGGCAATGGCTTGGTCGTTGATGGCAGGGACATAGGGCGAGGCGAAGGCGACCTTGCTGGCACCCAACGACTTGATCGCGTGAACCAACGCACCGGCGGCTGTCACGGTCTTGGCCCCACTGCCTTGTTCGATTTTATCGGCCAGGGCCCGGTCGAAAGATGGCCCATGGGTCAGGGTGGCCGATGTGCAGCCGTAGAACACGACGTCCGGTTTGACGCCCTGGATCATGCGGATCGGTTCGTCCATGTCCGCCGCGCCAAGGCCCGCCATCTGGTCTTCATCCGGGATTTCGTCGGCGTCGTAACCCCCAAGCCGCGCGAAATGGAGGGACACGCCGTTTGGGCGCATCAGCACCATGTCGGGTTCCAGATTGGTGTTCGTGAACGGCACGAAGACACCGAACCTTGCGGCGCCACGGCTGTTTTGGTCGTGAGGCGCGGTCATGGGTGACCCTCCTTCATGGCCCAATCCTTCAACAAGCTGGCCGCGAGGTCCATGTCATTTGCGACACCCACGGTCGCGCGCAGGCAATGCGGCAGGCCTGCGCCAGCTTGCGGTCGCAGAAAAACACCTTCGGTGCGCAGGGCGGCGTCAGCTGACGCTGCAGCCGTGGCCGTGCCAAAACGGATCAGGGCGAAATTGGTGAAACTTGGCAGGACATCAAAACCTGCACTGTGCAGATTGTCAGTGAATTCATCACGGATCTGCGCGGTCTGCCGGCAGGTTCCGTTCATCCAGTCCACGTCCTGCAAGGCCGCCAGAGCCGCGAATTGGCCCGGTAACGCGATGTTGTTGGGATTGAGCAATTTGCGAACCTCGCCCGCGGTTTCGGCCGAAAAAAGACCCCAGCCCACACGCATACCGGCCAATCCGTAGGCTTTTGAAAAGGTGCGTAGAACGATCGTGTCCTGGCGTTCTGCAAGATCGAACATCGGCTCGTTCAAGTGATCGGCAAACTCCCCATAGGCTTCGTCCAGCACCATCAGAATGTCGCCGCGCAGACCCTCGCGCAGCCGCAAGATTTCTGCGCGTGGCAAGCGCGTTCCGGTTGGGTTGCCGGGGTTGGCGATGAAGACGATTTTCGTGTCAGGGCGCACTGCGGCAAGCAATGCATCGACGTCAGCGGTGAGGTCAGTCTCTGGTGCAGTGTCAAAGCGTGCGCCGGTCATGCGCGTGGCGGTGCCGAAGAACGGATAGGCATGGGCGGGCGCAAGCGCGGCGGTGCCGGGTTCGAGATAGGCGCGCGCGATGGCACCTATGAGGTCGAGAGAGCCGTTGCCACAGACGATGTTCTGAGCGGGGATGCCATGATGGTCTGCGAGTGCATTGCGCAATTCTGTCCAGTCCGGATCGGGGTAGAGGTGAGAGGAGCGGGCCGCGGTCTGTATGGCCTCCTGCACCTTTGGGCTTGGCCCACGCAGGCTTTCATTCTGCGACAGGGAGACGAGGCGTTTGCCCGCGGGCACGCTGAGATCGGCGAGCGCATAGGCCGCCATGGCCCCGACATGGGAGACCGGTTTGATCATGGCTTGGCCCCTTTCGACGCACGGTAGTTCTGTGCGGACGCATCTGGCGAAACCAGGCCCTGCTCCAGATCTTTCTGGACGGCGTGTTCATCGCGATTGGACGGATCGCCGAAGCCACCACCGCCAGGCGTTTCGAGGATTAGGGGCTGATCATGCGGCACGCGGAACTCACCCTTACTGGGCAAGTCCGCACCGTCCTCTCCGATCCTGATGCGGCCCTTGGCACCGGGCAGCCCACCATGCCGACCAGCGGCGGCAAAGCGCACCCGCTCAACGGACAGGAACACCAGAAAGTCTTCCTCATTGGACGAAGTCATCTCGATATGTTGACCCATGCCACCGCGATACTGCCCGGCCCCGCCGCTGTCCTGGCGCAGCTCTCTCCGGGTGATGCGAATGGGTGCGGTTGCTTCGGTGGGTTCTACCTGGCTGCCCCAGACACCGCTTGGGAAGGCCGTCGCAGAAAGGCCGTCGCTTGTCGGCCTTGCACCCGTGCCACCGTTGTATACCAGTTCGAGCGCGAAGGTCTGACCCCCATCGCGCGCGGTCTCGGGCGTGTGGCGCAAAGGAACATCGTAGAGACAGGATGCGCCTTCCGCAGGGACCTTGTTCGGCAAGGCCTGCGACAGGCAGCCATAGACCAGATCGGGTGTCATCTGTCCGATGGAATGGCGCATGGCCACGGGGGACGGTGGCTGTGCGTTCAGGATGCAACCTTTCGGTCCGATGACCTTGAAGGGTTCCAGCGACCCGGCGTTGTTCGGGATATCCGCGCCGATGATGCATCGCAGCGCGAAAACGGAGTAGGCCGTGGCGTAGTTGAGGGGTACGTTGATGCCTTTGTCGGAACACCCGGAGGTGCCGTCGAAATCCAGAACAATATGATCATCCGTCACCGTCAGCGTGGCCTTCAACTCAATGGGTTTGTCATACCCGTCGACCATCAGATCGCTTTTGTAGACACCGTTTGGCACCTCGGCGATGGCGTCAATCGTGCCACGGCGGGACTTGTCTATAATGTAATCGGAGAGCTGATCCAGATCGTCGAGATCAAACTCTTCCATCATCCCTGTCAGGCGGGCTACGCCTGTTTCGCAGCAAGCGATGAGGGCGTAGATGTCACCTTCGTTAGCGACAGGTTCGCGCGAGTTGGCCTTCACAATCTCCATCAGGAAACTGTTCAGCTCCCACTCGTCCACCAGCTTGCAGGGCGGAATCAGCAGGCCTTCGTCAAAGACGTCAGACCCTTCCGGCCCCATGCCTTTCCCGCCCAAGTCGGCAAGGTGGGAGGTGCAGGACGTGAAGCCGATGACGCGCCCTTTGTGAAAGGCGGGTTGGAGAAGCAGGAAATCATTGAGGTGACCCGAGGCAAGCCAGGGGTCGTTGGTCATGTAGATGTCGCCGGGTTTCATGCCGTCGGTCGGGAAGGCATTCATCAGGTTGATCACCGCCTCGGCCATGGTGTTGATGTGGCCGGGGGTGCCGGTGACAGCTTGCGCAAGCATCTTGCCATTGCGGTCGAATATACCGGCAGAGATATCACCGCTTTCGCGCACGATCGGGCTAAAGGCGGCGCGGATCAGAGCCTGGCCCTGTTCCTCGACCACGGCAAGCAAACGGTTCCACATGACTTGAAGGCGGGTTGTGGGGATGGGCTTTGTCATGGCTCAGGCTTTCATCCGGGTAAGGATCAGAGTGCCGTCAGCGCCTACAGAGGCGGTAAAGTCGGCGCTGACATAGGTGGTTGTTTGCGGCTCTACGATGAGGGCGGGACCGGCGATGGTGTCTCCTGCATCCAGTTTGCCACGGTCATGAACCGGGGCATCACGCGGTTCGCCGGTCACATCGCACAGGATGCGGTGAAGGCGGTTTGGGGTTGGAGTGCTCGTTGCTCCCTCCTCAGGTGCGCCGTGCGGGGTGTCCGCACGGCTTGAGACCTGCACCGACCAGTTGAGAATTTCGATGACCATGCCCGGGACAGACCGGGAAAACTGCGCCCGGTATTCAGTTTCGAAGGCGGACCGCAGGGTGTCGATGTCATCTGCGGTCATCGCACGGTCGGGCAGAGTGATTTCGATCTCATGCCCCTGTCCGTGATAGCGCATGAAGGCGGACCGACGTGTGGTGAGGTCCGCGTCAGGTGCGCCTGCGCGGACAACGGTTTCGGCTTCCGATATCATCGTATCGAAGAAAGCGTTCAGGCCGACGAAATCGAGGCTGTCCAGAACGCCATAGCGGCTGCGCACGATTTCGAATGACACCGGCGCGTAAAGGAATCCAACGGCGGACCCGACGCCCGGATCACGCGGTATGAGAATGCGGTGCACCCCGGCCCGGCGGGCGACACGGGTGGCGTGCAGGGGTCCGTTGCCGCCGAATGCGATCATGGTGCGGGTGCCGAGGTCTTTGCCAGACTCCACCGCGTGCATCCGGCCTGCGCCGGCCATGCTTTCGTCGACGATCTCACTGATGCCAGCGGCGGCGTTCGCGGCGGACATGTCGAGGGGCTTGCCGACGGCGTCCATGACGGCTGTTTCAGCGGCTGAGACGTCAATTTTCAACCGACCTTCGGCAAAACTTGCGGGTTCGATGAGGCCTTGAAGGACGTCGGCGTCTGTCACCGTGGGCTGCGTTCCACCTTTTCCAAACGCGGCGGGGCCCGGTTCGCTGCCGGCGCTTTGAGGTCCGACCTGAACGCGACCGAGCCGGTCCGTTGATGCAATTGAGCCGCCGCCTGCGCCGATCTCGATCATCTCAAGCACAGGGATGCGGACCGGCATGCCGGATCCTTTGATGAACCGTTCCGCCCGGGCAATCTCAAATCGTCGGGCGCTTTGGGGGCGGTAGTTATCGATGAGGCACAGCTTGGCGGTTGTCCCGCCCATGTCGAAAGACAAAACTTCGGCCTCGGCCCGGGCCTCTGCCACGCGGGCCGCGAGGATGGCGCCCCCGGCTGGGCCGGATTCGACCAAACGGATGGGCAACTGGGCTGCTGTTTCAATCGTGGTCATGCCGCCACTGGCCGTCATCATTAGGATTGGGCAGGTTACGCCCTCGTCAGCAAAGCGACGGGCGAAGTCGGCCAGATAGTCGGACATCAGCGGCTGAATGTAGGCGTTGGCGACCGTGGTGCAGAGGCGGTCAAACTCCCGCGCTTCGGGGCTGACCTCGTGGGAGAGGGAAATGCTGACACCGGGAAGATGCGTGATCAGTAGGTCGCGCAGGCGCAGTTCGTGGGCGGGGTTGGCGTAGGAATGCAGCAGGCAAATGGCCACGGCCTCAATCCCGGCATCGAGCAAATCGGCGGCCATAGCAGGCACGGCGTCTTCGTTGAGAGGCGTGAGCTCTTCGCCGTGAACATCCATGCGTCCTGCGATTGTCCAGCAGCGATCACGAGGGACTATCAAATCGGGCTTTTGCAGGTTGATATCGTATTGGCTGTAGCGCCGCTCGTAGGCGATCTCGAGAATGTCCCGGAAGCCTTCGTTGGTGATGCTCGCCACCCGCGCGCCGCGCCGTTCGATCAGGGCATTCGTGGCCAGCGTGGTTCCATGCACGAAACCAGTGATCTGATCCCATGACCGGCCGGAGATCGACAGGACATGGCGAACGCCATCCAAGGCCCCAAAGGTGGGGTTGTCTGGTGTCGTGGGGGTTTTGGTGGTCGCCAGGATGGATTGGTCGGCGTCCATCAGGACAGTATCGGTGAAGGTTCCACCTATATCGACGGCGACGCGAAGGCCGGGGTGTTTTGACATGTGCGGGGTCCAAGTGACATGCGGCCTTGTGTGTGTCTGGGCCGCGGGGCAGGCGAAGGGCGATATGACCTTGGTCTAGGCGACCAGATCAGTCCTGTCTGCGCGACGGCCCTTGCGGCGGTCTTTCACTTGGTGGGGCATGAGCGATCCTGCTTGCTTGGCGGTGAAGCTGAATCGCTTGGGGTGATTCTGTCAAATGGTTTGATTGGTAGAGCGGCGTTTGTAGTTGGTTTTATCGTGCTTATGCTTGCTTCCTGCTCACCGCGATCGTGTAAGCGGCGCCACGGATCGGGCCGTGTCGGGTTACCACGAGGTCGCCTCGTTCCCAGACCCGCAAGCCTGTCGAGTGGTCGTTGATGGTCTCGGTGAAGCCAAGATCGATCAGCAAATGGGGGGACAGCTCGGTGAGGCGTTTGATATCTCGGAGAAGATCGCGATCCTGACGATCGATCCTAGAATTCAATTCAGGTAACCTGATCCACTGGGTCAATGCGTGCCACAACGTGGATGTCGTTTCATTTTGGTCAAAGATGTCAGAACTTGCCATTTTAATGCGCTTTAATCTGCATGTTCGTTTCTTCTAGGCTGTCTTTCTCATGCACTTCAAATTAAGTTATTTGACAGTTTGGTTCAGTTTTTCTAATCCTTTTTCATGCGTCTCCCTCCTCTGAATGCCTTGAAAGCCTTTGAAGCCGCCGCCCGGCACGGGGGCTACATTGCTGCGTCGGAGGAGTTACATGTCACGCGCGGGGCCATAAGTCGGCATGTGAAGCAACTAGAGGAACATCTCGGCGTGCCGCTGTTTACGCGACAGGCCAAAGGGGTTCGGTTGACCGAGGCAGGACGAGAACTGTTGCCTGTCCTGACGGACGTCTTCGAGAGGATTCAAAACGAGTGTCAACGTGTGACGGCGGACGCAGGGACGCTGCGGGTGATCTGCCCGCCAACGACCTCCATTCGGTGGCTTATCCCAAAGCTGGATGATTTTCGGCGGAAGCATCCGGAGATCAAGGTGCGGCTAACGACGGACTTTCACTCCGGCAATCCATCAAGCTCAAGCGAACAGGATATCGGTTTTTCTGTCGCCCATTGGCCAACGCGGGAGACGGGCCTCAAGGTGCAAACGTTGTTTCCCGTGTACCTGACACCTGCGTGTGCGCCGTCGCTTTTGGAAGGGCGGCCACCTGTGAGGACCATGGAGGATTTGGCGGCATATCCCATGTTGCATGAACGACCTGGACGGTGGGATTGGACAGAGTGGGTTGAGGCCTTCAATGCCACCTGTTTTGATCTGAAGTCAGGTGATGAGTTTCCCAACCTGGACATGGCCACCAAGGCCGCCGTCATGGGGGCGGGTGTGGTCATGGCCGATCTTGTCCTTTGTCGGGAAGAGCTGGAGTCCGGGGCGTTGGTTGCGCCGTTGCCGCATTTGACCTGCCCATCACCGACGGGTGGCGTATGCGTCTTGGGCAAGGAAGAGCTTTGGGATGAACCCAAGGTGCGGTGTTTCAGGGAATGGGCGCTTGAGGCCGCGCAAGAGGATGTCGCGCGGCTGGAAAGGCAATTGGCGGGTTAGGCCTTCGGTTCAGAAGTCGAGGTTTTCGACGCTCAGCGCGTTTTGCTGGATGAACTCCCGACGGGGTTCGACCACGTCGCCCATCAGCTTGGTGAAAAGATCGTCGGCCTCGGCCACGTCATCGATTTTCACCTGCAGGAGCGTCCGTGCCTCGGGGTCGAGCGTGGTTTCCCATAGCTGGTCCGGGTTCATTTCGCCCAAGCCTTTGTAGCGCTGAAGCGTCAGGCCCCGTTCGCCTTCTTCGAGAACGGCATCGAGCAAATCGAGCGGGCCATAAATGTCCTGCGTTCTTTCCTTGCGATGCAGGGTGGCCGGGTCTTTGTAGATGTCCCGCAAACCCACGGTGAGCTCCCCCAAACGGCGCCCTTCGCCTGAACGTAGAATTGGGCCGTCTAGCGTGCGGGCCTCTTCTACGCCGCGCAGAACGCGGGTCAGGCGCACGCCTTTGTCCTGGGTGATCCGTCCGGTCCAACCACGTTCATATTCGAGCGCGATCTGATTCAGGCGTTCGGCCACCCGGTTCGCCACGCCTTGCAGGTCCGCATCGGCCGCACCTGCCATAAAGGCCTCCGCAATGGCGGATTGCTCGAGGATGTGGCGAGGGTAATGCGTTGGGAAACTGTCGAGAATGCGTTTGGTTTTGCGCGCTTCTTCGACGACGCGGACGAGGTCTTGCCCAGTTATCTCTTCGCCAGAGCCAAGGCGCAGGATCGCATCGTCGGTGCCTTGACGGATCAGGAAATCCTCAAGCGCGGGCTGGTCTTTCAGATACACTTCGGACTTTCCGCGCATGACTTTAAAGAGCGGCGGCTGGGCGATGTAGAGGTATCCACCCTCAATCAGTTCGGGCATCTGGCGGTAGAAGAAGGTGAGCAGAAGTGTACGAATATGCGCGCCATCCACGTCGGCGTCCGTCATGATGACGATCTTGTGGTAGCGAAGCTTGGAGATGTCGAATTCATCCCGGCCGATGCCCGTGCCGAGGGCCATGACGAGGTTGCCAATCTCCTGGCTTGAGAGCATCCGGTCAAACCGCGCACGTTCCACGTTCAGGATTTTACCGCGCAGGGGCAGCACGGCCTGCGTACCACGGTCCCGCCCTGTCTGGGCAGAACCGCCGGCGCTGTCACCCTCCACAAGGAAGAGTTCGGTCTTGGAGGGGTCTTTTTCTGAGCAGTCCTTCAGCTTTCCGGCGAGGTAATTCACATCCATCGCCGTCTTCCGGCGGGTGAGTTCGCGGGCCTTGCGAGCGGCCTCTCGCGCCAGGGCGGCTTCGATAATCTTGCTGACGATCATCTTGGCCTCGTTGGGGTTCTCTTCGAACCACTCAGTCAGTTTTTCGTTCATCAGCCCTTCAACAGCTGGGCGCACTTCGGAGCTGACAAGTTTGTCCTTGGTCTGGCTGGAAAACTTCGGGTCAGGCACTTTGACGGACAGGACACAGGTCAGTCCTTCGCGGGCATCATCGCCGGTGAAGCTGACCTTTTCCTTTTTCGCGATCCCGCTTTCGGCGGCGTATTTCTGAACCACGCGGGTCAGCGCACCCCGGAAGCCCGCCAAATGCGTGCCGCCGTCGCGTTGTGGGATGTTGTTGGTGAAGGGCAGGACCGTCTCGTGATAGCTGTCATTCCACCACATTGCGACTTCCACACCGATGTCGTCGCGCTCTCCCGTCACGAAAATCGGTTCGGGGATCATGGGGGATTTGGAGCGGTCGAGGTAGCGGACGAACTCTTTCACGCCGCCTTCGTAGTGCAGCTCTGTCTCAAGCGGCTGAGAGGGGCGTTCGTCGCGCAGAACGATGCGGACGCCGGAATTGAGGAATGCCAGCTCTCTGAGGCGCTTTTCGAGTGTGTCGAAGCTGTATTCGAGATTGGAGAAGGTGTTTGTTGACGCTAGGAAGCGTACTTCGGTGCCTTTCCTGTCACCTGCATCACCGACGACCTTCAGATGGTCGACCGTCTCACCACCCTCAAATCGAGCGACATGTTCGGACCCATTGCGCCAGATGCGCAGTTCCAGCCAGTCAGACAGGGCGTTCACCACGGAGACGCCCACGCCGTGAAGACCGCCAGAGACCTTGTAGGAATTGCTGTCGAATTTACCGCCCGCGTGCAGCTGGGTCATGATGACTTCGGCCGCTGAAACGCCCTCTTCCTCATGGGTTTCCACCGGGATGCCGCGGCCATTGTCGCTTACCGAAACCGATGAATCGCCGTGAATTGTCACCGTCACCCGGTCGGCATGGCCTGCCAAAGCCTCATCAATGCCGTTGTCGACCACCTCATAGACCATATGGTGCAGGCCCGAGCCATCATCCGTGTCGCCGATATACATACCAGGACGCTTTCTGACTGCCTCTAACCCTTTGAGAACTTTGATCGAATCAGCGCCGTATTCTTCGGGTGCTGGTACTGCTTCTGCCATGCGGGTGGACCCCATTTATTTTCCCCTTTTTATAAGGTTTTTTGGGGGGATTGTCACGCGATTGGCACAATATTTTGTGGGTGAGTCTTAGTGGACGCACTGGCATAAAGTCTGCGTAGATGCCGGCTGGCACCCTCGCCGCATGAGTTTCGAATCTGGAAGAAAGGCATGGCCTAAATCATGTATATCAACCGTCGCATCGCCCTGGGAGTCGCCTGCCTCACACTGGTTGGGATTGCCGCGTTCAAGGTTCCAGATGAAGAGCCTTTACCGGAAGAAGCATTTGTGCGGATCAGTGGGGACGAGATCACCTCCATATTGGCAGGTCACACCGCAATTGGCACTTGGGGGGATGATGAATATCGCCAGTATTTCGATCTGTCCGGAACCACATTCTACGCACCTAAGGGCAAGCGGACCACGCGTGGAAAATGGCGTCTTTCAGAGGATGGAACGCGCTATGAAAGCTGGTGGAGCGGTGACGAGGACAACTGGGAGTTCTACGATGTTGGCCGAACCCTTTCCGGGTTGGTTTGGGTCGATCCTGACGGCGTTCACTACCCGTTCGAGATGGTAGATGGCCAACAGTTGGTATGGCCGGAGTAAATTCCTGCGTTTACACCATCTGAACGGCGGTTTCGCCCCCTTCGTCGGTGACATGTAGCATTTGCGCGCGATCGCCCAGTTCAGTGAAGAGTTCAGACCCGGTGCCGGTCATCCAGGCTTGGGCCTTCAGCGCGCAAACCTCGTCATAGAGCGCGGCGCGGCGGGTGGCGTCTAGGTGGGCGGCCACCTCATCAAGTAGCAGAAGAGGAGGTGCGCCGAAATCTTCAGCCAAAGCACGAGCGTTGGCGAGGATGAGAGAGATAAGCAGGGCCTTCTGTTCGCCGGTGGAGCAATCCTTCGCCGGAAAGCCCTTGGCGGCGTAGACCCCGTAGAGATCGGCGCGGTGGGGACCAACAAGGGTGCGACCGGCAGCCAGATCGCGGAACCGGCTTTCGTGAAGGGCTTCGCGGAAGTCTTCCTCAGAGGCGGGCATTTCGCCTTCGGACATGGTCAGCTCAAGCTCGGCAGAGGGAAAGGCCGTGTCTGCCTCTCTCTGCGCCTCCTGCAAGCGGTGAAGCGCTGTCATGCGGTTTTGGTGGATCGCGGTACCCGCTTCAGCCATCTGACGCTCTAGCGCCACGTACCAGTGGCCGTCGCGGACCTGGTCCTTGAGCAGGCGGTTCCGTTCTCGCATGGCTTTCTCGTAAGACAGGGCGGCCTCTGCGTGGTCCGGTGTGAAGCTGAGCGTCATGCGATCCAGAAAACGCCGCCGGCCCTCTGCGCCTTCGATCCAGAGCCTGTCCATGGCCGGGATCAACCATAGAACGCGAGCGATGCGACCGAGGGCCACCTGAGAGGCCGGTTTGCCATCAATCTTGACCTGACGGCTGCCTTCGCCCTGCGCTTCGATCTCGATCTCATGCACCTGATGCAGGGAGTGCAGATGCCCGGTCAGTTTCCACCCGATACTGTCCGGCCGCCGCGCCATATCAGACGCGGCAGACCGTCGGAGGCCACGACCGGGCGAGAACAGGGAAACAGCTTCCAAGATGTTGGTCTTGCCCGCTCCGTTCGGCCCGTAGATCGCGACAGGGCGCCCATCGCCATCGATGCGCGCGGCCTTGTGGGAGCGGAAGTAAGACAGGCTGAGATGCGAAAGATAGAGGCCGGGCATCCGCGCGACAGGTTAGACGCGCATTGGCATCACGACATACACCGCGGTCGTATCGTTGCCTTCGCGCATCAGCGTAGGATCGCCCGAGGAGTTGAACATGAAGACGGCATTTTCGCGATCGACCTGGCTTGCGATTTCCAGCAAGTACTTGGCGTTAAAGCCAATATCCAGCTTGTCATCACCATAGGCCACGGCCAGCTCTTCCTCCGCCGCACCGCTGTCGGGGGCGTTGACGGAGAGCACCAGGCGGTCTTCATCCAGCGACAACTTCACCGCGCGAGAGCGTTCGGAACTGACGGTTGCAACGCGGTCCACGGCCTGGGCAAACTCGCTGGCGTCCACTTCAAGGCGGCGGGAATTACCGGTGGGAATGACGCGGGTGTAATCCGGGAAGGTGCCATCGATGACCTTGGAGGTCAGGGTGATTTCTGGTGTGGCGAAGCGCACTTTTGTCTCGGACACCGAGACCGCAATCACGGCCTCATCATCATCCAGAAGTTTGCGCAGTTCGCCCACCGTTTTGCGGTGCACGATTACACCGGGCATATCGCCTGCGCCATCGGGCAGTTCGGAGTCGATGCGCGCCAGACGGTGGCCGTCTGTCGCCACGCAGCGTAGCACCTGGCCACCATCCGCGTCCGACACATGCATGTAGACACCGTTAAGGTAATAACGCGTCTCTTCCGTCGAGATCGCAAATTTCGACTTGTCGAAGAGGCGGCGCAATTCGGGCGCCTTGGCGGAGAAGTTGCAGCTGTACTCAGAGGACGCCATAACCGGGAAGTCTTCTTTGGGCAGCGTGGCCAGCGCGAAATTCGACCGGCCTGCTTCGACCGTAAGCCGCCCGGCTGCACCGTCATCTGTGAGGCTGACCAAGGCACCGTCAGGCAGCTTGCGAACGATTTCGTGTAGGGTAACAGCAGACACTGTTGTCGCCCCGGCGCGTTCCACCTGCGCGGGCGCTTTGTCTACCACTTCGATGTCCAGGTCGGTTGCACGGAAGTGCACCGCATCACCTTCGGCTTCGATCAGCACATTGGCCAGGATCGGGATCGTATTTCGACGTTCGACCACCGATTGCGCCTGCGAAACTGCCTTGAGCAGCGTCCCACGTTCGATGCTGAATTTCATGCCCTCGCTCCCTGCTGACGGCGGTCCGGGACACGCACCGTAGCAAGTTCCCTTCAACGCTCAAGCATTTAATGATGTTTTCGGCGCAAAGCGCGCGCGGGTCAACCTCAGTGCCGCAGGGCGCGGCACTGGTGTGACATTCTAAGGCGGTGGCTCAGCCCTCGAGAATGCGACGCAGCATTTCCAGATCTTCGGCGATCTGCGCATCCTGATGGCGCAGCTCTTCGATCCGCTTCACACCGTGCATGACGGTTGTGTGGTCGCGGCCACCGAAACGGCGTCCGATTTCCGGCAAAGAGCGGCTGGTCATCTGTTTGCACAGGAACATCGCCACCTGGCGCGGACGGGCAAAGCTACGCACTCGCTTGGGGCCTATCATATCGCTGAGGCGGATGTTGTAGTGCTCAGACACCTGACGCTGAATTTCCTCGATGGAAATCTTACGCTCAAACGAACGCAGGATGTCGGCAAGGCAGTCCTGCGCCATTTCCGGTGTGATTTCCGTGCCGACCAGTGAAGCGAAGGCATAAAGCCGGGTCAGGGCCCCTTCCAGCACGCGGACATTGGTGCTGATCCGGTGGGCCAGAAATTCCAGAACGCTGTCATCCATCTGCAGACCCGGATAGTCATGGCGGTACCGGTCCACTTTGGACTGCAGGATACCGAGACGCAGTTCGTAATCGGTGGGGTGCAGGTCCACGACGAGGCCGCATTGCAGGCGCGACTTAATGCGATCTTCGAGCTGTTCGATTTCGCCGGGCGCACGGTCCGCAGAAATGACGATCTGCTTGTTCTGATCCACGAGCGCGTTGAAGGTGTGGAAGAACTCTTCTTGCGTGCTGTCCTTGCCGGCGATGAATTGAACATCATCAACCATCAGGACATCGACGGACCGGAACATTTCCTTGAAGTCCATCATCTTCTTGTCGCGCAGGGCCTGCACGAAGCGGTACATGAACTGTTCAGCCGAAAGATAGAGAACGCTGAGATCTGGGCGGCGCTGCTGCAGTTCCCAAGAAATGGCGTGCATCAGGTGCGTTTTGCCCAAGCCCACCCCGCCATAGAGGAAGAGAGGGTTGAACGTCACAGGGCCGCCTTCGGACACGCGACGGGCGGCAGCATGGGCCAGTTCGTTGGGCTTGCCGACGACGAAACGGTCGAACGTGAAACGCTCATCAAGCGGGGCAGTGGGCAGCTGCGAATCCGGGTCGCCCACCTTGTTGGCTGCAGCTGGACGCTTGGTGGGCTTCGCTGATGTATCCGCGCCTTTGACGCTGGGCACACGGAATTCTACGCGCTTCACGGCAGGTGCAACGGTAGACACCATGTAGAGGATTTTGTCGCCAAAGTTCTGCGACACGTAGTTGCCCAGGAAGGTTGTGGGCACGTCAAATGTGGCGACCGCATCTGACACTTCACTGAGCTCCAGCGGCTCAATCCAGCTTGTGTAATTGTGTGCTCCGACTGTTTCCCGGAGTTTTTCCTTCAGCTTGCCCCATTGCTCTTGCGTCATTTGATCCTAATCCGCGACTTAACTTCCCAATTCCAGCGGCCTGCGATGCGGCAGGTCACCGGCGACGCTGACAATCAGGGTTTCGGCAACAGGAGCCGGAGCCTATCGAAAACGATAGACGCGGCCGCCCGTTATCGGACCGTAGAGATCAGTGCGCGCCCAGCAGCCTTGCTCTTGTCCCCTAAGGCAAGAAGCCTAGCCTTCGCATCAGACCTCAAGTTCGGACTTGGCCCACCCGCCATAATTGGCAAGCGCGTCACACTCCGGGATCACCAGATATGTCTGGTCTGACCTCTCGTGAGTGAAGGTGGCAGCCTGTCCCCCCTTTGCAGAATCGCACCTCAAAAGTAGCAACAGCTTTCGCCAAGCGGCAACTTATCTTCTCACTTGACTCTGGTATCGGCGAAAAAGAATCTCTCGGGTTTCGCGGCGATGTCTAAAAGAAAGACGGCGGCGCATTTCGGGCCGCCGTTTTTCATCAATAGTTTAGAAGGCTTTAATCAGCCAAGTGCTTTCACACGGGACGACAGGCGCGACATTTTCCGGGCTGCCGTGTTTTTGTGGAACACGCCCTTTGTCACACCGCGCATCAGTTCAGGCTGAGCGGCTTGCAAAGCGGCCTGTGCAGCGTTCTTGTCACCCGAAGCGATCGCTTCTTCGACTTTGCGCAGATAGGTGCGGATACGGGAGCGCCGTGCTTTGTTTACAGCGAAGCGGCGCTCATTCTGGCGCGCGCGTTTTTTTGACTGTGGGCTATTTGCCATTTTTTTCAGACCTTTGTTCGGGACCATTCTATTTCTGTCACGCGATACAGAGCCCCAACCGGTAGGTCATCAACCGGGATGATTCTGGCCGAGGCGGGCCGCACGCGCATGTATGACGGCGGCGTATACCGGAACTGCAGCCGCTTGCAAACCTTATTTTGAAGGGCGGCTCATGGCTCTGACGGGTTTTCAAGGATTCGCAAAACGGTCATCCAGTATTCGTGAATGTGTTACTCAAACGTCACAAGCGAGTCGCGCTGGGAGCATCTGCAAAGGCACAACCTGTGCCGAAGCGCGAACGTGCATTTTAAGACATGCAGGCAAAATGAGGGAGGGCAGCTATGACCCTGACATATCGCAACTGGGTGCCTGAAGCAGCGGAAGAGCATGTCCAAGGCCTCGCACGAAAGCTGGATGGGGTCTCAGACGATGTCGTGTTTGACAGGATCGCCCTTCTCGCCGAGGACAACCGCCTGATCCACGAGAGCCAGTGCTTCAACCTCAACCCGGCCACCAATGTGATGAACCCGAGAGCGGAAGCGCTTTTGGCCAGCGGGATCGGATCGCGCCCATCGCTAGGGTACCCGGGTGACAAGTACGAGATGGGGCTTGAGGCAATCGAAGAGATCGAGGTGATCGCCGCGGCGCTTTGCGCGGAAGTGTTCGGTGCGCAGTTTGCCGAAATCCGCGTGGCCTCCGGCGCGATGGCCAATCTCTATGCGTTTATGGCCACCTGTCAGCCCGGGGACACGATCATCGCCCCGCCTGCACAGATTGGCGGACATGTGACCCATCATGGGCCGGGGTGTGCGGGGCTGTACGGGTTGAACATTCTTGAAGCGCCAGTGGATGCAGATGGCTACACTGTGGATCTGGACGCGTTGCGAGACCTTGCACTGAAGGCGCGGCCCAAACTGATTACCGTAGGTGGCAGCCTGAACCTGTTCGAACACCCGGTGGTCGGAGTGCGTGGCATCGCGGACGAGGTGGGCGCCAAGGTGCTTTTCGACGCGGCGCATCAGTGCGGGATCATCGCAGGCGGAGCGTGGACGAACCCATTAGAGCAGGGCGCGCACCTGATGACGATGAGCACGTACAAAAGCCTGGGTGGACCAGCAGGCGGGCTGATCATCACCAATGAGTCTGACCTCGCAGAGGCGTTGGACAGGATCGCCTTTCCCGGGATGACGGCCAATTTCGACGCCGCGAAATCTGCTGCACTCGCCGTGACCATGTTGGATTGGCGCGGGTTCGGGGCCGCGTACGCCGAAGCCATGATCGCGTTGAGCAAGGCCCTGGCGGTGGCACTGGATGCTCGAGGGGTGCCGGTTTTTGCCAAATCGCAAGGGTTCACACAATCGCATCAGTTTGCAGTGGAAGCAGCGCTGTATGGGGGTGGCCAGGCGGCCTCGAAGGCGTTGCGCAAGGCTGGCTTCCTTGCTTGCGGTATCGGCCTACCCATTACGCAGGTTGATGGCGACATGAACGGGTTGCGGATTGGGACGCCGGAGTTGGTGCGATGGGGCGTGACGCCTGATCATTCGGATGCGTTGGCTGATCTGATTGCCGAAGGACTTGGGCGGGACCCAGAGGGTGTGACTTCAAAAACGCAAGACCTGCGGGCGCAGTTCCAAGACCTGAAGTACATGTACTAGGATTATTTGTCCCGGAATTGAGCTGAGCGCTTTTCAATGAAGGCCGCCATGCCTTCTGACTGATCTTCTGTTGCAAACAGCGAATGGAACATGCGCCGTTCAAAGAGCAGACCTTCGCGCAGGGGCAATTCATAGGATCGATTTACCGATTCCTTCACAGCCATGACCGTAATCATCGATTTTTCGGCGATCTTCGCCGCCGCGGCCAAAGCCTCTTCCCGCAATTTCTTGACGGGCACCACGCGAGAGACGAGACCAGACCGCTCCGCCTCTTCTGCGTCCATGAAGCGACCGGTCAGGTTCATATCCATGGATTTCGACTTGCCGATAAAGCGTGTCAGGCGCTGTGATCCGCCAAGACCGGCCATGACGCCGAGATTGATCTCTGGCTGGCCGAACTTGGCTGTATCGGATGCAATGATGAAATCGCACATCATGGCCAATTCGCAGCCACCGCCCAGCGCATAGCCACTTACGGCTGCGATAACTGGCTTACGAACGCGCATGAAATCCTCGGCGAAACCACCGAACAAGTCTTCGCCGAAAACATCCACGAAGGATTTCTCGCTCATCATCTTGATGTCGGCCCCGGCCGCGAAGGCTTTGTCCGAACCGGTGAGCACGATGCACCGTACTTTGTCGTTTTCCTGCGCCTCGCGAAGCGCCGCCGTCAACTCTTCCAGCAGCTGATCATTCAGCGCGTTCAGGGCATCAGGGCGATTCAGGGTGATTTGGGCGACGTGGTCTTCTACTTCGACGATGATCGTCTCAAAGGCCATAAATTCTGCTTCCGCTTGTTGCGTTTGAGGATGAATCATTATCACCCTCACTGGTCGGTTCAACCTTATCTTTGACAGCGCTTGCAGTAGAAGCTGGAACGACCCGATTGGACCACACGGTCGATCACGCCGCTGCACCCCTCTGCCCGACATGGTTCATTTTCACGACCGTAGACGTCAAAGCGATGCTGGAAATATCCAAGCTCTCCATCAGCTTGGCGGAAATCGCGCAAGGATGAACCACCGGCTTCGATCGCATCTTCGAGGACCTTTCGGATGATCGGAACCAGCGCGGCGACACGGGGTTTGGAAATTGCCCCGGCGCGGCGTTTTGGCGAGATGCGGGCGCGATAAAGCGCCTCACAGACGTATATGTTGCCCAGTCCCGCGACGATTCGCTGATCCAGAAGGGCGGCTTTGATCGGCGTGTTCTTGTCCTTGAGTTTGGCGATCAGATAGGCCTCGTCAAACTGGTTGCCCAGTGGTTCCGGGCCGATGACGCTGAGCAATTTATGGTCGTCCTGCGTGGCCGTCGGCATCAGGTCCATCGCCCCGAAACGGCGCGGATCATTGAAAGTGATGCGCGCGCCATTTTCCATGTGGAAGACGACGTGATCATGCTTTTCGGGTGCCGGGTGATCATGGACAAATTGCCCCAGCGGGTCACCGGAGATCAGCATGCGACCAGACATGCCGAGATGGATTAGAAGGGTTTCGTCTGAGCTGAGATCGGCGAGAATGTACTTGGACCGTCTCCGCAGCCGTAAAACCTGCTTTCCTGTCAGACGTTTCGCCATGTTTTCCGGGAAAGGCCAGCGCAGATCGGGCCGGTTCACATCCGCCTGTGCAATCACCTGCCCTTCCATCACCGGCGCAAGCCCACGGCGCACGGTTTCAACTTCGGGCAGTTCAGGCATCTGTTTCCCTTCTTTGCGGCAACCGGGCGGATTGTAACCCCCCGCCGTCGGCCTATAAAAGAGCGATGACCAGGAACGGCAAGGGCCGAGTGATCCCATGACTGAGAAAACCACGCATTTCGGGTTCGAAGATATCCCAGAAGGGCAGAAGGCCGGGCGCGTGCGCGGTGTCTTTGGCTCGGTCGCGTCCAAGTATGATGTGATGAACGACGTGATGAGCGTCGGCATTCACCGGCTTTGGAAAGACGCGATGATGGATTGGTTGGCCCCACGCGGAGGTCAGCGCCTTCTGGATGTGGCGGGTGGGACTGGCGATATCGCGTTTCGGTTTCTGAGACGGGCTGGCCACGGCCACGCCACGGTGCTGGACCTGACTGAAGAAATGCTGGTGGAAGGCCGCAAACGGGCCGAGGCGGAAAGCCTTGATGACAGCCTAGATTGGCTTGTGGGCGATGCGATGGCGCTGCCCTTTGCCGACAACACCTTTGATGTCTACACGATCAGCTTCGGCATCCGGAACGTAACGCGGCCTCAGGACGCGCTGAATGAGGCGTTTCGCGTGCTCAAACCCGGCGGGCGGTTGATGGTCTTGGAGTTCA
This sequence comes from uncultured Roseovarius sp., assembly GCA_963422235.2. Classification (GTDB taxonomy): domain Bacteria; phylum Pseudomonadota; class Alphaproteobacteria; order Rhodobacterales; family Rhodobacteraceae; genus Roseovarius. The sequence goes on from CAXMWV010000002.1 coordinate 1,373,212, forward strand.
GCCAGATACCAAACGACCTGATGCAGAAAGCCTATGATCTGTATTCCTTCAACGTGATCCCGCGCATGGGGCAGGCCATTGCAGGAGACAAGGACAGCTATCAGTATCTTGTTGAATCTATTCGACGTTTTCCAGATCAGGAGACGTTTTTGCAGATGGTTCGCGATGCCGGGTTCGACAACGCCAAGTATCGCAATCTGAGCCTTGGGATTGCCTGTTTGCATTCCGGTTGGAAGCTCTAAGCCATGCGCGGCCCCCATAACCTTTTGCGTCTTGTGCGCACTGGCGCCACGTTGGAGCGCACGGGGGCCATGCGGGAGATCCTGAACGCAATGGACGCGCCGCCCTTGGTGCGCGGCGCTGTCAGGGTGCTGGGCTGGCCATTTCAGTGGTTGGGGTATCGCGGTGACACCAATATGCCACCCACGGTGCGGGCGCTGACGGCCCTCGGTCCAGCGTACATCAAGTTTGGACAGATTTTTTCGACTCGTCCCGATATCGTTGGCACCGAACTGGCAAAAGAACTGCGCGTCTTGCAGGACAAGCTACCGCCGTTTTCCACGGAAGCCGCAAAGCGATCCATCACGCAGGAACTGGGCCAGCCGGTCGAGGACATGTTCGATGATTTCAGCGATGCCATTGCGGCAGCGTCCATTGCGCAGGTGCATCAGGCCAAGCTGAAAGGGTCTGGCGAGAAGGTGGCGGTGAAGGTTCTGCGGCCCGGCATAGAAAAGGCGTTCCGCAAGGACATCGATGCGTTCTACTTCGCCGCCCGGATGATTGAGCTTTTGTCGCCAGCGTCGCGTCGGTTGCGGCCCACGGATGTGATCACGCATTTCGAAGGTGTGGTTCTGGGGGAGTTGGATTTGCGGCTTGAAAGCGCCTCTGCCTCTGAATTCGCCGCCAATACCAAGGATGATGCGGGCTTTTCGCTGCCTGCCGTGGCGTGGGATTACTCCGCGCGACGGGTGATGACCCTGTCATGGGCCGAAGGATTGCCACTGGGTGACAATGATGCCCTGGATGAGGCCGGGCATGACCGTGTTGAGCTGAGCGTGCGGGTGCTGCAACTGTTTCTCAGCCACGCCTTGCGCGACGGGTACTTCCACGGTGACATGCATCAGGGCAACCTGAAGGTCGCCCCGAACGGCGATATCGTGGCTTTTGATTTCGGGATCATGGGGCACATTGATGAGTATACCCGCAAGGTCTATGCCGAGATCCTCTACGGGTTCATCAAGCGCGATTATCAGCGCGTGGCAGAAGTGCATTTCGAGGCCGGATATGTGCCGGCTGACCGGGATGTGAGTGAATTTGCCCGTGCCCTGCGCGCGGTAGGAGAGCCGATTTTCGGTATGGATGCCTCCCAAATCTCGATGGGGGGCTTGCTGAGTTACCTGTTCGAGGTGACAGAACGCTTCGGCATGGAGACCCGGACGGAGCTCATCCTGTTGCAGCGCACCATGGTTGTTGTGGAGGGCGTTGCCCGCTCTTTGAACCCGCAGATGAACATCTGGGAAGTCGCGAAACCGGTCGTCGAGGAATACATTCGCCTGAATATCGGCCCCAAAGCCGTGTTGCGGGATTTGGCGCGCACGGCGGCCGTTTTGGGCCGTTACGGACCACGTTTGCCGGGGATCGTGGAGGCCGCATTGGTGCGTCAATCGCAGCCGGAAGAAGAGCCTCCCAAGACCCCAAAATGGGTCTATCTGGCTTGGGCCGCGATGGGTGGTGCCGCAGGTTGTGGTATAACCTTGGGTGTTCTTTGGCTCATTTAGTTGCTTAAGGGACGCAACCTTCCGCCGTATCACCTGATTTTGCGATTGCTCCGTTGTTGAGGCATGCCCCGTTCGCTATGGTCCACCCAATCAAAAAGCCGAGGCTGGTGGAGTTAAATTTGTGATCCGGGGGTTTGGTCTTGCAGCGACCTTGCTTGCAGCCATTTCATGGCCCGCTTTCGCGTCTGACCACGACCTTCTGACAACCGGCGTCAACAACTACGGCACACCCGGGAACCTGCTAGACATGCCCACGGCGGAGATGGCGCCGGATGGGCAACTGTCGGTCAGCGTTTCGCATTTCGAAGGCTACACGCGTAACACTCTGACCTTTCAGATCGCGCCATGGGCGTCGGGCAGTTTCCGCTATATCGGCGTGGATGATTTTTCGCCTGCGTTCAACGTCTACTACGACCGCAGTTTCGACATTCGCATCCGACTGATCGAAGAAAGCGAATATCTGCCCGGCGTTGCGATTGGTTTGCAGGATTTTCTGGGCACCGGGGTTTTGTCCAGCGAGTACATCGTTGCAACCAAGCAGATCGGCAATCGCCTGCGGGTGACAGGCGGCATCGGGTGGGGGCGCTTGGGCAGCTACAGCAGCTTTGCCACGGTTCGGAACCGCCCGCGATTTTCCTTTGCTGGCGTCGGATCGGGCGGGAACTTTCGGTTTTCCGATTACTTCGCGGGCGACATGGCCCTGTTCGGGGGCTTCAGTTACTTCCTGACCGACAAGATCACGCTGAGCGCCGAATACTCCTCTGACAACTACGACATTGAGCAGCAACAAGGCATCTTCAACCGGAAAACACCGTGGAACTTTGGTCTTGGCTACAAGCCCAATGACAATGTTCAGCTCCGGTTGTTTTCCGCCTATGGCTCGGAGATCGGCCTTACCGCGACGGTGATGTTCAATCCGCGTAAGCCACCGGTTGAAACGCAAGGCCCTGCGCCGCTTCCCGTGGCTGTTCGAAATCCGGCCAATCTGAACGATCTTGGCTGGACAAGTGACCGTGTCCAGACTGCGGCCTTTGAAGCGATCATGGCCGACTTCATTGAGCAGGAAGAGCTGAACTACGAAGGTATGGAGCTGACAGGGCGGACGGCCCATGTGCGCATCTCTAACCCGACATATCCGGCAGAGGCGCAGGCACTTGGTCGGACGTTCCGGGTGATGAGCCGAACACTGCCTGCCTCGGTTGAAACCTTCACTGTCACGGTCGTGAGCAACGGTATTCCGCTTATGACCTCGTCCATCTCCAGAAGCGATCTGGAGCGGTTGGAATATGAAAAAGAAGATCAGGCCCTGTTGGCGACCACCTTCTCAGACAGTCTGCGGTTCGGAAATGTGCCCGAGCCGAATGAAGGGCTTTACCCGAAGTTCAAGTGGAGCATCGGGCCGTTCCTGCGGTATTCCGCCTTTGACCCGCAAGACCCGTTCCGCGCTGATGTCAGACTGCGGGCACGGGCGTCGTTTGACCTTGGAAATGGCTGGCATTTCGAAGGGTCTACGTCGATCAGGCTGTTTGGTAACCTGAATGAGTTCAACAGACCCAACAACTCGCGGCTACCGCATGTCAGAACGAATTCCGCGATCTACAGCTTCCAGTATGGGCCAACGATTGATCGTTTGACGGCGGCGAAATACGCCCGATTGGCCCCTGATTTCTATGGCCGGGTGACAGCTGGGTATCTTGAATTGATGTATGGCGGTGTGTCCGGCGAAGTGCTTTGGAAGCCTGTGGAAAGCCGTTTGGCGATTGGCGCCGAGGTCAACTATGTCATGTTGCGCGATTTCGATCAGGGGTTCGGGTTCCAATCGCACAATACACCGGGTGGGACCATTCCACATTGGAACGGGCATCTCTCTGCCTACTATGATTTCAACAGCGGGTTCGCAGCGACAGTTCATGCGGGCCGATATCTGGCCGGTGATTGGGGTGCGACGCTGGAAGTGTCCCGCAAGTTCGCGAACGGCTGGGAAGTCGGAGCTTTCGCCACGAAGACCAACGTCTCCTCCACGGATTTCGGCGAGGGTTCGTTCGACAAGGGTCTGTTCTTCAATATCCCGTTTGCCTGGATCATTGGGACGGAAACCAAGAGCAGCTATCGCAGCGTTCTGCGGCCCATTCAACGCGATGGTGGCCAGCGTGTGAGCGTCCGTGGACGTCTCAATGATTTCGTGAGCGAGCCACACCGACCGAATGTTGCAAAGAGCTGGGGGAAGTTCTGGAAATGACCCTGCGCCGTTGCATCACCTGTTTTGCTTTTGTCAGTGCGATGATCTTGTCGGCCTGCAGCAATGAAGAGCAGAAGCTTAGCCCGAAGACGGTCAAAGATCTGATCACCAGTTCGATTGAAGACCGGAGAAAGCAGGACGAACGTATTGACCCTGATATCCTGATCCAAGCGCAGTCAATCAATGCTTTGGAATTTGCGGAACCCGACCTGCCCTTGGCATCTGTGAGGTTCGACTCAGCAGGTATTGCCAGTGTTGTGCGGCGCATTGAAACCAATGGTCAGCATACTGTTTGGGCGGCGTGGGGCACCGATGACCGAAAGTCTTTCGTGACCAAGAACGGTGTCATTGTGGCAACCCGTGGCCTCTTTAAAGACCTTATGTCAGCCGAGGCCGATGACGTGATTGGCCTGGTTCAACGGCGCGAAGAGGGTGTTGCGCCCTACATGCAACGCTATCTGGATGGTGATTTTCAGATCATCGAAGCGAAGTCGACATGCACGGTTTCCCGCGGCTATGAAAAGACCGTTTCCCTTGCCACCGGCCCGGTTCCAGCGCTGCAAATGTTTTCTAGCTGCGTATCGGCCAACAGGCAGTTTGTAGATTTGTACCTAGTTGGCCCCTCCGGCAGGATTCTGGAAATGCGGCAATGGGTCGGACCACTTCTCGGGTTCGCATATATGAAGCATCTACGCTGATGGAGGTAGGGATTCGGACTTTATGTTCGATCAGGACCCTCGAAGTCTCAAAACAAAACGGGTCCGAAAGGACCCGTTTCACAATACAGAAGCATCTAGTTTTTAGCGAGACGTTGTCGTTGTGCCGATGACGTTGCCTTCATCGTCAAGAACCAGAGCGACGCCAGCCACAAGGCCCAAGCTGACCGCTGTGATGAACGCGTTGCTCAAACCCGTCAGGTTCACGAGGGCACCTGTCTGGGTCGAAACGAAAGGGTCAGCCGTTTGCTGAGCGACAACGGGGGCAGCGCTGACCGTTGTCAGTGCGGCGATGGCCACCATGTGCATAAATTTCGTCATTGTTTTCTCCAAACCGGTTTAGAGACCCCTAAGGGCTACTTCAGGGAAAGATAATACGTCGCGTGTGTTAGCGCAATATCGAAAACCTTGGAAGGTCATTGTCAGCAAGGTGCTGCACATCGGCATAAATACAACGAAACCACGTGATTTTGGCGAAAACGCTCATGTTTTCGCTGTCAGGCGCGGTCAGGATGCCTCTCGCAAACCGACAATGTTGGTTGATGCCACTTCTTGACCGGTGTCCATGACCAAGACCGATTGGCCATTTTCGATGCGCGCTTCGATGATTCGAGCCTCAACAAGAACGGCGGATTTGGCGATCAACTCATCGCCGGAAAAGGACTCGACCGATAATGTGTATTCCCCTGTCGGAAGTGGGCCGCCATCTTGGTCCAGTGCTTGCCACTCAAACTCTGACCGGGTCGTGGTGATGTCATAGCGAGCTACCTCTGCCCCGTTGGAATTATGCGCCACCAGCTGCGCTGTATCGGCAAACTGGGCCGCCTCTGTCACGATCGTGGTCGGATCGCCCGTGTAGTTGACCGGCATGGCGGCACGCGCATTCATTCCGACCCAACCGGACAGTTGTGACACGCTCGTCGCGCCCAACTGTGCATTCATGGCCGTCAAAAGGTCGTTTGTCAGAACCTGCTGTTCCACGCTGGAGAACGTGGCCAGTTGGGTGGCAAATTCGGTGGATTCCACCGGGTTCAGAGGGTCCTGATTTTCCATCTGGACGGTGAGCATCGTCAAGAAGGTTTCAAAATCGGAACTGATAACGGGCTGGGCGGTTTGCGTGGCGCTCGCAGCGGTGCTGGCGCCTTGTACGTTCTGGGTGATCTCCATCCGGGGTCTCCTGAGTTACAGTCTAAGGTCGAGGCCGTCCGTGGCCGTTTCTATCGGGCTGGTGTGTTCGGCGGCGGTATGGGCAAGGGTTGGACCATCCTGGGTTTCGTTCAGAACGTCAGGCGGAGGGTCGGAAGCGGTGCTGTCGCCGCCTTGCCCGGACGATCCTTCAAAGGAAAACGCCGCGCCCTCAAATCCGATATCGCGAAATTCCTGCGCAAGAAGGTCCACGTGCCGACGCATCAAATCCAAGGTTTCGGGTCGATCGGCGTGGATTGCGACAACCATGCCCGCATCTGCCGTGGACAGGCTTATCCGGACGTGACCCAATTCAGCCGGGTTCAAAGTCAGTTCGACGGACTGGCCTGACCCAGAGCGCGCAGCGATGGCGACCTGCTGCATGATGTGCTGTGGAGGTGGTGGATTCGACGCGACGCGAGGCATTGTTCCGGGTTCAAACACCGCTTTTGCATCCCGGGTTTGCGTTGGAATTACCTCCTCCGCAGCTACAGCATCAAAGGGAAGAGACGTCGGTGCCGCAGAGTTCGGTTGAACCTCGGGCGTTGCCACCGTGAAAAGGCTGACCGCCTTGGCGTCTGGGGATGCGCGTGGCGCGGTGATCGTGGCAACTGGCGCTTCATTATCGAGGGGCGCGTTTTCGTCCTGAAGCCTAATGGACGGAATTTCTTGTTGCGCGTTGCGTGTTGGACCAGATGAAAGCAAAGGGACATTGGCCAAAGCTGATGGATTGCTCGAACCAAGGCTTGCCGCCGGCGTAGGGCTTGCGCTTTCCGGGGAGGGCCTACTCGTGACGCTGGGCATATCGACCACATCTGGTGCATCACCAGTGCCGGACTTTGCGTTGGCAATTTCCCCCTGCCCTGTCCGTTCTAGAGACTCGGGTTCCACCCTTGGCAACGTGCCCAAGGACGAAGCGATGACAGGGCTTCCTTTGGGATCAATTGGTTTTAAAGCTTCGGCGCTGGTCGTGTCAGACAGGGTTGCGGCACCGGACAGTGGCTCAGGCGTTTTGGCGCTTGGGAGATTGCTTTGCAGCAAAAACTGCGCGGGTGTGCGCGGTCGCGACGTGACTGTCTCAGAGCGTTGAATGAATTGTTTGGAACGCAGGTTGTCGGGCGGCACCAAGACATCACTTGCGAGCTGATGCCCAAGATCGGTAAGCCCTTGTTTGACCGTCTGCGCCGATATCGCGACTGGTTCAGCTATACTTTGCGCAGGCTTTTCAGTTTGGGCCAGCGGGTGCGCTGGATGATCTTTTCCAAGGGTTATCTTTCCGACGTCCAAGCTTGGGACCGGCGGCTTTTCTGAGCTTAGAGTTCCGGAGCTTTGTCGTAGGTCTAACGGTCCTTCTGCTTCACCGCCCATAACAGTATCGGCGTCAACTTGTCTTTCTGCAAGCTCAGGGTCTGCGTCACCGTCTGTCACCTCTGACCCGGGAAATGCTTCTGTGAGGTCGGTTGTTACCTTGTCGAAAACATCCCCGAACCGGACGGCCTCTCCATCTGTGGTTTGCTGATCGCTAAGCGGGTGGTCTGGCTTTTTCCCGGTCACAAGAAGCGTGGCACGCGGGCCCGGTGTGTCCGGTGACATGATCGGCAGAGGATTGGTCGACGCCATACGCTCACTCCAGAGGTTTTCGTTGAGCGGGATGTTTGTCGAAAGTGATTACTGTATCTTTACCAGTTTGCCGTCTGATCCTGCAAAACTGGATTCAATTGGAGCTACTTATCATGGATGTGCAGCCAAGTGGCGTGACGCCGGGCAGTGTTCAGCGTCCGGATCAGGATATGACCGCGGTCGCGCGTGAAACGGCGTTGCGGTTGGAGGCGAGTTTTTTGTCGGAGATGTTGAAATCCGCCGGGTTTGACGGCCCTGTCGCCAGTTTCGGAGAGAGCGGGAAAGAAGACCACTTTGCATCCTTTCACCGCAAAGCCATCGCAGACCAGATGGTCCGCACGGGCGGGATCGGACTGGCAGAACATTTCTTTACCGCAATGATGGAGGCCCAGAATGGCAACGCAGACACAAGATAAGGTTCTTGGTGCACTTGAGGCCTGCCTGGAACAGGAACGGGTGGCGCTTCTGGACGGTGATCTCGATAAGATCGGCCTGCTTCTGGAAGAAAAATCTGGGTTGATCGACGCATTGAACGCGTCTGGTGCCACGCATGATGACCGACTTGAAACCCTGCGGGGCAAAGCGAAAAGAAACCAGGTTTTGCTGAGCGGTGCCTTGGAGGGGATACGGAACGTGGCGAAACGCCTGTCCGAGTTGCAAAGCCTGAGGCATTCTTTTGACACGTATGATCAACGTGGTCATCGCCAGACGATCGAGGGGCAGATGCCGCGTAGTATTGAAAAGAGAGCGTGAGACCGAGCGCTTAGATTTTTGAACCCCGAGCCGTCAGCGGCTCTGGCATGCCGCACAGATGGTGATTTGACTTAAATGCCGGGCAATTCCCCGTCTGGCCTTAGTACTCCATTAGGACATCGCGGCGCATCTTCACCCGCAGCATCCAGTTCCGGATGGCACGGACGGCCACCTGCCGCCGTATGCGTCAGAACGACAATCTCGAAATCGCCCCTGAGCAGGGGCGGGAGTGTAACTGGCGCAAAAGCGCCAAATTAGGGGATTTCAATGTCCAGTATTCTTACAAACAACAGCGCCATGGTGGCGCTGCAAACCCTGAAGTCGGTGAACATGGACCTGTCCAAAACACAGGAAATGATCTCTACCGGTAAAAAAGTCAGCAACGCCAAAGACAACTCTGCAATCTTCGCGATTTCAAAGTCAATGGAATCTGACGTACGCGGCTTCAACGCGATCTCTGAAAGCCTCGGCCTGGGTCAGTCGACTGTCGCCGTGGCACGTCAGGCGTCTGAGACGATTACCGATCTTCTGGTCGAAATGAAGGGCCGGATCGTTGCCGCGCAGGAGGAAAACGTCGACCGGACGGCTATCCAATCTGACATCGACGCGCTTGAATCCCAGATCAACTCGGTCGTGGGTGCGGCGCAGTTCAACGGTCTGAACCTCATCGACGGATCCAGCGCTGACGCGATGAGCATCCTGTCTTCGCTTGATCGCGATTCGAGTGGCAATGTGACCAGCCGGTCCATCTCTGTCGATCGTCAGAACCTCTCCGTCACGACCCCAGTTTCGGCGCAAGCCTTCGGTGGGACAGATGCGGCGGACGTGGCCACGGCAAGTGCGATCTTCCAGGGTGCAGGCGCGGATACGATTGCGGATGATACCGCCTATACGCCCGGAACAAACGACACGGAAACCGTGGCAAACAACGCCAATGTGACCTTCACTGTCGGGCAGGTCGCCGAAGGCTACAGCTATCAGTTGATCCTTGACGATGTGACGGTGAACGTGGCCGGTGGCGGTACCGCGCAAGCGCAGCGGACCTTCGAATACGTGGCGGCGGCGACAGATGGTACGCAGGATGTGGCGCGGAACCTTGTCAACCAGATCAACGCATTCTTCGGCGCGGCGACGGAATCCGCCAATGCATATTCGATCACGCAAGGGACCGGAGCAAATTCGAACCAGTTCACAATCACCAACGGCAACGGCACCACCACAAACAATACCATCGGTATGTTTGCACGGGTGCAGTTGGGCGGCACGGCGGGGACGTCGGCCTCTACCGGTGGTCTGGGCGCCGTCCAGAACATTGACGTAACCACGGATTCCGGTGCGACGAGCGCTCTGACTGCCATTGACGGGCTGATCGATCAGGCAATCGATGCCGCGTCTGCCTTGGGGTCTGATCAGGGTCGGATCGAAACGCAGTCAGATTTCATCTCGAACCTGACCGACTCGCTGACATCCGGTATCGGGACCCTGGTGGATGCCGACATGGAAGAAGCGTCGGCACGATTGCAGGCCCTGCAGGTGCAGCAGCAGTTGGCGGTCCAGTCGCTGTCGATCGCGAACCAGGCACCGCAGACGATCCTGTCGCTGTTCAGAGGTTAATCTGACGCCAAACTTTCGCTTGGGGCGCGCTATTTCGCGCCCCAAGCACTTCCCATTCCGTTTCATCCCCGAAAGGATTTGTCGTGAACGCCACGCAACTTGCTCACGCGGCGTACCGGCCCGGTGCGCAACCAATCCAGACACCGCGCGGCATCGAATACGAAGCCTTCGCACGCGTGACCAGCCGCCTCAAAGCCGCCAGTACAGGCACACCCGCGAATTTCTCGGAATTGGTGCACGCGCTTCATGCAAATCGGCGTCTTTGGATTGTCCTCGCCACAGACGCCGCAGACCAAGACAACGCCCTGCCCAAGGACCTGCGTGCGCGTATTCTATACTTGGCAGAGTTCACTCGGCAGCACACCGGCAAGGTGCTGCAATCCGGCGCGTCTGTGGGCCCTCTACTAGAGATCAACACCGCCATCATGCGCGGCTTATCGGACAGGACTCAGGCGATATGAGCGGTCTGATCCTGAAACTGAGCCCGAAAGAACGAGTCCTGATCAACCGAGCGGTCGTTGAAAATGGCGACCGTCGATCCAGGCTGTCAATCGTCACCCCCAACGCAAATGTGCTGCGGTTGCGGGACGCAATCCATCCAGACAACGCAAACACGCCGGTCCGTCGGGCCTGCTATGCGACGCAGCTTGTTCTGACGGGCGATCACGCCAAAGAAGACGCCAAGCTACAGCTTTTGCGACGTATCGAAGAGTTGAGCCAGGTGTTCACCGACCCCGACAGCCGAGCAACGCTTGCGCGGGCCACCGATGCCGTTTTGGGTGACAATTACTACCACTCTCTCAAAGCATTGCGCGCGTTGCTGCCCCGTGAAGACCGGCTTTTTGCGCACGGGCAGGCCTGATGTTTCAACCGGTTCTTCCTCTGAGCGGCTTGCCGGGGTGGACCCTGCTGAACCGCACGCTGGAGACGCAAACACAGGCCTTCAACGCCTCCCCGCAGATCGTGCGGGACACGGATTACTTTCTGGCCAACATCGCATCTGTCACATCAGCGGAAGAGTTGGTGTCGGACCGGCGATTGCTGACCGTGGCGCTGGGCGCGTTCGGGCTTGAAGAGGACATCAACAGTCGGGCGCTGATCCAGCGCGTTTTGGAAGATGGCACGTCCGATCCGACGTCACTGGCCAACCTGTTATCGGATGATCGCTATGCGCGTTTGTCTGACGCGTTCGGGTTCGGCAACACCGCCGGTGCGCCATTCACCAGCGACCCCGGCTTCGGCGAGAGGATCACGGATCAGTTTCGCGAGCGATCCTTCGAAGTGGCGGTGGGCCAACAGGACGAAAGCCTGCGACTGGCCATGAACGCCGTGCGAGAGCTGGGCAATATGGCGTCAGACGATGCCACAAACAACACGCTTTGGTTTCGCGTGCTGGGTACGCCACCGCTGCGCGAGGTATTTGAGACAGCCTTCGGATTGCCGGACGGGTTTGGCCAGTTGGACATCGAACGCCAGCTAGAGGAATTCAAAGCCCGTGCCGCGAGTGTCCTTGATGTCCAGGATTTCGCCGAGTTCGCAGAGGAAGACAAGCGCGAGGAATTGGTGCAGAACTACCTTCTGCGCGAGCAGATCAGCGGGATTTCAAGCCTTTCTCCGCAATCCATCGCTCTGTCATTGCTGCAAGGCTAGCCAGGAGTTTCTTCCGATGCCACGGGTCGAGGCATGTGCGTGGGCTTCGCGCCCTGCCCGGCGCGACGCAAAATCAAGTGAAGTTTGTCGAAGCTGTTCTCAATGGAGCCGCCAGCCTGTTCGGCAATAAACGCATCGAGGTCTGGCCAGACACGAATAGCCTGATCAATCTCCGGATCTGAGCCGTCTGCGTATAGCCCTGCTTTGATCATGGTTTCGGACCTTGCATAGGCGCCCAGCAAGCGACGCGTACGCAATATGATCTCGTTTTCCTCCGAGCTGGCCGCACGGGGCAAGCTGCGCGAGACTGATCGCAGCAGATCAATCGCCGGGTAGCGTCCCCGTTCAGCGATAGCGCGATCCAGAACGACATGCCCATCCAGAACCCCGCGCATGATGTCTGCGATGGGTTCTTCCATGTCGGACCCGGCCACCAGAACGCTGAAGAGGGCGGTGATGTCCCCGGACCCCTCAGCCCCGGGCCCCGCACGTTCACATAGCGAAGTTATCATGTGGGCGGTCGATGCCGGGTAACCCCGCAAAGCAGGCAACTCCCCGGCGGCTGTGGCGATCTCTCGATGCGCCTCGGCAAACCGCGTGATGGAGTCGGCCAGGAAGAGAACATGCTTGCCCTGATCCCGAAAGTATTCCGCGATGGCCATGGCCGTCCAGGCACAGCGACGACGCAGCAGCGGAGACCGATCAGACGTGGCCGCAACAACGATGGACCCCTGCATCCCCTCTGGCCCGAGCGTGTTTTCCACGAACTCCCGCACCTCACGCCCACGCTCACCAATCAATGCGAAAACGACGATGTCGGCCTGCATATTGCGCCCGAGATGGCCCAATAGACTGGATTTCCCGACACCGGAGCCAGCAAAGAGCCCGATGCGCTGGCCCGTGACAATCGGCAGAAGCGTGTTGAAGACGTTCAAACCGGTTTGCAAACGTGCGCCCAGTGCGTTGCGCTGTGCAGGCGGCGGCGGTGGGTTGTTCAACGCCAGCGGTAATGGGCCGCGCAGCAAGGGTCGCGCATCCATGGGATTGCCCATGGGATCAATGACGCGGCCCAACCAGGACAGATCAGGGGCGATCTCCAGCGCTTGGCACAGCTTTACTTTCTGGCCCAGCGTCACGCTCAAAGGGGCCTCTTCCGGCAGCATGGTGACGCGATCATGCTCAACATGCAGCACTTCCCCCAGCAGAGGCGCGAGGTCGGATCGAGCGATCTTTAGAAGGTCACCAAGCCGCGCCACGTCAGCCAGCCCGGTTACCTGCAGCAAACCGCCTGAAATAGAGACGACCCGGCCAAGACGGTGGACGGGCTGCAGATTGGCAATCTCGGATTGCAACGCGGTGAGGGCGGTGTTGGGCATCGAACGCTCCGGTCATGTGCTGAAAACAATTTCTAAAGGAATCACGGTTAAGCCTTGATTGAAGCAAATCGAGGGAGAAGCCCCGATGTTCGAAAAACTGGAAATCTTCCAGCTGGCCCATGACATGGCGCGCCATGCCGGATCCCGGCATGCGGTTGTTGCGCGCAACATGGCCAATGCGGATACGCCCGGGTTTAAAGCCCAGGATGTGGCGAGCTTTGAATCGCATATCTCGCGCGGTGGGGATGCCTTTCAGATGCAGGCAACCAGGGCCTCACATCTCAACATGTCCCAATCGCCCGGCACCCCTGCTGTTTTCGACAGGCCGGATGCAATTGCGGACCCGAATGGAAACTCCGTTTCGCTTGAGACCGAGATGATGCACGCGGTGAACACCAAGCGTCAGCATGATCGCGCGATGGCCATCTACAAGTCTTCCCTGACCATTCTACGCAGTGCGATCGGGAGGCGATAAGACATGTCAGAGTTTTCAGATGCGCTCTCCATTGCGGCAAGCGGCTTGAATGCGCAATCCCAGCGCCTGCGACACCTTTCAGAAAACATCGCCAACGCCGACACACCCGGCTATCGACGCAAAACGGTGGCCTTCCGCACGATGATGCAGGCCGGCGACGCGCCCGGCATAGTGGAAACGGGCCGCGTGCAACTGGACCAATCACCATTGCTGCGCATTTACGACCCGACCCACCCGATGGCGGATGACACGGGGCATTTCGATGGATCAAACGTCAACCTGATGATCGAGCTGGCCGACGCACGAGAGGCGCAGCGCAGCTATGAGGCCAATCTCAGAGTGTTCGATCAAACCCGGCAAATGGGCAGAAGCCTGTTTGATCTTTTGCGTAGATAAAGGAGACCCGGAATGGATATTCATGCACTGGGTGCTGTCAGAAACTATGCCGCGTCGCGCCCTGCGACCGAGGCAAAGGAAGGTGCGAAAAGCGCGGGCGACATGGCCTCTGGCATCGCGCGCGACTTCGCCGCGACCCTGCAGCAGACTGAAGACACGGCCAAAGCCGCGATGACGGGCGGGGCTGATCCTCATGCCCTAGTGCAAGCCCTGGCGCAGACAGAACTGGCCGTGGAAGCCGCCGTCACCGTGCGTGACAAGGTGGTCGAAGCGTACCAGGAAATCCTGCGCATGCCGGTGTAATCAGATGCAGGAAGAGATCGTTTTCTTTGACACGATGCGCCAAGGGCTATGGGTCGCGCTGATCATATCAGTGCCGATCCTTGGAATGGCCCTGGTCGCGGGATTGGTTGTGGGACTGTTCCCAGCCCTGACTTCCATTCAGGAACTGACCCTGACATTCGTGCCGAAGCTGGCCGCCATCGTCGTAGTGTTCTGGATGTCGATGGGATTCATGACGCAAACGCTGGTTTCTTACTTTCAGGGCCAACTCGTACCTCTGATCGCGGGGGGCTGACATGGACCCGACCGGATACACGACGTTGACACGACAATCTGGCCTTCTGAGAGAAATGCAGGCCATTGCCAACAACATCGCCAATGCAGACACCACTGGATATCGCGAAGAAGGCCTTATCTTTTCCGAATTCGTGGTTGGGACTGAGGGCGGACCTTCCCTTTCCATGGCATCGGGCAATGTCCGCAATACATCGCTCATGCAGGGCGCATTGACGCTGACAGGCAGTCAGCTCGATTTCGCAATCGAAGGCGACGGGTTTTTCCTGATCGGCACTCCTGATGGGGAGCGTTTGACCCGCGCGGGAAGTTTCAGCCTGTCGGCGGCGGGCGATCTGGTCACGCTCAGCGGGCACAACGTGCTGGATGCAGGCGGCGCGCCGATCTTTATTCCCCCGGATGCAACGCAAGTGTCCGTATCAAACGATGGCACGATTAGTGCGGATGGGCGGCTGTTGGGCCAGTTGGGGCTCGTGCAGCCACTCGACCCCAACGGCTTGATGCGCGAAGGCGGCGTGCTTTTCCGGCCGGAAACCGCCCTGGAGCCAGCAGAAGATGCACGCGTCATGCAAGGTCATCTGGAAAATTCCAATGTGGACCCAATGCTGCAGTTTAGCCGGTTGATCGAAGTGCAGCGCGCCTATGAGCTGGGGCAGAGCTTCCTCGACAGTGAAAACGAACGCATTCGCGATGCCATCAGATCCTTTGCGCAAGACCAATGATGACCCGGCTAGCGATCACCGGATAATGAGCAGAAGGAGACACATATGCGCGCCCTGAAAATCGCCGCCACCGGAATGGCGGCCCAGCAGATGCGGGTGGAAACGATTTCCAACAACCTCGCAAACATGAATACCACGGGTTACAACACCCGCCGGGCAGAGTTTGCGGATTTGCACTACCAACAGATGGCGCGCCCCGGCGCGATCAATGCCAGTGACGGGACCGTGCTGCCGACGGGAGTGCAGTTGGGCCTGGGCGTGCGGCCGGCGGCGGTCACCGTGACCCTGGAACAGGGGGCCCTGTCGCAAACGAACGGCGACCTGGATATCGCCATTGAGGGTCGCGGGTATCTTGAGGTGACTTTGCCATCAGGTCAGGCGGCCTACACCCGGGATGGTGCCCTCAAACGCACTGGTGAAGGGTTGATCGTCAATTCCGATGGGCACGCCGTGGCACCCGAGATCACGATTCCGGACGACGCGCGCAGCCTTTCGATCAATCCGGATGGTGAGGTTTACGCCTATTTCGATGACAGTCCGGAAGCGGAGCTTTTGGGTCAGCTCAACCTGATCGGGTTCAGCAATCCCAAAGGTCTTGAGGCCATCGGCAGCAACCTCTTTTTGGAGACGGAAGCTTCTGGTGCGCCGATCTCCACGACGCCCGGCCAGGATGGGTTGGGCACGGTGCGGCAGGGGTATCTCGAAGACAGTTCGGTTGATCCCGTACGCGAAATCACCGAGTTGATCGAGGCCCAGCGCGGCTACGAGTTGAACGCCAAGGTGATCACGGCCGTCGATCAGATGATGAGCGCCACCACGCAGGTCCGATAACCATGCGCCTGTTGCTGACTTCATTCCTGTTGACCAGCCTGCTGATCGGCTCGGCGTTTGCCGACGTGATCATCGCGACGCGCACGATCCGGGCGCAAAGCGTAATCATGCCGTCCGATCTGGCCGTGGCGGATGGCGACCTGCAAGGCGTTGCGCAGGAGGTAGAGCAGGTGATCGGCCGCGAGGCGCGTGTGGCACTCTACGAGGGTCGACCGATCCGATTGTCGGATATCGGGCCGCCTGCCGTGGTGGAACGCAACCAGATTGTGCCGCTGGTTTTTCAGGCCAACGGTCTGCAGATCACCGCTGAGGGGCGTTCCCTGTCCCGCGCGGCACCCGGGGACTTGGTGCGCGTGATGAACATGTCGTCGCGCACCACCGTGAGCGGCCGCGTGGATGCCAATGGCACCGTTTACGTCACGCGGTAGGAGAGAACGCGAATGATGAAATTTTTGGCATGCGTGACTGTGCTGTGCCTGTCGGCCTGTGGTCGGGGCGATCACCTCGGAAAGCCGCCCAGTTTCACCGCGGCGAACGAGGGCAGCGAACATGCCGCAATGATCTATTCCGGCCTGCCAGAGGTTGCAGACCCCTCAAGACGTGTAGATCGTGCCTCGCTTTGGAGTTCGGGACGGCGATCCTTACTGGGGGATCGGCGTGCCGTTCAGACCGGGGACATCCTGACGGTGGTGATTGAAATCGACGAGGAAGCGGAAATTTCCAACCAAACATCACGCTCTCGCAGCGGTTCTGAGGGGCTGCAAGTGCCACAATTGCTTGGGATTCCACAAGTGCTCAATGACGAGCTGCCAACCGGTGCAACCCTGGACAATGCGGTCGACATCACGTCGGGAAGCGCGTCTTCGGGTGATGGCAGTGTCCGGCGGCAAGAGGAACTGACCCTGCGCGTGGCCGCCACGATCACGCAAGTTTTGCCAAATGGCGTGCTGGAGATCCAGGGCAGCCAGGAAGTGCGCGTGAATTTCGAACTGCGTGAGCTTTTGGTGAGCGGGTATGTCCGGCCTGAGGATATCTCTCGCAAGAATGAGATCACCTATGACAAGATTGCGTCTGCGCGGATTTCTTACGGCGGGCGCGGTCAGATCACCGATGTGCAGCAACCTCGCTATGGTCAGCAGGTTCTCGACATCATACTGCCGTTCTGACGCCGATCCATGCGCCTTGTTCTCCTTCCCTTGATCTTTTGCCTGGTGGGTTTGGCCGCCGGGGCCGGAGCGGGTTGGGTCTTGCGACCAGACCCGAAGGACAGCCGGCCTGAGACACAGGCAGGCGATGCAAACTCGGATGGAAAGGTCGAAGCTGCAAGCGACGCGGCACCGGAGGAGGGGGAACCGGGGTCTGACATCAGCGAGTTTGTACGGCTCAACAATCAGTTCATCGTGCCGGTTGTGTCCGATGCGCAGGTCAAATCGCTTGTGCTGTTGTCGCTCAGTCTGGAAGTCGAAACCGGCCTGCGTGAACGCGTCTATGAGCGGGAGCCAAAGTTGCGAGACACCCTTTTGCAGGTGATGTTTGATCACGCCAATATTGGTGGGTTCGACGGCGCGTTCACACAAGCCGACACGCTCGATATCCTGCGCGCGTCCCTGACGGATGCGGCCAGGAATGTCGTCGATGGAGAGGTGTTCGGCGTTTTGATCGTGGATATTGCTCGGCAGGACGTCTGATAAAGGCGTTTTGGCTATTTGCTGTCTCGTAGAAGTGAGCCCGACTTGAGTAGGGCCAAATCCGTCGTCATCTGCGGTTGGCGAGATAAGCTTTCGCGAAACTGGCTCTGCTTGCTTTTCTCCAACACCTGTTCCAGAGCGCTCTGGCGGCCAAAGCTTTTTCTAAGGCGCTGCTGTTCTGCTCCTTTGCGGGCCAGAACACGAGCTAGCTGAATTTGCAAATCCTTGCGACGGCGACCCGCCCAAATCTGCCAAGCGACGTCTCCCCCAAGACGCCGCAGTTCGACGGTCTCGGATATGTGCACATCTTTCGCGTTGTGTGTCGCATCATCCAATGCGGACAAGGCCATGCGAATGCGCCGCTCTTCTGCCAGAACATCGGCAAGGCGGGCTGCGTCGGTATCTTTGACCACTCTTGCCAATTGCAAAAGGCCGTCCAGATCATGTGCCTCCGCCATCAAGACAACACCCGCGCACGGCGGCGCATGGTTTCAGCAAACCGGATGGCGGCGGCGACCGGGGCATAGTGATCCGGTGCGATTTCCTCACCTATCGGGGTCGTGGCAAAGATCGCACGGGCGGTTGGGGGATCCTGTCGCACCGGAACGCCGGATTGCAGCGCAAGGTCCCGGATCGCGAGGGCAACATGATCTTGCCCCTTGGCCACGCAAACCGGTGCTGACCCGGGCATGCGGCTCCACCGAAGCGCGACCGCAACGTGGGTCGGGTTCATGATGATAACGTCGGCCTTGGGGACATCTGACATCATCTGTTCCATCGCGATGCGATTGCCACGCTGGCGCCGTTCCTGTTTGAGGTAAGGATCGCCCTCGTGCTGACGATGCTCTTCGCGGATTTCGCGATAGGACATGCGCAACTTGCGCCGGTGATCGTAGCGTTGCCACAGCCAATCCACCGCACCAAGCCCCAGGGCGACGGCCAGCACGACCGCCATGAACTCCACCATCAGCTGCACCATCAGTGCACCGACCATGCGTGCCTCTGCATGAAGCGCGCCGGCCATGTCATCGAGGCGCAGCCACAGGAACACGCCCAGGACCGTGGAGTAGAGAATGAGTTTCGCGAAACTTTTGGCGAATTCGAACAAACCACTACGGCCGAACTTATGCTTGGCCGTCTGTATCGGGTTGATCCGAGACGCCTTGGGGCGAAGTTTTTCCGGGGCGATGACAAAGCTGCGCTGTGCGATGTTGGACAGCACCACCATTAGGGATGGCACCAGAAACCAGGCCGAGAACGCCAACGTGAGCGAGATCAGAAGCCCCCAAAGTGTGCTGGCCGCAGATCCATCGAAGAGATCACGAGATAATGCGCCAGGGTGTTCCAACAGATGCCGGAGGGCTGAGCCCGCACGATCCGTGGTCGCCGCGCCGGCAGCCAGAGCCACCAAAAGTATCCCGCCATAGGTTGCTGCCGTGTCCAAATCGGCAGATCGGGCCACATCCCCCTTTTTGCGCGCTTCTTCCAATTTGTGCGCCGTAGGTTCGTGGGACTTTTCGGTGTCTTCGTCGGGCTGGGCCATCAGTGGGTCCCAAACGGGTTGGCCATGAATCCGCCCAGCGCGCTGACCCAGATAGATAGCATTGTAGGCGCCATCACCAACAACAGTGCAATACCCCCGGCGGTGATCACCGGGGCACCGACGAAGACGACCATCATCTGAGGCATCGCCCGATTGATGATGCCGAGCGTGAGGTTGTAGAGCACTGAGACGATCACAAACGGCGCGGCCAGGGTGAGCGCGAACGCAAAGGCACGCGCAACCTGGCCCACACCCCATGATGACACGGCAGATGGCTCTGGCATCTGAGCGGCAGGAAACAGTCCGTAGGTCAGGATGACAAGCTCTGCCAGCCGGACATGCAGGCCAAAGATCATGGCGAGGGCAATCCCACCCACGACAAGAATGTGACCCATCGCCGGGATCGGCTCAACGCCCGCGTTGCCCACAATGTGGGACAAGGAGGCAGACTGTGCGGCAATAGTGCCGGCCGTTTGCAGGGCCATCACGAAGAGTCGGATGCCTATGCCAATCAAGGCACCGATCACGGTTTCAGTCACGACAATCCAGCCGAGAGGGGGTCGTGCTTCCAGGAACTGCAACAGCTCTGGCGATATGGCGGGCGTGACCACGAGACATATCATGAGGGCGACGCCAAGCTTGATGCGCATTGGCAGCGATTGCTCCCCAAATCCCGGGAAAAGGGCAATGGCCGGAGCCACACGCAAGAACACGATAAAGTGCATCCAAAGCACCTCTTCCGTCAGGTCCAGAAGGGCAGCGAGGCCGGTCATGCGGGCACCACGCCCATCAGCGCCGGGCGCGCGTCCATGCCGATCTCCTCAAAGGACAGAACCGGATTGGAAATGCTTTTGGCGGCCAGCACGGTGCGTAGGAAACGCCGACGCAATGTTGATGTGACGATCGCAGGAAAGGCCCCGCTTTCCCCGGCGCGGGCCACTTCTTCGCCCACTGCCTTGGCGAGAGCATTGAACAGATCAGGAGGCAAGGCCACGTCCAGGCCACCGCGATCCGCATCCATCTGGTAGGTGGAAAACGTATCCTCCCATTCCGGGGCAAGCTGGATCAGTGGCAGGGTCCCGTCCTGCCTTTGGAGCCCCGCCACGATTTGAAATCCCAGGCGTTGCCGAACAAATTCGCAAAGGGCATCGGCCTGGCTGTGCACTTGTCGGCCTTCGGCGGCAGCCTCCAGGATCAAAGGAAGGTTGCGTATCGACACCTGCTCGGCCAGCAAGAGCCGGAGAACCCCATGCAATACGTCCGGGGGAAGTTTGTCCGGGATCAGTTCCTCGATCAGTTTGCGGTTAGCCTCTGCCCGGGCAGGATCGGAGATGTTGACCATTTCGTCCAAAAGCCTGCGCATGGCCTTCATCGTCAAAAGCCGGCTGAGATTGCGTTTGATGACCTCCAGAAGATGCGTGGCCAGAACTTCGGCGGGGCCCACCAATGTTGCGCCGGTCAGCGCGGCCGTTTCTCGTTCGCGTGATGCGATCCAGCGGGCGGGTGCACCATAGACAGGCTCCGACACGGCCTCCCCATCCGGGAGGTCCGGATTTGTATCCGGGTCCAATGCCAAGACGTGATCAGCCTTCAGAAGGGCGCGGGCCTGATCCACACCTTGAATGCGAATAACATAGGTTCCGGTTGGCAGAGCAGGATCATCGGTCAGGCGGATTTCCGGCAGGATCAGCCCGAAATTTGTGGCCACGTGGCGGCGCATATTGGCGATCCGGGCATCAAGGCCCGTGCCGGTATCCAACACCATGTCGACAAGATCGGGGGCGAATTCGACATGGATATCGTCCAACTCCAATACATCGCCCATGGACGGCTCCTTGGGTGTTTCAGCCGTGTCATCGCGGGTTTCTTCGGCGGCGGGCGTGGGTTTACGGTGCAGCCAGAAGGCCGTCGCGCCCAAGGCGAGAGCCCCCAGAATGAAAGGCACAAAGGGCAACCCTGGAACCAAGGCGAAGACCACCATCAGAAGTGCAACCGTGCCCATCGCCGCGGGGTGGCGACCAAGCTGTGTCACCAGGGCCATGTCGGTGGAGCCTTGCGTGCCGCCCCGGGCCAGCAAAAGCGCCGAGGCGATGGAGATCACCACCGCCGGGATTTGGGTAACAAGGCCGTCCCCTACGGTAAGTATGGAATAGGTTTCAAAGGCTGTGCCGAGGGGCATGTCGTGGACCACTGTGCCCATGATCAGGCCCATTACGAAATTCAAAAGCGTGATCAGAAGTCCGGCAATCGCGTCTCCTTTGACGAATTTCGACGCCCCGTCGAGAGAGCCAAAAAACGTGGTTTCCTGCTGTTCGCGCTCGCGACGTTCCTTGGCTTCTGCATGGTCGATCGCGCCTGCCGACATATCGCTGTCGATCGCAAGTTGCTTGCCGGGCATACCATCCAGGGCAAACCGAGCGCCCACCTCTGCCATACGCGCGGCACCTTTGGTGATCACCATGAAATTGACGATCAGAAGCACGCCAAAGACAACAAGGCCCAGAAAAATGGACCCACCCATCACGAAGTTGGCGAACCCTTCGATGACGTCACCAGCTGCATCTGTGCCTGTGTGGCCCTGCCCGATGATCAGCTTTGTCGACGAGACATTGAGAGACAAACGCAGCATCAAAGAGGCCAGAAGGATCGTCGGAAAGGCGGAAAAATCCAGCGGGCGTTCAATGAAAAGCGTTACTGTGAAGATCAGGATGGCCAGTGCGAAGGACGCTGCCAGCCCGACATCCAGAACCCAGGCCGGCATAGGCAGGATCATCATGACGATCACCGCCATGAGCGCGAGGGCGAGCAAGACAGTTGGCTGAAAAAGTTCCCGTATTCCGAAAGCTTTCAAGGGTCATTGTCTCCGTCAAATTGGATCAGGTCCGGACGGTCACCGGACGCGATCGGAACAAGAGATCCCAGCGCTGTGGCGGGTTGGTCCGCCTGCAAAAGTGGGTAGCTGTTAACGCGCAAAGCACGCTGCAACTGGCGCGGTTGCGGATCCTCAGTTCCAGAGGACAGGCGGCTGTGTATCCTGTCGAACCGGGTGCGATATCTCTGGGCAAATTCGGGCGTACGAGAATGGTATGCGCCTGCCGCCTTCGACCAATCGCCGATTTCTGCGAAAAGATCTGATAGAAACCGCGCGGCATAGCGAGCGTTCCCCAGAGGGTCGAACATGGCATCCGTGGACGCAAAAGCGTGACCATGCCAACGGTAGTTGATCTGGAAACATCCCACATCAAAACTGCGGGCGCCACGACCCAGGTTCTCGGTCACATAGCGTTGCGCGGCCTGGCGCGTGTCAAACCAGTGCCCCGCCCCTTCCATGTTCACGGTCCAGGGCCAGGGTTGCAGTTGCCCGTCACGGGACCGGCCGGTTTCGGTCCGGGTTATGGATTTCATGACAGAGACCGGCACACCGGTTTCGTGCGCCGCCTGTTCGGCCGCAGCATCGCAGACCAGGTGCGGGAGAGTGCGGGCGGATGCTGGCGTGGCAAGTGTCAAAAAAGCAAGAAGATTCAAGGTCCAGCACACACGGTACGCCATTATGCCGCGCGATGCACATGCGCCTTCAACGAGCCGGTAAGAGCGCGTGCCACCTGCAAAGGTTTTCTGGGCCAAAGTGTGATCTCCGAATGCCCCCGGGCGTTCTGCCCGACGCACGCACTCTAAGGTTGCAGCCCTTACGATTCGGTAATCATGATCGCGATTTTGCTCACGCGTTTAGGGTTCCGTCGCCAGTGATGGGCCGCCAACATCTGAAAGCAGCGCCTCAATGGCCGATCGCATCGCTTCGCTGTCTCCGATCATGGCGGCATTGCGCGCTAGGGTTTCGTCGCCCAGGCCGGCCTCCGACGCATCCGTGAGGCCAGCAAGGCGCTCCGCCATTCCCGCAATTCCAGCGTTGCCATGGTCGCGCAAGGTCTGCCAATCCCCGTCTAGCCAAGCTTGCCTGAGAGCCTCTTCCTCCTTGCCAATCTGGGAGAAGAGGGTTTGCGCGGATTGGTGTTCTCCCGCCATGCCTCGTGCAATGGCCAGAACCTCTGTGATCTCCTCACCGGTTTCACCCAGGACCTCAAGCTCCGCCTGTCTCGGTCGGCCTTGGGCCAATGCAATGCGAGCTCGGATAACCTTGCGGTTACGCTCCGCCTCTTCCTGAGCCAGGGGGGTGACGTAAGGTTCGGCGGCACCGGCAAATCCAAGAGATATCAACCGACGCGCAACGGCGTTTGCGACATCATCTTCAAGATCGAAGGCCGCCGCGCGCAAGTCACCGATCGCGTGGGTCAAAAAATCGGCGTCCGATCCATTGGCTTCAAGCAGACGCATAAGATCTGACCTGGTCGAAGGCGGGATCACATCGCCGTCTCCGAAAAGGCGGTGGAGTTCATCGAAAGCCGTTGTGAAGGCCCCGGATGCGGCGAGCGCGGTCAGATAGGCATGCGTCATGGCCTCACCTTTGGGGCTGCCGCGATATTCAATCACATAGGCACCGGCCAAGGACGCCAACTCTGGTGAAACGGGTTCACCAAGATCGATGCGTTGATCAATTAGTCGGATTAGAGCGTCTACTGAGAGTTCGGAATCCGCAGCGATAACAGAGGACAGGGCGTCTTCTGAGGCTTCGGGATCATCCCTAGTTTGAGATGATTGCGCGCTGAGGAAGTCGGCCGCAGGCGTCGTTGTTTCATCCCTGCGCAGCAGTGACCGGGCAATGTGCTCTGCCGCGCGGGTGTACCCCGCCCGGTTCAGGCGCGAACCCAGTATTGGGCCAAGATAGGCGCGCAGATGGATCGGAAACTCTAGGAAGCCGCGTACAACTGCATCCGGATCGATGGGCAGATTTCCGGGAATTTTATCGTAGGACAGTGCGGACCACGCCGCGAGTATCGGGGCGCAATCCATGTGTCCGGCCAAGGCCGAGCCATCTGAAGCGTGGCCATGTTCGAGGATGTCGACCATTGCTAAAAGCACCGGGTCTGCCGCGTCGGTTTTCGGCAAAAGGTGCAACACCTGCTGGGCTTCTGCGCCGAAACCGAAGTGAACATAGAACCGCGCAAGTGCAGTGACTGCGTCTTGCGATGGTTGGTCAAATTCGCCCATCAGGCGTGATCTGAGCGGCCCGACCTGGTCCACGAAATTCGAGCCGTTGGACCAGGAATTGATGTCGACACGAGCTTCCGCGAGACAGCCACTGGTATCGGTGCCCGCTGCGCCAAGTTGCACGTCAGGCGCTGCACGATCTTTGCTCGTGTGCGTCAAAATCGAGATGTTTGGCCGGGTCGAAAGCTCTGGTGCGTCCGCGTCGGGTTGTTCGACTGGTGTGGCTAGTACGTCCGGTTCGGGCGACAGAAGGTCCGAGCGGGGCGACAGCAATCCTTGTCCCGCCGCGCGGCTGATTTCACGCAGGATCGCTTGTTGGCTGTCTCGCACCCGTGAGGCATGATCTTCCGCTGGTTTTTGCCGCCGCGGCGCGACTTCTCCTTGCCTGTCGAGCGCGTCGGCGATCAGGAAGGCCGCAGAACCGAGACGGGGCGATTGCGGCGAAACCAGGTCAACGGAGGCCGGCGTGGGCGTGGTGGCAGGTATCGGAACGAGGGGCGGGGCCGTGTCGCTCAAAACAACTTCTTCATCGGGTTCGGAAGGAAACAGCGCGGCAAATTCTGGCGTTTCATTGAGTACATCAACCACCAAAGTGCTGTCCTCAAACCAGAAAGTTTCTATACCGCATTTGCACGCCAACGACAGAATGATCTGCGCGCCATCCTGTACGACTTGTAAATCCGTCAGACGTGTTCGGGGCACGCGTTCAAAGACCGTGTCCGTTGCAAAAGCCCAAGACGCGTTTTCGAATGTCAACGCCGCCTGCCCAATTTGACGTTCCAACGCGACATCGACGCGGTTTGGCAAAGGGAGAACCAGGCGGGTGAAAGTTTCGTGCTCTCCACTGCGCACTTCGATTGTCTGAGCCGACAAAGGTGCGATCCAAGCGATAACGACCAGAAACAGGATTGGTAGCAAGCGCATCATGCGGCATCCTGCTTTACGGATTTGATGGCTTCTTCCAGGTCATTGAAGCTGGGCCGGTTGTGATGCGGGGTGTTCTGGCGGCCAACCTCGATGCAGATGTTTGTTGCGTGGTTGTGTAGATTGGCGACCAGAACTTCGCGGATCAGTTGGTAGAAATGGGCGTCATCCTCCACGACAGTTTTCACCTTTCCCGCAAATGGCCCAACCAGGCAGTAAGCCAGAAACACCCCCAGAAACGTGCCGACCAACGCCCCACCGATCATCTTGCCCAGAATTTCCGGCGGTTGATCGATGGATCCCATCGTCTTGATCACACCAAGCACCGCCGCCACAATACCCAGCGCCGGCAGGCCGTCTGCCATGGTTTGCAAGGCGTGGCTGGAATGCATGGCGTGATGCATATGCGCCTGCATGCGTTTGTCGAGAACGTCCTCAACTTGATGCGGATCGTCATAGTTCATGGAAGCCGACCGAAGCGTGTCGCTGATCAGGGCCACGGCCTCATGATCCTGAAGGATCTTGGGGTAGCGGGAAAAGATGCTGGAGGCTTCGGGATCTTCGATATGTTCTTCGATCGCGACCGGGTTCTGGCGGGCCAAGCGGATCAATTCAAACAAGAGGCATAGCAAGTCGCGATAGTCCTCCGGCTTCCAATGGGGGCCGCGAAAGACTTTTCCAATGTCCCGGATCACTTGTTTTACAGCGCTCATGTGATTGCTGATCAGGAACGCGCCGATCGCAGCGCCACCAATCATCATCATCTCGAACGGGAGGGATTTCAGGATTATCCCGAACTTCCCCCCGGCCAGCATGTAGCCGCCGAAGACCATGATGAAAACGAAAGCTATCCCGACAATGCCGATCATGAGAATCCAAGCCTGCTGTGTTCACGATGCAAACTGGCAGATGTGCGTTAAGAAAAACTGATCAGCCGAAGGTCATTCCGTGGGCACGTTCGCATTCCGCCCTGCAAGCACAACACTGAACGTATGGGCCGCCTCCGGGCTCAGGCCGGCCATGATTTCCGCCGCCGCTTCCGGACGCATGCGACCCAGAAAACCAGCCGCGAAACTGGGATCCATGTCTTCGAAAAGCGCCGCTGCCTGTTTCGGCTTCATGCTTTCATAGACACGCGTTAAACGATCCAGATCGTCCTTCGATGCAGTTTCGGCAATTGCAATTGTCTCTCGCAGTTGGCGCTCGGCTTCCTCCAGCTGTGCAAGTTTCTGCGATATCTGCTGATCCGCGACACGTAAGGCCGCCATGCGATCTTCAAGCGCGGCCTCACGCTCGGCAAGGCGCGCTTCTCTGGCTTGGAAGGCAGAGACCAAGTCAGTGATCTGAGCATTGGTCAGGCTTTGTCCGATGTCGTCCGCCCCAAGGCCCGAAACCGCAACGGGTTGAACCACTGGGGCGTCTTGTGGCGTCTCTCCGGCCTCAGTTGCCCGGGCGACCGCTTGGCCCGCGCCGACGCCAAGACGCACAAGCGCTGAGCAAATCAGGAGACAGGCGATGACCGCGAGCGCGCTGCGCCCCAATCGTCGACGCAGTCGGGAGACCCTGGCCAGCATCATGCGCTCTCCTCCGTCAGGTCCCGCCTGCGGAACATCGGAACCTCCGGTTCAGATGGTGCGGGCATGTTGGGTTTTTCATCCGACTTGTTGGGTGCCTGAGTGCTGCCTTCGGGCGGGATATCGTGCATGGATGCGACCAGAAGTTCCAAGCGTTTGGCCACGCCTTCCGCACGTTCCGTCAGTCCATCGAGCGACATGGTGGACATATGCGCCGTCGACTGTGCCTGTTGCAGCGTCTTGGTCAGATCATCCACCTGAGCCGAAAGCACCGCCACGGCCCCGCCAACGCCCTGCTCCAGATCGTTGAACCGGCTGAGCCTGCGTGACAGGACAAAACAGTAAAATCCTGCACCAAATGCACCCGCAGCCAGAAGAATGTCAGCGATGATGTCCATCTTGCCTCCTCAGTTGAGAACGAATTCCATGATCAAAAGGTCTTTGACGCTGCCGCCACCGGCGACAACCTGCACCCGCCTGAGCATCTGGGCGCGCAACCGTGTAAGCGCGGTTCTGTCTTCTAGATCAGCGACGTCGATGGCGCGCAGATATCCATTCAGGACATCAACCACGCGCGGCATCAGATGCGTCACCTCGTCGGTTGCGGTTTGGTCAACCTCAAGCTGGGCCCGGAACCGCAAATGAGTGCCGGCTGCCTGATCGATCGTTACGATCAATGGATCGATCGGCACAAAGGCCACGTCTTTTCCGGTGCCCGCAACCGGCATGTCTGGATCCTTATCCATCTGCGCCATGGCGGGCTCATCCGCTGGCTTGCCACCGATCAGACCTGAGTACATCGCGTAGAACCCGCCACCGGCGCCAGCCAGACCCAGGACGAGACCCAACAGAAGCGGTAGTTTCGACCGCTTTTGTTCCGGTATGTCATCGATGTTAGTCGCGTCAGTCATAGAAAAACCCATGCGTGCATTTCGGGCACTATATCCGGGCAGGAACTAACCGATTGTTAAGCCTGTTGCGGCAAAAGAGATCCGAACACTCGGCAGAACGCCGTGGTTGCGGAGGCCAGTAGGTGCAGCAGATTATCAACCTTTGGAACGCGTTGGACGCGCGCAGGCGGATCATCGTCATTCTCGCCAGCGCGGCCATGTTTGCCGCTGTTTTGGGTCTTGCCCGCATAGTAGCAGCACCCAGCATGAGTTTGCTTTATTCCGGCTTGGAAAGCGGGGCTGCGGGCGAGGTTGTGGCCGCACTTGAGCAGCGTGGTGTGACCTATGATGTGCGGGGTGGTGCCATCATGGTGGACGCCACGCGCCGGGATGAATTGCGGATGACTTTGGCGGGTGAAGGCCTGCCTGCTAACTCGTCGAAAGGATATGAGCTTCTGGATAATCTGTCGGGTTTTGGCACGACGTCCCAAATGTTCAATGCAGCCTACTGGCGTGCGAAGGAAGGTGAACTCGCACGTACCATTGCTGCGCATCCGGCCATCTCTGCTGCACGGGTTCATATTGCGAATGCAGGCAACAATCCCTTTCGGCGAGATGAGCAAGGATCTGCATCCGTTGCCGTGACAACCGGGCCTGGTGGCATTTCCGCACAACAAGCGCGCGCGATGCGGTTTCTCGTGGCGTCTGCGGTGACGGGTTTGTCGCCAGAGGATGTCTCCGTGATCGATGGCAATGGAGAGCTGATTGGCGGCCCTGAACAAGCACCTGCAAATGCGACAGATGATCGGGCCAATGCCCTGCGTCAGAACGTTATGCGCCTTCTTGAGGCCCGTGTTGGCCCAGGCAATGCGGTGGTCGAGGTCAGCGTGGAAACCGTCACACGCTCTGAGATGCTACGCGAGCGTGTGATTGACCCGGAAAGCCGGACCGTCATCAGCACTGATACAGAAGAACGCTCCAACTCTGCATCAGATCGGGGTGGTGACGTGACGGTGGCCTCAAATCTACCCGATGGCGAAGGTGGAGACGATACGTCCACCAGTCAGAACAGCGAAACACGGGAACGGGTGAACTATGAGATTTCGGAAACAGAACGCGAAGTCACGTTGGCGCCGGGCGCGATCAAGCGGTTGAGCGTTGCGGTTCTGGTCAATGGTACAACTGAGACAGACGAAGCTGGTAATGCAGTCTTCCTGCCACGCACCGATACTGAGCTGGCCGATCTTCGTGATCTCGTAGCATCCGCCGTCGGCTTCGACGAGGCGCGCGGTGACATGCTCACGCTGAAGTCCCTGGAGTTCGAAACGGTCGGTGATGCCGGGAGCCAGGCAGAAGCGTCATTTCTATCATCTCTCAATCTCGATGTGATGTCATTGATCCAGGCTGCGGTTCTTGCGGTGGTGGCTTTGATCCTTGGGTTGTTTGTGTTGCGACCGGTTTTGGCAAAGCCGAACGCACAGGAATTGCCACAGCTCGTCGCCCCGAACGAAGAGGTTATCGCGGGACACGCTGACCAAGTCGAAACCGACGAGACCCCTGCTTTGACTGGAGAGATTGACCCGGTGGATGATGCAGCAGACGGTTTGACGCTTCTTGCAGAGGGCCCAGATCTGACCAGCGCAGCGGATATTTCGCTTCATGACACGCTGGCAGACGATCTGCCTGCTCTCAGTAACGAGGCCGACCCGGTCGACCGGTTGCGAGGTTTGATCCAAGACCGGCGGGATGAAACTGTGGAAATTCTGCGCTCTTGGCTGGAAAGCGGTGAGGAGAAAGCCTGATGAGCGGCGCGCAGATTTTTCCCGATTTTGGTGTGGCCACGCCATCCAGCACTGTCACGGTCAGCGTGGTGGCGTTCGAAGAGGAAAAACTGGCCTCCTATGAAACCGGGTATCAGGCCGGATGGGATGACAGCGCTGCATCCAATCAGGATGCAGGCAAGCAAATCTCGGCGGATTTCATGCAGAATATGCGCGATCTGTCGATGACGTATCACGAGGCATATGGCGCCGTCCTGAAAGACCTCAAACCGTTGATGCTGCAGATTGTGGATGCAGTTTTGCCCGAAGTGGCGCGTGAAACTCTGGCTATGCGGGTCGTCGATTTGATCGAATCGCAGATGCAGCCCGGTGACATGCCCGTTTGTCTTTCCGCCGCGCCTGGCGATTGCGCGCGCCTTGCCAATATCGCGCAAGCGTTTGACAGCGGGCTCGAAATTGAGCTGAACGCCGATGACACGTTGGCGGACGGACAGGTCCGTCTGCAGTTTGGATCCCGACAGGAACATGAGCTCGACACACAGGCGCTGATCACCGGCATCCAGACGGCCGTGCATGGATTTTTCCACGTGCAAGAGCTCGATTCGAAGGAGACTGCCTGATGTCAGATACGGAAGACGCCGCCGCTGCGGTCTCGCCGGACCTTAAAAGCCCGTTTGCTGCCGTTCCAATCGAGATCACGATTTCTGTAGGGCGGGCGCGCCCACTGATCAGGGACTTGCTGGCGTTGAAGCGAAACGCTGTTCTTCCGCTCGACAAGCGGGTGGATGACGCGGTCGACCTCTACGTGCGTGAGCGCCTGATTGCACGCGGCAAGCTGGAGGAACTGGAAGGGTATGGGCAGGGTCAGTTGGCTGTGCGCCTGACAGAAGTGGCCGATCTGCAAGACGGTTTGGAATGACATACGCCCGAAAACCGGCTGGCTGGATTTGGGGACTGGTCGTTGTGTTGTGGCTGGCAGGCGGTGATGCAGCGTTGGCTCAGGACATCGCGATCGACTTTGGTGATGACGGTTCGCTGTCAGCGCGCAGCATCCAGCTTCTGTTGCTGATCACTGTCCTGTCGCTTGCTCCAGGCATCGCGATTGTGGCCACGAGTTTTCCTTTCCTGGTGACGGTGCTTGCCATCTTGCGGCAGGGCATCGGCCTGCAGCAATCGCCACCCAATATGCTGATCGTGAGTTTGGCGTTGTTCCTGACCTATTTCGTCATGGAACCCACGTTCACCGAAGCCTGGCGCGTCGGTATCGCGCCATTGCTGGACGAAACCATCGATCTGGAAACGGCTGTTGTGCGCGCGTTAGAGCCGTTTCGCACGTTCATGGCGGCGCGGATGGACGCTGATACATTCGGGGCGCTAGCTGCGCTTCGACCGGACAGCGCGTCGATTGTGCAAGGGCCGGACGCCCCGTTATCCGTGCTGATCCCCAGCTTTCTGTTGTCGGAGATCGCACGCGCGTTCGAGATTGGCTTCCTGATTTTCCTGCCATTTCTGATCATCGATCTGGTCGTGGCGGCGGTCTTGATGTCGATGGGCATGATGATGGTGCCGCCGGTCATCGTTTCACTGCCGTTCAAGCTGGCGTTTTTTGTGGTGGCCGACGGTTGGACACTCATCGCAACCAGCCTGGTGCGTGGGTATTTTTGATCTACGACCTGCGTGGGTGTCGACAACAAATCTCTGTCAGGCATGCCAAAACTCTTCGTCTGCATTTGCATTTGCAAGACAAGCCGCGCTTTTCGGGCGATCGAGCCTCACCTTACAATGAATTCCGCATGGAGTGCGCCGGCAGCTTTGATGCTTTTCAGGATATCGATCATGTCACGGGGCGACACACCGAGAGCGTTCAACCCGGAGATCACTTCCGACAATGACGTACCTGGCGGAACCTCGGCAAGTCCTGTGCCCTCTTCCTCTTCCAAGGCAGCCCTGGTGCGTGGAACGACGACGGTCTGACCATCCGCAAACGGGTTGGGTTGCGACACAATCGGGAACTCATCGACGCGCAGTGTCAGGTTGCCCTGGGACACCGCGACCCGTGAAATTCGAACGTCTTCGCCCATAACAATGGTTCCAGATCGCTGATCCACAACCACACGCGCTTTGCGTTCGGGTTCCACCAGCAGGTTTTCGATGCTTCGGATCGCGTGCGCCGTGGATCTTGCCTTGGTGACATCCACATTGACGCGCACCGTGCCACTGTCGAGCATCAGCGCAGCGTGTGCCCCGAACACGGCATTGATCGCCGTTTCTATCCGGGCCGCCGTGGTGAAATCCGGCTCTCTGAGGGCGAGGCGCACCGTACCGAGTGAGGCCAGTTCAAAGTCAATCTCCCGTTCAACCCGGGCGCCTGCCGGAATCATCCCCGACGTAGGGACCCCTTCGACAACGCGCGCCGCGTCCCCTTCGGCAGACGCGCCCCCGGCGATGATCGTCCCTTGGGCGACTGCGTAGATATTGCCATCCGCAGCATTGAGCGGCGTCATAATCAACGTGCCGCCCAGGAGGCTTTGCGCATCCCCGATGGCAGACACGGTGACGTCGATCCGTGATCCAGCACGTGAAAAGGGCGGCATACTGGCGGTGACGAAGACGGCGGCAACGTTCTTGGGTCGAAACTGCTCTCCCGTGACATTGACACCGAGACGTTCGAGGATGTTGGTCATGATCTCTTCGGTAAAGGGCGCATTGCGCAGGCCGTCGCCCGTGCCATTGAGACCCACGACAAGGCCGTATCCGACAAGGTCATTGCCGCGCACCCCGTCAAATTCGACGAGATCCTTGATTCTGATCGACCCTCCAAGTGGCGCAGAAGAGCCGGCCCAAGCGGCCTGCGACAGTGTCAGGCAGATCGTCAGCAAAGTGCAGAGGGCGTTACGGATGGAATGAAGGATCATGACAGGAAGTTCACCAGGCTCAGGTTCGATGTGCGGGCTGTGATCGTGTAGAGTGTCTCAAGCTGCTGTCGCACCGCCTCCAGCGCACTGGCGGTTTCGAACGGATCGACATCCAGAAGCTCTCCTCGGGTCAGTTGAAGGCTGGTTTTCTCTGATTGAAGCTGCGCCTCTTTGCGCTCAACCCGTTCTTCTTGAAACCCGACCTGTGCCCGCAAACTCGTGATCCCGTCACGCGCGCTGAGCAAAGGGTCTATTTGCTGCAATGACAGGTCATTTCGGGCCGATTCAGGCAGTATCAGAGCCGAATCTTCCGAAATTGCCATCAATGTCACGGACTTCAACAAGGCGCGAAATGCGGGATCATCGGCACGCAGGCCAAGTGTGATGGTTTCTCCGTCACCAATACTGGTCGGCGCGAGCGTCTGATCGGAACCGAGGTAAATCGCTGTCTCAAACACCCCGCCTGGCGCATCAAAGAAATCATCGGCGAGCGCGAGAGCATCCGCGGCGGTCGTTGCCCCGGACAAAGCGATCGTGAGGTCGGACATTAGTGTGTCAGCCGATGCGAGAGCGGATTGGTCCACGGTTGTTCCGGCAAACAGGTGACGCTCTCCCTGATTGGAATTCAATGCGGATACAATGCCATCCAGAAAACCGCGTGCCTGCGTTGCAAGGTTCTGCAGACTGACGGCGCCGTTGTCCGTGGTGGCGATGGCCAAGGTATCAAAAAGCTCATTTGCGGCTTCTGACATGTAGCCCAGGGCGGTCTGCTGCGCCTCGAAAGACACGGCGATTTCATTCAAGACCAGGCTGCGGTTTTCAGTTTTGCGCAGATCGGTCTCGATTTGGGTCAGGAAGGAAAAATGGCCATTCAGCCGTAAGGTCGTATCAGAGGCGCGGCCTGTTACGATTTCGCTGCTCAGCTGAGTGAGAGAGCGGTTTAGTTCGATATTGACCTGGCGCAGGTTGAAGTTGCGCGAAAGGTCACTGACGCCGAAACCATCCATGGCTTAAATCCTCAGCAAAGTGTCGATCATATCTTCCACCGTTTGGATCAGGCGCGCATTGGCGCTATAGGACTGTTCGACCAAAAGAAGCCTTTGCAGCTCTTCATCGCTGTTCACGCCCAGGCTAAGCTCGGCTTCCACAAGACCCGCCTGATTGCTGCGCGCAAATGAGACCGATTGATCGAGCGCGAGGCGTTGTTGCCCCAGATACGACATCATCGCCGCCACATGACCCGGTGCGCCGCGTTCCGTCGCGCCCAAATCCCCGGATGCAAGGGTGCTTGAGTCTGACAGCGCTGAATTGAGGCCCTGCAACAATGCGCCATCTCCGACAGGGCCGGGAGCAACAGCGAAAAGACCATCGCGCAAGCGCCAGTATGCGCCGCCTTCATCGGGGCGGACCGCATCGGAGACGTCTATGCGGCGCGACAGTCCCACCTCGTTGAGCGGGTCGAACGCGGCACCTTGATCCGTGAAAAGGCCGGGATCCCCCGCGTTGCGCGTTGCATCAAGACCGGTTTGTTGAAAGCGCGTGACCAAGTCCCGTGCGACTGCGTCGAGCTGGGTCTGTGCATCGACGGCGAGTTCGTCGCGAATTTCAAAGTTCGCGGCCAGGCGGCCGCCGTCAAGCGGGCTGGCATCACCTGATGTGATCACACTAATACCGTTGATCTGGAGCCCGGACAGAAGCCCGTTGCCTTGGGTCATATCGGCGGTGATGACGCTGGAGGCCGAGAAGCTGAACTCTGCGGCAGAGCCATCCAGCAAGACAGCGCCTTTGGGTGTATAAAGCGCCACCTCCCCGCTTTCTCTCACAAAGGTTCGAAGCGGGACTATTTCGGCCAAATTATCCAGAACCAGCCGACGTTGGTCTTCGAAAGACGCGGTTGGATTGCCCCGGTTTCGGGCATCAACAACCTGGCTGTTCAGGCTCTGAACCTGCTGCAAAAGGCGGTTGGTGTCGTCCACATCCTGACGAATGCGAGATTCTGCGTCCGTGCGCAGCACCTGCACACGCCCGGCGGTCTCGTTGAGACCACGGGTGATATCTTGCGCGGCCAGAACAGCCGCTTGCAGACGGCTTTCTTCTTCTGGCCTGACTGCTGCAGACGCGAGACTGGCCTCGAAATCCGCAAGGCGCGACGTGAGGGAATGGGCATCTTCCGGCGTGCCTAGAACGCGTTCAAGGTCTGCGAAGAAATCTGCCTTGGTCGTTGAGAACGCCACATCACTGTCGGCCCGACGGCGGTCGCTGAGCAACGTCTGATCCACATCGCGCGTGACACCGGTCACCAACACGCCAGTGCCCTGCCCGTCCCCTGGTGTCGTCAGGCCAACGCGCCGTACGCCGTATCCGGGCGTAAGCGCATTGGCGAGGTTGTTGGAAATGACCTGCGCCTGGCGAGAACTGGCGGATAGACCGCTGAGAGCGCTGGACAGGGCGGAGGAAATGCTCATGACGTATTCCTAGACAATGATGCCGTGGAAAGCGGTTAGCGGATGATGTTGGTTGTCTCTTGCAGCATCTCATCGACGGTCTGGATGACCTTGGCATTCGACGAATAGGCCCGCTGCGTCTGGATCATGTCCGTCAGTTCACCGGCGACATCGGTGGCCGATTCCTCACGCGCGAAAGAGACGACATCCCCGGTTGGTCCGTCACCTGCATCCCAAAGGAAGAACGATCCGCTTTCGGAAGAGGGCATGTATGTCTGCTGTGCAAGTGTGGACATGCCATTTGGGTTCGGGACATCCACCAGCGGCACCTGGTAAATCACGCGGGTGATGCCGGAATCGAAGGCTGCGTGAACGAAACCATTCTCATCCACTTCCGCAGAGATCATGTTGCCGACCGGAGAGCCATCCTTGTTGATCTGCAGCGGCGCGAAACTATCAGAGAGTTGCGTCAAACCGGTGTTTCCACCAATCCGGCCAATGTTGATCTCCATCGGGCCCCCGGCAACGTTCACGATGACCGATCCCGTGGCGGGATCGTAAGGACCGCCGGAGGTGTCAGTTACGCTGAGCAGACGGCCGCCAGACGTGCGCGTGTCATCGAAGGTCACCACGTATTCGCCAATGACAGCGCCCGCTTGCGCAGAATCGCGGATCACCACCGTCCATTCGTTGGAAGAACCGGTGGCTGGAACGGTTGGCGTAAACTCCATCTGAATGCTCTCGGATTTGCCGAGATTGTCGAAATATTCGATCGAAAGCTGCTGTGCATTGCCGTCAGAGCCAGCTGTGGTTTCCGTCGCCGGAAGGTTCACGCCGAGATCAATCTGCGTGGTCGGCTCCCCGCTCAGCTGGTTCACACTGATTTGCACGGGTTCCAGTCCATCGGACGTGTCGCGCGAAAACTCAGGCACGATGCCGTCCGCGGTGGCCGGCCAGCCCAGAAGAACCAACCCCGAGTCCGATACAAGACGACCGTCACTGTCGGTTCGGAAGGACCCGGTTGTCGTCAGGAGCATTTGCGGTGAGCCATTGTCGGCCTCTACCTCACTGAGCAACGCAACGGGCAGCATGCCCCGGCCGCTGACGGCCAGATCGGTTGGATTGGACGTGGTCACCAGCGCGCCGGATTCATCAATCAAGCGCTGCGTCGTGGCCGCGACGCCGCCAGCCGCGTAGCGCCCGCCATTTTCCGAGATCACGAGGGATGCAAAATCTGCCTCAACCCGTTTGTATCCAAACGTGCCAGAGTTCGCGATGTTGTCTGAAATGGCAGCCAGCCGGGTTGCGTTTGCACTAAGCCCCGCGACACCCGCGTTCAAAGAAGAAGAAATAGTCATAGACACGCCTTTCTGCTGCATCGACCAAATTTGATCCGCAGAAGTAAGGCGTGCCGTTTAACAGCAAGCTAACAATTAAAATGCATCCTATTTGCCCGTCACATCGGATCGCAGGAAGATCACTTCGAGCCGATTGTTACGAATGGCCAATGGGTTGCGTACCGCTGGTTGCCGGTCCGCATGGCCGGTGACGCGATGAACCCGATCTTGGTCAAGGCCGCGATCCTTCATGAGCGCACGCATTACGTTAGATCGGTCCGACGTCAGTTCCCACACCGGGGAATTGGCTACCACCACCGGTCTGGCCATTGTATGGCCTTCTATTGCCACGGCATTTTCCACAAGGCTTGATGCATCCACGATCACCGTGGCCAGATCCTCAAGAAGGCGGGATGGCTCTGCCGTGTCTCCGTCAAACAGCCGGGCATCTTCAAGATCGAAGATTTCGACCACCAGCCCCTCATCTGTCACGCGCGTTTGGATGTGGCGCAAGACCTCGTCTGATACTGTGCTTTCCCCAGACCGACCTAGAAGGATATCCTCGACTTGTTGTAGGGCTTCACTGAGGTCCTGTTCGGGTTCTGTTGATGTTGCATCCGCCCCGGCATTCATCTGTCCTGTTTGCCCACTGGAGGCCCGAGAGGTCGCAGGATGAAGGTTCGTGGCGCCCGATCCGTTCTGAGCCAGAGTTTCCTCTGCAAAAACGCTGTCGCCGTTGAAATCGCCGTCGCCGCCCCCGGAAATCCGGTTCACCGCGATGCTGGGCGTGAAATAGTCCGCGATGCCCTTACGCTGCTTTTCGGTTGTCGCGTTCAGAAGCCACATGAGAAGAAAGAACGCCATCATAGCGGTGACGAAGTCGGCATATGCGACCTTCCAGGCACCGCCATGATGCCCGTCCGCCTGAATGATTTTCTTCTTCTTGATGACCGGCGCGATTTTGTCGCCCGGAGCACCCATGTCCACCACCTTGTCTCCACACCCAGGTCGGGCATACATCCCGGGGCGTTACCACCTGCTTAACATTTACATTTGTCTGTTTTTGGACGCGGATCAGGGTGATGTTTGCACCCTTGGCGAGTTCCTTCTGCAAGGAATTTGAGATCAATTTGAGGCATATGGGAGTTGGAGACCATAGCATCGTGCCATAAGTTTACAGCGTGGCTAGGACGGCCGACCTTATTCAGTGACACGCGTGGTGGAATGGGAGCACGCGGGGAGAACGGAGGGCGCCGGTCTGGTCTGGCACCCTCCGTTTTTGTTTCTGCGTCTTGCCACTAGGGTTTAAGGGTCGATTCCTGCCATGCCACAGACGATGGCCCACTCGTCTTTTGCGACCGGTTGAACGGACAAGCGGGAGTTTTTCACCAGAACCATATCTGCGAGACGCGGGTCTTCTTTGATCATGTCTAGTGAAACAGGCTGTTCCACGGGCCCAACGGCTTTGATGTCAACGCATTCCCACCGCGGATCGTCTGTCGTGCTGTCCGGGTGCGCCGTGGCGATTACCTCAACGATGCCAACAACCGACTTCTCCTTCATGGAGTGGTAGAAGAACCCGCGATCTCCGATCTGCATCTGGCGCATGAAATTGCGGGCCTGGTAGTTTCGTACACCGTCCCATTCTTCCCCGATGTCGCCATTGGCAACCTGCTGATCCCAGCTCCAGGTCGAGGGTTCGGATTTGAAGAGCCAGTATTGCATGGCGTTAAATCACCTTGTTCCAGGGGATAAGCTCCACGCTTTCGAAAAGCCCTGCCTTTCCGTATGGGTCGCCATCCACGAAGCCTTGCGCCTCAGACATATCCGCGACATCCAGAACGATCAGAGAGCCGATCATGTCGCCCGCATCGTTCAAAAGTGGCCCTGCCTGGCTGACGCAAGCGTTGGCGCGCAGATAAGCTACATGCGCATCGCGGTTGTCGAGACGGGTTTGCAGAGCGCCAGGTTTGTCCCGGCCGATAAGAGCGATCAGCATGTTTCTTCCTTCAGTGGTCTTGTTAAAAGCTTATCCATGGCCTCTGACACCTTCAATCCGTCAGAGGCGAGCGCGTCCACGACACGGGTGATCGGCAGGTCCCAACCGGCATTATCGGCGAGTTCCATAACGGCGCCCGCCGTCGCGACACCTTCGACTGTTGTCTCGCTTGGAAAGGTTTCGTTTCGACCCAGGCTGAGCCCAAAGCGGTAGTTTCTGGACTGGTCAGAAGAACAGGTCAGAACCAAATCGCCGAAGCCTGAAAGACCACTCAGGGTAACCGGATCAGCGCCCATACCCTGTGCGACGCGCACCATTTCAGCAAACCCTCGGGTCATTAGGGCGGCGCGCGCGCTGTCCCCTAACCCCGCCCCAATGGCAGCGCCGCAAGCAATGGCAACCACGTTTTTGAGCGCACCGCCGAGTTCTGCCCCGGCCACATCAGTGGTGCGGTAGAGGCGCAGATTGGGCGTTGTTAGTATCTGTTGTAGTCGCGTCGCCTGGCCTTCTTCGGCACAGGCGAGAGTCAACGCTGTGGGAAGGCCACGCGCAATGTCATCGGCAAATGAGGGACCGGTGAGCGTCGCAACGGCAGCGTCCGGGAATGCCTCCGTCAAGATCTCAGTGGGTCGTTTGCCGGTCGACAGTTCGATGCCTTTGCAGCACGCCACCAAAGGGATGTTTGCCGGTATAGTGTTGGCAGACTCATCCAAGAACTGGCGCAGTTTTTGCGTTGGAATTGCGATGAGAACGGCCGACAGGTCTGTGGGTAAAGCTCTGGAGGTTACCTGCAAAGAGTCTGGCAAAGCGAGCCCGGGCAATCGGCGATCATTTCGGCGATCGGATTGCATCCTTTCGGCGTGATCGGCGTCATGCGTCCAAAGGGTAACTTCGTTTTCAGCGCTCAGAGAGATAGCCAGTGCCGTACCAAACGCCCCGGCGCCCATGACACAGATCATGCTTTGGCCCCTTTCTTTCCGCCGCCCAACATCGAAGGGCTGGCTTGATCCAGCGGCCAACGCGGGCGGGCAGAGAGAGACAAGTCGTCCTGCTTGCCGCCCGCATACATCTCCGCCCCGGCATAGGCGATCATTGCCGCGTTGTCAGTGCAAAGCGCGAGAGGGGGCGCAACGAAGCGCGCATCATACTGCGCGGCGACCTCCTCAAGCGCTTTCCGAATGTTCATGTTTGCGGCGACACCGCCGGCCACAGCCAGGGTTGGTTTTGTTTCTTGCTCTGCGCAGAAAATCGAAAGTGCACGTTCCGTTTTATGCTTCAGGACATCGGTCACAGCCGCCTGAAATCCAGCGCACAGATCAGCGCGATCCTGTTTGCGCAGACCGGCATGTTGCTCAATCAGACTGTCACGCGTCCGCAGAACCGCGGTTTTCAGGCCCGAGAACGACATGTCACAATCCGCACGATCCAGCAGAGGGCGGGGAAGGGGGAACCGTTTGGCATCCCCGTCTTGAGCACATGCCTCGACCGACGGTCCACCCGGTTGCGGCAAAGCGAGTAGCCTTGCGACCTTGTCGAACGCTTCACCCGGCGCATCGTCGATGGTTCCGCCAAGTCGCTTGAAGTCATCCGGTCCGCGAACAATCAGAAACTGACAGTGTCCTCCGGACACGAGCAAAATCAAGAAAGGGTAGGCAACATGGTCGGTCAACCGAGGGGTCAGCGCATGACCGGCCAAGTGATTTACGCCGACCAGCGGCACCCTTGCCCCGGCTGACAGCCCTTTGGCGCACATCACACCGGACAGAACCCCGCCAATCAGACCTGGGCCAGAGGTTGCGGCGATCAAATCGATGTCCTTGAGGCCCAGTTTTGACTGATCAAGCGCTTCCTCGACGCAGACATCCAGCTTTTCGGCATGCGCGCGGGCAGCAATCTCGGGCACAACACCGCCAAATTCGGCATGAAGGGCGTTCTGACCGTAGACGATGGAAGACAGGATTTCGTGTGCTTGCCCGTCGGTGACACGCACGACCGCTGCCGCAGTGTCGTCGCAGCTGCTTTCCAGTCCTAGAACGGTCAGTGAGGTGCTCATTGGTCAGGCCCGTTGCGCGTTGGCTCAGGCGCAGGTAACACCTGAGGGATGGACAAACAACTCTGCTGCCTTTGATGTCCCTGACAGTTTTGATCACCCGGCCCCAGCCATCTGCCGATGAGTTTGCGGATATTTTGCGCCCACAACTGCCTGCAGGCGTTCGTATTCTGACCTCTCCTTTGATGCAAATCGCCGAAGTCGAGACCGGACCAGTGGAGTTTGGAAAGTATGCAGGGTGCCTCGTCACCTCCTCTCACGCGATTGGATCATTGACGCGCTTGGGTTGGCCTCAGGATGTCATGTGTTTCTGCGTGGGCGAAGCAACGACGAAACGGGCAAAAGCCGCAGGGCTCGCGGCCAGAAAATGCGGGGATACAGCACAAGAGCTGATGCAAACAGTTCTACGGGACACGTCCAAGGGACCGCTGTTCTATCCCCGCGGCAAACATGTTTCTTTTGATATTGCGGGCGCATTGCGCGAGGCCGGGCGTGTTGTGGATGAAGCGGTCGTCTACGATCAGGTCGAAACACAGCTGACAGCAGAATCTTTAGCGGTACTGGAAAGCGGGCAGATTACCGTTGTTCCGCTTTTTTCGGCCAGATCGGCGAAACTGTTTTTCGAACAGTGCCCGGAAAACACAAAGTTGCGCATTATTGCCATAAGCAAATCCGTCGCAAGTCTTGTGCCAAAGACTTACGTGAACTCGATCACCGTAGCGCCCAATCCTGATGCACCTTCGATGGCAGATGCTGTCCTTATCGCCGCGTCGGATGCGAAGCGACTTGAGCAGGGTAGGGGAGCGCAGTAGAGTCAGCCGGTGGGACGCAAGACGATCATGCCGAAGAGGTGATTCAGTGGCAAAGAAGACAACGCCCAAACCAGGCGCTTCGCGACGCAAGAAAGCGTCAGAGAAGGTCGAAGAGGCGGAGATCGTTGACGCGAGTGAGGAACGTCCCACCGACCCTGCCCCGACCAGCGAAGCCGCGTCTGACGTATCGAACGTTCCTGAGGCGACGATCGAAGACGAACGCGTGACCGAGCCGGACTCCGCGGACGCTGTGGAGACGAGTGCCGACGGCGAGGACACCCCGCCCAACGCCGACGCGGCTGAAGAGGTTTCAGAAGAGAATCCCGAAGACGAACGCCCGGCGCAACGCGAACCTGTGGCGGGACAAGAAAGCCGGTCGAGCCCCCTGCCGCTGATGATCGGTGGCGTTGTGGCGGGCGCTATCGGTTTCTTTGCGGCTTACGCCACGGGCGTCGTAAACCAAGGCGACGTTCCTGCCCCGGTGGACCTTTCGCAGATCGAAAACTCCATCGCTGAACAGAGCGATAGAATTGAAGCCGTCGCCGCGCAAATTCCTGAGGCGCAGGCCGCGCCTGACGTGAGTGCGCTGGAAACCAGTTTGGCCGGGGTTGCGGACGACCTGGCAGGTCTCCAGGCAACCTTGGGTGATCTAGAGGCGCGCCTCGCTGCGCTAGAAAGTGCCGCGCCGTCTGATACGGGCTCTGCCGCAGTTGATCCTGCGCTTTTGGATGATGTGGCAGCTTTGCAGGCTGCACTGAAAGAGCAGGAAGCCGAGATCGCAGCCATGCAAGCCGAGACTGAGGCCGCCAAGGACTCTGCAAGATCGGCGGCTGCAGACACCCTCAAACGAGCCGCGATGACGCGCATTCATACAGCACTTGAGACCGGCGCACCGTTCGGCGATGCCATGTCGGAGTTGGAGCAGCTTGGTGTTGACGTACCGTCTGACCTGCAGTCCTTTGCAACCTCGGGCCTCGTTACTTTGGCCAGTTTGCAAGAGACATTCCCCGAGGCTGCCCGTTCGGCCTTGGCGGCGGATAGGGCTGAGGCGGCCAAGGATGGCCATTCCGGCGGCTTTGCTGATTTCCTGCGAGACCAACTCGGCGCCAGATCGCTGACCCCGCAAGAGGGCGACAGTACCGACGCGGTTCTCTCGCGGGCCGAAGCGGCTTTGCTGGAAGGGCGCATGTCGGATGTATTGGCAGAGCTTCAGGCGTTACCGGACGTCGCCAAACCCGCACTTTCGCAATGGCAATCCACCGCGCAACAAAGGGCCGATGCCATCGCCGCTGCGCAGAGCCTTAGCGACAGTTTGAACTAGGATCGGAAGGGCGAAGAACATGTTGTGGTCCGTTACCAAAATCGCCGTCTTCATCGGTCTTGTGGTCGCTGCCAGTTTTGGTGGCATCTACCTGTTGGAACTTGATGGCGGTGTGACCGTCGAAACCGGCGGGATGGAATTCAACATCACCCCGTTCAAAGCCGCGATCTTGCTGATCTTGCTGGTCCTCGCGATCTGGGTACTGCTGAAACTGGCGTCTTTTCTGATTGCCGTTTTGCGGTTCATCAATGGCGATGAAACTGCGATTTCCCGGTACTTTGATCGGAGCAGACAAGAGAAAGGCTATCGCGCCCTGTCTGAAGGCATGATGGCGCTCGCGTCGGGCGAAGGCGATTTGGCGATGACCAAGGCCAGCCGGGCCGAACGCTACCTGCGCAAGCCTGCCTTGACCAACCTTCTGACGGCACAGGCTGCGGAAATGACCGGCAACCGCAAGAAAGCCGAGGAAGTCTACAAACGCCTGCTGAGCAACGAGAAGACCCGCTTTGTGGGTGTGCGCGGGATCATGAAGCAGAAGCTTTCAGACGGAGACGTTGAAACCGCTTTGAAACTGGCGGAAACGGCCTTTGCATTGAAGCCTCGCCACGTCGAAGTGCAGGACACGTTGCTGCAACTGCAAGCGAAGTCGGAAGACTGGGGTGGTGCACGGGACACGCTGCGCGCCAAGGTCAAGTACGGCAGCATGACGCGCGATCTGCACAAGCGGCGCGACGCGGTGCTGGCACTGACCGAGGCGATGGATCTGCGCGGTCAGGGTAAGACGGATGAGGCGTTCAAAGCTGCAATAGAGGCCAACCGGCTGTCGCCCGACCTGATCCCGGCCGCTGCAATGGCCGCGCGTGGGTACATCGCTGCGGGCAATAAGCGAAAGGCCGTGAGCATCATTCGTAAAACATGGGGTGTGAGCCCGCACCCGGACCTTGCTGCGGCTTATGCCGAGATCGAGCCGGACGAAACACCTGTGGAGCGTCTCAAGCGGTTCGCAAAACTCTTCAAGCTTCAGGCCGATCATCGCGAAACCAAATTGGTGAATGCCGAGCTGAATATTTCCGCCGAAGACTTCCCAGCCGCGCGTCGCGCCCTGGGCAATCTGGCCGAAGAAGACGCAGATGCGCGGTCGTTGACGATCATGGCGGCGATTGAACGGGGCGAAGGGGCGTCTGATACGGTCATCAAAGGATGGCTGACCCGGGCCTTGAGTGCCCCGCGTGGGCCCCAATGGGTGTGCGACGTTTGCCAGCATATCCATGCAGAATGGCGGGCCGTCTGTGAGAACTGCGGTGCGTTTGATTCCCTGTCCTGGCGCTCCCCACCCGGCGGTGCGGTGACAAGTTCAACGGGTGCGGAAATGCTGCCACTGATCGTTGGTGCGGTAGAAGATCAAAGCCAAGACTCGGTTGAAAGTGACGGATCCTCCGTGTCGGATGACGCGGACAATGCAGAGGTCGTCGTTGAGGCCGATGTCATTGACGCCACCGAAGATTCTACAGAGTCAG
This sequence comes from uncultured Roseovarius sp., assembly GCA_963422235.2. Lineage (GTDB taxonomy): Bacteria > Pseudomonadota > Alphaproteobacteria > Rhodobacterales > Rhodobacteraceae > Roseovarius. The sequence goes on from CAXMWV010000002.1 coordinate 1,417,044, forward strand.
GTCAGACTGTTTCGGAGGAAAACGAGAGCAATTCAGCGCAGCGATAGCTCTTTTGAGTGCTGCATTGCGGTGTTATAGCGCCGCTGTATCGGTTCGCCTCAATAGCTCTGCTGGTAGAGCAGGTCCTTCGTAAGGACAAGGTCGGGGGTTCGAGTCCCTCTTGAGGCACCAATTGTTAGTTTATGTTATTGTTTTTATTGGGTTAAATTTTTCGGTTTTCCTTCTTCCCCTGAGTTATTCCCCAAATTGGCGATGCTTAGGCCTAATGCAGTTGACGTAGCATCTCGTCAACTTGTGGACACGCGATAATACGCATTCCTCCCACCTTGGCAGGAGAAATAGCACGATGGAGATCAAAAAGATGCCGCCCGACAATCCGTTTGATGTCGGGCAGGAACTGGTCAGACCAGCGGCGGTTGGTGTCGTAGAAATTCATGCCGGGGGAGCCTTTGTCATGTGTCTGTTTCGGCAGCGCCCCCGGCGCTAATAGGCTGTCGCCTTTCCCTCGTATTGGTCGGCCACCTCATTGAACACAGCCAAGGCTTCCTCTATCGGCAGACCATGGCGAACAACGGCAGTAATGGCAGTGAGGAGACCTTCTTTGATATCAGGCTCCATTTGTCCGGTTAGCTTTGCGAACTCCCTTGCCTGATGTGACAAACTGACGATCACGGTAGGCAGCCACCAATCCGCGCTCGTCGCCAAAGCACTGCCAATCTAGGCTGACACCATGCGTGGCACTCCAGTCAATCAGGTTGTCGGATAGAAGAAGTTCTCCCACATCCGGTTCTTGGTTTCCATATTCCAGCTCCGGGCGTTCGACTTCAAAACGCTCACAGAACCAACTGATACGCAGTTCAGGTGATGCGCCGGGCTTGTCATTCTCGATGTTCATACCGAGGTCTCCTTTGCGTGCAGGCTATCCAAAGCGCTATTGAGGCAGGCACGGGCGGCATTGCGTTGGACGCAAGCGGAAGTCGCGGAAACCGCTGGCGTGTCAGTGCCCACCATCAAAAGATTGGAAGGCGGAACCGGCACCCCGTCGATCCGCTTGCAAACTCTGACTCTGCTGGAGAAAGCCCTAGAAGCCCAAGGCATTCAGTTCCTGGACAATGGTGAGGTTGCAGGTGGGCCGGGGTGGCGATTAATCGGGGGTAGGGTGTGGTGTGGTAGGCGCGAACGTCAGCTTTGAGCCCAATTTGACGGAAGCTTCTGTTTGCTCAGATGTCGGCTTTTTCTGGAAATGCCAAAAATGCTACATGAGTTAGCTGCGTTTTGCCGAAGGCTTGAGTTTTCGAACTTCAGCGTTTCTTGCCTCTATTGTCGGGATTGCGAAAATGGCCCTATTGGGCCCAACTGGCTTTGCTAGTTGCAACCGAGAGCCGATGTGAGTTTTCACGAAAACGAAGGTGTTTCGTCAGGCCTGTCCACAACGTGGTGGTTGAAATGCATGAGCTCTCGAACGATTTGTGGAACGGTGTTGGTTCAATGCCTGATCCGCAACATGTCACAGTCATGTCCCAGACTTGCCCGCAACAGTGCGCGCTGCGGCCTCGGCCAACTTGGTGGCTGCCTCAACCACTTCAGTAGTTGGCCCTTTTGGCGATGTGCCCAAGTCGACCAGATCAGGAGACAACGCACTAAATATATCAGCCACGTTATCTGGCATTCTTTCTTTTACCCCTTCGCCGGGCGCTCGCGCCAAGGCAAGCCCATCTGCGCGCGCATCATAGTAGGCACTTAACCGCAAGAAGTAGCGATAAAGATTCGTCAAAATTCGTACTGCGAAAAAAATCAAAGCTAGGATCAACAAGCGCGCCAGCGCAATAAACAGGAACTCGGAAGAAAAACTCGTGAGCAACGCGGCTGGTGTCTCCCCCTCTGAGCGGCGGGCCTCCAAACGGGACGTTATAGGGGCAAGCGCCGCTACAAGATTGTTGGCCGTCGCGCTCAAGTCGGCTTCACGTCGCAACTTGTCCAAGAGCGTCTCACGTTCTGTCCAGGTCCGCGTCTGGGAAGATGATGCTGTTTCTAGGAACTGCATCAAATCAGCGCGTTCCTCAAACATTTCGACCGACAAATCAGTGGTTTCTGAGACAAAGATGCGTAGATGATCCGATTGCAACTCCTCAGCGGCTAAGAATAGTCGGTTCCCAACAAGAGCCGCGTTCCACCCTCCCCAGATTGGTTTAATCTCAAACCTTGCAGGGAGATATACGCTGCGCCAACCTACATCTGGCGACCAACGCCAGACGCGCACCGATTTTTCTGCGGCTAAGTCTGTTGACTGAACAATGATCCAGCCTTTCTCGGTTTGAGATACCAACGCTACATGGGGCCATCCGTCCCAGGGAGGCAATGGCACATTCATTACAGCCGATTGACCAAAGTCTTCCCAATCCAGCAGCGTACCACTTTCAAACGCTACCAGAGCCGCTCCCGGAGCCAAGGGCACGTCAGATACAAGACGCGCAAACGGTTCACCCTCCGCTGTGCCCACATGCAGAGCGCGGTCAAACAAACGCCCGTCACTTTTGAGCCAAAACAGCACCGAGCCATCCGGCAATTCTGCACTGCTCCATTGTCGTTGTCGTGAAAAGAACCCTTCCTGCGGCTGGCTCGCCTCATTCACCAACTCGCGCATGGCCGCGCTCTGTCCGTCGAAATCGACGGTCAAGGATTCTTGGACCTCCAAGGCGTTATCGAACGTCGTCAGTTTCAAACTTTGATCGGCCGGGCTGTACGTGAATAAGATGGCCATTTCGTCATGCGCAACGAGCCTTCCTTGTGCGGCCATTAGATCCGTCTCAACCCAAGAAGTTTCGCCGGGCGTAAAGGTAAGCCGCCGCAGGTTTCCGTTCTTGAGGGTAAGGATTTTCACTGTGCCATCTGAAAAGCCTGCGACCAAAGCGTTGTTCGAATTGATTTTGTCTTGGGCGACATCCGGCAGTATTGTGTGGCTGGCACTGACTAAATCGATCCACCGCAGATTAGTAACGGTTGCATCATTGCAATTGCGCAGAATAAAAGTACCAGGCGATACCAGATTGGATGAAACCCGGGAGCCTGAGCCGCCCTCGCAGGTAACCTCGAAGTCCTCGGAAATACGTACTGCCTCGTGGCCGAGGCTATCAAGCACCACCGTTTGATCGTTGATTCCATCTTCGACGCGTCCCGAAAAAACAATCGTGCCGTCGAACTCTCCCAAAGATCCGTCTCGAAACCCTGACAAAAACCCGCCTTTGCTCCAACGCGCACCGCCGTCCTCTGAGCGCCAAACTTGCATACCAAGGGCGCCCCTATCTCGAGCAACGATCCAAATCACGCCTTCCGATACCATCACATCTGTTACGTCCGCATCTGTCACCCCCGGTTGACTAGTTTCGGCAAAACAAGCGCCGAGTTCTAAGAGGCAAACGCGCATCTGTGTTAATATGACACTTATGTCCCCGTTTAGCTGGTCCAACTCTTCGGAAATCGGCCTGCTGATCGCATCAATGTCATCAGCAATCTCCGACAAGACCGCGCTTTGGGCTGTAGTTACATCAGCCAAGAACTGAAACACAACGATGCTGGCGGCGGCGACAGCGCCCAAGATACCAGTAAGAAAAATCCAAGAATAGCGCCTGCAGCGGCGCGCCCGTCGGCGCAACTCAATCTCTATGGCCGAAACGGAGTTTAGCGTGTCGATTTGGGACCCTTTAAACAGGTTACTCCAAAATCCTGTTGGTTCCCTTACTTCCGAACTTTCCGACAAAGTCGCTTCCATAAACAAATTGCTATAAACAACTACAACGTGCATTAGCCGCGTGAAGCCTGTCAATAGGGGCAATCGGTGAAGCAGCGTACCTTTAGATGATTGACTAGTGACGACCACAAAGGGCCGTTTTGGCAAGCGGCAAAGCCATTTGCCGCAGTTGTCGAAACCTCACTTCCTCCAAAGACGTTCTGGCTTGGGCCTGTTTGAGTCCCTAACTGAAGTCAGATTAACAAGTCATCTCCGTCGGCCTGGGTCCATGTCAGACGCGCACCACCGTTCGTGACGGAGACATTGATTTCATTGAGCTCCAAGTACTGGTTTTCGATGAACACCGTTGTAGAACCGAAGGTCAGGGTTGACCGCTGGTCCTGCTCACTGAATGTGACCGTGAAGTCAGTGCCGTCTGAGCCCTGAAGGTAAATCTCGTCACCCGCAAAGTCGGTGATTTGGTTCGTGCCGTCATTGGATTTGAATTCAAACGAGTCCACGCCTTCACCGCCAGTCAGCACGTCGTGCCCGGCATCACCTCGCAGACGGTCATCTCCGGCGTCACCGTAGAGCGTGTCATTGCCAATACCACCCCAGATCCGATCATCTCCGTCGCGGGCGAAGATCAAATCATCTCCGTCTTCGCCCCAGATCAAGTTGCCAAAGGCATCTCCGTAAAGACCGTCATTGTGTTGGGAGCCTCTCAGGTCTTCGATAGACACGTATGTGTCGCCCATGGCTTCGCCGGTATTGTTTGAGGTGTCTGCCAGATCTGCTGTTACACCAGTGGCAGCATCGATGTACTGGACCCGGTCTGTGCCTTCACCCCCGTCGAGCAGGTCTGCACCCTCACCACCTGTCAGGTTGTCATCACCCGCCTGGCCGTAGAGGCTGTCGTCTCCGCTGTTCCCAAACAGACGATCATCCCCATCTTGGCCATAGATCACATCATCGCCGTCTCGTCCGCGCGATGTGTCGTCGCCTTCATTGCCGTAGATCAAATTGTCGGCGTCGTCGCCGCGCAAATGGTCATCGTAGGTGGACCCAACTATTCCCTCGACGCTCACGAACGTGTCGCCTGCGGCATCACCAGTGTTGTCGGATGAAGATTGCAGGTCGACCGTCAAGCCACTTGATGCATCGGAGTAGTGGGCGACGTCAAAACCTTCACCGCCATCTAATTGGTCAGCTCCAGCCCCTCCGAACAGTTGGTCCGTCCCCGCGCCACCGAACAGACTGTCATTGCCTTCTCCGCCGTCGAGATTGTCGTCCCCATCCTGCCCATCCAGCGAGTCTGCACCAATCCCACCGATCAAGGTATCGTTGCCGGCATCGTTGCCACCGGTGAGGTGGTCGTCTCCAGAGCCCCCCTCGATGATATCATCATCATACCCGCCATCCAGGCGATCTGAACCATCACCTCCATAGACGAAATCATCACCTTTGCGGGCAAAGATGGTGTCATTGCCATCATTGCCGATGAGGGTATCACTTTGACTTGCGATGTTCGCGCCAGTGAAGTGATCCGCATGGCTCGATCCAACAAGAGCTTCGATGCTTTCCAGGCGATCACCCTCTGCATCACCCCCGCTTCCAATGGCGTAACCATTGGCATCCACGGAACTCAGGTCGATGGTAACGCCGGCAGATGACGCGCTGTAATCGGCAGTGTCATTTCCGTCCCGACCGTTCAGCAGATCAGCACCACTGCCGCCAATCAGAGTATCATTACCTTCGTCATTGCCTCCAGTGAGGTGGTCGTCTCCTGCGCCCCCATCGATCAGGTCATCGTCATGACCACCATCCAGACGGTCTGCGCCATCCCCGCCATAGACTTCATCATTGCCGCTGCGGGCAAAAATGGTGTCATTGCCAGCGTTACCGATGAGAGTGTCGCTTTGGTCTGCGATGTTCGCTCCGGTGAGGTCATCGTCATGTATCGACCCGACCAGCGCTTCGATGTCGACGAGGCGATCCCCCTCGGCATGACCTCCACTCCCGTTGACGTAGCCGTCTGCATCTACAGAACTCAGGTTGATGACAACACCGGCTGACGACGTGCTATAATCGGCGGTGTCGTCCCCGTCCTGCCCATCCAATAGGTCAGCGCCTTCGCCGCCAATCAAACTATCATCGCCACCTCGGCCACGAATGATGTCCTCTACGTCGCCTCCGAGGATGAGGTTATCGTCATTGTCGCCCCGCAAAGTATCATCGTAGGCAGAGCCGGCTATGCCTTCGACGTTCACGAATGTGTCGCCCTCGGCGTCGCCGGTATTGTGGGACGCATTGCGAAGGTCGACCCTCAGACCATCGGGCGCATCGGAATAGTGAGAGACATCAAACCCTGCGCCACCATCCAGATGGTCAGCGCCACTGCCCCCGAAAAGCTGATCAGCTCCCTCACCACCAAAGAGGCTGTCAATTCCGCCTTCTCCGTGGAGTTCGTCGTCACCTGCTTCGCCCAGAATACTGTCCGCACCGTTTCCACCGAATACGGTATCATTGCCGTCACCACCATGAACGGTGTCGTCACCACCATACGTCTTTACGAAGTCATCGCCGTCCAAACTGTTGATGCTGTCATCGCCGTCGGCGGTGTAGAACACGTTGTCGATTTCATCGCCTGTGAGGTCGTAAGGGTCGTTGAGACCCATCTCTTCGGCAGCCAGCAAGGTTGCCACCCAACCCGCAGCGATGGCACTGTCCGGGGCCGCCGCGATGATCGCGTTAATCTGCTCCGTGTTTTCCAAATAGGTGTGGTAATCGGCGGCAATCTGAAGACTGGACGACACCAGCTGGAAGATTTCCTGGTCGGAATAGAACCTCGTCGGATACCCGAACTCTTCGGCGTATTCTTGGTAGTTTTGAAAAGTGCCGTGTTCGAGTTGGGCCTGCATAACTACGTGATGTGGCCATGGATTTTCTATGTAGTAAGGGTGCAATGGTGTGGATAAAAACTCTATCTGCTCACGAAAAGTCATACTGTGGAAGTCTGACGAGTAATCGTCGGGATTAACGTTTACGACATGCTCCTCTCCAGACAAACCAAGCATCAAACTGCCGGCTGAGATAACAGCCTGTTGCATGGTGAGCAGTTGTTCTTGAGACATATTTGCCTCAAAATCAGTAACGGACTCAAAGCCATAAAGCTCAGCAAAATCTTCCTTGATGAACTCTGGTACATACGGTTCATAGCCCAGCTCATCAAAAACACTCAGCCAGTGAAAATGAAAAATTTGAAAGCTGTAGTACACATCCTGCTCAGTTTTCATCGTCCAGGCACCAGACTGTTCCAAAGCTCGAACGGCCGTCATTTGTCCGTCATTGAGCTGCACATCGATCAAATCGTTGATGTACGCATCCAGGTAAGCGCTCTGAGCATCCTGGAATGACTGGCCATTTACCCACGCATTTGAAATGTGGCTTTCGTAGTGCCCAAAGGCCCACTGTCCGAGCTCGCTGTAGTTATGAGATTCAGCTCTCACGGTGTTGATGAACCCGTTCATCCCGTCAATGTAGGCTTGAGCAATCGACAGGCTCAGACCAGTGTTACCACCATCATCGGCCCACGTGCTGGTGATCTCAAACAAACCCGTATCGCCGTTATACCCCACACTCGACCACGCCTGCGGATGATCGCTGCCGCCGAACAAAGAGTCGAAAACTGATCCCACAAAAAAACCGAGGACAGCCCCGACAGGACCACCCCAAGAGCCCAGACCTGCGAACAAGCTCGTAAGAGTTGCCGTTATCACCGAGGCAATCTGTCCTTCTTCGGTTTCAAGCGGCGGCAAAATTTCATTGATAACGGCGGTGACGACAAGACTGACCAGGTTTGGTCCCGCTGGGGCATCAACCGAGGGAGACGACAGAAAGTTATCGAACGAGGCTCCTGTAAAGTCGGTGGAAATCTGGCTCCAGAAACCGTCAGCAGGAGAGTTCGCGACCAGATTCTCCAAAAGATTATCGACACCGTTCACAAGCAAGGCGTTCAACCCCGTGCTTGTCACAGCTTCGAAAACAGCACCTGGTACTCCGTCGACCTCAACGACCTCAAAAATCTCGGCCAAAATCAGGTTGTTCACGACTGAAATCGCGCTATCGATCCCATTTAGGACAAGCTCTTCACCGAAGTCTTCAAAAACGCCACTACTGATTTCATCAAGCTGATTTGACAAAGAAAATGCGCCGTAATTCTGTCCGTATATGTCGACAAGTGCCCCGATGGTGCCACCGACATTTTCAAGAACCGTGCCAATGATCGTGTCAGCCGCAATTTGCTCAAGGATAGTGCCGTCAGGTCCAATAATGGCATTGGTCAGGAAAGGCGTCAGCGCGCCGCCGAGCGCCTCTCCGGCAAACTGGCCCTGCACGAACTGCGGTTCCGTAATGTAGGTGATCGAGCCGTCTGCGTTCTCGACATATTGGGAGTAAACAACATTCCCTTGGCCATCGCTCGAGGTGACCTCTTTGATCACCTGCAACGAGTCTCCCGAAGTGGATTGCAAAGTAACCTGTGTCTCCTGCAACCCGTCAGCAGACCTGGTGACAGCGAAGTCGAGGTCGCCATCTCCGTCCAGATCCTGGATGTCTGCGAGGTTTGCCAGTTCTGCATCGCTCAGGAAGCTCAGCACCGAAGTGTTATGCACGCGGATACCATCGGCGATGTAGGTGTGCGTGCCGGCAACTTCGAAGTTGTAGACCTTGTGGGAACGCGGCGCGGGATCGAGGTCGAAACCGGGATTTGGTGATGGGCTTTCGAACGCGGCGTCCAGCATCGCCGGACTCATCGCAAAGACAGAGACCGCCTGCGCGGTCGCCCCAGTGTGCCCCATCATGTCCCGTTCCCTTCGGTCGGCCTTTAATTGGGCGCAGCGCCCTTGGCCTGTTTCACGCTTTCCATAAATTTCTCAACAAAAGTCGCCGCAGGATTGAACGGCGACACACAATCTACCACCACAATTTCGTTGCCAGAGCGCCAGTCTTTGAGCTCTAGCAGTTCCCCGGCGTTCAGCTTTGCCTTGGCCTCGGGGGAGACCGCCGCCCAGCTTAAGAACGCCACAGGCTGATTCGCCTTAGAGTAGAGCTTAAAATTTCGCAGCAGGATTGGGGTTGCGACAATTTGCTCCACCTCCCGGATCGCGCGGTCTTTGTAGGCGGGATCCATGGTCATCAACCAAACGGCATTGCCCATGGTGGAGCCGAAGGTTTGCGCGTCGACGGGTTTGCCGCCGAGGGTGGTGGAGGTCGGTTTTGTTGTGTCAATCAAAGCGTGTTCTCCAAAATCGAGACAAAATTGGTATAGGAAGTGAAGAGAGCAAAGTGCAATACATCAAAACTAAGGAAAGCCCATGGCTCAATCAAAGTCACCACGAAAACAACATACGACACCGTCACCAGACGACTTTCAAATGTGCTTCATTTGGATATTCTGTCGCGGGCTAGCTCACGATGAATAGCAAGATAATCAGATTTATCACCCTCATCACAGTGATGATTTTACTATTTTTCATAGTGTTTTATCCAAGGCCACTCAAAGCGCCAGACTTCAGCAACCTGTTGATACCGGGCATGCAAAAAACTCAACCTGAGTTTTCCCATGCCGGTTTGTGGAGTGGATGTGAGCTTTCGGTATACCCAACGAGTGCCACTAAGGTTACCTCTGTGAATTTTTTGCGTGAAGATGTTGAAGAGCTTTTCTCGCCGTGGCTTAGGTCGCTAGAAAGGGTCTTGTACGAAGAAGCATATTTCAAAACTCTGAAGTTTGAAGAGTGCTTTGATGCATTGGAAAAAAGATACCCAGACACAGACTTCGAGGAAGACGTACATACCGGCAGCGAAAACACGTTTTTGCGGATCGGAGGTCTGAAAGAGTTTTCCGTTCCAATGTCACACGCGGATACGCTGTTGATTTTTTCTGTTGTTAATGATCAACCAAAAATTGTGCTTCTAAGAGGGGGAGGGTGACATGCCTTGGACATTTGACATACATACCAATACTTGGACAGCCAGCGAATTCTCCGACCTCAATATGACTACGGCCAACAACCTAATTGTTCACGGTCAACCCTATCAACCGTCTGATGGAGGTTTGTTTGACGCAAGCCTTTCCTCAAATTTTCAGTCCAGCCCGAACCCTAATGTGACCGTTCAAATGCCCCAGAGCCAAATTATGAACTTTGGGTATGGCGCGGGGGTTCAAGTCAGTGACTTCGGTGTAAATTCTCTTTTGGGAGAAAACTTAGGTTTGGAAGACAGAACCTACACCAGAGCAGAGCTTATTGACGCCGGTGTCGCTTCAATGAGTGATTTTCAGGTTTTCAGTACACTGTATACACCGGGTGCAAATGTGGCTGACGGTGGCGCTATAGCTGCTTATGTACATGGCAGCGTGGGTTTTGCCATCGGCACAGAAAGCACTTTCGTTGTAGAGAATGGGGTGCTGATTGAAATTAGTGGCGACCTAAGAGCGTTCGACGACAACTTCAATTTTGAATCTGACAGTGTTCCTGACTTGGTGAACACGATTATCCAATATACCTTAGGACCTGGAAGTGACGTTCCAGAGGGGGCAATAGTTTTTCTCGAGTATCGCGGCGATGGTCGTTTGGATATTGCGACCGATGCGTCGTGGATCGAGGTGTTGAATGGCCTTAAAGCGCTGGTCAATGAGAACTTAGTTCAGCCGCTATTTGAAAGCATGACCGGTCAGGCATATTGTTTTGGTCTACAAACACCTGTCGCGATGTGGCCCACTGACACGCCCCTCAAACCGAACTCCAACGGCCTCTACAATCAATCCGACGTGCGCGCCAAAATCTGGCACAAGCCCATTGAGCAAATCGAGCCCGGCGACCTCGTGGTTTCGTTTGATGCGGAGGGAAATCTCGTCCCCGGGCCGGTCACACGCATCTTTGAAAACGACGCCAAAATCCTGCTCGATTTCCACGGCACCAAGGTGACGCCCGGCCATGTGTATCTCCGCCCCGACAGCAGCCGCGCGCACAAGTTCGAAACCCTCATCGACGTTCTGCGCGATGATGGGGTGATCCAGCATCAGGATGGCACTCTAATCCGCGCCGCCACCAATGTGCCCGTGGGCGATGCGCGCGACGGGTTTGTCAAAGCTGTCACCGGAACGCGCAATACCGACGGTCAGGTCATCCCCCTGCAAGAAGGCCGCATCCGTCTGGGCACGCGGTTCATCGTGGGTGAGGGTGAACAGCGGAAATCCTACGCCGTGGCGGACCTCATCGAGGCGGGGGGCGGTGTTGTGGGTGAGGATGAGCTGATCCGCGTGGGTGACGATGAAGGCGTGCCGTTCCACTGGGAATTCAGCGACACGCTGCCCAACCCCGAGGATTTTGTTCTGGCCTGCTCTGGCACGACGCTGGAGGACATCTACAAAGCCGCCGAATGGGAAAGCCAAGGCCCCCGCCTGCCCGCGCCTATGGTGCTGGACGGTGGTCAGGTGAAACCTCTCACCGGTGCCGCACTGACCGCGATGCCCCGCAACGAACCTTTGGGCGTGGAGCACGGGATCGACGGCGAGAGCGAAGGGCAGAAGGCTTAGAGGGAAGACGGCTGGGGAGGTTCGCCTGCGTTCCACTTCTTTGGCCCCGGTCTGTTGGTACATCGATGGCTGTTGCCAATGAAGTTCTAAGAGCTTGAGCCTGTATACCCGTTCCGAGACGCAGCGGCGACTGAATCAGTCAGTTGAAAATGTTTTCTCTATCTCGTTCATCAGAGGATGCGACCGCCCAACGTCCCGAAGAAGTACGAAGTCATCAAGGACACCTTCTTCCCAGGTGCGGCCGTCATCAAACTTCCGTCCACGTTCGGACAAAAACAGCGACCGTGCCCGACTGGCGTCACCTGAAAACATTTCAGCGAGGGCCAGATTGCCAGTCGCGACAATTCCATCCGCAACATACGTAAGAGCAATTTCTGCTGCCTGCATTGCCAGTTTATCTTCCTTCTCCAGAAGAGCGTAGTAAGACAGGTTGGCCAGTTGCGTGTAAAGCCAATCAGGCATATGCGCGAAACGCTCCGGGTCGTCTATCCACATCTGGACAGCCTCAAATTGGAGCACCAAAGCCTTGTTGTATTCCTTCCAATGAAAGGCTTCGTCAGCCTGCAGAAGTTTGTCTAAAATGTCCGTCATGCTTGGCTCTGACGGGCTGTTGTCGTCCTGTGGGGACTGGCGCGATGGCTGTGACTGGTTGGCGATAAAAGATTCGACATAAAGGCTGTAGTCGGCCCATGACTGGGAATCTTCTTTTTGCTCCAAATCCGTGAATGCCGTGCCGTACTGAACCATTGGCTGGAAATAGCCCAGGATGGCTTTCACATCGTCATCTTCGGTAATCTCACGTGGCAGTTGCTCAACGAAAGCCATTGTTTTCGCAACAACGGAAACTGCTTGCACAGGTGCGGCGTCTCTGAGCATCGCAAGTGCTTTGAAGCGCTGGGCCTGCAGCAGGCGGCTGGCAGGCTTCGGATTTGTTGGGTCTGACAAATGCGCTGTTCGAAAACTGCGCTCAGCAGTTTCAAAATGCTCCAAAGCCGCTTTGTGTTCCGCAACACGAAGCTTGAGACGCCCTTGCAAAAAATGGGCCTCTCCTAGAACACGCCAGGGAACAACCTGGCCATCAGCCGTCGCCGACAAAGAGCCGTATATCGCAACAGCCTCTTGCAGTGCAGACTCGCTTGCAACGTGATTTTCCTGGTCAGAATACTCGGTTGGTCCAGGTTCAACGACGTCCATGTTCGTGCCGTCAACGATTTCGCCTGAATCTGCACCTGACAGCAGGTAAGCCATAAGGTAAAGTCCATCTGCCAGAATGCGCATATTGTCTGGTGTGGTTTCAATCGAAACGACACTGCGGCCGAGCACCGTGGCTTTACGCGCTGCCGCCAACTGCACAGGACGAACTTTGCGGAAAGTTTTCCCATAATGCTCTGCGAGTTCTATGTTCAGAAGCGCAAGCTCCTTCATTTGACGCCAATCTTGGAGGTCATGCGTTTCCTCCAGGCGTTGGATAGAGAGTTCGGCTTGCCCCAACCAAGCGGAAGAAGCCTCTTTGTCTAGACTGGCGTATTCAACTCTCGCCAGCCGCAGGTAGCTCTTGGCCAGATGCAAGTCGGATGTGATACGAGATTGGTCTGGCCACTCAATACCTCGCACGGTTTCGATTGCTTCGCGAAGCATTTCCTTCGCATTGCCCAGTTGACCAAGATTGAACTGATGGCTGGCTAAATTTGTCAGCGATTGCGCGCGCACCAAAAGCAGCTCCGGCGTTGGCTCAACCAGCTCGGCCGTCTGCTCTTGCAGGTCCAATGCACTGGACAAGATGCTTTCATAAACTGGCGTTGGCGCTTCTGGTCGGTTTCGGTCTGAAGCAATATTGCGAACCAGATGATTGGCCGTACTCGCCACGCGTTCAAGCGCGTCGTTCGCCAAGTCTTCGTTCTTGATCGCTTCGTTCCGCTGCATCCATGCAAATACGCCGAGAACACCAACCACAAGGACCGCCGCCAGAGAACCAGCGACTGTCATTCGCTGCCGCTTGGTAGCGGCTTGGCGGCTGACCAGGATGTATTGGCGTTGTGCCTGAGTTGGTGAGGGTGCGGACTTGGGCTGCTCAACCAACCAAGTTTCGGCGGCTTCCAGTTCCTTGCCGCGCAATGGCTGCGCTCCGAGACGAGCAGATTTTTCCCACCGATCTGCGAGTTCAGCAAGGCGCGTGTGTTCCCGGATCCAGTCAATGTCCAAGCTGATCGCATTCTGAATCCGTTCCAAATTGCGGTCAAAGTCGTCCTCTTGCGTTAAGAAAATGTAGTTCAGCTTTGAGACGACCGTTGGCACGTCACCTTCGACGTTTTCCACCACGACCGGGATAATCCGTTTGTTCAGACTATCGGCGAGCTCCAACTCCCAAGAACATACGTCGGACGTGACGGAGCGGGGGCTAACCGCGAACAGGACCGTGTCCGCTTCCCGGATCAGTTTTTCAAGACGAGGCTTCAATTCCTCCGATGGCAGAATGTCGTCAGTGTCGCGGAAAACGCGAAGTTCATCCTCAGCGGTAAGGGCATCATAAAGCCGTTCTACAAGGGCGCGATCAGTACGGGAATACGAGATAAAAAGCTTGGTTTCGGAAGTGGACATGAAGACTTTGCAGGTATGATGATTGGAGACTTATGACATGAATACCTACCAGACAAAGAGTCTGCTAAAAACGCAATTTATTGGCACGCCAAGTTTGGATTCAGGTCGCGACAGCAAACCAGCTCGTTCAGCACCCACCGTTTCTCGCTATTTCTTTCGACCACTTTTCACTGTGAGAGCAATTCTGGTGTAAATTGACCTAGTGAAAACTAACATCGGCAAGGCTTTCTATGCCAAGCAACCAATTCGGCCACGCCAGAGCTTGTGTTGTCTTCAAAACTCGAAACTTGCTTCGCCTTCGTATTTGTCTTTTTCTTCGTTTGTATCTACATCTTCATCTCATCTTCATCTTCTTCTTTGTGTGTCGCCACGGTGTCGGCAGGGTGTTTGCACGGTGTCTGGTTAAGCAGTGAAAGAACGAGTAGCAGCGAATGGAGTTCGCCCTTCACCGCGTCACCTGCGCCCGTCATTTCACGGCTAATCAGTGTGGGAAAGATCTTCGGCGTAGTCGAGGTACATGCGCCGCATGAACTGCCCCAATGCCTCGCGCAGTTTTGGCCATTCCGTGCTGTCAGGCTTCCACGATTGGGCACGCTTTAGGGCTGCGATACAGATTTCGGCTGATGTGACCAAAAGCATGCGCTCTGAAGCTTCAGTATCGGCTTCGAAGTTCATCAGATCGCTGACGTGTGACATCACTCCGGACGCGTTCTCAGGCGGTCTCTGGCTGTGGAAACCGACAATACAGATCACTTCTTTGACGGCATCGAAGTCTACAGGGCCAACGTCTTGAAGTTTGGCAATTGCCAATGACAACTTATCCTCACTGAGACCTGCTTCAATCTGCCAAAGGACAGTTGGGTATCGGAACAATCCAAGGAAGTTGCCTTGGAGAGTGAGGTGGACGCAAATATACGCCCACTTCTCTTGGTGGTTGCTTTCAACCAGCTTGCGCGAGCGCAAGAGGCAGGAGTTGATTTGAGCGAATTTTCGGCCGCTCATCTGCCGCCCTCTCCGAAGTACATTCCTGCAATGGTGCGGGCCGAGGAACCGGGCAAGACCGAACGCCTGTCAGCATGATCAGGCGCAGACACCAATCAACTGATCCATCACCCAGACTGAAATAGTATTCAGGCACGTCGCGCCATGGCATTGCAAGGCCTTGCGGGCAACATCAGGCTTCCCGTGCCAAATTGGACGCAGAACATTAGCCAGGTCTTTTGGGGTGATTGTCTCAACGTCTCGCGTTCCCAGCTTTGGAAGTACATGCGTCTTCAAAGGTGACATCCAACGGCCAGCGGAACCATCGTCTTTTAGGCTGGCACGTTCGGCTTCGAAGGTTCGCTGGATTACATTCGACAACATGCGATGAGCGTGCGCATTGGGGGCATTGCGCATCATGCTTTCACAGAGCGCCTGGTTTCAGCATCGCGCTCAGCCTTTGGATAGCCGCCGACGCCCAGTTCATGGCGTTTCCCACCCAGAGCATAGCGCATCACCCAGGAACGATGCTGGCCCTTAACGTATAGATATAGCCCGCCGCCGACTGCGTGACGTTCTCACCCCGTTTTTATTGCGCAAGAAGCAATAAATAGTTTGAATTTATCGCTATTAACTTTAGGCCCATTCAATTCCATTTTCTTCCTAAGTGAGCAACCACGCAGAGGAAAACGGCAGACAACAGATGCCAATGGCCTTCACGACAATCCGACCGCGGTCACGTTCGTGATGGGCGTGCAGGCATTGTTGGTTACGCTGGCAAGCCCAGCAGCTGATCGCGGGTTCAACACGAAGCACCTGCCCTTCTCTAGAATGAAAGGAGAAAAGACATGTCTCTTGACTTTTACACGGAACGCGTACGCGCGCCGCAGGCTGGAAAACCGCTCATCTTTGCCTTTCACGGTACTGGCGGCGACGAGAATCAATTGTTCTCCCTGGCTGACCAACTGGTCCCGGATGCCGGGATAATCTCCCCCCGCGGTGATGTTTCAGAATTCGGCGCGGCGCGGTTTTTCAAGAGAACCGGAGAGGGCGTCTACGATATGAATGACCTTGCCCGCGCGACGGATAAAATGATCGCGTTTGTCGAGGCGCATCGCACCGAACACCCGGATCACCCGGTCTATGCATTTGGGTATTCGAACGGAGCAAACATTTTGGCCTCCGTCTTTTTGAAGCGGCCAGACCTGTTTGACCGGACGGCGATGCTGCACCCTCTGGTGACCTGGCAGCCAGAGCCAAACGAGGGCCTTCTTGGTCGCAAGGTACTTCTCACTGCGGGCGAGCATGATCCGATCACGCCGTGGCACATGAGTGAGGCTTTGATCGCCTGGTTGAAGGATCAAGGTGCGGAGGTCGAAACGGAGGTTCACGAGGGCGGGCACGAGCTGCGCAACAGTGAGCTGACGGCACTACAGACCTTCTTAACCGATTGAAAGGAAATGAGCGGCCTGTCTGCAGTGATGTCAAAGCAGACAGGACCGCCGCCTCTTTCTCAACGCGATGCACAGAGGTCTGTTCCTATCACAAATCTGAAAACAAAGATCAGAATCTAGAAGAAAGAACCCGCTTCGAAACGCATCTCAAGCCCTGATAGGCGTGCTGCGTATCTCGAAACACAGAACTGACGACACACAACCAAACCACGTATCCCAACACCTGAAGAGGACCCAAATCATGTCGAAACTTGACGTACTCACCCCAGACAACAGCCAGTTGATCTTCATTGATCACCAGCCTCAGATGGCATTCGGTGTGCAGTCAATTGATCGCCAGACCCTCAAGAACAACACGGTCGGTCTGGCCAAAGCGGCGAAGATCTTCGACATCCCGACCACAATCACCACCGTGGAAACGGAAGCGTTCTCGGGTCACACATATCCAGAACTTCTGGATGTGTTCCCCGACGCACCTTTGTTGGAGCGGACCTCCATGAACTCTTGGGATGACCAGAAGGTGCGTGATGCGCTGGCCAAGAACGCATCCGAAGGCCGCACCAAGGTGATTGTGTCTGGTCTTTGGACTGAGGTGTGCAACACGACCTTTGCTCTCTCCTGTCTCGAGGCCACTGATTATGAAATTTACATGGTGGCGGACGCCTCGGGCGGCACGTCATTGGACGCGCATAACTATGCCATGGACCGTATGGTACAGGCCGGAGTTGTACCGATGACGTGGCAACAAGTCTTGCTGGAGTGGCAGCGCGATTGGGCACGGCGTGACACGTATGATGCCGTGATTGGTTTAGTGCAGGAGCATTCCGGCGCCTACGGCATGGGCGTCGATTATGCCTACACCATGGTCCACAAAGCACCCCAGCGCGGCGCACATGCAGGTCCGGTTCTCGATGCCGTGCCGGCGACAGCAGCCGCGGAGTAACCTTCGGAGCCGGGGTGGCCGTAGGGCACCCCGGCATTTGCAAACCTTTTGATGTCTTGTTCCATCGCACGTCGCTTTCTCCGTGCGGGCGGGACAACACCAACGACGTGCTGATGCAAACGCGCCGTACCTGGCCCGGAAACAAGGAACCCCAAGATGGCTGACACAATTCTTTACAACGGCAATGTCACGACGATGGACGCGGATTTGCCGGAGGCGACAGCGGTTGCCATTTCGGGTGATCAGATCGTGGCTGTTGGCTCCGACAAAGACATCATCGGGTTGGCCGGTCCGGATACCAACACAATCGATTTGAACGGTCAGCGCGTGATCCCGGGTCTGATTGACAGCCACACGCATATCATCCGCCAGGGCAACAATTTCGCCATGGAACTGCGTTGGGATCATGTGCCCTCTCTGGCGGATGGGTTGCGCATGCTGAAAACACAAGCCCAGCGCACGCCAGCCGGGCAGTGGATCCGCGTGGTGGGCGGTTGGTCCGTAGATCAGTTTGCCGAGAAGCGCATGCCGACGATTGACGAGATCAACGCCGTGGCCCCCGATGTGCCTGTTTATGTTCTACATCTCTACGACCGCGCTTGGCATCGACAAGCATTTCTATGAGCCTTTTGTCTCAGGCCGTCTGGAACGTGATGACAATGGCAATCCGACTGGCCTTGCCATTGCGCGCCCCAACGCGCAACCGCTCTATGCACTTCTCGACATGGCGCCGAAGCTGGACTTTGAACAGCAGGTTACATCCACTAAACACTATTTCCGCGCGCTCAACGGGCTTGGCCTGACCTCAGCGCTCGATTGCGCGGGTGGGTTTTTGAATTACCCCGACGACTACGGCGTGATCACCGAACTCAACAAACGCGGGGAACAGACCGTGCGCATTGGCTATCAGCTTTTCGCGCAGCGTCCGCTGTTTGAACTGGATGACTTCAAGCGGTGGAACGATATCGTCAAACCGGATCAAGGCGATGACTATCTCAAATGCGTTGGTGCCGGGGAGATGCTGGTCGCGTCTGCTTATGATTTCGAGGATTTCAGCTATCCGCGTCCGGATTTGCCCAAGCGCATGGAAGGTGATTTGCGCCCGGTGCTGGAGTTCCTGTTCGAGAACCGCTGGCCCATCCGCTTCCATTGCACCTACGAGGAAAGTGCGCACCGTCTGCTTAGCCTGATTGAGGAGGTGGGTCAGGACAAAGGGCTGGAAGAACTGAACTGGATTTTCGATCACGGTGAGACGATCTCCGAGGCGACGATGGAGTGGGTCACGCGGATGGGTGGGGGTATCAGCTATCAGAATCGCATTGCATTCCAGACCACGGCCTATCGAGATCGGTATGGCGAAGCGGCCCTGCGCGAGGTGATGCCAGTCAAGAAGATGATGGCCTCGGGTGCGCCCGTCGCGGCGGGCACGGATGCAACAAGGGTATCGTCTTACAATCCTTGGTTGGCCATTCATTGGTCGGTCAGTGGTAAGGGCCGTGGTGGGGATGTGATTTGGGATGCGGCGAACAGGCTGGACCGCCATGACGCGCTGCGCCACTGGACGGCAGCCGGTGCTTGGTTCAGCCGCGAACAAGGTAAGAAAGGCCAGATCAAAGCAGGCCAACTGGCAGATATTGCGGTGCTTGATCGCGACTACTTCACGGTGGCCGAGGATGACATCATCAATATCGAGGCGGATCTGACCCTAACAGGCGGCAAGATCGTCCATGCGAAATCGCGCTTTGCCGAACACGCTCCGGCCCCCCTGCCCGAGCTTCCGGATTGGTCCCCTGTACCCATCTTCGGCGCGCCCGGTGCGGCGGCTTAGAATCCCTTGGATAGGCGCAGGCCACTGATCGTGCTGTTCTACGTGGAAGGAGCATCTTCATGATTGACGATACAGACCTCAAGATCACGTACAGCGAAAGCGATACGAAGGGGCGTTACGAGGCTTCAATCTCTGGCGCGGTGAGCGCGGCAGAACTGACGATCTCCAAAGTGTCTTCGAGACTCATCATCGCTGACCATACTTTCGTGCCCGACGACCTGCGAGGGCGTGGAGTGGCGCAAGCGCTTGCGTCACGGTTGATCTCAGATGCGCGTGAAAAAGGTCAGCGGATTGTCCCTTTGTGCCCATTTATTCGATCTTATGCCGAAAAGAACCGGGAGGACCTGACCGATGTCATCCGGTGGTAGTGGCACGTCTCCGACCCCTGCGGTTTCGGCATGGGCCCCCTTCCGGTATCGGGCCTTTGCGCTTTTGTGGACCGCCACGCTAATCTCAAACGTCGGCACCTGGATGCACGATGTGGGGGCGGGGTGGCTTATGACCACGCTCAACTCCTCACCTGCTGTGGTGTCTCTGGTTCAAGCGGCCACGACCCTGCCGGTTTTTCTGTTCGCTCTCTACGCGGGCACCTTGGCCGACAGGTTGGACAAGCGGAAGATGCTGATCAGCGTAAACGTGATCTTGCTGGTTCTCATATCGGTGCTGACCGTGCTTGTGCATTTCGAGATGGTCACACCGCTTCTGCTGATCCTCTTCACGCTCGCCATAGGTACGGGAACGGCGTTCATGGCCCCGGCCTGGCAAGCGATTGTCCCCACTCTGGTACCACGTGATGCGTTGCAGCCCGCAATTGCGCTGAATTCCATGGGCATCAACATAAGCCGCGCGATAGGTCCTGCTTTGGCTGGGATTCTGATCGCTTCCGTCAGCCTGTCTGCGCCTTTTGCGGTCAACGCGGTCAGCCATATCGTGATCATCGTAGCCTTGCTTCTATGGAAATACGAGGGCGGCAGCGCAAAGACCTCACAGCCCGTGTTCAATGCCATGCTGACCGGACTGCGCCATGTGGGGCATAACGATGCCCTCAAGCACACGTTGGTCCGGTCGTTTGCGTTCTTCATCTTTGCCTCTGCCTATTGGGCACTTTTGCCGCTTGTCGTGCGGGGCATAGAAGGCGGAGGCGCAGAACTTTACGGTATGCTTCTGACGCTCATCGGGTCCGGGGCGGTGCTTGGTGCACTGACTTTGCCAAAGTTCCGCGCGAAGCTGGATGCAAGCGCGATGGCTGCAAGCGGCACAGTGGGAACAGCTGTCGCCATGGCCATACTGGCAACGGCGAATGCTCCTTGGATGGCCTATACCGCCGCGCTGCTTGGCGGGTTCAGTTGGATCGCGGTGCTGACCACCTTTAATGTCTCGGCACAAACTGCGCTGCCCAATTGGGTCCGGGCCCGTGGTCTGGCCGTTAACCTGATGGTCTTTTTTGGTTCAATGGCGTTTGGCTCTGCACTATGGGGTCAGGTTGCAACGATCACCTCGACACAGATCGCGCTTTTGATTGCATCGGGTGGCTTGATCATCGGTTTGGGCCTTACGCGGAGCTACAAGCTTGGCCAGGGGGAAAACCTTGACCTGACACCGTCCATGCACTGGCCCGCCCCAGAGGTCGCACTCGATGATGATGGGCTGGACAGTCGGGGGCCTGTGATGGTCGAGGTGGAATATCGCATCCGCAAGGAAGACGAAGCTGGATTTCTGGTTGCTGTTCGGGAATGGTCAGGGGAACGCTGGCGGAACGGTGCCTATGAATGGCATGTTTTCCAAAGCGTGGAAGATCCGGAACTTTGGATCGAAGCCTTCATGGTATCGTCCTGGGAGGAACATCTGGCCCAGCATGATCGCGTGTCAAAGGAGGACAAGCGTTTGCAAGACAAGGTTCGCAGCTTTGACACTCGTGACAGCGGCCCGATTGTCAGGCATCTCATTGCTCCATGAGGGGTTGGGCAACGCGCATCATTTGCCGGTTGGGCGGCGCACTTTGTCTAAGTCTCGGCCTATTGGTAACGCCTGCGACGGCGAACGATGAACTCGGCGCAACAATCTACGGGCAATTGAACTTTGGCGCTATGCAGGTGGACAACGGCTCTGGCCGACAGCGTTACTTCGCAGAGAACCCGAGCATTCCCAGCCGCGTTGGGATTGTGTGGATGTACCCCCTAAACGGCCCATCGACGCTGAGCTTTCGCTTGGAGACCGGGCTAGGGCCTACGAGCCTCAGAAACGTGTCGCCCACGAATGATGATCTGGAGTTCGAGTTCAGGCGCACCGTGTTGCGCAAGTTCGAAGTGGTTTACGCGTCCGACCGCTTTGGCCAATTGTCGGTGGGTCAGGGGAGTATGACGTCGGATGGCACGGCTGGATCGGATTTGTCGGGCACCAGCCTGGCGATTGGTCCGGGTATCGGGGATTTGGGCGGTGGCACCGAATTTCTTGCACCCAATGGTACCGGCAGCGGCGTCTTTGTTGGCGATGTGTTCGATGATCTTGGCGGATTGCGTCGCCTGCGGGTGCGGTACGACATGCCGGAATGGAATGGCTTCACCCTCGCGTTCGCCCATGGGGTCGATGTTCTCAGGCGGGGACGCAACCGCGATTACACCGATGTCGCGATCACCTACGCCTTGGATGCTGACCAAATCACGGTCGAAGCCGCCGCCAGCTATGAGTGGATTGACGCAACCGCAGAGCGCGCAGTGGGATCGGCGTCTGTTTTGCACAAGCGAACCGGGCTCAATGCCAGCGTGGCGACTGGGGCCAATCAGATAGGTGATGGAGGGTATGTTTACGCCAAATTGGGAGTGATCAAGACCCTCTCTGACCTTGGGCCGACTGCCTTTGCGGTAGAGTATTATGACGGCAATGATCTTGGGTTTGCCGGGTCGAATGCAACTGCCATGGGCATCGCCGTGACCCAGAAAATCGCACCCCTAAACCTTGATCTTGTTGGGACAGTGCGTCGTTACCAACTGTCGTCTCCAACAGCCGTGTTTCAGGACATCGACATTGTCATGCTTGCCGCCAGGTGGCGGTTTTGACCGGCAGGGCATTGTAGTGGGTGAGGTTGATTAACCTGCCAATTGCTTGACGTAAAGCCGACGCAACGTAATGCAGAGCCCGTGTTGAATGATTGAGGTACGGGGTGCTAGCACTGCTTGCATTACGGACCAAAGTACCTACGGATTGCCCATGTCGATTATCGAATGCGAACTCCACGGCAAGATCGCCGTTGTCACGATGAACAACGCGGAAAACAAGCAGAACCCCGAGTTTGCGACGGCCATGCTGGCTGCTTTGGATCAGGCGGAAGCCGACAAATCCGTCAAGGCGATGGTCATCACGTCCAGCGACGAGAAGAATTGGAGCCAGGGTGTCGACCTGAATTTCTTGAACGCTGCATTGAAGGATCAACGCCACGACGACATGAAAGGGTTCATGTATGGCATGAACGAGGTGTTCTCGCGTCTGTTGCTGGCACCCTTCCCTGTGATTGCCGCGATCAACGGTCATGCGTTCGGGAATGGTGCGATGCTGGCCTGTGCATGTGACTTCCGCTTCATGCGGGCCGACCGTGGATATTTCTGTTTCCCTGAGGTGGATATCTCCATCCCCTTCATGCCGGGCATGATTGCCTTTGTGAAAACAGCCGTGCCCTACCATCTGTTCAACGACATGAAGCTGACAGGCCGTCGTGTGACGGCAGGGGAGTTGGAAAAACACTACGTCATCGAAGCCGCGTGCACCGATGCGCAGGAAACCTTCGACAAAGCCATGGAGTTCGCCGGTACCTTCAACAAGGCGCGCGGGATCTTTGGGGAGCACAAGCGCCGCCTGCACGGCCACATCCTTGACGTGATGGAAAATGAAGACAAGCCGCTCATCGAAGCGCTGAAACTGATGGCCTGAGGAAAGGACCAGACCATGACTATGACATTCGACTTCTCCGGCCAGAACGTGTTCGTCGTCGGCGGCACAAGCGGTATCAATTTTGGCATCGCCCAGGGGTTTGCCCGTTGGGGTGCAAAGGTCATGGTGGCGTCCCGCAAGCAGGACAAGGTGGACGAAGCAGTTGCAGGTCTGAAGGACCTCGGGGCTGAGGCTGCTGGCACCACGTTCGATGTACGCGACTACGCATCTGTCGAAGCAGGTTTTGAAGACGCCGCCAAGTTCTTTGGCGGTCAAATCGACAACCTTATCTCAGGCGCGGCAGGGAACGTCCCCGGACGCTTGATGGACCTTTCGCCCAACGCGGTGAAGGCCATGGTTGAGATCGACCTGATGGGCACATTCCACGTCATGCGGGCCTGCCACCCGCACCTGAATAAGCCGGGTGCCAGTGTGGTTAACATTTCTGCCCCGCAAGCCTTCAACGCGATGAGTCACCAATCCCCGGTCTGTGCGGCCAAGGCAGGCGTGGACATGGTGACGAAATCACTGGCACTTGAATGGGGTGCAGAAGGTATCCGCGTGAATTCTATCTCTCCCGGCCCAATTGATGGGACCGAAGGTATGGCACGCCTTGCCCCAACGCCGCAAATCCGGGACGCAGTGACCAAATCTGTCCCGATGCGGCGGATGGGAAACACTGATGACATCGCAAAGGCGGCGGGGTTTCTATGCTCGGACGCAGGTGATTACGTGTCCGGCGTCGTTCTGCCCGTCGATGGCGGTTGGGGTGTTTCTGGTGCGTCTGTCGTGATGACGGCTGCGGCCGGTTTCATGGATAAGCTGAAAGGCGGTTGAGGCGAAACTCTTTTGGTTTCGCAGTTGGTTGGTGTCTTTTGAACGTCAGAAAGCACTCCAAGGTCGCGAGTTGCGTCTTTGGGGTTTCAATCGATGTACCCTGGCCGACACAACCCGAGCCGGATGACACCCTGGGTCGAGTGATCCTCAACTTGCTGGCCTTTCTTGAAAATCCCGATCTGACCCCTTTCGGCCATGTCCTGGGCGACGCGTCTCACGTCTGGCATCAACAACCGCCAGGTCTCTTCTTCGGAAGAAAGAGCGCGGGCCGCTTCTGAGGGGCAAATCGTCTTGCCAACGCCGCGTGCCACGCAAAGCGCTATGATCGCGTTTTCTATGTCTTCAGAAGCGTAAACCATGGCGTTTTTCAGTTTCCCAAGAAAAAAGCCTGCCCAAGCGATGTGGGCAGGCCGTATCTCGCGAGTTTGTAAGTTAACCGTAGACGGACTCTTTTCCAAAGTGCTTGGTCAGCATGTAATAAACGACAGCGCGGTACTTATTGCGCTCTGACCGACCATAGGTTTCGATGACCGAATTGATCGCATCCATCAACGCCGGGCTATCCGCGAGACCCAGCTTTTTGACAAGGAAGTTGTCCTTGACCGTTTCCAGCTCATGCTCCTGCCCTGCAGCGACAGTGGACGCATCCGCATTGTAAATCGCCGGACCACAGCCAATTGTGACCTTGGTCAGCAGATCCATGTCAGGTTCCATTCCGCATTTGTTGCGCAGATCATCCGCATAAGTTGCGATCAATTCGTCGCGACGTCCCATAACTTACTCCCTTGTTGACGGCCAATAACCGTAGCTTCCTGTTCGTCCTTTGGCCCTTGTGAGGCTTCGATCACGATAGCGAGAGTTTTGGTTCGGACAAAGGGAAAATTCCAGCCCAGTGCGTTCTCGGCAATGATGACATGGCGTCACGGAAGGCGGACGCCCTCTGTTTTGCCGTGGCCGGTTCTTCGATCGTAGATTCTGTCTTGTTCTGCCCATTTTCTGACAATCGCATTGCCATTGCGACAGTTTCTTTGAACCAGTTCCTGCGCAGCGTTTATGCCATGTGCACCGTGTTGTTGTTCATGTGCGGTGAGCGCGGTGATCATACGATCCCATTGCTGGCGCAAATTGGCAGGCATCACCGCCGGATTGACGTGACGCGGCATCGTGTACGTGATCTCCAGCGACACCTGACAGGCGGAGGTCCACCGCACGTACCATCGTGTGTAGGCCCAGAAACCGTTGGGCCCGCGTTGCTGCATTTGAGAACGCGCACCAGCGGCTGTGTTGGCATCAACCGGATAGTAATTCCAAGATGTTTGGACCGTTGGGTTCGACGAGGCCGGGGTGCTGCTGAAACCGAAGAGACAAAGTACGGCGAGTGCCAAGAAAAGTCGTCCCGAGTTCCTTGGCAGCACGTCTTGTTCAATACACGGTATTTGCACGGCGTAGCCCCTATCCCACCTTCGATCATGCCACGGTAGACGCTGCAATCAAAGAAAAACGCCGGACTTCAAAAGCCCGGCGTCATGTTTTTCTGGGATGCTGCTCCGCTTAGTAGCGGTAGTGCTCGGGCTTGTAGGGGCCTTCCTGTTTCACACCGATGTAGTCAGCCTGGTCTTTCTGCAGTTCGGTCAGTTTGACACCGATCCGGTCCAGATGAAGACGAGCGACTTTCTCATCGAGGTGCTTGGGCAGGATGTACACTTCGTTGTTGTACTCCTCACCCTTCTGCCACAGTTCAATCTGCGCCAGAACCTGATTGGTGAAGCTGGCCGACATCACGAAGGACGGGTGGCCCGTCGCATTGCCAAGGTTCAGCAAACGACCTTCGGACAGCAGGATAAGGCGATTGCCCGAGGGCATTTCGATCATATCCACCTGCTCTTTGATGTTGGTCCACTTGTGGTTTTTGAGGTTCGCAACCTGAATTTCGTTGTCGAAGTGACCGATATTGCCGACGATCGCCATATCCTTCATCTCGCGCATGTGCTCGATCCGGATAACGTCTTTGTTGCCGGTGGTGGTGATGAAGATATCTGCGGTCGCAACTTCGTCTTCGAGCAGCGTGACTTCGAAACCGTCCATCGCAGCTTGCAAGGCGCAAATCGGGTCAACTTCGGTCACTTTCACCCGAGCACCCGCACCACGCAGAGACGCGGCGGAGCCTTTGCCCACATCGCCGTAACCCAGAACGACGGCGACTTTGCCCGCCATCATGGTGTCGGTCGCGCGGCGGATCCCGTCAACGAGGCTTTCTTTACAGCCGTACTTGTTGTCGAATTTCGACTTGGTGACAGAATCGTTGACGTTGATCGCAGGGAAAGGCAGCTGGCCGTCGCGCACCAGCTGATACAGGCGGTTCACACCGGTCGTGGTTTCTTCGCTGACACCTTTGATCTGGTCGCGAACTTTGGTGAACCAGCCAGGGGATGCCGCCATCCGCTTTTTGATCTGCGCTTTGATGACCTCTTCTTCCTCGGAAGACGGTACCGGGATGATGTCTTCGCCAGCTTCAGCACGCGCACCAAGAAGAATGTAAAGCGTTGCGTCGCCCCCATCATCAAGGATCATGTTGGGGCCGTCTTCGAACATGAAGGATTTGTCGAGATAGTCCCAATGCTCTTCCAGCGTCTGGCCTTTGATTGCAAACACAGGCGTACCGCCTTCAGCAATCGCCGCGGCCGCATGATCCTGCGTAGAGAAGATGTTGCAGCTGGCCCAGCGCACATCAGCACCCAGCGCGGTCAGGGTTTCAATCAGAACAGCCGTCTGGATGGTCATGTGGAGGCTGCCGACAATGCGCGCGCCGCTCAACGGTTTGCTTTCGCCATATTCTTCACGCAGCGCCATCAGGCCCGGCATTTCAGTCTCGGCAATATCAAGCTCCTTACGGCCAAATGCCGCCAAGCTGATATCTTTGACAACGTAGTCTTTTGCCATGAAACGGCTCCTTACAATGCGGATTTAGAGGGCAGATAGCACCGGCACCGAGCTTGGGCAACATGGGAGTCTGCCATGGTTTCTCACAGCTTCCTTCGATTTGAAGCATTGTGAAACTGACACCATGGTCTTGGGGCGAAAATTGCGTCAAAACCCGATGGATGAAGGACAAGCGGATCACCTCATTCGACGGGCGCCAGGCGCGGTTGCAGTATGCCCTTTTGATGGGGCTTTACCGGCTCGTCTTTAACCGCTGGCTCTATGGCATCTTTTGCCGTGGGTTGGCGCGGTTCTTTCCATCTGACAATTCCGTCATTCTGGATCTGGGTCTGTCGCGCAGGTTCCGAATTTACCTGAATGATGGCTACTGGACCCGGTTCTATCTCTATCACCGCAGCTACGAGCCAGAGGTGGCGGCGGTCCTCGACGCTGGCGCGGGCCATGCTGAGGTGTTTTGCGACCTTGGGGCGAACTCCGGATTGTGGTCTGTTTACGCCGCACCTTTGGTGGACAAGGTGATCGCAGTGGAAGCAGCAGCCGGCACATATGCGAGGCTTCTTGAGAACGTCTCAGACATCGAAAACATTGATGCCAAGCGGGCGGCGATCTTTTCAGTATCCGGTGAACTTCTGCAATTCGTGAACGTGCACAACAGCCATGCCTCGGGCCATCTTGACTTGACCAGCTCTGCCGATGGAGCCGAAAGCATGGAACAGGTTGAGACTGTGAGCATTGATGACTTGCTGGCACCGGGACAGGCGGCAATCATCAAGCTGGATGTCGAAGGCGCGGAAATCGATGCAATCAAGGGAGCAAATGATGCTATCAAAGCAGGTAGCGTTTTTGTCTACGAAGATCATGGGTCTGATGCGCAATCCGAGGTCAGCGCTTTCCTGATGAACGAGTGCCGTATGCGACTCTATTCAATCGAAAATGGCTGCAATCGCATCGAAGACTTGGATCATCTGCAACGGATCAAAACAGACCGATTTAAGGGATATAACTTCTTGGCTGGACTGGAAGATTCACTCCTGTTGACTGCCATCGTGGAAAACTTTGCAAAACCAGAGTGACGGCGATAACTCTGGCTGATGTCCAAGCAACGGAGAAGACCATGCCCAAACCGCGCGCCTGGCAGAAGATGTTATCCGGTCGCCGGCTTGATCTGCTGGATCCGACACCAGTGGATATCGAGATCGAAGACATCGCCCATGGGCTCAGCTTTGTTGCGCGTTGGAATGGGCAGACACTTGGTGATTTTCCGTATTCCGTGGCGGAGCATTCCCTGCTCGTGGAGACAATTTTCGCCAGAGTAGACCCTAAAGCTGCGCCAAAGTGGAAAATGGCGGCGCTGCTGCATGACGCGCCAGAGTACGTGATCGGGGATATGATCTCTCCGGTGAAGGCGGCCGTGGGACCGGGATATGATGAATTGGACAAACGCCTGACCGCAGCCATTCACATCCGCTACGGTCTCCCTGCTGCCATTCCCGCAGTAGTGAAACGCAAGATCAAGAAAGCCGACAAGATCAGCGCCTGGCTTGAATCCACGCAGATCGCGGGTTTTGCCGAAGATGAAGCCAACAAATTTTTTGGAAAACCCGCGACGGGTATGCTGGATGGCCTGTCCCTTGTTCTGCGGTCTCCGATGGAGGCTCGTACGGCTTATCTCGACCGACACGCGGCGTTGCTTGAGGCAATGGGATGATCCATGTGCGCCGTGCCGGGCCACTGGATACGGCATCCATGGCGGAACTGCTGAACGAAATCATTGAGCAAGGCGGCACGACTGCGATAACGAAAAAGGTGACGCGCGGTGACCTTACGGATTGGATGCGACACTATTCCGGCAGAAATGCGTGGTTTCTAGCGGAAGACGATGCAGGCGAGCTTTTGGGTTTTCAGTGGGTTGAACCAAATGACAGCATACCTGTGGAAGCCTGTGATATCTCAACATTCTCCCGCGTCGGCCACACGCGCCTTGGGTGCGGAACTGCACTGTTTGAAGCGACGAAAATTGCGGCCAGGGATCTGGGATATCAGTGGATCAACGCCACGATCAGAAATGACAACGAGGGTGGTTTGGCGTACTACCAAAGCCGTGGTTTTGAGACGTATCGGACCAACACTGGCGTTCATCTTGCCAACGGGCTGGTCGTCGACAAGATCAGAAAGCGGTACGACCTTCGCTAACGGGGGGAGCGTTTTGCCAAGATGCGCTGCAAGGTCCGGCGGTGCATGTTCAATCGGCGCGCAGTCTCAGACACATTGCGATCACACAACTCATACACCCGTTGAATATGTTCCCAGCGCACGCGGTCGGCACTCATAGGGTTTTCCGGCGGTGGCGGCATTTCATCTTCTGACGCGAGCAACGCATTGGTTATGTCAGTCGCGTCTGCAGGCTTCGACAGGTAATCCGTGGCGCCAATTTTCACGGCGGCCACAGCCGTGGCGATAGCACCGTACCCGGTCAGCACGACAATCCGGCTGTCTGGGCGCTTCTCACGGATCGTTTCCACGACATCGAGCCCGTTTCCATCTTCCAAACGCAGATCGCAAACCGCGTAGGCAGGTGGGCGTGCTGTTGCAATCGCGCGCCCTGCGACGACGGAACCGGCCGTCTCCACTGCGAAGCCGCGCTTTTCCATGGCCTTGGCCAGACGCCTCAGGAACGGCTCATCGTCATCGACAAGCAGCAGTGATTTGTCTTCCCCAATCTCGTGGAGCGTGTCAGCCATGCGTCCCTCCCGCTTTGGAACAACTGATCCATACCACCGTGGTTGTAGTCCGGTGGGAGGGGGGCGTCAAATTCGTGACTTAAGCAGCGTCAAGAAAACATTGGATACGCTCCGCCATGCGTTCTGGCGATTCGTCGCGACGGAAGAACTCTGCAAATCCGCGATCCGGGAAAACCAGGTAAGACAGTGTCGAGTGATCAACGAGATAAAACTCGTCATCATCGGCGTCATGAGCCTTGTAGAACGTGCGGTAGGCCTGGCTTGCAACTTTTACCTGTTCATCGCTGCCCGTCAGCCCGAGCATCCTGGGGTGCATGATCTCCGTGTAATCTGCCACGACTTCGGGTGTGTCCCGTTTTGGGTCAATCGAAATGAACACGGGCTTCACGATCTGACCACTTTCTTCCAAGATGTCGATTGCAACCGCGTTGCGCGCCACATCAAGCGGGCAGACGTCCGGGCAGAAGGTGTAGCCAAAGTAAATCAGTGACGGCTGATCTATCACTTGCTCGTCTGTCACGGTCTCCCCGGTTTCACTCACCAAGGTGAACGGACCACCAATGGCTGCATTGCCACCGGCAATCTGACCGGCCCGACAAGATGCGAAGCGATCATCGGCACTTGGCTTCATCGTGAGCCAAACCATACCTGCGATCAACACGGTGACCGCGACGGTTCCTGCAATGGCAAGTGTACGGATCATATTTCACCTCGCATATGGACTTCATTTTGCCCTCCTTCACATCTATCAATGATGGGACGAGTTGCAACGCCATTGGGATCACAAATGCTGGAGACAGCAACAAAGCGGGACAGTTTCCAGAAGCGCGAGAACTGGGTTCGGCTGCGCACGATCATTCTTTTGCGCTGGTGGGCCATTGTAGGTCAGATCAGTGCGTTGATGGTGGCACCGCGTCTGTACGATCTCGATCTGGAGATGGGCCTTTGTTACCTCGCGATTGGGGCATCGGTGATATCAAACCTGATTGCGTCTTTTGTTTTCCCCGAAAACAAACGTCTGCGCGAACCGGAAACTTTCATGGTCGTGCTGTTCGACATGCTTCAACTGGGGCTGATGTTGTACCTGACCGGCGGCCTTCACAATCCGTTCTCTATCCTCATTGTCGGGCCTGTGATCGTATCTGCAACAGCCCTGTCTTTGCGATCCACATCTATTCTGGGGCTGATGGCGATCGTCATCGTGTCGATCCTCATCAAGGTGCATCTGCCCCTGACGACAAATGACGGCTTTATCCTACGCGTTCCCGACGTATTCCTATTGGGAAACTGGGTCGCCATTGTTATCGCGGTGGTGTTTTTGGGGGTTTACTCTCGTTGGATCTCGTCCGAACTGCGCGCCATGTCGGAGGCGCTGCAAGCGACACAAATGGCCCTGGCTCGTGAGCAGAAACTGACGGATCTTGGTGGCGTGGTTGCGGCAGCTGCCCATGAGCTGGGCACGCCGTTGGCCACGATCAAACTTGCCAGTTCCGAATTGGCGGAGGAGTTGTCGGAAGACGAAGAGCTGATGAACGACGCGATCTTGATCCGTGAGCAAGCAGATCGCTGTCGGGATATTCTCAAATCGATGGGACGGGCGGGCAAAGATGACCTGCATCTGCGGCAAGCACCGTTGAGCGCAGTCATTGAAGAAGCCGCGCAACCGCATTCTGACCGCGGGAAGGGCATGGATTTCGAGCATGCAGCACTGGATGGGTCATCCGCGGCGCAACCAGAAATTCTACGCAAACCTGAGATCGTGCATGGTCTGCGCAACTTGGTTCAGAACGCGGTGGATTTTGCGCGCAGCCAAGTATGGGTCGAAAGCCGCTGGGATGATGACTTGATCTCCGTGCGCATTATGGATGACGGACGTGGCTATCCTCCGCATCTTCTTGGTCGTATCGGGGACCCCTTGATGCGGAGGCGTGGCACATCGAAAGATCCTAGACGCCCGGAGTACGAAGGCATGGGGCTTGGCCTGTTTATCGCCAAGACCTTGTTGGAGCGTTCCGGGGCGAGCCTGAGTTTTGCAAACGGATCGGATACTTTTGAGCGCGAGGACGCTTTGAAGTCACGCTCTGGGGCATTTGTCGAGGTGACTTGGCCACGCAGAATGCTTGAGGCAGAGCGCGGCGAAGAAAGAGCGCCACTTGGCCAAAACCAACCTATAGAAGTCTGAAGCGGCGGAACGCAGAGGCCGTTCCTTTGTATTTGGCGACGCGACTGCATGGTATTCACGGGTCATTAACGACCTGTTAACCAAAAGATTGCACCTTGCCGTCGCGGAGTGATGAACGGCATGGACCTACCTGCAACATGGATACCGCTCGTGATGCTATTGTCCGCCACGATAGCTGCCTGCATGCTTTGGTGCGTTTTTCGAGTTGCCAAGCTTTCCTACAACCCTTCGAACAAATCCGATGATTGCCGCAGTGTGTTTCTCATTCGTGACGGGCGCGTTGTCGATCACTCCGACAGCTCAACAGACCAACTTCGTACCTGGCACGACCTTCGCAAGTGGTTGGGTGATCGGTTTGGCGAATTGCCAAATGAGCTAAACCAAGCCGACGGTCACAGCCCGCAAACGCGCCAGGCATTCGACAAACAAGATAACGCAAAGCTTACTATCCAACTCGGCCACAAAGGACATCACGTTACACTAGAAGATGCATGCGCGAAAACACCTGCCGAAATGCATGAGCTTATGGT
Source organism: uncultured Roseovarius sp. (assembly GCA_963422235.2). Lineage (GTDB taxonomy): Bacteria > Pseudomonadota > Alphaproteobacteria > Rhodobacterales > Rhodobacteraceae > Roseovarius. Next base: position 1,449,326 of record CAXMWV010000002.1, read on the forward strand.
TCAAAACCAGCGGGGTTCTGAGTTCCAAGATGTTCTGGAAAGGGCGCCTGCGGTTGTCTTTGCAATTGATGGGACAGGTGACCTGAGATGGGCCAACGCGAAATTTGACCAAATGACCGCTGAGAACCGACACCTTTTTCTCAATGCAGGACGCGACAGTTCTGGAACGGTTCCTGTGTCCCTTTCTCTTGATGTCGGTCCCTCCAAAGAACGACAGCACTTTGAGCTTTCAGTTCTGGACTATGACAGCCACACGGTTTTCTTCGCCGAAAACGTTACAAAGCGTGTCGAGGCAGAGGGCGTCAGACATACGTTCGTGCAGACACTCACAAAGACATTTGCAGATTTGTCCGCTGGACTTGCCGTGTTCGACCGAAATCACCAGCTTGTGCTTTTCAATCCTGCGCTTGTCGACCTTACCGATCTTCCGGCAGAGTTTCTGTCAACGCGTCCCTACATGGTCGAGTTTTTTGATAGGTTGCGTGATCAACAAGTCATGCCAGAGCCAAAGAGTTACGCGACCTGGCGCGCGCAAATCGCAGATATCATTCAATCAGCTGCGAACGGGCACCACTCCGAAAGTTGGACACTGCCGAATGGTATGACCTACAAGCTGACTGGTCGCCCACATCCGAATGGTGCCATTGCCTTTCTTGTCGAAGACATATCTGACGAAATGCAACTAACACGCCGATCTCGCAGTCAGTTGGAAACACACCAAGCCATTCTGGACGCAATGCCTGAGGCCGTAGCTGTGTTTTGCCAAGATGGCGGGTTGATTGTATGCAACCGGCCTTTTGTGCAACTTTCGGGAATTGACCCAGACATCGGTTTGAAGCGCAATTCATTGGGCGACGTGATGTCGAAGTTTCAACGAACGTTTCCAACCAGTTCAATCTGGAAAGACATTGAGCGTGAAGCGGCCATGGGCCAGCCCATTGATGCAAAGGTGATGGAGCTTTTCGATACATCCGGGAACGCAGTGTCCGTTCAAAGCGAACCTTTGCCCGAAGGACTTTTCATGCTGAGGCTGTCCATCTTTAACGCCAAGGTGCCAATCGACGCCTAATGCCTGTTGCGGGCGGTTTGATGCGGTGTAGTGTCAAACCAATGTCAGACACACACCATACTCTGCGAAGTGAGAGTCCGGATGCGACGCAAAGCGTGGCAAGGACCTTGGCCCCGGCATTTCGACCGGGTGATACACTGCTTTTGAGTGGCCCCATCGGCGCAGGGAAATCCCACTTTGCGCGCAGTTTCATCCAAACGCTTCTGATTCAACCTGAAGACGTTCCGTCGCCTACATACACTCTGGTGCAAACGTATCAGACACTGCATGGCGAGCTTTGGCACGCTGACTTGTATCGGCTTGGTGATATCGCTGAGGTTCACGAGCTTGGCTTGTGGTCCGCTTTTGAAGACGCAATTTGCCTGGTGGAATGGCCGGATCGGCTGGGACCAGACGCACCGACTAACGGGTTGCATCTGACCCTGGACCCATTGACAGGGGACAACGATCGCGCACTGCATTTTTCCTGGTCAGATGCCCGTTGGACCGACCCTCTTTTGAAAGTTCTCAGTGACCAATCGTGAAGCCCTCAGAGAGACGTTCGTCGCCAGCACCAAATGGTTCGACAGCGAAATAGCCGTATTGGCGGGTGATGCGTCGAACAGAAAGTATTTTCGCCTTTACCGATCCCGTACCGGTGAACGAGCGGTTTTGATGGACGCCCCGCCGAACAAGGGTGAAGACGTTCGGCCGTTCATCCAGATCGCCCGGTATTTGCGCGGGATTGGCCTCAGCGCACCGGACATCCTGGCCGAGGACGCCCAAAACGGGTTTTTGCTGCTGGAAGACCTGGGTGACGATCTTTTTGCGCGCGTAGTGGAGCGAGAGCCAGAGCTGGAAGATATGCTTTACACCGCAGCAACGGATGTCTTGGTAGATCTTCACAAAGCAGACCTACCCCATGGTATCAGCGCCTACAATGCAGACCTCATGGCCAATTTGGCGGCTCTGGCGTTCGATTGGTACGAGTACGGCATCAAGGGAACGTTACCAGAAAACGCCAAGGCCAAGTTTATTGCGCTGTTTGAACCCATGCTCGACGGTCTTGATGGCCTGTCTGAGGTACTGATCCAACGAGATTACCATGCGGAGAACCTGTTGTGGCTTCCCGAAAGAGACGATGTCGCTCGCGTTGGCCTTCTGGATTTTCAGGACGCAATGTCTGGTCACCGGGCCTATGATCTCATCTCTCTTCTTCAGGACGCCAGGCGGGATGTATCACCAGACATCGAAGCGGCGATGGTTGATCGTTACCTCTCCCAAACAGACTGCGATCCTGATGATTTTCGTCGGGCCTACGCGTTGCTTGGCTTGCAACGCAATTTGCGCATCATCGGCGTATTTGCTCGCTTGTGTATTCGCGACGGGAAAGCTCACTACGTCGACTTGATCCCACGTGTCTGGGACCACATGATGAGGGACCTGCAAGCGATCAATGCGGCTGAACTAGTGTCTGTTATTGAAGATGAGTTGCCTCTGCCGACGGGCGAGGCTCTGAGTGTTCTGAGGCAAAAATGCGGAATGATCCAACAGCCGTCATGATATTCGCGGCCGGGTTCGGAACCCGCATGGGCGAACTGACCCGCGACAAACCCAAACCGCTCATCGAAGTGGCGGGGGAACCGTTGCTGGATCATGCCTTGAAACTGATCGAAGGCCATGGTGCGGACAAAACAGTAGTCAACCTTCACTACAAGGCGAAAATGATCAGGGACCACTTGCTGGGAAGATCTGTCACTTTTTCCGACGAGACAGCAGAGATCCTGGAAACGGGCGGCGGCTTGAAGGCTGCACTGCCTTTGCTCGGAACTGATCCTGTTTTTACCATGAATTCTGACGCCGTTTGGTCCGGACCCAACCCCCTGAACGTGCTGCGCGACGCGTGGGACCCGGACAAAATGGATGCATTGCTTTTGTGCGTGCCCCCGGAAAATGCCGTTGGGCACGCTGGAAGCGGCGACTTTCGAATTGCGACGGACGGACGGCTCTCCCGAGAGGGGGGATTGGTGTACTCCGGAGCACAAATCATCAAAACCTCCCTCGTGGCCGCGCATACCGAAGAAAAGTTCTCCCTCAATGTCGTCTGGGATAAAATGTTGGACGATCAAACACTGTTTGGCATCCCGTACACGGGGTGTTGGTGCGATGTGGGACATCCGGAGGGCGTAAGGTTGGCCGAAGAGATGTTAGAGGGACGAAATGTTTGAAGGAGAAACCGGGCCAAAAGTCTTCGGTGTGCCACTGGGTGTGGACTTCCCTCGCGCCCTCGTCGACGGATTGATCAAGAGAACGCGTGCAGGGCCACCTGAGGCTTTGGCAAGGGTGCAACTGATCGTCAACACGCGCCGGATGACGCGACGCATCAGGACACTTTTCGATGAAGGGCCTCCCTGTCTTCTTCCAAAAGTCACTTTGATCACGCAACCTGGGGAAACTTGGAATCTTGGCGAAGTACCTGAGGCTGTTTCGCCCCTTCGACGGCGATTGGAACTTGTCCAGCTAGTAACAGCCCTGCTCGACAATCAACCCGGTCTGGCACCACGAAGTTCAATCTACGATCTTGCCGACAGCCTCGCGAAGCTGATGGATGAACTTCATGGTGAGGGCGTTTCTCCGAGCCAGATTGATGCGCTGGATGTGTCGGATCAATCCGGGCATTGGTCCAGGATTTTGGCCTTTTTGGGCATTATTAGAGACTATTTTGACGAGGACTCCATCCCAGATCCAGAAACCCGCCAGCGACGGGTCATTGAGGCACTGATCGCGTCTTGGCAAGAGATGCCGCCCAGCGACCCGATCATACTTGCGGGATCAACGGGATCGAGAGGAACGACGCAGCTTTTGATGCAAGCGGTCGCCAATTTGCCCAACGGCGCAGTCATCCTGCCAGGGTTTGATCACGACATGCCGGAGGTCGTCTGGGAAACACTTCTGAGCAATCCGCCATGCGAAGACCACCCACAGTATCGGTTTGCAACCTTCCTCCACGCGCTGAAAATAACATATGCGGATGTAAAAGAATGGACTGACAGCCCGCCAGCCGTTCCGGACCGCAACAGGGCTGTGTCCTTGGCCTTGCGTCCGGCCCCTGTAACCGATCAGTGGCTGACGGAAGGGCCAAAACTTAAGAGTCTCGAGGCAGCCATGGACGGCGTGACGCTTATCGAGGCCCCATCACAGCGCATAGAGGCCTTGACGATCGCGATGCGCTTGCGACAGGCCGTCGAGAACGGCGAAAAGGCGGCATTGATCACGCCCGACAGGAACCTGACCCGACAGGTCAGCGCGGCTTTGGACCGATGGGACATTTTGCCGGATGACAGCGCCGGCATTCCGCTTCACCTTTCCGCGCCCGGACGGTTTTTGAGGCACGTATCTGAGTTGCTGCACAAACCACTATCAGCAGAGCTACTCCTGACGATCCTCAAGCATCCGTTGACGCATAGCGGAGCGGACCGCGGCCCTCATCTGCGCCTTAGCAGAGAACTTGAGCTGCACCTGAGACGATACGGCCCCCCCTTTCCGGATAAAGGCACATTTCAAACCTGGGCTGCTGGAATAGAAGACCCCTTTGCAACGACTTGGGCTTCATGGCTTGTGGAGTGCTTTTGTCAGCAAGAGTTGTCCGGTGAAGGCCGGCTGGAGGTTCTTTCAAGCCGCCACGTCACACTTTCAGAGCGCATTTCTCAGGGGTCTTCCTCCAAGGTGAAGGGCAACCTTTGGCAAGGCGATGCCGGGCGGGAGGCGCATAAAGCTGTGTCGCAACTCTTAGAGCATGCGAACCATGGCGGGATAATGCGCGTCTCCGATTATGTGGCTCTATTTCACGCGATTTGTGCATCTGAGCAGATTCGAAATGCACGGGAGCCTCACCCAAACATTATGATCTGGGGTACGTTGGAGGCGCGCGTCCAAGGCGCGGACTTTCTTATACTCGCGGGTCTGAACGAAGGCAGCTGGCCTGAAGCGCCGTCACCTGATCCTTGGCTAAACCGCGACATGCGCAGACAGGCGGGACTTTTGCTTCCGGATCGCAGGATCGGTCTTTCTGCACATGATTTCCAACAGGCTGTTGCATCAAGGGAGGTTTGGCTTACGCGGTCCATTCGATCCGATGATGCCGAAACGGTGCCGTCCCGCTGGCTCAATCGGATCGTGAACCTGCTTAGTGGATTGCCGGATCAAGGTGGTGACACAGCAATCAAAGCTATGTGCACCCGAGGAGATCATTGGCTTGGGCTTGCGCACGCGTTGGAAGACACGCCGAGTCTTCCCGCCGCGCCTCGGCCTTCTCCGAGACCTCCAGAAGGTGCCAGACCCAAAAAACTGTCTGTCACGCAGATCAAGACACTGATCCGGGATCCCTACGCCATCTATGCGCGCCATGTGCTTGGTCTCAAACCGCTGGATCCTTTGATGCGGTTGCCTGATGCCCTGTTGCGGGGGATCATCGTGCACAAAGCTTTGGAGGATTTTGTTGAGAAGACCAAAGACAGCGCAGATCAAGTTACGACCGAGACATTCCTATCAGAAATAACCCAGAAGTTATCCGAGCATGTCCCTTGGGCCGAAGCGCGTTTGATGTGGGCGGCACGCATGGCCAAAGTCGCCGATCGTTTCATTGAAGGGGAGATCCAGCGCCGAGGCGTTGCGACCCCCGCGTTGCGAGAGACAAGAGGGTATGCAGAGCTGGAAGAGCTTGATTTCCGATTGACCGCTGAAGCGGACCGTATCGATGTCGACGCGGATGGCAGGTTGCACATTTACGATTACAAGACGGGTGTTCTGCCGTCCAAACCCATGCAAAAGCACTTCGACAAGCAGTTGCTGTTGGAAGCAGCCATAGCTGAGATCAATGGGTTTGGAGACATGCCACCCGCACCCGTGGCGCGGGCTTTGTACATTGGTTTAGGATCCGATAAAGCCGAAGAATCGGCGCCATTGGATACGGAGACGCCCGACAAAGTTTGGGACGAGTTTCGAGAGCTTATTAGAGTCTATAAAACTGAAAAGCAGGGTTTTACCGCACGCAGGGCACTGCAGAAGACGACGGATGTGGGCGACTACGACCATCTGGCCAGGTTCGGAGAGTGGACGATGTCTGACGATCCCGATCCAGAGGCTGTCCCATGATGAAACATGACGACGCCACCGCGCGGCAGGTAAATGCATCACAGCCGGACAAATCGACCTGGCTGTCGGCGAATGCGGGATCGGGAAAAACGAAGGTCCTTACGGACAGGGTGGCGCGGTTGCTTCTGGAAGGCATCGATCCGCAGAACGTGCTCTGCCTGACTTACACCAAGGCAGCTGCGTCAGAAATGCAGAACAGGTTGTTCGCGACGCTTGGCAAATGGGCCATGTTGCCCAATCAAGAGCTGGAAACGGCCCTTGAAACCCTTGGACATGGCGATGTGATCACAAATGACACTTTGCGCCGGGCTCGAAGACTGTTTGCTGCGGCCATTGAGACACCTGGCGGTTTGAAAATCCAGACGATCCACTCATTCTGCAGCGCCCTTCTGCGAAAATTTCCGTTCGAGGCGGAGGTCACACCCAATTTCACCGAGATGGAAGAGCGCGCGGCCGCTTTGCTGCGTTCGGACATTGTTGAGGCCATGGCCTCTGGACCGGACCGACACCTAATCGAGGCGGTCGCACCATATGTCAGCGACATGTCAGTTGAGAAACTGACTGCGAGCATTTCTGGCAACCGGGCGAAATTCAGCGAAAGCTATGATGAGCAGAAACTGCGTACCATTTTGGGGTTGGGGCCAGACATCTCGGAAGCGGATGTTTTGAGCTCTGTCTTTCTCGGCGATGAAGCGGCTTTGCTTTCGGAAATCGCGTCAATCCTTCAAAGCAGCAGCGCGAATGATCAAAGAGACGCCGCTAAGCTCAGACAGATCACGGGTCGAGGTTTCGACGCACTTGCTGCCATGGAAGCACTGTTCCTTCATGGCAAGGATGCGAAACGAGGTGAGCCGTTCACGGCAAAGATCGGAAACTTCGGAACCAAAAACGGCCAAACGCTGATTGCTGACCTATTGCCAAGGCTCGATGATCTCATGCGTCGAGTTGAGGCCGCCCGTCCGCAGCGTCTGGGGCTGATAACACTGCGCAGAACGACAGCGTTGCAGGCATTCGCAGCCGCTTTTCTATCCGAATACGAAAAGGCCAAAATGCTACGCGGATGGCTTGATTTCGATGATCTGATCCTCAAGGCCCGGACGCTGTTATCAGACTCTAAGGTTGCCGATTGGGTGCTCTATCGTCTGGATGGACGGATTGATCACATACTCGTGGACGAAGCGCAGGATACCAGCCCGGAACAATGGAAAGTGATTGAGTGCCTGGCGAATGAATTCACCAGCGGAGAAGGCACAAAAACCGACGTGCCGCGCACCATTTTCGTGGTGGGGGACAAGAAGCAGTCGATCTATTCCTTCCAGGGCGCGGACCCTCGCGAGTTTGATCGCATGAAAGAGGACTTTGGACTTCGCCTAGAGAACACCGGTTCACCGCTCCAGGATATGCAGATGGAGGTGTCCTTCCGTTCGGCGCCTGTGATCCTGAAACTGGTTGATCGCGTTTTCGAGGGAAAAGAGCAAAGCGGGTTTTCAGCGGAGCAACAGCACATTGCGTTCAAGTCGGGGCTGCCGGGGCGGGTAGACCTATGGGATCTGGTCGAACAAGCGGACCCACCGGAGGATCCCGCTTGGTACGATCCGGTCGACATCAAGTCACCCGATAATCCAAACGCTGTTCTAGCGGAAAAGGTTGCCCAATTCATTCAGGAAACGATTGGCACCCCGTTGCCCTGTTCGCCCGGAGACGTTCCCAGACTAATCACCGAGGGCGACTTTCTGATCCTCGTCAGAAAAAGATCGGACGTGTTTCACGACATTATCCGGGCGTGCAAGTCCAAGGGTTTGTCTGTCGCAGGGGCAGACAGGTTGAAAGTGGGTGCGGAACTCGCCGTAAAAGACCTAAAAGCGCTGCTATCCGTTTTGGCCACACCGGAGGATGATCTCGCACTGGCATCAGCGCTGCGCTCCCCTCTGTTCGGGTGGAGCGAAGGCGATTTGTTTGATCTGGCACATGATCGAAAGCAAAAGTACCTGGCTGCCGAACTGCGTGACCGTGCAGATGAGTTTCCGGAAACCGCTGCGATCCTGAACGATTTGCGCGGTCAGGTCGACTACCTGAGGCCCTATGACCTGATTGATCGCATTTTGACGCGCCATGACGGGCGACGGAAGTTGTTGGGGCGTCTTGGGAAAGAGGCTGAAGATGGGATTGATGCGCTGTTGTCTCAAGCGCTGTCCTATGAACGCAACGCTGTGGATAGCCTGACCGGCTTTTTGGTTTGGATGGAAACCGACGATCTGGAGATCAAGCGCCAACTCGATACGGCGAGTGATCAAATCCGTGTCATGACCGTGCATGGTGCGAAGGGGCTGGAGGCACCGATCGTGATCATGCCGGACACTGCGAAGTGGGTTTATCGCTCTCGCAGTGAGATGGTTGAGACCTCTGCCGGTATGCTTTGGAAGACGCCTACTGCGGAAGCAACACCTTTGCAAAAAGAGCTGGATTCGGCCGCTAAAGAGACTGATTTGGCAGAGCGCGACAGGCTTCTCTATGTCGGAATGACGCGCGCGGAACAGTGGTTGATTGTGGCCGCTGCCGGGGAGCTGGGGAAAGACGGGGAAAGCTGGCATGACACAGTTCGGGACGGCATGGCCGGCATGGACGCGACGGAAGTGTCCTTACCTTGGTCAAGTGCTTTGCGCGTCGAGAACGGGAATTGGGACCAAGCTGGTCAAACAAAAGGGAAAGACGATAGGCGCAATGGGATAGTGCTGCCATCGTATTTCAGGAAGGCCGCACTTGAAGTCGACCGTGGTCAAGAAACGCTTAGCCCGTCCGATCTTGGCGGTGCCAAGGCGCTTCCAGATGAGCGAGGACTAGATGAAGAGGCCGCGAAACGCCGCGGTCGTCAGGTCCATCGTTTGCTGGAAGTGTTGCCAGATGTCTCACAGGAGCGGTGGCTGTCGGTCACCAAGCGTCTTTTGGCGACCGGCCCTGATCCTGCCGAGGATGAAGAGTGTCGATTGCTGCTGGGCGAAGTGCGAAAAGTGCTCGAAAAACCGAGCTTGGCTGAGGTTTTTGCGACGAATGCCCTGACAGAAGTGGCAGTTTCGGCAGATCTGGACTTGCTGCAAGGCCAACGTATTCACGGCATCATTGATCGCCTCGTTCTCTCCGAAAATCGGGTTCTTGCCGTGGACTTCAAGACCAATGCCATGGTCCCCCAACGACCAAGTGATTGTCCTGACGGCCTTTTGCGTCAAATGGGTGCCTACGCACACGCCCTGGCAAAGATTTATCCGGATCGCGAAATAAACACCGCGTTTTTGTGGACGAGAACGGCAACCATTATGCATTTGCCACACGATCTTGTGACAGATGCCTTGCGCACCACCTATATACCTTGACGGCGGATGCGGCTCTTCTTACGTTCCCCACCCGAACCTGATCCCTGTTGGAGAAAAATCATGGGCACCGTTGCCGTAACCGACGACACCTTTGACGCTGAAGTCAAGAATTCAGATATCCCCGTTGTGGTGGATTTCTGGGCCGAGTGGTGCGGCCCGTGTAAGCAGATTGGCCCGGCCCTTGAAGAGCTGTCCTCGGAGATGGACGGCAAGGTGAAGATCGCCAAGGTCGATGTGGACAGTAATCCTAATACGCCAATGCAATTGGGCGTTCGTGGCATCCCTGCGCTTTTCATCTTCAAAAACGGCGAGATTGTTTCGAACCGCGCCGGCGCAGCGCCGAAAGCTGCGTTGCAGAGCTGGATCGAAGAAAGCATCTAAAGCCGTGAACAGACAGTCGAAGGGGCCGCTGATGCGGCCCTTTTTTATTGGGATGCTTGCGGCTTGGTCTGACCAAGCATAGATTTCATGCGACTGGAGGCGACATGACACAAGACTTTCCCGGCTGGCACGGCACGACAATCATTGGCGTCAAAAAGGGTGGCGAAGTGGTGATCGCGGGGGACGGTCAGGTCAGTCTGGGCCAGACCGTCATCAAGGGCACCGCACGCAAGGTTCGGAGGCTGTCTCCGGGTGGATATGACGTTGTTGCCGGTTTCGCCGGATCGACAGCGGATGCCTTCACTCTGTTGGAGCGGCTGGAAGCCAAGCTAGAGGCCTCGCCCGGACAGCTGCAGCGTGCCAGTGTTGAATTGGCCAAAGACTGGCGCACAGATAAGTACCTGCAAAAGCTGGAAGCGATGCTGATCGTGTCAGACGGCGCAGAGCTTTACGTGATCACAGGTGCCGGGGACGTCTTGGAACCGGAGCATGATGTGACGGCAATCGGCTCTGGCGGGAATTATGCCTTAGCCGCTGCACGAGGCATGATGGACAGCAAGATGAGTGCGGAAGACGTTGCACGTAGCGCGATGGCAATCGCAGCGGACATCTGTGTTTACACCAATGGCAACCTGACCGTTGAAACCATCACCAAGGCCTAACGGTCAATATCTGCCCCACCTTCCGCGATACGGCGATCAATGAAGTCCTGCATTTCTTCCGCGCGGCTGGCGTTGAGTGGCGGAGGTTCATGGGCCTCAACCGTGTCGTAGAAAATCTTGTGCGCCCGCTGTGCAGCGTCAACTGATCCGCGTTCGGTGTAGTTTTCATAGTTCGACCAGTCCGAGACCAGCGGCGAGTAAAATGCCGTCTCGAAACGTTCCAGGGTGTGTTGCGTCCCGAAGAAGTGGCCGCCGTGCCCCACGTCAGCGATCGCGTCTATGCCCAGCGTGGCGTCATTGACTTCGAGCGGTTTGAAGAGTTCCGCAAACATCTGCAGCATTTCGACATCGATGATGAATTTTTCGGCCGATGCAGTCAGCCCGCCTTCAAGCCAGCCCGCACCGTGCAACAATAGATTGGTACCGCCCATAAGTGCACCCCATAGGGACATTTGCGTTTCATAAGCCGCCTGAGCATCAGGGGCATTGGCAGCGGTCACGCCAGAAGACCGAAGCGGGAGGTTGTACCTGCGTGCCAATTGCCCAGAGGCAAACGCGGCTTTGACGTATTCAGGTGTTCCAAAGGCTGGCGCGCCAGATTTCATATCGACGTTCGACGTGAAACTGCCGTAGCAGACCGGCGCACCGGGGCGGGCGATCTGTGACAAGCAAATCCCTGCAAGCGCCTCGGCGTTTTGCTGGGCAAGCGCACCCGGCAATGTGACAGGAGCCATTGCACCAGACAGCGTGAACGGTGTGAGAACCATCAATTGACCGGCACGGGCGGAATCGATGATGCCGCGGCACATCAACAGATCGAGCATCAGAGGCGAGTTGGAGTTGGCCACCGAGTAACTTACCGGCGTGTTGGTTAGTTCTTCATGTGTCAGGCCATGCACGATGCGGAGCATTTCATAGGAGTCGGCAACCGCCTCAGTGCCGCGAAAAAACACGAAGGGTACTTTCTCGGTCATGGTCACAACCGACTTCATCATCGCGAAGTGACGGATATTCGGGGGGATATCCTGCGCCTCAACAAATGGCCCGATCATGTGGATCACGTCAAAGCTTTGGGACACACGGCAAAAGTTATCCAGGGCTTCCAACGTTCCCGGGTTACGGCCGTTTTTCAGATCCGAGAAGTTCGGTGTTCCACCGGTGGTGCAGATGCCAATGTTTTGCCCGCCAATGATCACTTCGCGGCCTTTGGCACGTCCGTGCAGAGTGACTGAGGAAGGCGCTTTGCTTATGATCTCTAACAATGCATCTGTATCAAACTTGATGATCTCATCACCTTCTTCACGCATTCCGGCAGCGACGTAGAGCTCACGTGCCTCGTCGTTTAGAACCTTGATTCCGATGTCCCGAAGAATGGTCAGGGATGCGTTGTGGATCGCCTCGATCTGATCCGCGCTGAACTGCTCGATTGGCGGGTAGGGTCGCACCCATTGGCGCCAGGCGCGATCAAAGTGTTGCTCGGCCGCATTGGCGCGTTTGGAGGTTCTTCCACGGCGACCGCCGCCACGCTGGGGTTTATTCATTGCGTCTTTCCTCTTTCAAAACGCGGGCCCGGTAGGCGGCGCAGATGTCTGGGTCGATGTCGCGACCGGTGAAGCTTTTGAAGTATGCCTCCAGATAGCCAAGCCGCCGCTCTACACCTTCGTGTTCGTCTATTCCCAAGGCGTAGAAACTGATTTGCGTCAGATAGATAACGCGGGCGCGGATGAAACTTTCGGTTGGGTCGTACGCAAAACGCCCATAAAAATCCGCGATTGCGGCGATTCTGGCTTCGTCTTCTGCTTTCAGCGTTTCAGACAACACCATGTCATGTTTGGCCCAGCTGCGGATGGCACTGTCGAGGTCGGGATCAAAGCGACTGTGGTCTACCCAAACGGCGAAAAGCTCAAGAATTCCCTCATCCAGCGTCGGAGCGTCGGCAATGGCTTCAAAGATGATATTCGTGTTTCTCGCGCGCCACTCCGAGATCAGAGCACCAAGTAGATCGTCGCGATTTTCGAAATGCCAGTAGAAACTGCCGCGCGTCACACTCAGCCGCCGGGCCAAGACTGTAATCTGGACTGCGTCAATGCCGTTCTCAACAAGGATCGACAGCGCGGTTTCAATCCAGTCGGCGGCGCTGAGCCGGGATTGGCGATCGGGTTTTGGTAGTGGCGCAAGAAGCGTCATTTCAAGTTCCATACAAGGCTGCATGGATCAATACAGGCCTGTATGTTTTGGGTCAATTTAAGATTTGCCGAAGCTCACAAGCCACGACCATGCAGCGGTCCATTGATTTTGGATCTGAGCGCACGGGAAGGAGTTGACTGTGAAGTTGGCAGTTGAAAACAGAAATTGAGGCAAAACACCAACAAACCCAAAAAGACTAGGCGCCAATGCGCGTTCGGATTTCGTAGCCCGGAGCATAAAGCAACTGCACCGCGGTGACGGGTTGGTCGTGGTCCCATGTTAGACGTTCAATAGAAAACAGCGGGGAACCTGTGTTACAGCCCAGTGTCTTTGCATCCGACCCGGATGCGCCAAGCGCCGAGAAGCTGATGTCACCGTGGGTGTATGGGATGTGCGTCAGCAACCACTCGTTGGCGCTTTGGTCAGAGAAGTCCTGATCCTTTGCACTTGGCACAGTTTCGAGACTAATCCAGCGGTTTTCCAACACGTACGGCGCACCGCCTGCACAATGCAAAGCGCGAAGATGTCTGAACTGGCCATTGTGCGTGTCGTTCTGCCAATGCAGATTTATTGTTTTGTCGTCCGAGAGCAGCTCATAACCATAAGACTCCCCCAGTGTCTCGACTTCCTGCCGAATGATTGGGATGTCGACGGTAGCCCTGCTCACGGGATGGAGCGCCACCCGGGTGCCAAATTTGCGCCGGCGCTCTAGAACACCTGCGTCCGCTAGGGTCTGCAAGGCGCGGTTCACGGTTGCACGAGCACAGCCAAACTCGACCGTCAGATCGACCTCCGTCGGAATCACCTGGCCCGGAGGCCACTCCCGCGCATGGATCCGGCGGAGTACTTCATCATAGATGGACTGCCACGTGTTTGTCTGAAGTTTGTTCACAAAACATCCCTCAACGACTGCATTGCCTGACGATATGCTCTGTGAATGTTGTCTCTGGCGATGTGCCGCCCCTGTCGAACAACATGCCGGCCTGCGGACCAGACATCCCGTACGAGGTGATCAGATCCGGCGAAGATGAAAGCATCCAAAACGGTGTCGCCTTCTAGGCCCTCCAGAACAAGGTTATGCCCATCCAAGGCCAGAAAATCAGCGAAATTACCTTTCTTGATCGCCCCGCATGGCCGGCCTGCGGCGAGAGCCCCACCTGCACAGGCGGCATCAAAAAGCGCTCGTCCTGTCGATTTGTTTTGTGTTGCCAAAGCAGCACGAGACTGGTCCCTCAAACGCTGCGAATACTCCAGCGTGCGCAGTTCCTCTGTCAGCGAAATTCGAACGTTGGAATCTGATCCGACGGCTAGAGAGCCATTGTTCGCCGTCCACCGAATACCGTCGAAGATACCGTCTCCGAGGCTTGACTCGGTAATTGGACAAAGCCCCGCAACCGCACCGGTCCCGGCAAGCCTTTCCGTTTCTGCGGCGGTCATCTGTGTGCAGTGGATGAGACACCAATTTTGATCAAGGTCAATGTTGTCCAGCGTCCATTCTACTGGACGTGCACCGTAGTGAGTGGTGACCTCTTCCACTTCTGCGACTTGTTCTGCGAGATGCATATGAACCGGACCACCAAAGGCCAAGCTTGGGGCAAGTTGCACATCTTCTTGTGCAACCGCTCTCAGGCTGTGAGGAGCTATGCCGAACCGAGCGTCGCCTGGCAAAGCGTCCAATGCGGAACGGCAGTCTTCTGCCAGTTGTGCAAATTGGGTCGGATCGTTGCCGAACCGGGATTGTCCGGGGCCCAGCTTTCTCTTGTCGCATCCACCGAACTCATACTGGACAGGCAAGAGTGTAAGCCCGACGCCGGTTTGGTCGGCTGCAGCTATGATTCTCTGACCCATTTCGGAAAGCGTTTGATAAGCCTCGCCACCAGGTTGATGGTGGAGATAGTGAAACTCGACATTCGTGGCGAAACCGGCCTCCAGCATTTCCAACTGGACGAGTGCTGCGATGGCTTGAACCTGATCCGGGGTCAGATGATCCAGAAACTTGTACATCAATTGCCGCCAGGTCCAGAAGCTGTCGTTCCCCTTAGGTCCACGGCGCTCTGTGAGCCCGGCCATAGCTCTTTGAAAAGCGTGGGAATGGGCATTTACTGGCGCGGGAAGTAGAATTGCGGCCTGCGTTTCCGAAGAAGTTCGGCCGGTTTCCACATTTGTGATCACACCTTCGGAGTCAAACGACACCAATACGTCGTTTGCCCAGCCGGACGGCAGCAAGGCGGTCTTGGCCGATAGGGTTGACACGCGTATCTCCTGCTTGACAGAATTATTATGTCTAGACATATTCTCGCCAAACCATCACCGTCAACCCCTGAGCACCCAAATGCTGCTGAAGAACGCCACCATTGCCACCATGAACGGCACCGAAGATTACGGGCTGCTGAGCAGGGGCTGTATTTCAGTTCAGGAAGGCAAAATCACATGGGTCGGGGTGGTTGATGACCTGTCGCGAGAGTTTTGGGAGGACGCCGAAGATCTTGAAGGACGTTTGATCACACCCGGATTGATCGACTGTCACACGCACGTGGTCTTTGGCGGTCATCGCGCGTCCGAATTCGAGATGCGACTGAACGGTTCAAGTTATGAGGACATCGCGAACGCGGGTGGCGGCATTGTATCGACGGTCAACGCGACGCGAAAAACAGGCGCAGACCATCTTTTGCAGGATGCCTTGACGCGCGTGGACGCCATGATCTCAGAGGGCGTCACGTCGCTTGAGGTCAAGTCGGGCTATGGACTCGACATTGAAACAGAACTCAAGATGCTTCGCGTTGCGCGAGAAATTGGCCAAAAACGTGATGTGTCTGTGCTCACCACGTTCCTTGGGGCGCACGCTGTTCCGAAGGAGTACAGGGACGATCGTGCCACCTATATTCAAGAAATCTGTATACCGACGCTGAAGAGTGCGCATGAAGAGCGACTGGTAGATGCGGTCGATGCTTTCTGTGAAGGTATTGCCTTCAGTTCTGCAGAAATAGAGCCTGTTTTTGACACCGCCAAGGCCTTGGGCCTACCCATCAAGATTCATGCCGAACAGCTTTCGCATTGCGGTGGCGTGCAGCTTGCCACGCGGTACGGAGCGTTGTCTGCAGATCACGTCGAGTATGCTACCCTGGATGATGCAAAAGCGATGGCTGAAGCGGGTACAACGGCCGTATTGTTGCCAGGTGCGTTTTACACGCTGCATGAAACTCGGAAGCCGCCCGTCAACGACTTTCGAGCTTGCGGCGTGCCAATGGCGCTTGCCACGGATTGCAATCCCGGCTCATCTCCACTGACATCGCTGCTTTTGACTATGAACATGGGCTGCACCCTCTTCGGGCTAACACCGCAGGAAGCGTTGGCAGGGGTGACATGCTATGCGGCCAAGGCTTTAGGCCTTGAAGACCGAGGTGTGATCACAAAGGGCATGGTCGCCGATCTTGCGGTTTGGGACGTAGAACATCCCGCTGAGCTGTCTTACCGCATCGGCTTCAACCCGCTTCACAGACGTATCTTCGGAGGCGCGGGATGACGCTGTTTCTGACACCCGGCACGACACGGCTGGCGGATTTGGAGGCATTCTGGCGACACGGCGGTGATGTCCAGTTGGACAGAAGCGCGCGCGAAGACGTCGAGGCAGCAGCGGCGCTCGTAAGACAGGCCGCTGATGGCGAGGCGGCCGTCTATGGCGTCAATACTGGATTTGGCAAGCTCGCCAGCGTCAAAATTCCACCGGAACAGACAGAAACGCTGCAACGGAACTTGATCCTCAGTCACTGCTGTGGTGTCGGAGAGCCGTTAGATGCTGACACGACGCGATTGATGATTGCGTTGAAGCTTCTGTCTTTGGGCCGGGGCGCATCCGGGGTGCGTTGGACCATCATCGAAGTGATGGAACAAATGCTGTCCCATGGCGTTTTGCCGATCATTCCCGATCAAGGCTCAGTCGGCGCATCCGGCGATCTTGCACCGCTTGCACATATGGCCGCCGTCATGATTGGCGAAGGAGAAGCTTTGGTAAATGGCGAGCGGATGTCCGGTGCAGATGCGTTCAAAGCTGCTGGAATAGAGCCTGTTATCCTCGGTCCCAAGGAGGGGCTGGCCCTGATCAACGGCACACAGTTTTCGACGGCTTGTGCCCTGATCGGTCTCTGGCGTGCTTGGTCCAATTTGCAAAACGCGCTAGTTACGGGGGCACTCTCAACGGATGCCATCATGGGATCGACCGCACCGTTGGTGGACGAAATTCACACGTTGCGCGGCCATCCCGGACAAATCGCAACGGCTCGGGCGCAGCGAGAGCTGATGGCAGGTAGCGAAATCCGGGAAAGTCACCGTGAAGGTGACAGCAGAGTACAGGATCCCTACTGCATTCGATGTCAGCCCCAGGTGACGGGTGCCGCACTTGATATCCTGCAGCGGGCGGCGGAAGTTCTGGAAATTGAGGCGAATGCCGTCACCGACAATCCATTGGTCTTGGTGAATGAAGGCCGCATCGTATCGGGCGGTAACTTTCATGCAGAACCTGTCGGCTTTTCAGCGGATCAGATCGCCATGGCGATCGCGGAAATCGGGGCCATAGCCCAGCGTCGCGTGGCCTTGATGGTTGATCCAACGCTAAGCTTTGACCTGCCGCCCTTCCTCACGCCCGATCCCGGCCTGAATTCCGGTTTGATGATCGCAGAAGTCACGACAGCGGCGCTGATGAGCGAAAACAAGCATCTGGCGAACCCATGCACCACGGATTCGACCCCGACCAGCGCCAATCAGGAAGATCACGTCAGCATGGCGGCCTATGCGGCACGGCGTCTTCGCAAGATGAATGACAACTTGAGCATGATCTTGGGGGTCGAAGCGATCTGTGCCGCGCAAGGCATCGAATTCCGAGCGCCGCTAAAGACCAGTGCTGCACTTCAGCGCGCTATAGACAAGCTCCGGGATCATGTGCCCTTTGTCACGCAAGATCGCTACCTAGCGCCAGACTTGGAAGCGGCCGCTGGTTTGATCACCTCTGGCCAGTTGAGCGAAGCCGCCGGTCTAAGCCTTGCGTTGGAGGGCCATCGATGACTCCGGTCGAGGTCGCCCGTGGAAGCGCGCCAATCGTTCTTGGACTCCCTCATACTGGGACGTTTCTACCCAACGATATTTGGCAACGGCTGAACCCGCGCGGGCAGGAACTTGCGGACACTGATTGGCACATACATAGACTCTATGAAGGCCTTTTGGATGATGTAACGACCGTTCGGGCGACCTTCCACCGGTACGTCATTGATGCCAATCGAGATCCATCAGGCGCGTCGCTTTATCCTGGACAAAACACGACCGGGCTTATTCCTCTGACGGATTTCGATGGCAATGATATTTGGCAGGCTGCTCCATCTCCCGAAGAGACGGTGGCACGGCAAGCAGAGTTTCATCAAGCCTATCACGCAGCCTTGGAAGAAGAGTTGGCGAGAGTACGCGCTATCCACGGACACGTGATCCTCTATGACTGCCATTCGATACGATCAGAGATACCTTTTTTGTTCGATGGAACACTGCCGGACTTCAATATTGGGGACAACGACGGGGTCACATGCTCAAATGTGATCACAAATACCGTTGCCTCCGTTTGTGACGCGGCAACTGGTTATTCAACCGTCATAAATGGTCGCTTCAAAGGCGGCTGGACCACGCGTCACTACGGCCGGCCTGAAACCGGGGTACATGCAATCCAAATGGAACTGGCCCAATCTACTTACATGCAGGAGCGCGCACCGTGGACTTGGGATGAGTCCAAGGCCCAAAGCGTGCGGGTGCATCTCAAAAACATCCTTGAACAGCTGAACCGCCTTGCCCGCGAAGGAGCCCTGACATGACGAACCCACGGCACAATACCCGCGATGTATTCCCGGACACGGGCACAGAAATCAGCGCCAAAAGTTGGGTGACAGAAGCACCAATGCGGATGCTGATGAACAATCTGCACCCTGATGTCGCCGAAAATCCGCATGAACTCGTGGTGTATGGCGGTATCGGCCGTGCAGCGAGGACTTGGGACGACTTTGACCGGATCGTCGGTGCACTGAAGGGGTTGGAAACGGACGAGACACTTCTTGTTCAGTCGGGCAAGCCTGTCGGAATTTTCAAAACACATTCGGATGCACCACGTGTTTTGATCGCGAACTCGAACCTGGTACCACATTGGGCCAACTGGGATCACTTCAGTGCGTTGGATCGCAAAGGGTTGATGATGTACGGCCAGATGACAGCGGGAAGCTGGATCTACATTGGTACACAGGGAATCGTTCAAGGCACGTATGAAACCTTCGCCGAGGCCGGGCGACAGCACTATGGCGGCTCTCTGAAGGGCAAATGGATTCTTACGGGTGGTCTGGGTGGCATGGGCGGCGCGCAGCCTCTGGCGGCGGTGTTTGCCGGGGCGTGCTGTTTGGCGGTGGAGTGTGATGAAACGCGCGTCGATTTCCGCCTGCGGACCAAGTACCTCGACGAAAAGGCCCATACCTTGGATCAAGCGCTTGAGATGATTGAGCGGTGGACGAAAGCAGGTGAGGCAAAGTCCGTAGGCCTTATCGGAAATGCGGCGGATGTTTTTGCAGAATTGGTCAAACGCGGGGTGCGCCCGGACATCGTAACCGACCAAACAAGCGCGCATGACCCAGTTCACGGCTATCTACCCCAAGGTTGGAGCGTCGGAGAGTGGCGCGCGAAACAGGAATCAGACCCTAAAGCGGTCGAAAAAGCCGCGCGTGCCAGCATGCGTGCGCATGTCGCCGCCATGGTAGATTTCTGGGAAGCAGGGGTTCCGGTTCTGGACTACGGCAACAACATCCGTCAGGTCGCATTGGAAGAAGGGCTAGAGAACGCGTTTGCGTTCCCGGGGTTTGTTCCGGCCTATATCCGCCCGCTCTTTTGCCGCGGGATCGGACCGTTTCGTTGGTGTGCGTTGTCCGGGGATCCGGAGGATATCTACAAAACAGATGCAAAGATGAAGGAACTGTTCCCCGAGAACGCCCACCTTCATCAATGGCTCGACATGGCGCAGGAGAGGATCGCGTTTCAGGGTCTGCCAGCACGGATTTGCTGGATTGGGCTTGGTGACCGTCACAAAGCGGGGCTGGCCTTCAACGAAATGGTGCGTTCTGGTGAGTTGAAAGCGCCCGTCGTGATCGGGCGGGACCATCTGGACAGCGGTTCCGTCGCCAGCCCGAACCGAGAAACCGAGGCGATGAAGGATGGTTCTGACGCTGTGAGCGATTGGCCACTTCTCAATGCGCTTTTGAACACGGCCAGCGGCGCGACCTGGGTCAGCCTGCATCACGGTGGCGGTGTTGGAATGGGATTTTCACAGCATTCAGGCATGGTGATTTGCTGCGATGGCACAGAAGATGCTGACCGTCGGCTGAAGCGGGTGCTTTGGAACGATCCAGCGACAGGTGTCATGCGCCACGCCGATGCCGGGTACGACATCGCAAAAGAATGCGCCAAGGAACATGGGCTTCGTCTTCCCGGGATTTTGTGAGCGAAACAGCGCTTCGGGATCGCTCAAGAATAGGTTGATTGTTGGACCTGCAGACTGCTAGGCGTGACGCAATCTGGCCTATGTTGAAGTGCGCTAATGCCCAATAAAATCACTCCTGTCCTGCTATGTGGCGGTTCTGGCACACGGCTATGGCCGTTGTCGCGTAAAAGCTATCCAAAACAGTTTGTCGATCTGATCGGGGAGGGGACCCTGTTTCAACAGGCGGCAAGACGTCTTTCAGGTGATGATTTCAACGCGCCGATGGTCGTTACAAACTCCGATTTCCGCTTCATCGTCACACAACAACTGGCCGAAGCGGGCATTGACCCCGGAACGATCCTTTTGGAGCCAAACGCCCGTAACACGGCACCCGCCCTTTTGGCCGCCGCATTGTCTGCTTTCGCAAATGATCCCGATACACTTTTGATCGCCGCGCCATCCGATCACTTCATTCAGCAAACGGACGCCTTCCAAGCCACGGTGATGAAGGGCGCCCAGGCTGCACTGGACGGTCAAGTCGTCACGTTCGGGATTGCTCCGACACTTCCAGAGACCGCTTATGGATATCTGGAACTTGACACTGACGCCCAGCAAGGCGCGGTGGTGCCGCTCAAACGGTTCGTCGAAAAACCGAACGCTCAGCGCGCGACCGAGATGCTGAATGCCGGTAACTTCATGTGGAATTCAGGCATCTTTCTCTATGCCGCCAAAACGCTGATCGACACGTTTGAAACGCATGCGCCAGATATGTTGGGCCTGGTGAAGGCCTCTTTGGCCGAGGCGACGGCGGACCTTGGTTTTCTTCGTCTGTCCGAAGGGCCGTGGTCACAATGTGAAGACATCTCTATCGACTACGCGATCATGGAGAAGATCAACAATATCTCCGTGGTTGTGCATGACGGAGATTGGTCTGACCTCGGGGGTTGGGAGGCGGTCCGCGATCACGGTGACGCAGACAACGGAGGTTTGGTCGCCAATGGCAACGTCACGACGCTGGACTGTCAGAACAGTCTGCTCAGATCAGAGTCTGACCATCTGCATTTGGTCGGTCTGGGTTTGTCGAACATTGTCGCGGTCGCAATGCCTGACGCGGTTCTTGTCGCCAGCCGAGACAGGGCGCAGGATGTCGGAACGCTGGTTAAACAGCTTCGGAAGAACGAAGTCCGACAAGCAGATGAGTTTCCGGTGGATCATCGTCCGTGGGGCTACTTTGAAACACTCACCCTGGGCGAACGCTTCCAAGTGAAACGCATTGTGGTCAATCCGGGTGCGGCGCTGAGCCTGCAAAGCCATGTGCATCGGGCGGAGCATTGGATTGTCGTTGAAGGCACCGCCAAGGTTACAATCGATGACGACGTTATGCTGCTGTCTGAAAACCAATCCGTCTACATCCCCTTGGGCGCGATCCACCGCTTGGAAAACCCGGGCAAGGTCGCCATGGAACTGATCGAAGTGCAGACGGGATCGTACCTAGGAGAAGACGACATCGTGCGCTACGAGGATATCTATGCACGTAAGGATGGCCCGAAAGGCTGAGTGTTGCGCACACACACCTGGTCAAAGCACGTTGCTGTAAATCACTGGAAATGAACCAAACCTAGACATTCGCCGGAATTCACAAGTTGGAGCTGCCGGATGTCTGATGTGACTGCACGTCTTGACCTGCCCTTGATCAAGCCTTCTCAGGCTCAGAAGCATGTCACGCATAATGAAGCGATCCAGGTACTGGATGGTCTTGTGCAAGCTGCCCTTGAACAGACTGGTGCAGTGACCCCTCCGTTTGAACCTGTGCCCGGCACGCTTTTCGCACTGGGCGCTGCTCCGACCGGGGATTGCGCGGATCAAGGCGGCAAACTGGCCTATGGCGCCTCGGAAGGTTGGGTTTTCATCAACCCCGAGGAAGGCTGGCGGGCTTGGGATAAATCCGCTGGTGACTTTAAAGTGTACCAATCGAATGCGTGGGTCACTCTTACACCCAACCTGCAAAATCTGGATGGCATCGGTATCGGAACGACATCTGACGCCACCAACCGCCTCGCCCTGGCGTCCGATGCGAGTTTGCTCAGCCACAGTGGTGCGGGGCACCAGCTCAAGGTCAACAAGGCCGCGTCGGGGGATACCGCGTCCTTGTTGTTTCAATCCTCTTGGACAGGCCATGCCGAAATGGGTCTAGCCGGAGACACGGCCTTTTCCATCAAGGTCAGCGACGATGGAACAACGTGGGTCGACGCGATCAAAGCCGATGCGAATGTAGGTGAGGTCAACATTGGATTGCCCATTACCGGTGCGGCCGTGCAACAATCCTCATCCGACACGAGCACGGGTCTATTGGTAAAAACGGGCAGCACGGCCACCGCCCTTTCCGGGGGTCTAGAAAGCCGGGTGTCAGTTGCCGGAACGGCCAATGATCTGGAGCTGATCACAGGATCAAGCTTGTCGGCGCTGACAACGGGCTACGGCATTAGGTTCCGGGCTGCCTCTGAGAACACAGGACCTGCGACCCTGAACATCGACGCGCTCGGGCCGACGTCTTGCGTGACTGTGACGGGTGCCGCATTGCCTGCGGGCTACATCAGGACAGACGCTGACACGACAGCCATCTATGACGGCTCAAACTGGGTTGTGGGGCGGGAAACACAGCATGGATCAGACGCAAACGGGGACTTCACGCGTCATGCAGACGGCACACAGCACGTCTATTCGTCTGTAACGCTTGATTTTGTGAACTCCACGCAGGTGGACAAGGCAATCACGTTCCCCGCAGATTTCGTCGATGCATCGCGGATTGTGGCCAGCGCAACGACTGAGGCCGTTACCAGTTCAAACATCGCAACGTCTCAACTGGCCCCGACAGTCTGTCACACGTACCAAACCAGTGGCTGCACCATCGAAATTCGAACGATGGATGGCGTGTCTGGCTTCCAGAGTGGTGATACGGTTTCCCTGCGCTTCGTTGCAATAGGGCGGTGGTATTGATCGTCGATCCCGCCAAACTCTCACAAAATCCAATTCAAAGTTTCAGGGCACTCCACATTTTCGTCCTGAAGCAGGCCCTCTGAAAAACCAAAATAGATCACAGTTTGCCCTCGTTGCTAAAAGCGGGTGGCGAAAATGGGGTTGTACCTCCTCGGCATGGTCAGGCTGAACGATACAGCGCTTGACTATGCGATCTCTGATCTGAAGGTTGTACCGACAAGTGGCGGTCTAAAGCTGGTCGCTGTGTCAGGGCCGGAAGGTGGCGTCATTTCCTATGCCATCCGGGATAACCTGGTCCCGGCAAAACAGGATCATTCCTACTTTTTGACGAACCAAGCGACCGGTGTCGGCCATGATATCGAGTTCGTCCAAGTTGGTGCCTCCACCTATGTGCAGGTCAGCGGAATCACCACGAATTCCATCGTGACCTACAACTTGGATGGGCAGGGCGACTTGTCAGGCCGCGTTGACCTGGGCGGATCATCTATCGGCACAGCCGCCCCTGTTTTCGCGCGCACCGAAAGCGGTGACATCCTGATGGCGGACCCAAGTCAGCCCGGGTTCTACATCTACGACGCCGAGGGTATTTCTGGTCTGACGTCGGAACGGTTTGTAGGCGACACCGGTGCGACCTTCGCGGCATCTGTGGTGGATATCGAAACGGCCCGCGTCGGATTGAATGAGATCGCGGTCGTCGCTAGCCAGTCGGAATATGGCGTATCTGCCTATGTGATTGGAAGTGGTACGCCGACATCTGGGGAAAGCATCGGTCCGTCGGATGGCCTGGGCATCATGGTACCGACGGACATTGAAATCACCATGGTCGGCGACCTGACCTTTGTGATCGTGGCTTCGGCTGCCAATGCCGGAAGCAGCGGTGCCCTCAGTGTGCTTCAGGTCGGGCCCAATGGCGAACTTGTTCCGACCGATCACATCCTTGATACCGGTTTATCCCGCTTCGGTGACGCGCAAAAGATTGCGAGCGTGTCTTACAATGACACGACCTACGTCGTGGTCGGTGGTGGCGATCTTGGCCTGACGCTGTTGCGGCTGTTGCCCAACGGCCAGCTGATCCACTTGGACAGCTTTGCCGGAACTGAAGACAGGCCACTTGATGACATCACGGCCCTCGAATTGGCAGTCGTGGGTGATGTTCTTCAAATTTACACCGCCTCCGAGGGAACAGCAGGCCTTTCAATTCTGGGTTACGATCTTGCCAACCAGGGCGAGGTCCGCGTCGCCGGAAACGCTGGGGATGAGGTCATCGGCACGGCCTCTGACGATGTGATCCTGGACGGTGATGGCATCGATACCCTGACCGGGGGCAGTGGGTCTGATCGTTTCGTCCTGACAAATGACGGAAGAAGCGACACGATTACCGACTTTAACCCTGCAGAAGACGTCCTGGATCTGTCGAGCTTCTTGTTCCTCTACGATGTCAACGCACTGCAGATTGCGAGCACATCAAATGGCGCAGCGCTCTCATTCAGAGGTGAAACGATCATCCTGCAAAGCCACGATGGCAGCTCCCTCAGTGCAGCTGACATTCGCCAATCCGTCGACCTGAGCATCAATCGCAGTTTCTTTTTCGAGACGCCCGAACTTCTGCCCAGCCCCGTCATCGCCACAGAAGGGGATGACGTGATCAACGGCACGGCTAGCAAAGACACGCTTGAAGGTCTTGGTGGCAACGACACGATCGACGGATCGGCGGAGAATGACGTTCTCTACGGCAACGATGGTCACGACAGTCTTATGGGGAGTGAGGGCCAAGACACTCTCATGGGCGGATCGGGTCGTGACACGCTTTACGGGGGGTCAGATGCAGACCGTCTTGAAGGCGCAGACCACGACGACCTTATCCGCGGCAATCTTGGCGATGATACCCTGATCGGTGGCGACGGGAACGATACCCTTGAAGGCAACGAAAACGACGATCAACTGTTCGGCGAAAACGGCAATGACGTGCTCGACGGCGGTTTCGGAAGTGACTTTATCGATGGCGGAGACAGCGATGACCGAATTCTCGCAGGGGCAGGAATAGACACTGTTTTCGGCGGAGAGGGCAATGATGAGGCTTTCGGCCAAAGCGGTGACGACAGCATTGATGGCGGATCTGGAAACGACACCCTGCTCGGGCAAGAGGGACGTGACACCGTCAACGGTGGAGAGGGCAATGATGATATCTCCGGGGGCGGTGATGATGACACGCTGATCGGCGATCTTGGGAACGACCTTATCAACGGCGGAGAGGGCAACGACCTGCTGGCCGGAGGAGATGGCACCGATACGATCTTGGGTGAGGACGGCAATGACAACATGTCCGGGGGGCATGGTCATGACGATCTTAGCGGCGGGTCTGGATCAGACACCCTGATGGGTGGGACAGGGAACGACACGCTAAACGGCGACGACAACGATGATCATTTGTTCGGGGACGGCGGCAATGATGAGCTGCGCGGCGGGTTCGGGAATGACCTGCTTGATGGTGCAGAGAATAATGACCGCGTCTTTGCTGGCGCAGGCGTTGATACGATTGTGGGCGGGTCCGGGGATGATGAAGCCTATGGTCAAAGCGGAAACGATCTGATCGATGGAGGGTCCGGTCACGACACACTATTTGGACAAAGCGGGGATGACACCGTGGACGGCGGGGATGGTGCCGATCACATATCCGGCGGCGGGGACAGGGACTCTCTGATCGGCGGCTTTGGCGATGACACGATTTTGGGCGGAAACGGAGAAGACACGCTCGATGGTGGGAACAACGATGACCAATTGTTTGGAAACGACCTCGACGATGAGCTCGACGGTGGGTTCGGGAACGACTTGTTCGACGGCGGAGCCGACAACGACCGCTTCTTTGCAGGCGCAGGGGTCGATACGATTTTCGGTGGGTCCGGAGATGACCTGGCCTACGGTCAAAGCGGAAATGACCTGATCGACGGGGGACCAGGAGACGACACTCTCTTCGGACAAGGTGGGAGTGACACCGTGGACGGGGCAGACGGCGATGATGATCTGTCCGGTGGTGGTGGAGCAGATATCCTGGATGGCGGGTCACACAACGACACCCTATTGGGTGGATCCGGAAACGACACCCTGAATGGTGGCTCTGGCGCCGACAGTCTAAATGGCAACGGCGACGATGACATCGTGAACGGAAGTCATGGCAATGACACCCTCTTGGGCGGCCATGGCAATGACACGCTTAACGGCGATGATGATGACGACCAGCTGTTTGGCAACAACGGAAACGACGAATTGCGTGGTGGATTCGGAAACGACGTACTTGATGGCGGATCAGGCACCAACCTCTTCTTCGGCGGTGCTGGTGTCGATACGATTTTCGGTGGGTCTGGGGTTGATGAAGCCTACGGGCAAAGTGGAAATGATCTGATCGACGGGGGAGCAGGCAACGACATTCTATTTGGCCAAGGTGGGGATGACACCATCGATGGGGCGGACGGAGGAGACGACATCTCCGGCGGTGGCGGAGCCGATCTGCTACAGGGTGGATCCGGCGAGGACACGCTATCCGGCGGCAACGGAGAAGACACGTTGGAAGGTGGCAACGACGATGATCAGTTGTTTGGAAACGACCGCGATGATGAGCTTAACGGCGGGTTTGGGAACGATTTGCTTGATGGCGGAGAGGGCGATGACCGATTCCTAGCGGGCGCAGGCGTAGACACGATTGTCGGCGGTATTGGGGATGATGAAGCCTTCGGACAGAGTGGAAACGATCTGATCGACGGAGGGACGGGCGACGATTCCCTGTTTGGACAAAGCGGGGATGACACCGTCGATGGGGCCGATGGGGCCGACAACATCTCCGGCGGCGGCGGTGCTGATCTGATACAAGGTGGCGTTGGCAACGACACAATCGAGGGCGGCTCGGGTCGCGATACCCTTTCGGGCGGCGATGATGCCGATCATTTCATCTTCAAGGATGGCATGGGTGATGATGTGGTGGTTGATTTCAATGCAACCGAGGACAGGCTTCGGATTGATGATGCTTTGGTTGCACCCGGCATGACAGTTCAAGATCTGGTCGATCAACATGCCAGTATTGTCGGCAACAACATCGAAATTCAGTTCGCAAACGGCAATTCCATTCGCCTAGAGAACTTCACCGATCTTGGGGCTTTGTCGGGGGGTATCGATCTGTTCTAGATCAACTGGCCTTCTTCACCGCATCGACGACACTGTTCAGAACATCCTCCAGAACATCCGGATTGGTGGACTCTCCCATCACCCGGATCAACGGTTCCGTACCTGATTTTCGGATCAGCAAACGGCCTTCGGCACCAAGTCGGTTTTCGCCTGAGGCAATCGCGTCTTTCACTGTCGCTTCTGCCAAAGGTGCCTTGGCCTTGTCATACCGAACATTGATGAGGCGCTGCGGTACGGGCTCGAAGACTTGGGCCAGGTCACTTGCTTTTTGGCCAGTCTCAACCATCGAGGCCAGAAATTGCAGCGCGCCGATCAAACCATCGCCGGTCGTTGCGAAATCTGTCATGACGATATGACCGGACTGCTCGCCACCCAGCGTATAGCCACCAGCGCGCATTTCCTCCACGACGTAACGGTCACCAACTGATGTCCGCTTCAGGCCAATACCCTTGGATTTCAAATAGTGTTCCATCCCTAGGTTGGACATGACTGTGGCGACAAGCGTATTCCCGGCAAGCCGGCCCGCGTCTGCCCAGCGCGTCGCGATCAGCGCCATAATCTGGTCGCCGTCTGCAACTTTTCCCGTTTCATCAATCAGGACGACACGATCCGCATCTCCGTCGAGGCAAATTCCAATGTCCGCGCCTGTCTCCAACACCTTGGCGATGGCGGCTTCCGGGTGCGTAGAGCCGCAGTTTGCATTGATGTTGGTGCCGTCTGGTTCAACCCCTATCGGAATGACATCTGCGCCAAGCTCCCAAAGAACTGCTGGGGCCGTCCTGTAAGCCGCGCCGTTGGCACAATCCAAAACGATCTTGAGCCCGTCTAACCGCTGCCCTTTGGGCAATGTGGTTTTGACATATTCGGTGTAGCGACCTCGGGCGTCCTCAAATCGCTTGGCGCGACCGATATTGCGCGGCTCAGCTGGTTTTACACCGGCTTCCAGAAGCGCCTGGATACCTGCTTCGGCATCATCAGACAGTTTGAATCCATCAGGGCCAAACAACTTGATTCCATTGTCTTCTGCGGGGTTGTGACTGGCAGAGATCATCACACCCACATCCGCGCGCAGGCTGTTGGTCAGATACCCTACGGCAGGCGTCGGCACGGGTCCAAGGAGGAACACGTTCATGCCGGTCGATGTGAACCCGGCGGTTAAGGCATATTCGATCATGTAACCGGAAAGCCGCGTGTCTTTACCGATCACCACGCGATGTTCGTTCTTGTCTCGTTTGTCGCGGCGGAAATACCGGCCTGCCGCCGCGCCCAGCCGCAACGCCAGATCCGCCGTCATGGGCCAGCTATTGGCTGTCCCGCGCACGCCATCCGTTCCAAACAGCTTTTCCGACATCGTCTCGCCTTTCGCTCCGCCATATCCGGTCTTTCGTGCCGGATTGACGTCCTCTTTACCCTTAGCCAACAAACCTGTCCAACATCGGCGGGTCAAAACCTGCCGAATCCAGTAACGTAATGTGTCAGATTGACTTGAACGGCCCGCCCCGGCCATAAGACCTCCAAAAAAGCAGTACAAAGGGCAAGCGACCATGAAAATCGCGATGATCGGAACGGGATATGTCGGGCTGGTCTCTGGCGTGTGCTTTTCTGACTTTGGGCATGATGTCGTTTGCGTAGACAAAGATCCCGACAAGATAGAGACCCTGAAGCGGGGTGAAATCCCGATCTACGAGCCTGGCCTCAAAGAGCTGATGTTCAAGAATGTCAGCGCTGGCCGGTTGTCGTTCACAACGGACCTGAAGGATGCGATCGACGGCGCGACGGCGATCTTCATCGCGGTTGGTACACCCACGCGCCGCGGCGACGGCCATGCTGATCTGACATACGTCATGGCAGCAGCGGAAGAGATCGCCCATATGGTCAGTGACTATGTGGTCATTGTCACGAAATCCACGGTGCCCGTCGGGACCAATCGTCGGGTGAAACAAGCGGTGCGCAAGGCCAATCCGGACCTCGATTTCGATGTCGCCTCGAACCCGGAATTTTTGCGTGAAGGCGCGGCGATCGACGATTTCATGAAACCGGACCGCGTGGTTGTCGGCGTTCAATCCGACCGCGCAGCCGATGTTATGGCCGACATTTACCGCCCGCTGTACCTGCGCGACTTTCCAATCATTACCACCGATTTGGAAAGCGCGGAGATGATCAAGTACGCGGCCAACGCGTTTCTGGCGACCAAGATCACCTTCATCAACGAAATCGCCGCTTTGTGCGAACGCACCGGCGCTGATGTCAAAGAAGTCAGCCATGGTGTGGGCCTTGATGGCCGGATCGGAAACAAGTTCCTGCATGCAGGTCCAGGGTATGGCGGAAGCTGTTTCCCGAAAGACACCAAGGCTCTGGCGCGTATTGGCCAGGATCACGGTCTGCCGATGCAGATCACTGAGAAGGTCATCACCGTCAACGAACAGATCAAACATCGCATGATCGACAAGCTGCTGGATCTTTGCGGAGGCAGTTTCAACGGAAAAACCATCGGTGTGCTTGGGGTGACTTTCAAACCCAACACCGATGACATGCGTGATGCGCCATCCCTAACGATTGTACCGGCCATGATCGGTGGCGGTGCCAAGGTTCGGGTCTGCGATCCACAGGGCCGTCACGAAGGTGAGGCGCTTTTGCCCGGGGTCGCCTGGGTCGATGACGCCTATAAATGCGCCAACAACGCGGACCTCTTGGTGATCCTGACAGAATGGAACGAATTCCGCGCACTGGACCTGAAGAGGCTGGCAAAGAAAATGACGTCTGCCAAGCTTGCCGACCTGCGCAACATCTACTCGGTCAAAGACGCGAAACGCGCCGGGTTCGAGGCTTATGAGAGTATTGGACGCGCCGGGTTCGAAGCAAAGCCGGAATAACCCCTGCCCTAGGCGCAAGACTATCACGCACCGGTTGCACGAAGCGCTTTCAAATCGGCTCAAACTCCTGTAGGGGGCGGATATCTGAGACGTGACGCCTTTTGACCCCGGGCGCATGAGGAATGATTGGGGTCGGCGGCAATGGGGCCGCCATTGAAACGGAGGACTTGGGATACGCCCAAGAGCGCCTCCAACTAGGAAACGATATATGTTCAACGAAGTGAAAAAGTCGATGCACTGGGGCGAGGAAACGCTCACACTGGAAACGGGTAAGGTTGCCCGTCAGGCTGATGGCTGTGTCATCGCCACCCTTGGTGAAACCTCCGTCATGGCGGCGGTGACCTTTGCCAAGGCCCCGCGTGAGGGTCAGGATTTCTTCCCTCTCACCGTCCACTACCAGGAAAAATACTATGCCGCCGGTAAAGTGCCGGGCGGCTTCTTCAAGCGGGAGGCGCGCCCGACCGAAAAAGAAACCCTCACCGCGCGTCTGATTGACCGCCCGATCCGTCCGCTGTTCGTCAGCGGCTTCAAAAACGAAGTGCTAGTCATGTGCACCGTGCTGAGCCACGATCTGGTCAACGATCCCGATATCGTCGCCATGATCGCCGCTTCTGCCGCGCTGACCATCTCCGGCGCGCCCTTCATGGGCCCGATCGCCGGTGCACGCGTCGGTTTTGAGGACGGCGAATACATCCTGAACCCCGAGGTCGATGATATGCACGACCTGCGCAACAACCCCGATCAGCGCCTTGATCTGGTTGTGGCCGGCACGAAAGACGCCGTGATGATGGTGGAATCGGAAGCCTATGAGCTTTCCGAGGAAGAGATGCTCGGCGCTGTGACCTTTGCGCATGAGCAGATCCAGCCGGTCATCGACCTGATCGTCTCTCTCGCTGAAGAATCGGCGAAAGAGCCATTTGATTTCCAGCCGCCGGACATCTCCGATCTCTTCGCCGCCGTCAAAGCCGCAGGTGAGGATAAGCTGGTCGAGGCCTACAAAATCCAGGACAAGCAGGAACGCACCACCGCACAGAACGCGGCCCGCGCGCATATTCTGGAAAACCTGACCGAAGAACAGCGCGACGACATCAACGTCGTTCAAGCCATCAAAAAGCTTGAGGCCTCCATCCTGCGCGGTGACATCGTCAAGAACGGCAAACGAATCGACGGCCGCAAACTGGATGAAGTGCGCGACATCGTGTGCGAAACGGGCCTTCTGCCCCGCACGCATGGCTCTGCTCTCTTCACCCGTGGTGAGACGCAAGGTTTGGTCGTGACAACGCTTGGCACCGGCGATGACGAACAGATCATCGACGCGCTGCATGGCAACTTCCGCTCCAACTTCCTGCTGCACTACAACTTCCCGCCCTATTCGGTCGGTGAAGCGGGTCGCGTGGGCCCTCCCGGTCGTCGTGAGATTGGTCACGGTAAACTGGCCTGGCGCGCGTTGCAGGCGGTTCTGCCAGCGGCGACGGATTTCCCCTATACCGTCCGCGTGGTCTCTGAGATCACGGAATCGAACGGCTCCTCCTCCATGGCCTCGGTCTGTGGTGGGTCGCTGTCGATGATGGACGCGGGCGTGCCTTTGAAAGCACCGGTCGCCGGTGTGGCCATGGGCCTCGTGCTGGAAGATGACGGCTCTTACGGGATCCTGACCGACATTCTGGGTGACGAAGATCACTTGGGCGACATGGATTTCAAAGTGGCCGGCACGGAAAACGGCATCACTTCGCTGCAGATGGACATCAAGGTTGCCGGTATCACGCCTGAGATCATGAAATCCGCCCTGGCACAGGCCAAAGAAGGCCGGATGCACATCCTGGGTGAGATGTCGAAGGCGCTGACGGAAGCCTCTGAGTTCTCCATCCACGCCCCGCGCATTGAAACGATGCAGGTGCCCACCGACAAGATCCGCGAAGTGATCGGCGCGGGCGGTAAAGTCATCCGCGAAATCGTGGAAGTGTCCGGTGCCAAGGTCGACATCAACGATGACGGCGTAATCAAGATCGCGTCGCCCAACGGGGAAGCCATCCAGAAAGCCTATGACATGATCCACGCGATCGTGGCAGAGCCGGAAGAGGGCAAGATCTACCTCGGCAAGGTCGTCAAGATCGTCGATTTCGGCGCCTTCGTGAACTTCTTCGGCAAGCGCGACGGGTTGGTGCATGTTTCTCAGATTGAGAACCGCCGCCTGAACCATCCCTCGGATGTGCTGAAGGAAGGTCAGGAAGTCTGGGTCAAACTCCTCGGCTTCGACGACCGCGGCAAAGTCCGCCTGTCGATGAAAGTGGTTGATCAGGAAACGGGCGAACCCGCGAAGAAAGAGGAGAAGGCGGAAGATTAAATCTGTCTGTCTTTGAGTAAATTGGAACCCCGGCGGAAACGTCGGGGTTTTTTTCTTAAAGGTAATTCAGAGTCTAATTTCATTCTCTGTCGGGAAAACAGTCGGAAATTCGGCCCTCAGGTAGTCATCAATGGTGTGGCACAAACACATGAGCCTTGAGTAATGCAGGCCGTATAGACTTGGCGACGCCTTATTTTCTCGTTCCGAAAAAATATACCTCCACTCCGTGTACCCAATCGAAAAGTGATCCAATACCTCAGTCAAGCTTGAAGGTCTTTTGCTTTTAGGTAGGTCACCTTCACCGAAACGAAGCCACAATTCTCCGTTGCTAAGTTCCTTGAAGTTGTTTTCAAAATTTAAGTCATAGTTGGACAGGATTTTTTCCCGCCTGAACTTTGGTAAGTCTTTGAACAGGTTCCAGAGCATGTGCCCTCCGGGCCGTTTTCCTGTAAACGCTATGTGGGCTGCCTTCAGATAGAGTTCTGTTGCGAATGCGAGGTTCGTTGAGCAGAACACAATTTCGTGGATTGGGATATCTTCGGCTTGATCTACGGGCCATTTGGAGAAGATCTTTTCCACTTGAGAAGCGTTGTAGCGAGCCATCAAAAACGCTAGCGGCCAGTTTGGTTCTTCTTTGGTTTCCATGTCTTTTGGCCTAGAAATCCACTCTCGGCTTCATCTTTCCAAAAATACTGAATTCCCACCCTCTCACACAGGCAAGGCGGTCGTGCTGGACACCGTCCTCAACGCAAAGCTCGACTGCATCTTCGCCACCCCGGGTAAACGCGCCAAATGCTGGCGGTGAATGCGTGCGAAATCCTCGGTGCTTTCGGCCACCACCTTCAGGATGTAATCCGCTGCCCCCGCCGTCAGGTGGCATTCCAGCACATTGGGGATCAGCCGCACGGCCTTTTCGAACGCCTCCAGCACCTCATCGGCCTGGGTGCTCAGCGTGATCTCCACAAAGATCGTCGCGCCCACGCCCATCTTCTTCGCATCGAGCAGGGCCACGTAATCACGGATGTACCCCTCCTTCTCCAACCGCCCCACGCGGCGGTGGCACGCACTGGCCGACAGGTTCACCGCCTCGGCAAGATCAGCGTTTGAAATACGCCCCCGCCGTTGCAGGACGGAAAGAAGCCGGCTGTCCGTTGTATCCAGTGTCATGAGAGCAAGACCTTTCTACATTTCTGCATTTTTTTCGAAGAACCTACGGAGTTCTTTCACACATGCGGGCATTATTTCAATCCAATTGCACAGAATTTAGGCGATACATGTCCAAAGGGTAAGGAGGATGGTCATGAAAATCGGGTGCCCAACGGAGATCAAACCACAGGAATTTCGCGTCGGCATGACACCGAACGCGGCGCAAGAGGCTGTCGCCCACGGTCACGAGGTGATCCTTCAGGCCGGGGCTGGCAATGGCGCCGGGTTTACGGATGCCGACTATGAAGCCGCGGGTGCGGGCATTGTCGATACGGCTGACGAGATTTTTGCCACGGCCGACATGGTGGTCAAGGTCAAGGAACCCCAAGCCGGTGAACGCAAGATGCTGCGCGAGGGCCAAGTGCTTTTCACCTATCTGCACCTCGCGCCGGATCCCGATCAAACCCGTGATCTGATCGAAAGCGGGTGCACAGCAATTGCCTACGAAACCGTGACGGATGCGAACGGCGGCCTGCCCTTATTGGCCCCAATGTCCGAAGTCGCCGGGCGGCTCGCACCTCAAGTCGGCGCCTACACGTTGCAAAAGGCCAATGGCGGGCGCGGTGTCCTGATGGGCGGTGTTCCGGGCGTGGGCCCGGCCAAGGTTTTGGTGATCGGTGGTGGCGTCGTGGGCACCCATGCGGCTCGGATCGCGGCAGGCATGGGCGCGGATGTGACAGTGCTTGATCGCTCCCTGGCCCGCTTGCGCTATCTCGATGACACGTTCGGGCACCTTTTCAACACAGGCTATTCCACCGACGGATTACTGACGGAATACCTACGTAATACCGACATGGTAATTGGGGCTGTTTTGATCCCCGGAGCGGAGGCCCCCAAGCTGGTCCGCAGCGCGCATTTCGCCGACATGAAACCGGGTGCGGTTCTGGTGGATGTCGCCATTGACCAGGGCGGTTGCTTTGAAACCTCCAGACCAACGACACATGCCGATCCGATCTATGACGTGGACGGCATCATGCACTATTGCGTGGCCAATATGCCGGGGGCTGTTGCCCGCACGTCGACCCTGGCCCTGGGGAATGCAACGATGCCATTCATGCTTTCCCTTGCGGATAAAGGCTGGCGACAGGCGTGCCAGGATGACGAGCATTTGTTGAATGGGTTGAACGTTCATGCCGGTCAGCTGACCTACTATGCCGTCGGCAAGGCCCTCGGGATCGACGTGATTTCCCCGCAGCTTGCCGTGAAAGCGTAGTCCATCAAAGCTTGCGTTTCCCTGCGCCATGCTTAGGTTCCTGACACCACTGAAGGAGCCATCACATGACCGATCTGACCCCGCGAGAGATTGTCTCGGAACTCGACCGGTTCATTATCGGCCAGAAGGATGCCAAGCGTGCGACGGCTGTGGCCCTACGCAATCGCTGGCGGCGCAAGCAGTTGTCGGATGACCTGCGAGATGAGGTTTATCCAAAGAACATTCTTATGATCGGCCCGACGGGTGTCGGCAAAACAGAGATTTCACGTCGTCTGGCCAAACTCGCCCGTGCGCCCTTCATCAAGGTGGAAGCGACAAAGTTCACGGAAGTCGGATATGTTGGCCGCGACGTGGAACAGATCATCCGCGATCTGGTGGATGCGGCCATAGCTCAAACACGCGAATGGATGCGCGAGGATGTGAAAGCAAACGCCTACAAGAACGCCGAAGACCGTGTGATCGAAGCCATCGCCGGGGAAGATGCGCGCGATGGCACACGCGATATGTTCCGCAAAAAACTGAAGGCCGGAGAGCTTGACGATACAATGATCGAGCTTGATATCGCGGACAATTCAAACCCAATGGGGATGATGGATATCCCCGGCCAACCCGGGAGCCAAATGGGGATGATGAACCTTGGTGACATCTTCGGTAAAGCATTCGGCGGCCGGACCACGCGCAAACGCATGACGGTGGCGCAGAGCTACGAAATCCTGATTGGAGAGGAAGCGGACAAGCTCCTCGATGACGAAACCGTTCACAAAACAGCCCTAGAAGCGGTGGAGCAAAACGGGATCGTTTTCCTTGATGAGATCGACAAGGTTTGCGCCAAGTCGGAAACCCGGGGCGGTGATGTCAGTCGCGAAGGGGTTCAGCGTGACCTGCTTCCTCTTATTGAAGGTACAACGGTTTCGACAAAGTATGGCTCTGTCAAAACAGACCACGTTCTCTTCATTGCGTCCGGTGCATTTCACATCGCAAAGCCCTCTGACCTTCTGCCTGAGCTACAGGGACGTCTTCCGATCCGTGTTGAATTGCGCGCTTTGACAGAAGAAGACTTCGTTCGCATCCTGACCGAAACCGACAATGCCCTTACCCGCCAGTACAGCGCTTTGATGGGCACAGAAGACGTCTTTGTAAGCTTTACCGACGATGGTATCGCGGCCTTGGCCCGGATTGCCGCGGAGGTGAACCAGAGCGTCGAAAACATCGGCGCGCGTCGTCTTTACACGGTTATGGAGCGTGTTTTCGAAGACCTTAGCTTTAGTGCGCCGGATCGGTCAGGCGACGAAATTGTCGTGAATGCAGAGTTCGTCGAAGCAAACCTTGGCGAATTGGTTAAATCGACGGATCTTAGTCGTTACGTGTTGTAGAGACCACTGATTTTCTACGTTACACCCGTATAGGTGTAATGTCTCATCGTGTAAAAACCAAAAAGTGTGTTATGGTTTTGTACGTGCTCCTCGCGCGTGATACTTTAGGGCAACAGCGGCCAAGTGATCAACTCACGCCGCAACGCGAGACGTGATGACTAACAACATCCTGAGGTTCTGGCAGTCACTCGACTCTGATGATCCGCTGGAGCCCTTGTTCGAAGCCGCGCCGATCCTGATGCATTCCATTGACAAAGATGGCGTGTTGCTGCGCGTAAGCCGCTTTTGGGCGGATAAACTGGGCTATCGACAAGACCAGATGGTTGGAAAGCCGTCTGTCGACTTTCTGACAGAAGGGTCTCGTGCCTATGCGGCTGATGTCGTACTGCCAGAATTTTTCCGCACTGGCAGTATCTACAACATCGAATATGACTTCGTGCGCAAGGATGGGAAGGTTCTTCCAGTCCTCATGTCTGCGATCGCTGAGTACAGTGCCGAAGGTGAGTATATCAGATCGTTGGCCATCATGTTCGACAACAGCCAGGTCAAAAAAACCGCGATTGCGCTGCAACAGAAACAGCGAATGGATGCGATTGGTGAACTGGTGGGCGGCGTTGCCCACGACTTCAACAATCTGTTGGCTGTCGTTCAGGGGAACCTTGAGTTTTTGGCGCAGGATCCAGACGACCCTGATCGTGAAGAATTCATTGAGAGCGCAACTGCTGCTGCTAAACGAGGGGGTGAGCTGGTCCAGCAACTCCTGACATATGGGCGTAAGGCTCGCCTGACGCCAAGCCCCGTCGATCTGAATTCTGTTGTGTCAAACGCGGATCGCCTCGTCCGACGATTGTTCCCATCCAATATTGAAATTGAAAGCGTCGCGGCAGCTGGACTTTGGAAAACCAACGTAGACGCAGCGCTTTTGGAAACAGCGGTCCTCAACATCCTCAATAATGCCCGTGACGCGATGCCCGATGGTGGTCGCATAACGCTTGAAACAAGGAATGTCAGGATCGACGAAGACTATGTTGATGCCCGTACGGAGGAAATCAGTCCGGGACGATATGTTATGATGGCGATTTCCGACACCGGGCATGGGATGGACGAAGATACCTTGGCTAGGGTTTTTGAACCATTTTTCACGACCAGAGAGGTTGGCGAGGGGTCTGGACTGGGGCTTGCCATGGTGTTCGGGTTCATGCGCCAATCGAATGGCACCATCCGAGCGTATAGCGAGCCGGGCGTTGGCACGACCTTCAAAATGTACTTCCCCGTGCAGCCATTGGACGCCGATCCAGAACGGGCCACCAAAGCTGTGGCCAGGCCCATCAGCGGCCTCAAAACCGTTCTCATTGTTGAAGATGACGCCAGTGTGCGCAGTGTACTTGTCCGACAATTGCGGGGTGAACAGCTCAAAGTGTTGGTGGCGGAAACGGCTGACGCCGCATATCAGGAATTGGCTTCCGGATTGGAGCCCGACCTTTTGTTGACAGATATTGTGTTGCCCGGCTCACTTCAGGGTCCGGAGCTTGCCCATAAAGCACGGCAGTTTTTACCTAGTCTGCCCGTGCTTTTCGTTTCGGGTTATCCGGCAGAAGCCGCAATTCACGGAAATGGTATTCGACCGACGGACAAGCACTTGATCAAGCCCGTTTCGCACACAAAGCTTATTGAAGCGGTGATGGAGCTTTTGTCCAAAACTGATCAGGGCATTTGATCCAACAAGTATTCGCCTGAGCAACGCGTGACTGTCCGTGGCGCGCATTGAATTTTCTTCCCTTCCAACCCAATTCGCGCGACGAAGGCGTATGAAGCTTTCGGACTTTCTGCGGGACAATGCCCCCTGGCTTACGGCCGGCGTGCTTTTGACATTCCTCAGTAGCTTCGGACAGACATTCTTTATCTCCCTGTTCGCCGGCCACATCATGGAGGCCTTCACGCTCAGCCATGGGCAGTGGGGAGCGATTTACAGCATCGGCACGTTTACCTCCGCCGTTGTTATGATCTGGGCGGGCGGACTGACGGATCAGTTTCGTGTTCGGACTTTGGCACCTGTCATCCTGATTTTACTTTCTGCTGCATGCATTGCCATGTCGTTCAACACCGTTTGGTGGGTGTTGATAGGTGTGATCTTTGCCCTGAGGTTTGCGGGCCAAGGCATGACCAGTCACATCGCCATCGTCGCCATGTCTCGGTGGTTCATTGCGACACGTGGACGGGCTCTTGCGATAGCAACACTTGGGTTTGCCATAGGCGAGGCGTTGCTTCCGCTTCTATTTGTAACTCTCATGGGGTTTATCGATTGGCGAGTTTTGTGGCTGGTGGCAGCCGTCGTTGCACTCCTGGGTATCAT
Source organism: uncultured Roseovarius sp. (assembly GCA_963422235.2). Taxonomy (GTDB): domain Bacteria; phylum Pseudomonadota; class Alphaproteobacteria; order Rhodobacterales; family Rhodobacteraceae; genus Roseovarius. The sequence goes on from CAXMWV010000002.1 coordinate 1,488,153, forward strand.
TCCGCTCTTACGGCTTTTGCGACTTGAACGAACCCCACAAAGCCTTGCCAAAACTGATCAGTCTTCGGGAATGAATGGTCGAAACTGGACCCGTGGGCAGACGCTCAGGCACTACCTATTCTGGTTCATGATACCGACGTTGCTGGGGCCGTCTGCGTTCAACACGGCTTTCTTTTTCAATCAGGTCCATTTTGCAGAAGTCAAAGCAATCCCTCATCTGGAACTGGTGGCAATGTATCCGTTCTACACTTTGATGGGTATCGCCGCGATGATCGGCTCTGGCTGGGCGATAGACAGGTTTGGGACACCCCGGATTATTTCCTTCATGCTTTTACCAATGGTGTTTGCCTTCTTGTTCTTTTGCTACGCCGATGGATGGCTGGGCCTGCTTCTTGGCCTTTTGTTCCTTGGCATGAATGCTGGATTTTACGCCACTTTGCCTGCCGCGTTCTGGGCAGAGTTTTACGGAACCGAACATATCGGATCGATCAAGGCCATGGCCGCCGCAGTCATGGTGCTTGGCTCGGCGATTGGGCCTGGTGTCACGGGCGTTCTGATTGATTTGGGGATCGGGATAGAGGCTCAGTATGCCATGGTTGCAGGTTACTTTGTGATCGCAACAATCCTGATGATGATTGGCGTGAGCCGTGCGCGGCCGTCCCTAACGGCGACGGCGTAGATAGACGTAGTAGGCGCCGTCACCACCATGTCGGCCGTGGGCATGGGTGACTTGCAGCACCATTTGCGCCAAAGGCGGCGTTTGCAACCAGTGCGGGACATTTCTGCGAAGTACGCCGGGCCGCTCCGGGATGGGGCCAAGATCAGATTTCTCTTTGCCTTTGCCCGTGATGACCAAGACCAGCCTTCGGTCCTTCGCAAAGGAAGACACTATGAAAGCGGTCAGTGCCGGTTGAGCCTGGTTGAGGGTCATCCCATGCAGATCAATGGTGCCCTGCGGCTTGAGCTTACCCCGTTTGAGACGATCAAACGCCTTTCTGTCCATCTGGACCTGAGAATTTGCGTCTTGGTTCGGGACACCGGGCAAGCTTTTTTGGGGTGATGTCTTCCCGTTGACCTTTTGCCCGATCTTGAACCGCGGCACGTCAGATTTTTCCGTTGATTTGGGTGACATCAACGCATTTTCGGGTTTCAGATCAATCTCGGGCATCTTTGGATGCAGCCGATCTGTTGTGCGCGCGACCCTCTTCCAAAGCTCAAGCTCTTCTGGCCGCAGTTTTCGCGAGCTCATTGAAACGGCTCGGTTGCCATGGCAAAGGCTCGCTGGATCGGCAAAAGCACGACCATGCGGCCAGGATCCTTGAGCTGACCGGCCAACCTTCCGGCATTGTCGCCTGTTCCAAAAAAGATATCCGCGCGCTGTGCCCCTTTGATGGCCGAGCCTGTGTCCTGTGCGATCATCAAGCGATTGATCGGGTCCGTACCGTCTTTCTCAATCCAGACCGGTGCGCCAAGTGGGACAAAGGCGGGATCAACTGCAATGGTTCGTTTGGCAGTGATAGACCGGTTCATCGCTCCAAGTGGCCCCTTGTCAGCGGGTACTTGGTCTACGCGACGGAAAAACACGTAGGACGGATTGTGATGCAGCAGGCCTCGACCCGCCACCGGGTTGCGCCGAACCCAGTTCTTGATCACCTCGGCAGAGACTTGATGAACATTGTAAACACCTCGCCGGACCAGCTCGACACCAATAGATCGGTACTCATGTCCATTTGATCCGCCATATCCGACACGGATCATACGACCATCCGGAAGGCGAATACGACCCGAACCTTGTATCTGCAAAAAGAAGAGCTCGACCGGATCATCGACCCAAGCGATTTCGTAGCCTTTGCCGGTCATGAAGTCGCCGGTCTCGATTTCCTTACGCGTTAGCCAAGGATTGGACACCTTGGAAACATCCGGCTCTCGGTAAAGTGGGTAACGATACCTAGCCGTTCGCCTCAAGGAACCGCTCAACTCCGGCTCAAAATAGCCGGTGAATAACGCATCGCGCCCATCTTCGATCAGGACCGGACGAAAAAACAACTCGAAGAAGGACTTCGCCTCGGGCTTGTTCTGAGCAAGCGCGCAAAGAGCGCTCCAATCTGGATCGCGAAGATCAGGACAGGTTTCGAGGAACGTCTCCAATGCACGACCGTGAAGGTCAAATTCCCATCCATCAAGGTCGTCAAAATCAAGAACTGTGTGCGTCACCGTTTCGGCGGACGAAGCACAGGCTGCAAAAGCCCAGGCGAGTATGGCTAGCCTGAGCTTTTGGATCATTCGCCCGTGGCAACAAGACGCCAGTTAGGATCATTGGCGCCCATCACACGCTCAAATGTCCATGCGTCTTTCTGCTTTTTCGATTGTCCTGGCTTGCCTTCGACAATCTCGCCATCCTGGTTTTTAACAACCGAGATCAACTCTCCGACAAAACGCACGGTAATTTCTGCACGGCTTGTGGCGTCATCGAAATGTGCATCGGCTACGGTTGTACCGCGAACACCGACGAACTCTGCCTCGATCGTCAAGCCTTGAGCCTGACGCGCGTCCACCACTTGGGCGAACGCCTCATAGACATCTTCCGACAGGAAGGGTGCGACCTCATCAAGATTTCCACGCTCAAAAGCCATCAAAATCCACTCATAGGCACCCTTTGCGCCTCCGATGAACTCTCCAAGAGAGAAAGACGGCTCGATACGCTTCATCTCCGCCAACGCGGCAGCCGCATCAGAGTCCTCAGGAACATGATCGATAATGTCGTGATCCGGACCACCATCAATCACTTCAAAGTCCTGACGACGATCCGGCTTAGACGTCTGCGGGTTTGCGCTGCGCGGCGGACCTTCAAAGCCATCTCGCGTACCCAACACGCTTTTCAGGCGCAGGATAAGAAAAACGGCTATGCCGGCCAGCACCAAAAGCTGTAACAGCGGGGAGTTCATAAGCACCTCATATCATGCGGAGCATGGTAACATATGTTTCGCGATCCTATGTAGGTTGTCAGTGCCCCCAAGTCCACCGTGACCGGGAAACAAGAGACAAGGAATCGCGCATGTGGTTGTTCTTGGCCTTTTTGGCCGTACCGCTGATAGAAATCGCATTGTTCATCCAAATTGGTGGCTTGATCGGCCTATGGCCCACTTTGGCGATCGTGGTAGCGACAGCTGTTGCCGGTACAATGCTTGTTAGATCACAAGGCGCATTGGCGATGAACCAGTTACGCGGGTCATTTTCGAACCTGGATGACCCAACCGAACCCCTCGCTCATGGTGCAATGATCCTGATAGCTGGTGCTCTGTTGCTGACCCCTGGGTTTTTCACCGATGCTGTCGGGTTTTCTCTTTTGATGCCACCAGTTCGTCAGGCCGTTTTTGCGTATCTGCGAAAGCGCGTTCATGTACAACAGTTCGAAATGGGTCAGGGACCGAGACAAGCCAGGGGCGGGCCCGATGTGATTGACGGGGAATATGAGGAAGTTCCCCCTGAAGACGGGCCAAAAGGACCTTCTGGTTGGACTAAGCATTGAGGCTTACGTGCCTTCCTGATAACCCGTCGCGCGACATGATCGTTTTGGAGGTTCGCAATGGCCGAACAGGAAAACGCCAACGGTGCCGCTGATCCTACGCAGCAGGCCCCTCAGGTGAAAATGCAAATTCTAACGCAGTTCGTACGGGACCTGTCTTTTGAAAATATCCTCGCACAAAAGGGCACGGGTGGAGAGGTGACCCCGGATGTGGAGGTTGGCGTTAACTTGGACGCGAAGAAACGCGGTACTGAGCATCAGTACGAAGTGACCGCCAAGATGAAAGTCACATCAACCGACAAGACTTCGAAAGAGCATCTTTTCCTTATGGAACTGGAATACGCAGGTGTGTTCCACATTGAAGGTGTCCCAGATGAACAACTTCACCCGTTCCTGCTAATCGAATGCCCACGCATGCTTTTCCCGTTTCTGCGCCGCATTGTCAGTGATGTGACACGCGACGGTGGTTTCCCGCCGCTCAACCTCGAAAACATCGATTGGGTTGCGCTCTATCGCAAGGAAATCATGCGCCGTCAGGACGCTCAGCAGGACGCGCCAAAACCGGACGCTTAATTCTGTTTAAGCCACAAAGCGCCTTCGCCGAGGTTTTCGACAAACGCGGCGTGGGCGCTTTTTTCTTGGTCTGAAATTCGGCTCGGCAGTGGGTTTGGGCGTTTTTGGGGACGCCACTCCTGTTGGGTTTCTGATGATCCTGTTGTTGTGGTTTGCGTTGACGTCAGGCCAAAATCCGGCTGCCGACCGCCAATAAGCTCAAGGTACACCTCTGCTAGGATTTCCGAGTCAAGAAGAGCGCCGTGCAGTGTTCTGGCAGAGTTGTCGATGGCAAAACGTCGGCACAAAGCATCAAGCGATGCTGGCGAACCAGGGAATTTTCGGCGCGCTATAGCCAAAGTATCAATGGCCTGATCCATTGGCAGCGGCGGACGATCGAGCCATCCGAGCTCTGCATTGATGAATTTCATGTCGAAACTTGCGTTGTGAATTACCAGCTTTGCATCACCGACGAAATCAACAAAGTCCTGGGCGATGTCCTTGAAGACAGGTTTGTCCCGCAGAAAATCGTCGCCAAGACCGTGAACGGCGAAGGCTTCCTGTGGCATCGACTTTTCTGGGTTGATGTATTGGTGGTAGGTCCGACCGGTTGGCATGTGATTGAGAAGCTCAACGCCCCCGATTTCCACGATACGGTCACCCTGATCCGGCTCAAACCCGGTCGTTTCTGTATCGAGAACGATTTCACGCATTTGCCAACTTTCCCCGGATTTGCCTCAGGATACTCTGCACCTGTTTGCGCGCGTGTTCCAGTGTATCGGTTTTCACGACATAGTCTGCTTTTTCGCGTTTTTCGTGGTCTGGCATCTGCTTTGAAAGGATAGTGCGAAACATCTCCTCCGACATCTTTCCCCGCGACATGACCCTTTGCTTCTGGGTGTCTGCATCGACGGTCACGCAAACGGTCGCATCCATATGAACCTCTGCCCCAGTTTCAAAAAGGAGCGGAATATCTAAAACACAGATGTCTGCCTCAGACTGGGAAAGAAACAAGGCCCGATCTTGACTTACGAGAGGATGGACTATCGCTTCGATGATTTTAAGCGCTTCCGGTTTGGTCCTTAAAATGTCTTTCAACAAATTTCGGGACACTGCCCCGTCAACGATGGCTTGCGGGAACTTTTCTCGCAGGGGTGCCACTGCGGCCCCACCCTTCCCATACAGACGATGAACAGCTGCATCGGCATCCCAGATGTCGCATCCCTCCTCAGCGAAGATTTTTGCCGTGGTAGATTTGCCCATGCCTATCGATCCGGTCAGGCCAAGTTTGAATGTCATCGCAAAGCCGCGGTTCGGGTGGCACTGTCGACTTTGGGTCTTGTGCCAAACCAACGCTCAAATCCGGGAACAGCCTGGTGCAAGAGCATGCCAAGCCCGTCCACGATGGCGCAGCCTTGTTTCTCTGCTTCCGCCAGAAAGACCGTTTTTAAAGGTGCGTAGACCAGGTCATTCACAACTGTACCAGGGCGCAATCCATCCAAGGGAACGCGCAGTGGCGGTTTTCCGATCATGCCAAGACTGGTTGTATTAATGACAGTCGTTGCGCTTTCCATCATGTTGCCAGCTTGAACCCAGTCGACCACATGAAGCCTTTTGCCGAAGTCCGAGCGCAAAGCTTCCGCTCGTACCTTTGTCCTGTTTGAAATCAGAATTTCTGGCACCCCCGCATCCAGCAGCGAAGTGATGACGGCCCGGGCAGCTCCTCCTGCTCCAAGAATTGCTGCGGGGCCTGACTTTGGATCCCATTGGGGCGCGCCCTGCTTCAGGTTTTTGATGAATCCATATCCATCAGTGTTATCGGCATGGATCTTTCCATCCTCTCGGAAAATGAGTGTATTTGCAGCCCCTATAAGCGTTGCTCGATCCGTGATCAGATCCGCAATTTCCAGGGCTTTTTCTTTGTGGGGAATGGTGATGTTAGCGCCGACAAACCCCATCTTGGGCATTAAGCGAAGCACTCTTTCAAGATCTTCTGTGTCCACATCCAGCGGAACGTAGTGTCCAGCAATACCGTATGTGTTTAACCAATGCGTATGGATTTGTGGCGACTTGGTATGTGCTATTGGCGATCCGATGACACCTGCCAATGGAATTTTGGTCGCACTCATACCTCTATTGCCCCTCGCTTACCCAAATAGTCCAAAACCTCAAGCAACGGCAGTCCCAGTACCGTAAAGTAGTCGCCAGCGATGCTAGAAAACAACCTCACGCCCTCTTCTTCAAGCTTGTAGCCTCCTACAGAACTATGAATGCTTGGCCAGTTGCGATCGAGATACTCTTTTAGGAAGTTATCTGAGAAATCGCGCATCGTCAGCGTGACAGTCCCTGCGAATGACCACACTGGTTGTCTGTCCTCATATATGACTACCGCTGAAATTAACTTATGCTCTTGACCACGGAGAGAGCGGAGCTGCTTGGCTGCTGTGTTCTTGCTCTCCGGTTTTGAAAAGATTTGGTTCCCAAAGGCGAGAACCTGGTCGCAGCCAATGACAAGGTGGCTAGTGTTTTTCTCTGAAACAGAGCTCGCTTTCGCGTCTGCCAAGGCAATTGCTATCTCTGCCGGAGACGCTGAATGTGCTTTGAGACTTTCCTTTATGAGACCTTCGTCGACATCACTGGCTTCTACGCGGAAATCGACGCCGGCGGAGCGCAACAATTTTTGCCGGATCTCTGATGTAGAGGCGAGAGTTATGAACCGCTGCATATGGATAACCAATGGAAGACCTGCACACATTTACGGAGTAGTCCATAGAAACCCACTTTTGAAAGAGTTGAGAAGGATGTCGGAGTTTGTTCCAGCTTGTTCTTCTCTGAATTCTACAGTGTTCATAAGGAAAACTGTGATCTGGGGAAAATATCAATTTCTTCGAGTTGTCCACGAACTAGTCGATGAAACACCTCCCTTGAAAATTCGATAACTTACTGATTTATAATATATTAATACGGTTTTTCTTGTCTTCTCCACGATGTTGTCAACATGAAGAATCCTGTTCAAAACTATCTGGGAAACTTCTTAATCCACAGTATTTCTCTGCCCTACAAACACATCATTTCTTTCTCTTTTCTTTATATTATTATTGGGTCGAAACATGAGTGACCTCTTATCTGACGCGTATACGTGGACCAAGGCGTTTCACATTATTTCCGTCATCACATGGATGGCAGGGCTTTTCTATTTGCCCAGGCTTTTCGTTTATCACGTTGAACAGGACACGGTGCATGCTCCTGTCTTCGAGGTGATGGAAGTGAAGCTGCTTCGTGTGATCATGAATCCAGCGATGATTTCAACCTGGGTGTTTGGTCTAATCCTTGTGGCCACCCCAGGTGTTGTTGATTGGTCATCGCTTTGGCCATGGATGAAAGTCGTTGGAGTTTTGGGCCTCACTTGGTTTCATCATTGGTTGGGCCGGAGGCGGAAAGACCTGCTGAACGGGCGCAACACGTTGACCGGGAAGCAGTATCGTCTGATGAACGAAGTCCCGACGGTTTTGATGGTACTTATCGTGTTGGCAGTGGTTGTGAAATTCTGACCAGTCGTTGACACAATGTCTGTCAGCTCGTATACGCCTGCCCGACGAGCCCGTCCGGGTGACCGTTTTTCCATTTCTAAGAATAAATGAACAGCGCTAGGCGCGGTATCATTGTTGGGTGATTTCCATGTCCGAAGACCGTCTCAATCTATCCGACCTTAAAGCTCAATCCGCCAAAGACCTTTTGGCCATGGCCGAGGAGCTTGAGATCGAAAACGCGTCCACCATGCGTAAGGGCGAAATGATGTTCCAAATTCTGCGAGAACGCGCAGATGAGGGTTGGACTGTTTTCGGTAACGGAGTCTTGGAAGTCCTTCAGGATGGGTTTGGATTTCTGCGATCGCCTGAGGCTAACTATCTTCCAGGTCCGGATGACATCTATGTCTCTCCTGAAGCCATTAAGCAGTATTCGTTGCGAACGGGTGATACCATTGAAGGCGAAATACGCGCGCCGGAAGAGAATGAGCGCTACTTCGCTTTGACCAATGTGACGGTGATCAATTTTGAGGATCGGGAACGCGCGAAGCACAAAGTGGCCTTTGACAACCTGACACCGCTTTATCCGGACCAGCGGCTGAAGATGGAGGTTGAGGACCCAACGATCAAAGACAAGTCGGCTCGGGTCATTGATTTGGTTGCCCCGATTGGCAAGGGTCAGAGATCTCTCATTGTTGCCCCACCACGAACGGGTAAAACAGTCATCTTGCAGAACATCGCGAGCAGCATTGAGCGCAATCATCCCGAATGCTACTTGATCGTTTTGTTGATTGATGAACGTCCTGAAGAGGTGACGGACATGCAGCGTTCTGTGAAGGGTGAGGTCATTAGCTCAACTTTTGACGAGCCTGCGACGCGTCACGTTGCTGTTGCTGAGATGGTCATTGAGAAAGCCAAGCGTCTGGTCGAACATAAACGAGATGTAGTGATCCTTTTGGATTCTATCACAAGACTTGGTAGAGCTTATAACACTGTCGTGCCATCTTCGGGTAAAGTTCTGACCGGCGGTGTGGATGCAAACGCTCTGCAACGCCCCAAGAGGTTCTTTGGTGCTGCGCGTAACATTGAAGAAGGCGGGTCTCTGACCATTATTTCTACGGCTCTGATCGAAACAGGCAGCCGTATGGACGAAGTGATCTTCGAAGAGTTCAAGGGTACAGGCAACTCAGAAATCATTCTGGATCGTAAGGTGGCTGACAAGCGCGTCTTCCCGGCGATCGATATTCTCAAGTCTGGCACACGGAAAGAGGACTTGTTGATCGACAAGATTGACTTGCAGAAGACATTTGTCCTCCGTCGGATTCTCAACCCAATGGGTACCACGGACGCGATCGAGTTCCTTTTGGGCAAGCTCAAGCAGACCAAAACTAACTCAGAGTTCTTTGATTCCATGAATACCTGATCCAGATTTGGATCATGGATACAATCTTTGCGCTCTCTACGGCGCCCGGAAAGGCCGGTGTCGCCATCGTGCGGGTTTCAGGACCAGGTGCACATGATGCCGCCTTGCGCCTGTGTAGCACGCTGCCAGAGCCAAGAGTGGTATCGCGACGTGACCTAATCGGACTTGATGGACATCGGATAGATGAGGCCGTTGTCATTTCCTTTGAGAAAGGGTCGAGCTTTACAGGAGAAGCCATTGTTGAATTCCATGTGCATGGAAGCTTAGCGATCATTCGTGCACTGTTGGAAACCTTAGGCCAAATGGATGGGCTGCGTGTAGCAGAACCTGGTGAGTTTACTCGGAGAGCACTGGAAAACGGTCGCCTAGACTTGGCTCAGGTCGAGGGGCTTGCTGATCTCATTGACGCAGAGACAGAGGCACAGCGACGCCAAGCTTTGCGGGTTCTTTCTGGAGACCTTGGGAGAAAAGCAGAAGGCTGGCGCAGGAACTTGATACGAGCGGCAGCGCTTTTAGAGGCGACAATAGATTTTGCCGATGAGGAAGTGCCCGTGGATGTTTCGCCGGAAGTCCACGATTTGCTTAGCAAGGTGGAGCAGGAACTACAGCGTGAGGTCGCTGGCGTCGACATTGCTGAACGCGTAAGGACTGGGTTTGAAGTCGCGATCATTGGAGCGCCGAATGCGGGCAAATCAACTTTGTTGAATGCCTTAGCCGGACGCGACGCTGCCATTACGTCAGAGTACGCAGGTACAACTCGTGATGTGATTGAAGTCAAAATGGATCTAAAAGGTTTCCCAGTTACTTTGCTGGATACGGCTGGCTTGCGAGACACGAAAGATGCCATTGAGGCTATCGGTGTTGAGCGTGCTGTTCAGCGTGCTGACATGGCGGATGTAAGGGTTTTTTTGGTGGAACCGGATGAGAAGCCTTCTCTTGAACCACGCGACGGTGATGTAGTCTTGATCAGTAAGATCGATACGCGTCCACAGGCGGGGCCGGGCGTATCTGGGAAAACGGGTCAGGGTATATCTGAGCTTGTGGAAGCACTTTCAAACACGATTGGTTTGCGCGCCTCCCAGAACGGTGTCGCCACTCGAGAGCGCCATCAGATCGCAATGAAAACGGGTCTTGATCGCATAGATCGCGCCAAGTTGGCTTTGTCGTCGAGCGATGACCTTTCTGAGCTGGCCGCTGAGGAATTGCACGGCGCTGTCCGAGCGCTTGATTCTTTGGTAGGACGCATAGATATCGAACACGTTCTGGATGAGATTTTTGCGAGCTTCTGCCTCGGTAAGTGAGGGATGTTTCACGTGAAACAATTTGATGTCCTGGTGATTGGCGGTGGACACGCCGGTGCAGATGCCGCGCATGCAGCGGCTCGTATGGGTGTGCGAACGGGTTTGATCACGTTGACTAAGGCGTCAATAGGCGTGATGTCGTGCAACCCGGCAATTGGCGGCCTTGGAAAGGGGCATCTTGTGCGGGAAATTGATGCATTGGATGGCGTTATGGGTCGCGTGGCAGATGCGGCAGGCATTCAGTTTCGCCTTCTCAATCGTCGAAAAGGACCGGCAGTTCAGGGCCCTCGTGCGCAATCCGACCGCAAGATCTATCGGGAAACCATGCAGGGTGAGATAGCCGTTCAGCCCAACTTAGACGTTATTGAGGGTGAAGCAGCAGATTTCATCATGTCGGATGATCGCGTTGCCGGCGTTGTGTTGGCTGACGGATCTGAAATCACATCGCAGGCGGTGATACTAACCACCGGGACTTTTTTGCGCGGCGTAATCCATATTGGCGATGTATCGCGACCAGGCGGGCGGATGGGTGATGCTCCCTCAGTGAAATTGGCAGAGCGTATTGATAGCTTCGATCTGGATCTCGGGCGCCTGAAAACGGGCACGCCCCCGCGCCTTAACGGTAAGTCGATCAACTGGGACGTCTTAGAAGATCAGCCGGGTGATGATGAGCCAACCTTGTTTTCCTTTCTGTCGAAAGGCGTTCAAGCGCGCCAAGTCAGCTGCGGTATCACATATACGAACGAGCAGACACATGATGTGATCCGGAAAAACCTGGAGCGATCCGCCATGTATGGTGGACATATTGATGGTGTTGGGCCCCGCTATTGCCCATCGATCGAAGATAAGATCGTGCGCTTTGCAGATAAAACGTCTCACCAGATTTTTCTTGAACCGGAAAGCCTTTCAGATTCCGTCATTTACCCCAACGGAATTTCAACCTCTCTGCCGGAAGAGGTTCAGGAGGTATATGTCCAGTCCATTCAAGGGCTGGAGAATGCGGAAATCCTTCAGCCGGGTTATGCCATAGAATATGACTACGTTGATCCCAGAGCGCTTGACTTGACGCTGGCAGTGCGCACTGTGCCGGGCCTGTATCTGGCCGGTCAGATTAATGGTACCACCGGCTATGAAGAAGCAGCAGCACAAGGGCTTGTCGCGGGTTTGAACGCCGCCACTGCGGTTCTGGGCAAGGACCCCATCATCTTTAGCCGATCAAATAGTTATATCGGTGTCATGGTTGACGATTTGACCACCAGAGGGGTCACGGAACCCTATCGTATGTTCACATCGCGGGCCGAGTTTCGTTTGTCCCTGAGGGCCGATAACGCTGATCAACGTCTGACTCCGATGGGGATCGAACTCGGATGCGTTGGAGATACACGGAAAACCGTTTTTCTAAAGAAATCTGAAAAACTGTCAGCGGCCCGATCTCAGCTTGAAGAGATGAGTTTCACACCAAGACAGCTTTCAGAAATTGGGTTGAACGTGAACCAAGATGGGTCTCGCCGTTCAGGTTTCCAACTCCTGTCTTTCCCGGATGTCACCTTTGAGAACCTGATCCAGTTAGATGAGACGCTGGATGGAATTGACCCAGATATCCAAGAACAAGTCGCGAAAGATGCGCTCTACGCCAACTACATTGAACGCCAGCAACGTGATGTCGAAATGCTGAAGCGGGATGAGGCGCATGCGATTTCTACGGATTTCGATTTCGATTGCATCCAAGGCCTGTCCAATGAATTGAAGGCCAAGCTGTCCACTGTACGCCCCGGAAATCTAGCGCAGGCAGGCCGAATTGACGGAATGACGCCGGCAGCACTGACCCTTATCCTGGCCCGACTGAGACAGTTGAAACGGGAGAGGTCCGCGTGAAACTGGGTAGTTTGGATGTTTCACGTGAAACAATGGACCGTCTCAGGATTTACGAAACGCTTCTGAAAAAGTGGAATCCCGCCATAAATTTGGTGTCTAGGTATACGATCAAGGACGCCTGGACGCGCCACTTTCTGGATTCCGCACAAGTCTTTGACTTGGCAAACCATCCTATTGGGCATTGGGCAGATCTTGGAACAGGTGGTGGTTTCCCGGGGCTTGTCATCGCCATATTGGCGGCAGAACGTGATAGCCCAAGAAAGATAACACTGGTCGAAAGTGACGTTCGAAAAGCCACGTTCCTTCGTACTGTTGCGCGGGAAACGGGGATGTCCGTTGACGTCAAGGCAGAGCGTATCGAGGTTTGTGATTCACTGAAGGCAGACGTCCTCTCTGCGCGCGCCTTGGCAGACTTGCCAACTTTGCTTGGGTTTTGTGAACGTCACTTGGCGCTAGATGGGCAGGCGATTTTTTTAAAAGGCGCCACGTGGGAGAAAGAGGTGGAAGACGCCGAAAGGACGTGGCGTTTCGACTGCCGGGTTGTTAAAAGTCAGACAGAGCAAGGTCCCGCAATTCTTTGCATTTCAGGAGTGTCTCGTGTCTGACCCGACCCGGATAAAATCCCCAAAAATCATTGCTGTTGCTAATCAGAAGGGCGGCGTTGGCAAAACGACGACCACCATCAACCTTGGCGCGGCTTTGGCAGAGCGCGGCCTTCGCGTTCTGATCGTTGACCTTGATCCTCAGGGAAACGCGTCCACTGGTCTTGGTATTGATCGCGATGAACGGGACCTTACGACCTATGACCTGTTGCTTGAGGAGGTGGATCTTGAGGATGTCATTTACGAGACTGAAGACGAAAAGCTTCTGATTATTCCGGCCACTGTTGATCTGAGTTCAGCCGATATGGAGCTGATCTCCAATGAAAAACGCAGTTTTCTCCTCCACGACGCACTTCGCCAGCCGGCCATGGATCAGTTCGAGTTGGACTACATTCTCATAGATTGCCCGCCGTCTCTCAACTTGTTGACAGTGAATGCAATGGTCGCGGCCCATTCGGTGCTGGTGCCACTCCAATCTGAGTTCTTTGCATTAGAAGGCCTGTCTCAGTTGATGTTGACTATTCGTGAAGTTCGTCAGACGGCCAATTCAGATTTGCGGATCGAAGGTATTGTTTTGACCATGTTCGACATGCGCAACAACCTGTCATCCCAGGTAGAAGAGGATGCGCGAGAGAACCTTGGGGAACTCGTTTTTCAAACGCGTGTCCCAAGAAACATCCGGGTCAGTGAGGCGCCATCTTACGCGATGCCGGTGTTGCGCTATGATGCGACATCGAAGGGTGCGATGGCATATCGGGCTTTGGCGCAGGAGCTGATCGATAACAATGCTTCTGTAGCCGCGTGAGGGAGGGGTAGACATGGCGAAGAAAACAACCAAACAACGCGGTCTGGGGCGTGGTTTGTCGGCCCTTATGGCGGATGTCCAAGAGGCTCAACCTCAAAGCGATGAAGGCACAAAGGCGTCTGATCGCCTTGTGCCTATCGAAAAAATCTACCCAAACCCAGATCAACCGCGACGGTACTTTGACAAGGAAGCTTTGGACGATCTTGCCGCATCAATTGCCGAGAAAGGTGTGATCCAGCCGTTGATCGTGCGGGACAACCCTAAGGGCGATGGCACCTATGAGATTGTCGCCGGGGAGCGACGGTGGCGCGCATCGCAGCAGGCAAAACTTCACGACGTCCCTGTAATAATTAAAGAATTCAATGATACAGAGGTTTTGGAAGTCGCGATCATTGAGAATATTCAACGTGCAGATCTGAACCCATTGGAAGAAGCTCAGGCATACAGCCAGTTGATGGACAAGTTCGGGCATACGCAAGAAGTATTGTCCCGCAGCCTTGGCAAAAGCAGAAGCCACATAGCCAACTTGGTCCGACTCCTGGGGCTGCCGGATGAAGTTCAGGGTTTCGTGCGCGACGGAAAACTATCCGCGGGACATGCACGGGCTTTGATCACATCCGATGATCCAATCGGCCTTGCCAGGGAAGCGATCAAGAAAGGTTTGTCTGTTCGGGATCTTGAAAGGCTCGCAAAATCGTTTTCCGCAGAAACAGAGACGAAAAAACACGCCAAGGGTCCAGCTTCAGCTGACGCCAAAGATGCAGATACGAAAGCTTTGGAACAGGACCTCTCTGCGAATTTGGGCATGAAGGTTTCCGTTGATCACGCGTCGGGTAAGGAAAGTGGGACGCTCATGATCTCCTACAAATCGCTCGAAGACCTGGACAATCTTTGCCGCATCCTCAGCTCTAGCCGTTAGGCCTCGTCCATATAAACAGCAGGACGGCGCTGAGAACGACCGCTTGAATGACGATCACCACTGTTTTCAAACTGGCCAAGATGGAAATAAGGAACACAGCCGCGATTGATACGGTTGCCAGGCGCTTTGCCTTAGGCCCAATGGGTCCGTTTTCTTGCCAATTTAGGATGGGTGGCCCGAAAACATTGTGATTTATCAACCAGTTATGCAGCCTATCTGATGATCGTGCGAAACAGAAAGCGGCCAACAGAAGAAATGGCACAGTGGGCAGCAGGGGCAAGACAACGCCCAAGAAGGCCAGACCGACGCTGACTAGACCCAAAACAAGCCAAAAGAGCCTCATTTCATCCTAACCTGTAATAAGCTCACGGATCACGGCGTTCAGGACAACGCGCCCTTGCTGTGTCGCTTTGATCCGATCAACACTGATGTCGAGCATACCGATGTCTGACAGATGGGACAGAACATCTTCGGGCAGATCACGCCCGGCCAAAGCAGTATAACGCAAGCGATCCGTACCTTCGGAGAGCCTCAAGGACATCATTAGGTACTCATCGGCTTGAGTTTCGTGGGATAGCTCGATGCTAGAGCGTAAAGCTTGTCCTTGTTCGGCGCCAGAAAGCCAACGGTCCGGATGAGACATCGCTTCAGTTGCATATTTCCGGCCGCTTTTCGTAACCCGACCATGCGCCCCCGGCCCTATTCCAACGTAGTCACCATACCTCCAATAAATCAGGTTGTGACGTGACTCAGACCCGCTTTGGGCATGATTAGAGACTTCATATGCAGACATCCCGTACTGATCACACACTTCCCGTGTGACATCGTACATGTCAGCCGAAACATCATCGGTCGGGAGGCCGGGAAGGTCTCCATTGGACAGTTGATGTGCGAATGGCGTGCCTGGTTCGATCGTCAACTGGTAGAGGGACAGGTGATCGACTGCCATGTCCAAAGCTTGGGCCAGTTCGGCTTTCCAATCAGCCAAACTTTGATCCTGCCTTGCATAGATAAGGTCGAAACTGACACGTGAGAACAGGTTTCGTGCAACATCGAAGGCCTGACGGGCCTCCTTGGCAGTATGAATTCGGCCCAAACGCTGCAAATCTGTATCGTTCAAGGCCTGAACACCTATTGAAATCCGATTTACGCCGGCATCGTGAAAACCCTTGAACCGGCCGGCCTCGACTGAACCCGGATTTGCTTCGAGCGTCACTTCAAAATCATTCGCGGTCGTCCACGACTGGCGAATTCGTTCCAAAACCGCTGCAACAACGTCCGAATCCATCAAGCTGGGCGTGCCACCACCGAAAAAGACAGTATTCAGTACCCTACCGGGGTATGCCTCAGCCGCCCGGTCGATTTCCGCCAGATATGCCTGCTTCCACCGATCTTGTTCAATCACGCGGGCCACATGGCTGTTGAAGTCACAGTATGGGCATTTGGCCTCGCAATAAGGCCAATGAATGTAGATGCCAAAGCCGGCATTGCGCCAGTCTTCAGTCAAAGCAGCCTTTGATGAGTTTTGCGAAAGCGTCTGCACGGTGGCTCATCCGGTTTTTTTCCCAACGGTCCATTTCACCGAAGGTCTGACTATGTCCGTTGGGTACGAAGATAGGATCGTACCCGTGCCCTTGCGACCCTCGCATTGGCCATGTGATCACGCCTTCGATCGTGCCGGGAAAAACCTCATCATGACCATCGGGCCATGCCATGACCAGAGTGCAGCAAAATCGGGCGGTCCATGGTTTTGGCTTGCCGGTCGCGACCAGCAGATCGTGACACTTCGTCATAGCCATTTCAAAGTCGCGGCCCTTGCCGGTTTCTGCCCAATCCGCAGTATAAACCCCTGGTGCACCATCCAAAGCATCTATTTCCAGACCGCTATCGTCGGACAAGGCTGGAAGACCAGTTGCCTTAGCTGCGGCATGTGCTTTGATCCGAGCGTTTCCGACGAAGGTTGTTTCTGTCTCGTCAGGCTCCACAAGGTTGTGATCAGCCGCACCGCTCACCGGCACGCCAAACGGCTCCAACAAATGTGCGATCTCTTCCAGTTTGCCTTGGTTATGCGTCGCTACAAGAAGCGATTTGCTGTCGAAACTACGCACTTGTCGCTGTCCGCTGCGCCATTGCGAGCATTTGCACGCCGGATTCTGCTAGGCCCATCAGCTTGTCCATCTCATCCCTGGAAAACGTGGCACCCTCGGCGCTCATCTGAACTTCGATCAGCTGACCGCTGCCTGTCATCACAAAGTTACCGTCAGCACCAGCTTCGCTGTCTTCTGGGTAGTCCAGATCCAACACTGGTTGTCCGGCATAAATCCCACAGCTTACAGCGGCAACCGGATCAGCAAGTGGATCCGTCGAGATATCTCCTGCCTTTATCAGTTTGTTCACGGCGAGGCGCAGAGCGACCCACCCGCCGGTGATCGCTGCGCACCGAGTGCCGCCATCGGCCTGAATGACATCACAGTCCACTGTGATTTGACGCTCGCCCAATGCCACACGATCAATTCCCGCGCGCAGACTCCGACCAATAAGTCGCTGGATTTCGACAGTGCGACCGCCCTGTTTGCCAGCAGACGCCTCACGTCGCATGCGGCTCGACGTGGACCGCGGAAGCATCCCGTACTCCGCTGTCACCCATCCAAGACCAGAACCCTTGATGAATGGCGGAACACGATCTTCCAAAGATGCCGTGCACAGAACATGCGTGTCCCCGATCCGGATCATGCAAGAGCCTTCGGCGTGTTTCGTAACATCCGTTTCAATGGAAACAGGGCGCATTTCGTCCAATTGTCGACCGGAAGGGCGCATGATCAATGTCCTTTGTTGGGTTGCGTCGAAATACAGGTGCGCGCTTGTCATATGCAACCCCGATTGACCTTTTTCACTTGCGCACTTTAATGGTGTGCCACGGGATTACTTTTCAGGACGCTATGTCAGAAGCAGGCAAAACCCTTGAACAAATGAACAACCGCTCCCGCGAAGTATTCCGGCGAGTGGTTGAAGGGTATTTGGCGACAGGTGATCCTGTGGGGTCACGCACTCTGACGAGAGACATGTCCGAGAAAGTCAGCGCTGCCACGATTCGCAACGTCATGCAGGATTTGGAGTATCTGGGCCTTCTGGACAGCCCGCATGTCTCGGCTGGACGCGTCCCCACGCAAGAAGGTCTGCGAATGTTCGTGGATGGTTTGCTGGAAGTGGGTGATCTGGAAAACACTGACCGTCAGATGATTGATGCCACTCTGGGCAGCAATTCCAATGATGTGGGCGCTGTGCTCGACCGGATCGGAGCCGCTCTTTCCGGAGTGACCCAAGGCGCGTCCTTGGTGCTGGCCCCCAAGCATGAAGCGCCCATCAAGCACATTGAATTTGTAAGCCTAGGACATGATCGCGCCCTGGTGGTTCTGGTTTTCGCTGATGGTCAGGTGGAAAACCGTATTTTCACACCCCCACCGGGACAGACACCTAGCTCTATGCGCGAAGCCGCGAATTTCCTGAACGCTTTGATCGAGGGCAAGACGCTGTCTGATCTCCAAACCGCCATCGGTTCAGAAATCGAACGCCGGCGGCAAGAGATCGACGTTCTCGCTCATCAGTTGGTCGAGAGCGGTCTCGCCGTGTGGGATGGCGGTGCAGACAATGTGGAACGCCTTATTGTGCGCGGCCGGTCAAACCTTCTTGATGGAGCGGCAGGGGAAGATGAACTCGACCGGATAAAAACTCTCTTTGATGATCTGGAGCGCAAGCGTGACATTGCCGAATTCCTCGAGCTAACCGATGAAGGAGAGGGTGTGCGGATTTTTATTGGTTCAGAGAACAAACTTTTCTCACTTTCGGGTTCCTCTTTGGTGGTCTCTCCATATATGAACTCTGACCGGAAGATTATCGGTGCGGTCGGGGTGATTGGACCCACACGACTCAACTATGGGCAGATCGTACCGATCGTGGACTACACCGCGCAGATTGTTGGCAAACTGATCGCGGACAGAACTTGAGGGACTGACATGGCAGAGCGCGAAGAAGAGCAGTTTCTGGATGACCTGGCTGAAGCCGAGGCAGAAGAAGACGCGGTATTGACCGAAGAAATGACCCTCGAAGAAGAGCTGGAGCTTGTTCGTCAGGAACGTGATGCGTTCCAGGATAAGTTCATGCGCGCCTTGGCAGATGCGGAGAACGCGCGCAAACGGGCCCAGAAAGATCGCGCCGAGGCGGAGAACTACGGCGGCTCCAAGTTGTCACGCGACATGTTACCTGTGTTCGACAACATGAAACGCGCCGTGGAATCAGTGACGGATGAACAGCGTGATGTTGCCGCGCCGCTGATCGAGGGCATCGAGCTGACCATGCGAGAGCTTCTGAACGTGTTTGGCAAGCACGGCATTCAGGTGATCGATCCGCAGGTTGGCGATAAGTTTGACCCGAAGATCCACGAAGCGATGTTCGAAGCCCCGCTTCCAGGCACGAAGGCAGGTGACATTATTCAGGTGTCTGCGCAGGGCTTCATGCTGCATGATCGCATTTTACGCCCGGCGCAGGTGGGCGTGTCGTCTAACCCCGGCTAACGTGGAACGCTGGCAGACCAGGTTTTATCAAACACCGGATCATCGCCATCCCAAGCTTCAAGACGTTGGGCGATCTCAAAACTGTCAGCCGTGCCTTGCATCGAGATGGTTGCTTTTGTGTGGGCTCGCCAATTCCCCCGGCCGAACCCACGAACCCACGTGATGTCGACTTTTGCGCTGTCCGGCCGATCAGGATGCAAAGACCAGACTTCTTTCATCCAGACATCCGTGATCACACCACTTTCGACGTCTTCTTTCCGCCCGCGATCTCCTTGAATGGTCAAAATGCGAGTACCATCCTCTTCCGTCGTCCAAACCTTGGTTTCATCTACCGCGCTCAGCATATTGACTTCGCGCTCTTCCACCGGCGGTGGCGGGGGAAACGTCACCTCTGTCGCTGATGGCGGGCACAGAGGCAGTTGGACCTTTCCGTTCGTCAGGTGAAGTGCAAAGGGCTGGCCCTCTGGCCAAGTGAAGGGCCAGTAGCTCGTCGAAAGCGAAACGCATAGCTTGTGTCCTGCAGGGAGGCGATATGCACATTGATCCAGTGTCAGCTCAACATTGAACGACTGATCCGGCACAAGATCGATCTTCTCTTCAAACCCGTCACGATGTCGAAGGTTCAAAAACCCATGGGAAATGAGCATTGAAGTTCCATCAGGCCGAATGTCGGTCAAACGGGCGATGACTTGAGCCCTTGGCGCATTGCTGGACAGCGTCAAGTGAAGCTTGGGAGCACCGAGCAATACAATGCCTTCCTTTATTGGCTCCGACGCAAAAGACGATCCTCGCAGATTGTCTTCCGTCTGGTCACCTGGCAATTCACCAGGGCCAAATCCGAATGGAAAAAACTCCCCACACTCTTCGCCACACCGCAGGTTTTGAGAAAGCGTGACATCCAAATGGGCATCACCGCCCAAAACGCCGTCAGCGCCCAGTCCAAGAACCAGCTCCTCGCCGTCAGGGGCAGGCCACTGGACGACACCCATCCAACGTCCATCGCGATGACTTAGCGCAGGCTCAGGCGCTCGGCTATCCATCACGTAGGCGGTGTAGTTTGGGAGGCTTTCAATGTCGGTCTCATCTCCTTTGAGCCACTTCCCCCACCACTTCAACGCAAGATCCAGATAGTCTAGTCCCGGGCCAATCGTTGTGATGTTCGGGTACTTGTGGCTCCAAGGTCCAAGAATTGCCTTCACTGGCGCATCGACATGCGCCACCATTTCGGCCATTGCGTTGCGGTAGCCATCATGCAAACCGCCCATCACTAGGGTGGGTGTTTTGATCTTTTCATAAGTTTCACAGATGGACCCATGTTTCCAATATGCATCCCGGTCAGCAATGCGAGTCCAACGCTCGGCCAAGAAGGGAGAGTTCTCCATTCGATCCAGCCACATCTCACGCCAATTTGGACGAAGCTGCGGATCGGGTGGCATGGAAAACCATGACAAGACCGTAGACGCCCAACCGATGTTTTCGCTTAGCTGAATACCACCCTTGTAGTGAATGTCGTCGTGGTACCGGTCAACTGTCGTGCCGATTGATATGACAGCCTTCAGAGCCTCGGGCTGCCTGGCGGCGAGTTGCAGGCCGTTGAAGCCACCCCAGGAAATACCCTGCATCCCAACGGCACCGGTGCACCAGGACTGTGCCGATATCCACGCGATAATGTCCTCTCCGTCTCGCAATTCTTCTTCGGAATATTCGTCGTCAAACAGGCCTTCACTGTCGCCACATCCGCGACGATCTACGCGAACGGAGGCATAACCATTCCGCGCAAAATGAGGATGCATCCCATGATCACGGTCCAGCGTACCATCCGTTTTGCGATAGGGCAGATATTCAAGGATGGCTGGTACAGGATTTTCTTTCGCATCGTCCGGCATCCAGACTTTGGCGGACAACCTCGTACCATCCGGCATCGGAATGCCCATGTCGCGGTCGATGATCATTTCGTTATGCCCGTCAGTTCGTAAATCAGGTTCAAAGCCTCTTTAGGCGTCAATTCATCTGGCAGTACGTCCCGCAGGCGATCTTCGACCTTTGACGGTTCTTGCTTGGTCGTCGTCTGAGGTTGAGGGGCGGCAAAGAGAGGTAAGTCGTCGATGAAAGCCTCTCGTTTGCTTCCACCTTCACGGTCACCTTTTTCCAACGCGTCCAGAACAGCCCTGGCCCGATCCACAACGGATTGCGGCAATCCGGCAAGCTTCGCCACCCGAACGCCATAGCTTCGGTCTGCTGCGCCCTGGCGGACTTCATGCAAGAAAATGACGTCTCCATCATGTTCTTTGACTGCCACGGTCGCATTTTCCACACGGTTCAGCTTTTCTGAGAGCGCGGTAAGCTCATGGTAGTGCGTTGCAAAGAGCGCTCGACAACCATTGACTTCATGAAGGTGCTCCAATGTCGCCCATGCGATGGATAGACCGTCATATGTCGCTGTGCCTCGGCCAATTTCATCCAGAATGACAAGGGAATGCGCGTCCGCTTGGTTGAGAATCGTGGCTGTTTCCACCATTTCGACCATGAAAGTCGACCGCCCGCGCGCCAGATCGTCAGAGGCTCCGACACGACTGAAAAGTTGACTGACAAGGCCAATATGGGCCGATTTAGCGGGAACATAATTGCCCATCTGCGCGAGGACAGCAAACAAGGCATTCTGGCGCAGGAAGGTCGACTTACCGGCCATATTCGGCCCGGTCAGAAGCCAGACATCACTTTCGCGGCCAAGATCGCAGTCATTGGCGATGAATGGCGCACCAGACTGTGCCTTCAGGGCTTGTTCCACAACAGGGTGGCGCCCTCCCTCCACAACAAGAGCACGGCTGTCATCGACCTTGGGCCGACACCAGTTTTCGCCGGATGCCAGGTCAGCCAAGGCAGTTGTCAGATCCAGTTCCGCCAGTGCACTTGCCACAACAGAAAGATCCACGGCCAGATCAAGAATGTCCCGTTTCAAGGTTTCATAGAGCCGTTTTTCGATCTCTATTGCGCGTCCACCAGCATTCAGAATGCGGGTCTCCATCTCGCTAAGCTGCGGCGTCGTAAACCTGAGCTGGTTGGCGGTTGTCTGGCGGTGTTTGAACGTTTCGTTCAGCGGCTCCGACAGCATTTTGTCTGCGTGGGTTGATGTAACCTCGATGAAATAGCCCAAAACGTTGTTATGCTTGATCTTGAGGCTTTGAATACCTGTCAGCTCGGCGTATTCGCCTTGCATTTGGGCTATGACACCGCGGCCTTCGTCTCGCAGTTTGCGCGCATCATCGAGATCTTCGTCAAAACCCTCGGCAATGAATCCACCATCCCGCACCAAAAGCGGAGGCTCAGCAACCAAAGCGTCGGAAAGTTGCCCCAAGAGAGTTTCATGTCCGGAAAGCGCCGCAACTGCGGTCTGGATCAGTTCGGGAAAACGATCACCACCAAAGGTTTCCGCGATTGCGTCTGCCTGTTCCAACCCGTTCCGGATTGCTGTCAAATCACGAGGTCCGCCGCGATCAAGGCCAAGCCGTGACAGGGCGCGTTCCAGATCAGGAACCTGGCGCAACCTTTCCCTCAGCTTCTCTCGAAATGCAGACTGTTCTACGCAAAACCCAACGGCATCCAGCCTTGCGTTGATCGTGTCCAGGTCGCGTGACGGTGATGACAACCGCCGTTCCAGCAACCGACCTCCCCCTGACGTAACTGTCTTGTCGATGGTTGCCAGAAGAGACCCAGACCGCCCACCGGACAACGCGTGCGTCAGCTCCAAGTTACGCCGTGTGGCCGCGTCGATTTGCATAACGCGGGATTGGGACTCTCTGACAGGGGGGCGCAGCAGCGGCAGTTTGCCTTTTTGTGTTATGTCGAGATAGTCGAGCAAGGCACCCATAGCCGCCAACTCAGGTCTTTCGAATGCACCGAAAGCGTCAAGTGAGCTGACGTTGAAGAGCGCACAAAGCTTGCTTTCCGCAGCAGAGCTATCAAAAGCAGATCGCGAAAGCGGGGTCAGGGACACACCTGCCTCGTGTGCAATTTCGTGGATGTCATTTTCTGCAATCTCTGACACGACCAGTTCACTTGGCATCAATCGCGCCAGTTCTGGCCCAAGCCTGATCTGAGGCAAGGGCAGAACAGAAAAAGCCCCGGTCGAGATATCGACCCAAGCCAAGGCGCATTTGTCCCGAACCTGCGCGAAGCAGGACAGATAATTGTGCCGCCGTGCATCGAGCAGCGTGTCTTCCGTCAACGTGCCGGGCGTGACGAGGCGGACGACATCACGATGAACGACCGCTTTCGATCCGCGTTTCTTCGCCTCTGTCGGATCTTCCATCTGTTCACAGACGGCCACGCGGAACCCTTTGCGGATCAGCGTCAGAAGATACCCTTCTGCTGCATGTACTGGCACGCCGCACATGGCGATATCTTCGCCAAGATGCTTACCGCGCTTCGTCAGCGCAATGTCCAAAGCCTCTGCCGCCGCAACGGCATCATCGAAAAACAGTTCGTAAAAATCGCCCATCCGATAGAACAAAAGCGCACCCTGATACTGCGCTTTGATCTCCAGATACTGCGCCATCATGGGCGTTATGGCCGGCTTTTGCGATGTCACGCTGTCCCCCCGGTTCGCTTCTGGAAACACTACCGATCAAGACCATGGGGCGAAAGCCCTCTTTCACGCGGTTGAGGCCACGCGAAAGCCCCGGTATGGAGGGCATAAGACACACATGCGAGACGACCCCATGGCCAACCCCAAGTTTACCCGGGAAGAGGCGCTTGCCTTCCACCTGGAGCCGATGCCCGGCAAATTCGAAATCACGGCAACTGTGTCAATGACCACGCAGCGGGACCTGTCGCTGGCGTATTCGCCAGGCGTGGCGGTACCGTGTGAGGCCATCGCGGAAAATCCAGAAACGGCCTACGACTACACCAACAAGGGAAACCTTGTGGCGGTGATCTCCAACGGCACGGCCGTATTGGGATTGGGCAATCTGGGCGCGCTTGGCTCAAAACCCGTGATGGAAGGCAAGTCGGTCCTCTTCAAACGGTTCGCCGATGTGAACTCGATCGATATCGAACTCGACACGGAAGATCCGGATGCGTTCATCAATGCTGTGCGCCTGATGGGTCCGACTTTTGGTGGTATCAATCTTGAAGATATCAAGGCGCCAGAGTGCTTCATCATCGAACAAACGCTCAAAGAGCAGATGGACATCCCGGTTTTTCATGATGACCAACACGGCACGGCGGTGATTTGTGCTGCCGGACTACTAAACGCTTTGCATCTGTCCGGCAAGAAAATGGAAGATGTGAAGATTGTTTTGAACGGTGCCGGGGCGGCAGGCATTGCCTGTGTTGAGTTGCTGAAGGCCATGGGCGCGCGGCATGAGAACTGCATCGTGTGCGACACCAAGGGTGTGATCTGGCAGGGCCGGACCGAGGGCATGAACCAATGGAAGTCGGCTCATGCGGTGAAAACCAATTTGCGCACGCTGGAAGAAGCGATGAACGGCGCGGACGTTTTCCTCGGTGTGTCCGTCAAAGGCGCGGTCACTCAGGATATGGTGATGTCCATGGCCAAGGATCCTGTGATCTTCGCCATGGCCAACCCCGATCCGGAGATCACCCCGGAAGAAGCGCATGAAGTACGCGAGGACGCAATCGTTGCGACGGGCAGGTCGGATTACCCCAACCAGGTCAACAACGTGCTTGGTTTTCCGTATCTTTTCCGCGGCGCGCTCGATGTGCATGCGCGCGCAATCAACGACGAAATGAAGATTGCCTGCGCCCATGCCTTGGCGGAACTGGCGCGAGAGGATGTGCCAGACGAAGTGGCCATGGCCTATGGTCGGGAACTCTCCTTTGGGCGTGACTATATCATTCCGACACCATTCGATCCCCGTCTGATCCACACCATTCCACCAGCCGTCGCAAAGGCTTGCATGGATACTGCGGCGGCACGCCGCCCTATCGTGGATATGGAAGCATATGAACTCACGCTGAAATCGCGACTGGACCCAACGGCATCCATTATGCGGTCGATCAACGCCCGGGCGCGCAACGCTCAGGCCCGGATGATCTTTGCCGAAGGCGATGATCCTAGGGTACTGCGCGCCGCCGTGCAGTATCAACGCTCCGGCTATGGCCAAGCCCTTGTCGTGGGCCGTGACGATGACGTGAAGCAAAAGCTGCAAGCAACCGGCCTCGGGGACGCGGTGTCTGAAATCGAAGTGGTGAATGCCGCCAAGACTGACGTTCTGGACGAGTATAAATCTTACCTCTACGACCGCCTTCAACGGCGCGGGTTTGATCATCAGGACATCCACCGCTTGGCCGCACGTGACAGGCATGTGTTCTCGGCCCTGATGTTGGCCCATGGTCATGGCGACGGTTTGGTCACAGGCGCGACACGGAAATCAGCCCACGTACTGGACCGCATAAACCACGTGTTCGATGCTGGCACGGAACAAGGGGCCGTCGGTGTCACCGCGCTGTTCCACAAAGGCCGGATCGTTATGATCACCGATACTCTGGTCCATGAATGGCCGGATGAAGAGGACCTCGCAACGATTGCAGAGCGCGGTGCTGATGTTGCCCGAGGCTTGGGTTTGGAGCCACGCGTGGCATTCGTGTCTTTCTCGACTTTTGGATACCCCCGATCAGAGCGCGCGGAGAAAATGAATCATGCGCCAAAGGTGCTGGGAGAGCGAGGCGTGGATTTCGAATTCGAAGGCGAGATGACCGTCGACGTGGCTTTGAATCCGGCGCAGCAGGCGAGCTATCCGTTCCAACGTTTGACCGGTCCGGCAAATGTTCTTGTTGTCCCGGCTCGCCATTCTGCATCGATCTCTACAAAGCTGATGCAGGAAATGGCGGGTGCCACTGTTATCGGCCCAATTTTGGCGGGTATCGACAACTCCATCCAGATCGCATCCACGACATCAACTGCCAGCGATATCTTGAACATGGCGGTTCTTGCGGCCTGCAAGGTGGGCTAAAAATGATCTTCAACCTCGGGTCGATCAACGCGGATTATTTCTATGATCTGCCGAGTCTGCCCGGACCGGGAGAAACGCTTGCCGCAAAAGGTGTGGCCAGTGGTTTGGGCGGTAAAGGCGCCAATCAATCCGTGGCGGCCGCTTTGGCAGGAGCAGATGTTCACCATATCGGTGCTGTAGGTCCGGACGGAACGTGGGCCGTGGAAAGGCTCATGAATTTTGGCGTGAACACGGGCTTGGTCCGCATTGTCGATACGCCCACTGCCCATGCCATCGTAATGGTCGATCAAACGGGTGAAAATCAGATCGTAATCTTCCCAGGCGCGAATATGGAGCAAGACCGTGGCGCTGTGTCCGAGGCTCTGTCTTTGGCCAATCCGGGTGATTGGCTGATGCTTCAGAACGAGACGTCCTTACAGGTTGAGGCAGCGAAACTGGCCAAAGGTGCAGGCCTGAAAGTCGCTTATTCGGCCGCCCCTTTTGATATTGATGCGGTCGGTGCCGTTATGCCACTTCTGACCCTTTTGATCATGAATGCGGTTGAGGCAGAGCAGCTGACAGAAGCTACGGGGACGAATTTGGAAGACCTTCCAGTTCCCAACGTGCTTGTGACGCGTGGTGCAGACGGTGCGTCCTGGTATGATCTACAGACAGGCAAAGAAACCCTCATTCCCGCGTATCCAGTCGACCCGATTGACACGACCGGTGCCGGCGACACTTTTGCAGGATACGCCGTCGCTGGCCTGTCGCAGGGTTTTTCGCCTGAAGCGGCCCTTCAACGCGCGTCTGCAGCTGCAGCTTTGTGCGTCACAAGAAAAGGGACGGCAGACGCCATCCCTGATCTGAGAACTGTTGAAGAATTCTTGAACGCTCAGGACACAAACGGCGCTTGTGTGCCCCAAAGCTGACGCACGCGTTCATCGCGACCACAAGCACTTCGATAGGCTTTGTAGGCTTTTGCTTTGGATTTCGGTCCAAAACGGGTCAGGATGATTTGGGAACTTTTGTAGTAATCCTGATGGTATGCGTCCGCTTCGTAGAAAGAGCCGGCCTCCAAAATTGGCGTCACGATGGTCTGGCCCAACTCCTGTTGCGCCTGGCGCAAGGCCGCCTCGGCTGCGGATCTCTCAGAACTGTCGGCAACAAAAATGGCTGACCGATAGCTGGCCCCGCGATCACAGAACTGCCCGTCTGCGTCGGTCGGGTCGATGGAGCGGAAGAACATCGAATAAATCTGAGCGGGCGTGATCACATCTGGATTAAAGAAGATCTGAACAGCTTCGTAGTGGCCGGTACCACCGCGCGTGACCTGTTTGTATGTGGGGTTTTCAACGCTGCCGCCGGTGAAGCCGGAAACGACCTCGCTTACACCTTGAACGCTTTCAAAGTCTGACTCAACGCACCAGAAACACCCGCCAGCCACGATGACAACGCCGGTTTGCGTGGCCCTTGCATCCCCGTATTGGATGCCAATTCCAAGGCCGATAAGCCCTGCCAATACGATTGATTTGAATTGTGTAAGTCCTGAGAACATGACTGCCTCCCATGTCGATTGACACTGAAACTAGCGGAATGGTCGGCAGTGCCAATTCACCGATCCGAGAGGTCACAGGCTGGTGAGTGGAGTTTACCGACTGACCAAGAAAAAGAGGGCTTTTCAAGCGATTTGAAACACTGTTGTCTGCTGGAATGAAACATTCGGTGACGCCATGACAAACCATCAAACCACCCATCAAGCAGAGGAAGACGCCCGTAACGCCGAGATAAAGATCTGGCTGAATGGAAAGGTTGTACCCAAAGCAGAGGCTTTGATCAGCGTTTACGACAGCGGCTTCATGTTGGGCGACGGTGTTTGGGAAGGCTTGCGTCTTTACAATGGCACATGGGCGTTCGCAAATGAGCATCTAGATCGGCTGTTTGAGGCCGCCAGGGCGATTGATCTTGATATCGGTATGACGCCGCGCGCAGTGATGGACGCGCTGATCGAGACTCAACGGGCAAATGGTATGGAGTCAGATGCCCATGCACGTCTTATGATCACCAGGGGTATCAAGACACGGCCGTTCCAACATCCATCGTTGTCCCAACAGGGGCCGAAGGTGACCATTATTATGGAACACTCCAAACCCAAGATCGCCCGGCCAATCAGGCTGGCCACTGTTCCTCATGTGCGCGGTCTTCCTATGACGCAGGACCCAAAGCTGAATTCGCACTCAAAGCTCAACTGCATCCTGGCCTGCATCGCGGCTGAGAAGGCTGGCGCTGATGAGGCGTTGATGCTGGACGTGCATGGGTTCGTGAACACGACCAACGCCTGCAATTTCTTCATCGTGCGTAAGGGGGAGGTTTGGACCTCCACGGGAGATTACTGCATGAACGGTATCACGCGACAGAAAGTGATTGACCTGTGTGGTCGCAATGGCATTCCGGTTTATGAAAAGAACTACTCTCTCGTCGAAACCTACGGCGCGGAAGAGGCGTTCTTGACTGGAACGTTCGGCGCACAGACACCAGTTGGCGAAATAGATGGGCGTGTGCTTGGAGATGGTGAACAGGGTCCGATAACCGCCCGAATCCAGGAGCTGTATAAGGCTCTAATACAGCGGGAATGCGTCTGATATGCGTATCGCTATGTGGTCTGGCCCACGCAATATCTCCACTGCAATGATGTATTCTTTCGCGGCACGAGGCGACTGTGCTGTCGTGGATGAGCCGTTTTACGCAGCCTACTTGCATGCCACCGGATTGGATCATCCGATGCGCGATGAAATCATCGCTTCGCAACCGACGGATCCCGCGAAGGTTATTGAGGGCTTGCTAGGGCCGACGCCTAACGGCCAACCCGTTGCCTATCACAAGCACATGACGCAGCACATGATCCCCGAAATGCCTCGGGATTGGATCACAGCGTTCACGAATGTCTTCCTGATCCGTCATCCTGCACGCGTCATCGCATCCTACGCCGCAAAACGAGAGAACCCGACCCTTGAAGACATAGGTTTTCCGCAGCAGGTGGAGCTATTTGAATTGGTCAAAACGTCCGGACAGACACCAATCGTGATAGACAGCGCGGACATTCGCAAGAATGCACGCAAGATGATCCAAGCACTTTGCGAGACCATTGGACTATCCTTTACTGACACCATGATGACTTGGCCGGCGGGTGGCCATCCGGCTGACGGAGTCTGGGCCAAACACTGGTATGGCGCGGTCTGGAAATCGACGGGATTTGCGGATTCCGAAGGTGAGCTGCCCGAAGTACCTGCATCGCTGAGACCTGTTTTGGACGAGGCGATGCCGATCTACGAGGAAATGCGCAAAAACAGTCTCTGAAACGCCTGAAAGGTTTCACCAGATGCGAAAAATAGTTGGATTTATCGCTCTTGTTGCTGCCGTTGGAACAGCAGCGATCGCAGAGATGCAACCACGGGATGGATGGAACGTCTTCCGCACAGACAAAAGCCATTCTGAACTGGTTGAGACGACACGTGCGGCTATCAAGAAAAACGGCTTAATCGTCGTCACTCAGGCCGGGCCCACCAAGGCTGCCAAAGCGCGGGGCATCGATATTCCGGGAAACACGGTGATCGGTGCATTTAACAATGATTTCGCTGTGCGCCTTTTGAATCTTTCCACGCCAGCGATGATCGAGGCACCGATCCGATTTTACGTCACTGAGAATTCTGATGGCACTGCAACGCTGAGCTACAAGATACCATCTTTCGTCCTGGCGCCCTACGAGGTCGACGGAGTTGGTGACATAGCGGCAGAACTAGACTCTAAGTTCGCACAAATCGCCCAGCAGGCTGTCACCCCTTGAGCCGGCGATCCCGTGCAGCGAGCAATTTAAGACGAAGCGCGTTCAGCTGAATAAACCCGGCCGCATCCTTCTGGTCATATGCCCCGGCGTCTTCTTCGAACGTCACATGCGCCTCTGAATAAAGCGAGTGATCCGACCAGCGGCCAACAGTGTTCACCGACCCCTTGTAGAGCTTCAACCGCACAGTGCCCGTCACATGATGCTGCGACTGATCAATTGCGGCCTGAAGCATTTCCCGCTCCGGGCTGAACCAGAATCCGTTATAGATCAGTTCCGCATAACGCGGCATCAGTTCGTCTTTGAGGTGTGCCGCTCCCCGATCAAGCGTGATTGATTCAATCCCGCGATGCGCTTCCAACAGGATCGTACCACCCGGCGTTTCATAAATGCCGCGCGATTTCATGCCCACGAAACGGCCTTCCACTAGGTCGAGCCGCCCAATCCCGTGTTTACCGCCCAACTCGTTCAGTTTCGTCAGCAACTCAGGGGGGCCAAGCATCTCACCATTCACACTGACAGCGTCGCCCTTTTCAAATCCGACTTCGATGAATTCAGGCGTCTCAGGCGCTTCTTCGGGATGCGTAGTGCGCTGATAGACGTAGTCCGGCGCCATATCGGCCGGGTCTTCCAGGACTTTGCCCTCGGACGAAGTGTGAAGAAGGTTCGCATCAACTGAGAAGGGCGCTTCGCCGCGTTTGTCCTTGGCGATCGGGATCTGATTTGCTTCGGCGAAATCAATCAGTTTCGTACGGCTCGTCAGGTCCCAGATACGCCACGGCGCGATGACCTTGATGTCGGGGTTCAGTGCGTAAGCGGCCAGCTCAAACCGCACCTGATCGTTGCCCTTGCCTGTCGCCCCATGAGCCACGGCATCGGCCCCGGTTTCAGCTGCAATCTCGACCAAACGTTTGGAGATCAAAGGACGCGCGATGGACGTGCCAAGCAGGTAAAGTCCTTCATAAACGGCATTGGCCCGAAACATTGGGAATACGAAATCGCGCACGAACTCTTCGCGGATATCTTCGATGTAGATGTTTTTGGGCGCGATCCCCAAAAGCTCTGCTTTTTTGCGCGCGGGTTCTAGCTCTTCACCCTGACCCAGATCAGCAGTGAAGGTGACAACCTCGCAACCGTATTCTGTCTGCAACCACTTCAGAATGATCGACGTATCCAAGCCCCCGGAATAGGCCAGTACAACTTTCTTCGGCGTCGACATGATGAGCGTCCTTACTCTCGTGTTCGTGTTGACGCGCGCTTATCGGCTTTTGTAGGGATGGGCAAGCAGCCTAGAGCCCGTTTGCAACGCGGCACTTGCCACTTCCCTTCCTTTGCGACAAGCAAGCGCCCATGAGTGATTTTCGCAGTTCTGCCCAGGCCGCTGAGGCCGCCATGCGCGAGGTGTTCGAGCCGACACCGTTGCAACGCAATGACCATCTGTCCAACATCTATGGGTGCGAGGTCTACCTGAAGCGCGAAGACCTTTCCCCGGTTCGGTCCTACAAACTGCGTGGTGCTTTCAATGCGATCCGCAAGCGCCTTGCCCAAGAGCCGCAACCCTCAAGCTTTGTCTGTGCCAGTGCGGGCAATCATGCGCAGGGCATGGCTTACATGTGTCGTCACTTCGGGTTGAATGGCGTGATCTTCATGCCGGTGACAACGCCGCAGCAGAAGATCATGAAGACCGAAGCCTTTGGCGGCTCAAACGTCCGGGTGGAGCTCGTGGGCGATTACTTTGATGTCACCCTCGCTGCCGCACAGGCTTACTGCGAGCAGGTGTCCGGTCATTTCCTGTCTCCTTTCGATGATGAGGACGTGATTGAGGGTCAGGCATCTGTCGCAGTTGAGATTGAGGCGCAGCTTGGGACGCCGGACATGATCGTCATGGCCGTTGGTGGTGGCGGGCTTGCATCCGGCGTCAGCAGCTACTTTGGCGATGTGGCGCAATATATCTTGGTCGAACCATCTGGCGGGGCTTGTCTGGCAGAGGCATTTCGTGTCGGAAAACCCACCAGTTTGGCCCATGTTGATACCTTTGCGGACGGTGCCGCCGTCGCCCAGGTCGGATCGCGTACATTTGCCCGTCTCAAGCACCTGGGCGCCGATGTTGCGCATCAAGTCAGCGAAGACCGTCTCTGCACCACAATGATCGAGATGCTGAATGTAGAGGGTTTCGTTCTCGAACCGGCCGGCGCGCTGTCGATCGATGTACTCAAGGACATACGAGATGAGGTGAAGGGGAAGACCGTCGTCTGCGTTTCATCGGGAGGGAACTTCGATTTTGAACGTCTGCCTGAAGTTCGTGAGCGCGCACTGCGTTGGTCCGGCAACAAGAAGTACTTTATTTTGCGC
Organism: uncultured Roseovarius sp.; assembly: GCA_963422235.2. Lineage (GTDB taxonomy): Bacteria > Pseudomonadota > Alphaproteobacteria > Rhodobacterales > Rhodobacteraceae > Roseovarius. Next base: position 1,520,397 of record CAXMWV010000002.1, read on the forward strand.
ATGCCACAGCGGCCGGGTGCTTTGAAGGACTTCCTGTCGATGCTGGGTCCTGATGACGACATTTCCCGGTTTGAATATCTGAAGAAATCAGCACGAAACTTTGGCTCCATTCTGATCGGGATTGAAACCAATCATCCGGACAACTTCGCCCGGATCGAGCAAGAAATGTCACAATCGGGCTACGATTTTCGCGATATTACGAACGACGACATCCTCGCCGAATTTTTGATCTAGGCGTCGTTTTCGTTGATGTTGCTCATGAATTCGCCGACCGATTTCTCGTAGCAACTGACGATAGGAGCGATATCGACGTCGCCGCCTTTCCCCTGACGGGCCAGTGCCTCACCAACTTGGCAAAGATCGGCAAGGTCCTTAAGGCCGAGATTGAGAGCGCAGCCTTTCAAGTAGTGCAAACTGGCCTCAAGCCCTTTCTCGTCCGAGTGCGGCTGCAACTTTTTGATCGCATCGCCTGCATCCTCCAGAAAGATATCCACCAAATCCATGAAGTCTTCTTCGCCAACTTCCTGTTGAAGTTGAAATACGCGGTCCCAATCAATCATGATCTGCCCCCAATTTCATGAATGGATCGATAATACGCCCTTTGACTTAACCAGAGGTTGAGTGAGCCTCGAAAGTTTTAAGTTTTTTTGACGTTTAAGAGCCTCTTAGGCGCGGCATACTATGGAGATGGTGTGAGTGTTTGGGGGATGTGTCCTTGGCATTGGATAAATCAGAAAAGTTACAAGAAGAGGTCGGAACTGGATCAAACGGAAAAACCGTTTTGGTGGTGGACGATAGTCGTGCACAAAGAATGATCCTGTGCCGTTTGATGGCCAAACAGGGTTATGAGGCGCACGAGGCAGATTCTGGCGGCGCGGCTTTGGAGTTCTGTCGAGGAAAAATACCCGATCTTGTGCTAAGCGATTGGATGATGCCCGGAATGGATGGCATCGAATTTTGCCATGAATTTCGCAGGTTGCCGCGTGATCGATATGGCTACTTCATCCTCCTGACATCGCGCACGGACAAGGAAGACGTGATGCGCGGTTTCGATGCAGGGGCTGACGACTTCTTGTCAAAACCCGTGAATGTCGATGAATTGAACGCCCGGATAAGGGCGGGTGAGCGTGTTCTGCAAATGGAACATGAACTGAATGAAAAGAACCGAATCATTCGGTCGACTTTGGATGAATTGCAGGCGATTCACGATTCCATCAACAGCGATCTGATTGAGGCGCGTAAACTGCAAAACTCTTTGGTCAGCGAGCGTCATCGCGATACCGGGCGCACTGAGATTTCATTGTTGCTGCGGTCGAGTGGCCATGTCGGCGGCGATCTGGTGGGGATGTTCCCGATAGATGATGACCACATCGGTCTCTACGGGATCGACGTGTCTGGTCACGGGATCAGTTCTGCGCTGATGACCGCGCGCCTGGCGGGGTTTCTGTCGGCGGCCGTGCCGGATCAGAACATCGCATTGAAAAAAGCCAAGAAAGGCATCTACCGCGCGCGCTGTCCGGCCGAAACCGTGGGCCTTTTGAACGAACGGATCATCAGTGAAATCGAAACTGAACTTTACTTCACGATGGTCCTGGCGATCCTGAACCAAAGCACGGGCAAGATCGTATTTACACAGGCCGGGCACCCGAACCCCGTTTTGCAACGGGCATCCGGGTGCGTCGAGGAAGTCGGCACTGGCGGCCTCCCGGTCGGCTTGATCGACTCAGCGCAGTTCGAGACATCCAAAATACAGCTCAATCCCGGAGATCGGTTTTTTATTCATTCTGACGGCATTACGGAGTGCAGCAGTGCAGAGGGGCAATTGTTTGGGGAAGGTGGATTGTCTTTGTCATTGATGCGCCACAAAGGGTTGAAGGGCCATGACTGCCTGGATGCTATCATCGGAGATATGACCCGGTTTAGTGGCGTGGCCGAGTTCGACGATGATGTCTCTACAGTTCTGGTCGAGCTCAAAGTTGATCCAGATACTGTTTGACAAAATACCTGTCGCCAGGATTTCCCAAGGCGTCTGCCGCAAGTTGCGGTGACATCCAAAGCTCTGTGTGGCCTGGCTCTGTTGGGGGTCCCAGTTTACGCACTGGCCATGCGGCATAGACACTACAAACCTTGTCCGCCCACATGTCATACTCTGGCATATAGACAAAACGCCGGAACGCGCCCAATTTGCGTGGCTCTGCAATCCGCCAACCGGTTTCTTCCATCACTTCGCGATGCAAGGCTGTGATGGGTGGTTCCCCTGGATCAACACCCCCGCCGGGCAGTTGAAACTCTTCATCCTGTGCTTCTTGATGCGTCACTAACAGGTTGCCGTTGCGTGGCAACAGCGCGTAAACACCCACGCGTCTTTGGTATGAAATGCCAGGCTTCGGTTTTGATCCAACTCGTCTCATGATGGATGCTCTCTTGGAACGGGACGTAAGTGCCATATATACTCGCGATACGCCAAATTGCCGGCTAAGGAAACTCCATGACCTTTGGACAAAAAATCGCGTGGGATGATACGATCCTGCCGTTCCAACTTGATGCTTCTGACACGCGCGGTCGTGTTGCCCGTCTTGATGGCGTTTTGGAAGGCATTTTGGAGCAGCATGATTATCCGCCAGCGGTTGAAGCTTTGGTCGCCGAAATGGCACTGCTTACAGCGTTGATCGGCCAAACGATCGGATTGCGTTGGAAGCTATCATTGCAAGTGCAGACCAAAGGCCCGGTTCGGATGATTGCCAGCGACTACTTCGCACCCAAGGACGAAAATGATGTTGCACGGATGCGCGCTTATGCCAGCTTTGATCGCGACAAGATTGGGGAGGGCGCACCGTTTGATCAGTTGGGTGAGGGATATTTCGCCGTACTGATTGACCAAGGCCCCGGCACCGATCCCTACCAAGGCATCACCCCGATCGCGGGCGGCAGTATCAGTGCGTGCGCCGAAGCTTACTTTGCGCAGTCGGAACAACTTCCGACGCGTTTCGGCTTGAGCTTTGGCCGGTCAACTGAGGCTGGCGGCAAGGAGCATTGGCGCGCCGGTGGTTTCATGCTGCAACACATGCCAAAGGCGTCACCACTGCTCAAAGACGGCGGATCAGGGGATGGCGGCCTTCTGGTCGCCTCGGATGTCGTGCACGAGGATGACGCGGAAAACTGGAATCGGGTGAACATCCTGTTGGACACAGTTGAAGACCTGGAACTGATTGGTCCTTCTGTGCCGCCGACGGACCTGTTGGTGCGCCTGTTCCATGAGGAAAGCCCGCGTGTCTTTGATGCCCAATCAGTGCGTTTCGGCTGTACCTGCTCGGAAGAGCGTGTCCGCCAAAGCCTGTCGATCTATTCGGCCAAAGACATCCGAACCATGATCACCGCTGAAGGCGTTGTCACAGCGGATTGCCAGTTCTGTGGAGCTCACTACGCACTGGACCCAAAGACTTTGGGCTTTGACGCCGAAGAACCGGGACAAAATGGCAGCTGAGACCGAAGACAGATTGCGCAGTGCGCTTAGCCGCATTTCGAGCGCATCTTCGGACTATGATCTGAACCCGGATACAGTTCTGCCCGCCAATCGAAAACTGCGACCGGCGGGCGTTCTTGTGCCCATCTTGGTGACAAATGAAGGGCCGCAACTCTACCTCACTAAACGATCTTCCGCGCTGAAGCACCATCCCGGGCAAATCGCGTTTCCCGGTGGTAAGCAAGATGAGGGTGATGCCACGATCATTGACACGGCCTTGAGGGAAGCACGCGAGGAAATTGGGCTTGAGCCGTCTGTGGTCGACATTTTGGGAACCATCCCGTCGCATGAGACGGTTACATCCTTTGAAGTGACGCCTGTGATTGGTCTGATCAGACACAGCTTCATACCGATCCCGGAACCCGGCGAGGTGGATGAGGTGTTCTCGGTCCCGCTGGACCATGTTCTGGTACCCGGCAATTTCAGCATACAGTACCGCCGTTGGCGCGGGACACGTCGGCACTACTACACTGTGCCTTATGGGCCGTACTACATTTGGGGCGCGACGGCGCGTATTCTCAGGGCGATCGCGGACGCTTGGAGCACAGCATGAAGCTGACAGCAGACTGGCTTTCTTCTGAGACCTCGCAGACCCTGATGGGTTGTTTCGATACGGCAGGATACAAGGCCCTTTTTGTTGGCGGATGTGTACGGAACACCCTGCTTGATCATCCCGTTTCAGACATGGACGTCGCCACTGATGCGACCCCGAAAGAGGTTTTAGATACCCTCGGAAAAGCGGGTATCCGGACGATACCCACAGGGATCGAGCACGGCACCGTCACCGCTATCGTGGGGGAAATAGCGTACGAGATAACCACCTTCCGCAAGGATGTCGAAACGGATGGGCGTCGCGCGACAGTGGCTTTTTCGGGCGATATCGAAGATGACGCGAAACGTCGTGATTTTACGATGAATGCCCTTTACGCGAAGGCCGATGGCACGGTCGTGGACCCCTTGGGCGGGATCGATGATCTGAAGGCGTGCAAAGTACGGTTCATTGAAGACGCAGAAACCCGCATTCGCGAAGATTACCTGCGTATCCTGCGGTTTTTCCGTTTCCACGCATGGTTTGGTGATCCGACGCAAGGGTTGGATGCAGATGGCCTTGCGGCCTGCGCGTCCCTTGCTGATGGGGTTCTGTCCCTGTCCAAGGAACGCATCGGTGCCGAGATGAACAAACTCCTCTCTGCACCTGATCCCAGTCCCGATGTCGCCGCTATGCGCAGCACAGGGGTGCTTGCACTCGTCTTGCCCGGCGCAGATGATCGCTTTCTCGCGCCGCTGGTGCATCTTGAAGAGGATGCCGTACCGGAAGCGCTTCGCCGATTGGCTGTTCTCGGCGGTGAAGATGTTGCCCAGGCTCTGCGCCTGTCCAAAAAGGACGCACGGCACCTGGATCTATTGCGTTCTGAAATGGCAGGTGTGATGTCGGCAGGGGAACTCGGATACCGCCATGGGGTCGAGACAGGGCATGATGCTCTTCTTCTGCGCGCGGCCATTGCAAACAGGCCTGTGTCACCGAAAGACATTGAAGCCCTTGAGCTTGGTCAAGCCGCAGAGTTTCCCGTCAAAGCGCAAGACTTGATGCCGGATCTCGATGGTCCGGTACTGGGTCAACGACTGGCGGACCTTGAAGCGAAATGGATAGCCTCCGGTTTTCGCCTCCGCAAATCAGACCTTCTGTCATAATCGCGTCATTTGACTTTTGGCGCTTCATGAGAGAGAACCCAGTTATCCACTTAGGAGGAATACGAGATGTATCGCGGGATCTGGCTAGACTAAGCGCAACGGCTGTCTGACCAATCAAGACCCGCGCGCCGAAAGTCGCGTGACTTTTTGCAATACCGCATCAGGATTCCTTCCAATGTTCAAATTCTTTGAAAATCTCGTCGACCCTTATGTCGCGTATGAAGAGACCGATACTCCGCCCACGCGGATTTGGCCGTTCATGCGTGAGTACATGCGCCCTTTCAAAAAGGTGTTTGTATTCACGGCCATCATGTCTGTGCTGGTCGCCACGATCGAAGTCTGGCTGATCTACTACATGGGACTTCTGGTCGATCGTTTGACAGGTGATCCCAAAGAGGTGATCGCCGATTACGGGCTTGAGTTCATCCTCGTGGCGCTTTTCATCCTCTTCCTGCGGCCTTTGGTTCAGGCAATCGATGTTGCGCTTCTTAACAATGCGATCCTTCCCAATTTCGGGACGTTGATCCGTTGGCGCGCGCACAAGCATGTCTTGCGGCAGTCGGTAGGTTGGTTTGAAAACGACTTCGCCGGTCGAATTGCCAACCGCATCATGCAAACACCCCCCGCGGCGGGTGATGCCGTGTTCCAGGTGTTCGATGCGATAGCGTTCTCAATTGCCTACGTCATAGGCGCTGTGATTCTTCTTTCAGATGCTGATCCACGTTTGGCGCTGCCTCTGGTCCTGTGGCTTGTCCTATACGCAATGCTGGTAAGGTGGACTCTGACCCGTGTCGGCCCTGCGTCCAAAGCATCTTCCGACGCACGATCACTCGTAACTGGCCGGGTTGTCGATGCCTATACGAACATCCACTCGGTGAAGCTATTTGCGCATCACGATAGCGAGCTGAACTACGCCAAAGATGCCATCGAGCACGCGCGGATCACATTCCAGAAGGAAATGCGTATCTTCACCATCATGGATCTGTCTTTGGTGACGCTGAATGGATTGTTGATCATAGGCGTAGTGGGGTGGGCGTTTCTTCTTTGGATGCAAGGTACAGCCAGTGTTGGGGCCGTCGCGGCGGCAACAGCGCTGACCTTGCGCCTCAATGCCATGACTGGATGGATCATGTGGGCGCTTTCGACGTTTTTCAGAGAACTGGGTGTGGTGGCGGAAGGCATGGAAACCATCGCGCAGCCGATTGATTTGATTGATGCGAAAGGCGCCAAACCTCTTGAGATGGATCGCGGCCGCATAGAGATCGATCACGTGTCGCATCACTACGGACGTGGTGCAGGTGGCCTTGATCAGATTGCCTTGAGCATCAAGCCAGGCGAAAAGATCGGTCTGGTCGGTAGGTCTGGTGCCGGTAAGTCGACCCTCGTGAAGCTGCTTTTGCGGTTTTACGATATCGAGAACGGAAGGATCACAATTGACGGGCAAGACATTTCGCAAGTGACTCAGGAAAGCCTGCGTCACAGGATCGGTATGGTGCAGCAGGACAGTTCTCTGATGCACCGCTCCGTGCGCGATAACATCCTTTATGGGATGCCGAACGCCACTGAGGAAGAGATGATCGCCGCCGCTAAGAAAGCCGAAGCGCATGATTTCATCTTGGATCTTGAGGACCCACAGGGGCGCAAGGGTTATGATGCGCATGTTGGCGAGCGTGGCGTGAAGCTTTCAGGAGGGCAAAGACAGCGGATCACGCTTGCACGGGTTATCCTTAAAGATGCGCCGATCTTGCTGTTGGACGAAGCGACAAGTGCACTCGACAGCGAGGTCGAGGCGGTCATTCAGAAAACGCTCTATGGCATGATGGAAGGAAAGACGGTGATCGCCATTGCGCACCGTTTGTCCACCATTGCACAGATGGACCGGATCATCGTGATGGACCAAGGTCACATAGTCGAGGACGGCACTCATGCGGACCTTCTGTCCCAAGGCGGGCTTTATGCCGGATTTTGGGAACGTCAGTCCGGCGGTTTCCTGCAGGCAGAGCAGGCCGCGGAGTGATCCGCGGCCTTTCCCCGGGCACTTTCACACTTGGTTGAAGGTGGCGATTTCATTGGAAAATCAGCCTCAGATTGAGTATGACTTTTCAAAAATCGACGGGATAACGGATGATACGGGCAATGAAAATTCTTGCGGTTTTGCTTTTGGCGATCACCATCGCCGGGTGCAGCAAGTCAAAATTCAAAACTTACAACGGGCCGGAGGTGACGAAAGTGATCGTCGCCAAGGAAGACCGTCGCATGTGGCTGATGCATCATGACCGCGTTTTGAAGTCGTACCCGATCGATCTTGGCTTTGCGCCCGAGGGTCACAAACAATTCGAAGGCGACGGAAAAACGCCTGAGGGATACTACTATATCGACCGCCGAAACCCGAATAGCTCATTCCATCTGTCGCTTGGTATTTCCTACCCCAACCCTGCGGATCGTGCTTTTGCTGAAAAAGCTGGGAAAAGTCCTGGTGGGGATATCTTCATCCACGGTCGCCCCAACGGCAAGTTTGACCCGACCGATCCAGATTGGACGTGGGGCTGTATTTCGGTAAAGGACAAGCACATGGAATGGGTCTACGCCATGGTTGAAACCGGGACGCCAATCGTCATTACGCCCTGATGTGATCAAGACAGAGGGTCGGTACTTCCAAAACGGTCACTACCCATGACCAGCGTCCACCAGATCTTGCCATTCGACTCCTGAAACCAGGAAAACCCGAGATCGGTCGCATCCGGGGACAGGATCACACGGCGCGTGTTTTCGTCTTCCATCCATGCGGCAAGTGTTTCCAACTCTGTCTCATACGTCTCGGATATGTTCTCGCCAATAAGCTGACCAGTGTAGCCAACACGCAGCACCCGGTCGATCGGTGACGATCCGTCAGAGCCAAAATGCCAGGGACGGTTCTGAAGCGACATGTCCTGAGCGTGCGTCGCGGCGGCGGCATTCAGCCGAGAGTCCAGCTCCACAGGCGCAACGTTCGCTGCTGCGCGCAGAGAGTTGACCGAATCAAGCATGCTGAGCTGAATCTTGGCGGATTGGCCCTGCCGGATATTGTACACCTTCGGCAAAGGTTGGCCGTCTGGCCCAAGCTGAGGTGTAGAAGGCACGGGGGCACAGGCCGAAAGGCCCAGCATAGTGATGATAATAATACCGAAAATCCGAGTCATGTCGGGACTCACCTGTAGTTTGGACCGTCTTTCTGTAACTTGCGCCGCGCCGTTATTCAAACCCGGTTATCCGCTCAGAGACAAAATGACTTTTGTTTGAATTGCGATTGCGACAATAGCGCAATATAAATTACCCGTGACGGGAGTTTTCCACGACGCGGAGAGGACACATGAAGAAACAATCTCAATTCGGTTTGAGCAGACGTTCGTTTCTGGCAGGTACAGCCGCCACGCTTGGCGCGCCAGCTATTGCGCAAGACCTTAATGGCGCTGCGCAGATCGAGATGGAGCAGGAGATTTCACAATCCGTGCGCCGCAATATTTCTAGCTTCCGCGCGCTCGACTGGCAGCCATACTTTTCCAACCTGAAAAATGGTGCGATCCTCGTTGATACGCAATCTCGCGCCCTGCACTATTGGGCCGAGGATGGTGGTGGTTATCGTCTCTATCCGACCAGCGTTCCCATGACGGAAGAAATGACACGCCTTGGCCGGACCAGTGTTGTGCGCAAAGTGGTGGGGCCCGAATGGCGCCCAACACCGTCAATGCTGAAACGCAACCCGGATTGGCCGCCCTATGTTGGCCCGGGCCCGGACAACCCCCTTGGCACGCACGCTTTGTACCTGAGTTGGACCTACTACCGCATCCACGGCACTCACGATACACGCAAGATTGGTCGCAGGTCTTCGAACGGGTGCATTGGTCTGTACAACGAACATATCGCTGATCTTTTCGCGAAGACCAATGTCGGCACGCAAGTCCTGTTGATCTAGTTCTGACAGAACCAAGCTAGCGGAGGGACAATGCGTTTTTGGAGTGTCATAGCTGTCTTGTCGCTATCGGCGACCGTCGGTTTTGCTGAAACGCCCTCCCCCAAAGATGTCGAAATCAAACCCTTGATGGAACCGCAAAAGATTGCGGCAGACAGCAAACAAAGCTCATCCGCGACGGGCCTTTCCGTTCCGCTGACAGTATTTGCGTTTGGTACTTTGGTACTGGCTCCGGCGACACCCTGACAGTTTTGCCGCGTCGCTACTTAGCCTATCCAACCTTTGAGATTGTCTTCGATGATGCCTGACAACGCCTGAATATGCGCGTCGTTGTCGTTGAGGCATGGGATATAGGTGAAGTTTTCACCGCCTGCCTCTTCAAAGCTTTCCCGGATTTCTTCGTTGATCTCTTCAAGCGTTTCAATGCAATCCGCAGAAAAGGCCGGAGCAATCACGGCGATGTTCTTTTTGCCGTCTTCGCGGGCCAGACGCGCCACTTCCTCGACCGTGTAAGGCCGTAGCCATTCTTCCGGGCCAAAAACCGACTGGAAGGTTGTTACGATTTCGGAGGCGTCCCATCCAAGTCGTTCCTGCAGCAACCGCGACGTCTTCTGACACTGACAGTGATAAGGGTCGCCTTGCGTCAGATACCGCTGAGGCATGCCGTGATATGACACCACGAGCGCATCAGGTCGTGTCTCAATGTCGGCATAAGCGGCCTCTACAGATTGTGCCAAAGCATCGATGTAAAGCGGGTTATCGAAATATGGTTCCACGACCCGCGCAATTGGCTGCCACGTTTCTTCCATCAAGGCGCGGAAGAATTGATCGTTGGCTGTGGCAGAGGTCGCACCGGCATAGTGTGGATAAAGCGGGAAAAACAGAATGCGCCGACATCCGGCCTCTGTCATCTCGCGAACCTTCGACTTGGTCGACGGATTGCCATAGCGCATGCAGAAATCAACCATCACCTGGTCGCCGTACCTGTTCTGCATCTCGTGCGTCAGTTTTTCAGTCTGATCCCGTGTGATCGTCATCAAGGGGCTTTCGCCCTTCTCTTCGTTCCAGATGGACTTGTATGCCTCGCCGCTGGTGAAAGGGCGCTTGGACAGGATGATCAATTGAAGCAATGGCTGCCAAAGCCACGGGCTATAGTCGATGACGCGCCGATCCGACAGGAACTCATTGAGATACCGACGCATAGACCAGTAATCGTAGTTGTCCGGCGTGCCCAGGTTGGCCAAAAGAATACCGGTCTTCGCCTTCGGCAGCTTGGGATGGCTTTCATCGGCAAAGGCAGGCTTGCGGGCCGGGTTGCTGGCATCTGGCATGGATTGGGCTTTCTTGCTCATCACTATGCGAAGGACATAAACGCCTTTGCGGATAGGTCAATCTTGCAACTTCGTCTCATCAGTGCCCAGCGCTTCTGCGAGGCGGGTCGTGGCAGAGCCCGGCCGCAGGGGACGCGGTTGTGTGGACGCCGGGGCCCAGCCTGTCAACAAGATAAGCTCAAAAGTGGCATCAATCCTGCCATCCGAAGTGCTGAAATTCTCTTGATAAACTTCGTTTGCCTTTGTGAGGAGTGCACGTGGCATGATCGTCCGGCGCCTTGCGGACAGCGCGTTTGCCTCGCCCATCAAACGAAGTTCACGCATCAGGTGAAGCGGTGTCGGATATGAGGCTTTCAGGGTAATCTTGTCGGCGACAGGCATTGCGAAACCCGCCCTCTGAAGCAGTGCTCCAAGATCTCGTATCTCTCCCATCGGCGCAATACGGGCGGAAAGTCCGCCGAAAAGATCGACCTCCGCCTGTGCCAGTGAGCTTCGTAGTTCTTTCAGAGTCTCGCCGCCCAAAAAAACGGCAAGAAATAAGCCATCTGGACGCAACGCCCGCAACGCTTGGATCAGTTGACCGACTGGATCGTTCGACCAATGCAGGCACATGGCATGCACAACCAAATCCAGCGAGTTTGGCTCCAAATCCAGAGTTTCAGTGTCGTCAATCAAACGCGCCCTTGGGATGACTTTCGTCCATTGTTCCGCATGTCCTGTGATGATGGCTGCATCCGGAAAGGTTTTATTAACCATGCTCAGGCGATCATGAACCTCGTCGCGTGCTGCATCGTGCAGGAACGTCACTGGGTTCGCCTTGGCGCGGGTCCGGTTGCGCATCAGGGCAGCGCGATCAGTCAAAGGCATGGTCATGACCAAAAGAATAAGAACATGGTAGCGGCTTTTCAAACAGCGTTGCGACTTGTCTACCCGCCACGCTGCCTGACCTGTGATGAAAGGGTCGAGGATGACTTTGGTCTATGCGGTCCTTGCTGGCGAGACACACCGTTCATCACCGGGCTGGTTTGCGATCAATGTGGTGTTCCCTTGCCAGGGGAGGACATGGGTGGCGTAGAGCTGTGCGACGATTGCCTAAGCATTGCGCGTCCATGGGCCCGCGGGCGTTCGGCGATACTCTACAAGGACTTAGGCCGGAAATTGGTTCTTTCTCTGAAGCATGGTGATCGCAGTGACATTGCTGTTCCAGCTGCAAACTGGATGGCCCGTGTGGCGCGTCCGTTGTTGCAAGATGATACCCTGATCGTTCCGGTTCCACTGCATTGGACCCGCATGTTGCGAAGGCGGTTTAATCAATCCGCCCTTCTTGCCGAAGCTCTCGCACGACATACTGGACTTGATTATTGTCCCGATTTCCTCAAGCGACATCGACAAACGCCCAGCCTTGATGGTTTGGGATTTGATGCGCGGTTTCAAGTGACGGATGGCGCAATCAAACCTAACCCGCGACAGGTGCAGCAGGGTAAGGACCGTCCTGTCCTGATCGTAGACGATGTCATGACAGCGGGCGCTACACTTTCGGCGGCGACACAAGCGGCCTACGCAGCAGGCGCAATAGAGGTTTGCGTTCTTGTACTGGCGCGTGTGGCCAAGGACACCTAGATAACAGGCAACGAAACACGTTGTTGCATAGGTGAACCATGAAACCTGTAGAAATCTATACCTCCCCGATTTGCGGGTTCTGCCACGCGGCCAAGCGTCTGTTGAACCAGAAAGGCATCAGTTTTTCCGAGATCGACGTGTTTTCCGATCCGGCGCGCAAGCAGGAAATGATCAAGCGTGCCAATGGCGGGCGTACTGTGCCTCAGATTTTTATCGGAGAGACGCATGTCGGTGGTTGCGATGACCTTTACGCTCTTGAGCGGGCCGGCAAGTTGGACCCTCTTCTGGTGGCATGAAGGTCGCCCTGATCCAACTTAACAGCAGTGATGATCCGGCGGACAACCTGAAATCCACGCTTGGGTATTACGACAAGGCGGTCGACGCAGGGGCAGATTTCGTGCTCACCCCAGAGGTCATGAATTGTGTTTCTACCAGCAGAACCCATCAGAATGACGTTCTGACGTTTGAGAATAGCGATCAAACCCTTGCCGCTTTACGCGACAAGGCCAGGGAAACTGGAACATGGTGTTTGATCGGCTCGTTGGCTCTCAAGACGCATGACGCTGACGGACGGTTTGCGAACCGGTCCTTCCTGATCGCGCCTGATGGTGAAACTGCCGCCCGATATGACAAGATTCACATGTTCGATGTGACGGTCTCTGAAACAGAAAAATACCGTGAATCAGACGGCTACCGACCTGGGGACCGCGCTGTCGTTGCACCTGTTGGGGACGCGATGCTAGGTCTGACAATTTGCTATGACATCCGGTTTCCCCAACTCTACCGCACTCTCGCACAGGCAGGGGCGCACATCCTGACTGTGCCGTCCGCGTTCTCGCCGGTAACGGGTGCTGCACATTGGGAAACACTCCTTCGTGCACGGGCGATCGAAACAGGCTGCTTTGTTCTGGCGCCTGCGCAAACGGGCACGCATGCTGCGAGTCGTGGAAAGCCTCGCAAAACTCACGGTCACAGTCTGATCGTCTCCCCATGGGGTGACATCATGGCGGATGCCGGAACAGAGCCGGGTGTGATAACCGTAGACATTGATATTGCAGAGGTAGAAACTGCGCGCCGTCGCATCCCATCTTTGCGACGAGCGAACAGATTTGAAGAACCGACATGAACGAAACCCCGAGCGGCATGCTGGCGGTCACGCTTTTCAGCGAGATTTTGACCAATGAACAGCTGGTGAGAAACCGGCTGAGTCGCGTGCTGCCCAAGGGCATGGAAATCTCTCATTTTTCGGTTCTGAACTATCTGGCACGGGTGGGTGAAGAGAAGTCCCCGGCGCAATTGGCCAAGACGTTTTACGTCACGCGTGGAGCCATGACGAACACGTTGGGCAAACTGGAATGGGCGGGCTACATCCACATCCGTCCAGATTGGGATGATGCCCGCCGCAAAATGGTTACGATTAGCCCAGCAGGCAAACAGGCGCGCGACGCGGCCATTTCAGCTATAACGCCCGTGATCAGCGAGGTCGTTCAGGAACTGGGCGAAGGCAAGGTGCGAGGTGCGCTTCCGGTCCTGAGAGAATTGCGCAGCAAACTGGGCAAAGACAGCTAACCTGATGAGCTTGGTTTGATGCTTGCTGTCACATAGTTCACGCTGAAATCACTGTCTGACAGCCGCCAATCCCAAGTGATGGGATTGAACACAAATCCCTTCTTGTCCACCGGCTCAAGCCCGGCTTGCTCCATCAGATTGAACAGCTCATCCGGCGTGATGAATTTAGACCAATCATGTGTGCCCTTCGGCAACCAGCGCATGATGTGTTCTGCCCCGACTATGGCGGCAGCATAGCTTTTCGCGGTCCGGTTCAATGTAGAGCAGATGTGCAGGCCACCGGGTTTCAAAAGGTGTTGGCACGCGGTCAGAAAGGACAGCTGATCGGCCACATGCTCCACCACTTCCATGTTCAGGACCGCATCAAACCGCTCACCCTGCGCGGCCAAGGCTTCAGCCGTGGTGTTGCGGTAGTCGACGGACAGGCCGGATTGTGCTGCGTGGACCTGAGCGATCGGAATGTTGCCCTCAGCCGCATCCGCGCCGACCACATCTGCCCCAAGCCGTGCCATGGGTTCACTTAGTAAACCACCGCCACAGCCGATGTCCAAAAGGCGCAGCCCCTCGAATGGGCTGGCTTCATTCAGATTCCGGTCAAACTCTGCTGCGATCTGCGTGGTTATGTAATCCAAACGGCACGGGTTGAGCATGTGCAGTGGTTTAAATTTCCCGTTCGGGTCCCACCATTCCGCCGCCATGGCTTCGAACTTAGCCACCTCCTGCGGGTCAATTGTCGTCTGATTACTGTTTGGAGCGGCTTGCATTCTGCTCTCCATATGCTCATTTGGGCCTACCGCACTATATTGACCGGTTATGGACAGATTTTCAGGCCAAAAGAGCGCAGTGCAATATCTCTACCCGCCCATCGAACCCTTCGATCGGCGGATGCTAGAGGTGGGCGAAGGCCATAAAGTCTACATGGAGCAATCGGGCAATCCTGAAGGCCTGCCTGTCATTGTGCTTCATGGTGGTCCCGGTGGTGGCTGCAGCCCGGCCATGCGGCGGTACTTCGATGCAAAAATCTATCGCATCATCCTGTTCGATCAGCGTGGGTGCGGGCGGTCGAAACCGCACGCCAGCGTGGAACACAACACCACTTGGCACCTGATCCGGGATATTGAGCATATCCGCGAAACACTGAGCATTGATCAATGGATCGTGTTCGGTGGCAGTTGGGGGGCGACGCTGGCCCTGCTGTATGCACAAACCCATCCGGAACGACCCATTCATCTGGTCTTGCGCGGCGTGTTCACCATGACAAAGGCAGAACTTGATTGGTTCTATGGTGGCGGGGCGGGCCGCTTCTGGCCAGAGACGTGGTCGGCTTTTGTCGATCCCATTCCGGAAGATGAGCGCGACGATCTGATTCTTGCGTATCACCGGCGGTTGTTCTCGGGTGACCGAGTGCAAGAGACGCGTTTTGGCAAGGCTTGGGCGGCTTGGGAAAATGCTCTGGCTACTGTTGGATCGACGGGTCGCGGCGGTGACAGTCCGGCCGACTATGCCCGTGCGTTCTCGCGGTTGGAGAACCATTACTTCATCAATGCGGGCTTCCTTGAGGTCGATGGACAGATATACCGCGATATTGACAAAATCGCCCATATCCCTGGCACGGTTGTGCAAGGTCGGTATGACATGATTTGCCCACCCAACGCGGCCTACAGACTTTCGGAGATGTGGGAAAAATCTGAGCTCAAGATGATCCCGATGGCTGGGCATGCGTTGTCAGAACCGGGGATCAGCGCGGAATTGGTCAAGGTCATGGATCGACTGGGGCGCGAATAGCGTTCAGAATCGAAGCAAGGCGAAACGTCTCTAAATTGTTTCGCATCGCGCATATTCTCCTATTCGATGATAGGCGCTCGTAGCTGACCCTGGGTTTGTTTCCAGATGAGCAACAGTAAGCACGAAATGCTTTCCGTAGTGTTCCCAGGAGACACAGAAAAACTCTCTATTTCAGTGCGTTAAAGATGCGGTGTACCGTACCTTGAACGGGCTAACGCTGTGGGGGTGTTATGTTTACGGCTCTTATAATCCTGTCGACGCTTGCGGTCGGCTTTGCTGTCTACGAACTTGTGGAAGATGACGACGATCCGGTCGCGGCGTCCTCGGATGAAGCGGATGTCGAGGATGACATGGATATGGATATCGACATGGACGACACCGATACGTCCGACGATACCGACACCATGGATGACATGACGGATGACGGCTCTGACACCGACACGACAGATGACAGTGTTGATGACACTGACGACACGGACACCACCGACGACAGCACTGATGACACCGATGACGACGGAACCATCATAGGAGATGACGGCGTCACGACGTTCGGAACATCCGGTGATGATGTGATGATCTCCCGGAATGGGACAATCATAGCCGGGCTTGAAGGCAATGACCTGATGACTGTCGAAGATACGGGCGGCGTGGCTGATGGTGGGCCTGGTAACGATACGATCACGGCTGAGGGCGAGTCCGAACTGATTGGCGGTGACGGTGCGGATATCCTGGAGGGGTTGAACGGCGCAACGCTGAGTGGTGGCGATGGCGGTGACGCGTTGCGCGTGGGCAATGGGGAGGCCCGTGGCCTTGCTGGCAACGATGCGATCGTGGGCTTTAACAGCCGCTTGAATGGTGATGCAGGTGATGACTTTCTTGTGGGATCACAAGGGTCTGACGTGTCTGGCGGGGCCGGGAACGACTTCATTTCTGTTGATACCGGGTCAGAGGGGCGCGGAGGGTCAGGGGACGACACCGTGATCGGGCGCGCGCAGACGGTCGTACAGGCCGGTGAGACGGCGCAGCGTGTCGTGCTGGAGGGCAACCAGGGCAACGACATCATCCAGGGCAACAGTGGCGTTGATATCAAGGACGGTCAGGATGCCAGCACCCTGCAGGCGGTGATTGGGCAGGACGATTTCTACGGCGTGACAAACGCCGCCGATGGGTCCTCCCCCGCGGGCCTGGGCGCCGCTGTGATGACCGGATTTGCTGGTGCGGATCAGTTCGAGATTGTGCTGGATGATCTGACGGACAGGTCGGGGAGTATCTGGTCGGATGCCAGCCTCGACATCGTTCAGGTTTTTGAAGATGACCCCATCGTGGTGATCAATGATTTCGCCGTTGGTGAGGACATGCTGCTGATCGATTCGGAGACGCCGGACGAGGTTGAGGTCACCGATGATGGCGCCGGTGGATCGTTCATCGTTCTGGATTTCGGAGAGGCAGTGAACAACAAGGGCGAGACCGAAGACGTGGTCGTGACGCTGCAATTGAAGGGCGTCGCGCCGACGAGTTTCGCCGCCTCGATGATCGCGTTTGGGGCGGCGACGACGGTCTGATTTTCAACGTCGGTATTACGTCGGTATCGCGTCGGTATTACGTCGGTGCGAAAATCGGGCTGGCAGATGCGCCTAAACCCAGGGTTTTCGGCTTTGGGAGGCATCTCGTTTGTCGCCTCGCGCATAGGCCAAATTGGCACAGTGGCTTGCGAACACGCAGTCGTGTTCACATATCGGACCTGAAGGGTACGAGGGCCTGCGACAGAAGCGAAAAGCACGTCCAAAATGTGCGCCTTCGGCTGTTTTGACCGGGTGGCGCGTCCATGTTGGAAGTTGCGGAGAAGCTCATTTTCAAATCGGTCCGCGTTTCGACCTTCGCGGCGATCCTAGCGTCCTGGTTTGGCGCGATCCTGATGTTCTTTCTTGGCTTGACGACGACCTATGATGCCTTCGCCACGATAGCATTCGGGCAGAGCGCATCCGGTGGGGATTTGCCAAGCGATGAGGCAACGGTCATCTATCTGATTGAAGCCCTGGATCGGTTCTTGATCGCCGTGGTGCTGATCTATTTCGGGTTCGGATTGTATGGGCTGTTCATCCGCCCGGATCACCAGCCAAGTGAGATCGGCCTGCCAGACTGGCTGCATGTCGACAGCATCGGTGAGCTGAAGCAGACGGTGGCAGAGGTGATCATCGTCATTCTGTTCGTTCTGTTCCTGAGCGTGGCATTCAAGACGTTTCATTCGGGGCTGGAAGAGATATCGCAACTTGATGTTGCGCGGTTGCTGCTGTTGCCAGTGTCGATCCTGTTGCTGGCGGCGGCGTTGAAACTGGCGGAGTTGAACCCGAAGAAGCCGTCCGACATGTCTAACGGCACCCGACATAAGCCAGAGCCAGAAGACTGAGATCTTGGGTGCTGCAGGCTACTTGAGCGGCGGCCCGTCTAAGTATGCCCGTCAAACGCCCTCTCTGATCTGCCGCCCACAAAGTGATCTCGTTGTTTCAAAAGACTAAAAACAACGTATCCAATATGAACCAGTCCATTTTAGAGGCCGATATACTATCAAAGTTAAGTTGTTGCGATTTTAAGAACGCTTAATCGCCTCGAAGGACAATCACGGTTGCATATCTTGTCGCAAAATGAACTCTGAGAGCAAAGGAACAGCAAAAGAGTACTTTCCATGCTTGTTTTTGTAAACGAAACCACTCTTCAGAAGCGCGCTCAAAATTTGGTTTGCGTGGCTCGATGAAAAACCTTTCTCCAGAAGCTCTTTTGACTTTTCGACGATTTCTTGAGTAGTGAAGTCTTGCGAACTGTTTTCAAGGCTCGCTATGACAAGCATGAACTCTTGTTGTCTATCAGTCGCTCTCTCCCAACGAGCCGCAAAAAAGTCTTGGTCAAGCTTTGCCAAAAGTTCATTCTTCGATACGGACGGAATTACGCCAGAGTCAATTTGACTGATCCACGCATCGAAGGTTTCTTTGCAAATGTATTGGATAAAGTAAGGATAGCCACCTGACATTGATACGATCTCGTCCACCGTTTCCGGTGCGAAAGACAAAGAGCTTTCTGTTATGGCTATTGGCTCTTCGATGGCTCGTTTAGACTCTTCTTCATTGAGTTTATCCAGCATCATAATATCGAACATTCGCTCAGTGTAGGTGCGCGCTTCATTCAACTTAGGAAAAAGTGTAGGGAGACCGCAAAGGACGAGCAAAATTTGTACCTCGTGATGATTCCTTTGAAGAGAAGCTAATACGTCCAGTAGAATAGAAAGCGGATACTCTTTTTCTCGCGCGTGGTCAGCTAAGTTTTGTGCCTCGTCATATGCGAAAACGATTCCGTTTATTCCGCTCCCGACAAGCATATCCTGCGATTTTCGGATTACCGCTTTCAGTTTGTCTTCCACCAGACCTGGAGTACCTTCGAAAATTTGCCAAAGGTCATCGAATGAAACTGGTATCGAGTGTCTTTCTGGTCGATTCAAAAAACCAAGCGGCAATTGCTCATGCGTCTTTGCTAAAATTGGGCTAAGAAGTATAGACAAGTCTGTTATCAGCCGTTTCGCGATCTTTTCTTCCGTCAGAGAAGCTGATTCCGATAGGTCATTTCCGGTCCACAGCCATTTTTGCGATTGAGCTATGGGCTTTAGGTTTTCCAAAAGAACAGTTTTTCCGACACCTCTCAATCCGCTCGTAATCAAGTTTCTAAGCACAGGTCGTTGGCCAACCAATTTGGCAAAACGGTGTTTCTCATCTTCTCTGCCTGCGAGATACAACGGGGTTTGACCAGCACCAGGCCGGTACGGATTCAGCTGCGCCACAGAAAGTCCTCCTAAAACAACACCTCACAATAGCAAATACTAAATTTAGTAGCAAGACTAAATTTACACTGAAAGCTAATCCACACTTGTTTTCTTGGGTACCCCTTGCAGAATAATCCCGTCTTCCGTATATCGCTCTCAACAGCGGCGCGCTGGGGTCCACACCTGACGCTCCACCGGAAAGACGATACGGGCCGCGGGCCCGTTTTTTTGTGCCCGTTCCTAGACTGGATACCATGAGCAACACACTGATCGCGAAAACCGCCATTGATCGGCGCATGGCTGAGATCATCACCCCTGTCATTGAGGACATGGGGTTTGATCTGGTGCGCGTGCGGCTGATGGGCGGCAAGGAGAAGACGTTGCAGATCATGGCAGAACGGCCCGATGGTGGGATCGAAGTCGATGAGTGCGCCGATATCTCTACCGCAGTCAGTGCCATTCTCGACGTGGAGGACCCGATCACCGATGCCTATCGGTTGGAAGTGTCGAGCCCCGGGATTGACCGCCCGCTGACGATGCCCAAGCACTTTGAAGACTACGAAGGCTATGATGCCAAGCTTGAGACCGGTGAGCTGATCGGCGGGCGCAAGCGCTTCAAGGGTGTGCTGGCTGGGATCGAAGACGACGAAGTGCTGATCAATATCGAAGAGGGCACAATTGGCCTCAAATTCGACTGGCTGGTCGAAGCCAAATTGATCCTGACCGATGAGCTGATCAAAGACATGCTGAAGGCGCGCAAGGATGCGGGCCTGATCACTGAAGAAGAATTTGACGACATAGAGACTGATACGTCTGAGGAGGACCGCTAAATGGCCATTACATCCGCAAACCAGCTTGAACTGCTGCAAACCGCCGAGGCCGTGGCGCGTGAGAAGATGATCGACCCCGCACTGGTGGTCGAAGCGATGGAAGAAAGCCTCGCCCGAGCGGCCAAGAGCCGGTACGGCGCAGAGATGGACATTCGCGTGAGCATCGATCGCAAGACCGGTCGGGCAACGTTCACCCGTGTGCGCACCGTGGTGGAGGATGAAGAGCTGGAGAACTACCAGGCCGAGTTCACCGTGGAGCAGGCCAAGCAGTATCTGGAAGACCCCAAAGTGGGTGACACCTTCGTCGAAGAAGTGCCGCCTGTAGATATGGGCCGGATTGCGGCCCAGAGCGCCAAGCAGGTGATCCTGCAAAAGGCGCGCGAAGCGGAACGGGATCGTCAGTTCGAAGAGTTTCAGGATCGTGCGGGCACCATCATCAACGGTGTGGTCAAGCGTGAGGAATACGGCAACGTCGTGGTTGACGTGGGTCGCGGTGAAGCCGTGCTGCGCCGGAACGAAAAGATCGGGCGCGAAAGCTATCGCAATGGCGACCGCATCCGTTGCTACATCAAGGATGTCCGTCGTGAGACACGCGGCCCGCAGATCTTCCTGTCCCGTACTGCGCCTGAGTTCATGGCCGAGCTGTTCAAGATGGAAGTGCCGGAGATTTATGATGGCATCATCGAGATCAAGGCCGTGGCCCGTGACCCGGGCAGCCGTGCGAAGATCGCAGTGATTTCCTATGACAACTCGATTGATCCCGTGGGGGCCTGTGTTGGTATGCGCGGATCGCGCGTGCAGGCCGTGGTGAACGAGCTGCAGGGCGAGAAGATCGACATCATCCCTTGGAACGAAGATCAGCCGACTTTCCTTGTGAATGCGTTGCAGCCTGCCGAGGTGAGCAAGGTGGTTCTGGATGAAGAGGCCGAGCGGATCGAAGTCGTGGTCCCGGAAGAGCAGCTTTCGCTGGCCATTGGTCGCCGGGGTCAGAACGTGCGTTTGGCGAGCCAGCTGACGAACCTCGACATCGACATCATGACCGAGGCCGAAGACAGCGAACGCCGTCAGAAGGAATTCGAAGAGCGTACAAACCTCTTTATGACGACGCTGGATCTGGATGAGTTCTTCGCCCAGCTTCTGGTCTCTGAAGGCTTCACCAACCTGGACGAAGTGGCCTATGTCGAAGTCGACGAACTCTTGGTGATTGACGGTGTGGATGAAGACACCGCCAACGAGTTGCAGGCCCGTGCCCGCGACGTGCTGGATGCGCAGGCGAAAGAAGCGCTGGAGAAAGCCCGCGAATTGGGGGCGGAGGACAGCCTCATTGATTTCGAAGGCCTGACACCCCAGATGGTGAGAGCGCTGGCCGAAGACGATGTGAAAACATTGGAAGACTTCGCCACCTGCGCGGATTGGGAACTGGCCGGCGGCTGGACCACCGTGGACGGTGAGCGCACCAAGGATGACGGCATTCTGGAACCTTTCGATGTGTCTTTGGAAGAAGCACAGGATATGGTCATGACCGCGCGTGTGATGCTTGGTTGGGTGGACCCGGATGATCTTTTGGCGTCTGAGGAAGACGGAGAAGAGGTCGGCGAAGACGGTGAAACCACAGAAGGAGCCGAGGCCTGATCCTTCAGGCCTCGTGAGGCTTGAACATGGGTCGCGCCGGGCAACCCAAGGACCATTCCAACGGTCCGGAACGAAAGTGCATCGCCACCGGTGATGTGCTGCCAAAGGCGCGTCTTGTCCGCTTTGTGGTTGGGCCGGATACGCAGATTGTGCCGGACCTGACCGAAAAGCTGCCGGGTCGTGGGATCTGGGTCAGTGCGGACCGGGCGGCGCTGGATAAAGCCGTTGGTAAGGGTCTGTTCGCCAGAGCCGCCAAAACCAAGGTGACGGTGCCGGAGGGTCTTGTTGATCTTTTGGAGGTCATGCTGTCGCGTCGGGTGGTCGAACTGATCAGCCTCACGCGCAAGGGCGGGCGGGCCGTTGCGGGCTATGAAAAGGTGAAGGACTGGTTGCTGAAAGAAACAGCGCGGGTCCTGATCCAGGCCAGTGATGGCTCTGAGAGAGGAAAATCGAAGCTCAGCACGCCCTATGGCGGCAATTACATCGGCTGGATGACGGCCGAGGAGCTGGGCCAGGCATTCGGGCGACAAACCGTGATCCATGCCGCACTGGGGGATGGAGGTTTGTCGCAACGTGTTGTAGAGGAGGCGGCAAGGCTGAAAGGCCTGCGCGTCTCGGCGGTGGATGAACCCCGCCGGAAAGGGAAGAAGACCAGATGAGCGACAACGACGGCAAAAAGACTCTGGGTGTGCGTGGTGGTCCCCGTGCGGGGAATGTGAAGCAAAGCTTCAGCCATGGTCGGACCAAGAATGTCGTGGTGGAAACCAAGCGCAAACGCGTCGTCAAACCGAAGCCGGGTGCGGCTGGCGGTAAGGCGTCTGCGCCCGGGTCTCAGAGTGTTGGTGGGGATGCATCCAAGCGGCCCGCCGGGATTTCCGATGCGGAGATGGAGCGCCGGTTGAAGGCGTTGCAGGCGGCCAAGGCGCGGGAGGCGGATGAAGCCGCTGAGCGCCAGGCCGAAGAGCAGGCGCGTGAAGAAGAGCGCAAGCGTCGCCGCGAGGAAGCCGAAGTCAAAGAGCGCGAGCAGCGCGAGGCCGAAGAGAAAGCCCGCGCGAAAGCCGAAGAGGAAGAGCGCGCGCGCAAGGAAAAAGAAGATGCCGAGCGTCGCGCCGCTGTGGCCGCCGCGCAGCCAGCGCCCGAAGACGCCGCGGCTGCCGCACCGCGTGGTCCGGCCAAGCAGCAACAGCAGCCGCGCCGTCAGGAGCCCGAGCGCGACCAGAAGCGTGGTCGTGGCAAGGGCCGTGATGATGGGCGTCGGTCTGGCAAGCTGACCCTGAACCAAGCCTTGGCCGGGGGTGAGGGCGGTCGTCAGAAATCACTCGCCGCGATGAAGCGGAAGCAGGAGCGCGCGCGTCAGAAGGCGCTGGGCGGGAGCCAGGACCGTGAGAAGGTCGTGCGCGACGTGCAGCTGCCTGAGATGATCACAGTGGCAGAACTGGCCAACCGGATGGCAGAACGCGTCGGTGACGTTGTTAAATCGCTGATGAACAACGGCATCATGGCCACGCAGAACCAGACAATTGATGCGGATACTGCAGAACTGATCATCGAGGAATTCGGTCACAAGGTGACGCGCGTTTCCGATGCGGACGTGGAAGACGTCATTGCCGCCGTTGAGGACAAGGAAGAAGACCTTGAAGCGCGCCCACCGGTCATCACCGTGATGGGACACGTCGACCACGGTAAAACCTCTGTTCTGGATGCGATCCGGAATGCCAAGGTTGTGGATGGCGAAGCAGGCGGCATTACGCAGCACATCGGTGCCTACCAGGTGAAAACCGACAGCGGTGCGATCCTAAGCTTCCTCGACACGCCTGGCCACGCGGCGTTTACAAGCATGCGTGCACGTGGTGCGCAGGTGACAGATATCGTGGTCCTTGTTGTGGCTGCCGATGACTCGGTGATGCCGCAGACGATTGAAGCGATCAACCACGCCAAAGCGGCGGAAGTTCCGATGATCGTGGCGATCAATAAGATCGACAAGCCCGAGGCGGACCCGAACAAAGTGCGCACCGAATTGTTGCAGCACGAGGTAATCGTTGAGGCGATGTCTGGGGAAGTGCAGGATGTCGAAGTGTCCGCCATCACCAGACAGGGCCTTGATGAACTGCTGGAAGCCATCGCGCTTCAGGCGGAGATTCTTGAGCTGAAGGCCAACCCTGACCGTGCCGCCGAAGGTGCCGTGATCGAGGCGCAGCTGGATGTGGGCCGTGGCCCGGTCGCGACGGTTCTGGTGCAGCACGGTACGCTACGCCAGGGTGATATCTTCGTCGTGGGTGAGCAGTACGGTAAAGTCCGTGCGCTGGTGAACGACCGGGGTGAGCGCGTCAAAGAAGCAGGGCCGTCGGTACCGGTTGAGGTGCTTGGCCTGAATGGTACGCCGGAAGCCGGTGACGTTCTCAATGTGGTTGAGACCGAGGCGCAGGCGCGTGAGATTGCCGAGTATCGCGAAGGCGTGGCGAAAGAGAAGCGCGCCGCTGTTGGTGCGGGCACGTCTCTGGAGCAGCTGCTGGCGCAGGCCAAGGAAAACGAGAACGTCAAAGAATTGCCGATTCTGGTGAAAGCCGATGTGCAGGGTTCTGCCGAGGCGATCGTTCAGGCGATGGAAAAGATTGGCAACGAAGAAGTGCGCGTGCGCGTGCTGCACTCCGGCGTGGGCGCGATTACGGAAAGTGATATCGGCCTGGCGGAAGCGTCTGGCGCGCCTGTGTTTGGCTTCAACGTGCGGGCCAATGCGCCGGCGCGGAATTCGGCCAACCAGAAGGGCGTCGAGATCCGATATTACAGTGTGATCTACGATCTGGTGGATGATGTGAAGGCGGCGGCCTCGGGTCTGCTGGGCGCGGAAATTCGCGAGAACTTCATCGGTTACGCGTCGATCAAGGAGGTCTTCAAGGTCTCTGGCGTTGGCAAGGTGGCGGGGTGTCTTGTCACCGAGGGCGTGGCGCGCAGGTCCGCCGGTGTGCGGCTGCTGCGCGACGATGTGGTGATCCACGAAGGTACGCTGAAAACGCTCAAGCGCTTCAAGGATGAAGTTGCGGAGGTTCAGTCAGGTCAGGAATGCGGTATGGCGTTTGAGAACTATGACGACATCCGTGCCGATGACGTGATCGAAATCTTTGAGCGTGAAGAGGTCGAGCGTAATCTCGACTGATGGGGTGGTGGGGTGAAACCCCACCCTACGTCTTATGGGCACAAGTGCCGGAGTTTATGGAAATATGAATGGGCGGGGGAAACCCCGCCCTACTTGTTACGCAGCTTGTTGTACCGGTGTGCCCGAATAGGTTTGGTCACCCACGCGGACTTGCATCTGACCGTTTGGAAGGTCACGCACATAGACACCCTGAACAGAAACGGTCGTACCAATGGTGATCGTTCTCAGCATGTTTTCTCCCCCTAAAACATGATTGTTTCATATGTATAGCTTTTGACGAAACTTTCTAACAAAAAGTTAAGGGTCAGAGCCAATCACGAAGAATAGGGATAAGGGGGATATCTGCGGCGGGCATGGGGTAGTCGCGCAGGTCCTTGGCGCGCACCCATTTGAGGGCCTGCCCTTCGCGGCTCATGGGTGTGCCCTCCCACTTGCGGCAGGCAAAGAGCGGCATCAGGAGGTGGAAGTCATCATAGCTATGGCTGGCGAAGGTCAGCGGGGCGAGGCAGCTTTCCCAGGTGTCGATGCCCAGCTCTTCGTGCAGTTCGCGAATGAGAGCGGCTTTCGGCGTTTCACCGGGTTCGACCTTGCCGCCCGGAAACTCCCACAGGCCGGCCATGGATTTGCCTTCGGGCCGTTGCGCCAGAAGGATGCGCCCGTCGATGTCGATCAGGGCAACAGCAGAGACCAGAACGGTTTTCACGAGCGGTAGTCGGCGTTGATGTCGATGTAACCGTGGGTGAGATCGCAGGTCCAGACCACCGCGCGCCCGCCGCCGATGCCGAGATCAACGGTGATGTCGATATGCTCATTCTTCATGTAGGCTGCGGCGTCTTCTTCGCTGTAGTCCGGGCAGACCCAACCGTCCTTGGCCACCTGGATCGGGCCGAAAGAGATGGCGATCATGTCGCGATCCGCCGGTGCTCCGGATTTTCCAATGGCCATCACAACGCGGCCCCAATTCGGATCTTCCCCGGCGATGGCGGTTTTGACCAGTGGCGAGTTGGCGATGGCCATGGCGTGGGTGCGGGCGTCGCGATCTGAGGAGGCACCGGTGACAGCGACAGTGACGAACTTGCTGGCCCCTTCGCCGTCGCGAACGACCTGATGGGCGAGATCCAGCATCACGCGGCGTAGGCCTTCCATGAAGCCGATGTTGTTTTCTGTCACGCGAATGCCGGATGCGCCGGTGGCCGCGACGAGCAGGGTGTCGGACGTGGAGGTATCGCTGTCGACAGTGATGCAGTTGAACGTCGTTTGATTGAGGGCCGAGACCATGGATTGCAGGATTGGCTTATCCACCAAGGCATCGGTGAAGATGTAGACCAGCATGGTGGCCATATCGGGCGCAATCATGCCGGAGCCTTTGGCGATGCCAGCGATGCGCACTTTCTGACCATCCACTGTGGCGGTGGTTGCGGCACCCTTGGGGAAGGTGTCGGTGGTCATGATCGCTTTGGCAGCGTCGGCCATGCCGGCGGAGGACAGGGACCCGGAAAGGTCTTGCAGCTTGGCCTCGATCTTTTCATGCGGAAGTGTCTCTCCAATCACGCCGGTGGAAGACGAGAAGATGCGTGCCTCGGGGATATCGAGGGTTTTGGCGACCGCGTTGGTGACAGCCTTGACCGATTCCCTGCCGTTCTTGCCCGTGAACGCGTTGGCGTTGCCGGAGTTGACGATGATGGCGGCCTCGGCATCCGAGGTGAACGCGATCTTTTCCTGACAATCCAGCACCGCCGCTGATCGCGTGGCCGACTGCGTGAACACACCCGCGATTGTCGTGCCCTCTGCCAATGTCGCCAGCATCACGTCGGGTCGACCGCTATAGCGCACGCCCGCCTCGGCAATGGCGAATTTGGCCCCGCCAATTTCCGGCAGATCCGGGAAACTGGCCGGTGCGAGGGGGGAGAGAGGAGGCGTGCCACCCATGATCAGTTCTCCAGAAGGTCGGCCCGGTCGATCACGCTGGGATCAATGTCGGTTGTGTCTGCCCGGTCGATATCGGCGCCCTCTGACAGGGTCGCGATATGCTCTTCCAGCATGGATTGCTGCATTTGGCTGGCCAGTTCTTCGCGGACGGTCTCAAACGTGGGGCGTTCCACGTCACGGGTTTCCACGAGGTTGATCACGTGCCAGCCGAATTGTGTTTCGACCGGCTCTGAAATCCCGCCGGGTTCGAGGGTGATCACGGCCTCAAAGAACGGCGCGACCATGTCGCCGTCGCCAAACCAGCCAAGATCACCACCGACAGACGCAGATGGACCGATGGAGCGTTCGTTGGCCAGGGCGGAGAAGACGGCACCGTTTTCCATCTCAGTCACGATGTCGGCGGCTTCTTCTTCGGTTTCCACGAGAATGTGAGAGGCGCGATATTCAAGCTGCCCTTCGACCACGGGGTATTGCTCCTCATAGGCGGCCATCAGAGCGTCTTCATCCACGTCGGCGGAGAAGAAGTCGGCAATCGCTTCGCCCGCCACGACAGCGCGCTCTTCGTTTTCGAGGAAGATTTTGGATTGCAGAGATAGCTCACCTTCAAAAGACTGACCCAGAACGGTTTGCTGCACCAGTTGGTCCAGAAGCCCTTGGAACAACAGGGCTGCAGGCAGTTGGCCGTATTCTGGAGGTAGGTTGGAGCGGGCGGCAATGACGTGGCCGAGGGTAATGTCTGTGCCGTTCACGGAGGCCAGAACCATGCCCGGATCAGGGGTTTCAACGTCTGTTTCACCGCTTTCCTGTGCCATAGCCGTCGTGAACGGAAGGGCGAGTGCGATGGTGGCGGCGGCAAGGGATGCCTTGAAGGGAATTGTCATGCTCAATCCTATGTAAGTCGTGCTGTGCGACCCTGCCTTGGTGACGGGGCGTGCGCGACGTTGACAGTTATAAAGCGGACCCTTACATCGCCTTATGATCAAAGGCTGGCCCGCTGTCTTGTCCCTGTTCTAGGGGCGCTGGACAGCCGGAGCAAGCAAATGCCTTTCACGAGAACGCGAAAGATCGGAGCGTAGAGTAGATGCTGGGTTTGAACACGGTCACGAAGAAAATCTTCGGCACCAAAAATGATCGCAAGGTCAAGGCCACGCGTCCTCTCGTTGACAAGATCAACGCATTGGAACCGGAATTCGAAGCGCTGAGTGATCAGGGCCTTATCGACAAGACCGTAGAGTTCAAATCCCGCGTTGCGGAAGGTGAGAGCCTGGACAGCATTCTGCCCGAGGCGTTTGCGAACTGCCGTGAGGCTGCGCGCCGTGCGCTGGGCCTAAGGGCGTTCGATGTGCAGTTGATGGGCGGTATCTTCCTGCATCAGGGCAATATCTCTGAGATGAAGACGGGCGAGGGCAAAACCCTTGTCGCGACGTTCCCGGCCTATCTGAACGCGCTGACCGGCAAGGGTGTGCACATCGTGACGGTGAACGACTATCTGGCCCGCCGTGACGCGGAGTGGATGGGCAAGGTGCATCACGCGCTGGGCATGACCGTGGGTGTCGTGGTGCCGGACCAACCGGATCAGGACAAGAAGGCCAACTATGCGGCGGACGTAACTTACGCCACCAACAACGAGTTGGGTTTCGATTATCTACGCGACAACATGAAGTCTTCGCTGGAGCAGATGAACCAGCGCGGGCATCACTTTGCGATCGTGGACGAGGTGGATTCCATCCTGATCGACGAGGCACGGACGCCGCTGATCATCTCTGGCCCGGCGCAGGACCGAAGTGAGCTTTATGTCAGCATCGACAAGCTGATCCCCGAGCTGGCGGAAGATCACTTTACGATGGATGAAAAGCAGAAAAGCGTGACTTTCACCGACGAGGGCAACGATTTTCTGGAACAACTTTTGCATGAGAAAGAGATCTTGCCCGAGGGGCAGTCGCTCTATGATCCGGAAAGCACGACGATTGTGCACCACGTCAACCAGGGCCTGCGTGCGCACAAGATGTTCCAGCGGGACCGCGATTACATTGTGCGCGATGGCGAGGTGGTGCTGATCGACGAATTTACCGGACGGATGATGGCCGGTCGCCGCCTGTCCGACGGTCTGCATCAGGCGATTGAGGCCAAGGAAGGCTGTGACATCAAACCAGAGAATGTGACACTGGCGCAGGTCACGTTCCAGAATTACTTCCGTCTTTATGAAAAGCTGTCGGGTATGACCGGGACAGCCTCAACAGAAGCTGAAGAATTTGCCGAGATTTACGGCCTGGGCGTGGTCGAAGTGTCCACCAACTTGCCGATCGCGCGCGACGACAAAGACGATGCGATCTACAAATCCACCGAGGACAAGTACCAAGCCATCGTTGAATCGATCCAAAAGGCGCATGAAAACAAGCAACCGGTTCTGGTTGGCACGACGTCGATTGAAAAGTCCGAGCTGTTGAGCCAGCTTTTGACCAAAGCGGGCATCACGCACAACGTTCTGAACGCACGCCAGCATGAGCAGGAAGCGCAGATCGTAGCGGATGCCGGGAAGCTGGGCGCGGTGACGATTGCGACCAACATGGCGGGCCGGGGTACCGACATCAAGCTGGGTGGCAATGTTGAATTCAAGATCATGGAGGCGATTGCCGCCGATCCGGAAGGTGATCCGGAGGCGATCCGCGCCAAGATCGAGGAAGGCCATGTTGCCGATGAGCAGGCGGTCAAGGACGCCGGTGGCCTCTTCGTTTTGGCCACAGAACGGCACGAAAGCCGCCGGATCGATAATCAGCTGCGCGGCCGGTCGGGCCGTCAGGGTGACCCGGGCCGCAGCGCGTTCTTCCTAAGCCTTGAAGATGACCTGATGCGGATTTTCGGCTCTGAACGGCTGGAAAAGGTGCTGTCCGGTCTCGGCATGAAGGAAGGTGAGGCGATCATCCACCCTTGGGTGAACAAATCACTGGAACGCGCCCAATCGAAGGTCGAAGGCCGCAACTTTGACATCCGCAAGCAGCTTTTGAAGTTCGACGATGTGATGAACGAGCAGCGCAAAGTGATCTTCAAGCAGCGTTTGGACATCATGCGCAGCGAAGACCTGTCCGAGGTTGTCTCGGACATGCGCGGCGAAGTCATCGATGATCTTGTCGACACGTACATGCCCCCCAACAGCTATGCCGATCAGTGGGATACGGAAGGCTTGCAGGAGGCGGTGAAGGAACAGCTGTTCATGGACCTGCCGGTCGCCGAATGGGCCGACGAAGAAGGCGTGGACGACGAAGAGGTTACCGAGAAGCTGGAGCAAGCTCTTGAAGAGATGATGCAGCAGAAGACGGAGGCCCTTGGTGCCGAAGCCATGCGCAGCATCGAAAAGCAGCTATTGCTGCAGACGATTGATGCGAAGTGGCGCGAACATCTTCTGAAGCTGGAGCATTTGCGTAGCGTTGTCGGTTTCCGTGGCTATGCGCAGCGTGATCCGCTGAACGAATACAAGAACGAGGCGTTCCAGCTGTTTGAAAGCATGTTGGACAGTTTGCGCCAGGATGTGACTCGCAACCTTTGTGGTCTGAACCCGGAACGGATGTTGGAAGAAGCAGCACAAGTTCGAGCGCAGATGGAAGCGCAGCGGGCGGCGATGGAACAAGCGCTTGCGCAAGCGGAAGAGAACCGGACAGACACGCCAACCCAGGCAGCCGTGGCCGCCGGATTTGACGAAAACGACCAGAGCACATGGGGTAACCCGGGCCGAAATGCGCCCTGCCCTTGCGGGTCCGGCAAGAAGTTCAAGCATTGCCACGGACGGTTCGCCTGAAGTCAGAACGCCCCGGACTGACCTTAAACACTCCTTAGCTCTGCCTCAGACCGGCCACTTTTCTCGGCTACATCCCAGACTGACTTATTCGGTGAGGGAGAGTACCCATGATAAATGCAAGACGCATTATCACGATCGTCGGCACCCTGTTCTGCGCTTTGTCAGCAGGGTTTCTGATGCAACATGTTTTGGGCTCACCCGAGGATCGAGAGGCCGCACAAGCGGTGCAGGTTGCTTCTGTCAGTGCGGCCGACATTCTGACCGTGGCAAACGACGCAGATCAGGAGCCAGTCCTCGCACAGACGCCGGAAACCGCTGATCCGATCGAAATCGAAGGGGCCAGCTTTGTTGGTGGCGTCCCGATCCCGCCGAGGGCTGTTCCGCACCCGGAAGCTTCCCCGACACCCCGGTGACGCTTGCCGCATTGGATGATGAGCCGATTGCCATCATGCCCCGCGAAGAGCCGGCGCCGTCTTTCAATTGCGAAGTGAAGGTTCTGGCGACCCCAGCGCCCGCGGCGATGGTGCAGCTGTTCATCGACGCCCCTTGCCTGACACAAGAACGCTATACGCTGCACCATAATGGAATGATGGTCTCTGGTGTGACTGATGTCGATGGCCTGTCATCCATGACCGTGCCCGCGCTGTCCGCAGAGGCCGTGTTCATCGTGACATTTGCCGCCGGTGACAGTGCCGTGGCGAAGGCCGAGGTCAGTTCGATCGAGTACTATGACCGGGCCATCGTGCAAGGCGCTGGCTTGAACGGGCTTCAGGTTCATGCGCTGGAATACGGTGCGGCCTACGGCGAAGAGGGCCACATCTGGTCTGGCGAGATGGGCGATGTTGCCGTGGCAGCGCGTGGCGAAGGTGGCTTCATGACGCGCATTGGCGAAGAGGTGGCCCTGAACCCGCAGATTGTCGAAGTCTACACGTTTCCAACGGGCACGGCGCTGAACGAAGGTTTCGTTGAACTGAGCCTGGAAGCGGAAGTGACAGCAGAGAATTGTGGCCGTGATCTGGAGGCCCAGGTGCTGCAGAAATCCGGATCTGAGCCGATGAGCGCGCGCGAATTGACGCTCGCCATGCCGGATTGCGATGCAATCGGTGACTTTCTGGTGTTGAAAAACCTCTTTGATGACCTGAATATCGCACGCAACTAAAACGCTGCGAGCAGGGAGTCATTCATGACAGTGTTACGTGCGGCGGGTTTCGCCGCACTTTTCATGTTTTCCATGATCGGGATGGCCGTTGCGCAGGACGTGACGCTGACCTCCCGCGATGGCAATGTGGAAATCTCCGGCAACCTTCTGGGCTTCGACGGAGAGTTTTACCGCGTGGACACGATCTATGGTGAGTTGACCGTGGATGGCTCCGGTGTGCTTTGCGCCGGGCCGGGGTGCCCTGATCTGGAAGATTTTGTCGCCAAGGTCACGTTTGCAGGTGCGCCGACGGTGGGACGGGTTCTGATGCCCGCCCTGTTGGAGGCGTTTGCCATCCGCAACGATTTTACCGTCAGCCGCGAAAATCCGACTGATCATGAAACCGTCTATCGCCTGACGGATCGCGAAAGTGCCCGGGATGTGGCGGCGTTTACCTTTCGGCTGACAAATTCGAATGAGGCTTTTGCAGACCTCTTGGTGGATCAGGCTGATATGGTTATGTCCTTGCGCGAAGTTCGTGAGGAGGAGCTTGAACGCGTCGAGGATGCCGGTCTTGGCGATCTGACCTCTCGCAATGGCAGTCGGGTTGTGGCGCTGGACGCGTTGGTGCCCGTGGTGGCCCCGTCCAACCCACTTCAGGAACTGACGGTTCCACAGCTGACGCAGCTTTTGTCGGGTGAGATCGACAATTGGGCGTTGCTGGGGGGTGCGGATGCGCCGATCGCTGTGCATGTGCACGCGCCATCCTCTGGGCTGGGGCAGGCGATGCAGGACATATTGCTGGATCCGGTGCAGGCGGAGTTGGTGGACGGGGCCGTGCTGCATCCCGGCGGGCCTGATCTGGCCCGCGCGGTGGCGAATGATCCCTTCGCCGTGGGTGTGACAAGCCGGTCGGAGACGGGCAATGCCTGGGTTCCCGGGTTCGCCGGGGAATGCGGGTTTACCCTGCGCGCCAACAGGCGAGGGGTGAAAACCGAGGATTACCCAATGACATCGCCCATGTTCCTTTACATCCCGGCGCGGCGTTTTCCCAAGGTTGTGCGGGATTTCCTGTCTTATCTGAACGATCCCTCGGCCCAGCTGGTGATCCGGCGGGCGGGGTTCGTGGACCAGGCGCCTGAGGAAATCCCGGTGCATCAGCAGGGGGACCGGTTCGCCAATGCCATCGCGCAGGCGGGCGATGAGACGTCGCTGGAAAACCTGCAGGAGATGGTATCGTTTCTGACGCCTCTGAAGCGGTTGAGCACCACATTCCGGTTTGAAACCGGCTCTGTCCGGCTTGATGCGCAGTCACGCTCCAACGTGCAGCAACTGGCCCGCGCGCTGGAGATCGGGCTGTATGATGAGCGGCGATTGGTGTTCGTGGGTTTCAGTGACAGCGAAGGGTCGGCCGACATCAATCTGCAAATCTCTGACCGGCGGGCCGAGGCAGTTCGCGAGGCCGTGCTGGATGCCGCAGAGACAGATGACCTGTCCCGTGTCAGCCTTGAGACCGCGGCGTTCGGAGAGGCCATGCCGATGGCATGTGATGAAACCTCATGGGGGCGTCAGGTGAACCGGCGCGTGGAGGTATGGGTGCGGTGAGATGCTTTGCCATATCCGGCCCATGCAGAGATCGAGCCATTTGGATTTCATGCCTCCGGCGGGGATATTTGCGGCAAGAAGAACTGACTTACCTTTGAGCCTTTCTTCTTGCCAAAAATATCCCGGGGGAGTCGCCCTTGGGCGACGGGGGCAGCGCCCCCAGATAGATGCTTAAAGATAGCCATCCGCACGCAGGCTGGTTTCCTGAGACCTGCCGATGATCACATGATCATGCAGCGCGATGCCAAGCGCCTCGGCGGCCAGCACCACTTCCCTGGTCATCTGGATGTCCGCCTGAGACGGGGTTGGATCACCGGAAGGGTGGTTGTGGACCAGGATCAGCGCGCTCGCGTTGAGCAAAAGGGCGCGTTTGACGATTTCCCGGGGATAGACCGGCACATGGTCAACCGTGCCCTTCCCTTGTTCTTCGTCGGCGATGAGGGTGTTTTTGCGATCAAGAAAGAAGACGCGAAACTGTTCGGTTGCGCGGTGCGCCATGGTGGTGCGGCAGTAATCCAGAAGCGCGCCCCAGGACGACAGGACTGGTTGCTGGCGAATGCGGTCATGTGACAGACGGTGAGCGGCGGCCTCAATGATCTTGAGCTCGCAGATCACCGCGTCACCTACGCCCTTAACTGCCTCCAACTGATCGAGCGGTGCGGAGAGGACGGTGTTGAAATCTCCGAAGTGGTCCAGCAACGCGCGGGCCAGGGGTTTGACGTCCTGACGCGGGATGGCACGGAACAGGACCAGTTCGAGCATTTCGTAATCCGGCAAGGCCTCCGCCCCGCCAGTCAGGAACCGATCCCGCAAGCGTTTGCGGTGGTCACGTAGATAGGAGGGCAGTTTTGGGTCAGGCGCAGGCCGCGCCGTTGCTTCGTCGCTATCGAAGAGCGGCAGGGTGAGATCAGAGAACGCGTTTGACTGTGCCATGGCTCAACATGACAAATGCATGGTTAGGTTTTAGTTAACGTCAGGAAGAAAGAGGCCCCGGCTCATGGCCGGGGCGCGTTTTCTTTTTCTCAGCTTTTCATGCTGTCCCAGAAGCTTTTCACGGATTTGAAGAAGCTTTTGCTTTCCGGGTTGTTGTTCTCACTCAGCTCAGTGAACTCTTTCAACAGCTCTTTCTGGCGGCTGGTCAGGTTCACAGGCGTTTCCACGGCAAGTTCAATGAACATGTCGCCCAAAGCCCCGCCGCGCAACGCGGGCATCCCCTTGGAGCGCAGGCGCATCTGGCGGCCTGATTGAGAGCCTTCGGGAATCTTCACGCGGCTACGACCGCCATCGATCGTGGGCACTTCGATATCGCCACCAAGGGCCGCGGACGTCATCGAGACTGGAACCCGGCAGAACAGGTTGTTGTCTTCGCGTTCAAAGATGGCGTGCGGGGCCACTTCGATGAAGATGTACAGGTCCCCTGCTGGACCGCCGCGCATGCCGGCCTCGCCCTCACCGCCGAGGCGGATGCGGGTTCCGGTTTCGACACCTGCGGGGATGTTGACGCTGAGGGAGCGGTCTTTTTCGACGCGCCCACTGCCTGCGCACACCTTGCAAGGGTTGTTGATGATGTGACCCAGGCCAGAGCAGGTCGGGCAGGTGCGCTCAACCGTAAAGAAGCCCTGTTGTGCGCGGACTTTGCCCATGCCGGAACATGTGGGGCAGACGGTGGGTTCTGCACCGCCTTCGGCCCCGGTGCCATCGCAGGATGTGCACACCACCGAGGTGGGGACGTTGATGGTTTTCTGAAGCCCGGTGAAGGCCTCTTCCAGTGTTACGCGCAGGTTGTAGCGCAGGTCGGCACCGCGTGCCACACGTTGCCGTGCGCCGCCACCGCGACCGCCGCCCATGAAATCGCCGAAAAGGTCATCGAAGACATCGGAGAAGGCGCTTGCGAAATCGCCCTGCTGGCCGAAGCCACCACCCGGACGCGCCCCGGCGCCGGTGCCCCCTTCGAAAGCGGCATGCCCAAAGCGGTCATAGGCAGCTTTCTTCTCGGGGTCTTTCAGGATGTCATAAGCCTCACCCGCTTCCTTGAACGCAGTCTCGGAATTCGGGTCGTCCTTGTTGCGGTCGGGGTGAAGTTCTTTGGCTTTCGTGCGGTAGGCTTTCTTGATCTCGTCAGCAGACGCGCCTTTGGAAACACCCAGGACCTCATAGTAATCGCGTTTGGCCATGTCGATCTCCTTTACAACGCCAATCGGGGGCCGCGTGGGCCCCCGATCAACGATGATGCGGTGTTACGCACGCTTGTCTTTGTCGAGATCTTCGAAATCGGCGTCGACGATATCGTCTTCCCCGGCGCCAGCTTCATCCGCTGCCATCGGTTCATCGTCGCCCTCTTCCTGGCTGGCCTTGTAGATGGCCTCACCCAGCTTCATGGCTGCCTCGGTGACGTTCTGGATACCGGACTTGATCTTCTCGCCGGAAGCGTCTTCTTTCTCCAGATCGTCCTTGAGTGCTGCAATGGCAAGCTCAATGGCTTCGATGGTGGTCGGATCGACCTTGTCGCCGTGCTCTTCCATCGACTTTTCGGTCGAGTGGATAAGGCTTTCGGCCTGGTTGCGGGCTTCGACCATCTCGCGACGCTCTTTATCCGCTTCCGCGTTTTCCTCGGCGTCCTTGACCATGTTCTCGATATCTTCGTCCGAGAGACCACCAGAGGCCTGGATCGTGATCTTGTGTTCCTTGCCGGTGCCTTTGTCCTTGGCCTGAACCGACACGATGCCGTTGGCGTCGATGTCAAACGTCACCTCGATCTGAGGCAGACCGCGGGGCGCGGGTGGGATATCTTCGAGGTTGAACTGGCCGAGGATCTTGTTGTCGGCGGCCATCTCACGCTCACCTTGGAACACGCGGATCGTCACGGCGGACTGATTGTCTTCCGCGGTTGAGAAGATCTGCGACTTGTTGGTCGGGATTGTGGTGTTGCGGTCAATGAGGCGGGTGAAGACACCGCCCAGGGTTTCGATGCCGAGCGACAGAGGTGTCACGTCAAGCAGAACAACGTCTTTCACGTCCCCCTGCAGAACACCGGCCTGAATGGCGGCGCCCATGGCAACCACTTCGTCGGGGTTCACGCCCTTGTGGGGCTCTTTGCCGAAGAACTTGGTTACTTCTTCGACGACCTTGGGCATCCGGGTCATACCACCGACGAGGACGACCTCATCAATGTCAGACGCCGACAGACCTGC
Organism: uncultured Roseovarius sp.; assembly: GCA_963422235.2. Taxonomy (GTDB): domain Bacteria; phylum Pseudomonadota; class Alphaproteobacteria; order Rhodobacterales; family Rhodobacteraceae; genus Roseovarius. The sequence goes on from CAXMWV010000002.1 coordinate 1,556,946, forward strand.
GTCTTTCAGGGCGGCCTTGCACGGCTTGAGCGAGGCCTGGATCAGGTCGCCGACGAGGCTTTCGAGCTTTGCACGGGTCAGTTTGATGACCATGTGCAGCGGCGCGCCGTCAGAGCCCATGGAGATGAACGGCTGGTTGATCTCGGTCTGGGAAGACGAGGACAGCTCAATCTTGGCTTTTTCCGCCGCCTCTTTCAGACGCTGCAGCGCCATCTTGTCTTTGGTCAGGTCGACGCCGTTTTCCTTTTTGAACTCATCGGCCAAGTAGTTGACGATGCGCATGTCGAAATCTTCACCGCCGAGGAACGTATCCCCGTTGGTGGACTTCACTTCGAAGAGGCCGTCGTCAATCTCAAGGATGGTCACGTCGAATGTACCGCCGCCAAGGTCATAAACCGCGATGGTGTGGGTGTTTTCCTTGTCGAGACCATAGGCCAGAGCGGCGGCTGTCGGTTCGTTGATGATCCGCAGCACTTCGAGACCGGCGATTTTACCGGCATCCTTGGTGGCCTGACGCTGGGCGTCGTTGAAATAGGCAGGGACAGTGATGACCGCTTGGGTCACGTCTTCGCCGAGGTACGACTCAGCGGTTTCCTTCATCTTGCCGAGGATGAAGGCAGAAATCTGGGAGGGGCTGTATTTCTCGCCCTTGGCTTCAACCCACGCGTCACCATTGCCGCCGTCGATGACGTTGAATGGCATGTTTTTCTTGTCTTTCGCGAGATCCGCATCGTCCGCACGACGACCGATCAGGCGCTTGACGCCGAAGACGGTGTTTTCAGGGTTGGTGACGGCCTGCCGCTTGGCGGGCTGACCGACGAGGCGTTCATCATCTGTAAACGCAACGATAGATGGGGTGGTGCGTGCACCTTCGGAATTCTCGATCACCCGAGCCTGGCTGCCATCCATGATGGCCACGCAGCTGTTCGTGGTGCCGAGGTCAATACCAATCACTTTGGCCATGTTTTTCGATCCCTTCTTCATAAGGCGATTAGAACGGAGGCCTGACCCGTTTTGGCGTCAGGTCCCCAACAGAATGTCGGACCATATGAGACTGGTCCGTGCTTCCGGTGGGTATATAGTTAGGCCCATTCGCCCCTGCAACCTTTGCGGCAGGGTCGATGCGGCAATTTCTTTCGAATTGCAAGCGGATAGGACATTGATGGACACGCAGCTTGGAAACGGTCGCCCAAAGCCCACACAGGTGGTGCGGGGCTTTGAAATTCATGCGGGGCTGTTGTCGGCGGAGGAACAGGCCGATCTGGTAGGTGATATTCGCGAGGTTGTGCGCGCCGCGCCGCTGTTTTCGCCGATGACGCCTTACGGCAAGCCAATGCGGGTGCGGATGACCTCTGCGGGGAAGTATGGGTGGTTTTCGGACCGGAGTGGCTATCGGTATGAGCGCCAGCACCCGGATGGACAGGCCTGGCCTGCGATCCCTGAGAGGGCGATGAAGATTTGGCGGGCGTTGGTACCGGGAGAGCGAGGCCCGGATTGCTGCCTGATCAACTTCTATGATGAGACTGCGAAGATGGGGATGCATCAGGACCGGGATGAGGCGGACTTTGCCTGGCCTGTGGTTTCGGTGTCGTTAGGGGATGAGGGGCTGTTTCGGATGGGCAACGAGACCCGGGGTGGCAAGACGGAGAGCATCTGGCTGCGTTCCGGCGACGTGGTGGTGATGGGCGGCGAGGCGCGTTTGCTCTACCACGGGATCGACCGAGTGCGCGGTGGATCATCGACGTTGTTGCCGAAGGGCGGGCGGATCAATCTGACGATGCGGGTGGTGGATTGATGTGTTGGAGGATCTGAGAATGAAGTTTCCCCATAAAGTGCTCCAGTTGGTCGAATGCACTGACGGTCATCTGGTCGTATACGTTTGGGACAACCTTGATCGAAAAGACACCACTCCCAGGATTTGGGAAAATGTGGAGTTCTTTGATTTCGAGGGTCGGAAGATTTGGACAATCAACGGGATGGAGAATTTCCGTTATTGGAGAAACAGTGATTTTTTTGTTGGCACGCGGTGGTTCGAAGGACGACTTCAAGTCACAAGTTTCAGCGGTAATTCCTTTGATTTGAATTTGGCGACTGGAGAAGTACGTCACTTTGAATTTCATAAGTGAAGTGGTTCTGTTCGGGTGGATCGATTTAGCCATGCAACTGGTGGATTGAAGGCGACTGCTGGATGGCAGGTTTTTCTGGCGAGTTAGATGGTGGGGTTGAACCCCAACCTACAAACCTTGAGTGAATTCGCCTTCAAACGTACACTCCGAAGGCAACCAACCAGAGAGCCGCCATGCCCCGCGATACGAAACTGATCCTGTGCCCTGTGAATCTGCGCCATGCGAAACTAGACACAAGTGCGTGGACAGAAGCGATTGCGATGGCGCAGCGGCGGGACGCGAAGTTGTTGCTGGCGACGGTCGCGCCGGAGATGGAGCGGAACCTGAACATCCTCGACTCCACCGAGTACTGGACCAAGGCGCTGGGCAAGTTTCTGGCGGCCTATCCGGCGGAAGGGGTTGAGGTGGAGACGGTTGTGCCCCTGGGGGCTGTGCATCGGCAAATCGTCAAACTGGCTGAGCAGCGGAATGTGGATGTGATCGTGATGGGCTCGGCCAACCCGAGCGTAAAAGACAATATCCTTGGCACTACGGCGAGCCACGTGGTGGCCCATGCGAAATGTTCTGTTTTCGTGGTGCGGGATTGAGAATCGTTTTTGCGGCTTGGATGGTTGATTTTAGCCACAGGTCGGATAAGGGCACAGCTCGAAACTAGTGAAGTGCTGAACTGTGAACCTTTCGTTGAATAAGCAAGAAGTCGAAATGTTCGCAGAGCTCGGCTGGTCGACACACCGAGATTCCGATGGTGTGGGCTTGAGTTTAGAGCTTGGTACCCGCCAGATTAAAATGTTTCCGGTTCTAAAGCGTGTGTTGCGACCGATGATTTTTAGGCCTCAAGCGTCATTGCTGGATGACGATTACACAGCAGTTTGCGAGGCGGTTACGGGTCTTCGTGGTGGAGCAGCGATCGCGTTCTATCGAAGGTCATTTGAGACGACCAAGTTTGACACAGGTTTCGTCAGCGACACCCATGAAGCGATAACTGAATGGTCTGCTTCATTTGATCCGAAAGAAATAGACGTTTGGTTGCGAAACCTCGCGCGCCTGTCACTCAGCTCGATGGATCTCATCAAAATGGCTTATGTCCGCCAGACCGCAGAACTGGAAGGCCTACTAACAGCGCAAGAAGGCGAAGGTCGCCCTTTTTTCCATGATCGCGAAGATCCTGTCCTGATAGAGCGGGCAATCGAAGCGTCGAAGCGGCCCGCTTGAATAGACGATTGCAGATTTGAGGCAAGTTTCGATTTTCTCTGGATCGGCCGATCGTGGGTCCTATTGCCCGACGGAGCAGCATCCTGAATAGACATTCACCCCTTCGGCATCCGTCACCAGCAGATCAATCGACATGCCGTAGATGCGGTCGGACATGCCGTCGGAGCACAGGCTGTGGCCGACCATGGTGGTGAAAATCCTGTCACCACCATCGCCAAACAAGGCGTGTCGATCCGTGCGGTTGCGGGAGGGGACGACGACCAGCTCTTCGATCGTGGTTTCGCGGTCAGGTTCGGAGAATGTCGCCGAGCGGTCGGAGGCCACGGTGAAGGCCCAGAACGGTTCCGTGCCGTAACATTCCAAAGCGCGGGGCAGGCCGGTGTCGGGCTGGCCCGGCTGGCGGCGGGTGAATTTGAGGGAAATCCAGCCGGATTGCTCGGCAATGTTGATCAGGCCCCATTCACCGGTTTTGTCGAGATCGACCACTTCCAACCCTTGGGCGTCGAAGGCCAGCTTGTCGATGATGTCAAATTCTGTCGATGGCCCGGCGCGGACGTTCAGGGTGTCATTGCTGGCCACACCACTCACATCATAGAGCGCAGGCAGGTTTTGCGCGGCAGCCGCGACGGGAAACAGAAAAAGAAGCAGAACAACCCAGCGCATCACCGCCGTGCGGCCCAGCTGCTGGAGGCATATTGCCGTGTGTAAAACTCGCCCATAAGCCCGATCATAACCAACGCGATGCCAACGTAAATCGGATATTCAACGCTGGAGTTGCGCGGGAAGTAATTGTTGAAGATGAAGCCGCGGATCTGGTCGATGTTGTGGAAGAGCGGGTTCCAGTCAAACATGGCAAGCATGACCGGGGGTAGCATATTGGCCACGAACATCTTGCCCGAGGCCAGCATGTTCACCCGGCGATAGAAGCTGGAGAACATGGAAACAAAGGTTGGAAACCACGGCTTCAGGGCAAAAAGCACGAGGCCGACGGCGCATCCTGTGGCCCAGGCCATGATGAACATGCCAAGTGCCGGGATCGGTTTGTCGATCACCACGGGTGTGACCAGCACGTGGTAGAAGAACAGGATCACGAACATCGACAGCGCCTGGGTATAAAGCGTGCCCATGGCGGCGGAAACGACAGAGACCACCGTGTTCATCGGCGCGTGCTGCATCATCGGTGAGGTGGGATCGTCCGCGCCCATCACGGCGCTGACCGATTTCACGTGGGTCATGTACATGAAAATGCCGGACATGATGTAAAGCAGGAAGTCCCCGCGCAGCTTTACGCCCTTGAGCCCCATCAGAGAGAACATGGCATAGAAGGCCGCCACCATCAGGCAGGCCTGGAAGATATTCATGATCAGCGCCATCATCGCGTTGGCATGGCCACTGCGCACGCTGCGCACCGTGGAATGATAGATCACATCCCATATGCCAAGCGCCGTCTGGAGCGATGATCGTGGTTTGGCTTGCTGAAACATGCGTTTTCGTTGCCCGACTGCCTGCGCGGTTTCGCACGGATTTCTTGATGACCCGTTACGATCATAGCATAAGGGGCGTTAAGCAATCCAGCAACATGGCCGTGAACGACGGCCCTAATTTTCGGAGCAGTATCGTGGACAGTACACAATTTGTCACCACAGCCCGTCGTCTTGCGCTCGCCGCAGGGGACAAGATTATGGAAATCTACAATTCCGACACGTTCGACGTGAAGGTGAAATCGGATGAAAGCCCGGTGACAGAGGCGGATGAAGCGGCTGACGCGATCATCTCTGCCGGGTTGCGAGAGGCGTTCCCGGATGTGGCGTTGGTGACCGAGGAACAGGCCGCGTCACACGCCGAACGCAACACCACGTTCCTGATCGTTGACCCGCTGGATGGCACCAAGGAGTTCATCCACCGTCGGGGCGATTTCACAGTGAACATTGCCTATGTCGAAGAGGGCTCCCCCATTTTGGGCGTTGTGTATGCACCCGCCAAGGGCCGCATGTTCTACACTCTGCCAGGTGGTGGTGCGGTGGAAGAAAGCGGGCCGTTTGATCCGGATCAGGCGGGGGAGACGAGCCCGATCACAGTGTCCGACCCCGACAATGCGGCGTTGATGGTGGTGGCGAGCAAATCGCACCGGGATCAGGCAACCGATGATTACATTGGGAAGTACGGCGTGAAGGATATGACAAGCGCGGGGTCGTCGCTGAAATTCTGTCTGATCGCGACGGGGGAAGCTGATCTTTACCCGCGCCTTGGTCGCACGATGGAATGGGATACCGCCGCCGGGCATGCGGTGCTCTACGGTGCGGGTGGTCAGGTTGTACGCTTTGACGATCATTCGGTGCTGAATTATGGCAAAGATGATTACGCCAACCCGTTCTTCATCGCCTATGCGCCCGGGGTTGAGTTGAAGCCTGCCACATGAGCGTTCTTCTGGTTATTCCGGCGCGGTTCGCCTCCACGCGGTATCCCGGCAAGCCCTTGGTCGAGCTGACCGGGGCGACGGGTGTCACCAAGTCCCTGATCCGGCGCAGTTGGGATGCGGCGAAATCCGTGCGCGGGATAGACCATGTGGTGGTGGCCACGGATGATGATCGCATCCGGGAGGCCGCGGAAGGGTTCGGGGCCGAGGTGGTGATGACGTCGGAGGACTGTCAGAACGGAACCGAACGCTGTGCCGAGGCCCATGAGGCGCTGGGTGGTGGATACGATATCATCGTCAATCTGCAGGGGGACGCGCCGCTGACGCCGCATTGGTTTGTAGAAGACCTTGTTGACGGGTTGCGCGGCGCGCCCAAGGCCGAAGTTGCGACGCCTGTCTTGATTTGTGACGGCAAGGCGCATCGCAGTTTTCTGGAGGATCGCGCGGCTGGTCGAGTGGGTGGTACGACGGCCGTCTTCACCAACGACAAGCACGCGATGTACTTCTCGAAAGAAGTGATCCCCTACACCGGCCAGACCTACGATGATGATGCACAGACGCCGGTGTATCATCATGTGGGTGTTTATGCGTATCGCGCCGACGCGCTTGCCGCCTATCCGGCGTTGCCATCCGGCCCGCTGGAGCAGTTGGAAGGCCTGGAACAGCTTCGTTTTATGGAAAACCATCGCTCTGTGCTGTGTGTGGAGGTGGACGCCAAGGGGCGGCAATTCTGGGAACTGAACAACCCGGCGGATGTGAGCCGAATTGAGGCAATGATGCGCGATATGCGGATGGTTTAGGGCTTTGTTGGTCTTAACTGTTGTGCGGTTGGCATTCGCTCTGTTAGAGACATTCAGCGAAAAACCGACCGCAAGGGTGTTGCTGGCGTAGAATTCGGTGTTGGGGTCAAGCGTAATGTTAGTGATTTGCCCTTTGTTTGGGCGTGCAGGAGATGCTCATGCGTAGCAAAGTAACCAAAGCGATCTTTCCCGTAGCGGGTATGGGTACGCGTTTCCTTCCAGCGACGAAATCAGTTCCCAAAGAAATCTTGACTTTGGTAGATCGCCCTCTCGTACAGTACGCCATCGATGAGGCGCGTGCAGCGGGCATCAAGGAATTCATCTTTGTAACCTCGCGCGGCAAAAGCGCGTTGGAAGACTATTTCGACAATGCGCCTCAGTTGGAGCAAGCGTTGCGCAAGGCTGGCAAGACCGAATTGCTCGACATTCTGCGAAGCACCGACATGGACATTGGTGAGATTGCTTATATGCGGCAGGCCAAGCCGCTGGGTCTGGGCCATGCCGTGTGGTGCGCGCGTCGCCTGATCGCGAATGAGCCGTTCGCGGTGATCCTGCCTGATGACATCATTGCCGCAGACAAACCCTGTCTGGCGCAGATGGTGGAAGCGTTTGAAGAAAAGCAAAGCAACATCGTGGCGGCCATGGAAGTGCCTGAGAGCATGGCATCGGCCTATGGTGTACTGGATGTCAAGGAAGACATGGGATCAATCGTGTCGACCAAGGGCATGGTGGAGAAACCAGAGCCCGGCACCGCGCCGTCCAACCTGGCCGTCATTGGCCGCTATATTCTGACCCCGACGGTTCTGCAGAAGCTGAACCAGAAGAAGACCGGTGCGGGCGGGGAAATACAGCTGACAGACGCGATTTCGGATGCGCGGGAAGCCGGTGAAGAAGTTTATGGCTTCCGCTTCAAGGGCCAGCGGTTCGATTGCGGCTCCAAGGCAGGATACCTGCAGGCCACCGTGGCGTTTGCTTTGGGTCGTGATGACCTGAGAGAAGACCTCTGGGCGTATATCAACGATCTTGTCCACGCTGAAAAAGCGGCTCAGTGATCGGCTGAGGGTACGCAGGTGACGCATGTTCTTGTCACAGGCGGCGCAGGGTACATCGGATCGCATGCCTGCAAGGTTCTGAAAGCAGAGGGCTACATCCCCGTTACCTATGACAACCTGTGCACCGGGTGGCAGGAAGCGGTGAAGTTCGGCCCGTTTGAGCAGGGTGATCTGCGCGACCGGGCGCGGTTGGATGAAGTGTTTGCCAAATGCAAACCCGCCGCTGTCATGCATTTTGCTGCACTGAGCCAAGTGGGCGAAAGCATGCAAAACCCCGGAGCCTATTGGGACAACAACGTCCGCGGTTCCTTGACACTGTGGCAAGCGGCGGTGGCGGCGGGGTGTTTGAATGTCGTCTTCTCATCGACCTGCGCGACCTATGGCGATCAGGACAATGTGGTTCTGGATGAAGACAGCGCGCAATTGCCGATCAATGCTTATGGCGCGTCCAAGCGTGCAATCGAAGACATGCTGTCGGATTTCGAGGCGGCGCATGGTCTGCGCCACGTGATCTTTCGCTACTTCAATGTGGCGGGTGCGGACCCAGAGGCAGAGGTGGGTGAGTTTCATCAGCCGGAGACGCATCTGGTGCCGCTGATGCTAGATGCAATCGACGGCAAGCGGGACGCGCTGACCATTTTCGGGACGGACTATGAAACGCCCGATGGCACCTGCATCCGTGACTATGTCCATGTGATGGATCTGGTGGAGGCGCATGTGTTGGGTCTGCGCTGGCTGGAAGAGGGCAAGGACAGCCGCGTGTTCAATCTGGGCACCGGGACAGGGTTTTCCGTGCGTGAGGTTGTGCAGGCCTCTGGTACCATCACCAATCGCGATGTGCCCATTGTCGAAGGCGAGCGCCGTCCCGGGGATTGCACCAAACTTGTCTCTGGTTCCACGCGTGCGGAGACCGAATTGGGCTGGCGACCGAGGCGTTCGGACCTCGAAGTGATGATTTCGGATGCCTGGCGGTGGCATCAAACTGGACATTACGAGAAATAACGCCGATTCTGCGTAAAACGAGTGAGCAGTATGGCACGCAGCACCCTGTCCACGGCATGGATGCGGTATCGGCTACGGTGGAAACGCCGCAGGCTGCTTTACCGTGCGCTGCGCAAACGGCGGCAACTCAAACCCGTATCCGACAAGACGGGTCTGATCGGCGCTGGGGCGATCCTTGGCGCTGCGACGGTGCGCAACGAAATGGTGCGCCTGCCTTTCTTTCTGGACCACCACCGCAAGCTTGGCGTTGATCATTTCCTGATTGTCGACAATGGCAGCGATGATGGCACGACCGAGTACCTGGCAAAACAGCCCGACGTGTCCGTCTGGTCAACGCAGGCCAGCTATAGACTGTCGCGGTTCGGACTGGACTGGTTGACCTGGGTGATGATCAAGCATGCCAGCGGGCATTGGTGCCTGACGCTGGATGCCGATGAATTGCTGATCTATCCCCATTTTGAAACCCGCCCCCTGCCCGCGCTGACAGAGTGGCTGGACCGCACGGGGCGACGGTCCTTCGGGGCCTTGATGCTGGATATGTATCCCAAGGGCGAAGTGCAATCGCACAGCTATCAGCCAGGCGATGACCCGACAGAGACACTGTGTTGGTTCGATGGTGGCAATTACCACATGCGCAAGCAGACCAAGCTGCAGAACCTATGGATCCAGGGTGGTGTGCGGGCGCGCAAGTTTTTTGCCGATGACCCCCGGCGCGCGCCGACGATGGGGAAAATCCCGTTGGTCAAGTGGCACTGGCGCTATGTCTATGTGAACTCTTCCCATGCGCTTTTGCCCAGAGAGCTGAACCATGTCTACGATGAGACGGGTGGGGAAAAGACATCGGGCGTGTTGCTGCATACCAAGTTTCTGAACACGGTGGTTGAGAAGTCAGCGGAGGAAAAAGAGCGGCGACAGCATTTTGCAAACAGTGAGCTTTATGACGCCTATTACGATGCCCTGATCGACAACCCTGATCTGTGGTGTGAGCATTCTTCCCGCCTGATCAGTTGGCGGCAACTGGAGGCCATGGGCCTGATGTCGCGGGGCAACTGGATATGATGCACCGCACCCTGACCCACAAACCCAATTGCCTTGATCGGCTGGTTGGTTATGTTTCCAAAAGCGCAACAATAAGACATTGGGTTGCGGCTTTGTTTGGGGTGTGGGAACTGGCCATCAGGGTGATAGCATCTTGTGTTAAGGTGTTTTGTGGTATGCGCCGCATCGAGCCTTCGCTGCGGAAAGGGGCAATTGCGTGAGTTTCATACACTCATACGGGATGCGTTGGCGCCGGAAGTGGGCGCGCATGCGGGCCTACCGCAAGCATTTCTCGATGCGTGCAGTGTCGGACAAGACATCAAACATCAAGCCCGGTGACATTCTGCTGTTCTCGACGATGCGCAATGAAAGCATCCGCCTGCCCTATTTCCTGAGCTACTACCGCCGCCTGGGTGTGGCCCATTTCATCATCGTCGATAACGACAGCGATGATGGTGGTCGGGAGTATCTGGCACGGCAGGAGGATGTTTCGGTCTGGACCACGCGGGCCAGCTATAAGCGGTCCCGCTTTGGGGTGGATTGGTTGAACTGGCTGCAGCGCAAATATGGCCATGGCCATTGGTGCCTGACGGTCGATCCCGATGAGCTTTTTGTTTACCCGTTTTGCGATACCCGGCCCATTCGTGCGCTGACGGATTGGCTGGATAGTTCCAGCGTGCGCTCTTTCGGGGCGATGCTGTTGGATATGTATCCCAAGGGGCGCATTGATGCCGTGCCCTATCAGGCGGGTCAGGACCCGATAGAGATCGCCTCCTTGTTTGATCCGGGCAACTATGTGATTGAACGCAACCCGTCCTATTGGAACCTATGGATACAGGGCGGCCCAAGGGCGCGGGTGTTTTTCCATGACTTGCCCAAGAAGGCCCCGGCTCTGAACAAGATCCCATTGGTGAAGTGGGACAAGAGATACGCCTATGTCAGCTCAACCCACACGCTTTTGCCGCGTGGTTTGAACCTCACCTACGATCAGTGGGGGGGCGAAAAGGCGAGTGGTGTGCTGCTGCATGTGAAGCTTTTGGACACATTCGGTGCCAAGGCGGAAGAGGAGCTGACGCGCCAACAGCATTATTCGCAGAGTGTCGAATACAAGGCCTATGCCGAAGGTGTTCATGAAAATCCGGACTTATGGTGCAATTGGTCGGAAAAATATATAAACTGGAGGCAACTAGAAATCCTCGGACTGATGTCCAAAGGGAACTGGGCGTGAGGAAAGTGAGGGCAGCCACGCCATGAGCGTTGGTATCATCATGCTGGTCCATACGGCCTTTGACCGTGCCGAACAGGTCGCGCGGCACTGGGCGGCGTCTGGTTGCCCGATTGTTTTCCATGTCGACAAGAATGTGAAAGCGGACGCTTACGCCGGTTTCGTCAAATCCCTGTCTGACCTCAAAGATGTTCGGTTCGTGCGTCGCCATCGTTGTGAGTGGGGGACGTGGGGCCTTGGGTCGGCCACGCAATCGGCCGCCAAGATCCTGTTGGATGATTTCCCTGATGTGCGGCACGTCTACCTGACATCCGGGGCGTGCCTTCCGCTGCGACCGTTGCAGGATCTGTTTGATTATCTGGATGACCGCCCGCAGACGGATTTCATCGAATCCGCGACGACGGCCGATGTGCCCTGGACAATGGGTGGTCTGGACCGTGAGCGGTTCACCTTGCGCTTCCCGTTTTCCTGGCGAAAGCAACGCTGGCTGTTTGATCGCTATGTCAGCTTTCAGCGCCGGATCGGGTATAAGCGCAAGATCCCGAACGGGATTGTCCCGCATATGGGCAGCCAGTGGTGGTGCCTGACGCGGCAGACGCTTTCGGCGATTTTGGAAGACCCGGATCGTCGGCGGTACGACAATTACTTCCGAAAGGTCTGGATCCCTGATGAAAGCTATTTTCAGACTTTGGCGCGGCTTTACTCCCGCCAGATTGAAAGCCGGTCGCTGACCCTGTCGAAGTTTGATTACCAGGGCAAGCCGCACATGTTCTATGACGATCACCTGCAGCTTTTGCGCAGGTCTGATTGCTTTGTGGCACGTAAAATCTGGCCCTTTGCCGATCGCTTGTACGAGGCGTTCCTGACGGATCAGGAAAGCGCGATGAAGCGGACTGAACCCAACCCCGGAAAGATTGACCGTATTTTTGCCAAGGCGGTGGAACGGCGCACAAGGGGGCGGTCCGGGCTTTACATGCAAAGCCGGTTTCCTGCGGAAGGGCGTGAAAACGGCGTGACCTGCGCGCAGTACTCGGTTTTTGAAGGGTTCAGCGACCTTTTCGAGAACTTTGAACCTTGGCTGGCCAAGACCACAGGCGCGCGCGTGCATGGTCATTTGTTTGCGCCGGACCGGGTGGAGTTTTCCGATGGGCAAACCGTGATGAACGGTGCGCTGAGCGACAGTGCGAAACTGCGAGACTATAACGCGCGTGCCTTTCTGACGAGCTTGATCTGGAACACGCGCGGTGAGCGGCAGTGTTTCCAACTTGGGCCGATGGACAGCATTGAGGACATTGAGTGGGCTATCGCCAAGGACCCGAATGCGCAGATTTCGGTGATCTCGGGCGCGTGGGCTGTTGGGCTTTTCAAGTCGAACATGAACTTTGCTGACATCCGTCGAGAGGCCGCCAGACTTCAGCAGATTGAAAGTGATCACCTGACTGCATTGCGATCTGAATGGGCGAAGGCACGCATTCGCATCTGGACCATGGCAGAGTTTATTGAAGCGCCGATGGAGCCATTGCAGACCATCATCGACGAGATTGGAAAAACCGGTCGCAAGAGCCTGGCGGAGGTCCCGAAAATGGCGGATCTGACGGGATTTGGTCAGTTCCTGCAGAATCTGAAGAACCAGGGGATGCACCCCTACCTTATGGGTGATTTCCCCGTGGAGCAGGGCCACCATGAGCCGCAGCAGTCACAGCGCAAACCGTATCTGATCAAGTAAGCGCGGATGGGGGACAGGTTCGATTACTTCGTGGTCTTCGCAGAGATGCGGACGGGCTCCAATTTCCTGGAAACCAATCTGAATGCTTTCGGCGGGCTGACTTGCCACGGAGAGGCTTTCAACCCGCATTTCATTGGCTATCCGAACTCTACCGAAATTCTGGGTGTCACGCAGGCGGAAAGGGATGAGAACCCGGCCGGGTTGATCTGGGCCATTCGTGAGAAAACCGAAGGTCTGGGCGGCTTCCGGTACTTTCACGATCACGACCCGAGGGTGCTTGATACCTGTCTGGATGACCCGCGATGCGCCAAGATCATCCTGACGCGCAATCCGGTCGACAGCTACGTGTCGTGGAAGATTGCGCAGGCCACGGGGCAGTGGAAGCTGACCAATGTGAAACGGCGCAAGGACAGTCAGATCACGTTTGATGCAACTGAATTTGAAGCGCATGTGGAGCAGTTGCAGGCGTTTCAGGTGCAGCTGCTCAACCGGCTTCAGGTGAGTGGGCAGACGGCGTTTTATTTGGCCTATGAAGACCTGCAGGATGTGGCCGTGATGAACGGCCTGGCGCGGTTTCTGGGTGTCGAGGATCAGCTAGAGGCCCTGGATGCCTCGCTGAAAAAGCAGAACCCGAGCCCCCTGTCGGAGAAGGTTGAAAACTACGACGAGATGGAGAAGGCACTGTCCGGTATGGACTGGTTCAACTTGTCGCGTACGCCGAATTTCGAGCCGCGCCGCGGGGCGGGTGTGCCGGGGTTCGTGACCGGGGCCAAGGCCCCGCTTCTCTTCATGCCGGTGCGGTCTGCGCCGGAAGCCAGTGTTTTGCAATGGATGGCGCAGCTGGACGATGTGGCCGAAGACACGCTGCCGACCCAGATGAACCAGAAGGATCTCAGACGATGGAAGCGCCGCAACAAGGGACATCGCAGCTTTACAGTGCTGCGTCACCCCGTGGCGCGGGCGCATGCCGCGTTCTGCCGTCGCATTCTGCCGCGTGGGGAAGGGACGTTCTCAGACATTCGGAAGACGTTGCGCAATTTCCACAAGCTGCCGATCCCCGGTGAGTGGCCGTCAAAGGATTACACAACTGAAATGCACCGGACGGCGTTCAAGGCGTTCCTGGAATTTCTGGGCGCAAACCTGAACGGGCAGACCAATATCAGGGTGGACGCCAACTGGGCAACGCAGGCGGAGGTGTTGCAAGGGTTTTCGCAGTTTTCGCCGCCCGATCTTGTCTTGCGAGAAGAGGAACTGTCGGGCGCGTTGCCGGGTTTGGCCAAGGCATTGGGCCGGAAAAATGTGCCCAAGATCAGTGTTGAACCTGCTGATGCGCCATATGCGCTCTCAGAGATCTACGATGAAGAAATCGAGGGCATCGCAGCGCAGGTCTACCAGCGCGATTACATGTTGTTTGGCTTCAAGGCTTGGGGAAAGACGTAATCAGGCGGCTTTGACCGGCTGTGCTTCCGTCATGATCGTGTAGAGGGTCGCCGGATTGCGGTTGGATCGCAGCTTGGCGCATAGCGACTGCTCTCTGAGTGTGCGCGAGATCAACGCGAGGGCCTTGAGATGCTCTACACCCGCGTCCTGAGGTGCGAAGAGGGAGAAAACGAGGTCCACCGGCTGGCGATCCACGGAATCGAAATTGATGGGCTTTTCCAAAAGCACCATGGCGCCCATGACCTTGTCCGCACATTCGAGCCGCGCGTGCGGTAGAGCCACGCCATGCCCTACACCGGTCGGACCAAGGCTTTCACGTTCCTGAAGCGCATCGATCGCCTGACTTGGGCTCAAGCCATACGCGCTTTCCACAAGGCCACTCAGTTCTTGGAACAACCGTTTCTTGCTTGAAACGCCTGACAACACCCGAACGGCCTCGGGCTTGAGGATCGTGGACATATCCATATTCGTCTGCTCCGTACAATCGATCCGGTAGCGCTTCGTTGGCGCGGCGCTACGGATCAATCCAGCCAATATTTCCGTCGTCACGTCGGTAGACGACATTTACGCCGTCTTTGCCTTCGTTCCGAAAAACAAGCACCGGTGCCCCCGCCAGTTCCATCTGCATCACCGCTTCCCCGACTGAGAGAGAAGGAATTTTCGCTTCCATCTCGGCCACAATGATCGGCTGCAAACTATCGGGTTCCGAATCCTCACCCTCGGTTTCAGTGGCGAGGATATATGAGGACGCGCCGGAAATTTCAACCGGTTCTGCACGTGTTCGATGATGATCTTTCAGCCTGCGCTTGTAACGGCGCAACTGCTTTTCCATCTTCTCTCGGCACTGATCAAAAGCCGCATAGATTTCATGGGCTTGGGCCCTGGCCTGGGCGGTTAGACCGGTCGACAGGTGGATGGTTGTTTCACAGTTGAATTCTCCTGAGGACTTGGAAAACACGACATGCGCATCGGTCGGCCGGCCTGCGAATTTCTCAATGACATCAGATAGTTCCTGCTCCGTGTAAGCCTTTAGAGCGTCTCCGACGTCAATTTGCTTGCCAGTGACTTGGTATCGCATGGGTCCTCCTAGCGTTGAGGTGTCGCGGCCCAAGAGTGCAGAGCACCCGGGATATTCGCGTCCACGTCTTAATAGATAGTTTCGCCGCAGAGTGCCGTGTGATCGGTCCGGGTTGATCTGGTGAATGTCGGACGAAGAGGTACCCTGCTGGCCATGTCACCATTTGAGGCGTTGACTGGGGGCTTTGTCAAATAAATTTGCGGAGTCTGAGGGCAGAAACGCGTGGTTCCGCGCGCGGACGTTCAGGAAATGCGAAAGTTATCGCCGAGATAGACCCGGCGGACGTTTTCGTTTTCGACCACGTCTGTCGGGCTGCCGGACATCAGGACCTTGCCGTCGTGCAGGATGTAGGCGCGGTCGACGATTTCCAGTGTCTCGCGCACGTTGTGATCGGTGATCAAAACGCCGATCCCGCGCTTTTTCAGGTCTGCCACGAGGCGGCGGATATCACCAACGGAGATCGGATCAACGCCCGCGAACGGTTCGTCAAGAAGGAGATACCGAGGGTTGGCGGCCAGACAGCGGGCAATCTCTACTCGGCGGCGCTCACCTCCGGAGAGGGCAAGGGCGTGAACGCGGCGAAGATGTTCGATGGAGAACTCTGCCAGCAGGCTTTCGAGACGTTCGCGGCGGCGGTAGCGGTCTTTTTCGGCAATGTCCAAAATGGACATGATGTTATCTTCGACAGACATGCCCCGGAAAATCGACATTTCCTGGGGCAGATACCCGATGCCCAGCTTGGCACGCCGGTACATGGGCAAGGTCGTCGCGTCGCGCCCGTCAATGACAACGCGTCCGCCCTCAGGCTGAACCAGACCAGCGATTGCGTAGAATGTTGTGGTTTTGCCGGACCCGTTGGGACCAAGAAGCGCCACGACCTCCCCCTGTTGCATGGTCAGGGACACGTCACGGATAACGACACGCTTCTTATAGCTTTTGCGGATTGAGCTGACCAACAGCCCGGCGCTTTCATGGACAAGATGCAGGCGGCGTTCGACCATGGTCTATTCCTCCCCCTGCTGCAGAACAGTTTTCACACGACCCGACATGTTCGCCGTACCAGAGCGTGTGTCCACTGTCATCTGTTCGGCGGCAACCGCGCTGGGCCCTTGCAGCAAAAGCACATTGCCCTGCATTGCGATCAGGCCCGTTTCGAGATTGTAGTCGGCGGTCGAGGCTTCGGCCGCGTCTTCCCCGCTGATCAGGGTCACACCGCCGGAGGCCTTGAGGCTTTCAATGCCGCTTTCGTCTTCGAGATAGATCACCAGAACGCGCGGGGCCGACAGACGCATGGTGCCTTGTCCGATGACCACATTGCCGGTGAAGACGGCCGTGCTGTCGTTCTGATTGACGTCAAGGTTGTCGGCCGTGACCTCAATCGGCAGGCCTGCGTTTTCTTCGATATCGCCAAAGGCCACTTGCCCGGACTGAGCCAGGAGCGTGCCGGGCCAAAGAAGCGCGGCGGCAAGTGCGATGTGCCTTAGCCAAAAAGACAAAGTGTCAATCCTCTAGAGGTCCGGGTTCGTATACCAGTTTGACCCCATCGGTGAATAGTAAATGCGATGATCCCGTTTCGTCATTGTGTTCCAGAACCATACGGCCCGCCGTCAAATCCCCGGCGGGGGCGAGCCCTTCGACGGGTCCCGGAGATTCTGCGTAGAGGGTATCGAACGTCGCTGTCAGAAGGTCGGTGGTGATTTGATAGCCGTTTGACGTCACAACCAATACGTCGCCTGAAAGGGTCGCGCTGTTTTGCATCTGGTTCATCTCGCCATGAAGGGAGGTGATATCAATGTCAGTGCCCGATGACAGGCGGTACTCTGCCGAGACATCCTCGGCCAGGAATATGCGCGGATTGTCGACGGAGGGCACGGTTCGCACGGTTTGCACCAGCACTTCGTCGCCTGAGCGCGTGACGCCGGCGAAGGAGGCGTTGGTCGTGCCCTGATCTTCCGCGCGTTGTTGCAAGTCGATGGTGGTGATGGGGATCGCCTCTGCCGGATCAAAGCTGTCGGAGAGCAGAAAGAGTGTCGACAGAATGCCCAGAGCGGCCAAAGGCAGGACGATCTTCATCAGCGACACGAGCGTCGAATGATATTCGTCGCGCCAGCTCATGCTTAGTGGGCGAAAATGTCGATTTCGGGCCAGCCCTCAAGATCAAGGATGGCGCGTTTGGGAAGGAATTCGAAACAGGCGCGCGCTAGGTCGTCACGGCCTTCGCGGACCAGCCGTTCATTGAGCGCGTCGCGGAGCTGATGCAGGTAAAGCACATCGGATGCGGCGTATTCGACCTGTGCCTCGGTGAGGTCCTCTGCCCCCCAATCAGAAGATTGCTGCTGTTTGGAGATATCGATGCCAGCCAGTTCCTGAAGTAGGTTCTTCAGGCCGTGGCGGTCGGTGTAGGTGCGTACCAGTTTGCTGGCTATCTTGGTGCAGTAAACCGGCGCGGCGAGGGCACCAAACGCGTGGTACATGGCCGCGATGTCGAAACGCCCGAAGTGAAACAGCTTCAACACATCAGGGTTTTCCAGCAGGGCGGCAAGGACCGGGGCGGATGTCTGACCTTTTTCGATCTGGACCACGTGGGCGTCACCATCTCCGCCGGAAAGCTGTACCACGCAAAGGCGGTCGCGATGCGGGTTCAGGCCCATGGTCTCACAATCGATTGCCACAACCGGGCCAAGATCCAGACCCTCGGGCAGGTCGTTGCGGTAAAGATGATTGGCCATGGCCGGTTTCCTTCGTAATCTTGCCAAGGGCGCGCATCTGATATTGTTGCGCGCCTGCTGTGTTTCATCCCCCAAAGATCGTCAAACTGCAATGCGCATGTCAGATGCGCGGCTTTGCGCTCAGGTCAGGACATTGCTTTCTTGTGATGTTCTATCGCCTCATCAAGATCCTCAAAGAATGTGACTTTGCCGTTTTCAAGTACAATACCGGCATCGCAAAACTCTTTTAGCTGCGGCAAGTTGTGATTGACGACGATCGCACTGGACGATTTCATTCGCTCTTTGAACACGACTTGGCTTTTGCTGCGGAACTTCGCGTCGCCAACGGATGTGACTTCATCAACAAGGTAATAATCGAAGTGAATGCCCATTGAGGTGCCGAAGGTCAGGCGAGAGCGCATACCGGAAGAATAGCTGCGCATAGGCATATAGAAGAATTCGCCCAGCTCTGAGAAGTCTTTCACGAATTCGATCAGTTCTTCCGTATCCACCCCGTAAATGCGGGCGATAAAGCGGACGTTTTCGGCACCGCTCATTTCCGGGTGGAACGCGGATCCCAGCCCCACCGGCCAGGAGATAGAACCGTCGGCAAAGACTTCACCATAGTCCGGTCGCAGGATGCCTGCGATCAGGTCCAGCAGGGTAGATTTTCCAGCGCCATTGCGTCCCAAGAGGGCCAGAGACCGACCACTTGGCAGAGCCATAGTCAAATTGTCGATGATGACTTTCTGCTTTCCATTGACCCAGAAACTCTTGGTCAGGTTTTCAAAGCGCAGCATGTTCGGTTCAGGACCTGTCGCGGATCGAGTAGACAATCAACGTGACGATGGACCATGCAAGGAACAGGAACAATGCCGTCAAGGCGGACAACACGAACTTCTGTGGATACTCGGCCGTTTGGGCGCGTGTCGGTTTGATATAGGTCGCCAGGTAGCGACTGTGCCGGTTGGCGTCGTCACGGGCTGTTTCCATGGCCGTTAGCGCGGCGAAATAGAACTGCTCTGCGTATTCACGGTCTACTGTCAATCGTTCGAACTCTGCGATCAGAGTCGGGTAGTCCTCCTCTATCCCGCCGGTCTCTGTGCTGGAAGACGCCACGTTCTTGCGTTCGATTGCTATGCGGTCGCGGATCACGTCAATCCTTTGAGACGCGTCCCGGAGGCGCGGATCGTTGGTTCCTGTCGTCCCAAGCAGAAGATCATACTCAACCAGGGCTGTCGCCAATTCCTGTTGCAGACTGCTCATCACACCCATGCGTGTCTGGATATCCAGTTCCGGGTCGACGATTTGCGATTGCGTGCGATAGTTGGTCAGGGCCTGACGCGCGTCCTTAAGTTGCTCCAGAGCTTCTTCGAGATCGGTGCGTGCGTACTGCATCGCCTCCTCACGCGCTGCGAGGTTCAAATCGTTTATGCGTCGTGAGCTTTCCTCGACAATCGCCTGATTGACTGCTTGGGCCGTCTCGGGATCAAAGGCCCGGGTTTGCACCTCGATCAGGCCCGTACCCTGGTCAAAAGACAGTCTGACCACGCGGTTCCAGTACCAGATCAGATCTTCATTGGTAGCGTCGTCCCAAATTGAGAAGAACCAATCGTTGGGCCAATGTTGTGAATAATGTTCGCGCAGGTCGATGCGTTCATCGACAATATGTACCATTTCCTGGCTGCGGATGAACTCGTAGAGGATATCATTGTCACTTGCTACGGTGCCGCCAGCAAGCTGTGACAGCCCGCCCAAAATGTCATTGGCGCCGCTTTCTTCCTGGCTGCGCACCGTGAAGCCCGAGACCGAGTGAAATTGCGGCTGCGCCACGAAGAACAGGTAGGACATGACGGCAAACAGCGGCACGAGCACGCCCAAGATCAGGCTGACCATGATACCCCAGTGACGCCTTTTCATAGTCGCTGGGTTGGCAATTGGCTTGACCGGAGGAGGAACTGGCGTTTCCTGCTGCGGTTTGTTCTTGTTCTTGTTGTTTCGCTTTTGCTTGTCGCCACCGCGCCTGGGTTTCGCCTCTTGATCGGGCTGGTGTTCCGGTGCATCCGCCGTCTGCGGCTTTCTCACAGGGCTTTCCGCCTCTGAGAGAGCAGCATGAGATGTGTTTGCTTGCCGGGCGTCTTCGGTTGCATCAGACCTTCGCGAGGAGAAAGAAAACAAAGATCCCGGCTCGGATGAAGCATTCTGCTGTGCATCCGGTGCGCTGATCTGATCATCACCACGGTTTGGCAAGACGTCGCTGCCGGGCCGTACTGCTGAGCCTTCTTTATCCATTATCTCGGCTTTCGCGCTCAAACCTGTTTGAATTTTTCGCCTGTGTTTAGCATATTAGCGCTAGAAATCGCCAGAGTCACCGTGGTTATTATGGACAGCGCTCAACCCCTTGACCTACCCGGCAAGAACCCGCGAGGGCGTACCCGGCCGCGGTTCTACACCCTGCGGAACATCACGGCCCTTATCCTTCGGGAGATGTCGACGCGGTACGGGCGCACGCCGGGCGGCTATGTCTGGGCCGTGGTTGAACCCATGGCGAGCATTCTGTTTCTCAGTCTTGGATTTTCGCTGCTGCTGCGCTCACCCTCCTTGGGAACGAGCTTTCTATTGTTTTACGCCAGCGGATACCTGATCCTGCATTTTTACAATTCCTTGTGCACCCCGGTCGCCAAGTGCATTCATTTTTCCAAGCAGTTGCTACGTTATCCGGCGGTGAATTGGATGGATGCCATGCTGGCGCGTCTGATCCTTAACTCGTTGACTGGTATAACAATTTGTGTGCTTCTGATGACCCTGATCATCTTGTGGGTGGACGCGAGCACGGTGTTGGACATGCCTCCAATTGTGCAGGCGTTCGCGTTGGCGGGGCTGATCGGGTTTGGTGCCGGAAGCCTGAACTGTACGCTGTTTGGCCTTTTTCCGATTTGGGAGGTGGTGTGGAGTGTTCTGACCCGCCCGCTTTTCCTCGCATCGGGAGTGATCTTCATTTACGAAGACCTTCCTCAGATGGCGCAGGATGTCCTGTGGTATAATCCGCTTTTCCACCTCACGGGTTTGGCGAGGGTCGGATTTTTCCCCACTTACAGCCCCGACTATATCAACACGACCTATGTTCTGACAGTCGGTTTGATCATGCTCGCCCTTGGATTGTTGTTGTCCAAAAGGTACAATCGTGTGATCCTCGCGCGGCTGTAGGCCAAGCAAAGTACACCGCCGAAAAACGCAACAATTCGCCGGTCGATGGGTGACTGTGCATTTAGTCAACGCAGGTGGTCTGTTCCTGTACCGCTTCGACGATCCTGTCCAGGGATTCGTCTGATAGGAACGCGTCCGGTGTCCCCGGTAAGATGATCCCGTTGGGGGCTGCGGCCACTGCATCTCCATGGGCGCCGATGTCAAAGGACAGCACGGGCATGCCTGTGGCGATGGCTTCGTGGGTAGAATAGGAAAACGTTTCCGGCCAGAGAGACGGAATCAGCCAAACACCAACATTGTAGCGCTTCGCGATCTCCGGAATGTCGGCCACGGCATAGGTGCCGTGAATGTGCACGCTGCGGTGCAATGGAAAGCCGGGATCTATGCGTCCGATGAGGACCATCTCCACATCGTCGATCCGGGCCAGTTTGTGAGAGAGGGACTGTAGCAACTTGGCGCCCTTGTGTTCGCCGATATTGCCGAGGACCCCGATCACGGTCTTGCCGGGCTGAGGCGGGTCCAGTTTGGGAACATCGGAAATCAGTGCGTGCGGTTGAACGCGGATTTTATCCGCGACCTGCGGGTAGACCGTCGCGACATGTTTCCGGCTATCTTTGGAAAAGACAGTCACATCTGTTGCGCGATCCATCGCCTTGGACCATGCGCTCTGCCAGTCGTTCAGCGTGTAGCGCCGTCCGTCGTAACGCGTGAAGCTGTGGGCCGGGTTGTCACGCGGGGCCACGGGGGTGCCGCGGAACACGAAATCATCATCCAGTAGGGTGTAGGACGGCGACAGCAGAAAGTAGTCGTGAAACAGAATCTCAAGCGGTCTGTCTTTGGACAGGTCCACCAAGAGCTGTGGGATTTCAATCGGATCGCTGTCGCCAACGGTGTTGGAATAGACAATGCGGCGTTTGGTGACGCGATTAATCAGGTCGCGCACATCGTTGAGGTCATCCGTTGAGGCGACGGTGCTGCCATCGGTCGTGTAAACCTCGATACTGCACCGCATTTGCCCGCCAAAACGCAGAAATACAGCAGCGTTTCGGTTTTCGGTTTCAAGCTTGGCACGCAAGTAGTGTTCGGCGCCTCCCCCCATGGAATGGGCGAGGAATACAGGCACATCTTCGATATCGGGATGGGTGTCGAGATAAGCGAGGGCCAGCGCAATGCGTTCGGTCGCCAAAGGGTCACGCCGGATGAAATCCTGTACCTCGGCGTCATAGGCCGGATAGCGCTTGCTGATGGTCTGGCCGTTGCGGGAAATCAGTTTGTGTTTTTGGGCGGATCCAAAACTTTCGCCACCGCGATGTTCGACGAAGAGGTTGGACGCGGTCACGTTGCGACCTCCTAAGGCGGCAGCGCGATTGCACCAATCCACTTCTTCGCCATAACCGGGGCTGAACACTGTGTCGAATGCAGGCAGTTTCTTCAGGAAGTCAGGGTTCATCGCCATACAGAACCCGACACCGGTTGGGGCCAAAACGGGGTTGTCACGTGCATTCAACATGGAGGCATGCGCATCCATTGCGTCCACTTGCCCGTCAGTCAGTTGGGTTTTGGAGCAGATCACGGGGGTGGAGAAAATCTCGGCGTCGTTGGACATTGGCGTGACACTGGCCACCTGCCGATCGCGCGCCATGGGCGCCAAAAGCCGACTGTCCCACCCCTTGGGCACCAAAGCATCCGAGTTGAGAAGAACGACAGGGTCGCCATGGGCCATCGCGGCCTGCAGGCCTTTGTTAACGCTTAGCACAAAGCCGAGGTTTTCACCGTTCTCGATGAGTTCGATGTCGAGGTCCTTGGTATCTGCGTTCTGCGCAACCCAGGCTGACAGCCACGGTTTGACCTGAGGATCGGTTGAGTGATCTTCCACAAGGATCAGGCGCAGGTGTAGGTCGGTGTTGGCGACCAGCCGGGTAAGGCATTCCTGCAGGACTTCAAATGCGTTGTAGACGGGCAGGATGATGGTCACATGGCTGTAGGGGATAGGCGCTTGGTCTGCGTTAGAGCCCCGCAGAACATGGCTATCCAGCATGCCCTGCGAGACGACTGTGTTCAGGCGGAGTGCAGATTTCACTGCGCGTCTGAACTGGGTTCTGTCGAGGATCAGGGCCTTGAGGATCGACGGCGCACCCCGCAATAGGTCGCGAACAAACCGAACTAACAGGCGAAGGCGCGTTTCAACCATTTCGCCCCCACCGGGCGATTCAATCTGCAGCTTTTGTTGCAGATCGCCTTTTGCGAATATCAGGGTGAGCGGGGCACTGGCGCCCGGCAAGCTGAGCAAGAAACCGACATTCGGGCGGCAGTCAAGCTGCGCCACGATATCCTGCCGTTCGATCCATGGCTTTCGGATCATCTTGGCGCCGCCATGCAGGATGGTTACGGTGTCGCAATCGCACCAGCCCTCAATCGTCAGCAGGCCATTCTTGAGTGACATGTGTTCGACGATGCCCGGTATGTCGTCGGTTTCTCTGCCGATCGTGGTGGCGCGGGTCACCACCTCCATGTGATGTTCGACATAGCGGTCGAATACCCATTTGAGCCGTCCGATCAAGTTCCGGCCTCATCTTTACCTGCGCGGTGCGCTGGGCTCTTCATTGCAAATCGCCTGTTGTGACGGTGTATTTCTCGATGTTGGCCCATGTACACGGATTTCGCCCTTCTAACATCCGATAATGGAACCCAGCGGTGGGTCTGTCTATCGCGGCCTTGCCGACAATCTGATGCGACAACTAGACTGTAATAAAAAATTGACACTTTGCGGCTAGCATTCCTATCATTGGGCTGCACATCTGCGAGGTATTCCTGTGTCAAACGTCCGGATCAGCATCGACCCACAGCAAGAGCGTATTCCGAAGGTTCTGTTGCGGGGTATCCTTATTCTATTGGCCACAATCCTTTCGCTTGTCGCCTTTGCGCGGCTTACTGACAGGCCGTTGGAGGCCCAGCCGCCAAACGGTGCCATCGTGTCGGAGCGGATCATCCAATTACAGGGCACGGTCACGGGCGCTGCACGTATTTTGGACGATTCGGGTGCGATGATCGTCGAATATGCCTCGGGCCAAGGCGGATTTGTTTCGACCATTGACCGCGTTATCCGGCGCGAGCGGTTGCGCAATGGAGTGGCCAAAGATGGAATCGTTTACGTCCGCATGCGTGAAGGGCAGCGTTTGTCCATTTTTGACCCATCAACGGGTCGTGAAATTGAGCTGGAAGCTTTCGGCAAGGACAACATCGCGCATTTTGAGGCGCTTTTGGACTGACATAGCCTGCAATGGAGCGTGGGTGTAACGGTTTGGGTGACAATGCCCACGCGCTCGCGATCCCCTTGCTGCATTGGTTTGCCACCCATCCGGTCAAATGGTCCCGTCAGGTGATCACCGACTGGACTGAAGGAACAGGCCCGAAATGGCGGCCTCAACACCCCTGAAAAACGTACAATTTCATTGACATCCCTAGCTGTAAACTTAAACTGACACTCAAATTGCAAGAGCTTTGCTGAGTCTCTGTGACAAAGCGGGTTCTGCGGTTCCATCGGCGGATCATCGTCTCGGTTCGGGCGGTACGGCCTTTTCAGGGCGTCCAGCAAGAGCAGAGACAGGTCTCTCTTCTACGAACCTGGCGCATCGTAACGGGCGAGGTGCCAACCAAATGAAGGGTCAACGCCGAAGCTGCGCGCCAATCACTGTCCGGGCGAAAGCCCGGGCGCACTTTTGTCCTGAGGGCACGCTGCCATGACCAGATCAACGCGCTGCAACTTGTTTGTCGGATCACACTGGCAGCAACCCTCATTGGACCAAGACTTCCCGGGAAAGGAATAAACCATGGCGATGCTTTCTTTCGAGAGAAAGTACAGGGTGCCCGGAGGCACCTTGGTGGGTGGTGACCTATTCGATTTTTGGGTTGGACCCTACTACGTCGGCTTTTTTGGGGTGACGACAGCGTTCTTCGCGGCGCTTGGCACGATCCTCATTTTCTACAGCACGGCGATAGAAGGTGTCTGGAACCCATGGCTCATCTCCATCGAGCCACCTGAACTGGAGGTTGGCCTTGGAATGGCCCCTCTGATGGAAGGTGGCATCTGGCAATTGGTCACGATCTGTGCCCACGGGGCATTCATCAGTTGGGCGCTCAGAGAGGTTGAGATCTGCCGAAAACTCGGCATGGGCTATCACGTGCCCGTGGCATTCGGCATGGCGATCTTTGCTTATACGACGCTGGTCGTGATCCGTCCGGTTCTGATGGGCGCCTGGGGACATGGCTTCCCTTATGGCATCTGGACCCATCTCGATTGGGTGAACAACGTGGGCTATGCCTACGGTAACTTCCATTACAACCCGGCGCATATGGTGGCGATCACGTTCTTCTTCACCACGACCCTTGCGCTCGCGCTGCACGGTTCGCTGATCCTGTCAGCGGCCAACCCCGAAAAGGGTGAAGAGATGCGCACACCAGAGCATGAAGACACGTTCTTCCGTGACTTTATCGGCTACTCGATCGGGCCGCTTGGCATTCACCGTTTGGGTTTGCTGCTCGCGCTTAACGCCGGGTTCTGGTCGGCGGTTTGTATCGTCATCTCAGGCACGGTCTGGTTCGATGCATGGCTCGACTGGTGGTACTGGTATGTAGACCTGCCCTTCTGGGTTGACTTCGAAGGAGGCGTCAATGGCTGAGTATTTCAATATCTTCACTCAGGTGCAGGTCGACGGCCCGGCTGAAATGGGCATGGCCGAAGATGTGGACCTTCGGGAACGCACCTCGGGCACATCGTTCTCTCGCCTCGTGGGCTGGTTCGGTAACGCACAGCTTGGGCCATTCTACCTGGGTGGTCTGGGCGTGGCCTCGATCGGCTGCGGTGCGATCTGGTTCCTGATCTGTGGCCTCGTGTTCTGGGATCAGGCCGGGTACAACCCTGCGGTCTTCATGCGCGACCTGTTCTTCTTCTCGGTGGATCCACCTTCAGCCGATGTTGGCCTTGGCATTCCGCCGATGGATGACGGATTGCCATGGTTCATTGCCAGCTTCTTCCTGCTGATTGCGGTGATGACGTGGTGGGCAAGATCCTACTACCTCGCCAAGCAGCTCAAGATGGGCAAGCACGTCTTTTGGGCGTTCGGGTCTGCGATCTGGCTCTTCATGGTGCTGGGCTTCTTCCGCCCGATCCTGCTGGGCAGTTGGTCTGAGGCTGTGCCATACGGCATCTTCACGCACCTGGATTGGACGATGACCTTCTCGGTGGTGCACGGGAACCTGTTCTACAACCCGTTCCATGCCCTCTCGATTGCGTTCCTCTATGGCTCTACCCTGCTGTTTGCGATGCATGGTGCGACGATCCTTGCGGTCTCCCGCTTCGGCGGCGACCGGGAACTGGACCAGATCGCGGATCGCGGGACGGCCACGGAGCGGGCGGCGCTCTTCTGGCGCTGGACCATGGGCTTTAACGCGACGATGGAAGGCATTCACCGCTGGGCGTGGTGGTTTGCAGTCTTGACCGTGATCACGGGCGGCATCGGGATCTTGCTGACGGGCACAGTTGTCGACAACTGGTATGTCTGGGCGCAAGAGCACGGCTACGCACCGCTGGATCAGTAAGGAGAAGCAAAGATGTCTTCCAACAACAACTACAAGTCCAGCGAACCTCCTTTCGATCTGGAAGATGCCCATGGCACGATCTTCCGGCAGATGGGGAAGGGCCTGCTGATTGCCTCGGCGGTGTTCTTTGGGCCGGTGATCTTCATTGTCTTCCTGGCTTGGGTCGGCTCATTCCTGCCACCTGAATCCAAGGAAGCGGCGGATCCGTCCCCTGATAGCTTCCCCATCATCATGGAGATGGAGGAAGCCGCCGAGGAGGATGGCGAGGAGGATGGTGAGGAAGAGGAAAGCTCTGACGGCTGATCCTTCTGATCCTGAAAAGAAAAAAGCGCCCGCCAATGGCGGGCGTTTTTCTTGTTACGCCTCGATTTTTGCAGAGCGCGCTAAAGCTTATTCACCGGGATCTTGAGCATCATGTTGCCTTCGCCATCCGTGGGCACCTCACCCGCGCGCATGTTGACCTGCAGCGACGGGATGATCAGCTTGGGCATCGCCAGCTGCGCATCGCGTTCCGTCCGGAAGCGAATGAAATCGTCCCGCGATTTGCCGCCACCGACATGGATGTTCTTTTCCTTTTGTTCACGCACCGTGGTTTCCCAGGAAATTGCCCGTCCGCCGGGGCCGTAGTCATGACAGATGAAAAGCCGTGTCTCGTCTGGCAGGCTCAGCACACGCTGAATTGAATCGTAGAGTTCGCCAGCATCTCCACCGGGGAAATCCGCCCGGGCCGATCCGCCATCGGGCATGAACAACGTGTCGCCAACGAAAGCCGCATCGCCCATCACATGCACCATGCAGGCCGGTGTATGGCCGGGGGTGTGCATAGCGAAGCATTTCATGTTGCCCACGGTGTAGGTGTCGCCATCTTCGAAAAGCGCATCAAACTGAGAGCCATCGCGCTGAAACTCAGTGCCTTCGTTGAAAATCTTCCCAAAGGTGTCCTGCACGGTCATGATCCCCAGACCGATGCCCAGTTTGCCGCCAAGCTCATCCTGTACGAAGGGGGCACCGGAGAGGTGATCTGCATGAACATGGGTTTCGATGATCCATTCCAGCTTCAGCCCTTCTTTGCGGATATGTTCGACCATTTGGCGAGAGCCATCATAGGTGAGGCGCCCGGCGGCCTGGTCAAACTCCATAACTGCGTCAATGACCGCACAAGATGTGCTTGTGGGGTCCTTCACCACGTAGCTGATGGTGTTGGATTGTTCGTCGAAAAACGCGGTCACGTCGGGCTTTGTCGACAAATCTACGGTCGGAAGTGTCATGGCGGGCCTCATCTCTGTTGCCTTTCATAATGAGGCCTGAGCCGCGATATCGCAACGGTCTTGCCAGTCTCCAACATGGACGACCGAAGTTGCGTTTCCGCAAAAAGTGATGAAAAATTATGCAAATTCCCGCACAAACGTGGCATCCTAGCCCGATATGCGGCCCCGCATGTTTGAAAATGCCCTGGCACTTCCCATCTATCGGACTGACCCAAGGGAACCATCAAGGACGCGCCAACATGACCTATGAGAAAACGGAAGAGGCCATCGCGAAGCTGACGCCGATCCAGTACCACATCACCCAGCAATCTGGTACCGAACGCCCCTTCACCGGAGAGTATGACGGTCATAAGGAACCGGGCATCTACGTGGATGTTGTCTCTGGCGAGCCGCTTTTTGCGTCGGCCGACAAGTTTGACAGCGGCTGTGGCTGGCCGAGCTTTACCAAGCCCATCGAACATTTCCATGTGACTGAACATGTGGATGCGAGCCTGGGCATGATGCGCACCGAGGTGCGTTCAAAACATGGTGACAGTCATTTGGGACATGTCTTTCCCGATGGACCCAGAGACCGCGGCGGTCTACGCTATTGCATCAATTCCGCCGCCCTTCGATTTGTCCACCGCGACGATATGGAGGCCGAAGGCTACGGCGCGTATCTGGAGCAAGTGGAGGAGGTCATATGAGCGAAGATCGGGCCGTTCTGGCAGGTGGCTGTTTCTGGGGTATGGAAGAGCTGATCCGCAAGCTGCCGGGCGTGAAATCAACGCGCTGTGGCTATACGGGCGGTGATGTGCCCAATGCGACCTACCGCAACCACGGCACCCATGCCGAGGGGTTGGAAGTGATCTATGACCCTGAACGGATTTCCTATCGCCAGCTGCTGGAAGTCTTTTTTCAGATACATGATCCGACCACGCCGAACCGGCAGGGCAACGATATAGGCATGTCCTATCGGTCCGCGATTTACTATGCGGACGAGGATCAGAAGGCGGTGGCGGAGGAGACCATCAAGGATGTCGACGCCAGCGGCCTTTGGCCCGGCAAGGTGGTGACCGAGGTAGAGCCTGTGGGCGATTTCTGGGAAGCGGAACCGGAGCATCAGGATTACCTGCAACGGTTCCCCAACGGGTACACCTGCCATTTTTACCGTCCCAACTGGGTTTTGCCCAAGCGTGACGCGGCGGAGTAACGCTCTCACAGAGATCGGTTTCGGCGGAGGCTGCCACTGGTGCACAGAGGCGGTCTTTGCGTCTTTGCGCGGTGTTGAAGAAGTTGAGCAGGGGTTTGCGCAGTCTGAGCCGCCCGACGACACATGGTCAGAGGCAGTGCGGATTAAATTTGATCCTAGGCTCATGCCCCTGGACGTGCTGATCGACGTTCATCTGCGCACCCATGCCAGCACATCGAACCACAAGATGCGCGGCAAGTACCGCAGTGCGGTTTATGTGACGGGCGTGGATCAGAATGAAGAGGTGCAGGCGATCCTTGCCACGCTGCAAGCCGGTTTTGACGCGCCGCTGGTCACGCGGGTTCTGCCGCTTACGGGTTTTCGCCTCTCCGATCCGCGGTTTCATCGGTACTTTGAGCGCAACGCGGGCGGGCCGTTCTGCACCCGGTATATAGACCCTAAACTGGCCCTATTGCGCGAAAGTTTCGCTGACTTTGCGGCTTAGAACTCCCGCCCCGGGCTTGACCCGGGGCCTCATGGAGAGGTTCTTCGAGGTCCCGGGTCAAGCCCGGGACGGGGGTTACTTTACAAAGAGTTTGCGAGGCATGTTGCAAAGGGTTTCGGCCGGGCCTGATTCCGTGATCAGGATCGTCTCCGTTGTCTCCAAACCCCAGTTGTCCATCCAGAGCGCGGGCATGAAATGGAACGTCATGCCGGGCTGCAGAACGGTTGTGTCTTCGCTGCGGATCGACGCCGTGCGCTCGCCCCAGTCGGGTGGGTAGCTGAGGCCTATGGGGTAGCCTGCGCGGCCCTCGCGATGAATGCCGTGTTTCTTCAGGGCGCCCATAAATGCGTTGGCGATGTCACACGTTCGATTGCCAGCGCGCGCGGCGTCCAAACCGGCTTCGATCCCTTCGATCTGTGCCTTCTCGGCGTCGAGCATGTCTTGCGGCGGGGTTCCGAGAAACACCGTCCGGCAGAGCGGCGCGTGGTAGCGGCGGTAAACGCCGGAGAGTTCAAAAAACGTGGCCTCCCCCTGGCGCATTTCATCGCCATTCCATGTCAGGTGTGCGGCGGTTGCATCAAGGCCTGAGGGCGTCAGGGGTAAGATGGCGGGGTAATCGCCCCAGTCTTCGCCCAAACCAGTGATGCCGGCATGCATGATCTCGGCCACAAGTTCATTCTTGCGCAAACCGGGCCTCGCGGCATCGATTGCGGTTTGCACGACTTTTTCGGATATGCGCGCCGCACGTCGGATGAAGGCAATCTCTTCGTCCGATTTGATGATCCGCTGCCAGTTTACCAGCGCTGTGGCATCCTCAAATTCGGCATCCGACATCTCGGACGTCAGGACGGCGTGGGCCTTGGCGGAATAGTAATAGTTTTCCATTTCCACCCCGATGCGCGCCTTTGTCAGACCCATGTCCCGCAAGCGCACGGCCAGATCCTGCATCGCGTGGCGTTCGGTGGATTGGACGAAGTGATCGGCATAGCCCAGGATGCTGTCGTCCCTCATCCAGCAGGTACGCCGCCCTCCCAGCATATCCATGTACCGACCCCACCATACGGGATCGCCGTCCATGGTCAGAATGACACCTTGGTGCACGTAAAATGACCAACCATCATAAGCGGTTAGCCAATTCTGGTTGGACGGGTCGGTGATGAAAATGGCGTCTAGCCCGGCCTCTGCCATAGCGGCACGGGTTTTTGCGATGCGCCGATCAAACTCCGGTTGCGAAAAGGGTAAATCTTTCTGCGTCACGTGCGCATCTCCTTGGCGGTTTGCTCAAAGAGTGGCCGATTCTTGGCCTCCCCGACAAGCCGTCTTGCGCAAAGCGTTGCATTCGCTCGTTTTGGGTTGACCGTTTGGCCTGTGTCTCTACGCTCGTGTCTTGGATGCGTTGACCGTTGTGGTCCTCATGGTGCCGATGTCGCAAAACTGCGAAAACATGTCGCTTTGAAGTTACCTCACGGATGCGATAGCGTCTTTGTTCGCATGGATCGCGGGAAAACCGCGACGGAAGACGACAGGGAGAATGTTTTTGGCCGAATCGCAAAATAGCGATGCGTTTGTTGCCTTTGAACGTGTGCAGAAGAGTTACGATGGCGAAACGCTGGTCGTAAAAGACCTCAACCTGACAATGCCGAAGGGCGAATTTCTGACGATGCTTGGGCCGTCAGGGTCCGGTAAAACCACCTGTCTGATGATGCTGGCGGGGTTTGAGACCGCCACGCATGGGAAAATCCTGCTGGATGGTGTGTCGATCAATAACATCCCGCCGCATAAGCGTGGCATTGGCATGGTGTTTCAGAACTACGCCCTTTTTCCGCATATGACGATTGCCGAGAACCTGAGCTTTCCGCTGGAAGTGCGCAAGATGGGTAAGTCTGAGCGCGAAGAGAAAGTGCAGCGCGCGCTCGATATGGTCGAGATGGGATCGTTCGGCGGGCGTCGGCCCGCACAGCTTTCTGGTGGTCAGCAACAGCGCGTCGCCCTAGCGCGTGCTTTGGTGTTTGAGCCTGAGCTGGTTTTGATGGATGAACCTCTTGGCGCGCTTGACAAGCAGCTGCGCGAGAAAATGCAGTTCGAGATCACAGATTTGGCGCATAACCTTGGCATTACCACGGTTTATGTGACCCATGACCAGACCGAAGCGCTGACCATGTCGGACCGCGTGGCCGTGTTCGATGATGGGCGTATTCAGCAGATTGACCCGCCTGACACGCTTTACGAAAGCCCGCAGAACAGCTTCGTTGCGCAATTTATCGGCGAGAACAACACGCTGAGCGGGACGGTCAAGGAGATCAAGAAGGACTTGGCCGTTGTTGAGCTGGACAATGGCGATCTGATTGACGCCAAGCCGGTGAATGTGACGCAGGCCGGGGAACGCACGACCATTTCAATCCGTCCGGAGCGTGTGGAACTTAATCGAGAACGCCTTGGTCCCGATGCGCATACACTGAAGGCAGAGGTGGCCGAGTTCATCTATATGGGCGACGTGTTCCGCACCCGGCTGCGCGTGGCCGGTCGCGACGACTTTATCATCAAGACACGTAACTCCGCCGATCAACAGCGTCTGAAACCAGGTGCTGAGATCGAAATCGGCTGGCTGCCACAGGATTGCCGAGCCCTTGATGCGGTATAGGAGATCACCAGTTTTGCGTCGCCTGGCGGCGTGAAAACCCTGAGGCCTCAGCGCTTGCACCCGTGGCGCCTGGCCCACCACCAACGAACGGGATGAAACTAGGGAGACCAAAATGAAAATGACCAAAACACTTCTGGCATCCACCGCAATGGCGGCGATTGCTGGCGGCGCAATGGCCCAGGAAATGACCATCGTGTCCTGGGGCGGCGCTTACTCCAAGTCGCAGCTGCGTGCTTATCATGAGCCCTACACAGCCAAGACTGGCGTCACCATCATCAACGATGACAGCTCTGCCGAGGCCGTGGCCAAACTGCGCGCCATGAACGAAGCGGGCAACGTCACATGGGATGTGGTTGACGTGGTTGCCGCTGACGCGATCCGTCTGTGCGACGAAGGCCTGGCGATGGAAATCGACCCGGACGTGCACCTTGCACCGGCGCCTGATGGCACACCTGCCTCTGAAGACTTCGGCGACCTGTTGGTCAGCCCGTGCTTCATCCCACAGATCGTGTACTCCACAACCTTCGGCTACCGCACTGATCTGGTTGGTGACACACCCCCGACCGATGTTTGTGCCGTATTTGACACCGAAACCTACCCGGGCAAGCGTTCGCTTGAGAAGCGTCCGATCAACAATATGGAATGGGCCCTGATCTGTGACGGCGTGGCCAAGGAAGACGTCTATGACGTTCTGGAAACCGAAGAAGGCCAGAACCAGGCGCTTGCCAAACTCGACACAATCAAGGACGACGTGATCTGGTGGTCTGCCGGTGCTGACACGCCGCAGCTGCTGGCTGACGGTGAGGTTGTCATGGGTTCCACATACAACGGTCGTCTGTTCTCTGTGATCGAAGAGCAGAACCAGCCGGTTGCAATGCTGTGGGACGCGCAGGTGTTTGACCTTGACGGTTGGATCATCCCGACCGGTATCGGGGAAGAGCGCACAGCGCAGGCCCTGGACTACATCATGTTCGCCACGGACACACAGCGTCTGGCGGATCAGGCCAAGTACATCTCCTACGGTCCGGCGCGTGCGTCTTCTGCACCGCTCGTAGGTCAGCACGCGGATCTGGGCATCGACATGGCACCGCACATGCCGACAGACCCGGAAAACGCCAAGAACACGTTCCTCTACAACTACGAGTTCTGGGCTGACTACCGTGACGACATCGACGCCAAATTCCAGGCGTGGCTGGCTCAATAAGCCGGTAGCATTTCAGGGAGGGGCGGCACACGCCCTTCCCCACCTTCGTTGTTTCGCGCAACACCGAAACAACGCGTGATTTTGGGGACAGAACAACATGAGCGATGCAGCACAATCCGGGGTGGACCAATCCGGCCCGATGCTGGCCGCTGACGGCACACCGCTCAAGCAGAGCCTGAGACGGTCTTTGCGCAATCAGAAACTGCGCGCGCTTGCGCTGATCGCGCCACTGCTGGTTTTTGTCCTGATCTCTTTCGTTCTGCCCATCGGTCAGATGCTTTTCAAATCTGTTGAGAACGACATCGTCGCCGACACGCTGCCACGTACGGTTATTGCGCTGCAGGATTGGGATGCGTCGAGCGGTGAATTGCCCGACGAGCCGGTGTTCGAAGCCTTTACGGCTGACATGATCGAAGCCATCGCCGCCAAGCAGCACACCCGTCTGGGGACGCGCCTGAACTACGAAGAAACGGGCATGTCGTCGCTGTTTCGGAAGTCCGGTCGGCAGATCCGGCGGTTGGACATTGTCGAGGACGCGCCCTTCAAAGAAAAGCTGATCGACATTGATGAGGACTGGGGCAAGGTTGAGACATGGTCGGTGATCAAAACCCATTCAGTGCGCATCACCAACGGCTACTTCCTGAACGCCATCGACATGAAACGGACGCCGGAAGGCGCGCAGGCACAGCCGGAAGACCGGCAAATCCTTGTGAAGCTGTTCTTCCGGACGCTGATGATGTCACTGGCGATCACCGCATCCTGTATTCTGCTGGGCTATCCCATTGCGTGGATCATCGCCAACAACCCGGCGAGGATCGGTAACCTCTTACTTATTCTGGTGCTCTTACCATTCTGGACGTCATTGCTTGTACGAACATCGGCCTGGATCGTGATGCTGCAACAGCAAGGCGTGGTGAATGAAATTCTGGTCTGGCTGAATGTGGTGGCCGATGATGCACGATTGGTGATGATCCGAAACGAGATCGGCACGATCGTGGCGATGACGCATATCCTGCTGCCGTTCATGATCTTGCCGATGTATTCTGTTATGCAGACGATCCAGCCGAGTTACTTGCGCGCGGCGAAGTCACTGGGCGCCACGAACTGGACGGCGTTCTGGCGGGTTTACTTCCCGCTGACCGTGCCTGGTATCGGGGCGGGGTCGATCCTCGTCTTCATTCTTGCCATTGGCTATTACATCACGCCTGAGATTGTCGGTGGGACGAGCGGTATCTTCATCTCGAACAGGATCGCCTTCCATATCTCCAGCTCACTTAACTGGGGGCTGGCGGCTGCGCTCGCATCTATCCTGCTGGCGGCAGTGCTGATCCTTTACTGGGCCTATGACAAGATCGTGGGCATCGACAACGTGAAGCTGGGGTGAGGCAGATGGCAAAGTTCAAACTCACCCATGTCGAAAAGAAACCGATGTCCTTTGTGCTGCCGATCATGGCAGTGGCAGGGTCGATTGTCGGGTTCCTGGTGGGCACAGCCAATGGCGCTGGTCTAAACGGGTTTCTGATTGGTGCCGCGGTGGTGGCGGCCCTGGCATTTATCTGTCTGAACATTTTGCCTGATACGATGGAAAAGACGGCGCGGATTGGTGTCTTTGCGCTGTTTGTCATTGCCGGTTTTGCCCTTGGCGGCGCGGCGGGGGGTTTTGTTGGCGTTCTGTTCGGCCTCTTCTTCCAGTGGTTCATCTACTGGATTGGCGAGGGACGTTATCGTGCCAAGCTGGTGCCCTATCTCACGCCGGGACAGGTGCTTTGGTACTATACGTTCCGCTTTATCTGCGGCGCGATCTTTGTGTTCCTGATCACACCGATCTTGGTGGTCATGCCGCTTAGCTTCAACGCCGAGGATTTCTTTACTTTCACCGAAGGCATGCTGCGGTTTGATCCGGACGCCTATTCGCTGAAGCACTATCGCGATTTCTTCACCAACAATGAATGGCAACGGTCCTTCAAGAACTCCCTGATCATCGCGCCAATCGCGACGATCATTTCGGTGACGCTGGGGACGCTGGCCGCCATTGGTCTGAGTCAAAGCCACGTGCCGGGGCGGCGCGCCATTATGGCGATCCTGATCTCACCGATGATCGTGCCTCTGATCATTTCGGCGACGGGCATGTTCTTTTTCTACTCCGACATCGGGCGCTTCCTGGAAGGGACGCTTGGGATGGACAAGAACACGGTGGGCTACATCAAGGTGATCCTGGCCCATGCAGTTCTGGGCATTCCCTTCGTGATCATCACGGTGACGGCGACTTTGGTGGGCTTCGACCGGTCGCTCACACGTGCTGCGGCAAACATGGGTGCGGGGCCGGTGACGACGTTCTTCCGGGTGCAAATGCCACTGATCTTGCCGGGGGTGATATCGGGTGGGCTGTTTGCATTCATTACGTCATTTGACGAGGTGGTCGTGGTGCTGTTCGTCGGCTCTGCCAGTCAGAAGACACTGCCATGGCAGATGTTCACGGGTCTGCGGGAGCAGATCTCGCCGACCATTCTGGCGGTGGCAACGATCCTTGTGACGATGTCGATCTTGTTGCTGTTGACCGTGGAACTGTTGCGGCGACGGTCGGAGCGTTTGCGCGGGATGTCACCGGGGTAAGGCGATGGTGGGGTGAAACCTCACCCTACACCTAACCAATTAAGCTGCCTTTTGCTTTGCCGCTTCTTCTGACCGCACGAACACAGGTTTGTCGGGAGACGACATATCCTCACGATACGCATATCCGCCTGTATCGAAGTCGAGGATACCGGCGGGTTCAGTCAGCCGACGCTGGATGATGTATCGCGCCATCGCACCGCGGGCCTGTTTGGCGAAGAAGCTAATGATCCTCGGCCCGGCTGGTTTGTCTTCCATGAAGACCGGCGTGATGACGTTCAGGTTCAGTGCTTTCAGATCCACCGCACCGAAATACTCCTGACTGGCGCAGTTGATCAGGGTTTGTGTGCCTGCCATCGCGCCGTCTGCATTCAATGCCTCGGCGATCTTGGCTCCCCAGAAGTCATAGAGTGACTTGCCCCGGCGTGTGGCCAGTCGGCTGCCCATCTCAAGGCGATAAGGTTCAATCTCATCCATCGGGCGCAGGACGCCGTAAAGACCGGACAGGATGCGCAGGTGATCCTGTGCCCATGCCATTTCGTCCGCGTCAAGTGACCGTGCCTCAAGTCCGACATAGGTGTCGCCGGCAAAAGCCAGAGCGGCGGGGCTCTTGTCCATCGTGCCGAAGTTGCGGAAGCGGTCCTGGTTCAGTTTGGCGAGGGTTTCGCTGATCCCCATCAGGGCCTGCAGCTTGGGTTTCGACAGGCGGCGGGCGGTTGAGACCAGAGATGCGGTATCTTCGGGGAAAACCGGTTGGGTGGTTTTCACGCCGTCCACGGGCGACATGTCGAGCTTCTTGGCAGGCGAGAGAACGATCAGCATGAGGGGTCTCCTTTGCGCATGATTTAGTCCGCCGTTGTGAGCACGTCCAGAAACGCCGCGCCGAACCGGTCATTTCGCCGCTCTCCCAGAAGACGGGCCATCGCGGAGGCGTCGCGCGGACGGGTCTGCGCCACGCGCGAGATGAGAGATGCCGAGCAGCTGAGCGGCTTTTCCAATCCATCAATGCCGTTCGACAGGTCCGATTGCACGGCCATCAGCCGATCGTAAATTTCCGCCTCAGAGCTTCCGGCCAGCTTGCGGCGGGAGGGGTGGAGGGTCTCGACTGCTCCGTTGATGACCTCTAAGAAAGTCTGCCCGTACTGTTCCAGTTTCTTCGCGCCAACCCCGGTGATCTGCGCCATTTGATCGAGGTTGGCTGGTCTGATCTGGGCCATTTCGATCAGTGTGCGATCGTTGAAAACAATGTAGGCCGGCAGGCGGGCCGCCTCCGCCAAGGCGCGACGTTTGGCTTTGAGAGCAGATAGCAGAGGCGCGTCTTCATCCGAGACCAAAGCACGGGCTTCCGCGCGAACGGCTTTCTTGGCCATGGTATCGCGACGCAGCTCGATCTGGTCTTCACCGCGCAGGATCGGGTGGGCCTTCTCCATGATGCGCAGTGCGCCGTGGCGTTCGGGATCAGGCCGCACAAGGTCATGACCCATCATCTGTCGGAAGACCGCCTGCCATTCGCGTTTCGAAAGGTTCTTGCCCACGCCGAAAGTTGGCAGGTCATCATGTCCACGCGTACGCACCTTTTCTGTCGCATTCCCCGTCAGGACATCGATCAAGTGGCCCGTGCCAAAGTACTCCCCCGTGCGTAGGGCGGCGGACAGAGCCTTTTGCACTGTTTGGGTGGCGTCGTAGATATCGGGTGGGCGGGCGCAAAGGTCGCAATTCCCGCAAGGCTCCGCCACCTCCCCAAAGTAGGAAAGCAGCATCTGACGCCGACATTTCAGCGCCTCGGCCAGACCGAGCAGGGCGTTCAGGCGTCCGTGATCCGCAGCGCGGCGTTCGGGTGGGGCGAGGCCTTCGTCAATCTGGCTGCGGCGCAGGCGAATGTCATCGGCCCCAAACAGGGTAAGCGTTTCGGCAGGCGCACCATCGCGGCCCGCGCGGCCGATTTCCTGATAGTAAGCCTCGATCGACTTGGGCAGATCGGCATGCACGACCCATCGGATGTCGGGCTTGTCGACGCCCATTCCGAAGGCCACCGTGGCCACCACGATCAGCCCGTCTTCGGCATTGAAGCGGGCCTCAACCTCGCGGCGTTGATCCGCTTCCATCCCGCCGTGATAGGCAATGGCGTTGTGCCCGTCTTCGCGCAAAGCCTGAGCCAGCGTTTCCGTCTTGGCCCGCGTGCCGCAATAGACAATCCCTGATTGCCCTTTGCGCGCGGCAACGAAGCTGGTGACTTGTTGGCGGGGCTTGTCTTTCTCAGAGAAGGCAAGGTGAATGTTGGGCCGGTCAAAGCCATGCAGGAAGGTGCGGGGTGCGACCCCGTCGAACAGTTTGTCGACAATCTCTTCGCGTGTTTCGGCATCTGCGGTGGCGGTGAAGGCGGCCAAAGGCACGTTGAGTGCGCGGCGCAGCTCTCCAATGCGCAGGTAGTCAGGGCGGAAGTCATGCCCCCATTGGGACACGCAGTGCGCCTCATCCACGGCAATCAGAGACACACCGATCCGGCGTAGCATGCCCAAGGCCGAGCCTGCGGCCAGCCGTTCCGGGGCGATGTAGAGAAGCTTGAGGCGGCCGTCTTCCAAGGCCTGCCAGACGTCGCTGGTTTCCTCTTCGGTGTTGCCCGAGGTCAGCGCGCCGGCCTCAACCCCAACGGCCCGCAAAGCGCGAACTTGATCGCGCATCAAGGCGATTAGAGGCGAGATCACCACGGTCACACCGTCGCGCATCAAGGCCGGAAGTTGATAGCAAAGCGACTTGCCGCCGCCCGTGGGCATGATGGCCAGGGTGTTCACGCCCTCGGACACAGTGTGCACGATTTCCTCCTGTCCGGGACGGAAATCGCCGAATCCAAATACATCGTGCAAAAGCGTGGCAGCGCTGTGCATGGGGCCCGTAAAACTTTATTCAACTGCTCTTAGCAGTGAATCTCTCACACTAAGATTCGGTAAACAAGACCGGGTCCCGGAAAAGATCAGCCGTAAAAGAACGACGCGTTGTTCATGAGGATAATGCGAATGGCATAGACGCCGATGAGGGCTACGAGCGGGGCCAGATCAATCCCGGACATGGGCGGCAATATCCGCCGGATGGGTCGATAGATCGGCTCCAAAACACGCGTCAGACCGTCCCAGATTTGGGCTACCAGTTGCTGGCGCATGTTCAGCACCTGGAATTGGATCAGCCAGCTCATGATCACCTGGATGATGATCAGAAACCATACGACATCCAGAATCAGCATCAGGATCTGAAAGAGCGACTGCATGGGCGTTTTCCTTCGGCGTTTTGCAGGCGTAGACCTATGCGTAAGGGCCTCAAAGCGCAAGGCTTACGCAAGGTTTGGGTTGACGTAGGTAGGGGGTGACGTCACCTCCTGAGCCAGTCAGTTCAGGACGACGCTTATGTATCCCATCTTCCGCATGGCCTATCAGTATTTCCGTGTGAAACGGATGGAGCCGATAGGCCCGTTTGATCTCCATGTATCGCACCACATCTGCATGCCGTGGGACATTGATATTTTCATGGAGCTCAACAATGGCCGGGTCCTTACGCTCAATGATCTGACGCGCATTCCGTTGGCGTTACGTGCCGGGTTGGGAACAGCGCTCCTCAAAAACAGATGGGCGCTCACGGTGGCAGGTGTCAGTGTTCAGTATCGAAAGCGTGTCAGGGTGTTTGACCGCATTGAAATCCATGCACGCCTCCTCGGCTGGGATAGCAAATTCTTCTACATCGAGCAGAGCATGTGGAAATCAAACGGAGACTGTGCGAGCCAGGCCTTCTACCGCACGGCTGTGACCGACAGGGACGGTATTGTGGCCCCTATGCGCGTCGCCGAAGCGGTTGACGTTGATCCCAATTCACCCACCTTGCCGCCGGAAGTCGAGGCATGGGCCAAAGCCGAAGACCTCCGTCCTTGGCCTCCGGCACGGCACTAGCATCAAGAACCTGCTTGCGCGTTGTCCCCGCGCCCTATCTTATCCGCCAAATAGCCATGGACGGAGAGTGGTAATGTCAGCGCGCAAACGGATTTGGGGCTGGTTCTTTTTTGACTGGGCCAGCCAGCCCTACAACACGCTGCTGATCACCTTCATCTTCGCGCCTTACATCAACGAAATCATCGGGGACGGGGCGGAGGCGCAATCTGTCTGGGGTTTCACAGTGGGTGCGGCGGGCATTGCCATCGCCTTGATGGCCCCTGTTCTTGGGGCGATTGCCGATACGTATGGCAACCGGTTGCGGTGGATCTGGGTCTTTTCGATCTTCTATGTCGTGGGTGCCGCAGGGCTTTGGTGGGCGGTGCCAGAGGACTACAATCTCACTCTGATCCTGCTGTGCTTTGCCTTGGGTCTTGTGGGCATGGAGTTTGCGACGATCTTCACCAACTCGATCCTGCCTGATCTCGGGACCAAAGAAGAGATTGGCCGTATCTCAGGCAAAGGGTGGGCTTTTGGGTATGCGGGCGGTCTGGTGGCGTTGGTGGCAATGCTGGGCTTTTTTGCGGAGAGTGCAGCCACGGGCAAAACGATGCTCGGCTTGGACCCGGTCTTTGGTTTGGATGCCGAGGCAAGGGAAGGCACGCGTTTCGTCGGGCCATTCACGGCGATCTGGTACGTGATTTTCATCATTCCGTTCTTCCTTTGGGTGCGGGATCCGAAGTCTGTCGCACCGCCACCGGGTGCGTTGAAGACAGCGCTTGCCGGGCTGAAAGGTACG
This sequence comes from uncultured Roseovarius sp., assembly GCA_963422235.2. GTDB lineage: Bacteria > Pseudomonadota > Alphaproteobacteria > Rhodobacterales > Rhodobacteraceae > Roseovarius. Next base: position 1,597,686 of record CAXMWV010000002.1, read on the forward strand.
ATCCGAAATCTGCCGCAAACGCCATCGCTGTTTGCCTATCTCGGCTCCTCGATGCTGTACCGCGACGCGCTCAACGGGATGTACTTTTTCGGGGGTATCTACGCGGCGGGCGTTCTGGGGTGGAGCGTGATCGACACCGGCATCTTCGGGATCATCGCCATTCTGTCGGGGGCCATCTTTGCCTGGATCGGGGGGTATGCCGATGATGCCTTCAGCCCGAAGCCCGTGATCCGGTTCTGTATCATTGTCCTTGCGCTTGTTGCCATCAGCATCGTGTTTGTTAATCGCGATACGGTTTTCGGAATGCAGATCGATCCGGACTCGCGCCTGCCCGACATCATCTTTTACGTCGTTGGCGCGATCATTGGCGCGGCGGGCGGTGTCATTCAATCTGCCAGCCGATCCATGATGGTGCGTCAGGCGGTGCCCGGGCGAATGACAGAGGCCTTTGGGCTTTATGCCCTGGCGGGCAAAGCCACCAGTTTCATAGCACCGCTGTCTATCGGCGTGGTGACCGCCATCAGCGGCAGTCAGCAGATCGGTGTCACCCCCCTCATTGTGCTTTTCCTGCTCGGGCTTGTCCTGTTACGCTGGGTCAAGACAGAGGGAGATCACGGCTGATGTTTCGCCATCTCAAACGGTTGGGCCTGGCATGTTTGCTGATCGGGTGCGGGGCGACGACATCGGGTGTCGAAACAGGCTCCGTGAACAGCCTTTTGATCGGGGACGTCCCAACCGAGATGCGCGGCGTGAAAGCGCGGTTGTTGTTTGGTGCGGAACAGCGACCATCCTCGCAAAGCCCGGCGGTGTACGGCAACTACTCCAAAGGGTGCCTGGCCGGTGCGGTGCAACTGGCCGAGACCGGCCCGACATGGCAGGCGATGCGGCTGTCGCGGAACCGGAACTGGGGGCATCCGGAGCTGATTGACTACATCCAGAAACTCTCTGCTTTTGCCGCAACACAGCCCGGCTGGGAGGGGCTTTATGTAGGGGATATGAGCCAGCCCAAGGGCGGGCCGATGTTGACGGGCCATGTCAGCAATCAAAACGGGATTGATGTGGATATCTGGATGCTGCCGCCCAAGCGGTTGAACCTGACGCGGGCGGAGCGGGAGAACCTCTCGTCCATCTCGACCCGGCGCGCGGGCGGGGCGTATACCAACGAAAACTACACCAGCCAACATTCTGCGATTATCAAGGCCGCGGCCCAGGACCCGCGCACCACGCGGATTTTCGTGTTCCCCGGTGCCAAGGTGCGCATGTGCGCCGAGGAGACAGGCGACCGCAGCTGGCTTCGGAAGGTGCGGCCTCTGCATGGGCATCACTATCATTTCCACATTCGACTGGCCTGTCCCAAAGGCGCGGCGAACTGTGTGGCACAAGATCCGCCGCCGCCCGGGGATGGGTGTGATGAGGCCCAGATTTGGGTGAATAACATCCTGAATCCGCCACCTCCCACGCCGCCTGACCCGGATGCGCCTGTGGTTCCGCCGCGCAAACCTGTGGGTGCGTTGGAGATGCAGGATTTGCCCGAACAGTGCCTGGCGGTGTTGCAGTCCGAGTAGTGTTCGGCACTTTTTGGTTTTCCATCCACGCGAAACCCACTAAAGCCGGGGTCTGATAAAATTCTTCGGTGATCCGTCATGCAAAAAGCACATCTGATCGGCATTCTGGCCATGGCGGCCATTGTGGTGACCTCCAATATTCTGGTGCAGTTCCTCTATGGGCAATGGCTGACCTGGGGCGCGTTCACCTATCCCTTGGCATTCCTTGTCACCGACATCATGAACCGCGTTTATGGCCGAGAGGCCGCGCGGAAGGTGGTGTTGGCGGGTTTCGCCGTGGGTGTCGTCTGTTCTTTCATCGGCACGCAGATCGTGGGCGAGTATGGCCCGCTTGTGACTTTGCGGATCGCGCTCGGCTCTGGCCTTGCCTTCCTGACCGCGCAACTTCTGGACATTGCGATCTTCAATCGTCTGCGGGAGGGCAACTGGTGGAAAGCGCCGGTCGTGTCCTCGGTCGTGGGCAGCAGCGTGGATACGGCACTGTTCTTTACGATTGCTTTCTCCGGCGCGCTGTCCTTCCTGGAGCCGGCCAATGACGTGAGCTGGGCCGGGGAAATCCTGCCGTTGCTGGGCGTCGGGCCGGAGGCGCCGCTTTGGGTGTCGCTGGCGGTGGCCGACTGGATGGTCAAAATGGGGCTGGCATTGCTCGCTTTGGTGCCATTCCGCATCATCGTGGGGTCCCTTACCCGCCAAACCACATGATTTTGTTTTGACAAACGCCAAAACTGTGCAAACCTCCATCTAACGTCAACATAGTGAAAGGAGGTGGTCCAGTGTCTATAGAGGTATTGGAGCGAGGTGTCGGAACAGTCAGGGAGGGTCACGTCTAGGGCAGTCCTTAGGCGTTGCATCGCCACTGATTGGTGCGCCTAACCGGCCACCTCCTCAAACTTCTAGAGGGCCGTTTCCACCGTGAAGCGGCCCTTTTGAATTGCTGAATTTGGACGTCGGTATCGTGTCGGTAATACGTCGGTATTGCGTCGGTGCGAGACCCCGGAAGGAAGGTTGAGCGGAGCCATGCTCGTTGTGAATGATCAGATCACCATCGAAGACTGGGAACTGACCGAACAGTTTGTGCGCGCGTCAGGGCCGGGTGGGCAGAATGTGAACAAGGTGGCCACGGCGGTGGAGCTGCGGTTTGAGGCGGCGCGGTCGCCCAACCTGTCCGACCCGGTGAAGCGGCGGCTGAAGCGGCTGGCGGGGCGGCGGTGGACCAGTGAAGGTGCGATCATTCTACAGGTCGATACAACGCGATCTCAGGCTCGCAACCGTGCGTTGGCCCGGGATCGGCTGGTGGGGCTGATCCGAAAGGCGTTGGAAAAACCCAAACCCCGGATCGCGACCCGACCGACCTTGGGATCGAAGAAACGTCGGCTCAAGGCGAAGAAGGTGCGAGGCGAGGTGAAGGCGTTGCGGGGGCGGGTTGATCGGGAGGAGTGACGGTGGTTTCTGAACGATGAACGTCTTGTTTGCGGGACCTTTCTGCCGCGTGCTACTAGGTTCAGAACGGGTACTTTAGTACAGATGGTTCACACTACTTTGTCTGCTCATTCAGAAGCGTTGTTTAGTTTGATAGGTAGGCCTGAATACTCTCCGAATATACGACATCGTTGTCTTCTTCTGAGACACTGGCACTGTCGTCGTAAGGATCAAATGAGGCGTAGAAACAACCGTCGTCCGATCTGAAAAACTTGAGCCGATCGACGAGATAGAAATGACGGTCGATCGAAAAGTTAAACCAATAATGTAAGCAACCGCAAAATCTGATCCGGACCTTTGACCAATCCGAACTTGGTCGCATGCGAAAATGTACGTCGACAATTATGCTTTCGCTGATTTTGCTAATCTCAAATTTTTCTACCTCTGAATCGATTAGGGAGTTTTTCCCGGCGAACCGACTAAGAACCTCCTCATTTTCACAAAGCAAATGCATGTTGGCTTTTTACTCCTGGCAACACATGAAAAATTTCTTTCTGCGGTCGCAATACACTGATCCAAAGGCACTCTGGGCTCACACCCATCATTCACCTCGGACGCATCGTTTAGAGCTACGACGGTCGGCGGCCAAGCGGGCGATGTTGCCAGTCAAAAATTAAGGGAACTACCAGCCTAATTAGCCAAAGCTGATGTATTGCGAAGGTGGATCGTGCGGCCGATAACTGTCTGCGAGTTCCAACCACCGGCTTAACCTACGCGCCGGCAGGCAGGATTCGCCCCAATATTCAAGGAACAATTCATCGTTCATTTTGCTTGCAGCTTCGGAAATGCGGTGCGCGTTGTTCTGAATAGAGCGGATCAGGTAATCACCACCGCGTTCTTTTCCCGCTACGCTTCCGGCTGTGAACAGATCGCGGGTTTGTGGCGCAAAAACACCGTGTTGCGTGAGCATGTAGAGTGCGGCGTCATCGTATTTTCCGCGTTGTCTTGATCCCTTGAAGATTTGTGGACACATAAGGGCAGCTTCGGCCCGCATTTTGTCTTTGGTGCCCTGATCAAGTAAGCGATAAATGCGCACATTTACGGGCAATGTATGCTCACTTTCTTCATCAAACCACCACAACCTTACATCGTCACCTATGCGTTCTTTGACGTGATCTTTAACGATAGCCATTTTGGATCGCAGATCAGCTTGTCTAAAATCGTCCATGCTTATGCCGATCTCGCCAAAGAACGAAGCAACGCCCTCCATATCAATCATGTATCTGGGCGAGTGGGATATTCTAATTCCCTTAATGCAATCGTGATACCAACGCCATCTGACTTCGGGAATGTCAGCTCTGCAATACACAAGGGCAATATCTCTTGCAGCCTCGTCCCTCATTCCTTCAAAGATGCTGTTTCCGGTTCCGTGCCACGTCGATCTGGTCGTGAATTTAACCTCGACACCAAACCCGTTGACAACGATATCGGGAAACGCACTGTCATGGAACGAAGGCTTGGCAATTGACGAACCCTCACAGCAAACTCGCAACTGCGCCAAGACGGTTTTCTCAAACTCCTTGTCATTGGAGTACCCCGGCATTTCCGCCTTGGCTTGCTCGTTCATCAGGACTGTTGCGCGATTCATCAGGTCGGTGAACGCTTCACGGTTCATGCAAACACCTGCTCCCAAATTGCTCTGGCAATATGCCACGCCATGACCGGGGGGACCGCGTTGCCGATCTGGCGTTCGGTTTCACGCATACCACATGGAAAAACGAAATCATCTGGAAAGGACTGAAATCTCGCCTGCTCGCGTAACGAAATACGTCTGGGCAAGCTGTAATGCCACTGAACATTCCCGTGATGCTCGGCTCGCATGGTTGTTGCTGGAACATCCGCTTTTAATTTCCGTGATCCTTGATCTGGTGAGGCTTTAGCCTTGCTCCATATATGCTTGAACTCTGCATCCTCGTTCATGGTCTCAAGATCACAAATCGCATCTGTGGCTGTTGGTGCGCTTGCAAGCGCGCTTGGGAACTCAAACCGCTTGTCACCGCGAACACCAATAATCAAAAGCCGTTCACGATTTTGAGGCACGCCCCACTGAGACGCGATACAAACTCGCGACGTGACGCAATATTCTGGCAGTGCAAAATCATCCAAAACCTTTTGCCCAAAATCGCAAGCCAACAATCCTTTGACATTTTCGGCCACGAATACAGCCGGTTTTGTCTTGCGGATCGCTTCAATCATGCTCGTGTAAAGGATTGTCCTGCTTCCATCGCCAGCTGATCGCTTACCGTTAACTGATACATCCTGACACGGAAAGCCGCCGATAACGATATCACAGGACGCGGGAAGATCGCCAATTAGCGTTTGGATGTCGCCTTGTTGAACGTGATCGCCAATGTTGTCGCGATAGGTCCGACAAGCTGATGCGGATATGTCGTTTGCAAACTCAATACGGTAGGGCAATCGGTCGTAGGTTTTGCCCATAAACTCAAAGCCGCCAAGAAAACCAAGATCCATTCCACCGCAGCCTGAAAACAAGCTGACAATGGTTTTCTCATCGGGAATTTTGACACCCGCGACACGGGACACAAGTTGTTCAAAATTGGCGGGGATAGATGGAGCGCAATTTGTCATTCTACGCCTCCCACAAGCTGCTTATGCGTCAGCAATCGACCATCAAACTGCCTAGCCGTCTGCGTCATAAAATCTACGGCGTTGCGCGGCAAGTTGTTGCGGGCTTGAAACTCGTCTACGTAACGCTGTAAGTGCTTCTTGCTCATGTAGTGGAATGTTCCTACGTAACCTCGCTTGAACAAGGCCCAGAACGACTCCATCCCGTTCGTGCTTACATCATCGCGCACGTATTCCCCGACTGAGTGGTTCACCGCCTCATGCGGCCTGTCGATCCCTTTGTAGGCTTTGGATTCATCGGTGTAGAGCGTAGCTTCCTTGACGGCGTGATCGTTTACAAAGCCTTGCAACGTCTTGGCGTCTGTATTCTCTACCACTTTGGCTGAAACCTGACCTGTTGCCCGATCCTTAACACCTGCGATTGGTGTTTTGCCAACCGGACCACGACCCGCCCTGAATTTCTTGTTTGCGTGTTTGTTTTTCTCTTTGCCACCGATATAAGTTTCGTCGGCCTCAACAGGTCCGGTCATAGCAAAAAGCCCACCCTGATTCCACGCAGCTCGTATCTTGTGTCCAAGACGCCACGCAGCTTCCTGCGCAATACCCAGCTCACGTGCCAATTGCAAACTGGACACTCCCTTGCGACTTACGCTCATCAGATACATGGCATAAAGCCACTTTTTAACTGGGAGTTTTGCAGATTGCATAATTGTCCCGGTTCTGCAGGAAAAGTGCTTGCGGCAATCTTTGCAGCGATAAGGTTGAGGCATTTTTACTGCAACTGTTCGTACTGATCCGCAATGAGGACAAAATCGACCATCTTTCCAACGGACGCCTTCAAACCACGCAACTGCGCTTGCCTCATCCGGGAACATCTCATGAAATTGAAATGTGCTGAGTGTGTCCTGCTTCTTCATCGTTAACCTCTTTCTGTCACGATGAACTTACATGAATCCAGAGATTTAGGCAACAAGTTCTTGGCTAATTAGGCTGGTAGTTCCCTTTCCGTCGGCTGTCAGGCCTGCTTCCAGCTTTTGTGCAGCGGCGGGCCGGAATGTGCCGAATTTTACGTCATCCTCGCGCGGCCAGATGACCTTGACCGGTCGTCCCACTGCTTTGGAACACAGCACCGCGTCACGTACGTAGGGCTGCACAAGTTCCGTGCGGCGCCCGAAGCTGCCGCCCATCGTCATCATATTGATGCGCACGTTCTCTGTTGGAATGCTGAGGGCTTCGGCCACCGTGTGGGTTGTCCAGGACTGCGTCTGTGTCCCCGCCCACACCTCCGCGCCTTGACCGTCTGCATCCACGTCCGCGACCGCGGCCATTGGTTCGATCTGTGCTTGATAGGCGTAGTCGGAGAGATAGAGGTGGCTGACGTTTCGGTCTGCGGCGGCGATCGTTTCCGCCGCTGCGCCTTTCTCGACCCAGACTGCGCCTGTCGCCCCCGGCGCCAGAGCGGCGTCGGCATAGCGCGCAAGCGTCTCATCGCTGTTGACGGTGCGGAAGGGCGAGGTTTCTGACCACGTCACGTCGAGCATCCCGCGTGCGCCGAGGGCTGACCAAAGGCTTTCGGCCACAACAGCGACCCCATCGGGCAAGGTGACGATATCAATGACGCCAGGCACGGCGCGCGCATCCGTGTCTTGTACCTCTAGCGGCGTTTCGCCTTCGACAGGGGCACGCAGGACCGCACCATAGGCCATATTGGGCACCTCAACGTCGATGGCATAGACCGCCTGACCAGTGCTTTTGGCCGGGACATCGCGGCGGGGGATGTCATGGCCGATAATGCGGAACTCTGACGGAGATTTGAGGGTAACAGTGTCAGCGCTTGGCACGGTAATTCCGTCCGCGCCAAGCGCTGCCAGATCGCCGTAGGCAGCGGTTTGTCCGTCCGGACCAAGCACGAGACTTGGTTCTGTGCGCAGGGCGGATTTGTCGACACCCCATTCCCGGGCGGCAATCTGCAAAAGCACGTCCCGGGCCTGAGCGCCCGCGCGGCGCATGGGTTCAAAGTAGAATTGCGTGCCCGTGCTACCGGCCGTGTAAAGCACGCCGCCGAACAATTGGTTGCCGTAGCGGCGATCATCCTTGTTAAGCTGTTCTATCTCGACATCGTCCCAGTTGGCGTCGAGCTCTTCCGCCAGCATTTGTGGCAGGGTGGAGTGGCTGCTTTGCCCCATTTCGGTTGAGGGGTGTACGACCCTGATCGTCCCATCCGAGTGGATCGTCAGCCAAAGGTTGACATCAAGGGAACTGGTTGCGGCCAGGCTTTGCACGGCCGTCAGACCGCCTGCGCTGGCAAAAAAGGTAAGGCCTGCGGCGGATTTCAGAAACGTGCGTCTATCCAAAGCCATCTTACGCCTCCTGCGCGGCACGTTCGACCGCCTTGAAAATCCGGGTGTAGGTTCCGCAGCGACAGAGGTTTGCGCTCATCTCGTCCTTGATCTCTTCAAGGCTCGGGCTGGGATTGTCTTGCAACAGGGCCGCGGCGCGCATGATCTGGCCCGACTGGCAGTAGCCACATTGTGCAACTTGTTCCTCGATCCAGGCCTTTTGCACCGGATGGGATCCATCGTCGGAAAGGCCCTCAATCGTGGTGATCTCAGCACCCTCAACATCGCCCACGGACATCTGGCAAGAGAACGTCGCGACGCCATCCACGTGCACCGTGCACGCCCCGCACATCGCGGCCCCGCAGCCGTACTTCGTGCCCTTCAGCTTCAGCGTGTCGCGCAGGACGAGAAGCAGCATTTCGTTGGGGTCGTTGTCGACCTCTATTGAGTTTCCGTTCACGGTGAACCTGGTCATTTGAAATCTCCTGTGACGTCCCGAAAGGCGAAATGGGCGGTTGGGTGGTGTGGGTCGTGGGGTACTGGGCAGAGGGCAACCCGACTTGATTGCATGCGGCCTGTGGCAGGCAGATTCAGTGCAGCGCTGAATTCGTCGTTGGTTATCTTGGTCAGGGGAGCCGTCGCGTCGTCGTCGGGACTTGGTCTGTCCTCCACAAAATCTGTGTCAACAATGCGCGCGTGGGTTGCATGGTAGCGCGGCACCTTTCCCGGACAAGGCAGCGTGCAAAGATCCGTTTCGAAACGCAGGTTCACTTTTGGGGAAAGGAAGGCATGAGCGGTGATACCGCCGTCGAACGATGCGACGGTTTGTTTGGAATCCGCCCATTTCTGCGCCTGATGAATACCCTCAGTGCAACAATTCATCATGTGCGCCATAGCGGGACCTCAGCTTGCCTCGTACAGGTTGAAAATAATCACCACTTGCCCGGTTTCTTTCGAGTTCGTGTGACCGATTCCAAAAACGTGCGACCACTGTTTGCTTGAATGCACGCGGTTCCACCTTTCGGTCGACCGCATGTTTTTGGATCACGCACTGTCGGCCAAGCTTCGGGTCAATTTCGAATGGGAGACACAGGTGATCTTGTCCGGCGTAGAGGTGTCCAGCGATGAACGTGTGAAGAAATGCGCACGAAAGTGTAAAACTGGGCCAAAGAACTGAAAGCGAAACGCAAGCGGTGACACATGTCGTAGTCCTCAGATGGTTGGGAGCCGACATGACAGACAAGACCGTGGAAATGCCACTTGAAGGTGACACTGGCGAGACAGCAGCGCACAAACCGTTGATCCTTGCAATGGTGGCGCTGCTTGGGGCCGGGGCGATGCTTGCTGTATCGACGAACCTGGCCAAGGTTGCCGCCGAGAAGAATATGCAAGCGGTTGCGTTTCTGTTCTGGTCTGTCGCAGGTGCGTCTGTGTTGCTGCTTGCTGTCGCGGCGTTGCGGAGGCATTTGCCGCCAATCTGTCGAAAGACGGTCGTTTACTTTCTCGTGGCTGCGTTCTTCACCGTGGCGGGTTCGAATCTCATCTTTTTCGAGGCAGTGCCGCGGGTCGGTGTCGGCTTTGTTGTTCTCGCGCTGACCTTGCCGCCTGTCCTGACTTATATCGGTGCGCTGACGCTTGGGATGGAACGTCGGTGCATGTTGCGTTTTGCAGGTATCGCGTTTGCGTTTGCCGGATCCGGATACCTGGCGTTCCGGCAGTTGTCGCTGCCAGATGCAGAAGTCATCTGGATTGCGTTGACGCTGTTGGGGCCAGTGCTGTTGGCCGCAGGAAACATATACCGATCGCATCAATGGCCTGAAGGGCTTGCGCCGGATGCCCTTGCACCTGGCATGATGGTCGGGGCGCTTGTGCTTGTCGCGGCAGCATCTTTTCTTCCTGGAAATTCGATCCAGATTGTCGATCCGTCGGGCCAACAGATCGGGCTGGTTGCCCTGCAATCCGTCGCCTTCGCGCTGCAATTCACCTTCGTGTTCGTGCTGCAAAAACATGGGGGCCCTGTGTTTCTGAGCTTGTTCGGATCTGTGGCGGCTGTGCTGGGTATCCCGATGGCCGTTCAGTTTCTGGGGGAAACGGTTCCTCCGGGGCTTTTGGTCGGCGGAATTGGTATCGCGATTGGTATCGCACTCATGGCGCTTGGCCATGCCCGGATGCACAGGGCATGACGGTTGTCCCTTTGACCGCCGCGCAGGACAACAGGTTTACGTTTTTGAGGTCGCTTTGTTGGGTGCGTCCGGCATTGCGACATCCTTGGGGATGACCACGGGAGACACGGCCCAGATAAGCTTGCAGGGTCGATCGGACGGATTGCGCACGTTGTGTGGTATCAGCGCGTCGAAGCTGTAGCTGTCGCCTTCTTTCAACAGGATCACTTCGTCGCCGATCAGAAGTTCAAGCTCTCCTTCGATCACTACACCGTGCTGTTACCCTTCGTGTTTCTTCATGGGTTCCAGGGGATGCTTGGCATTGGGGGCATACACGGCGAGACCCATGTAAAAGTCGCCACCAATCGTGCTGGAGAGCAAATTGTCGGTGTATCCGACATCCTGGGCGTTCTCGCCGTAGAGAGAGTTCAGGTTGCGACGGTTCTGTGCGCGGACGACACAGGCCTGTTCCATCGGTCCAGCACCGGGGCGGCGGGCAAAGAACCAGTCGGGTGTCACGGACAGGGCATCAGCGATATTGCGCAAGACGTCCATCGACGGCTGCGAGGCGCCGCGTTCGATCGCGCTGAGGTGGCTGCGAGAAACGCCGCTGCTTGTGCTCAATTCATTAAGTGTCAGTTTTCGTACCAGCCTGAGCTGCCGCATTTCCGAACCCATGGACAAGAGGCTGTTGCCGATGGCGTGCACTGTCGGATTTTGTTTCATCGCCACCTCAGAGCTCAGGGAGTGAAGACCACAGTCTTGTGTGACGGCTAGTGGAATTGGTCTGGCGCCAAACGTCAAGAAAAGAATTTTTTTGAAAAAATCCGGTTTCCAGAGATTATAGCTGCCATGTCGCCGCCCAAAAGGGCTTTGATAGGCGTCACGTGGCACGCAATGTGCTCAACAGGGAGAAAATCAAAAATGGAAGATCGCAAGATTTCGATGCTGAACGCACGCGCCCGATCGGGTGTGTCGCGCCGTGATTTCATGCGCACAGCTGCGGCTGCAGGCCTGTCGGTTGCGGCCGCGGGGGGAATTTGGTCCCAAGCGGAAGCGGCAACGCCGAGCAAAGGCGGATCGCTCAAAATCGGTATTGATGGCGGTGCCACCACGGACACGTTCAATCCGCTGGAAATGAATGGCGCAGACCACCCGACCATGTCGATCCTGTCGGGCTATGACACGCTGACCGAAGTGGATGAAAAGGGAAGCCCCATCCCCAGCCTCGCAGAAAGCTGGGAAGGCAATGCGGATGGCACATGGGCGATCAAGCTGCGCAAGGGTGTTGAGTTCCATAATGGCAAAACCTTGACGGCCGACGATGTGGTCTGGTCGCTCAATAAACACCTTGATGAAAACAACCGCGCCGCCGAGGCCCAGCAGATTGTGCAGAACTTTGAAGAGCTGCGCGCAGATGGCCCTGACACGGTAATTATCAAGCAAAAACAAGTGAATTTCGACCTTCCGGCCCACCTGTCGGCCTTTGCGCTGATTATCGGGCAAGAGGGAACGGAAGACTGGTCGGCTGGAAATGGCACGGGCCCATATGTGACAGAAGACTGGCAGCCGGGCGTCCAGTACATGGGCAAGAAATTCGGCAACTACCACCGTGACGATGATGGTCACTTTGACGAGGTTGAGCTTCTCAATATCACCGATCCAGGTGCGCGGATGTCGGGGCTTTTGTCGAACTCGGTTCATGCCATTGGGTCACCGGAAACGAAGACCGCCGGTCGCCTTGCCGACGCGCCTGGCTTTGAGTTGGTACAGGTCTCTGGCACGCAGCACTACACCACCGACATGCGCGCGGACATGGACCCGTTCACTGACGGACATCTGCGCAATGCGGTGAAGTGGGGGATCAACCGTCAAGAGATCGTCGACAAGGTTCTGGCGGGCTACGGCACGGTTGGTAACGACTTGCCTATCAGCAGCAACCAGCAGTTCTACAACGACACGCTGGAGCAGCGAGAGTATGATCCGGATCGCGCGAAGTTCCACCTGAAGGAAGCGGGCATTGATTCGATTGATCTGAACCTCTCGACATCGGATGGCGCGTTCGGCGGTGCGGTGGACACGGCTTTGCTGATGCAGGCATCGATGGCGGACCTGGGTCTCAATGTGAACGTGGATCGTCGCCCGGCAGATGGGTATTGGTCTGACGTTTGGCTGCAGGTGCCGTGGTGCATGGTGTACTGGAATGGTCGCCCAACGGTGGATTGGATGCTGAGCACAGCGTACATTTCGACCAGCGACTGGAATTCAAGTGCCTTCCGCAACGAGACGTTCGACAACCTTCTGGTGACGGCGCGGTCCGAGCCGGACGAGGCAAAACGCCAGGAGATGTACTTCGAAGCGCAGCGCCTGTTCTGGGAAGAAAGCGGGACATCTGTCTTTGCTTTCGCCAACATCCTGATCGGTCACTCGGACAAGCTTGCCCATGGTCCGGTTGGCGTCAGCCGCCGTATGGATGACAATCGTCTTCAACGCCGCTGGTGGATGGCTTAAGAAGAAACGCATCGCGGGCGCGTCACGGTCGGCGCGCCCGCACCGTTAAGCTGTCGGTCTGTGACCTGCCTCGCACATGAATGAAACCCAAAATTGCTTTGGCATACGCACTTTAGAGCATGTCTGGATCCCCATGCCGGACGGAACGCGTCTGTCAGCCAGGATATGGATGCCATCAGGACTTCCCCTTGATGGGGTTCCGGCAATTTTCGAATACATTCCCTACCGCAAATCGGACATGGTGCGCGCCCGTGATGAACGAAACCATCCGTGGCTGGCGCAGAATGGCTATGTCAGCCTGCGCGTCGACATGCGAGGATCTGGTGACAGCGACGGCGTGATGCCGGACATGTATTCGCAGGAAGAGCTGGACGATGCGCGTGCCGTGATCGACTGGATTGCAGCGCAAGACTGGTGCAATGGTCATGTCGGGATGTTTGGCACCTCCTGGGGTGGCACGGCGAGCCTTCAGGCCTGCCTTGATCCACCGCCAGCACTGAAGACAATCATCGCTGTCTGCGCCACGCATGATCGGTATGAAGACGACATTCACCACATGGGCGGGTGCCTGATCACGGACACGCTGGAATGGGGGGCGACCATGCCGTCGGTTCTGGCCCTGCCGCCCACGCCGCATAGCGGGCATGATTGGTTTGCGCGCTGGACGGAGCGCCTGGAAACGCTGTCATTTCCCGTCGAAACCTGGGTGCGGGAAGAGGCAAGGGGTGCGTATTGGCGGCACGGCTCGATCAAGGAACAAACTCACCGGATCGGATGTCCTGTTCTGGCGGTGGGTGGTTGGGCTGATCGCTATTCCAATTCCGTCATGTCGCTGGTTGATGCATGTCCGGAAAACGTTTGGGGCATCGTTGGCCCCTGGGGGCATCATTACCCCGATCATGGCCACCCCGGCCCGGCGATGGGGTTTCAGCACGTGGCGCTAGAGTGGTGGGATCAATGGTTGAAACCAACCGACCCGGGCGAACCAGATTGGCCGAAGCTTCGCGTTTGGATGCGGGAGTTTGAAACGCCGGAGAATGCGATAGACCTGCGCGCTGGGGCCTGGGTTCAAAGCGGCCCTGCGGGGCAAGAGACTGAGGCGCGGGAGTTTTGGCTGGGCGACCGTGCGACCCTGACGCAGACCAAGCCAGATGAAAGTTTGGCGTGGACGGTTCCATCGGATTTGCGGCACGGCATGGCGGCTGGCGATACTGGGTATTTCGGGCGATTTGGCGGCCTGCCGCTTGAACAGAGCGAAGACGATGCACGCGCGTTGTGTTTTGACAGCGCGCCATTGTCAGCGGACATGAAGCTGTATGGAGCGGCAGGGCTCACGCTGACGGTCGCAGCGCAAGCGCGCCGAAGTCACATATGCGTGCGTCTGAATGATGTGTCGCCCGATGGCGTGTCGTCACGGGTCAGTCTGGCGGTGGTGAACCTTGCCTTGGATGATGCTTTGGACGCACCGGATGAACCCCATGACGGTGGTCCGCGACAGATCACGGTGAAATTCCCGACCAACGCCTATCGTTTTAAGGCTGGGCACCGCTTGCGAGTTTCGGTTGCTACGTCTTACTGGCCGATTGTCTGGACACCGCCGCAAATCGGTTCGGTTGAGATATCAGAAGGCACCTTGCGATTGCCGGTCTTGCCTCATGGTCCGATGGCGTTGGATACCCCTTTGCCGGACGCCGCCGCTATGCCGCAGACAGCTTGCTTTGACGTTTTATCTGCACCTCGATTGCAGCGTGAGCAAAAGACCGAAGACAATGGAGAGATCATCACAGGCTGGCATCAGCCGCTTTCGTCTGTGCGGTACAACGATATTGAAACGGTGTTTTCCTACGAAACGAGGGCAGAGCACAGAATTCATCCTGATGACCCGTGTTCTGCGGTCAGCGTGTTTAATCATGAGATGACACTTGATCGACCCGATGGGCAGGCTTCTGTCACATCTCGGTTGAGAACGACATCGGACCCTGACGCGTATCATCTTGCGTTCGATTTTCAGGTTTCATGGTCAGGCGAGATGATTTTTGAACGGCAATGGACACAGTCCATCGCGCGCCGCTTTTCATAACACCTTGCTGCCCGTTTCAGGCGTCTAGGTCGTGCCTGCAGCCAGCGGTCGCCTGGTGCCTGCGGACATCACCTCTCTGGGCAGTTTGATGTCGAAGCGGGCCCGGATGGCGACGTCTACCTCGTCTGGGATGTAGCGGGGGAAATGTGAGCCCATGATGTCTTCCGCCTTGGCTTTGGCCAGGTCCAACGGATCGGGTTTTCCCTTGTCTTCCCAATCGCCGATGGCATCACGATCGGCGAACTCCGGATAGTAGTATTCCGTACTCATCAACCGCATCGTGTCGGAGTGGCCCAGATAGTGCCCTTCGCCAGCGATGGTCTCTCCTATCGTGTCAAACGAGAGCGTTTCCTCGGTCACTTCCACGCCTTTGAGCACGCGCAAGACGTTGCCGAGGTTGTCATTATCCATGACCAAAGCTTCGGCAATCATGCCCATATTGGCTGCAAAACCCCCACCGGCGATGCCGATATGGTTGGCCCCGGCCAAGGCGATGGCAAGCGCGTTGAGCGTTTTTTCCGACCCTGCCTGATAGTCGATTGTCTTGGAATCCGTACTGCCTGAAAGCTGCGCTCCCGGCAGGCCCAGGTAGTTGGAAATCTGCGCGGCTGCGGCCTCAAGCAAGGCATGTTCTGCGGACCCCATGACACAGGCCCCGGTGCGCATGTCGCAGCCAAGCGGAGAAATCCCAAGCGTCATCGGGTGCCCCGGTTTCATCAGATTGACCCAAACCAGGCCCGCCAAGGCCTCAGCCGTGGATTGGACCAACATGCCCGCAACAGATGCGGGGCTGGTGGCGCCCAACATACCGGCGGAATGCATGATGACTGGCACCCCGGCCTTCACCAGTTTTTCGATGACCAGACAGCTTTCATAGGCAAACTTCATGGGGGGTACGACATGTACGCCGATCACCATGCAGAAGGGTTTTTTGGCAAACTCGCCAGGCCCGCCGGCGATCATGTCGAACAGCTCCAGCACGTCGTCGACATATTGTTCGAAACTGATGGCCAGCGAGAACGGTTTGCCGGTGGCCGAGGCGACAGCGTAGGCGCTGTTGAGGTCGAATTCTTCAGGGCCCATGTCCTGGGCGATGACGGGGATGCGTACGTAGTGGAAGTTATCAAGCCGGTCTTCCAGGCGTGTCAGATCGTAGAGGTCGACAAGACTGGCGTTGCGAAATTCATCAGTGGCGATGTCGCGGACACTTGGGTTGTACGAATTGCCGCCAAAATTGACGCGCTCGCCACCGAGGATCATTTTGCGTGTGTCATCAAGGCCCACCAGCTCGAACTCCTTGCAGGCGGTCTGCAACGCGGCGTCCACCATTTCGTGCGGGATAAAAATTCGGTCATTCTTGATCGTGGCGCCGGAGGCCAGAAACAGCTCTCGCATCGACGGGGTGAAATCTGCCAGGCCGTATTCCGCCAAGGTGCGTTTGGCGGTTTCGATGATTGTGTCCAGTTCCTTTTTCGTCAAAGGCCGATAGGTGCCACCGGGCATGCTGGCCGAGACGATATCCGGGTCGTGTGACGTGGTTGAGCTGCGCGCTTCGCGTTTGGCGCTGCGGCCGCTGCGGCGGGTCTTGCTGGCAATAACATCTGTCATTTTCAAGGCTCCGGGTTTGGCTCACTTACGGTCAATAGTAGGTCGGAATTTGCGTCTGATGGTGGAAAATCCTGACCTGTGGATTGGTCTTTGGGGTCGATCCAGACAACGCCTGTGGGCACATCCGCGCGGGGAGAAATACGCAGGATCTGTCCCGATGTGTGAACCAGGGCCGGTTCATCTCCGTCAGCGCGGTGCCACCCCCCATTGTCGATCCGGGCAGTAAGCTCGGCGATCAGTTGGCCAGCTTGTCGAGGATTGAAGCGCCGGTCCACAAGCCCGGTTCGGGTGAAATACCCGCGGTCGGCATCGTCGAACGTGTCTAGTATGACAGAGACACCATGCCCGGCTGCCGACATAAGCGCGTCACCAAACCGTCGGGCATTGGCGATTTCGTCATGGAAGCGCTCGGCGGGGCTGGCTTCGGTCGATTTAACATACAGGACCACCTGGCACTTGGTGCGGTCTGCGAAGTCGGCCAGTTTTCGGGCCGTGTCCCATGGGCACATGCTGCGGGGAATGGTGAACTGAAACCCCTGAACCAGATCAGGGTGCGCCTTGGATAGGTCTTCAAGCTCTTCCAGTTCTGCGAGGGTAAATCCGTGGCTGATCAGGTGGTTGAACCGCCCGCCGGACATCTTCGCGGCGTCCTTACGGTTGACCCGGCTGAGCACGATGTCGAGGCCGGTATCCGCCCGTAAGGCACGCAGATTTTCTGCGTTCTCTGTGACCGTGTCCCACCCCAGGACGAGCTCGAGCTGGGTGATCAAGTCCTTGTGCTGTGCCAAGGCGCTGCGTTCGTCATCGCTGGGAAACCCGTAGCGGTAGACATGAAAATCGTGCCCCACATCCCGCATCAAGGCCATCCGCGCCCGTGTAGTGGGATCCATCAAATCCTGGATCGGGACGCGCAAGCCCCGCAGGCCCATTTCCCAAAGCGCCATCACCGGATAGTCGTTGCGGGCTTTCTTGCGTCGAAATTCATCCACCGCGCCGGACGGGGCGACGACCATGTCCTCCGCCCAGGCATGTCGCATGTCGACATAGATGCCACGCAGATCGGTTGTTTTTACATGTGGGCGCTTGGTCACCGGGCGCGCGCCGGCGCCGCCTTCGCCAAGACACGCGCCGTAGCTGCGGTGATAGTGGGCCACGTGCCCGGTTTCGTGAATGTCGAGCGTCAGGTGCCCCAACTTCGCGGCGTCGTTGCGGCCTTGCTGACTGCCACCGTCGATGCGGTACATTTCAGAGTAGTCATGTCGCACAAAGCAGGTGGAAGGCACGACGTAATACTCTGTCTCGCCGATCACATCGTACCAGAAATTATGGACATGCGCCGAGAACAGGGCCTCTGGTTTGTATTTTTTGATGAGGCCCAACAACCAGCTGCGACCGGGTTCGTCGATATTGTCATAGCTTTCCGGTTCGTGCGGGTCAGAGACGTAGAGCGGATAGTGGCTGAACATGAAAATGCGCCGCCCTGCATTGGCCGCGAAATCGGCTTCGAGCCATGCCGCCTGTTCGGCCTCAGCCGGGTCGCCGGAATTGATCAGGGGTGAGTTGATGATGACGAAGTGGCAGTCGCCATGATCGAAGGAAAAGTAGTCGCGCCCGAAATGTTCGCGATAGAGCGCAATGTGTTCGCCGTTCACCATGCCGGCGGGCATCCATGTGACCGGCTTGTCGCCGATGTCGTGATTGCCGGGCATGAGGTGTAGGGGCATGGTGAGGTTGGAGGCGATGGCGTGAAAATTCTCTGCCGCGGGGCCGTAACTGGGGAGTTCGGGCACCGGGTTGATCATTTCGCCCAGATGAATGCAAAACGCCGCGCCGCTTTGGTTGATCTGGTCGAACACGTACCGGGCGCGGGGGTTTGCCTCCGCATTGGCGGGGTAGGGAGAGGCAGAGAAATCCTCGGCCTCGTTCACATGCGTGTCCGAGATAAGCGCCACGCGAAACAGGACATCTCCGGTAGGTCTGCGCTTCATTTGGGTGGCTCCGTTACGTCGAATTCAAGTTTAACAAAGTCACCGCGATACTTGGTGTGGCCGACGTAGATGGCGCGCCCTTCCCGGTCGGTGATCACGCGAAGGACATCCCCGATTGCGGCGTTCTGGGGCAGACCCAGAAGTTCGCTTGTCTGGGCATCGGCGGTTGTGAAGGAGATGCGCTGCTGCAAACGCGCTGCATCGGCTTCGGTCAATTCTGACAGTTTGGAGATCACCATGCCGTTGGTGAAGCCGTCGGGATCGAGATCGAAAACGCGATGCGCGAGGTAGATGTCGATGAGCGCATAAGGCGTGTTGGCGAAGCTGTGAACGCGCCGCATGTAACGATAGGACGGTTCCAGCTGTCCCATACTGGCATCTAGCATGGGCAGGGCGACGTTGTCGGCCATGGTGACCAGAGTGGGCTTTTTGTCTTCCAGGTGTTCCAGCAACGCATCCCAGTCAGACCGCAGCGTCAGTGACATGCCGATACCGGGATGGTCGCTGACAAACGTGCCCCGGCCTTGTTGGCGTTCGATCAGCCGTTCGGATTCGAGAAGCTCCAATGCCTGCCGAATGGTGATGACAGATACGTTGTGTTGGTCCGCCAGTTCGGTGATTGAGGCCAGCCGCTCCCCCGGGGAGAGGATGCCGTTGGCAATGTCACGCCTTAGGGCAGAAGCAATGCTGAGGTAGAGCGGACCGGCGGTTTTTTTTGCGCTGAAATTGGCGGGCATTTTGGGGTCGTGTGGTGAGGAAAATGTACCTCATGTCATTATAATATTATAATGTATTTTGCAAGCTCACAGATTGGGCGCCTCGGCACAGGAATGCCGAAGCGGGCTTTGTTCAAAGCGCGGGGTTACTCTGCCGGTTCAAGTGCTGACTTGCGCTCTTCTTCCTGAAGCTGGCGTTCCACATCCTTCGGGGATCCGGTGCCCTTGGCCAGCATCGCGTAGGCGGCGGGCACGGTCAGCAAACTGACCAAAGTCGACGTCAGCACGCCGCCGACAATCACGATGCCGATGACGTAGCGGGTCTCAGACCCCGGGCCGCTGGCCAGGACCAATGGCATGGCCCCGGAAATCGTGGTCACGCCGGTCATGAGGATTGGTCGGAAGCGGGACAAAGACGCCTCTCGGATGGCCTCGAGAAACTCCATGCCGTCATCCCTCAACTGGTTGGCAAACTCCACGATCAGAATGCCGTTCTTGGCGGCCAGCCCGACCAACATGATCAGGCCGATCTGGCTGTAGAGGTTGAGGCTAACCCCCGTGATACTGAGCGCCACGAGGCCGCCGACCACTGCGATGGGAACCGACAGCATGATCGCGAGGGCGTGTCGCGGGCTTTCAAACTGTGCTGCCAAGACGAGGAACACGACACCGATGCCAAAGGCGAAGACAAAGAGAATGGACGACCCTGTTTCGCGCAGGTCAAGCGACTCGCCCTTGTAGTCGATGATGACCTCGTCGGGCAGCACCTCGCGGGCCAGCTCTTCGACTTCGGTCAGTGCCTCACCAAGCGCGACGCCGTCCGGAAGGTTAGCTTCGATCGTGATGGCACGTACACGATTGTAGCGTGCTAGCGTGCGCGACCCGCCGCTTTCCTGCAGCGTGACGACGTTGGCAAGTGGGATCAGCTGACCGGTGTCATCGGAGCGCACAAAGATGTTCGTCAAGTCGAAGGGTGTTCGTTGATCGGATCGTTCCCCTTCCAGCACCACGTCGTATTCTTCGCCGTTTTGCAAAAAGGTGGTGACACTGCGCGAGCCCAACATGGTTTCCAAAGTGCGACCGATTTCGTCCACCCGAACGCCAAGCGCGTTGGCGCGATCATAGTCGATTTCGACACGAACCTGTGGCTGCGTTTCCTTGAAGTCCCAGTCGAGGCCGGGATAGTTCATCCCGCGTTCGGCCATGGCGTCAAAGAGTGTGCGCCGCCATTCGCTCAACTGATCCCAATCGCCACCGCCTAGCGTGATCTGCAAGGGTTTTTGCGCGGCCCCGCCGCCGAACCCTTGCCGCATCACGGGAAAGGCGCGCACGCCGGGCAGGTCGGACAGATCGGCGCGCACCTGGTTCATGATTGCAAACCCGTTGCGGCGTTGATCCCAATCTTCCAGAACGGTGATCACGATCCCGGTGTTGTAGTTTTCCACGTTGCCAAAGCCACGGGGAGCACGGACGAGAAGGCGCTGTACCTCGCCCGCTTCGACGAGGGGCATCATGCGGCGTTCGATCTCATCCATGTATTCGGTCATGTAGTCATAGCTGGCCCCTTCCGGGCCGTTGACGATCACGAAGAAAGCGCCGCGATCTTCTGCTGGGGCGAATTCCTGTGGCAATTTCCCGAAGAACCACCAGCTGCTCGCGCCGCCCGCGACGATCAAGACAAGGCCGAGTACGGGGATGCGCAAGACGAGGTTCAGCAAGGCGCCGTAGCCTGAACGTAGTCCGGCAAACCCCCTGTCCAGGATCGATGGTTTGCCGCCGCTGTCACCGCGCGGTTTGAGTACCTTTGAGGCAAGCGCGGGTGACAGGCTAAGCGCCACGAAGCTGGAGATTGCCACGGCGGCCGCGATGGTCAGCGCGAATTCGGAAAAGAGCCGACCGACGTCACCTTGCAGGAACGCGACAGGCACAAAAACCGCGATTAAGACTACACTTGTGGCAACAACGGCGGTAGCGACTTGTCGTGAGCCGTTGTAGGCCGCCATAAGCGGGCTTTCCCCGTGTTCCTGCATGCGCCGGTAGATGTTTTCCAAAACGACAATCGCATCATCCACGACTAGGCCGATGGCCAGTACCAGAGCCAGAAGCGTGAGCAGATTGATTGAAAACCCCATCAGCCAGATCGCAAGGAAAGCGCCGGTCAAACTGACGGGAAGGGTCACAGCCGGGACGAGCATGGCACGGAAACTGCTCAAGAAGAGCAAGATTACGAACATCACAAGCCCTGCGGCCAGTAGCAGCGTCTTGTAGACTTCGTTGATCGCGCCGGAGATGAACACTGAGGTGTCAAAACTCTCCAGAATCTCCATGCCTTCAGGCAAGGTCGGGTTCAGGCGAACGGCTTCGGCCTGTGCATCGCGAGCAACCTGCACCGTGTTCGCGGTGGATTGTCGTATGATGCCTAGGCCGATCTGGGGCACGGTGTTGCCGCGAAACATGGTGCGTTCGTCTTCGACGCCGAATTCGATACGGGCAATGTCGCCCAGCGTGGTGCGATAGCCGTCTGGCGTTTCGCGGATGCCCAATTGCTCAAATTGTGAGACATCGTCGAACGCGCGTTCGAGCCGTACGGTGAATTGTGTGTCGACGGATTCGATGCTGCCGGCGGGAAACTCGACATTGTCGGCGCGCAGGCGGGCCTCCACATCATCCACGGTCAAACCGCGCGCGGCCATCTCGGACCGGTCCAGCCAGATCCGCACGGCGTAGCTTTGCGCGCCACCGATCCGGACGCGGGCCACGCCGTCGATGGCGGAGAACCTGTCCACGAGAAAGCGTTCGGCAAAATCCGTCAGTTCCGGGACTGTCCGGCCCTCACCGACGAGGTTGAGCCAGACAATCACGTCCTGATTGGAGTCCACCTTGGAAATTTCAGGTGGGTCGGCCTCTTCCGGCAGGTTGTCCAAAATGGCGAACACCCTGTCGCGCACATCATTTGCAGCCGAGTCCACATCGCGCGACACGAGGAAGGTGATATCGATGTTGGAGCGTCCATCAACACTGGTGGATGTGACCGTATCGATCCCTTCGACGCCCGCGATACGTTCTTCAATGATCTCTGTGATGCGCGTTTCCACGATGCTGGCTGACGCGCCGGGGTACACGGTTTCCACGGAGACCACGGGCGGGTCGATGTCCGGAAACTGCCGTAGCGGCAATTGTTGAAACGCGACGATCCCACTGGCGATCAGAAGCAGCGACATCACGGCCGCAACGACAGGGCGTTTTACAGAGAGATCGGAGAGAAACATCGTTTCAAACTTCAGGTGTTATCGAGGAACTGGGACAGAGGCGTGCCCTTGGCGCGGTCAACTTCCACCGGCGTCACCGTCACGCCCGGTCTGACCTTCATCGTGCCGTGGGTGATGATCGTTTCGCCTTCTGCCAGGCCGGAGAGAATTTCAACCTCACCCGCGCGGCGCGTGCCGATCGTGACCTCCCGCTGTTCGACAACCGGGCCTGCGTCACCGGGAGCTACAACATAGACGAATGTGTCCGGCCCGAATGGGACAATGGCGGCTTCGTTCACGGTAATCGACCGACGCGGCGAGGCCTCAATATTCACAGTCATGAGCATCCCGGGCTTTAGCCGACCTGACGGGTTCGGCACCACCGCACGCACCAGAACAGAACGAGTGACCGTGTCGACAAAACTGTCGATCGTCTGCACTTCACCTTGGAAGGTTTCGCCGGGCAAGGCGGAGGAGACTGCAACGACCCTTTGGCCGGGTGCCAGGGTGGCAAGCCGGACGGCGGGAACGGAGAAATCCAGGTTGAGCTCGGACACGTCATCTATGCGCACGATCGCGTCGCCGGGTCGGACTGTTGTGCCAAGGCTGATGGTGCGCAGGCCGACTACGCCGTCAAACGGGGCCCGGATGATGCGGTCTTGTTCTTGTGCCAAAGCGCCGGCCAGCCGAGCCTCGGCAAATGCCAGGTCGCGCTGACGTGTTTGCAGCAGGGATTCGGCAACTGTGTCACTGCTCAGAAGTGCGGATGCTCGGTCAAATTCCTGACGTGCGATTTCGAGCGCGGCGCGGGCTTCGTCGACGCGTGCGCTTTCTTCTTCGTGCTCCAGCTCGACCAGGAGTTGCCCGCGAGTCACGGTCTCACCGTCGTCAAAGCCGATGGATCGGATTGTTTCGGTGACACTTGCGCTAATTTGAACCGATTCTGCGGCCTGCAACGTGCCGATTGCCTCCAGCCGATCCACGAAGTCCGTGGTCTGCACGACTTCGACGATCACGCGGGGTGGCGCGGACTGCGCAGGCGCGTGCTGTCCCCAAGATACGAGAGCGAACCAGACAAACGTCATGGTGAAAAGCGGTCGCATGGGCAGGCTACTCCTTTAGAAACGTGGTCTTGTCGGCAAACGTCGCGAGCGCCCCGAGATTGTGGTGAAGCGATGCGAGATTGACCTTAGGTAGTGCGCGGGATGTGCAAAGACAGGAGGAGATGCGCACAGCTGATGTGCATTTCTCTGCTATGTCCGATCGGGTACGGAGTTTTCGGGGTGGCGCATCAAACCAGTCTGGGGGGGTTGGTACTGGTCGCAGGCGAAGATCGCGCGACTGTGCCATACGTTCATCCCGTGACTGATATACGTCGGGTCAACCCGGATTTGACTATGTTTGCGCCGGCCTTGGGAGCAATTGGTTATGCCTCAGGCGACAGCTGCCTTGGGTAAGGACATCACCACTGCGCATCCGCGTCTAAAGCGGCTGTCTTCGATGGTGATTTGGCCGTTGTAGTGGGACACAATTTTCCGAGCGAGCGTCAGGCCCAGCCCCGCGCGACCCGTCTCTTCCCGGTTGCGCAACATGCAAAGAGGGGCAAACACCTGTTCGCGGCTTGCGACCGGAATGCCGGGACCGTCATCATCGACGCGCAGGACGACTTTTCCGCCAAGCAAGCTGCTGCTCACGCCAATGGAAACCTGTTTTTTGTCGTGGTGGCGCATTGCGTTGTCAAAAAGCACGTGGAGCAATCGGCGCATCGCGGCATCTGGCAGGCTAAGCCTGTGCTGGGCGGCGCTGACGTCCAGGGCACCACGTTTGCCCGGCATGTCCTCCCAGATACAATAGGCCAACTCTCCAAGGCTGCACTGCATTGGCTCGGTAGGAACATGCGTGGCGCGCGCGAGGTCTGTCAGACCGTCCAGCAATGTTGTCATGTCCCGGGCGCTTGTTTTCAGCATGTCCAGATGTTCCTGAATATGGCTGGGGATCACGTAACCGTCGGCCCGCAGATCGGCTTCTGTCCAGGAGGGGAGCTCTGCCAAGGCCCTTAATCCGGCCTTCAGATCGTGGGTGATCGCGAAGAGGAACTGATCAATTTCTGAGGGTCCCGAGTCAAACCCGGAGTCATTTTGAGGATTTAGAAGATGTCGCGCTTGCGCTGCAGTCATGAAAATCTATCCCGTTCGTTGCCATCGGTGCGGGTGGTTTGGGACCCGCACATGCCTGTTTTGTTGACTTGTCTTGTAGTGTCAGTTTGACCTTTGCCTGACGTCCATCCCGTGGTTTTCTGCTTCGTCCAGAAACCGCCAGATCGCAAAGCAGCAAATCTCAATCTCGTCGAGTGTTTCCGGCGATGGAAACTGCCGTTCTGCGAGGCATTGACGGATAAAGTTTGCGTGGTTGTAGATCTTGGACAGGTGGCCCTTGGTGTTGCTGGAGTAGAGCTGCGCGACATCATCCATTACGCGATTGACAAGGTCACGTCTTTCCTCTCGCCTCATGTCACGGTCAACCGCGTCATCTACGGCGTTTGAAATGACCGTTTTGAGCGCTTCAACGGTCATGGTGCCCTTGTCGAGGAAACTGACAAACCCGTGTTGCACGGCCTTTGCAATCACGGTGTCATCTGCCAGGCCGGAGACGAGCACAGCCGGTGTTTTCGCCGCAGCGGTGTTTGCCTTGATGATCTCAATGGCGTCCGTGCTTGTTTTCCCGGCACCAAGGGCATGGTCAATCATGCAAAGATCGAAACTTTGCGCGTCGAAGGCTTTCTGAAATTCCTCCAGTGTCTTGGTCTTGGTGATCACCACATCGGATCGAACCTTGGAAATCATTCGAGAGACGCGGCGAAGATCGAAATCACTGTCGTCGAGAATGAGAATCTTCAGGTCACCTGTGGTGATGTCAGCAGTGGAAGGGTCTACGGGGAGTGCTGATTGAGTATGAAGCATGGTTTCTTGCTCTGGTCCTGTTGTAAGTGCGCGAACCGTCATCAAAAAATTCTAATGTATGGTTAAAGGCTGGGCCGTAAGGCGCGCTGACCTGAACGAAACTGATGAGGTTTTTAGCTGTAAAGTTAAGGGACAGGTGATGAAGTCCTGCGTTGCCGAATGGTGACGTGCAAGCCGCGTGCGGTGGGATCAGTCACCGCCAACCAGCTTGATCGTCTTTTCCGCGACACTGTGAACGTCATCCACGGTCAGTGGTTTCGACAGGAATTCCTGCACGGCCTTGAACTGTTCCGCGCGTGCCCTGTCGTCGGGGTTGAGCGAGGATGTCAGCATGATGACCACACGCGATGTAAATGCCTCGTCAAACTCCTCCGTCGCTTCGGCAAGGAAATCAAAACCGTTTTTGACCGGCATCATCACGTCTAGGAAAATGACATCGGGAAAGGACTGTCGGCTGCGCAGCGCATCCAGGGCATCCTGTGCGGAGGGAAATTCCTCGATCTGGGCGAAAGCCCCGCTACGGATCAGGATGCGGCGGTTGAGTTTGCGGTCGAACTCGGAATCGTCGATTGTCCAGGCTTCGAGCTTGTCTTGCTTTTTGGCTTCCTCACCCATCTTTGCACCTCGCTGCCGGGAACCGTATGTCAAAACTGCTGCCCTCATCGGGTGTGGGCGTGACATCAATCGAGGCGTCGTGGTTGAGCGCCACGCGTTTGCAGATCGCAAGGCCCACGCCCGATCCGGATACCTCGTCCTGACGATGCAGGCGGGTGAAGACGCCGAATATCTTGTCCTGCTGATCTGCTGGAATGCCGCAACCATTGTCGCGAATGCGCAGCGTGGTGTCCCCGTTTCCGTTGCGTTGGGCGGTGATCTCGATCACAGGTGGAACATCTTCGCGGCGATACTTGACCGCGTTGGACATCAGGTTTTGCAATAGCATCCGCAATTGGCTGCGTTGACCAAACACGTTAGGAAGTTGCCCGACATGCAATGTGGCTTGGGCCGCGTCCAAGTCGGGTTGCAGATCATCCGCCACCTCGTCGATCAAAGCTTTGAGGTCCACATGTTCCGGCGTCACTTGTTCGTCGACAAGAATGCCGTAGTCCAAAAGGTCGGAGATCAGGATCTGCATCCGTTCCAATGTGCGGCAGGCTCCTTCGAAAAGGTCTTTTTGCTCTTCAGACAACGCCCCATCGTCGCAAAGCAATCCCTCTTTGACCAATTGCAAGGCCGTGCGGGATGGGGATTTGAGGTCATGCGACACGCCATATGTGAAGGCCGTCAGTTCTTCGTTGGCGAGTTTGAGTTTTGCCTTTTCCCGCAGTGCCTCTTCTTCCGCGCGTTTCACGGCTGTCAGATCGTTATGTGCCCCCAGCATCCGGATGGCGCGCCCGGATGCGTCGCGGATCGCAATGCCCCGGCACCGGACCCAGATGGTGGAGCCGTCGGCATGAAGGTACCGCACGATCTGATCATAGGGGTGGGCGGGATCCTGACAGTGCTTGTGGAAATTTTCCAGCGCGACGGTTAGGTCGTCTTTGAAGATGATGTCTTGCCACTCTGCCGGGTTGTGCGCCTTGGTGGCGGGATCGATACCCAGAAGCCGCCAGAATTCCGGGCTCGTCCATTCGTCGTCTGGGTTTTCGAGGTCCCAGTACCAAACACCGTCGAGCGAGCCCTGCTGAAGGAAATCCCACATACTGCTGTCTTCGGCGATCAGGGTGCGAAGTTCAGCCTCAAGGTAATGTGTGTCGGAATCAGAGGTTTTGACGAGAGTATTCATAGATCAAACATGCTGTGCTTGATCCAAGAGCTAGAGTTAAGGCGTTAACAGGGCCTTAACCATCAATACGAAACCGACTCTTGTCAGAGCAGGCCCGCCGTTTCGAACATGTCCTTTACGCTGTGCTCGGGGCGGGCGCCGTAATGACCGATCACCTCTGCCGCCGCGATGCAACCCATGCGGCCCGACACCTCAAGGCTTTGCCCGGTGGCCATGCCGTAGATGAACCCTGCTGCAAACTGATCGCCCGCGCCGGTGGTATCGACCGGGGAGACCGCATCGACCGGCACGCGCACAACGTCGTCCCCGTGCCGGACGATCACATCGTTGCCAGAACAGGTACAGACCACCAATCCGCTTTCGGCCGCCGCCTGATCCAGTGCCGCCCCCAGATCGTCCATCTGGTACAGCGACCGCCATTCATGTTCGTTCCCGATCACGTAGTCGAGGTCTTTCACCAACGCGCGGAAATCGTCGCGATGGCGTTCCACGCAAAATGGATCAGAGAGCGAGATACCCGCCTTGCCCCCGCCCGCCTGACACGCGCGCGCCGCCGCCTGGAATGCCGCTTTGCCCTGGGGTTTGTCGTAGAGATACCCCTCCAGAAACAGCAGGCTGGCACCGCCGGGGACAGCATCATCCACATCGTCCGGACCCAGTTCTGTCGAGATGCCTAGGTAAGTGTTCATTGACCGCTCTCCGTCGGGTGTGACGAAGATCATCGATTTAGAGGTTGGCAGCCCACCGTCCGGGACGGGGCTGTTCACGAAATCGGTGCCCACATCGCCCATCTCACGGACGTAGTCGCGGCCTGCGTCGTCATCACTGACCCGACCGATAAACGCCGTCGAGAGGCCCAGTGCACCCAGACCTGCAATCGTGTTGGCGACAGAGCCACCCGCCATCTGGGTGCGGTTTTCCATGTTGTCGTATAGCGTCGCGCCGCGATCCTGTTCGACAAGCTGCATAATGCCTTTTTCGATCCCCATCCACGCGAGAAAAGCGTCGTCACACTGGCTGATCACGTCGACAACGGCGTTTCCGATGCCAACCACTTGGTACGTCTTCATATGGTTTTTTCCTCGTAAAGGCAGAGGTCTCTGATAATGCAGGTGGGGCACATGGGTTTGCGCGCCTTGCAGTGATAACGCCCGTGTAAGATCAGCCAATGGTGGGCGTAAAGCTGAAAATCAACCGGCACGTTGTCTTCGATGGCGCGTTCCACTGCGACCACGTCTTTGCCCGGTGCAATCCCGGTACGATTTCCGACGCGGAAGATATGTGTATCAACAGCCTGTGCCGGGAACCGCCACCACATGTTCAGCACCACGTTTGCGGTTTTGCGACCCACGCCCGGCAGGCTTTCAAGCGCCGCGCGAGAGCACGGGACCTCGCCGCCATACTCCTCAACCAGGATGCGGCTGAGCTTCATCACGTTCTTGGCCTTGTTGCGATAAAGCCCGATCGTCTTGATGTGCTCGATCAGCTTTTCTTCACCCAAGGCCAGCATCTTCTCTGGCGTGTCTGCGATCTTGAACAGCTCTGCCGTGGCGCGGTTGACGCCGACGTCGGTGGCTTGGGCAGACAGGGCCACGGCCACAACGAGAGTGTAGGCATTGACGTGATTGAGTTCGCCCTTGGGTTCGGCTTCTGCCTCCTGGAACCGGACAAACGCCTCGCTAATAGAATGGTAGTCTAGTTTCTGAACCATATCCCCCTCATGCCCGCACCAAGCGCAATGCGCAACATTCGGGTCGAACCATCGTCCCCGTCCAGTTAGGTTTGTGGCATATCCTGTAAAGGAGTTTGAGATGACCGAAGAAACGACACCGTCTTATCACTACCACGTCATGCGGCGCGCGATTGACCTGATTGATGCGGCTGCGGAGAAAGAGCCGGGGGTGATCCCTCTGGCCGATCTGGCGCGCGATATGTCGATGAGCCCTGCGCATTTTCAGAAGCTGTTCACCTCGTGGGTGGGTGTGTCGCCCAAGCGGTATCAGCAGTACCTGGCGCTGGGTCAGGCCAAGTCGCTTTTGGCAGAACGTTTCACCATGTTGGAAACCGCCAATGAACTGGGCCTGTCCGGGACCGGGCGTCTGCATGATCTCTTCTTGCGGTGGGATGCCATGAGCCCCGGCGAATTTGCCCGCAAGGGAGAGGGCCTTACGATCTATTGGGGGTGGTTTGACAGCCCGTTCGGTCTGGCCCTCGTGATGGGCACCGAGAAGGGTATCTGCGGCATCGGGTTCACCAGTGAGATGGGCGAAGACTGGGCCATGCAGGATATGCTGCGGCGATGGCCCAATGCGGATTTCGTGGAAGACCCGATGATGTTGCGTCCATGGGCCTTGGCTGCGTTTGGTGCGCCAGGGCAGACAGGGGAGGCCGCGCCGCTTTACCTGATTGGGGCACCGTTCCAGATTAAGGTTTGGGAAGCGTTGTTGCGTGTGCCGTCGGGGCATGTGACGACCTATTCGGAGATCGCCAATTCGATTGGGAAACCCAAGGCCGTGCGTGCGGTCGGAACGGCGGTGGGTCGCAACCCGATCAGCCTTTTGATCCCATGCCATCGTGCGCTGCGTAAGTCCGGCGAACTGGGTGGATATCACTGGGGTTTGCCGGTCAAGCGGGCCATTCTGGCGTGGGAGTCGGCGCGGGTCGACGCAGATGGGGGAATGCGGGAGGCTGTTTGAACGGCCTCCTAACCCTTGTTTTTGTCAAACACGGACGTGCGCCCACGCACTTGCAGGGCTTTGCGTGATCCGGTGATTTCGCCATTTGCCGACACCACGGTCAGGGGTTCTTCTGTCTTCAAGCGTTTTTCCACGGCAACCACCGAGTCGTAAAAGCGCACGGCGCTGGCCTCCTTGGCGAATTGATCGAACGGGAAAATCTCATCCTGATCGGTGTACCAGGAATGCATTTTGTCGACCAAACGCTTGGCAAATTCGATGAAGCTTTTCTCTTCCCGAAATCCGCCGCCAAAGCCCGGCCAGTAGCTGGTGTGCGTGTCCTCAACGATGTATCTGCCCCGGTCGCTGAGATGCGGCCAGAGATGTTCAAACGAGGTGATCTGCTGGTGCATCAAATGACCGCCATCGTCGATGATGATGTCAAAGGGGCCGTGGGTTTCCGCCAGATGGGCCAGAAATTCAGGGTCTGCCTGATCACCGATTTCCACAAACGTGCCGGGTTCCGCGTGGGCACGGCATGCAGGGTCAATGTCGGCGAAGACAAGCTTTGATCCTTTCCCGAAATACCCGGCCCACATGGGGATAGACCCGCCGCGAAAGATACCAATTTCGAGAAACGTGATGTCCCGCCCGCGCAGATGGCCCAATTCTCGCTCGTAGACCTCAAAGTAGTGCATCCATTTCGTCACCGCGCGGTGGTCGGTTCGCTTGAGATACTCCGCGAAGTAATTCATCGTCAGTCTCCTGCCTGCCTCTTTTCCCTGCTACTCAATTTCATGGCAAAAGGCACGTCTTGCATTCAAGGCCTCGCACGGATAGCAGAACGGCGAGGCAACCCCGAAGAGAGCTGACCCATGGACGATCTGCGCGACAAGTACATTGCCCTGATATCTGAGGCCACGGATGAGGCGGCGTTGGAAGAGTTGCGCGTGCAGGCCGTGGGCAAGAAGGGTGAGATCAGCCTGCAAATGCGCGAGTTGGGGAAGATGACCCCGGAAGAACGGCAGGTCGCCGGGCCGAAGCTGAATGCGCTGAAAGATGAAATCAACGCGGCACTGGCTGCAAAGAAGGTGGCATTGGCGGATGCCGCCTTGGATGAGCGGCTGAAGACAGAGTGGCTTGATGTCACGCTGCCGTCGCGCCCGACGCGTCAGGGGACGATCCATCCGATTTCTCAGGTGACTGAGGAAGTCAGCGCGATTTTCGCGGATATGGGGTTTGCCGTTGCCGAAGGTCCGCAGATCGAAAGCGATTGGTACAATTTCGACGCATTGAACATCCCGAGCCATCACCCCGCACGGGCGGAGATGGACACGTTCTACACCCATCGGGCCGAGGGGGATTACCGCCCGCCACATGTGCTGCGCACCCATACAAGCCCAGTGCAGATCCGGTCGATGCAAGCGCAAGGCGCGCCCATTCGCATCATTGCGCCCGGCCGCGTTTATCGCGCCGATTACGACCAGACGCATACGCCCATGTTCCACCAGATTGAGGGGCTGGCGATTGATCGCGATATCTCGATGGCGAACCTGAAATGGTGCCTGGAGGAATTCGCGGCGGCCTTCTTTGAGGTGGATCATATCGAGGTCCGCTTCCGCGCCTCGCACTTCCCGTTTACGGAGCCTTCTGCCGAGATAGATTTCCGGTGTTCTTGGGAAGGGGGCACGCTGAAACTGGGCGAAGGGGATGACTGGCTGGAGGCCGGTGGCTCAGGCATGGTGCATCCCAAGGTGCTGGAGGCCGCAGGCGTTGATCCGAATGAGTGGCAGGGCTTTGCCTTTGGTCTGGGCATCGACCGGCTGGCGATGCTGAAATACGGCATCCCCGATCTGCGCGCGTTCTTTGAAAGCGACCTGCGGTGGTTGAAGCATTACGGCTTTGCGCCGTTGGACGTGCCGACGCTTCATGGCGGGCTTAGTAGGTGACCAGCACTGAAATAGTGCTAGGCATCTTGGGCTTGGTGGGCTCTATATTCGCGTTTTTTGTAGGCAGAATTTTTAGTCAATCCGAGGCAATCTTGGGTGACAAACGTAGGATTTATGAAGAATACCTAGGAATTTGCCCAACTGCTCAAGACACCTACATGTCGTCTGCTGAATGCAACCCGTTAGACCTCTTTCAAAAAGCCCATGCCTTTAATGGCGTACTCGTGTTTTACGCGTCTCCAGATGTTCTTTTTGCCAAGAGCCGATTTGAGGAAAAGTTTTTAGATGCATGGGAAGTTTTGGGTCCCGATTCTCCTCCCCTGCACCACAAGTTCAAAGAAGTTGCAAAGGCCTACAACGATTTGGTTTTGGAGATGCGCCGTGACTCAATGAACTGGTCTGTTTTCGGTTATCATGGCAAAAGTCGATTGCCGCCGAATGTACTAGAACAAGCCAAGAAAAATAGTTTGGACTGATGTATCACCCAAACCTATGGCCTTTGTGCATAACTAACCGAACAAGTTTTGGACTTCGGCTGTTGCACTTCATGGCGGGTTGTCGCGGTAGGTAGCGCTCACCCAAAGCGTGAATTGACATTTTATGCAGATGCGGCGAACTATGCGTTCAGGGACACATAGCGCGGTGGGGTGAAACCCCACCCTACGGTTTTGGAGAGGACCGTGCCTATGGCCTTGCATCAATTGATTTATGCGTCACAGCCGTTCGGGTTTGATAATGCCATGCTTGCGGGCATCCTGCTTGATGCGCGGCGCTGCAATAAGCGGGATAACATCACCGGCGCATTGATCGTGCGGGGCGATTTGTACCTGCAATTGCTGGAAGGCCCCAAGCGGGCGGTTGAGGATTGCTATATGCGCATTCGGCAGGATGACCGGCATGCCAATCCGCTGACCCTGATGCGGCGGTCGATAAAGACGCGGCTTTTTCCCGATTGGGCGATGAAGGATGATCCGGCGCAGAGCTATATCTGGTCCATCGAAGAGGTGCGCGCAGGCGCGGTGGAACGCGCGACGCAGGACGAAGCGCTGGGCTTTTTCACCCGGTTGGCGGCGGAGACAGTGGCGCTTTTCCCTCCCAAAGGGTCACGAGCCTGATTTTTCACATGGACATCTCACGGGGGCGTGACGTGACTTGGCATGGTTGCAGGCTAGTGTGCATTTTGACGCCTCCAAGCCTCAAGGCCCTTTATGCACCGCTTATTCTTTTGCCTTTTATGCCTGTTGCCTGTTGCGGCACTGGCCGATCAAAATCCTGACCGCTGCCTTGAGCAAACGCCCTGCCTGGTGGGCGAGCGGTCGTATCACGTCAAGGAACCCGTTGGTTGGGATGGTACCTCACCCCTACCGGTGCTTATGCACTTTCACGGGTGGAAGCGGCAGGGCACGCTGATTGTCAAACATGACCGCATCTCGGGCGCAACGCGGCGGCGCGGTGTTTTGCTGGTCGCGCCCAACGGGGCCAACCGGACATGGGATTTCTGGCCGTCCGACAGCCCCGACATTGGGTTTGCCCGCGCGGTGCTGGAGGACGTGAAAGCGCGCTATCCGGTGGACGAAAGCCGGATTTACGTGTCCGGGTACAGCTGGGGATCAAATATGGCATGGCGGTTTGCCTGTGAGGACGGCGCAGATATCGCGGTGCTGATGGGTATTTCAGGTACATTGCCGCAAGACCAGGACTGCGTGACTGCGCCCGGGGAGGTTCGTCAGGTGTATGGGCTGGCCGATACTGTGCTGCGGTTTCCCTATGGCCCGGATGGCGGCACCGATTATGCCGTGAAGCTGTGGCGAGACAGGCTGGGATGCGGTGAGGGTGAGGGCCAAGGCGAGTGGCGGATCACGGAACATGATGTGTTTAGATTGACCACGTGGGACACCTGTGATGCGGGGCGCGTAACACTGGACATTCATGACAAAGGGCATTTCATCCCGCGCGGCTGGATTGCGCGGCAGTTGGATGAACTGTTGGGGTTGGAGTTCAGCTTCCCATGACCGATTGGGGGCGTTGCCCCCGTCGCGCATAAGCGCGACTCCCCCAGAGTACTTGCGGCAAGAAAGAAGCCGGATTTATGTTTGCTTCACCCGGCGCAAACAAGGCGTTTTACGTCGCGGTTTGGCGTGACAATGCGGCGCGTTTTAAGGGAATGGGAAGGGGAACTGACGCGAGGACCGCATGACCACGATATTGATCGTTGAAGCCAATACGCCCGAAGCTGTCGCCCGAGGACAGGCGGGTGCGCCGAGTTTTGTGCGGACTGTGTCTGCCTTGGCGCCGGATGTGGTGTTCCGTCATATCAACCCGCATGCGAAGGTGGCGCAACGGCAAGACTTCGACGGCATCAAGGGCGCGGTCTTCACGGGAAGTGGTGAGCCTTGGGCGGCGGACGCGCCGGATGTGGCCGTGCAGCGGGACGCTATGGAAATGGCGTTTGACGCGGGCGTGCCGGTCTGGGGGTCGTGCAACGGAATGAACCTGGCCGCCGTCGTGCTGGGCGGGGCGGTGGGCCAGAACCCCCATGGCATTGAAGTGGGCTTGGCGCAGGGACTAAGGTTCACAGCCGCCGGGGCCAGCCACACCATGATGGCAGGCCGGACATCCGGGTTTGCCGTGCCCTGTATCCACCGCGATCATGTGGTGCGGTTGCCTTCTGCTGCCGCCCTGTTGGCGGGCAATGCGCATACCGAGGTTCAGGCGATCAGCATCGCTGACGGATCGGTGGATTTCTGGGGCACGCAGTATCATCCGGAAGCTGGCCCCGCCGACATTGCTGTTTACCTTCGGTCGCGAGGGATTTTTGCGCATCTGTCAGACATGGCTGATGATCTGGAAGCGGCGGAAAGTGATGGTGCGGCCGCTGAGCGGTTAGGAGCGGGCAAGAACGATCTAACGTTTGAACATCGCAGCCGGGAACTGGCCAACTGGCTTTCGCATATCGGTGTTCTGTAGACTCTAGGCCTGAGACGCCGGGTGCCGGTCTCCCCAGACCTTGCGTCCGTCTTTGGCGATCATCTTGGCCTGAATTCGGTCAAGCTCTGTCAGGGCGTTCTGCCGGGATCCGACGCGTTGCAAGGCTTTTTCGTACGCCCTGCGGGCCGACCCGGGCCGCCATGGGAGAACTGCTGATGCCAACCATGCGCGTAGTTCTGGCGGCAATGCATCGTAGTCGCGCATGCTGTCGCCTGTGCGGCGGCGGCTTTTGAGCGTGGTGTTTCCGCGGTTCTTGGGCATCAGCGACGCGCCTTCGGATCTGCAAGGTCTTTGGACCAAAACATCACAGCGGCGCTCGACCGAATTGGTCGGGCCGTTGTAAGTTGGTTCACCAAACGTGAGATGCTCACTAGCGTATCTCCGCACTTCATATGCGGGAAATAATCGCTGAAGCCGGCAAAATGCAATGTGATAACGTAACATTTTGCGGTGAGATGGGCGGGTCTGCCAGTGTGGCCCGCCTTAGAAATGAAGAACCCCGGCGGGGTGAACCGCCGGGGTGTCTGAACTTAGACGAAGGTGAAGTCGTCGCTGTTGAGCGATGAGAGTTGCACATCTTCGAGCCGCAGCGTGTTGCCGCCGCCGAAATCGATCAGCACGTCATCACCGCCGCCAGTCACTTCCGCGCGTGCAATGACATCGCCAAAGTTGGAAACCCCAAGGGTGCTGGCAAGCTCGATCACATCATCATCGCCGAAATCTTCGATGACGTCGCGACCTCTGGCGAAGACAAATGTGTCATTGCCCGCGCCGCCGTCCAGCGTGTCATCGCCGCCATTTCCGTAAAGGTCGTCATTTCCGCCCAATCCGACGAGCAGATCATCCCCGCTTCGACCAGTGATGTCGTCGCGGTTTTGCGTGCCTGTCAGTGTGTCGTTTCCATTTGTTCCGGTGATGTCCATGGTAGCTCTCCTATCCAGTGCAGCCCGCGCCAGTTCTGTCTTGTGGCTGGATATGGAGCAGCTCAGACCAAGAAAAATACAATGCCATCTAAAAGTAATATAGGTTATTCCTATAGAACTTGATTGAGAGAGCGCCCATGGCTGACATTACCATTCGCCAGGTCCGGTACTTCGCGGTCCTGAGCAAGGTGTTGCAATATCAACGTGCCGCACGACAGTTAGGGATCAGCCAGCCCTCTTTGAGCCTGCAGATAAGCGCGCTTGAAAACGCGATTGGCGGTCGTTTGGTGGAACGCAAGCGCAACGGTCTGATCCTGACGCCGGTTGGCCGGGCGGTTGCCTTGCAGGCGGAAAAGGTACTGCGAGAGGTGGATGTTCTGAAAGACATTGCCGTGCCGGACCAGACCGATTTGGGCGGCACGCTGCGCTTGGGGTCCTCTCCGACCATTGGTCCTTATCTGCTGCCGCGTATCCTGAGGCAGTTGCATCTGACATATCCCGATTTGAAAATGGTGATCCGCGATGGCCCGCCGCGAGAGTTGTCCGAAGACCTGGCCGCCGGGCAGCACGACATGGTCCTGACGCAACTGCCGCTTCCCGAAGATGACTTTCGTGTTGTGAACCTTTATCGGGAAGAATTGCACCTCGCCGTTCCTCGTGACCATCCGCTTGCAGGTCGCGAGCGCGTTCGTCCTTCTGATCTTGCTGGTGAAGGTGTGCTGACCCTTCGATCGGCTTACGCCATGCACCGCCAGGTTGCAGCCATGTGTCAGAGTGTGGGTGCCAATCTGCGTGAGGATTTTGAAGGGACCAGTCTGGATGCTTTGCGTCAGATGGTGTCGCTGGGCATGGGGGTGACGCTGTTGCCCGCGCTTTACGCGCAATCCGAGGTCAGACGAGAAGATGCCGATGTGATTATCGTGCGCATGCAACCTGTGCAGTACCGGTTGGTTGGTTTGGCCTGGCGCACGACGAGCGGCAACCCGGCGTCTTTTCTGAAACTGGTGGAGTTTGTTCGGCAAGTGATCGCGGAAGAGTTCTCTGAGGTTGTGACGTTGGTAAACTGAAGCGGATCGGGGCGCGGTCAGCGCGAATTGTTTGGCCGCGCATACCGCTCTTGCGCTTGACTCACGGTCGGCAGGGACGGACTTTGCAGCATGCCCAACTGCGAAAGGGAGGCTTCCATGAAAGACCAGTCTGCTGACACGTTCACGCTGCACGCCCGCAGAGACGGGGGCGGCACGCCGACGCTGAACAGCTGGGGGGCCAATTCGGATTATGGCACCTTGCGATCTGTCTTGTTGGGACCGATTGAGAACTATCGCTGGCTGCAAACCTCGTCGGTGTCGAAGAAGACCCTTCGCCGGGGTGTGCCCTTTGATACGGATGTCGCGCGCAAACAGCATGCCGAGATGATCAGCGCCTATGAGAGTGCGGGTGTTGAAGTGCATACGCACGCGCCTGATCCGCACCTTCCCTACCAAGTTTATGCCCGAGATAGCTCTGTCATGACGCCCTATGGCGCGATTATCACCCATATGGCGCAGTGGTGGCGCAGAGGGGAGAATTTCCGCGCGATTGAAACGTACCAGTCCTTGGGCATCCCGATTTACGACTTCGTCACAGCTGGCACGTTTGAGGGGGGCGATTTCAACGTGATTGAACCCGGTTGCGTGTTGATCGGTTGGGAAGGCGATGAAGGCCGATCGCAAGAGCAGGGCGCCAAGCAGATTGCGGGCTGGATGGAGGCCGAGGGCTGGGAAGTGAAGCTGGCCGATATTGATCCGTTCTATGTGCATATCGACCTTATGGTGGTGATGCTGGCGCCGAAACTGGCCGCGGTCTGCACGGATTGTACGGACCCGGAGATCGTTGATTGGCTGAAGGCCAAAGGCATCGAGATTGTCGAGGTGCCGTTTCAGGACACGATTGCCCTGGGCTGCAACGTGGTGGCGCTGGGCGAAGATCGGGTGCTGCTGCCGGAAGGATCAAAAGTGCTGAAAGAGAAGCTGAAGGCGCTTGGGTTCACGATCTATGACCCGGACCTTTCGATGATTACGCAAGGCGGTGGCGGGGTGCATTGCATGTGCCAGAGCCTGATCCGGGATCCTGTCTGAACCAGGTTTTGGAGTGCCACATGATGACAGCCCGGGGGCGTGAAACCTCCGGGCTGCGTCTCGTCTGGATCATACGTTCATCCAACCGCCGTCGTTGACGAGATCAGCTGCTGTCATGAAGCGGCTTTCGTCACTGGCGAGGAAGACCGCAGCGGAGGCTTGTTCCTGAGGCGTACCTGCACGACCCAGGGGTGCACCGTGGCCCGCCATAGCTTCGAAATCATTGTAGAGTTCCGCCGGGGCGTTGGAGTTCTCAAAGAACTGGGTCGGGACAATACCGGGGCTCAGCGTATTCACGCGAATGCCGGCCGGCCCGAATTCCGCCGCCATGGTGCGCGCAAACGACCGAACAGCCGCTTTCGACGCGAAGTAGAGTGAGCCACCGGGCGCGCCTTTGCCATGTACGGCAGAGGCCGTCAGGATGATCGATCCGCCATCGCCCATCAGAGGTACGATGGATTGCACGGTGAAAAAGACACCTTTGACGTTAAGGTCAAATTGGCGGGCGTAGAGCTCTTCATTCACGTCCGAGACGGGGGCAAACATGCCGTTGCCTGCGTTGGCAACGAGGATGTCGACATGGCCGAAAATCTCTTTGGCTTTGTCGGCGAGGTTCTTGAGGTCTTCGATGCTGCTCGAGTCAGCTGCGACGCCGTGGGCACCTGCGCCCAGTTTGGCAACGGCCGCATCGACGCTGTCTTGCTTGCGCCCGGTGATGATCACCTCGGCGCCTTCCGCCAGATAGCTTTGCGCCGCAGCGAAACCGATGCCGGTTGTGCCGCCAGTGATGATGGCTTTCCTACCGCTCAGGCGGCCATGATTATGTACTTCGTTGGACATTGTCTTTCTCCTTTTGAGTGCGTGCCAGCGAGTGGCTTGCTATTTCGTACCATTTGGTATTTAAAGGATTCGAAATTTGGATCAAGCAAAAACGTACCAAGTGGTACGAAAAAAAAGGTGCTAAATGGCTGGAAGACCTAGAAAGTTTGATGATGGCGATCTGCTGGATCGCGCGGTTGCGTTGCTTTGGAAAGAGGGGCCAATGGCGCTTTCTCTCAATGAAATCGCGGCCTTGCTGGGCACAACCAAGCCCGCGTTGGCGCGAAGATTCGGCGGAAAAGACGATTTTCTGGCGGAAGTTCTCAAGCGGTATCACTCCAGAATGAATGCGCCGCTGGAAGATGCCTTTGCAGGTGCGGACAGCGTCAAAGACGTGGCGCGGGCGTATCTCGGCACGTATTTGAGCATCCTGTCGACAAAACCCGTCGGAAAGGCCACCGGCTGCCTTCTGGCGGCGGCAACGGAGGCCAGTGGTGCGCAAACTGACAAACCTCTGGCGCAGACCGCAGCAGTCTTGAACGACCGGACGCGCGCCGAACTGGTGGCGGCGCTGACCCGGGCGGGGGCCGAAAACCCCGGCGACCTGGCGCAGTTTCTGTACGGTCAGTCCGTGGCATTGGCATTTCTGTCGCGAAAGGGTGCAGACGCGGAAGAATTGAGCGATTTCGTGGAAAGAGCCCTGTTGGCGGTGTGAGACCGCGACCGCATCGCCACACCTGAGCCGGAATACGCAAGAATACCGTGCCTTCCCGGCTGGCTGTGTTAACTGGCACGCTTACACACAAGCGCGAGCGGTACCTTATGACCAAGTTTATGATGGCGGCCCTGGCCGCCGGACAGGATTTTTCGTCCTTTCGGCAGGATGGTGGTTTTGACATCGGGCGTATTCGTATCGAGTTGCTGGCTGGATTGACCGTCGCGTTGGCCCTGGTGCCCGAAGCGGTTGCTTTTGCCTTTGTTGCCGGGGTGCATCCGCTAGTAGGGCTTTACGCGGCCTTCATAGTTGGGCTGATCACCGCCGTTTTGGGTGGGCGTCCGGGGATGATTTCAGGTGCGACTGGGGCATTGGCTGTCGTCATGGTGTCCTTGGTCGCCACGCATGGGGTTGAGTATCTTTTCGCCACGGTGGTCTTGATGGGCATTTTACAGATCGCAGCGGGCATTTTCCGACTTGGCAAGTTCATCCGGCTGGTACCGCATCCGGTGATGCTGGGCTTTGTAAATGGTCTGGCCATTGTGATCTTCCTTGCACAGCTTAGCCAGTTTCAAGTGCCCGGCACGGCGGAACATGCAGGCCACGGAATGGCAAACGGTGAATGGCTGTCGGGTGGGCCGCTATACATGATGCTTCTGCTGGTGGCGGCGACGATGGCGATCATTTGGGTGATGCCGCGCATCACAACCGCTGTACCCGCGCCCTTGGCCGGGATTGGGATCGTGGCGCTGGCCGTGATTGCCTTCGGAATTGATGTGCCGCGCGTTGGCGATATGGCGTCGATTGATGGTGGTTTGCCGTCATTCCATGTGCCGATGGTTCCGATCAATCTGGAGACGCTTCAGATCATCCTGCCTTACGCCCTGATCCTTGCGGCCATTGGCCTGATCGAAAGCCTTCTGACGCTCAACCTTGTGGGCGATGTGACCGGGCAACGCGGCGGGGCCTCCAAGGAATGCATTGCGCAGGGCACCGCAAACACCGTGACCGGGTTCTTCGGCGGCATGGGCGGCTGCGCGATGATCGGGCAGTCGATGATCAATGTGAAATCCGGCGGGCGTACGCGTCTGTCGGGGATTTCGGCGGCGTTGTTCCTGTTGCTGTTCATCCTGGTTGCCGCGCCGATGATTGAGCAGATCCCCCTGGCGGCTCTCGTCGGTGTGATGTTCATGGTGGTGATCGGAACCTTTGCCTGGAACAGCTTCAAGATCATGCGGAAGGTGCCGTTGACGGATGCGATCGTGATCGTGTTGGTCACCGTGGTGACCGTGTTTTTCGATCTGGCCACGGCTGTGGTCGTCGGCGTGATCGTCTCGGCGCTGGCCTATGCGTGGAACAATGCCTCGCGTATCTCTGCCCGACGTCATGACACGCCCGAAGGTGCGCGTGTGTATCAGGTGCAGGGTCCGCTTTTCTTTGGATCCTCAGAGGGCTTTGTGGAGTTATTCAATCCGTCAGATGATCCGCATTCCGTGATTGTCGATTTTGCAGACAGCCGCGTGGTAGACCAATCTGCCCTGAACGCGATTGAGACCGTGGCGGCGAAGTATGAAGCGGCGGGCAAGCGGTTGCAGCTTCGGCATCTGAGCCATGACTGCCACCAGTTGCTGAGCAAAGCCGGGCAGTTGATGGTCGACAGCGATGATGACCCGGACTACCAGGTTGCCGTGGACTACAATGTGCGGACCGGGGTGTTGGGCGCGGGGCATTAAAGGCAGGCACCCTAAGCGACTATGCTTCCCGCTCCGCCGTCAAAAACAATGCGGCGATTGTGAAACCTGCGCAAAGCACAACGATCGCCCCGATCCGCTCTCCGAAGATCAGTGCACCCCAGACGAGGCCGCTGATGATGGTGACGTAGTTGGCCTGGCTGACCACGATGGCGCCGGACAGGCGAACGATCTCGAAATAGAGGTAAATCTCGAACATCGCGAGGAAGGCCATCAGCGGGATGGTCCAACTGCCGGTGGTCCAATCGAGATAAGCCCCGATGCCGTCGCCGAAAAAGATAAAGAGCGGTGTCAGCAGTATAGTGGCCGCCGTGGTTTCACCGCAGGCGACCTGCCAGCTGTCCATGCCTGCAGGCCAGGCCACTTCAACCACGTTGTGATAGCTGGCGTATGTCAAAGGCACAGCGAAAGCCAAGAGCAGCCAAAGCGCGGTAGAACCTGTCTCAAAAGACAGTTCCGGCACGATCAGGGCCAGCACCGCGGCAAGGCCCAAGAGCAACCCTGCAATCTGGCGGAAGCTGACCGGTTTGGCGCGCAGAAGGCGGACGATTAGGAAGGTCCAGACTGGCGTGGTGGCGACGATCAACGTCAGCTCCCCGGCCTGGATGTGTTGAGAGACTTCAAGTTCCACGAAAAACGCAATGATATAGCCCAAGATCGCACAAATGAGATAGAACCGTAACGCTTCGGGCCGAACGGCCGGCCATTTGCGGCGGTAGGCGCAAACGGCGATCATCCCAAAGAATATGCCCCATGTGGTGAGCGCAGTTATACCGGTGAACGCCAGGCCGGATTCGGCGGCGATTTTGATCAGGGAAAAATGCAGGCCCCAGCCAATGCCGAGGATCAGCAGGAGACTGATCACCCAGATTGGGCGAGGGGTGGGTTTTGCTGTCTCACTGGGCATGCCGAAAATCCGTGATCTTTGACCGCAGTTTCAGCAAGCAGCCGCGCCCAAAACAGAGGCCAAGCGACAAAATGTCAACGACAGATGCGAACGCGCAGTTTGGCCTTCCTATTGTCCATGCCTCCGCTACGGTTGGCCCCGAGAATGACGGGAGGGCCGTGCATGCGGCTTTGCGCAACTGTGGCAGTGTTGGTTTTGGCCCTGACGGGGGTCGCCTTGGCGCATGCCGCTGAGCAGGGCTTCGTGCTTTTGTTGCCCACGGATATCTACATTGGGTCGGGCGTCGCTTCCGTTGCGCTGACCATCGTCTTGATTGCTTTGTTGCCCGCGCGCACGGCAGAGATGCTGTTTCAGGCTCGCCGGGTTTTCCCGCGCTTTCCCCGAAATACGCGCCATATGGTGAGCCTTTTGGCGACTTGCATCTTGGCGTTCGCCGTTTGGCGCGGGTTCACCGGACCGCGCGACCCGCTGAGCAACCCGATGCCCCTTTTGATCTGGACCTTTTGGTGGGTGGGGCTTGTGACGCTGCAGGGCCTGATCGGCAATCACTGGCGCTACACCAATCCATGGACGGGGGTGGCCGCGCTTTTGTCGAAGGTCACAGATACAAAAGCGCCATGGCGCTATCCACGCTGGTTGGGCCATTGGCCTGCTGTCGTTATCTTTCTGGGGTTTGCGGCGTTTCTCCTCGCTGATCCGGCCCCGGCAGACCCGACGCGGTTGGCGACGTTTGCGGGTACATACTGGTACGTGGCGTTTCTTGGGTTGGTCCTGTTCGGCCCGGCATGGCTGGTTCGGGCGGAGGCGTTGACTGTGTTGATGCGCGCCTATGCCAAGATGGGGCTTTTCGGGCCGAAAGGGCGCGGGATGGGCCTTGGCCTTTGGGGGTGGCAGAGTTTGCGTGGGCGCGCGCCTTCCGTTTCATTGGCGGTCTTCATTCTGATCCTGTTGGGGACGGGCAGTTTTGACGGGTTGAACGAGACGTTCTTTTGGTTGGGACTGCTGGGGATCAATCCGTTGGAATTTCCGGGCCGGTCTGTTGTGATCGGGCAAAACCTGCTTGGTTTGATCGTTGCCAACGCCGCGTTGATTGCGGCATTTGCGGCCTGTCTTTGGCTTGGAGAGCGCATTGCTGGTTCAAGGCGATCACTGAAAGACGCATTTTGCCTTTTTGCGCCATCCATCCTTCCCATCGCCATTGCCTATCATGTCGCACATTATCTGACGTCCTTCCTGGTGGACGGTCAGTACATGGTCAAAATGATCAATGATCCGATGGGCAGTGGGGCGGCGTTGCTGGGCTTGTCAGACTTTTATGTCACCACCGGGTTTTTCAACACGCCCGGCACGGTCAAAGCCATTTGGCTGACGCAGGCGGGTGCGGTGGTGGTGGGGCACGTCGTGGCCATTCTTTTGGCCCATGCGTTGGCGATGCGGGACCAGCCAGACACGCGGCGGGCGATCCTTGGACAGGCCCCACTGGCGGCGTTCATGGTGGCCTATACGTTCTTCGGGCTTTGGTTGCTGGCCTCGCCAAGGGGGCTTTAAAAGCGTTGGTTCAGTCGTCGAGGTAGGACTCGTCCACCTCGTATTTGTCGCAAAGCTGCAGGTAAAATTCCGGGTCGAACACGTCCTTGTTGTAGTTGTTGGTGAGTTCCTCGCCTGCTTCGATGTCACGTGTGGCGATCAGCGCGAAGCGATCTTCGAGCAAGGCTTGGCTCACCTCTTGAATTGAGTCGACCACATTGGTTTGCAAAGGCGCGTCAAAATTTGTCGCAAGGTTGGCGTCGTCATCGTGGTTGATGAGCGTGCCATCATCCATCGGTTTGATCAGGTGGTTGGGAAAATCGGCAAACGCGAAGACGTGGGTGAGTTCATAGACGATGTCTTCATTCGAGAGCCCCGTCAGTGAGGCCGTGAAGCTCTCTTCGTCATGAACCAGGTAGAGACCCGGTTGAAAGCGCCAGACAAGCATGCCTTTGGGGATAGGTTCCATCGCGAAAACCCCGCGGCCTTTGTCGGCTGTCTCACGGATTTCGTACGAGTAGCAGAATCCGGATTGTGGCGTTTCGTTCATTGTGCGGAGGCCCCGAATTGTGACGATGCCCGGCAGTTGATACCGAGACGGGCGTTACGAGTTACTTTAGGGCAATCGTTGGTGATTGTGCGTTTGAAATGGCCTGTCATGCCAATGCGGGTGTGTAATCTGTCCAAAAAACTGGACAAAACGCCCATCCCTTCGCAGACTTGACCCCAGACACCGTGCTGGACACGGGATACAGACGGGAGATCCTCATGACCAAATTGATCAAAGGT
The DNA here is from genome assembly GCA_963422235.2 of uncultured Roseovarius sp. Classification (GTDB taxonomy): domain Bacteria; phylum Pseudomonadota; class Alphaproteobacteria; order Rhodobacterales; family Rhodobacteraceae; genus Roseovarius. The sequence goes on from CAXMWV010000002.1 coordinate 1,641,874, forward strand.
ACCACGCGGCGCGGCGCGCTCACGACCCTTGCGGGTGGTGTGGCGGCGGCCAGCCTGCCGCTTTGGGCGCGCTACACCAATGCGCAGACGTCAGAGCCCATCAAGGTGGGTTTTCAAGTGCATCGCACCGGCATCGGCGCGGCCTATGGACGGTGGTACGGTCGTACGACGGACGCAGCGGCGGCTTTGATCAATGAACAGGGCGGCATCAATGGCCGCATGGTTGAGATTGTGGCGGAAGATGATGGCACCGACCCCAAACGTGGGGCCGAGGTGGTAGAGAAGTTCGCCAACCAGCACAATTGCGACGTGGGGTTTGGGACGCTGTTCAGCCATGTGGTAATTGGGTCTTCCCCGCGCGCTGGCGAATTGAAGCTGCCGTATTTCGTGGTGTCTGAAGGTCATCACGTGGCCTCTGGCATGCTCAACCGTTACACGCTGCAGCCCGGCATCACGGATGTGAAAAGCCAGGTGCAGGCGATGGCGCCGTTTGTGGCGGAAAACCTGGGCAAGAAAGTCACCATGGTCTTTCCGGATTTTGCCTTTGGACATGATCACCGCGATTTCTTTACTGAAGCGATTGAACGGCAGGGCGGAGAGGTCCTGGAACAGATCGCCATTCCGCCGACGGAGACATCCTTCACCAAGTACTTCCCGAAGATCCCGCGCGAGACCGAAGTGCTGTACCACGTGATGGTCGGCCCTGCGGTTCTGACCTTCGTGAAAGAGTTGGGTGAGTTCTTTGGCCCGTCACGCCCGGAGATTTTCGGTTTCATCGACAGCCTGGAGGCGGTGGATATTGCAAGCCCCGGTCTGGAGTTCCTTGAAGGCACGTATTTCTGGGAAGGCAACCCGCGACACGTGCAGGCAGAGCAGTCCGAGTTTGACAAGTTCTTCCGCGAAAAGGTGGGCGTGGATGCGCGTGGTGCCTCGGTCAGCGACCCGACGGATGTATCAACCTATGCGCATATGTTTGGCTGCTGGGAGACGCTTTACGTCATTAAGGCCGGTATGGAGGCCGCAGGCTATCAAGGGCCGGGTGACCGGGCTGCGCTGATCGAAGCCGTTGAGGCGATGACGGACATGCCCCATTCCAACGAACATCCGCAGGGGGCCAAGCTGTTCAATGGCAAGACGCACCAGGTCTTCGGGCATCAGTACATCTCAAAGGTCGAGGATGGGATGCTGAAACTGGCGCACACCACGACGATCGAGGATACGTTTTATCCCGACGAGGTCGATTACACGACGCAGGCGTTCTGACGTCCCTCTGTCTTTCGAAAACAAACTACACGCGCCCCGGTCATCATCCGGGGCGTCGTCTTTTATGTGGCTTGAGATCGGAATTCGCGTGCGACCTCGGTCACGAGGGCTTTGACGGGGGCAGAGCGCCGTTTGGGATTGGTCCGCGCAACGAATGTGATGCCGGGGGGAGGTGGCAGCAGGCCTTCGATGATCTCCATGTCGTCGGTTATGTGCAAGCCGTTGAGCAAGGCGATCCCCAGCCCCGCGCGAATGCCGGATTGAATGCCGGCCGCGCTTGGGCATTCGAGTACTTTCTCCAATGAGAGGCCATTCTCCAACCGTTCGGAAAATCCCCACTGTCGGAAAAAGCAGTTTCTGTCGAAAGACAGGAAAGGCAGCGGCTGTGACACATCCAATCGGTAGTCCGGGGATTTGACCCAGTGAAGTGTATCTTCGAAAAGGACGTGGTCGCCGGGCTGCACGTCTTTGGTGAAAATCTGCATGAGACCAAGGTCCACCTCATCTGCCCGCAACCAGGCCTGCACATTGAGGCTTTGATTGGAGCGGATATGCACCCGCACGGACGGGTAGAGGCGCGTGAAGCGGCCCAGGATTTTTGAAATTTCGCTCGTTGTGGTGTCTTCGGTCATGCCAAGGCGAATGGCACCGTTGAGTGTTTTTTTCCCCAAGTCTGCCAACGCTTCGTCATGCAGGTTGGAGATGCGCACGGCATAGTCGTGCAGGCGCTCACCCGCGTCGGTCAGAAGCGGACCGCCCGCGCGTCGGGCCAGAAGCGCGCAATCAAGCGTCGTCTCGAGGCGCTTGATCTTGTGGCTGACTGCAGATTGCGAAAGACCGAGAGCATCCGCCGCCCGTGTCACGCCACCATGCGTTCGGATCGCGCGCAAAGTGCGCAGGGAGTCGATGTCGAGGCGTTCGGCCATGATGGGTCTCGCTGAGCGTCAAAGATGACAAAAATAGATGAAAACATGATAATCATTTATTTGTGTCATTTTCAATGATGATCTATCAAGCTTTCGTAATTGCAGACATGACCCGTGATGACTCATTGAAGACCCCGTGGAGGAGACCGTGATGAAACTAACCGACTTCAAAGCCCTGACGTTCGATGTCTACGGCACCCTGATTGATTGGGAGACGGGCATGATCAACGGGCTGAAGCCGTTGACGGATCGCGTGGGTGGGCTCAGCCGGAACGAGATTTTGGAGGCGCATGCATTCCACGAATCCACGACGCAGCGCTACACGCCGGCCAAGACATACTCCGATCTTCTGGCGGTGGTTTACAAACGACTGGCCGAGGAGTGGGGACAGCCTGCGTCATGGGATGAGTGCCTGGTCTATGGGGCGTCGGTTGAGCACTGGCCTGCCTTCCCCGACAGCGCAGAGGCGTTGGCGTATCTCAAACAGCACTACAAGCTTGTGGTTTTGTCCAACGTCGACAATGCGAGCTTTGCCCATTCCAATGCGAAACTGGGCGTGGAGTTTGATGCCGCCTACACGGCAGGCGATATCGGTTCCTACAAACCCGCAGATCGGAATTTTGATTACATGCTGGAAAACCTGGCGCGTATGGGGATCGAGAAGAAAGACATTCTGCACACCGCAGAAAGCATGTTCCATGACCACGCGCCCGCGAACAAACATGACCTCGCCAATTGTTGGATTTACCGCAGGCACGATCAGGACGGGTTTGGGGCGACAATGAACCCCGGTGAGATGCCATCCTACGACATGGTGTTTCACTCCATGGCGGATATGGCCGCGGCCCATCAGAAAGAGATACAGCCTACGGGCTGAAACGTGTTGAAGATGTCCGGAAGGCGCATCTAGAGTGGCGGCTACACCGCAGTTTCCGGAGCGTTCGTGTCTCAATTCCGTTTTTATGCCATTTGTGCCGGTCTCTTCTTGGCGGCCGGGGCGTGGGGCCTTTACTGGATGCCACAAAGAGCGTTTGAGGCAGCTGGCATGTCCGGGGGTTGGGGGACAATTGCGCAGTATCTTCTATGCGTTTTACTGCTCGCTCCGATAGCCGTTTGGCGAGGGATCCAAGGCAAACAAACCGGGTTGGACCTGCCCTTGGCGGGGCTGCTAATGGGCGGCGGGATCGTTTGTTATGCCAACAGCTTCTTGCTCACGGATGTGATCCGGGCGCTGCTTCTGTTTTATCTCACGCCGGTCTGGGCGACGCTGATCGAGATTGTGGCATTGCGCAAACCACCGGGGTTGAGGCGTGCGATTACGTTGCCATTGTCGCTGGCGGGTGTCTGGATCGTTATCGGGCATGAGACGGGTCTGCCTTTACCGGAAAATGTCGGCGATTGGCTGGCCCTTCTTGGTGGGGCGATGTTTGCCGCAGGCGCGGCACGAGTGGAGGTATCGCGCATTGATGGCATCTTCCTGATGCTTTTTGCCTTCTTTGTTTTCGGTGGGATGTTCGCGGTGGTTCAGTCGATGCTGTTGGTCGATGCACTTGGTCCCGTGCCACCGGTTGGCGTCTGGATTGCCCTTTTGCCTTGGTTCCTTTTGCTGTGCGTCGGGTTCTTTTTGCCGACCAACATCCTCGTCACATGGGCGCCATCACAAATCGGGGCGGGGCTGTTCAGCATTCTGATCCTGTCCGAGCTGATTTTCGGTACAGTCAGCGCGGCGATCTGGGCGGATGAGGCATTCGGTTGGCGCGAAATTCTGGGCAGCAGTTTGATCCTTTTGGCAGGCGTCATTGAGGTAGCATTGGCGCGCAGGTCTCAGGCTTGAAACGCCCTATGCCCACATAGGTCTTTTCTCTGCAAATCTATGGCTTAGGGTCGGTGCAAGGGAGGGCCATTCCGTGACTTACAAACTGTTTTACGCCCATGGCAGCGCCGCGATGGGCGTGCGGGTTTTGCTGGAAGAGATTGGGGCGGAGTACGAACTGTTGCCCACAACCATTGCCATGGATCAACCGCGCCCGGCAGAGCAATTGGCGCTGAACCCCAATGGCTGGGTGCCCGTGCTGATCTGGGATGAGGGCGCAATGTATGAATGTGCGGCGATCACGATTTTCCTGTGTGACCGGCACCCTGAGGCTGCGCTCGCTCCGGCAGCAGATGATCCGGGGCGCGCTCTGTTTTTGCAGACGTTGGTCTATTTTTCCAACACGGTGCAGACGGCGTTTCAGCAGTATTACTATCCTGAACGCTTTGCGGCTTCGGCCGATGGAGAACCCGACGCCCAAGCCCGTGGGGTGCGGCGGTTGCACGACGTCTGGCAAGTGGTCGAGGCACAAGTCGGCGACGGGCCATGGGTTCTGGGTGAAGCGTTTAGTGCCGCAGACGTTTATCTTTACATGCTCACCACCTGGCTTGACCCCGCTGGTGGCCACCCGTCGATGGACGACCTGCCCAACATCGCGCGCATAGTAGGTCGGGTGAAGGACCGCCCCAGTGTGGCACGGGTTTATGGCGGTGAGGCGTAGCGTCACTGACCAGCCTAAGTTCGAATCCCCTTTGGATTTTCCCCAGATATCCTATATGAGGCACCACCTAGCCCAACGAATTGACCGCAGCGATGACCCAGACCGCCCCGATCACGCAGGATGTTTTGACGATCCCCCGGAAAATTCCGGACGGGCCGATGAACCTTGTGGGCCTGACGCGCCCGAAGTTGCGCGAGGTGCTGATCGAGAACGGCACGCCTGAAAAGCAAGCCAAGATGCGCGCGAACCAGATTTGGCAATGGATCTATCAATGGGGTGTGCGCGACTTTTCGGAGATGACGAACCTCAGTAAAGCCTACCGCGCGGAACTGGCGGAGAAGTTTGTGATCGCTGTGCCGGAGATGGTCACCCGGCAGATCAGTGCGGATGGTACCCGAAAGTACCTGGCGCGCATCGCGGGCGGGCATGAGGTGGAAGTTGTCTACATCCCCGAAGCGGATCGTGGAACGCTGTGCATTTCCTCCCAAGTGGGGTGCACGCTGACCTGTTCGTTCTGTCACACCGGGACCCAAAAACTGGTGCGCAACCTGACCGCCGGAGAGATAGTTGGCCAGATCATGATGGCGCGCGATGATCTGGAAGAATGGCCCCGGCAAGGAGAAGGCTCGGGCGAGCGGCCCCGCCTGCTGAGCAATATCGTTCTGATGGGCATGGGCGAGCCGCTTTATAATTTTGATAATGTGCGTGATGCGATGAAAATCGCGATGGATGGGGAAGGGATCAGCCTGTCCCGCCGCCGCATCACGCTGTCGACAAGCGGTGTCGTGCCTGAGATTGCCAAGACGGCGGAAGAGATCGGCTGCATGCTCGCCGTGAGTTTTCACGCCACCACGGATGAGGTGCGCGACAAGCTGGTGCCGATCAACAAGAAGTGGAACATTGAGACGCTTCTCAATGCGCTGCGAGAGTATCCCAAAGCGTCCAATTCAGAGCGGATCACGTTTGAATATGTGATGCTGAAGGACGTTAATGACAGCGATGAGGATGCCCGGCGTCTGGTGCAGCTGATCAAAGGTATTCCGGCCAAGATCAACCTGATCCCGTTCAATGAATGGCCTGGTGCACCGCATCAACGCTCTGACTGGGAACGGATCGAACGGTTTGCCGACATTGTCTACAAGGCGGGCTATGCCAGTCCGATCCGCACCCCACGTGGGGAGGACATCATGGCGGCCTGTGGTCAGCTGAAATCGGCGACGGAGCGGGAACGCAAGCCCCGCCGTGAGATCGAAGCGCGCGCTGGTCTGTAAACGCTGATTGGGGTGCGGCCCCCAAACACACCCTCTCTTGGGGGCCAGCCCCCAAACCCCCCCCGGGATATTTCTGGCAAGAAGAAAGGCTCATCGTGGTTCCTTTCTCTTTGGCATGGGCTCTGCCCGTTTACAGGCAAATCAGCCGACTGGCATGTTTTCGAGATGCTTTTTCCTTTCCCGCCGAAGGCGTGAACACTTTGTTCACGATGTCGCAACAACACCTTTGGCTTGCCCCATTTCGGCACAATTGTCGCCACAGGCGGTGATTATCCCTGTTTTCAGGGTAACACTGTTAAAGGGCAAGAAACGATGGAACGTCAGAACCTTGATAAAATCCGCGACCTGGTGATGCGCGAACGCGGCATGGCCGTATCTGAGCGCGAATGGAAGCACCGCCTGCGCGGCTATGGCTACGCAATCCGCGATACCGATGAGGGACGCGTTGTAACCTCTCTGGTGAAGGGCGGCGATCTGCTGATGCTTGGGGCTGTGGCCTGATCGCCTAACAATTGCGAATTTGATTTTCTTTGTGACTACGATTGCTTTACAATCGCGCCTGTTGATTGAGGCGTGAGGCATGGTATGACACAGACGAAAATTGGCGTGATCGGTGGGTCCGGTGTTTATGACATCGACGGGCTTGAGGACGCGGAGTGGGTCTCGGTTGACGGACCCTGGGGCGCGCCCTCTGATCAAATCCTGACCGGACGCTTGCAGGGCGTCGATATCGCCTTTCTGCCCCGGCACGGGCGCGGGCATGTGCATTCTCCGACGTCTGTGCCGTACCGCGCCAATATTGATGCGCTCAAACGCATTGGCGTGACGGATGTGATCTCTGTCTCCGCCTGCGGATCGTTCCGAGAAGAGATGGCGCCGGGTGATTTTGTCATCGTCGACCAATTCATCGACCGCACCTTTGCTCGTGAGAAAAGCTTTTTTGGCCCCGGCTGCGTGGCCCATGTGAGCGTGGCCCACCCGACATGTCCGCGTCTTGGCGCAGCCTGCGCTGATGCGGCAAGAGAGGCGGGGGTGACCGTGCATGAAGGCGGTACCTACCTTGCCATGGAAGGCCCGCAATTTTCCACGCTGGCAGAGTCCAAAATGTACCGAGAAGTTTGGGGCTGTGACATCATCGGCATGACCAACATGCCGGAAGCCAAGCTCGCCCGGGAAGCGGAGCTTTGCTATGCCTCGGTCGCCATGGTCACCGACTATGACAGCTGGCACCCGGATCATGGCGAGGTGGATGTCACCCAGATCATTGCCACGCTGACCGGCAATGCCGACAAGGCGCGCAAGATGGTGGCCGGGTTGCCAGAGCGGTTGGGCGCAGACCGGGAGCCTTGCCCGCACGGATGCGACCGTGCTTTGGAGTTTGCGATCTTGACGGCACCTGATTTGCGAGACCCGAGCCTGTTGGCCAAGCTTGACGCGGTCGCCGGTCGGGTGCTGAATGGCTGACACAATCGTCACCGAAGGATAGGACATGGCCAAGTCACTGAATATGTGCGTGATATGCGCGGGCCTCGCCATGGCTGGAACATCTGCTTCTGCTCAGTCTGCCGCGAATGCATCGGACGGGTATGTCATGGGTCCGGGGCGTTGGAACTGCGAAGAGGCACTGAAGATCGTGGACAGAGGGACGCGCATCCAGAAAGGCCAATTGGCCGGCTGGGTGTTGGGGTTTTGGAGTTCTTCGACCTTTCAACGCGAAACGGCATTTGTCGACACGGTCGAAAAGGTTGGCGGCGCGCAAATCTATTCGGCCACATTGACCGAGTGTCAAAAGGCGCCCGGCGACACGCCACTGCATATTGTCGTGCGCACCATGATACAGAACACGAATTAGGAGCTGCTCCATGCCCTTCGATCTTTGGCTTGCTTTTGTTGCGGCCTCCACCGCGCTTTTGCTTATTCCCGGGCCCACGGTCTTGCTGGTGCTGAGCTACGCCCTGTCACAGGGGCGGCGGGTTGCGTTGGCGTCCGCCAGTGGCGTGGCCGTTGGGGACCTAGTGGCGATGTCGCTGTCCCTGGCGGGGCTTGGGGCATTGGTTCTGGCTTCTGCGACGCTGTTCACCGTGCTGAAGTGGGTGGGTGCGGTTTATCTGGTTTACCTTGGTGTGAAACTGTTGCGCAGTGCGCCGTCAGACGGGTTGGAGGCGATGGGATCGGCGACGAGCGTGACCGGCGGTGGCGTCTTCTGGCACGCAGCGGCTGTGACGGCGCTCAACCCCAAATCCATCGCTTTCTTTATCGCTTTCGTGCCGCAATTCGTGACCGTGGGTCAGCCGCTTTTGCCGCAGTTTGCAATTCTGATCGCGACCTTCGTGGGCCTCGCCGCAGTGAACGCCCTGGCCTATGCGCTTCTTGCTGACAAGCTGCGTCAGACGATAAAGCGGCCAAGCGTGATCACGTGGCTGACACGATCCGGCGGGGTGGCCTTGATCGGGATGGGGGTTATGACGGCGTTTTTGCGGCGTCAGACGTGAAACCACGCTGTTTCATTGGGCAACCGTCGTGAATGCATCCATTCTGGCCCGCCAACCCCTTGCAAGGGCGGACAGGATCGGCCAAACCCGGCCCCGGACTTTCTGACAGCCCCGGGGATCACCCATGCCGAAAACAAGCACCGTTCAGGACTACATCCGCACCATTCCTGATTTCCCCCATGAAGGGATCATGTTCCGCGATGTGACCACCCTGTTTGCCGACCCGCGTGGATTTCGCATGGCGATTGATCAGCTGCTGCATCCTTATGCGGGTGCGCGGATCGACAAGGTCGTTGGGCTTGAAGCGCGGGGGTTCGTGCTGGGCGGTGCCGTGGCGCACCAGTTGTCGGTGGGGTTCGTGCCGGTGCGCAAGGCGGGCAAGCTTCCGGGCAATGTGATTTCGCAGGCCTATGAGCTTGAATATGGCAGCGCGGAGATGGAGCTGCATGACGATGCCATTCAGGCCGGTGAGAAGATCCTTCTGGTTGACGATCTGTTGGCGACCGGTGGCACGGCAGAAGCTGGTATCAAGCTGATCGAAAAACTGGGCGGTGAGATCGTCAGCTGCGCTTTCATTGTCGATTTGCCTGAACTGGGCGGGCGCAAGAGGTTGCTGGCCATGGGCATGGACGTGCACACGATTTGTGAATTTGACGGAGCCTGAGCCCTTGTCTTGGCGGATAGGCGCAGGCTGCGACAAATAATTGGTCGAAAAAACTGACCGATTTATGCTATCAGCGCCTATGCCATTTCAGAAAGTCACACCCGAAAAGCTTTCATCTACTGTTACCAAACAGATTGAACAGCTCATCTTGCGAGGGATATTGCGGCCCGGAGAACGTTTGCCGTCGGAACGTGAACTCGCCGAGCGTTTGGGCGTGTCGCGCCCGTCGTTGCGGGAGGCCGTGGCAGAGCTGCAGAACAAGGGGTTATTGAGTGCCCGCGCGGGGGCCGGGATTTTTGTGGCTGATGTGCTTGGAAATGCATTTTCTGACTCATTGGTACAGCTTTTCGCCGCTCATGAAGAGGCGCTGTTTGACTACCTGTCGTTCCGGCGTGATCTTGAAAGCCTGGCGGCGGAACGCGCGGCGCGATTGGCCTCGGATACCGATTTGGCCGTGATCGCCGAGGTCTTCGCCAAGATGGAAGCTGCACACGCCAAGACCAATCCTGCGGAAGAGGCGCAGCTGGATGCAGAGTTTCACATGGCCATTCTGGAAGCCAGCCACAATGTGATCATGCTGCACATGATGCGGTCGATGTTTCAGCTGCTGCGTGAGGGTGTGTTTTACAATCGCCAGATCATGTTCCGGCAGCGCACCACACGCGATGCCTTGCTCGATCAGCACCGCGCCATTCACGACGCATTGCAGGCCCGCGACCCGGAGGCCGCGCGCCAGGCGGTGGTGGCACATCTTGATTTCGTCAAGTCATGCCTGTCGGATCAGCGGGAAGCCGACCGCAATGAGGCGATTGCGCGACAACGGTTGGAGCACGAGCAGTCGCGGTAACGACTGCACAGACAAAGCTCTAGTGGCGAGGCGCTTCCTTTTCTTCGCCGCGCTCCGCAGCAGAGGCCTCAGCCTCAATCCTTTTGATTTCTCGGGCGTTTTGTTCTGCAACAGCCTGTGCTTGATTTGCGGGCGTGTTGAAATTCGCATGCACTGGGTTCGGGAAGTGATCGAGATTGGCACCGGTGCCTGCATCCACGGCGATACCGATGACGCCACCTGCCAACAGATTACCAGCTCCGACTGCAACACCTTCGCCAGATGCCACAGGCTTTACGTTCACGATGCGCTTTTGTTGTTCATGCTCGAACGTCGCGGTGAAAGCTGTACGGCGTTTTTTGGTCATTTCACACGGTGTAACACAGGACGTTCCAAGCGACGTCGTGACCGTCACGCCCGCTGGGACCGATGTGAAGTTTACAGTATCCGAGCTGCCGCGCGTCACGGTTGCACAACCACCGACAGTGGTTGCGGCAGCGAGCAGGCAAACGGGGATAAGTTTCGTTGTCATGTGATAGGTACCCTGTACTGAAGTTGTAAAAATGATTTCGCGCTCGCCTCTACTTTGAATCCTGTCGGGACGCAACAGGATACGCATCCTGAAAATCCGGAGCGCCCGATTTCTTTTTGACAAAGGCCAAGAGACGGATTGCCCAAGACCATTGCAGCGGGATAGCCTTCGAAAAAGGGGGTGATCCATGTCGAAACTGTCCGGCGATATCCAGGAGTTTTTGAGCCAGCATCCGGAAACAAAATTTGTCGATGCTTTGATGTTTGATCTTGTCGGAGAGGCCGTGGGCAAACGCTATCCGGTGCGCGATCTGGCGAAATTGTATGATGGCGGCTGCGCGTTCTGTGCGGGGATTTCGACGCTGGATGCGCTGGGCACCAGTTGGGATGTGGAAGGGATCGGGTTTTCCGATGGGGATCCGGACGCGATTGCCTATCCGCTGCCCGGAACACTGGTGCCAGTGCCATGGGCCAAAGATCTTGCGCAATGCATGATCGTGCCGAAAAATCCCGACGACCCTGCCGGTTGGTGGTTTGATCCACGTGCGATCCTGTCCAATGTCGTGGCGCGGTTTGGTGAGCTTGGGTTAAAGCCAGTCGTGGCCTGTGAGTTGGAGTTCTACCTTCTGAACCCGGAGCGCGATGACGCTGGCGGCGTCACGCAAGCGGCGCCGAATAACCCGGGCCGAGATGCGGCCGCGCCGCGCGTTCTGAACTTTGATAAACTGGATGCGTGGTCAGATTTTCTGGCGGAGGTTGATGCCGCTTGTTTGGCACAGAACCTGCCCGCCGGGGCGGCGAGTGCGGAGTACGGTGGCGCGCAGTTTGAGGTCAATCTGGGGCACGTGGATGACCCGGTTCTGGCGGCTGATCAGGCCCTACTGCTGCGCCGGGTGGTCCAGGGGGTGGCACGGGCCCATGGTCTGCGGGCCAGCTTCATGGCCAAGCCGTTGACTGATCAATCCGGAAGCGGGCTGCACATTCATGCCAGTCTTTTGGATGACAAAGGTGAGAACGTCTTCGACGCGACGCGGTCCGACAAGGGGGTCAGGATGCTGCAGGCTATCGCAGGGTTGCAGGCCACTTCCTGGGACGCATTGGCGTTTTTTGCACCCAACTTAGGTGCCTATCGCCGCTTTGAGCCGGATCAGTTCGTGCCGGTGAACACGAGCTGGGGAGAGAACAACCGCTCGGTCGCGTTTCGCATTCCGACGGGTCCGCCAAGCGCCCGTCGTATCGAGCACCGCATCGCCGGGGCCGATGCCAACCCGTATTTGGTGATGGCGGCCATGCTGGCTGGGATGCATCATGGGATTGCCAACGAGCTATCAGCTACGGGCCCGTCAGAGGGCAATGCCGGGGACAGCATGGACCCGGATATGCCCACGCATTTGTGGACGGCCCTTGATCGTTTGGCGGCGTCAGAGCTGTTGCAGGGATATTTCGGGGAGCGGTATCCCAAGGCCTATGCTGACATGAAACGCGCCGAGTTAGATGCGTTTTTGGCGGACGTTTTGCCGAGGGAGTACGATTGGTACTTGTGACCCCGTACTACTGTCTTGACGAGAGGCCCTAAGAAAATTCTGCGAATTTTCTAGAACAGCACAGTAATCGGTGCATTGCTGCAAATCACGACAAACTGATCCGCTGTACGGATCAAGTGGAACCCGCGTCGGCGGACTTCATATTGAAACCGGTCACGTCCAACTTCGCGATCGACCCAAGCTACAGACCGACGAACAACAGCCCCCTTGCGCGCGGCCTTTGAAGAAAACAGCTGTTCGATCCAGATGTCCGGCGCTAGCCTTTGTTGAACCATATGCATGCGGTGAGCATGCCACGTCTTGGTTAATTGTGCGTAAAGCGAGATGAGGAAAAAACACCAGAGAGCACGAGCCGTTCATTCAGGCACCAACGCCTCCAGCTCTGGTAGCAAAACCACGCTTTCTTGTTCATGCGGATCGGTGCGGGCGATCACTGCCACGGCGGGTTCAACGCCTGGATTGACCGGAAGGTGCGGCACGTCCGCAGGGATATAGACCATGTCGCCCGCTTCGGTCGTCATGAAGTGTTCCAACTGATCCCCCCAGTACATCACTGCCTTACCTGACAACACGTAAATCGCGGTTTCATGCGTCTCATGCTTGTGCGCCTTTGCGCGGCCGCCCGGGGGGACGGTCAACAGGTGCATGCAGATCCCATCGGAGCCTGCCGTCTCCTTGGAAATGCCTTCGAAATAATCGAAGCCTTGCTTGCCCGAATAGGCCCCTCCGGCGCGCAGTTTGAGGCAGGGTTTGGATGTGGCATCTGTCATGCTGGTCCTCGCAGATTGGAGACTGCGCAGAGTAAAGCACACTCGCTGCCTATGCGGCAAAGGAAAGGCACAACATCTGGACATCTCACGGTGCTGTAATCGCACAAAATCAATGCTTTATTTGCACGAGGCCCTGTGTTACTTTTTTCGCAATAATAAACAGCCAGGCGAAAAATCGTCGGCTTGAGGCAGATACGAGCAGGTTCATGAGAACCAGGACAGTACACCAGGCCCGCTGGGTCCTTATCCTTTTGGCGATCATATGGATGGTCGTTGTCGTGCCATTGTCGGCCGCGGCAGCGCCTTATGCGGCGTTGGTGATGGATGCGCGCTCCGGTGAGGTTTTGCACTCCCGCAACGCTGACACGCGGTTGCATCCGGCGTCACTAACAAAGATGATGACGCTTTATGTGGTGTTCGAGGCGGTTGAAAACGGTGAGATCGGGCTGGATACGCCCGTCAAGATTTCGAAGTTTGCCGCCAGCGAACCACCAAGCAAACTGGGCCTGCGTGCCGGGCAGACCATCAAGCTGCGCTACCTTATCCGCGCGGCTGCCGTGAAATCGGCCAATGATGCGTCCACGGCCCTGGCAGAAGCCATTGAAGGGTCTGAGGCGCGGTTTGCCCGTCGCATGAATCGTACGGCCAAGGCACTTGGCATGACGCGGACGCATTTCAAGAACGCCCATGGACTGACAGAGAGCGGCCACCTGTCCACGGCCCGCGACATGACAATCATGGGCCGACACCTGTTCTATGACTTTCCGGAATACTACAACCTGTTCTCCCGCCTGACGGCCGACGCCGGGGTGCGCGAGGTTGCGCACACGAACCGCAAACTTCTGCGGTCTTACCGTGGCGCAGATGGGATCAAGACGGGTTACACGCGTGCGGCTGGCTTTAACCTGACGGCCAGTGCGGAGCGTGGTGGAGAACGGATCATTGCCACCGTGTTTGGCGGGCGATCCACGGCATCGCGCAACGCCAAGGTGGCAGAACTACTGGATTTGGGGTTCCGAAGGGCGCCGACTCATGTGGCCCTCGTCCGACCCACGCCGCCACCATATCTAGGTAGAGCGAACGACTCTGATGTACCAGGTGGATTTGGCAAACGCGTGCGTCTGGCAACCGCGGCGGCGGTCAAGCGAAGTTTGCGACCCAAACTGCGCCCAAGCGTGGAGCCAGCGATTGACGAAGAGCTGTTGATTGCGGATAGCGAAGAAATCGATGCCGCCGTTCTGGCGGCACAGGCTGCTGCGAAACTGCGTGCGCAGGAACCCGTGGTGTTGGCGGAAGCTCAGCTGAATGACATTCGATCCCGCACCAATCCTGAAGTGTCGCCCAAAGTCCGTCCGGCCACGTTGGTGAGCGCAAGTGCCGCAATCACCGCGCAAGAGGGCGACCCGGTGGGTGACCCTGTGCGCACAGTGGTGGAGCGCGTCTCGACCTTTGGTGGGCGCCATTGGGGAATTACGGTTGGCCGCTATCCAAGCCAGTACAAGGCGCGTCAGGTGCTGCTGCAAGTGGCGCTGAACGAAATGTCGACCTTGGATGGGAGCCTGCGCAAGGTGCTGCGCCGTCCGACCGGGTTTGACGCGAACTTCATGGGTTTGACGCGTGAGACGGCGGAATTGGCCTGTCGCAGGCTTCAGGCCAAGCAGATCACTTGTTTCATGATTGAACCAACAGGTTAACGCCCCGAGGGTTCTCGTTACTGGCGTCGTCCACAAATTCGTGGGATAGGGCGACCCATGTCCTCTGCCTACGTCCCGCCCCAGGATCCGTTGCACGTTCTGCATGAAGATCACGAATTGCTCGCGGTCAACAAACCGTCTGGCCTGTTGTCGGTGCCCGGCAAAGGACCCGAGCTTGCAGATTGTCTGTTGTCCCGCGTGCAAGAGGCGTTTCCCACGGCATTGTTGGTGCACCGGTTGGACAGGGACACCTCGGGCGTCATGGTCTTTGCATTGACCCCGCATGCACAGCGTCATCTGGGGCTGCAGTTCGAGAAGCGCCAGGTGAAGAAGACTTACGTAGCGCGGGTCTGGGGACGGCTGGAGCCGAAAACCGGAACGGTGGATTTGCCCCTTATCGTCGACTGGCCAAACAGACCCCGCCAAATGGTGTGCCATGAAACCGGGAAACCAGCGCAAACGGATTGGCGGGCGCTTCGGGCCACGGATGCCGAGAGTCGCGTGCGCCTGATGCCGAAAACGGGTCGCAGCCATCAACTTCGCGTTCACATGCAAAGCCTGGGTCATCCTATTCTGGGAGACCCGTTCTACGCGGAAGGTGCGGCCTTGGCGTTTGACCGGTTGATGCTGCATTCAGAGGAATTGCGCGTGCGCCACCCCGATGGTGGGCGCGGGATGAGTTTTCGGGAGAAGGCGCCGTTCTGACACCTTTTCAAAGGATGTAGGCTTAGGCCGCCGCTTTGTGGACCCCAGTCACCAGCCGCACTAGCCTTGATTTCAACGCCATCGCGTCTTGAGACCGCAGCACATCGAGGCAGGGTCTTTTGAACGCGTCTGCGAGGTCAGCGCTGTTGAAGACGCCAAGCGCTTGGCACATCTTGGCAAGGCTGGGCATCGCCAACATGGCGTGGCTTTCCGGACCGGGGAAAAAGCTTTCTGAAACGAGGCCGTTGGCCAAAATCAAGCGGTGCTGGTCCAGAAGGATGTGGTGATAGGTGACTTCCTGTCGGCCACGGGCCACATGCGCCAGCTTGGTCCACTCAGCCAGGTGTTTGGCGCGCACGAACCGCAGTGTTCCGTTCCATTCCATCGCGAGGCAATGTTGCGGGGACACCAGCAACGCACGGTCGTTTCCGGCAACGCCCGGCTTTATGCGAATTGGACGCAGGTCGGGGCTTTTCTCGAGGTCTTGCGCATTGAGAAACGTGCTGCCTGCCCACAGCACTTTGTGCGCACTGCCATCGGGAGAGCATACAAAATCTCCGGCCTGAATATCTTCGACGAGCGTCGTTCCGTTGATCGTTTCGATTTCCGTGCCGGACACGTAGCAGGGGATGTCGGCACCGGGATCTTCGACCGTGTCAAACAGCGCGACATAGTCGATTGACCCGTCGAAAAACTGTTCGAGGTTGTTGGCGGTGTTGTCATCCGAGAAGGTTTGAGCGGCGCCCAGCGTGATCGGCTCGTTGAAGCCAACCTGGTTCCAGGTCAAGTTGCCGGGTACGGGCTCAGTGTATGTGTCTCCAGTGGTCAGGTTCTCCACCTTGTACTCGCCGCCTGTGCCGTCATCGTTCCAGGAATACGTCACCCGTATGTCATCTCCACCGGAGTAAAAACCGGACGGTGTCGACAAGAATTCGTCGTTGGACGTGGTTTGATGGCGGACTTCAATCGATCCGTCACTTTCGACGCGCAACCGAAAGTGTCCGCCGCCATCGTAAAACTGAGAGTCACGGGAAACCAAAGTGCCGTTGTGGACTGTGTCGGGTGAGAACTCCAAGACCAGAGTTCCAGCATTGAGTTGGAAACCGGGGTCTGCCGGGATCAGGGCGAAATCGTCCGTTCCATCCAAAATCAATGATCCACCAGAGGCAGACGCGCCATCCTCGTAGGTGCCGTCTTGTTCGGCACCGTCAACTGCGACGTCGTCCTGAACTGTTGCAGGATCGTCAAAATCCCAAAGCGCGATAATCGCCATTGCTGCCTCTACACACCATCACGGCCTCGTAAGCGGGCCGGACCTAATACACGTCTGCTTTTGAGGTATTTTGTAGTGAAAGAAGATGGCAGTTTTCGGGTGTGAACCGGCCCAATTTCAGACAAGTTCGAGATAAATCTGAGAAAAATAGTTTGGAGTTGCAGGGCGATGGACGCGAAAATGGACCTTACTGGCCTGAAAGATGCGCCTCTAATGCGGCGAGGCCATCATCCAACCCCGACCGGCCAAAGCCCAGCCGGAACCTGTCCTTGGGCGTATCGCCAAGTTCGGAAGAATAGATGGTGGAGGGCAAGAACAATACGCCTGCGTCTTCTACCAGCGACTTGCAGAAATGTTCCACACCATACGTACCCGTATAGCGAGGAAACGCCATGCAGGACCCATCGGGTCGGGACCAGTCGAAAAGGTCAGGGAAACGTGCGAAGAAGGCATCCCATTTCGGCAGGTTCTGATCAATCAGGGCATTGTTACGCGCCAGAATCTTGTCGCGTGCCTTCAAGGCGATGATGGCCAGCCGTTCACTCGGGCCGGAGTTGCAGATCGACAAGTAATGCTTCAAGCGCTCCATTTTTGAAAGAACCTCGTGATCCTGGCAGGCGATCCATCCTATCCTAAGTCCCGGTAAACCGTAGGATTTTGACATCACGCCAAGTGACAGACCGCGTTCATACTCATCGGCAATGAAAGGCAGGTGTTTTGCGTCGCTGGGCCCGAGACCGTTGAAGATCTCATCGTGTAAAATCCAAATGCCGTGATGGCGACACAGGTCGATCAAGGCGCGGTAGCGTTCCAAGGGCAAGATTGCGCCCGTGGGATTGTGGGGGAAGTTGATCGTGACAAGCCGCGTGTTTGGCCGGATGGCGGTTGCGATGCGGTCAATGTCCAGCGACCAGCCGTCGTCGGGGTCGAGCGGAACACCCGTGGCTTCGCAAATGGCGAGTGGCAGCGTTTCATGTGATTGGTAGTTTGGCGTCACGACGATGGCATGGCTGTCTTTGTCCAGCAAAACCGTGTTGGCGGCGAAAATACCTTCGCTGGCACCCGCAAAACAAAGGATGTCATCGGCTGTCTGATTGGCGTAGGTGCCCGCGATGGCTGTGCGCAGTTCCGGCAAACCATACGTCTCCGTATAGCCAAGCCACATGTTTTCGAATGCAGCGCGATCTTCTGGCGTTGCAAGGTTCAGCAAATCCGGCAGCGCCATGCTTTCCGCATCTGAAGCTGTCATGTGAAACTGCGCTGAGAACTCCCATTTTGCGAAATGGGTCTCAAGGCGGAAGTCGGGAAGTGTGGGCATGGAGCGTGGCCTTTGGTTGAACAGGATATCGCTAGCCCGTGCCGGGTGAAAAGGAAAGAGGGCGGACTCTTTCCGAACAGCGCGCGATCCGCTACCACTCAAAGCATTGGTTCTAGAAAAGGCCGTGCATGAAACCCGTTCGCCTCTTGTCCAGCATTCTGACGGTTGGCGTCTGGACTTTGCTCAGCCGGATACTCGGATTTATTCGTGATATCGTGATCACCGGTCTGATCGGGCCGGGTATGCTGATGGACGCCTTTGTTGCGGCGTTTCGGCTGCCCAACATGTTCCGCCGGTTCTTTGCAGAGGGCGCGTTTAACGCGGCCTTCGTGCCGATGTTTTCCAAACGGCTGGAAGCGGACGAAGATGCGCAGGCATTTGCCAGCCTTGCGTTGAGTGGCCTGAGCCTCATTTTGCTGGCGCTGACGGGGCTTTCGATGATCTTCATGCCGGTCCTGGTCTTCGCCACGGCGGAGGGGTTTTACGGCGATCCCCGATTTGATTTGACGGTTGAGTACGGACGCATTGTCTTCCCGTACATCTTCTTCACCTCCTTGGCCGCGCTGTTCTCGGGTGTTCTGAACGCAACAGGCCGATTTGCGGCTGCGGCGGCGGCCCCTGTGCTGCTGAACGTGATGCTTGTCACGGCGATGTTGGGGGCGTGGTACCTCGGCGGCAGTGTCATCGACGCCTTGATCTGGGCAATCCCCTTTGCCGGGGTGGCGCAGCTTGCCCTGGTCTGGATCGCAGCCAGCCGGGCAGGTATGCGCATCGGCCCGGTGCGGCCGAGGTGGACGCCCGAGATGGCCAACCTCGTGCGTGTGGCGGTGCCAGCGGCGCTGGCGGGCGGTGTGGTGCAGATCAACCTTCTGGTGGGGCAGTTGGTGGCGTCAAACTATGAGAGCGCGATCAGTTGGCTTTATGCGGCGGACCGGCTTTATCAGTTGCCCTTGGGTGTTGTCGGGATTGCGGTCGGGATCGTGTTGCTGCCCGATCTGTCTCGCCGCTTGCAAGCGGGCGATGATGAAGGTGCGCGTGAGGCGTTTTCCCGCGCAGGTGAAATGTCGCTGGCCCTTACCATTCCCTGCGCGGTTGCCCTGATGGTCGTTCCTTTACCGATCGTTTCGGTTCTTTTTGAACGCGGGGCGTTTGACACAGATGACACGGCTGCCACCGCGTTGGCTGTTACGATCTACGGCTTGGGGTTGCCGGCCTTCGTTTTGCAAAAAATGCTGCAGCCTTTGTTCTTTGCCCGCGAGGATACCAAAAGCCCGTTCCGCTATGCTGTTGTGGCGATGGTGGTCAACGCGGTGCTGGCGGTGGGGCTGGCCTATTACATCGGTTGGATCGCCGCCGCGATTGCCACGACCGCCGCTGGCTGGATCATGGTCTGGCTTCTGGCGCGGGGGACGCGGCCCATGGGGGACGTGGCGCGGTTTGATGCCCGGCTCAGGCGCCGGATCTGGCGCGTGTGTCTGGCCTCGGCAGTGATGGGGTTTGTCCTCTGGGCCTTTTCTGCGTCTGCGACGCCGCTGTTCGGGTTGGCGGGGTGGCGTTGGCTGGCACTCTTCGGGATGATTGCGGCGGGAAGTGCGGCCTACGTGGGGGCCGGTCACGTCCTCGGTGCGTTCAAAGTGTCAGAGTTACGGTCCGCGCTGCGCCGGGGTTGATCATCGGCGCTGACGCGTTTTGTCCAGAAGACGCGACAGGGCACCGGGCAGCAGCAGGAAGGACAGGAAGAACCCGACCACGAACCCCGCGATGTCGGCGATCCAGTCGGTCCCTGCGCCGAAGAGCAAGCCAAAGACAAGTTGGATGCCAAGCAGCAATCCGATCAGCGTGAAGGCCTGCATCTGCTGCGCGCCAATCTGGCCGAGGCGCAACCACAGAAGACAGGTGAAGCCACCGATCAGGCCATAGACCCCCGGAAATGCGCCGATCAGGCCGGGGCCTTCAGGTTGGATGATCCCGTAGATTGCCGCGCCGAAAATGCAGGAGCCGAAGAACAGGACGACCACGGCCAATTGCCCCATACGGTCGCCTACGAATTTCCCCATGGCGAGCGTCATGACCGCTGCAAAGATCATATGGGTGAAGCCGCCGTGGATGAACGGATAGGTCAGGAAGCGGACCAGGAAATCAACACGCGGCACGCCCGTTTCCAGCATCCAGGTGAATGCCTGATTGCTGAAGCCATAGTTTTGGATCGCTGCCAGCCGCCAACCAATGGCTTCCGGCCCACCAACAAGGCCTTTCGCGCCAAGCATGAAGGCGGCCTCGACCAGGGCCATCACCAGCACCAGAACCATGACCACCGGGGGCAGAGGGTTCACAGGGCTTTCTTCGTCATACCCATGGGACGGTTCAGGTTCACGGGATGGGTCGGACATCGCAGGCTCCTTGACGCGGGATGCGGCCAGAAGTAAGCGAGGCGAACGGAAATTTCCAGACGGAGCAACCCCATGACCGAGGGCAAACATACGCCCCGCGTTTTCTCGGGCATTCAGCCTTCCGGCGGCCTTACGCTTGGCAACTACCTGGGCGCCATGAAGCGGTTCGTGGACATGCAGGAGAGCGGCCAGACAAGTGGGATGCAGACGATCTATTGCATGGTCGATCTGCACGCGATCACCGTTTGGCAAGACCCTGACAAGTTGCGTCATGCCACACGTGAGCTGTGTGCGGGGTTCATCGCGGCAGGGCTTGATCCCGAAAAATCCATCCTCTTCAACCAAAGCCAGGTGGCTGAACATGCGCAGCTGGGTTGGATATTCAACTGTGTGGCCCGGATGGGCTGGATGAAGCGGATGACGCAGTTCAAGGACAAGGCGGGCAAGAATGCCGAGAATGCCTCGCTCGGGCTATTTGGGTATCCCGCGCTGATGGCCGCCGACATTCTGCTTTACCACACCACGCATGTGCCGGTGGGTGAGGATCAGAAGCAGCATCTGGAACTGACCCGCGACATCGCGATCAAGTTCAACAACGACTTCGGCGTGGATTTCTTCCCGGTGACGGAGCCGGTGATCGAAGGCGCCGCGACGCGGGTGATGAGTTTACGTGACGGATCCAAGAAGATGTCGAAATCCGACCCCTCGGACATGTCGCGCATCAACCTGACGGATGATGCCGACACGATCGCGCGCAAGATCAAGAAAGCCAAGACCGATCCGGAGCCTTTGCCTTCGGATGCCGACGGTTTGGCTGAGCGGCCTGAGGCGCGCAACCTGGTGAACATCTATGCGGCCTTGTCTGACATGGATGTCGACGCCGTGATGCGCGATGTGGGCGGGCAACAGTTTGGCACGTTCAAACCGATGCTGGCCGATCTGGCGGTGGCGAAGCTTGCCCCGATCTCTGAAGAGATGTCGCGCCTGATGCAGGACAAGGCAGAGATCGACCGCATTCTTGCCAGCGGTGCTGCCCGCGCCCGTGAGATTGCCGCACCGATTTTGCAAAAGACCTACAAGATCGTGGGTATGGTGGGCGCCTGACCGTTTAGATCAGGCGTACCTGCGTGCCCACGTCGACCATGCCGAAGAGTTCGGCCACCATTTCATTGTAGAGTCCGATGCAGCCATCCGATGACTTGCGCCCGATCTTGCGTGTGTCGTGGGTGCCGTGGATGCGGTAATACTGCCAGCTCAGGTGCATGGCATGCGTGCCCATGGGGTTGTCGGGGCCGGGCGGCACGACGGCGGGCAGGCTTGGGTCGCGTTCGCGCATCGAAGGCGTCGGAACCCATGTGGGGCCCTCTACTTTCTTCGTGATGCGGGTGTAGCCCAAGCGTGTCAGTTCCGGGCTGCGGGGCACGGAGGTTGGGTAGAGGCGATATGTTTCTCCGTCTCCTGACCAGAAGTGCAGGGCTTTTGATTTCGTGTCGGCCACGATCACGCCCTGTCCCAGATCATCGAAGTGATCGCGCCAGTCCACCTTTTTGAACGCCGACATGTTGCGGCGGGTGAACTCAGGCTCGTCAATGTCGAGGCCTGTGTCCAATGCAAGGGCCGGGGCTGCGAGCAAAGAGGCTCCGCCCGCCAAAAGGCCGCGGCGAGAGAGGGCGCGTTTCATGGATGTCTCCTGTAAAAATCCTGTCCGTCAATTCTGCTGCGATTTAAGGGGTGTTGCCGCATTTTGCGCGGGTTGGGTGATAACATGTTTGTGTGTTCGGTCGCTTTTGTGTGCAGATTTGCACAAAATCGGATCGGAACTGCCAAATTGCGCGTTTTGGTGATGAGACCTACGTTTTCCAAAGCAATTTCGATGCAGGAGACATCCCATGACGCCGACACATCCCGACACAAAAATTGGTCATGTTCACCTTAGGGTTTCCGATCTTGATCGTGCGATTGAGTTCTATTCGGGCGTACTGGGCTTTGAAGTTCAGGTGCGGTTTCCATCCGGGGCGGCGTTTTTGTCCGCGGGCGGGTATCATCATCACCTGGGCCTGAATACGTGGGAGTCTCTGGGTGGCAAGCCCGCCCCCAAGGGGCATACGGGGCTTTACCACACAGCGTTTCTATACCCAGATCGAACCCAGCTTGCCGATGCGTTGCGTCGGGTTGTTGAGGCTGGCATCCCCATCGAAGGAAAAGCTGACCATGGGGTGAGTGAGGCGGTGTACCTGTCTGACCCCGATGGCAAAGGTGTGGAGCTTTACCGCGACCGCCCCGAAGAGGAATGGCCGCGCGACGCGGAAGGCAACCTTCAGATGTACAATGCGCCGCTCGATCTGGAGCAACTGCTGTCCGAGGCGCCGTAGCGTTCAAACTGTCCTTCGTGTCATAGTCATTGGCATGGCGACGCGGGCGGATATCAAAGTGATCGGCGCAGGGTTTGGCCGAACGGGGACGGAGTCCATGCGCACGGCGCTTGAGACCCTGGGTTTCGGTCCCTGCCATCACATGCGCGCCCTCTATGAGAACCCCGACCACAAAGCCCATTGGCGACGCTTCATTGCAGGCGGGCCGTGCGATTGGGATGTGTTGCTCGGCGGTTTCCGATCATGCGTCGACTGGCCAAGCGCGCATTTCTGGCCCGAACTGGCGCAGGCTTTTCCACATGCCAAGATCATCCTGACCTGGCGCAGTCCTGAAAGCTGGTGGCGGAGTTTTGAAAGCACGATCCTTGAGGTCCTTCAGAACCGCGACCCCGATGCGGCACCAACGCCCGGAAGTCTGCTGTTGCCCAAACATGTGTTCGGTGGACGGAGTTTGACCAAAGCGAATTGCATTGCTGCGTTCGAAGCCAATGCAGCGCGGGTAAAAGCAGAGGTTCCTCAAGAAAGGCTCCTGATTCACGAAATCGGTGACGGCTGGCACCCGCTTTGCGCGCATCTGGGTGTGCCTGTGCCGTCGGACCCCTATCCGCAAAGCAACTCCACGGCGGAGTTTCGCGCCGATATGGACCGGGCGGAATGGCAGTCTCCGTCGAAAGAGAGCGGCTGAGTAGACGCTCTTTTCAGGCTCTGGACCATCGGGTCTTTCCATCCTAACGTGGCGCGACCTAACGCGAGTATGACCATGCCCACAGGCACTAATATCAGAACCTATTTCAACGGCACCTGGCACGATGGCGACATCGCTGTCATGAACGCGGCAGACCATGGCATGTGGTTGGGCAGCAACGTGTTTGACGGCGCGCGGTTTGTGAACGGTCTGACGCCCGACCTTGATAAGCACTGCGCGCGTGTGAACGAGTCAGCCAGGGCGCTGATGGTCACGCCGACCGTGTCGGTCGAAGATATGGTCGATCTGATCCTTGAAGGGCTGAAGGCTTACCCCAAAGGAGCAGCTGTCTATATTCGTCCCATGTACTGGGCGTTGGACGGCGGATATTCCGCGATTGTACCAAAACCGGGTGGTGGCACCGGGTTTGCCGTTTCGTTGGAAGAAATCCCAATGGCCGCCCCTGATGCATCGGCGACGCTGACCCGCACGAAGTTCCGGCGTCCGGTGCTTGAGGATGCGGTGGTGAACGCCAAAGCGGCCTGTCTTTACCCTAACAACGCCCGCATGCTGGCTGAGGCGCAAAGCAAGGGGTTTGCCAATGCACTGGTCGCAGATGCGTTGGGCAACGTGGCAGAGGCCGCGACGGCGAACGTCTTTGCGGTCAAAGATGGCGAAGTGTTCACACCTGCGCCCAATGGCACGTTCCTTGCCGGTATCACGCGGGAGCGGCACATGATCAACCTGCGCGCTGATGGTGTGACTGTGCATGAGAAGACGATGTCTTTCGAAGACTTCCATGATGCCGATGAGATTTTTCTGTCTGGCAACATGATGAAGGTCACTCCGATCACGGCGTTTGATGACACCAACTATCAGATCGGCCCGGTCACGCGACGCGTGCGTGATATGTATTGGGACTGGGCGAACAGCCTGAGCTGAGCCGACCCCCAAAACGAAGCAACGCCCCCAAAAGGAGGCGTTGCACATTACTCAAGCTGACAGCTTATTCCACGGTGATCGTGATCTGTGATGACACCACAGGCGGATCATGCGGGATGTGCTACTGGTCGCCCAGAACCATCTGCATTGTGTAGGTGCCCGGGGGCAGGTCAAACACGGCTTCCGTCTGGCCGCCGCCGAAATGGCGGTGGTTTTCATCATTGAACAGACCGTTCTCCATCATTTCGGCGTCATCCGCGCCTTCGCCAAATGGCGCGCGGTTGATCAGCACATGATGATGGCCCGTCTTGTCGAAGTCCGCGCCAGCCGGAGCGACGCCCATCCCTTCAAGACCAAACAGCACCTTGAACGGGCCGGAAACCGTTGTGCCATCCTCCAGATTGACGAAATACGCATTGGCGCCTTCCGGTGATGCCGCTCTTTCGGCGGATGCAAACCCGGCCAAAGCGGCAAGGGCGGCGGCTGCAAAGATTGTTTTCTTCATATTCTCCTCCAGTGTTGGCTCGCGCATTTTTCGTAGTTACTGATGGTAGTGTAACAGCAGGGATCACCAAATTATTCGTCCTTTTATGAAAAAAGATGCGCAGGCCGCTGTGCGCTCGGGTCTGCCAGGGTGTTATGCGCGCCTCTGGCGATTCTGCGTATCACTGACCGGGCGTCGTGACCTGGCGGATGACCTGGCGCAGATGACGGCGCTCAGGGCGATTGAGAAGGCAGAGCTTTTCCGACCGGGCACACATCTTGATCGCTGGCTTTTCGTGATGGCACGCCGTATCTGGTTGAATGAGATACGCAGCACCTCGATCCGGGCGACGGCTTCTTTCTCAGAAGACGGACAGGCCGAACCTGAAGATAAAAATCTGGATGTGGAGACGAATATTTTCGCCCGCGAGGTGTTTGCAAAAGTGAATGCGCTTCCCGAAGCTCAGCGGTTAACGGCCCTGCTGGTCTTTGTGGAAGGTTACAAATATAGCGAAGCCGCAGAGATTTTGGACATTCCGATTGGCACGGTGATGAGCCGTGTGGCCGCGGCGAGAAAAACACTTATGACCCAGTTGGAGCCGAAAGCAGGACCGGACGCATGAAGGACCCCGCATTTTCAGATGAAGAGCTGGCGGCTTTCCTGGATGGAGAGACGACGGAAGCGGTGGCGGACAAAATCCGCGAGGCCGTGGCATCTGACACAGAGCTTTCGTCCTATGTGGACAAGATGCGCGCGGCGCAAGCGACGTTTGTGTCTGGCCAGAATGCTTTGCTGGAATTTGCGCCCGACATGCCGGAGCTTCCGACTGCCGAAGGGAAGGGTGTGTCTTGGGGTGCAGGGCTGACCGGGTTGGCGGCAGGGCTGATCCTGGCGCTTGGCGCATCTTGGGCCGCGTTTGATAGCAAAGAGCCGGGTTGGCGCGAGGTCGTTGCGAGCTATCAGTCGCTTTATGTAACGGAGACACTATCTGGCGCGGTGCCATCACCCGTGGCAGCGCAGGCCAAGCTGGCGCAGCTGTCGGATGTTCTGGGCATTGATTTGACATCGCTGCCGGAGGTCGATGGCCTTGCCTACCGCCGCGCGCAGCAACTGGGCTATAAGGGGCAACCGTTGGCACAGTTGACGTACCTGACGGCAGAAGGCGGGCCTGTTGCGCTTTGCATATTGTACACCGGGGACAAAAGCAGCGCCGACATTCGGGCAGAGACACTTGAAGGCATGTCCGCCTTCAGTTGGATCGACAATGGCTACGGTGTCTTGCTTATTGGCCCGAAAGGGGACAGCACTTTGGAAGGTGCTGCCGAAGTCTTCAGAAACGCCCTGCGCGGGGCTTCGGCCTGACCTGAATTTTGTTTCCTTGCCTTTAACGATCCCAAGGAAAACCCTGATATTGTCCGGCACCTGCCCCAGTTGTGCCCGAATGTTACGTCATAACGATCCTCGAAAAGAAAAACGAGGTATCGAGTATGGACCGCCTTACCGAAATGGAGGCTTTCGCGACTGTTGTGGACCAGGGTGGGTTCACGGATGCGGCGCGCAAGATGGGAATTTCTAAATCCGCCGTGTCAAAGCACGTCTCGTCGCTGGAGGCGCGCCTCGGGGCCCGTCTGCTGAACCGTACGACACGTCGTGTTAGCCCCACGGAGATTGGACTGGCCTATTATGACCGCGCCCTGCGCGTTCTTAATGACGCCGGTGAGGCGGATGCGCTGGTCAGCTCGATGCAGTCTGATCCGTCCGGCCTGCTCCGCATTTCGGTTGCGACAGATTTTGGTGTGAACCACCTAAGCCCGGTTCTGGGCGATTTCCTCGACGAGTTTCCGGACATCACGGTCAACATGGTGCTGAACAACCGCTATGTGGAACTGATTTCCGAAGGGTTTGACATGGCGATCCGCATTGGGGAGCTGGAAGACAGCACCCTGCGGGCCCGCAAGCTGACCGAGACGACGAAGCGTATGATCGCCAGCCCGACATATCTTGAAAAGCATGGCCGTCCGTCAAAAATCGACGATCTCAACGAACACAAACTGCTGCATTACTCCAGCCAGGCCAATGGTTCTGTCTGGAAGCTGACCGCACCGTCGGGTGAAAAGCGCCAGGTGCGCACCGCCGGTGGCCTGTCCGTCAATGATGGTCAGTCGCTGCTGAATGCGGCCATCTCGGGCCTAGGCATCGCCTACTTGCCGAGCTTTCTTTACTCTGCCGCGATGAGCGATGGCCTGATCGAGGACGTGATCCCCGATCTGCCGCATGAGACGCAGGGCATCTACGCGGTTTACCCGCCGGGTCGGTTCACGCAGCCAAAGGTGCGCGCGTTCATCGACTTCCTGGTCAACTCATTCGCCGATAAGGGCCCGACCGACTGGTAAGGCCCCAAGGCAAAGATTTCCGTCCGCCAGACTTGGCCAACTTGCCCCGGCAGAGCTTCCCCGCGCTGTCGGGGCTTTTCTGTTCTGCACACGGCTTGTGCATGGGCGCGACTTGCCTTTGACGTTTGTCGTGTCAGGTATGACGCCAAATGATGTTGAGAAGGAATCGACCTATGGCAAACCTCAAGCTGCTGACCATTTCCGGCTCGCTGCGCAAAGGATCGTTCAACCGTAAACTTCTTGGTGCGGCGGCAGAGGCTTTTGGCCCGGCGGATGTAACGGACGCCGATCTTAACTTGCCGCTCTACGATGGTGATCTTGAGGAGGCAGAGGGCATTCCGGCGTCGGTGCAGACGCTGGCCGATCAGGTCGCCGCCGCAGATGCGATCGTGATTGCCTCACCCGAGTACAACAAGGGCATCCCGGGCGTTCTGAAAAACGCGTTTGACTGGATCAGCCGTGTGCCGGGTGGTGCGTTCAAGGGCAAGCCCACGGTTGTGGTGTCTGCTGCCGCCGGGCGGACAGGAGGGGAGACCGCGAACTACATGGTCGTTAACTGCCTGCTCGCGTTACAGCCTCGTCTGCTGCCGGGACCTATGGTACTGATCGCCGGGGCACATGGTGAATTTGATGAGGATGGCAAGCTGACCAATGAGCGGTATCAAGAGGCGTTGACCGCACGGATGCAGGGCCTGCGCGAAGCAGCTTCCTGATCACGCCAGGTTAGAGATTTCGATCAGGTTGCCATCGGGATCCCGAATGTAGATCGACATCAACGGCCCGGTTGCCCCTGTTCGCGGCACCGGGCCATCTTCGATGGGGATGTTCTTCGCGCTGAGGTGCGCCGCCCATGCATCCAAAGGCGTGTCTGTCAGAAAGCACAGATCGGCGCTGCCACGGGTCGGGGCGTCAGCCTTCGGTTCAAATTCAGCGCCAGCCTGATGGAGGTTGATTTTCTGCGTCCCGAACTTCAACGCCCAGCGATGGGACCCATCTGAGGGCGTGAAATCCTCCGGCTCCATCTGCAGAACGTCGCGATAGAAACTGACCGTTGCGCCAATGTCTGCAACGGTCAGGACAAGATGATCCAGAGATGTCAAACTTGGCATACCGATTGCGGCCTTTCCTAATCGCGCCTAGCGTTCGCACATGACCACAGAAACCTGCGTCATAACAGACCCAATGGACCCCAATCGTGCCCGCGCGCTGCAAGCGGCTTTGGGAATGGCACCTGATCTCGGCTATGGTGATCCGCTGCCTGTTTTCTTTCATCAGCTATACTTCTGGGACCCTCAACCGCCAGAGCAGCTGGGCCGGGATGGGCATCCCAAGACCGGAGGCATCATTCCGGACATGGGCCTGCCGCGCCGTATGTGGGCGGGTGGGCAATTGGAGTTTCATGCGCCACTGGTGGCCGGCGAGAGCGCAGAACGACGCACTGTGCTTGAAAAGGCGGAGCACAAGAAGGGCCGCACCGGGCCGCTGGGGTTTGTTCGGCTTCGGCATGAGATTTGGCAGGGCGGTTTGTTGAAAGTCACCGATTGGCAGGACTTGGTGTATCGCGAAGACCCCAAGCCAGAACATGCCGTGGCACCGCCTACGGCACCCACGGATGAGGATGTTTGCGAACGGGTGTCTTTCGACAACACGCTTCTCTTCCGATACTCAGCACTGACGTTCAACGGCCACCGTATTCACTATGACCCGGACTATGCCCAAGACGTGGAAGGTTATACCGGGTTGGTCGTTCACGGGCCGTTGCTGGCACAGATGTTGATGCTTCTGGCGGAAAGGCAGATGGGTCGCCTGCGCTCTTTCCGGTTTCGCGGAACGTCTGCCTTGTGCCTGCCGGAGACTGCAGAGCTGTGCTGGAGTAAGTCGGGTAAACTCTGGGTCCGGGCGGAGGATGGTCGCTTGTGCCAAACTGCCGGGGCCGAGACGTAGCGTGGGGTTTCACCCCACTTTTTACTGAGTGGCTATGACCTTCAGTGTGCTTCCGACGAGTTCCTCAGAGAACGGAACCGGAAGGGGGTCTTTCCCCAGCCGTGCCCGGTAAACCGGCAGGCTTTCGGCCACGCGCATCACGTAATTTCGCGTCTCACGGAAGGGAATGTGCTCGATCCAGTCGATCATGGCCTCTCCTGCACCCGGGGCGCGCGGATCGCCATAGGTTTCCATCCAGCGGAGTGGTCGCCCGGGACCTGCATTGTAGCCTGTGGAGACCATGATGACGTTGCCATTAAACCGGCGCACCAACTGGGCCAGATATTCCGATCCTAGACGTGCGTTGTATTCCCAATCTGAGAGAACGCGGGACCGGCTGTGCGTCAGACCAAGATCGCGCGCGACATCGCTGGCCGTGCCCGGCATCAACTGCATTAGCCCTTGCGCGCCCGCACCGCTGACGACGCCAAAGTCAAATTCGCTTTCGCGCCGGGCAATGGCCAGGGCCAGTTCCATGTCTACGGGGATGTCCATCTCTGCCATCGGATGCAGTGCGTAGTACGGCCGCGCCGCAACCAATCCCCGCCGCGCGCCCGCCTTACCGACCATGACTTGCAGATGGGGTTGTTCGAGGTCTTCCATCGCCGCCCCAAGACGTGCAAGGTCACTATCGGACAGCGTTTGTGCCAGTGCCACGAAGTATTGTTCTGACTGGGACAGGCGGTTGAGTTGCAACAGCAAAACGCCCGCCTTGAACACATCCGTTTGTGCAAAATCCGCGTCGCGCCAATCCACCTCGGGGCGCGCACCACGCAAACTGTCTTTTGGCGCGATACCCGCTGCCTCTGCTGCTAGGAGGCCATAGAAACTGGTCTGATACTGGCCACCAAACGCATAGGCAATTTGCGCCGCGTCCTTATCGCCCATTGCATCCTGTGCCCGCCCTATCCAGTACCCGGCGCGTCCCAGGGAAATGGGAGAGGCGACGGCTGCCCGGAATCGCTGAAAGTGATCGAGCGCCAGTTCCGGCGCTTCGAGATAGCGCAGGGCGATGTAGCCGGAGAGCCATTCGAGATCGGCATAGGCGGACCCTTCGACCATCTGGTGGGTGGAGGCCAGTTTGTAGGCCAGATCAGGTTCGCCTTCCCGCATTTGGGCCCTGGCCAGGAACCGCCGCCACCCGGCCCATCGCTGGGCTTGGCCCAAGCCGCCCTCAATGGCGCTTTGTTTCAGGATCAGATCTATTGCGGAGCTGTCGCGATCCGCGCGAATGTGCTGATTGAACCGCACATAGGCGATGCCGGGGTCGGTTTTGGCATGGTCTGGCAGGTCGTCGACGCTGATAGTGGCGCCCTTCTCGATCCGCTGGCGCAATTCACCCCGTTTGCGATGCTCTTCATCGACCAGCGGCAACATCAGTTCGACGTCCCGCAGGCCACGCCACAAGGCCATGTCGAGGCGGGCGGCGTGGTGTTCCTCCAGAAGCTCGCTGAAGGAGCCGATAAAGGCGTTGTGTTCGGCTGTTGAGAGGTCAAGCGTGCGCCACGCAACGACAAGCGTCGCCTTGGCTTCCCCTTCCTGACCCGTTTCGGCCAGGGCCGAAGCGAGGCTCAGCGCACCCACGCCGGAACGAGGGGTGTAGCCGTCGTAGAAGGCCAGGAGCTGGTCTGTCGTGCCGGTGGTCATCACCTCTTCATTGCGGCGACGCAACTGGTCAAGTCCGGGCCAGATGGGCTGTGCCTCAAGAAAAGCCAGCACATCGGTTGGCGACCCTTGGGCCGCGTAAAGACGCATGTATTCGATGATGGCTTGACCGGCGGATCCTTCGCGCGCGGCGATGTCTGCCGCGTCTGCCCATCGGTTATCGGAGGCCGCAGACAGGGCAATTTCCAGAGGTCTCGGAGGCCGTACTGTTTCATCCTGCGCCATGGCAGGCAGGGTGAGGCCAAGGACAAAGGCAATGACGGTCAGGCCGCGCAACATCACTTGCATTTCCTGTTCATGCAAAGGATAGACGACCAGAACTTAGGAGCGCGAGGCGTTGCCGTCCACTCACAACCTTGGCAGGCGGGCGGTTTGGCGCTAAATCAACGCGCGACTTTACCCCAATGTCCGGACATCCGGACCAATGTGAAACTGCAAAGGAGCGTGTCATGTTCAAAGGATCTTTTCCTGCCCTGGTCACGCCGTTCAAGAACGGCGAGCTGGATTTGGATACGCTCAAGAAACTGGTCGAATGGCACATCGCGGAAGGCAGCCACGGGTTGGTGCCTGTGGGCACGACCGGTGAAAGCCCGACACTGAGCCATGATGAGCATGATCTGGTAGTGGAAACGGTGGTTAAAGCTGCGGCTGGCCGCATCCCTGTGATTGCCGGGGCCGGGTCGAACAATACGGCCGAATCTGTGCGTTTGGCACAGCACGCTCAAAGAGCGGGCGCGGATGGCATTCTGGTGGTAACCCCCTACTACAACAAACCCACCCAGGCCGGTCTGATCGCGCATTTCACGGCGGTGCATGATTGCTGCGATCTGCCGATCATCATCTACAACATTCCCGGGCGTTCTGTGGTCGACATGAGCCCGGACACCATGGGTGAGTTGGCCAAGCTGCCGCGCATCGTGGGTGTCAAGGACGCCACTGGCGATCTGGCCCGTGTCAGCCATCAGCGGACGAGCTGTGGCAAAGAGTTCATCCAGTTGTCGGGAGAGGACGCAACCGCGCACGGGTTTAACGCCCAAGGGGGTGTCGGCTGCATTTCGGTGACGGCCAACGTGGCGCCCAAGATGCTGAGCCAGATGCAGGAAGCGACGCTGTCCAATGACTATGCCGCGGCGCTGGAAATTCAGGACCGGTTGATGCCTCTGCACAAGGCGATCTTCACGGAGCCGGGCCTCGTGGGCGCGAAATATGCGATGTCACGCTTGGGCCTTTGTGATGAAGAGGTGCGTTCGCCTCTGACGCCGTTGACCGATGGGACACGCGCAATGGTCGATGACGCCATGCGTCACGCTGGCTTGATCAATTGATCTGTTTGTGAGGCACCCGCTGGTCGCGCCCAGTCGAGCGCGACCAGCGGGTGCCATCACATATCTTTATCCAATTTTGTCTTGAGTCTTGGTCTCAAAGTCTTCTGGACCATGGCGTTCGCGCAACTGTTCGTGCGGTTCTCCCGAGGTGCGATTCACCATGCGACCGCGCTTGGTCGCGGGGCGGGCGTCGATTTTCTTGGCCCAAGCCATGACGTTTTCGTACTCATGCGCGCTCAGGAAGGTGGCGGCGTCACCGTATTGACGGCCCAGAACCGTGCCACCGTACCACGGCCAAATGGCCATATCGGCGATGGAGTAGTCGTCTCCGGCCACAAAAGGCCGCTCGGCCAGTGTCCGATCCAGAACATCCAACTGACGCTTGGTTTCCATGGCGTAACGGTTGATCGGATATTCGTATTTCTCTGGCGCATAAGCGTAGAAGTGGCCGAAACCACCACCCAGGAACGGCGCGCTGCCCATCTGCCACATAAGCCAGTTCAGCACCTCGGTACGCTCAGGTCCTGACGCCGGCAGGAAGGCGCCGAACTTTTCCGCGAGGTGTATCATGATGGAGCCGCTCTCGAACACGTTCAAGGGCGTGTCGCCTGTGTAGTCCACCATCGCCGGGATTTTTGAGTTTGGATTGATCTCTGTGAAGCCGCTGCCGAACTGATCGCCATCCCCAATCTTGATCAGCCACGCGTCATATTCCGCGTCATGACCGGCCTCCAGCAGCTCTTCGAACAGCATGGTGACTTTCACACCGTTGGGCGTACCCATGGAGTAGAGTTGAAACTTGTGTTCACCGCGCGGCAGCGGAGCATCATGCGTTGCACCGGCAATGGGTCGGTTGGTCGAGGCGAACGCGCCCCCGTTTTCCTTGTCCCATGTCCAAACTTTCGGGGGGGTGTAGGTGCCATCGGCCATTGCGGTCATCCTTCTTGCAGGTCTTTGACCGAAAGATAGCCATGCGAGGTGGGCAGACAAGGTGCACCGGCGCACAGATGCGTGCGCGCAAAAGGAAACCGGCCCGAGAGACGAGGTTCGGGCCGGTACCTAAAATTCAGAGATTTAGTAGACGACGACGCTCCGGATGCTTTCGCCGGCGTGCATCATGTCGAAGCCTTTGTTGATGTCTTCAAGCTTCAGTGTGTGGGTGATCATCGGGTCGATCTCGATCTTGCCGTCCATGTACCAGTCGACAATCTTGGGAACGTCCGTGCGCCCGCTTGCGCCACCAAAGGCCGTGCCACGCCAGACGCGGCCGGTAACAAGTTGGAAGGGACGGGTCGCAATCTCTGCGCCCGCCGGGGCCACACCGATGATGATGCTTTCGCCCCATCCTTTGTGCGCGCATTCCAATGCGTCGCGCATCACCTGCACGTTGCCCGTTGCGTCAAAGGAGTAGTCCGCCCCGCCGCCGGTGAGTTCCACAAGATGATCGACGAGCGAGCCCTTTACGTCTGTCGGGTTCACGAAATCTGTCATGCCAAACTTTGTTGCCATGTTGATGCGGCCGGGATTGAGGTCGACACCCACGATCTGATCCGCCCCCGCCATGCGCAGGCCCTGGATCACGTTGAGGCCGATGCCGCCCAGGCCGAAGACAACACAACGGCTGCCGATTTCGACTTTGGCCGTGTTGATCACCGCGCCGATGCCGGTGGTCACGCCGCAGCCAATGTAGCAGATTTTGTCAAACGGCGCGTCCTTGCGAACTTTGGCCAGCGCGATCTCGGGCAGAACCGTGTGGTTCGAAAACGTTGAGCAGCCCATGTAGTGCAGGATTGGCGTGCCATCGAGCATGGAAAAGCGCGATGTGCCGTCGGGCATGACACCCTGGCCTTGGGTCGAGCGGATCGCCTGACAGAGGTTGGTCTTTGGGTTGAGGCAGTAATCGCACTCCCGGCACTCGGGTGTGTAAAGCGGGATCACGTGGTCGCCTACTTCCAATGATTTCACACCAGGGCCCACTTCAACGACAACGCCCGCGCCTTCATGACCCAGGATCGCGGGAAACGCACCTTCCGGGTCGGCACCTGAAAGCGTGAAGTCATCGGTGTGGCAAAGCCCGGTGGCTTTGATCTCAACCAGAACTTCGCCTTCTTTGGGGCCGTCGAGATTGACCTCCATGATTTCCATTGGCTTACCGGCCTCTATGGCCACGGCGGCTGTGGTGCGCATTTGAACTGTCCTCCCTTATCGTTGGGAAGGACTGTGGGCGAAACCCTGCGTTTTTTCAACGATCCTCTGCCGTCATGTTGAAAAATTATCGCTTTCTGAGAACATGTTGGCAGATTTTGGAGGAGGTCTCATGCGTTTTATCGTTGTTGTTGCTGCCGGGGTTCTCGCGCTATCGGGGTGCAAGTCCGAGGAACCTGACCCGAACGATCAATGCGGCGCATCCGCGTTGCAGGACCGTGTGGGACAGCCGGTGTCGGATTTTGAATTCGATGAGGACACCCGGATTATCCCGCCGAACACAGCCGTTACGCAGGATTTCCTGGCAGACCGGTTGAACGTGGAACTGGACGAGAACGGGATCATCACGCGCATCAACTGTGGTTGATGCAGTGATGCAGTGGAGGGGCCTGCGACAGCATAGGACTCGACTCATTGCGTGGTCAGACCTAAAAAGAACAAAATAAGAACATTTTGATCCACTGCTGCCCACTCGGTGTCTTCATGTCTGCACGCCGCATCCTGTCGGTCTGGTTTCCTCGTCTCGGGGCGGAACGTCTGCTTCGGCGTGATCCGCCGCCCGAAGACGTGCCCTTTGCCGTGGTGCGCGAGACGGGGCAGATGCAGGTGTTGTCATCTTTGTCAGAAAGCGCGCAGGCGGCGGGACTGACCGTGGGCCAGCCGCTGCGCGATGCCCATGCGATGTGCGGGCAACTGGTGACCCGGTTGCAAAACCCGCAGGCGGAAGCGGCATTCCTGCGCACGCTCACGCGCTGGGCCGGGCAGTTTTCGCCCTGGGTCGCATCGGAGGAGCCGGATGCGCTGCTGCTCGACATAACCGGGTGTACGCATTTGTTCGGAGGGGAGGTCGCATTGGTGCAGGAGGTGGTGTCGGCCTCAGAAAGTCTCGGACTGACGGCGCGGTGCGGGATGGCCGATACGGTGGGCGCGGCCTGGGCCTTGGCGCGCTATGCCGGGATGCGGCCTGGGACGCAGCGATCTGGCGATGCGATTGACCAGGAGGCCCGCGCCACCCGCTCTCGCGCGGCCAAGAGACGTCATTGGGAACGGGGCGGGGCGGCACCTGCGCAGATGACACCGGAGGCAGGCAACCTTCCCTGCATCGCGGCACCCGGCAAAGCCTATACCGTGCTCAGCCCGTTGCCTGTGGCGGCATTGCGCATTGATCCGGAGTTGGTGGCTGATCTGGGGCGCGTGGGCTTGCGGACGGTGGGGGATTTGCTGGGTCAGCCGCGTGCGCCCTTGGCGCGACGCTATGGTCGGGGTCTTATCTTGCGGATGGATCAGGCCATCGGGTCCGCGCCTGAACCTGTCTCCCCCGCTGCGCCATTACCGCGGTTTGCCACGCGCCTGACCTTACCAGAACCTATTGGCCTGACCGAAGACATGCATGCCGCGTTGGATCGTCTGGTGCCACGGCTTTGCGATATGCTGCGCCGAAAAGGGCGCGGGGCACGGCGTGTCCGGTTGGAGGCCTATCGCGTGGATCACACCATGCAGTGGATCGAGGCGGGGCTGGCCCGCGCAGCGGATGTTCCGGATCGCATCCGGCCCTTGCTTGCCCATCGGATAGATGAGATCGACGCCGGGTTCGGGATCGAAATGCTGCGGCTTGAGGCGGTGCAGACGGAAGCCACGACAGCGCAGCACAAGACCGGCCACATGGAGGCCGCCAGTGCCGCCCGTAAGCGCCACGAACAGGGTACGGCGGTGGAGGATCTGATCGGTCGCATCGGGGGGCGGCTTGGCATGGACGCGCTGACCCGTCGCCATCCGGTCAGCAGTCATATCCCGGAAAAGACTGCGCAGGTGTTGGCCGCCGCCTGGTCAGAGCCTGCCGAAAGCTGGCCCGCGCCGCCGACACCGCGCCCGTTTTTGCTGTGGCGACCCGAGCCGGTTCACGCGCCGGAGACTCCGCGCCTTGCCGCGCAGTTCCGGTGGCGCGGGCGGACACACGAACTGGCTGAGGCGCGTGGGCCTGAGCGTATCGCGCCGGAATGGTGGCTGGATGAACCGGATTGGCGCAATGGTGTTCGCGATTACTGGCAGGTGATTACTCAGACGGGGGAGCGGCTGTGGCTGTTTTACGCCCATGGTGCCGCGAAAAGCGCCGGCTGGTTTTGCCATGGGCGGTTTATCTGAGGGGAGGCGCTTTCAAAGCACGTCCTTATAAAGCGCGCGCAAGTTGTCAGCCGTCAGCGTCACCGGATTGCCGCCGCAGGACGGATCTTCCAGTGCCATGGCCACCATGTCGTCCAACCGATCGCCGCTCACACCCAGTTCAGACAGTTTGCGCGGGATAGCAAACCCGTCATTGAACTCTTGAACGAAGCTGCAGAACCCGTCGAAGCCGCCCGTCACGCCCAGATACTCCGTCGCCCTGTCAAACCGGTCACGGATTTCCGGGGCGTTGAGTTTCAGGACAGGCGGCATACAAACAGCATTGGTTGTCCCGTGATGGGTGTTGAAAATCGCGCCCACCGGGTGGCTCATCGCATGGATGGCACCGAGGCCTTTTTGGAAGGCCGTTGCCCCCATGGCGGCGGCGGTCATCATGTTCATCCGCGCCTCAAGATCATCCGGCGTGGCATAGGCGCGGGGTAAGTTTTCAATCACAAGCCGCATGCCTTCGAGCGCGATGCCTTGGCTCATGGGGTGGTAGTGTGGGCTTGAGAACGCCTCGACACAGTGCGCAAACGCATCAAGACCGGTGCCCGCAGTGATGAATTTGGGCATGCCGACGGTCAGTTCGGGGTCGCAGATGACCACGGAGGGCAGGACCTTGGGGTGAAAGATAATCTTCTTCACATGGGTCTCGGAATTGGTGATCACGCTTGCGCGTCCGACCTCTGACCCGGTCCCCGCGGTGGTGGGCACGGCAACGATGGGATGGATTGCGTCCGCATCTGCGCGCGTCCACCAATCGCCGATGTCTTCAAAATCCCAGACAGGCCGTGTCTGGCCATGCATGAAGGCTACCATCTTGCCTAGGTCGAGGCCCGAGCCACCGCCGAACGCCACCACACCGTCATGCCCGCCAGCCTTGTAGGCCGCGACACCAGCAGCAAGGTTCACGTCTGTCGGGTTCGGGTCCACATCGGCAAACATCGCACGGCCCAGCCCGGCGGCGTCCATGATGTCCAGCGTGGCTTGTGTGATAGGCATCTCGGCCAGGCCGCGATCCGTCACCAGCAACGGCCGAGTGATCCCGGCATCCGCGCAGGCGGTAGGCAGCTCGTTGATGCGACCGGGGCCGAACTTGATGGCTGTGGGGTAGGACCAGTTTCCTGTGGGGCTCATGGTGTGATCTTTCTCAATTTTGCTGCGTGGGTGACCCCTTGGGCGGTCACCGGTCTAAACATTCCTGCCAAAAGCACGGGCGATGGCGTGGAACGCGGCGACGCAGTCGTTGTTGCGTGTCTGCTCTGTCGCCTCCGGCCAGGTGGACAGTTTCACCACCACCATCCCGCGCTCTGGGGAGACAT
The DNA here is from genome assembly GCA_963422235.2 of uncultured Roseovarius sp. GTDB lineage: Bacteria > Pseudomonadota > Alphaproteobacteria > Rhodobacterales > Rhodobacteraceae > Roseovarius. Next base: position 1,679,614 of record CAXMWV010000002.1, read on the forward strand.
AGATCATCTGCCCGTAAATCCCGAGACAGAAATGCCCCATCTGATCGGCGTCTTCGATCCAGAACTGATTGCGGTAGCGTCCATTGGGGAAGTAGCCGCGCCCGTAGTCGTCAAAGAGGCCGTGCCCGCCGCTGCGCACGTCATCGACCCATGCTTTTGGGATCACTTGGCGCCCTTCGACCTGACCGTCGTTGAGATAGGCCAGTCCCATACGTCCAAAGTCCCGCAAACTGGCGCTGAACCCACCGCAAGAGAGGGCGTAGCCTGAGGAGTCGAGCGTGAAGTTTGCTTCCGTTTCCGCGCCCATCGGTTGCCATAGCCGTTCCGACACGATCTGGGGTAAGCGCTGGCCGGTTACCCTCTCCATCGCGTGGGCGAGGACATCCGTTTCAATCGACCGATACTCGAACCTTGTGCCATGTTCCGCTTCCAGCGTGGTCATTGTCATGATCTGATCGTGGATACAGGCGGGCCAGTATTCGTCTTCGTAGCCTTCCGGCTTGGGCTTCCATCCGGCTGCCACGTCCATTTTGCCCACATCGCTGGCGCGGTTGAAGTAATCGGATTCGTCGAACCTGACGCCGGAGGTCATGTTCATCACTTGCTGGAGCGTCGCCCCGGCCCAAGCGGTCTTGGCCAGTTCCGGTAAGGGGTCAGTCACAGGTGCCGCAGGGTCGAGCAGACCTTCGGCGAAGAGAGAAGACGCGGCCGTGGCGGTTACGGATTTCGACACGGACTGCGCAAGGTGGACCGACGTCGGTGTCATTCCGTTCCAATAGCTTTCGTGGATGATCTTGCCGTCCAGCATGACAAGGAGGCCGTCGGTGTAATCCTCGTCAATCCATTGCGCGATGGTTTTCTCGCCGCTTTTGGCGGCGAAAGTGATCTCTTCAATCGGCTCCAAAGCCTCGGGCAAGTCCGAGGGCGTTGCGCTACGGGCAACCGGGCCTGTTGGCAGAATTTCCCGGACCCGTTGAAACGCCCAACGGTTCCAAGGACCACGGTCCCAGTCCAGTGCGGGCAGCCGCCATTCTGGTGGCGGAGGGCTGCCTTGCATGATGGGTGGCGGGGTTTCGGAATTCTTGTAGCTGCCCATCATGCCTCCCAAGTGATGCGCCCGCCCATCAGCGTTATGGCAGCGCGCGCCTTATCGAGGTCGTTCGGGTCCATGGCTTCCAGGTCGTGATCCATGACCACGACATCCGCCAACATGCCGGGCGCGAGTTTGCCCTTGCGGTGTTCGTTGAATTCCACCCACGCGTTGAGCGATGTGTAGCTTTCCAGCGTCTCGCGCAGAGTGGATGTCTGATCCCCCCATTCTGGCGGCAAGCTGTCAGGGCGGACAACGGCACCTTTAACAGAGGGCATGACATCGACCGGAACCACCGGCCAATCCGTCGAGAACACCACTGGAGTGCCCGTTTCGCGGATCGTCTTTGTCGCGAAGGCGAACGGGATTTGTTCGGCGCGCACCATGACATCTGGCGGGTAAGGTGGGAACATGCCGCCAAGCGGGGAATGCAGGGGCTGGACCGAGGCGACGATCCCTAGGTCTTTGAGACGCGCCATGTCATCAGGATGGATCAGCTCAATGTGTTCCACCCGGTGGCGGCTGTCTCTTGGGCCGTTCGCCGTGCGGGCTGCCTCATACCCATCAAGCGTCGCGCGGACGGCAGCATCCCCGATGGCATGGACTGCGATTTGCAGGTGCTCGGCATCAATGCGGCGGCAAACCTCAGCAAAGTGATCAGGTGGGAAGAGGGGCTCTGAGCGGGTGTCCGTGCCCGGGTAGGGTTCCAGCATGAAGGCTGTATAGCTGTCGATTACGCCGTCCATGAACATCTTCACGCGGTTGCACCACACCATGTCGCTGTTGAAGCGCCTGCGCATTTCACTGGCCTCTTCCAAGCGGTCAATCGGGTCGATGTTTTTGAGATGCATCGGCACCTCGGACCGGCAAAGCAATGTGCCCTCCTCAACCATCTCGGAAAGCAATTCACCCTGGTAGAAATTGCCATCCATCAGATGCAGGCCCGTGATCCCGTGAGAGGCGCAATGCTTCATGCCTTTGGCGATGACTTGTTTGTCGATCGCGCGTTCGGCGGCTGTGGCGGGTGGGTTCGGGTCCCGACCTGAGACATAGCCTTCCAGATCTCGCCCCCCGAGGCGGGTTAACGCCATCACTGGTCCAAACGCCCCAGTCTCGCGCAGCTCGCCATGCGCCGTGCCGTCGTCGGCCATCACGACCTCAGAACCTTCGGGCATGTCCGCGCCGTTCAAAAGCCCCGCCATCTCCAATGCGCGAGTGTTGGCCCAGACGGTGTGATGATCGGCGGCCATGGCCGCAAAGGGCCGGTCGGGCATGACACGGTCCAGATCGTGGCGCGTGGCGGCGCGGCCTTCAATGACGTGGTAGTCGATGCAGGATGCAAAAAGCAGGGGATCATCCGGGCGCTCTGCACTGTAGGTGCGCACGGCTGCTGTCAGCGCATCCATCCCCATCACATCCATGAGGTTGAGGTAGTCAAGCTCTGCCGAGCCGGTGAAGAGATGCACGTGGCTGTCGATAAACCCCGGCAGAACGGTGCAGCCGCCCGCGTCGATGACACGTGCACTGCCTGCTATGGCGCGGATGTCTGCGGTGGTCCCTACGGCATCTATCTTGCCGCCGGTGATCGCCAAAGCCTCTGCATCCGGGCCGTTCATGGTGATCAGCTTGCCATTCAGAATAACGATGTCGGGCATGGGCAGTCTTTCAGTGCGGGTCTTGTCCCAATGAGGCCCGATGACCAACGCAGGAGTCCAGAACTTTCTATGAGATTTGTGACAAAGCTCACACAGGATGGTGTCTTGCGAAAACCGACGCATTGCGCCATCTCGTGATGCGGACTGGTTTGAAAGGAAATCCCATGCGCGCAGCCGATGTTTTGGCTAGACGTCTATACGAGGCCGGATGCCGCTGGGCGTTTGGCATGCCGGGCGGTGAAGTGCTGACGCTGATGGACGCGCTGGAGAAGGCGGGGATCACCTTTGTCCTTTGCAAGCACGAGAACGCGGCGGGCTTCATGGCGGAAGGCACCTATCACCGCACGGGTGCGCCGGGGATCTTGCTGGCAACCGTCGGGCCGGGTGCGCTGAACGGGATCAACGTCGTTGAAAACGCGCGTCAGGATCGTGTGCCGATGATCGTTCTGACGGGCTGCGTGGACGCCGACGTGGCGCAAACCTACACGCATCAGGTGTTGGATCAGCCGCAGGTGTTCCGACCCATCACGAAGGCGACGTTCACACTGGATGCCAAGGCGGCACACGTGATGGCCGACAAGGCCGTGACCATTGCGATGGAAGGCCGCCCCGGGCCGGTGCATATCGACGTTCCAATTTCCGTGGCTGATGCCCCTGCGAGTGGTGAGGGCGTTCTGCGCAGCGCGCGTTTGCCCGTCGCTCCGGAAGGGGAAGCGTTTGATGCGGCGCGTGCGGCACTTGCCAAGGCCGAACGTCCCGTGGTCGTGGCCGGTGTCGATGCAATGACCGAAGGAGCTGAGGTTGTGGTGCAGCGCGCGGCGGATTTGGGCATCCCGGTTATCACGACCTACAAGGCCAAAGGCTTGGTGCCCGAAAGCCACCCAATGTCGCTGGGTGGGGCGGGTCTGTCTCCCAAAGCGGATACCTTCCTGCTGCCCTTTGTGGCGCAGGCCGATGTGGTTTTGGCCATTGGCTATGATCCGATTGAAATGCGCCCGGGTTGGCAAAACCCGTGGGATCCGACCAGCCAGATGGTGATCGACATCACCGCAGAGCCGAACCACCACTACATGCATCAGGCCACGGTCAACATCGTTGGCGACTGTGCGGCGTCGACCAATGCTGTGCTGCCAGAGAGCCTTGGTCCGGTCTGGGCTGATGGCGAACTGGACAAGGTGCGCGCGGATTTGAAAGCCGCTTTTGCCCCGGGCGAAACGTGGGGGCCTGGGCAAGCGATTGCCACCTGTCGGGAGGTTCTTCCTGCGGACACCCTCGCCACCGCAGACAGCGGCGCGCATCGCATCCTGCTCTCCCAGATGTGGCAGTGCGAATTTCCGCGTGCTCTGACCCAATCTTCGGCGCTTTGTACCATGGGCTGTGCGGTGCCGCTGGCGATGGGTGCGCAGATCGTGGAGCGGGACCGCACCGTGGTGTCGTTCTCTGGTGACGCTGGCTTTCTGATGGTCGCAGGGGAATTGGCCACCGCAGCAGAACAGAACCTGAAGACTATTTTTGTTGTCTTCGTCGATGCCTCTCTGGCTTTGATCGAGTTGAAACAGCGCCAACGTCAGCTGGGCAATCGCGGTGTGGATTTTGGCCGCGTTGATTTCGCGGCGGTGGCTGGGGCGTTTGGCGGGCAGGGCCACACCGCGCGATCCAAGGTTGAGCTGGAAACCGCTTTGACGGCGGCGATGGCCTCTGACACGTTTAGCATCATTGCGGTGGAAATTGATCGAAAGGCCTATGATGGCACCTTCTGATGCGCCCGGGGCCCTTGATGGTCTGCTGATCCTTGATCTGTCTCGTATTCTTGCGGGACCGACGGCGACCCAATTGCTGGGCGATCTTGGCGCGACGGTGATCAAGATCGAGAACCCCAAGACCGGGGGCGATGACACCCGCACATGGGGGCCTCCCTATGCGGAAACGCCCGACGGTGAGAGTGATCTGAGCGCCTATTACATGGCGGCCAACCGAAACAAATTCTCGGTCGCCGCCGACCTGTCGACCGAGGAAGGTCAGGAATTAGTCAAGTCTATTGCGGCGCAGGCGGATGTGGTGATTGAAAACTACAAACCGGGTGGGCTTGAGAAATACGGATTGGACCACGCCACCATGCGCGCCGCGCATCCCGACCTTGTCTATTGTTCCATTTCCGGTTTCGGCCAGACCGGCCCCAACCGCGACCGCCCGGGGTATGACCTTATGGCTCAGGGCTATGGCGGGATCATGTCGCTGAATGGAGAGCCGGATGGCACGCCGATGAAGGTCGGCGTGGGAATCGCTGATGTCATGTGTGGGATGTATGCGACTGTGGGGATCCTTGCGGCTCTGCGACATCGCGACAAGACCGGTGAAGGTCAGCACATTGATCTGGCCCTGATCGACGCGCAGATGGCGTGGCTGATCAATGAAGGCACCAACTATCTGGCGTCGGGTGAGGCCCCGAAGCGCCGCGGCAATGCGCACCCCAACATCGTGCCCTATGATGTTTTTGCAGGAAGTGACGGTCACGTCATTCTGGCGGTTGGAAATGACGGGCAGTTCAAGAAGATGTGCTATGCGTTTGACCGCCCTGATCTCGCGGAAGACCCCGGATATCAGACCAACCCGCTTCGGATTGCAAACCGCGTTGCCCTGACGGAGGCGATCACTGAAACATTTGCGCAGTACACGACCGCCGAATTGATGCAAAAGTTACAAGATGCAGGCGTGCCATATGGGCCGATCAATACGGTCGACCAGGCGCTAACGTCGGGTCAGGCGCAGGCGCGGGGCAATGTTGTGCACGTGCCGAACCCTGAAACCACTGCGGGACAAGTGGGTTTGCTCGGTAATCCGCTCAAATTGTCAGCGACACCGGTGACATTCCGCCGACCACCGCCCCGCTTTGGCCAGGATACCGAGACGGTCAAGGAAATGCTTGATATCGTCCAACAAACAGGCAAGCGGGACGACTGACATCACGAAAACTTTCATGCAAATTCACGTTCCCGTGCGATAGCAAGAGCGTGATGTGAGTTTTCGGGCTGAGTTGACTACCTGTTCTGCGACGTTGCCCGCCGGAAAGGTTTGTTGATGCACACCGACATTTGTAATTGCAAAGTTAGTTTAACGGATGCCGCTGCTGTGGCCGAGTGGAATGGAATGATCCTCGGCTTCCTGTCTCACAGTAAAACCGTCCCGGGGTACCTCAAACGTCTGCTCGAACTGTCGCCTGGCTATGCCATGGCTTACGCCGCCAAGGGCCTTTTTGCGATGATGATGGGCAAGCGGGAACTGATCGCAACCGCCGCGGAGGCCAGTGCACATGCGCAGGCCGCGTTGGCGAAAGGCGGTGCCACCTATCGCGAGCGCATGTGGTGCGCCGCGCTTGAACGTTGGGTGAACGGACGTCCTTTGCAGGCGATCCAGCGCATTGAGGATGCGCTGCGCGACAACCGCGAAGACACGATGAGCATGAAGGTGAGCCACGCCATTCGGTTCATGATGGGTGACAACCACGGCATGCGCCGTTCCATTGAGCGCGTGATCAGTGCACATGACGAGGGTCACGCCCTGCGCGGTTATGCGCTGGGTTGCCTGTCTTTCGCCCTGGAAGAAACAGGCGACTATCAAGGCGCTGAGCGCAGCGGGTTGGAGGCGCTTCAGTTTGCGCCGGACGACGCATGGGGTATGCATTCGGTTGCGCATGTTTACGACATGACGCACCAACCTGACGCAGGCATCGCGCTGATTGAAAACAACACGGGCGCCTGGGGCCACTGCAACAACTTCCGGTATCATGTCTGGTGGCACAAGGCGCTGCTGCATCTTGATCAGGGTGCGCATGATCAAGTGCTGAGCCTTTATGACCAAGAAATCCGGTACGAGAAGACCGACGACTATCGCGACTTTTCCAACGCCAGTTCGCTGCTCTTGCGGCTTGAGCTGGAAGGCGTTGATGTCGGCACGCGGTGGAACGAGCTGGCCGATTTGGCCGAAAGCCGCAGCGGCGATGGGTGCCTGGTGTTTGCCGATCTGCATTACATGTTGGCGTTGGCCGGGGATCAACGTCCGGACGCCGCTGCACGTCTGACAGCCCGGGTGGCGCAGGCTGCAACAGAGACAAGTGATCAGGCCGTGGTCATGAATGACCCAGGTCTTGCCGCTGCCGAGGGTCTTGCGGCCTTTGGTGAGGGACAGTATGAGACCGCGTTCGCAAAGCTTCGCGCGGCGCAACCCAAGTTTCAGACCATGGGTGGAAGCCATGCCCAGCGGGATGTGTTCGAGCGTGTCACGATTGATGCGGGTCTGAGGGCCGGGCGTCTTGATGATGCGGAAGCCTTGATTGCAGCCCGAACCGTTCTGCGCAGTGGTGCCGTGGACGCTTTCGCGGATGCCCGCATGAAGGCCATCGCAGATGCCCGCAATTTGAAGGCGACTGTGGCGGCTGAGTGAAGCCCAACGACGAAGACCACCAAGAAAGCAAATGACTGATGTCTGTTGCCGATCCAACCGTGACACCGAAACCGGCCTCTCCGGCAGCCAGTATTTCCCAAGCGGGAATCCGTGATCCACGGCTCGACTTTTTCCGTGGCATCGCGATGTTCATCATCTTGATCGCGCATACACCCGGAAATTGGCTGTCCCTTTGGATTCCGGCTCGGTTTGGATTTTCGGATGCAACCGAGATTTTCGTGTTCTGTTCCGGCATGGCCTCGGCCATCGCTTTTGGACGGGTCTTCCGGGAGCAGGGGCTCGCCATGGGTTCTGCCCGCGTCGGCTTTCGCGTGTGGCAGGTCTATTGGGCGCATGTTGCGTTGTTCATAGCGATTGCGGCCACCATGGTGGGGCTCAATGCGCTTTTCCCGGATGGTCGCGATTACGTGGGTCAGCTGAACCTTTATCCGTTTTTCAACCGCCCGATGGAGCAGTTACCGGGTCTGTTGACGCTGACCTATGTGCCGAATTATTTCGACATTCTGCCCATGTACATCGTCGTGCTCTTGATGATGCCGGTGATGATCTTTCTGGCGCGCATCCATGTTCTATTGGTCGTTGCGGCCTCGGTCGGTGTCTGGCTTCTGGGCATTTGGGGAGATGTGAATTTCCCGGCAGAACCGTGGACAGACCGACAGTGGTTCTTCAACCCGCTGGGTTGGCAATTGATCTTCTACACTGGATTCGCCTTTATGGCCGGGTGGTTCCGCCCGCCGCCGGTGGATCGGCGACTGTTCTGGACGGCAGTGATCATCATCCTGATCATCGTGCCGCTGGCCTATTTCCGCATCCATCGCGAAGTTGAATTCATCAAGGAATGGCGGACGGAGTATCGCTATCTCTTCACGAAGACCGATTTTGGCATTCTGCGTTACATCCACTTCCTCGCGCTGGCGTATGTGGCTTGGGTGCTGGTAGGCCCCAAAGGTGACAATATTCAGCCGCGCGGTGACGGGATCGGCGCGCGCGTTTGGACGGTAATCCTGAAGTGGATCATGAAAGTGGGGCAACAGTCGCTGGCGGTGTTCATCACGTCGATGTACCTTGCCCGCCTTCTGGGTGCGTTGTTTGATCAGGTTGGGCGCACCCATTTCACGATGCTTTGGGTCAATGCACTGGGGTTTGCCATCGTTATCGTGATTGCTTACGGCGCTGGGTGGTTCAAATCGCAACCTTGGAAGAAAAGGCGCGCGTAGAACTCCATCAAGTTCCGGTGCCCTAAAGCCCTTCGAACCAATCCAGCGTCAGATCGGCCCAGCCTTCGGGGACGATGTGACCGCCCGGAAACAAAGCAAATTCCAACGCCGATCCCGGTGTGCAGCGATCCCATGCGCGGCGCCAGAAGGGGCCGTCCGTGATATACCTGTCAGCTTTGGAGTGGACGCACCCATTGGCTGCGCGCCAGATCTGCAACGCGTAGAAGATGTCGCCCTGAACAAAGGCGTTCGGGTCGTTGATGTCTTCCCCCCGCACGGCACGGCCCTCCAAAGGGACGGTGCCATCGCGCCAGCCATGAGTATGCAGCATGCGCACCGGTCCTTCGCAGCGTTCCGGATGAGGGCGCCAGAATTTCCCGCCCAGTGGCGCGTAGGCCGCAAAACTTTCAGGTGCAGCGCAGGCAAGATAGGCGGTCATTGAACCACCGATGGAAAACCCGGCCATCACAATGCGATCGGCGTCCAGCTCGTGCCGTGTGATCGCATCGTCGCGCACGGCTTGCAGGAACGAGATTTCGTCGCGCCGTTGGGGGACATCGGGATGAAAGGACCAGCCGGAGACATTTCCGCCCGGGAAGTTGATCCCCTGCGGTGCGATCACGGCATAACCGCGCTCCAGAAACGGGGTGATCATCCGCTCATTCTGCAGCGCGCCGACAGGGCTGCCGCCGTAACCGTGAATGTAGAGGATGGCGGGCGGCGGTGTGTCGGTGTTTTCCGGCATTGCGATGTAGTACTCGCCGCCGTCGATCTCGCAGGGTGTGTCTGTGGAGCAGGCTTGTGCCGCGCTCATGCTGGACATTGAAATCACTGCGCCGGCAACCGCGCCTTGCCAAAATCGCTTGCTCACTTGTTCACCCATTCCAGCTTTGCAGCGGCAACCCGCGATCCAGCCAACCCGGACCTGCGCTCGAACCCAGCATACCCTCTGGAATGTCGATGATGGGCGCGATACCGGCCTCATCAAGCCGCACCGTCATGCGGCGGGACCTGACACCGCGGGCACAGATGACAGCGACGGGTTGATCATCAAAGGCGCGCGCCGCGATCACTGCATCGGTGAAATCATCGCGCCGCAGATCAATCGGAACGGCGCCTTCGGCGATTCCCGTCTTTGCCCATTCGTCCGGTCTGCGCACATCCACGAGAAGGACCCGGCCCTCGCGCACGGCATCGAGAACCTCTGGCGGGGTCATTTCTGTTTCAGCGGCACTCGCCGTCAGTGGATAAAGGACGTAAGCACCGGCCCCGGCCAAAGCCAACCCGGCGGCACCGCCGCCAAGGAGCATACGTCTGGAAATCTTCGCCATTGTCTTTTCTTACCCTTCAACCGGCGCACTGGACCAAAGCCAGGGCACGCGTTTTTCGGACGCTGCATCGTCTTCCAGCGCGGTCCATTCGTCGTTGGCCGTCGAGATATACCCGTCGATGTCGTCTTCCCATGTTCGAACCACCTTCTTGGTGATGTTGAGATAGAGCTTTCCATCGACGATACGCCACAAATGTGGATTGGCAGGCACCTTACCTCCGACCGCGACACCATAGGCGCAATGACCATCAAACTGTGGGGCGAACTTGGCGGGATCTGTGAGGAAACGGTCACGGTTTTCGACGGTTGAGAACGCAAACGTTGCGCCGTTGTATTCGGCCGTTATGTCTTCGTGGCCGGGCACCGCCTCGGCCTGTTCTTCCCCGACCGCGACCTGCGGCAGATCGAAATAAGCCACCACATCGTAGCCCGACACGGCATATCCGCTGCGGTCCACGTATTGCGGACCTGCGAGTGCAACAGTTGAGGTAATGGAAAAGGCGGCGGCAAGCAGCAGGGTTTTCATCAAGGTCTCCTTCGGCTGAGGTTGAGGGAAAAATGGGCAGCCGTACACGGAAAACACACCAACTCGCGGCACTGTGAAAGAACGTGGTGGTATGTGACAGCAATTGTATTTCTCAGCGGATTTGATTTAACCGCTTAGACAAGACCCAGAGCGAACGGAGGTCAGTCTTGGCAGAAGAACGCCGCGTACTCGTAACAGGCACCGCAGGGTTCATCGGGTTCCACCTCGCCCGTGTGCTGTTGGAGGAAGGCTTCCGCGTGCACGGCTTCGACGGGATGACGGATTACTATGACGTCTCGCTGAAGCAGCGCCGGCATCAGATGCTGATGCAAAGCCCTGGGTTCACCAAGACAGAAGCGATGCTGGAAGACACTGCCGCGTTTGACGAGATGGCGGATGCGTTCAACCCGGAGATCATCGTTCACCTCGCCGCGCAGGCAGGTGTGCGCTACAGCCTCGAAAATCCGCGCGCCTATGTGGATGCCAATGTGGTGGGAACATTTAACGTCATGGAAGCGGCTCGGCGTCATCAGGTGGCGCATTTGCTCATGGCCTCCACCTCGTCTGCCTACGGTGCCAATACCGAGATGCCGTACAAGGAGACCATGAAGGCCGACACGCAGATGACAATCTATGCTGCGACCAAGAAGGCGACGGAAGCGATGGGTCATTCCTACGCGCATCTTTGGAACCTGCCGACGACGATGTTCCGGTTCTTCACGGTTTACGGGCCTTGGGGGCGGCCTGATATGGCGCTCTTCAAGTTCGTGGACGCGACGTTGGATGGGCGTCCGATTGACATCTACAACCACGGTGAGATGTATCGCGACTTTACCTATATCGACGATCTGGTGCGCGGCATTCGCCTTTTGATGGATGCCGTCCCCGAACGTCACGAAAACCCTGATGACATCGAAGAGGGTGACAGTCTTTCACCCGTGGCACCGTACCGTATTGTGAACATCGGCAATTCTACGTCCGTGCGGTTGCTGGACTTTGTCGATGCAATCGAAGAGGCACTCGGCATGCCGGCCAAGCGCAATATGATGGAGATGCAAAAGGGCGACGTGCCCGCCACTTGGGCCGATGCCGAGCTACTTCAGCGCCTGACCGGGTACCGTCCGAACACCGACATGCGCGACGGGATCAAGGCCTTTGTGGAGTGGTTTCGGGACTACTATGGTCGCTGATCCCAAAACCTGATGCTTTTTGAGCGCAGAGTGGCGATTTTCCTCCAGATGACCCACAAAAATGCTGCGGTGGCCACATAGTTTGCCCACAGTATCTTGTGTCCGACTCATGCCTTTACTAGCATGCGTCCAAGTCAATGCGCCGTGGGGGGTGTGTTTTACCTTTTCAGGGCGAACGAAGGTGCGCAGTGCGTGCCTTGTGCAGGTTTTGAAAAGGAAGATTTGGTGCTCACTCTGACGCGCATTTGTAAAACGCTTGCTTGTTCGGCGGCCCTGGCTGCCACAGCGATGATCCCCCACGCCGCGCAGGCCACGGATCTGGCCGATCCGGTGATCAAGCAGCAGCTTGCTGATTTTCAACAGAATAAAGTGCGCGCGATGCGTGACTTTCAGCCATTCCGCAAATCGACCACGGTCCAAAGCGAAGAGGGCAAGGAAGTTACGCTGACTTCGCTGAACCCAAGGTTCAATAGCTGGTTCCTGGTGGATGTGAAGCGATCGGCAGAGGACACATCCGCAGACACGTTCCACATCGAATTGTCAAACCCGGAAGACACTATTCTGACGCTGTCGACCAAGGGCGAGCCTGCTTTGGTCTTCGACAACAACGGGGCAATCTTCCGCTGTGAGCCTTGGAAAGGGCGCCTGACAGAACTGGATCGGGCGAAGTCCTCCGGCCTGCCTTACGCGCCGATTTGTGATGACTACGCCTTCGTTCGCAACGTGGTGCGCGGCAACCGATCAAGCCGAGAAGCAGTTGCAGAATTTCTGCGCGACAATGTGGTTTTCGGCGAAAGCATCGTGACGCTGATCAAAGGGTCGTTCTACGAAGACGCCTACATGAGTTCCGGTGAAGTGATCGACGGCGGCAACGCCGGTGAGATTGCGGACGCTTTGGGCAAGGCCAAGCTGTCGAGCCACCCTGTATTTCGTGCCTATTTCGGGTTTGAGCTGGAGGGCGCAGATGGCGGCCTTGAGGCCGGTAGATGGTACGCGGTGAAGGATGCGCCCGGCATCTACGCAAGTGCGATGCAGCCCGGCATGATTGATCGCTCTATCCTGAGCCGTCCCGGAGAGACCCATGGCCTCGACGGTGTGGAAAGCCGCGCGGATGTGTACCTTGTGGCCTTCGATATGACACAGTTCGAACTGGGCTATGAAGTTGGTACCGATCACCCGCGCCTTGACTGGTCGCCGCGCCCGGGTGTGGCGCGGGGCAACCTGCCGGGTCCGGATGGGTTCCGCAACTCGGGTTCCATCGTGCGGACAGGCATGCTGAGCCCTGCCTTGACCGATCGCGTTGCCGCCACGTTTGCGGCGGGCTTCAAGCGTAGCCATGGTGCGTGGCGGGCCTCGGACAAGGCGTTCAGCAATCAGGGTCATCACTATGGCTTCCTGTCGAACGGCGTTGTGTTCAGCCGTCTGCATCCGGGTCTGTCCACGATCTACGTGCTGGATGACGGAACCGTCGGAATGCGCACATGGACGGAAGCGGATGAAGACCTGCTGCCGAGCCTGCGTTTTGCCCGCCAGAATGGTGTTCCACTTATTGAACCGAATGCCCAGGGCGAAGGCGTGCCTGGCTCTCAGGTTACAAGCTGGTTGGGTGGAAACTGGTCGGGTTCAGCAGAGGCTGATCTACGTACGCTGCGTGGAGGCGCATGCCTTCGCGAAGTCGATGGCCGTCAGTTCCTGATTTACGCTTACTTCTCTACTGCGACACCGTCTGCCATGGCGCGCACATTCCAGGCTTATCAGTGTGACTATGCAATGCTGCTGGACATGAACTCTCAGGATCACACCTACATGGCGCTCTACACAGAAAACGACGGCACACCAGTGCCAGAGCATCTGGTCAGCGGCATGTCGGCGATTGATCAGCGGACCAGCAGTGGCGCACCCATTCCGCGGTTTGTCGGCTTCTCCGACAACCGCGATTTCATGTATTTGCTCAGAAAGTAAAAACGGGGAGAGCACATGCGAATTCTGACCAAGGTCTTGGTGCTTGCGGGCGCGTTGGCACTGTTTCACGACGCGCCGGTTCAGGCGCAGACGCTTCAGGAAAACAACGAAAAGATGTTTCGCGAAATGCAACAGGCCCGCGGCCTGAGCAATGGTGAGATGCAGAAGATCCGCCAGATTTTCGCAGGATCGAGTGTGATCGGGCAGGGGAACCCAGCCGTGACGCGCCGCCCCCTGACGCGTGAGCAGCTGACCGCGAAACTGGGTCAGGATCCGAAGAGTTACTACCGCAATGCTCAGTTTGAGCGCATTTGCGGTGAGAAATGGATGGCGCCCCTTTACGACCCGGCGACCCAGACGGCGGCAGACGCAACGGTTTGTGCAGACATGTTCGAATACCCCAACGTGCCCGGCATGTACCCGGTGACATGGGTGAAAGCGTCCGAGGCTGCACAGCTTTGCTGGGCGGAAGGCAAGCGGATGGGAGATGCGCATGAGTGGGAAGGTGCGTCTCATGGTGCACTGACCGAACCCGACTATTTCTTTGGGATGTCCGTTCAGGCCGCACGGGCCGCGCATAACGCAAAATACCAGTCAACCGCGCGTTATTCGATTGGACCGCAGTGGCGCTCGGGCGTTTGCGCGACGGGCAGCGTCAAGAACGGCACCTGCAATGGCGGAAGTTTCACGGGCTGTGGCTCAAACACCTATCCCGCCGGCAGCTTCCCGGCCTGCAAGAGCCCTCTGGGTGTCTATGATCTGGATGGCAACGCGGCCGAACACATGAACCTGCCGCTTGCCCCCGATCAGATGGCGAGCCGCGGCAGCAGGACGCTGGGTGTGACAGAGATGAAGGGCAGCTGGTTCATTTGGGATACCGTGCGGGCGCACACGCATTGGAGTCGCTGGCGCGCACCGTTCTGGCACGGCACCCGGGTTTTGGCGGGCAACAGCCACCACAACTATCACCTCGGGTTCCGCTGCTTCAAAGACATCCGCTGAGTTTGGAGGCCCCAGAAAATTCGCCGGATTTTCTGGGGTGATCCAGCGTTAGATTTTCATCTTCTTGAAGACCATCTCCGGGATGTTTCGGATGATCATCATGACCAACCACCAGATCGGTTTGATGTAGACTTCGTTGCGCCGCCGCTTGGCCGCTTTGAAAACTGACCGCGCCAGAGTGTCCGGGTCGGTCGTCAGTTTCTCGGGCAGGTCCATGCCTTCGGTCATTTGCGTCGCAACGAAGCCAGGTTTGACTGTCATGACATGCACGCCCTTGGTGGCCAGTCGGTTTCGCAGACCTGCGAGATACGCCGTAAACCCGGCCTTGCCCGCACCGTAGATGTAGTTGGTCGCGCGGCCCCGATCACCGGCCACCGAACTGATCCCGATGATGACGCCGCTGCCACGCTCTTCGAACTTGTTTGCCAGCACGGCAAGGATGTTCGCGGGTCCTTCAAAGTTTGATCGCATCACCATGCGCGCGGCTGCGAAATCCTTTTCGTTGTCTTCCTGTGTGCCCAGCACGCCCACGACACAGACAACGGTCTCCGGCAGCGTTGGCAGACCATCAACGAACGCCTCATGGCTCTCCACGTCGAGCGCGTCGAATTCATGCAGGCTCACATCTACACCGTGGCGCAGCGCGATGTCGGTTTTTGACGCCTCCAACGTTTCGGCATTCCGGGCGGCCAGAAGAATACCGTGCCCCTCTGCCGCGTACGCCTGCGCAATGGCAAGCCCGATATCGGACCGCCCGCCTAGGATAAGTACTGCCCCACCGCTCATAGTTTCAGCCTCTCTGATTGTAGCGACGTAAATGCCCCGGCTGCCCCGGTCTTTGTACGCATAGTCGCGAATTTGTCTGCCCTTGGATCGGAAGCGCGCAACGTGGCCTCGGACATTCGTGCGTCCTTGGCCAGGTAGAACCGCCCGTCATGATCCAGCGTGATTTCATCCAGTTCATCCATCAGGGCCAGAACCTTCTCAGACACCGGAAAATCCAAGGCCAGTGTGTAGCCCGACATCGGGAAGGAGAAGCGATGTTTGTCGGTGCCCAGCTTCTTCAGAACGGCGAGGAACGATCCCTGACCGGCCTCTGCCACGACGCTCAAAAGCGCTTCAAGCCCTTCCCGGGCGCTGGCATCCGGCAGGACGCATTGGAACTGCACGAACCCACGGCGCCCGTAGATTTTGTTCCAGCCCAAGATGCTGTCGAGTGGATAAAAATAGGTG
This sequence comes from uncultured Roseovarius sp., assembly GCA_963422235.2. Taxonomy (GTDB): domain Bacteria; phylum Pseudomonadota; class Alphaproteobacteria; order Rhodobacterales; family Rhodobacteraceae; genus Roseovarius. The sequence goes on from CAXMWV010000002.1 coordinate 1,695,280, forward strand.
TCCCAAGGAACGTAGTCCGTCCCCGTTTTGCGCGCGCCCATGTGGTAGTAGGCAGCATTGAACGCTTTGACGGTATAACGGTTAAGCGCAAATCCGGGTGCGTTGAACGGCACTGTACGTTTCGTGCGCGGGGGCGGCCCGAACGGGATTTGGCGATACTTGTTGGGCAGACCGTCGAGCGGCGCGTGATCACCGAGCATGATGAGAGACCGGCCCAAAGACTCCCCGGTACTCAGACAGTCGATCCACGCCACGGAATACGGCGCATCGTGGTTGTCCTCGAACATCTCCATGGCCGCGTCGAGATTGGGGGCTGCCAGTGTGCGTTGACGTATCCATCCGGTTTCAACACGGCGCAGGCGTACAGCAACCCGCAGGATGATGCCGGTCAGGCCCATGCCTCCGATGGTCCAGTGAAAGAGGGCTGCGTTTTTCTTGCGAGAGGCCCGCGTCACGGTGCCATCTGCGCCCATAATGTCGATCCAGTCGACGAAATTGCCGAAGCCGCCGTCGACGTGATGGTTCTTGCCATGCACATCCGCCGCGACCATGCCGCCCAATGTCACGAACTTGGTGCCCGGTGTGACCGCCGGAAACCAACCGCGAGGCAGGTAGGCGTCGATCACGTCCCCGAGCAACACTCCGGCTTCTGCGATCAGCTGACACTTGTTTTCATCAAAGCTGATCATCCGGTTCAGGTGGCGGGTGGAAATCGTGTTTGTCTCGTTCAGGGCACTATCGCCATAAGCCCGGCCATTCCCGCGAGCGATGCCCGCACCACTGGTCACAGCTGCACCCACGTCCGCCTCATTGCGTGGGGAGACGAGCTTACAATCGGCTTGCGGATATCGGCCCCAACCGGAAAGCTTCATGTCGCCGCCCTCGCCTGAAAGACGAAGCGCTTGTCGAGTTGATACTTGGTCACATAACCGATGGTCAGCCCGATAACTGCACCCAGTTCTCGCATCAGGTCCGTGCGCCAGATGGACCAGAAAAGTGTTTCCGTGCCCCAGAAGATGGCGGTCGTCACAAGGCCCATGGTGGTGTAGAGTGCGAATTGTTTGGACTGTGCGGAAACGCCCGCGACGTCGTCATAGAAAATCCAACGTTTATCCAGCACGTATTTGACCAAAAGCCCGGTGATTGTCCCCGCAGCGATGGCGAGTGCGAGGCCCAAGCCTTCGCTTTCCCAGCCTATGCCCAGCACCAACCGCTGTGTTGCCAGATTGACCAGCACCGCAATCACCGCAAAACCGGCGTAGCGCAGAACCAGGGTTTGACGGCTCACAGGACTGCCGCCCCGATGGCGCATCCTGCCATGATGGCAACGCAGGTCAGGCTGGTGCGGTCTTTCAAAGCATAAACAATTGGGTCGTCATGCATTTTGCCACGGTGAGTGACGAGGACGATGCGACTGATCCAGTAAAGCAGCATCAGGCAAATGCCCCAAAGAAGCCATGGCGCGCTGTAGAGCTGCTGCACGCCCGGTGAGTTGATGTAGAGCGCCATCACCAACACGGAGACAAATCCCGATGCCACAGAGATCTGTGAGACCATAGGCAGATCGTCTACCTTGTAGCCACGGCGCCGCGCCTCTTTGATACCGCGGGCGTTCATGTCGACCAGTTCGGCCTGTCTCTTAACGGCTGCAAGCGAGAAGAAGAAGAACATGGAGAACGACAAGAGCCATACGGACAGGCCCAGACCAGTCGCGAGACCTCCCGCAATGATGCGCAGTGTGTAGAGTCCGGCCAGCGTACAGATATCCGCGATGGCCCGGCGTTTGAGGAACAGGGAATACAGCGTGGTCAGCACGAAATAGAGCGCGATGATGCCCAAGGTGGCCCAGCCCGCCAATGCGGCCAGGCCTAAGCCGACCAGAAGTAGCAGGGGCACCAGAGCTGTCCCGAGTGAAATGGGCACCCGTCCCGATGCGAAGGGTCTTGCGGATTTGCGCGGGTGGGCCCGATCGGCGCGCAGGTCCATCAGGTCGTTGAACACGTAACCCGAGGAACTGACCAGACTGAACGCAGCGAAGGCGAGCAGCGCCTTGATCAGGGTGATGGAATCATACGCCTGGGCCGACATGATCGGCAGAAAGACCAGAATGTTCTTGAGCCACTGATGTGGGCGAAGGGCTGAAAGATATGACCGCCCGGTGTCGGGAGAGCGGAGGATCTCCGCGTCCTTGCCCATGGATGAGACCTGACTTTCCAACCCGGCAGACACGTTCACGGCAATGGCTTTCCGCGCCCCTTGCCAGACCGGGATATCGGCGTGGCTGTCACCCATGTAGTGATAGCCTTGCTCGGCGTAACGCTCTTGCAGGTAGCGGGCTTTCTCTGGACCTTTGAGGTTGGTCGCGCCGTCTGATCCGACCGCTTCGTCAAAAATGCCAAGATGGTCCGCGACGCGGTCAGCGAGGGATTGATCTGCCGCAGTGACGAGAACCGCCTGCCCGCCGCCTTCTTTCCAGTCGCGAATGTAGTTGAGCACCTGTTCATTGTAAGGCAGGTGATCCGCGCTGAGCGTTGCCAGATCTGCCAGTCGCTTTTTAAGAACAGCACGTCCCGCCATCAGTCCGCCTAGTGCGGTGGGAATGGCACGCCAAGTGCGCGACAGCGCAAACCAGAACGACTCGTAAAGTGTATCTGACCGGATCAATGTCCCGTCCAGATCCACCACGAGGACCGGATTGTCTTCGCGCCTGTCTTTGGCTGTCATGATTTAGTCGCGCTCTCTCAGCCTGTTTAAGGCGATTCTAGCACGGCGATTCGCCTCAAGAAAGCACCGCTGTGCCTTCAGAACGCTTTGAAGGTCAGTGTGGTTTCTGTGCGCTCAATGCCGTCAATGTCCAACAGGTTTTCATTGATGAAATGGCCCACATCCGCATCGTCTGCGATGTAGATCTTGAGCAAAAGGTCGAACGGACCAGAGGTCGAATAGAGTTCCGAGTGAATTTCGCGCAGGGCGATCTCCTCGGCCACGCGGTACGATGTACCGGGCTTGCAGCGAATATTGACGAAAACGCAACGCATTGCCTGTTCCTTAGAGTTTCATGTAACGCGCCCGCGCACCGCGTTCGATGGCGGCGGCATGCAACCGGTCGATGTTCAGCTCAAACCGAATTTCACCCAGCAAGCGCAGCTCACTTTCAGCCAATGATCCATCCGCAGCCGCCACATCGCAGGCCAGTGCGTAGGCGGTCTCATAAAGGCGCTCAGGCAGGTTATCACGCACCAGGCCAAACAGTGCATCAAGCCCGTCTTCTTCGCCGAAAAGGTCCAGCACCGTACGAGATACGACGCCCATGCGATCCGGATCGTAATTTGCGAAAACCGGCAGGTTGTTCACCAGGCTTTGGATTTTCACCAGTTCCGCCGTGCGCATTTCCTCATCAGAGGCCGACACGGCAATCATCACCGCCACAAGGCAATCTTCCGGGCTGAGGAGGTGAGGTTCTGTTTCCGACATTGACATGAGTCCTTTGGGTCTTGTTGCAGTGCAGAATATTGACTGTCTGCCGCCTCGGCAATAGGTGTCCACCTCACGACAAATTCACACCGGAGCTTTCCCATGTCCGACCTGCGCGATGCCGCCCTCAGTTCAAAGGCCTGGCCTTTCGAAGAAGCGCGCCGTCTGGTCAAACGCTATGAGAAAGCGCCGCCTGAAAAAGGGTATGTTCTTTTCGAGACAGGCTACGGCCCGTCCGGGCTGCCGCATATCGGGACTTTCGGTGAGGTGTTGCGCACGACGATGGTGCGCCGCGCATTCGAAGTGATCAGCGATATCCCGACAAAGCTGATCTGTTTTTCCGACGATCTGGACGGCATGCGCAAGGTGCCGGGGAATGTGCCGAACCCCGAGGCGCTGCAAGACTACCTGCAAATGCCGCTGACGTCGGTGCCGGACCCGTTCGGCACGCATGAAAGCTTTGGCGACCACAATAACGCCATGCTGCGGCGGTTTCTGGATACGTTCGGGTTTGACTACGAATTCTACTCGGCGCGGACGTTCTACAAGACCGGACAATTCGACGAAATCCTGATGCGCTGTGCCGAACGGTATGACGATCTGATGAAGATCATGCTGAAATCCCTTCGCGAGGAACGTCAGCAAAGCTATTCGATCTTTCTGCCGATGCACCCTGAAACGGGCCGCGTGCTTTACGTTCCGATGAAGCATGTCGATGCCAAGGAAGGCACGGTGACCTTCGACGATGAAGACGGCAAGGAATGGACTGTGCCAGTCACAGGCGGGCATGTGAAGCTGCAGTGGAAGCCCGATTTCGGCGCCCGTTGGGCGGCCCTTGGCGTGGATTTTGAGATGTATGGCAAGGAACACGCCACCAACGAGAAGATCTATGATGCGATCTGCCGGACGCTAGGTGTTCGCCCGCCAGAGCATTTTTCGTATGAGCTGTTCCTCGATGATCAGGGCCAGAAGATATCCAAGTCTTCCGGCAACGGTATCTCGATGGATGAATGGCTGAGCTATGCTTCGACTGAAAGCCTTAGCTACTTCATGTACCAGAAGCCCAAGACAGCAAAGCGGCTCTATTTCGACGTGATCCCGCGTGCGGTGGATGAGTATCACCAACAGCTGCGCGCCTATCCTGATCAGGATGCGGCGGGTAAGGCCAATAACCCGGTCTTTCACATTCACGCAGGCGATGTGCCGGAAAGCAAAATGGTTGTGCCATTTGCGATGTTGTTGAACCTTGCCTCGGTCGCGTCGGCGGACAACAAAGATCAGCTTTGGGGTTTCATGCAGCGCTATGCACCTGACGCCAGCCCGGAAACGCATCCTGATCTTGATGCGGCTGCAGGCTTCGCTGTGCGCTACTACAAGGACTTCGTGGCCCCCACCCGTCAGTGCCGTGCGCCGACGGATCAGGAGCGTGAGGCTTTGACCGAGTTGCGCGACCAATTGGCAGCCTATGATGGGCCGATTGATGATGAGTCATTACAGTCAGTTGTCTACGCCGTTGGGCGTGATCGTTTCGACCCGTTGCGTGACTGGTTCAAGGCGATCTACGAGGTGCTTTTGGGCGCGTCTCAAGGCCCGCGTTTCGGCGGTTTCATTGCGCTTTACGGCGTGCAGGAAACGGTGGTCCTGATCGACAAGGGGCTTGCCGGAGAGCTACTCTGATCAGCGTTCCTTGACGTAGGGAATTCCGCCCGCGCGCGGTGGAATGGCTTTGCCGACGAACCCGGCGAGGATGATCACCGTAAGGATGTAGGGCAGCGCGTCCATAAACTGCACTGGCACGACCAGCCCGCCCAGTTCGATGTTTTGGTAACGCAGTGCGATGGCCTGTAGGAAGCCAAACAGAAGCGTCGCGTATAGCGCGTGCCAGGGGCGCCACTTGGCGAAAATGAGGGCGGCCAGGGCAATGAAACCGCGCCCGGCGGTCATGTCCTTCACAAAACCCGCCTGCAGGGCTGTCGCCAGATAGGCACCCGCGATCCCGCAAAGCACACCGCAGATGGCCACCGCTGCAAACCTAAGGCCGATGACAGACACCCCCGCCGTATCCACCGCCGCCGGGTTCTCACCCACGGCGCGCAGGCGCAGACCGAACCGGGTGCGGAACAGGATCCACCAAGTCGCCGGGACGCAGGCCAAGGCGAGATAGACAAGGATTGTGTGACCCGAGATCAGCTCGGAATAGACCGGGCCAAGGATCGGAACGCTGCTCACCGCATCGGCGAAGGGCAGTGTGATCGGCTCAAACCGTCCATCGCCCGACAGCGATGGCGTGCGGCCCCCTTGTTGGAACCAGTCCTGTGCGATCAGGACCGTTAGCCCGGCGGCCAGGAAGTTGATCGCAACGCCAGAGATCAGCTGATCCCCCCGAAAGGTGATCGAGGCAATGCCGTGGAGGGCCGCCAAAGACATCGACGCCGCAATCCCCGCAAGAAGTCCGATCCAGGCCGACCCGGTTACAAACGCGACGGCCGCCGAAAAGAACGCCGCGAACAGCATCTTGCCTTCCAGCCCGATGTCGAAAATCCCTGCCCGCTCACTGAACAAGCCCGCAAGGCAGGCCAGCAGCAACGGGGTGGCCAGCCGGATCGTGCTGTCGAGAATTTGGATGGCGGTCAGGAAATCCATGATCTCAGCGCTCCGACGTGGCGATCTTGTAGGCAGCGAAGACGAAGAACGCGCCGAGGCAGGCTTCGATCCAGCGGCGCGCTTTCGCGTAGGCCGCACGGAACGGGCGGGTGGAAAGCATCACGGACCAAGCCCCGTGAGCCGCGAAAGAGATGAGAAACGCGCCAGCGATGAAAAGAGCGATGATTGTCGGCCCCGCGCCGGTGACCGCGCCCACGGATGCGATCGCCAACCAGAAGGCAATGGCCTTGGGGTTGGTCACTTGCAAAAGATACCCTTGCCAGAACAGCACCGAGACGGGTTTCGGCGTCACCTGAGCGACCGTCACAGAAGGTGGGTCCATTGCCTTGCGGAACGCACCCCATGCCAGCCAGAGCAGGTAGGTCGATCCGACGATGCGCAGCACTGTCATGGCCCATGCGGCTTCGGATAGCAGCAGCCCAATGCCCAGCATTGTCAAAACGTTGATTGTCATCGACCCGCAAGCGATGCCGAGAGATGCGATCAGGGATGGCGTGCGGCCTTGCGTGGTTGAGATGCCCAACAGCATTGCCACCGCAGGCCCCGGGGAAGAGGCTCCGACCAAAAGGATCGAGTACGCGGCGAGGATCCCCGGCAGGTAGAATGCGAAATCGGTCATGACGCGCGCCCCTTCCGAATAGCCATGAACACCCGCTCCAGCGGCATACGCACCATATTGTCGAGCGCACCGGTGAAGAGAATGACGAGCGCCTGAATGACGAGGATCAGCTCTCGAGGGATCGATGTCCAAAGTGCGAGTTCCGCACCGCCTTGATAAAGGAACCCGAACAGGATCGCAGCGAAGAAGATGCCAACGGGGTGATTGCGTCCCATCAGGGCCACGGCGATTCCGATAAAGCCTGCGCCCTCGGTTGCGTTCAGAACCAGTCGCTCTGCTTCCCCCATCACGTTGTTGATGGCCATGCATCCCGCCAACGCGCCGGAGATCAGCATGGCCACGACCACGATCTTCACAGGCGGGATGCCGGCGTAACGTGATGCGCTTTCCGAATGCCCCAGAGCGCGAATTTCATATCCAAGCCGCGTGCGCCAGATCAGAAGCCAGACCAGAACACATGCGGCCAGTGCAATGAGCAAAGTGACATTGGCAGGGGCCGCTTTGGAGAACGGAATGCCAAGCGGGGCCAATAATTCATGCAGCGTAGGCAGATGCGCGCCTTCGGGGAACCGGGCCGAGGCCGGGTCCATTGAACCAGCAGGGCGCAGCATATTGACCAGCACGTAGTTTAGAACGGCTGCTGCAATGAAGTTGAACATGATCGTCGTGATCACGATGTGACTGCCGCGAGTGGCCTGCAGCCAGCCGGGTATCAGGGCCCAAAGTGCCCCGAACGCCGCAGCACCTATCATGGCCGCTGGTAGGGCCAGCGCCCAGTGAGGCCAAGGCAAAGCAAGGCAGATGATCGCAACACCCAGGCCACCGATCATCGCCTGCCCTTCAGAGCCAATGTTGAACAGGCCCGCATGGCTCGCCACCGCAAACGCCAACCCTGTGAAAAGGAAATTGGTCGCGTAGTACAGGGTGAAGCCCCAGCCATAGGTCGACCCAAGCGCGCCGGTGACCATCAGCTTGACCGCCTCAACCGGGTCTTCCCCGATGGCCAAAATAACCAATGCCGACAGGATCGCTGCCAGCAGGATTGAGATGATTGGAACCAGAATAGCGTCGGCCCATGCAGGCATCTTATCCATGCGCGGCCTCTTTGGTTTCAGCAATGCCAGCCATCATCAGGCCCAACTCTGTCTCGTCGGTTTCATCGGGACTGCGTTCCCCCATGATGCGCCCGTCGAACATCACCGCTATGCGGTCTGACAGCGACATGATCTCATCAAGCTCCACCGAGACCAGCAAGATCGCTTTGCCCGCGTCCCTGAGCGTTATGATCTCGTTATGGATGAATTCAATCGCGCCGATGTCTACGCCACGCGTGGGTTGGCCGATCAACAGGACATCCGGGTTTCGCTCAATTTCGCGCGCTAGTACGATCTTCTGTTGATTGCCGCCGCTGAAATTTTTGGCTGCCAGCCTGGCGTTTGGCGGACGCACGTCGAAACGATCCATGCTGGATTGGCTGTCCGCCAAAATCTGCGCGTTTTTCATCAAGGGACCGCTTTTTTTCGCGGGGTCATCCTGATAGCCGAAGATCATGTTTTCCCAGGCACTGTATTCCATGATCAACCCGTCGCGCTGACGGTCCTCTGGTACATGCGCCACACCTGCGGCCCTGCGCGCGCGTCCATCAGAGCCTGAACCGGACAGGGGCAATGGCATTCCATTCACATGCAATTGCCCGGTCGCGGGTGTCACGCCACCCAGCACTTCCAGAAGCTCGGATTGTCCGTTGCCCGCCACGCCCGCAATGCCCAGCACCTCACCTGCGTGCACGGTCAGGTCAATTCCGCGCAACCGTTCGACACCCAAATCATCAACCACACGCAGGTTCTGGACGCTGAGCAGCGGCTCGCCCGGTGTGGCGGGTTCTTTCTCGACGCGTAGCAGAACTTTGCGCCCGACCATCAGTTCAGCCAGCTCTTCTGGCGAGGTATTTGCGGTCTTGACTGTCTCCACCATCTCGCCACGGCGCATGACGGAAACCTCATCAGTGATCTCCATAATCTCACGCAGTTTGTGGGTGATCAGGATGATGGTTTTGCCTTCATCCCGCAGCCGGGCCAGAATGCGGAACAGTTGATCGGCCTCGGCAGGCGTCAGAACGCCCGTCGGCTCATCAAGGATCAGGATGTCGGCCTGACGATAGAGCGCTTTGAGGATCTCCACCCGCTGCTGCATGCCGACGCCAATCTCTTCGATACGCGCATCGGGATCGACGTTGAGTTCATACTCTCGCGCCAGGTCGTCCAGCACGCGGCGGGCTTTGGCGAGGCTGGGGCGCAAAAGCCCGCCGTCTTCTGCGCCCAGAATGATGTTTTCCAGAACGGTGAAATTCGACACCAGTTTAAAATGCTGGAACACCATGCCGATCCCGGCCGCGATGGCGGCCTGGCTGTCGGGGATGTTTGTCTTGCGACCTTGGATCCAAATTTCGCCGCTGTCGGCTTTGTAAAATCCGTAGAGGATGCTCATCAGCGTGGATTTGCCAGCGCCGTTTTCGCCGATGATGCCGTGGATCGTGGCTGGGGCCACGCGGATCGAAATGTCCTTGTTGGCCTGAACCGGGCCGAAGGCTTTCGATATGCCCCGAAGTTCGATGGCGGCAGGTTCGGTGGCTGGCGATGTCAAAGGGAGCCCCACGGCAAAAGCGGTGCCGCCGCGATGAACGCGACGGCCCTCAGTATCAGGTGATCAGAAGTCCAGAACCGGGCAGCTGTCGTTGGTGTAGTAGGCCGTAACCTCAATCTCACCGTCGATGATCTTCTGGCGGGCCTCATCCACGGCGGCCTGCATTTCATCGGTGATCAGGGAGGCGTTATGCTCATCCAAGGCGTAGCCCACGCCGTCATCGGCCAAGCCCATGGTGAAGACGCCGGTTTCAACGGCCTCGCCTGCCTTCATCGCCTCGTAAACGGCCACGTCGACGCGCTTCAGCATAGACGTCAGTACCTCACCGGAGTGCAGGTAGTTCTGGTTGCTGTCCACACCGATTGACAGGATGTCGGCATCGGCGGCCGTCTGCAGAACACCCACGCCTGTACCCCCTGCAGCGGCGTAAATCACGTCAGCGCCCTGGCTGATCTGCGCGGTGGTCAGCTCGCTGCCTTTGACGGGGTCGTTCCATGCGGCGGGTGTGGTGCCTGTCATGTTGGCCACGATCTGTACGTCAGGGTTAACGGCTTTCGCACCCTGAGCGTAACCGCAACCGAAGTGACGGATCAGGGGGATGTCCATGCCGCCGATGAATCCGACGGTGTTGGATTCGGATGCCATGGCAGCCAGCATGCCCACGAGGTACGAGCCCTCATGCTCAGCAAAACCGATCTGGCGGATGTTGGGTGACTCGAGCCATGTGACATCCACGGCGACGAATTTTGTGTCAGCATAATCCGGTGCGACGGCGCCCAAGGCATCCGCCATGCCAAAGCCCATGGTGATCACCGGGTTTGCACCGGACTCCGCGAAACGACGCAGTGCCTGTTCGCGCTGTGCCTCGGACTGCAGTTCTACCTCGTTATAAGTCCCGCCGGTTTCTTCCGCCCAACGCTGCGCCCCGTTATGGGCGCTTTCGTTGAAGGATTTGTCGAACTTGCCGCCGAGATCGAAAATGATCGCCGGATCGGCAATCGCAAGGCCGGTGGACAGTGCGAAAGTGGCAGCAGCACTCAGAATGGTTTTGTGAAAGGTCATCGGGGTCTCCCAAGTGGTTGACGTCAAAGAGGGCGTTCGAGGCTTTGACGGATGCAGACAGAGTTTAGACGTCGACACAATAGCGTGCAGAGGTATGGGAGGGTCAATATGTCGTGGCGGTTTTCTTTGCGGAAAGCTGACGATTTTGGGGGCGCTGCCCCCGTCGCGCGCGGTGCACCTCTCCTGAGGTATTGTGACAAGAAAGAAGCACGCCGAGGTTAGAGCGGTTTGGACAAAATGAGGGCGTCCGCGCGCGTTCCGTCGGGGGATTGGTAGTAAGCCTTGCGCCGCGCGGTCTCTTCATAGCCTGCGGCGGTGTATAGTGCGCGGGCCGGGGTATTTTTTTCGGAAACCTCGAGAAAGATCTGCGCGGATTGCAAGTCTCTCGCCTCGGCTTCCAGTGATCGAAGGAGGCGTCGACCTATTCCCTGCCGTCGGTGATCAGGATCAGTGGCGATGGTCAAAATTTCTGTTTCGCCTGCCACGGTGCGCGTCACGGCGAAACCGTGAGACAGGTCCGTGAGGTGTACGTGCTTGTTTGCCAGCAGGGTTTCAAATTCCGAAGCTGACCACGGGCGCGATTGCCCTGCAAAAGCGCGCGCGTGTCGTTTCGCAAGTTGCTCAGCTGTGGTCATCAAGGATCACGGGCGGCGCGTCGCGCGGTGGGGCGGCATCGGCTGGACGAATGTAAAGCGGTGCGGGGCGCGCGAATGGAGGTGTCGCAGAGGCGGCAAGACGGGCGATGTTTATGGCCCAGTCCGCAGCAGGCGGGGGTGTTGTCAGTGAAAGGCCTTGTGCCTCCGCCTCAGCGCGCTTCATCAGGCGGGCGTCTTTGCCGTCGGGCGCCACGTAAACTTGGTCTTGGGGCGCGGGCACACAGGGTACGGCGTGGATGGGCGCGGTCAAAGCGGTCGCCGCGAAACTGCTGACGCCTATGGCGGGGATGCCAAGCGACAGTGCAAGCCCGCGCGCCGCAGAAACGGAGATACGGATGCCCGAGAAGTTGCCAGGCCCCACGCCGACGCCAATGCGATCCAGATCAGACCAGCCAAGGCCCTGAGCGGTCAGCATATCTTCCATCATCGGCATCAGGCGTTCGGCCTGCCCGCGCGCCATATCTTCGGAACGGGCGACCAAAACGTCATCGCCGGACAGCAAAGCGGCCGCGCAATGCGCGGCCGATGTGTCAAACCCCAATACGATCAGGTCAGACCCCAACCGGGCGCACCTCGGTCACTTCGGGAATGTAATGGCGCAGCAGGTTCTCGATGCCCATTTTCAAAGTGATGGTCGAAGACGGGCAGCCCGCGCAGGCCCCTTGCATGTGCAGGTAGACAACGCCGCGATCAAATCCATGGAACGTGATGTCACCACCGTCCTGTGCCACGGCCGGGCGCACGCGCGTGTCGAGCAGCTCTTTGATCTGGCCAACAACGACGGCGTCCTCACCATCATGTTCGGCATGTCCGCCACTGGTGTTTTCGCCCAGCATGACCGGCTTGCCTGACTGAAAATGCTCCATGATCGCGCCGAGGATCGCAGGTTTTACATGATCCCACTCGGTTTCGTCGGATTTGGTCACTGTCACGAAGTCATGGCCAAAGAACACGCCCGTGATGCCCGCAATCTTGAACACCCGGTCGGCCAGCGGTGACTTTTCAGCAGCCTCCGCGTTGGGGAAGTCTGCCGTGCCAGCCTCCAGCACGGTGACGCCGGGTAGAAACTTCAGGGTGGCAGGGTTGGGTGTGGATTCGGTCTGGATAAACATGTCGCGGCGCTCTCTTAGGGACGTAGACGGAATATGAGCCGTGCACGCCAAGGATTCAAGGTTTGGAATTATTCTAAAGTAGGTCGGATGGGGGTGTCAAACGCCGGTTGGCTGCAGACTGACCTGACCTTGAGCCGAAATGACCGGCGTGTCACGCGCGCGAGTATCTGCCGACCGCGTTTCGACTTTAGGGAGAGTCTTGTTATTCTTGGTCACTCGATTTTTCAGGAGAACTTTCATGGATTATGTATTTTCTGTTCGCAGCACGAAAGGCGGCGCGTTTTCCAACGAACCCGGTGCGTCGCGTTTTCTGGAAGTCCCGGACACGGCAACGGATTTGGTTCCGGAACAAAAGATCACCAAGACGTCGTGGGTCAACAAGGTGATCGAGCTGTCGAAATCCGGCACCCACGCTGGCGTGTCCGAAGGCGAGATCGTCGTTTACGTGCACGGGTTCAACAACGACACCCGTGCCGTTTTGCGTAGGCAGAGAGCGATCAAGCGGGGGCTGAAGGCCAACGGATTCAACGGCGTTGTCATTGCGTTCGACTGGCCAAGCGCAGATTCGGCGCTGAATTATCTTGAAGATCGACTGGATGCCAAGGAAACCGCTTTTCGGCTTGTGACTGAGGGCATTCGATCCTTCGCTGCGCTACAAGAACCTGATTGTCGGATCAACACGCATGTCGTGGCGCACTCCATGGGGTGCTAAGTGGTGCGCGAGGCTTTTGATGATGCGGATGACCGGCCTGCCATCGCGGCGCAATCGTGGTCGGTGTCTCAGATTGTCTTCATGGGGGCAGATGTGTCGGCCACGTCGATGGAAGAAGGGCGGTCCAAAACCTCATCTCTTTACCGACACTGCGTGAGGTTGACGAATTACTTCAACCCGTTCGACAACGTATTGACGGTGTCGAATGTCAAACGCGTGGGTGTTTCCCGCCGGGCCGGTCGGGTCGGGGTAAGCGCGCCAGAGCCGAACAAGCTGGTGGACGTGAACTGCGGGCGATATTGGGACAAGCATGGGGCAGGCATCACAGGACCCGATGATAGCCCGCATAACTGGTACTTCTCGGATGGGCAGGTGTTCAAGGACCTGGCCTACACGCTTAAGGGCGACATTGACCGCGATAAGATCCCGACGAGGGAGCCGGGTGATCTGGGCAACCTGCTGTTGAGGATCGACTGACGCGTTCGAAGTGAACGGCGGACTGGTTTCCGTGCGGTCGGCTACTCGACCGCGCGGATCAGCTTGCGTTCCAGCACACGCAGAACAGTCTTCAAATCACTGCCGCGTTTGAGGACCTGCCCGTCCATCCCAATCACCGCATATTGCCCTTGCCGCCCGCGCAGTTTGGGGCGTTTTTCGATGCGGTAGAGCGGGTGTTCTGCCGTCCTGCGAAAGACGGAAAACACCGCGACATCGCGCAGATGCGAAATACCATAGTCCCGCCATTCGCCGGCCGAGACCATGCGCCCGTAAAGCGACAAGATCACCGACAGTTCGGTGCGGTGAAACACCACCTGGGTATCAGCGGTATTGGGAAAGGGGCTTGGACTCTGAAAGGTCATTGCCTCAGCCTTGCCGTGGTATGTGGATAAATCAAGAAAAAACCGAAGGCGCGGTTCACGTGATCGCTTCCAAACGCTCTTTGGAGAGATCGCCGGGCACAATCGTGATGGGTACCGTCAGGTTGGACGAGGACTTCGAGAGTTGAGTAACAAGCGGGCCTGGGCCCTTCTTTTCTGTGCTTGCGCCCAGAACCAGAACGCCCACTTCCGGGTCCTCCTCGATTTGCGCGATGATTTCGGCCACCGCCTCGCCCTCTCGAATAACCAGCTCCGGGTCGATGCCTTGCCGGTCCCGCATCCACTTGGCGAAAACTTCAAAATGCACGTGAATCCGCTCGCGCGCCTCCTCGCGCATGATGTCTCCCACGCCGATCCAGTGGTTGAACTCTTCGGGCGGGATAACGGCCAGCACCTCAACCCCGGCATTGGTATTCTTCGCCCGCATGGCAGCAAAGCGCATGGCGTTTAGGCATTCTTTGCTGTCGTCGAGTACGACGAGAAACTTGCGCATGGGGGTCCTCCCGCGACCGTGAGAGGGCATGATGCCCGGAAGATTGGGGGGAGGCAATGGTTTGGCTAAGGGAGCGGGAACTTGGCTTTTCTAGGTACGCATTAAACTCTGTAGGAATTTTTACCCACTTCAATCCATGTTTTCTGGAATGGCAGTCGACGAAATTTGATCTGCGATGTAGGCATCCGTAGACAAAATTCATGAAGTGACAGGCTCTCTATCAGACATGAAGACCAAGATGGTGGCGACTTTACAAGCAGCGCTGTACAACTGGAAATTGCAGTTATCGGTAGTTAGATTGCACCTGCGAAAGGCGCACAAGAGGAATTGTTCGGAGTTTTCGAGGCTAGACTAAAATGGTGTTTTACCTACGCATTTTCGTCCTCTTGATTTTAGTGTCTTTTCAATTCGGTACGCGTGGTGCGCTTGCGGCTTCTTACTCTATCAACGAATTGGACGTGCGCGGGTTAGCGGTGTCCCCGGATTCGCGAAGTATTGTGCTCGCGGCTTGGCCAAATGAACGGATTGACATGGGCTTTTTGGCCGTCGCCTCAGTGGATAAGCCGGACCAGTTTGAAATCATCGAACTACCGCCCGGTGTTGTCGCGCTGACCCCGTCATTTTCGCAAGACAGCGCTCGCATTCTATTCGCGGGGGCCTGCCGCGAGACGGAGCTATGCAATAAGGGATCAGCAGGCTGGAACATCTTTGAGGCCAGCCGGGACACGCGGGAAGTTCGACAGCTGACCGACGAGGATACACGCGTCTTTCGGTGGTATCCTATCGAGGGGACGGACGAGGCAGTCTATTTTTCAGCTTTTCACAGAGACGCGGATATTTGGACAGCAAACGCCACAACACAAGCCACTTTTTTCAAACTTTTGGACCGTACAGCGTCTGAAACGGTCATCCCTAAGGTGCCGGTTGAAGAGCACCTCGGTGTACCCGCGTTTCGCAACGTAGGGTTCCTAGGATTGGTACCGTTGGGAGTAACTGAACAAGGTATTTATCTAAAGGCTAGTGCCTTGATTTCATTTTCTAGAATAGAAAGTACTCTCATCACGCACGGCAAAATCGAGCCTCCGGACGACAAGCCGCGACTTAAGCTTACAAAGTGGCCTTACGATGCGAGGTTGTTAGATTTTGCCCTCACCGCTGATCCGGCATTGGCTGGGTTCGAACCTGGGTCATCGTTTACGTACAGTTTCAAGACGGTGTTTCATATCACTTCCGAGCAAATGACGATGCCATTCGACCTCGCGCCCGCTCCGAAGGAGCGGTTCGCACGCCACGTCAATCATTCGGCTTTCGACGGTGAACATCTTTTCGTGTATTTTCTTGCCGACCGGCACCCCGGACGCGCCATTTGGCGTTTCAAGGGAGACACGGCAGAGCGATTTATTGAGATGCCGTCCGGCGCGTACGTTTTCGAATACCTGAGCGCTTCCAAAGAGCTGTTGGTTGGCTCAGTATCCTCTGTTGCTGTTCCAGAAGGGTTCGCTCACAGAATATCCATTTGGAGAAACGGAAACTTGGACCAAGAAATAGAGACTTTGGAGCTGCACTCAAAACCTTAGTCAAACGTTCCGGTCACCCGCCCCAGTAGCATAAATGCCCGAGACGTCCGGGTGTTGGACAGCTCGGTCAGTTCCGCATCCGTGGCCGTGTCGGCGAAAGTAGAGATCATCCTGTCGAACAGGCGCAGGAAGTGATGCGCCGCATCGCGGAAGATGGGGTCGCTTTTCATCCGGGCGGCGGAGAGCGCCAGGGATGAGCGATCGCGGATGCCGCCCAGCATGGCGATAGAGCGACCACGTTCACCGGCAGCAAACCGTCGCCAGATCTCGGGCCGGGCCATGTCGGGGCGCAGGTCGTCCATGTAGATGCCGTCATGGGACATCAGCGTCAGGATATCCTGTGCGGCCTGGATCAGTTGTGCGGTCTGGCGATCTTTCAAGGCACGGCGCAGGGCAGCAAAGCCCTCCTTGTCTTCGGCCGTTTCCGGGAAATTCAGCGCGCGGATGAAATCGGCCGTATCCAGCGGTGGTTGCATGTCCTCGGCAGAGGTCCCGAGCGGAAGGGCCACCTGATCGTCCGTCTCCGGAACCGTCTCGGGCGCTTTCGGGGCTGGTTCCACCATGTGGCGCGATGCCGAAAACGTGGCGAGTGCCATTTCCGTCTTGCGCTGTGCGCTGGCAATCTCTTCCAGTTTTTTGGCGACAGATGGCTCTGACGCCGCGTGCCTGTTCTGGTTCTCGGCGACATAGGCGTGCCGTATGGCATCAATGGCCACCTGCAACCGCTGGCTTTCTTCGCGCATCACCTTGGAGGATCGCGCCGCCGTGGCCGCCACCCAGATCATCGCCACAGGCATAAAAATCGCCAGCATGATCATGAGGAAATTGACTTGTCCACTGCTGTCTAAGCCTTCTGCGTCGAGTACCAGGAAGAAAATCGCACACAAGCCGAGCCAGACCACGGATAGGCCAACTGCGATCACTTCAATTGGGGTGATGCGGTCCTTGCGTGATTTGTCGTAGATGCCCAGCGACGTGGGTTTTGGTTTTGGATTTTCTGCCATGGGATGGCCCTGCTCAAACGTAGGCGATCTTTAGCACTTCGTAGGATTTTTCGCCACCGGGCGTGCGCACTTCAACGCTGTCGCCCTCTTCTTTGCCGATCAACGCCCGTGCGATGGGCGATTTGATATTCAGCAATCCCTTCTCAATGCTTGCCTCATACTCTCCGACGATTTGATAGGTCTTCTCTTCGTCGGTGTCTTCGTCCACCAAGGTCACCGTCGCACCGAACTTGATGGAGCCTGACAGTTTGGTCGGGTCGATCACATCCGCAAGGCTGATCGCGCCTTCCAGTTCCTTGATCCGACCTTCAATGAATGACTGCTTTTCCTTGGCAGAATGATACTCGGCATTCTCGGACAAGTCGCCGTGCTCGCGTGCCTCGGCAATGGCTTTGATGATCGCAGGGCGTTCTTCCGACTTGAGATGCTTCAGCTCTGTCTCAAGCGCCTGATATCCGCCGTGGGTCATTGGTATTTTTTCCATCTGGACGCCTTTTCGGTCTTTTTGTGCAGCTCTGCGTGCACGGTTCCAGGTTTGGGTGTCACTGTCGGCTCAGATTGACCTGATGCGCGTGTCCAATGCAATAGGCGAAGCAATAGCGCAGCGTCATAAGGTCACAAAAGCGTCGCAAATGGCGTTTTCGTTGAGAATTACGCCGTGTTTCGATTGACGACCTGTGCATGGCCAACATAACCACTCTTGATGACCCACCGCAGCCAAAACGGCCACGTAGACAAAAGGTATAGAGATGTCCGAGATTGAACGCGAAGCCATGGAGTACGATGTTGTGATCGTGGGCGCTGGTCCCGCTGGTCTTTCTGCTGCCATTCGCCTCAAACAGCTTGACCCATCGCGCGAAGTGGTGGTGCTTGAGAAAGGTTCTGAAGTCGGTGCGCATATCCTGTCGGGCGCTGTGCTGGACCCGGTCGGTTTGAACACCCTGATCCCGGACTGGAAAGAGAAGGGCGCGCCGCTCAACACGCCGGTCGAGGCTGACAATTTCTACATGCTTGGACCGGCAGGTCAGATCCGGCTGCCCAACTGGCCGATGCCCCCGCTGATGAACAACCACGGCAACTACATCGTGTCGATGGGCAACGTCTGCCGCTGGATGGCGGAGCAGGCGGAAGAAATGGGGATTGAGATTTTCCCGGGCATGGCCTGTTCAGAGATCGTCTACGGCGAGAATGGTGAAGTTAAAGGCGTGGTTGCGGGTGAATTTGGCAAGAACCCTGACGGCACACCCGGACCTTCGTATGAACCTGGCATGGAGTTGCATGGCAAGTACGTCTTCCTGTCCGAAGGTGTACGCGGCAGCCTGTCAAAGGAAGTCATCGCCAAATACGACCTCGCCGCAGGTAAAGAGCCGCAGAAATACGGCATTGGCATGAAAGAAATCTGGGAGATCGACCCGGAGAAGCACAAGGAAGGCACCGTGACCCACACAATGGGTTGGCCACTTGGCAAGAACGCGGGCGGTGGATCGTTTATATACCACCTCGACAACAACCAGGTTTACGTGGGTTTTGTGGTGCACCTGAACTACAAGAACCCGCATCTCTTCCCGTACATGGAATTCCAGCGCTTCAAGCATCACCCGATGGTGTCTGAGCTGCTCAAAGGCGGCAAGCGCGTGGCCTATGGCGCCCGGGCAATCTCTGAGGGCGGATACCAGTCGATGCCCAAGATGGTGGCACCGGGTGTGGCGCTGCTTGGGTGCTCGGTCGGCATGGTCAACGTCCCCCGCATCAAGGGAAACCATAACGCGATGCTGTCGGGTATCGCGGCGGCGGAAGCGGCCCATGAAGCCATTGAAGGCGGTCGCGCGTCTGATGAGTTGAGCGCTTACGAGGACGAAGTGCGCACTGGCGCTATCGGCAAGGACCTCAAAAAGGTTCGCAACGTTAAACCGCTTTGGTCAAAGTATGGCATGCTCGCCAGCCTTGGTTTGGGTGCCATGGATATGTGGACAAACACCTTCGGGTTTTCGCTTTTGGGTACGGTCGGTCACGGCAAATCGGACGCGGAAGCGACCGAGTCTGTCGATCATCACAAGCCCATTGACTACCCGAAACCCGATGGCAAGCTCAGCTTTGATCGCCTGACCAATGTCAGTTTCTCCATGACCAACCATGAGGAAAGCCAGCCTGCGCACCTGCAGCTGACCGATGCCAGCATCCCGATCATGACCAACCTGCCGAAATACGCCGAACCCGCGCAGCGTTATTGCCCGGCGGGTGTTTATGAAGTCGTGGAAAAGGAAGAAGGCCCCGAGTTCGTGATCAACTTCCAGAATTGCGTGCATTGCAAAACCTGCGATATCAAAGACCCAAGCCAGAACATCACTTGGGTGACGCCACAAGGCGGGGACGGACCGAACTATCCCAACATGTGAGTTGGCGGGAAAGTGATTACGCGGGGCGGCATAAATGTCGCCCCGCATTGCTTTACAGGGGGTGCGAGGCTAGGTTTAACACCGTGCAGCAATCAACCAGAGGCAACGCGTCTTGACTCGCAAAACCTTGTTCACCGTCCTCCTCGCGCTGGGGATGTCAGGCCCTGCCGTCGCACAGGAGGCAATCGGTTCGTACCTGGCCGCACGTCAGGCGACGTTCGGCTATGATTATCAAGCTGCCGCGGAGTACTTCACGCGTGCCTTGGCTCGTGATCCGTCGAACCCGGCGATTATGGAAAGCGCTGTGGTGGCGCAGATGTCGTTGGGCAAGATTGATCTGGCGATCCCCGTCGCGCGCAAGATCGAGGCTGACGGCCTGATTAGTCACATCGCCCATATGGCTCTGGTGGCCGATGACGTGAAACGCGGCGAGATTGACGCCGTCATCACCCGCATGGAAGACGGACGCGGTATTGGCGATCTGGCGGATGGTTTGATCCTAGCTTGGGCGCATCTTGGTGCAGGCGATGTCCGCCTTGCCATGGCGAATTTTGACAACGTCGCACAAGAGCCGGGCCTGCGCAGTTTTGCGATCTATCACAAAGCACTTGCGCTGGCGTCGGTGGGGGATTTTGAGTCTGCGGAGAAGATTTTTTCCGGCGTGAGTGATGGCCCGGTTCAACGCACGCGCCGTGGCACGATTGCATGGGCCGAAATCCTTAGCCAGTTGGAGCGAAATGAAGACGCTGTAGATCTGCTGGATGACTCCTTTGGCGCGATGGACCCTGAGATTCAGGGCCTCAGAGACAAACTTGCCGCGTCAGAACGCGTGCCTTTCAGTCTGATCAAGTCAGCAGAGGATGGCATCGCAGAGGTGTTTTACACCCTTGGTCGTGCGTTGGTGACAGAGACCGGCGAAGACTATGTGCTGCTTTACTCGCGCCTGGCGCATTACCTCAGCCCTGGACACATCGACTCTCTGATAATGACAGCAGAGTTGCTGGAGGCGCTGGAGCGCTATGAATTGGCGACTGCGGCCTACAAGTCTGTGCCGCGTGACCACCCCGCCTTTTCATCCGCCGAATTGGGCCGCGCGGAAAGTTTGCGCCGCGATGGCAAGATGGACGCTGCGGTTGAAGTTCTGGAGCAACTGTCCGTTGCATATCCGGACCTGCCAATTGTGCATGTGTCCAAGGGCGACCTTTACCGCCAGATGGAGCAGTTCGAAGACGCGGCAATCGCCTATGATCGTGCGGTTGAGATTTACCTCGACCTTGATCAGCAACAATGGTTTGTCCACTACGCACGCGCCATCAGTTTCGAACGACTGGGCCGTTGGCCTGAAGCCGAGGCGGATTTCCGCAAAGCGCTTGAGCTCAACCCCGACCATCCTCAGGTTCTAAACTACCTAGGTTACTCGCTGGTCGAAAAGCGCATCAAACTGGATGAGGCGCTCGACATGATTGAGCGTGCTGTCGCTGCGGAACCCAACAGTGGCTACATCGTCGATAGTCTTGGTTGGGTGCTTTACCGGCTGGGTCGCTACGAGGAAGCCGTGGGCCCGATGGAGCGCGCCGCCGAATTGATGCCGATTGACCCAGTGGTCAACGATCATCTGGGTGATGTTCTATGGTCCGTGGGACGTTACACTGAGGCGGAGTTCCAGTGGCGGCGCGCGCTGTCTTTCGTGGACGAGGAAAACCCTTCCCCGGACATCGACCCTGATCGTATTCGCCGCAAGCTGGAAGTGGGACTCTACCAGGTATTGGAAGAGGAACGGGCGGAGTCGCTGGAGGTCGTTGATGACGGTGGTTGAGACGTTTGTCCCGGCCAAGGTCAATCTGACATTGCATGTAACCGGCCAGCGGGATGACGGCTATCACACGCTGGACTCGCTGGCGATGTTCGCCAGCCTAGGGGATCGTATGACGGTGACCATGCCGGGAGACTACAATCTGAAGATCGAAGGCCCCATGGCCGATGGCGTGCCGCAAGATGACAGCAACCTTGTGATCCGTGCCGCACAGATGATGCGCATGAAGGCCGATTTCGTCCTTGAGAAAAACATTCCCAACGCGGCGGGTCTCGGCGGCGGCCCGGGGGATGCGGCGGCTACATTGCGTATTTTGTCTGGGTTCTCTGGCAAGGCTGTGCCCGGTGACGGGATTGAGCTGAGTGCAGATGTACCGATGTGTTTGCAGTCCGAACCGGCGAGAGTCACCGGGATCGGGGATACCGTGACGCCGATCAAGGGTCTTCCGTCGCTTCACGCGGTGCTGGTTAACCCGCGCTTGCCGGTCTTGACGGCCGAAGTCTTCAAACGTCTGCGAAACAAGGTGAACCGCCCGATGCCGGACAGGATACCTGCGTTTGAGACACCCGCCGAGCTTGCCACGTGGTTGAAGGACATGCGCAATGACTTGGAAGAGCCGGCCATCGAAGCGGAACCTGTCATCCGTCAGATGTTCGAAACCTTGGAAAAGACGCCGGGCTGTTTGCTGACGCGGATGTCCGGGTCGGGCGGGACGTGCTTCGGAATTTACAATGATGAAGAAACCGCCGGGTCAGCTGCGGGCCGCCTGCGGGAAAGCCACCCGTCATGGTGGGTTGCCGCTACGCAGCTCAATGCGCCTCAGTTCGGTTGAGTAAACTACGGCACAGGCCATCCGCGGGCGTTAGATGACCTTGATCACGTCCTTGTCGATGGCCAGCATGTACCCCCGCCGTGCGATGTTTTTGACCAAAAGCTCGCTGATCATCTGATTGCCCAGCGTGTCTCTCAGGCGTTTGATCCGCGTGGCCCCAGCGGCCTCCTCGCAGTTTTCCTTGGATCGGCCTGAGATGACGGCTTCTATTTCTGCGCCCGTCAAAACTTCGTCATCCATGCGGGCCTCTGCCAGCACCGCCAATGTCTCCATCGCCGCGTCGGTCAGTTTGAATCCCATATCGTTGAGGTAAACCGTCTTCTCGTCGCGAGAGATCAAAAGCGAACTGACCTGAATGCCCGACCGTTCGATCTGAGCCATGCGGCGGTTGAGAACGACAAGCATCACCAGGAAAACCAAAGACGCAATTAAAAGCGCGGTGGCGAACACCAACAGAACGAAGATTGCGATCCGATAGCTGATCAGGGTTTCTGAGAACGCAGTGCCAGAGAGGGCGAGGATTTCCAGAAGTTTGATCTCTGCATCCGTGGTTAGGGCATCGTTCTCAATAAAGATGCGCTCCACCCGCATATTGAACGCATTGGCGTCCGGCAGCTTGAGAAACAAGAACACTGCAGTGATCGTCAGGATCGCGACGATCCCGACCACGCCAAGGATCACAACACGGTTACCCGATTTGCGAGCATCGGCTGCGCTGGCGCCTCCTTCGAACACGGATCGGCCCCCTTTCGTCTTCTACTGTTCCCGCACAGACAGGATCTTGAGCAGGATCAGCCCCTGCGCCGAGAGCGACGCCTGAAGCTGTCTTTGAACCGTACCACGATCGCACGGACCGGCCACGACCGCCACATTATGAAATAGTTTCAGCGGATTATCGCGCTTGGCCTTGTATTCGACAGAACAGGCCGCGTGCGCGCCGGTGGCGATCAGGCTAAGGCCAAGCACAAAGGTGAGTATGGTCAGCGTTCTTTTCATGGGCCCAAGATGCGACGAGTTCCTTCGCTATTCAATATCCTGTGACCGTCAATACGCCGTCTCCGCGTTGTTATCGGATAACACTGTGGCGTTATTGCCTGTCACGTAGGCGACCCTCACTTTCCTCACCATGAGCCGCGAGCAAACTGTCTTGCCGTGGAAACGCCCAACGCCTGAAAGGAACCTCTCATGCTGTTCAAAGGTATCACAACGTCGATGGCTGCCATCGCCATAGCCTTCGCCAGTTTCTCTGCCACACCTGCTACGGCCAACAGCAGTGACACTGCCAAGATTATCGCTGGTGTGGCTGCATTGGCCATCATCGGTGCGGCTATTGCAGACTCACGCGATGATCGCCGCCAGGTCACGCGGCACCGTGGGTACGGTCACAAACACGCCAAACGGTACCGTCATCACCACTATGGACATGGCTATCATCATCGCAAACGCCACTACCACCATGGTCATCGCTATAACCACCGGTTTCGCGACATGTCGATCTACCGTCACTGAAGCAGGGTGACAATCGAGCAGTGAAAAGGAAGGGTTCGCCCTTCCTTTTTGCATTTTCGCGTATGACGTGGTCCTAAGGGGTATGGACGGTCCCGATTTTTCCCGAGAGCTTGCAGCCATGGTGCATGGCCCTGTGCGCATTGCAGGTTTGGATGAAGTGGGCCGCGGGCCGCTGGCAGGCCCCGTGACGGCGGCAGCGGTTGTTCTGGACCCTGATGCCGTTCCGGTTGGTCTGAACGACTCCAAAAAGCTGACTGCCAAGGCTAGACAGCGGCTTCATGATGAGA
Organism: uncultured Roseovarius sp.; assembly: GCA_963422235.2. Classification (GTDB taxonomy): domain Bacteria; phylum Pseudomonadota; class Alphaproteobacteria; order Rhodobacterales; family Rhodobacteraceae; genus Roseovarius. The sequence goes on from CAXMWV010000002.1 coordinate 1,719,011, forward strand.
TCATGGCGGTGGCGGAGGTGTCAGTGGCCCATGCCAGCGTTGAGGAGATCGATGAGCTCAACATACTGCGTGCCGCGCATTTGGCCATGTTGCGAGCGATCGATGGCCTAAGCGTTGTACCTGGGCTTGCCTTGATTGATGGCAACATGATCCCAGACGGCATAACGATCCCAGCAGAGTGCATTATCAAGGGTGACGGCATTTCCGCCTCCATTGCTGCCGCCTCAATTGTGGCGAAAATCAGGCGCGATGCGATCATGTGGGATTTGGCGCAACAGTTCCCCGGCTACGGCTGGGAGACCAACGCCGGATACGGATCAAAAAAGCACATGGACGCGCTGCGAAATCTCGGGCCGACCCCACATCATAGACGTTCTTTCAAACCCGTGCACAATATCTTGTATCAAGCAAAATCTGTAACCCTCTGATTCAAAAAAGAATTTGACGGCGAATCACCAATGACTCATGATTGGCCTCAACAAGACTGAGCGCGCAAAGCGCCGGGACAGAGGCAGATTACGATGACCAAGACCAAGGCAGGGGGTGCTGTGGCACTTCCGCTCAACAGCATTGTCGCGGGTGATTGCATTGAAGTTATGCGGTCGCTACCCGAGGCGAGCATTGATCTGATCTTTGCCGACCCACCTTACAATCTGCAACTGCGCGGCGACCTGCATCGCCCGGACAACAGTCAGGTGGATGCGGTGGATGACGCTTGGGACCAGTTTGCCTCTTTCGAAGCTTACGACCGGTTCACGCGCGATTGGCTGTCCGCCGCTCGCAGGCTTTTGAAGCCCAATGGCGCGCTTTGGGTTATCGGCTCTTACCACAACATCTTCCGCGTCGGTGCGGCCATGCAAAACGCGGGCTTCTGGATTTTGAATGATGTGGTTTGGCGTAAGTCCAATCCGATGCCCAACTTCCGTGGCAAACGCCTGACCAATGCCCATGAGACTATGATTTGGGCGAGCAAAGAAGAGGGTGCGAAATACACCTTCAATTATGAGGCGCTGAAATCGCTCAACGACGGCATTCAAATGCGCTCTGACTGGGTTTTGCCGCTGTGCACCGGTCATGAACGCCTGAAAGATGAAAATGGTGACAAGGCGCACCCAACGCAAAAGCCGGAAAGCCTTCTGCACCGGATTATTCTGGGTACCAGCCAGCCCGGTGATGTTGTGCTCGATCCGTTCTTTGGCACGGGGACAACAGGTGCTGTGGCAAAGATGCTGGGTCGTGATTACATCGGGATTGAGCGCGAGGAGAGCTATCGCAAGGTGGCCGAGAAACGTCTCAAGGACGTCCGCAAGTTCGACAGCGCGGCCTTGCAGGTCAGCGCATCCAAGCGCGCCGCACCCCGTGTGCCCTTCGGCCAACTGATTGAGCGCGGCATGCTGCGCCCGGGCGAGGAACTTTATTCGATCAACGATCGCCACAAAGCCAAGGTACGTGCAGATGGCACGCTTGTCGGCAATGAGGTGAGCGGTTCAATCCACCAAGTCGGTGCTGCGCTGGAAGGCGCACCAAGCTGTAATGGCTGGACTTACTGGTGTTTCAAGAAAGATGGCAAACGCGTTCCCATCGATTACTTCCGCCAGCAAATCCGTGCGGAGATGGGAGAACGTCCCAACTGACCCCACCCGGAGCATGTTGCGCATGTCCGAGGAACTCAAATCCGGTTCCCACTTTTGAGTGACATGCTTCGAAAAAGAATACCGCCGGTGCCTGTGACCTGACAGAGCACCACCTTTCGCAACCCCGGCCTTCGTGCCGGGGTCTTTTTTTGCGAAAAGCGAAAGCGCGCTTAGGCCTGACGTCTTTGCCCTAGGCCCGGGACATAGCGCTTGCGGGACGCGCTCTCCTGCATCAGCCATTGGGACACGACATCGCTCTCCGGATGTTTCGGTGCGCCCTGCCGCCGCAAGAGGTAGTACCCCGAGCGTGTCCTCACATGCACGTCCGCCAAGGGCCGCACCAAAGAGCCATCCTGCAAATGCCGATCCACCAAGTGCCCCCACCCAAGCGCGATGCCAAGCCCGTCGACTGCCGCCTGAATGGCGAGCGGATAGGTGTTCACAAACGTCGAATGCCGCGCGGCCGCCGGATCCGCATTCATATGGGCCAGCCATGTTTGCCAGTTTAGCCATTCGGTATGGTTGCTGGTCACTTCGATCAACGACTGGTTCAGCAAGTCTTCTGCCGTGTCGAGATGAGGGTGATTGACCACATAACCCGGTGAGCAAACGGGATAGACGGTTTCGCCAAAAAGGAGCGTTGCGTCGTAACCGGGCCAATCGCCATCCCCTCGCAGAATGGCGAGGTCAAAGGCTTCTGTCAGGCACTCACTATCCAGATCAGAAGAGAAAAGACTGATCGTGACGTTGTGGTTCGACATCTGAAACTTGCGCAGGCGCGGCATCAGCCAAAGAGACGATACCGAGTTGGTTGCAGCCATCCGCACCGTGGAGCGTTGCTTTTCCTGCAGCATGTTCTCTGAGGCACGCTCCAAAGTCTTCAACGCCGGACCCACACTGTTCAACAATTTTCGCCCGTGGTCCGTAAGCTGCACAGAGCGATGACCTCGTACGAAGAGCGCGCAGCCATAGTGATTCTCCAAGAGGCGAATCTTGCGGCTCACGGCGGTTTCTGAAACGTTCAGTTCCTTGGCCGCCGCTGCAAAGCTCTCCAGCTCTGCGGCGGCTTCAAACGCCAACAGATAATCGAGTCGCGGCAAAGCTGCACGATTATTGAGCATCAACTGACCCTTGGTTTTCAGCGCGCGTAGAAAATTCTCTCCTAGCCCAAAGTCTAAGCAGGCAAACTGCATTTGCCAAACTTTTTTATGGGCAAAGCGCAATCAAATTATTGTCTGACGTATTGGAAACCTGTGCCAGTCTAATCGGGCGAAACGAAGGAGTGCCGGGAAAACCATGTGTTCCGACCGGACATCCAACGCAACCGATAGGGAGAAAACATGAAACTCAAGAATATGGTGTCTCTGGCAGCGTTAAGCGTTGCTATGACATCCGCCGGCGCGGCCTTCGCGGCGGAGGATAGTGCTGACCCGATCATCATTCCGATCCACAACTGGTCCAGCCAGATCGTGATGAGCAATGTCGTCGGTCAGATGTTTGAAAGCATGGGCAACAACGTGGAGTTTGTCACCACAGACAGCCAAGCCGTTTATGAATCGGTCCGTCTGGGCGATGTCACATTGGAGCTGGAAGTCTGGGAAGGCGCATTTGGTGCCTCTTTCCGCGAGGCGCTTTCCAAAGGTGGTCTGCATGACGCAGGCGACCATGACGCGGTGACCCGCGAAGACTGGTGGTACCCGATGTGGACGAAAGATGCCTGCCCGGGCCTTCCAAGCTGGGAAGCGCTGAATGATTGCGCGGAACTCTTCGCCACGGCGGAAACAGGCGGCAAGGGCCGTTACCTCGATGGGCCGGTTGACTGGCTCAAGCACGGCAAAGAGCGTGTCGAAGCGCTTGGCATGGATTTCGTTGTGATCAACGCGGGTTCGGCTGCTGCCCTTTGGGCTGAAATTGGCGCGGCAGAGGCCGACAAGCGCCCGGTCGTGGTCTTCAATTGGACGCCCAACTTTGCCGAGGCCGTCTGGCCGGGCGAGTTTGTCGAATTCCCGACGTGGGAAGATGGCTGCGATACCGATCCGACCAAAGGCCCCAACAAGGAAGCTTTGTTTGACTGTGGCAACCCTGCTGATGGTTACCTGAAGAAAGCAGCTTGGGACGGTATGCCCGACAAGTGGCCGAACGCTTACGAAGTGCTCCAGAAGATCTCATTCACGAACGCTCAGATCGCTGAAATGGCGCGTCTGGTCGACATCGAAGAGATGGAGCCTGAAGAAGCAGCCGAAGTCTGGCTGGAAGAAAACGAAGACGTCTGGAAGGGCTGGATGCCGGAAGGCAGCACCTGATCTGACGTGATGACCTTACCCTGTCCGGTGATTGCCGGGCAGGGTCCAAAATAGACGTCCGGTGCTCCTACTACGAGGCCGGATGTTTTGTTCCTGAGGCCGTTTGCCTTAGACTTGGGGAAATCGAACCGGAAAGTCCGCATTCATGACCAGCGAAACGCCTGTCATCTCCTGCCGCAATGCCTGGAAGATCTTCGGTCCGAACCCGAAATCCTATTTGCAGAAAATGCCGCAAGGTCACTCTTTCGATGAAATCCGGGCGGATGGCTACATTGCCGGGGTGAAGGATGTTTCGGTCGACGTGAGCCGGGGTGAGATGCTTGTGATCATGGGGTTGTCCGGCTCTGGCAAATCCACACTCGTTCGGTGCTTTTCGCGCCTGCACGACATCACCGGCGGCACGATTGAGGTCGAAGGCCAAGACATCATGGCCTTGGGCGAAAAAGAACTGATTGATCTGCGCCGATCCAAGATGGGCATGGTGTTCCAATCCTTTGGCCTGCTGCCCCACCGGACCGTGTTGGAGAACGTCGCCTTCCCGTTGGAAATGCGAGGGCAGGACAAGCACGAACGCCGTGCGCGGGCGCTGGAGGTGATCGAACTGGTGGGCCTTGATGGGCGCGAAGACTATTTCCCCCGCGAACTGTCCGGTGGTCAGCAACAGCGCGTGGGGATTGCGCGGTCCCTCGCCATTGAACCCGACATCTGGTTCCTAGATGAACCCTTCTCGGCGCTTGATCCGCTCATTCGCCGCGAGATGCAGGATGAATTTCTGCGCCTGCAGGAGATGCTGGGCAAAACCATCGTCTTTATCACGCACGATTTTGATGAGGCCCTGCGCCTCGCCGACCGCATCGCCATCATGAAAGACGGCGAGATTGAACAATGCGACACGCCCGACAAGATCGTGCTCGACCCGCAAACGCCTTACGTGAAGAAATTCACCGAAGAGATCGAAACAGCCCGGGTTGTGCATGCGAGTGTTATCGCCACGCCGTTGAATGGCAAAGCGCCTGAGGGTGATCCGGTTTCAGGTGATCTAACCATCCACCAACTCGCGCGTCAGCTTGTCAATGATCCGCGCGATCATCTGGCCGTTGCAGGAAAAGATGGCGCGCTGATCGGCATGCTGGAGCGGCAGAAGGCGCTCGATATCCTGTTGGGAGACGGCTGACATGGCCGACGTCGCTGCCACACAAGTCACACGGCCACGCGGTCAGACGCGCGATCCGGTGTTGTGGGCGCTGTTGATGTCAGCCTTGGTGATTTGCGCAGCTAAACCCATCCTTCCCGATTTCATGGTCCGTTTGCCAGAGGCTTGGATACCACCCACCGCCGATTGGCTGGATGCGTTCTTTGACGTGATCAAGGGTGACCGGGAAGAGGGCCGCTTTGGTCTGATTTACATTACCCGGTGGTTTGCCGAAGGACCGTTGGAGTTCATGCTCGGCGTTACAGCGAACCTTTTGGAAGGCAAACACCGCTGGCCATTTGTCGGCCCGCTGCCCTGGTCCTGCGTGGCTGCTGTTGCGGCGGTGATCGGGTACTACCTCGGCGGTTGGAAACTTGCAGCCTTGGCGGGGGGCACATTCATCTGGACCGCGCTCATCGGCCAGTGGGAGCTGGCGATGCAGACGCTCTCTGTCCTCGCCGTAGCCGCACCTCTCGCGTTTATCATCGGTCTGGGCCTTGGTATTCTGGCGTGGAAGTACAGCTGGTTTGATGCGGCCATAAAGCCCATCCTCGCGATCCTGCAGACGATCCCTTTCTTCACCTACCTTTTGCCTGCGGTGATCTTCTTTAAGGTGGGGCCGACGGCTGGTGCGATTGCCACAACAATATATGCCATCCCGCCAATGGTTCTGATGTCTACGCTTGGCCTCAAGAAAGTTTCACCCGAGATTGTCGAAGCCGGCAACATGTCCGGCTGCACACGTTGGCAGATGCTGACCCGCGTTTACATTCCGTCGGCGCGCACCGAAATTCTGGTTGGTGTGAATCAGGTGATCATGCTTTGCCTCGCCATGGTGGTTCTGACCGCATTTATCGGGATGCCCGGCCTCGGCGGCAAACTTCTGGCCATGATGAACAGCTTCAAACTGGGCCGGTCGTTTGAGATCGGCGTCACCATCGTACTGGTCGCTGTCATGCTCGACCGCCTCTCCAAGGCCTGGGTCGTCAAACTGCCAGAGCACTTTGAGAAAGGTACACCCTGGTACGTGCAGCACAAATTTATCGTCCTTTCCGTCGTAGCGTTTGCCTTCTTTCTGGTGCTGGCGCAGTTCGTGGACTGGTTCGATGAGATCGGTCGCCGTCAGTCGTTCAGCCAGGGGCGAGAGCTGGACCGCGCGATCAAGGGCTTCCTTGCCATCGACCTCGTGAAAGCCGTAACGGAGCAAATCCGCTACGTCATGAACGTCTGGATCCTGATCCCCTTCCGCAATGCGCTGCTTTGGATACCAACCACCGCCTTCATCCTGCTGGTCGTCGCTTTCGCATGGGCCGTCGGCGGCAAGCGCCCGGCGATTTATGCGGCGGTATTCTTCATCATTGTGGCCTTCTCCGGCTGGTGGGACCGTTCTGTCATCACGCTCTACTCGGTAATTTCTGCCGTCATCCTGTCGATGTTCATCGGCATCCCGCTCGGCATCTTCGCGTCGCGCTCTGAAAAATGGTCTCGCCGTATGCTTCTGGTATGCGACACGGCGCAGACGTTTCCCAGCTTCATCTACCTGCTGCCCGCGATCATGCTCTTCGGCGTCTCGGATGTGACCGTGGTTCTGTCCATCGTCATCTTCACCACCGTCCCGCTGACCCGCTACACCATCGAAGGGTTGCGCAACGTGCCGCCCGAGATGACGGAGGCCGCAGACATGTCAGGGGCTACCAAGCGGCAAAAGCTGCTCACCGTTCAGCTGCCTCTTGCTCTGCCCACCATGGCGGTTGGCTTTAACCAGGCGATTATGTTCGCCTTCTTCATGGTCATCATCGCGGCCTTCATCGGCACGCAAGACTTGGGACAGGAATTGCAGCGGACGCTGGCAGGCACGGATTTGGGTAAGAATTTCGTGCTTGGGATGAATGTGGCGCTTATGGCGCTTACATTCGACCTCGCGATCATCAGCTGGGCGAACCGGCGCAAGAAGGCACTTGGACTGGACTAATGGGGAAACTGGCGGATCATCGGACTGTCGCCACCTTCGACAAGGATGGTTTTGAGCTTATGGAAATGCCGGGCCTGCCGGGAGAGCAGGTGTGGTGGAAAAACGTCTCTTTCGACGAAGCATCCGGCCAAGGCAGTTACCTGATGATCATGGCGCCCGGCACCCGTTGCAATCCGCATCGCCATAACGGTCCGGAGGAATTCTACATCATCGAGGGCGACCTCGAGGATTGCGACGGGCATATGTACCGCTCGGGCGATTTCGTATCGCTTTCGGCCGGATCCGCGCATTTCTCAGTAACACCGTCGGGCTGCAAACTGGTGGTGACGCATCGCGGGCATATGGATGACCTCGCAGTCACAGACGTGGAAAACGTACTATGAACGTAAACCCCGTTTTTGAGACGCCCTATGAGCGCGCCGGGATTGTAACCCCCGGTCTGCCCATTCTGCCCCACGGGACAGAGCGCCACCCGGTGCCGGGTGGGGGGTCTCGTGCCGTTCCGGTGTTTGCAGGCGATGAGATTTCCGTTCTGGATCGCGAAGGTTTGCAGCCGGGGGAGCTGGTTTTCTTTGCTCCTGACGGCACGTCGGACGCAGGCAAGATCGGCGCGGAAAGTGACGGCAAGCCCGAGGGCCTGATGCACGTGCTGCTGGAAGGCTCAGTGTCTGGAAAACGCGTGGCGGCGGCCCTCGACAAGGCTGGTTTTGACCTCGATAAAGCCCAATCTGTGCACATTTTCCCTGAAGGATCCCGTCCCGGGGATATGGCCACGTTCCACATCGAATGTGACGGAATGATCATCCTCGCGGCACCTGGCGGACCGATGGAACCGCATGCGCAAAACCCACCGTCGGAACTGATCCTTTATGTCCGGCGCGCAAACCCGGGCCTGGCCAAGGGTGGGCACCAACCCACCGAGCCGCTGGCCGACCCCCTACGCGATATTAATATCCAACCGGGCGAGGCGCACAGCTACGAAGTCAAAAAGGGTGAGTTCATTCAAATTCTGGATGTTCAGGGCCGTGAATGTTCTGATTTTCAGGCATTTTCCTTGCGCGATCTCGACAAAGGTCTGGAGCGTGAGATCGACCCGACCACCACGCGCACCTTGATGGGAAGCCTGTACCCCGCACCCGGCATCTTCTCAAAATACTGGACGGTGGATCAGCAACCCCTCGTCGAAATCGTGCAAGATACCTGCGGGCGTCATGACACCTTCGGGCTGGCATGTACCGCGCGCTATTACGAGGATATGGGCTATCCCGGCCACATCAATTGTTCCGACAATATGAACAAGGATCTGGGACAGTACGGCATCCGCCCCCGCGGCGGCTGGCCCGCGATCAATTTCTTCTTCAACACGACGCTTGATGACACGCATGCGCTTGGCATGGATGATCCATGGTCGCGCCCCGGCGACTACGTTCTGTTGCGTGCGCTTAGCGATCTGATCTGTGTGTCCACGGCCTGTCCGTGTGACATTGATCAGGCCAACGGGTGGAACCCCACCGACATTCAGGTCCGCACCTATGCGGAAACAGAAAAATTCAGCCGCTCCGTCGGCTACAGGAAGTCCGCGGAGGCCGAATTGGAACCCACAAAGGAAACCGCCTTTCATCCCTGCTTTAGCAAGCTCACCCGCGATTTCGTGGAATATAACGGCTATTGGCTGCCCAATACGTTCCCGAACTACGGTCCCACGGCGGAATACTGGGCGTGCCGAGAGAAGGCCGCGATCATGGATCTGTCACCGTTGCGCAAGTACGAGGTGACAGGACCGGATGCTGAGAAACTGATGCAGCATTGCGTGACGCGGAACGTCAAGAAGCTGGCGATTGGGCAGCTCACTTACACCGCCATTTGCTATGAACACGGCGGCATGATTGACGATGGCACACTGTTTCGCATGTCTGAAAATGCCTATCGTTGGATTGGCGGCAATGACACATCTGGACTTTGGATCAGGGAGCAGGCGGAAAAGCTTGGCCTGAACGCATGGGTGCGCGACTCCACCGACCAGTTGCACAACGTGGCGATCCAAGGACCAAGGAGCCGGGACATCCTGAAAGACATCATCTGGACCGCACCCAATCAGCCGACCGTGGAACAGCTTGGCATGTTCCGCTTTACGCCCGCGCGTCTGGGGGATTTTGACGGCACCGCCATCGTGATCGGTCGCGCCGGGTATTCGGGGGAGCTGGGTTATGAGGTCTTCTGCCACCCGAAGGACGCGGTCGAGGTTTTTGACACGATATGGGCCGCCGGGGAGCCGCATGGCATGGCACCCTTGGGTCTTGCCGCGCTCGACATGATCCGGATTGAGGCGGGGCTGATTTTCGCGGGATCGGAGTTCGATGACCAGACTGACCCGTTCGAAGCGGGTATCGGGTTTACCGTGCCACTGAAGTCGAAGAACGACGATTTCATTGGTCGCGCGGCTTTGGAAGAGCGAAAGGCACACCCGCAGCGCAAGATGGTCGGCCTCGACATCGAAAGCGGGCTCGTTCCGTTGCCGGGCGACTGCCTGCGCATTGGTAAGGCGCAGGTGGGCGAAGTGACCAGTGCAATGAAATCGCCCATCCTAGGCAAGACCATTGCCTTGGCACGCGTTACCGTCACGCATGCGGAACCAGGCACCGAGATTGAAATCGGGCAGCTCGACGGTCAGCAGAAACGGCTGAAAGCGCGTGTCGTGCCCTATCCGCATTTCGACCCGACGAAGAAGCGTGTGAAGGGCAATTACGACTGACTGGAAAACTCAGGCCGCGCGGCTGCTGGCGAGGCTGATCGCCTCAAAAGGTTTCAGCAACGGCCAGACCGGTTTGGCGTGCTCTGGCAGCAAAGACCGGTCGATGCCAGCCAAAATGCTTGCGCTTAACTTTTCCGCCCTCCGCCTGATCCGGCCAATGTACAGGCTTTCGACCTGACACCCGGACGCCATCAGGGTTTCATGATCCGGCAGCACCAATTGGTAGAGCGATAGTGTATCTGGCCCTTCCACGGGCCAGGCGGACCGGTCATTGATCAAGTGCCGTGCGGGCACAGCTACGGCTTCATGCCCGAACATGTACTCAACATCCGACCCCTCCAGCACGATCCGTTGATCGGCGGACACGATCAGATCACGCTTCAGGCCAAAGTAACCCGCTCGCAGCCGGACCGGGCGAAAGGACCCTTGTGATGGCATAGTTGTGCGGATGACGTGAAGCACTGGCACCAAATTGCCTGCCCCGGTCATCACCAGATCCCCGCGCCTGAGGTCCTTGATGTACCGCTCGCCTTGAGACGTCAAAATCGGTGTTTTTGCCAGAAGACCGGGCTGTGGCCCGACATGTTCGATTTGATCTGACAGGCCGATCTGCATCACGTCGGGATCAATCCGGCGTAGTTGTGGCTGGGTCAGCACATCGCGCAAATCGTTGAGGATCATCGGGCGCGCGTCTTCGAGATGCACCATGTGCAGGCTGTCGGGTTCAGGCCTTTCTATGGCCAAACGCGCCCAATTCACACGAGCATCCCAACTGTAGGACAAGCGCACAACGTCAGTACGATCCACATACGGGCAGGGGAGAACCGCGCTCGTGGTGTCCCGGCCCTGGGCCTCGACCATCACCACGCTGCCACCGGGCAGAACCTGTAAGGAAAAGCTTCCGGGCCATGGGAAACACCTTTCAAACCACAAAAGTGTCTGTGGTTTGTCTTCGGGGGAAATGCGCGCTTCCACCATCAAGGTGCCGGTTTGCAATAGCTCTGGCGTCCGGCACTTCGCGCAGGTGCAGTCTGGCTTTGACGCCGTCGGTTTGAACCAACCCGAATGCCGTGTGCACGCGCCGATCCAACCCATTGTCAGGATGCCCCCGAGCGATGGTAGGGCAAGCAAAAGCGATCTGGCGCGGTCATGCTCTGACCCGCCAAAGACCGATAGAACCGACGCAACGCGCCTGTTTTCATCATTGCCCACCTCGTACGCCGCCGAGGTCACAGCACAATCAAATCAACGCAGTGTCCTGCGTATTGTGTTGGGTCATTAGAAACCCGCTCGATTGGCGGCTCATTGTGGCCGCGATGCCCTGCCTCGGGTCTATTATTAACACCAGAGATAACAGATTTCCCTGCGATTGTTAAGGCTTATTCACCGCGCGCGCATAATCGTGTAGATGCGCAGGACGGCGTGTTGAACGCCATGACGAAAGGTGTGCCATGTCGCATGAACCGCTTGATCCGGTGGCCCTAACCGCTGATTTGATCCGATGCCCGTCCGTCACCCCGGTCGAAGGGGGCGCTTTGACTTTGCTGCAGGACGTGCTGACCGATGCGGGCTTTGCGTGTACCCGCGTGGATCGTGGTGAAGTGGCCAATCTTTACGCACGGTGGGGTGCGCGTGGGGCGGGCAAAACCTTTGGCTTCAATGGCCACACGGATGTAGTTCCGGTGGGGGATGAGGCGGCGTGGACGACCGGACCGTTTTCGGGCGACATCAAGGATGGCGTGCTCTGGGGGCGTGGGGCCACGGATATGAAGTCGGGCGTGGCTGCCTTCGCCGCGGCCGCCGCGGATTTTGTGTGCCAGACCCCACCGGAAGACGGTGCCGTAGTCCTGGCAATCACCGGCGATGAAGAGGGGGATGCCCTTGATGGCACGCTGGCGCTTCTGGATTGGATGGATGCGCAGGGCGAAGCGATGGATGCCTGTCTGGTGGGCGAGCCCACCTGCCCGGACCGCATGGGCGAGATGATGAAAATCGGGCGGCGCGGCTCCATGTCAGCTTGGATCACCGTCACAGGGGAGCAGGGACATTCGGCCTATCCGCACCGCGCCAACAACCCCCTCCCGGCCATGGCGCGGCTGGTGGATCGGCTGTCCTCTCAAGAGCTGGATCAGGGCACAGATCATTTTGACCCCTCGACCTTAGCTGTTGTCAGCGTGGAAACGGGCAATGACACGACAAATGTGATCCCTGCCCAATGCCGTGCGACGGTGAATATCCGCTTCAACGACAGCCATAGCGGGCAAAGCCTGACCGAGTGGCTGCAGGGGCAGTTGGATGCAATCGCGACAGAGTTTGGTGTGACGGCCGAGATGGTCGTGAAAATCTCGGGCGAAAGTTTCCTGACGCCACCGGGCCCGCTGTCTGATCTGGTTGCGCAGGCCGTGAAGGCGGAAACAGGTGTCACGCCCGTCTTGTCCACATCGGGCGGTACGTCGGATGCGCGGTTCATCAAAGATCACTGCCCGGTAGTGGAGTTCGGCCTCGTCGGCAAAACAATGCACCAGGTCGATGAGCGTGTTGAGACGGACCAGATCTTGCAACTCAAGGAGATCTACTCGCGCATCCTTTGGGGGTATTTCGCATGACGCTCGAAATTGGCCCGACAGACGACATCGCGGCATGTCTCGAACTGCGCCGCATCGTTTTCATGGTGGAACAGAACGTTTCTGAGGAAGAAGAGCGCGACGGAATGGATGATGTCGCGCATCACATTTTGGCGCGTCGGGATGGGGAACCTGTCGGATGCGCGCGCATCCTGATCGATGGTGATACCGGCAAGATCGGCCGGGTCTGCGTATTGCAATCGCAACGGGGCACGGGCTTGGGGGTTCAGCTGATGGAAGCAACCATGGGCTATCTTGCGACCTGCGAAGGTGTGACACGGGCCATTTTGGGCGCGCAGACCCATGCATTGGGATTTTACGAAAACCTTGGCTTTGCTGCCTATGGTCCTGAGTTTGACGATGCGGGTATTCCGCACTGTATGATGGAGCGTGGTTTGTGAGCGCCACGCGTCGGGCCAGACTTGTCATCATGCTGAAAGTGCCACGCGCGGGCCAAGTCAAAACACGACTGGGTCGCGACATAGGCATGACCACCGCCGCATGGTGGTTTCGCCATCAGGTGCGCGGGCTTTTGCGACGGGTCGATGACCCTAGGTGGCAAGTCATCCTCGCAGTCGCCCCGGGTACTGAGGGTTTGGCGTTTCGTGGCTGGCCGGCGCATTTGCCTCGTGTTCCGCAGGGTGGCGGCAACCTGGGTGATCGGATGGGCCGGTTGATGCGGGGTCTGCCGCCGGGGCCTGTCTGTATTATCGGTGGTGACATTCCTGGCATTGGCCCATCACAGATCAACCGAGCCTTCAAAGCTTTGGGCGACCATGATGCTGTCTTCGGCCCGGCACCCGATGGTGGCTATTGGTTGGTCGGTCTCAAACGCAACGCGCCGCCCCCTGCCACGCTTTTCGAGGGCGTGAGATGGTCTACTGAGCATGCTTTGGCCGACAGCCTGTCCACCTTGCCGGGCCGCCGCATCGCCGTCGTCGATGTCTTGCGGGATGTGGATGAGGGGTCTGATCTGTCAAAGGTCGCGGCCAGCCATCCTTGAACCCAAACAACATCTCTGCCACGCAGGTTTGACGCTAAGTGAAGGAACGCGCGATGCGCATCGGGTTGACGGTACTCTGCATTGGTTACGTGCTCAGCCAGTTTTTTCGCGCTTTTCTTGCGGTTCTTACAGGCGTTCTGGAACGAGACATTGGCACAACGCCAGAAGATCTCGCCTTCGCATCAGGGCTTTGGTTCCTGACTTTTGCCGTCATGCAAATCCCGGTCGGCTGGGCGCTGGATCGCATTGGCCCAAGGCAAACCGCTTCGGTACTTTTGTTCCTTGGTGGCGGTGGAGGGGCCCTGCTTTTTGCTGCGGCAACACAAGCCTGGCACGTCAATTTGGCCATGATGATGATCGGAGTGGGGTGTTCCCCGGTCCTGATGGCGTCTTACTTTATTTTTGCCCGTCAGTTTCCTCCCGCGCAATTCGCGACTTTGGCCGCCCTGATGTTGGGCATCGGATCGGTCGGCAACCTTGTGGCTTCTTACCCCATGGCATTGGCGGCAGAGACCCTCGGTTGGCGACTCAGCCTTGTGGGGCTTGCAGGCGTATCCATTGCCGTTGCCATCGGTATTCTTGCATCCGTACGGGACCCCGAACGCGTGACAGACAGTGCCGGTGGGTCTCTTTTGGATCTGCTGAAGATGCCCGTGATTTGGACCATCATCCCTTTGATGATCGTGGCCTATGCGCCAGCGGCGGCCATCCGGGGGCTTTGGATGGGGCCCTTCTTGATCGATATTCACGGTCTCGACACTGGGCAGGTGGGGCAGGCCACGCTGGCCATGGGTGTCGCGATGATCCTTGGCACGTTTTGCTACGGGCCGCTCGACCGCATACTTGGCACGCGCAAGTGGGTCGTCTTGGGTGGCAATCTTCTGTGTGCGGCGTCCATCCTGTTTCTTGCTGTCAATGTCCAAAGCAGTGTCTTGTTCACTGTTGCCCTCTGTGCAGCGATCGGCTTTTTCGGGGCCTCCTTCCCGATGATTATCGCCCACGGTCGCGCTTTCTTTCCGGCGCATCTCGCCGGGCGCGGGGTCACGTTGATGAACCTCTTCGGTATTGGCGGTGTGGGCCTTCTGCAATTCGCCTCCGGACCTGTTCACCAATCGGTTTTGGCCACCTCCGGTGCACCGATGGCTTATGCGTGGATATTTGGCCTTTTTGGCATGTCCCTTCTCGTGGGTTGCGTGATCTACCTCTTTAGTCGCGATGCGACGTCCTGAGATAGGGCTTTCCCCGGGCGATGGTTGGGTTTAAGACGCGCGGCGTGAACCATCCCGATACTGGAGATTCTTGAAATGGGATACAAAGTCGTCATCGCAGGCGCCACCGGCAACGTGGGCCGCGAAATGCTGAACATTCTGGCCGAGCGCCAGTTTCCTGTAGATGAGCTCGCCGCTCTGGCCTCGCGCCGGTCGTTGGGCACGGAAGTAAGCTTTGGCGACAAGACCCTGACGACGAAGGATCTCGACACGTTTGACTTCACAGGCTGGGACATCGCGCTTTTCGCGATCGGCTCAGATGCGACGAAGAAATACGCACCGAAGGCCGCGGCGGCGGGCTGCGTGGTGATCGATAACTCATCGCTGTACCGCTACGACCCCGACATCCCGTTGGTGGTGCCGGAAGTGAACCCGGAAGCGGTTGAGCGGTATTCGAACAAGAACATCATTGCGAACCCGAACTGTTCGACCGCCCAGATGGTCGTGGCGCTGAAGCCTTTGCATGATCGCGCAAAGATCAAACGCGTTGTCGTTTCGACCTATCAGTCTGTGTCCGGTGCGGGCAAGGATGGGATGGATGAGCTTTGGGATCAAACCAAAGCGATCTACAACCCGACCACGGATGTGGAGCCCAAGAAGTTCCAAAAGCAAATCGCCTTCAACGTGATCCCGCACATCGACAGCTTCATGGAAGACGGTTCTACCAAGGAAGAGTGGAAGATGGTGGCGGAGACCAAGAAGATCGTGGACCCCTCGATCAAGGTCACGGCAACCTGTGTGCGCGTGCCGGTTTTTGTTGGCCATTCCGAGGCTGTAAACATCGAATTCGAAGAGTTCCTGGACGAAGATGAAGCCCGCGACATCCTGCGGGAGGCGCCTGGCATCATGGTGATCGACAAGCGGGAATCCGGTGGATATGTCACGCCGATTGAGTGCGTAGGCGACTATGCGACGTTCATCAGCCGTATTCGGCAGGACAGCACGATTGAGAACGGTCTGAACCTGTGGTGCGTGTCCGACAATTTGCGCAAGGGCGCGGCCCTGAATGCTGTTCAGATTGCCGAGGTTTTGGGCAACCGTGTGCTGAAGAAAGGGCTGGAGCCAGCCTGAGCCATTTCCATCTAGAACGGTTCAATGACATCAAAATCGTCGGTGATATCCTTCACCGGCGATTTTTCGTTTTGATCATCGCGCAAAGTGCCGGCCTGATCGGGTGTGAGAACTTTCTCTGCAAACCATTGATGCGGGTGGCCGGGAAATGGCTCACCCATCTTGCGCATTAAAAAACTGTAGCCAAAACCAAGCTCCGAGGCTTTACACACCCGCCGTCCGTTTTTGCGATCGTGCAAAGCAAGTCCACCGCCGGCGGCGACAAGGCAGTACCCTTTAGATTTCAGGCGGTGTGTCAGGTCCGGCCATGTCTTTGCCTGTAGAAAGTCCGGCAACAACCTGTCTTTCAGGCTCTCGACCAAGCGGTCTTCCAATGTGCGGATTGGTTTGGCCCTGCGAGTCATATCGACTTCGCGCGTAACCAGATCACGCAAGAGTTGGCTGACTGTGACGTCACGCTCCCGCGCCAGCGTACGCGCCGCATCCGCGAGGTCAGACTGCAGTTTTACATCTACCCATTCCATGCTTCCACTGAAACACGGCCATGGTTAGAAAAACGTTAACTTGCGCGTTAGAACCGTTCCGCCCGAAGCACCTGGCAATCTACCACGCTCACGACGCCGATATGGCGTTCCACCACGGCGAATGCGGCATTCAGCAGCTCGTCCAGACGCTCAGCCCGGATCATGCAGACCACCTGCACCATCCCCGACCCACGTGTCACATCGCCGGACCGTTCCCATTCGCCCGACCGGCCCGAGCCGCCATAAACCGGCAGGATCGTGTACCCCGTTACGCCCGCATCCTGAAGTGCCTGTGTCAGGCGTGACTGCATCGCTCGTTCGATGGTGATCTCAACACGTTTTGCGTCATGGGTTTGCATGTCAGCCTCCTGTCACGGGCTGCGCGATCGTCAGGTAAAGCGGTATGCCGATCGTCAGATTGAAGGGAAAGGTCACCCCGAGCGACAGGGTCAAATAGATTGATGGATTGGCCTCTGGCAGTGCCACCCGCATGGCGGCGGGTACAGCGATATAGCTGGCCGAGGCCGACAGCACCATCAACAGCAGCGTGCCGCCTGTAGACAAGCCCAGCAATAGCCCGGCACCCAGACCCAGCAAACTGCCGATGACCGGCATCATGATGCCAAATGCCAGGCTTCCCAGCCCCAAGGCCTCACGCCCGCGGCGCATCCCCCGTCCGGCCACAAGCCCCATGTCCAGAAGGAAGAGGCAGAGCACACCTTTGAAGGGCGCAACGATGAAGCTCTCGATTTCGGCCAACCCGTCCTCACCGGTGATCCAGCCAATGAAGAATGCACCGACCAGCAACACGATGGATCCATTGAGCAGGATTTCGCGCCAAAGCTGGCTGTCCATGCGGCCGCCTTTTTCGCTGCGAGTCACAAGCCACAGCGCTGACAGAATTGCAGGGGCTTCCATCGCGGCGGCAACGGCCACCATGTAACCTTCGGACGGAATACCGCGTCCCTCCAGAACAGAGGTCGCGGCAACAAAGGTCACGATAGAGATCGACCCGTAGTGACCTGCGACGGCGGCTGCATTCAAGCGGTCCATACCGGACATGATGCGCAGCAGGACAAACGCCACGAATGGGATCATTGCAGACAGCACAACGCCTGCGAGAAGCGACAGGCCGAGAGTCATGTCCACACCGTGATCGGCCACGCTGACCCCACCTTTGAAGCCGATGGCAAAGAGCAGATAAATCGAGATCGCCTTCGCGGCGGCCTCTGGAATGGAAAGGTCGGACCGGGCCAGAGATGCCGCAAGGCCCAGTGCAAAGCACAAAACGATGGGCGACATGAGGTTGTCT
Source organism: uncultured Roseovarius sp. (assembly GCA_963422235.2). Classification (GTDB taxonomy): domain Bacteria; phylum Pseudomonadota; class Alphaproteobacteria; order Rhodobacterales; family Rhodobacteraceae; genus Roseovarius. The sequence continues at coordinate 1,736,666 of CAXMWV010000002.1, forward strand.
GCCGCCAGGGCGAAAATCTCAGTCATGGGCTGCCATGCTCCGTCCAAACCTGCGGCCTTATGTCGAAGCTCTGGCTGAAAGGAAAGGTAAAACTGAGTTCTTAACGCTTCTCGCGTCCCATGGATGTTCGCAGGGCTCTCCGACAATTGCGTCCAATTCTACGAGAATGCGGTCAACAAACCCTGCGCTCGGCAACCATTTGAAAACCGCTTTGTGATCAGAGTGCACCCCGACGCTGGGGGGCGTGGATTTTAAGGGGTGAGATGTGGAGCAAGTGACGTCTTTGATCCAGAAGGAACGGGTATGGTTTGATCCCGACCGATTGGATGATCTGTTTTCCCAAATGGGCCAACACGCGGCTGAGGATATCGTTTGTCGCGCATTGGAAGAAGTGGCGGCCCGGTTGGGCCAGATCGATAAATGCTATCGCGCGGCGGAGTGGGATGCCTTGAGCAAGAGCGCCCGCGGTCTGGGGGCCATTGCCGATCAATTGGGTATTGCCCTGCTGGCGCGCGTGGCGCGGGATGTGAAAACCTGTGCTGAGCGGGGCGATCCGGTGGCCACGGCCGCAACCATCGCGCGGTTGATGCGGGTGGGGGAGCGGTCTTTGACAGATGTCTGGGACATGCCGGACATCTGAAGAATTCGGAAGAGTGACGGGCGCAAAGTGGGGTTTAACCCACCACTCCATGGTCGAAGAAAGGCCGGAACAGACCCGCAGTATTGCGTTCCAGTGATACGGGCCTTGCAGCAAGACCGCGCTTGCCTGCCTGTTTATTGAGTGGTCTAATCGGCCCTCGAAACAGCCGTTGAAAGCCTGCTTATGACCCCCGATTTCGCCCCAGACAGTGCTACAACCATCCCGGTCCAAGTGATCGAACAGAACGCGCTTGAAGACTTCAAAGCGGGGCAATCTGATCGTGTCGCCGCGTGGATTGAGGCCTCGGGTTTTAACGCTGCCTTAGGCAGCACATTGATTGTTCCTGACGCAGACGGCGCTATCGAACGTGTCCTGGCAGGCTATGGCACCGCTGCCACCCGGGCACGTGGGCGTTTTCATATGGCAGCAGTGGCCAACGCGTTATCCGAGGGTAGTTACCATTTCGAAGGCCTGTCTGAGGATGCACTGGCCACGGAAGCCTTGGGCTGGCTTTTGGCAGGTTACGGCTTCTCTCGCTACAAGGATCAGCCCGGTGCCAAGGCGAGGCTCAAAGCGCCCGCCACGGTGGACGCAGCCCGGCTCAAAGCGATCGCGACGGGCGAGTTTCTGACCCGCGACCTGATCAACACACCTGCGTCCGACATGGGCCCCGCTGATCTGGAAGCCGCCGCTTCCGATCTGGCGAAAACCCACGGTGCGGCGTTCAACGTGATCCGGGGTGAGGCGCTTTTGGAAGAGAACTTCCCCATGATTCACACCGTGGGCCGGGCCGCCGATCAGCCGCCACGTTTGATTGACATGAGCTGGGGCAAAAGCGGCCCTAAGCTGACGTTGGTGGGAAAGGGCGTGTGTTTCGATACTGGCGGTTTGAACCTCAAACCTGGCAGCTCCATGGCGCTGATGAAGAAGGACATGGGTGGGGCGGCCACGGTTCTGGGCCTGGCACATATGATCATGGCCACGGGTATGGCGGTGCAGTTGCGCGTACTGATCCCGGCTGTTGAGAATTCGGTCGCTGGCAATGCATTTCGTCCCGGTGATATTCTCACGGCGCGAGATGGCAAAACGGTAGAGATCAACAATACCGATGCCGAAGGTCGGTTGGTTCTGGCCGACGCCCTGGCCCTTGGTGCGGAAGATGCGCCTGACCTTATGATTTCAATGGCCACGCTGACGGGTGCGGCTCGGGTGGCAGTTGGGGCGGATTTGGCCCCTTACTTTACGGATGAGACGAGGGTTGCCTCTGCGCTTGACGCGGCAGCTGACCGCGTGGCTGACCCGGTCTGGCGCTTGCCGTTTCACATGCCGTATGAGGCCATGATTGAACCGGGGATCGCTGACCTCGACAATGCCCCGAAGGGCGGGTTTGCCGGTGCGATCACCGCGGCACTTTTCCTGCGCCGGTTTGCAGGGGATGCCCCCTACGTTCATTTCGACATCTATGGGTGGTCGGCCTCCAGCCAGCCGGCGCGTCCCAAAGGCGGCGTCGGTATGGGCGCGCGGGCGCTTCTTGAGGCGCTGCCCGAGGTTTTGAAGCTGTGATGGATCGACGGCGCACAGCCTTCAATGGGCGCGTCGCGGCCGCGCATCTCAAAGGCAAGGTAGAGGCAGAGCGGTTCGTAGAGGGTGAACCGCACACTATTGGCGCGGCCATTGCAGACTTGCGTGACAAGCCGAATGGCAGCCGGGACAGGCAGCTTGTTCGCGGGGAAACATTCATCGGTTTGGATGTGGTTGACGGTTGGGTCTACGGATATGCAGAGCGCGACGGATATGCGGGATGGGTTGATGCGGTCGATTTTGCCGGTGCGTCGTCTCAACCGGTGACCCACAAAGTGAGTGTCGCTCAAACCTACGGCAAATCGACACCCGGGCTGAAGGAGATGGGGCGCATCGCGCCATTGTCGTTTGGGGTACGGTTGACCGTGTTGGAAGACGTGGGTGGTTGGGCGCGTGTTGCGTGGAGCCGCGGGACTATCCCACGGGATCTGTACGTGCCCAGTGGCCATCTTTCCGTAGTAGATCACCTGGATGAAGACCCGGTCGATATTGCCGAACGTTTGCTCGGTACGCCGTACCTTTGGGGCGGGAATTCCAGTTTCGGGACTGACTGTTCTGGCCTTGTGCAGATGGCGTGTCTTGCCTGTGGGATCGCCTGCCCCGGCGACGCCGACATGCAGGAAGAAGAGTTGGGTGCTCATTTGCCAGACGGTGCACCCTTGCGACGCGGTGATCTTCTGTTCTGGAAAGGTCATGTCGCTTGGATGGCGAACGCGGACACACTGATCCACGCCAACGCTCACCATATGGCCACCGCCTATGAACCGCTTGATGCCGCGCTTGCCCGGATTGAGGCGCAAGGCGACGGCCCTGTCACTTCCCGTAAACGATTGGAGCCCCTCTCATGAGCGATCCCTTCTTCCACCCTGTTTCCGGTTTCGATCTGCCTCGGTTTGCGGGTGTGCCTACTTTCATGCGCCTGCCGCATATCCCCCCCGGACATGAGCGGTTTGAGGACGTGCAGGTTGGTCTCATCGGCGTGCCGTGGGACAGCGGTACAACGAACCGACCCGGTCCCCGACATGGACCGCGGCAATTGCGCGATGCCTCCACCATGATGCGCGCACAGCATGCGGTGTCGGGCGTGCGGCCCTTTGAGGCTGCGCGCTGCGCCGATTTGGGGGATGTGGGGCCGAACCCCGCCGATATCGAGGACAGTATGGCGCGGATCACGTCCTTCTATAATCAGGTCATAGGGGCCGGGATCACGCCTCTGACGGCAGGCGGGGATCACCTGACATCGCTTCCGGTCCTGCGCTCGGTCGCCAAATCTGGCCCGGTAGGCATGGTGCATTTCGACAGCCACACGGATTTGTTCCATTCCTATTTCGGCGGGCAGATGTACACGCATGGCACCCCTTTCCGACGCGCGGTCGAGGAAGGGTTGCTCGACCCGAAGCGTGTCGTGCAGATCGGCCTGCGCGGCACAATGTACGATACCGAGGATCGTGACTTTGCTGCTGCCGAAGGCATCCGCCTGATCCTGATCGAAGAGTTCTTTGCCCGCGGGGTCGAGGATGTGATGGCCGAGGCGCGTGAGATCGCCGGAGATGCGCCAACTTATGTGAGCTATGATATCGATTTCGTCGACCCCACCTTTGCGCCGGGCACGGGCACACCCGAAGTGGGCGGGCCAAATTCCTTTCAGGCGCTTCAGGTCGTGCGAGAGCTTAAGGGCCTGAACATCGTGGGCGCGGACATGGTTGAGGTCTCCCCGCCGTTTGACCCAAGCGGCGGCACGGCCTTTCTCGGCATGTCGATCATGTACGAACTGCTTTGCATCATGGCCGGTCAGTTCAAGGAGTGAGCGGATGAGCACCGCAAACCAGGAACAGGCGGAATTTTGGTCCGAGCAAGGCGGGCGAACGTGGTCCCAGAACGACGCGTTTCTGGATGAGAGCTTCGCCGATGTGTTGGCGCATCTGTTAGAGGTGGCGAGTTTACAGCCGGGTGAGAATGTCCTCGACATCGGATGCGGTACAGGCCTGAGCACCATTCGCGCCGGGCAAGCGGTTGGCGCGCACGGGTCCGCAACTGGTGCAGACATTGCCGAGCAAACGTTGACCCGTGCGCGGGAGCAATCGGCGGAGATGAACGCGCAGAACGTCTCATTTCAATGCGCGGATGCACAATCTCACGCTTTCGCGCAGAATCACCACGATGCCGTGATTTCCCGCTTTGGCGTGATGTTTTTCGCAGACCCGGTTGCGGCCTTCGCAAATATCGCCAGCGGGGTTAAGCCGGGTGGTCGCATGATCTTCATGACCTGGGGCAGCGTCAAAGAGAACCCTTGGTTCTCAGTGCCGCGCGATGTGGCCGTTGCCAGACTTGGTCCGGTTGAGCCGACGCCGCCAAACGCACCCGGGCCGATGGGTCTGTCGGATCGGGCCTATACCGAAGACGTGTTCAAACGTGCAGGCCTTGTGGAGGTTTCCATCACATCGGTTGCCATTGACCTTACGCCTCCCGGGTCCGCCTCTGACTTGGGCGAGTTTGCAACCCGGCTGGGCCCGGCCTCTCGTATCCTGATGGAGAAAGATGGCACGGAGAGTGACAAGACTGCCATTGTCGAAGGCGTGACCGAGCGGTTCAAAGCCTACGAAACAACTAGCGGCATGCGCGTGCCTGCGATGTTCAACCGTATCGAAGCGCGTGTGGCATGACGCAAGGCAAAGCTGTTGAATTTCTGCGCCCAAAACCTTGTAAACAGGGCCCGGATCGAAAATAACTGACAGGGTAATGTCAGGAGGTGCGGGCAGTATGACAGCCCCGGTTCTATCCATCCGTAATCTCACCGTCGAAATCCCCACCCGCCGAGGCATTTTCCGCCCGGTGGAAGAGGTGAGCTATGACATTCGCCCGGGCGAAATCCGTGGTGTGGTGGGCGAAAGCGGCGCGGGTAAATCGATGACCGGGAATGCCGTGATCGGCCTTCTGGATCCGCCCGCACGCATCCATACCGGTGAGGTTCACCTGAACGGTCGACGGATTGATCAGCTGGGCGATGAGGAAAAGCGCCGCATCCGAGGCAAAGAGATCGGCATGATCTTCCAGGATCCGCTGACATCGCTGAACCCGCTTTTCACTGTGGGTGAGCAGTTGGTAGAGACCATTCAACTGCATTTGGGCATGTCGGCCACGGATGCCAAAAAGCGCGCGATTGAGCTTTTGGATCGGGTCGCCATCCCGAACCCGGCCAGCAGATTTGATCAGTACCCGCACCAGTTTTCCGGCGGTATGCGCCAGCGGGTGGTGATTGCTTTGGCGCTGTGCTCTGAGCCGTCCGTGATTGTTGCCGACGAGCCTACCACTGCCCTCGACGTGTCGATCCAGGCCCAGGTGTTGGACCTGATCAAGGAACTGGCAGATGAGCGTCAGGTGGGTGTGATCTTGATCACGCACGACATGGGTGTGATTGCCGACACGACTGACGAAGTGACCGTTATGTACAATGGTCGGGTCGTGGAAAGTGGCCCGACTGACCAAATTCTCAGCGCACCGACGCATGAGTACACACGCTCTCTGATCGCCGCCGTTCCGCGCCCTACGCTCAAGCTGAAGCGCTTCCCGCTTATCGGCTATGGCGGACGTGTGACCGAGTTCAAAATTGCCGACCTTGCGCGCAGTTGGGATAAGCCTGCGCCCTCCAAAGATGGCACGCTGCTTGATGTGTGCGGAGTCACAAAAAAGTTTTTGGAAAAGGGTTCATTCATCCCATCGCAACGTACGTACTTCACGGCCGTCGACAATCTCTCCATCGACATCAAGGATGGTGAGGTGTTCGGCCTTGTGGGTGAAAGTGGATCGGGTAAGTCCACTGTGGCCCGCATGATCGGCACGCTTTATCCGGTTGATGGCGGCAACATCTATTTCGACGGCGATGACATCACGAAGATGGATGCCAACGGCCTCGCCCAATATCGTCGGCAAATCCAGATGATCTTTCAGGATCCATTTTCTAGCCTTAACCCGCGCATGAAAGTCGGTGATATCGTTGCCGAACCGCTTAGGCATCACAACCTGCTTGCTGCCAATGATGTGGAGCCGCGGGTGCGGGAACTGCTGGATCGCGTGGGGCTCGCATCAGACGCCTACAACAAGTACCCGCACGAGTTCTCTGGCGGTCAGCGGCAGCGCATTTCCATCGCTCGCGCCCTTGCCACGCAGCCGCGTTTCCTGATTTGCGATGAACCGACCAGTGCTCTTGACGTGTCGATCCAGGCACAAATCCTGAACATCCTGAAGGACCTGCAAGAGCATCTGGGCCTGACCATGCTCTTCATCAGTCATGACCTTCCAGTCGTGCGTCAGATGTGCAACCGTGTAGGCGTGATGAAACAGGGCAAGCTGGTCGAGGTGCAGGACACTGAGACACTCTTTGCCTCACCGTCGCACCCCTACACCCAAGAACTGCTGGGCCTCATGCCGCGTTTGGAAAACCTGTCCAATGACGGGCTGGACGCGCAGATCGTGCGATGAGTGATTGCACATGAGGGAAAGCCTGCTTCGGGAACAGATTTGCGAGTTATCGAAGTCGCTATTTGATCGTGGTTTGACCCATGGCAGCACCGGCAACATCTCCGCCCGTACGGAAGATGGTGGTTTGCTGGTCTCACCCACGGGAACCAGTTTTGGCCGCCTTGATCCTGCGCGTCTCAGCCGTTTTGACGCCTCTGGCCAGCATGTGGGCGGTGACAAACCCACCAAGGAAATACCACTGCACACGGCGTTCTACGACACACGCGAAAGCGCAGGCGCAGTGGTGCATCTGCATTCCTGTCACGCCGTGGCGCTGTCGATGATGCCGGATCTCGACAAAGACAACTTCCTGCCGCCGCTGACACCCTATGCGATCATGCTGCTCGGGAAGGTAAAACTGCTGCCTTTCTTCTTGCCCGGTGACGACGCCATGGGAGAGGCCGTTCGCGCCCTGAAAGGCACGCGCTCCGCCGTGATGCTGGCAAATCACGGGCCAGTTGTGTCGGGCAAAGATGTGCAAACGGCCTGCAACGCGATCGAAGAATTGGAAGAAACCGCCAAGCTGGCCATGATGACGCGCGGGATGTCGGTGCAAGGCCTGACTGATGCGCAGGTGAAAGACCTGGTCGAGCGGTTCAACGTGGAGTGGGATTAGGCGAGCGAAAATTCTGCGAATTTTCTTGGGCAGAGCTTTGAATATCTGCGGTGCTTGCTCAGCTTTCGACTCTCCAAAACCCCGAAATTCTCAGTGTGTCGCTCGGGTGATCCGCGTCTTTGGTCGCCTCGCGCAACAGTCTCGCTTGTTCTTTCTCTCCGGCAAACCAGATGCTGTCGCCTTTGTAGTTCGGGCATGCGGCCATGGCGGCGTCCAAGAGTCGGTCACCGTCAGCCCGCTTCAACCATGTGACGTTCATGTCCTTGGGAAACTTGAACGGATAGCCGCAAGCCTCTCCGTCTTCGGCTTCCAGAAACACGTCGCCAACTGCGTCTACCGGCAGGTTCTCCAAAATCCGCGCCGCTGCGGGAAACCCGGTTTCATCGCTGCACATCAACGACCGTTTCGCAGACACAACGCCACCCCCCATCGGCCCGATGATCCCGATCACATCACGGTCGCTGGACCCTGACTGCACCTCTTCGACCCATTCCATTGTCTTCCCGCCTTCGTGCAGGAAGATGTCGGTGACGATCTGTCCTTTTTCGTAGTCCACGGCCCGCACCGAATAGACAGGTTTGTGTGGCGCACCGGGGCCGTCGGAGTACTTGGCGGACCCGTTGGGCGCAACAGTCGGCCACTCTGTCTCAGCCTCTGTCGAGGGTTGCAAAAGTCGGAAATGGATCGAGTCTTCGCCGTAGCTAGACACGTCATCCCCCTCCAACGTCGCGCGAAGAAAGACGGGCCCAAGCTGCTCGATCTTGGTGCAGCGCATGAATTGAAAGTTGGCCGGCAGGGGGTCTGCGACTTCTCCATCTGTCCATTGCATTTCTGCGGCAACGGCGGGCATTTGGGCCTGAACCTGACTGACCACGGTCGATTTCACCATGAACAGCGCGCGCACATCCTTTGCAGCCACTGTGCAGTTCAGCCCCGTCTCTTTCACGGAACGCAATTCGACCATTCCGCGACTGGTCTCGACAGCAAGGTGATCATCGCCGTTTTCCGTAAAACTCAAACCATCTGACTTGGCCCATCCCAGACAAACCTCTCGCATCGCCGCAAACGTGGCGCCGCGAAGATCCGTTTGTGAGGTGAAAGGGTAGTGATCCTGCAGCATTGTGGCCTCCGAAGGCAAAAGGTGGACACGGCTTGCCGGTCGGCTGGCACATTGGACGTGACGCCGCTTGCGGTCAATCACATCGCTGGCGACCCCGGCAGAACGGGGTGAATTTCGAAGTATCAATGCCTTAGTCGGAAAAGTTCCAACTTCCGCCGTTATAGGAAATCAAGGGCTTACAAGGCGGGGTTCCAACTTTTTGGAGAGGCCGACCCCCAAAAAGAAAATCGCCGGAGGGGTTGCAGCCCCATCCGACGACAAACAAAAGTTCAATGCCCAAACTGAATACCAGAACGCACTGAATCCCGCAAGCGCGGGATGGGAGGTGCGGGCATGACGCAGCACCTCACACATGGCGGTCTGCCGGAAGGTTTGACGCGCTGGCAGTTCTTTGGATTGATCGAGCGCGGTCGTCGTCAGCTGGGCCTGAGCAAGGGCGCAGTCGCCTATCTGAAGGTGGCAATCTCCAACACCATGGACGAAGATTTCGGCGCTGGCCGAATTTGCAGCTTCTGGACATCGGTCACGAAGATTGCCGCTCAGGCGGGGTTGGACAGACGCCAGATCGCGCGCATCGAAGGTGATTTGGTCGAGCGCGGGCTGTTGGCGAAAACAGCCTCCGACCACAGTCGCCGTGCTGGGTCCCGCAGAGACGGCAAGATCGGCAATGAGTTTGGTATCAATCTCGCACCGCTGATTGCGCGGGCGGTCGAGATTCAAGCTGCGGCTCAAAAGGCTGCCTTTGAAGAGGAAGAGGCTGAACGGCTTCGCCGCCGGATCAAAAAGCTGTTCGGTGATATCCGCAGGCTGTGTTCCGGTGGCGCTACGGAAGCCGCTGAAGAGGTTCTGCCCAATCGCCGTCCCTCGACCATTCAGAGCTTTGAGCGACTGCGGCAGGTAGCCGAGGCGCTGGAGGCCGTTTGGGAGGATTTTTCTGCGCAGATCGGTAGGGGTGAAAAGTCCTACCAGTGCGACATTTCACCCGCACTCAATACAAGTAAGGAAAATATCAACAAAACCTGTAGGGCTGAAGAGCAGGAAGACGCCCCGCTGGTCCGGACTACACCTGCGCAAGTGGCGCTGCTGGCCAGCGAACCGCTGCGAGAGATCATCGAGCTCTACTGGAATGCGTTCGACAACCGGGGTCGCCTTAGCTGGCAAGCGGTCCAATTGGCTGCGAAAGAACGGGCCGATCAGCTTGGGATAAGCGGCGGTATTTGGCAGCGACAATGCAGGACGTTGGGCGAAGAAAAGACCGCGCTGTGCCTGATGATCGCTGATCGCAATGCTGACCGTTCTGACGAATATCGGGTCAAGGATGCCGCTGCCGCGTTCATTGGCATGGCACGCTCAGAAGCGCGCCAGGGATTGGTCGTCAACAGTTTGCTCGGGGAACTGATCGGCAACGATGGAGGGCCGAGAAATGCCCTTTGAGCTAGCGCATGCACAGGCCCTCATTTGCCATCGAAACCTCGTCGCAACATCAGACCGCGCGCCCACCACAAGGCTGGCGCGGGCTGGGGTTGCAGCTGCCGAAGGCGGCTTCGGTCCCGGTGGGACCGGCGGCACAGCCGCTTGGCGGGGTTCAGGGGTGCAACGCCCTGACCGACATGTTGCTTGCAACATAATAGTCGGTCCGTACTGCGTTTCTTCTCAAACGGGGCCAAGCTGATGTCAGGCCCACAATTCATGCACCTACAGTCGTATTCTCGCAAGGCAAACCCCAGAGGTCAGTCTGTCGAACAAGTGCTGGCTGAGGCTGCCCGTGCGCCGATTTACAGCAAGCATGTGGTCGAACCGCGCCCGCCGTCAGTCGTTTATGGTGTAGCCGCCAATGAGGTCCGCAAACTACACGACGACATGGTCGCCGCCGGTGGAATTGATGTCACCCTGAGAGATGGCCGCAAAACGCGGCGGGGAATCCGCAAGGACAGGCATACGCTGATGACCGCTGTGGCTTCGCATCCCCTGCCCACCGAACTTGTGAACACTAAACCCGATGCTCGTGCTGAATACGAGATTTGGCGCGAGCACAATGTTGCTTGGCTCAAGACCCGCTTCGGCGACAAGCTGGTGTCTGTCATCGAACACTGGGATGAAGAGCACCCACACCTCCACGCTTACATTTTGCCGCTTGGCGATGCGACCTGTTCGGCGCGGCAGCTCAACCCCGCTTGGCAGGCGAAGGAGGAGGCGATGGAAGTCGCACGTTCGGCAGATCATGACGATAAAACCGCGGTGAATTTCGGTAACGCAGCCTACCGTGCCAAAGCCCGTGAACTGCAGGATCACTACTATGAGCAGGTCAGTGTGCCTTGTGGCCTGACCAGAACAGGTCCGAAGCGCGAACGCCTCAGCCACCAGCAATGGAAGGCCCGCAAGGATCAAGCGCGGCGCGATGCCAAACTGCAGAGTGACATTGAAAAACGTGTCGAGCGCATCGTTGATGCGGAAGATGACTTGGAAAAGTCTGTGTCGGAGAAGGCGAAGGAGCTCGCCGAAAAGCTGGCCCTGGTCGATCAGGCCAAGCAGGAAGCTGAGGACGCCAAAGCACGCGCTACCAAACAAGCCAGACGGGTGGTTGAAGCGGCGAAAGAGGACGCTCGTCAATTGCAACAGAAAGTTCGTGCAGATCTGGCTGCGCGTACCAGCCAGATTGAGGCTGCGGAGGCTGAACTGGAGCAAGAGCGCCGGGCCTTTGATTTTGAGAAACGGCGGGTCGTCAAACGGGTGGTTGCCGATGTGGCCAAAGCCACCGTTCGGGCCCTGATGGGAGTATTCAATGGAACCGTTCAAATTGATCCCAAGCAATCCTCATTCTTGATCACAGATAAGTCCTTGGCCAGAAGCGTGGATGACTATGGCATCAGGTCGTATCTGGAAAAGCCGGTTACCGCCGTCCTTTCCTTTTGGCAGAGGATTTCGTCGTTATTGCCTCGGGATCAAGTCGCAAGCTTGGAGCAAGACTTGAAGGAAGAACTCGGTCCGGGATCGCCAACTTCTGACCGGGGAGCAGAGCCATGAGCGACGATTTAGATGACCGGATCGCTTACCTGCGACAGCAAAGGCAACTTGAAGGTGCGGCACAGACTCAGAAAGCAGCTGATTTGATCCAGGCGATTGATGAACTGCAAGAGCTCGTGCGGACCACATCCTTCAGAGCGACAACTGTTCAAGGTCAGATGCAAGTTCTTGAAGGGGAAATGGGCGCGCTTGAGAGCCGAGTAAAGTACACCGGACGTTTGCTGATTGGCGGCATCGCTGCTTTGAGTCTGCTCGGTGCGTTGATCCTGTTGGCTGCGCTCTGGTCAAGCAGCAGCTTGAAGGCGGCCGCACGGGCCGAAGCCGACGCCCTGCGCATCTTCTACGCTGACCAGATCGAGGCTGCGCGGCTGGAAGGCGATACGGAGTTGGCTGCACTACAATCTGAGATATCGACCCGACGCTCTGATATTGAGCGCCAGATTATTGAGGTGGGAGCAGAACTCTCTGAAATTGCAGAGGAACGCGATGCGACCCGTAAGGCGTTGGAAGAATTGGTGGACTTGCGCAACCGGATTGGCTTGGATCTGATTGAGCACCGTGGCCGTGTGATCTTTGTGGTTCCAGACGGTAGCGAGTTATTGGCCTGGCGCGCGCCGGGTCTATCAGAGATAGCCAGCTACAATGGGCGAATGTATAGGCTCAACCAGTGATGCGAAATTGTTGCGCTATAGCGTAATTTTTCATTTCTTACGTTGAAGCGTAAAAATTCTAAGTATACGCTCCGGCGTAAATGGAGCGCATCATGGAAACTCTGGCCCGCACATCAGAACAGATCGGCACCGCATTGCGGCGCGCCCGCAAATCAAAAGGGCTGACCCAGAAAGAGGTCAGCTCACTATCTGGCTTGCGTATAGCCACGATTTCCTCGGTCGAGAATGGCGACGAAGGCACGCAGCTCAAGACGATCCTCGCAATCATGATGGCGCTCGGACTGGAGTTCCGGATCAGCGAGCGCCGGAAGCATCAGCCGGATATCGAGGATATCTTCTGATGGCACGCAGGCTGACGGTTCTGCTGAACGGCCGCCTTGTGGGCGAGATCGACATGGCGCGAAGCGGTGCGATTTCGTTCCGCTATGCGCCGGACTGGCTGGCATGGGAACATACCCTTCCCGTCTCCCTGTCACTACCATTGCAAGAGCAGGTCCATCAGGGTGCGCCGGTCATTGCCTATCTGGAGAACCTTTTGCCGGACAATCCGGTGATCCGGGAACGGGTGGCAGCCAAGACCGGAGCAGGTGGCATAGACGCCTACAACCTTCTTGAGAAGATCGGTCGCGACTGTGTGGGAGCATTACAATTTGTCGTCGGTGATGATCTTCCGGAGCCGAAAGGTCTGGAAGGGGAGCCGGTTTCGGACGCAGAGGTGGCAGAGGTGCTCCGTAACCTTGCAACGGCTCCGCTAGGGATCGAAGATGACGATTTTCGGATTTCGCTCGCCGGTGCGCAGGAGAAGACTGCGCTCCTGCGAAAAGACGGAAAATGGATCAGGCCGGCCGGCATGACGCCAACAACCCACATACTGAAGACACAACTCGGGGTGCTGCCAAACGGGATCAACCTGTCCGACAGCGTCGAAAATGAGTTCCTCTGCATGACGTTCTGCAAGACCATGGGATTCGATGTGGCCGAGGTGGAGATCGCCGATTTCGAGGATGTGCGCTCGCTGGTGGTGAAGCGGTTCGACCGGCGCTGGACGCGCGATGGTAGGCTGATCCGCCTTCCGCAGGAGGATTTCTGCCAAGCGCTTGGTTATCCGCCAAGCCAAAAGTACCAGATGGATGGCGGGCCTGGCATCGCTGACGGTATGAAACTGCTGTCGGCGAGCGACGACCCAAACGACGACCGTCTGGCTTTCTTCACCGCACAGGTCGTCTTCTGGCTTCTTGGGGCGACGGATGGCCATGCGAAGAACTTCAGCATTGCCCTGCGCCCCGGCGGCGGGTTTCGGATGACCCCGCTCTATGACGTCCTCACGGCGCAGAAGGCAGTGGCCGACGGACAAATCCGCCATAATCGGATGCGCCTCGCAATGTGCGTTGGCGATCAGAACCACTATCGGATCAACGAGGTGGTCAAACGCCACTTCCTTGAGACGGCCAAAACCGTTGGGCTTGGGGGCGACTTAGCTGAAAATGCAATTGATGAGCTTCTAGGTCGTATTCCGGCAGCTATGGCGGAGACGGAGCGTGCCCTCCCTGGGGACTTTCCGCGTGACCTAATGGCATGTACCTGGGAAGGAGTTGAAGCTCGGATGGCGGCTCTCGCAGCTTAAGCGGACAGCACATCCGAAATTGCTGAAACCGCCGCTTTCGGATCAGCGTTTAGTGCCAGAAACCACTCCACGAACTCAACAACGTCTAGCCGTCGTTCACCAGTTTCTATTTTGGCAACATAGGACTGCGGTCGCTGTAAGCGGTCGGCAAGCTCCTGTTGTGTAACGCCTTTCGACTTTCTCGTTTCTACCAGCACCTGCATCAACGCCTGGTGCCCCGGCGTTCGCAGACTTCTGGTCATGCGGCATCTCCATTCGGGCTAAGCCCTTGCCGCGTAATCCTGTTCTGGTATTATCCCATTATAGGATATTGTGGAGGAAACTGTGTCTGGTTCCCCAAAGAAAAAGCCGAAAATGCCGCACGGATACAAAGTCATCCGTGGCAATGTCGTGGACATCATTGATCGCGTCGAACGGGAGGTGAACCGCCGAACCCGGCGTGTCGAGCGTTCGCGGCGGTGGCGGGAAATGACGCTTCGAGAAGCCGGTGGGCAAAATCACACGTTCGTAGGCGAAGTGCTGGATCGCGCCCGCCATGGAGATGATGTCGCCGTTGTCTGGGCACCGGTTGGGCGGGAGCCAGTCGCGCTGGCGAACCTGACGGATCAGTGCCTTCAATTGCATGGTTCTGCCGATCCCGACACGCCGAAGGGCAAGCTGTCTACCGCCTTCTTGGTTGCGGTCGTTGGGGCTTTGCCGGGCCTTTTGCTATACTTCGCTTTCCTAGCTACATTTTTTCCGAACATGAGCGACAGCATGTCGGCGACGGCGTTGAAGTTCTACCCTTTCGTCCTGTTACCTGCTGCATGGTGGATTTCCACAAGGTTGACCGCCTGGGCCCAAGAGCGGGCAGAGCGCGTCTCAAAGGAGGTTGAACAGGCGTTGGTGGCCGCCGGAATAACTTCGGACACCGAGGTTCGCGACATCCACGGTGTCAGGCAGGTGGCGCTGGCCTAGCCAGACTAGACATTGGGTGCTACACGGCGGACCCCGCCTTTGAGCGCACAGCGACTTTAGAGATCGGCCATGAAGCACTGGTACACCGCCGACACGCATTTCGGCCATGACAACATCATCAAGCATTGCGCTCGCCCATTTGACTCGGCGAGCCATATGGATGCTGTCTTGCTTGAAAACCTGGCGTCGAAGGTTGGTCCGCAAGACGCGCTCTGGATTGTTGGGGATTTCGCCTTTGGGCCAAAGGCCAAAGATCGCAAGTGGTTGTCAAACCTGTTTTCCAGGCTGCCGGGTGCGGAGAAGCACCTTGTCGTCGGCAACCATGACGGAGAGGCCACCCAGGCTTTGCCTTGGACTTCCGTCACGCATTTGACTGAGGTGACGGAGGGAACTGGCGCAACTTCGGTCCTATGCCACTACCCGATGATCACCTGGCACAAGGCTCGCAAAGGCGCACTTCATTTGTTCGGCCATGTGCACGAACAGTGGATGGGTAGCCGAAATGCGGTCAATGTTGGCGTGGATGTGTGGGGCTATGTGCCTGTAACGTTCAGGGACATTCAGCAGCGCGCCAGGACATTACCCGTCAACAAGCATTGGGACGACGTGGAGCGCAATGCTGACTTCTTCTGAAAATGAACCCGATAGCCAACAAGGACCGCAATCATGCAAGTTGACGTTCAAGCTTAGATTTACGTTTCTCCCAATCGGGCATCACTCGTCTCAATTGGTCAAAAAACGCGGAACCATGATGTGGGTGGTCTATATGGCACAACTCATGAGTGATCACATAGTCGATAGCTTCTGTGGAGGCTCCGATCAGCGCGCGGTTGAGCACTAAATTCCGCCTTCCTGTCATAGATCCCCACCGTGAGCTCAGCTCTCGAATGATGACGGTATTCGGAATCACTTTCTCAGGATTCGGAAAGCTTTCTCTGCAGATGTCCAAGCGTTCCGCGAATTTGACCCGGGCGCGTTGCAACATCCAACTGCGTACCAACTCACGGGTTTGGAAGGTTCGACCGGGTCTCGTGCTCAGAACTATCAGCTGACCGCGTTGCATCTTTACGCTATTCTTTAGGCTGGAGATTACCTTGAGCTTGTACTGACGCCCTAAGTACAAGTGGGTCTCGCCTCCGACATAGCGACGTTCTGGCGTTTTGGGTTGAAACTGGTCGTAGTAGCGAAGCTGTTTGCATATCCAAGGCGCGCGTTTACGAACCTTTTCGATGATGCGTTCAGAACTCGCATCTTCCGGCGCGACCACCTCAACCTGTTGATCAGGTAATACGCTTATGGACAGGGTCTTGCGAACCCGTCTTACCACAGAAAAACGGATCGTTTCGCTACCGAAGATCGTCTCTAGAACCTCAGCGCTCATCCAGGGAACCTCGCCCGCGCGATATCCATGATCCGCAGCTCGATGTCGTCAAGAAGGTCGAGGGAAATGTCGATGCCCTTCTCGTCGCGCACGACGTCGAAGAAATAGTCGTCGATTGCGTTGCGCATGTTGTTCTGCGCCATCTCGTTCGACCAGACATCGACAATGTGGTGATCCTTGATGATCCCAACAATCGACTGCGCGACATCGGCTGTCACAATGTCCTCAACGCCCCCATTAATCTCCTTCAGGATCGGCTCAAGGACGCCGAAAACGGCCTGTGAGTCCGTGTCACCCTTAATGCTTTCGGGCATTTCTCGGCCATGATCGCGGCGTGCAACGCGCCCCGCCAGATCGATGACAGCCTTGAGGTAGTCCTTCTCCGAAATTCGCTTCTCTCGGTAGTCGCGGATTGTCTCCGCCAGCATCTCGGAAAACTGCCTGTAGAAGGAAGGATCTTCATCCATCTTTTCCGTGATCGTGCGTTTGGTCGCGCTTGCAATGCGGTCCGCCTTGGAGGCGGCAGTCGTACCATCTTCTTCGATCACCGCGTTGAGCGCATCCGGATCGTTGATGTTCACTAGGTGGATGATGACTTCGGCTGGTTTTGCCGTGACATGATCATCGAGCAATTTCTGAATTTTGGGCTCGAACTCCTTTGCATCGACTGTTTCCTGATAACGCAGCTGAACAGAGCGCTTAAGCTCCGAGAAGGCTTTCCAATCCTTCGTGAAGTTGACAACCGCCGCCTCGTCGAACACGTCATAGAGTTTCTCGGAGGAAAGCGAGATGTGCAGGCAGCGGCCATAGTCCTTCAGCCGAGAATAGAAGTCTGCCCTTTTTGCATCGTCCGCCAAGAGCTGTTCGAACTGCTCCATGTCCTTCTTGTTCCGAACCTCCTTGAAGACGTCCCACAGCTGGTCATGCAGCTGCGGTAACCTTCGTATTTCCTCCCGAATGTCGTGCAACGATCCTGCGACATCATCACCGTCGAAACCTTCAAAGGCGCTATAGTTTGTCAGAGCCGCATCGAGCTCACCAAGCAGCCCCTCATAATCGACGATGAAGCCGAACTGTTTCTCTTGGTCGTCGTCCTCGTAGAGGCGGTTCACGCGGGCAATGGCTTGAAGAAGATTATGCTCCCGCAACGGCTTGCATACGTAGAGAACCGTGTTCCGGGGGGCGTCAAAGCCGGTCAAAAGCTTCGAGACGACAATCAGGATTTCAGGGTCGCCTGAGCCCTTGAACGCGTCGATGATCTGGCGATTGTATTCGTCTTCGGTTTTGTGCCTGACCATCATCTTTTCCCAGAACTTGCGCACCAAGTCTTTGGATTCCTGATCAACCTCCTCGTTCCCCTCTTTGTCGTCAGGGGCGGAAATGATGATATCGCTTGTTACGTGGCCTATCTCATCCAGGGCCTCCTTGAAACGCACGGCTGCAGCCTTTGAGGGTGCCACAAGTTGCGCCTTGAAGCCCGTGCCCTGCCAATATTGGCGGAAGTGCTCCGAGATATCGAACGCCTTGGCTCGGATGGCTTGGCTCGTCTTGGACAATGCATCCATCCGCGAGAACTTCCGCTTTAAATCGGCTTTCTGCTTCTCTGTCAGTCCCTGACTGATCTTGTCGAACCAGGTATCGACGACATCGCCACTAACCTGCTGCTCAACCAAGCGCCCTTCATAGAGCAGCGGGACAACCGCCTCGTCCTTCACCGCCTGATCAATCGTATACTTGTGGATGAGCCCCCCAAACGTATCGAGGGTGTTCTTGTCCTTTTTCAGAAGAGGCGTGCCAGTGAAGCCGAGATAACAGGCGTTTGGCAAGATGCGCCGCATCTTCAAGGCAAACTTACCATGCCCACCATAGCGGCCTGTCTGGCTACGGTGGCTTTCATCAACCAGAACGAAGATGTCGGCGCTATCATCCTGAAAGTCTCCCGCCTTCATTGCAGTATCGAACTTGTTGATGATCGTTGTGACTAGAGGCGCGCCGTTCCTGATCAGCTCAATCAGGTTTGCCCCAGTGGCTGCCCGCACGGGTTCAAGGTCGCAGGACTTGAAGGTACCTTTGATCTGCTTGTCCAGGTCATCGCGATCCGTGACGATCAGGATGCGGGGGGTTTTCACGTTCTTGTCGAGGGCAAGCGCACGCCCAAGCATCACCATCGTCAGGCTCTTACCTGAGCCTTGTGTATGCCAGATCACACCCCCTTTGCGGCGACCTTCCGGTTCAAAACCCTTCAAGCGGGTAAGAGCGGTTTTGATACTGAAAAATTGCTGATGGCGGGCGATTTTGCGCACACCTCCATCAAAAACCGTGAAACGCCGCGCGAGGTCGAGAAGACGCTCCGGTCGGCACAACGCGTAGATGGCGCGATCCTGTTCACTGATCGACCTCTCCCCGCCCGCTGCCAGTTCCTCGAAGAAGACGCGCGCATCGGCCAGATCGCCCAAGAAGACAGCATCCTTTTCTTCTGTCGTCAGAGGTCGATTGATCGCAGCTGAGATATCCGCATTCTGATCCTCTTCATCGCGCCAGATTTGCCAGAACTTGCGTGGCGTGCCCACGGTGGCATAGCGGGCCTCCTGCCGCTTCATACTCATGAGTAGTTGTGCGTAGTGGAAAAGCTGCGGGATGTTGTCTTCGTTCTGATACCCGATCAGCTGGCTGTCGGCCTTCTTGAGCGACTCCGTAGGGCGCTTGTTCTCGATCACGATGAACGGGATGCCGTTCACGAAACAGACGATATCGCAGCGCCGTGTCGCTGTGCTGGCTGTCCGCTCGACAGTCATCTCAGCCGTCACATGGAAAACGTTGTTCTTCGGTGTCTCCCAGTCGATGTACTTGAGGGAATAGCTTTTGCTGTCGCCATCAATGGTCTTTGAGATCGTGGTGCCCAGAACTAAGAGATCGTAAATATCCTGGTTCGTGCCCTTCAGCCCCTTGAGCTTGTCAGGCGTCGGCTTGAGGCGGCGGAGCGCCTCATAGGCGTCCTCAAGGTCAAAGGCATAGCTCTTGCCCCGGTAGCTATAGCCGTTGAGCTTGAGCATCTGGTCAACAACAAGATCATCAAGGATGACATTGCGGGCTTTGCCCCGCAGCTGATCGACCTCTGCCTGCGACAAAGGCTGAAAACCCAACGCGACCAAGGTTTGGATCGCGGGTATCTGGGACTGGTACTTTTCGGCGGGGTCGAAACCTCTATCGCTCACAGCTGCCACCCCGCGTGCTTGGCCCGTTCGTAGAACTGGTTGCACGGCGCACCTGGCGTCCGCCCGATCTTCTCGCGTGATCCTTCGAGGATAGCCACAAGCCCCGCATAGTAGGCTTGCTCGCCATCGTATGCCTCTGCTTCGTTCATCAACTCCAGATGCCGCCGGTAAACGTAGGACAAAGCATCTGCGACTTGCACCAGAGACGAGTGGTTTGACTTGATTGCAAAGGATGTGTTGATGATCTGATCAAAACGGTTTCTGGCAGTTCGGCCATCCCAGACCATTGCACCGCGCTTGCGCTTCTGGATTTGGTAGAGCCCGTCAAACCAGGGATCGCAGCCATAGAGCGCGTCAGAATAGTTCGCCATCTCGACCTTATTGTCGTCCATGATGACAACAGTTAGCCCCTTCCCACCGTTGACGCCCTGCATCTTCTTTTGAACAAGCGAGCTGGTGAACATGGCAGAGCCGATCCAGTAGCTGTTCCCGAACGGGTGCGCGTGCTCACCGTTCGCAGCGGCATCGAACGCCTCAAACGACAAACCAATTCCGAAAATCTTGCCACCATTGGCAACAGCGAGTTCGCAGACTTCCGTCAAGAACTGCTTGCGCTCTTCAGGGTCGATATCTCGCCATGCACCAGCACCGTTGATAAAGCGCTTGGTCTTCAATTCGGTTCGAGTCCCAGGATGGCGCGCGAAGAGTTCTTCAAGCTTGGCATCGAAATCAGCCGTCTTTTTGCGCAGCTTGTAGGCGTCCACCATCAAGCCGCACATGACGAAGACATCGCCTTGGTCGCGGGCACCGCTCTCATCGACATAAATGAACTTCATGCCGCTGCCTCTTCTTCGTCCGAGAGCTTGACGCGCCATTCGCCTGTCAGGAGTTTTTGCATCAGGCCGCGCTTTTGGCGCGATACTGCTTCGATCTCTGTATCGAGAGCATCTATTTCGCTTCTTGATGTGTTTAGGACTTCCGCGATGGATACCTGCTCCGCCAACGGCGGAAGTGGGAACGGTAGGCGCGCAAACTCTTTCCAGCGAAGGCTGCCGCGTCGATCAACGGAAGCACTTGTGCTGACTGCAAAGATATGGCGGTAAACTTCGGTCTTGAGCACTGAAAAAGCGTATTCGCCAAGAACTAATGCAGGATTAAACCTAAAGACCGTATAGATCGGGCTGACGACACCCGTTTCGGTCAAGTTTTGTAGACCGATAGATCCCTCTTCGACATGATTGCTCGGGAAGCCAAAGTCGCCACGCCAGATTTTCTTGTAGCTTGTTAAATCAGCGCTGAAGACCTGTTTCTTGAAGTATTCGAGCGAACGCACGAAGCCGTCGTACTTTGAGCATGACAGAACCTCGAAAGCGTCCCCGCCGATGTTCCGCTCCGAGACTTCCATTGCAAGTTCACCGATAGGGTGACATCCCCAAGACGAGGGAAGCGTAAACCACCGGTGCGATGCGAATTCGTCTGATCGATGATACTCGTCAAGCTGCATACCTCCGAAAACAAGCGAGTTGGTAAGACCTAAGTGCCTCTTCGCCTTTGCCGCCCGCAGGGCGCTGAGCTTCTCGATCGCCTCGTCCCAGGTCTGCAAAATCGCGGCAATTTTGCGTTGTTCGAGAAGTGGGGGAAGCGGGACTTCAATACCATGAAGGCGTTCAGGCGAAGTGTGTTTGACTTTCGTTCCAGCAGATTCGGCTGAGATGATGCGCCGAACCTCAGGCAGCGAAAGGTAGTAGTGCAGGTATCGGTCGTGCAGGCGTTCCTGTGCTTTTAGCTGGATAAGACCAAGACGTTGATTATGAAGAAACTGTTGGCCATCTGGGACAAAGAAAGTTGAGCCGAGCAGGCCAGGTGCCTGCTCCGTCATGGCAACGAGCATGTCGCCGGGACGTAGGATGAAGTCCTCCGGGACTACCCCACCGTAGAATTTCTGTTTTTCCCCGAGCCAACGGAAGCCACCTCCTTCCAAGAAATTGCCCGGTGTGAGAAGGACATAAGGACCCTCCGAGCTGAAATGCTCGCTTGCGAAGGCAAACCCGTGCTTAATTGAAATCAGTTCGCCGAGTTTGCAGCGGTTTGTCCCATCACGCATCAATCCCGAGCTCCTTTAGATAGCCCGACATCTTGGCGCGCACGTCTGCAAGCTCGCCCTCGATCCGCACGATATCTGCCTGCACGGCGGCGACATCGATTTCTTCCTCGGGCTCGAAGGTATCCACGTAGCGAGGGATGTTGAGGTTATAGCCGTTCTCGGCGAGTTCATCGATGCTGGCGAGGTGGGAATACTTCTCGATCTCAGCGCGCTGACTGTAAGTGTCGAGTACCTTCTTGATGTGGGTCTTTTCTTCCATGACGTTCACGGTTTTGCCCGGCGTGAACTCCTTGCTCGCGTCGATGAAGAGTACGTCCTTGCGATCCGCATTCGTCCCACCTGCTTCACGCGACCGGTCGAAGACCAGAATGGCGACAGGGATGCCAGTGGTCGTGAAAAGGTTGGCTGGCAGGCCAACGACGGCGTCGAGGAGGTTCTCTTCGATCAATTGCTGGCGGATTTTGCCTTCAGCGCCACCTCGGAACAGCACGCCATGCGGTACGATTACCGCCACGCGACCTGATTGCCGTTTGGCAATCTCAATCATGTGCGTGATGAAGGCATAATCGCCCTTGGATTTGGGCGGAATGCCACGCCAGTAACGTTTGTACTGATCGGTATCCGCGTCATCCGCGCCCCACTTATCAAGCGAGAATGGCGGGTTGGCGACGACGACATCGAATTTCTGAAGCTGGTCGCCTTCGATCAGCGCGGGGCTGTTCAAGGTATCACACCATTCGATGCGCGCGGCGTCCTTGGCGTGCAAGAACATGTTCATCCGTGACAGTGCCCAGGTCGCGCCGTTCACCTCCTGTCCATAGAGAGCGAAGTTCTCCGAGCCGATTGCTTCGGCAGCCTTGATCAAAAGCGAGCCGGAGCCGCAGGCGGGATCACAGATGGTGTTGCCGTCCTTCGGTGCGGCCAGCTTTGCCAGCAAGCCAGAGACGGCCGCAGGAGTGTAGAACTCCCCTGCTTTCTTGCCTGCGTCCGAGGCAAAGCGAGAGATCAGGTAAATGTAGGTTTCCCCAATGATGTCTTCTTTCACACGCGACGGCCGCAGGTCGAGCGCAGGCTTGTTATAGTCTTCGAGTAGGTTCTTGAGGCGACGGTTGCGATCCTTGGTCCGGCCAAGGTTCGCTTCCGAATTGAAGTCGATATTGCGGAATACGCCCTCAAGCTTGGCTCGATTTTTGTCTTCAATGTCTTCAAGCGCGATGTTGATCAACTCGCCAATGTTGGGCTCGTTGCGCTGCTCATAGAGGTCATAGAAGCTTGCGCCTTTCGGCAGGTAAAAGCGCTCACGCTCCATGCGGCGACGGATGCGGACATCATCGTCACCGTACTGCTTGCGGTATGTCTCGAAATGGTCGTTCCAGTTGTCCGTGATGTACTTCAGGAACAACATCACCAAGATATAGTCCTTGTATTGCGCGGGATCGACAGCGCCACGGAAGGTGTCGCACGCAGCCCATGCCGCGTTGTTCACTTCCGCCTGTGTAAGAGTATCGTTCATTTTCAAATCCTAATGTGTTTCTTGGTGGGGCGGGTTGTTGGCCCGCCCCGAGTTTCTCAAATCAATCCACAGGGCGGGTTGAACTCGTTGCGGAGCTGGCGCTCGATCAGCATGCGGTTTTGGGCGTCTGCATAGATCGCAGCGACGGAGAGCTCTGCATGGCCTTGGCCGCGCCAGCATGGCGCGCGATCATGGTTCGAGACGCGCTCCTGAATATTCTGGGACTCGCCGACATCGACGACGTTCCAGTTGGACGCTGTGCCGCTCCGTCCAAGGATAACATACACACCAGAGCGTGCCTGTAAGTTGTTTGCATTGCCGAATGGACCTTCGGCATGGTAGCTACTGATATTGATAGGCATTTATCACCTCATGATTTTGTCTGTTGCGATTTGCCCGTGCTTTTGAAGGAGTCTTGGGCGTCGTTATGCCGGGCTTCATTGGCGTGAAGCTCGGCGTTCCGCACCTGCTCAAGCAGGGCGAATCTCGTGAATCTTCTTTTTGTTTCTGCAAGCTCGTGCAGAAGTCGCGTCTCTGTTGCAGACAGCGCGTCAAGCTCAGTAATGGACCGTTGAACGGCCAAACTTGGAACGTGAATCGGCAGCGTTTCTAGGCACTCGCGCGGTATCATCCGGAGCTTTGTCCCGCGTGCACCCAAGTCGAGGTGCCTTTGTGCTTCATGCTGATTGATCGACCATGCAACGAACTCCGGAAGGAGATCGTCTACTTTTGGTTTGATTATCATCACGGGCAGCAGTGCGACTGCTGTCTCGCCCGCACGCCCGACTGCTATGCTGGCGGTATTGTTGTCGCCCCGAGAGCGAAAGAGAACATCGCCGGGCCCGACCAGGTAACGCTCAAGCTTGCCATTGAGAGCGTATTTCGCGGCGGCCTCCAAGCTGACGTGATCGTCTTGGAGGTCACGCAACTGGATTGCAGGGACGCCGCCCCTGGCATCCTCCGTGAGGGCGCTCCTTGCAGAAAAGCCTGCTCCTATTTCACAGGTTTCGCCAAGTGTTGTATTTTTTTTGCAGTAGGTCATACTCATGCATATAGAAAGCATGGCTAGCCGTGTCAATTAAATTTTGCTGTAGCGGGTTTACTGCAAAAATTTTATAGTAGGTCTATGATCTATTCTTTGGCCTCGTCCGGCACTGGGCCAAGGTCTTCATCCACTTCTCGCTGCCACTGCGCCATGTCTGCTTCGTATTGCGCCTGATCTTCGTAGTCTTCCCAGTAAGGCGGGGCAGGAATAGTCTCCGGATGGAAGCGGTAGCGGGTCGTCATCTTGACCGCATCACGGATGACTTCGGGGTGAACGCGCGGCATGCCCTGCCAATCGTGCGTTAAAGCGAAACGCGCAACTTCCGCGCGCGTGTTCATGTCCATTGACGAATACTCTGCTGCGAGGAATCGCAGAATGGTGCAAAAATCGTTGATCGCACTCTCAATGGTCTTCGGTCGGGTCTCCGCCGGTCGGCCGAGGAGTATTTCATTAAGGTCACCACCAGTTAGCACCGCCAATCTAACGAGAGCATCTGACGGGATCGGACGGTTGCCTTCTTCATAGTCGTAGTACGTTCGAGTAGTCACCTCCATCAATGCAGCGACTTCTTGTTTCTTCAGGCTGCAAGCCGTCCTGAACTGACGGAGATTCTCGTGAACGGCACCGCTTGGTGCATAGCGACGCGCCATTTCTTCCAAATGATACTCGTATTCTTGTTCGGCTTCTGCTCTTGCTTGCTCCTTTTCCGAGGTTTGAAAATGAAATTCCGGCAATTCAATATCCCCCATCGGAAAGATCTTTCCTGTTTTATCAAAATAACAAGAAGGCTCTAGCTTGCAACTGAAAACTGTTGTTTCTTGCAGCAAGAAGCCAGTTGGTGAGGGAAGGATGTCAGAGCTTTTGACAAAGGGCAAAACACCCGAAGCTTGGAGCAAAAAGCTGAGAGCGCACGGAGTTCACGTTTCGCCACGCCTCATTCGCACAAAGGCTCGAAGTTCGGGCCATTTCCACAAAATTGGCCGGTTGATGCTTTTGACCCCCATCCAAATGGAGTTGCTTCTGGAGCCGGGATCAGCAGACCAGCAAATGAAAATGACCTTTGAGGACTAGGATGAAAGCTGCTCGAACCACTGTTGATTGGGGTGGGGCTCGCCGGATAGATGCCGCGCGGTATTGTGGGCATTCACCCGGCCATTTTGATAAGCTGGTGAAAAGTGGAGTATATCCGCCAGGCCGGGACGCGGATGGCGTCGTTCTTTGGCTTAGGTGGGAGCTCGATGCTGCTTTGTCGGAACTTCCGACAATTGGAGGGGGAGTCTGGAGCGAAGTGAATAGCTGCGACGAGGCATTTGGGTGTACGTGAAGTTGAAACACCTCAATCCGTCCGGGCGCTTTCCAAGCGGCAATGTTCGGTACTACTACCGCCCCAAGGGCCAGAAGGGCATTGCCATGCCCGACCTTCCTCCCGATGATCAGCGTTTTCTTGATGCGTACACGGCGGCTTCAGGTGGCGAGGCACCAAGCAATCCCCGACCGAGACAAGGCAGTCTCGCGCTAGCCGTACCCAGATACCTCGCATCCGACAGCTTTGCGGCTCTGTCTGATGAAACTCGGTCCTCCCGACGTCGAATGTTGGATGAAATTCGGCGGAACCATGGAACAGGACTTGTTCGAGACCTCCGGACCAAACATGTCGAGGCAGCACTTAGCAAGTTTTCCGGCCATGCAAGAAACAATCGTCTCAAGGTCTGGCGCGCTTTTGGCAAGTGGCTTGAAGAGGTCTACAAAATTGAAGATCCCGCTCAAAATGTGAAGAAATCACCGGTGCCCAAATCAAATGGGCACGTTCCCTGGTCCAAAGATGAGATTGCGACCTTCCGTACTCACTGGCCCATTGGAACATCGGAACGTCTTGCCTTCGAGGTTATATTCTTCACCGGCGCTCGAATTTCGGATGCTTTCCGGCTCGGTCAGGGCAATGTCGATCGGGAAGGCTGGCTGGTGTTCAATCAGCAGAAGACAGGCGGCGAGGTCGCAATTCCATTTAGCCGAGCTCTGCCAGATTTCGCCTCCGGTATGCAGAGCGACCTTCAGTATCTTCGTGCGGCATTGGATGCGCGGTCCGACAAACACATTACGTGGATCACAACTGCTTTCGGGACTTCGCGAAGTGTGAAAGCTGCCGGGCAGTGGTTTGCAGCCAAAGCGCGGGCGGCTGGCATCCATGGCCGAACCGCACACGGTCTTAGAAAAAGCCGGTCGCAAGCCTTGGCCGAAGCAGGCGGAAACTCAGTCCAAATCGGCGCATGGACAGGGCACGAAAGCCTCTCCGAGATTGAACGCTACATTCGTGGCCTCAACAAAAGAAAGGTGCTCAGCGGCACGGAAACAGAACAAAAAGTTCCAACTTCCGCGACCAAAGTTCCAACTCAACCAAAAAAGACAGGAGAATCAAATGCTTGAAAAAGTGCTGGCGACCCCGGCAGGATTCGAACCTACAACCTGCCCCTTAGGATGGGGCTGCTCTATCCAGTTGAGCCACGGGGCCGCTTGCCTGTCGATTATCCGCTCAATCATCAAATGTCAGCAACAGTTTTGGCTTGGTGCAAGCTCTGACATTTTGTTGCGTGACCTGCTATGATTGCGGTAACAGTCTGCGAAACAGCGAACGGACCTTGCACGTGAACACCCAACGTAACCGCACCCTCACCCTGCGCGATGTTTCTGAGGCCTCGGGCGTATCAGAAATGACGGTCAGCCGCGTGCTGCGCAATCGTGGGGACGTATCTGACGCCACGCGCGCGCGGGTACTGGAAGCGGCCAAGACACTGGGCTACGTACCCAACAAGATCGCGGGCGCCCTGGCGTCTCAGCGGGTCAATCTGGTGGCCGTGGTGATCCCTTCGATGTCCAACATGGTCTTCCCTGAGGTGATGTCGGGCATTTCCGACACATTGGAGGAGACAGGCTTGCAGCCGGTCGTGGGGGTCACTGGTTATAGCCGCGACAAAGAAGAACGGGTGCTGTACGAGATGCTGTCGTGGCGGCCGTCGGGTGTGATCATCGCGGGGCTAGAGCATTCGGAAGCCAGTCGAGCTATGTTGTCGGCCTCAGGCATCCCGGTGGTGGAAATCATGGACACCGATGGCACGCCCGTGGACTCGGTCGTGGGCATTTCGCACCGGCGTGCGGGTGAGAAGATGGCACAGGCGATCCTGAAAGACGGGTATGAGCATATCGCTTTCCTTGGCACCAAGATGTCCACCGACCACCGCGCGCGCAAACGCTTTGAGGGCTTTACCGAGGTTCTGGCCAAGGCCGGTGTCGAGATCGAGGATCGTGAGTTTTACTCGGGCGGTTCGGCCTTGGTGAAGGGTCGCGACATGACGCGTGAGGTGCTGGAACGCTCTCCCGATCTGGATTTCATCTACTACTCCAACGACCTGATTGGCGCAGGTGGTCTGCTGTACATGCTTGAGCAGGGTTATGAGATCCCGGAACGCATGGGGCTTGCCGGGTTCAATGGTCTCAACCTGCTCAAAGGTTTGCCAAAGCAATTGGCATCCATGGACTCATGCCGATACGAGATCGGTCAGAAGGCGGCAGAGATCATCTCTCGCCGGGTGTCCGGTGAGAGTGAGGAAGGATCGGAACGTATCGTTCTGGAGCCTACGCTGAACCACGGGGATACGTTGCGGCGGCATTGAGCAGCGGCGCATAAATCCCTTTCCCACAATCAAGACAAGCTCTAAAACAGCTCTGACGGTAGCAGTACCCAGGGCAGGCCAATTATGAGCACGCATAAACCCGTTGTTCTGTGCATCTTGGATGGATGGGGCCTGTCGGAGGATATCGAGGCGAACGCACCCATCCTTGCCGATACGCCGCATTTTGACGGGCTGATGGCGACCTGTCCCTCCGCCATGCTGATCACCCATGGGCATGACGTGGGCCTGCCTGCCGGGCAGATGGGGAATTCGGAAGTGGGTCACATGAACATTGGCGCAGGCCGCGTGGTGGAGATGGATCTGCGCCGCATCGACCGGGCGATTGAAAGTGGGGAGTTTTCATCGCTTCCCGGGATGCAGCGTATTGTACAGGCGTTGAAGCGCAGCGGTGGGATCGCGCATCTGCTTGGCATTCTGTCGGATGGTGGGGTGCACTCCCACATCGCCCATATGATCGCCACGACAAAGGCACTGACGGATCAGGGACTCAAGGTCGCTATCCACGCCTTCACTGATGGCCGAGATGTTGCGCCGGTGTCCGCCAAATCCTACCTCGAAGCGCTGCGCCGCGCCCTGCCAGAAGGCGCGTTTATCGCGACGGTATCTGGCCGCTACTACGCCATGGATCGCGACAACAGGTGGGAGCGTGTAGAGCTGGCGTATCAGGCCTTGGTCAAGGGGCAAGGATACACGGCGGAAACGGCCTCAGAGGCGATTTCAGATGCCTACGGCAAAGGGCGTACGGACGAATTCATGAAGCCCCGCGTAATAGGCGATTATGACGGCATGAAGGACGGTGACGGTATCCTCTGCCTCAACTTCCGCGCCGACCGCGCGCGTGAGATCATGGCCTCTTTCGCTGATCCTGACTTTGACAAGTTCGACACCGGCCCCCGCCCCTCGTTCGCCATTGTCAGTGGATTCACGGAGTACTCCGACGATCACGCCAGCTACATGGATTGCATTTTCCCTGATGAGCGCCCGACCAACACGCTCAGCGAATGGGTAGGCAAAAAGGGCCTGCGACAATTCCATACGGCGGAGACGGAAAAGTACCCTCATGTCACCTTCTTCCTTAACGGTGGCAAAGAGGAGCCCGAGCCGGGCGAGGCGCGGTTCATGGCGCAGTCCCCGCTGGTCGACACCTATGATCTGGCGCCTGAGATGTCTGCAGCGGAGGTATCTGATCAGGTGGTTGCGGCCATCAAGGACGGCTATGATCTCATCGTGGTGAACTATGCCAACCCGGACATGGTGGGTCATACCGGGGATTTGGGCGCGGCGATTGCGGCCTGTGAGGCCGTCGACCAGGGGCTTGGCCGGGTCCTGAAGGCATTGGAGGCTGCAGATGGCGCGATGATCGTGACGGCGGACCACGGCAATTGTGAAACCATGATTGACCCGGTCACGGGCGCGCCGCATACGGCGCACACTTTGAACCCTGTACCGGTTATTCTCACGGGTGGCCCCAAGGACGCGCGTTTGCGGTCTGGTCGTCTGGCTGATCTTGCGCCTACGCTTTTGGAGTTGATGGGGCTGCCTTTGGCGCCTGAAATGACGGGAGAGAGCCTGCTCACATGATCGCGCGCGCAATGGCAGTGATGCTGGCCTTGGCAAGCACAGCTTCGGCTCAGGAGGAGTTGAGCCCTGCCGATGCCGCGCGCGCAGCTGCGGACCGTCTTTCACTCGCGGGTGTCCTGCTCGATACTGCGGACGGGGCACGCAATCGTGTGAAAGCCCTGACGGAGGCGATCCGTGCCTATGAAGAAGGGCTTGCCGCCATGCGCGACGGGCTCAGACGCGCGGCCATCCGCGAGGATGTGCTGTCGCGCGAACTTGCATCGCGTGAGGCCGAGATTGCCGGACTTCTGGGTGTGCTGCAAACCATCGGGGCCAACCCGTCACCCGCCCTTCTGCTGCACCCGTCCGGTCCTGTCGGCACGGCGCGGTCCGGTATGGTCGTGGCGGAGGTAACGCCGGCGCTTGAAGCGCAGGCCCGTGTTCTGCGTGAAGATTTGCGTGAAATCACCGTTCTACGGGCGTTGCAGACCAGTGCAGCCAATAAGCTGGAAGAGGGTTTACAGGGCGCTCAGACCGCCCGCGCACGGCTCAGCCAGGCCGTGGCCGATCGCACAGATTTGCCGCGACGTTTCACGGAAGACCCTGTGCAAACGGCTCTGCTGGTGGCCTCGACCGAGACTTTGGCGGGTTTTGCCAGCGGTCTAAGCCAAATTGCAGTGGATGAAGTCGAAGGCAGTCTTCCGGGTATCGCTGACCGCAAGGGATCGCTCGCCTTACCGGTGTCTGGCACCTTATTGCGCCGTGCCGGAGAGGCCGACGCCGCGGGCATCGTGCGACCCGGCATCGTGATGGCGACCCGACCACGCGCATTGGTGACGACGCCAGCAGCGGCCACCGTCCGCTATCGTGGTCCACTGCTTGATTAAGGGAACGTGATCATCCTCGAACCCGAGCTCGGTATTTTGCTTGTGATCGCGGGGCTCGATGTGGTCTATGGTACTGCGGGAGAAGTGCTGCCAGGGGGCAGCCCGGTAGGCCTGATGGGCGGGCCGGATACAGGCGATGACGGCCTTGTGCCCCGCAGTGAAGACAGCGCAGGTGCAGGTTCCACCGAGACGCTCTATATAGAAATTCGGGAGCAGAACGAGCCGGTCGATCCGGAGCTCTGGTTCAAGACTGACAGAGGATGAACTGAGGTATGAAAAATTACGTGATGGCAGCAACGGCAGGCATTCTGGCTAGCATCGCTGTAACCACCCAAATCGCCGCGCCCTTGCTGGCGCAGGAAGCCGAGAAAACAACCAATGTCTATGAACAGCTCGATCTTTTCGGCGATATTTTTGAGCGTATCCGCTCGCAGTATGTTGAAGAAGTGGATGAAGGGGAACTGATCGATGCCGCAATCAACGGTATGCTCACCTCGCTCGATCCGCATTCCAGCTATTTGTCACCTGATGATGCCGCCGATATGCGTGTGCAAACACGGGGTGAATTTGGCGGCCTTGGTATCGAAGTAACGCAGGAAGAAGGCTTTGTGAAAGTCGTGGCACCCATGGATGGCACGCCTGCAGATGAGGCTGGTGTTGAGGCGGGTGACTTCATCACTCATGTGGATGGTGAAAGCGTGCTTGGCCTTACATTGAACGACGCGGTCGATATGATGCGCGGTCCGGTTGGGTCTGAAATCGTGATCACCGTCGTGCGCGAAGGCGAAGCAGAGCCATTTGACATCTCCATCATTCGCGACACGATCAAACTGACCGCGGTGCGTGCCCGCACGGAGCGGGACGCAGTGGTCCTGCGTGTCACGACATTCAACGACCAAACCTATCGCAACCTCGAAAACGGCCTGAACGAACAGATTGAAGAGGCGGGCGGCAAGGATGCGGTGTCCGGCATTGTGCTGGACCTGCGCAACAACCCCGGTGGCTTGTTGAATCAAGCGATCAAGGTTTCCGATGCGTTCCTCGACAAAGGCGAGATTGTCAGCACCCGTGGCCGTGACCCGGCCGATGGTGAGCGTTTTAATGCAACCGCTGGTGATCTGGCTGAGGGCTTGCCGATCGTGGTTCTGATCAACTCTGGTTCCGCCAGTGCGTCAGAGATCGTGGCGGGTGCCCTTCAGGACCACCGCCGCGCAATTGTCGTGGGCACCAAGAGCTTCGGCAAAGGGTCCGTGCAGACGGTGATGCCACTGCGGGGGGATGGGGCCATGCGCCTGACGACTGCCCGCTACTACACGCCGTCGGGTCGGTCGATCCAGGCTTTGGGTGTGTCGCCTGACATCCTCGTGGAACAGCCGCGTGCGGCTGCGGCCAGCGAGGAAGAAGAGGAAACCCGTGGCCGCAGAACCGAGTCGGAACTTCGTGGCCGGCTCGACAATGACAGCCTGAGCGAAGAACAGCTGCGCGTGATCGAAGAAGAAGACGCGCGGGCCGAGGAAGTGGCCGAGCTGCGCGAAGAGGATTACCAGCTGGCCTACGCCATTGACATCCTCAAGGGCCTCAACGCCCTCAACGGTCAGTAAGATTTTTCGCATGGAAATCGTAGGGCGGGGTTTTACCCCGCCTTATGCTTTGGTGGGGTGAAACCCCACCCTACGGCTGGTCAGTAAGGTTCGGCACACTACTCCGCCCGCCGACTGGCCCGGCTAGCGGGTGCCTCTCCCAACCGTGGAACGCCCATTTGATCGCGCACCCAATCCTGAAAGAGGAAAACTTCGTACTCCTCTTGCATCAGGACCCCTTGCTTGAACCCTGACGCCACCATCCCCGCCTGGTTCAACTCACTCGCCGCGCCGTCCTGATCGAGAACGATTTTTCCAAACGCCGTGATCCGCTCCATGTCGAAATCAGGCCGAGCCATCATGTCCGGATGAAACAGCCAGTCCACGGACAGCTCCATTGTTGTCGAGGTCAACGGCGTGATCTTGACCGATCGCACGTAATCCGCGTGATGGGCTATGAACACTGATGGCACCACCGTCACATATCGCTGGCCCGTCACCAGGTCTTCGTCCGTCACCCCCGGCAATCGACCCTGCGCTGCACCATCCATGGACCATGTCTCCGCCCCCTCGCGCAGCCCACCCGACACATGCGGTGCGCTGTCCTTCGCGTTTTCACGCCAGTTCGGGTCATCCCTTCGTGCCATGATCGCGCGCCCGTAGATCGGGACAAGGTCACTCAGCTCGGGGTGGATGTTCGGGCAATGCAGGCACTCGTTGAAGTTCTCCCAAAAGACCTTCCAGTTGCAGTTCAGCGTCTTGGTGTAGTTGTGCCCAACCCGCAAATCGCAGAGGGGCCAGTTGCCGACGAAGGCGGTCTCTTCTCCGTACAGCGCATCAAAACTTGCGGCTTGCGCATCAAGATTGACGAACACAAACCCGCCCCACTCGGCCACTGAAACGCGCAGCAAAGGGTAGTCATCGCGGTCAAACCCGTCCACTTTGCGCATCGGTCCCGTGCCCCGCAAGCGCCCGCTCATGTCGTAAACCCATTGGTGGTAGGGACAGGTGATTTGAGACGTATTCAGCGTCCCGCGCTCTTCCGTGCATAAAAGCGAGCCGCGGTGGCGACATGTGTTGAAGAAGCCCTGCAGGTTGCCGTCGCGATCCCGCAAAATCAGGATGGGTTGGCCTGCCACGCGGAATGTGCGGAAGCTGCGTTTGTCTGACAGCGTCTGGGCCCGGCAGAGATACACCCAATTGCGCGTCCAGATCTTTTTGAGCTCTTGTTCGAAGTGATCCCGGTCATAGTACCACGTGGCCGGCAGCGAAGGCTGCGCCCGGGCCAATCCGTTGAAGTCGCTTGCAAGGACGGGTTCATCATCCATTTTGCTTGCTCCCAGCTTTGCCCAACAATGCGGGCTTGGCTTAGGAAAGCAAGTTTGGGGGTCGCGGTCTTGCAGGTCTCAGCGTTGCTTGATCCGCCTCAGCACGTCTTGAGAGGGAAAGCCGTTTGGCTCCATCCCAACGGATTGCTGGTAGGCCCGGATCGCGCTTCGGGTGTTCGGCCCGATCAGACCGTCGATTTTTTCCACACCGAACCCTTTGCGTTTCAAACGGCGCTGTAGTTCTTTCTTCTCCTCGAAACTGAGCGGCGCATAGCCACGTGGCCACGGTGTCTGGATTGCAGGGCCGCCCGTGATCCGGTCTGAGAGATGCCCAACCCCGATCACATAAGCATCGGCGTTGTTGTAGCGTTCGATCACGGCGAAGTTGTTGAAGATCATAAAGGCCGCGCCAGACTTTCCCGCAGGCAGTAGAATCGAAGCGCTTCCATAATCTGGCACTGGTTTGCCGTGCATGTCCGTGACACCTTGCTGCGCCCATTGCGAGGGCATGCGCTTGATGCTGCGCTTGGCATTGGCTGCGTCGAACCCGTTTGGCAGTTTCACTTCGACACCCCACGGGATCCCCTTACGCCAGCCGAAGCGTTTGAGATAGGCAGCGGTCGAGGCCAGTGCATCGGCAGGGTTGTCCGACCAGATATCGCGCTTGCCATCTCCGGTGAAATCCACGGCATAGGCGAGGTAGGAGGTGGGGATGAACTGTGTATGCCCCATGGCACCGGCCCAGGAACCGGTGAAATCGCCCACGTTCACATCGCCCGACTGCAGGATGCGCAGGGCGGCGATCAACTGGCTTTCAAAGAACTTCCCGCGCCGTCCGTCAAAGGCCAGTGTCGCCATGGCGTCGATCATCGGGTAATCGCCCATCCGCGTGCCATAGCGGCTTTCCAGCCCCCAGACCGCGACGACCACTTCCGCTTCCACCCCGTAAGCGGCCTCGATCCGTTCCAGCAGACGCCGATGCTTGCGCAGAGCGGCCTGCCCTTCCTTGATGCGCGGCGGGGCCACGGCATTGTCGAGGTAATCCCAGATTTGGCTTTTGAATTCTGCCTGGTTGCGATCCTTGGACACCACATCCGGGTCGTAACGCGCATTACGAAAGGCGCGGTCAAAGACCTGCGCGCTGATGCCTTGTGACAGGGCGCGCCCGCGAAACCCGCGCACCCACTGATCAAACGCCGGGTTGGCCGACGCAAGCACAGGCCGGGTCGTCGTGCCACCATCTGCAGGTCGGGCCTGCGGTCTCAGGCGCGTCACGATGGGCAAGGTTGCTGCCTGCGCCACAACGATCTCGCTTCCATCGGGTCGAGCTTGTGGACGCAAGGACGTCTCTATTGGGTTGGCCAGTCCATCCACGGCCAATCCCGCCCATAGCAATGCTGCGATCAGATATCTGCTGCTCATGTCACGGCCTCTTTTCAAGCGCTCGTTGAGCATGATCATAGCCGCTCAGCCGCGCGATAGAAAGCGGTCAAACTTCCGGCCAGCGGCAAATAGCCTTAGCTTTGGGCGTATCGGCGCGTTTCTTCCTGAACTTTTGCCAGGCATTCCCGCAAAAGCGGCACGCGTCGGGGGCGGAACGAGGCACCGGTCTGTTCCAAATCGCGCATCCGGTCCAGTCTGAAAGCGCGGAAATCCTCGCGCAGGTGACACCAGGCCAGCAGGTTGTGACTGGCCTGCATGAACACGATGGTCAACGGGTCTACGTCGCGCTCTGTCTCTCGCCCTTCGGCATCGGTGTAGCCAAATCGAATGGTCCGTTCCTCCCACGCGGCCTGTCTCAGGACCTGCACATCAATGCCCGGCTCCGGCATGCGCTCATAACGGTAGGCGGTCAGCACTGCGTGTTCCAACCTGTGCGCCTGCCGCGCGGGCAGGCGTGCACGCAGCTTGGTCAGGGCGTTCTGTGCGGCTTTGGCCAGCACGGGGTCACCCACCTGCTGCACTTCCCGCAGGCCCAGAACCAAAGCTTCCAACTCATTTTCATCAAAGCTCAGCGGGGGCAGGGCGGCATCTTCGATCAGCGTGTAGCCAAACCCGGCGGCCCCGTCGATGACTGCTCCCAGTCCCCTGAGAGCCTCAATATCACGATAGATCGTGCGCGGCGTGACATCGAGCGTGTCCGCCAGTTGTGACGCTGTGGCCGGCGGCGGTGCATTGCGCAAGGCTTGCATCAGTTGGAAGAGGCGGTCGGTACGGGTCATGGCGGTAGTGTCGTTGGATGTACTGACAATAGCTGTCTGTAGGATGGGTGAGAACCCACGCGTTTTCACACGTCCAGCAAGCGAGGAGCTGCCTGTCTACCGGCGTGTTCGCCGCACCTTTCGTTTCGTCTTCGCCGCCTTCTTCTTCGATTGCGCCAACTTACGCTTCGGAGGTTTCCCGCGACCCCTGCTCGGGCCCTTGATCGGCACTTTCCCTTCGATGCTGACCAGATCCAGCTCAAGCCCGCCCGTTACCGGAGCGGCCTCGGCCAAACGCACAGTCACGGTCTGACCCAAGCCAATCACAGTCCCGGTGTCCGACCCCGTCAAAGTTCCGGCATCCCGGTCAAAGTGAAAGAACTCGCGCCCCAGACTGCGCACCGGCAGCAGCCCGTCCGCCCCGGTGCCATCCAATCGCACGAAGACCCCGAACTTCGCGATGCCGCTGATCCGGCCAGTGAACTCTTCACCCACGCGCTCTGACAGGAAGGCGGCGAGGTAGCGGTCCGTCGTGTCCCGTTCCGCCACCATCGAGCGGCGCTCGGTCTCACTGATATGTTCGGCCGTGCTCTCCAGCCGCTCAATATCGGCCTGTGTCAACCCGTCTTCGCCCCAGCCATGAGCCGTGATCAGGGCGCGATGAACCACCAGGTCGGCGTAACGGCGAATGGGCGACGTGAAATGCGCGTAAGCCCTGAGCGCCAGCCCGAAATGCCCGAAATTGGCAGGCGCGTAATAGGCTTGTGTCATCGCGCGCAGGGTCGACATGTTGATCACATGGGCATGATCCGTGCCCTCAGCAGCGTGCAGAAGTTGGTTGATATGCGCGGTCTTGAGAACCTGGCCCTTGGCCAAAACCAGCCCCGCACTTTCCGCCACATCGCGCAGCGTCTCCAGCTTCTCGGGCGGTGGCTCCTCATGCACGCGGAAAAGTAGCGGTGTTTTCTTCGCGATCAGAACCTCGGCGGCTGCGACATTGGCCAGCACCATGAATTCTTCGATCAGTTTATGAGCGTCGAGCCTTTCCGTGAAGTTAACCGACTGCACCTTGCCATCGTCACCAAGCACCACCTTGCGTTCTGGCAGGTCCAGATCGAGCGGTTGCCGATTTGCGCGGGCGTCCCTTAGCGCCTCATAGGCCGCATAAAGCGGGCGGATCACATCATCCATAAGCGGCGCGCAAGCCTCATTGGGTGCGCCGTCCGTGGCGGCCTGCACCTCTTGATAGTTCAGCGAGGCAGGAGAGCGCATCAGCCCACGTACGAACCGTTGCCCGATCTTTTCGCCATGGGCATCAATTTGCATCCGAACGGCCACGCAGGCACGGTCGACGCCCTCATGTAGGCTGCACAGATCGCCCGACAGGATATCGGGCAGCATCGGCACCACGCGGTCGGGGAAGTAGCTGGAGTTGCCACGTTTGCGCGCCTCTGCGTCAAGCGCGCTGCCGGGTGTCACGTAATGCGCCACATCGGCAATCGCGACCCAGATCACATGGCCGCCAGTGTTCTTGGGATCATCATCGGCATGCGCATAAACCGCATCATCGTGGTCGCGCGCATCCGAGGGGTCGATGGTGATCAAAGGCAGGTCGCGTAAGTCTTCCCGCGCACCGAGGCCGGCAGGCGTCATCGCGTCCGCCTCGCCGATCACCTCGTCGGGGAAGTCGTCCGGAATGCCGTGCTGGTGAATGGCAATCAGCGAAACGGCTTTAGGGGCCATTGGGTCGCCCAACCGGTCAATCACCCGTGCGCGGGACAGCCCCATGCGATCCTTGGGACCAGCTTGTTCGGCTTCCACCAACTTCCCGTCCTGCGCGCCGCCTGTGGCCCCTTGGGGCACAGACCATTCCTTGCTGTCGCCTTTGTCGATGGGTTTGATGCGCCCACCTTCGGCGCGCTTCCGGAACAGGCCCAGGATCTTGCGCGGATTTGTTCCGATCCGACGGATCAGCCGCGCCTCGTAGTGATGTGTCTCACCCTCGACCAACTGAAGCCGCGCCAGAATGCGGTCGCCATCTCCCAGGGCCGGGTCCGAAGCGCGATGAACGATCATCACGACAGGCTCTGATCCTTCGCCGTTCCATTCCATCGGCCGGGCCAAAAGATCGCCATCGTTCGTTTGACCGGCCACGCGCAGGACAGCGACAGGTGGCAGACGATCGGGATCGCGGTAAGTCTTCTTGCGCTTCTCAAGATGCCCCTCTTCCGCGAGCTCTTTGAGCATGCGTTTGAGGTCAATGCGTGCGGCCCCCTTGATCCCGAAGGCGCGGGAAATGTCTCGTTTGGACGTCAGGGTGGGGTTGTCCGAGATCCATTTGAGAATGTCGGCTTTGGTGGGCAACTGGCTCATGTCCGGGAGGTAGCACGCGCGCCCCGTGCCGTCACTCATTGGTTTTCGAAACCCACGACGATTGTCGGCCCGTATTCCACAGCTGAAGGCAAGAAACCTCGGGCGCCGTCGTTATCGCAGGCGCAAGAGTTGGAAGGCAGCCGACGCGCCCCAACCCGCGGCGATGGCGATGAAGAGCGACATAAGCCCGTAGATCAGCGGCATCTCCCGGGACAGGTTAAAGAGCCACCTCTCCAGCCCGACTTTCTTGACGTCGATCGTGGTTTCATAAAGCGAGACAACTTCGCCATTGCGGGTCAGGAAGATACGAATGGAATAGTCACCCTCGGTTAGGTTGGCGGGCATGTCTATGGCGGTGCGAAACAGGGTCTGCTGATCCACGGCGACTGCGTTTTCGACGATCTGATAAAGCTCCTGGCTTTCCCGAATGCGCACCACCGCGTCCGCGAAATCTTGGGCCCCGCCTGAGAAAATGGTGGCCCCCACAGATTGGATGGCGCGGTCGACAGACACGCGATGTTCAAGGTCTTGAACGTCGGTCAGAACCCGATCGAACGGCGCACTTGTGGCCACTTTGTAAAAGGTCGGCGCCGAGTCGAGCAGTACGCTTTCCGTGTTCACCCAGATACCAAAACGGCGATCCTTGCGGCGCACCAGCACTGGTTCAGACGGGCCAGAAACGGCGACGGCCACTTGCAACGGCGGCCCGTCCGGAATTGGAGCCTCACGCTTGACCGCGCCGAAAACAAGGATCTGGGAGCCGTCGAATGTGGCCGTGATCGCAACCTCATTCTGACTTAGGCCCAGCACAACTTCCTCGGCCTTCGCGGGCAGTGTCATCAGAAGCAGGCAGAGGGCGAGACGCAGCATAACTCAGTGCCCCGCTAGGTTGCCGATGGAGTAAAGCTCCGACGGCATGATCAGCAGATCAAGTGCGAGTTTGATGCAAACCGCCAGAACCATCATCGACAGCAGAATGCGCAGCTGTTCGGCTTTGAGCCGGGTGCCCAGAGAGGTGCCAATCTGCGCCCCGACAACCCCGCCGATGAGCAACAGAACGGCCAGGGCCACGTCAACTGTATAGTTCGTCGTCGCATGCAGCAGGGTGGTGAAGCCGGTGACAAAGATGATCTGGAACAGCGACGTGCCCACCACGACTTTTGTGGGCATACCCAGAAGGTAAATCATCGCAGGCACCATGATGAAGCCGCCGCCCACCCCCATGATGGCGGCCAGGATCCCGACGCAGACGCCAACCAGAACCGGGGGAATGACAGAGATATACAAACCCGACGTGCGGAACCGCATCTTGAAGGGCAGCTTGTGAATCCAATTGTGTTTCTTGCGTTTGGCCGGTGGCCCGCCCGCGCGGGCCTTGCGAATGGCGCGCAGGCTTTCGACAAACATCATGGAGCCGATAATGCCGAGGAACACGACATAGCAAAGCCGCACCAGCGTATCGACCTGTCCCAACGATTTCAGGTAGTTGAACAGCACCACGCCGAGGGCAGCACCGACCAGACCGCCCACCAACAAGACAGTGCCCATTCGGAAGTCCACCGTCTTGCGCCGCACATGGGCTAACACTCCGGAAAACGAAGACGCCACGATCTGGTTGGCCTCAGTTGCCACGGCGACAGCTGGCGGGATGCCTATGAAAAACAAAAGCGGGGTCATCAAAAATCCCCCGCCGACACCAAACATTCCCGACAAAATACCCACGATCCCACCGAGCCCCAGCAGCAGGAAGGCGTTGACCGATACTTCGGCAATGGGGAGGTAGATTTGCATGGCCCCCCTTAGCTCCGGCTCCGGTACGGCGCAAGGCAGCATCAGGCGATTGAGACGATAGGTCTTATCAACAGTTGTGAACTGGTCTTACAGGCGCGTGATCAGGTCGAAACGCTCAGACCGACATGGCCAACACGCGGCTGATCTCTGTCAGTGATCGCCCGGATTGCGCCATCCATTCATTGAACGCGGCCTGCACGGCTTTCATTGATGATTTTGACCCGGCGGGTTTGTCGATTACGCCCTCGGCCATCAGTCTTGCGGTGACATCCATCGACAGGATAAAACTGTCCCGCCCCATGAAGCGCATCGCGTATTGCGCAGAATTGCCACCCAGATGTGCGCCGCGTTTCTTCAGCAGGTCCAGCAGCCCGACGTAATCTGTGGATGGCCAGCCGCCCAGCACTTTGCCCGCACCGCCGTCTTCACGTAGTTCCAGCAGAAAGGCCGCGTTGTCGCGCACCGTGATGATCTTGCGCGGGTTTCGTACGATCCGTGTATCGGTGATCAGTGCATCGAACTTGTCATCGTCCATGAACGCGCAGCGGCCCACGTCAAAGCCGTCAAATGCGGCCTCGAACCCGTCCCATTTTGCCTCGATGACTTTCCAGTTGAAGCCTGCCTGAAAGATGCAGCGGGTGATGGTGGCAAGCCAACGGTCCTCTGGGATCGCCGCGAGCACGTCCTTGGTCAGTGGAGGTTCCAACATCGCGTTGAGCGCGTCTGCTCCGCCTTTGCGACCGGCCGCGATGTCGAAAATCTCGTCAAAATGTCTCATGCGGCGGCCCCAGGGCAGAATCTCAGATACGGCAGATGCCTTTTGTGTCCGCCTCGTCCCAGGGCAGCACGACTTTCTCGGGGATCGTCAACTCACCCAGCGGGAATGCCTCACGCATCATCTTTGCCAGACGTTCGGTGCGAGGTGCCTCGGGGTCGAGCGCTGCGCAGCATATGTATTCTTCCACGATCGAGGCCTGTTGCTCATACCCGTAATCCAGAAACCGGGTGCTGGTGCTGATATCAAACAGATAAGGGTCGTCAGTGCGGACATGTTCGGAGGCGGATTTGAACGGCGTGTAGTTGGTCACGTCCCGGTTCTGCCATTGCCAGACATGCACCATCTCATGGGCAAACAGCATGACGTGATAAAGGCTCATCGCATCGGGGTAGTTGGGCAGAAAATCTGGCTCATACCAGTCGCGTGCAAAGAACACGTCATTGTACAGCACCGCCGCCGCGGGGGAGACCGTAACGATGTCCGAGGTGGGCTCCGGCACAATACGCTCTCGACAGGTCAGGCGCGGCCGTTTCTGCCGCGTCGTCGTCGTCTGGCCAATCAAAGCCCCGTTGCGCATCCGGATGCGGGTCACATCGAGTGTGTCGCCGTGGATTTGCAGGGCAAAGCTCTTTTCCGCCTCTGTCAGTGGGCGAGAACAGGCGGCGAGAACGATCAGGGCGAAGATGAGCAGGAAGCGCATGCGCTGACGTTAGCAAGGGTTCGCAGGCCCCGATAGAGGAAGTTACGCCGAAAATCTTAATTGATCGTGATTGTGAAGTACGTCGTCGTTTGACATGTGGATTTGCTCTGTCAAAGCTGTCGCGAAAGATGAGGGAGAGGACACCACATGAAGCGCATCTATGATTTCAGCCGCACCCGGCGACGCGCAACTTCACAGTGCAGGATTTGCAGCAACTTAAGGGGTCAGGGACCAAGCTGTCGATGGCCAACCCCGCCAATCGGGAGGAGATCGTGGCCTGTGTGGAGGCGGGGATTGATCTGTTCGCCGTTGGCACCGAGCAGATGGAGGATATCCGGGAACTTGCACCATCCCATTTCTGTGGCGCTGGGTCGAGCTGGTCGCAGTTTGGGTCTGATGATGAGATCGTCGCGCACGCCTATGACGCGATGCGGCGGGGGGCGGATATGTACTATACCCTGCGGTCCTATGACGTGATGGAGCGGATGGCGAAAGACGGCATTCCGGTGCAGTCCCATATCGGCCTGATCCCGACATTTTCCCATTATTGTGGGGGGTTGCGCGGGTTTGGGCGCAAAGCTGAGGAAGCCATGCAGATATGGGAGACGCTCAAGCGGATGGAAGATGTGGGCGTCTTCGCGGTGGAGGCGGAGTGCATCGCCGAGGAGGTGCTGGAGGCCGTCAATGAGAAGACCAAGGTGGTGACCTTCTCGCTGGGTTCCGGCAATGCGGGCGACGCTGTGTTCTCCTTCGTGGCGGATATCTGTGGCGAGGCGAGCGAGGAAGATACGCCCCCCAAACACGCCCATGCGTTCGGCAATGTGGGGCGGCTGCACAAGAAGATTCACAAGGAACGGGTCGCGGCCTTGGGGGAGTTTCACGCGGAAGTCCGCAAGGGCGCGTTTCCCTATGCGTCGACCAATATCGGGATGCATGAAGGGGAGAAGGAGAAGTTCCTTGAGGCCCTCGACAAGTGGACCCCGGCGCATCAGTGAGCGGCGAATTTGCAACGTCGGTATCACGTCGGTATTGCGTCGGTATTACGTAGGTGTAGACGCGCGATTGTGCTTTCCGGCTTTCCTACGCCATGTCGATTTGGCACAGTGGTGCCCGTAACAAGTGAAACTGGAGGGACAGATGGGATTTTGGAATTTCTGGAAGAAAGATGAAGATGAAGCCCCCGAGGCCGAAGCGCTGGAGCAGGAAGTGGCCGATATGGGCCTAAACACTGCCGGGCTGAACTTCGAGGTTGTGGGCGACATCGTGAAAGTGTCGGGCACGGCGGCGGATCAGGAGACGAAAGAGAAGATCCTGATGGCTGTTGGTAACGCGGCGGGCATCGCGGGCGTGGAGGACAATGCCGATGGCGGCGATCCGGTCTTCCACGAAGTGGTCAGCGGCGACACGCTCTGGGCGATTGCGCAGAAGACGCTGGGCAACGGCGCGCGGTACCCGGAGATTTTCGAGGCCAACAAGCCGATGCTGAGCGACCCGGACAAGATTTACCCGGGGCAGCGGTTGCGCATTCCGCAGGATGGCGGCGAAACCGCCTGAGACCATTCTTAAGTGGTGTCATGAAAAGACCCCGTGGCCTTGGCCGCGGGGTTTTGCTTTGTCACGGGGATATGTCCAAGGGTGCGGCACAATTTCCGCTTGTGCCCCGGGAGGCGTCTGGGTAGCGGGTCGGGCGAAACGAAATCTCGTTATGGAGTGTCTAAGATGTTCTGGAAGCCCGCTCTTTTGTGTTGCGTTGCCCTTTCCTTGTCGGCCTGCAACACTTGGTCAACGTCGAATGTGAGCAATGAACGGCCGGAAGCAGCCGCCGTTCCGATCGCGCCGGAAAGCGTGACTGTGGTTGCAGGCGATTTGCCCGGCCAGGACTATGAGGTGATCAGCGAGCTGCGGGTGAGCGTCAACAAGACGACGGCCTTCCATCCCAGCCCGACCGAGGAAATGGTGCGCGCCAAGCTCAAGGAAGAGGCTGCGTCGATCGGGGCCAATGCCGTGATCAATGCGAAGATCACCGGCGTGCAGATCAGCGCCTTGAGCTGGGGGCAGCGCGTTGGCACTGGGACGGCGGTGCGGACGAAGTAAGACGCTTTACCCGTGTTTGACGGATCAGCCCCGCGGCGTTGGCCGCGGGGTTTTTTGTTGGGGTGAGGTATTGGATGAGGTTTGGGGGAGTGGTTGCGTGTTCCGCAGGAGTGAATGTGTTGGTGGGGTGGAACCCCACCCTACGGTCAGCATGCGAGCATCGGCATTTACGATACACGCCCCGGACTTGATCCGGGGCCTCGCTGGACGGTTTGTTGAGGTCCCGGGTCAAGCCCGGGACGTGTGTTTCATAGTGGCAATGCCGGGGTGAACCCCGGCTT
This sequence comes from uncultured Roseovarius sp., assembly GCA_963422235.2. Taxonomy (GTDB): domain Bacteria; phylum Pseudomonadota; class Alphaproteobacteria; order Rhodobacterales; family Rhodobacteraceae; genus Roseovarius. The sequence continues at coordinate 1,779,937 of CAXMWV010000002.1, forward strand.
ACTTTTCGCCGACCTGTTGGATCGCAGAGCAGGGCGCGGACTCAAGGGCCAACGGCCCGCCGCGCCATCGCCCGCTGCCCGCCAGGCGATTGCTTGCAATCGCTGAGAGGGAGGCCGCCCCCCGGACTGGCGATTGGGTTGGGTTTGGACTGCTTTGAGTATGTCGTCCGGGTTTGGGGGAATAAAACGCGTCGCTCGGAGGTTGGATCGCCACTCCGCGGCCTGTCAATGGCGCGGCCACAAGTGACTTGATGAGGGGCGCACAAGCATAGATTTTTTCGAACAATTCGAATAACCATAAAGATGTATTGATTTGACGCGTTGGAGGTGAGGTGTGTCAAAGCCCCCTTACTTGAAGTCAGGTTCGCCCGCTCGGTTGTTTCCGGTTCTTGCAACGACCTCTAAGGAAGGGCGCACTACATCAATCGTGCTTGCATGTATGGCTCTAGTCAAAGAACTTGGGGACGAACTGTTGTCTTCAATCGGACTTCGGGTTGGAAAACGTGCGACCATTCAAGCCTTCACCGAAATTGTATTCGAAGACGGCACAACGAATGAAGATCGTCCCGACGGTTTGTTGATCCTGAAATCGGGCTCCAAAGAATGGCGCGCTCTTGTTGAAACCAAGATTGGCAACGCAGCCCTATCTGTAGACCAAATTGAAAAGTATCGAGTATTGGCAAAAAGACACGGCATTGATTGTGTGATCACAATATCAAACCAGTTTGCTAGCTCGCCACAACTTCACCCCCTGTCCTTTGAATTGAACAAGCGCATAAAACTGCCGGTGTTTCATTGGTCGTGGACCTTTGTTCTCACTGTGGTCGACCTTTTGTTTTCAAATGATGCAGTTGCTGATGAAGACCAAAAGCTATTGTTGAATGAGCTGCGCAGGTTTTTGTCACATGAAAGTGCTGGCGTGCAGGGTTTCACAAAAATGCCCCCTGAATGGAGTGACTTGGTAAAACTAGCCAGTACAGGGGGTCGAATGATCAAGTCCTCAAGTGAAGTTGAGCGCGTGGTAGATGCATGGCATCAGGAGACCAAAGACCTGTCGCTTATACTCACTCGAAAACTTGACACTTTGGTTCGTGAAAGGTTGCCACGACGGCTGGCAAACGATCCAGTAGAGAGAAGAAAAGCTGCAATCAGCCAGCTTTGTTCCGAAAACACTTTGAATGCTACTTTTGATATCCCTGATGCAGCTGCACCTTTGGATGTCACAGCCAACCTGTCTACCCGATCCGTTTCGGTAAGTATGACAGTTCGAGCGCCTGAAGATCGGAAATCTTCGAAAGCCCGCTTAAACTGGTTGCTTCGCCAACTCAAAGGCGAGTTTTCTGAGGAGTTTTTCATCAGGTACAACTGGCCTGGAAGGTCCGAGTTCACTCAGTCATCAATCAATGACGCTCGCTCAGATGCATCGATCATCGATAAGGAGCGTGAACACCTACAAGTCCTTAGTTTTGAAATCATCGCGGTTCATAAGCTGGGTGCCCGGTTTGGGCAGCTTACCAACTTCGTTTCTGACCTCGAAGAAGTGGTTCCTTCGTTCTATGAAACAGCGGGTCAAAATCTAACGGTTTGGTCGAAGCCTGCGCCAAAAATAAAGGAAGAGGCAAGTTCGATAACTGACATAGCGGAAGATGCAGACACAGCCGCTATTGGAGACGGTTAAACATCCAACTCCTCAACGAACCGGGCGTTTTCCTGGATGTACTGGAACCGCAGCTCCGGCTTTTTGCCCATCAAACGCTCGACCAGATCGCCGGTCTCGCCCGGTTCGTCCTCGTCGATGGTCACGCGGATCAACTTCCGGGTGCCCGGGTCCATGGTGGTTTCCTTGAGGTCTTTGGCGTCCATCTCCCCCAACCCTTTGAAGCGGGAGACGTCGATCTTGCCTTTGCCGCCGAGGCCCTTTTCGAGATGCGCGTCGCGCTCGGCCTCGTCGAGGCAATAGACACGGCGCGCGCCTTGGGTGAGGCGGTAGAGGGGCGGGCAGGCGAGGTAGAGGTGGCCTGCGTCGATCATGGGGCGCATCTGGGTGAAGAAGAACGTCATCAGGAGCGAGGCGATGTGGGCGCCGTCGACATCGGCATCGGTCATAATGATGATTTTGTCGTAGCGCAGGTCGTCGATGGAAAATCGGCTTCCCAGACCCACGCCCAACGCCTGCGTCAGGTCTGAGATTTCCGCATTGGTCCCGAGCTTGGAGGACGCAGCCCCCAGCACGTTGAGGATCTTGCCGCGCAGCGGCAGGAGCGCTTGGGTTTTGCGATCCCGCGCCATCTTGGCCGAGCCACCCGCGCTGTCGCCCTCAACAATGAATAATTCCGTGCCATCACGTGTTGAGGAAGAGCAGTCCACCAATTTTCCGGGAAGACGAAGTTTCTTAGTGGCGGATTTGCGTTGTGTTTCCTTCTCGGCCCTCCGGCGCAGGCGTTCCTCGGCCCGCAGGATCAGAAAATCGAGGATCGCGCCGGCGGATTTGGTGTCGGATGCCAGCCAGTTGTCGAAGTGATCGCGCACGGCGTTCTCGACAAGGCGCTGGGCCTCGGTCGTGGCGAGGCGGTCCTTGGTCTGGCCCACGAATTCCGGCTCGCGGATGAAGCAGGAGACGAGTGCGCAGCCGCCGGTGAGGAGGTCTTCGCGGGTGATCTGCGCGGCTTTGCGGTTGTTGGCAAGCTCACCGTAGGCCTTGATGCCCTTGAGGATCGCCGCCCAGAAGCCAGCGACGTGCGTGCCGCCCTCGGGCGTGGGCACGGTGTTGCAGTAGGACTGGATGAACCCGTCGCGAGAGGGGGTCCAGTTGATGGCCCATTCGACCTTGCCGGGCTGGCCGAAACGTTCCTGAAAGTCGACTGTGCCCGCGAAGGGGGCGTCGGCGTAGGTGGAGGCAGACCCCAGCGTTTCGCCCAAGAAGTCGGAAAGCCCGCCGGGGAAATGAAAGGTCGCTTCGGTCGGCGTGTCGCCGTCTTCAATCTCGGATTTCCAGCGGATTTCGACGCCCGAGAAGAGATAGGCCTTGGAGCGGATGGATTTGAAAAGGCGCGCAGGCTTGAAGCGGTGGTGGCCGAAGATTTGTTCATCGGCGTGGAAGGTCACGGTGGTGCCGCGCCGGTTGTTCACATCACCGATTTTTTCGAGCTTGCCCAGGGGGATGCCGCGGGAGAACCGCTGTTCGAAGAGTTCCTTGTTGCGCGCGACTTGGACGACCATGCTGTCAGACAGCGCGTTGACGACCGACGCGCCCACGCCGTGCAGACCGCCGGAGGTCTGGTAGGCTTTGCCCGAGAACTTGCCGCCCGCGTGGAGCGTGCAGAGGATCACCTCAAGCGCGGATTTGTCCGGAAACTTGGGGTGTGGGTCGATCGGGATGCCCCGGCCATTGTCGCGGATGGTGATGGAATGGTCAGAGTGCAGCTCCACCTCGATCCGGGTGGCAAAGCCCGCCACGGCCTCATCCATGGAGTTATCCAGCACCTCTGCCACAAGGTGATGCAGCGCGCGGTCATCGGTGCCGCCGATATACATGCCGGGGCGTTTGCGGACGGGCTCCAACCCCTCCAGAACCTCAATGGAGGAGGCGTCGTAATCGGAAGACTCCGCGGCTTTCAACAGGTCATCGGCCATGTTCGCGCTGCTCTTTTATTGGTGTTTGACGGTATTATGACAGAGCGGGGGAGATGGGGGAAGGGCGTCTGTCCGTTCATTGCGCGACCACCTGACCCGGACCTCGGCGTACAGGCAAAGGAGGCCCCGGATCACGTCCGGGGCGGGTGTTTCCGGAAGCGGATGGTCGTCTTTTGCCTTACCGGAATGCGGTTCCCGCGCGATTGCGCAGCCAGGCGGCCATGTCGTCTTCGCTGATGAGGCCTTGCGCCAGTTGGATGATCATCTGGCCGACTTCTTCGGCATGCCATTGAAATTCCACTCCGTTGATATCCAGGCAAATATCCATCGACTGGTGCGCGGTGCGTTTGTTGCCATCGTTGAAGCAGTGGCCTTGCGAAATGGCTGCTGCATAGGCCGCTGCTAGATCGAAAACGTCATTGAGCATGCCGTATGCCAGCCGGTTGTCCACGCGCGAGAGCGCGCCTTCCAGTGATTTGTCACGCGCACGCCCTTGCAGTTCTCCGGGGTTCAGGATCGCATCATGGATCGCTTCGACCAGGTCGGCCGAAAGAAGCCTGTAGGTCATTTGTCTTTGAGGTAGTCCAGAACGGGCTGATTGATCTCGCGCCGTCTCTGCAGGGACTCCATTACCTCATCCATCGTCGCATAGCGCGGCTCATCTTCCAGCGTGGCGTCCGCCGGGACCAGGTAGGCGATGCACTGAGAGTTTTTCATCACCGCCACGGGCTTGCCCCCCGCCTGATCGAGAACTTTCTGGGGTTCGCGCAGTTCGGTGATGGTGCAAATCTGGTTTGTCAGCAGGCGTTTCATATCTCAATGCCCTTCTCAGTGTGCATTTGAATATATATTGAAATGCACATCAATGCAACAATTGCCGAAGATACCGGTGGCAGCCGCGCAGGGCGAAGCCGTCTTCGGTGATCACCGAGACAGGGATGGACCGCACGATGTCGGTGTATGGGCCGCGATCGATGAAGGTGCTCATGAAAGCTGGTTCATCCATATGCGGGGCGATGGCGCGGGCGAGGCTGCCGGAGAGATAGAGCCCGCCCATCGGCAAGTGGTGCAGCGCGAAGTTGCCTGCGGCCGCGCCGAGGATGTGGATAAAGAGAGAGAGCGTTTTGCGCGCTTCGTTGTAACCTTCCGCGACCTGATCAATGATTGCCTTTGGGGTCAGCGTTCGCCCTGTGAGCCATTCATGAATGTTGGTCAGACCGCGCCCAGAGATCGCCGCTTCGATTGGCAGATGAGGCTCAGACCGCCGCAAGTGATCATACAGATCATCGAGTTCTTCATGGGTCCGGGGAAGGCTGGTGTGGCCAGATTCCGCTGCAGGCACGAACAGTCGCCCGCGCACCCGATGCACCACGGCGGCGTTGCACCCGGTGCCGATGTTGAGAACAAGACGCGTCGCATCGGGCTCTGCCTCTTGCCCTTCTATCACCGGTGCAATGCTGGTGGCGGGCACATCGTCGAGGGCATAGCCTTGGGCTTGCAGATCGTTGATCAGGTGCACCTCATCCGCGCCGGTGGTGGCGCGCAGGGCTTCGGCGTCGATGAACCAGTCGTGATTGGTCAGTTGGGCCATCCCGCCGCGTACCGGCCCAGCAACCCCGGCGCAGACACCTGTCAAAGGTCCAGGCTGCATTTTCTCCAGGTAAGCCTCGACCAGTGGAGCGAGCCCGGGGAACATCGCATTGGGCGTCTTGCGCACCGTGCCGGCCAGCAGGCCCATCTCATCAGCCAGTCCCGTACGGGTGTTCGTTCCGCCCAGATCGATGACAAGGTACATGTCAGCGGTCGCGCCAGAGCGCAGACAACGACCGGGCCGCTTGGGCCAGCAGGAGAACATCAATGCCAACCGCCAGAAACTGAGCGCCCCAGTCGCGGTAGAGCAGCGCAGTTTCGTCATCGGTGGCCAGACATCCGGCGGCTTTGTCGGAACGTGAAATGCGGGTGAGCGCGTCCTTGATGGCGGCCTGGACCGGGGCCGCGCGGCTGTCGCCGGGATAGCCCATATCGGCGCCCAGATCGGAGGGGCCGATGAACACGCCATCGACACCGTCGACCGCGAGAATATCATCCAGTGCGTCGATCCCGGCCTTCGTCTCCACCTGAACCAGAAGGCAAATCTGCGCGTTGGCTGTGACTGTGTAGTTGGGCATGGACGAGAACATTGATGCGCGGGCCAATGCAGCGCCGGAGCCGCGAATGCCCTCTGGCGGGTAGCGCGTCGCGCGGACCAGTGCTTCTGCTTGCTCGGCGCTTTCGACCAGTGGGATCAGCAGGGTCTGCGCGCCTGCGTCGAGCACTTGCTTGATCAGCCAGTCCTCGCCCATCGGCAAGCGCACCACCGGGTGGGTCGGGCTGGATTGCAAGACCTGAAGCTGTGCCGTGATGGACCGCAGATCGTTGGGGGCGTGCTCTCCATCAATCACCAGCCAGTCAAACCCGGCTGTGCCTATGACCTCAGTGGCATAGGGATCGGCAAAACCGCCCCAACAGCCGTAAAGCTGGTCGCCCTGCGCCAGAGCCGATTTAAAGCCATTCTTGGGTGCTGACATCTGGCATGCATTTTCTTTGGCTGTTTCGACTTGGCAGCCAGTAAAGCCTGTTGTTCACTGCGGGTCTAGGAAAAGCTGGATCGCCGGCGCAAGAAGGACCGCGCATGAAACTGACATTGCATCACATCAACCTCGTCACCACCAAGGTGGACGAGATGGATGACTTTTATCAACGCGTCCTGAAGGTGGAGCGCGAGACCTCCGGCTTGCCGGTGTTGGAGAAGAAGCAAGGCTATGCGGGCGATGTGGCGTTCGTGACGGATGGCAACATCCAGACGCATCTGGCGCAGCGGGATGTGATGGCGGGCATGGCGACAGGGCAGTTCGTGAACCCGGTTGCGCGCGGGCATATTGCGTTTCGCACCGATGATCTGGACGGGTTCAAAGCGCATCTGGAGGCCAAGGGTGTGCCTTATTCTGATTGGGGCAATCGCGCCGTGGCGGGCTGGCACCAAATTTTCTTCTATGATCCGGATGGCAACGTGATCGAAGTGCACGAGGTGGAGGGCGAGGCATGAAACCAAAGTTGCATCACATCAATCTGTCGACGGACAAGGTCGAAGAGATGGACACCTTTTACCGGGAGGTGCTGGGGCTGGAGGCGACAGATGAAGATGTGCCCGCGCTGCGTATGGATGAGAACGTCTATAACGGCGACGTGGCTTTTGTGTCCGACGGGGACATCCACCTGCATATCGCGCGCAAGGATGTGGAAGCGGGGTTCCGCACTGGTCAGTTGGTGAACCCGGTACTGGAGGGGCATGTGGCCTACCGGATCGACGATATTGAGGCGTTCAAGAGACATCTGGAAGCGGAGGGCGTGCCCTATTCCAACTGGGGGGATTCGGCAGTGGCCGGGTGGCATCAGGTGTATTTCTACGACCCCGAGGGCAATGTGATCGAGGTGCATGAGCGGCGCACTTAGTGTCCCTGCCTTGGCTGCTGTTGGCGTGGGTCGGATTTGAGTACTTTTGACCAGAAAGAAGCCGGATGCCGGAGTGATTTTTCAAATCATAGCGGGGCGCGATCTCTATCTTTACAATCTGGCCAAAATCCCGTTCCTGAAGCGCCATGAATACCCATCTCAAAGGTCTGATCATCACGACGCTTGGCGTGTTGTTTGTTGTACCGGATTCGCTTTTTGTGCGGCTGATTGATGCCGAGCCTATGGTCACGGCCTTCTGGCGGGGGATGAGTTCGGGGCTTTTGATCCTGATCGGGCTTGTGGCGTTTCAAGGCACGCGTGGGTTTAGGGAGGCGCTTTCGACCGGATGGCCGGGTGCAATTTACATGCTCTTGATCGGATCGACCGCGCCGGCCTTTGTGCTGGCGATCACAAATACTTCGGTCGCCAACGTGGTGCTGATCTTCGCCTCCATGCCCATCTTTGCTGCCATTTTCGGGCGCATTTTTCTTAGAGAGCCGATCAGCCGTCGGATGGTTTTGACGATGGTGGCGGTGGTCTTTGGTCTGTCGATCATCGCCTATGGGTCGTCGGAGAACGAGATTGCCCATTGGGTGGGCGACCTTTTCGCGCTGTATGTCTGCATTGCCTATGCAGGCGCGCTGACGGCGGTGCGGGTGGTCAAGGATGTGTCCATGATACCGGCCGTACCTGTGGCCTATATCGGGGCGGCCTTGGTTCTGTGGCCGTTCGCCGCGCCGATGGAGCCGATGGCGACGCAATGGCACCTGTTTTTGGGTCACGGCATCTTCATTGCTATTGCCACATGCCTTCTCACGCTGGGGCCACGATACATCAGTTCGGCAGAGGTGTCCTTGCTGATCTTGCTCGAGTCTGTGCTGGCGCCGCTATTGGTCTGGGCCTGGATCGGGGAAGACCCGGGGCGCTGGGCGTTGGTGGGTGGTGTCGTGGTGATCGGGGCGTTGGTGGTCTCAAATCTTGTGGTGCTGAGACGCAGGCCGTCGTCGTGATTGATTGCGCCTGGTGCTTGGTTTTGTGACGGGGCGGTGGGGTGGAACCCCACCCTACGGACAATGGTTATAGGCAGTGGTGTGCCGGGGTGAACCCCGGCCTACGGGGGTATGGTCTAACCGATTTCGGCCACGATCTTCGCCAACGCGGCCAGATCGCTGATCTCATGGTACTTGTCATGCCCGTCGGGCGGAGCGGCATGCTCCACTTCCCACGTCAGGTTGTGCGGCACAAACACGCCCCATCCGCCCGCGTCAATCACCGGGCGCACGTCGGAGCGCATCGAGTTGCCGACCATCATCGCACGCTCTGTGCCCTCGCCATGGCGGTCAAAGATCTCTCTGTAGACATCCGTGTTCTTGCTGCTCACGATTTCCACCCCGTCGAACAGATCGCCGAGGCCTGATTGCGCCAGTTTCTGTTCCTGATGCAGCAGGTCGCCCTTGGTGATCATCAGGACACGGTGGCTTTCGCTCACCTCGGCGACCGCATCCTTGGCATGGGGCAAAAGCTCAATCGGGTGGCGCAGCATGTCCTGACCCGCGGCAATCAGTTCCGCGATGACCGAGGCCGGAACACGTTCATCGCTGACATCAATGGCGGTTTCGATCATCGACAGAATGAAGCCCTTGATGCCGAAACCGTAGTGGCCCAGGTTGCGCGTCTCGGCCTCCAGCAGTTTCTGATAGAGATCTTCACCCTCCACATAGGGGTGCAGCAATTCGGCAAAGCGTTCCTGCGTCAGGCGGAAGAACTGTTCATTTTCCCACAGCGTATCGTCAGCATCGAAGCCAATTGTTGTCAGATTCTGCGCCATACGGTGCCTCACCCCCTCGTGGCCTCTTTTCAGGCCTGTCACGGAGATTATATAGTGCCACCAGACACGCGCACAGCGAACATCATTCTTGAGAGCCGATGACCCTTTCCAAGATCATCATGCAGGACACGCCGGACGGCGATGAGGGCGGTGACACCTCCGTCATCGTTGAAACGCGTCCCAAAACGAAGCGTCCGCCTCTCTACAAGGTTTTGCTGCTGAATGATGACTACACACCGATGGAGTTTGTCGTTGCCGTGCTAGAGCGGTTCTTTGGCATGACCCATGCGGAGGCGTTCGAGGTGATGCTAACCGTGCACAAGAAGGGTGTCGCGGTGGTTGGCGTCTTCAGCCACGAGATTGCGGAAACCAAGGTGGCGCAGGTGATGGATTTTTCCCGCCGTCATCAGCATCCGCTGCAGTGCACCATGGAAAAAGAATAGCGTGAGCGCGACGTCACGGCTGGCTTTGGCGTTGGAGGTGGGCGCGCCTGCGCTGCCTGATGGCGGCGACATCGCGGTGTTTGCGCCGCGCATGGACACGGATCTTGCCGCACTTCCCAAGGATCGCTGTGTGCTTATCACAGGGTTCAAACCTGATTTTGACCATTTTGAAGGACTGGGCTTTCGCTGTGCCACACAGGCCAGCGGGCGGTTTGCAGCCTCGGTGGTTTTCGCACCGCGTGCCAAGGCGCTGGCGCAGGCTTTGATCGCGACGGCCTCGGCTGACCCAGACGGCCCCGTGATCGTTGACGGTGGCAAGACGGATGGCATTGAGGCCTTATTCAAGGCCTGCCGAAAACGCACGGATGTGTCCTCGGCCTTGTCCAAATGCCACGGCAAACTGTTCCACTTTGCAGCAGGGGCGGGATTTGACGATTGGGCGTTGTCCGACCCGCGCCCGATTGATGGTGGCTTTGTCACCAAGCCGGGCGTCTTTTCGGCGGATGGTGTTGATCCCGCATCCCGCCTTTTGGCGGATGCGTTGCCTCAGAAACTTGGCGGTGAGGTTGCTGATCTCGGGGCAGGGTGGGGCTATCTTTCGGCGCGTATCCTTGAGCGACAAAGCGTCGAGGCGGTCCATCTTGTCGAGGCAGACCGCGCCGCGCTGGACTGTGCCAAGGTCAATATCGGCGATTCGCGGGCACGGTTTCATTGGGCTGATGCCACGCGTTGGCAGCCGGAAACCCTGCTTGATTGCATTGTCACGAACCCGCCGTTCCACACCTCCCGCAAGGCAGAACCGCTTATCGGACAGGCATTTATCGCGGCAGCCGCCCGCCTGCTGAAACCAAAAGGTCAGCTTTTTCTGGTGGCCAACCGACATCTTCCCTATGAATCGTCTCTGGAACACTGCTTTGCAGAGGTGGGGGAGTTTGGCGGAGATACCCGGTTTAAACTGCTTAGGGCAGCCAAACCAGTGCGTCAGCGCTGACGCAGACGCGCGCCAACTTTCGTAGATAAGAGGTTATCGATGTCGTTTTCCATCTCTGGAAAAACAGCCATTGTCACAGGTGGGGCCAACGGGATTGGCCTCGCGATTGGGCGCCATTTTGCTGACAAAGGCGCCAACGTCATGTTTGCTGACATGGACGAGGAACAGCTGAAAAAAGAAGTCGGCGAAAATGAAGACGGCAGCAGCACGCGCTATTTCGCCGGGGATCTGCGGGAAAAGCTGACGCTGGCCAACCTGCTGTCGGCCACGATCGATGCCTTTGAGCAGGTGGACATTCTGGTAAATGGCTCACGACAGGTCAGGGTGTCGGACCCCCTGAACCCAGATGACGACGCGGTTGAGATGCTGATGCAGCAAAACCTGATGACAGCGTTGCGAACAAGCCAATTGGTGGCCAAGCGCATGATCAAGCAGGCCGAGGGGCAGGAAGAAGGATTTGCCGGGACGATTGTCAATCTGTCCTCGATCGCGGCGCGGCGCACGCATCCGGATTTGCTGGCCTATTCTGTCTCAACCGCCGCGCTTGATCAGATGACGCGCAGCCTTGCCGTGGCGTTGGCGCCGCATCGTATTCGCGTCAATGCCGTGGCGTTCGGGTCGGTGATGAGCGCGTCTTTGCAGGATGCTTTGCGGGACAACCGGGAGTTCCGAGACGATATCGAAGATCATACGCCCCTGGGGCGCATTGCGTCGGCCAGTGAGCTTGCCGAAGCTGTGCAATACCTGGCCTGTGACAGCTCTGGTTTCATGACTGGGCAGATCATGACGGTCGATGGTGGGCGGACTCTGCTTGACCCGGTGGCTGCTCCGGCGCATTAATGGTGTAAACTTTAGTTTACATTGTGGGTGATCCGATGGCCAAGGATATGATGTCCGACATGGAACAAGAAAAAACTCAAGCTGCCGCCTGGTTCCGTGCATTGCGGGACCAGATCGTGGCTGCGTTCGAGGGGCTGGAAGACAGTCATGACACCGGGCCGCTGGCCGATGCGAACCCCGGCCGCTTTGAAGTGAAAGAGACCAAACGCGCAAGCGATGACGGATCAGACGCTGGGGGCGGGCTGATGAGCGTGATGCGCGGGGGTCGCGTGTTCGAGAAGGTGGGTGTGAACGTCTCAGAGGTATATGGCACGCTTGCCCCACCCGCACAAAAAGCGATGGCCGCGCGCGGGGTGCCGGGGATGGAAGATGACCCCCGGTTTTGGGCGTCCGGGATCAGCCTTGTGGCGCATATGCAGAACCCGCATGCGCCCGCGGTGCATATGAACACGCGTATGTTCTGGACCCCGAATGCCTGGTGGTTCGGTGGCGGGTCCGACCTGAACCCGTGCATTGAATATGATGAGGACACCGCACATTTCCACGCCACCCAGAAGGCGCATCTCGACCCGCATGGAGAGGATCACTATCCCAAGCTCAAGGAGTGGGCGGATGAGTATTTCTACATCCCGCATCGTCATCGGGCGCGGGGTGTTGGCGGGATTTTCATGGATGATCGCAACAGTGGGGACTGGGCCGCGGATTTCGCGCTGACGCAGGATATCGGGCGGGCGTTCTTGCCGGCCTATGTGCCCTTGGTGGAAAAACGCCGGGTGCAGGATTGGTCAGACGCGGACAAAGAGGCGCAGCTGGTGCATCGCGGGCTCTATGCCGAATACAACCTTGTCTATGACCGGGGCACGAAGTTCGGCTTGGCGACGGCGCATGATGCGGATGCCGTGCTGATGAGTTTGCCGCCGCTGGCGAAGTGGGTTTGAAGGTGCTCGTGGTGGGGTGAAACCCCACCCTACGTCTTTTCACCCGCGATCTTTGCTTCCAACGCGGCCAGCTCTGTGGCGCGTTGCTGACCCAGAGGGCTGTCGCTGTCTTTCCAGCGGCGTTGGATCCAGAACCATTGGTCCATATTCTCGCGCACCATCGCCTCAAGCCGACGGTTGTATTCGCGCGTCATGGTCAGCGGATCGGTATGGGGGATTTCTTCCTCGAAGATGATCTCGAAGTCGATCCCGTTGTCCAGCCGACGGCCCCAGATCGGCACCATGGGCGCTTTGTACTTGAGCGCCATTTCCGCCCCGGAAATCGAGGTCAGCGCGGGTTTACCGAGGAAATCCAGCGGCAGGCCATCATGGGCATTGAGATCGGCCAGAATGCCAAGCGTCCCGCCCCCGCGAAGATGCTTGATCATTTGCATCATGCCTTTGCGGCTTTGTTCAAAGATCGGCTGGCTGACCGATGCCATGGCGGCGACGTAATGCGCATTGAACGGGCGGTTTGACATGTTGCGGTAGAAGTAGGCCGCGTTGGTGATCCCGCTTTCCATGATCCCAACGCGGGCCGCGTTGAAGTTACCAAGATGCGCCGACATGATGATGCCCGCGCGGCCTTCATTCTTGGCGTTCAGCAAGGCGTCAATTCCGGGCCCGATGCAGCGGGCCGGGCGGACATGGTCGATGAATTCGGGCGAATAAAGCTCGATCATATTGCGGCCCACATTGTCAGGCACGCGGCGTATGAGGCGTTTGACCTCCGCTTCGGGCAGATCGGGGCAGACATGGGCGAGATTTTCGCGGATGCGTTTCCGGTAGCCCGCCAGTGGGGCAAGCACGTTGGACGCAAACCACCCAGCCGCAGGCACGCGCCAGCGATAGGGCAGGAACCGCGTCAGCAGAACCGGCAGGAACAGGGCCGTGCCCACCAGTCGTTCGCTGAGCGTTACAGGTTGATTTTCGTCTTTGACAGCCATGCCGGTGCAGTTTGGTTTTGATCGGTCAGACCCATACGCGCCGACCCGGCCAAGAGCAAGATGTCAGGGCGTTCTGGGCAAGCCGGTTCCGATCATGCTGTCGCGGGTGACAAGCTTGGCGAGTGCGGCTTCATCCATACCATCCGTGCCCTCGGGCCGTGCGGGCAGCACGACGTAGCGCATGTCGGCGGTACTGTCGTGTACGCGAACAGTCACGCTGTCGGGTAGGTCGAGGCCAAACTCACGCAGGACCGCGCGCGGCTCTGAAACGGCGCGGGAACGATAGGCGCGGGTCTTGAACCAATCAGGTGGCAAGCCCAGCAGGTTGCGCGGGTAGCACGAACACAGCGTGCAGACGATGAGGTTGTGCACATCGCCCGTGTTCTCCACGGCGATCAGGTTCAGCGGGCCTATATCAAACCCCATTTCGCGGCTGGCCTCAGACGCATTCGCAAGCAGCCGCGCCTTGAACCCGTCATCGACCCACGCCCGCGCCACCACCGCTGCGCCGTTGGCCGGGCTGCGGGCATCCATGGTGTCGATCTGGCGGGCGATCTGATCTGCCGTCAGGTGGCCCTTTTCGATCATCAATTCCCGCACGGCGATCTCCATGCGCTGCCAATAGCTGAGCGGGCCGTCATTGTCGTCGCGGTAGGGGTGGCCGGAGGGGCTGAGGTGGTCGTGATGGTCATGCGGCATGGGTCAGACCCTTTCCAGCCAGTGCTCATAAATCTCGGCGTCGACCGTGTCATCGGGGTTTTCCGCCCGGTCGCCCCAGACCTCGGCCATGGTGAAGCGCACGCGGTAGAGCGCGCGTGGTTCGGCCTTCAGTCCGTATGCAAGTTTTTCGGGGTTGGCGTAAGGCCCAAGCTCTCGCTCGATGACGCCCGTCTTGCCGCGCAGATAGGCCGGTGCGCGCACATGGCCGGGCGGCATCAGGGATTTGACGCGCACGCGTTCAGCCATTTTGCGCCTCACCATAGGTGGCTCCGCGCTGGCCAACCTCTTCCATGCGCTGGCCCAGTTCTTCGATGGAATAGGCCCCGGCCTCCACCAGATTCTGGTTCACGGCGGCGATCCAGCGTTCGTAGTAGGACATCGTCTCAAACGCATCCTCGCCCATGTCTTCCAGCGCGCGGCGCAGGCCATCGACCGTGAAAAAACCTTGCGTGCTGCACAGCACCATCAGCGCATCAACGCGCTTCTCCCAGATCGCGAAATCATGGTCGTCTTTCGGAACCGTACCGGCGGCCTCTCCGCCCATGTCGTGCCATCGTTTGCCGTCTGTCGTGGTCATGCCCACACGTTAGCGGTGGGCTGCCGGGCTTGTCCATGGGGATTGCCAAGGTCCAACCGCTAGCGCGATGCTACGTTCAGCCTTACGCGCACGCGGTCGCAGAAATGGGGGACGGCTTCGTCAGATATGGCGTAGTCCCATGGGTCCATGAGAAGCCACCCTTGTCCTTCATCGCCGAACACCACGTCTTTTGCGCGGTCTGCGGGCAAATGTGCTTCGAAATACCATCCGCGCTTGGGTTGGGCGTAGAACATGGGGCGGCGCAAATCACTGGGCGCGATCACCAGCCCTAGTTCTTCCCGTGTTTCGCGGATCACTGTTTCTTCCGGCGTCTCACCCGCATCGCGCATACCACCGGGCAGGTCCAGAAACCCCGGAAACGGCAGGTCTGGCCGGTTGTCGCGGCGAATGACGGCGAGTTGGTCGCCAAGAAAAAGGATCAGCTTGGCCCCGTCAAAACGGGCACGTGCCTCTGCCTCATTTTCTGCTGACAGATTTTGACGCTGCACGTTGCGGACTCCCCTCGCTTCCCTGTTGGGGTGGGTATAGAATGAGCGTGCAGAATAGACCAATGGTGAGCCATGCCTGCCCTCTGCCGCGCCTGCCTCCATACCTTTGACAGCGGAACCCGCTGCCCTGCCTGCCGCAGCCCCCGGGTGACGCAGCATGAGGAACTGTTTGATCTGTCCATCGCGCATATGGATTGCGATGCGTTCTATGCCAGCGTGGAAAAGCGCGACAATCCGGAGCTGAAGGACACGCCGCTGATCATTGGCGGGGGGCGGCGCGGGGTGGTCTCCACCGCCTGTTATATCGCGCGAATTCGGGGTGTGCGCTCTGCCATGCCGATGTTCAAGGCGTTGGATCTGTGCCCCGACGCCGTGGTGCTGAAACCGCGGATGGAGGTCTATGCGCAGGTCTCCCGCCAGATCAGGGCGATGATGGAGGAATTGACCCCGGCGATTGAGCCGTTGTCGCTGGATGAGGCATTCCTTGATTTGACAGGCACGGCACGACTGCATGGTGTGCCGCCGGCTGTGATGCTGGCACGGCTGGTGAAGCGCATGCAAAGCGAGTTGGGGGTGACCGGGTCGATTGGGCTGAGCCACAACAAGTTTCTGGCCAAGGTTGCCTCTGACCTCGATAAGCCGCACGGGTTTTCGGTCATTGGCAAGGCCGAGACGCAGGATTTCCTGCGCCCGCAACCTGTCAGCCTGATCTGGGGTGTGGGGCAGGCCACGCGCACGGCATTGGAAGCCGCAGGCATTCGCACCTTTGCCGACCTGTTGCGCTGGGAACGAGAGGACCTGATCGCGCGGTTTGGGTCGATGGGAGAGCGGCTTTGGCATTTGGCGCGCGGAGAGGATCGCAGGCGCGTGACGGCCCATGAGCCGGTGAAGTCCATCTCGAATGAGACGACCTTTGGTGAAGACACGGGCAACCTCGAAATTCTCGACGGTCATATCTGGCGGATGGCAGAGAAGGTGTCAGACCGTGCAAAGGCCAAGGAAGTGGCAGGAAGGGTTGTGACACTGAAACTGAAGCGCGCGGATCATTCCATCATCACCCGGCGCCACGCGCTGCGTGATGCCACGCAAATGGCGGATACAGTGTACTCTGAGGCGCGCGCGTTGATGGATCAAGTGGATCACGACGCGCCTTACCGGCTGATCGGGGTGGGACTGTCACACCTCGTCTCAGAGCGGGAGGCGGATCTGTCGGGTGATCTTCTCGATCCTGGCGCGCGGGTGCGGGGGCAGGCGGAACGGGCGACAGATGAGATCAGGCGCAAGTTTGGCGATGCGGCGATCATCAAGGGGCGGGCGCTGCGGTAGTTGGCATAAGGGCTGTGGGCCGATCTGAGCGCATACAATTTTATTGGAATAAATTTGGCCAGAAAATTGCAATTTTCTGAGGCAGAATTTTGCAAAATTCTGTTGCGCTATGCATGGCGTTATCAGCCCTAGGCCCAAAGCTCCCCGACCAGCTCATAAGTCTTGTCCTGATATCGCAGATACAAGGTGCGGGCAGTCTCAGGATCAGCCGCCGCACCCCCGTTAAACAACACAAACTCCGCGCCGCAGCGGGCAATGAAGAGCGGCGTGTCGAAACCGGTCGTATCTGTTCCGTAGTCGCGTTCAATCTCATCCAGCCGCGTCTGGAACAGGATCGCGCTGGCCTCGCGCGTGTCCAAGACGGGTTTGCGACACCCCTCCATGAACACATCAATGGGGTCGGCCTCCGCCACCGGAGAGAAATCGTTGTCTTGGGAATATGAGCCAAATCCTGTGATCAGGATAAGGGGGAGCAACAATGTGGTTTTCAAAACTGCTGGCCTCGGCAAAGCATCAGGGTTTGCGGCGCATCACAAAGAAGTAGTCGGCAAAAGCGCTTCGGCAATTGCAGAGTCAATTCAAGGTGAACAAAGCTTTGACGCGGTCTTTATTCCGCCGCGAGGGATTGCTCCAGCGGACGACCGATCCGGGCCACGTCTTCTACCACGCCGTTGATCAGGTTGCGGAAGGCGTCGAACCCTTCATGGGGCCGGATCTGACGTTCGTCCATGTAGAGGGAGCGATCAATCTCGATCTGGATTGCGTGTACGCCGCTGGAAGGGCGGCCGTAATGCTGGGTCACGTAAGCGCCTGCAAACGGCGTGTTGCGCGTGACTGTCAGGCCCGCGCTCAGAAGGGCCTCTTCCACCATGCCGACGATCAGTTCGCTGGCCGCCGCGCCGAACCGGTCGCCGAGCACGACATCGGGACGCGGCATGCCGGATTGGGCCACCGAGTCCATCGCTTCATGCGGCATTGAATGACAATCCAGCAGTATGGCCTGACCGAACATCGCGTGAGCTTCGTTCAGTTCTGCCTTCAGTGCCCCGTGATAGGGCCGCCAGTATTCTTCGATTCGGCGGTCTGCTTCGAGGCGGGTGATTTTTCCCGAATAGATCGCTTTGCCGTTCGCCACCACGCGCGGCACCACGCCAAGGCCTGAGGCCACACGGGGGTTGTGGCCCGATCTGCGCACGCCCTGGATTAGGGCTGGGTCAAGCTCATCTTCGCTGCGGTTCACATCGACATAAGAGCGCGGCATACCGGCCGTGATCAGCGGTGCACCATGGTCAGGCGCTGCGCGGAACAGTTCATCCACAAAGGCGTCTTCCGAGCTGCGAATGGCATGTTTGTCGAGGACGGACTGGCGCAGGAAACTGCTCGGATAGTCCCGCCCGCTATGGGGCGAGGCGAACACCACGCATGTGTCACGCCGCGCAGGGCGGTAGACATGATAAGCACTATGAGACATCTGCTCTCCTGATCACAGCCATCATAGTGTGAAAATGACATTCTAAAAGCCCTTGATCCGCCCATGCGAACCTTTTATACCCCCGCCACGCTGGCGCGGAATTCCGCGCCCCTATTTATTGGGGCACCCGGTTTCGGGTTAATCAAGTGCTGGCCACAAGGGCGATTAGCTCAGCGGTAGAGCACTTCGTTGACATCGAAGGGGTCACTAGTTCGATCCTAGTATCGCCCACCATTATGACTTGTCGCGCAGTTAGCGCGGCACCCGCAACCCAGGCACTGGCCATCAGGCGTACAGGGCCGCGACAAAGAGGAGAGGACCATGAAGGTCAAGAACTCGCTGCGTTCGCTGAAGAATCGGCATCGCGATTGCCGCGTGGTGCGCCGCAAAGGCCGCGTCTACGTGATCAATAAGACCCAGCGTCGGTTCAAAGCGCGTCAGGGCTGAGCCACCGCTGGTTTGAGATTGAAGAACCCCCGCTTTCGAGCGGGGGTTTTCATTTTTTGCGGACCCATGTTGCGAACGGTGCGTGCGCGGAATCAAGGTGGGCGTGCCCACCGCCGCGCATCGAAAATGATGTCCAAATCATCCGTTGTACGGATTTGATTTAAAGGTGCGACAGTGCTTCTGCCTAGCAAACCTAGACCAGCCCACCTGTGTTGCTCCTAGAGTCGGTTCACGCGACGGCCCGCGGGGTGGCGCATCGCGCCGCCCCAGGAGGGCGGGTCGGCGCGGCCTGATGGTGCCCATCAGGCGGGAGCGTTAATTTACGTGAAGTGCCAGTGGGTCGCGTCGGCGAAGTCGTCCGTCGACTCACACCCGCTCAATCGCAATCGCCGTACCTTCGCCGCCACCGATGCAGATCGCCGCCACGCCGCGCTTCAGCCCTCGCTTTTCCAGCGCATTGAGCAGCGTCACCATGATCCGCGCCCCGCTGGCACCGATGGGGTGACCAAGCGCACAAGCCCCGCCGTTCACATTCACCTTCTCGCGTGGCAGGCCAATTTCGTGCATGAAGGCCATGGGCACGACGGCGAAGGCTTCGTTCACTTCCCAGAGGTCCACCTCATCTTTTGACCAGCCTATGGCGTTTAATAGCTTCTGCGCCGCCGGCACCGGGGCCGTCGTGAACCATCCCGGCGCTTGCGCGTGACTGGCATGGCCGACAATGCGGGCGCGAGGGGTGAGGCCCTGGACCGCTGCCGCCTCTGCCGATGTCAGAACCAAAGCCGCCGCCCCGTCCGAGATGGACGAGGAGTTGGCGGGCGTCACGGTTCCGTCCTTGCGAAAGGCGGGTTTGAGCTGTTGGATCTTTTCAGGCCGCGCCTTGCCGGGTTGTTCGTCTTCCGAGATCGTCACCTCGCCCTTGCGCGTCTGGAACGTGACCGGTGCGATCTCTCCGTCGAAGGCACCGCTTTTCTGAGCCGCCAGCGCGCCTTCGAGAGAGCCAATCGCGTAGTCATCCTGCGCCTCCCGCGTGAATTGGAACTTCTCGGCGCAATCCTCGGCAAACGTGCCCATCAGGCGACCTTTGTCATAGGCATCCTCAAGACCATCAAGGAACATGTGGTCCTTGACCTCCGTGTGCCCGATCCGCGCCCCGCCGCGCATTTTGGGCAGCATGTAAGGGGCGTTAGACATGCTCTCCATGCCGCCCGCGATCATGGCCTCCGCATGACCCAGTGCAATCTGGTCGAAGGCCAGCATCGCCGCCTTCATGCCCGAGCCGCACATCTTGTTGAGCGTTGTCGCGGGCACCTCTTCGCCCAGACCGGCATGAAACCCGGCCTGCCGGGCGGGGGCCTGGCCCTGTCCCGCAGGCAGGACGCAGCCCATCAGCACCTCGTCGACGGTCACAACGCCTGCGTTTTCCAGCGCGGCCTTGATCGCGGCACCGCCCAAAACGGAGGCCTCGACGCCGTCGAAATCCCCCTGAAACCCGCCCATTGGCGTGCGTGCCGCACCGGTGATCACCACGTCTTTCATTGTGTCGCCCTCTCTTGTGATTTTGCGAGCAAGAATACCGATTGGTAAGACTTCGCCGTTAGCTTGTGTCCATGTCTACCGAAGCCGGAGGGAATATGGAACTCGACACGAAGCAGAACGGGGATGCTCATGTGGTCACACCCATGGTCGCCCGCATTGATGCCGCCATTGCCATTCAGTTCAAGGACGCCATGCGCGCGGCAACGGCGGATGGACCAGGGCGGATCATTCTCAACCTTGATCAGGTGACGTTCATTGATTCGAGTGGTTTGGGCGCGATTGTATCTGCGATGAAAAACCTTGGGTCGGGCTGCAAGATGGACCTCGCCGGATTGAACCCGGACGTGGACAAGGTGTTTCGCCTCACCCGGATGGATACGGTGTTCAAGATTTTCCCGGATGTGGATACCGCCACCACCCGGGCCGCCGTGTGACCGCGCAGTCTTGGGATGTTGGTGGACCGGCTGAGAATGTGATCAAGATGCCCGGCTGGAACTTGCAAATATCGTTTGACGCCAATGATTTGGCAATACGAGGGGCGCTGCAGGCTGTGCGCAAATCCATGCAAACTGCCAGTTTTGAGCCTGAGCTGATGTCGCGGGTGGAGATGGTTCTGGCAGAGCTTTTTAACAACATCGCTGAACATGCTTACGCCGAAGCTGGAAAGGGGGAGGTGCGCGCGAGTTTTGCGGAAGACATGGGCTGTGTCACCGTGGCGGTGCATGATCGCGGACAGCAAATGCCGGGCGGTATGCTGCCGGACGGGCGCCTGCCCGATACGAACGTGCCGCTGGACGATCTGCCAGAGGGCGGATTCGGCTGGCACATCATCCGCACGCAAAGCGATTTTCTGACCTACGCGCGGGAGAGTGGGAGCAATGTCACGAAGCTGCGGTTTGACCTGTCGTCTGGCAAATAACCTTTGATTTTTATTGCGCATCACGCCGTGCGGATCGCCGCCGGAAAAACCCGACACGACCCAAATTCCTTATTCTCGCCTTAATCCTTTCGAAGTTACGCCCGAAAGCAACGTCATACCCGATCTTGTAGCTGCATATGGCTTCCCTCGGCGCCGCGTTTAACAGCCCCCACCCAGTGCGCGGCGTCGAGGTATATGCACCGCTGCCTTCCCGAACTTTTGATCCAACGAGACCGGCGTTGAGAGCAACTCTGGCCGCGCGAGATATGGTCATTCCGCCAGCAAACGCTAAGTTGAAGCGTCAAGACGATCAACGAAGGCCCTTCCTAATGCGCGATTTCCAAACCCCCGGCCGGTCTGCTGTCGTGGCAGCCAACGGTATGTGTGCCACATCCCATCCGCTGGCCGCCAAAACCGCTGTCGATATCCTGGAACGCGGGGGCAACGCGATGGATGCCGCCATCGCTGGCGCGGTGCTGCTTGGGATTTGCGAACCGCAGATGACCGGGATCGGTGGCGACTGTTTTGTGCTGTTCAACACACCGGGGTCTGATGACGTGCTGGCGCTCAACGGATCGGGCCGCGCGCCTGCCGGTGCCGACCCGGAAGCTTTGCGCGCCAGAGGCCTGAGCGCTGTTCCAATTGATGCGCCGGACGCGGTGACCATTCCCGGCGCCATCGACGCGTTCTGCCACCTGAGCGAGACGCATGGCAGACTGGGGCTTGATTCCCTCCTTGCCCCCACCATCCGCTATGCGGAAGAAGGCGTGCCGGTGGCCCCGCGCGTGGCGCTTGATTGGCCGGAGGATTTCCAGTGCTTGCAGGGCCATGGGCTGACCCATTACAGCAAGGGCGGCAAACCTTTCGCAACGGGTGATCTGTTCCGCGCGCCGGGTCAGGCGGAGGTGCTGCGCCGGGTGGCCAAGGATGGGCGAGATGCGTTTTACACGGGCGAGGTTGCCGATGATATGCTGGCCACGCTGTCCGCCATGGGCGGGGTGCATACGGCTGAAGACTTCGCCAATGTTGCCGCCACGCCAACCGATCCGGTGTCGGGCACCTACAAGGGATATGAGCTGTGCGAGCATCCCCCGAACGGACAGGGCGCAGCGGCGATCTTGTTGCTCAACATACTGAAAAACTTTGATATTGCCGGGATGGACCCGATGGGCAGCCAGCGCGCCCATATCGAGGCGGAGGCGACCAAGCTGGCCTATGACGCCCGCAATCGCATCATTGGGGACGCCGATCATACTGCGCGACTGGAGTTTCTGCTCTCAACAGATACGGCGAACGAGTTGGCGGCGCTGATCGATCCCACCAAGGCGATGCCCGATGCGGCCCCGCTGACCGAGGCAGTGCACCGGGACACGATCTATATTTCCGTCGTGGATCGCGACCGCATGGCGGTGTCGCTGATCTATTCCATTTTCCACGGCTTTGGATCGGGTCTTGCGTCCGAGAAGTTTGGCATCCTGCTGCACAATCGCGGTGCCGGGTTCAACTTGGAGGCGGGTCATCCGAATGAATACGGCCCCGGCAAACGCCCGATGCATACGATCATTCCCGGTATCCTGAAACGCGATGGCAAGATCGCCATGCCGTTTGGGGTTATGGGCGGTCAGTACCAATCCACCGGACATGCCCGCTTCGTCACCAATGTTGAGGACTTCGGCATGACACCCCAGGCGGCGATTGATGCCCCCCGCTGTTTTGCGGAATCTGGTGAGTTACAGGTTGAGACAAGTTATTCCGATGCAGTGATGCAGGAGCTTGCCGATCTGGGCCACAAGATTGCTGTACGCGACCGTCCGCTGGGCGGCGCGCAGGCGATTTTGATCCGAGAGGATGGGATGCTGGAAGGCGGGAGTGATCCACGCAAAGACGGCTGTGCCTTGGGATACTAATGGCCGGGATCGCCGGGCGTCAGTTCAGCTGGAAATGTAGGGGGTACTGCCCGTCCTCAAAGGGACCGAACAGATCTGGGATGTCAGGGTGGCCCACCGGCTCCCCTGAATAGTCCGCAACGAGGTTCTGTTCGCTGACATAGGCCACGTAGTAGCTTTGATCATTTTCAGCCAGAAGATGGTAGAACGGCTGTTCTTTTGACGGGCGGCTTTCCTCGGGCAGGGACTCGTACCATTCTTCCGTGTTGGAAAATTCAGGGTCCACGTCAAAGATCACACCCCGAAACGGATGCTTGCGGTGGCGGACCACTTGGCCCAGGTAATATTTTGCACGCGTAGAATACATCGCAACAGCCCCTATCCGGAGAGACTACTTCGTTCAAGCCCGCTTTGTCCAACAGATGGGCCGATTTTCGCGGAAACAATGTGTCATCGCCCACAATACAGTGAGGATCGTCATTTCATGATTTCCCAATCTGTCTGTTTCGGGTAAACTGTCGCAAAAATAAAAACATAAGCGAGAGGCAGATGAGCAGAACTCTTCGCGCTATGATTCTGGTGTTGCTGGTGGCGTCCTGCGGCGGGCGCAGTGGTGATCTATCGCCCGGCAGTCTGGATAACGCGTGCACGATCCTTGAACAAAAGCCGCATTATCACCGTGCGTTGCGCACGGCGGAGCGTCGTTGGGGCGTGCCGATCCCTGTGCAGATGGCGACCATTTATCAGGAAAGCAAATTCGACGCTGAGGCGCGGACGCCGTTCCGCTGGACCTTGGGTGTGATCCCCATGGGCCGGATTTCATCGGCCTATGGTTACAGCCAGGCGCTGGATGGCACGTGGGACGAGTACAAAGCCGACACCAACCGCCGCAACGCGCGCCGCAATGACATCCATGACGCCACGGACTTCATCGGGTGGTACATGGCAGAGTCGTCGGAACGGTTGGGGCTGTCGATGCATGACACGCGCAATCAATACCTTGCCTATCACGAAGGTCGGACTGGGTTTAAGCGTGGGTCATATAACAGCAAGCCCTGGCTTCTGGGCGTGGCGGACAAAACCGCGTCACGGGCGAAGACCTATGAGCAGCAGCTGCGCAGCTGTCGCAGGCTTTAACGGCAGTAGCTGAGGGCGCCCCCGATGGCGTCCGCACTGCCCTGCAAGGAGGCGGTTGTGCTATACCCCGGCATATCAATGTTCAGGGTACTGCCGCCCATCATTGCCTGCAAAAGCGGATGGGTTTGTGTGACGGCCACATAAAGCGCGCCTTCATACTCTGAACCGCCAAGCCAGTGGGTCGACACACCGTCGACGACAAAGCGTATGGAATGTTCGCGCCCGTTCAGCACGGGCGTTGACCTTAGGACTTGCCCGTCGAGCAGCATGGAACTGTCCCCGTCACGGCCGCACAGGTAGCTAATGCTGAGCGCGCCATCGTTTGTTGAGGCAGATGCGACACGGCCATCAAGATAGGGTGGATTGTCGGGGAAAAGCTGCGTGCTTTGCCATACGGAGGAGGACTGGCTGTCTTGCGCGACGCACTGGGTTTCGACGCATTGGTTGTATTCCGGGCTTTCAGCGCCGGGAGAATTGTAGAGGCAGCGGAAGATGCAGCGTTGCAGCTCTTCTTCGGCGGATTGGGCGAATGCGGCACCGCCAGTCACGGCCAAAGCGGCCACAGCTACAAAAAATCCTCGTGACATGCTGACAGGTTCTCCCACGCTTAACGCACGGGCCAATCGTAACCCGGTTTGTCGGAAGCTGTCATAAGAATTTGCAGTGCGCCGGCGCGGCTCACCTCTCCACTTCGCGCCCTTCAAGGCCGGGGATGACAAACTCTTCGTCGTCGATCTGAACGCCGGTGCGCAGATCCCCCAGCACCACGGTTGTCCGCGCGCCTGCGCCGTCATTGATCACCCACTGGCGCAGCTCAACGGGTTCACCGGTGAAGACAAGTTCGATGCTGCCATATTCCGGGTTGTCGGGGTCCTGTGCGCGCACGGTTGTGCTGGATCCATCACTGGCATGGCCGGTGACCATGCGTTCCTGAGTGAAGTCCACGTTGCGTGCCAGGATAATTTTCAAAGGCGTGCGGCCAAGCGGGTAGGCCTCTGGCCCGGTGTTGGATTTGCCGTCCACCACCCCCACGCGAGAGCCATCGGCGACGACCAGCATGTCCTCGGGCGGGTTATATTCAAAGCGCACCTTGCCGGGCCGCTTCATGTAAAGCTGTCCGGTGCTGATGGTGCCATCGTCGTTGATCTGGGTGAACTGGCCTGACGCGGTCGAAAATCCGTTCAGATATCCGGAGATTTCAGCCAGCGAAAGCTTTTCCGCTGCAGCGGGTAGGGCGATCAGGCAGGTCGCAAGGGAGAGCAAGAGTGTGCGCATCGTAACATTACCTATTCATTGCGGGCCGAAACACCCGTCCCGGCCTCCGAGCCGGGACCTCGCGTTGTGCTCCCAGAGGCCCCGGATCAGGTCCGGGGCGTGTGTTTTGCGGTGGTGCCCGTCTGCTCGTTGGATAGACTTATGTGTTTCGCACGGGCATTGCACCCCTCGCTCACAAATCCGTGCGCTGAAAGATGCCGGTCTTAGAACTGCCCGCGTTTACTGTTCCGGCACCAGGATCTCACGCTTGCCGACGTGGTTGGCGGCACTCACGACGCCTTCATCTTCCATCTGCTCGACCAGACGCGCGGCCTTGTTATAGCCGATGGCCAGTTTGCGCTGGATGTAAGAGGTGGAGCATTTCCGATCCGTGATCGCGATCTGCACCGCTTGGTCGTACAGCGCGTCCTCACCATCGGTGTTGCCGCCGAGGCCGAGAACCGCATCGATATTGCTGGCTTTTTCCTCTTCCGGGCCATCCTGCACACCGCCCACGTACTCTGGCGGTCCGTAAGCTTTCAAGTGGTTCACGACCTCTTCCACTTCCTCGTCCGACACGAACGGGCCGTGGCAACGGGTGATTTTTCCGCCGCCGGCCATGTAGAGCATGTCGCCCATGCCCAGAAGCTGTTCGGCGCCCATTTCACCAAGGATGGTGCGGCTGTCGACTTTGGACGTGACCTGGAACGAAATCCGGGTCGGGAAGTTGGCCTTGATCGTGCCGGTGATGACATCAACGGACGGGCGCTGTGTGGCCATGATCAGATGAATGCCTGAGGCCCGTGCCATCTGCGCCAGGCGCTGAATGCAGGCTTCGATCTCTTTGCCCGCGACCATCATCAGGTCGGCCATCTCATCCACGATGACAACGATGTAGGGCATCTTTTCGGGCGCGAATTCGTCCGTTTCGAACACGGGCTCACCCGTTTCATCGTCAAATCCGGTTTGCACGGTGCGCGAGAACATCTCACCCTTGGAGAGCGCATCCTCGACGCGGCTGTTGTAGCCGTCGATATTGCGCACGCCCATTTTGGACATCTTGCGATAACGTTCTTCCATCTCCGCGACGACCCATTTCAGGGCCACGACCGCCTTCTTGGGATCCGTCACAACTGGGGACAGCAGATGCGGGATGCCGTCATAGACGGAGAGTTCCAGCATCTTGGGGTCGATCATAATTAACCGGCATTCTTCCGGGGTCAGCTTGTAAAGCAGGCTGAGGATCATGGTGTTGATGGCCACGGATTTACCGGAGCCCGTCGTCCCGGCGATCAGCAGGTGAGGCATCTTGGCGAGGTTCGATACAACCGGGTCACCGCCGATGTCTTTGCCCAAGGCCAGCGGCAGGCGCATGTTGCTGTCGCCGAAATCACGCGTCGCCAGCAGTTCGCGCAGAACGACCATCTCGCGGTTGTCATTGGGCAGTTCGATCCCAATCACGGATCGGCCGGGGACGGTGCTGACGCGTGCGGAAAGTGCGCTCATAGAACGGGCGATGTCGTCAGACAGGCCAATCACGCGGCTGGCCTTCAGGCCGGGAGCGGGTTCGAGCTCATACATCGTGACGACGGGGCCGGGGCGAACCGAGACGATCTCGCCTTTCACGCCGTAGTCATCCAGAACGTTTTCCAGCATGCGCGCGTTTTCTTCCAGGGCCTCATCGCTCAGATGATGGCGCTGAATGTTAACAGGGTTGGTTAGAAGGCTCAGTTCCGGCAACTCATACGCAAGCTTCGGGCGCTCTTCGAATTGCAGGGCGGGTTGCGCTTCGGCCTTGGCTTGTGTGGACGGCTGAGGGGCTTTGCGTGGCGTGTGCTGTACCACCTTCTTGGGTTCCGCAACGGGAATGGGGGCTTCAGCGTAGGCTGCAGGCATTTGCGGGATTTCGTCGTCGGTGTCTTCCACCAATTCGGCGTCCTGGTCCCAGTCCTGTGACAAGGGTACGGCCACTTGCGGCTGACTTGCTGTCAGCGGCGGTTCGGCAGGCAGGTAGCCATTGGCGTTGAGCAAAAGCGGGTCGGGTCCTCGACCGCGGCCTTTGGTGAGGGGTTTGTCTTCCGGCACAGGCGGGGCGGCTTCCATCACCGGTTCTGACCGGCGGGAGCGTACAGCGTCTGCAATCTTGGCACGGATACGGTCTGGCGCGGGGGCGTCCATTTCAGCCCCGGCATAAGTGTCTTCTACCAACTCTGGATCAGGTTCCGGTTCCGGACGGCGGATCAAAGAGGGCATGCGCGCCAAAAGGCCCGTGGGCTTTTCTTTCACGAATGTTGTTTCCGCCGGTTCCTCGGTCACGATGCGTGATGCGCGGCGGTGCAGGGGGGGTTCTTCTACGATGTTTGTTGTTGTTGCGGGCTCAGCCTGCAAAACGGCGTCACGGCGTTCCGCGCGGCGTTTCATCTGGTTTTGGACGCCAGCGGACAGACCAATCGACGCCGTTGCGGCCCCTTTGGCGCCACGTCCGACAAGGGCGCGCAGACCAGCATAGGTCATGATCACGGCCACGAGCAGGAAGCGCAGGGTGCGCTTTACGTCAGCGCGGGTCGCGCCGAAGACGAAAAGACCCATGGCCAAGGCCAAAATCCCCAACATGATCGAAAGGGTTTTCAGGCCAAAGGCCGCGCCGAAGGGCAAAATCCCCGGCAAAGCGGCTAGAACCGTGTCACCGAAAAGACCGCCCAAGCCATAGCTATGCGCCGCCGCCCAAACCGGACCGGGCGTGAGCGATGAGGCATAAAGCGACAGGATCGCCAGCCAGATCGGTGCGAAAATCAGACGGCTGATCGCGCGTTCGGTGCCATCATGAAGCGTGAAGCGCAGTCCCCAGATTGCTAGCAGAACGGAAATGCCGCCTGCCGCCCAGCCAATGACCATGAACACGGTCGCTGCAATCGACGCACCGATCTGACCCATCCAGTTGTTCACTGGTGCATCGGTGGCGGACATCCAGCTGGGATCATCCGGGTGATAGGTGAAGGCGATGGCCCCGGCTGCTGCAGCCAGACACAAAAGAACAATACCCAACAATTCCTTGCCGCGTTTCTCAATCGCTTGCGCCATTGAGCTGTCTAGCAGGGGATCGCGCCCGCGTGTCTGGTAAGCCATGTGTCGCCTCGTCCTTTACTATTTGTACAGACAGTCACGCAGGAGGGTCAGACCCAGCGCCGTCTCGGTTTTTGGGGCCACAAGCGCGGCCCGGATGTATTTCGTGCCGGGGTTTTCCCCGTTGTCACCGTCGCGGCCCAGATAGGAGCCGGGCAGTACGCGCACGCCGGTTTCTTTCCAAAGCTTCAGCGCGGCGGCCTCACCATCTTCGACCGGCAGCCACAGGAAAAACCCGGCTTCCGGCCCGGCGTAACCTTGCATGCTGCCCATGATCTCGTCGGCAATCGCGTATTTTTCACGGTAAAGCGCGCGGTTTTCTTCTACATGCGCCTCATCGGCCCAGACTTTCTCGGCCACGCGCTGGAGCGGCATGGGAAGCGGGCTGCCCGCGTAGTTGCGCAAGGTCTTCATGCGGCTGATCGTTTCCGGACCACCGGCAACGAGGCCCGACCGTAACCCCGGAAGGTTGGAACGTTTGGACAGGCTGTTAAACAGGACAACACGCTCGGGATCCGCGGCCATTTCCTGGGCTACCTGCAAGGCCCCGACGGGCGGCTCATCGCGGTAGATCTCGGAATAACATTCATCCGCGAAGATCTTGAAATCGTGCTTTTCGGCCAGGCCGATCACATGGGTCCAATACGCGCGCGTGGCAATCGCACCCTGCGGATTTGAGGGTGAGCACAGATACATCACCGTGGTCTGATCCAGCACCTCAGATGAGACCGCATCCATATCCGGCATGTACCCGGTTTCGCGCGTGGCGGGCAGAAAGACGGGGTCGGCATTCACGCTGAGTGCTGCGACCATGTAAACTTGGTAGAACGGATTGGGGATCAGAACCTTGGGTTTGCCGCCCGCTTTCGTCTCCGGCGCCAAGGCCATCATCGCGTTGTAAAGCCCCTCTCGCGTGCCGTTTAGCGCCATCACATTACGCTCGGCCTCTAGCGAGACACCATAGCGACGCGCAATCCATTCGCAGATCGCCTGGCGCAGTTCCAGCGTGCCTTCGTTCACAGGGTATTTTGAGAACTCACCCGCATTTTCCTGAATGATATCAGTGATCCAAGGCGGAAAGGCGTGTTTGGGTTCGCCGATGGTCATATGCACAGGGTCGCCGCCGGGTGCATGCACATCCAACAGCTTGCGCAAACGCGGAAACGCGTATTCCGGAAGGTTCGAAAACCGCTCGGGAAACATCCTAGACTGCCTCAAATTTCGGGATCGTTATTGTCCCGATTTGCGCTGAGAGTACCCAACTCGGCCCGTCAGGTCCAGAAAAACCACCGTATGAGGCGCAAATTGTGGCATTTACGCAGTGGGTTAGCCGGGATCGGGTGTGGTGGGTCTGAAAGTGCGACTGCCAGCGCTTCAAGCTCCTCTCCCAAAGGTCGGTCTGCGTGGACCATGGCCACAATCCCCCGGATTTGGCGCATCACACCGGTCATTGGCGAACCAAGGACGATGCCGTCCCGCAGATCCACGGCTTGTGACGCCACGATCAGCTCTGCCGCGGTGAGGCGGGTGGCGAAGGACAATAGTCGATCCAAGGCGCGCGGGGCGGCTGGGGCGGTGGTCAGGGCATCTTCAATCCCACGCGCATTGATGCTGGGCCAGACGGGCAGCGGGGCCGCGGCCTGCGTGATGCTCATGGCAAGGTCCTCAACAACCTTCAGAAGCGGCGCAAACCCGTTTGATCCGCTGTCAGGGCGGGCAAGGAAGAGCGGCAGGTCGGTCAGGTCAGGTTCCATGAACCGGGCAATGCGGGCCACCTGCGCCATGGCGACATGCACCCATGCACGGCTGACCGCTTCCAAAGCAAGGCCCAGTTCCGTTGTATGGTATCCGCCCGCCGAGACGATCTTGCCGTCCTCAACCAGGCAGACCGGGCTGTCGCTTGACGCGTTCAATTCCGTTTCCACAACCCCGCATGCCAGGTCGAGCGCCCGCGCCAACCCGCCATGTATGTGCACGGCGTTGCGCAGTGACAGGGGGTCTTGCAGCCGACGTGCTGCACCGTCGTCCCACAAGGCGCTTCCGTCGAGCCACGCCCGCAAGCCATCTGCTGCAAGGTTCTGCCCGGGCAGCGGGCGTGCCGACAATGCCGTCTCGTTCAAGGGCGCGAGGTTTGCGCGGAACCCTTCGTAGCTGAGCGCTGTCGCGGCCTGCACCCAGTCGAATGCAACTTGTGCCCGAGCCAGTGTCAGCGCGGCGAACCCTGTTGAAAACCCAGTGTGATTGATAAGCGCCAGACCGTCGCGCGGGGCGAGCTGCAACGGGCCAAGCCCCGCCGTTTTCAGCGCGACGGATGCGTCTACTACGCTTCCGGACGGATCGATCATCTGCGCTTCGCCCAAAAACGTGCGCGCCATCGAGGC
The DNA here is from genome assembly GCA_963422235.2 of uncultured Roseovarius sp. Classification (GTDB taxonomy): domain Bacteria; phylum Pseudomonadota; class Alphaproteobacteria; order Rhodobacterales; family Rhodobacteraceae; genus Roseovarius. Next base: position 1,810,377 of record CAXMWV010000002.1, read on the forward strand.
ATTGATCACCAAGTCGCCCGCGCCAATGGACCCGATCCCGCGGGCGCGAGGCACCCAGCCGGAATTGATCACGTCACGTAGGAACTCCGCGATTTCCGGTCGTGCGCCACTGAAGCCTGTCAGCAGTCCGTTCAGCCGTGCCAGCAAGGTCGCCCTTGTGACGTCTTGAGGCACATACTCTCCGACAGCGTGGGCACGCCCCCGGATGGTGGCCTCGGAGAACGCCACTAGCGTTTCCGCATCCAACGTCTCGCCCGCCCGCGCGCCAAGGCCGGTTGTCACGCCGTAGACCGGGACGCTGTCTTGAACCGCCTTGTCTACCAGCACCCGGCTTTCGGCCATTTTGGCCAATGCGTCAGGTGATAGCGCGACCCTGATCTCGCCCCCGGCAACGGCCGCCACGTCATCGAGTGTCAGCGTGCTGCCGTCGAGGATGTGGTCGCTCATGTCAGCCGTCCAGGCCCAGGGCTGTCTCTGCCGCCTTGGCCACGCGCAGCAGGCGTTCTTCCGCGAATGGCGCGCCGAGCAGCATCAGACCGCAGCTTGGAACGTTGGTCGGCAGGGTGACCCCGCACAGCCCCATCAGGTTGCCGATCCGCGTGTTGCGTAATGCGAGCAGGTTTTCGGTGACGTAGTAGTCGTCATCGCTCAAAAGCCGCTCTCGGTCGGGCGGGGCGTTGGGGGCTGTCGGCAGGATCACGACATCAAAGCTCGCGACACGTGCGTGCCACTGCAAACGCAGCTCTTCCAGCTTCGACCAAGCGGCGACATACTGCGCGGCCGTGAAATCCTTCCCACTGCGGAAGCGTTCCAGAATTGGCGCGAACATCTTTGCCGGCGCGGCCTCGATAGTGTTGGCCCAAAGACCATACGCCTCGGAGGTGAAGAGAACGCCGGACATCGGCATCGCTTCCGCCACTTCGGGGGCGTCGAGCGGTTCCACCACAGCACCCGCCTCGACCAAACGGTCGACGGCGTCCTGATACCCTTTCGCGGGTCCCTCACGCAGATCGTCCATCGCCACGGTTTGTAGCGCGGCAAAACGCATGCCTTTGATCGAGGCCCCCCGCAGGTCCGCCGCCGCACCACCTTCCAGCGCGGCCAGCATCAGCGCGCAATCTTCGACGGAACGCGACAGAGGCCCGACGGTGTCGAACTTTCGGCAGAGCGGTACCACGCCCTTGTCAGACACGCGCCCGGAGGTGGTTTTGAGGCCCACCAGATCGTTCCAGGCGGATGGGATGCGCACGGACCCGCCGGTGTCACTGCCAATCCCGCAGGCGGCCAGATCAAACGCCACGCTGGCGGCTGCACCCGAGGATGATCCGCCCGGTACTGCGCCGGGATCATTCACGTTGGGTGGCGTCGCCGTCATCGGGTTCAGGCCGAGGCCGGAAAACGCCAACTCGCTCATATGCGTCTTGCCCAGACAGATCAGCCCGGCCTTTGTGGCGTTTGTCAGCACCTCTGCGTCTTGGTCCGGCACGCGGCCTTCCAAAAGCTTTGAGCCTGATTCCGTTGCAACCCCGGCGCTGTCGAACAGGTCTTTCCAGCTGATCGGCACACCGTCCAGCACACCGCGCCGTTGCCCCAGCTTGGCGCGTGCGGATGCGGCTTCGGCCTCGGCCATAGCTCGGTCGCGCGTCACAGCCGAATAAATCTGGTCGCGCGCGTCGTGGCCTTCAATGGCGGTCAGGAAGTCTTCGGTCAAAGCAACAGGGTCAATCTCCCCCGCCCCAACTGCCCGGCCCAGATCTCCTGCTGTCATCTTGCGCCATTCTTTCATGCCAGTCTCCTTCAGGATCGATTTGGGGCCGAAATTCCACGCGCGACCGTAGCGGCAGCAAGGCGCATGGACAATCCCGCCCGCGCGACCATATGAGAGGGGCAATGACTCATGACAGCGATATCCTGATTGTCGGTGGGGGGCTGATCGGCTCCACCCTTGCGCTGGCCTTGGCCCAGGCCGGGCAGAGCGTAACTGTGATCGATCCCGTGCCCGAGCCCGTGCGCCGCAATGCCGGGTTCGATGGGCGATCTTACGCGCTTGCATTGACGTCCGTGCGGTTGTTGAACCGGATCGGGATTTGGCGCGGGCTGGAGGGCAAGGCCCAACCGATGCTGGAGATCAAGGTCTCTGATGGTCGTGCCGGTGAGGGGCCTGCGCCGTTCTTTTTGCATTTTGACCATGCTGAGATCGAAGAAGGCCCGATGGGGCATATGTGCGAAGACCGCTATGTGCGGCGCGCGTTGGCGGATGCGATGGGGGTTGAGGGCGGCATAACGCAGATTGAAGATCAGGTGATGGCGCAGACGGTGACGGCGTTAGGTGTGACGCTGGATCTGGCGTCCGGTGCGCAGATCACCGGGCGTTTGCTGGTCGGCTGCGATGGGCGCGGGTCAGGCACGGCAACGCGGGCCGGGATTAAGCGCACGGGATGGGGCTATGGCCAGACCGCGCTTGTGGCGGCGGTCGAACATGAACGCCCCCACAATGGCGTCGCGCATCAGTTTTTCATGCCGCAAGGGCCACTTGCCATTCTGCCTTTGCCGGGCAATCGCAGTTCTATCGTATGGAGCGAGACTGACCAGACGGCAGCAGAGTTCGCGGCTTTGTCCAATGCAGAGTTCCTCAATGTGTTGCGCCCGCGTTTCGGGGATTTTCTTGGCGACATTGCGATCAAGGGCAAACGCTATACCTACCCGCTGGGTCTGAGTCTCGCGCAGGACTTGACCGCCGATCGGTTGGTTCTCGTAGGTGATGCCGCGCACGGCGTGCATCCATTGGCTGGGCAGGGCCTCAATTCCGGGCTGCGCGATGTGGCGGTGCTGACCCAAGTGGTCATGGAAGCCGCGCGTCGGGGTGAAGATATTGCCAGTGCGACGACGCTTGCGCGCTATGCCCAGTGGCGGCGGTTTGACATTACCATGCTGGCCATGGTCACCGATGGCACCAATCGGCTGTTTTCCAACGACAACCCGTTTCTGCGTGTGGCGCGTGATCTGGGCATGGGGGCGATCAACGCGATTCCGGCGCTTCGGCGCGGCATGATCCGCGAGGCGGCAGGGCTGACGGGCGATCTGCCCGACCTGATGAAGCCTTGAGGATTGGGGGCGCTGCCCCCGTCGCCTGTGGGCGACTCCCCCGGAGTACTTCAAACCAGAAAGAAGCCGGGGATGTGAACCGATTGAGGCTTCTTTCTGGTCAAAAATACTCAGATACCGCGCTTGGGATCATCGCTGGTTTTCGAATAGCCGAATGACCGTGTCACCGTAGCGCCGTTCATCCAAAAGCGTGAATGATGCGGGCGCGGTGACGGGTTGGCTTTCTTCCCAGACGATCAAGGCAGGCGGAGCAATCCAGTCGTTGGTGATCAGTGCGTCCAGAGCTTTCTCGCCCATACCTTTGCCGTAGGGCGGATCGAGGAAGACAAGGTGGGCGGGCGCGGTGGCGGGACCCGGTTTGCGGGCATCGCGGGCGATCACCTGGGTCTGATCTGCGGCATCACAAATCCGGATGTTTTCGCGCAGGAGCTTCAGCGCAGGACGGCCCTGTTCGATGAAGGTGACATGAGCGGCCCCGCGCGACAGGGCCTCTAACCCAAGCGCCCCGGTTCCGGCGAAGACATCCAGAACACGCGCACCGTCAAGACGCCCACCATATCCGCTCTCAAGTATGTTGAAGAGGCTTTCGCGCACCCGGTCGGAGGTCGGGCGCAAATGCGCAGCCGCATCCCCCTTGCCGACAGAGGCCAACCGGCGGCCGCGAAACGCGCCCCCGATGATCCTCACTTTTTCAGCAGGGTCTTGAGTTCGATGCTGGTGTCGGCGATGTCATCTGCGCTGGGCGATTTGCCCGCATCGATCATCCGCTTTCCCACCATGTAGGCGCGGGGTTCGTTGACCGCGTCCACAGCCAGCAGCGTGTCCCCCTTGTAGTACCAGAACGAGATGGCGTTCTCCTTGTCGCCGGGGCGCATGATGACATGGGTATAGCCGGTGTTGAGCCCGCTGATCTGCAGCTTGATGTCATACTGATCCGACCAGAACCACGGCTGCGCGACGTAAGATTTGCCGGCGCCCATGATGTTTTCGGCCACGCATTCGGCCATGTCATGGGCATTGGGCACGCTTTCCAGGCGAACGCGGCTTCCCTGAAAAGGGAAGGACGCGCAATCGCCCGCGGCCCAGATGGATGGGTCGCTGGTGCGGCCCTGTTCATCGGTTTTGATACCGTTGTCGATCTCAAGCTCGGCCATTTCCGCCAGCTTGGTGGCCGGGTCAATGCCCACGCCCACGATCACGAAATCGACGTCGAGTTCAGACCCGTCCGATAGGCGCGCGCCGGTCACGCGACCCTCGCCCAACAACCGGTCGAGCCCACAGCCTTCGCGAATGTCCACGCCGTGGCCCTGATGCAGGCTGCGGAAGAAATCTGATGTCTCTGGGGAGGCCACGCGTTGCAGGATACGGTCTGCCATTTCCACCAGCGTGACTTTCAGGCCTTTCTTAGCCGCTACCGCTGCGGCCTCCAGCCCGATGTAACCGCCACCGACGATCAGCACATGGGCGCCGTCTTTGAACTCGGGCGCCATCGCGTCCACATCCGAAAGCCCTCGCACGAGGTAGACACCGTCAAGGTCGCCGCCGATGGACGCGGGCAGGGTGCGCGGGACAGACCCGGTGGCCAGCACGAGGTGATCGTAGGTCAGTGTGTGATTTGTCGTCGTGATTTCCTTTGTCGCAGGCGCGATGGACGTGACTTCTTCATTCAGGCGCAATGAGATGTCGTTCTCGGCATAAAAGCTTTCTGGACGCAGATACATGCGTTCCAGGTCCATCTCACCCAACAGGTACTTCTTTGACAGCGGCGGGCGCTGATAGGGCGGTGCCGGTTCTTCCCCGATCAGGGTGATATCTCCGTCAAATCCCAAGTTGCGCAGCTTCGCGACAACCGACGCGCCGGCCTGTCCGGCCCCCACAACAACAATCCCGGGCATGCGCCTCTCCTGCCTTTTTGATGGTCCATTCCGACGCAGACCCTATATCTACAAGTGAGCGAAACACAATTGCTATTCAGGATGATCCTATGACGATTTCACAAGGCGACAAACTGCCCGAAGCCACCTTTATCCGCATGGGCGATGCGGGCCCTGAGGAGGTCAGCCTGTCTGACAAGACCGCCGGGCGCAAAGTGGTGATCTTTGCCGTGCCGGGTGCGTTCACGCCGACCTGCCACTCCGCCCATGTGCCCAGCTTCATCCGGACCAAGGATGCGTTGATGGAAAAGGGCGTCGATGAGATCATCTGCGTCTCGGTCAATGACCCGTTCATCATGCAGACATGGGGAGAGGCGACCGGGGCGACGGAGGCCGGGATCACGATGCTGGCGGATGCGGAATCGGGGTTCACCAAAGCCATTGGCATGAATTTCTCCGCCCCGCCGGTGGGGTTTGTGGATCGGTCCAAACGCTATGCGATGCTGGTTGAGGACGGCACTGTCAGCTTGTTGCAGGTCGATGAAAACCCGGGGACTTGTGAGCTTTCAGCGGGTGAAGGATTGCTGGCGTCGATGTAATTGCCCGTCCCGGCCCCCGAGCCGGGACCTCGACGAGCGAAAACAGAGGCCCCGGGTCAAGCCCGGGGCGGGTTGGACAAGTTGTCTGGCGGTGTTAACACATCCCGCAGCAAGGCCAATGGGTGCGCTTTGAGCGACAGGCGCGTGGCTACGTAATCTTCCACCACTTCCTCACCCAATGTCATCTGCGGCAGATGGGCGGCCGGTTCATAAATGCCTTCCCCATCCATATCGCCGGAAAAGAGCGGCAGGGGTTTGTCGCCTGCCAGTGCGCGGGCTTCCCAAAGCGCCTCACGCCGGGACAATCCCAGATCCGCAAAGGCATCCGCCTCCGCCAGCCGCGTCACCACCACCGGCGCCACCCCGGCCCGGCGCCAGACATCGCCCACCTCTGCATAGCCATTGCCGCGCGCCGCCGTGATCCAGGTGGCGTCCTCCTCTGACATGCCCTTGATCTGACGAAAGCCCAGCCTCAGCGCCAGACCGCCCTTGCCGTCAGGCTCCATCGTGTTGTCCCAATAGCTGGCCTGAATGCACACGGGCCGCACCACCACGCCATGTTCGCGCGCATCGCGCACGATCTGGGCGGGCGCGTAGAACCCCATGGGCTGGGCATTGAGGAGCGCGCAGGCGAAGATGCCGGGGTGGTGGCATTTGATCCAGGCGCTGGCATAGACCAGCAGCGCGAAAGAGGCAGCGTGGCTTTCGGGAAAGCCGTAGGAGCCGAACCCCTCGATCTGCGAAAAACACCGCTCGGCGAAGTCCTCATCATAACCGTTCTTCATCATGCCTTTGAGGAACCGCGTGCGAAAATCGCTGACATTGCCGTAGCGCCGGAAGGTGGCGAGTGAGCGGCGCAACCGGTCCGCCTCTTCCGGTGTGAACCCCGCGCCAATGATGGCGATCTGCATGGCTTGCTCCTGAAAGAGTGGCACACCCAGCGTCTTGCCCAGCACCTGACCCAGCTCATCAGAGGGGAACTCCACCGGTTCCTCCCCGTTGCGGCGACGGATATAGGGATGCACCATGTCGCCTTGGATGGGGCCGGGGCGGATGATGGCCACTTCGATCACCAGATCATAAAACGTGCGCGGCCGCATCCGGGGCAGGAAGTTCATCTGCGCGCGGCTTTCCACCTGAAAGACACCGATGCTGTCGGCCTCGCAAAGCATGTCATAGACGCGCGGGTCCTCGGCGGGCAGGGTGGCGAGCGTGTAGTCGAGACCGTGATGTTGGTCGAGCAGGGCAAAGGCCTTGCGAATGCAGCTGAGCATGCCCAGCGCCAGCACGTCCACCTTCAGAATGCCCAAAGCGTCGATATCATCCTTGTCCCAGCAGATGACGGTGCGGTTTTCCATCGTGGCGTTTTCAATCGGCACCAGCTCATCAAGCCGCCCTTCGGTCATCACGAAGCCACCCACATGTTGGCTCAGATGCCGGGGAAAGCCTTCGATTTCGTGCACCAGCTCCATCGTTTGGCGCAGGCGTTGGTCGTCGGGGTCGAGGCCGATCTCCAGCATGCGCTGGTGTTCGAGATTGCCATTGGAGAAAAACCCCCAAAGCTGAGAGCTGAGCGCGCCGATCGTGTCCTGGCTCAGCCCCATGGCGCGGCCCACCTCGCGGATGGCGCGCTTGCCGCGATAGTGGATGACGGTGGCGCAGAGGCCCGCGCGTTCGCGGCCGTAGCGTTCATAGATGTGCTGGATCACCTCTTCGCGGCGTTCATGTTCGAAATCGACATCAATGTCGGGGGGTTCATCGCGGGCCTCGGACACGAAACGCTCAAACACCATGGTACCCATTTCGGGGCTGACCGAGGTGATGCCGAGGCAGAAGCACACCACCGAATTGGCCGCCGAGCCGCGCCCCTGGCAGAGGATGCCGCGGGAGCGGGCGAAGGCCACCACGTCATGGACGGTGAGAAAATAAGGTTCGTAGTTGAGCCGCCCGATCAGGTCGAGCTCATGCTCCATCATCTTGCGCACCCGCTCGGACGCGCCACCGGGATAGCGCCAGCGCAGCCCCTCGTAGGCCAGCCGCCGCAGCCGGTCGCTGACGGTTTCGCCATCGGCCAGCTCGCTGGGATATTCATAGCGCAACTCATCCAGCGAAAACTGTAGCTGCGTGGCCAGTGCGCCGGCGCGATGCACAGCCTCTTCATGGCCTTTGAAGAGCCTCAGCATCTCCGCCTCTGACCTCAGCCGCCGCTCTCCATTGGCCAGCGCCGTGCGCCCCAGCTCTTCCACGCGGCAACCTTCGCGAATGGCGCTCAGCACATCGGCCAGACGGCGGCGGCGGGCGTGGTGCATGACCGGCAGGGCGGAGGCCAGGGTATCCACGCCAAGATCTGCGGCTATCTGCGCCAAACGGTCAAACCGCATGCCATCCTGTCCGTCATAGGTGGGTGTCATCATCAGGTAGACATGCCCGGCAAAGCGACGCACCAGCCGCTGTGCCTGTGGCCCCCATACGCCCGCGCCACGCGGGGCCAGCGCGGCTTGCGGCACGTGGAGCAGGTGGCAGATGTCATCACCCCATTCCAGCAGGTCGCGTTCCTTCAGATCGCACACGCCCTTTTCTGCCCTCAGCCGACCGAGACTGATCAAACGGCAAAGTCGCCCCCAGCCGGCCCGGTTGCGGGGCAGGGCGGTGATTTCCATGCCGTCTTCCAGAATGAGCCGCGCCGCCGGGATCAGGCGCGGGGCCACGGACCATGTCGGTTGTGGGCTGCCCTCTGGGGCGGGCGGGCCGATGGGGCCGTCTCGTGCTTCGATCTTCTGGCGCTCTTTCACCACGCGTCCGATCTCTCGCGCGGCGGTATGGGCCCGCACGATCCCGGCCACGGAATTCCAATCCGCCACGGCCAGTGCGGGGATTCCGAGAGAGGCCGCACGTTTCACATATTCCTCCGGGTGCGAGGCCCCGGTGAGGAAGGTGAAATTCGACGTGATGGACAGCTCAGCAAACATGGTCTGGGTAGTATATTCACGTTTTGTTCTCATTTGGAGTCTGAAATGCCGTGCTCCAAATTCAACGTCAGTGCCTGTCCCAACGCATCGGCCATGAGTATTTTTGACCAGAAAGAAGCCAAAGACCTGCTTCTTTCTGGTTTCAAATACTCATATCCTGTGCTCACCGCCATTCAGGCGTTTGGAATGACGCGACACCAAAATCACCATGACCCTCACGATTGACTATCCCGAAATCGCAAAGACCATCGCCGCCCTGACCGAGGGCGAAACCGACGAGGTGGCGCTGATGGCCACCGTGGTGTGCGAGTTGCATCATGCCGATGATCGCTTTGACTGGACCGGTTTTTACCGCGTCACGGAACCGGAGGTATTGAAGATCGGGCCGTACCAGGGTGGTCATGGCTGCCTTGTTATTCCGTTCTCGCGCGGTGTCTGCGGTGCGGCGGCGCGCACGGGGGAGGTGCAGCTGGTCGATGATGTGGACGCGTTTCCTGGGCATATCGCCTGTTCGTCCAGCACGCGATCCGAGATCGTGTTGCCTGTGCGCGATGGAGCTGAGCGATTGCTTGGCGTTCTGGATATCGACTGTGATCAGCCCGCAGCGTTCACCGAGGATGATACGCAAGGTCTGATGGCGATTTTGGATCACACGTTCCGCCGTCTTTGACAAAGGCCAGAGCCGGGGCAGACCCCAAGCAGATTTGCCGCGCTGCGGCGTGAAAAAATCGTTGAAATTTTCACGGATTCGCCGCACCGTGAAAATAGGACGGATTTTTTCACCAAAGTGAGTCTCTTGGACCAAACCCTTCTCACCCCTGTGCGCACCCTCGGTGCTGATCTGCGTGCCCTGCGCAAGGCGCGTGGGCGCACGTTGACCGACCTTGCCGATGCGCTGGGCCGATCCGTGGGGTGGTTGAGCCAGGTCGAGCGCGATCTTTCGGAACCTTCTATTTCGGACCTGCGCCTGATTGCTGAAGCGCTGGGCGTGCCGATGTCGTTTCTCTTTGGCCATGACAGCGCCCCGGTGGAGGAGCAGGGATATGTGGTCCGCGCGGGCGCGCGGCGGCCTATGGGGTCGGGCGAGGAAGGTTTGATCGAAGAGCTGCTCTCGCCAGACCTGACGGATGATTTCGAAGTCATCCACTCCACCTTCCAAGCGCGGTCACGTATGCAACGTCCGGCCAACCGGCCCACGCAGGAGGTGGGTTATATCATCTCCGGCCAACTTGACCTGACCATTGGCGGGCGCGCGTTTACCGTGGGCCCGGGCGACAGTTTCCGGTGTCGGGGCGAAGAATACCTCTGGTCCAACCCTTATGACGAACCTGCCGTTGCGATCTGGGTGATCGCGCCGCCGGTCTATTGAGGGCGCGATGAGTTTTGAAGCCTGGACCATATTCGCGCTGTTCTGGGTGGTGTTTGTCACCACGCCGGGGCCGAACGCGGCCAATTGCGTGACCAATGGGATGACGCTGGGGTTCCGGCGGTCTTTGCCCGCGGTGGCGGCAATCCTGACACAGGCGCTTTTGTTCCTGACGCTGTCGGCTGCGGGCATCACGGCGGTGATCGCGGCTTCACCGGTCGCCTTCCAGATCATGAAATTCGTCGGGGCGGGGTTCCTTATCTACCTGGGCATACGCGGATGGATGCAGGCGCGGATGCCGGTCAAAGCGGATGAGCAGGCGACGACCGCGACCGCCAAATCCATCTATTGGCGCGCGTTCCTGATTGCCACGATCAATCCTAAAAGCGTCGCAGGCTACCTCGCCGCGTTCAGCCAGTTCGTACAGCCGGATGTCGCGATTGCCACGCAGATGTGGGTGATCGTGCCCACGGCGCTGACCATCACCGCCGCAAGTTATCTGACCTACACAGCTCTTGGTGCGGGTCTTGGAAAGATGGCGTTGGGTGTGATCTTCAATACCTGGCTGCGGCGGGGCATGGCCACGTGTTTCATCATCTACGGCGTGCTGCTGGGCAGCACTTCAATTCCGGGAAGGGCGTGAGATGATGTGGGAGGTGATCACAGGATTTGAACCGGCACTTCTGGCGGCCTTCATCGGTGCGGGGCTGCTCTTGAACCTGACGCCGGGGGCGGATTTTGTATTCATCTCTGCCAGCGGTATCAGCGGCGGACCGCGTGTTGGCATGGCGGCGGCGGTCGGGGTCAACCTCGGGATTATCATTCATGTGGGCATGGCCGCGGCGGGTTTGTCGGCGCTGCTGATCGCCTTTCCGCTGGCCTATGACGTCATCCGCTATGCGGGTGCGGCCTACTTGATCTACCTTGCCATCGGCGCATGGCGCAGCTCTGGTGAGATCGGCCAAGGCAAGGCGGCACCATCGCTTTGGGCGGCGGTCCGGCGCGGGTTCATCACCAATGTGCTCAACCCCAAGACGGCGCTTTTCATCTTTGCCTTCATCCCGCAGTTCACCGATCCCGCCATCGGCCCGATCTGGATGCAAATCCTCTTCCTCGGAGGCGTGTTCATGATCGTGGGCTTTGCCTTCGCGCTGTCGCTTGGTGCGCTGGCGGGGGCGTTCTCCAATGCCCTGCGCAAACACACCAAACTCCTCAACCGTCTGTCGGCGGTGATGTTTACCGGGCTTGCTGCCCGTTTGATCTGGGATCGCTGACATGGCCCGGACCCTTACAAATCCAACCCAAATTCCTGCCTCAAGCGGCAGGCGAAACCTGACAGGAGACGTCTAACATGGCTGATTTTCCGACCAAAGCACGGGTCGTCATCATTGGTGGCGGTGCCGTTGGGGCCTCTAGCCTCTACCACCTGGCCAAAGCAGGCTGGACCGATTGTGTTCTGCTCGAAAAGAACGAGCTGACCGCCGGGTCCACATGGCACGCGGCAGGCAATGTGCCGACCTTCTCGACCAGCTGGTCGATCATGAACATGCAGCGCTATTCGACTGACCTCTATGCGCGTCTGGGGGAAGAAGTCGACTATCCGATGAACTATCACCAGACAGGCTCCATCCGGATCGCGCACACGCAGGAGCGGATGCAGGAATTTGAGCGCGCCTGTTCGATGGGTCGCTACCAGGGCATCGACATGAAGATGATGACGCCCGAGGAAGCGAAGGAAAAGTACCCGTTCCTTGAAACCCACGACATGGTGGGCGCGCTGTGGGACCCGACCGATGGCGACATTGACCCGGCTCAGCTGACCCAAGCGTTGGCCAAAGGTGCGCGGGATATGGGCCAGCAGATCATCCGCTTCTGCCCGGTCACGGGTGTGACGCAGAAAGACGACGGCACCTGGATCGTGCATTCCGAGAAAGGCGATGTGGAGTGTTACTATGTCGTCAACGCGGCGGGCTACTATGCGCAGCAGGTGGGCGAGTGGTTCAAGCCCTATGGCGGGCGCACCGTGCCGATGATGGTGATGAGCCACCAATACGTGCTGACCTCTCAGGTGCCGGAAGTCGAGGCATGGTCCAAGGAGCACGGTGGCAAGCTGCCCCTGATCCGGGATGTCGATATCTCGTACTATTTGCGGCAGGAAAAGAACGGCTTCAACATTGGGCCATATGAGCCCAACTGCAAAGGTCATTGGATGACCGATGACGACAAGATGCCGGATGATTTCAGCTTCCAGCTTTACCCGGACGATCTGGACCGGATCGAAGACATTGTGGCCGACGCGATGGAGCGCGTGCCGCTGTCAGGGACGGCAGGCATTGAACGAATCATCAATGGTCCCATCCCCTACGCCCCCGATGGGTTGCCGCTGATCGGCCCGATGCCGGGCGTGAAGAACGCCTTTGAGGCCTGTGTCTTTACCTTCGGGATTGCCCAGGCCGGCGGCGCGGGCAAGACCCTCGCTGAGTGGATCACCAAAGGCTACACCGAGTGGGATATGTGGAGCGTCGATCCCCGCCGTTACACCGATTACACCGATCAGGATTACTGCAACAAGAAAGGCATGGAAGTTTACGGCAACGAGTATGCCATGCACTTCCCGCATCACGAATGGCCGGCTGCGCGGAACAAGAAGCTGTCGCCGGTGCATGACAAGGTCGTCGAGATGGGCGGTCAGATGGGTGTCTATAATGGCTGGGAACGCGCCAACTGGTTTGCGCAGCCCGGTGATGACACGAGCCTTGAAGCCACTCACACCTGGAACCGGTCCGGCCCTTGGGAAGTGCGCGTGAAGGAAGAGTGTGAAGCGGTGCGCGATGCCTGTGGCGTCCTTGATTTGCCGGGCTTCTCTCGCTTCCGGGTGCAGGGTGCAGGTGCCGATGAATGGCTGCGCGGGTTCGTGACCGGTGGTCTGCCCAAGATCGGGCGCATCAACCTTGTATATGTCTCTGACACGCGCGGTCGGATCGTGACGGAGTTTTCCTGCATCCGACTGGACGAGGATGACTTTGTTCTGATCACCGCCGCCACGGCCCAATGGCATGACGGCGATCTGATCCGCAGCAATGTACCGGCAGGCGTCACCGTGACCGAGACCACCAATGACCGTGACGCGCTTTTGGTGGCGGGTCCGACCTCGCGCGAGGTTCTGTCTGGCATCACCGATGCGGATCTGACCTCGCCCTGGTTGACCCATCAGCATTGCACGGTTGCAGGCCGCCCGGCCTTCCTGATCCGGGTGAGCTTTACCGGGGAGTTGGGTTGGGAGGTTCATGCCGAAAACGCGGAGATCCCGACCATCTATCAGGCGATCCTTGATGCGGGTGCGAAGCCGTTTGGCATGTATGCGCTGAACTCTTTGCGCATCGAGAAAGGATACCGTGCGTGGAAGGGCGATCTGTCGACGGACTACTCCCTGCTCGAAGGTGGGCTTGAGCGCTTCGTCAAGTTCGACAAGCCGCAGGACTTTACCGGCAAGGCCGCACTGCTGAGCGAAAAACAGCAGGGCCGCAAGAAGGCGTTTGTCACGCTGAAGGTCGATGCGGGGGAGGCGGATGCGCCGTACATGTCTACCATCTGGCACAATGGCGAGATCGTGGGCGAAACGACGTCGGGTGCCTGGGGCTACCGGGTAAATGCCTCGGTCGCGTTGGCGGTTGTGCGGGCTGATCTGGCCAATGAAGGCAATGAGCTGGAAGTGGAGATTTACGGCGAACGCCGCAAAGCCACGATCCAGCCGGATGCGCCCATGTGGGACCCTGAAAACGAACGGCTTCGCGCGTGAGCGCGGAGACCTATCTCCTCTATCTGGGTGTTCTGGTGGCGTTTTTTGCAACGCCGCCAGACACCAGCCAATTGCTGATCATCTCCAATTCCCTGCGTCACGGGTTGCGGCGGTCCATGGCGACTGTTGCGGGGGATCTGACGGCAAACTCCATTCAGATGACGCTGGCCGCTTTTGGTCTGACCGCCGTGATTGCCGCGTCTGCCGATGCGCTTTGGGTGGTGAAGTGGCTGGGCGTGGCCTACCTGGCCTGGATCGGGATCAAGCTGATCATGACGAAGCCGCAAAACTCTGCGCCAAAACCCGCGGGTGGGCAGCTCTTTCGGCAGGGGTTCTTTACCTCGATGGCCAATCCCTACGCAGTGGTCTTTTTTGGCGCTTTGTTCCCGCAGTTCATTGATGCAAGCCAGCCGGTCTGGCCACAGCTTCTGATGCTCGGGGTGACCTACCTTGTGGTTGACGGCGTGATCCTTGTGCTCTGGGGCTGGGGCGCGCAGCGTACCGTGGGGCGGATGACGGCCTTGACCGGTCAGTGGATCAACCGGGTGTCTGGTGCGCTGATGCTGGGGGCGGCGGCTCTTTTGGGGTTGAAGGATATCGAGCGCGTATCTGATTGAAACCAGCGTGTGTGGCGATGTCGGGATTTGAGTATTTTTGACCAGAAAGAAGCAGGGTCGAAGCGCCCTGACCCGTTTTGGGGTCTGACCAGCAGGGCAGGGCGGCTTCTTCCTGGTGCGGTCATCGGCTCTCCAGCCTGTACCGCAAAACCACTGTGGCGCATCTTGGTTAAGGAAGTCTTTCTGGCTTCTTTCTGGTCAAAAATACTCACAACGCAACGGATTGGATGAGCGCGACTTTGGGGGCAAAGCGCAAAGTTAAGTTCTTGGATGTCGTCTTGCTGACGAAAGCATTGTGTTTGGTGCCCAACCGGTGGAGGGTCACTTTAAGACCAGCACCGTCCGAAGGGATCAATCCATGCCCCTGCCCACCACCATGTCAGGCATCTATCTCACCCGCCACGGCGGGCCGGAGGCGTTGGAATGGCGCACGGATATCCCGGTGCCCACGCCCGCGCCCGGTCAGGCGCTTGTTCGCGTGCTGGCTGCCGGGGTGAATAACACCGATATCAACACGCGGATCGGGTGGTATTCCTCGGATGTCACGGGCGCGACGGAAGAAACGGACGCCGTGGGTCAGGATGCCGAGGGCGGCTGGGGTGGCGCATTGGCGTTCCCGCGCATTCAAGGCGGCGATCTGTGCGGGGAAGTTGTGGCGCTGGGCGAGGGTGTCAGCAACGTGTCCATCGGGCAACGCGTGACATGCCCGATCAATCAGCCGCGCCCGACCGAGGACAATCCGGTTGGGTTTGAGGCGCTGGGGTCAGAATATGATGGTGCGTTTGCAGAATACTGTGCGGTCCATGCGGCGGATCTCTACGATGTGTCTGCGTCCCCTCTCAGCGATGTCGAGATTGCCGCGATCCCGACGGCCTTTGGCACGGCCGCCGGGTTGCTGCACCGTGCCGGTGTTGGGCCGGGGCAGAGCGTTCTTGTGACAGGGGCTTCTGGCGGGGTGGGTCTGGCCGCGGTGCAACTGGCCACCAAGATGGGGGCAAGTGTTGTCGGTGTATCCTCTGCCCCCAAGGCCGGGATGGTCCGCGAGGCCGGGGCGGAAAAGGTGCTTGGTCGCGACGACCCGCTGCCTGAAGACACGTTTCACGCGGTCATCGATGTGGTCGGTGGTGATATCTGGCCCGCTCTCATCGACGCGCTGAAACCCGGGGGACACTATGCTGTTGCGGGGGCGATCGGCGGGCCCATTGTGGAGGCCGATCTGCGCCGAATTTACCTGCGCGATATCACCATCCATGGTTGCACCTACCAGCCGCCGCATGTCTTTGCCGCCCTGATTGACATGGTCAATGCAGGCACCGTCCGCCCGCTCATTTCCGGCACTTATCCCATGCAGGAGATCGCCCGCGCGCAGGAGGATTTTCAATCCAAACGTTTTGCAGGCAAGCTGGTCCTGCTGCCCCCCGGAAAGGAGCCATGAAGATGCCGCTCAACGATTTTGCCAAGACCCTTATCGCGCGGTTTTCGCTTGGGTTCGTGGCCACCGTGACCGCCGATGGCCGTCCGCATCTGTCGCCAAAGGGCACGTTTCTTGTGCTTGATGACACGACCATCGCTTTCGGCGAAATCCGTTCCCCCGGCACGATGGCCAATCTGGCCCATACGGCGGAGGCGGAGGTGAATTTCGTCGATCAATGGCTGCGCAAGGGGGTGCGTGTGCGCGGCGCGGTGCGCGTGGTGGAGCCGGGGGCAGAGTTTGATGACCTACTGCCAAAGTGGCGCGCTGTCTGGGGTGATCTGGCGGGTCGCATCAACGCGATTGTCGTGATTTCTGCGGATGAGGTGAGGCCGATCACCACGCCGCCTTATGATGATGGTGTGACCGAGGAAGAAATGATCGCGCTATACAAGGCCAAATATGCGGAGATTTACCCATGACCATGAGTTACCATCACCTCCCGCCTCGTGAAGGGACGAATTATGACTGGGAGAACGACCATACCTTCGTAAAGGTGGGCGCGAATGAAACAGGCGGCGCCTACACGTTGATGGAGGACAATCTGAAGGCCAGTTTCGCGCTTGGTCTTCACCGTCATGACACCCACGCAGAGACGTTCTACTTCCTCGAAGGCGCTGTGGATTTCTACGTCGATGGTGACTGGATCAAGGCCACGCCCGGCACCACGATCCATGTGCCACCCGGTGTGCCGCATGCCTGCCGCGTGGCCGGTGGACAGCCGGCACGCATGCTGATGATCTATCAACCGTCTGGCTTTGATGGGTTCCTTGCCGAGATGGCGCAGATGACTGACGAGGATTTTGCGGACGAGGCGAAGATGTCCGCATTGAACGGCGAATACGATATTGTGCCGATGGGACCTGTTCCGGTACACCCTGACGACTGACAAGGTTTACGGGACAGAAACGACATGGCGGACATCACGCTGCTTGATGGCTCAATCGGCCAGGAATTGGTGAAGCGGTCGGGGGATCGGCCCACACCGCTTTGGTCGACACAGGTGATGATCGACCACCCTGACCTGGTGCGCGATGTGCACGCGTCGTATTTTGCCACAGGTGCCACGGTGGCCACAGCGAACACCTACGCCGTGCTGCGTGACCGGTTGGCCCGGGTCGATCTGGAGCATGAGTTCGAGAACCTGACGCACACGGCAATGCGTACCGCGCGGGAAGCGAGAGATGCTGCCGGCAACGGGCGGGTGGCGGCCTCGCTTGGCCCACTCAACGCGTCCTACCGTCCTGATATCTTCCCGTCCCCTGATGAAGCGGCGAAAAAGTATTCAGAGATCGTAGACCTGGTGAAAGACAGCGCCGATATCCTGCTGATCGAAACGGTCACCTCAGTCGATCATGCAGAGGGGACGCTGCGGGCCGCCAGTGGTCAGGGCAAAGCGGTTTGGCTTGCGGTCAGCGTCGATGACTTCGATGGCACGCTTATCCGGTCCGGTGAGCCTTTGACGGATCTGACGGACACGATTGCCCGTCATCAACCCGACGCAGTGCTGATCAATTGCTCGCGCCCCGAGGTGATCGCCGACAGTCTTGAGGTCGTCAAAACCTTTGGCAAACCGTACGGCGCCTACGCCAACGGTTTCGCCAAGATCTCAGACGGGTTCCTTGAAGAGTTTCCGACGGTCGATGCGCTGGAGCAGCGCAAGGACCTTGGGCCGGAGGCCTATGCCGAATTCGCCATGGGCTGGGTCGGACAAGGGGCGACCATCGTGGGCGGTTGCTGCGAGGTTGGGCCCGACCATATCGAAGAACTGGCAAGACAATTGCGGGGTGCCGGGCATATAATCGTCTGATCATGCCCGCACAGGACAAAGCCAATTCCGAATTCACACATCGCTTGGTGCGTTTTGACGTGGCGATTGCCAAGGGATTTGTCCTGACCGAAGTGGCCGCCGTCGTGGACGCGCTGCGCATTGCCAACCGGGTGACGGCACGCCCTATTTTTGACTGGACGTATCGGTCGCATTCCGGGGGGCAGATCACCAGCCGCAGTCGCGCGATCATGGACACCGTTCCGTTTGAAGAGCGCCCCGAGGCTGACTATCTTTTTGTCATCGGCAATTCCAATCAGGATGAGCCCGACCTGTCTTTGCCCGGCATCATCGATCGCTATACGCATCGCGGGGCGCAGGTTTACCTGTTAGCTGAGGCCGCCAGTCGCTACATCCGTGACAAAGGGCAAGAGGCACGGGGTCTGTCCACCCACTGGGAGAACTCCGCCGTTTTCCGCGAGCGGATGGAAATGTTTGACGCCGATAATGCACTGGCAAGTCGCGACGGGAGGGTGGTGACTTGTGCGGGATGGGGACGACGCTGGACGTGGTGCTGTCGGTCATGGGGCAGCACATGCCGTCAGCAGAGCTGATGACGGTCGCCAATATTTTTCTGCACGACAAAATCCGTGATTTCGGCACGCGTCAGCCCTTCGGCGGGACGGGTGGCACGTCAACGGGGGATGCCGAACTCAACCGCGCTATCGAGATCATGCAGGCCAATATCGAAGAACCTGTGCCGATCGCGGAACTGGTGGGGATGGTGGGTATTTCGAGCCGGTCGCTGGAACGAAAATTCCGGAATTTTCTGAACACCACGCCCAATACCTATTACCGACAGCTGCGTCTGGCGCAGGCCAACAACCTACTGCTGAACACCACGCTCAGCGTGCGCGAGGTGGGTCTTGCCTGTGGCTTTTCGGAAGGGTTCTCGGTGCTCTACAAGAAGTTCTTTGGTATCACGCCGCTTGAGATGCGCCATCGCCGCAAGGCCGGAGGCTAAACGACGCAACGGATGTCTTGACCCCCAAGGCACAAAGGAACAACGCTCCGGCGCAAAACGTAGGAGCGGCGTCATGGCTGATGCAGATGTCATAATTGTGGGTGCAGGGCTTGCCGGTCTGGCCGCGGCGGCGGAGCTTGGGGATCGGGGTAAATCCGTTCTGGTGGTTGATCAGGAAGGCCCGCAAAACCTGGGCGGGCAGGCGTTCTGGTCTTTGGGCGGCCTTTTCATGGTCGACACGCCCGAGCAGCGCCGCATGGGCATCAAGGACAGCCTTGATCTGGCGCGCGGCGACTGGACGGGCTCGGCGCAGTTTGATCGGGAAGAAGACAACTGGCCACGTCAATGGGCCGAGGCGTATCTGGATTTCGCAAGCGGTGAGATGCGATCTTGGCTGCATGCTATGGGGCATCGCTGGTTTCCAGTCGTGGGTTGGGCCGAACGCGGCGGCAGTTTCGCCGATGGCCATGGCAATTCCGTCCCGCGTTTTCACCTGACATGGGGGACTGGGCCGGGGGTGCTGGCGCCCTTCATTGCGCGCTGCGCAGAGCATAAGAAGGCAGGGCGGCTGCGCTATGCGTTCCGCCACCAAGTGGACCGGCTGGAGATGACGAACGGCGCGGCGACGGGGGTGTCAGGAACGGTGCTTGCCGATGACAGTGCCGAGCGCGGTGCGAAGACCAACCGGGACAAGGTGGGGGATTTTGCGCTGTCGGCTGATGCGGTCATTGTCACCTCGGGTGGCATTGGTGGCGATCTGGAGCGCGTGCGGAAGGTTTGGCCTGAGAAGGTTCTTGGACCTGCCCCCGATCACATGGTTTGCGGCGTGCCGGCCCATGTGGACGGGCGCATGCTGGACATCACAGAGAGCGCCGGGGCGAGCCTGATCAATGGGGATCGGCTGTGGACCTATACCGAGGGCGTCAAGAACTGGGACCCGATCTGGCCGGATCACGGCATTCGTATCCTGCCTGGGCCCTCTTCCATGTGGTTTGATGCCGAGGGTAACCGTCTGTCTCCCCCGGCGCTGCCCGGTTTCGACACGCGCGGGACGCTCAAGGAGATTTTGAAGACCGGCCACAGCTACAGTTGGTTTGTCCTCACCCAACAGGTCATCAAGAAGGAGTTCGCGCTTTCAGGCTCAGAGCAGAACCCTGATTTCACGTCCGGCAAATGGATGGAGGTGATCCGCCAGCGCATCCTGTCCGGCAAACGCGCCACCGACCCGGTAGAGGCGTTCAAGGAGCGTGGCGAGGATTTCGTGGTGGCGCAAGACCTGCCCTCACTTGTGCGGGGCATGAACCAGGTGGCGGGGGGTGGCTTGATCGATGAGGCACATCTACGGGCCCAGATTGAGGCGCGAGATGCCCAGATCACCATCCCGTTCAGCAAGGACGCCCAGATCATGGCGATCCATTCGGCGCGGAACTACCGGGGGGATCGGCTGATCCGCACGGCCAAGCCGCATAAGTTCCTGGATCCGGCCAATGGCCCGTTGATCGCGGTGCGGTTGCATGTGCTTAGCCGCAAGTCTTTGGGCGGGATCGAAACCGATCTCAGTGCGCAGGTTCTTGATACGAAGGGCGCGCCGATCAACGGACTGTACGCGGCTGGAGAGGCGTCCGGCTTCGGCGGTGGTGGGTACCATGGGTACAACGCTTTGGAAGGCACGTTTTTGGGTGGTTGCATATTCTCCGGCCGCATCGCCGGGCGCAGCGCTTAGATGTAAACGGCAACGCCGGGGATTGCGGCCTCCAGTGCGGCTTTGCCTGCGCTGGTCACCTGCGTCCTTTCGGCGGAAAGCTCGATTAGATTTGACAAGTTCGTAAACCCGGCCACGCCTGTGTCGCTCAATTCGGTGTCGCTTAAGGTCAGCCGTCTCATCTGCAAAAGCGATCCGATGTTGGCCAGACCTGCATCGGTCACCAGTTTCGACGTAACGCTGAATTCGCGCAGGTCGGGCATTGCACTGGTCAGGTCCAAAACCGTTGTATCCGTGATCGGAGCGTTTGCCATGTCGCGCAGGTCCAAAGCGCGCAGCGAGGTCAACGTAACCAAGTCCTCGACACCGGCGAGGCTGACCTGTGTCTCGTCAAAGTCCAGATCCAGCCATCCGGAGCGGATGAGGATGTTGGCTACGGTCGCATCTGTCACCGCCAAACGCTCCATCTGCAAACCGACCAAAGCAGGCGCCCCGGCAAGGAGCGTTGCGATCCCGGTGTCGTCGACCGCGGTGCGGTTCAAAACCACGTGCTCAAGACCTGTCATGGCCGCGAGGTGCGGCATCCCTGAATTGTCGATCAAGGCGGCGCTGTTGAGGTTGAGCGTCTTCAGGTTCGAAAGGTTTGAAAGCCGTGCAAGCTCAGTACTTGGCAGCTGTGTCGCGTTCGACAGGTCCAGCTCTGTGATTTGAAGAAGGTCTTCCACACCTTCGATGTCTGCCCATCCCAGCGCGAGGCCAAGGCTTTGCAACCCGCCTACGTTCGCCAGTTGGCGGAGGTCATTTGCAACAAGAGAGGACTTCCCAAGGATCAACCGATGCGCACCTGCAGCGTTGAGGTCAGCAACGAGTTGCCCCATGCCTGCCGATGTCATGGATAGGGCAAAAACGGCCCAGTCTTCTTCTGGGCCAACCGTGAAACTGATTGGATTGTCGGCTGGCGTTTCCCCTTGTCGGATCACCTCTCCATTGGCCATGAACTTGAACACCAGCGTATTCAGGGGTGACGAAAAGCTGACCACCTGATGCGTGCTTGCGATGGCGGTCTGCCTTGCCTCCTGACGCCCCATGTCGTTCAATATGGTTTGGCTGATCATTGGGGACTTTGACATTAACTTTTCTCCATGAATGATCGCACACTAACAGCCGATTTCCCGCGTTCCAGACCTTTCCATGCCGGCCATTGCGGGGCTTCAACCTTGCGCACATAAAAAATCCGTCACGGTTCTGCCGTTTGTTTTACATCCGATTTCGCCATGACATGAGATACACGCGAAAAGCATCGAATCTGCGAAGGGGATTGAGATGGCGGATCTGCCTCAACATGCGCGTGTTGTGATCGTCGGTGGCGGGGTCATCGGCTGTTCTGTGGCCTATCACCTGGCCAAGCTGGGCTGGAAAGACGTGGTCCTGCTGGAGCGCAAACAGCTGACATGCGGCACCACGTGGCACGCGGCGGGCTTGATCGCGCAGCTGCGGGCGACGGCTAATATGACAAAACTCGCGAAGTACAGTCAGGAACTCTACGGCTCCCTTGAGGCCGAGACGGGCGTGGCGACCGGGTTCAAGCGATGTGGCTCCATCACCGTTGCCCTGACCGAAGAGCGCAAGGAAGAGATTTATCGCCAGGCGGCGATGGCCCGGGCGTTCGGCGTCGAGGTGGAAGAGATCAGCCCGACCGAGGTGAAAGCCAAATACGAGCATCTGAACATTGACGGCGTGACCGCGGGCGTGTGGTTGCCGCTGGATGGTCAGGGGGATCCGGCCAACATTGCACTGGCCCTTGCCAAAGGCGCGCGCCAGATGGGGGCGACCGTGAAGGAACGGGTCAAAGTCACTGGCATGAAAAAGCAAGGCCGCCGTGTCACGGGTGTCGACTGGATCAGCGATGATGGGTCCGACCAAGGCCACATCTCCGCCGACATGATCGTGAACTGCGCGGGCATGTGGGGCCATCAGGTGGGAAAGATGGCGGGCGTGAACGTGCCGCTGCATGCGTGTGAGCATTTTTACATCGTGACCGAGGCCATTAAAGGCCTGACCCAGATGCCCGTTCTGCGCGTGCCGGATGAGTGCGCGTACTACAAAGAAGATGCAGGCAAGATGCTATTGGGCGCGTTTGAGCCCAACTCCAAACCCTGGGGTATGAATGGCATTGCTGACAGTTTTGAGTTTGATCAGCTGCCCGAGGACTTCGATCACTTTGAGCCGATCCTGGAGGATGCCTGCAACCGTATGCCCATGCTGGCCGAGGCGGGGATTCATACCTTCTTCAACGGTCCTGAAAGTTTCACGCCTGACGATGCCTATCACCTTGGCCTGGCGCCAGAGATGGATAACGTTTGGGTTGCTGCCGGGTTCAACTCGATCGGCATTCAAAGTGCGGGCGGGGCTGGCATGGCGCTGTCGCAATGGATGGAAGACGGTGAAAAACCCTTCGATATCGGCGATGTGGATATCAGCCGCATGCACCCGTTCCAGGGCAACAAGCACTACCTCTATGAACGGTCCACTGAAACGCTGGGCCTGCTTTACGCCGATCACTTCCCTTATCGCCAGATGGCCACCGCGCGGGGTGTCCGCCGTACGCCGTTCCATCATCACCTGCTGGAGCAGGGCGCGGTCATGGGCGAAATCAACGGCTGGGAACGGGCCAACTGGTTTGCGAACGAAGGTCAGGAAAAAGAGTACCAATACACCTGGAAGCGTCAGAACTGGTTTGAAAACTCCGCAGCCGAGCACAAGGCGGTGCGCGAGAATGTGGGCATGTATGACATGTCGTCCTTCGGCAAACTGCGCGTGGAAGGCCCGGATGCCGAAAGCTTCCTCAACCGCATCTGTGGCGCGAACATGTCGGTCCCGGCGGGCAAGATCGTTTACACGCAGTTCCTGAATTCCCGCGGTGGGATTGAGGCGGATGTGACGGTGACGCGCCTGAGTGAGACGCTCTATCTGGTCGTCACACCGGCGGCCACGCGACTGGCCGACGAAACCCACATGCGCCGGAACGCGGAAGGCTACAATGTGGTCATCACTGACGTTACGGCGGGCGAAGGTGTGCTGGCGGTGATGGGCCCCAAAGCGCGCGATCTGCTTGCCAAGGTGTCGCCGAATGATTTCTCAAACGATGTGAACCCGTTTGGCACCGCGCAAGAGATCGAGTTGGGCATGGGGCTGGCCCGTGCGCATCGGGTGTCTTACGTGGGCGAGCTTGGTTGGGAGCTGTACGTGCCTGCGGAGATGGCTGGCCACGCGTTTGAAACGCTGTGGGAAGCAGGACAGGATGTAGGCCTCAAACTCTGCGGTATGCACATGATGGACAGCTGCCGGATCGAGAAGGCCTTCCGCCATTTCGGCCATGACATCACCTGCGAAGACAATGTGGTGGACGCGGGGCTCAGCTTTGCGGTCGACATGGGCAAGGACGATTTCATCGGCAAGGGGGCCGTGGCCGCGCGCAAAGAAAGCGGTCCTGAGAACCGGATGGTGCAGTTCCTGCTCGAGGACCCGGAACCATTGCTTTTCCACAACGAACCGATCGTGCGCGACGGCGAATACGTGGGGTATCTCAGTTCTGGCAATTACGGCCACCATTTGGGCGGCGCGATTGGCATGGGCTACGTGCCCTCCAAGGGCGAAAAGGCTGCGGACGTGCTGGCCTCGACCTACGAGATCGACGTGATGGGCACCAAGGTGAAAGCCACGGCGAGCCTGAAGCCGCTGTATGACCCGAAATCGGAACGCGTGAAGGTTTGATCAAGCGGGGCAGATAGCCGTTGCGTAGGATGTGCCAGCGTGTCACGTGCGGGTGTTTCTGAACGAGAACGCTGAACCCGCCCCGGGCTTGACCCGGAGCCTTTACCTTAGCCGAAGATGTCCCGGGTCAAGCCCGGGACGCGGGACGCCTCTGATCTTTTCTGATGTGCCCTAAGCTTCGTGCGATGCGATCCAACCGTTCATCTTCGCCTTTGCATCCATCAAGTCATCGGACACGCCCGCCAGATCCATCCAGGCCAGTTTCGGCTGCATGCTTTTCACACAATTCCCGTTCAAAAAGATCGGCGCGTTCGGTCTGCAGATGTGGAGCGAGACGATCAGCTTTGACAGCGCCTCAATCGACTGGTGACTGCTTATGGACAGACCGATCACACGTGCGGACGTGTTCCCTATTCTGTCGACGAGATCATCATGCTGCAGCCCAACGAGCAGAACGACATGCCAGCCGTCTTTGCGGAAGATATCTGTGGCCATCCGCAATCCGACCGTGTGCTGTTCGCCCGGCACACCTGCAAAGATCGCGGATTTTTCGTCGCAGATCACATCCGGTTCAAACAGGTGGCTCATGCTGCGCATGATCGCCAGCAACCGACAGCCTGCAACGGTGATCTGCCAAAAGCTTGCCTTGTCGTGCTCCCACCATTCGTTCAGCCGCCGTGCCGCCGCCGCGAGGTAGTCAATGTAAACAGCCTCGGGCGACAAATCGGATTGGTTGAGGCCAACCACCATACGTGCTGCTGCTTGCTCGTCATCGTCGACCAAAGCCGCGCACAACCGTTCCACGGTTTTGCGCGTTTCCCATGTTGTCTTGTCGACATTGTCAGAGCCAAGCTCGATGAGACGGCGAATTGCCTCTCGCGCCAGACTTTCGACTTTGTCCGACGGCAGCTTGCGTGCAAGGCGCACAAGCCTGGAGTGTTTTTGTTTGTAGTCGCCGAAATCCAATTGGCGCGTTGGATCGCTTGCGTAGACCACGTGCTGTACTCCCGTATGTTAGCACTGGATGTGGGTTAGGTTTTTTGTGTCTGGTTCACGTTTGGCAGTGTCCGTGTTCCTTGGGCTGAATGCATTGCGATCGTTGCCGATAGAGGTGACCGACGTTGTGTTTGATGCATCCACAGATTCAAATACGAGGCATTAACATGCGTTAAATCCGGGTAGACAATCGCATACCTTAGGCCTCTCGGATCATGGACAAATTGTCCCGGTGGGTGGTGGAGCGTGAACAAGAACGACGCTCTGGTCTGATCCAACCGTGATCATGTCATCTCCGGTTTTATCTCGTAGGACAGATGCTCAGCGTTGATCCCGGCCACCGCTGATAAGGACTTCAGGTCCGTTATGTGAATGTCCAGGTGGTCATCGGTTTCGATGACGCCATCTTTCACAAAGTCCCCCATCATCCGGCACACGTGCACCGTGGAAAGCCCGGTGAAGTCGCCGATATTGGCCTGCGTGAGCGGGATGTGGAAACTCTTGTTCTTGTAGGTTTTCAGCGCGTCCAGTCGCACGCAAAATTCCAGCATCGCATAGGCAATGCGTGTCTTTGCGCTGCCTTTGCCCAGCCTGAGAATGCGTTCGGAAAATCGCGCACGTTCGGCGGCTTTCATATGCTCGACCGCTTCCCTGACCCGACCGTCGGCATGGAGAAGCTTTTCCCAAACGGGCGAGGGGACAAAACAGACTGTGGCGTCGGTCACAGCAGTTGCTGTCAGCCCCGAAGTCACCCCGTCCGCCGTTGCAGGTTCAAGGAAGTCCCCGGGCAGACCGAAGTCGATCAGCTGCATTTCCCCGCTTTCGAACGACTTTGTCGTGGATATCCAGCCGTCGATGACAAGCGCGACGCCGTCGAAGCGGTCGCCTTCCTGAAACAAGGTCGCGCCCTTGGGGAATGTCCGGACCCCCTTTGAAAAGGCCTCCCCCATGTACCCGCTGAGTTCAAATTCAAAGGAACCTAACTGGATGTCCAAAGCGACCCTCATCACATATGCGATGTAGTGAATGACCGAGACATGATTTGCCCGATCAGCAAGCACAGCCGTGACCGCCCGCATCGCATTTACGGATGATCATAAGGATATGCGTAGCAGACAGGTGCGGCCTTGAAATTGATCCAAAGCAATTTCGGGGTGTGGGTGTTTTTGATCCGTATGCGGCAGGTACGCTGAGACAGAATGGGCCTTGGGCCCTGGTCTCTGTCGGCGCGCGGCGAGGTTAGGTCGACCACCAGCCGGTCAGGCCACGGACTCCATGTCACCCGTGCTTTCCATGGAAATGCCCAGCCTCGCTTTGATGTGGTCCGGTATCAACCGCGTGGCAGAGATACGGGGTGCGGGCATCTTGGGGATGATCCGGTCTGCCCCATAAAGCGCAAGGTAGTCATCGTAGTTGTCGAAATGCGTGCGGGACACGTTGTCGATGAAAGTTTCCGAGGGTACGCCATTGGCGAGAACTGCTTCATGAGCCTCGGTTTCGATGTGGTAGACGGTGAACTGTTCCGAAAGAGCCGTCAGAGCGATCCAGTCAATCGTGCCGCCATTCACAAGCGCGCCCGCGGTGATCACCAGCCCGTCGATCACTATCCCATGGTCAGCGGTCACAGTTAGGTCGCGTGTAGGCAGGCCATCGCCCAAAGCGCCCGCGTTGATGCGAACAAGCCTGCGGCTTGCGCCGGGCTGAAAGCGATGCAGGGTTTGCCGCCCAACCCATAGCACGCGCAGTTCGTGATGGCTTGAATTCAACACGACATCACCCGCGCGCAGTGCCTCCACCGGTGCTTCGCCATTTGGTGTTGCGATGCGCGTCCCAACGGCGAAACACAAAGGTTCGGGAAAGTCACCGAAGGTGATCTCTGACTGATTGAATGTGTCGGGATAGTCCGCTTCGCTCAGGCCCGATTCTGTGGTTTCCAGCCATTGGAACGGGGCGTCTTGCGGGGACGACGAAAACCCGACGAAGTAATTTGTCACCATGAAAGTGACTGGTGTACCGCCCACGTCGAACGACACGAAGCCAACGTAATTTTCGAAACTGAAATCGGGGTCCTGCGTCAGGTCTTCGCCGACAGAGGCGACATTGTCGTCTGTCGTGCCGGTCTCATCATCGTAAGTCCAGCCGCTGTCATCAAACGTACCGACCTGCTTGGTGTAGGTGTTCGTGGTGTCGTCATAGCTGTACCGAACAGCGGAACTCATTTGGAGCGGCATGGGCACGTGCCTCCCTCGTAACGCAAAGCACTGCGAGGCTACTATGCAGACCGCAAATCAAGCAAGCGCGTTGGAAACGGGGTAAAACTCAGTGCATTTGGTCCCGGTGCCTGCCCGTGTCACTCCGCCGCCATTGGGGCCCCAGCCAGGTTGCGCAACACGTAATGCAGCACCCCGCCGTGTTCGATGTATTCGATCTCGATCGCCGTATCGATCCGGCACTTGAGCATGATTTCCTTCACCTCGCCGTCGCCCATTGTGATCGTACAGGGCACCTCTTGCTGCGGCTCGATGGTGTCGAGGCCGGAGATGGAGACGGTTTCATCGCCTTTCAGACCCAGCGATTTGCGCGTATCGCCGCCGGTGAATTCAAACGGGATCACGCCCATGCCGACCAGATTGGAGCGATGGATGCGTTCAAAGCTTTCCGCGATCACGGCCTTCACGCCCAGCAGAGCCGTGCCCTTCGCGGCCCAATCGCGCGATGAGCCTGCACCATATTGCTCACCCCCGAACACCACCAGCGGCACGCCCTTTTCCTGCCAGGCCATTGAGGCCTCAAAAATCGAGGTTTGCTCTCCATCCGGTCCGAGGGTGTAGCCGCCTTCGACGCCATCCAGCATCTCGTTCTTGATGCGGATATTGGCGAAGGTGCCGCGCATCATCACCTCGTGGTTGCCACGGCGGGAGCCGTAGGAGTTGAACTCGCGAACAGGCACCTGGCGGTCGATCAGGTACTGCCCGGCGGGCGTGGTCTCTTTGAAAGACCCTGCAGGCGAGATGTGGTCGGTTGTGACCATATCGCCCAACAGCGCCAGCACGCGGGCGTTTTCGACATTGGAGATCGTGCCCGGTTCGGCCCCCATGCCGCGGAAGTAGGGCGGGTTCTGGACGTAGGTCGAGGCCGGCGGCCAGTCGTATGTCTCACCCTCCGAGGTCTCCACCTCGCGCCACTTGTCATCGCCTTTGAAGACGTCGGCGTATTTCTCGATGAACGCCTCGCGCGTGACGGTTATTTCGACCAGTTCCGCGATTTCCTGCTGGCTGGGCCAGATGTCTTTAAGGTAGACATCCTTGCCCTCGGGTGTCTGCGCAATCGGATCCCGTGCGATGTCGATGTCCATGGAACCGGCCAGCGCATAGGCCACCACCAGCGGTGGGGAGGCGAGGTAGTTGGCGCGCACATCCGGGCTGATCCGGCCTTCGAAATTGCGGTTGCCGGAGAGTACGGATACGGCCACCAGATCGCCCTCCGCCACGGCCTCGCTCAGTTCTTTCTGGATGGGGCCGGAGTTGCCGATGCAGGTGGTGCAGCCATAGCCCACGAGGTTGAACCCGATCTTGTCGAGGTCGTCCTGCAGCCCCGCTGCTTCGAGGTAGTGAGAGACCACCTGACTGCCGGGTGCGAGCGATGTCTTGACCCAGGGTTTGCGGTTCAGCCCCAATGCCGCCGCCTTGCGCGCCACAAGCCCCGCGCCGATCATGACGTAAGGGTTAGACGTGTTGGTGCAGGAGGTGATGGAGGCAATGACCACGTCGCCGGAACTGAGCGTGTAATCCTCTCCCTTCACTGGCACTTCCTTGTCCATCGGGCGCTTGAAGGTCTCTTTCATCTCGCGCAGGAATTCCGATTTGGCCTCGGTCAGGGGCACGTAATCCTGTGGCCGTTTGGGGCCGGAG
Organism: uncultured Roseovarius sp.; assembly: GCA_963422235.2. GTDB lineage: Bacteria > Pseudomonadota > Alphaproteobacteria > Rhodobacterales > Rhodobacteraceae > Roseovarius. Next base: position 1,839,352 of record CAXMWV010000002.1, read on the forward strand.
ATTGCGGGCACGATGGTGCCCATATCGAGGTGAAGCGTGTCGGAGTAGATTGGCGCGTAATCATCACCGCGCCACAAACCGTTCTCTTTGGCGTAGGCCTCCACAAGCGCAATCCGCGCTTCATCACGGCCCGTCTGGCGCAGGTAGCGCAGGGTCTCTCCGTCGATGGGGAAGAAGCCACAGGTGGCGCCGTATTCGGGGGCCATGTTGGCAATGGTCGCGCGGTCAGCGAGCGGCAGGGTGTCGAGGCCCGCGCCGTAGAATTCCACGAACTTGCCCACCACACCGCGTTCGCGCAGCATTTCAACGACCTTGAGCACGAGGTCGGTCCCGGTGGTGCCTTCGACCATCTTGCCAGTCAGCTCGAAACCCACGACTTCGGGGATCAGCATCGAAATCGGCTGGCCAAGCATGGCGGCCTCGGCTTCAATCCCGCCGACGCCCCAGCCAAGTACGGCGGCACCATTGACCATGGTCGTGTGGCTGTCGGTGCCCACGAGCGTGTCGGGGTAGGCCACCATTTCGCCATTCTGATCCGTGTCGGTCCAGACGGTCTGCGCCAGATACTCGAGGTTTACCTGGTGGCAGATGCCTGTTCCGGGCGGCACAACGCGGAAATTGTTGAACGCACTCTGCCCCCATTTCAGAAACTGATACCGTTCCATGTTCCGCTCATATTCGCGGTCCACGTTCATCTGAAAGGCGCGGGGGTTGCCGAACTCATCAATCATGACGGAGTGGTCAATCACCAGGTCCACCGGGTTCAGCGGATTGATCTGTTGCGCATCCCCGCCCAGCTCCACAATACCGTCCCGCATCGCGGCCAGATCGACCACGGCAGGCACACCGGTGAAATCCTGCATCAGAACGCGCGCGGGGCGATAGGCCAGTTCCCGGTTCGCTTTTCCGCCATTCTTGGCCCAGTCGGAAAACGCGCGGATGTCATCGAGGCTCACGGTCTTGCCATCTTCAAAGCGCAGCATGTTTTCCAGCACGACCAGGAGCGCGGCAGGCAGTTTGGAGAAATCCCCCAAGCCAGCGGCTTCCGCGGCTTTGATGGAGTAGTAAGAGACACTCTGGTCTCCGGCGGTCAGGGTTTTGCGGCAGTTTGCGGTGTCATGACCGACGGTGATTGGCATGCGGGCGATCCTTCTGGCGATGGGCTGGCATAGTTCCCTAAAACCTACTACCTCGGGCACCCGGCGCAAGAGGCTTGCGGCATTGTGGCCGATTTGCCAGCCTCACTATCCCATCGCGAAACGTTGATTGGAGGTTGCCCCACAAGGTTTATATTTGTCACTTCACGCGACCGACCCCATTTACTGATGAGATCCATGGTAAAAGTTCTGACACTCTTTTTGGCAGCCGCCGTTTCCTTTGCAAGCCCGTCCCACGCACAGGACCGGGTGGTTTTGGTTGAGTTGTTCACGTCTCAGGGCTGTTCGTCCTGCCCGCCGGCGGATGCGTTCCTGCATGAGCTGGCCAAGCGGGATGATGTCGTGGCTTTGGCCATGCATGTGGATTACTGGGACTACATCGGCTGGGAAGACAGTTTTGCCCAGCCGGAGTTCACCGCGCGTCAACGCGCCTATGCCCGTATCGGCAACCGCAAGATGGTTTACACCCCGCAGATGGTGATCAACGGGCGCGATCACGTTGTGGGCTCCAACCCGATGGACACCAACGACATGATCGCGGCGCATAAGGAGCTGGCCGTGGAGGTGGATCTGACGGCAGAGCGTGATGGCGATACGCTGTCCGTGATGGCGTATTCGCAGTCTGATACGTCTGGCACAGCGAGCGTGCATTTGCTGCGCTATATGCCGAACAAGACCGTTGATATCCTGCGCGGCGAAAATGCGGGGCGCACTCTGGACTATGCCAACGTGGTCACCGAAATGGCGATGCTGGGGGAGTGGGACATGATCGAGCCTTTGTCTCTCGACGTGACGCTCGAAGGGTCAGAGCCTGCCGTGATCGTGGTGCAAAGCAATCGTAATGGTCCGGTGCGTGCGGTCGTGAAGGTCGACTGATCTGCGCGCCGCGGGTTAATTTTGAGCGCTACCGGTCGTCTTGGAAAACCCGTCCCGGCCTTGAGCCGGGACCTCTCATTTGCGATGAAAACCGACCCTACCTAGAAATCCACCGTCACGCCCGGCAGGTTCAATCCGTTCATCAGATCGCGCAACTCTTGCCGCGCGGCCACGTTTGAGATGTTCAGTTGTTTGACGCCGATGTCCTTGAGATCAAGCAGCGTCAAGCCGCGTGGAAACAGCTCTCGGAAGATCACCCGCTCGTTGAAGCCTGATCCGATGCGGAAGCCGATGCGCTTGGACAGGTCTTCCATCACCCGCGCCATCTTTTCCTTGTTCACCATCTGCTGCGCGCCCAGCCGGTTGCGGACGACGATCCAGTCAATCGGTTTCAACCCGGCCTGCGCGCGCAGCTGACGCGCGTTCCAAACCATCTCGGAATAGACCGACGGCCCGAGGATTTTCATGCCTTCACTGTCCACATGGGCCAGCAGGTCAAAGTCGATAAAACTGTCATTGAGCGGGGTGACCAGCGTGTCGGCAAGACTGTGCGCCACCTGGCTTAGGCGTGTGTGGGATCCAGGACAGTCAATCAGGATAAAATCGCTGTCCGGCTCAAGCTTGGCCACGGCTGCAGACAGCCTGCGGTCATAAATGTTCTCACCGGGCTTCAGCGCGTCGCGGTCCACATCCGGAAGTTCCAGATAGCTGGGGCTGGGAAGATCGAGGCCGGATTTCTCCAGAAACCGCTGGCGGTTGGTGATGTAGGTGCCCAGCGTCTTCTGCCGCAGGTCCAAATCCAGCGTGCTGACCTTGTGCCCCAACCGCGCCAGCGCCGCCGCCACATGCATCGACACGGTCGACTTCCCAGCGCCACCCTTTTCGTTGCCCACGACGATAATATGCGCCATGCCCGTGCCTTTGCTTCGCTATCCGGGTTTTGTGCCCCGGTTCGCGGTATCATAGATTGTGTCTTGCACCGCGTGAAGTCGCAGTTGAGCAAACTGTCAGATTATTGCATTTGCGCCATTGCTTGCATGATCTGCGTCGCGACAAGTGTCCGCTGAGAGCCCTTTTTTCGCATGCTGTAGGCAGCATGAATGACTGCTATTCTGGTAAAAATAGGCTATACGTTCTACCAATTGACGTGCTGAACCCAAAAGGTTTTACAAAGACTAGGAACCCTAACACTGGCACGACACGTTGACAGCCCACCAAAGGTAACTAAGCCGCGACTTGGCGAGCGTCCAAGTCGGTGGTCTAAATTGGTTGGAATTCGTTGTCCAAACTGTGGTCGTCCTCAGTCTCCAAGAAAAATGGTAGCCACTAACCCAAGTCGTGGCTACAATCGGACTGATTTCCATATGTGCGGCGGTTGTGGTTACTTTCTCTTTCTGACCGGCGAGAGACGTCTCAGGCTATTTTTCCTTTTGCAACTTCCAATTTTTTTGGGTGTTGCGATGACGGGTTTTTCGATTCTGAGGCATATAGACGGCCTAAACACTTACAATCAGGCGAGGGAAGCCTATGAGCCAAACTTTCTGGGCTTTCTCATCATCTGCGTCGCAATCTACGTTGGTGTAAGCCTCACTGGCCGATTTGAAGTTGTCAGCACCGCTAGATTGCCCGAAGCGGAAAAACTTGATGCCAAAAGCGATCAAAAGGTCTGATTGCAAAACGCTTTGCATTATTCCAAAGCAAGCCACTTAAGCGCACAGGCGCAGAACGGGTGATCGACAATCCAGCTTTTGGCGCACGCGCAGCCAAATGATGCTTAGTCCGCATAGCTGCCCTTCCGAAGAATTAGTTCGACATTCCAGCGGAACGATTTATCGGCATAGTTTTGCTGCAAATAAAAACGCCGCCCGGAAGGAGCGGCGCTTTCATATCTTGTTGGCAGGCGGTGTTTAGAACCCAAGACCCGCATATTTGTTCTTGAACTTCGACACGCGGCCGCCGGCGTCGGTCAGGCGGGTGCCGCCACCGGTCCAGGCCGGGTGGGCGGTCGGGTCGATGTCGAGCGACAGGGTGTCGCCTTCTTTGCCGTAGGTCGAGCGCATCTTGATGATGGTGCCGTCGGTCATCTTCACGTCGATGAAGTGATAGTCGGGATGGATATCTGCTTTCATGTCCGTGGTCCTTATGCTGATGCGCCGGATTTCGGCTTGTAGTTGGTGTCTTCTGCGATCCGTGCGGACTTACCACGACGGGCGCGCAGGTAGTACAGCTTCGCGCGGCGCACGCGGCCACGGCGCACAACGGTGATGCTGTCGATGTTGGTGGAGTAGAGCGGGAACACACGTTCCACACCTTCCCCAAACGAAATCTTGCGAACGGTGAACGATCCGGCGATGCCTTCGCCGTTTTTACGGCCGATGCAGACGCCTTCGAAGTTCTGCACCCGGCTGCGTGTGCCTTCGGTCACCTTGAAGCCCACGCGAACGGTGTCGCCGGCTTTGAAATCGGGAATGTCCTTCCCGAGAGAGGCGATCTGTTCCGCCTCGATCTGAGCGATAATGTCCATCGCTACAACTCCTGAACTGCTTGCGGTTGGCCCGCAAAGGTGTGCGCGATCTCAGAGCTCCTGGTCTTCTACCGGGTCCGCGTTTCGCGCCCGCCGGAGGATCAGATCGTCATGTCTGTTTGTGCCGTTTTTGGCGAAACCCGGTGTCGAAGAAAACAGGGCGGCCAACATAAAACGGGCCCGGGGCGGAATCTCCGCCTCAGGCAGGCGGGAAATAGGAAGAATACGGCCAAAACGCAAGTGTTTTATTTGGTTTGGCGCGGTGGGCGTCCTGTGCCATCTTTTTTGCGGATAGCGACCAGAGAGGCCTGCGTCAAATGACCAGATACGAAGCATTCATGCAGCGGATTGCACGCGGCGAGACGATTTTGATCGACGGGGCCACCGGGACGGAGATTGAGCGCCGCGGCGTGCCGCAGCTCGATAACGCCTGGAATGGTGGCGGGGCGCTCAGCCATCCCGATATCCTGCGGCAGGTGCATCTGGATTATATCGAGGCCGGGGCTGAGGTGGTCATCTCCAACACCTTCGCCACGCATCTGCACGCGCTTGAGGATGCAGGCGAGGCGGAGCAGTTTGAGGCCTACAATCGACGCGGCGTGGAATTGGCGCGAGAGGCCGTGGAGGCGGCGGGGCGGCCGGATGTGCTGGTCGCGGGTGGGATATCCTACTGGTCGTGGTCTGAGCGTTTGACGACGGCGGACACAATCGGCGCGCCAGCCGCACAGCAAGCCCTGATCATGGCCGACGCCGGTGCGGATGTGATCATGCTTGAAATGATGGTCGATCTTGAGCGGATGGATGTCACGCTTGAGGCGGCACGCACCGCGGGTTTGCCTGTCTGGGTTGGGCTTTCCTGCAAACCCAGAGACGACGGAGTGATGTGTCTCTACAACGGCGACACGCTGGCCTCGGCCATTGCCATGTTGTCAGACCGTCACGTGCCCCTGATCTACATCATGCACACGGAAGTGGAGTATATCGACGCCTGCCTTCCTATCGTGCAAGCGGGTTGGTCCGGGCCGATTGGCGTCTATGCGCATTCTGCCCGGTGGGTGAACAACAAGACGATCTTTGATGGCACCATTTCCGCAGGCGACTATGCCAAACACGCGAAAGGCTGGCTTGATCAAGGCGTGCAGGTGATCGGCGGCTGCTGCGGGATGGGCGTGGACCATATCGAGGCGCTCAGGCCGCTGGTTTCGGAACATCCTGCAGCTTAGGCGCCATCAGATTTCATGCCTCCGGCGGGAGTATTTCTGGCAAGAAAGAAGCCGGGGTTTGGACCTTTGCCGCTTCTTCCTTGCTAAAAATACTCAAATCCCGCCCGTGCCAAAGGCGCCGAGGGCTGCCTTGGAGTGCAGGCCAAACCTTACTCAGACCTGCGCTTTTTCCACGCGTGCCAAAGATCAGGGCGGCGCGTTTTGGTGATGTCTTCGGATTTCTGCGCCCGCCATTTTTCGATCTCGCCATGGTTGCCGGACAGCAAAACCTCCGGGATTGCGCGCCCGGACCAATCTGCGGGGCGTGTGTATTGCGGGTGTTCCAGAAGGCCCGATGAAAAACTTTCTTCCTCGGCAGATGCCGCGTTGCCCAAGACACCAGGCAACAGGCGCACCGTGGCGTCGATCAGGGCTTGCGCTGCGATCTCTCCGCCGGTCATGACGAAGTCGCCAAGTGAGACCTCGACCACGCCGAAATGCTCGATCACGCGTTCGTCCAGCCCCTCGAACCGCCCGCAGATCAACGTGACGCCCGGCCCGCGTGCCAAATCACGTGCCATAGCCTGCGAGAACGGGACGCCACGCGGGCTGAGATAGATCAACGGGCGTCCCATAGGCGCGCCAGCAGTGGCTGCCTCGATTGCTTTGCCCATCACATCGGCGCGCAGGACCATGCCCGCCCCGCCGCCTGCGGGCGTGTCATCGACGTTGCGGTGCTTGCCTTCCCCAAACCGGCGCAGATCGGTGGTGTCGAGCGACCACTTGCCGTCCTTCAACGCCTTGCCGGTCAGGCTTTCGCCCAGAACACCGGGGAAAGCGTCGGGAAAAAGCGTGATCACCTGCGCGCCCCACGCTCCGGCGAGGCGCGGGTTGAGGTCCATCAGGTCACGCGGCTGCAGCGAGGCAGAGATGGATTTGCGTCCGAAGGATTTGGGTGTGTCGGTCATGGGGCAGGGGATAGCCGGATGACGCAGGCCGGACAAGGCAACGTTTCGAACGCCACGTGCGCACGTCTTGACGAATCGGTTACCTTGGTACCAATATAACACTATGGCCAGAACGATAGAACGTGTGCAAACCGGCGTCCGCATCGAGAAACGCTTGCTCAAGGTCCTGAAGGGTCTGGCGGAGCATTTCGACATGTCGCTTGGCGATCTGGTCGAAGGCATTGCGCTTCATGCTTTCGAGAACAAGCCGCCGTTTTCGGAAGATGTCTTACGGAAGATCAACGCGTTGAAAGACGTGTATGATCTGGACCTTGTGGCTGCGGACAGTCACAAGCTGAACGAAAGCGACCCCGGCGCATGACGAGGGAATATACCGCCTACACCATGCAGTTCGAAGCCTGCAGCATAGATTCAACCACCTTTGCGCATGTGGACCACGTGGGCGTCGCCTATGAGATTCTGCGCAAATACAGCTTTCTGGATGCGGTGGTGATCTATTCCAAATGCCTGGAAACCATTGCAACCCGCGCGGGTGCGGCTGACAAGTTCAATTTGACCATCACCCTGGCGTTTCTCAGTTTGATCGCGGAGAGACTGCAAGCCAGTGATGCGACGAGTTTCGATTGTTTCATTGAGGAGAACCCGGACCTGTTGACGACCCGTTCGATTTCGAAATGGTACTCGCAGGAGCGTTTAAGCTCTCCCAACGCCAGGTCGGTGTTTCTTTTGCCGGACAGGGCCGCGTGACAGGCTGACCTTAGAACACGCCCTCGGGCGGGTCGGCGACGATGCGCCCTGCGGTCAGGTCCACCGTCGGGACAGCTTCTTGCGTGAAGGGCAGCAAGACCGATGCGCCACCATCGGCGCGGTCGATCTCTAGAAGGTCAGACGCCCCATGGTTCATTACGGCCTTGACCCGGCCCAGAATGTCGCCGCCGGTGTCGAATACCTCCAACCCGATCAGATCGGCGTGGTAATACTCGTCATCCTCTGTCTCCGGCAGCTTGGCGCGATCCACGTAGAGCCGCACACCGCGCAAGCGGTCTGCGACCTCCTTGGTTGCCACACCTGAAAGCCTGCCGACGAGGGCACCCTTCGTCTGACCCGTCAGCGTGATGTCAAAGCTCTGGGCACCATCCTCGGTTTCCAGTGTACCGTAGGCGGCCAGGTCTTCCGGGATGGCGGTAAAGCTTTTCAGGCGAACCTCACCCCGGACACCGAAAGCCCCGGCAATCGCCCCTATGCAGACGCGCGCGCTCATCAGCGGGTTTCCATCGGCAGATCACCGGCACGGCTGTCCCATCCGGCGCGTTCCAGTTCCGGGGTTTCGTTGTCTTCCTCGGGCCAGCCGACGCAGAGATAGCCAACGAGCAACCAGTCATCCGGCAGATCGAGGTCTTCGCGCAGTTTCACGGGATCAAGGATAGAGACCCAGCCGACTCCAATCCCGCGCGCGCGGGCGGCAAGCCAGAACTGCGTGATCGCACTCACCACAGAATAGCGCCGCATTTCGGGCATGGTCTGCGCGCCAAGGCCCGAACCCTTCACCGTTTCTTCGGCGCAGAAGACGGCGAGTTGCACCGGGGCCTCCTGCATGCCGGAGAGTTTCAGCTGGCTGTAAAGCGCGGCCTTCTCTCCGTCATAGCCCGCGAGCGCGTCGGCATTGGCGGCCTTATAGTTGGCCAAGGCAGCCTTGCGCGCGCCGTCACTTTCCAGCCGAACCACACGCCATGGCTCGCTCAGCCCAACAGAGGGGGCCAAGAGAAAACCTTCGAGGCATTCGGTCAGAAGAGCGTCGTCCACCGGATCGGTGCGAAAGCGGCGTACGTCACGCCGCCAACGCATCAATTCGAAGAGCTCTTTCTGGAAGTCCGGGGAAAAGCGCGTCACGCCCGGGTCACCCTTTCGGCTTACTCTTCAGCCGCCGCTTCTTCTGCGGGTGCTTCTTCAGCAGGGGCCTCCTCGGCGGCTGCTTCTTCTGCAGGTGCTTCTTCTTCCACCGGCTCTGCTGCGGCTTCTTCAGCGGCCTTTGCCTTCTCGGCCTTCTCCTCGGCGCGATCCTTGGCTTTCTGGCCCGGCTCGGCTTTCTGCGGGTTGTTGCGCTCTTTCTTCTCAACAACGCCCGCGGCTTCGAGGAAGCGCGACACGCGGTCGGTCGGCTGCGCGCCCTGGTCCATCCAGTACTTCACGCGGTCGAGGTCCATTTTTACGCGCTCTTCGCTGTCTTTCGGCAAGAGCGGGTTGTAGGTGCCCAGCTTTTCGATGAAGCGACCATCGCGCGGCATGCGCGAGTCCGCCGCAACGATGCGGTAGAAGGGGCGTTTTTTGCTGCCACCACGGGCAAGACGGATTTTCATGGCCATTTTGTTTTCTCCTAGGTCATGTTGTCGAATTGCAGGTATTGCGCCCACAAGCCGTATTCTTCAGTTTCAGGTTTGCAGTTTGTCACGCCGACAGCACTTTCGACTGCCTCGAAAACTGTCAGGTTCCCAGCTTGGAAACCAATAATGAGAGCAGAAACTTTTGCATTCTCAAAACATTGAGCGTCGGAGACATTGGTAAAGTCTCCAAGGCCGCGAATATGGGCGCCCGCTGATGGGATGTTCTTGGCGTAAGCAGTCTCCAAGCCTTCCAAGCCATCCAAACGTCCAAGCTTAAGGCGGTTCTTGTGAGCGCTCGCACAGAGTAGTGGACCGTCTGCACCCGACAAACTCACGCATCCGAATAGTGTCAGGCGTTCTTCGTGAAAACCATGTTCGGTCGCCTCAACGCATACGCCATCGGCGTGGCAATGCGCCAAGTTCTTCCCTATCGTGGAAGCGGCCAAATCCTGGCTGGCTTTGTTATCGAGCGTGTACAACAACATTTCGGTTACGTTTGCTGCCTTTTGTGATGTTGGATCACTTCGGCGATGATGAAGTTCAGGAACTTCTTGGCGAATTCCGGGTCCAGATCGGCCCGGTTTGCCAAATCTTCGAGGCGCGCGATTTGCTTGGCCTCACGATCGGGATCGGATGGTGGAAGGTCATGCTCGGCTTTGAGCTTGCCCACGGCCTGCGTGTGCTTGAACCGTTCGCCCAGAGTGTAGACGAGGATGGCGTCCAGGCGGTCAATGCTTTCGCGATGACCTTTGAGGATCTCGGCGGCCCTAATAACGGGATCGTTTTTTACAGGATCGTCAATCAACGGGCATCCCCTTGGGTTTGAAAAGCGGATCGGTGTAGTGGCTGATTTCCAGCTCAATCCCGTCGCGCAGCTGGCCGCTTTGCAGCCGTTCGGGCGACGGGTGGCGGTAGACGGCGTCGCTGCCATCAATGGTGGTGGCGTCCGGATCACGTACCGCACCCAGACGTTCGGCGAGGCGGATGGAATCGAGGTTCTTGGGGTCGATGTAGCTGACCGCGCCGGTCCAGCCCATTTCGCCATAAAGAAATCCGCGCACGGCATGCGTGGCTTCCAGAGCGTATCCGTGACCGGCCTCTTTGGGCCAGATGATCCATGCGATCTCTTGCTCTGGCCAAGCTGCCGGGAACCAGCCGCCTGCCATGCCGAGGGTGCGGCCATCGTCGCGATGGTGGATCATCCACATGCCATAGCCGCGGATTTGCCAATGCCCGATCTCGGCGGCATAGAGCATCCATGTCTCATACGGATTAAGCGGCCCGCCCATGAAGCGGGAGCGGTAGGACGCGAACGTGGCTTTGAAGTTCGGATAGTCATCCGGCTCCGGCCCGCGCAGGATCAGGCGTTTCGTTTCAATAACGGGAATGCTGGAGGTGGTCATCTTGTTCATGATGCGGCCCTCGCCACTGCGTCTGGTCCGGGGTGGCGGTAGAGCATTTCCGCACCCATATGGACGTTGTCGTAAGAACGTTCGAGCCACGCGCCCATGCGTTCCGCCAGAGCAACAGAGCGGGTGTTGCCGGGGACGATGTTGGAGGTGATCGTCGTGAAGCCGAGGTCGGTATAGGCCCAATCCCGCGCGCGGGTGGCGGCCTCGTAGGCGATGCCTTTGCCCTCGTAGCCGTCGAAGACCACCCAGCCCACTTCCGGCTCTGGCCAGCCTTCGGGGTTCCAGATGCCGGAGATGCCCGCCGCTTCGCCGGTCTCTTTCATCTCGATGGTGAAATAGCCGTAGCCGTGCAGCGCCCAGTGGCCGATATTGAGGGCAAACCAACGCCACGCGTCTGAGCGGTTTTCCTCAGTCCCGAACCCTTCGGAGCGCACCGGATCAAGCAGGAACGCGCAAAGCGGTTCAAAATCCGCCGCTTCCGGTCCGCGCAGGATCAACCGGTCTGTTTCCAACCGGGGAATGTTGAGCGAAAGTGTCACTGCAACCGCCCCCCGCGCGCATGACGGTAGACCACGTCTTCGGGATCGACTTTTTCGGCGTCCGGATCATGCACCGCGCCGAGGCGTTCTGCGACGGCGATAGAGGCAGTGTTCTCTGCGTCGATGTAGCTGACCAGCGTGTCGAACCCGTGCGTCGAGAAAGCCCAGTCTTTCATGCCGCGCGCAGCCTCGGATGCGTAGCCTTGACCTTCGAACCCATCGAACAGCGTCCAGCCCAGTTCGACCTCGGGGTAGAAATCATGATTGAGGATCGACACTTCGCCCAAAAGTGCACCGTCTTCGTCGCGAATGATGTGCAGTGGGCCATAGCCAAACAAGGCCCAGTGTCCCATGCCCGCCGCATACTCGCGCCACGCGGCGGCAGCGTCGAACGTACCGATGTAGCGGGCGCGCGGGCTGATCATGAAATCGCAGTAAGGTTCGAATTCTGACGCTGTCGGCGCGCGCAGCGTCAGGCGTTCGGTGCTGAGCGTGGGGATGGATACGATGTGCGTCATGCCTGTGCCTTTCGTGGGAACAGGAAGACATCGCGGGTCACGCCATCGGGGAATGTTTCGCGGGTGATTTTGCGCGCGCCCAGACGCTCGGCCAAGCGGCGGGCCGGGGTGTTTTCGTCGCGCATATGCGTCTCAACGGTGGCCCAGCCCAGGTGATCATAGGCCCAGGCGATCACGGCGCGGCTGGCCTCGCTTGCGTACCCAAAGCCACGCGCCGCGGGCATCAGCCACCATGTGAGTTCATGGCGTGGCCATCCTTCGGGATGCGACAGACCGGCACCGCCAAGGACCTCTGATTGGCCTTTGAGGGACAAAAGCCACATGCCGAAACCACGGGTGTTCCAGTGGTCCATATCCTTGCGTAAAACCCCTGAAATCTCGTCCTTGCTGCGCCCGCCGCGATACTGCCCCACGGTCAGATCAGACACCGCATAAAGCGCCTCATACGCGCCGAGGTCATCGGGCGAGGGGCCACGCAGGGTCAGCCGATCCGTGGTGAGTGTGGGGGCGGGGCTTGGCATTACTTTTTCTTTCCAAACCCAGACAGGCCGGGGGGCAGACCGCCGCCGCCCAAACCGGGCAGGCCACCGGGCATTCCGCCACCGGGCATCTTGCCGCCAAGCGCCTTGGCCGCCTGTTCCAGCGCCTTGGGGTCCATGCCAGCGGCCATCTCTTCAGGGGATGGACCGCCTTTGCCGAACATACCTTTCATGGCCTGTTTCAGCATGCCGCCTTTGCCCATCTTGCCCATCTTCTTCATCATGTCCGACATCTGCCGGTGCATTTTCAAAAGCTTGTTGAGGTCGCTCACCTCCTGCCCGGCACCTGCCGCGATGCGTTTCTTGCGGCTGGCCTGCATCAACTTGGGATTGGCGCGCTCTTTCTTGGTCATGGACTGGATCAGCGCAATCTGACGGGTGATGACCTTGTCGTCTATCCCTGCATCCGACATCTGCTTCGACATTTTCGCAGCACCCGGCATCATCGACATCATGCCTTCCATGCCGCCCATCTTTTGCATCTGTTCGAGCTGCGTGCGCAGGTCGTTCAGGTTGAACTGACCTTTCTGGAAGCGCTTCATCATGCGCTCGGCCTGTTCGATCTCCAGCGTTTCCTGCGCTTTCTCGACCAAGCTGACGATGTCGCCCATGCCGAGGATGCGGCCCGCGATGCGTTCCGGTTCAAAGGTCTCGATGGCGTCCATCTTTTCGCCCAAGCCCACGAAGCGAATGGGCTTGCCGGTGATCGCGCGCATGCTGAGCGCCGCACCACCGCGCCCGTCGCCGTCCATCCGGGTCAGGACCACGCCGGAGACGCCGATCTTGTCGTCAAATTCCGTGGCCACGTTCACCGCGTCCTGACCAGTCAGACCATCGACCACCAGAAGTGTCTCACGCGGCTTGGCCACGTCGCGAACATCGGCCGCCTGTTTGATCAGAACCTCGTCAATGTGCAACCGGCCTGCCGTGTCGAGCATGTAGACGTCGTAGCCACCTAGGCTGGCCTGTGTCTTGGCACGTTTGGCGATGGCGACCGGATCTTCGCCCTTGACGATGGGCAGCGTGTCCACACCGATCTGCTGGCCCAAGATTTGCAGCTGTTCCATCGCCGCCGGGCGGTTCACGTCGAGCGAGGCCATCAGGACGCGCTTGCCTTCGCGTTCCTTGAGACGCTTGGCGAGCTTTGCGGTCGTGGTGGTTTTACCAGAACCCTGCAGACCGACCATCAGGATCGGGGCAGGCGGGTTATCGATCTTCAGCGCGCCGGGGTCTTCCTCGCCTGTCAGCGTGTCGACCAGCGCATCGTGAACGATCTTCACAACCTGCTGACCGGGCGTGACGGATTTGGTCACGGCCTGACCGGTGGCTTGCTCCTGCACCTTCTTGATGAACTCGCGTGCCACGGGCAGGGAGACGTCCGCCTCCAAAAGCGCCACGCGCACCTCCCGCAGGGCGGTTTTGACGTCGTCTTCCGACAGCGCGCCCTGTTTGGTCAGCCGATCAAGGACGCCGGAGAGACGTTCGGATAGATTTTCAAACATCAGCGGCCTCCTTTGCCGGTTGTCATGATGCGCCACCAATATAGGCAGAGCGGTTCAAAGCATAAACGCCCCCACGGGCGAGACTCGCTGGTGGGGGGCGATCCCGGGGCCAAGCCCCATGGGACCGGAAGCATCATACTTCCGAAAGTTGGGCGCTCCTTAAACCGGTCCCCGAGACGAGTCAACGCCAGCACGAGGATATCAACCCCATTGGCCGCGGTTGCAGCCTCCAAACCACGCCAAACAGGCGCGGTATCCCCCAATGCAACACAAAAGCCTTGGAGGCAGGTTAGAGTGCAGCTACCATCACACAAAGCCAACAGACCAAGTTTGCAAGACTGAACGCCAGCCTCCTCGGTTCTCAAAAGGCACAATCGCAATGGCACTGTTTGATTTCACAGGAACTGATTTTTCGTTGGTCAGCTCGACCAGCAGCCAGATAACGTTCGTCGAACAGGGTGTGACGTTCACCCTCAGCCTGACGAGTTTTGACGCCTTGGGACGCGTGTTTGTTTCAGGGTCTAACTTGGCGTTCTCGGGTATCGACATCGTGGCGACCTTGCAGATCGACGCCCCGACGGGCGTATCCTTCACCGGCGCTTTCGAACTCTCTGGTTCCTATGGGTTTCCGACGGGCGATGAGGGCAAGGTGTCAACGCTCGCGTCCAGTGTTGAGTTGTTTGACACAGGTGATGATCCCACAAGTGGACCATTCAACACGTCGATGACCTCCGTCAGTTCACCGAGCGTGGTGTTCACTCTCACCGGCGCCGGCATCCTCGCGTTGGGTAGTTTTGAAACGAATATCAGTTGTTTTCTGGCCGGAACGCTGATCGCAACGCCCGATGGTGCGGTGGCCGTTGAACAGCTCAGTTCTGGTGATCGTGTGACGACAGTTGATGGGCGCGCGGTCGGGGTTGAATGGCTGGGTCGGCAATTTGTTGATCCTGCTCGGGTGCATCCTTTGAAGGTTAACCCGATCTGCATCCGCGCGGGTGCCATTGCGGCGGGCGTGCCTCAGCGCGACCTTTACGTCTCGCCGGATCATGCGATTGCGATTGACGGGTTGCTGATCAACGCGGGCGCACTGGTGAATGGATCGAGCATCTATCAGGTGGCGCAGATGCCCCCCGAAGGTTTCACATATTACCACGTTGAGACCGAGGCGCATGAGATCCTCCTCGCCGAAGGCTGCCCGGCGGAAAGCTTCCTCGACTACTCTGACACCTTCGGGTTCGACAATTCAGGGGACCGCACCGCGCGAGTGATCCCGGAGATGGACATGCCACGGATCTCGACTGCGAGGATGGTGCCGGAGCGCATTCGTCAGAACCTTTCACCTCGCCACGCGGCGTGACGGCCATTGGGGCGTGTTAGCAGGACATGCAAAATTGACAGGTCGCGTGGTGTCTTTAGGCTGCGGGTAGAGGTGTCCTGATGCCAGCCAGCTTTGATTTCATAAACGGACCTGCGTTCCTGACGTCTGAGAGGACCGGCTCGTTCACCTTTGATGATGTCAACGGTCTGGACCCAACTCAGACTGTGAAATTCACCATATCGTGGGAGGCCAATAGGGATGTTTCCGTCGCAATTGGCCTGACAGGCGCAAGTCCGGGTCTCAGCTTTTCTCTGCCAGATTCGCCTGCTTTCGATGACACGTTGATGCTGGTTTTCTCGGAAGTCGGCAGCACAGGGAACAACATCCTCTCTGCCACGTCGATGAACCCGGTAGTCTTGAAATTCGCCGAGATCGAAGAGGAAAACCGCATCACGTTCACGTTCAATGGAAGTGCCGTTGTGTTCAATACTAGTACGGCAGACGACCTGACCGCGTTCAATGGAAGCGGTTTTGGCACGCAGTTCCGGCTGACATCCGCTGTGACCGAGATTTCTGTCGGGAAGAGCATCACCGGCATCCGGTTCACCACGCCCAACATAGGAGGCACGGTTGTGGGTGGCCGTATCCGCCTCACTGAACTCTCCGCCAATGCGCTCAACTGTTTTCTGGCGGGCACCCGTATCGCCACACCAGACGGGGAGGTGCCGGTTGAAGCGTTGAAGGTTGGTGACGTGGTTCTCACCGCAGATGGCCGCGCGGTTGAGGTGTGGTGGCTGGGGCAGCAGTTTGTGGATACTCGGTTGACGCATCCGGCGAAGGTGAACCCGATTTGCATCTCTGCGGGCGCGCTTTCTGAAGGCGTGCCGTCGCGCGACCTTTATGTCTCCCCGGATCATGCCCTTGAAGTGGATGGGTATCTGATCACGGCCATGGCGCTGGTGAATGGTGTCAGCATCTATCAACTGCGCAACATGCCGCTTGAAGGGTTCACGTTTTACCACATTGAGACCGAAGTGCATGAGTCGCTCCTGGCAGAGGGCTGCCCCGCCGAAAGCTTCCTCGATTACACCGACACGTTTGGCTTCGACAACGCAGGTGAGCGAGTAGCACGGGTAATCCCGGAGATGGACATGCCGCGTATTTCCTCTGCACGGTTAGTGCCGGGCACTATCCGAGTGCGTATTGCAGATCGGGCGGCGCTTTTGCGCGAAACGCATAGAGCGGGCCGTCGCGTGGCTTGACCTTGCCAAGTCCGGGCGATCTGTCCTACTACTTGCGCGAAGTTGACACATTACAACGGGAGGGCACGAGCTGAACATGCGTATCATCCGCCGACTTCAGCATGGTCCCCGCAACGCCCTGCAGATCCGTTTGCAGGGCTGATCCGAAACTGCCCGGAACGACCCGGTCTTGATCAGCCAAACGCCGCGCTTGCGGTCACCTCTTTGACGCTGAGACAGACATGACACTTTTTCACATCCAATCCTTGGGCCTCACTTTCAGTGATACGCTCTTTGACGACCTGACCTTGACCCTGACCAAAGGTGACCGGCTTGGCCTTGTGGCCGCCAATGGGCGGGGCAAATCCACCTTACTTGACTGCCTGACCGGCGCGACGGACGCGACCACCGGAGAGATCACCCGAGGGCGCGGTGTGCAGGTGGGATATGTGCGCCAGACCTTGCCGGACGGCGCGCAAGACCAGACGCCTTACGATTTTGTCTTGGCCGCGTTGCCGCCTGAACAGGCGGATTATGAAAGCTGGCGGGTCGATGTGGTGCTGAACGATCTGCAGATGCCCTATGAGATGCAGCACAAACCGCTGGGTGAACTCAGCGGCGGTTGGCAGCGGATGGCGATGCTGGCCTCTGTCTGGGTGCGGGAGCCGGATGTTCTGCTGCTCGATGAACCGACAAACCACCTTGACCTGCAGCGCATCGGACACATGCAGGCGTGGCTGGCGGCGCTGCCCCGTGATCTGGCGGTGATTGTCACCTCCCATGATCGGGCGTTTCTGGATGCGGTCACGAACCGGACGCTTTTTCTGCGGGCAGAGAGATCGCGGGTTTTCCCGCTGCCCTACAGCAAGGCGCGCGACGCGCTCGATGAAAGTGATGCGGCGGATGAGAGGCGTTTTGCCAATGACCTCAACAAGGCCAAGACCCTGCGGCGGCAGGCGGCGAAGCTGAAGAATGTGGGCATCAATTCCGGCTCTGATTTGCTGCTCACGAAGACCAAGCAACTGACCGAACGGGCCGAGAAAATGGAAGCCGCCGCGCGCCCTGCCCATCAGGAGAAAAGCGCGGGTGATATCAGGCTGACCAACAGCGGCACCCATGCCAAGGCGTTGATCACCTTGCCGGATGTGAAGGTGACAGCGCCGGATGGCAGGCTGCTTTACCGTACAGGAAAGAAGTGGATATCGCGGGGGGATCGCGTGGTGCTGCTGGGGGCCAACGGGACGGGGAAGACGCAGCTGATTGAAATGATTAACCGCGCTTTTGATGACCCGGACGGACCCGTGCGCGCAGCACCTTCCGTGACGCCCGCCTTTTCCGACCAGCACCTGACGCAGCTTACCCCGGGTCAGACGCCCATGCAGCTGATCACCACCCGGTTTGATGTTGGCGATCAAAGGGCCCGCGCAGTGCTGGCCGGGGCGGGCGTGGCTATGGCGATGCAGGATACGAAGGTCGATGCGCTCTCGGGTGGGCAGAAGGCGCGGCTGGCGATGCTGATGCTGCGACTGTCTCATCCCAACTTCTATCTGCTGGATGAGCCGACGAACCATCTTGATATCGAGGGGCAGGAGGCGTTGGAAGAAGAACTGATCAGCCACGGGGCTGCCTGTTTGCTGGTCAGCCACGACCGTAGCTTCCTGCGCAATGTGGGCAATCGGTTCTGGTGGATCAAAGGCAAGATGCTGGAAGAGGTCGACAGCCCGGAGGATTTTCTGGTGCAGGAAATGGAGGCGTAGGGTGGCGTTTGTCCCCACTGTTTACGATGCATTGGTAGGGTGAAACCCCACCCTACACGTCGTTCAAGAGTGGTGCTACGCTGCCCCGGTAACTTCAGGCACCACGCCCCATGCATGACCAGATCAAATCCGAAATCGCAGCCCGGCGCGACGAGCTTGTCGCGCTGACGCAAGAGCTGGTCCGCATTCCGTCGCTGAACCCGCCGGGCGCGTTTTATCGCGATGTCTGTGACGTGCTGGATCGCCGTTTGCGGAAATCGGGGTTTCAGACCGAGTTGATCCGCGCCGAAGGTGGGCTGGCGGATAGCGACACCTACCCGCGTTGGAACATCGTGGCGCGTCGGGAAGGGGCCACGTCGGGGGATTGTGTGCATTTCAACTCTCACGTGGATGTGGTCGAAACCGGTAGCGGTTGGACGAAGGACCCGTTTGGCGGCGAGGTGCAGGACGGCAAGATATATGGGCGCGGGACCTGCGATATGAAAGGTGGCCTTGCCGCGTCGATTGTGGCCGCAGAGGCCTTCATTGATCTTGTGCCGGATTACGCAGGCGCGATTGAAATCTCTGGCACCGCTGATGAGGAATCCGGTGGCTACGCCGGCGCGGCCTACCTCGCCGAACGCGGATATTTCAGCCCCGACCGCGTGCAGCATGTCATCATCCCCGAGCCCTTCAACAAAAACCAGATTTGCTTAGGCCATCGCGGCGTCTGGTGGGCGGAGATTGAAACCAAGGGGACCATCGCTCATGGCTCGATGCCGTTTCTGGGCGACAGTGCGGTACGGCACATGGGGGCGGTGATGGAAGCGATGGAGACGCAGCTTTACCCCGCACTGGCCGAGCGGCGCACCGACATGCCGGTGGTTCCTGAAGCGGCGCGGCGCTCTACCCTGAACATAAATTCCATCCATGGCGGCGAGGTCGAGCCAGAAGGCGAGTATCCCGGCCTGCCCACGCCTCTTGTCCCGGATCGCTGCCGCATGGTGATCGATCGGCGGTTTCTGATCGAAGAAGATGTCGCCGAGGTGCAGGCCGAGATTGTCGCGCTACTGGAAGGGCTGCGCGCTGAGCGCCCCGGGTTTGACTATGAGATACGTGAGCTGTTCAGTGTTCTGCCAACCCTGGCACCCCGCGACGCCCCGGTGGTGACAGCCACGGCGAAAGCCATCCGTAATGTCTTTGGTCAGGAGCCGGACTATGTCGTCAGCCCGGGCACCTATGACCAGAAACATGTCGACCGGATCGGCGGGGTCAGCAATTGCATCGCCTACGGCCCCGGCATCCTGGCGCTGGCGCATCAGCCGGATGAGTATGTGGTGATCGACGATCTGGTGGAAAGCGCGCAGGTGATGGCGCTGGCTCTGCTCGAAATCCTGGGTGCACCCGCCTAGGCTTCACCTTTCCACAAATACTTAAACCCCGCGTGGGCCACAGGTCCGGATTTGAGTATTTGGGGCAAGAAAGAAGCAGGAACTCTGCGCGTCAGACGGCGATGTTGTCGATGAGGCGAACACCTGCGAGCCAGGCGGCGGCGAACAGGCGGGCCTCGCGGGTGGGGCTGGTGAGTTCGGACAGATCGTCGGCTGCGCGCAGGTCGAGATATTCAACTTTGGTAAAGCCCACCTTTTCAAGCGCCGTGATCGCCTTCGATTGCAGGACCGAGAAATCCTCACCATGGTTCAGCGCCTCGGCCATCACCTCCATTTCCTCGAACAGGCGGCAGGCATGGGTGCGGGCGCGGTCGGAGAGCAGCAGGTTGCGCGAGGACAGGGCCAGCCCGTCGATATCGCGGATCGTGGGGCAGCCGTGCACGGTGATCGGTATGTCGAGGTCGCGGGCCAAACGCTTGACCACCTGCAACTGCTGAAAGTCCTTTTCGCCAAAAAACGCATCCGTCGCAGTGGATTGAGTGAAAAGCTTGGTTACCACCGTGGCGACGCCATCAAAGTGGCCGGGGCGATGCACGCCGTCCATCACGTCCGTCAGGCCCGCCACCGAAACGGTCGTCGAAAACCCGTCAGGGTAAATCTGATCCGCATCCGGCACGTAGAGCGCATCAATCTCGAAGCGTGCCAGCTTGCGCGCGTCGTCTTCCTCGGTGCGCGGGTAATTGGCCAGATCCTCGGGATTGTTGAACTGCTTGGGGTTCACGAAAATCGTCACGATCACCCGGTCGCACTGCTTTTTGGCGGCGGCCACCAGTGACAAATGCCCGTCATGCAACGCGCCCATGGTGGGGACCACTCCAACCGTCTCATCGACCATGTGCCACGCAGACGTATGCTCTCGCAGCGCCGAGAGGTGCCGCACGATGGGGGGAGGTGTCATGTCTTGGGGGCTCTTTTCTTCGGGGCCTGGTCGGCGAAGGTGTGTTCCGGGGCCGGGAAGCTGCGCGCGCGGACCTCGGTCGCATAGGCGGAAATGGCGGCTTCTGCGTCCTTGCCCAGCTCAGCAAAGCGTTTGACGAATTTGGGTTTGAACTCGGCAAAAAGCCCCAGCATGTCGTCGACCACAAGGATCTGTCCGTCGCACCCGGCGGAGGCGCCGATGCCGATGGTGGGGATGGGGATCTGGGCGGTGATGTCATCGGCCAGGTTGGCGGGCACTTTCTCAAGCACCACGGAGAACGCCCCGGCCTCGGCAATCGCATGGGCGTCTGCCAACAGGGCCTCGCGCGCATCATCGCGGCCTTGCACCTTGTAACCACCCAGCGTGTTGATCGACTGCGGCGTCAGCCCGATATGGCCATCACCGGAATGCCACGCGCCACCAGAAACGCGATGGTGTCAGCCATATGCACCCCGCCTTCCAGTTTCACTGCCGCAGCCCCCGTCTCACTCATGATACGGGCGGCATTTCGGAAGGCTTGGTCTGGGCCTTCTTCGTAAGACCCAAACGGCATGTCGATGACCAACATCGCACTGCTCAGCCCCCGCGCGACAGCCTTTCCGTGCATGATCATCATGTCCATGGTGACACCGAGCGTGGACGGCAAACCGTGCAGGACCATGCCAACGGAATCCCCCACGAGCACGAAATCACAGGCCTCGTCCATCATCCGGGCCATGGGGGTCGTGTAGGCGGTGAGGCTGACGATCGGGGTGCTGCCCTTCATTGCCAGAATGTCATCGGGCAGAGGGGCGGTTTTCTTTGCGGTGGCGCTCATGGTGGGTCGTGCCTGATAGTTCGTGCCGGCGGCTGATCTAACGGTGAGTTCTATCAGCTACACTTGCGCCTTTCCATAGCCAAGGGAAAGAACGTGGCGGCGCAAATCAACCGGCATCCTCATCCAAAGGTGATCGACCTTCCGCATGCTAACCGTGGCCATTTCCCGGACGCGTGCGTAAGCTAAAGGTCTGATTCCACCGGAGATGACTGTGCGCACCTTTGTGATTTCGCTTTGCCTGCTTGTCGTGTTGCCCTTTTGGGCGGCCGCCTCGCAAACCTCTGGCCAAGTGCGGGTGAACCGTGCGGACATGATCCGGATGCTGGGTGAGTTGCCGGGCGTGCTGCCGTTCAGGCGAGACCTGACACGCCTTGGCTTTCGCGGGCAAAACCTGGAGTTGGCGGTGACCCATGCCGGGTCGTTCTACAAGGACCCGACAATCGCGGGCTATGTCGCGGACCGTGTGATTGCAGCCTACACAAACCCTACTTTCGAAGTTGCCCCCCAAGGCTTGATCTGGCCCTTGATCGAGCGGGGGATGGGGCATCTGACCCTTGGGGAACTGCGGTTTTACTATTCGGTGGAGCAGGCGATGATCAATTCGCTGTCGAGCCGAGAATGCGGGTTGGCCGTCCGCGGGCGGATGTCGGATAAGCGGTTTTCAGAGGCGATGTCACGAAAGACAGCACAACTTGATACCAAGACCCTTCAGGAGTTCTATCGCGTTGAGTTGAAGGCGGCACGTCTGGGGGCCGTCCGTGCCCCGGTTCGGCTGTCGCAGCAGGCGACAGCACGCACGGCAGAAAAGGTTGATCAGCGTATGTCGGCTCTGGTTGAGGCGGCCCCCGACACGGAGCGTCTGCAGCAAGCCATGCGCAATCTTGAGCGCACGGACAACACCAGCGCTTGCCGTGTGGGTCGCATGTTCTATCAGGCGGTCATGACGCTCAACCGCAACGATCTGCGCGACGGTCTTCTTTACCTGGGGGCTCCGTGACGTCGCTTTTGCGCATCCCGAATCGGGATGCGCGGCGGCTTTGGTTATGGACGACGGGGCTTTCTGAAACGCCGGTGGGCAAGCTTGATGTGATGGCGATGATCCGCGCGCTGGGCTTCGTGCAGATTGACACGATCCGCAATGTCACCCGGGCGCATCATCATATCCTGTGGACCCGCAATCAGAACTATCGTGAGCGCATGCTTTGGCCGCTGCTGCGCAAGCGGGAGATTTTTGAGCATTTCACCCATGATGCCTCTCTGATCCCGATGGATGTCCTGCCTTACTGGCAGCGCCAGTTTGATCGCTTGGGGCAGAAGGCGGCACGGTCAGAGTGGTTTCAATCGGGGTTGGGCCAGGCGGAAGTTGCCGCGATCCGGACACGCATCGAACGCGAAGGGGCGCTGTCGACACATGCGTTTGATACCAAGGCGGAAAGCCGCGAAATGTGGGCGCGTCCGCCACACAAGAAAGCGCTCGATCAGATGTGGTATGCCGGTGATCTGGCGACCTGCCACCGCAAGAATTTCGTGAAGTTCTATGATCTGGGGGAACGTGTGTTTCCAAGCCAGATGCGCGACGGGCCGGATGCGGTGACCTCTGCCGATTGGCTGTGTAACCGGGCTTTGGAGTACATCAGCGTGGGCAGTTGCGGGGAGGTGCAACGGTTCTGGGACGCGATGGATGCCAAAGAGGCGAAGGGCTGGATGGGTCGCCGCGCGCCGATGCCTGTGCAGGTGCAGGGGGCGGATGGGAGTTGGCGAGATAGCGTGGCGGCGCCGGACATTGAGGACCGGTTGAATACCGCGCCGGATCCCAGCACGCGGTTGAGGCTTCTCAACCCGTTTGACCCGGCCATCCGGGATCGCGCCAGGGTGCAACGTCTGTTTGGGTTTGACTATCGCAACGAAATGTTCGTCCCGCGTGCGCAGCGGAAATGGGGGTACTATGTCTATCCGCTGCTAGAGGGATATCGCTTTGTCGGGCGGTGCGAGGTGAAAGCGGACCGCGCGGAAGGTTGGATGCGGGTCACCGGGTTCTGGCCTGAGGCGGGGGTGCGTTGGTCAGACAAGCGGTTCGAGAAGCTTGATGCAGAGCTGGGGCGGTTTGCGCGTCTGGCGGGTATTCGGGATGTGGGATGGGACGTGCCGCGATAGGTGCAGCGACCGGTGCCTTAGATTTTTCGCAGAAAAATCTTAGCGCGCAGTGAATTAAGACTTTGTGAAAACTTACTGCCGTACAAGCCGCTCCAACGCGCGCCCGCCATCCCAGGTGCCGTGCAGTTCATTGCCCACAAGCACGTAAATCACAGGCGTAGACGCGCCCCAATCCACCGTCACCACGGACCCCTGCACCACACCTTTGCCGCTGTAGTTTTGTCCGGCCACGTTCCAATAGACGTCCACCGAGTTGCCGTTCTGCAAAATCTGTACCGCACCAGAATACTTGGACCCATCCGCGTTCATGCCGTAGGCGGTGTACGGCCCCTCGATATTGTAGGCGTTCTGAGCAAGCCCCGGTGTTGCCATCGCAGTGAGGGTTGCGGCCAACCCGGCCATTACAGTGCGGCGTTTGAACATGACATGTCCTTTCCGTGCAG
The DNA here is from genome assembly GCA_963422235.2 of uncultured Roseovarius sp. GTDB lineage: Bacteria > Pseudomonadota > Alphaproteobacteria > Rhodobacterales > Rhodobacteraceae > Roseovarius. The sequence continues at coordinate 1,863,049 of CAXMWV010000002.1, forward strand.
AGGATATCGGTAATCTAACCGGTGAATATGAAATCACCTAACGCGACAATGTCAGGCGCATCGCGCCACAGGTTTTCCTTGACTGACAGAGCATTGGGCAGAAGCCTGTCTGAAGCCAAGGCCACCAAGAAAGGACGCCTGCCATGAATGAGCCCCGATATGAGTGGCCGCACCGGGAGCTTGATCAGGCCTTCACGCTGCCCTCGCGCTATTTCTACGACCCGGCGATTTATGAGGCGGAGAAACAGGCGATCTTTTACCGTGCGTGGCATCTGGCCGGGCATCTGGGTGAGGTGGCCGCGCCGGGGCAATTCATCACCGTCGATATCTTTGAGCAAAGCGTGATCGTCGCCCGTGGGCGCGATGGTGTACTGCGCGCGTTTCACAACGTTTGTCAGCATCGCGGCAATCGCCTTGTGACCGACCGGCGCGGCAATGTGCAGGCTTTCAAATGCGCTTATCACGCTTGGGTTTTCGGTTTGTCAGGAGAGCTGCGCGCCGCCCCACGGACGGAGCGCCTGATTGGGTTCAACAAAGCGGATTTCGGTCTGAAACCGGTTCGGGTGCAGGCGTTTGCCGGATTTGTCTATGTCAATTTGGACAGCGATGCCGAGGATATGGAGGTGCTGTTCCCCGGGGCGGAGGACTTCCTGCTCGATCTGTGCCCGGACATGGCTGATATGCAGCTTGATAGCGAAGAAGACATGGTGATCCCGGCCAACTGGAAGGTCGTCGTGGACAACGCGATTGAATCCTATCACGTCATGCTGTCCGGACCCTGCCACAAGGAGCTGGCGGATTTTCTGGATTTCGAAAAGGACCTGCCCGTCTGCCAGGGCAATTGGTGGACATTGGGCGGCCCCACAAAGCCCGGTCTGAATGAAATGTTCGGGGTTCCGCTCAACGATGAACCCTACCAGACAGAGACCTATATGAACTGGTGGCTCTTCCCGGCGACCTGTCTTTACACCGTGCCTTACACCGATCTGATCTCGACCTTTCTGATCATCCCGCGCGGGCCGGAGGAGACGTTCGTGCGCTTTGGATACTACACGCCCAATCGCCCTGAGACTCGCATCACCGCCGCGTGCAAGGAGTGGATGAATGGCGGTCTGGGGCCGGAGGATGTGGAACTTAACATCACCGTGCAGCAGGGTTTGAAATCATTTGGATATGATCAGGGCCGGTACATGATTGACCCGGAGCGCAGCTCGGAAAGTGAGCACGCGGTGCATCATTTTCACACGCTGGTGCATGATGCGTTGATGCGACACGGGTGAGCGTTAACGATCTCGAGCTAAGGCCGCAAAAAGCGCGGTTTGGGACATCGGTACGACGTCGGTATCACGTATGTGCGGGTAAAACGGGCCCTGCAACTGCTTTAACGTTAACCTTTTCGGATTGTTCCCCGGCGCGGAATCAAGGCGCTTGCGCCGCCGCGCCTTCGCCTGGCCCCACCCAGGGCCTGGCGAATTGGTTGTTGCAGATCGTCGCTCGGTTGGTGTCCGGGAACCCGACGATAAAGCGCTGCTGTTCAGATGTTGGGACCGCCAGACCGGGGCCAGACGAAGGCGCTCTACCCGCGCTTTACACAGCCAGGTTCGGGATGATCTGCTTCTTGCGGCTCATGATGCCGGGCAGGACCACGCTGTCGCCGGAGACGTCGGCGGAGAAGGATTTTTCCGCGACCGTCTTAACCAGATCATTCGGAACCAGCAGCGTCGCTTCTTCGTTGAGGATGTCCACCACGAAAAGCAGCACCTGATCGACACCGTCCTCGGCGGCCACATCGCCCATCGAGGTCATCAGGCTGTCTTTGCGCGACAGCACCACGTCGGGCGCGGTGGTTTCCAGAACGGACACGCGGAACTTGGTGTCACCCACGGCGTATTCCTTGCTATCCATCCGCAGAAGTTCGGCATCGGAAAAGGCGGAGACGTCGGATTTGGCTTCAAACATCTGAGAGGCGTAACGGTTCAAGTCGATGTTCAGCTCAGAGGCCAGCTTTTCGGCCAGCGCCTTGTCGTGGTCCGTGGTTGTCGGGGAGCGGAACTCCAATGTGTCAGACAGGATGCAGCTGAGCGCCGCGCCCTTGGCCCAGTCGGGCATCTTGTCGGCATCGTCACCCATCAGGTCGATCATGATCGTCGCGGTGCAGGCCAGCGGGCGAATGGTGATGTCGATGGGGCCTGCGGTTTCCAAGCCACCAACCAGTTTGTGGTGGTCAATGATCGCTTGCACATCGGCCGAATTGATTGCGTCAGGCAGTTCCGCCGGGTTGTTGGTGTCCACGATGATGCAGGGCTGGCCTTCGTCCACGCTATCGATGATGCGCGGCTTGGGCAGGTTCCAATGTTCCAGCATGAACGCGGCCTCGGTGTTCGGCTCCCCCAACAGAACGGCCTCTGCATCGCCGCCCAGCACCTCGTTGACATACCAGGCCCACAGAATGGGGGAGCCGGTGGAGTCAGTGTCGGGGGATTTGTGGCCGAAGACGAGGGTGGTCATGGGTGCGTGTCCTGTAAAGCAAAGTCCGATTTGCGCGCCTTATAGGCGGGCAGGCGGCCCTTGTCACTACCAACGCTGCGCTGCGGCATTTCTTGGCTGGGCTGCGTTGAGCCGACCCGCCCCGGCCTTGAGCCGGGGCCTCTGCGCAACAGTTGGAGGAGGCCCCGGCTCAAGGCCGGGGCGGGTGATATGCGGGCGGTGTAAACTGTCCTAGAGTGCCGCGATGACCACACCCGCCGAAACCGATCTCTACCCACCCGTCAAGGCCTGGCTTGAAGGGTTGGGGTATGTCGTGAAATCGGAGGTGGGTCCGGCGGATATTGTTGCGCTGCGCGACGGGGAGGCCCCGGTGATTGTCGAGTTGAAGACGGGGTTTTCGCTGACCCTGCTTCAGCAGGGTGTGGCGCGGCAGATGATTTCGGACAGTGTCTATGTGGCTGTGCCGCGTTGGTCAGGGAAGGCCGGCTGGAGGGCGTTCAAGGGGAATGTGGGCCTGTGCAAACGGTTGGGGCTGGGGGTGTTGAGCGTGCGCCTGAGCGATGGTTTCGTGCAAGTGCATTGCGATCCGGTGCCGTTTCAACCGCGCAAGTCGAAGCGGAGGCGCGAGGCCCTGCTGGGGGAGTTTGCCAAGCGAGAGGGCGACCCGAATGCGGGGGGCACCAGAGGGCAAATCGTGACGGCCTATCGTCAGGATGCGGTGCGGCTGGCGACGTTCCTGTCTACGTCCGGCCCGGCACCCGGGGCCGTGGTGGCAAAAGAAACTGGTGTGTCCCGCGCCACGCGGATGATGGCGGACAATCACTATGGCTGGTTCGTGCGCGTATCGCGGGGGGTCTACGATGTGACGGAGGCAGGTCGCAGTGCGATCACTTAGGCAGGGCAAGGCGGGTGATGGTGAACCCGTCTTTTTCCAGCAGGCGCAAAACCCCGTTCTGGCCCGGCAGATGCCCGGCCCCGAAGGCCACGAACACCTCGCGCGCATCTTCAAGACCTGAGAGCACGTCCACCCATTCGATGTTGCGTTGGGTCAGCATGACGTCTTCCAGTTTCGCGAAATCGTCTGCTGCTGTCTCTCCGCCAAATTCCAATGAGATGTCTCTGGTGAACTCCCACGTCAGCGCGATCTCTTCATCCAGATACCGTTCGCGGATGGTATAGGACATGTCATCGGGGTTGCCGGGGTAATTGAGGCTGAGCCGGATCATCTCGATCTGCTTTTCCATCGGTTCATCGTCCAGCATCCGCAGGATGACTTTGAAATCCTCCAGCGATTTGCTGGGCACGCCGTTTTCCGAGGCATAGGCCCCGATCAGTGCGTCAATTCCCTTTCCGCTCATCGCGCCGTTCTGCGCCTCGCACGGGCCAATGCTGAGCATGATCGCGGCCCATAGCGGCTTCAGACGAGCGGCTGCGTTGGTGGGAAATCCCCTTATGGTCATTTCCTGGCTGAACTTCGTCCAGTCGTCGCCCAAAAGGTCAGGCAAGCCCGGACCTGTCATCATGAACATGAGGGAGGGATCCTGTACGACGGAGTTCTGGAAATTCTCTTGCTCGTCATTGGACATTTCCAGATACACCACGTCGGCCGCTTTGATCCGGGGTTTGAGCAGGTCCAGATGCGCCTGCGTCTGATCGTGCTGGAAGTGATAGGTGCCAAAAAGCGTGATCGCGGTGTCGTCCCGTTCGGCACGCCAGTAAATGCCTTCTGCATAGGGCGTTGCCGCGGCGCGGGCTTCCAGGCTGGCACGGGCCTCGTCCGGCATATCGTCGATCATGTCACGCGCTTCACACAGCGCAAATCCTGCGCTTGGCATCAGGCCAAGCAACAAAACCCCTAGCAGTCGCAGCATTGTTTCCCTCGGTTTACAAAGACTTCCCAGAAAGGTAGGTGTCCGGGTGCCTGCCTGCAAACTTAGATTGGATTTTTCCTGAGCAGAGTGTTGACAGGCCGCGAGACTCTCCTTACCTACGCGCCGTTAGCACTCGATCAAGGTGAGTGCTAATGATCCGGCAAGCCCTTAGCCTGGCGGACGGATCTAGGGAGAAACTTTGAGCCAAGGAGCCAAAGACAATGGCATTTAAACCCCTGCATGACCGCGTGCTTGTGCGCCGTGTAGAGAGCGAAGAGAAAACCTCTGGCGGGCTGATCATCCCCGACAGTGCAAAAGAAAAGCCGAGCGAAGGCGAAGTTGTTTCCTGCGGCGAAGGCGCCCGCAAGGACAGCGGTGAACTGGTCCCCATGGCCGTTTCCGCTGGTGACCGCATCCTTTTCGGCAAGTGGTCCGGCACCGAGATCACGATCGACGGTGAAGAGCTGTTGATCATGAAGGAAAGCGACATTCTGGGCGTGATGGCCTGATCGTCGACCGACCTTAACGAAACCAATTTACTTCAGGAGCAAATGACATGTCTGCAAAAGACGTAAAGTTTGACACCGATGCCCGCAACAAAATGATGCATGGCGTCAATGTGCTGGCAAACGCCGTGCGCGTGACCCTTGGCCCGAAAGGCCGTAACGTCGTTCTCGACAAATCCTTCGGCGCACCGCGCATCACCAAAGACGGTGTATCCGTGGCCAAGGAAATCGAACTGGAAGACAAGTTCGAAAACATGGGCGCGCAGATGGTGAAAGAAGTCGCCAGCCGCACCAATGACGAAGCCGGCGACGGCACAACCACAGCGACCGTTCTGGCCCAAGCCATCGTCAAAGAAGGCATGAAAGCCGTTGCCGCTGGCATGAACCCGATGGACCTCAAGCGCGGCGTCGACATGGCGACCGCCAAAGTGGTCGAAGCCATCAAGAATGCGGCCCGCGAAGTCAAAGACAGCGAAGAAGTTGCCCAGGTTGGCACCATCTCCGCCAACGGCGAAGCCGAAATCGGTCAGCAGATCGCAGGCGCGATGCAGAAGGTTGGCAACGAAGGCGTCATCACTGTTGAAGAGAACAAAGGCCTCGAGACCGAGACCGATGTTGTCGAAGGCATGCAGTTTGACCGTGGTTACCTGTCTCCGTACTTCGTGACCAACGCGGACAAGATGACCGCAGAACTCGAAGACTGCATGATCCTGCTGCACGAGAAGAAGCTCTCTTCTCTGCAGCCGATGGTTCCGCTGCTCGAGTCCGTGATCCAGAGCCAGAAGCCGCTCCTGATCATCGCGGAAGACGTGGAAGGCGAAGCGCTGGCGACCCTCGTGGTCAACAAGCTGCGCGGTGGTCTGAAGATCGCGGCCGTGAAGGCACCGGGTTTCGGCGACCGTCGTAAAGCCATGCTGCAGGACATCGCGATCCTGACCGGTGGTCAGGTCATCTCAGAAGACCTCGGCATGAAGCTGGAAAACGTCACTGTCGACATGCTGGGTTCCGCCAAGAAAATCGGCATCACCAAAGACGAGACAACCATCGTTGACGGTGCTGGCGAGAAGTCCGAGATCGAAGCACGTGTTGCCCAGATCCGTGGCCAGATCGAAGACACAACGTCTGACTACGACCGTGAGAAGCTGCAAGAGCGCGTGGCCAAACTGGCCGGCGGTGTTGCCGTGATCCGCGTCGGTGGCATGACCGAAGTCGAAGTGAAAGAGCGTAAGGACCGCGTGGATGACGCGCTGAACGCAACACGTGCCGCCGTTCAGGAAGGCATCGTTGTGGGTGGTGGTGTTGCCCTCGTTCAGGCCGGTAAGGTTCTGGACGGTCTGGAAGGCGCCAACGGCGACCAGAACAACGGCATCGCGATTGTTCGCAAAGCGCTGGAAGCGCCTCTGCGTCAGATCGCTGAGAACGCCGGTGTGGACGGCTCCGTCGTGGCGGGCAAAGTTCGCGAAAGCGACGACGCGTCCTTCGGCTTCAACGCACAGACTGAAGAGTACGGTGACATGTTCGCTTACGGCGTCATCGACCCGGCCAAGGTTGTTCGTACAGCCCTAGAAGACGCAGCCTCCATCGCGGGTCTGCTGATCACCACGGAAGCTATGGTTGCCGACAAGCCTGCCAAAGAAGGCGCAGGCGCACCCGGCGGCATGCCCGACATGGGCGGCATGGGCGGCATGATGTAAGCCACCCCGCCATCAGGCAAAGATTGGGCCGTCCTTCGGGGCGACCCTTTTTTACGTGCGTTAGGTCCGACTTGCTGATTATATCGTTTGCATGGGCTGAGGGCGTCTTGTGTAAAGAGTGCTTTGAATTGGTTCCCGTTCTCCAAATTGCATGAACCAGCGCAGGCACGCAGGATAGCTGAACCATGGAAATCCGTGACACGTTTGAAATGGGCAAGGCTGCGGCGAAGCGAGGCGATGTTGTGACGGCGTCCCAGTGCTTGGGGGCCGTTGCCACGCGCAAACCAGGGAGCACCGCAGCCTTCTTTCTTGCGTTGGCTGAATTCAACAGCGGTCGCACGAAAGTGGCAGGCCGCAGGGTAAAGCGCCTTTTGCAAAAGAGACCCAAGCACGCCGGGGGTCTGGCCCTTTCTGCGCGCATCGCTCTGAGCTACGTGGACCAATCACCGCTAGCAGTGAAGAAAATGATTTGGAAACGGGCGATCGAATTGCTGCAGGCGGCCATTCAGGCACGCCTGGGGTTTCGGGCCGCCGAAAAACTTCTGGCCGAAGTTTTTGTCGATCAGCGGTACCTCTACATGACCTCGTTGTTGACCGATTTCGATCATCGGTTTCGCGTTGCGAAAACGAAGGCCGATCTGGAAAAATTGCTACCGGCCGCCGCAAAGATTGCCGCTGAAGATCCGGGCCCAAGATGGAACTACGATCCGGTGCTTTCCAAAGTGCACTACTTTCGGTCAGCCTGCAGCGTAGAGTGGGCGCTCCAAAACTATGATCCCGATCTTATCGAAACGTCCGTGGCGTTCGATTACATGACCTGGCCAAAGCGCATCTTGGCCAACGTCAAAGGGCGCAAAGTCCTGGACGTTGGATGTGGATTTGGTGGATTTGGGACAGGTTTTCTAGCGGCTGGCGCGACATCCTACGTGGGCCTCGACCCGGCAATGGATTTGGACTCTACCCACGCCAAGAACAAACATACTCGTACTTGGTCCAACATGGGTGTGACACCACGAGAGATCATGGCACGCATTCCCGCCATCAGGTTGTTTCAGGGCACTTCGGAAGATCTCAATTTTTCAGAGACCTTCGACACGATTGCTCTGCACAATGTCACGGAACATTTGTTGCAGCTGGAAGCCGTACTAAAAGGGTTGGTGCCGCTGTGTCATGATGAGACCCGACTGGTCTATCTTCATCACAATTTCTATTGCTGGAACGGGCACCACTTCGCACCTAACCGAACGGATCACATTGATCCAAACGATGGAAATCAGCGGCAAGTCATGGATTGGAACCATATCGACGCCGTGCCCAAACTGCCTGACACACATTACTTCAAGACACGGCTCAACCGGGTTCGTCTTGATGAGATACACGAGATAACAGCGCGCTATTTCGAAATTGAGCAATGGGATGAAATTCCCTCGAACGATGCAACGCTTCTGCGCTATTCTGACGACGTTTTGGCCCGCGTGCGAGGGACTATCCCATCGCTGACAGAACGTGATTTGAAGACCCACGTTGTCTTCTGCGTCGCCAAAAGGCGCGCGTGATTGAAGCAGTGAGCCGCGCCGGTGTTCAGGATCAGCACCGCCATTACCGCTGAATGCTCTGAAGATAGAAATAGAGCCCTGCCAGATCTCTAGGGGTCGGTGTGAAGATGCCGTCGATCTCGACCGGCACCAAATCTTCAGCCATGCGGCCCCCGAAAGAGGGCATGACGCGTTCGAGGTGGTCGTTGTTTGGGTCGCCCCAAATGTAGCTCATAGCGCGGGCTTGCGGGAACTCACCGCCGTTGCGTTGGCTTAGCGTCGTCAGGTCTGACAGGCGCAGGACCAGTTGCTCGGCCCTTGGGCCGTCGCCTTTGCCCTCCACGCCGTGGCACGCGACGCAGTTCTGGGCGTAGAAGGCCGCGCCGTCCGCGCGTGTGGGCATGTCATCGCTTTGTGGGCCAATGCCAGTACAGGCCGAGAGGGTGAGAGATAGTGCAATCATGCATGAGATGGGGTTTTTCATGTGTCCGCCTCTTATGTGTGCCCGTGATGGCGGCCTTTCTACCTCAGCTTCGGGGCGTGCGAATTGATCCAGAGCAAGTCGGCGCACAGACGGGGCGCACATCAGGGGCTGTGATTCCAGCGCAACATCCGGCAACCCAAAGAATTTTCTGAACTTAGGCCTTTATTCGAACACAAAGCTCGCCTATGTGTTCACGCGTGAACACACTTTGAGTCGAACATGCTCGATACAGACACCAAACCCAGCCAGCAAGACGAGGACCTGCTGTTCAGGCTTTTGCGTCAGCTTGATCTGGCGCCCGAGGCCTCTCAGCGGGCCACGGCGGCGGCCATTGGTGTTTCGCTTGGGCGGCTCAACGGGCTTTTGAAACACGCCAGAGAAGCGGGCTTTATCTCGGTCAGTGACCGCGATGGCCCCGACAAGCGCCAGCGTTTCGCCTATGCGCTGACCACACGCGGCGCGGCCGAGAAAATCCGGCTGACGGATCAATTCCTCGCCCGCAAATTCGCCGAATATGACGCGCTTCATGCAGAACTTACCGGAACCACCAGCGGCCTTGCCCCGCTCAAACACAGGACCAAACTCGTGCAGAACAACCTTGCCCCCATCCCGGAGCTTTATGTCTCCTACGACAGCGCCCAGAAACTAAAGCTGGAAGCCGCAGAGCTGACCAGCTGGGACCTGTCCCCGCGTCAGATTTGCGATCTGGAACTTTTGATGAATGGCGGTTTCAACCCGCTCAAAGGCTTCCTGTCAGAGGCCGACTATAACGGTGTTGTTGAAAACATGCGTTTGGAAGACGGCACGCTTTGGCCGATGCCGATCACGCTGGACGTGTCGGAAGACTTTGCCGAGACTATTGAGCTGGGACAGGATATCGCCCTGCGCGACCAGGAAGGCGTGATCTTGGGCACCATGACCGTCACCGATCGCTGGACGCCGAACAAAGCGCGTGAGGCGGAGAAAGTTTTTGGCGCCGATGATCAGGCGCATCCGGCAGTCGATTACCTGCACAACACGGCAGGCAATGTTTACCTCGGCGGCCCGGTGACCGGCATTCAGACGCCCGTGCACTATGATTTCCGCGCCCGTCGCGACACGCCCAACGAATTGCGCGCCTATTTCCGCAAGCTGGGCTGGCGCAAGGTCGTGGCGTTCCAGACGCGCAACCCGCTGCATCGCGCGCATCAGGAGCTGACCTTCCGCGCCGCCCGCGAAGTGGAAGCCAACCTGCTAATCCATCCGGTCGTGGGCATGACCAAGCCAGGTGACGTGGATCACTTCACCCGCGTGCGCTGTTACGAGGCCGTGCTCGACAAATATCCAGGCTCCACCACCACCATGTCTTTGCTGAACCTCGCCATGCGCATGGCGGGCCCGCGTGAGGCGGTCTGGCACGGTCTGATCCGCGCCAACCACGGCTGCACGCACTTCATCGTCGGTCGGGATCATGCTGGCCCGGGCAAGAATTCGGCTGGAGACGATTTTTACGGGCCGTACGATGCGCAGGATCTGTTCCGCGAGCATCAGGAAGAGATCGGCATCGAAATGGTCGATTTCAAACACATGGTCTATGTGCAGGAACGCGCGCAGTATGAGCCGATGGATGAGATCGTGGACAAGGACAAGGTCACGATCCTGAATATCTCCGGCACCGAACTGCGTCGTCGTTTGGCCGAGGGGCTGGAAATCCCGGATTGGTTCTCCTTCCCGGAAGTGGTGGAAGAGCTGCGCAAGACCCGCCCGCCGCGGTCCGAGCAGGGCTTTACCGTGTTCTTCACGGGCTTCTCCAGCTCTGGCAAATCCACCATCGCCAACGCGTTGATGGTCAAGCTGATGGAAATGGGTGGCCGTCCTGTGACGCTGCTCGACGGGGATATTGTGCGCAAGAACCTCAGCTCTGAGCTTGGGTTCTCCAAAGAGCACCGCGACCTCAACATTCAGCGGATCGGCTATGTGGCGTCCGAGATCACCAAGAATGGCGGTATCGCCATCTGTGCGCCGATTGCACCTTACGCCAGCACGCGCAAGCGCGTTCGTCAGATGATCGAAGAATACGGCGCGTTCTGCGAAGTGCATGTGGCCACGTCGATTGAGGAGTGCGAACGCCGTGACCGCAAGGGGCTGTATAAACTGGCCCGTGCGGGCAAGATCGCCGAATTCACCGGCATTTCCGACCCCTATGACGTGCCAGAGAACCCGGAGCTGAGCGTGGAGACGGAGAACGTGGATGTCGACAACTGCGCGCATCAGGTGATCCTGAAGTTGGAGCAGATGGGCCTGATCGCGGGTTAATCAGTCTTCTAGACGTACAGGAGGGCGGTCTTTGCAGGCCGCCCTTTTTGCGTTTAGTTCTGATCCATGTATGCCATTTCCCTCACCACGATCCCGCCGAGGTTTGACCGGTTGGGGCCTGTTCTGGCCAGCCTTGTGATGCAAAGGCCGGAACCGGTTGCGGTGTATCTGTGCGTGCCAGATGCGTGGCATCGGTTTCCGGGGGAGGGGTGGGCGGTTGACGCCCTGGACGGTGTGACAATCCTCAGATCAAAGGAAGACTTTGGGCCCGCGACCAAAGCCATCGTGGCCGCGCGGCGTATCGTGGGGCAAGTTCCCCGCCTGATTTATTGTGATGACGACTGGATTTATCCGCCGGGATGGGCCGCCGCGCTTTTGAGTGCCGGTTCTGAAGGTGAGGCGGTTGCGGCCAGCGGGTTCTCTGTTGCACGGCTCAAGCGGTGTTCGGGTGTTTCTATGAACAGCACGACGCATGTGGACATCGCGCAAGGGTTTGGCGGTGTGTCGGTGAAGCCGGAATGGGTGGCCGGCGCGGAGGCTGTTCCACCGCCCGAGGCGCGCAACGCCGATGACATCTGGTTGTCTGGTCAGCTTGCCCGCCAAGGCATCCCCATATGCCTGTGCCCCACTGCACGAGAGGGTCTGCGACCAGCGTTTGACGACGACCACGGCCTGCAGGATGTGGATCTGCCTGACCAGACGCGCATCGCGTCCAATAGGGCCGCCCTGGAAGAACTGACGCGGCGCTACAGCCTGTGGCCTGCGATGTCGCCCGGTTTTGATTGAAGCAAGCCGCGCCCCGGCCCTGAGCCGGGGCCTCTTGGCTGTTCGATGAGGTCCCGGCTCAAGGCCGGGACGGGTGTTTTACAGTACGTCAGGAATGCTCCAGCACGGCCCGCGCCATGCGGCCGAAGAAATCGCCATAGTGCGCCGCCCTATCCTCGACCGCCATCAGACCGGGCGGGCGGGCCTCGTAGTCGCTTTCGGATATCGCCACAACCGCCGCCCGAAGGTCATCTTCGCTCTGACATACAATCATCCCCGAGGTATCCATGAAGTCCGCGATGTTCGGGCAACCCCAGTAAACCGGAACCGTTTTGCACAGCAGCGCGTCGATCAGTTTTTCGGAGAAATAGTTCGGCTCCTGCACGTTCTCGATCACAACAGAGTAGCGGTAAGTCGCAAGCCCGTCGGCCTTGGCTTTAAACGGGGCATAGGCGTGGCCAAGCAGATCGACATCAAGGCGTTCGTCCTGCGCCCATGTCGCGATGGCGTGGCGCAGCCTGTGGCCTTCGTAGGAGCGCTTGGAGGACGCAATGAGCGAGCACATTTTGGTCTTGTTCAGATCCCTCTCGCGCCAATCGCCGACCCATGTGCTGCCGAAGGGAAAGAACTGCCCGTTTGGGACCTGGCGCAGCACATCGTCATTGTAGCTCAGGATGCGGTGAAACCGCTTGGCCTTGCGGATGAGGCCGGGATAGCGCGGGCCGTGAATCGCAGCCGGTTCTGCCAGCACGACCGATATGTTCGCCGCGACACCCAGCCCCGTGCCCAACGATGGCAGGTTCTGCAGCATCGCCACAACGTGATCATCCGGCCCAAGATCGCCAACGCGTCCGCCGCGCAGATGATCCGGCTGGCCCAAGGGCCACATGCACCGATCCAGCGGCTCATTTCGCAGCAGATGCCCCTTGGCCAAACCGAATTTGACCGTGGGGTTGAGGACGGCAACTGCCGGGGTGTTGGGCATAAAACGCTCCGCGTGAACCGGAGGCGTGATAAGCGCTTGCCCCGGTCAGGACAAGCACTGGTTTTCGGGTGGTTTACTCTGCCGCGTCCGCCGTGGCCAATGTGGCGCTGTAGGGCAGGCCTGCAAGATCCGGATCGAGGGCGGCAACCAAGGCCTCCGACAGTTTCTCTCCAGACCGCAAGCTCAGCGGCAGTTTCAGCGCCAGTTCAATGAATTCGCGGTCGTTGAACGGCGATACATGCAGATGATCGGCATGGCCCAGGCTGCTGACGGCCTGTGCAGGTTGATGCAGCTCCATGCGGATGAAATCTTCGGCTTGCGCATGTAGGGATTTGGGCAAGCTGGCTTTCCAGTCGGCGTAGTCATCCGCCACGGCATCGCGCAGCGTTTTGTCTGCCTTGGTGGCCAACGCACCGGAAATCTCCGACGACAGGCTGGACCTAATGGGTTTGGGCGTGGGCGTGCCTGCGCGCCAGCCGCCTTGAAGCGCGTCCAGCCCGTCGCTGCCCAATACAACGTGTTGCGCGGGAAGCAGGTCAGGCATGCCAATGGCGGCGTCCGTCGGGACCCGAACCGCGCTGCTGGTGCGCAGCCAGTACAGCCGCTTGCGTTCATGGCGAATGCCGCGTGCCCGTCCGAACGTCTCAAACGCGTCGAAGCGGGTGTGCACCGTCGGTTCGACGCCTGCCGCACGCGCCACTTCTGTCGCAACAGAGGCCACGGCCATATCGTCAGTGTTGCCCGGCTGCATGAGGCAGATTTGCCGGATATCCGCTTTCATGTCGCCAGCCGCGGCCAACAGGATGCGCGACCCCGCGCTTGCGTCCAGAGGCAAGACCACGTCATCCGCCGCAATCCAACCCTGCACGATCTTGCGCAGACGCATCGCCATTTTCTCAATCACGGGGATGGATTTTGACACGGTCACTTTGCGGATCGCATTGCGCAGCGGCCAGCCGCGTTTGGCGGAAAACTCTGACAGGTCGAACACGTGGTTGCCCGGCATCAACCGCACATCGACATCCGCCGTCCGGCCCATCGGGAAGACATGCGCGGTCGACAGGATATCAAGGCCCGGGCGCGCGCAAATCGGATTGGCCTCGACCGGGCGATCAATCGTCAGGTAGATCGACGATCCAGCGAGGAGGGTTTTGTCGTTGTAAAACAGTGGCATATGACCCATCGCATCGCGATAGATGCGCGACTTCGACCCGGTGTCGAGGATCACCATGAACCGGCCTGCAATGCCGCTCAGGTAGGTCTCAAACGCCTCTTCGAAGGTCCGGCCTTTGCTGTTGAATCCGGCAAAAGACGCGGCCGTCACCACGTCACAATTGCTGTCAACGCCTGCGCCGAAGAACGCGCCAAAGAGCCGGTCTTTTTCATCCATGAGCGGGACCGGGCGAACCGCTTCCCCGTGCACAAGCGCCCATTTGTTCAGTGCCATCTCTGTCATGCCGGGAATAGAGACGGTGCCAATTGGGGCGATCACATATTGGGATTTGAAGCCGATCTTTGGATCAAGCTCATAGTTTTCACAGCGCGTCAGCGCGTCAAGTTTCAGCGACATACCTGCTTGCCTCTCGACATTTTTTGCTTGCCTGAGGCCCTTCTTTTTGGGGCCCAATTGAGTGATTCTACCATATATTGAAATGAAATCAAAACTTTCGGAGGACGGGCGCGGGACCGTGGCAGGAATGCCAACCCAACGCATGAACGCTTCTTTACGTTTGCCGAGTTCCTTTGTATCCGGGGCATGCGTGTTTGGGATACTTGCCAGGTCTTTCGGCGTCCCGACCATCGGCGAAAACGGGGAAAAGTGACACGGCCATGACTGCAGCACGGGACGCCTTTATCGAAGCGATGCGCCAGGTGGCCTCAACGGTCACCGTGGTGACAACGGATGGTCCTGCGGGTCAGGCCGGTGCCACGGTGAGTGCGTTCACATCGCTATCGGCGGATCCCCCTTCAGTTCTGGTGTGTTTGAAGGCGGACAGCCGCATCGCGCAGGCGGTCAAGGACAATGGCGGGTTTTGTGTCAACGTCCTGCCGGAGGATGCGGTCGACGTGGCCATGGCTTTTGCCGGTGCGTTCGATGACCGTTTGAGCAACAGGTTCGAAGGTCAGGATGTGGCCGACACCGAGTTTGGCCCGATCCTGCCGCGTGCGACGGCCTTTACATGCACACTGACCCACCGGCACATCCATGGCAGCCACGCGATCTGCATTGGCAATGTCACCGGGATTTCAAACGCCGGAGAGCGCCCATTGACCTATATGAGCGGCGCGTTTCATCGGGTCGGACCCAAGCACGACTAAGGTCTTAACAGTCGCGTAGCGGTAGTTTTCGCCGCGAAATGGATTTGCCCAAGACACAGTTTTGCCCGCATTTCTGGTTAACCATGTGGCCAGGTTAAACAAAAAATGGTCGGGACAATGGACCACAGAGGCAGAAATATCGACGAAAACTGGAGCTCCGTTTCACTGGTGCAGACGGGCATGGGCCTGATTGCACGCGAACGGTTTGAACGGTTCAAGCTTGAAGCGATGTCGGAGCTGGTCCTGCGTTTGGTGGGCGGTCTCATGGTCGCGTTTTCCCTTATTTTGTGGGTTATCCTGCCGATGGAGCCGGTCACGGGCCAGATGGTGTCACACGGTCTTTTGGCAGCGATGTTCACGGCGATCGGGTTGATTGTCTATGCCTATGGCACACGCGGGTTCCGCCGTCAGGTTCAGCTGGATGCCAAGAACGGTACGCTGTCGCTGACCAAGATCAATGTGAACAACCAAAGCCGGGTGGCGCGCACGATTGACGTCAACACGGTGGAAAGCCTGTTCCTGCGTCGTCCGTCCGGTCGCCCCGGGTTTGCGTCGCTTTTTGTGCGTGTCGCGGGAAACACCACGCCGCAACTGGCCCTGACGGGCGAAACGTCAGAGCTTGAGGTCGTGCACAAGATCCTGTGTGAGCTGGTACAGAGCCGCGACAACGGCCTTGACCCGGCCTACCGCCGTGTGCAGCGCGACGCCCGCAGCTTGGCCACGGTGCGTGTCTGACCCGATTGGCGTGAATCTTGCCAGCCTAGAAAACACGCCCCGGACTTGATCCGGGGCCTCTGTCCATTGATAGATGAGGTCCCGGGTCAGGCCCGGGACGGGTTTTCGAATGGCTTAGGGATCGCGTCAGCCTTCCTGTTCTGCCAGAAACTTCTCTGCATCCAGGGCCGCCATGCAGCCCATACCGGCGCTTGTCACGGCTTGGCGATAGGTGTGATCTGTCAGGTCCCCGGCGGCAAAAAGCCCCGGGATCGAGGTGCGCGTGCTGCCCGCTTCAACCTTCACATATTCCCCGTGATGCATCTCAAGCTTACCCTTGACCAGCTCGTTGGCCGGCGCGTGGCCGATGGCGATGAAGACGCCCTTGCAGGCAATCTCGGATGTCTCGCCGGTGCGGTTGTCTTTCACGCGCACGCCGGTCACGCCTTTGGGATTGTCGTCGCCCAGCACTTCTTCTAGCTCATGGAACCACAGCGGTTCGATCTTGGGGTGCTTGAGCAAACGATCCTGCAGGATTTTCTCGGCGCGCAGCTCATCGCGGCGGTGGATCAATGTGACCTTGGAGGCGAAATTGGTCAGAAAGAGCGCTTCCTCGACGGCGGTGTTGCCGCCGCCCACCACTACAATCTCCTGCCCGCGATAGAAGAACCCGTCACAGGTGGCGCAGGCCGACACGCCGAAACCCTTGAACGCCTCTTCGCTTTCCATGCCCAGCCATTTGGCCCGCGCGCCGGTGGCCAGGATCACGCTGTCGGCTGTGTAGATGGTGCCGCTGTCGCCCTTGGCGGTGAAGGGACGGGTTTCCGTGTCCAGCTCGGTAATGATGTCGCCGATGATTTCGCAGCCCATGGCTTGCGCGTGAGCCTCCATCCGGACCATCAGGTCGGGGCCCTGCACCTCGGTGTCGCCGGGCCAGTTTTCGACCTCGGTCGTGGTGGTCAGCTGCCCGCCGGGTTCGATCCCCTGCACCAGAATGGGGTTCAGCATGGCGCGCGAGGCGTAGACAGCGGCGGTGTAGCCTGCCGGGCCGGAGCCGATGATCAGGGTCTTGGTGTGGCGGGTCTCGGACATAAAGGGGCAGCCTTCTGTTGGGCGAATGGGACGAGTCGGATGGCAGATATAGCCTTCCTCTTCTGACCATAAAACCCCGTGCAAAGCGGATATGCATCTGTCGTGGCAAACGACCCTGAGTGAGGGTGGGCGAGGGCGAAGGTCGGCGCGCCTAATGCTCAATTTTCCACCATCCGCGCAGATCGAACGCAAAAGATTCTTTCACGCTTGCGAAATATTATTGCGCGCGGAACCCACGCTGTTATAAGAAATGCGATTTTGAGGGAGAGCGCCATGCCCGCAACACGTCTGGACGACATTGACCGCATGATCCTGGCGGAATTGCAGGCCGACGGTCGGATGACCAATGTCGAACTGGCCAAACGCGTGGGCATTTCCGCGCCACCCTGTCTGCGCCGTGTGCGCACGCTGGAAGAGAGCGGATATATCAAAGGCTACCACGCCGATGTCGATGCGCGGGAACTGGGGTTCGAAGTGCAGGTCTACGCCATGGTTGGGCTGCAAAGCCAGGCAGAGGTAGACCTTAATGCCTTTGAGACACTCTGCCGGGATTGGCCGCTGGTGCGAGAGTGCCACATGCTGAACGGCGAGGTGGATTTCATCCTCAAATGCGTGGCCCCCGATCTGTCGACCTTTCAGCGCTTCCTGACCGAAGAGCTGACGGCGGCCGACAACGTGATCAGCGTGAAGACATCGCTCGTGATCCGGGGCGCCAAGGATGAACCGGGCGTGCCGTTTGATGTGTTGGAAGAACGGCTGAGCCGGACGGCCTGACAGTCAGGCCAACAACTTAAGCAAGATCAGCTGACGCGTCGAATGTCCCAAGCGGCAAACGGGGATGCGCCAGCGGGCCGAAATCGCGCGCATCTTTCACATGCGGGAAGAACGACAGGAACAGGCTGAGCATGTTCGGCCCCATGTTGCGTTCAAATCCGACCCCGGGGTGGAAGCTTTCCGCGTCGATCCCGTTGGCCGAGATGATGGCGTGCTTGTCGAGGCACAGGTGATAGACCGTCACGGGGCGCGGCGGCACGATCTCAATCGCGTTCATCCCATCGGCCATCTTGCGCGCGGGCGTCAACGGACGCTCTTCGCCCGGAATGGCAAAGCGGGCAGGGCGACGCATCAGAAGGCGCGCGCCGGGGCCCGCCAGCAGGTCGGCCTGCGGACGCCCAATGCCAAAGCTGTCAGCCATGATCCGGGTCAAGCTGCCGCCCTCTGGCATATCATCACTACGGGGCATCAGGGTCATCGCACCCACCCATATCAGGGTCTGGGTGGTGTCGTTCATGGTCTGGATTTTCATGCCCGGTTCCAGATCCTCGATCGCGACGGGGCCGTTTTCTGTTGCGATAACAGTGCCATGGGCGAACGCGGAGAAGGCGGCCTCGAAAATCGGCATCGCCGGCCCGATCTGTTCAGACCGCTTGACCTCACCACTCTCCAGCAGACGCGCGATGCTGTATTTGCGCATGCTGAGCGGCTTGCGCACAGGCTGTTGCGCACCAGAGTCACGGGCGCTGGGGCGAAGGGCGGATTGGGTCGCAGGAAAAAATGCTGCGTCAGACGGGGCTACCATTGTTGCGTCACCTATTCAGGTTGTCACAACCGCGTCGGCCCCCACCGACAACGACAGAAGGACAAGTTACTTACTCACTTCGTGCTGGAAACACTTCCGACAGTCGGCACAGTTTAGTCAAATTTCAGACCCGACTGTCCGTCTTCCCAACACAATACCCCATCTTCCGACAGGATTGTCGCCCCCGATTCAGTGCAGCTGCCACATTTGGGTCACATTTCCCAAGTGGCGGCCTCGAATCAAAACCACCCGCGCGTGGCGGGCTTGAGCCTGTCAGGCAGACCGTGCAACCTTGAATGCCGGTGCCTGACGGTTGGCCAGGCGCACAGCGCGATGGAATGGCAGCGCCGTAGCGGGCTGCTTGCTGTTTTCGATGACGGCTTTCATCCAACGGGTCTTCATGGGTCTTCCTTTTGCTACTCGATGCCCCGGTTTGCCCGGGGTTACTTGTCCTCTGATCCGAACATGACCGCGCTTTTGGGCAGAGATTGGGCGTCAATTGGGGTTTTGCCGGATGCGGGCCTTTTTTCTGGGAACGGCCTGCGACATGCGCAAACGCGTTGAAAATAAAGGCCCCAATGCAGGGCTGTAGGCCAAGGCGCAATGAATCTGGGTCAAAATGGGGCGATAAGGCGGACTTGACCTAATGCCTGTTCACGTCAAAGGCGAATGGTTGAGATCAATCGCCCGTAGTCGGCTTCCCCCGCATGGGTGGTGCGCCGGTAGGAATAAAACCGGTCTTCGTCGCGATAGGTGCAGTGGCGCACCCATTCTGCCGATCCGACACCGGCGTTGCGCAATCGCTGCAATCCATAGGCGGGCAGATCGAAAAGGTAGCGGTCCCCGTTCCCGTTGATGAAGAAACGGTGGTTCTGGGGGTCTTCGGCGGAGAAGCTTTCAAAAAACTCCGGACCTACCTCGTAGGACGCCTGGCTGATCGAGGGGCCAATGACCGCATGGATGTTGCCGCGGTTTGCACCAAGGGCCACCATTGCATCGACAGTGGCATCAAGCACCCCGTCAAGCGCCCCGCGCCAGCCCGCATGGGCCGCTCCAATCACCTGGTTCTTTGGATCCGCGAACAGCACCGGCTGGCAATCCGCCGTCAGCACACCCAGCGCAATCCCCGGTGTCGCGGTCACCATCGCATCCGCCTTGGGCCGGTCGGTGTTCGGGGCGGTCACGGTGACCACATCTGCAGAATGCACTTGATGGATTGTCATCAAGGCGTCCAGCGAAACGCCCATCGCCTCAGCCACACGTTGGCGGTTCATCGTGACGGCCTCCGCCTGATCGCTTGACCCGAGCCCGCAATTCAACCCGCTGAACACCCCAGATGACACCCCGCCCTTGCGGGTGAAAAACCCATGGCGCAGAGGCGACAGCGCCTCGGAGGTGAGAATTTCCAGTGTCATGCAGTCAATCCCACGACGAGCCCAGGTGGCGGCGCGGCGCCCTCGGGGAAAAGCGCCATGACCTTGAAGAGCGTCCCCATTTCGTCCGGGTGGGTCAAGCGCCGATGTGCGGCGATATGGGTCTCCAGCGCATCATCGGTCAGATGTTGGGCCAGTTTCCGCGCGCGTTCGGTGACCCCGAGGCGTTCGAGGAACACACCTTGGGTGGACAGCCGCGTTGCGGGGCAAGGCGCGGCATGGGCGATGCGTTCGAAATCCACATGGGCGGAAAGGTCGCTTTCGCCCGGCGCGTACAGAATGCCGAGCGGTTGATGCTCTTTCACCGCCTGCACCGTATCCCCCTGCGCCCCCCAATCGCCGTAGTCGATCAGCAGAGCCACCCCGCCATTGTCTTTGATGGAATGGCCTATGCGTTCAGCGACGATGCTTGTTTGCGGGGACATCTCGACGATGTCGCCCGGTTTGGTGTCTGCGAGGCGGTGATCCAGATCAGGGACAGGTTTCGCCGGGCTCCAGCCCGATTGCAGATGCCCGTCGTCATCCAGCCCCACCATGTGTTCGCACCACATGTCGTCCTGCCGCCGGTACTGCCGGACGGGCAGCGCATCGAAGAACTCATTGGCGACGAGGAAGAGGGGTAAGTCCTGCGGCAGGTCTTGGACGGTGGCGCACCATGTTACATCATAGGCGTGCAGCAGGTCTCGCTGAACGGTCTTCAATGGCTCGGATGCCTCCACCAGATGCACCTGCATCGCCGCATGAAACCCCGGCACGCCTTGGGTGGCGCGCAGCATGTCCTTCATCAATGTCCCGCGCCCTGGGCCGAGCTCTGCCAGCACGAAAGCCGATGGCGCGCCCTGATCCAGCCATGTCTGTGCGAGGCACAGGCCCAAAAGCTCTCCGAACATCTGGCTGATCTCTGGGGCGGTGGTGAAATCCCCCGCACGGCCAAGCGGATCGCGGGTGGCATAATATCCATGCTGGGGATGCAGAAGGCAGGCGGCCATGTAGTCGGCCAGCGTGATCGGCCCGGTGGCCCGGATATTGCGGATCAAAACCTCCGCCAGCGGCGTCATGTCGGGTTTGATCTGGACGACCGTCTGAGCCAATACACGCCCGCCGCGATCATCGGCAGGGTTAGGATCTGCCCCATGGTCAAGCCATACCCGCCGACGTGCAGCGCAAGGCCCAGCGGGTTACCCGGCGAGACAAACAGCGCATCGGGCTGGCGAACGAATTCGACCATGAAGCGCGCAAGGGCGTAGCCGGTGAAAAACACGCCCGTGACCGCGCCAATGCGTTTGAGCGCGCCACCGCGGAACACCATCCACAGAAGGATCGCCCCAAGAATGGCCCCTTCAAGCGCGGCCTCGTAAAGCTGTGACGGGTGGCGGGCGCACAGGCCCTCGACGCCCGGACAGAACTGCGCCGCCTCACCGGGGAAAATCACGCCCCATGGCACATCGGTCGCGCGGCCCCAAAGCTCTGCATTGATGAAATTCGCAATGCGGCCCAGCAACAGCCCCACAGGCGTGGCCATGCACAGCACATCCGCCAGCGAGATCCACGACACCCCCTGCTTTCTGGCATAGAGGATGCAGGTGATGATCACGCCCAGAAGCCCGCCATGGAAGGACATGCCCCCCTGCCAGATCATCAGGATCTCACCCGGGTTCTGCAGGTAGTACAGCGGTTGGTAGAACAGAACGAACCCCAAGCGCCCGCCCAGGATCACGCCCAGCACGATCCATGTCAGCAGGTCTTCCACCTGAGCCACGGTCAAAAGCGCCTTGTTGTCGCGCCACAGATGCGGGCGCTTCATGGTCGCCACCACCAGCCGCCAGCCGATCAGGATACCCACGATATAGGCCATCGCGTACCAGCGTAGCGTCAGGTCAAACCCGAAGAGCGATATCGTGAAGATATCGGGCGAGAGATTGGGAAATTGGATCGCGGCCTGCATGGTGGCCTCTTTCTGTCAGGGGTGCGACGAAGTCAAGCTTGCCCCGGCCTTGCTTGGTCACCATATAGAGATCAAGCGATACGGAGGCCTTATTCCCATGCAGTCAAAGAACAAAGTGCTTGATGATCTGTCCCAGCTGATGACCAACGCCATGGGCGTGGCGCAAGGCGCGCGGGAAGAGGCGGAGACCGCGTTCAAATCCATGATCGACCGCTGGCTGGCGGAACGCGATTTCGTGACGCGCGAAGAGTTCGACGCGGTGCGGGTGATGGCCCAGAAGGCGCGGGAAGAGAACGCTGAGCTTCTGGCGCGGATTGAGAAGCTGGAGAAGGCGAAGAAGAAGTGAAGTTTTGCGTCTGAGTTGCGCTAGGCCGAACTCTAGGTTCAAAAGCTTGAATTCCTTTCTGCTCTTACTTGACGGTTTGTAAATGCAGCGAATGGCTCGCTAGAGCCGATAGTCTCGTGTTTCTACACTGCAGCGAATAGCGGCTTTCCTAGGTTCACCAACAGAATTTCAGACGGTTTAAAGGAGTTCCCTAAATCCTCAGCCGGCACGTCGGAGCTACTTCTAAATCAACCCGGGCTCGGCTTTCGTCCGTTCGATAGCCTCAAGTGTCAAAATATCGCTCGCAGGCAGTTGAGATATCTTCACACGCTCTTCTTCCGGGATCAGCCCGCGCATTTGCAGATCAATGAACCGCAAACAACAGACGCGCAGGAACGAGGTGAAGTTGCCCACGTCGTGACCAGCATCAAGGCTTTCATTGTAAAGCCGGTGCAGCAGTTGCGGGACGGTCAAATCGTCCCGCTTCCCGATTGTCTCGAGCGTGCGCCAAAACATGTCTTCCAACCGCACACTTGTGACCATCCCGTCCATGCGGAAGGACCGGGTATGAGACGTCCAAAGCGCCGGGTCAGCTTCGATGAATAATTGACACATCTGAACGTCTCCCTGTCGGATCAGCGACCCACGCGCTCTTGCACGTCCGCGGCAAACCCTTCATAGGTGCGCAGCGCGGTCACGTAGACCTGCACGTGTTGGCCCATCTTCTGCATGATCGGCAAATCAAGCAAGATTTGATCCAGCATTTCCATGCTTTCGACATTTACGATGGCAATCACGCGACGCGTGCCAACTGCTTTCCACAGATCAACAACCAGACCTGCATCTTTCGCGCCCAACGCGGCGTCTGCTTCCTCTGCCCAGATTGCGAACAGATCATTTTGCGACATTTCCGCCGAATACTCGACGTTGAAGTCTAGATGGAACAACATGGAATTCTCCCCTTCTGTTTGTTGTGCGGCCAGGATTGACGGCCAATTTAGGTTTATGATTATGCCGCCTGTGACGACGCCGCCTTTGATGAAGTCCCGGCGTGACGTTTTGTGACGATCGTTCCGGTGATGGATTTTCATTTGAATCTCCCACCTTTCTCGATGACCTCGATCTGGTATCCTTCAGGGTCTTTGATGAAGAAGAAACGCGCCACGCGCTCTCCGTTCGGGCGGAAATCCACTATATCGCCAGGTTTGGAGTTAGCGTTTGCGGCCGTGGCATGCGCCGCTTCAAGATCATCCACCACAATGGCGAGATGGCCATAGCCATCGCCCAAATCGAAAGGCTTTTCGCGGCCTTTGTTGACTGTCAGTTCAAGCTCAAAGCTGGATGTCGGCAAGGCCAAGTAGATGAGAGTGAAGCTCTCAAAGTCCAAACGGTCTACAATCTCCAATCCGAATGTGGCACGGTAGAATTGCACCGAAACCGCTTCATCCAGAACTCTGATCATGCTGTGAACGAGTTTTGTCATGAATTCCCTCCCTGTAAGACGCTTATCAGCGATCCTGCGGAAGGTGGTATTACGCCGCTACTACATCTGTTTTTCTTGGAATTGGCTTGGATCACCATTGATGCACGTAAAGCCGAAAAGCGCCATCAACCGTCGTTGGTTCGCTTCTGAAATTGCGATTTAGACCTGATCCAACGTTGCAAAGCGCCCATCTGCCTCGCCAAAGCAAATTAAAACAATGTCTGCGAAGCGGCCTTTCGCACCTCGCATGCTGATGTCTAAAGCTATCCGCTCAAATCTGGGCCAAGACAGGTTGATCGTTGCCTGGGCACGCTACACTCTCCCAACCGCCCCATTTTGTGACCCTGCCTCAGTCATCCACAACTTATTGCGGTTATCCCCAACAAATAGCTTTACACAGCGAATCATTCCCTTCACCATGTGAGCATGGGTAGAGGGGAGACGCCCTCGCCCGCGAGCAGACACCGAGCGCTTGGGGCGCTGCCATGCCCCGCCGCTACACACAAAAGAGGTGGAGGCAATGGCACTTTCAGAGCAGTTTTTCCAAGAAGATATCCATCCCATCGACATGGTCGAGCATCTCGCCGAGCATCACGATTGGGACTTTGATCGCATCGCCGATGACCAGATTGCGATGGCCGTCGAAGGCCAGTGGCGGACCTATTCGATCACGCTGGCCTGGTCGGCTTATGATGAGACATTGCGCCTTGTCTGCACCTTTGAAATGGAGCCACCCGAGCACAAGCTGCCGGTGCTCTACGAGATGCTCAACGACGTCAATGATCAGTGCTGGGCAGGCTCTTTCACCTACTGGAGAGAGCCCAAGCTGATGGTCTACCGCTACGGTCTGGTGATGCCGGGCACCCAAGGCGTAAGCCCGGAGCAGGTCGATACGCTGATCAACGCGGCCGTGCTGAGCGCCGAACGCTTCTACCCGGCCTTCCAGCTGTGCGTCTGGGGCGATCGCTCACCGGCGGACGCGATGCAAGTCGCGATTTGCGAGGCCTACGGGCGGGCGTGATTTCAGACCAGTTGGCGGGGTGAACCCCGCCCTACGATGAAATTTTTGGCCGGTTTATGGTTGTAGAGCGCGCCCGTGGAAATGCCGCGTATCGTCAGGCCGCGGAGTGGCGATCCGAGGGTAGCTTTGTACGCTTTATCGTTCAAACTCGTGACTCCAATGAAACGCAGCGCTGATCCTTCCAAATCGCCAGTCCGTGGGGGCGGCCTGGCGATGCGCGGCGGCGGGTAAACCCGCCTTGATTCCGCGCGTGCGAAATTTGTTGGCTTTTGCTGGTTCAGGGCTTGGCGCTCAACCCCGTTGCAACCGCAGCCCCCCATGCGTACCACAGGTCCCAAGAACAATCAGGGAGCGTGCAGATGAGCATGGACCGGGTGGCCCGCGATGGGCTGGTGCTTTTGGGATGTGGCAAGATGGGCTCGGCGATGCTGGCCGGGTGGCTGGATCAGGGGCTGCCTGCCACCTCGGTCTGGGTGATCGATCCAAATCCGACGGACTGGGTGCAAGGCACGGGCGTGCATGTGAACGCGGACCTGCCCGAGGCTCCGGCCATTGTCCTGATCGCTGTCAAACCGCAAATGATGGGCGCCGCCTTGCCACAGATTACCGAGATGGGGCAGGGGCAGACCGTGTTCCTGTCGGTTGCGGCAGGCACGCCGATTGCCGCTTTTGAAGCCGCCTTTGGCAGTGACACGCCTGTGATCCGCGCGATGCCCAACACGCCTGCGGCGGTCGGCAAGGGGATCACTGCAATCATCGGCAACGAGAAGACCGCCGACAGTGATCTGGATCTGGCGGAACTGTTGCTCGGCGCGGTGGGCCAGGTGGTGCGGTTGGACCATGAAGATCAGATGGATGCCGTCACTGGCGTCTCCGGCTCCGGCCCGGCCTATGTGTTCCACATGATCGAATGCATGGCCGCCGCGGGTGAAGCGCAGGGTTTGGCGCCAGACCTGGCGATGCAGCTGGCCAAGGCCACGGTCGCGGGTGCGGGCGCTTTGGCAGAGGCCGCCGACGAGACTCCGGCGCAATTGCGCGTCAATGTCACCAGCCCCAATGGCACCACGCAGGCGGGGCTTGAGGTGCTGATGCATGACAGGGATGGTTTGCCCCCGCTGATGAAAGACACCGTGGCCGCGGCCACCAACCGATCGAAGGAATTGCGCGATGGCGGATGAGATTGAGTTTGATGACTTTATGAAAGTGGACATCCGCGTAGGTCGCGTGGTGCGGGCCGAACCGTTCCCGGAAGCGCGCAAGCCGGCGATCAAGCTGTGGGTGGATTTCGGCGAGGAGATCGGGGAGCGCAAAAGCTCTGCCCAGTTGACCGCGCATTACACGCCGGAAAGCCTTGTCGGGCGTCAGGTGATGGCCGTGGTCAACTTCCCGCCGCGACAGATCGGGCCGGTCCGGTCGGAGATCCTGGTGTTGGGCGTGTCCGATGCGGAAGGCGGGATTGTGCTGCTTGCGCCGGATCAAGAGGTGCCGGAAGGGGCGCGGATGCATTAGGGCGTTGGTGGGGTGAAACCCCATCCTACGGGTATGTCCAACATGCTGATGCTTAATCAAGGCACAGTGTCCAATTTGAAAGCCCCGCATGATGGGCACCATCATGCCGCGCCGACCCGCCCCCCTGGGGCGGCGCGATGCGCCACCCCGCGGGCCGTCGCGTGAACGGGGTTTGGGCTGCCCAATGTATCGGTCTGGATCAAACGCCAAAACGCCGTAGCGTTGTTCTTGACCTCGGGAAATTATAGGTGTCGATTGCCCAGGCTAAGGAGGGCAGCCATGCACACGCCAGCGATCACCGGCTCCGGGGTTTTCACGCCAGAAGAGATTGTCACCAATGACGAATTGGTGGCCACGTTCAATGCCTATGCGGAGAAGTTCAACGCTGAACACGCGGAGGCGATTGCAGCCGGCGACATGAACGCCAAGGACCCATCCTCGACCGCGTTCATCATCAACGCCTCAGGGATTGAGCAGCGTTATGTCATGAACAAATCCGGCGTGCTGGACCCCGACGTGATGCACCCTTTGCTGCCCGAACGCAGCAATGACGAACCGGGGATCATGGCGGAGATGGCGCTGGATGCCTGTGGCAAGGCCTTGGAGCAGGCCGGACGCGAGGCCAGCGAGGTTGATCTGGTGATCTGTGCGGCCTCAAACCATGAACGCGCCTATCCTGCGATTGCGATTGAAATCCAACAGCTTCTGGGCGCGGGCGGGTTTGCCTTTGACATGAATGTCGCCTGTTCGTCTGCCACCTTCGGCATTCAGACGGCCGCCGATATGATCCGGTCCGGCTCTGTCCGATGTGCGATTGTTGTCAGCCCGGAGATTTGCTCGGGCCATCTGGAGTGGCGCGACCGGGATTGCCACTTCATCTTTGGCGATGTGTGCACGGCACTGGTTCTGGAGCGGGCCGAGGACGCCAAGGGTGATCACTTCATCGTCCACTCCACCCGCTGCGCCACGCAGTTTTCCAACAACATCCGCAACAACAATGGCTACCTGCGCCGCACGCGCGAAGGCCACATGGATGATCGGCGTGACATGCTGTTTGTCCAAGAGGGCCGCAAGGTGTTCAAGGAAGTGCTGCCCATGGTCTCGGCGCATATCGCGGATCACATGAAAGATGCAGGCTGCGACCAGAGCGATCTGAAGCGGCTTTGGCTGCATCAGGCGAACAAGACGATGAACGACTTCATCGGCAAGAAGGTGATGGGCCGCGTCCCGGATCCGTCGGAACAGCCAAACATCCTGCAGGATTACGCGAATACATCCTCCGCCGGGTCGATCATTGCGTTCTCGAAGTACTCTGACGACATGGTGCCGGGCGATACCGGGCTGATCTGTTCGTTTGGGGCGGGTTACTCGGTCGGGTCGGTCTTGGTCGAACGTGCCTGAGCGCGGTTCTTGTCACCCACTGCTTCGCGCCATGCCCGGCGGCTGAGGCTGACATAGGTTTCATTGCCGCCCACCTGCACCTGATCGCCTGAGGTCACGACATTGCCGTCCGCGTCCTTGCGCACGACCATCGTGGCTTTCTTTCCGGTGTCATCAATCGTGCGTATCTCACGCATCTCGTCCGCCCAGGCCAGAAGCGCGGCAGAACCGGGGAAGAGCTCGCCCCGGAAGTCAACGCGCAGGCCGTAGCACATGACCGGCACATGCAGATCATCGACGGCGCAGGCCAGTTGCCAGACTTGATCCTTGGACAGAAACTGTGCCTCATCGACGAAAACACAGGCGACCGGGCCTTGGTTGAGGCGGTTTTCCAGTTTGACGAACAGGTCCTCGTCAGGTGCGAACACATCCGCATCCTGTCCGATCCCGATGCGCGATGCGATGCGCGCCTTGCCGGCCCGGTCATCGATGCCGGAGGTCAGAAGGTAGACCTCCATCCCCCGCTCCAGATAGTTATGCGCGGCCTGCAACAGCAGCGTGGATTTCCCCGCATTCATCGTGGAGTAATGGAAATAGAGTTTCGCCATGGGGCGGGGCTAAATCAGAACCGGATGCGGAATGCAATCAGGGGCATTGACGCCGCTGGTCAAAGGGTTGAGCATTTCGCGCCAGACCCAGCTTCGGAGGATACCCCATGCCCAAGATTGATGTGCGTACCGAATACGACCGGCTGGACCATGTGATCATGGGGATCGGGCACGGCTATCACCGCTCACCCGACAAGGTGGAGATCGTCAACACAACGCATCAGAAGACGGCGGACACGACGGGTCATCCGAGCGAACGCCAATTGATCGCAGAGTTCGCTGCGTTTCGCGCGGCCATGGAAAAGCATGGTGTCGGCGTGCATGAACCCGAACTGGCCGATGACAGCGTGCAGGATCAAACCTGTCCCCGCGACATCGGTTTCGTGATTGGTGAAACGCTCTTCAAGGCAGGTATGCGGTACGCCAGCCGGCTGCAGGAGTTTGACGCCGTCCAGTCGATCCTTTCGGATTTTGATGGCCCGCTGATCGACGTGCCGGATGGGATCGTACTGGAAGGCGGCGACGTGATCGTGGATGGGGAGTTTGTGTTTGTCGGTGTGGGCCAGCGCAGTGATCCCGAAGGCGCGGCGTTTCTGGCTGAGGCGCTGAGCGAGACGTACCGCGTGATCCCGGTACCGACACGGGCGCTGTCCGAGGGTGAAGAAGTGCTGCATCTGGATTGTGCTTTCAATCCGCTGGGTCTGGGACATGCGCTGATCTATCCGCAGGGCCTGCGCGATATCCCCGCCGAGATGACCGAGCGTTATGACTGGATCGAGGTGACGCGGCCGGAAGCCGACGCCTTGGCGACCAATGTGTTTTCGATTGCGCCTGATTTGATCATCGCACGCGACACCCCCAACTGTGCCCGCGTCAACGCCGCATTGCGTGAGGCGGGGTACAGGGTGGAAGAGGTCTCGTTCGACGGCGTGCCCAGCACGGGCGGGTCGTTTCGGTGTGCCACCATGCCCTTGACGCGCAGCTGAGTCCGTTGGCAATGGACGCGGCATGCGCCCTGCGCTATCACCGCGAAAATCCGACTTGAGAAAGCACTGACATGTCCGGCCACGGCTCTCCGATATCCATGACCTCGCACGCCTCCAAGGGGCTGTCGGGAGAGGCCCATGTGCCGGGCGACAAATCCATTTCGCACCGGTCCCTCATTCTGGGCGCGCTGAGCGTGGGTGAGACCAAGATCACCGGCTTGCTGGAAGGCGATGACGTGCTCGACACGGCAAAGGCGATGCGTGCCTTCGGGGCAGAGGTGGAGCGTGACGCGAACGGCATGTGGCATGTCCATGGTGTCGGCGTCGGCGGGTTTGCCGAGCCTGATCAAGTCATCGATTGCGGCAACTCTGGCACCGGTGTGCGCCTGATCATGGGGGCCATGGCGACCTGCCCGATCACCGCGACTTTCACCGGGGATGCCAGTCTGAACAAACGCCCGATGGCCCGGGTCACGGACCCTTTGGCGCTGTTTGGTGCACACACCGTAGGTCGATCCGGTGGGCGCCTGCCGATGACCATTGTGGGGGCGGACCGACCGCTGCCGGTGCGGTATGACGTGCCGGTGCCGTCGGCGCAGGTGAAATCCGCGGTTCTGCTGGCCGGTCTGAACGCGCCGGGCGAGACGGTGGTGATCGAACGCGAAGCCACGCGCGATCATTCGGAGCGTATGCTGGCTGGCTTTGGGGCTTCTATCCAGACTGAGGATACCAAGGACGGCCGGGTCATCACGTTGCGTGGGCAGCCGGAGCTGACCCCGCAGACCATCATCGTGCCGCGCGATCCAAGTTCGGCGGCATTCCCCGTGTGCGCCGCGATCATCACCGAAGGCTCTGACGTGCTGGTGCCCAATATCGGGCTGAACCCGACGCGGTCTGGCCTCTTCACCACGCTGCAGGACATGGGCGCGGACCTGACTTTTGAGAACATGCGCGAAGAGGGGGGCGAGCCGGTCGCCGACTTGCGCGCGCGTTTCTCGCCAGACCTCAAAGGCATCGAGGTGCCGCCCGAGCGCGCGGCGAGCATGATTGACGAGTATCCGGTTTTGTCCGTCGTCGCGGCCTTTGCCGAGGGTAAGACGGATATGCCGGGGGTGAAGGAGTTGCGCGTGAAGGAATCTGATCGCATCGACGCGATGGCGACGGGCCTGCGCGCCTGCGGTGTGAGCGTGGATGAGGGCGAGGATTGGTGGTGCGTGCACGGATTGGGCCACGGGAACGTGCCGGGCGGAGCGACTTGCGCCACGCATCTGGATCACCGCATCGCGATGTCCTTTATGGTGCTGGGGTTGGCCAGCCAGAACCCGGTCAGCCTGGATGACGGCAGCCCGATCACCACGTCCTTCCCGATCTTTGAAAGCCTGATGTCGGGGCTGGGCGCGGATATCCGACGCGGGTAAGTGAGCCGCGCAACGTCAGGCCGCGGAGTGGCGATCTACCCTCGGAACAGCAGAACTTTATCGTTCAAAATCGTTGTTTGTTTGGAGCGTCGTGCCGACCCCACCAAATCGCCAGTCCGGGGGGCGGCCTGGCGATGCGCGGCGGCGGGCAAGCCCGCCTTGATTCCGCGCCGAGAGAGATCGTTGAAACCCAATACCCGTAGCAAACGCATAAAATGACGTTGCGCGGCGCGAATTTGCCGTAACTTGGCTGTTGCATTTGGCCAAGAACACTATTTTGTCCCAGACGTCACGATAAGCGCAGAGCACACCGCCATGGCAACCGATCCACTTGTTGTTTTCACCCCCTCCGGCAAGCGTGGTCGCTTCCCTGTGGGCACCCCCGTTTTGACCGCGGCGCGGCAGCTGGGCGTGGACCTCGATTCGGTCTGCGGCGGGCGTGGGATTTGTTCCAAATGCCAAATCACGCCGTCTTACGGCGAGTTTCCCAAGCACGGTGTCACGGTGGAAGACAACGCGCTCACCGAATGGAATGCCGTCGAGGAACGCTATGATCAGAAGCGGGGCCTGAAGACCGGGCGTCGTCTGGGCTGTCAGGCGCAGGTGATGGGTGACATCGTCATCGACGTGCCGCCGGAAAGCCAGGTGCACAAGCAGGTCGTGCGCAAAGCCGCCTCTTCCCGCATCATCGAGATGGACCCGGCGACCAAGCTTTACATGGTCGAGGTGGAAGAGCCGGACATGCACGAACCCTCCGGCGACCTGGAGCGTCTGGAGAAAGCGCTGCAAGCGCAGGGCGTTGAGGCGATCGAGGCCGATCTTTCCCTTTTGGGCAAGCTGCAAATCGCGCTGCGCAAGGGCAAGTTCAAGGCCACGGTCGCGGTCAACAAATCCCATCATGATCCGGTCGCGCGTGTCACCGATATCTGGCCCGGGGCATATGAAGGTGGGCTTTATGGCCTTGCGATTGACCTTGGCTCCACCACCGTCGCGGCCCACCTGACCGACCTGAGCAATGGTGAGGTCGTCGCCAGCTCTGGGATCATGAACCCGCAAATCCGGTTCGGCGAAGACCTGATGAGCCGCGTTTCTTACGCCATGATGAACCCAGGTGGCGATCAGGAAATGACCCGCGCGGTGCGCGAGGCGATCAACACATTGGCTGAAGAGATTGCCAAGGAAGGGGAGATTGACGCCAATGCCATCGTCGAGACGGTGTTTGTCTGCAACCCGGTGATGCACCACCTGCTTCTGGGCATTGACCCGGTTGAACTGGGACAGGCGCCCTTTGCGTTGGCCACGTCTGAAAGCATGACAATCGACGCGCGTCAGCTGGACCTCAACGCCATCAACCCCCGCGCGCGTGTCTATATCCTGCCCTGCATCGCGGGCCATGTGGGCGCGGATGCGGCGGCCGTGGCGCTGTCGGAAGAGCCGGGCAAGTCGCTCGATCTGGCACTGATCGTAGACGTTGGCACCAACGCTGAAATCCTGCTGGGCGATCGCTCTCGCGTTTTGGCCTGTTCGTCACCCACTGGCCCGGCCTTTGAGGGTGCGCAAATCTCAAGCGGTCAACGGGCCGCCCCCGGCGCGATTGAGGCCATTCGCATTGACCCCATCACCAAAGAGCCCCGCTTCCGTGTGATTGGCTCCGACAAGTGGTCGGATGAAGAGGGTTTTGCCGAAGAGACAGAAGGCACCGGCATCACCGGCATTTGTGGCTCGGGCATCATTGAGGCTGTGGCGGAACTGCGCATCGCTGGGCTGATGGATGAAAGCGGTCTGATCGGCTCTGCCGAGCAGACCGGCACGGCACGGTCTGTGCCCGAAGGCCGGACCCATGCCTACCTGATCCATGACGCCACCGCAGACGGTGGCCCGCGCATCACGGTGACCCAAGGCGACATTCGTGCGATCCAGCTGGCCAAGTCCGCGCTCTATGCCGGGGCGCGGCTGCTGATGGACGAACGCGGGGTTGATAAAGTGGACCGCGTGGTGCTGGCAGGCGCCTTTGGCGCGCATATCTCCGCGCTGCACGCCATGGTGCTGGGCATGATCCCGGATGTGCCGCTGGACCGGGTGACATCGGCGGGCAACGCCGCAGGCACCGGCGCGCGCGTGGCGCTGTGCAACGTGGCCGCACGGCAGGAGATCGAAACGGTCGTGCGCCAGATCACCAAGGTGGAAACGGCGATTGAACCGAAGTTTCAGGACCATTTCGTCGCCGCCAACGCGATCCCGCATAAAACCGACCCGTTCCCGGAGCTGCGGCAGGTCACGGCCTTGCCCGAGGTCAGCTTCAATACCGGGGGTGGCGATGCCGATGGTGGCGACGGTGGCCGCAGACGGCGCAGACGGCGGGCGTAACTCCAAACACGCGGCGGTTCGATGGTATCGGACCCGAGACCTGAGGCCAACCACCTCAAACAATGACCCCGCCTGATGGGCACCATCAGGCCGCGCCGACCCGCCCCCATGGGGCGGCGCGATGCGCCACCCCGCGGGTCGCCGCGTGATATCGATTTTGGAGAGCCTCAGGTTCTCCGAGAGCTCATTTGCCCATGCGAAAGTCTCAGTAACAATATCGCCCGTCGCCGGTCA
The DNA here is from genome assembly GCA_963422235.2 of uncultured Roseovarius sp. GTDB lineage: Bacteria > Pseudomonadota > Alphaproteobacteria > Rhodobacterales > Rhodobacteraceae > Roseovarius. Next base: position 1,896,084 of record CAXMWV010000002.1, read on the forward strand.
CTCAAACGGGAAGCTGTCCAACCTTTCGCAGCCATCTTCCGTGACCAATACCTGCGTCTCCAGCTTTATGCTCTCTGACCCCTCTTCCGCGATCAGGCTTTCGACGCAGACGACCATCCCCGGCTCAAACCGGCCCGACATCGCACCAGGCCCCCAATCCACATGCAGCGGCACAACCGGCCATTCATCGGCCATGCCGACACCGTGGACCGCCAAAGAATAACGATAGGGCACATATGCATCCGGGATGCGCCAGCTTTTGTCGTTGAATTCGGAAAAACTGACGCCCGGTCGGACCAGCGCAAGGTTGTGATGGATCTGGTCCAGCGCGGTGTCATAAAGCCGGCGCTGCGTGTCGGTCATGGGGTTATAGCCGCAGGTCCAGGACCGCGAGAGATCAGCGCAATAGCCATAGGGCCCAATCATGTCTGTGTCGAAAGAGATCATCTCTCCCGCCTGACACACCCTGTCAGAGCATTCCTGGTACCACGGGTTGGTATGCGACCCGCAGGTGAGAAGCTTGGTCTCCAGCCAATCCCCGCCTGACCGGGCGTTTTCAAAATGCAGATGCGCCCATAGTTCCCGCTCGGTCGTGCCCGGTTGGGAATGTTGGTAAATCCGCGCCATGCCGGCCTCACACACCCGGATGGTCCAACGCATCAACTCAATCTCATCCGGGGATTTGATAGAGCGGGCAATCTCGGTGATCTGGGTGCCTTCGACATAGGACAGGCCGCGCGCCTCCAACGCATGCACGCCGCTGCCATCCAGCTTGTCGCAGGCGACGCGCGTGTTGCCGCCGCCATGTTCCCGCACAAGATCGGCGATCTCATCGGCCCAGGCGTCCGTCGCCGCGCCCACCTTGTCGCCGGACGCCATGAACATCCATGTCTTGGCGGTGCGCAACTCATCAATCCCCGGCAATCCTTCTGAGGCTGGCATACAGCCCTTGAATTCGAACATGATCGCGGGGCCACCGGCAAGGATGAGGGCATAGCGCATGGGGTTGTGAAGCGTCCAAACCTGCATGTTTGAGCAGTCAAACGCGTAGCGGATGTTGCAGGGATCATAGAGCAGAAGGGCCGCGCAATCCGACTGTTCTACGGCCTCTCTCAGTCGTCCCAAACGGTAGGCGCGGGCGCGGTTGATCACGTCATCTGGCACCGGGCTTTTTAGGGGTTTATCGGCCCCTTCTGCGTTGAGATAGGTTAGCTTGCGGTCGTCTTGAAACGCTGGCTCTACATTCATGCGGCGCGTCCGTAGAAGCCGATGCGTTCCTGGTCCGAGAACTGCACGCCGGGTTGTTCGTAATAGGAAAAGACGGCGATGATCCGGTCCTGATCGCCTTTCACCTCGGTGATCCGGTGGGCGGTGTTCTTGCCTTTGAAGATGTTCAGCGTGCCGGGCTCCAGCACGATCCGCGACGGCGTGCGCCGCCCTTCCAGCAGGTCAGCCACGCCGTCGTAATTCGGGTCCGTGTCACTGCGCAGGTCCTGATCATATTCGAAATCACCGCCCTCATGCGGGGCCTGCAACAGAAGCGTCGTGGTGAACTCCGAGCGGTCGAAATGCCAGTTCAGCGCTTGCCCGTTGGAATAACCCATCACGTTCACCCGGGCGAGGGGGTCATCCATGGTGTGGAGCACCGCCTTGCCCATCACGGCGGCCAGAAACTGTGCGAAGGGTGGCCATTCATAGAGCCGGATCACAGCAGCACGCCCCATCTGGTCGGCACAGATCGTGCGGTTCGCGGTGGCGAATTGTTTCAGCGCTGGGTGATCGTCCGCCAGCCCCGGAACGTCTTTCTTGAAGTAGATATTGTGGCTGCGGATATGCGCGAAGGCGTCTGTGTCCAGCGCGGGTTTAAGCTCTGCCACGGCATTGGGAAGCGCCTCTTGCCGGACGAACCCGAACAGGTTGAACAACCCATCGCGCTCCAGGGTGTGCTGGCACTCCTCTACCAATGTTTTCCAGTCCGCGCTGTCGGGCTTATCAAGCGGGTAGCGGTCCAGATCGATAAGGTCTTCCATCTCGTGTCCTTCCAGAATGCCAGTAAAACCGTACGTCCGGTCCGCGCTTCCAATCAACAGGGATTCTATTTACTATCCATAAGGAAATCTTTCGAAAGAACGTCGATGGTCACACAAGCCCCATTAAACGCCCTGCGCGCTTTTGAGGCCGCCGCGCGCACCGGTTCCTTCGCCAATGCCGCACGAGAACTGGGGGTGAGTTCCGCCGCCGTCAGCCAACAGGTGAAACTTCTTGAAGGGGTCTGGCAGGAGACGCTGTTCATACGCCAGGGCAACCGCATTTCGCTGACCGAGGCCGGTCAAGCCGCCTATCCCTCACTGGCGCGGGCCATGTCTGAGCTTAGAACGTTGTCCGCCCGAATGCAGCGCACACGCCCCCGCAAAAGGCGCCTGACACTGAGTGCGCCGCAATCGGTGGCCGAGACTTGGTTGGCCCCGCGTCTGGCGCAGTTGCGGGATCGGGGTGATGCCGTGCCATTGGATATCCGTGTCGAAGATGACCCGGTGGATCTTGTCCGGGACAAGCTTGATATGCGCATCTTCTACGGCCATGACCTCTATGCGGAGTATCAGGTCGAAACCCTGTTCGTGGACAGCCTGACGGCGGTGACCAACCCCGAGATGGCCGCGCGGCTGGGGGATGCCTTGGACGGCGTGGGCGACGACGCCTTGATCCATACCGACTGGGGGCGAGGTTTTGCATCGTCGCCGGATTGGGCCGCTGTTCTGCCCGAGCGGCGCTCCGTCGATCGCAGCCTTGGCCATCGCGTTCAATCCAGCAGCACGGCGCTGAACCTTGCCCGTCATGGCATGGGCGTGGCCCTGCTGCCGTCACGGATGGCCGTCGATGATCTGGCGGCGGGACGGGTGGTGGAATTGGCCTTGCCGCATGTAGAACAGACCCTAGAATACCGCCTGGCCTTTTCAAAGCGGTTGCGCGCGAACCCGACCGTGCAAATGATCATCGCGGCGTTGCGGGATGATCCGACTTGACCCGTCATGGTGCCTCAAGTACCCCAAGCCCTGTTGCGGGTGTAGTTCAATGGTAGAACGGCAGCTTCCCAAGCTGCATACGAGGGTTCGATTCCCTTCACCCGCTCCAACCTTTCCTGTCTCGCGATGCTTGAGATCAGGGCTGTGATGCCGTAGCACGGACCTCCGGAATAAGAGAGCGGACATGCAGATCACGGTTGCCATTGATGGGCCAGCAGCAGCAGGCAAAGGCACGATCGCCAAGGCGATTGCTGCGCATTTCGGGTTTGGCCATCTGGACACCGGGCTGCTTTATCGTGCGACCGGGCGGCGGGTTCTGGATGGGCAGGATATGGTGGAGGCGGCCCGAAGCCTTTTGCCGGATGATCTGAATGCAGAAGGTTTGCGCACGCCGGACGTGGCGCAGGCTGCCAGCCGCGTGGCGGCGGACCCGGACGTGCGCAAAGCGTTGGTCGATTTTCAACGTGCCTTCGCGCGGCGTGCGGGGGGTGCGGTGCTGGATGGGCGCGATATCGGCACGGTGATTTGCCCAGAGGCAGAGGTGAAACTGTTCGTGACAGCCGACGACAGCGTGCGCGCACGCAGGCGATTCGAAGAGCTGACGGCCAAAGGCCATGACACGAGCCTTGATGATGTATTTGCTGACCTACAGGCGCGGGATGCGCGGGACAGCGCGCGGGCGACGGCCCCTTTGAAAGCGGCCGACGATGCGGTTGTTCTGGACACGTCTGGCATGGACATCGACACAGCGGTGGCCCGCGCGATTGAGGTGATCGAAAGCGCGATCAAGGCCAGTCGGCCCAATACCTAACGAACCACCTTGAATGCCGGCTGCCTAAGGCCGGGCCAACCTTCCAGACCCGCCGGGAAGCGGGCTGCAAACCGCAAACTCGCCCGAATGAGATCAGGCTCCATGCCCCCGTCTGTCAAAGCTTCTGCTGCCATCCGCGCCGCGGCGGTTTCATTGCGCCGCATGTGATGCAGCATCCCGATCAGGCGCAGTTCATCAGTGGTCAGAACTTGGCGGGTGTCGCGGCAGTGCGGGTCGTGAAAGGAGAAGCCGCCGGGCGTAGCTTTTGCGGCTGCGCGTACCACGTCAAACAGGGCATGGGCCACAGCAAGCCCCACGGCATCGCCCCAATGCTGGCCCGCCATCGTGTAAGCAGTGTGCCAGGCTTGCGTTTCGGGTTCCGACAGACTCGTTAAATGACAGCGCAGAACGGGCAAAAGGCCGCGTTCGAATTCGTCCAGAATGCTGCCTGTGACAGGCGTGCCGTCTGCAAGACTGGGCGTCTGAGACGCCATGTCCGTCATGATGTCCGTCATGCGCTTTGCTTCGCCTTGGTGGCCATGTGATCGCTGAGACGCGTCACATTCTTAGGCAGGGTTTGCGAAACAACCTCTGCACTTGGTCTCGGCACGGCGGCGCGTGCGGGAAAGCGTGCATCGGCCTCCATCGTGGCGCGCAGTTTCGGGTTCAGCGCACAGCCAAACTGACTGGCGAGACGGTCCATCGCCAGAAGATCATTGAGGATACGACTCATTGCACCACTCCCGATGCTGAGAAGCAAATTTGGGTGTTCGTCACGGCGCATCTCCTTCGCGGCCTGCCCTGAAAATGAGGGCACTGTTGGGAAAGGCCGGGCGGGATGCAGAGGCGTCTAACTAGGCAGTTTTTATCTGACAAAAATACTCAGATACTGCAAGCGGAATTTGCTGCAGTCATACGTCACACGTAAAGAAATCGCGCCGCGCAAGCCAAGTTACGCGGCGTTTGATGCAGGATTGTGCGACTGCGTGTCGATTAACGAACCGACGCGAAAAGCATCATTGGCGTATGCGCGATGTTGCTTTCAATCGGGCTGACAATATCCAGTGCGCGTTGAAAATTCCGACGGCGACGCACGGCCAGATCGGTGACGCGGGCGCCAAAGTAAGGCCGACGATTGCGCGTTGTTTTGAAGGTCATGTTCTCGAACATGTGCTCTGTCCTTTTCGTAGCCTCGTTTTGGTTTTGAGGCTGTCCTGTTTCACGTATTTGCCCCCGGACGTGCCGGTTGATGATTTTGTAAGCAGCGAAATGTGAAACAGTAGGGCTGAAATGTGACCATTGTTCGGAAAACAGGCCCGCGTCCAAAGTGACCAGGCCGTGGCTCAAGGGTGCATCTTGGCGCCCTTCGTGACCTTATCGATCAGCTTTTTGTCATCGCGCATGGCGATCCCGACCAAGTTCAGCGCATCTGTCTCGCATGATTTCACAACCGCGCGGTTGGCTTCATCGTGGCCGGTGGCGAACATCTCTTCAATGTAGATCGCCATGTCCACACCTCGGGTCAAAGCGCGCCCATGGATCTTTTTTAAACCCGCCAGATCGGTGGTGAGCACAATCATGGGCTGGATCATCAAGGCCTTGTAACTTTGACCGCTGGCATCTTCGTACCGGTCTCCGATCAGGTCGCCGCCCGGCCCGACGATACCGCTTGTCAGGAACGCGGTGACGTTCAGCTTTTGCCAATCGGCGAGGTCATTGCGAATGATGATGGAAGTCTTTGTATCGAGCATGGTGGTCGTACTTATCCGTTGTTGAGTTTGATTTGCCGAAGGATATCCGGTAATTTATCCGTCAGTCAGGATAATGCGCGGCTACCCGCCTGGCAAACGAAGCGTTTTCGGGAAAGGACAGGCCAAATGCAGCTAGACCGAACAGACAAACGGATTCTGGAGCTTTTGTCGAAGAATGTTCGGATGACGAACAAAGAGATCGCAGGTGCCGTCGCGCTGTCTCCGTCCAGTGTTCATGAGCGGACGAAACGTCTCTTCAGCGCCGGCCTTGTCAAAGGCGCGCATCTTGATGTTGACCTGACACAGCTTGGATACGCCATGAAGGCATTGCTGTTTGTTCAGATGTCAGAGCACGAAACAACGAACCTCGATGCGTTCGTTCAGGAGGTTTTGCAGTTTCCCGAAGTGCGCGGGGCGTGGATGATCACGGGCCGGTTTGATGCGATCGTCGAATTGGTCGCCCGCGACACGACACATCTGCACCGCGTCGTAGTTGAGAAGTTTTCATCGCGCGATGAGGTGCACAGGATCGAGACATCCATCATCTTTGAAGGATCCCGGCAGCATGACCTGACTGGCTCGCTTGACGACGATGCGTGACGCTCAGGCCTGAAACTCCGGATCGACGGGCACTTGCAGGGCGGTGGCCAAGGCGTTCGTCTGGCTGGCCATCCCGATTATCGACAGCAACTCCCCATATTGCGCCTCGGTCATCCCCTTGGCGCGGGCCGCTGCGGTGTGGGAATGAGCGCAGTACTCGCAAGCATTGGCGACTGAGACCGCAATATAGACCATCTCCTTGGTCAATGGGTCCAGCTCTCCCGGCCCCATCACCACCTTCAACCGCTCCCACGTCGCCTTCAAAAGCGCGGGATCATGCGCCAGCGCACGCCAGAAGTTGTTGATGAAGTCGCTGCCGCGGGTGGCCCGGATATCGTCCAGAACGGCCCGTGCTTCGGGCGACATCTCTTCATCAGACAAAAGCGTTTGCGTGGCCATCAGGTCTCTCCTTCCGGGGCGGCATGTTCTTCCAGTACCTCCAGCGGCACGATATCGAGCGCACGGGCATGGGTGGCCGTCAGCCGCACATTGGGGGCGCACCCTTCCTCGTGGGCCTGCAGAAACCGACTGGCGCACAGGCACCACTGATCGCCGGGATTGAGCCCCGCAAACCCGTATTCCGGGCGCGGCGTGCTGAGGTCATTGCCCACGTACTTTGAAAAGGCCAGGAACTCTGCCGTCATCAGCGCGCAGACGGTGTGAGACCCGTGATCCTGCGCGCAGGTGTTGCAGTGTCCATCCCGGAAAAACCCGGTCAGAGGGTCGGAGGAGCAATGCGCAAGCTCACCGCCCAGCACGTTGGTCGATGGGTCCATCTCGGCCACGGGCGTCAGTCCTCGTAAAGCAGGGTTTCGAACCCTTCGAATTTCGGTGGTCCCATGATCGCCTTGCGGCCTTCGGACTTGCCGACATTCTTGTGGGCTGCGCGGAAATGTTCGGACTGTGTCCAGTTTTCAAAATCCGCCTTGCTGTCCCAGATCACATGGCTGGAATAAATCCGCACGCCGTCTTCCTCGGATCCTTTGAGAAGGCGGAACTCCTTGAAGCCGGGCACTTCCTTGAGACGGCTTTCGCGGTTGCGCCACATGTCTTCGAAATCAGCCGCACCGTCGGTGCTGACCCGGAACCGGTTCATAGCGATATAGTTCATGGCAGGTCTCCCCTGTTGGTTGGCGCCATCTAATCACTGCGTCCGGGACGGGGCAAGTTCAGCGGAACTTATCGATCAGTTTTTGCAGGCTGGAACGTGTGTCGTCTTCCGAGGCAGGCTGGTCCGCTGTTCCGGCCGGTTTCTCGTCCTTGCGCGGTTTGGACGACCGTGGCGGTGCCGTGCACAACGACACGGCATTGAGGAACTTGTCCGCACGGCCCGCGGCCAGCTCCGCCGCCCCGTCGGACACACCGCGCAATACGTCCTCCAGCCAGTCCTGATCGGCCTTCGCAAAATCGCTCAGCACGTACCCACTGACCCGGTCCTTATGACCGGGATGGCCGATGCCAAGACGCACGCGATCATAGCTCTCGCCGATATGTTGATGGATCGAGCGCAGGCCGTTATGGCCCGCATGCCCACCGCCGGATTTGCAGCGCACTTTGCCCGGGGCAAGGTCAAGCTCATCGTGGAACACGGTGAAATCCTCGGGGGCCAGCTTGTAAAACCGCATGGCTTCCCCGACCGATTGGCCCGAAAGGTTCATGAAGGTTTCAGGCTTCAACAACAGAACCTTCTGCGATCCCAATCGCCCTTCGGACAATGAGGCCTGAAACTTTCCCCGCCACGGCGCAAACCCATGATCGGCGGCAATGCGATCCAGCACCATGAAGCCGATATTGTGCCGGTTGGCCGAGTATTTCGGCCCGGGATTGCCAAGGCCCACGAAAACGCGCATCGCTTTACCCTTTTGGAGCGGTCATGGATGGGTTTAGGCGGGGTGCTGCGCTTTATCAACCGCACGCCGAACAAGAAAAAGGCGCGAAATTAACCCGCGCCTTTTCTAATACCTCAGATCAGAGTGGCGTTACTCTTCGCCGCCCTCTGCTTCTGCTGCAGCTTCATCAGCCGCGGTTGGCACGTCGGCTGCATCGACTGTCTCTTCCTCTTCGTCGTCATCAGCGGCCAGCGCGGACGGTGCGGAGATGTTGCAGATCATGAAGTCACGATCGATCGTCGGCTTGGCACCCGATGGCAATGTCACATTGCTGATGGTGACCGTGTCGTTGATCTCAAGACCAGTCAGGTCAACCGTGACGCTTTCGGGAATGTCGCCCGCTGTCACCAGAAGCTCAATCTCGTTACGCACAACTGTCAGGACGCCGCCCTTCTTCAGGCCCGGCGCCTCTTCTTCGCCCACGAACTCAACCGGAATAAAGAGGTTGATTTTGGTGTTACGGCGCAGGCGCATCAGGTCAAGATGCGTTGGCAGGTCTTTGACCACATCGCGCTGCACATCGCGGCAGATCACGCGCACATCGTCATGGCCGTCAACCTTCAGGTTGAACAGCGTGGACTTGAAGCGGCCCGCTTTGAGCATCTTCAGAAGCTTGTTGAACGGAATGTTGATGGGCAGCGGATCAACGTCGCCCCCAAATACGATCCCCGGAACCATGCCAGCACGGCGTGCTGCGCGAGCGGCTCCCTTGCCCGTCCCCGCACGTTCCTGGGCGTGAAGATCAGGAATTTCTCCAGCCATTTTAGTCTCCAAAGTTAAGGCAGGGTGCCTCCAAGGCTGTCACCCCGCATGAAGGCTGCCGTATAGGACGGATGGCTGGCTTTGAAAAGGCCCAAAATCTTCGGATATGTGCGCAGCTTCCCCGGGACTTTTGGCATTGGCGCGGCACACCTGAATGGGCCTTTCTTCTTGCTACAAATATCCCGAGGTGTTTGAGGGGCTGGCCCCTCAAGGCCTGCGTGGCCCGAACGCACACCAAAGTATTGCGCCATTGGCGCACAATTGGATCAAGCTGCGTTCCGGATCACTGTTTTCCCCTGCCCATCATGGAGAAAAACAAACCGATCAATCAGGGTCAGGTCCAAAGGGTTGGGCAGGCGAAGATCGTCGGGGCCGGGCATGTCCCGCCCCGTGAGATCAAAGCGCCGGTCAATCTGGCTGATCAGCATCACCGAAACGCCTGCACCTGCCGCGAAATCCTTCAAGGCTTCCATCTGCCGCTCAAGAGGCGGCTGGCTGCGTTTCTGATCCAGAAGCTGCAGGTAGTCGACGAGGGCGACACTGCCAGATGGGGCGTTTTTGAGCCGCGCGATGATGTGATCGGCGGAGATATCATCCGATACGTCCAAAACCGCCGCGCCCGCGCCCTGTTCGGTCAGGGCCCGATGGGCAACCTCTTCATTGTAATCCAGCGTGAAAAAGAAAGCCTTGCGACCGTCCGCAATTGCCGCGGCCAGTACCGATATCGCAAGGGAGGTTTTGCCGTGGCCCGGGCGCGCGGCCAGCACGGTCACATCGCCCGGGTCAAGCGCCTGCATCAACTGCTTTGCTGTCGGCGCGGTGGCATGCCGTGCTGCCAGATGGCTCCAACTGGCGAAACCTTCGGACTTGGCAACCTGATCAAGCGCGGCGCTGAGCGCTATGCCTTTGTCCCGTGCCATCTCTTTGGCCAGACGTTTCAAACGAAAAATGGGAAGCGAAAGCTTCATGGGTCATCCCTCCTGAAGCCGGGTTTTCGAAGCGATCCCTCCTGACGCGTCACACCCGACCAGATGGGTGATGTCCTGATATTGCCCTGCATGTCGGTTGCTTCCCCGAAGCGGAGGGGGGAGGCGCGGGTCACGCCTCCTGAAAAAATACCTCTTCGCAGGCGGCAACTCAAGATTGTTACTGCCAGTCGCCCTCAAACCCCTTGGGCACCATCAGGATATCCCGGTCGAGCGTTTTGACATCCGTCCGCCCGCAGAAGGCCATCGACAGATCAAGCTCCTTGCGGATGACCTCCAGCGCCTTGGTGACACCCTCTTCGCCCATCGCGCCCAGGCCATAGACAAAAGACCGCCCGATATACGTGCCTTTGGCCCCCAGGGCCAAAGCCTTCAACACGTCCTGACCGGAGCGGATGCCGCTGTCCAGATGCACTTCGATCTTGTCGCCCACCGCATCCATGATTGCGGGCAGTGCGCGAATGGAAGACAGTGCGCCATCCAACTGCCGGCCGCCATGGTTGGACACGATGATTGCGTCCGCGCCCACGTTCAGCGCTTCCTTGGCATCGCGCGGGTCGATGATGCCTTTGATGATCAGCGGCCCATCCCACATCTTGCGGAACACGCGAATGCGGTCCCAGTCGAGCGCTTCATCAAAGGCTTCCGCCGTCCAGGACGACAGCGAGGTTGGATCGGTCACGCCTTTCGCATGGCCCACGATATTGCCGAAAAACCGCCGCTTGGTGCCCAGCATGCCAAGGCCCCATTGCACCTTCGTCATCATGTTGGCCAGGTTTCGCAGGGTCGGCTTCGGCGGGGCGCTGAGACCGTTCTTGAGGTCCTTGTGCCGCTGACCCAGAACCTGAAGGTCCACCGTGATCATCACAGCCGAACATTGCGCGGCCTTCGCCCGGTCAAACAGCCGCTGCATGAAGTCATCATCCTTCAGCGTGTAGACCTGAAACCAGAAGGGTTTGCTCGTATGCTCTGCCACGTCTTCAATCGAACAGATTGACATCGTGGACAGCGTGAAGGGGACACCGAATTTCTCTGCCGCCCGCGCCGCCTTGATTTCTCCATCCGCGGCCTGCATGCCGGTCAGTCCAACGGGGGCCAACCCCACTGGCATCGACACATCCTGTCCGATCATCTGGCTGGCCGTCGACCGCCCGGACATGTCCACCGCCACACGCTGGCGCAGGTATATGTCCGCGAAATCAGTCGTGTTTTCGCGGAACGTCTTCTCCGTCCAGCTGCCGGTTTCGGCGTAGTCGTAGAACATTTTCGGCGTGCGGCGCGCGTAGAGCCGTTTGAGGTCGTCGATATTGGTGATCACGGTCATGAGGTCAGCCAAGCGTTTTTCGAAAGGTGCAGACCGGATAGCGGAGCCGCCCCGCCTTGTCCATGCGACGGGTCGGCGTGGCGGCGAGGTGTATAAAAATCCTTGAATAGTACGAAATCGTACTATATTGGTGCGATATCGTACTAAATAGGAGGCAAGGATGCCTGAACTTACAAGCCGGAAAACGCTGGCTTTGCTTGGCGGTGGATTCATTGTTGCGGCGGGCGCCGGGGCCTGGCACGTGTCGCGACCTGTCGGTAAGGCGCTGGCCCCATGGGATATGGCCGGACAGTATGACGACCCCCGCATGGCCGCGCTGAGCTGGGCCATCCTCGCGCCCAACCCGCATAACCGCCAACCCTGGAAGGTCGATCTCTCTGAGCCGGGCATGGTCGGTCTTTATGTCGACACCGATCGCCTTTTGCCCGAAACCGATCCGTTCTCTCGCCAGATCGTCATCGGCCTTGGGTGTTTCCTCGAAACGCTCGACATCGCCGCGGCGGAGGCGGGTTTCAAAACGGAGACAGTGCTTTTCCCGGACGGGTCTGACCCGGATCGTCTTGATGCCCGTCCGGTCGCGCAGATCCTATTTGAGGAAGGCGCAGAGCAAGACGCGGACTTTCCCTTGATTGCCCGCCGCCGCACTCAGAAAGACCCCTATGACCTTGATCGCCCGGTGTCGCAGGACAGCCTGAGCACCGTGATGCAGGGGGTTCGGCATGGCTCTCGCGTGGATGGCACGGTCGATCCCTCGACGGTTCAGACCTTGCGTGATCTGAGCGAAATTGCCCTGCGCATAGAGGTCGAAACACCGCGGACGTACAAGGAATCCGTCGATCTGTTCCGCATCGGCCGCAACGAGGTCAACGCCAACCCCGATGGCATCGATTTTTCCGGGCCGTTGTTCGAAACCCTTCACCTGACCGGGCAATTCAGTCGCGACCTGGCGCTGGACAAATCGTCCGCCGCATTTGCCCAAGGCATGGATGCGGTGCTTGAAAACACGCGCACGGCGATGGGTCATGTCTGGCTGTGCACGCCGGGAAACACGCGCGAGGATCAGATCATGGCAGGGCGGGACTGGATGCGCCTGCATCTGGCGGCAACCCGTGCCGGTGTCGCCGTGCAACCGCTGAGCCAGGCGCTGCAGGAATATCCCGAAATGACGGAACACTATGCCACGGCCCATGCTTTGCTGGCCAAGCCGGGCGAGACCGTGCAAATGTGGGCGCGCGTGGGGTATTGCCCCGAAGTTCCTGCCAGTCCGCGCTGGCCCCTTGAGGCGAAACTGATGCATGGGTGATGACGGCGTTCCAAGCTACTTCTCGCTGTTCAACGAGATCGGGATCATCGCCCAACTGGCGCGCGCCGCGTTTGAAGAGCGTCTGCCAGATGGGATGGTGCTCCCGCATTTTTCGGTTTTGAACCACCTGATCCGCGTGGGCGACGGGCAGACGCCGCTTGCGCTGGCCCGCGCGTTTCAGACGCCCAAGACATCCATGACCCACACGCTGGCCGGATTGGAAAAGCGCGGCTTGGTCGAAATGCGCCCCAACCCCGATGATGCGCGCAGCAAGTGCGTTTGGATCACCGCGGCCGGGCGAGAGTTTCGCAATTCGGCGATCGCGGACATCATGAATGTCTTCGGTCCAATCGAAGAGGCGTTCTCCAAAGATTGCGCGGAGCATATCTTGCCAGAACTTACGGCGTTGCGACAGGTGCTCGACAAGGCGCGTGACGAGCCGCAGGGTCGCTAGTGTAGATGGGTTTTCAAACCCACTAAGCGCTGTGCGCCCCGTCCGCCAAACCTTTTACGAAGTCCAGCACTTTTGCCGGTGCTTCTCCATCGCCCATCTTGGCGACAATGGCGGAGCCTACCACGGCCCCATCGGCCACGCTGGCAATATCGCGGCTGGCCTCTGGAGTGCGGATGCCGAAGCCCACGACGACGGGCAGGTCGGTGGCTGCCTTGATACGCGCCACTTCCGGGCCCACATCCCCCGCCTGCGCGGCGGCGGCACCTGTGATGCCGGTGATCGAAACGTAGTACACGAAGCCCGACGTATTGGTCAGAACCTTCGGCAAACGCTTGTCATCGGTCGTGGGCGTGGCCAGCCGGATGAAGTTCAGGCCTGCCTCTTGCGCCGGAATGCACAGCTCATCATCTTCCTCTGGCGGCAGATCGACCACGATCAACCCGTCCGCGCCTGCAGCTTTCGCATCCGCCAGAAACGCCTCGACACCCCGGCTGAAGATCGGGTTGTAATACCCCATCATCACGATCGGCGTGGTGTCGTCTTCCTTACGGAACTCTGCGGCCATCTCAAGCGTACGTTCCAGCGTCATGCCCGCTTCCAGCGCGCGCTGGCCGGCCAGCTGAATCGTCGGCCCATCGGCCATGGGATCAGTGAAGGGCAGACCCAGTTCGATGATGTCCACACCTGCCCCGGGCAGGCCCTTGACCAGCTCCAGCGACGTGTCGAAATTGGGATCACCCGCCATGATATAGGCAACAAACGCCTTCTTGTTGGCGGCTTTGAGTTCGGCAAATTTTGCGTCGATACGGCTCATCTCGTGTCCCTTTGCGTTTCGGTGTCGGGTCTGGCCCAAACACGGCGGGAAATCAATGGCTCCTGCTCCCGTTAATGCGGTTTCCTGTCACCAAATTCTTGCAACTTGGCGCAAATGCGATCCCAGTGTTAACCTGCCCAAAAGGGAGGGACGAATTATGCGTATCATTTTGACGGCAGCATTGTTGAGCGTCGCAGCCATGCCAGCGGCGGCTGAATACGCGGTGAAGGGTAGCCTGACGTGCGAACAGGCGATCGGGGAAGATGCCCATGAGCACTTTCGCGAGTACAACAAGTGGTGGTTGCTGGGTTATTTCACGGCCAGAAACTACAATGATCAAGTGTCTGTGGGATACGGCATTGACGATGACAATCTGTATCAGATGGCATTGAGCTTTTGCCAAGCCAACCTGACCAATGACTGGGACGATGCCGCGATCCACATCTACGATTTGCTGGATTGATGCGGCGCGGGTTCGTTGGTTCAGTCCATCGAAGCAGGTCCGCTGATCATCCACGACGTTCCGAAACGGTCCGTTAGCATCCCGAACCCTTCGCTCCACGGCGTGGGGGAGAAGGGCATAATGACGCCTGCCCCCTCGGACAGCTGGTCATAGGCCGATTTCGCGGCCTCGACGCTTGGCATTTCCATCATGACAGAACAGCCCGCCATCGCCGGGTTAGAGCCCATCATGTCGTCTGAGGCCATCAGCAAACCACCGTCGAACTTCAGCTCTGAATGCATGATCCAGTCGGCCTTGTCCTCTGACACCTCCATCCCCGGCATTTCGGCCCCGGTCATCATCATCGAAATCTCGCCGCCAAAAATCTCGGCATAAGCTGTCATGGCCTCTCGGCACTGGCCTTGGAAAATGATGTAGGGCGTGGGGGTCATCGGCGTGTCCTTTCAGTCGTGTCGCACGGGCAGGAAACCAACTCTCTCCTTCATGTGCAACGCATCAAGTGTCGAACCATAAGCGCACAGATTGAGTGTTCAAAACAATTTAAGGAGTTGCCTCAACGCTGCGCCCTTTTCCGCCTTTCAACAAACGTGGTTCCGCGCCATAAATCAACTTATGAGATTAGAGTGGAAAGAAATACGCTCTCGCGCCGCCACGTTCGCAGCGGACTGGAAACACGCGCACTATGAAAAGGGCGAAACGCAAAGCTTCTACAATGCGTTCTTCCAGATATTCGGCGTCGAACGTCGCCGCGTGGCAGTCTACGAACATTCTGTTGAAAAATTGGGAGGGAACCAGGGGTTCATTGACTTGTTCTGGCCTGGCACTCTGATCGTTGAGCAAAAGTCGAAAGGCCGCGATCTTTTCAAAGCCGAACAACAGGCCCTGGACTACACGCACCGGCTCAAAGATGCCGAGATGCCTCGCTTCATTTTGGTCTGTGACTTTCAGACGTTCAAACTGACCGATCTCGACAGTGGTGAGCAAACCGCCTTCGCGCTGCAGGATTTGCCAAAACACGTTGAGAAGTTTGGTTTCATACTGGGTCGGCAAACCCGGCGATTTAAGGATCAGGACCCGGTCAACATAAAGGCGGCTGAACTGGTCGGCGCGCTTCATGATGAGATTAAGGCCGCAGGTTACACCGGGCACAAACTTGAGGTTTTCCTGACCAGAATTGTGTTTTGCCTCTTCGCCGACGACACAGGCATTTTTGAGCCGAAAGACATTTTCTGGGATTGGTTGGAAAGTCTGCCACCCGGCTCTGACGTGGGCGCGCGCATCGGCCGACTGTTTGAAGTTTTGAACACGCCAGAGGTCGAACGGCAAAGCACCCTTGATGCTGATCTCGCGCGATTTCCATACATCAATGGCCATCTGTTCGAGGAATATATTCCGGCCCCATCATTCAATGACTCTATGACAGCGGCGCTGTTGAATGCCTGCCGTTTTGACTGGACGCCAATTTCGCCCGCGATCTTCGGGTCGCTCTTTCAATCCGTAATGGACCCGAAAGAACGCCGTGCCAAGGGTGCACATTACACCACCGAAAAGAACATCATGAAGGTGATTGAGCCGCTGTTTCTCGACGACCTGCGTGAGGAATTTGAACGGCTCAAAGCGCTCCGCACGGGGCGGCGCCAACGGCTTGAGGTCTTTCACGAAAAGCTGGGCCGCCTGACATTTTTCGATCCGGCCTGCGGTTGCGGCAATTTCCTGATCATCGCCTACCGGGAATTGCGCCTGCTTGAAATAGAGCTGTTGAAAGAATTGCGCGACAACCGGCAACAGGAACTCGACGTTCAGATGATCAGCCGCATCGATGTCGATCAATTCTATGGGATTGAGTTTGAAGAGTTCCCCGCGCGCATCGCTGAAACGGCACTTTGGATGATGGATCACATCATGAACACGCGCCTGAGCCTCGAGTTCGGACAGGTCTTCGTGCGTATCCCTTTGCAGAAGTCGCCCCACATCCTGCACGCCGACGCACTTGAGGTGGACTGGGAAGACCTCCTGCCGCCGGAACGGTGTTCCTATGTCTTGGGCAACCCTCCGTTCATAGGAGCCAAGTATCAATCAACGGAGCAACGTGCGCAGGTGCGCCGCATCGCCGATCTTGGAAAATCTGGGGGGACGCTCGACTACGTCTGTGCTTGGTTCATCAAAGCAGGAGAATATGCTGTCGGATCGACCCGCATTGGTTTCGTTTCCACCAATTCCATCACTCAAGGTGAGCAGGTCGCGCAGCTTTGGCCAGTGCTTTTCGATCGCTGCAAACTTGAGATTGGGTTTGCACACCGCACTTTTGCATGGGGGTCGGATGCGCGCGGGAAAGCGCATGTTCATGTGGTTATTCTGGGCTTGGATTTGAGCTCAAATATCCGTGCAGAAACTCGGCTTTTTACCTACTCGAAAGTGGATGGAGAACCTGACGAGACCAGACATAGGTCACTATCGCCTTACCTCTTCGATTCCGGTCGTTTGAACGACCAGCATTTAGTAGTGCGTGAAGAAAGCAGACCCATTAACGGCATGCCTCGTATAGTCAGCGGTTGTCAGCCAATCGACAACGGAAACTATGTGCTTTCGCTAGAAGAAAAGCAGGATTTTCTGCAACTCGAGCCGAACGCCGTTGGCTTAATTCGTCCATACTACAGCGGTAAAGACTACATTGAAGGCGAAAGTCGATTTGTTCTAGCCCTCCAAAATATGAGTCCACAGCAAGCTCGCAAACTGCCTGAAGTAAGGCGGCGCATTGAGGCGGTTCGGAAATTTAGAAGCGAGAGTTTGCGTGCTGCGACGCGCGCTCTTGCTGACTATCCAACAAAGTTCAATGTGGAAATTCTGCCGACGGAACCATTTCTTGCCGTTCCGGAAGTAAGCAGCGAGCGGCGGGACTACATTCCGATAGGGTGGCTAGAGCCGCCTTCTATACCTAGCAATAAGCTGCGAATTCTCGAAAACGCAAAGTACACAGAGTTTGCAATACTGACCAGTGCTGCCCACGTGACGTGGTCAAGATACATTGGGGGTAGACTTAAGAGCGATTTTTCTTACGGCATTGGCTTAAACTACAACACCTTCCCGCTCCCTCCCAAAGCCGATCTCTCCAAACTTGAACCGTACGCTCAGGCTATCCTCGATGCCCGCGCCAATCACCCAGGTGCCACGCTCGCCGATCTTTACGATCCTGACCTCATGCCGCCCGATCTGCGCAAGGCGCATCGTGATAATGACCGGGCAGTTGACCGGTTGTATCGCAGGTCCGGCTTCGACAGTGACCGCGAAAGGGTTGAGCATCTGTTCGCATTGTATGAACAGATGGTAAAACCTCTTCTTGCCAAGAAGCCCAAACGAAAACGTCGAAGCTCAAAAAGTACCTGATGTGGCGACCTGTGATTGAGCAGCCAAGGGCTTTCATCCTAACCAAATTTCAAC
This sequence comes from uncultured Roseovarius sp., assembly GCA_963422235.2. GTDB lineage: Bacteria > Pseudomonadota > Alphaproteobacteria > Rhodobacterales > Rhodobacteraceae > Roseovarius. Next base: position 1,913,702 of record CAXMWV010000002.1, read on the forward strand.
CATGACCACACTGTACATTTTGGGTTTTGAGCTTCTGAGGCTGACCCCAAAACGTCCCAAAGTCACGATTTGCGGCCCAAACCACCAAAATGCAAAAAGCCGCCCCGAGAGGCGGCTTTTGATCTTTTCGAAGTGGTGAGGCTTACTCTTCTTCCAGGGCTTCAACCGCTTTTTCAAGCGCGGCCTTCTTGACCTCTTTGTCCTTCACCTGCGCCTGTTCGATGATGTGGTCGACCACTTTCTCTTCGAACACAGGGGCGCGCAACTGCTGCTGCATCTGCGGGTTTTTCTGGACGAATTCGAAGAATTCACGTTCCTGACCCGGGTAGTTGCGGGCCTGTTCCATCACCGCCTGCGACATCTCGGCGTCGGAGATTTCCACCTCGGCGCGCTGTCCAACTTCGGCCAGCAAAAGCCCCAGACGCACGCGGCGTTCTGCCAGTTTGGTGTGCTCTTCCGTCGGCTCAATTTCAGCCGGGTCCTTCGGTTCGGCCTCGGGGTTGTCGTCCTGTGTCAGCTGGTGGGCAATGGATTTCGCTTCCATTTCAACCATGCTGGGCGGCAACTCAAAGCTGACTTTTTTATCCAGCGCGTCCAGTACCTTACGCTTCAGCACCGCGCGTGCGGCTCCGGCGTACTCCTGCTCCAGACGCTCTGTGATCTGCTCTTTCAACGAGGCAAGGTCTTCGGCACCGAACTTCTTTGCCAGCTCATCATCGATTTCCGCCGGGGCAGGCGCCTTGACGGCCTTGATGGTGCAAGTGAATTCAGCGGCTTTGCCGGCCAGATGCTCGGCCTGATACTCATCAGGGAAGTTGACGGAGACGATTTTCTCTTCGTCCACCTTCACGCCGACCAGCTGATCCTCGAAACCGGGGATGAAGCTGTTGGAGCCAAGCACAAGCGGGTAGTCTTCCGCGCTGCCGCCTTCAAAGGCTTCGCCGTCCACACGACCCACAAAGTCGATCACGACCTGATCACCATCCTTGGCCTTGGTGCCTTTCTTGCGGTCTTTGAAGTTCTGCGCGCTTTCGGCAAGGTTGCCAAGCGCCTCATCAACAGCCGCATCATCTGCCTTCGTCACCAGCCGTTCCAGCTTGATGTCGTCAAATGTCACCTCTGGAATTTCCGGCAGCGCCTCGTAGGACATATCAACCTCAAGGTCGTCGCCCTCTTTCCAGTCTTTGTTGGTCATCTCCATGGCAGGCTCACCCGCCGGGCGATCGCCGGAGCTTTCAAAGTGAGACGACATCGCGCCATCCACGGCTTCCTGCATGGCTTCGCCCATAACCTGGCTGCCGAACTGCTTCTTCAGCAGGGGCAGGGGCACTTTGCCTTTGCGGAAGCCCTTCAGCTCTACGTTGGGCTGCGCTTCCTTCAGCTTTTCCATGACTTTGTCTTCAAGGTCCTGCGCGCTTACCACGATCTTATAGGCGCGTTTCAAACCTTCGTTCAGTGTCTCGGTGACCTGCATGTCGTCCTCATCCATTGCATTGGGGCCGCAGGGGCGCCTGCGGCGGTCAAAATCACCGTGCTTCTAGGGATCGACCCCGGGGGGTGCAAGTCAAAACGGACAAACGCCCGAGAGCATTGAAAACCAATGGTCAATCAATTCGATTTACCTTAGAACAGCGCGAAAGCCGTGGCGCGAAGAAAAATGACGACGGCAGAGCAGGTGTATCGCCCGGACCCCGGGCGCGTTTGAGTTGAGGCATGGCGAATTATTCCGTCTGGATATTGGAAGAGTCCAATATCTCCGTCAGTGGGGGAGAGTCTCTCGACGGGATCACCCAAGGTGATGGATCCAACCTCGAAGGCGAGTTCATCACGCTCAACAACACCAACTGGAAAGAGGTGACGATCCGCGATGGTGGGTCGGATGCCAACTTTGACGACAATGACGGCAACCAGAGACTGGATGGTGCCCAGACGATAGACGGGGTTACCTATTCTGACGGCACACGTGTAGAGGCGGAATACCGCATCCAGGTGCAGGACAGCGACGGCAATGTGTACGATGTCATCGGGTTCAACGTCCGAAATTCCAACCCCGCCTATGGCACGGTTGAGGGGCTTGCTTTTGTCGGTCCGCCGCAATCGTGGCCGCCGGTTGGTGACGCGCTTGAGGTTGTCGACTCGTTCGAAGGGCCGGGCGGGTCAGGGCAATCCGCCATTGCAGCAGAAGACCTTGTCGCGCCGTGTTTCACACCGGGTACCATGATTGCCACCGCCGCAGGGCTTAAACCAGTTGAAGATTTGCAGCTTGGTGATCTGATCCAGACACTGGACAATGGTTTGCAACCTGTGCGCTGGATTGGACAGGTTACCTTGACCAAGCGGCAGTTGGACGAGGACCCAACGCTGCGCCCCATTCATGTGCGCCGCGACACGTTCGGCCAACACCAACCAAGCCGCGACATGATGTTTTCCCCACAGCACAGGGTTCTGTTACGCGGCTGGCAGGCAGAGCTTTTTCTGGGCACAAGCGAAGGGCTTGCCGCCATTGGGCACCTTGTGAACGATCAATCGATTACGCGGTCTGCCAAGGCGGAGACTGTGACCTATGTGCATTTCATGTTCGACCGTCATGAGCTGGTCTGCGCAGACGGCATATGGGCGGAAAGTTTTCTGCTGGGGCCCATGACGTGGGGTGCGCTTGGCCACGATGCACAACGGGAATTGGAAAAACTGTTCCCCGGCATGGTGTATGGTCAGTTGCCCAACATGCAGGCCGCGCGGCCGATGTTGAAAAAATGGGAAGCGGCCCTGTTTGCCTGATCCCAAATGCCAGTGATCAGTTCAAGACCGCCTCGGTATAGCGTTTGACGATGGCGGCCGTTTGATCCGCAGGCAGGATCGGGGGCAGAAGTGTCAGAACCTTGCCGTCCGGGCTGAGCAAATAGATATGCGCGCCATGTGAATAAATGGGGCCGTACTCGGGATCATCAAAGAGGTGTTCGAAACTCACCTGAAACGCGGAATAGGCCTCTTGCAACGCGTCCGGCTCACCAGTCAGGCCGACAAACTCGGGCGAGAATTTTGCCAGTGCTGGGCCCATTGTTTCAAGCGTGTCGAGCTTTGGGTCGATGGTCAGAAGGACCGGGCGGATATGCACACCGTCTTCCGCCAACACATCCACGGTGTCGGCCATCATCGGCAGTGCGGCACTGCAAATGCCAGGGCAGGTAGCGTAGCCGAAAAAGAGCAACTGGTAGAGCCCGTCCGGGTCGGCCTCGCTGCGCATCTGGCCGGTGTGATCGGTCAGACGAAACGACCCGCCTACATCCCATGGCAGGGGCGTCACTTTGCCAGTGAGGTCAAGCGGGACGGCGGGTTGTGGCGCGCCGTGATCTTCGTCCCCATGGGCGAAGGCCGCCGCGACGGACAAGGCCCAAAGGGTGACGAAAAACGAGGCAAGCTTGCGCATCAGAACCAATCCGCGATGAACTTCTCATCCTCTTCCAGGCCGATGCCCAGATAGCCATCCTGCGCAATCATTTCATTGACCCGCGGGTCGCGGCGGAACCAGGGGCCTTTGCCGCCAGCGTCGGGATTTTCATCCGCCCAGACCTTTGTCCACTGTTTGGCCTTTGTCCATTCCTCATCACCAACGTTCCGGATTTTCTGCACGAGGTAGACGTTTTTGACGTTCAGCTCGGGGTCTTCAATCATCAGCCCGTCGACTTCGACTTGCTGTCCGCAGAAGGGGGCAAGTTCGACCACCGCGCCGGTAAACGCAGGTTGGGAATTCTTGTTGGGATAGACCAGAATCCCGTCAGGACTGCGCAAGAGGCCAAGCTGCCTGCGACCGTCGCCGCAATTGGTGGCACAATCCCCGGTCAGTTCGCACAGCAGGTCCACGACCTTGGCTTCAAACCGCGCAGGCGTTTCGGCATAAAGGTTCCATGGGTTGGCTTCGGAACCTTCGGAGAAATCCTGTGCCGCAGCGGGTGACGCGAGGATGGCAAGAAGAGCAATCAGTTTTTTCATGGCGTCAATCCTCACTGGTCATCGGGGTCTGGAATGGCGAAGCCGGGAGTTACGCCCCAGTCGTCATGGTTCAGATTGGTGATGCCCAGATCAGAGACCACCTCTTCGACCACGAGATAATTCAACCCGTCACGTCGGTAGAGCATCCCGTCCGCCGTGATCTCATGGCTGGCCAGCTTGAGCTGTGTGTCTCCGCTTGCAGACCCGTCATCGCCCTCGATCTTGAGGACCATGTAGACCTCACCATCATCCCCGAGCAGACCGACAGGAATGCCGCCCGCAGAACACCAAAGCGCGCAGGTGTGGTGCGCTGTGCCTGTCACGGCGTCGGGTGGCCCCATAACGCCGGAGTAGTAGCACCAGGTGTCGATGATCTCGCCTGTGATCTGAACGCGTTCGCCTTCGAACGCGTGGGCCGTGCTGGCGAGGGCGAGCAGCGCCGCTGCAATGACGGATGATTTCATTCCGAGTGTCTCCCAAAACTGACAGCGAGGAGTATTCCACGAAGTTGACAATTCTCCAAGCTTTGAGAGGACACCGTTCCGTGAGATCGGTCAGCGAGGTTTTTGCTTGCTTGGAAAGCGAGGTTTTGAAGATAAAAGTTTAAGCGGTTTGCCGCGAAACGGCGGGCTGGTACTCTCTCAAAAGGCGATTTGAGCGAAGGAATTTAAACATGTCGAAAAACATTGTGATCCTGTGTGATGGGACCTCAAACGAGATATCCAAAGATCGTACCAACATTCTGCGCCTCTTTGGGTGCCTCGAGAAAAACGACGACCAGGTGGTGTTTTATGACCCCGGTGTCGGCACGTTCGGGGCGGAGAATTCCGCGTCGTACTACTACCGCAAAGCCACGGAAGTGTGGGGGCTGGCCACTGGCTGGGGCTTGGACACGAATGTGAAAGAGGCCTACCGGTTCCTGATCAAGCATTACGACCATGGCGACAGCAAACAGAAAATCCCGCCGGATAAGATCTATATTTTCGGGTTCAGTCGAGGGGCCTATACGGCACGCGTTCTGGCCGGATTCATCCATGCGGTGGGCCTGATGCATCCCGACAATCTGAACCTGCTGGATTACGCCTACAGGGCCTACAAAAACATTGGTGAGAATGCAGACGATACGTTTGGTGAAGTGCGTCTGTTTGAACGTATCCTGCGCCCTGTGCGACCCACGATCGAGTTTCTTGGGCTGTTTGATACGGTTGGGTCGGTGATTGAGAGCGGGCGGTTTGGGCCGCGCCTGCGATCCCATGCGTTCACAAGCACAAACCCGAGCGTCAAATCGGTGCGGCATGCGGTGGCGCTGGACGAGCGGCGCACGATGTTTCAGCCGCAACTTTGGCCTGCGGGAAACACGTTCAGACCGCACCGGTTTCAGGCCAAGGGTGAGGTGAAGCAAGATGTGAAAGAGGTGTGGTTCGTGGGCTCGCACGGTGACGTGGGCGGGGGGTACCCGGAAGAGAAAAGCGCTATCGCGAAATTTCCACTGCACTGGATGATCACCGAGGCGAAAGCCGCCAAGCTGCGACTGACGACACGAACGGTCAACACGCTGGTCCTTGGCAAGAATGACGAAAAATACGTGGCCCCGGATGCAAATGCGCCGATGAACAAGTCGATGCGGTCCATATGGCCTGTTCTCGAATTCATCCCCCGCCTCAAACGCAAACACATCCCGACGCGCCGAATGAACATCGCCGGGCTGTATATTCCGTTCTTTGAAGAACGATACGTGCCGGAGGGTGCCATCATTCATACGTCTGTGGTTGAGCACAATGAAGGTCCAAACGCGGTGGCGCGGGGGAACATGCCGGGTGAGCATACTGTTTTGAAACGCTGAACCTTGGCAAAAGGCGTGGAGTGCGCATGTCGCTTCGAAATCTCCTGAGCCTTATCGATCCCTTGTCACCCAAGGCGGTGCGCCAGCTTGCAATGGCGCAGGTGGGCTGCATGGTACTGCCTTTTAAAACCCACCCGATCCACAGGATTTCACGATGGATGGAGAGGCCGTCAGATGCTGGCCTATTCGGTTGTACAACGTGATGGACTTCAATGCGCTATGCGAACGGGAAAAAGCTACGCAAAGATAAAGTCATCAACGCCAAGCGCGCCAACGCCCAGCAGGGTGATTGCATCGACATCGTTGGCGGGTCCGTCAAGGTCGATCGTTGCGCCCACGGCATCGAAAGTTACCTCTACCTCGCTCAGGCTTGTCACGCCGTAACCGGACAAATCGATGAGATCCTGACCCGATTCAAAGTCGGTGATCTCGTCGAACCCGCTGCCAGTTGAAAAGGCGAACACGTCCGCACCATCGCCGCCGGTCAATGTGTCGTCGCCACCACCGCCATTGAGCAGATCATTGCCTGCGCCCGCATCGAAAGCTTCGGACCCGTCGCTGCCCAGGATGATGGTCGCATCGTCCTCGGCCGTCGCATCAGCCAAAAACGTCAAGGACACGCCGTCTCCATCAAACACGATCGGTCCAAAGGACGCATCGGCCGCAAGCCCTTCCACGATGACGGCTCCGAAAGAGCCTGTGGCCCCGTCACCGGCTGTGATGAACTGGAACGTGTCTCCCGCTGACGGCGCAAAGCTGCCTTGGAAATCGAGGCTAAGGGTGGCTTCGAAAGCGCTGAAACTTTCTGATACAGCCAGAACGTCATGGTTGGACGTTCCACCAATCTCGATTTCCAGCGTCCCGTCTGTCGACGTGGTTTCAACATCGCCAAGGACTGTAAGCGTCCCGATACCATCACCGGGCGCGATAGTTCCATCGGATGAAAGCAGGTCTCGGAAACCATCCCGCGGCAAAATTTCAATTGTACCGTCTCCGGTAACCGTACCGTTTTCCAGCACAGTCATTTCTCGCGCTCTGACAAGGCCTCCGTCCGACACCTCCAAAAGCCCCTCTCCCGAGAGGCCTATGGAGAAGTTGTTAAAGGATGAATCCAGTACAGAGTTTGCCCCCGAGACGATGACCTCTCCCGTGGAGCCCGGTTGACTGCCAACGTTTATTCCGCCGCCGGGCCCGGCAACGAAGTTTAAGGTTCCGCCGTCCAAAACGGACAACGAGCCATCTCCACCGAAGCCAACTGCGAGTGAGAATTCAACATCGATGTTAACTTCAGAGCCAGGCCCACTTACGAGCATTTCACCAGTCGATCCTGCTTCGCCACCGACAAGAACGTTCGTATGATCGCCGCCTGATACATTCATTGTGCCACCGCTGGTAACGCTGAGATCGCCTTCACCCATCACGCCAACGACCAAGTTAAACGAAGACAAGTCAAAGTTTAGTTCTGTACCAAGGCCGTCCACCAAAACCGAACCGCTGCTGCCGGCCTGCTCACCCACCACGACCGCACCTACTGAACCCGTCGTGTTTTGGAAATTCACTTGCGCGCCGTTCAGAACATTGAGTTCAGCATCGCCGAAAAACCCGATCGCGGCGTTCCCTGAATGTAAGAAAGACGCCTGTGAACCGGCGCCTGACACCGTGATATTGCCCATCCCTTCGGCATTTTGGCCGATAAGGAGTGTTCTGCCTTCAAACGACAGATTGCCGCCATCACTGATGTTCAGATTGCCGGTGTTAGACTGTCCAACGTTCAGGTCTAATCCTTCGAAGGTTAGTTGGCCTCCTTCCAGGATGTTTAAAGTTCCTTCGCCTTCCTGGCCGATTTGCATGAAACCATTTTCGCCGACCACTTCGACCAAACCGCCGTTCGAGACTGTGATGACGCCCGATCCTCCACGCCCAGCGCCAGTGGAGTCACCTCTGCCAAGATCGATGATGGGTCCTGCATAAGTCGGATCAGGAATAGTCTGGTTCACCGAAAGAACGGACCCGACACCGTCCACCAAAACCTCTGCATGAGACCCATCGCGCCCAACCTGCAAAATTGGCGTGGCTGTCTCGACGTTTTCCGTGCGGCCAGGGGCAACCTCGAACCGACCGCCGTCCAGTATCTCAAGCGTCGCCGTCGCCCCAAAACCCCGGCCGATCACCGCAAAGCCCGCTTCGTATGTGAAGGGCTCTGCAAACAAGCCGGTTTCAGAGGAGACGAGTATCTCCGACCCCTCGCCGGACACGACCACGCGGCCGGTACTCAAGTCGTTCCGACCAACTTCGAAAAAGATGGATTCCAGCCTGCCGCCATCTTCGACCAAAAGCGTGCCATCACCGCCGTCAAGTCCGACTCTGGTCGAGTTATCCACGCCCACGGTTCGAACCGTCGACCCAGCCCCCGTAATTTCCAGCGTGCCTTCGCCAGTTGGCGAGCCGCCGATGACCAGATCGCTCAGATCAATAAAGTTGTTCGTGTCGCGGTTCCCGTTGTCGACAGTGACCGTGCCGCCATCGCGGACCGATACCGTGCCCGTGCCTTCGTTGCCGATGATCAATTGACCGCCGATCACGGATAACTCCGCATCTTGACCCGCGACCACAACGAACCCTTCCGATCCGTTCTGGTTTCCGACTATTCCGTCAGTTGCCGTGATGGTCGAACCCGAGATGGAGCCAGTTGGGATCTGCACATCCCCGGCTGCACTGACATTCGTCGTGACGTCGAGCTGGCCAACGTCCGTGTCGCCCACGATCAAAGGCGCATCTGCGGGGACTTCGATGATCTCATCGGCGCCGTTGATGGTGATTTCAATCGTCTGCACCGTGCCGTCTTCGGCGAACACATCGAAACTGTCGGTCAGCGTCTCACCGGCATCCAGAGCCTGTACAGCAGGGTTCGCGTTGTCCAGCACGTAAGTCCAGTTGCCCTGCGCATCGATTTCAAAGCTGCCAAACAAGGCCGAGCCAGAACTCGCGACAATGGTATCATCACCGTCGAAATCCGTGGCTACGAGTGTCCCCGTTGCGGTGTCCGTATCGTCTTCCGTGACAGCGCCCGCCTGATCGCCGGTGATGAAAACGGCATTGTCACGGCCATCGGTGAAAAAGGTGTAGTCGTCAAATTGTAGGGCCTCTACACCGAACAGCCTGTCGGTGGAGATAACGTTTCCGTCTGCATCGAGCTGCTCAACAATGGTCAGGCGACGGAATTCATCTATGTCATAGCTGAGAACCGACCCATCAAACAGGGCCGAATCAAACCCCCAACCACCGAAGATCCAGTCATTGCCGTCTCCCGCATAGATCGTGTCATCTCCGCCGAATGCGAAAATCAGGTCATTGTTATCCGTGCCCGAGATGAAATTATCGCGCCGATTTCCAAACCTAAAAGCCATCTGAATTCCCCCAATCACAAAAGGCCAAACAATTGCCGCACATAGAAATCAATTTGGTTTTCAACATCCGGTTGAGCAGCAAAACCAGAGTTACAACACAATCAACGATGTCGAAACTCTTTTGGACGATCTGACAACGTTTTTGCACCGACGACGCTGTTTTGCGCGCAAATACAAGCCAATAGGCGATCAAACCGTCTCAATGGAAGTTCGGGGGAGCCAGGCACGGTCCGGTTTGCTAGACCAAAAGCCAGCGATTTGGCTCTTTAAGGAATGAACACCCGCCGGGTAGAGACAACTTACAGGCTCCTTTCACGCGAGCTCGACCGGCACTGCCAGGACGCAAATTAGAGGTGTCCCCCAAGGCACACCTCTCTGCCACACAGATGCGCAACAAACGCACCATCCCGGCTGCGGGCCTATTGCAGCATCATTCACATTACCCCTTGTTCGAAAGCAGAGACTCAATCCGACCGCCGCTTGATGAGTAGACCTGCACGACGATAACGCGTGACTGATCGCGTTTGCCGAAAGTCGATCTGGCGCTCTGCAACGCTTTTAACTCGGCGAGTAAAAGCTTGTTTGCTTGGTCCAACGTGCGCTAGCGTTCTGTGGGAGGATGGGATTTGACATGAAGAAACTTGCTATATTTTTGCTGGCCTTGGGATTTCAGTCGCCGGCTTTGGCGCAAACCTCAACACCGATGTTTGTGGCAGATTGCAGGGCTTTGGTAACCGGGTCCGGACCTGGGGCTGAAAATTGCCGGGCGATGCTGGAAGGTGCGATTGGCGCGTTTTCATTGCTGGGCGAAGACTGGATGCCGGCATCCGCGGACCTTGGGTATTGCATCTTGCCCGGCACAACCCCGCAACAAGCCGCCCGTGTCATCGTTGATTTCGCTGACTCCAATCCTGATTGCGAGCGGTTGGTACATTTTTCGATGTGTATGAACATGGCCTTCAAAGAGGCATATGCGTCTACCTGCCAAGGTTAAGTGTCTGGCCTTATTCGGGCAACTTGACGACCTGGCCGCGGTCTGTCCGAGCCAACCACTCTACCCAATCGGACGTGTTATAGGGTGGTTTGGGTCGCCAATTGGAGGGATCGGTCTCCGCTTCCAGACCGGCGCCGGTTATACACCATCTCGGCGGCTCTCGATTCAGGAAAAACCGCGTGCGTTCCTCTTGTGTCAGGCAGCGAGACATTTTCGACTTCGCAAGCTCCAACAACGGCTGACCTTGCTCTGAGATGACCGGCCACACTCGCACCGTACCATCGGCCGCGCCGGTGAATACACGGCGACCATCAGCACCAATTGCAATGGTGTTAATGTTCGATTGGTTGCCGCGCAGCGTATCGAGTAACTCACCGGACGGCAGTGCCCACACGATGGCCGTTTTGTCCCATGAACCGGTCACCGCGAATGTGCCATCAGGGCTGATAGCCACGCCGGTGACGTCTTGTGTGTGGCCCCTGAATTCCGCGATCTCTTCACCGGTCAGCAGGTTGGTCAAGCTGGCGGTCTGGTCTCGCGTCGTCGACATCAAACTTGTGCCATCCGGGCTCAAGGCCAGGTCGTAGGCCTTTTGAAAGTGCCATTGCAAACGTCGCTGGTGTTCGGATGTTTCAGGTGACCAGCTGTCAACACGACCAAGTTGATCCGCAGTGAAGATCAGCTTTCCGTCAGGCGAAAAGACGGTGGCGTTCACGTAGGTGCCCTCTTCGGGTGAGAAGCTTGCCATTGCTACGGCGTTCCCGTCTTCGATGTCCCAAACCTGAACAGTACCGTCCTTCGTGGCCGTTACCGCGTGAGAGGCAGTGGAGTCAAAACTGGCATCCGTGATTTCGCTGTTCTGATCTGCAAACGTGACGATCGGCTCGCCAAGCAAGGCGTCCAAAACAACGACCTCCCCGCCTCTGGTGCCGGTCATGACCTGCGATCCGTCAGGTGAGTACGCCACGCTGGTCACACTTGTCTCAAAGCTTGATCCCTGTCCGATTGGGGCGCCGGTATCCGCATCCCATTGTCTGGCGCTTCGATCCTCTGATCCGGTCAGCAATCGGCGCCCATCGGGCGACATGTCGATGTCAAGGATAGCACCGGCTTGGCGCGCGAAAACACGGTTTGATAAGGCTTCAACATCCCAGACATGGATCGTGCTATCCGTCGTCCCTGTGACAAGGCGGGTTCCATCGTTGCTAAGTGCGGCGCTGATGACGCCGCTTGGATGACGGAGCACAGAAATCGGCTGACCGGTTCTCAAATCCCAAACCCTGGCAGTGCCGTCGCGCGAAGTGGTGACCATGACATCGGTGTCTGAAGACGCGTCCGCGAAACTAACCCCCTGAGTCGTACCAAGAACCCTGGCCATTATTGCGCCCGTTCTTGCATCCCAAAGAATGCTATTCGTTGACGAAACCCCTAGTATCGATCGACCGCCATCTACAAACGTGGCCTGCCAAACACCATCAGAGTCTTCTAGCGACACATGGGGATCGTCGATCTCCGCGACGTTCAGCAGTCTGACATTTCCACTGTTGGAAGCACTCAACACCGTCGTGCCATCGGGGCTGAACCTGGCATCTGAAATCGTGCCGGGTTGCGCGACAATCTCAGCCACCGGTGTCAGAGTTTCCACGTCAAAAACACGCAACGTGCCGTCAGATCCTCCCGTCAGAACCTGAGTGCCATCCGGGCTGAAGTCGACCGCATTCACCGATGCGCGGTCGTCCGCGATCTCTGTGATAACCGCTACTTCAGAGCCATTGACAATATCCCAAAGCCTCGCTGTCCCGTCGTGAGATCCGGACACCGCCAGGCGGCCGTTCGGATCAATGGCGACTTCTGTAATCGCGCCGGTATGACCCTCCAGCCGGTGGATTTGCTGCCCGCTGTCGGTGCTCCAGACCCGCACAGTTCCATCCGCATGCCCGGCAAGAAATCGATCACCCTCGCCGATGAATGCAACATCGACGATGTGGAACGTTGGGGCATCGCTTTCAATCACCAAGTCAATGAATTCATCGGTCGCGTTTGCATTCCAAATGCGCGAAACCCCGTTGCGTGATGACGTCAAGATGCGTCCGCGGTCGGGACTGATCGCGACTGTCCAGATGCCAAAGTATGCATCGACCGACATCAATCCAATCTCATGGGGCTGGCGCAGGGCTTGGCGCAGAATTGTCTCAACGCCCGGCCATGCGGGACGATCCGACAGCTCGCGCCCATTCGGATCGAGTGACTGATCGGGAAGCGCCTCGATCGCCAGCAAGATCGCCTGGTTGACGTTGTTGGCCTCAAGTTCCTGCGCACTCAGTTGCGAAAGGAAACCTGACTGCGCCAGCAGGGCATCCTTGCGGCGTTCTTCGGCGACATCCGCCTGCTGGATCGCATCTTGGCGGGCCACCTCCGCCAGTTCAGCCTGTTCGCGTGCGCGGGCTTCTTCCTTTTGGGCGCGTTCCGAAGCGGACGTTGCCAGATCCGCCTGCGTGACCGCGCGCAGACGCTCATCTTCCGCAATACGGCTTTGTTTGAAAGCTTGTTGTCCGAAAACCGCGGCCGTCACTGCAAGCACGACGGCTACGACCAAACCCGCCATCGTGCGCTTTTGAAGCCTTTGGGCCGCGCGGTTTGCTTCGTCCCGCCGCGCATTCTCGGCCCGTCGGGATGCGGCCAGGTATTCCCGATCGGTCGCGGAAAACAGGTCAGAGAAATCTGCCCGCGCAGCAACCGCTTCTGCAAGCTCAAGTCGGCCACCAAAGTGGGCGATCCATTCGGGGTCTTTTGCGTTGGCGTCCCAATCGCGGACGGCCCGTCGCACACCTTCCGCCGTGGAAAGATCTTCGAAGTCCTCCTCGAGCCACCCCTCCAGCAGACCCCACTGTCGCAAAAGCGCCTCATGCGCAGGTTCGATCGTTGTTCCACCGGTTGCTTCTTCGACATCGACGGCCAAAAGACGCTGATCAACAAGCAGTTCGACCAGAGGCAGCGCCTCTGGGGGAATGTCAGATTTGCGGGCAATACGTCTGCGCGGCGCGCCCGTTTCCGGATCAACCCCTGCCAGCCATGGAATCAGGCCACGTCGGATCAGCGCCATTCGCGCCTTGTGGTCGGTTGGGATCGCCGGGTTGGAATTGGCAGCAACAAGGGCTTGCTCGACCGCAGCCTCAATCGAGCCTCGAACGCCACCCAATTTTTGGTATTCCGAAAGCTTGAGGCTGCCATCCCCTCCGTATTCTCGGAACAAACGTTCCAACGTGAAGGACAGAAGTGGCAAAGCGTCTTTGCCAGCGCCCATTTCCACATCCCTCAGAAGGGCTTCCGTCAACGCTTCTTCGACGACGAGTTGACGTTCGGTACCGGCCAACCGTCGCGCCGGCCCTTTGATCACGTGGCCGTAAACGCCTTTCGGCAGCGGCGGCAAGGAATAGGTTTGTTGGCGCAGGCCCGTGAGCGTTTCGACCGTTTGCAGTTTTTCGTATTGATCAGAGCGGATTGTGAACACAGCCGTAACCGCCGGATCGTCGGTCGTAACAAGATCGTTCAGCAGACGAAGAAAATCCTCTGCTTCCGCAAGGCCCTCGGCGTTGAAAAGCTCTTCGGCCTGATCAATGGACAGGATCAAAGTGGGCGTTGCCTGGTTGTCGATCGCGGGCACGGTCAATTGCGACAGAAGCGATTTAACCGCCTCAGCGCCGGTCTCGATCGCTTCCCGGATGTCGCCTCGGCTGACGCGTATGCCGGCCGTGGCCATTGATTGCTCGATCACAGCCATCAGGCCGCCATCACCCGTCAAAGCGGCCCTGTCCGGACGCAGAACTGGAAGACAGCGAAAGTGACGATCGTCGCGTGCAAGCCTTGGCAGCAGGCCCGCTCTCAGAAACGAACTTTTACCGGACCCTGACGCACCCAGGATAACAAGAAGCCTAGGCGCAGCGGCGCTCCGCAGCCCGCGCAACCTATCCATCACCTCGATGATTGGCCCTTCACGACCAAAGAAAATGCCGGCGTCTTCGGCCTCCATCGGGCGCATGCCCCTGTAAGGCGGGCGCATCGGGTCATCGCGCGGCGGCCATTCGAAGAAATCCGGATCCAAACCGGCGTTCTTCAGGCCGATGCGAAGCCGTTTGAGCCCCTCTCCGGAAAAACTGACGATCTCCGGCTCTGACCCGCTCGAAACGGTCACCTCGAACTGGCGATCCAGGGCGCCCGCTGTCAGGTCGACAATCTGCCACTCAGACGTCATCTCCAGGGGCAAATCCTGCAGAGGCGTTTCCCTGATCAGAACGCCAAAAATCTGTTTGTTAAGCTGCTTGGCCAGCAAAAATTCTGCAAGGCACCACTTTGATGCGACCCATTCGGGCGAGATCAAGAACAATACAGTTTCGCACCGGGTCGCCGCGCGCTTTAGTGCTTCCTGCCAGCGTTCTCCGGCCTTCAGGCCCGTATCCGGATCGAGATCAAGAAAGACATCATCCCACCCTTCCGAAGATAGCCATTCCCGCACCGCAATCGCTTCGGGGTTGTTCAGACTGGAATGACTTAAGAATATTCGGGCCATGCAGGTGTCTTGATTACGTCAAGCCCACCTTACCAATTGAAAGGGAAATGGCGCAATAAACTCGCATGGGCGCGTATTTTGGCCCGTAAACGCCTTGGATATGACCGGGCCTAAAACACCGCCAACCGCGCGTGCTCTTTTCGAACAGTGTCAGACAGCCAGGGGTCGGCTTGAAACTGGTACGTCCTGATCAGTGGCGCGATGTTGGCGGCCTCCTGAAGATCGGCGAATGGGACGGAACTGGGTTCAATGTAACCAAGACTATGCAGGTACCCTGCGGCTTGGCCAGTGCGCCGGAAACTTCGGTGTGGCGGAATTTTCTCACCGAACAGGCGGTTAATCACCAAGGCCAGCTCGGACGCGCAGTTGCTTTCCACTGTATTGTACAGCTCGGGTTTCTTCGCCAATTGATCGGAACGTTCGACAAATGCTTTCAGAATTTGCGAGGCATGTTCGGCGCTGACGTTGACCTTGTACATTTCCAGGTCTCGATTGAGTGCAAGCGCGGTGTTCGTAAAGATATCCTTCTCCGTCGACCAAACGAAGGCGAGGTCATAGGCGCCAAACAAACCGCGGAGGGGGGAGTACTCCTCTCCAACTTCGCGTCTTGCTTCAATGGAGAGTGTCAGAAAATCAGGTCTGCCGTTGCGGACCAATTCGAACGTGACAAACGTGTGGCCCAGATCATCACCTGGCCTGAACGGGGAGAAGAAAAACCAGATGCCCCTGACATTGTTCAGATCAAACGCACTCGCAATCCAGTCTTTTTTGATTGGACCGCTGGGGCCGAACTCCCAGGCACGCAAGTCGCGCATCACGAACTCGCTCTCACTGCGCCACTCGGCCAGCGCCAACCGGGAGAACTGTTCCTGCCAGTTGCGATCATTGCTGGCCCCTCCGTTAAAGAGGCCAAGTCCGCAGCCGGAGACCAAGAAAAACGCAGAGAACAGAAATGCGCGTGCGAGTGTCCCGAAGTTAAAACCCATGTCCGGCCGATCCAAATTTTGACGCCGCAAGCTTGCTTTTTCAGCATCTGGTATGCAAGGCCACAAATATCTGGGGCACTAAGTGGGAAAAATCCGATCTCGCCGAGCGCGGGTTGATCTCACAAATGGACTGTCCAACGGGGTGCGCCTTTGGCGTTCAATGGCAAGGCCCGTAGATGCCTAGAATGCAGTCCAACCACCCACGTCCAACCGTTAACGGTTTCACTGTGTCTTCAGGTACTCGATGACGTCCATACGCTCGTCATGAGACAAAACCGACCCATAGTCGTGACCGGCGTTGCCATTCCCGGGCAGGCTTGTGTCAAAGCGAAACAGCCCCGGCGCTTCGTCACTTTCATACCCCAACCTGTCGAGATCCAGTTGATTGCCGCCAGTCCAAAAGACGTCTCGTCGGTCAGATGGCGACAGCACTTCATACACTGTCGGCACCGACCCGTTATGAAAGTAAGGCCCGGTTGCCCATACACCCGCCAGAGGGCTGGCCTTTATGTCGGTCACGCGGGGCGGTAGGTACGGCACCGGTTGGCCATCCTCGCCGGTGCGAAAACGATATCCGTGCAGGGCCACCACTTCTTCTTGGGTGAAACCCGACGCAAGTATGGCTTTGTCCAGCGAGGCCGCGACAATCCTGCCAAAGAAGGCTGTTGCCGGCACCATCGGCGCGCCGTCAAACAACGGCGCTGTCGTTGCATTGGTGGCAATCGTGCGCGTCAAAAGGTTCTGAAGATAGGCCGGGTCTGTACCGACTTTGCGATAATCGATCCTGCCGATCTCAATGAACGTTTTGCCAAAGTAGTTGTCAGCGGGGTCAGTCCGCCGGTACGGCGCCATGTTGTGGCAGCCGCTGCAATTCTTAGCGAACAGAGCCTTGCCCCGTTCGGCCATATCCCGGTCGATGGGCCCCATGATCTCTTCGTCCCACACCGGCGGTTTCAGCGCACTCACCCATTCTTCGAACTGGTGCAACTCATTCACGCGAACGGTCGAGTCAAACGCCTTCACCCCTGCGTCCGCGCCAATGGACGTACTGCCAAACACGCCCAAGACTTGCCCGCCATTGCGCAGGATAGGACTGGCAGCGATAGGGTTCCACTGAACAAACTCCAACTCGGGCGTCAGCCACAGCGGCGGATAGCTGGTCGGGGACGCCACCGGAAACAGATTTCTCGGCAATTCCTGGTCGCGAACGGCCAGCGCGTTGATAATCTGCGTCAAGGCATCCACCCGCCCGAAACCGGACTCCAACACCGGTTTGCGCAGCACCGCATCCCCGGTGATCGAAACATTGAACGCGGTCAATTCCTGTTTGAGAGCGGCCTTCGCGGCATCATCTGTGGCCGAAAGCGTTTCGGCAAACCGATCAAATCTGGACGGGTCAACCAGCGTGAGTGTCACCGCTTGGGCCAGCGTCTGATAGTAAGTATCAAAGTCGAGACGTGCCGGTGCGCCATCGATCCGGAAAGTCTGGGTGCCAACTTGCACATTGGCCGTGTGACAGGCCGCACAGTTTAGCCCGACTTGCACAGCCTCACGATCGATCGCAATCCCCACGGGTAGTTGCTCGGCCTGTCCGGGCAAATCTGAAGCAACAAATCCGAACCGTGACAGGTAATCCATGTCCGAAAAACGGCTCGAACCGTCCGGGCTTTCCAATGCGAGAAACCAGTCCGCGGGCATGATGTGAGAGCCCTGCGGCGTGTGGTAAAACTGGGCGCGCATGTCGTCTGACCAACCTTGGTCAAGGAATGCTGTCTCAGCCAAAGCCGCAAGTGGAAAGCCGGAGATGAGGCCGAATACAGCGGATACCAGTTTCTTGTACATTGTAACCTAGCTTCCGAGAATTAAGTGGCGGGTCAGGTTGGAAGCCTAAAGCACTTTGCCGATTGTGATAAGGGGTTCACGCATTTCGGCACCGTGATCCCCTTGATCCTTTGACCCACACAGCCTGAAAACTTGGGGTTTCAGACAACAAATCAGATCGCTTCCGCAAGAGCGTTGAGCCTGAGACCCTCCCGGCGACTTCACAACGCGTCCGGTGCTTTGTAGGATGCGGGACGGGGGACGAATAAGCGAATGACATCAGCTGAAACGCAAGGAACAACACCGTGACAGGGTCGGCGCGTGCACGGACCATCCTGTCGCTCGATGGCGGTGGGGTGCGTGGGACAATCACCGTCGCTTTCCTGCGCAGGCTAGAGACGCTTCTGCGCGAACGGGATGGAAGGCCCGAGGCGCGGCTGTGTGAGTATTTCGATCTTATCGGCGGCACCTCAACCGGTGCCATTATCTCAACCGCGCTAAGCCTTGGCTACACCGCAGATGAGATCGCCGATTTCTATTACGAACTGGCCCCGCGGGTCTTTCGCCGATCCTACTTTCGCATCATCGGCTGGCAGGCCGTCTTTAGCGCCAAGAACCTCAAGCAAGAGATCGCACAAGTCTGTGGCAATCGCACACTCGATACGGAAGACCTTCGCACTTTTATCGCGATTGTCACCAAGCGCATGGATACGGGCAGCGCCTGGGTGCTGTCGAACAATCCCCGGTCTAAATTCTGGGACACGCCTGAAGATGGCAGCTTTATCGGAAACCGGCACTATCATCTGCGCGAGTTGGTGCGCGCCTCAACAGCTGCGCCGCATTACTTTAACCCCGAACCGGTTTCAGTGATCGAGAGCGAGCCGCCCGGTCTTTTCGTCGATGGCGGAGTCACGCCCTACAACAATCCAGCCCTGTTGCTAGCGCAGATGGCTATGGTGCCCGCCTATGGCTTCGATTGGTCACCGGGCGAAGACAACTTGTTTATCGTGTCTATCGGGACCGGCACCAGCCGCGAACGGCTCAACGCGCAGAAGGCGGCACGCATGTCGGCGGTTGGCCTCGCGGTAAAGGCCCTCTCCGGCATGATTTCCGACGGGCAAACACACACGATGGCGATGATGCAGCTATTGGGAAGAAGTGACACGCCTTGGACGATCAACTCGGAAGTCGGGGATATGGCGGGCGCCCGTCTGACCCCGGAGCCACTGTTTACGTTCCAACGCTATGACGCGCGGCTCGAGGCGGATTGGCTGAGCGAGCACACCGGCCTGCAACTGTCCGCGCGCGACATCGCGCAAGTTCGAAAGATGGAAGACCCGGCGGGCATCCCGCTCAGCCGCGAAATCGGCGCGGCAGCAGCCGAGAAGTTTATGCAGGATGATCACTTTGCCAAACTGCAGCGAAAGGATGATGTTGCGGGGTCAAGTACACCTTAAGCGCGGAGCAGGTCATGAGGCGCACCGCTTTTGGCGCAACCATGCCGGGTCGACCGCGTCACGACCGAAACAAGGACACATGAATAAGGACTGCCTTTGTACAACATTATTTTGATTCTCAAGCAGCGCAGCAGTGTCGGAAGTATCCTTGTTTTTGCTGTCATCATCGCGCTGGTTTTGGGCTTTGTCGGTCACGTGCAACTGGCAATGGCCAATCTACCTGCCGAAGCGCTGACACCGCAGCGAATTGTGAAGATCACCTTGGACAGCATTCCTGCTGCGATGCGGGTGTTTACCCCGAAATTGAACCCGGATCCCGGCGGCAACGGTTGGCTTCTGACCATTGGTGAACTGGTAGGCGCGCTGGCCGCCTTTGCTGCGCTGTTGGCCGTGCTTGCCACGATATTGGCAGAGTTTTGGGAAAGGGTCTGGGTATCGCGCCTCAAGGATCATTCGATCCTGATTGGCCTCGACAACCAGGCGGAGCTGTTCCTGGACGCCAGTCAGGATACTGACAAACCAACGCCCGCTGTCATCCTGGACTTGGAAACCGATGAAGCGTCGCGCAAACGTGCACATGCCCAAGGCGCATATCATTACGCCGCAAGCGACAAACGACAGATTGACCAACACCTCAAATCTTGCGCCGTGTCACGCGCACGGCGGCTCGTCATCTCAACTGGCGATGACACCAGGAACCTCCGCATCGTTCGCGATATCGCCGAAAGCGATGCTCTGCGCACCTGCACATCGCTCGACGTGCTGGTGGTCGTCGAAGAGGCCTATACCTACCACCACCTCGCCGAAAGCGACACGTTCATGAAGTGCCTTGGAAAGGGCGGTCAACTACGGCTCTTCAGCCCAGCGAGTGCCGCTGCCGCGGATCTGTTCTCCAAGGTAAATGTTACGCAGCTCGTCCATGCGCGTGATCAGACCGGTCCGGTGCTGATCGTTTGTGGGCAGGACGCTGCAGCGACAGAAGTGGTTTCCCGCTATCTGAAGGTATCGCCCGCCGTAGGTCTGGATTTGCCGCAAATCCACTGGCTTGTCCGGAACCGGTCGCAGGCCATGCACGATCTCTTCCAGCGCGTCCCGCCGCTCGCAAACCTTGTCCGTGAGACAGGGGACAGTGATGTGCCGCTGGCATGGGTTGCGCGCGTCACGATGCACGAACCCGCAGCAGATGAGGCGGTGGGTGATCGCGTCTTTCTGGAAAAGGCAATCGGCAAGGATGACGTAAGTGCCATTGTGGTTACTGGCTTTGAAGCAGGCGCGGAGCAACCGATCCAGACGGCGCAAGCCATTCGTGAGGCGTCACGCCGGACATCTGCTCTTTCTGCGCCGATTTTTGTACATGTCCCGGATACGACGGCGCTTGACGGGCTGCTTGTGCGTATCACCGATGGCGCAGAGATTTCAGACGATGTCATTGAGCCGTTCGGCCGGGTGGCCGAGATGCAGAATTGGGGTGGCATCGATTCTGATCGAGAGAAGCGCGCGCGGGCTCTACATGAGAAATACCTCGAAAAACGCGCTGCAGAAGCGGGTGAGGGAGGGGCGCGCGATGTGTCGAGCCAGCCGTGGGATGTTCTGCCGGAAACTTACAAGATCGCCAGCCGCCGCGCCGCAGATCACGCTCCAATGGTCACTTTCTGGCGGGATCAACTGACTGAGTCCGGTGCTCGCAGCCTCGATGCAGACACGCTCGAAACACTCGCCCGGTTAGAGCACAATGCGTGGTCGATCGAACGTGAGTTGGATGGCTGGCAATACGCCCCCGAGCGCGACAATGACCGCAAGTTCCACCCCAACCTCGTGCCCTATGAACGCCTGACAGAAGACATCAAAGACTATGATCGCGCCCAGGTCCGAAACCTGCTGGACGTGGTTGGATGACATCTCCACGCCCTTTGGTCAGGTTTTGGGGCGTTCGAGCAAGCTTGCGTCAAACCGCGAAATACGCAGAAATTGAGGTGAAACACCTGCGGCAAGGCATTCGGTCTGGAATTCAGGACGGTTCTGGTGAGCAAAATTGTTGAAGAAAACCTTGATGGGTCGCCTGACGAAGCCAAGGTGTTTTTGTCCTAATCCCGCAAGGACCGAGAGCAGGCTCAGGGAATATCAGATGCGTTGCGAAGTCGTCACTTCGGCGTTTTTCGGGACACCGATGATATCCTGCCCACAGAAGAATGGCGCGACAGGCTCAAACAACTGATCGAAGAGGCGGACACGGTCGTTTTCCTGCTCAGCCCGCATTCCGCAACGTCTGAGGTCTGTGCCTGGGAGGTCGACTACGCCCATTCACTCAACAAGCGCATCGCACCTATTGTCATCGAAGACGTCGAAGGTGACCGGATCCCGCCACTGTTGGCACGGTTGAATTTCATCTTTTGCACACCGCGTGATCCTTTCGAGAACGCTGTGGATACTCTGATTTCGGCACTGAACACAGATATCGACTGGATCCGAGAGCACACGCGGCTTAGCGGCCTCGCCAAGCGATGGACGGATGCGGGTCGACCAGCGCACCTTTTGCTCAGAGGGCAAGACATTGTAGATGCGGAAACCTGGCGGGACAGTCGACCCACGGACGCGCCGCAGATTTCTCCGGTGCAAGCGGCGTTTGTGGGTGAGAGCCGTGTTGCCGCCAGCCACCGCCAGCGCAACTGGGTCGTAGGCTCGATGGCAACGGTGGCGCTGACTGCGGCGTTGGCCGTTTTTGCTTGGTTCCAAAGTGTTGAGGCAGATCGCCAAAGGGGTGTTGCCGAGGCAGAAGCAAAACGTGCCGAGGCCAACGCAGAGGAAGCCGAACGTCAGCGTGTCATTGCCGAAGACAACGCAGACGCTGCCCGAGAACAACGCGACATTGCCGAGCAAAACGCACAAGAGGCTGAAAGACAAAAGAACATTGCCGAGGAAAATGCGCGCGCAGAGGCGCTGGCGCGGTTTCAGGCTGAAGTGAGGCTCGCAGACGCGCTGTCGCAAAGTGGAACGCCCGAGGCGTGGCGCACGATACGAGATGCGGCCCAATCCTATGCATCCTCGACCAGTGAAACACAGGCCTTGAACGCAATGGACGGCGATGTCTTGCGTGTCGCCCTCAACGCGCTTTTGAAGCAACGCATTTTGAAGCTGGAAGTCCCGGACACAGGAGCGATCGACCTTGTCGCGCTGACACCGGGGGGCGAACGGCTGATCACGTCACATGGAGCCGGTTTGCTGATCTATGACACCGCAACAGGTAAAGTCAGCGAACGGTTTCCGGATGTCGGAGCAGCGGTCTATTCTTGGCATATCGACGACACACACAGCGGTGTGATCTCTTGCTCAACCCGCCCATGTTTTTCGGGCATGCTGTCAGAGGAGTACGAGACCACCGATTTCTTGACACAGATTTACGCGCAATATGTGGGCATCGCGGTCGAAGACGTCACCGAAGACCTTCTGGATCAGGCCTTTGAACTGACCTACGAGCGCGAAATGGCCGTCACGTCAGACATTGCGCAGGGGCGATTGTCTTTCCTGGTTCTTGATGCGTTTGGAGAAGTGATCGTGCAGTCGCCTCTCTCGATATGCGACGACGCCATTTGCGCAGGCAACGAAACGGGCCCGGTTGCCGAGTTGAAACTTGGCGACGTTGATCCGTCGGATATGCAGGGCAGTCTGGATGCCGAAAGGACTGTCTTGCCTTTGATGACAATCAACCGGTCTTCCGGCTTCGCACCGTTTAGTGACTTTCTGGCGTCCAACGGGCTGGACCCGGCCGAAGGACCGACTGCCGACTACGTTTTCTCATCCGATCTGGCCATCCGCACCAGTGCATTGATCGCCGAAGTTGAAATCTTTCAAAAGGCAGAAGATCAGACATGGCAGCGCACGACCGTTTGTCTTGAGTATGACGAAGAAGAAGAGGCGGAATGCGCCGTCGGATTTGTCGGCGTGGATTTGCTCGATGCATCAGAGAGCGCCGGCTTGCTTTTGGTTACCAGCGACAACCAGGGCACGGGTGGCGGGGCTGGTGACCATCACACCAGCCTCATAGACCTCGAAACTCGTACAGTTCTTTGGCAGGTGCCGCGTGTAAGCCGGGCCGGCGCCATCGCACCAGATGGCAGCAGCTTTACGGTTGTTGATTGGCTCGGTCAGATGGAAGCGCGAAATGCAAAGAGCTTTGAAGTCATCTATTCGCACCCGGAGCAAATCGACCTTTGGTTTGATGAAGAACATGACAAGCCGCGATATGCCGCGTCTGCGCCCATTGCGGCGGTGACAGAAGCCTCCGGCGAGCACATTTTGCTGGATCTGACCCCCCTGGCTGATCTCACCTTCACGGCAGAGCCTCTGCCGTCACAAAGGGGAATGTGCCTGGAGACGAACGACGCCACATTCCGAACTCTGATGCGACAGGCGACGCGGCCTTTCAACGCGCATGATTGGGCCTGGATACCGCTCGACATTGGTGTCGACGATCCAACGAACTTTGAGTTACCTGGCCCTGGAGAACCCGTGTGGTCTCAGACGCTTGCCATAGATGAAGGCGATATACTCGTCGTACCAGATATTCAAAAGTTCGTAGAGATTTCGAACTGGGCCGACATCCAGGAAACAACGGGGATACGTTTCATTGAGTCATCAGAAGATGTTTTGGATGCGCCTGTCTGGGCGGCTCTGAGCAGGGACACCGATATGGCCGTTGTCTGGGGCATGGAAGAGCGTCAAGGCACGCTCGGTGTAACATGGTTGCTGCTGGAGCCCGACGGGGAAGAATGGGCCGTGGTCGCCTCTGACCACATCGCAGATGCGGACTCTTCCGGGATTAATCCCCGTGTGTTTGCGGTGTCCGGGAATGCATTCGCCACGTATGACGGCTTTTGCTCCCTCGTCGTTTCGCAGCCGGGCTCCCGTGACACGGTCTGGGAAGGAACCATGGCATTCGAGCAGAACGGCAGCGTCGAGATATGGCCTGAAGAGGGGGTGCTGCTGGCCGTGTCGCACGAATGGTACGATGGCACGTCACTTCAGCTTTTCGACCTGGCGACGGGCGCTCCGGGCCCTTGGGTCATCGTCACGGGTGACTCTTGGCCAGGTGATGAGGACGTCCTGTTGAATGTGCCACCATGGGGCGACGGGTTGCGGCGGCGTTTGCTGGAAGACGGCGGCGATGCGGAACTCGAGTAACCACATAATCGAATGGCGTCCGGTTTGAGTACCCCTGTGTCAGAAAGTTTGAGACATGGCGGTGAACGGTACTTTTCTGGCCCTAGCCGGACGAGGTAGATTGCACCTGCCCCACCGGTGTTGCACAAGCGAAAGTGCAGTATTTATCGAACTTCGGAAAACACCAATGCGCTGCAGGGGCAAAAGACGTTGGCTTGGATTTGGCCAAAGGTATCTTCTTTGCCGCGCTTCTTACTTTCCCGTCGTCGAAATCGCCGATGCCAGAGTTGCCGATGAGGTTGTTGAGCAACCTGTTCTGATTGGTCACGACCAAACGCGGGACAAGCCCCTATCGCCTCTAATCTGGTTTTTTCTAATCAAACCGCTTTTGAAATGACGTACATCCAGGCTTAGCCACCCGCAAGACGCCGCATGAGCATGACTTCCGCGCCTTCGGGCAGTTCCTGGGACCAATCGTTGCGATAGATGACGCCGTTGACCGAGACGGCGACCTGACCTCGGATTGGATCACTTAAACCGGGATAGCGATCCTCCAGTTTGCGTAGCATTTCACGTATGGTGCGAGCCTCAACGCGCACCACTTTCTGATTGTCCGCCAATGGCCGAAGCCCAGCCCAGAGCTGGACCTCGACCATCAGTTCCCAGTGTCCTCGTTGAGCGCGGCAAGAATACGAGGCGGTGAGATCGGGATGTGCGTCATCCGGACATCAACCGCGTTGGAGACCGCGTTCGCAATGGCCGCAAGCGGCGGCACAATGGATGTCTCACCCACGCCGCGCACACCGTAGGGGTGGTTGGGGTTGGGGATCTCAAGGATCTGTGTGTCGATCATCGGCAGGTCGGAACAGACCGGGATGCGGTAGTCGAGGAACCCGGGGTTCTGCAGCCGACCATCCTCGCCATAGATGTATTCCTCGTTCAGCGCCCAGCCGATGCCTTGCGCAGCGCCGCCCTGATACTGACCTTCCACATAGTCAGGATGCACTGCTTTGCCCGCATCCTGAATGACCGTGTAGCGCTTGATACGGGTCTCCCCCGTTTCAGGATCAACCTCAAGATCGCAGATATGGGTGGCAAAGGAGACGCCAGCGCCATCGGCCACCAGTTCACTGTGACCAGCAATTGGCCCGCCTGTATTGCCCGCTTCCGCCGCAATCTCTTTGACCGACAAAGGCGTGCGGTTGCCGTGCTTGGACCCTGCCGCATGGGCGTGGCCATCTTCCCAATAGATATCCTCAACCGGGATATCCCACATAAGCGACGCCCTCTGGCGCATCACCTCAATCGCATTGCGGGCCGCAGAGATCGTGGCCATGGAGGTCGAGAACGTACCCCGGCTGCCATCCGTCATGTCGTTGTAGCCCAGGGTCGCGGTGTCGGCGATGACGGCTTTGATATCGTCATACTCGATGCCCAACTCCTCGGCCGCAATCAGCGACAGGGATGCGCGAGAGCCGCCCACATCGACGGTTCCAACGGCCAGCGTCACGGTGCCATCTGCGTTGATGTTCAGATCGGTGCAGGTCTGGCCACCGAAATTGAACCAGAAGCCACAGGCCATGCCGCGTCCCTGGTTTTCGCCAAGCGGCGCGTTCATATGCGGGTGATCCTTGGCCGCCCTCAGCGTCGCCTCAATCCCGATGGGACCGTAAACCGGCCCGTAGGAAGATTTGGTGCCCTCCCGCGCCACGTTCTTCAGGCGCAGAGTGACGGCATCCATGCCGATTTCCTTGGCCAACTCATCGATCGCGCTTTCCACAGCAAAGGCGGCCATCGGCGCAGAGGGCGCGCGATAGGCGGCCACCTTGGGCCGGTTCACGATGACCTCAAGACCAACGGTTTTTACGTTTTCCAGATCGTAGCAGGCAAAGGACGTCATCGCGCCCAGTTCTGCCCACATGTCCGCGTAAGGCCCGCTGGTATAGCGCAACGTGGCCATGCCGGCGGTGATCTGCCCGTCCTTTGTCGCACCAAGCTTTACGTCAATCGACGTGGCACTGGTCGGGCCGGAGGCGCGGAACACCTCTTCGCGCGACATCACCAGTTTCACCGGACGGTTTGCCTTGCGCGACAAGGCAAGGGCGACAGGTTCCGCCCAAACATGGGTTTTGCCACCGAAGCCGCCGCCGATCTCGGAGGAGGTGACGCGCAGTTTGGAAACCTCGAGGCCCAGAAGATCCGCACATGTCTGGCGATACACGAAATGACCTTGCGTACAGACCCAAAGGTCGGCCGTCCCATCGGGGTTGCAGCTTGCCACACAGGCATGGGGTTCAATGTAGCCCTGATGCGTCTGTTCGGTTTTGTAGCTGCGTTCGATGACGACTTCCGCCTTCGCAAAACCTGCATCCACGTCGCCATGACCGAACTCAGACCGGTTGGCCACGTTCGAGGGTTTGGTGGGCGCAGGTTCGACGCCTTGGGTGAAGACGCTCTCATCAAGAAGCGGCGCATCGGGGGCACAGGCCGCGTCGACATCCACGACATGCGGCAGCACCTCGTAATCCACCTCGATCAGCTTCAACGCCTCTTTCGCGGCTTTCTCATCAATCGCGGCGACGGCAGCGACAGCGTGGCCGTCATAAAGCGCCTTTTCGCGGGCCATGCAGTTGTCGAGCACGGCATAAAGCGCGGCGTCGCCATCCGTCAGGTCCGGCAGATCATCGGCGGTGACAATGGCTTTCACACCTTTGACCGCTTCGGCCTTGGACGTGTCGATGCCTTTGATGCGCGCATGGGCATGGGGGCTGCGCAGGACACGAGCCACCAACTGGCCCGGCATGTTGAAGTCAGCGCCATAGCGCGCCCGCCCGGTCACCTTGTCCACCCCGTCAGGGCGGTTTGGCCGTGTGCCGACGGATTTGAATGTCTTGCTCTGGTATGCGGCGTCGAAGCTCATGCTGGTTCTCCCCTCATCTCAGCGGCGGCATCCTGAACCGCGCGTACAATCTTGTCATAGCCCGTGCAGCGGCACAGGTTGCCCGCAAGCCAGAACCGGATTTCGGTCTCGGTCGGGTTCGGATTGGTATCAAGTAGCGCCTTGGCCGCCATCAGGAAGCCCGGCGTGCACACGCCACACTGCAAGGCGGCGTGTTCAATAAACTTGGTTTGCAGCGGGTGCAGTTCGCTGCCATTGGCCATGCCTTCGATGGTCTCGATGGTTTTGCCCTGGGCTTCAGCCCCCAGTACAAGACAGGAACAGACCACGCGACCATCCATGATCGTGCTGCACGCACCGCAGTCACCGGTGCCACAGCCTTCCTTGGCGCCCATCAGGCCAAGGCGGTTGCGCAGGACATCAAGCAGCGTCTCATCGGGTTGGCACAGGAACTCAACATCGTCGTCGTTGATCGTTGTGGAAACAGCAATTGAAGACATCATTTACCTCCGGCGCGTGTATACGCTGTTTGTGCGGCGCGGCGTGCCAGAACACCCACAACCTGTTTTCTGAAAGCAACCGTGCCGCGCTTGTCGTCGATTGGGCTTGCAGCGGCAGAGCATGCCGCCCCCATCGCCTCAAGCGCTGCGTCCGTAAGGGCATTGCCAACCAATGCGGCGGCGGCATCTTCCACGAGCATGACCTTGGGACCAACAGCGCCAAGCGCGATGCGCGCAGATGCGACGGTGTCATCCTCGTTGAGTGTCAGGGTCACGCCGACGCCAACCACGGCGATGTCCATCTCGGTGCGCGGAATGAAACGCAGGTAGGCGTCACCGGTCTTACCGTCTGCATTGGGCAGCACGATGGCTTCGACAAACTCACCCTTTTCAAGGGATGTAGAACCGGGGCCCGTGGGGATATCAACGACATCTGCTTCGCGCGTGCCAGATGGGCCCGCGATCCGCACCCGCGCGTTTGCCGCCACTAGCGCGGGCACACTGTCCGCGGCGGGCGACGCGTTGCAGAGGTTGCCCACCATCGTGCAACGCCCTTGGATCTGGGTAGAGCCAATCAAGTTCGCAGCCTCAACAACACCCGGCCACGCTGCGCAGAGAGCGTTATGTTCAGAAAGAGCGGCGGCAGGAACAGCGGCCCCGATCACAAACCCGTCGTCCGTTTGCGTGATATCCCCCATGCCGGGGATGGATTTGATGTCGACGATCAACTCGGCAGCAAATTCATCGCTTTGCATCCGGACCAGAAGATCGGTGCCACCGGCCAGTATGAAGGACTTGGCTTGCGCATCGGCCAAAAGCGCTGTGGCATCATTGATCGTGTCAGGTCGTTCATAGCGCATGTGTCTACCTCTCTAGCTGGGTGTCCCATTCGTCGGGTCGCGTGGCTGGTCGCGATTAGCGTCATCCAAGGACAATGACTTTGCAAGTCTCTATATGCATTTTGAGCGTGGGCCGTATTTTTTCCCGTGTCTCTTTGTCTCTTGACCCAATTTGCCTCCGGACGATTGCTTTAGAATGGGCAATGCAGACCAAGGGCAATATTCAACCCCGTGCCTGCGCGTTGGCCGGGATCAGCCCGCATATGTATGGGCGGACGCAAGCGGGCAGAGGGCACTGGGAAACCAATGGCAATCGAACCAGCGATGGTCACTCGACGTCATCTTAGACGCGCTGAAAGGCGGTCGTGGGTTCCAAAAGCTGAAAATGATTGGTGATTTCAACGCGATGCCAGACGCCTGGGAACACACGGCAATGAACCCAGGCTCACTCAGTGTTTCGCTTTGCAGGAGTGCCCGCTTGCGCACATCGTGGCTGCGGAGAGCTCTGAAGCCTTACGCGTCTATGAGTTTGGCTTCGTCGGTGCGGGGTTAAAAAGACATTTCTGTAATAGAAGGATGGGTTTCACGGCTGATGCTCTCACCAAGCTACTAACATCCGGCTGCAGTTTTCACATGTGCCGAGTCATCAGGAAACGTCGTGGTGCTTTCAAGCTAAAGGGTCACCGGAGGCGCGAACTTGCCGCGAATGTCAGTTCTGATGGAAGGCACGCACACGCCGGTGAATGGCCGAGGTCAGCATTGCGGTCCTTCTTCCATGGGCACCATTGATCTGTGTCAATTTTTGATTCCAAAAAATCTGTCAATAAAAATTGACACAACGCGGAAAGGACATGGAATGCGCATTCTTTTTGTTCACCCCAACTACAGGTCTGGTGGTGCGGAAATCGCCGGAACATGGCCCCCCGCCTGGGTTGCCTATCTCAGCGGCCATCTGCGCAAGGCGGGATTTGACGACATTCATTTCATCGATGCGATGACGGATGACATCAATGATGCCGATCTCGCTCAGCGTTTGGAAAAGATCGCGCCCGATGTCGTCGCCACCACGGCGATCACCCCCTCCATCTACCGCGCCGAAGATGTGCTCAAAGTCGCGCAAGAAGTGGCGCCAAGCGCCGTACGCGTATTGGGCGGAGTGCATGCCACCTTCATGTACAAGCAGGTTCTGTCAGAAGCACCGTGGGTGGATGTGATCGTACGTGGCGAAGGAGAAGAGATCTGCACGGAATTGATGCTGGCCATCGAAGACGGACGCTGGCCAGCAGACCGGCGCAAGATCAAGGGGCTGGCTTTCCGGGACGGGGACGACATTGTCGCGACCCAAGCGGCGTCCACCGTCAAGGATCTCAAACAGATCAAACCGGATTGGAACGTACTGGACTGGGACAAATACAAGTACATCCCTTTGGGTACCCGCGTCGCCATTCCCAATCTGGCCCGGGGATGTCCGTTCACCTGTTCGTTTTGCAGCCAATGGAAATTCTGGCGCGATTACCGCGTCCGCGACCCTAAGGATGTTGTCGATGAGATCGAGGATCTGGTGGAGAACCATCAGGTCGGCTTCTTCATCCTGGCCGACGAAGAACCCACCATCAACAAGAAGAAATTCGTGGCCTTCTGCCAGGAACTGATTGATCGCGGCCTGCCGGACAAGATCAAATGGGGCATCAACACCCGCGTGACGGATATCTATCGCGACCGCGATCTGCTGAAATTCTACCGCAAGGCCGGTTTGGTGCACGTGTCGCTGGGCACCGAAGCCGCCGCGCAAATGAAGCTCGATATCTTCAACAAGGAAACCAAGGTCGAGGAGAACAAGACCGCGATCCGACTTCTGCGGGAAGCCGACATTCTGGTGGAGGCGCAATTCATCGTGGGTCTCGACAATGAAACGTCTGAAACGCTGGAAGAAACATACAAAATGGCCTGGGATTGGCAGCCTGATCTGGCCAATTGGTCCATGTACACGCCCTGGCCCTTCACGCCGCTTTTCCAGGAGCTGAAGGACCAGGTGGAGATCTATGACTTCTCCAAATACAATTTCGTCACACCCATTATGAAACCTGCGGGCATGGACCGGGGTGAATTGCTCGATGGGGTGATGAACAATTACCGGCGATTCTATTCCAAAAAAGCGCTCTTTCATTACCCTTGGCGCGGCACCGGGTTCCGGCGTCGGTATTTGCTGGGCTGTCTCTATGCCTTCCTCAAGGCGGGCTTCCAGCGGACCTTCTATGATCTGGGCAAGGCGGGCTATTGGGGGCCGCAGACCAAGAAAACGGTCGATTTCCATTTCGATGAGACCCGCCAACTGGCCGAAGCGCAAATGGCCGATTGGGAAGCCTCTGCCGATAAGGCCGCGAAGGCCGCCGAACGGCGCGAGGCGCTGCGCAAGCAGGGCAAAGAGCGTGCAATAGAGCGCAAGGCCAGCTTCACGATGCCTAATGGTGCCGAAATCAAGGCCTGCGGTGGTGGTGATCAACAAATGGAGGATGTCTGAGGATGTCCATGCGCAACAAGGCCTGATCGGGCCCAACGCCGTCCTGCAAATGCTGCCCGTGTTGGATCAGGTTGTCGGCCCGGCACGGCGCAAAGAGATTGTGGCTGCCTCAGGGCTGCGTTCTGTGCCGGACGGCACGCAGATGATCCCCGAAGACGACGCCGCGCGCCTGCACGCGCAGGTTCGGCGCGACGAGCCCTCTCTGGCTGCTTTCATTTCGCAACAGGCGGGCACAGCGACCGCGCGCTACATCCTGAAGAACAGGATCCCGCGCGCGGTGCAAATGCTGCTCAAGGTGCTGCCCGCCGGGGCATCGGCCAAACTGCTGTCCCAGGCGATCGAAAAACACGCATGGACCTTTGCAGGCTCGGGCCAGTTTCACGTCGTGGACCCCATGACCTTTGAGATCATCGACAACCCGCTCATCAAGGGCGAGGCCTCGCCCCATGCGCTGTG
Organism: uncultured Roseovarius sp.; assembly: GCA_963422235.2. Taxonomy (GTDB): domain Bacteria; phylum Pseudomonadota; class Alphaproteobacteria; order Rhodobacterales; family Rhodobacteraceae; genus Roseovarius. The sequence goes on from CAXMWV010000002.1 coordinate 1,945,139, forward strand.
CCACTAGCACAGGGCCGTCTTCGCCCAGCTTTATTCCGAACTCGTCGCGCCGGGCATGGCGTGTGAGGAGATCAGCTGTGCTGTCCAGGGCGGCAGGCGCTGCCTCTTTCAACTGCATCAGAGGCCTCATGCGGTGACTGCGGGTGCGGACATGACACAGATCAAGGCACGGCTTACGGAGGCCCAGTAGGAACACCCTATGGACACTACACACGACAAACTTGCGAAATATCGCACGCGGAACGTTCCGCGCTACACAAGCTACCCGACGGCCCCGCATTTCAAAGCTTTCGAGACGACGGACGCCTATCTGGCCTCTCTTGCCGCGCTTGATCCGGCGGAGCCTATATCCCTTTACCTGCATGTGCCTTTCTGTCGGCAGCTCTGCTGGTATTGCGGCTGTAACATGAAGCTTGCCTCCAAAGAGGCCCCGATCGCGCAGTATGCCAAAACGCTGGAAAAGGAGATCCGGCTTTTGGCGGCGCATCTTCCTGCACCGATGCGCATCTCTCACCTGCATTGGGGCGGCGGCACACCCACGGCCCTTGCGCCGCGCGATCTGGAGATGTTGATGAATGCGGTCTCTGACACGTTCATCATCGAACCGGGCGCCGAACTGGCCATTGAAAGCGACCCCAGAACGCTACCCGATGAAATGATCACAATGATCGGCGCCTTGGGGTTCAACCGCGCCAGTTTCGGTGTGCAGGAATTTGACCCTACGGTGCAATTGGCCATCAACCGCATTCAACCGCCCGACATGGTTGCGCGCGCAGTTGAGGGCCTGCGCGACGTCGGCGTCGACGGCATCAATTTCGATCTGATCTACGGCCTGCCGCATCAGACCACTGAGACGCTGTTGCGTACGATCGCGTTGTGCAATGACATCAATCCCGACCGGATCGCGCTTTTCGGCTATGCCCATGTCCCCTGGGTGGCCAAGAAGCAGCGCCTGATTGATGAGGCCGCCCTGCCGGGTGCCGATGCGCGCCGCGATCAATCCGAACGCGCGACGGAGGCGCTGCAGGCCGCGGGCTATGAGGCCATCGGCCTTGACCACTTTGCCCGCCCGCATGACCCACTGGCCATAGCCGCCCGCACGGGCACCTTGCGTCGGAATTTTCAGGGCTACACCACAGATCAGGCCACAACGATGCTTGGCGTGGGCACCACATCCATCGGCCGCACGCCAGATTGCTATTTCCAAAACATCGTGGAAACCGGCGCGTGGTCCCGCGCTGTGGAGGCGGGCCAGTTGCCCGCTGCACGCGGCGCCATGCTTAGCGCCGATGATCGATTGCGCGGCGCTGTGATTGAGGCGCTGATGTGCCAAGGGCGCGTTGACCTTGACGCGATAGCGAAAGAGCATGGCCGGGACAAACAGGTCTTCAAAGGTGCTTTTGCGCAGCTTCAAGAGTTTCATGCCGATGGTCTGGTTGATTGGGAGGGAGGGACTGTGACCGCGACGCAAGCCGGCCTGCCACTGATCCGCGTCATCGCGTCGACCTTTGACGCCTACCTTGCGGACGGCAAAGCGAAACATGCGGTTGCCGTATAGGCAAGTTGGTCCCGGGGCACAGCCGGGAGCCAAAACAGCTCTGCACGTGTTTGCCATTGTTTGTGCCCGATGGCACGCCGACGCAATTGTCCTTCCCTCACAGGATATCGTGTGCTTGCCCGCGATCCCGCTTGAAAAACAGTTTCCGCACCAAACGTGAACTGGTTTTCGGTGCTATGGACGTGTTTTGAATGCGTGCAAAAGGTACACCGGTCCCTATGACATCCGTCCGCAGCGATACGAGCGGTTCGAGCGCAACACTGTATGAGACTGTCTCTTCCTCAATGGGTTATCTTGTTTCGGGTGCAAAAGGCCGGCATTCCAAGCGGTTTTGTAAGATGCGGTTGCGAACGTCATATAACCTTGTTGCGTGCCGTCACAAAGATACAGCTAAAATCTACAATTGAATTCAATGAATTAATCTGGTTTCAATTGGCTTGTTTTGCTCTGAGCATTTCATGTGGTCGGCGTGAAACGCTACTTGGGTCAAAGAACGTGTCACGTGCATCTTTCAAAAAGCACTGACTATGTTTGTGGGACGTGAGAGCCCGCATTTGCCTCAACCCTGGTATGCTGCTCCCATTCGCTGTTGCAGACCGCCTTAAATTTCGTCAGGTCGAAGGCGATAAGACACCGTCAATCGCTTTACCTTTCAAAGCGTTAAGGGATATTTCCGAAGGTAAATTTGGAATTGGTGCGGGTGGAGGGACTTGAACCCCCACGCCTTGCGGCGCCAGAACCTAAATCTGGTGCGTCTACCAATTTCGCCACACCCGCTTGCGGGCGCCTCATAGCAAAGCCGGGCGGGCAGTGCGAGAGGGAATCTTACAACAACGATTTTCCCGGCCGCATAAACTACAGGACATTAACCATTTATTGTCCTATACTGCACAAAAATAAGAGGCACGACAGTACAGGACAGGCTTATGAAACCGGCGATCGATCGGCAAAGCGGTTATTTTGCACTAGAAGAAACGCAATCTCTGAGCGGCTTGTTTGCCAGCTCGATGATCATGACGGCCAAGGGCGAACGCCTGGTTGAAACGCTTTCGGCAGGCGACCGGATCATCACCCGGGACCGCGGAATGGCGGTGCTGGAAGACATCCGAGAGCGCGAGATTGAAACCAAACTCGTGCGTATCTCGGCGCGATCTTTGGGGCATAACCGACCAGAGGACGACACGATTTTGCCCGCCGGGCAGCGGGTGTTGATCCGCGATTGGCGCGCGCAGGCCGTGTTCGGCTCGCGACATGCGCTGGTGCCTGCCGAACGGTTGGTGGATGGAGAGTTCATCACGATGCAGCCGACCGCACGGGTGACGGTCTTCGATCTGCTGTTTGACGACCCGCACATTCTCTATGTCGACGGGTTGGAAGTGGCCAGCTACATCGACGAGTTTGCGTTTTTCTAAGGTCGCGTACGTCGTGGCCGGCGAACCAAACAGTGGCTTAGGTTCTGAACGATTGCGATGCGTAGAACGCGGACGTGTTTTGGGTCAACGCGCTTGTCAGCGCGCCTCGTCATCAGGCGCATCCGGGTCGGCCTGACCCACGCCAAGAAACACCTTCTTGAGCGGGATAATCCAGACGATCCCAAGCACGACATAAACCAGAAATTCCACCGCGATGGGCGGGCGGTCCAACATGTTCATGATGGTCACCGCCGTCACGATATACGCGGGCAACGCCACCAAAAGGATGACGAGCGCAAGGCGTTTGCGGGCTTTGTAGCTCAGCGACATGTCTGTCTCACCTGGGTCGGTTTCTGCCTAGTCGGCGAAGGGGTCCGTCACGAGGATGGTGCCCTCGCGCTCTGGTGAGGTGGAAAGTAGCGCGACAGGGCAGTCGATCAATTCCTCGACCCGGCGCACATACTTGATCGCGTTGGCGGGCAGGTCGGCCCAGCTGCGCGCGCCTTCGGTGGTCTCGGACCAGCCTGGCATTTCCTCATAGATGGGCACGCACCGGGCTTGTTGGTCGGCGGCCGTGGGCAGGTAGTCCAGCCGGGTCCCGTCCAGATCGTAGCCCACGCAGATTTTGAGTGTTTCAAACCCGTCGAGCACGTCGAGTTTTGTCAGCGCGATGCCTTTGACGCCACTGGTGGCACAGGTTTGGCGGACAAGGACTGCATCGAACCAGCCACACCGGCGTTTCCGCCCGGTGGTGGTGCCAAACTCATGGCCGCGTTCGCCAAGGCGTTGACCGTCTTCATCCAGAAGTTCGGTCGGGAAGGGCCCCTCGCCCACGCGGGTTGTGTAGGCCTTGACAATGCCCAGTACAAATTCGATGGAGCCTGGCCCAATGCCCGTGCCGGTTGCCGCCTGCCCTGCGATCACGTTCGAAGAGGTGACGAATGGGTAGGTGCCGAAATCAATGTCGAGAAGCGCGCCTTGTGCCCCTTCGAAGAGAATGCGCTTTCCGGCTTTGCGCTTTTCATTCATCACCTTCCAAACCGGTCCGGCGTATTTCAGGATCTCCGGCGCGATCTCTTTCAATTGGGCGAGCAGTGCATCTCGGTCAATTGCCTCGAGCCCTAAACCGCGACGCAACGCGTTGTGGTGCGTGAGCGCCCGGTCGACCCGTTGTTCGAGTGTTTTGTCATCCGCAAGATCCGCCACACGGATCACACGGCGACCAACCTTGTCTTCGTAAGCCGGGCCAATGCCACGACCGGTGGTGCCGATCTTGGCCACTGAGTTTTGCGCTTCACGGGCGCGATCCAATTCGCCATGAAACGGCAGGATGAGTGGTGTGTTCTCGGCGATCATCAAGGACTCTGGCGAGATATCCACGCCTTGCGCGCGAACGGTTTCAATTTCCTTGAGCAAGTGCCATGGGTCCAAAACCACGCCGTTGCCAATCACGGACAGCTTGCCGGACCGTACAACGCCGGACGGCAGGGCATGCAACTTGTAAACCACGTCGCCGATGACCAGTGTATGGCCGGCATTGTGGCCCCCCTGAAAACGCGCGATCACGTCGGCCCGTTCGCTGAGCCAATCGACAATCTTGCCCTTGCCTTCGTCGCCCCACTGGGCGCCCACAACCACGACATTGGCCATAACGATCCTTTCGATCCGCCAAAGAAAACCCGGACCTACATAGCGGGCGCAAAGGAGGGTTGAAACCTCAAATTCATGGCGGTTGCGCAGGATCAGGGCTGGACAGACCTTGCAGCTTGGGGAAACATCAAACTATGCGAGTTTGGGGGATCGTATGACCGGGTTTTTGCTGCGTTGGGGCGTGGCCTTTGTCTTGTTGGCGGCCACATTCAATCCGACCAAATGGAACTATATTCGATGGGTGGAGGCGAACTATAACGAACAACTGCCACTTGTGGTGCTGTTCGGTTTGCTGCTTTTCGTCGGATACATCATTTACCTGCGAGCGACGCTAAGGTCGATCGGTGGGTTCGGCATGTTCCTGGTGCTGGCCATCGTTGGGGCGCTGGTTTGGGTGCTGTGGGACATGGAGCTTTTGTCGCTGACCCAGACGTCAGACATGGTTTGGCTTGGGCTGATTGCGCTCTCTTTGGTGCTAGGAATTGGTCTTAGCTGGAGCCATGTGCGCCGATGGTTGTCCGGGCAATCCGACGTGGATGACATCGACGAACAAGCAGGTGAGTACGGCGAGGGGTCCATCGGTCTTGGATGGCGTCGTCTTTTATGTGTTGCTTCGCCATCTTCCCGGGTTGCGGGGCGGGGCGGAATTGCATAGATAAGCGCGACACTAAAACAGCGCCCGGCCTTACCTGACATGCAAAACGTCGTTCTTTTGATCCACCTGCTTTTGACGCTGTCCCTGATCATTGTGGTCTTGCTGCAGCGGTCTGAGGGCGGTGGTTTGGGCATGGGCGGTGGTGGACCTGCCGGTACTGGCCGCGCGGCCGCAACCGGCTTGGGCAAGCTGACCTGGGTTCTGGGTATCGGCCTTTTCGTGACGTCGATCACGCTGACGATCATCGCGGCACAGAATTCTGCCGGGTCGTCGGTTCTGGATCGCATCATTGAATTGCCGCCTGCTGCAGAGGAAACGGAACCGCTCGATGGTGGTCTTGGTGACGGCCTTCTGCCGCCACCAACTGGCGATGATGCACCGCTGACTCCGACGCTGGATTAACACAACGGATTGATGAATGCTGGAAAGCCGCAACATCATGTTGCGGTCGCCTTGCGCGTTTTGGACAATTCCTTTAAAGCTTTAGTCCCGTGGTACTTGGTCCGAATCGCAGGGGTGATCGGACGCTCGGGCCTCAAAACAGAGCGGTTAAACAAGGCTGACTGACAAAGTCGGCCACGACGGGGGATGTGCGTATGGCACGCTATGTATTCATCACAGGCGGCGTTGTGTCTTCCCTCGGCAAGGGTCTTGCCTCTGCAGCACTCGGGGCACTTTTGCAGGCGCGCGGGTTTTCCGTGCGGTTGCGCAAGCTGGATCCGTACCTCAACGTTGATCCCGGAACGATGTCACCGTTTGAGCACGGTGAGGTGTTTGTCACGGATGACGGGGCCGAAACCGATCTTGATCTGGGCCATTACGAACGTTTCACGGGCGTGCCTGCCCGGATGACAGATTCTGTCAGTTCGGGACGGATTTATTCAGACGTTCTCGAAAAAGAGCGTCGCGGCGATTACCTGGGCAAGACCATTCAGGTGGTCCCTCACGTCACCAACCAGATCAAAGAATTCATTGAGATCGGCGATGATGAGGTCGATTTCATGCTGTGTGAGATCGGTGGCACGGTGGGTGACATCGAAGGTTTGCCGTTCTTTGAGGCCATTCGTCAGTTCAGCCATGATCGCCCGCGCGGACAGTGCATTTTCATGCATCTCACGCTGCTGCCTTGGCTGGCGGCGAGTGGTGAGCTGAAAACGAAGCCCACGCAGCACTCGGTCAAGGAACTGCAATCCATCGGGATCGCACCGGACATTCTGGTGTGCCGGTCTGAGCAGCCAATTCCGGAGAAAGAACGTGAGAAGATCGCGCTCTTTTGTAACGTGCGCAAAGAGGCGGTTGTCGCCGCCTATGACCTCAATTCGATCTATGAGGCACCGCTGGCGTATCACCGTGAAGGGTTGGATCAGGCTGTGCTGGATGCGTTCAGTATATCGCCCGCGCCGCGCCCTGATCTGACGGTTTGGCAGGACGTGGCCGACCGTATTCACAACACCGATGGTGAGGTGAAAGTCGCCATCGTTGGCAAGTACACCCAGCTTGAGGATGCCTACAAGTCGATCAAAGAAGCATTGACGCATGGCGGCATGGCCAACCGGGTGCGGGTCAAGGTGGAATGGGTGGATGCGGAAATATTCGACAAGGAAGACCCGGCCGCGCATCTGACCGGGTTTCACGCCATTCTTGTGCCCGGCGGTTTCGGAGAGCGGGGCACAGAGGGCAAGATCAAAGCGGCGCAGTTCGCGAGGGAGCGGAAAATTCCCTACCTGGGTATCTGCCTTGGCATGCAAATGGCCGTGATTGAAGCGGCGCGGAATATGGCCGGGCTGAAGGATGCGGGGTCTGAAGAGTTCGATCACGAGGCCGGAAAGAAGCGGTTCACGCCGGTGGTCTATCACCTCAAGGAATGGGTGCAGGGCAATCAGAAGGTTCAGCGCAAAGTGTCTGATGACAAGGGCGGTACAATGCGCCTTGGGGCCTATGATGCGGTGCTGAAGGAAGGCACGCGGGTGGCCGATGTCTATGGCGCGACCGCGATAGATGAACGCCACCGGCACCGCTACGAGGTCGACATCAAGTACCGTGACAAGCTTGAGGCCTGCGGGCTGCGCTTTTCGGGGATGTCACCGGATGGGCGCCTGCCTGAGATTGTCGAGTGGGAAGATCACCCGTGGTTTATCGGCGTGCAGTTCCATCCGGAGCTGAAATCCAAACCGTTCCACCCGCACCCACTGTTTGCTGATTTCGTGCGGGCCGCGGTGGAGACATCGCGTTTGGTGTGATCACCACGAGCCACGCATTTGTCCGGATCGTTTAGCCCGCGCGCTTGCTGGGCATGATTTCTGAGAAGAGTTCCACAACCCGTTTGCTCAGGGCTGTGGCGACCGGACCTGCGCCAGATGCGGATGGCTCTTGCGGTTTGATGCCAGACATGTCCGGCAATTCCTGTGTGCGGGGGAGCGGGTCAAGGGCCGGGCGGACGATGCCCTCATCCAAAATCCAGCGACCTTGCAGACCGTCCATACGATCTTCGGCCTGGAACAAAAGCCAGACTTCCATCCGCTTACGCCCGTCGACGCGCAGGCTGGGCGAGATACGGTAAAAGCCGCTGTTGACCCGCAGGCAGATGTTATCAAGTAGCGTGGTGATGCTGTTGTATTCTTCGGGGATGTCCCGTTTGGGCAGGTAGTTGAAGCGTGCCGGATCGCCGTTAAAGAACACCGTCAGGGCAGAACCCAGATCAATGGATTTCTTGGACATTATCCAGCCTAGGACGCGTTCAGGATCGTTTGACCAGTCATAGGCACGCGCCATCAGACGGAGATCATCGCGCGACGCGCGATGGGCCATCTCGATCTGCTCTTCCTGCGTCTGGTTTGACCAGGCAAACCTATTGTGCCTCGGCATGAAGCGTTCCTCTTCCGCGTAACACGGTACTACTCGTCACCCATGTTTGGGTTTGCCTGTACAAATCGCTCTTTCTTGGGAGCAATTGTGACACTCTTGCGGCCTTTTTTTTAACCGTGTGCAAGAGGATTGCCAAAACCCCGGAGGAGGGTCAGATTGTCCCCGAAACGAAAACAAAAGATCGACTGACACGGGAAGAAATCGCATGGAGGCCAAAGCCCTACTTCATCGTCTGATGCACGCCTTTTCCGCGCCGGAGCCGAAACCCTTGCCTGAACCGGACGAAAAACTGGCACTGGGGGCCCTCATGGTGCGGGTGGCGATGTCTGATCAGAGGTACCGTGTGTCTGAAATCAGCCGCATAGATCGCCTGTTTTCGCGCATTTACGGGCTGAAGCCGATCGAGGCGGCCAAGATGCGTGCGACCTCGGAAAAGCTTGAAAAACAAGCCCCTGAAACTGACAAGTTCGCCACGATTATCCGAGAAACCGTCAGTTTTGAGGCCCGCGTGGATGCGCTTGAGGCGCTTTGGGAGGTGGTTCTGGCAGATGGAGAGATCAAAGATGTCGAATTACGGGTGTTGGACGCCGCCCGCAACGCGCTTGGCTTGTCTGAAGCAGATAGTGAACGGGCCCGTGCGGTGGCAGAAGCCAGTTAAGGATTGGCGCGCCTGCAACGTGTTCCTATATCACTCTCATGTTTTCTGATTTCCTCGCCCGCCTCACAAAACCTTATCCTGAACCGTTGGACGATGACGACGCTCGCCTTGCTTTGACAGCGCTTCTGGTACGTCTGGCCAAATCAGATGGCCACTATGAACGGTCTGAGCAAGACCGGATCGATGCGATCTGCGTGGCTCGGTATGGGCTTTCAGAAGCGGATGCTGAAAACCTGCGGTCTGAGGGTGAGGCGCTGGAACGAGAAGCCCCGGATACCGTCCGCTTTACGCGCGCAATCAAGGATGCCGTGGCCTATGAGGACCGCATCGGCGTGGTGGAAGCGTTGTGGCAAGTGGCGATGGCAGATGGCGAACGTGATGCAGGCGAAGATGCGTTGATCCGCATGGCCTCTTCGTTCCTGGGCGTAAGCGACATGGACAGCGCACAGGCCCGGCGACGGGTGATGGGCAGCTGATGCTGGTCAGTCTGCCAATGTACGATCATCCGGCAGTGCAGGGCGCAACGGATCGGTATTGGCAGGCTATTCGGAAGGCATTGGGCGAGGGCCCGGAAGACCTGAACCGCTCCGACGATTTGTGGGAGCAGTGGCGCAGCCCTGAATTGCTTTTGTCTCAGACCTGCGGCTATCCATACCGTGCCCGGCTTCATGGCCACGTTACCTTGGTCGGCACGCCCGATTATGGCCTGCCGGAATGCGGGCCTGGGGAGTACAACAGTGTCTTTGTGGTGCGCGCGGATGACGAGAGGGAGACATTGTCCGATTTCGAAGGCGCGACGTTTGCCTATAACGAACCGCTCTCGCAAAGCGGCTGGGCAGGCCCGATGATGCATGCGCGCAAGGCAGGTATGTCCTTTGGCGACTTCACGAAAACAGGCGGCCATCCGTTTTCCGCGCAGGTTGTTGCCAAGGGGCAGGCTGACCTTGCTGCGCTTGATGCGCTGAGTTGGAAACTGATGCAGAGCCATGACGCGTTTGCGCATGACCTTCGTGTTTTGGCGACCACCGCCCCCACGCCGGTCTTGCCGTATATCACTGCTTTGCAACGCGACCCTGAGCCGATCAGGTCTGCAATTGTGCAAGCCATCGACGTGCTGTCGCAGGATGATCGAGAGACGCTGTCCTTGAAGGGCGTGGTGCAAATTGAGGCGGGCGACTACCTTGCAATCCCGTCGCCGCCTCCACCGCCATCCGCTTAAACGCTGAACAATTTGGCATTGACCTTAGGTCAATTTGTTCGCCTCGGGACGGTTGAACCCGTTTTGGACGTTGCATTATTCAGAATTTCCCGCCCTACTGTCCGGCGTTCGAGTGACTGGAATGGAAAATCTGCGTGTCTGCCGCCACACCTGTGATTGAAATCCGCGATCTGCACAAAGCCTACGGGGCGTTGGAGGTGATCAAAGGCGTCAGCATCAGCGCCAAGAAGGGCGATGTCGTGTCTTTGATTGGCTCGTCAGGGTCCGGGAAATCCACCATCCTGCGCTGCGCCAACCTTTTGGAAGACAGTCAGCAAGGCGATATCTGCTTCAAGGGGGAGCCCGTGGTCTGGAAAGGCAGCGGACACAACCGACATCCCGGTGACCCCAAACAGGTGCTGCGCATCCGCACCAACCTGTCGATGGTGTTCCAGCAGTTCAATCTTTGGGCCCATCTGACCATTCTGCAGAATGTGATGGAGGCACCCGTGACGGTGCTTGGCCGTGACAAGGTCGAGGTTGAAGAGACCGCGCGCAAGTATCTCGACAAGGTCGGCATCGGTGACAAAGCGGACGTGTATCCCGCACAGCTTTCCGGCGGCCAGCAGCAGCGCGCGGCGATTGCCCGCGCACTTGCCATGGAGCCTGAAGCGTTGCTGTTTGACGAACCCACCTCGGCACTTGATCCGGAACTGGAACAAGAAGTGGTGCGCGTGATCAAGGATCTGGCGGCGGAGGGCCGGACCATGATGATCGTCACCCATGATATGAAGATGGCCTCTGATGTGTCGGACCACGTCGTGTTCCTGCATCAAGGGTTGATCGAAGAAGAAGGCGCGCCGGAGACCCTCTTTGGCGCCCCGAAATCAGAGCGGCTGAGGCAGTTTCTCAGCTCGACCATGGCCGCCTGAGACCCACCAGAAGAAGACCAACAGGGAGAAAACCATGAAAAAGATTCTTCTATCTACAGTGGCGATTGCGCTTTCGAGCACGTTTGCCATGGCCGATACCGTGCGTCTTGGCACGGAAGGTGCATATGCGCCTTGGAACTTCATCAACGACGCCGGTGAGATTGACGGCTTTGAGCGTGATCTGGGCGATGAGCTTTGCGTGCGTGCAGAGCTGGAATGCGAATGGGTCACCAACGATTGGGACAGCATCATCCCCAACCTGGTGAGCGGCAACTACGACGTGATCATCGCGGGCATGTCGATCACGGATGAGCGGGATGAGGTCATCGATTTCACGCAGAACTACACTCCGCCGGATCCGTCCTATTACCTCGCATCTGATGCCGGTCTGGATGTCACGGGTGCCGTGATTGCCGCGCAGTCCAGCACCATTCAGGCAGCCTTCATCGCCGAGCAGGGCTGGACCCTGGTCGAGTTCCCGACACCGGAAGAAACTGTTGCTGCGGTTCGCGCCGGTGAAGCGGATGCCGTTCTCGCCGACAAGGCGTATCTTGAGCCCTTCGCGGAAGAAGACGGTCTTGTCATGCTGGAGCGTACCGAAATGATCGGTGGCGGCGTGGGCCTCGGCGTGCGTGAATCCGACGGCGAGTTGAAAGCCAAGCTCGATGCGGCCATTCAGTCCATGAAGGACGATGGCAGTCTGAATGAACTGATCACCAAGTGGGAAGTCGGTACGACGTTCTGATTTTGGATTGCAGACAGGAAAGGGCCGCGGTTTGCGGCCCTTTTTTTGTGGCATCACCTGTGCCTTGCAGATCGCAACCGCCAGGGTTTGACATCGGCCACCATGCGCAGCGTGACCGCAGCAACGATGATGCACAGCGCTGTTTTCGACATGACCTCCATCGTGCCTTCGATCAGCAACGCATGAACAATGGTGCCAGCGACCGCTATCGCAGCAAGGGTCGTGTGGCCAATGCGCCAGGTTTGTGGTCGCACACGCAGCTTTTTACGAAGCGCGGCCAGACCTGCGGCGGCGAATATGGCCCACATGGCAATGACCCCCCACGCCGAAAACGGGGTGGGTGAGACCAACAAGAGCGCATCAACCACGTCGGGTGGGCTGGTGATCCAAAGGCCGCCCACATGAGCGATGACGGATAGGACCAGTGCGATGCCAATGATGCGATGGATTGTACGGCTTCGGAACAGGGTGAGGCCGGGCAGACGCCCTGCTGCGAGGAGGGGTTGCAGCAGCATCAGACAAAAGCCCAGTACACCGGCGAAGCCAGCTGCGATGTAGACCGGCTGGCGCCATTCGAGAAGCGGGCTGTAGGCTGCGGCGATCAGAGGGAGAGCAATGGCCAGACCAACGCCGCCCCAGATTAGGGCGGCGCGAAGGGGTGACGCAGGCTTGCCGGACAAGACCTCAGGCCGGTTCCAGAACGAAATGCGCGGCCAGCGTGGTGTCAGAAGCGCTGGGCATGATCGGGCGCAGGAAGACGGTTTTGAACTCACCGCTGTCATAGGCCAGGTGCCCGTGTGGCTGACCAAAGGCCGGCACGATTTGCGGCATCTCCAGGCGGAACTTCCCGTTTGCGTCGGTCAGGGTCGCGCCATGGCTGTGGGCGTCACGCTCATGTCCTTCTGTCGTGTGCGCCCAAATTTGGATGCGCTGCCCTGCCAAGGGCGCGCCGTCTCCTGCACAGCGAACCGTGCCCGTCATCCAGAACCCGCCGCCGCCGATGCGATCAACGATGGGCGCATTGGGCAAATAGTTATTCGATCCTCCCCGCATGGAAGGTGTCGGGGCCACACCACTTGCGCGGGCGGGGACAGTCAGACCGGTCGCTGCTGTGGCAGCGCCCGTGGCCAAAAGGGTGCGTCGTGTGATCAGTGATGATGGCATGATGCTCTCCTGTTTCACATGGCTTGGTTCCTTTTGGATATAGGTGCTTCATCGTCGTTTCCGAGCCTTCCAGATGTAAAAGGCAGGTGATCGCCTATCCACCGCGTCCGTGCGGCGCATCGAAATCGATGACCGGGTTGATGGGCACGATCCGGTGCGGGTTCACGCTGTCATGGCTCATGTGATAGTGGCGCACGATGTGGTCGAAATTCACGGTCTCCTTGACGCCGGGCCATTGATAAAGCTCACGCAGGTAGCCCCACAGGTTGGGATAGTCGATGATGCGCTTGCGGTTACACTTGAAATGCAGGTGATAGACAAGATCGAAGCGGATCAGAGTGGTGAAAAGCCGCCAGTCGGCTTCGGTGATCCGATCACCCATAAGATAGCGGTTCTCTGACAGCCGATCCTCCAGCCAGTCGAGCGTGTCAAACAGCGGGTAGATGGCCGCGTCATAAGCAGATTGTGTCGTCGCAAAGCCGGACTTGTAGACGCCGTTGTTCAGCGTGTCATAGATGCGCGCGTTCACCGGCTCGATCGCCTCGCGCAATTCTTCGGGCCAGAAATCATCGGTGTTGCCGGTCACGCCATCGAAGGCGGAGTTGAACATGCGAATGATTTCCGAGCTTTCGTTGGACACGATGGTTTCGCGCTGTTTGTCCCAAAGGATGGGAACTGTCACCCTGCCTGATACCTCGGGGTCGGCCTTGGTGTAGATGTCCCTCAGGAACGGCAAGCCGTAAAGATCGTCGCTCGTAGCACCCGGATAGTCTGAATCGAATGTCCAGCCATCCTCCCCCATGTCGGGATGCACGACGGACACGCTGATGTGGTCTTCCAGACCTTTGAGACTGCGAAAGATGAGCGTGCGATGTGCCCAGGGACAGGCGTGTGAAATGTAGAGGTGATAGCGCCCGCTTTCTGCCGGAAAGCCACCTTCGCCGGTTGGGCCCGGTGCGCCGTCAGGTGTGATCCAGTTGCGAAACCCGGAGGTCGAGCGCACAAAGGCCCCTTTGCTGGCCTTGGTGTCGTACCATCCCGCTTTCCACTCTCCATTCACCAGCTGACCCATCGGATCCATTCCTTCCATCTGTGATGCGTTGGATGACAGATAGCCATCTTGCCCGGGTCAGAAACCCCTGGCCGCGCGCATGGTCCGTGCAGCCCTGCACATGTCGGAATTAAGTGGTGCGCGGGCGTTTCCGGATTGGCAATGGGCGCGCATCGGTTCTATAGACGACATCACGGACGATGCCCGGGTCACGGGCCGGAAAGGTGCCTGAAGGAAAGCCGACCCAAATCGGGGGCTGGACCTCAGATCGTCAATGTCCTCCGAATGATGTGACCGCTGAGTTTGACAAATGAGAAGGGGGAACCCGATGAGATTTGCAGTTGTTGTTTTGCTGACGATGCAGGCCACTGCCGCCGCCGCCCACCCCGGCCACCTGGCCGAAGTGGCAGGTCACGGCCATTGGTGGGGTGCAGCAGCCCTTGGCGCGGCGATTGCGATTGGGTTGTGGGCAGGCCTGAAAGGACGGAAGTCCGGCGAAGATGCCGTTGATGACACGTCCGATGAGGCCGATGATGAGGCGCAGGAGGCCTGAGCCTCTGACGACAGGACGTGACGCCAGCCATGCGGCCATATGAGAAAAACCCAAGCGCGATCTATGCCGAGAGCTTCGCCACGGTCCGGCGGGAAGCGCGGCTTGACCGGTTTGACGCGGGGCTGCAGTCACTGGCCATTCGCGTGATCCATGCCTGCGGGATGGTCGAAGTGGCGGACAGGTTGGATTTTTCGCAAGGCGCGTACCAGTCTGGCCATGCAGCACTGAAATCCGGTGCGCCGGTGTTTTGCGATTGCGAAATGGTCGGCGCGGGTATCATTCGCCGTTACCTGCCCGCCGGCAACGATGTCATCGTGACGCTGAATGATCCAGGCGTGCCGGCGCGCGCGGCAGAGATCGGCAATACACGATCCGCGGCGGCAGTAGAGTTGTGGCAAGAACAGCTTGAGGGCGCGGTGGTCGCCATTGGCAATGCGCCGACGGCCCTGTTCCACTTGCTGGACCTGCTGGATCAGGGTGCGCCGAAGCCCGCCATCATCCTTGGCTTCCCTGTGGGCTTTGTAGGCGCGGCAGAGGCAAAAGCTGAACTGGCCGCACGTCCCCGAGGGTGCGACTTCGTGGCGCTGCGAGGACGGCGCGGCGGGTCTGCAATGGCCAGTGCTGCCGTGAATGCGCTTGCGGCGGGCGTGCCGGAAGGAGATTTTTCTGCGAAAAATCTGGGGCAGGGGTGATCGAGATGTCGGACCCTTGGCTGCATATCGTTGGTATTGGTGAGGATGGCATGGCCGGGCTGCAACCGGCCACGCGGGCCGTGGTCGAAGCGGCGGAGATCATCATAGGCGGTGATCGGCACCATCAGTTGTCGGCTGAAGTGACGGCAGAACGTGTTGCTTGGCCATCGCCGTTTGACGCCCTCATCGATCTGCTGAAATCCATGAAAGGCCGCCGTGTTGTGGTTCTGGCAACGGGTGATCCGCTGTGGTTTTCCGTCGGTGCACGCATTGGCCGGGCGATTGATCCGGCGGACACTGTCTATCATCCGCAGCTGTCGGCGTTTCAGCTGGCCTCTGCCCGCATGGGGTGGAGCCTCGCAGATGTCGAGACGCTGACCGTGCATGGCCGCCCGGTGGAGCAGATGATTGCCTTCATTCAGCCGCTGGCCCGGCTTTTGATCCTGACGACCGGGTCCGAGACCCCCGGTCAGATTGCCCGTTTCCTGACAGAACGCGGTTTCGGCCGGTCGCCGATGACGGTGCTGGCGGCCATGGGCGGCGCTGATGAGGCCCGCTTTGATGGTGTGGCCGAAAGCTGGTCGCATGAGGTGCCTGCCTTCAACACGTTGGCCGTGGATTGCGTGGCGGACCCACAAGCCGCGTTGCAACCACGCGTGCCGGGGTTGGCGGATGAACTGTTCCAGCATGACGGCACCATGACCAAGCAAGAGGTGCGGGCGGTGACACTGGCCAAGCTCATGCCCATGCGTGGCGCGTTGCTGTGGGACATTGGAACAGGCTGTGGTTCTGTTGCGGTCGAATGGATGCGAGGGGCGCGATACGCGCGTGCTGTCGGGATTGAACCGCGCGCGGACCGCCGTGCCATGGCTGCGGCCAATGCGCTCGCCTTGGGGGTGCCGCGCCTGGAATTGATTGACGGAAAAGTACCTGAGGCGTTGAACGGGTTGGAGCCGCCGGACGCGGTGTTCATTGGGGGCGGTCTGAGCCGGGAGGTATTCGAGGCCGCCTGGGCCGCGCTGCGCCCGCTCGGTCGCCTGGTGTGCAACGCGGTGACGCTGGAAAGCGAGGCCGTGCTGCTTGATCTGCACAAGGCGCACGGGGGCGAGTTGGTCAAACTGTCGGTGGCGCGGGCTGATCCCGTTGGCGGCCTGACGGGGTGGCGACCGCTGATGCCGGTGACACAGTGGAGCCTGATCAAAAGATGACCGGCACGCTGTACGGAATAGGGTTGGGTCCGGGTGATCCGGAATTGATGACGCTGAAGGCGCATCGGTTGATTTCCAACGCCCGCGTGCTGGCCTATCCGACACTGGCGGGGGCCGATAGTTTTGCAAGGTCGATTGCGGCGGACATCATCCCAAGCGACGCCCGAGAAATCGTTATGGACGTGCCCATGAGTGTGGAACGCGCCCCGGCGCAGGACGCCTATGACGACGGCGCGGCCCGCATTGCCGAAGCGTTGTCGGACGGTCTGGATGTGGTGTGCCTTTGCGAAGGTGATCCATTCTTCTATGGCTCCTTCATGTACATATTCGCGCGACTGAGTACGAGGTTCGATGTGGAGGTCGTGCCGGGTGTCACATCGGTGACGACATGCGCGGCCAAAGCGGGCCTGCCGCTGGCTGCGCGCAATGAAAGACTGACCATTCTGCCGGGGCCTTTGCCGGAGGATGAGCTGCGCGCGCGTGTTGAAGGTGCGGAGAGCGTGGCGATCATGAAAGTCGGGCGGCATCTGGCCAAAATACGCGCTGTGATCGAAAGTTTGGGGTATGCCGAAGATGCGGTCTATGTCGAACGCGCAAGCCTGCCGGATGAAAAGGTCTGCCCGCTCAACGAGGCGCCAGAAAAGGCGCCGTATTTCTCGATGATACTGCTGACGAAAGGGGCCGATCCATGGCTGTGACACCTGTGGTTCTGGCACTCAGCCGGTCGGGCGAGGCTACAGCGCACAAAGTGGCGGCGCTGCTTGGTGCGGCGGTTCATGGGCGAGAGGGGCGTGTTGAGACGGCGGATGCGGTTTTTGCCAACGCGCTCGATCACGCGCGGGATTTGTTCTTGGCGGGCACCCCAGTGGTTGGGGTTTGTGCCAGTGGCATTCTGATCCGGGCGGTTGCCCCGGTGCTGTCGGACAAACGCACCGAGCCGCCTGTTGTGTCCGTGAGTGACGATGGCAAGGTTGTGGTCCCGCTGCTGGGTGGACATCGCGGAGCCAACCGGCTGGCGGGAAAGATCGCAGCGCATTTGGATGCTGTTGCGGCTGTTACGACGGCGGGCGACGTGGCTATGGGGGTGGCGCTGGATGAACCTCCTGAAGGCTATCGCCTGGCCAATCCCGAACATGCCAAACCGGCGATGGTGGCGCTTTTGTCTGGTGCGGGTACGACGATCACGGGTGAGGCAATTTTTGATCTGGAAGACACCGGCGGCCGCGTGGAGCTTGTGGTGAGCGAGACACGCACGCAAGGCAGCGACGAGCGGCTGGTCTATCGTCCGCAGCGTTACGCGCTCGGTGTGGGCTGTGCCCGTAATGCGGACACTGAAGCGATGTGGGCCCATGTGAACCGCACGTTGGAAGAGGCCGACATTGCCGAAGGGGCCATCGCCTGCGTGGCAACGATTGACCTCAAAGCTGATGAACCTGCCGTCAATGCGCTGGCGGCACGTCTTGGCGTGCCTTTAAGGATTTTCACGGCGGAAGAACTGGAAGCCCAAAGTGATCGCTTGGCAAATCCGTCCGACGTGGTGTTTGAAGAGGTCGGCTGTCACGGCGTTGCCGAAGGGGCGGCGTTGGCCATTGGTGGAGATTTGGTTGTTGAGAAAACCAAGACCGCGACCACGACCTGTGCCCTGACCAGGAGCGACACGCCGCTGACGAATTTGACGGGCCGCGCGCGTGGACGGCTCAGTGTTGTAGGCATTGGTCCCGGACAAGCCAGCTGGCGTACGCCTGAGGTCAGCCGTCTGGTCGCGGATGCGGAAGAGCTGGTGGGCTACGGGCTTTACATCGACCTACTTGGCCCACTGGCGGCTGGCAAGGCGCGGTCTGATTTCCCATTGGGCGGGGAAGAGGCGCGGTGTCGTTACGCGCTGGAACAGGCTGGGCAGGGTAAGAACGTGGCACTGGTTTGCTCGGGTGATGCTGGGATTTACGCCATGGGCGCGCTGGTCTTTGAACTGCTCGACCGGCCTGAAAGCGCGGAAGGGGTCAGTGATGCTGCCCGCCGTGCCGAGGTGATTTGCAGCCCCGGTGTGTCCGCCTTGCAGGCCGCTGCCGCGCGGGCGGGTGCGCCTTTGGGGCATGATTTTTGCACCATTTCACTGTCGGACCTTCTAACCCCGCGCGACGATATCATTCGCCGTCTTCATGCCGCCGCGGAAGGGGATTTCGTGATTGCATTCTACAATCCGGTTTCCAAAACCCGCCGCACGCTTTTGGCCGAGGCGCGGGATATCCTGCTGCAACACCGTCCGGCGGATACGCCCGTGATGCTGGCGACGTCCCTTGGTCGTCCAGAAGAGCACCTACGCTACCGCCGTCTTGACGCGTTGGAAGTGGATGAGGTGGACATGCTGACCGTGGTGCTTGTCGGGTCTTCCAATACGCGGTTGGCCAGCTTGGGCGAAGGACCTCGCATGTTCACGCCACGCGGCTATGCGCGCAAGATTGATGGTGATCTGGCAGAACCGTCGCGATTGAGCGTTTCCGGCAAGATGACACACGAGGGAGGTGCCTCATGACCGTCTATTTCATTGGGGCCGGTCCGGGTGATCCGGAGCTTCTGACCAAGAAAGCAGAACGCGTGATCGGGGAATGCCCGGTGTGTCTCTATGCTGGGTCGCTGGTTCCGGAAGAGGTTGTGGGGTGTGCACCAGAGGGGGCGCGTGTGATGGACACGGCCCCCATGACGCTCGATGAAACCCATGCCGAGATCGTGGCAGCCCATAAGCGCGGGGAGGACGTGGCACGGGTGCATTCAGGTGATCCGTCGCTGTATGGGGCCATTGCCGAACAGATCAGACGGTTGCGCGAGGATGGGATCGATTACCAGATCATTCCCGGGGTGCCGGCTTATGCCGCCGCGGCGGCGGCGTTGGGTCAGGAACTGACGATTCCCGAAATTGGTCAGTCCATCGTGCTGACCCGTGTGTCGATGAAATCCACCTCCATGCCGCCGGGTGAGACGCTTGAAAACTTTGCTCGCACGGGGGCCACGCTGGCCATTCATCTTGGCATCCGCAACCTGCGCGCCATTGAGCGGGAACTGACGCCTTTCTATGGCGCCGACTGCCCGGTTGTGGTGTGCTACCGCGTCGGATGGCCCGACCAGATGTTCATTCGCGGCACGCTCTCTGACATCCGCGAAAAGGTCCGTGCGGAGAAACTCACCCGCACGGCGCTCATCCTTGTCGGGCCGGTTCTGGGACAGATACAGGGCTTCAAGGACAGCGCGCTTTACGACCCCGCGATGGCACACGTGTTGCGCCCGAAAGCCACAGCTGAGTAAAACTCGCCGCTTTCGTAAAACTTTAACGTGACGCCGGTAAGCGCGGCTCTAAGTTTGGCTTAGCCAAAATTCTGGAGCTGTGTGATGTCGACATTTCTGCCACCCGACGTTCAAGCCGGACTGGACGCTGCCCGCAAGAAAGCCATGCAGCAAAGCCACCGTTTGCGTGTGCAGGATGGTGAGCGCACGTATCGCGTGGTGCAGGCTTGGGATGGCGGCTTCTCTTTGGACCTTGAAGATGCCCAAACCCTACGGGGGCGTATAGACTTGTATGACGGGGCCAAGCATCTGTCACAATGTCTTATCATTGCGTCCGAGGAAGACGGCGATGTGATGCGGTTTGAATACAAGCGCGTGACAGATGCATTGCATGAACAGCCGCTCGATTTCGCACGCGCACCGGATGCGCCTGTTGCGCTGATCGGAAGCAGCTGAGCGGATTTCCCGCAGCCGGTCTGGTAACCGCTAGGGCCTGATGACGACGTCCGTGCCGATGTCGGCGATCCGCCAAAGTTCCTCCATCTCGGCGTTGGTGACCGAGATGCAGCCATGGGTCCAGTCCCCGAGCCTTGGCATCTTTCCCAGGAAGCCGTTGGGCTGACCGTGAATGAAGATGTCGCCGCCGGGGGAGACACCTGCGGCTGAGGCACGGATGATGTCTTCCGCATGTGGGTAATCCAGACCGAGGGACAAATGGAATTTGCTGTTGGGATTGCGGCGGTTGATCTTGAAGCGCCCCTCTGGCGTGCGGCCGTCGCCCTCTTGCGCTTTGTCGCCTTCGGGGGAGAACCCGAGCGCGATGTCGTAACTTCGCAGCGCAACGCCGTCCCGATAGACAGTCATGCGCCGGTCAGACTTATCGACTTCGATCAGGTCAATCTTTTGCGTCAGTGGCGGCAGATCGGGGAGCGGTGTTTGCGGTGGTACCCAAGTACCGACAACCCAGCCAATGAGCCCCACCAAGGTGAGGACTGTCAGCCGGATCAGCCAGCGCAGGATCATTGCAAATCCGCGAACGCCGCTTGCAGGCGCTCCGCTGCTTCTTCCACGCGGCAGCGGGACGTCCCGACGTTGAAACGGAGGTAGGTCTCGCCCCCGGTGCCGAATTCTTTGCCGACCGATGGCGCGATGCGTGCGTCCTCTTTGACGCGGCGCACCACCTCGGACATGTCCATCCCGGTGTTGGTGAAATCAATCCAAGTCAGATAGGTCGATTGCATCGGCATTCCGACGACCCCGGGGATTTGGTTCACACCATCGAGGAACACTTTCTGGTTGCCGTCGATATAGGTCACCAGTTCGTCCACCCACGCAGCCCCTTCTGGGCTGTAGGCTGCACGGGTCAATTCTACGCCCAGCAGGTTGGGCTGTGTCTGGTGCCACTTGAGGGCGTGTTTGAACGCCGCGCACTTTTCAGCGTTAGGAATGCTCACCGTGGCAGTGCGCGCACCGGCGGTGTTGAAGGTTTTCGATGCGGCGGTCAGGACGAAGGTGCGATCTGCGGCCTCTGGTGCGGCCACGAGGAATGGCGTGAACGTTTCGCCCGGATAAATCAGGTCGTGATGGATTTCATCGGCCCACATCATCAGGTCATGACGTTCGCAGAAGTCAGCCAGTTGGCGTAGCTCCTCAGGGGTCCAGATACGGCCTGCCGGGTTGTGGGGAGACGAGATAAGGACGGCCTTTTCCCGGCCTGTCAGCCCGGCCTCGAGCGCTTCGAAATCCATGTGGTAGACGCCATCGCGGATCAGCAACGGGCTTTCATGGATGACCCGGCGCGCCAAGTTCACCTTGTTTGTGAACTCGTGATAGACGGGCGTGAAAATGATGATCTCATCGCCGGGGTCTGTGAAGGTCTCAAGCAGCAGGGCGATCGCGTGGCCCAAACCATAGGTGGAACACATCCAGTCTGGATTGACCTCCCAGCCGTGGCGTTCCTTCATCCACCAAGCGACTTGCGCGTTCATGGCAGTGTCACCTGCGAAATAGCCGTAGTTGCCGATGTCCATCAGTTTGCGCACGGCATCTTGCAAAAACTCAGGCGCGCGAAAGTCCATGTCAGCGACCCACATCGCAATCGCATCTGGCGCGCTTACGCCTGTTGCGCGTTCCATTGCGTCCCACTTGCTGCAATTGGTGCCGCGCCGGTCGATGCGTTCGTCAAACATGGTTAGGGTCTCCATTCAGTCGCGACCCGGAAGCTATCGGAACGGTGGGCAGGTGCAAGAGACGTTGCGCCCGCGCGCGGCCTGTCTTACATGTCTGCGCATGTTACGGCCTATCCTGATCCATCCTGACCCGCGCCTGAAAAAGGTGAGCGAAAATGTGTCCGATCTATCGGACGAGTTGCGTACCCTGGCAGACGATATGCTGGAGACGATGTATGACGCGCCGGGCATTGGCTTGGCGGCGCCGCAGATCGGGGTTCTGGATCGTTTGATCGTGCTGGATTGCGCCAAGGATGAAGGTCTTGAGCCACGCCCGTTAGTGATGTTCAATCCGGAAGTGATCGCAAGCTCTGACGAAAAGAACGTCTATGAAGAGGGTTGCCTGTCGATCCCGGAGCAGTTCGCGGATGTGACCCGGCCCAAGGTTGTCGATGTGCGCTGGATCGATCGTGATGGCAATGAACAGACCGAGACATTTGATGGTCTTTGGGCCACTTGTGTGCAGCATGAGATTGATCACCTCGATGGCAAGCTTTTCATCGACTACCTTGGCCCTATCAAACGGCAGATGATCACGCGCAAAATGCAAAAGCTGAAGCGCGAGAAAGCGCGGGTCTGACGCGATGACGATCCGGCCTTGCCTACCGTGGCCGGACAAGCGGTTGCGCATACCTGCCGAGCCGGTGACAGAGATCACTGATGATGTCCGGGCCATCTGGAGAGACATGATCGACACGATGGAGGCGATGCCGGGCGTGGGTCTTGCGGGCAACCAGATCGGTGTGATGCAAGCCTTGGCTGTGGTCGACGGCAGTCCGGAGCGCGGTCAGGCCGTGCGCATGGCGAACCCGGAATTGATCGCGGTGAGTGACGACCTGCGCAGCCATGAAGAGGCCAGTCCCAACCTGCCGGGGGTGTCGGCAAAGCTCAAACGTCCGCGCGTTGTCACGGTTCGCTATCTGGGGGAGCACGGCAAAATCGTTGAGCGCGAGTTTGAGGGTCTTTGGTCCACATCGGTGCAGCATCAGATTGATCATTTGGCGGGCAAGATGTTCTTCGACAGGCTCAGCAAGGTGAAACGCGACATGCTGTTGCGAAAAGCTCAGAAGATGGGGCGGTAACAGTGCGGATTGTCTTCATGGGAACGCCTGATTTCTCGGTGCCTGTCCTGGAGGCACTTGTCAGCGCCGGGCATGACATTGCCGCCGTATACTGCCAGCCGCCGCGACCGGCCGGGCGGGGGAAGAAAGACCGCCCCACGCCGGTTCACGCACGTGCGGAGGGCTTGGGGTTAGAGGTTCGAACACCTGTGTCCTTGCGGGATGAAGACGCGCAGGCAGAGTTTGCTGCGCTGGACGCGGATATAGCGGTCGTGGTGGCGTATGGATTGATCCTGCCACAAGAGGTGCTCGACGCGCCGCGCTTGGGGTGTCTGAACATCCACGCGTCGCTGTTGCCGAGATGGAGGGGTGCTGCCCCTATTCATCGCGCGATCATGGCTGGCGATGCAGAGACGGGTGTTTGCATCATGCAGATGGAGGCTGGGCTGGACACCGGGCCCGTGCTGTTGCGTGACACAACCGAGATCGCGGCTGAAGAGACAACGGGCAGGTTGCATGATCGGCTTTCGACTATGGGTGCCGCGTTGATTGTTGAGGCGCTGGATCAGTTGCATGATCTGACTCCCGAAGCGCAACCCGAAGACGGCGTGACCTACGCCCAAAAGATCGACAAGGCAGAGGCGCAGGTGGATTGGGCCGCGCCTGCCGCAGAGGTCGACCGGAAAATTCGTGGGCTGTCGCCCTTTCCGGGCGCATGGGTGGAACATGATGGTCAACGGATCAAGCTGCTTGGCTCGCGCTTGGCCCAAGGGCAGGGCGCGCCGGGCGAAATTCTCGACGAGCAGCTCACCATTGCCTGCGGCCAAGGTGCGATAGAGGTTTTGCGCTTGCAACGCGCAGGTAAGGGGCCGCAGGATAGGGATACGTTTCTACGCGGTCTTGCGCTGCCCAAGGGCACGCAGCTTTAGAAGGAGAGCCTGATGTTTTTACAGCTTTTCGGTACGGTCGTGATCGCGGGGATTGTAGGCTACGCGAGCGAGCGATCGGGCTTTACACATAATGGCTACATCCAGTCGATCATCATCTGCGTGGGCGGTGCCTTCCTCTTTTATTTCGTGCGGATCATGTTTGGCATTGGTCTGGGGTCTCCGGGGTTCGATGCGATCCTGTCGTCGGTGGGTGCATTGATCATCGTGCCAACCCATTGGCGCAAACGAAAGTAGCGGGCGATGGTGATCATCTATCTTATCATCATCGGGGCTGCGGCCGGGTTTCTGGCAACGCGGCTGATGAAGATTGAAGCCGATATCGTGACCACCTTTGGGATCGGTATTGCAGGGGCGCTGATTGGTGGGCTTGTGCTGCAGTTCCTTCTGGCCGTGATGGGGTTCATGGCCGGGTTTGTGGGTGCGGTCCTGGGTGCACTGGTTCTGATCTGGCTTTACCAAACGTATGTTGCGAAGAAGTAGGTCCTAGTCCTTGGCGGGTTTGTAGGGCTTCATGCCCGCCCGCGCCAATTCATCTGCGCGTTCGTTTTCCGGGTGGCCCGCGTGGCCCTTTACCCATTGCCAATCCACCTGATGACGCGCTTGCGCTTCGTCCAGACGTTGCCAGAGGTCGGCGTTCTTTACCGGCTTCTTGGCGGATGTTTTCCAGCCGTTTTTCTTCCAGCCATGGATCCAACCCGTGACTCCGTTTTTCACGTAAACACTGTCGGTGACGACAGTGATCGTGCTTGCGGTCTTGAGTGTTTCCAGTGCGTTTATTGCGGCCAGCAGTTCCATCCGGTTGTTCGTGGTCTCGGCCTCGCCGCCTGAAAGCTCTCGTTCCCGCAAAACCTCATCGCCGTTGCGCGCGATCAGAAGCGCGCCCCACCCCCCTGGCCCGGGATTGCCGGAGCAGGCCCCGTCGGTATAGGCGAATAACTCAGCCACGGGCGAGGATGGTGATCCAGGGGTCCATCGTGCCGGCCATGCCGCGTTCAACCCCTGTGTATTTGTCGAAGGGTTCAAACCCCGCCGTGCGCAGAAGCCCGTCGAGTTCGTCCTCGGTATAATAGGTGTAGAACCGCCCGATCCCGTCGCGTTCGGCCCCTGTTCCGGTTTTCATGCCGATGTGAAAAGCGCCGCCGGGTTTGAGGGCTTCGCGCAGGGCGGACAGATAGCGCGGCATGTCGTTGCGATCCGCGTGCAGCAAGCTGAAATTGGCCCAGATGCCGTCGTAGAGATCTTCGCCCTCGATGTCGTCAAAACTCGCTTTGCGCGCGGTGACGCCCGGCTGTTTGGCGGCAAGGGCCACCATTTCGGCGGATGCATCCGTGGCCTCGACCTGAAAACCTTCCCTGGCCAGCCGCGCGGCAGAGTTGCCCGGCCCGCAGCCAAGATCCAGCACGGACGCAGCCGCGGGAAGGGCCGCGATGAATGCTTTCATCTGAGCGGTGTCTTCTGTATCGGCCACGAGCTTGGCATAGTCGCCGGCCTTGGCGTCATATACGCTGAGAGTTTCTTTATCTGCGCTCATGCGAACATCACAATCATGGCTAGGGACCCCACGACCACCGCCGTCAGGATCATGCGCAACTGCATCCACCATTCAGGGGCTGCGCCGATGCGCCAAAAGTACCAGTCCAGTACCAAGACGCCAAGGAACCCGATCATCAGCGCCACAGCAGACTTGCCAGTGCCGCCGCCCGTTGTGAAGAACGCCCAAAGGGCAGGAAGGACAGACAGGAAGAAGCCGGTCGCCGCCTGCTTTTCTTCTAGCTTAGCTGCGAAACCCCAAAGGACGCCTGACATGAAGGACAGGATAACGGCACCGTAGAAGAGCGAAACATAAGGCCCCACGAACCGCGCGCCGAAGACTTGAAGACCCCAGCTCTGTAGGGTCGGGGACAGCGCGCTGAGCGCGCCCCAGATAAACGGAATAAGCCCGGCGAGGCCAAGCAACAGCGGCATGCGGGGGATTGCGTTCATGCGGCTTTCTCAATGGCCAGGCGCGCACCTAGGGCAGCAAAGGCGGCAGCAAACCCACGGTTCAGCCAACGCATGGCGCGCTCGGACGCAAGAAGCCGTTCACGGGCTGTGGCGGCGAAGGCCCCGTAGAGAATAAACACCACGAATGTCATCGCCATGAAGATCAGGCCAAGCCCCAGCATTTCGACCGTGGCGGTCGCCGGATCGCCCGACAAGAACGGGGGCAGGAGTGCCAGGAAGAAAATTGAAAGCTTGGGGTTCAACAGGTTGAGCAGAATGCCGCGTTTGATGATCTTGAGGCCGGGGTCCTGATTGCGGTCTGGCCGCACCGAGAGTGCGCCGTCCGACTTCAGGCTTTGCCACGCCAGATAAAGCAAGTAAGCCACGCCCGCGAATTTCACGACTTGGAACAGCACCGCTGAGGTGTGCAAGATCGCAGCCAATCCGAAGGTTGCGGCCAGAAGGTGAGGCGGGATACCCAACGTGCAGCCAAAGGCGGCAAACGCCGACGCCCGGTGCCCTTGTCCAAGAGCGACGGCAATCGTGTAGATGACGCCGGTGCCAGGTGCGATGACCACGACCAAGGCTGTGATCAAAAACTGCAGACTCATCTCAAAACTCCACTCGATTTGCCGCGAGTGTAGCGCGACCTGCGCCCGCGTCTAGGGGCGCAGGTTGAGAGCTGCAGAATTCTGAAATTTCACGAAGCGCGGGACTATCGAGGCTGCGCGCATGACGGTCATTTCCACCGAGCGATTGCGCCTGATTGAAACACTCTTAGTGTTCCATCACCTCATCGCGCCCCAGGGATTGACCTTCGCGAGGTGGACGTCCGATGACGTCTTTGAGGTCTTCCAATTCGATGAAGTTGTCGGCCTGCCGGCGCAATTCATCAGAAATCATCGGGGGTTGGCTGCGGATTGTAGACACCACCGACACGCGTACGCCCTGGCGTTGCAGACTTTCCACCAGCGGGCGGAAGTCGCCGTCGCCGGAGAACAGCACGATGTGGTCAACACGTGGGGCCAGTTCCATTGCGTCCACGGCGAGTTCGATATCCATGTTGCCCTTCACCTTACGCCGCCCCTGGCTGTCGGTGTATTCCTTGGCGGGCTTTGTCACCATGGTGAAGCCGTTATAGTTCAACCAATCCACGAGTGGGCGAATGGGCGAGTATTCGTCGTTTTCGAGGAGCGCGGTGTAGTAGAACGCCCGCAGCAGTTTTCCCCGGCGCATGAACTCCGATCGTAGCAGTTTATAGTCGATATCGAATCCCAGCGATTTCGCAGCCGCGTAAAGATTCGAGCCATCGATGAACAGCGCCAGCCGTTCGTCCTTATAAAACATGCAGTTGTCCTTTCGAATGCATCCGGTCGGCGTCGATAAGGGTGGAAATCCACCACCTTGACCGGTGATGACCGTCGAGATTATGGATTCGCTACACGCGGTGCAAGGCCTTTCGCTACGTCAACCCACATCACGGAAAGTTTACAAAATTGATCAGTAAAACAGGCGCCGAAGACCACCTGATCGCGCTCGGTGCGAATATCCCATCCGTGGTTGGACCGCCAGAGGAAACGCTTCGCGCGGCGGTTGTACGCCTACGGGAGGCGGGATTGTCCGATTTGGTCTGCAGCCGGTTCTACAGCACGCCTTGTTTTCCACCGGGTGCCGGGCCTGACTATGTGAACGCAGCCGCACGAGCATCTTTTCAGGGCTCCGCCCAAGAGGTTTTGGCAACACTGCACGCCATCGAAGCGGAATTCGGTCGGGAACGTAAGCAGCGTTGGGGCCAGCGATGCCTTGATCTGGACCTGATCGCATCCGGGCAAGAGGTCTTGCCAGACCGTAAGACATACGACCGATGGCGCGGGCTTGATCCGGCGCTGCAGCGTGAAGAAACACCCGGTGAAATGATCCTGCCCCACCCCCGGGTGCAGGACCGGGCGTTCGTTCTGATCCCCCTGGCAGACGTGGCACCGGACTGGCGCCACCCTATCCTTGGGCAGACGGTGGCAGAGATGGTTGAAATGCTTGACGCGGAGCAAGTCGCGGACGTTCGGCCAATTTGAGCCAAAGATCGCGCTATTTGCGCAAGCCTCAGCCGGATTCAGCGCTTGTCATTCAGAACGTTACGCCCTAAGTACGGGCATTCCTGATATACATGTTTCGCTATCGGAGGCTCCATGGCCCGCGTAACCACAGAAGATTGTGTCGACAAGGTTCCAAACCGCTTTGATCTCGTGATGCTGGCGGCCCACCGCGCGCGTGAAATTTCGTCGGGTTCTGCGATCACTGTTGACCGCGACAACGACAAAAACCCTGTCGTCGCCTTGCGTGAAATTGCGGACGAAACACAGTCTGCCGAAGACCTGCGCGAACGTCTGATCGAGTCCAACCAGACCCAGATCGAGGTGGATGAACCGGAAGACGATAAGATGGCGCTGCTTATGGGTGGTGAGCCTGACAAACCGGAAGAAGATGACATGCCCGAAGAAGATTTGCTGCGGGCATTGATGGAGGCGCAGGGCCAGGGCTAAGACTGGCCCTTCCGGGGGTGCCTAAAGATGATTGCGGCCCAAGACCTCATTGAACTGGTCCGCACGTATAACCCCAAGACTGACGAAGCCAAAATCACCAAGGCCTTTGAGTTCGGCGCAGAGATGCACGACGGCCAGTTTCGTCATTCCGGTGAGCCGTATTTCACGCATCCTGCCGCCGTGGCAGCGATCCTGGCCGAGCAACGGCTGGACGATGCCACGCTGATCACGGCGCTTCTGCATGACACCATTGAGGATACGCGCGCGTCCTATGCCGTCGTGTCCGAAAAGTTTGGCCCTGAGGTTGCCGATCTGGTCGATGGGGTCACCAAGCTGACCAACCTGCAACTGTCCAGCACGGAAACCCAGCAGGCGGAAAACTTCCGCAAGCTGTTCATGGCGATTTCCAAGGACATGCGGGTGATCCTGGTGAAGCTGGCCGACCGGCTGCACAACATGCGCACCATCAAGTTCATGAAGCCCGAAAAACAGCTGAAGAAAGCGCGCGAAACGATGGACATCTTTGCGCCACTTGCAGGCCGGATGGGGATGCAGTGGATGCGCGAAGAGCTGGAGGATCTGGCCTTTCGGGTGATCAACCCTGACGCCCGTGCGTCCATCATTCGGCGCTTCATTACGTTGCAGCGTGAAACGGGCGATGTGATAGAACGCATCACCGCGGATATGCGTCATGAGCTTGAGAAGGCCGGGATCGAGGCCGAAGTTTTCGGGCGTGCGAAAAAGCCCTATTCCATCTGGCGCAAGATGGAGGCCAAGGAGATCGGGTTCTCGCGACTGTCAGACATCTATGGCTTTCGGATCATCACGAAGACGGACGAAGACTGTTACCGCGTGTTGGGGGCGATCCACCAACGTTGGCGCGCCGTGCCGGGGCGGTTCAAGGATTACATCAGCCAACCCAAGTCGAACGGATACCGATCTATCCACACCGCAGTGTCCGGTCGCGATGGCAAGCGGGTGGAGGTGCAGATCCGCACACGCCAGATGCATGATGTGGCCGAAACCGGTGTAGCGGCGCATTGGTCCTACCGTGACGGCGTGCGGTCAGAGAACCCGTTTGCGGTGGACCCCACGAAGTGGATTTCCAGCCTGACTGAGCAGTTTGATGCGGATCAGGATCACGATGAGTTCCTTGAAGCCGTGAAGCTTGAGATGTATTCGGACAAGGTGTTTTGCTTCACGCCCAAGGGTGATGTCGTGAAGCTGCCGCGCGGGGCGACACCGATTGATTTCGCATACGCGATTCACACGCGTATCGGGCATGCCTGCGTGGGCGCCAAGATTGACGGCATGCGCGTGCCACTTTGGACGCGGATCAAGAACGGGCAATCGGTTGATGTCATCACCGCTGATGGTCAGACACCTCAGGCCACGTGGCTTGATATCGCCACGACGGGCCGTGCCCGTGCTGCCATCCGCAAAGCATTGCGGGAACAAGATAGGGATCGGTTCATCAAGCTGGGCCGCGAGCTGGCGCGGTCTGCGTTCGATAACGTACGCAAGCGTGCGACCGAAAAGGCGCTGAACACGGCCGCGAAAACCCTTCGGCTGCCGGACGCAAGTGAAGTGCTGGCGCGGCTGGGCAGTGCGGAATTGACCGCTCAGGAGGTCCTGCACGCCGTCTACCCGGACATGGTCAAGGTCGAAGGTAACGTGGTGGGGCGGGATCGCGCCGTGATCGGGCTTGGCCGCAACCAGCGGTTTGACCGCGCGCGCTGTTGCCAGCCTATTCCGGGGGAACGAATCGTCGGCATCACCTATCGCGGCAAGGGTGTGGTGGTTCACGCGATCGATTGCGAAGCGTTGTCCCGATACGATGACCAGCCTGAACGATGGATGGACCTGCACTGGCACGCCGGAAAGCACCCTGCTGACTATGATGTGACCATAGATATTACGATTGGGAACGATGCAGGCGTGCTGGGGCGAATTTGCACGTTGATCGGAGAGCAGAAGGCCAATATCTCCAACCTGACATTTCTAGACCGCAAGCCGGATTTCTTTCGCCTTCTCATAGATGTCGATGTCCGTGATGCAGAGCATTTGCATTCGATTATCACAGGGCTCGACGCGGAAAGCGACGTGGCCGCCGTGACACGGCACCGCGACCCGGAGAAGGTTGGCGGACTGGATAGGGATTGAATCGGGGAGACAGCCAGACTTGGTGTTCAAGCGTCGCGAAAAACAGTCCTATATCCGCATGGTGCTGGATTTCCTCTGGCCCAAGGGCGGTTACGCGCGCGCGTTCAACTATGTAAAGTTGCGGCTACACCGCATTCCCGATCAACCACACCGGATTGCCCGAGGGATTTTCGCTGGAATTTTCGTGACGTTCTCTCCGTTTTTCGGACTGCATTTTTTTCTGGCTGCGGGGCTGGCGAAGCTGATGCGGGGCAATGTGATCGCCTCGCTTTTGTCGACCTTCGTGGGCAATCCGCTCACGTTCTTTTTCATCGCTGCAATCTCGATGCAGACCGGGAATTTCCTCTTGGGTCGAACGGGTCTCGACAGTGAAGAAGTGCACCGCTCTCTCGGGGGCAAATTCGTTGATGCGTGGCGCGACCTGAAGGACAATTTCATTGCGCTCTTCACTGATGTCGATGCGGACTGGCATAATCTTTATGTGTTTTATGATGAGGTCTTTTTCCCCTACATGGTGGGAGGCATCATTCCGGGGCTGATTGCCGGGATCATCGGTTACTACCTCAGCCTGCCGGTGATCCAAGCGTACCAAAACCGGCGCAAGGGTCGGCTCAAGGCAAAACTTCTGGCGTTGAAGGAAAAAGCAGCAGCAAAGGCTGACGCGAAGTCCCAACAGGACTAGGTTTCGACGGAGAGAACGTGGCGTTGACGAAAAGGAGAACGCGATGACATCTGCAAACGCTTTGCGGCTCGGGGTGAATATCGACCATGTGGCCACTGTGCGGAATGCCCGTGGCGGGGACTATCCTGACCCAATTCGTGCTGCGAAGGTGGCCGAAGAGGCCGGCGCGGACGGTATCACGGCGCATCTGCGTGAAGACCGTCGCCATATCTCGGACGACGATATCGACCGGCTGATGGAAAACCTGAACTTGCCGCTGAATTTTGAGATGGCTGCGACGGAGGAAATGCAGAAGATCGCCCTGCGTCACAAGCCGCATGCGGTGTGCATCGTGCCTGAGAAGCGAGAAGAGCGCACCACCGAGGGCGGGTTGGAAGTGGCGCGCGAAGAAAATCGGCTGGCCCACTACATTGCGCCGCTACGTGATGTCGGCTGCCGCGTGTCGATCTTCATTGCCGCCGACCGCCGTCAGATCGAAGCCGCTCACCGGATTGGCGCTGAAGTGATCGAGCTTCATACCGGTGCCTATTGCGATGCGCATTCGGAAGGGAATTTTGAAGAGCGGGATCGCGAATTGCAGGCCCTGCGGGAGATGTCGGCTTACGCCCACTCGCTGGGTCTTGAGGTGCATGCCGGGCACGGCCTGACTTATGACACGATTGGACCGATTGCCGCGTTTCCTGAGGTGAAAGAACTCAACATCGGGCATTTCTTGATCGGTGAGTCAATCTTCCTTGGATTGGGGCCTGCCATCCGGCAGATGCGCGACCTGATGGACGCAGCCCGCGCAAGAGATGAGCGGCCCGCCGTTTGATGGTCGTTGCCCTCCTCCGATATGCCGCCGTGTTCCTGGCGACAGCGCTGGGCGTCGCGGTTTTGACCCGGCTTGCCAACACCAATCTCGACGGCACGTTCGGGTCGGGCATTCAGATTGTCATCCCTGCCATGATCGCAGCGGTGGTTGAAGGTGGTCAGTTCGTGAAGACGGCCCGTCGCAAACCCACCATGGCGGAGGCCTGGGGGTTTTCCTGGGCTGCGACGGTTGTGGCTACGGCTCTCATGGTCGGCTTGGCCTATCTGGCGGGCGGGTTGGCTCCGGAGTTCGGAAAGCTGGCCGGGCCCTCGCTGATTTCGCAGCAATTTCTGATCACATTGGTGATCTACGGAACTGCCTATCTGATCAGCAACCGCGTCTTCCTGGGTATCTCCGCCAGCAATCAGGTTAGCATTTTGCGCAACAAGGGGCTGATCAAATAGTGCGGGCGGCGCCGTCCGACACTGGGCTGATCACGGAATGAGTGCGCGCGCCTGGCTTCTGGTTGTGGTCGCCATCGCGCTGGCGGCCTGGGCCATTTGGGTTCTGGAAAGCGCCCGCGCTGGACTGACCTTTACCGAGACGCGCGAAGGTCCGACGCCGGTAACGCGGATCAGCGATGGCTCAGACGGGCCGCCGGTTGTGATTGCTCACGGTTTTGCAGGCTCACGGCAGATGATGCTGAGCTATGCCGCCGCCTTGGCGCAGGGTGGCTATACCGTCTACAGTTTTGATTTCGAAGGCCACGGTCGTCACCCTGTTCCGATGAGCGGGGACGTGAACGCCATTGAGGGCACGACGCAGCTTTTGGTGGATCAGACGATCTCGGTTGTTGATCGTGTGTCTGATGGGACTACCCCTGTTGCTTTGCTGGGCCACTCCATGGCCACGGACGTGTTGGTGCGCGTGGCGATTGCGCGGGACGACGTGGGGCCGATTGTTCTGTTGTCCGCGTTTTCCAAGGCCATAGATGCAGAGCGGCCCAAAGACATGCTGTTGATCACAGGCGAATGGGAAGCGGGGCTGGCTGAGTTTGCAGAGCAGGCGTTGCAAATGTCGGACCCTGGGACGCAGTTGGGCGAGACGGTTGAGACAGGCGATTTTCGCCGAAAGGCGGTTTTGGCACCGTTGGTTGAACACGTCGCAATCTTGCATTCACGGGCCGGTTTGACAGAGGCCGAGGCATGGCTCAACGCATTCTATGATCGTCCCACGGTCGAACACACCTCGGTTCAAACGGGGTGGCCGCTTATCGCATTGCTGGCCGCCATCACCATTTTGTTTCGACCCGTGGCCCAACTGTTGCCGCAGGAAGACGTGACGACGAAAGACCTCAACTGGCGGGCTTTTGCGATCACGACCGTGGTTCCAGCCATCCTGACGCCGTTCATCGCCTATCCGCTGGACACGTCGTTTCTGCCGGTTCTGGTTGCGGACTACATGGCGCTGCATCTTGCGATCTATGGCATTTTGCAGCTGCTGCTGTTGCGGTGGCTGAAAGGCCGCGCGCCCCGTCCTGATCTGACGGCGGCGGCGCTGCTGGCGTTTTGGGCCATTATCATCTTTGGCATGGCGCTTGACCGGTATGGCGCGAATTTCTGGCCCGGGCCGGGGCGGCTTAGCTTGATCGCGGCGCTTTGCCTTGGGGCGGTGCCATTTATGTTGGCGGACAGTCAACTGGCGCATGAGGCGCCGATCTGGCAGCGCATCGTGGCGCGGGTGACCTTCTTCGCCTCTCTTGGCGTTGCGGTCGCGTTGGATTTTGAAGGCTTGTTCTTCCTTTTGATGATCGCGCCGGTTCTTTTGCTCTTTTACTTTACCTTCGGCGTGATGGGGCGCTTCACCTCGAGGCGCAATGGACCGTCGGCGGCAGGGTTGGGGCTAGGGGTGGCGCTGGCCTGGGCTTTGGGCGTAAGCTTTCCGTTGTTTGCGGCGATGTGAAGGGGCGCGACGTGATCTTGGGGATCGGGACAGACCTGGCCAATATAGACCGCATCGCGGGCACGCTGGACCGATTTGGTGATCGGTTTCGCAACCGCGTGTTTACCGATGTCGAGCAACGCAAGGCCGAGCGTCGCGCAGACACGCCCGGCACCTACGCCAAGCGCTGGGCCGCGAAAGAAGCGTGTTCGAAGGCGCTGGGCACGGGGCTACGGATGGGCATTGCGTGGAAGGACATGGCAGTGCGCAATCTGGAGACCGGTCAACCGGTGATGCAGGTCACAGGCTGGGCCGCCGAACGGCTGGCCGAAATGACACCGGAGGGGCACGAGGCGATCATTCACGTTTCTTTGACCGATGACCACCCGTGGGCGCAGGCCTTTGTCGTGATCGAGGCGCGCCCCAAGGCCGCGCGGCCTTGACAGCCCGCACACAGCCCCTCATGAAACTGCACGACCAAAATCAGAATTCGAGCGGAGCAGAGTATGGCCAGTGAAGCCAAATCGTCAGGCGGCATTTGGGACACGATCAAGACAGTTTTCTGGGCGCTGGTGATTGCGCTGATCTTCCGCACCATTTTCTTTCAACCGTTCTGGATCCCGTCTGGTTCAATGAAAGACACGCTGCTGATTGGGGATTTCCTGTTCGTCAATAAAATGGCGTACGGGTATTCCTATGCGTCTTGCCCCAATATGCAGCTGGGCCCGATCAACATCGATGCGCAGAAAATCTGTGGGTTTCTGGACCGCGACAACACGCGCCTTCTGGGCGGTGCGCCGGAGCGTGGCGACATCATCGTCTTCCGCCATCCTGCGCAAGGAACCGACTTCATCAAGCGTCTTGTCGGCATGCCCGGTGACAAGGTTCAGGTGATCGACGGGGTGCTTCACCTCAATGGAGACCCCGTGGGTTTGGAGGACACGGACCCGTTCGTGGAAATCAAAGATCGGCAGGGGCCGATGCAAAGCCTGCCGCGATGTGAGAATGGTCCCGTAGGTCTTGGTGCGCCCTGCGAAAAATCGGCCCAGATCGAGACATTGCCGGGCGGATCATCGCACAAGATCCTCAACATCTCGCGCATGCCGGGCGACAACACTGGCATCTACACCGTGCCGCCAGGGCATTACTTTTTCATGGGCGACAACCGCGACAACTCTACCGACAGCCGGGTGCCGGTGCGTGCTGGTGGCGTGGGTTTCGTGCCCTATGAGAACCTGATCGGACGTGCGGACCGGGTGATGTTTTCTTCGGCGGGCAATTCCATGCTCTTTTTCTGGACATGGCGCGGTGATCGGTTCTTCGAGAAGCTGGAATGAAGCTTTCGGGGGAGTTGAAGGCGTTTGAGGCCCGGCTGGGCTATGCCTTTGCCAAGCCCGAATTGCTGGTGCGCGCGGTGACGCACGCGTCAATGTCTTCCCCCAATCGCGATGACAATCAGCGGCTGGAGTTTCTGGGCGACCGGGTGCTTGGCCTCGTGATGGCCGAGGCGTTGTTGGATCAGGACAAGACCGCGCAGGAAGGTCAGCTTGCCCCGCGCTTCAACGCGCTTGTGCGCAAAGAGGCCTGCGCCGATGTGGCCCGTCAAATTGATCTAGGTAAGGTCCTTAAGCTTGGCCGATCAGAGATGCTGTCTGGTGGGCGCCGAAAACAAGCGCTTTTGGGCGATGCGATGGAGGCAGTAATTGCCGCTGTCTATCGCGATGGTGGGTTTGAAGCGGCGCGCGATCTGATGATCCGGCTTTGGGGCAACCGGGTGAAATCGGTGGATGCGGATGCGCGTGATGCGAAGACAGCCCTGCAGGAATGGGCGCAGGCCCGGGGTTTGCCGCCGCCAAGTTACGTGGAACTGGCTCGTGAAGGGCCCGACCATGCTCCGCAATTCACGATAGAGGCGCAGTTGCAGACCGGTCAGGCGGAAAAGGCCGTGGCCGGATCAAAACGGCAGGCAGAGCAGGCAGCGGCGACGGCGCTTTTGGAGAAGGTTCAAAACGACGCTTCTCCTGCTTGACGGCCGGTCTCGCTTAGCACGCCGCTGGCCTTCCGCCGGAAAACCCGCTACACGCCCCCAACCCAGATAAGGCCAAACCCTACATGAGCACACGCGCCGGTTTCATCGCCCTGATCGGAGAGCCAAACGCAGGCAAATCCACCTTGCTGAACCGCATGGTGGGCGCGAAGGTGTCCATCGTCACCCACAAGGTGCAAACCACCCGAGCGCGCATTCGCGGTGTGGCAATCGAAGGCGATGCGCAACTTGTATTCGTGGACACGCCGGGCCTTTTCCGTCCGCGCCGCCGGTTGGATCGTGCCATGGTCGCCGCCGCGTGGGGCGGTGCGGCTGATGCAGATATCGTCGTATTTCTGGTAGAAGCACATCGTGGCATCACCGACGGGGTGTCCCGCATTTTGGAAGAGCTGCCCGAGAGTTTAAAAACCAAGACAGTTGCGCTTGCCATTAACAAAATTGACCGGGTGCCGTCTGACGCGCTTCTGAGCCTGACCAAGGACCTCAATGAGCGCTTTGAGTTTGTTGAGACCTTCATGATCTCGGCCGAAAAGGGCCATGGGGTGGAGGATCTGCGCACGTGGTTGGCGGGGTCTTTGCCCGAAGGGCCTTGGCTCTATCCCGAAGACCAGATCGCCGATCTGCCGATGCGCATGATCGCCGCTGAGATGACGCGAGAGAAATTGACGCTGAGGCTGCATCAGGAATTGCCCTATCAGTTGACCGTGGAGACCGAGGGCTGGGAAGAGCGCAAGGATGGGTCGGTGAAAATCGATCAGATCATCTATGTCGCGCGCGACGGGCACAAAGGCATTCTTCTGGGCAAGAAGGGCGAGACCATTAAAGGCGTCAGCAAGGCCTCTCGCACCGAATTGGAAGAGTTTCTTGGTCGGCGCGTGCACCTGTTCCTGCAAGTGAAAGTACGCCCGGGTTGGTTGGATGAGGCAGAGCGCTACACCGAAATGGGGCTTGATTTCAAAGACGGGCAGTCATGACACGTCTGACATCCGAGTTCTGGGTGCAGGCCTATCTGGCGCGGCTCAGGCTTTCGGGTATTCCGGCTTTCGTGACCTCCCATGGGGACGATACGGCAGGCGCTGTGTTGGTCAAATTGAACACCTTGGATGGTCAGGCCCGGCTTTACCAGCGGGGGTTTGACCTGCTGTCTGACACGCGCAGCTGGGATGTTCTGTCCGAGGGTGCCGAGGATGTCGTGGATGCCGCCATTGCCAAGCAACGCGGATTTGACCCCGACCTTTGGGTGATCGAAGTGGAAGATCGCGCAGGGCGTCATTTGCTGGATGAACCGGGTCTGTCATAGGGGCGGCTGACCTGCGCTTGGCAAGCCAAGCCGTTTGGTGTCCAATACCGA
This sequence comes from uncultured Roseovarius sp., assembly GCA_963422235.2. Taxonomy (GTDB): domain Bacteria; phylum Pseudomonadota; class Alphaproteobacteria; order Rhodobacterales; family Rhodobacteraceae; genus Roseovarius. The sequence continues at coordinate 1,982,498 of CAXMWV010000002.1, forward strand.
AAAAACAAGGCAAGGACGCATCATGGAATGGCGGGATGAGGCCATCCTTTTATCGAGCCGCAAGCACGGTGAAAGCTCTGCCATCATTGACGTGATGACGCCGGAGCGGGGGCGATTTGCGGGCGTGGTGCGGGGTGGAACGTCGCGCAAACTGGCCCCAATTCTGCAGCCCGGTGCGCAACTGGATGTCACTTGGAAAGCGCGGTTGGAGGACCATCTGGGGACCTTCGCGGTGGAACCGGTGCGGTCCCGCGCGGCGGCGTCCATGGGCGACCGGTTGTCCTTGGCGGGGCTGAATGCGGCCGTCTCGCTTTTGCTGTTCTGCCTGCCCGAACGTGAGGCGCATCGGGGGCTTTATTCCAAAACCCGCGCGCTTTTGGATCTGTTAGGGCAAGGGGATTTGTGGCCACTTGCCTATCTGCAGTGGGAGATGACGTTGCTGGATGAGCTGGGTTTTGGTCTGGATCTGACCGAATGCGCGGTCCTGGGTCCGGGGGCGGATGATCTCAGCTATGTCTCGCCGAAAACAGGACGAGCCGTGTCCCGGGCCGGGGCCGGAGAGTGGGCGGATCGGCTGTTGCCATTGCCGGACTGCCTGCTTGGGCGGGGGGAAGCAGAAGATGCCGATGTGTTGGAGGCTCTCGGGGTTACGGGTCACTTCCTGACCCATCACGTCGCAATCGAATTTGGCAACAAGCCCTTGCCGGATGCGCGCGCCCGCTTCGTTGAACGGTTGACCAAGCGCGTCGTGTGAGGGTGGCTTTGGTTATTGCGCTCAGCGCAACGATAAATCGCGGTTGATTGCAGTTTGTGAATGTTCGTTTGAGGGCTATCTTTTTCTCAACGGATCATGGATCCCATCGCAACGTCTGAAACGGAGCCAAGTTATGAGCTGGAACCCCACTCACGGGCCGGATTGCCCGAATGCAGACCCGGATGCCATCGAGACGCTGATCATTCCGCGTGCCCGCGACTTGGGTGGGTTCGAAGTGCGCCGCGCCTTGCCGAGCCCCAAACGGCAAATGGTGGGTCCGTTCATTTTCTTCGACCAAATGGGCCCGGCGGAGTTCATCACGGATGGCGGCATTGACGTGCGCCCGCACCCGCATATCGGGCTGGGTACGGTGACATACCTGTATCAGGGGGAGTTTGAACACCGAGACAGCCTTGGCACGCATCAAATGATCTACCCCGGTGAGGTGAACTGGATGGTAGCAGGCAAGGGTGTGACCCATTCGGAGCGTACGTCTGAGGAAACACGCGCGACCCGGCACAAGCTGTTCGGCATTCAAACATGGATCGCCTTGCCGGAAGATCGCGAAGACATGGCACCGGATTTTGAACATCACAAACAAGCGGCCCTGCCCTTCATGGAAGATGGTGGCGCATCTGCTCGTCTGATCCTTGGCACGGCTTACGGTGAAGCGAGCCCCGTCACAATGCAGTCTGAGACGTTTTACCTCGACGTGGTGCTGCAACCGAACGCGGCCTTTCCCATGCCCGATGATCACGAAGATCGCGGTGTCTACGTCACTCAAGGGTCTGTCGAAGTGGCCGGTGAGGTGTTTGAGGCCGGGCGCATGATGGTGTTTCGCCCCGGTGATCACATTTCGATGAAGGCGGGGCCAGAGGGCGCGCGGCTTATGGCCTTGGGCGGTGAGACCTTGAACGGGTCGCGGTATCTTTGGTGGAACTTCGTGTCATCCTCAAAGGACCGTATTGAAGAAGCCAAGGAGGCTTGGAAAGACGGCGATTGGGAAAACGGGCCGTTCAAACTGCCGCCGGGTGATGCGGATGAGTACATTCCTATCGGCCCGGATCTGGATCGGACCAGCCCGAGACAGGCAGAGGCGGGGCCGCGCGGTTAAGCCTTAGCCTAACCTTAGGGTTAGCGGCCTCACCTTTTGCCGTGCTCGGCTGTGGTTAAATCCCTTCTCAATCGAATTGTGCGAGCGTAAACTCCTGCGAACTGGCGCGTCCAATGGGCTAGTACCCACAGACGCGAACGTGAGGAGATGCAGGTGAAGATCGCACGCCATAAAGGACAGCTTTCATGAGCGCGCCGCTAGGACGACAGGAAGTCCGGGCCGCTTTGCGCGCGGATCGGTCGTTTTTGTGGTCGATCGGCCTTTTCAGTGCGTTTGTGAACCTGCTGATGCTGACCGGCCCAATCTACATGCTGCAGGTCTATGACCGCGTCCTGTCCAGCCGGTCCATGGAAACTCTGGTTGCGCTCAGCCTTCTGGTCGTTTTCCTGTACTCCATGATGGGCTTTCTGGATTTCGCGCGCGGGCGTGTGATGGCCCGGGTTGGTGCGCGGTTTCAGAGTCGGCTGGAAAAGCGCGTGTTTGACGCGTCAATGCGGCGCGCGGCCTCTGAGGGTGGTGCGCCGGTTTCGGGCCTGCGTGACTTGGAGCAGGTGCAGCGATTGATGATGTTGCCCGTTGCCACGTCTGCCTTCGACATCCCATGGACGCCGATCTTCTTGTTCGGAATTTGGATTTTCCATCCCTGGCTGGGCACGCTTGCCATTATCGGCGGCGGGATTCTGATTGCCATTGCGATCCTCAACCAGCACTTCTCTCGTGAGAGCACCCATGAGGCCAGCGCCGCCACGTTCCAAGCGGACACGATGTCCGCGCGGATTGGGACAGATGCCGATATGATCAGTGCGCTGGGTATGCGGGAAACGGTGTTTCAACGTTGGCAGGCGTTGCGCGGTCTTGCGCTTAACAAGAATGTCAATTCGGCTGACCATTCGGGGTCCTTCCTGAGTGCCACGAAGTCCCTTCGGCTATTGCTGCAATCCGCCATGTTGGGCCTTGGTGCGTTGCTCGTGCTGCGGGGCGAATTGACGCCGGGGGCGATGATTGCAGGCTCGATTCTTTTGGGCCGTGCCTTGGCCCCGATTGAACAGGCCACGGCGGCGTGGCCGATGGTGCAGGCCGCGATGAAAAGCTGGATTCGCTTGGGGACTTGCTCGAACAAGTGCCTCCGGAACCTGCACGCACCAAGCTGCCACGACCAAAGGCCAAGCTGGATGTGCAGAACGTGACGGTCGTGCCCAAGGGGGCAGAAACACCGCTTCTGCGTGGGGTTAGTTTTTCGCTTGAACCGGGGCAGGCTGTTGGCGTGATCGGGCCGTCGGGTGCTGGCAAGTCCACACTGGCGCGGGTGATTACTGGCGCGTTGAGCCCAGCTGCGGGTGATGTTCGGTTGGATGGGGCCACGTTGGATCAATACGCTTTAGAAGACCGGGGAAATTATATCGGGTATTTGCCGCAGCGGGTTCAGCTGTTTGACGGAACGATTTCGGAAAACATCGCCAAGCTGGCGCAAAACCCCGAAGACGCCAAAGTGGTGGAGGCCTCGCGCCTCGCCGATGCCCATGACATGATTGTCGATCTGCCGAATGGGTACGACACGCAAATCAGTGGTGCCGGGGATCAGCTGTCTGGTGGGCAGATGCAGCGTGTGGGCCTGGCCCGTGCCATGTATGGTGAGCCGGTTTTGCTGGTTCTGGATGAGCCGAATTCCAACCTCGACAATGCGGGCAGCGAAGCGGTGAATGCTGCGATCCGGGGGTTCAAGGCCGCGGGAAATGCGGTTCTGGTCATCGCGCACCGGCCGGCGGCGATCAAGGAATGCGACTTGGTTTTGATGCTAGAGGCGGGCCGTGTGCGTGCCTTCGGGCCAAAGAACACCGTATTGCGTGAAGTGCTGCAGAACAGTGCAGAAGTTGTAGGCTCCGAAGGCAATGGAGGCGTGCAATGAGCGAGACGCCGCAGTACAGCCCGCGCCGCCCCTTGATCGTGGGGGCCATTGCGCTGGTCCTTCTGGTGGGCGGATTTGGCACCTGGTCTGCTTTCGCGAATATCGCCGGTGCGGTGATTTCTGGTGGCCAGATTGAAGTCGATCAGAACCGCCAGATCGTGCAGCACCCGGATGGCGGCGTGATTGGCAGCATCGCAGTGGACGAAGGCGATTTTGTCGAGGCCGGCCAGATTTTGGTCAGCCTTGACCGCACCTTGCTCGAAACGCAATTGTCCATCACGGAAAGCCAGCTTTTCGAAGTCATGGCGCGGCGGGGCAGGTTGGAAGCAGAACGCGATGGCGCCGATGAAATCGTGTTTGATGACCTGCTTACGGAAGCCGCAGAGGACCAGGAAGATATCCGTGGGCTCATGGACGGGCAGAGCCGCCTGATGGAAGCACGTCGCGAGACCAAAGCGCGCGAGATTGACCAGTTGAGCAAGCGGCGCGTGCAGATCAGCGATCAGATCGACGGTATTGTTGCCCAAAGCGATGCGCTTGCACGTCAGCTGGAACTGATCGCGGAAGAGTTGGCCGGTCAGCAGGAACTGTTGGAGCGCGGTTTGGCGCAGGCCTCTCGCGTGTTGGCCTTGCAGAGGGAAGACGCGCGGCTGGCGGGGTCCTTGGGACAGCTGGAAGCCGACAAGGCGCAGGCCGAGGGGCGACGTACAGAGATCGACATTGAACTGCTGAAGATCGAAGCCGGTCTTCGGGAAGAGGCAATTGCGGGCTTGCGGGACCTGCAGTTTCGCGAATTGGAGCTGCGGGAACAACGGCTTGCGCTTTTGGAACAGATCAATCGATTGGATATCGTGGCGCCTGTGTCCGGCGTGGTCTACGGATTGACGGTGCACGCACCCCGTGCCGTGCTGCGTCCCGCTGACCCGGTTCTGTTCCTTGTGCCGCAGGATCGCCCACTGGTCATCACGGCCAATGTTGATCCGGTACATGTGGATCAGCTTTTCACAGGTCAGGACGTGACCTTGCGGTTTTCGGCCCTTGATCAGCGGCGCACGCCAGAACTGATCGGGGAATTGACCCGGATATCGGCGGACACCTTCACAGATGAGGTAAGCGGCGCGCCGTTCTACAAAGCCGAGGTATCGCTGAGCGCGGAAGAACGCGCACGTCTCGACCCGGATGTGGAGTTGCGCCCAGGCATGCCGGTAGAGGTTTTCATCCGCACCGATGACCGGACACCTATCGGGTACCTAGTGAAGCCTTTGGCAGATTACTTCGCGCGTGCGTTCCGGGAGTGATGCGGCGACCTACGGGTTTTCTGCCTCAAACACCATCTTACGCCCCGCGTCGTTGCTGAGCAGCAGGGTGCCTTGGCCGACCTCGGCCAACGTCATCTCACTGAGGGCTGACAGGAACACCGTCTCTGCCTCCAATTCTGGACATGCCCGCCGCGTAACGGCCACGTTTTCGGCCTTGAACCAGGGATAGGGCGCGGATTGTGCGCCTTGGAACGTGTTGCAGGGGGCCTCACCCCTCAAGGCACCTTCTTCCGGAAACTCCAGCACCGCGCGGGCTTCAAATGGCGTGCCATCCACCTCTTGCAGAACCCAACGGGTTTCTGCCGCGCCGTAGCCTGTCAAGGTTTCGTCGGCACAGGAGAAAAGCCCGGCCAGCATGGAAAGGGATATCGCCAATCGGATCATCAGAGCGCCAGAACCAGATCGACAAGGGAGCCGATGGCCTCTGATTTCTGGCTGTCATCCTGCTTGCCCAGGATCGCCATGCCGATGGCGGCAGAGTAGATGATGTGCGCCACTTCCGGATTGCCTATGCCGATACCTTGCAGCGCTTCGCTGAGAGCTGCAAGGCGTTCTGCATCTATCCCGTTGACTGTACTTTGCGCCATCGGGGACGTTGAGGCCCAGCTTCGGATCGCAGGCTCACTGGACAGCGTCGGGTCATCGCCCGGGTCCGCCAAAGACTGAGCCAAGGCACGCAGGCGGGGAACGTCATTCGGTTCACTTTCGCGCACGCGTTGTAGTTCGGTCCGGGTGGCGTCTTCCCACTGGGTCAAAATGCCCGCATGAAAATCCGAGACATCCTTGAAGTGCCAGTAAAAGCTGCCCTTGGTGGTTTTCAGATGCCGGGACATGGGTTCGGCCTTCAACGCGCCAGCCCCCTCTGTGCACAACACCGCTATCCCGGCTTCAAGCCAGGCCGAACGGGTTAGACGGGTGGCGCGTGGTTCGGACATATCCATTGGCATAAGCCTGCGCGGTTGGCGGCGCAAGATGGCAAGCCCTGGTCTTGGCCAAGCCAGGCGCCACGGCATATGCACTTCAACCCAATGCACGACGACGGCGGAGAGGCTCGGACGCGACCGCGTCGGCTTGAAATTTTTTGAGGAAGTTGATCGCCAGAAGAAATTCCCGATGTGCGGGCGTGTGTTCGAGATAGTCCATCAGGCGAATGAGGTTGATCGGCTGCACGCGCATCAGGTTGGCAATGCGTTCCACCGCCTCTTCATGCGGGTAATTGTCGATATACTGGCAGGCCGTTTGCGTTGGAGTGAGGATATAGAAATCCTGTTCCCGGCGCGGGGTATAGCGCGTGATGTCAAAGGGCGATGCGCCCAACGCATGAGACTTGGGCATGATGCAGCGCCGGTCTGCGGCCTTGTCTTCCAACACGTTGCCAGAGACTTGGCGGAACCCGATTGTCTTGAGCCGCTCGATTGCATGTTTGCGCATGGCCGGGGAGAGCATGTCAGCATCGGCGCGGTCGTACACCAGATCATCAAAGACCGAGATCAGTCGCAGTTTGGCATCAGCAAGTGTCATGTAGTGGCCGAAATCGGTCTCCTCGACAGGCCGGGACTCAACCGACTTGATAAAAGTGGCGCGTTTGAAAATCGGATTTTTCCTTCAGGGTCATGCCCGAAAGACTATAGCTTGGCGCGACTTTGCTTCAAACAGCGTGAGTGGTCTGCGCTAACTCTTGGTTCCAAATGCAAACGGAGGCCTGACCGGCCTCCGTTCATGCTTCCGTGGAAGCAATAGACGAACTGTCTGACTGCTTATTCAGCAGGGATGTTGTCGTTCTTCTCGTCTTCTTTGAAGGCGGTGGAGATCGTGCCAGGGAACATGTCCCGCAGCATCTTGCCTGCCAAAAGCGCGCCAAAGAGAACCAGAAGGCCAACGCAAATCATTGTCATGGTCATATCAGTTTTTCCCTCGATTGGTGTCTACCATTGCCCGGGGTGTATTTGGGAAAATGGGCAAGAAGATGGCCGAAAGAGAGTTTTTCTTGAAACCTCGCGCGGAAATTGAATGCGGACGGTTTGCCCGGGAAGTCCCCGTGCAGGCGGTCAAAAGCGTTCCTTCTTGCAGATGCCAGTTGAGTGGGACATGGATGGGACAGGAGAAAGACCAATGATCACTTTGGAGCAAGAGCCTGCGGCATTGGTACGTGTCTGTCCGTGGAGAGAGCGTCAATGATGCAGGTCTATCTGCATGGGGCGGGTCTGAATGCAGAGATCTGGGGCGATGTTCCGGGTCTTGCGTTGAACCTGCCTGGCCACGGTGGGCGTGCGCGCGCAAAGAAGGCCTCGGCAGCGGCTTTTGCAGAAGAGATTTATCAAGATGTGCCTGAAGGCTCCGTGCTGGTCGGGTTTTCACTTGGCGGAATGGTGGCAATGGCTTTCGCGGCGGCCTATCCGGAACGGCTTACGGGATTGGTGCTGGTTGATACGCCGATCCGTGCACCTTTGAAGATCATTAGCTGGTACACGCCTTTCGTGGCACCGGTTGTGACGCGGTTTCCGGGGACCAGAACCATTGCCAAGGTGGTGGGCAGCCGGATCGAGAACGCAGAAGGGCAGGCCCAGTTCAGGGCGACACTGGCGTCTGGTGCACCCTCTGGTTTGTCGGATGCTTTGATTGTCGCGGGTCGGTTCGATGGGGCGGCGGCCTTGGCAGAGCTGGAGATGCCGGTCCAAGTACAAGTGGGCGCGCGCAGCTTGCTGACGGGAGAAAAGTACCGAGCCTTGGTGCGTGAGATGTGCCCACATGCGGAGATCGTTGAGCTGAACACGGGGCACCACATCCCATCGGACGACCCTGCCGGGATGCAGAGGGAAATCGCACGATTTGTAGACACGTTGGCATGAGCACTGTCGTTTTTCCGATGCATGTATCATGAGCCTTGATTGAGATTGCCAATCCCGACGCTTTCGAGGAAACTGTCGTGGGGGCCCTAGTGGCGCGAAATGCGCTTCAGGCAGACAGGATGTGACGATGCATCAGATGAATGCGGCCCTCGTCGTCTTCACCGACCAGACTGATCGTATCCAGTTCAAAAGGCTGGGACAGCATCGGTTGCAGAACAGGGTCCAGTGCTGCACGCGTTTGCGACAGGGCGGATTTGGGCAGCTTGCCGCTGAGCGTCATGTGGAAGCGAAACTGCCCCATCACGTAAGGATAACCCCAGGTCAGCAGGTTAAGCTCTTGCTCAGGCGAGAGGCCGGAGGCGCGGCGTTTGGCAAGCTCCGCCTCGGAGGGCGGGGCGCGGAAGATGTCGAGCGTTTCTACGCACATTGCAGCAAGACCGCCCAGTTGTGCCGTGTTGCCGCGCGCGGTCAGCGCGAGAAACCGGCCAAGCGGGGTCAGCTCCAGCGTAAGGCCCATCACGGGGTGGAAAGTGCGACTGCCCAGAATGTCGACGGCTTCGACCAGATCCGCCTCCGTAAACCCCATTGCCAATCGGAAGGGCGGTTTCAGCGTCGCGTGAAAGCCGTACTTGCGGGGCGTCGCGGTGATTTCTGCGACTGGCAAAGGCAGGTAGGGCACATTCGGGTGCGCCACCTCCGCGCCAGTTTCCACATCCCAGCCCAGCCATGCCGCTCCGAACTCCGCCAGGGGCCCCGGTTGGGGCGTGTAGTACACGGCGTAGCGTTTGTAGGACATCGGCGTGCCTTTCTGGCCAGACCTCTGATCGAGCTATCAAAGCCATGACACATGAAACCGTTCTCGCCAATGCCACATTGATCCTTGGCAAGGAAACCGTGACCGGCGCGGTGCAGATCGTGGATGATTACATCTACGACATCGCGTCGGGGTCGTCGGTGCCAAGGGGTGCGGTCGACTGTGAGGGGGATTTCCTGGCCCCAGGGCTGATCGAGTTGCACACTGACAATCTGGAACGCCATATTCAGCCGCGCCCGCGCGTGGATTGGCCTCACAAAGCGGCGATCCTTGCGCATGATGCGGAGCTGGCCAGTGTTGGCATCACCACTGTCTTTGATGCCATGCGGGTAGGATCAATCCCGTCCGGGAAGGGGCGGTATCTGCGTTATGCGCGGGAGTTGGCGTCCGAGCTTTTGCAGATGCGCGAAGCGGGTGCGCTGAAGATCAGCCATTACCTGCATCTGAGGGCGGAGGTGTGTTCGGAAACGCTGACTGAAGAACTCGAGGAGTTTTCCAAAGAGGATCGCGTGGGGATGGTCAGCTTGATGGATCACACACCGGGTCAACGGCAGTTCCGGAACATGGCCAAGTTCGAGGCCTACGTGAAAGGCAGGCAAGGCCTGACTGACGCGGAATTTGCCCAACATGTCGCGCAGCTCAAGGCGTTGCGAAAGAAAAACGGAAAGCGTCACGAGGCGGCCGCAGTCAAGGCGGCTAAACGCATGGGCGCTGTGCTGGCAAGTCACGATGACACGACGGCGGCCCAGGTGAAAACCTCGGCCGGATACGGTGTCAAACTGGCCGAGTTTCCGACCACAGAGGTCGCCGCCCGTTCCTGTCACGCGAACGAGATCGCGGTGATGATGGGTGCGCCCAACGTGATCCGCGGTGCCTCTCATTCCGGCAACGTGGCGGCAAGTGATCTGGCCGTATCCGGGCATTTGGATATCCTGTCGTCTGATTACGTGCCATCGGCGCTCTTGACGGCAGCTGTGCAGCTTGGGGATATCTGGGGCGACCTGCCTCGTGGGATATCCACGGTGACGCAAAACGCGGCGAATGCGGTGGGTCTGAAAGATCGAGGACGGATCGCAGCGGGGATGCGGGCGGATGTGATCCGGTATGCCCTGCATTATGGGGTGCCGGGTGTGAAGGCGGTTTGGTCGCGTGGACGGCGGGTGGCTTAGGTTTCGCCAAGAAATGATGGCCCTTCAGGCATCATCGGAGTTGCATATCCCAATTGATCAATGCCAATGTTTCCACGGCTGCGAGTATCCCGCGACCAGAATCGCGCGGGACGGGATGAGACCTGATAGCACCCCGGCCAATCAATGATGTTTCCAAGGGAGGAGACCCAGATGTCATTCATGAAATTTGCCGCACGGACTGCGTCTGCTGCGGTCGTGGCTGCAGCGCTTGGCGGTGCCGCGCTGGCGCAAGAGGTCACGCTGAAGATGCACCAGTTCCTGCCACCGCAGGCCAATGTGCCAAACCTGATCCTCGTGCCGTGGGCAGAGCGTGTGATGGAGGCCAGCGAGGGCCGCATCCAGATCGATCATTTCCCGTCGATGCAATTGGGTGGCAAGCCGCCAGAACTGGCCAGCCAGGTTGTTGACGGCGTGGCCGATATCATCTGGACGGTCGCGGGCTACACGCCGGGCCGTTTCCCGCAGCTTGAAGTGTTTGAATTGCCCTTCATGATGACCAATGCTGAAGACACGTCCCGCGCGTTCTGGGAATATGCCGAGGCCAACATGATGGACACGGATTTCAAGGATCTGAAAATCCTTGGCGTTTGGGTCCATGGTCCGGGTGTCATCCACTCCAACAAACCGATCGAGTCTGTTTCTGACCTCAACGGCATGAAGGTACGCGGACCGACCCGCGTGATCACCGGCATGCTGGGAGAGCTGGGTGCCACGCCTGTAGGCATGCCCGTACCCGCGATGCCCGAGGCGCTGTCCAAAGGTGTGATCGACGCAGGCGTGATTCCGTGGGAGGTGACAGCGGCGCTCAAGGTGCCGGAGCTGGTGAAAAACCATACCACGTTTGGGGATGAGCCGCTTTACACTGCCGCCTTCATCTTTGCGATGAACAAGCAGAAATGGGACGCGCTGCCCGATGACCTGAAGGCCGTCATTGATGCACAATCCGGTGCGGATTTCTCCGCCCTGGCCGGTAAGACGATGCAAGACTCAGACGGGCCTGCCCGGAAGCTGGCCGAAGAGGCAGGCAATAACATCATCGATCTGACGCCGGAGCAGGTCGCCGAATGGAAGGCTGCGGCGGGCAATGTGGAATCCAATTGGATTGCGGAGATGAATGAGAAGGGCTTTGACGGTCAGGCACTGGTCGATCAAGCCAAAGCGCTGATCGCAGAAAACTCTCAGTGATCTGAGTTGATCCGGGACCGGCGCCTCTGTTAGGAGGCGCCGTTCTCAATTGTCAGGGACAGTCACGAAGGTGGGGCGATGCACAAAGCGGTTCTGACACTGGCCCGGGCCATGGCCGTGCTTGGTGGCATCGTGTTGACCTCTTTGGTGGTTTTGACATGTGTATCCGTCGCAGGCCGGGTCATGAATGGCTGGCTTCACGGCGATTTTGCGCAATCGACAATGCCTGATTTGGCGCAGCGTTTGCTTGATATTGGCGTGGGGCCATTATTGGGTGATTTTGAATTGGTCGAGGCGGGCATGGCCTTTGCCATCTTTGCCTTCCTGCCGCTATGTCAGATCACGCGCGGGCATGCCAGTGTCGACATCTTCACCTCGCGGATGCCCGACACGGTAAACCGCATCATCGGTGTGGTGGTGGATTTTGTCTTCGCTGCTGTTCTGATCCTGATTGCGCATCGGCTGCATGCGGGCATGGTCGACAAGATGGCGTATAACGAAACGACATTCATGCTGCAGTTTCCGATCTGGTGGGCCTATGGGGCAAGCCTTGCGGCATCTGTGGTGGCAGCGTTTGTTGCGGTCTATATGGCGCTGGCCCGCGTGGCAGGCGCGCTGCCCGATCCAGGTGAGGCCGAGTTTTGAGCGCGCTTGAGATTGGCATCGCGTCTTTTCCGGTTCTGATGGGCCTGATCTTCCTGCGCGTGCCGATTGGCCTTGCAATGTTTCTGGTGGCGCTTGGTGGGCTTTACCTTGTCACCGACGGAATGACGGTCGCCCTGTCGCGTCTCAAGAACGAGACCTACTCGACCTTTTCCAGTTACTCGCTGTCCATCATTCCGATGTTCCTGCTGATGGGGTATTTCGCCACGCTGGGCGGTATGTCAGCGGCCCTGTTTAAAGCCGCCGAGGCCTTCCTCGGTCACCGAAAGGGCGGTGTCGCCATGGCATCTGTGGGTGCCTGTGCGGGCTTTGGCGCGATCTGTGGCAGTTCACTGGCCACCGCTGCCACCATGAGCCAGGTGGCCTTGCCCGAATTGAAGCGCTACGGCTACTCGGGCGGGTTTTCGACGGCCACGCTGGCCGCTGGTGGCACACTGGGCATCCTTATCCCGCCTTCTGTGATCCTCGTGATCTATGCAATCCTAACCGAGCAGAACATCGCGAAGCTTTTCCTCTCTGCCTTCATTCCCGGCATTCTTGCCGCCATTGGCTACATGATCACCATCGCCATTTACGTGAGGGTGAAACCCGATGCGGCCGGTCTGCGCGCGCCGATCCCGATGGCCGAACGCTTCCGCGCGCTTGTCGACGTGTGGCCAGTGTTGCTTGTGTTCCTGTTGGTCGTCGGGGGCATTTACATGGGGTGGTTCACGCCCACCGAAGGCGCTGCGGTGGGCGCTGCGGGGACCGGTCTCATTGCGCTGATCAACCGCGGTCTCAACCGGCACACGCTAGTCGAGGCGTTCTATTCGACGGCCAAGAATTCTGCGATGATCTTCTTCATCATCCTGGGCGCGGCGTTTTACAACGGGTTTCTGGCGCTCACGCAGGTGCCACAGGAGCTATCGGAATGGGTGGTGGACCTTGGCATGTCGCCGTGGTCTGTCCTGATCTGCATCCTCGCGTTGTACCTGGTGTTTGGGTGCCTGATGGACAGCCTGTCCATGATCCTTTTGACGATCCCGATTTTCTTCCCGATCATTTCGCAACTGGATTTCGGAATGACACCGGAAGAGGTGGCGATCTGGTTCGGCATTCTGGTTTTGATCGTCGTGGAGGTAGGCCTTATCACGCCGCCCGTCGGGATGAACCTCTTCGTGATCAACTCCATGGATCCAAAGACCCGCATGATTGAGACCTACAAAGCGGTGTTGCCCTTTGTGGCCTCCGATATTGTGCGCGTGGGGATTTTGGTGGCGTTTCCGGGTATCACGCTGGTTTTGTTGCGCTTGTTGCACTGAGGCGACCCATTGCCGGCGAACCTGTCGCTCGGGCGGGACGAGCAGGCATTTCCAAGCGCCGAAGCGCGTCGTAGCATTAAAAAAGACAAAACGCTAAACCACTGCGGAGGTCTCCATGCCCAATACTGCCCTTATCACCGGTGCCTCGGCCGGCATCGGAACCGAATTCGCCCGTTATCACGCCAGTAAAGGTGGCGATCTTGTGATTGTTGCTCGCCGCCAAGAACCGCTGGAGGCGCTGAAAGCAGAGCTGGAAGCGGCGCACGGAGTATCCGTCACCGTCATCGCCATGGACGTTGGCACACCGGAACAGGCGACAGCGCTTTACGAGGCGGTGAAGGAGCGGGGCATTGAGACCGACGTGCTGATCAACAATGCGGGCTTTGGTGGCCATGGTGCATTCCTCGATAGGGATTTGGCCAAGAACCAGGCCATGATTGATCTGAACATCGGCGCGCTTGTCACGCTTAGCCATCATGTCGGTCAGGAAATGAAGGCACGAGGGACGGGCAAGATGTTGCAGGTTTCATCTACTGCAGGTTTCCAACCTGGTCCCTTCCAAGCGGTCTATTTCGCGACGAAAGCGTTCGTGACCTCCTTCAGCCAAGCCATCGACGAAGAGATGCGCCCTCACGGGATCACCTCCACGGCGCTGTGCCCGGGTCTTGTGCATACGGAATTCGTGGCCGTCGCAGACCTTGGCGGCACTGGGCTTGCAAAACAGAAAGGTGCGACAGCGGCTTCCGTGGCCAAGGTCGGCTATGATGCCATGCTGCGCGGCGACTTGATTGCGATTAATGAACGTCGCCTCAAGTTCATGATGAACTGGATCATCCCATTGCTCCCACGCCGTATGGTTCTGAAAACCATCGGCGGGATGCAGACCAAGTAACGCGCGCCAAAGAAAAAGGGCGAGCATTTGAAAGCTCGCCCCCGTTTCGCATTTTTGGCTAATCAGGCCAGCAAACGCCGCGCAATCACCTGCGCCTGAATTTCCGCCGCGCCCTCGAAGATGTTCAGGATGCGCGCGTCGCAGAGGACCCGGCTTATCTTGTATTCCAAAGCAAAACCGTTGCCGCCGTGGATCTGCAAGCCATTGTCCGCAGCCGCCCAGGCCACGCGGGCGCCCAGCAGTTTGGCCATGCCGGCCTCAAGGTCGCAACGGCGCCCGTTGTCTTTCTCCCAGGCGGAGAAATAGGTCAGCTGACGCGCCACCATGATCTCCACCGCCATCATCGCCAGTTTGCTGGCCACGCGGGGGAAGTTGATGAGCGATTTGCCGAACTGCTTGCGGTCGATGGCGTATTGCATGGAGATATCGAGCGCCGATTGTGCCACACCCACGGCGCGGGCCGCTGTCTGAATGCGGGCGCTCTCGAAGGTTTCCATCAGTTGTTTGAAGCCTTTGCCTTCCTCACCGCCCAGCAGGTTTTCGCCTTTGACGTGGAAGTTATCGAAACCCAGCTCGTACTCTTTCATGCCGCGATAGCCCAGAACCTCGATCTCACCGCCGGTCATGCCTTCGGTGGGGAAGGGGTGCTCGTCCGTTCCCGGGGTTTTCTCGGCCAAGAACATGGACAGGCCACGGTGATCAGTGCTGTCGGGGTTTGTGCGGGCCAGAAGCGTCATCACATGGGTGCGCGCGGCGTGGGTTATCCAGGTCTTGTTGCCAGTGATGCGATAGTCGTCACCATCTTTCACAGCGCGTGTGCGCAAACTGCCCAGATCGGAGCCGGTGTTGGGCTCGGTAAAGACGGCTGTCGGCAGCGTTTCAGCGCTGGCCAAACGCGGCAGCCATTTCTGTTTTTGCTCTTCCGTACCACCCGCAAGGATCAATTCGGCGGCGATTTCCGAGCGTGTGCCCAGTGACCCTACGCCGATATAGCCGCGAGAGAGTTCCTCGGACACCACACACATGGAAGCCTTGGAGAGGCCAAATCCGCCATATTCTTCGGGGATGGTCAGGCCGAAAACGCCCATTTCTGCCAGCTCTTCGATGATCTCCATTGGGATTAATTCGTCTTTGAGGTGCCAATCATGGGCGACCGGTTCCACCTTCTCGACAGCGAAGCGGCGGAACTGTTCGCGGATCATCTCCAGCTCTTCGTCGAGACCGCTGGCACCGACGGTGATCTCGGCTGCGCGCTCCTGCATCAGCTCCACGAGACGCATACGCGCGGCTTGCGTGTTACCGGCTTGTGTCAGGGTCTGGATTTCGGGGATCATCATGCCCCGCATGTCGTCCTGGCTGAGGCCGATGTCTTGCAGACGCAGGATTTCGCCCTGGCTCATTGGAACTCCGCCATACATTTGCCAGAGGTACTCACCGAATGCGATCTGGTGGATCAGCTGTTCGATTTCGCCGAAGTTGCCATCCTCTTCCAAGCGCTTGGCCCAGTTCTGCATTTGACGCAGCGCTTCGACATAAGTTGCAAGCCAGGCGAGGCCATGGGCAGCTGTCTGATGTGCTTCAATCAAACCGCCCGAAACACGACCATCGACAGAGACATCGTCCATCACACGTGCCTTTGCCGTAGCCAGAATATCTTCGACTGGTGCAATCGCGGCTTCCGTCAGGGACAGAAGATTGTCCAAAATCACCGGCGCATGCATGCGCGTATCTTGTCCGTCGTGAGCCATGAATCACTCTCCTGTCCAGTGGTCGGTCTGGTCTAACTATTTCGCACTTGCAGCGCAACTATTTTGCGCTGCAGTAAAGTCAATTGTTCTATTGTTGCGCCATGATGTCGCGACCCCCGTTTTGCAGGCGCGCGCGATATGATCTTCGCTGCATTATACACCGTGCGTGCGGGCAGCGACATGCTAGAGATGGGTCATGGACCTCACGATATTTTCCGACATTGGAGCAGGCGTCATTTTCTTCAGCTTCGCGGTTGCGGTGATGGCCGGGGTCGTGAAAGGGGTCGTGGGCTTTGCTATGCCCATGGTGCTTATCTCGGGGCTTGGGTCGGTCGTGTCGCCGGAGGTTGCGCTGGGTTGGCTGATCTTGCCCACGCTCGTGACAAACGGTTGGCAGGCCTTGCGGCAAGGGATAAGTGCGGCCGTGAAATCCTTGTGGCGGTTTCGGGTTTTTGCGGGCGTTGGCCTCGTCATGCTTGTGGTGTCGGCGCAGTTTGTGCGGGTGTTGCCTGGTTCTGCGATGCTGCTGATCATCGGGGTGCCGGTCGTGATCTATGCGATGGCCACGCTTGCGGGCCGGGCACCCGCTCTACCGCGCAACCCGGGGCCCAGGATAGAGGCCGGGGTTGGTGCGATCGCCGGGTTTTTCGGAGGGATCTCCGGCGTCTGGGGACCGCCAACGGTGACGCTTTTGACTGCCATGGATACCGAGAAGACCGAACAAATGCGCGTGCAGGGCGCGATTTTTGGCATTGGTGCCGTGGCACTGGTAGGGGCGCATATCGCCTCGGGCGTGCTGAACACGCAGACGGCCACGTTCTCGGCCGTGCTGATCTTGCCTGCGATACTGGGGCTTTGGGTGGGCTTTCGCATTCAGGACCGGATCGATCAGGCGACGTTTCGGAAGCTGACGCTGCTTGTGTTGTTGATCGCGGGGCTCAACCTCATTCGCCGTGGGGTATTGGGGATTTGAGATAAAGATTTTGTGCCTCCGGCGGGGATATTTATGGCAAAAAGAAAGGCCGTTCACACCAGCCTTTCTTTTTGCCTCAAATATCCCGGGGGAGGCGCGCATCGCGCGGCGGGGGCAGCGCCCCCTTTTCCCTTGCGGCCTTATCCGCTACATGCCCCGTAACAAACGACAAGCGCCGGAAGCTGACCCATGAAATTCACCCTGTCCTGGCTGAAAGACCACCTCGACACCACCGCCACGGTTGATGAGATCGCCGATACGCTGACCGATCTCGGGCTGGAGGTTGAAGAGATCAGCAACCCTGCTGCACGGCTCTCGGAGTTTACCATCGGCAAGGTGCTGAAGGCCGAAGCACACCCTGATGCCGACCGGCTGCGGGTCTGTCAGGTCATGACGGATGAAGGCGAGACCCAGATCATTTGTGGTGCCCCCAATGCGCGGGAGGGGATCACGGTGGTGATTGCCAAGCCCGGCGTCTACGTGCCCGGTATTGATACCACTATCGGTGTCGGCAAAATCCGCGGGATTGAGAGCTATGGGATGATGTGCTCGGAGCGCGAGATGGAGCTCTCAGATGAGCACGACGGGATCATTGAGCTGCCGTCTGGTGAGGTGGGTGAGCGGTTCATCGATTGGCTGGCGGAGAACGACCCAGCCAAGGTTGATCCGGTCATCGAGATTGCCATCACGCCGAACCGGCAGGATGCGCTCGGCGTGCGGGGCATTGCACTCGATCTGGCCGCCCGCGGTTTGGGCACGCTGAAAGAGGCCCCGACCGCGCATGTGGAAGGCAGCTTCCCTTCGCCGATTTCGATTTCGATTGATGAGGACACGCGGGAGGGCGGTTGTCACGTCTTTGCTGGTCGTCTGATCAAGGGCGTCAAGAACGGGCCGAGCCCGGATTGGTTGCAGACGAGGCTGCGGGCGATTGGGTTGCGGCCGATCTCGGCGCTGGTCGATGTGACGAATTTCTTCACCTATGACCGCAACCGACCGTTGCACGTGTTTGATGCCGACAAGGTCAAAGGCAACTTACGGGTGCATCGGGCGAAAGGCGGTGAAACGCTCGTTGGACTTGATGAGAAGACCTACACGTTCTCATCCGGCCAGGTGGTGATATCGGACGATGAAGGCATTGAGAGCATTGCCGGGATCATGGGTGGGCTCGCCACGGGCTGCACCGAGGAGACCACGAACGTCTTTCTGGAAGCCGCTGTCTGGGACACCGTACAGATCGCCATGACGGGCCGAGCGCTGAAGATCAATTCAGATGCGCGCTACCGCAATGAGCGCGGGATTGATCCGGAGTTCAATATGGAAGGCCATGAACTGGCCACGCAGATGATCCTTGATCTCTGCGGTGGTGAGGCCTCGGACGTGGTGGTTGCGGGCGAGGTGCCCGACACATCGCGTGCCTACAAGCTGGACCCGGCACGGGTGCAGTCCTTGGTTGGCATGGAAATTCCAGAGTCCGAACAGCGCCAGACGCTCACGCGCCTTGGGTTCCGGATGGAAGGCAACATGGCCCATGTGCCAAGCTGGCGTCCGGATGTGAAAGGCGAGGCTGACCTGGTGGAAGAAGTGGCGCGGATTGCGTCGCTGACCAAACTGGAAGGCAAGCCGCTGCCGCGCATCACATCCGGCGTACCGCGTCCGATCCTGAGCCCGATGCAGCGCCGCGAACAGGCGGCACGGCGAACGGCTGCGGCGCTCGGTTACAATGAATGTGTGACCTACAGCTTCATTGATCAGGCTTCCGCCACGCTCTTTGGTGGTGGCGACGATGCGACCATGCTGGCCAACCCGATCAGTTCAGAGATGAGCCATATGCGCCCGGACTTGTTGCCGGGTCTGTTGCAGGCGGCGGCCCGCAATCAGGCGCGTGGGCAGATGGATATCGCGCTTTTTGAAGTAGGTCACGCGTTTCAAGGCGGGGAACCCGAGGAACAGCATTTGCAGGTGACTGGGCTTCTGGTTGGTCGGACGGGGCCGAAAGACGTCCATGGCAGCGTACGTGCCGTTGATCTTTTTGATGCCAAGGCCGATGCCGAGGCGGTGCTTGCTGCGCTGGCCGCGCCGGCCAAGGTGCAGATTTTCCGAGAGGGTGCCCCGTGGTGGCATCCGGGCCGGCACGGTCGGATTTGCCTTGGTCCCAAGAAAATGCTGGGCGTGTTTGGTGAGTTGCATCCCAAGGTTCTGGCGGAGATGGATGTCAAAGGTCCAGCCGTTGCGTTCACCATCTTTCCCGAGGAAATCCCGCAGCCGCGCAAAGCCGGTGCTACACGCAGCGCGTTGCAGATCAGTGATCTGCAGGCGGTGGAAAGGGATTTTGCCTTCGTTGTGGATTCAGATGTGGAAGCCCTGACGCTGGTCAATGCGGCGGCTGGTGCGGATAAGGCCTTGATCGAAGATGTGCGCGTTTTCGATGAGTTCATCGGCGGTGCGCTGGGTGAAGACAAGAAGAGCCTTGCCATCACTGTGCGCCTGCAGCCTAGCGAGGCCACGCTGAAAGACGCCGATATCGAGGCGGTCAGTCAGAAGATCATTGAGAAGGTGACGAAGGCCACCGGCGGCATATTGCGCGGGTAGGGCGTGATTGGGGGCGCTGCCCCCGTTGCGCAGGCATGCCTCCCCCGAGGTATTTCAGACAAGAAGGAAGCGGAGCGAGCCAGGCGCTTGGGCCGTGGGTCTAGAAGCTGAAGACGTCGCCGATGTTTTCCAAAATGGCGACCAGCAGCATCACACCGGCAATGAGCAATGCCATCCACCAGAAGAACTGAAACGTCACGGCTGCCACGCCGAGGCCCGCGCCATAGACTGTGTAGCGGCGGTGTTCGCCCTGAACGCCGGAAATCACCGAGAGCACGATAGCGATGACCCCCAAAATGGGGGCCGCGAAGGCAAGGTAGAGCCATTTGGACACGGGCTCAGGCTCAGGGGCCGGGTCGGATTTGCCGAGAAAGCTGTTCCAGGCGGAGCGTTTGATGTCGCCTGCGATCTCGCCGATCTGTGTACCGACAGAGGGCTTGGGCTCCAGCATTGGGCCGATTATTTGCGCAAAAACGCAGATCAGGGCGAGACCACCCATGATGACCGCCCAGAAACCCCAGTTGCGGAAAATCTGCGGGGCGTCGGGGTTAAGAGATGTGGTGTTTAGGGTCATGACGTGAGCATAGATCGCAATTTCGGCCAAAATTGGGCCTCTGCAGACAGTCCCTGTCCCAATCGCATCTGGTCCAAAATCGCCAGTTTTGCCGTCGCAATCAATCAAGCACGTCTCATACCCCGTGTGCTACCGGTCGGACATGGCCGTCTCGTCCGAACAGTCATCAAGATGGGAACCTCCCTTTGCCCTGGCCGCCGTTGGCGTGCTGGTGTCGTCGATCTGTTTTGGCGTGGTCCCATACTTTTCGCGCGGGTTGACTGATCAGGGGATGGCCCCACAAGCGGTGGCCTTTTCCCGGTACGTGATTACCGCCTTCGTGTTGCTGCCGGTGTTGGTGATGCAGCGGGCCGCATGGCGGGAGGTACTTTGGGGCATGGTGGCCGGGGCATCCATGGGCTTTGGCTGGATCGGGTATGTCTCGGCGTTGGAGGTGATTCCGGCCTCGACCATGGGTGTGCTGTACATGACATACCCGGTCTTCACTGTACTGATTGCCTGGGTCCTGTTTGGTGAAGGGCCGACGCGTCGAGCGCTTTTGGCGTCGGGCATGATTTTTCTGGCCGCGGTCGTGGCAGGCAATCCAACCACTGTGGCGCCAGAGCACCTGATGGCTTTGCTATTCTCACTTGCCGCGCCAGTGGGGTTTGGTTTGTCGATTGCCGTTCTTGTGCATCGCCTGACACGGTTGCCGCCCTTGGCACGAGTCGCTTCTGTCTCAATGGGCTCTGTTCTGGCCTTGCTACCAATCATTCTGGCAACGGATCCGGTCGAGGTCATTCCTCAATCCGGTTCCGTCTGGGTGCTGGCGTTCGGTTTGGCGATTGGATCGGCCCTTGTGCCGCAGTTGATCTATACGTCGTGTTCGCCGGTGATCGGAACGTCGCGCTCGGCCGTTCTGGGCAGCGTCGAACTGCCTACCATGTTTGCAATCGGCGTCTTCGTGTTTGGAGAGCGCTTGACCCTGGCACAAGGGGTGGCCTGTCTTCTGGTCCTCGCCGCCATGATTTTGATCCAAAGCCGGGCCACGCGGAATGTCATGGCCAACATCTCGAAACCCCCAAAGTAGCCGTAGCGTCCACCGGCGTAGACCGATGCCTTCATGCCACGGTCCTGTGGCCCGTTGAGCACAGTCGCGCTACCACGCAGAGACGCCGACTTGAGGCGACTCACTTTCCTGCATAGCTACCGACCAGCAACCCGTCTCAGAATGAAGGAAACGAGACATGTCCGCACAAAAGCGTAGGCGAACACCGCCAGACCCGAGGACCTAAGTTGCCCGTGGTGTGATCCCGTGGGCGACCCGCCCATTTGCAGGATCAGACCGATGACACCTGAAGCCATAGCGGCCCTGCGGCAGGATTTGCCGTTTGCAGAGCCGTTTCATTATTACCGCGACCGCGAAAGCGCGTGGCTTTTGCAGGCCCGTATGCCCGGGGACATGCATGTGCGAGATGTCCGTCAGGGGCCGCTTGCCAAACTGTTGGACCGCCCGTTGATCAAGCCGCTAACAGCAGCCGGCGGCGGTATGTTGCGCCGCAACGATCTGCGGATGCTGGCCCGGGCGGATTGCGCGTTTGATTACGACGGTTTGACCGCCGCCGGTTACGGCGCGCTGGAAACCGTGTTTGATACGGCGTGGATGGACTTTGAAATCACCTATGAGGGTTGGGGCGACAGCGACTGGCGTTGGGCACAGATGAGCCGCCCGGGTGTTAACCTCGTGCTGCAGCTGGGATTTCCAAGCGACCATGGCGCACTTTTGGAGCGAACCGTTGGCGCGAAGGAGCGATCCAAGTTTGAATCGAGCCTGCACCCTGTGCGTTACGATGGACGTCCGACGCTGGCCTGGTCGCGGCTGGACATCGACACCGCCACAGGCACAGCCCTGATCGAAGAGGTACAGTGCGATTGGCTGCGCTACGTGCGGGCCGTGCTGCGGCATCTTAAGCAACAGCAACCCCGGTCGCGGCAGATGCGGGTGACGCAGGAATATGAGATGGCTTTGACGGCGCAGTATGACAAAGTCTGGAGCCGTGCGCTTTTGCTGGCGGTTCTCATCCTGCTGCGGGACCGGTTGGGCATTGAAACCATCTTCATGCATCAGCCCATCCCTGGGGCTTTGATGAAGTGGATTGTCAACGATCCGCCGCCTGTGTCGCTCTATTCGGCCTTGCCCAAGGCGTTCTGCTTTGAGCCGACACGGGACGTACCACCATTTCTGCGGGTCAAGCGGCGCAAACATTTGCGCAAACTGGCACGCAACAAACCGCTTTTCTGGAAGATGGCTTTCTGACGGGCAGGGGTTGCCCTCTTGCCTGTCAGGGCTATCCCTCTTGTAAGAACAAAAGGAAGGCCAAGGCGCATGACACTCAAGGTATATCTCAGCGGCGAAATCCATACGGATTGGCGCGAACAGATAATCGAAGGGGCCAAGGGGCTGGATGTGAGTTTCTCCGCGCCGGTGACCAATCATGAGGCGTCAGATGATTGTGGTGTGGTCATTTTGGGTGCTGAAGACAACAAGTACTGGCACGACCACAAGGGCGCGATGGTGAATGCGATCCGAACCCGCAAGGGCATTGAGGATGCTGACGTGGTCGTGGTGCGATTTGGCGACAAGTACAAGCAGTGGAACGCCGCCTTTGACGCGGGTTTTGCAAGTGCTTTGGGCAAGTCGTTGATCATCCTGCAGCCACCTGAGCATGACCACGCCTTGAAAGAGGTGGATGCCGCCGCTTTGGCCGTGACACGGGAACCCGCGCAGGTGGTTGCAATCCTGCGCTACGTGCTGGACGGGTCATTGCCGAAGTAAACCACGCTTTGTGATCGCAAGAGGTCACCAAGCGCGGGGTGCGAGAACTTGCGCGGCAAAGTCACGGCGAAGAAAGGCTCTGAGATTCCCAGATCAAAGGGCGCAGTAGCCAATCGCCCGGACTTGATTTCATCGGCCACGACCACCGTCGGCGCAATGGCAAGCCCCATGTCCGCCCGCGCCAAGAGCCTAACCATGGCCATGTCATCCACATTGGCAACAACGATTGGGTCGACGCCCAGTTTGGCAACTAGGTTCTCAAAACCGGTCCGGATCGTGTTTTCGCTTGGCAGGATCAGAGGCTCATTTGCCAAGAGTGCCTTCAGTGTTTTGTGGCGCAGGCGTTCTGGATGGCCGTGAAGCTGCACCTGCTGCGATGTGATCTGTTGCGCCGCGAAGGCCGCCCCTGCCGCCTCACCGGGGACTTCGGTGGTCAGGACAACGTCGAGTGTCAAAGCCTCCAGATCATGCAGCAAGGTCCGCATGTTGCCGGATTTGAGAACAACGCTGTGTTGTCCCTCCTCCAGAAGCGGGCGCAGGAATTGCAGTTGGAAGTTTCGCGACATCGTTGACAGCGCACCGACGCGAAGGGGCGCTGTGACGGTGCTGTTCATTTGCAGCGAGGCCATCAGCTCATCGCCTGCTTTGAAAATCTGGTCGGCGTGATCAAGTGCGATACGGCCGGCCTCGGTCAGCTCCAGCTTGCGCCCGGTGCGATCAAACAGGGGATGGCCCAGCCTATCTTCCAACTGCTTGATTTGTAGGGATAACGCCGATTGCGCCACGTTCAGCTTTTCAGCTGCGCGACCCAGATGACCAGTTTGGGCCACTTCACGGAAGTATCGCAGATGATGGTAGTTCAGTTTAAAAGACATTCTCTTTTATAGAATGAAATAATCTAAAAGTTCTATTTTTATTTCATCAGTCGCTGGTCTACGTCACTCCAAGCGTGAATTAGGAGACGAGTGATGGACCTTATAGTGACGTTTGCGGGCAGTCTGGTCGAACAGATGCAAAAGCCCACCCTGGCCTTTCTGATTGTCGGCATGATGCTGGCCGCTTTGGGCAGCAAGTTTGAAGTGCCCGAGCCGGTCTACAAGTTCGTGGTGATCCTGCTTTTGTTGAAAGTGGGCATTGGTGCGGGCATCTCGATCCGCTCTGCAGATTTTGCCGATCTGATTGTGCCAGCTGTCGGGGCGGTCATACTTGGGATAGCCATCGTTTTCCTCGGCAGTACGCTTTTGACCAAGTTGGGCAAGGTGACGCCCATGGATGGCTATGCCACGGCCGGTCTGTTCGGGGCCGTCTCCGCCTCCACATTGGCCGCTGGTATGGCGATGCTGGATGACGCGGGCATGTACTACGAAGGTTTCATTGGCGCGCTGTACCCATTCATGGATATCGCAGCCCTGGTGACGGCAATTGTCTTGGCCAAAATGGCGGCCAGTCGGAAAGCCGCAGCCAGTCAAACCGTGAATGCCGGTGGTACCGTGACGCTTGGTGGCGGTGGCGGCATGCGTGGTTCTGGTGGCAACCAAGAGGTTGGCGAGAACATGGGTCTCTTCAAGTCCATCCTCAGCGATACGCTAAAGTCCGCTGCAATCTCCGCGCTGCTGGCTGGTCTGGCGCTTGGCCTGCTGGCACGGCCCGACAGTGTCTATGAAAGCTTCTATGAGCCACTCTTCCGGGGTCTGCTGTCGATCCTGATGATCATCATGGGCATGGAAGCATGGGCACGGCTTTCTGAGATGCGGAAGGTGGCCCATGTGTACATCCTCTATGGATTGTCGGCCCCGTTCCTGCATGGCGCACTGGGGTTTGGCGTGGGCCTGATCGCCCATCAGCTGACCGGGTTTTCCGCAGGTGGTGTGGTGTTGCTGGCGGTGATGGCGGCGTCCAGTTCTGACATCTCTGGCCCGCCCACCATTCGGGGCGCGCTGCCGGAGGCGAATACTTCGGCTTACATCGGGACATCCACAGGCCTTGGCACACCGATTGCGATCCTGTCGATCCCGCTCTGGATGGCACTGGCAGAGATGTTCATCGCTTGATGGGAAAAGCCGCGAAGTGAAAATGTGGATGCCGGGGGCGGTCGTGATTCAAGCGATCGGAACAAGCCCCCGGCATCCGCCATTTGGTTGGGGGCCCATGCCATGAGGCAGAACATCGAACTCGACACGGTAGATAATCTCATCGGCGTTTATGGCTGAAAACGTCCAGAGGCCCGGGGTGAGTTCATACTCAAACTCGAATGTGAAGCCACTGAAATTGGTTGAGCCAACCGAGAAGTAGCTCTCCCAGCTTTCCTGAGTGATACCCTCTTCGCCATGAGGCGGGTGATCGACGAGGATTGTGGCGTATCCTTCAAGTTCCGGTTCAATCTCGACCGTGATCCCGAAACCCATACCAATTGTTGCAGGTCCCGTGGCGCCCAGAGAAAAGAAATCCGGTTTCCTTTCTGGCACGCCAATGGTGCCGGTGAAGGTGTCGGGGGCCTCTTCCTCAAACAAGGTGCCCGGGTCGCAGTAAAAGCCGAAGCGCAGTTGGGTGACTTTGTCTGAGACAACCGGCGGGTTGAGGGCGTGGGTGGCGTTGGCGCACAGCACAGCGGCAAGACTGCAGGTCCCAAGGAGGAGACGTGCAGTCCTGGTGCGCTGTTGGTGGGTCACTTACCCGATAGCCGCCGCTTTGACGTCTTCGTCGATGTAAGGCAGATACTGCTCAAAATTGTCCGCAAACATCTTCACCAGTTTTTCGGCCTGTGCGTCGTAGCCTTCGGGGTTGCCCCAGGTGCGGCGGGGGTCGAGCAGAACCTCTGGCACGCCGGGGACATTCACGGGCACTTCGAAGCCGAAGTTGGGATCCTTGCGGAAATCGACCTTGGACAGGGAACCATCAAGCGCCGCCGTCAGCAACGCGCGGGTGGCCTTGATCGGCATCCGAGACCCGGTGCCATAGGCGCCGCCGGTCCAACCAGTGTTCACAAGCCAGCATGTCGCCCCGTGCTTGGCGATCTTTTCGCGGAGCAGGTTGCCGTAAGCCTCCGGGCGGCGTGGCATGAAGGGGGCGCCGAAGCAGGTGGAAAACGTCGGCTGCGGCTCTGTCACACCACGCTCTGTCCCGGCCACTTTCGCGGTAAAGCCGGACAGGAAGTGATACATGGCTTGCGCAGGGGTCAGGCGTGCGATCGGAGGCAGCACACCAAACGCGTCGCAGGTCAACATGATGATATTCTTGGGATGCCCGCCAAGTGCCGTGGAAGACGCGTTGGAGATGTATTCCAGCGGGTACGCGCAACGCATGTTCGCTGTCAGGCTATCGTCTTCGAAATCAAGCTCCAGAGTGTCTTCGTCATAGACCATGTTCTCGATCACGGTGCCGAACTTGTTGGTTGTGGCGTAGATCTCAGGCTCTGCCTCGGGGTCCAGATTGATCGTCTTGGCGTAGCAGCCGCCTTCGAAATTGAAGGTGCCGCGGTTTGACCAGCCGTGTTCGTCATCGCCGATCAGAATGCGTTCCGGATCGGCGGAAAGCGTGGTTTTACCAGTGCCGGAGAGGCCGAAGAAAATGGCCGTGTCGACCGGGTTGCCCTTGGCGTGGTTGGCCGAGCAGTGCATCGGCATGATGCCTTTTTCCGGCAGCAGGTAGTTGAGCAGGGTGAAAACGGATTTCTTGTTTTCGCCCGCATATTCGGTGCCTGCGATCAGGATCGTTTTTCGATCAAAGTTGAGCGCGATAACGGTTTCGGAGCGGCAGCCGTGTTTCTTCGGATCGGCCTGGAAGCTGGGGCAGTTGATCACCGTGAAATCCGCCGTGAAACGATCCAACGCCTCGCGTTCCGGGCGGCGCAGCATGTGACGGATGAAAAGCCCGTGCCATGCCAGTTCTGTGATCATGCGGACATTGATGGAATGCGCCGGGTCAGCACCACCAATGAGGTCCTGCACGTAGTACGTGCCGCCCTGCATGTGTGCCAGCATGTCGTCATAAAGCGCGTCAAAGCCTTCGGCGCTCATTTCGGCGTTGTTTTCCCACCAGATTGTGTCAGCGACGCTGTCTGTCTTGACCACGTGTTTGTCCTTGGGGGACCGGCCGGTGAATTTGCCGGTTGAGACAAGAAATGTCCCGCCGCGGCCAAGGCGACCTTCACCATTTTGCAAGGCAGCTTCGATCAGGGCAGGCTCGATCAGATTGTAATAGACGTTTTCCAGCCCTTTGATGCCTTGATCCTCAAGCTGAAAATTCGGGTTAACCCGTCCCGTTGTCATCTGATGCAAACTCCTCGGTCGCGTTGACCGGGTGGCCCGGTCAGAAAGGTTTCTGGCGTTTCGGGTCCCATCTCCCCGCCCGCAGACTGCAGTACATCATAGCATACCGCGATATCTGGGCGTCTTAACATGGGGAATTTACAGAAGAACAGGGTACTTTCAGGACGTTAGCGCCACCACAGCCAAGTTAGCGCAACCATGGCTGAGGCTCGCCGAAACCCGCCGTCAGCGCGCGACAAAAGTGAGTCAATTTAGCCATTGGTAGAGATTTGTGAGGCAAATTAGCCATGCAAAAGGCGCGAATCACACTTTTGCATTGATCAAAACGGGCAAAAAAGAGCATAATAAAGAAAAAAAGCAGGCAACTAGAGCAGTTATAAGGATCAGCTACATGTCCAAAATCGCCCTTGTGGACGATGACAGAAATATTCTGACATCGGTGTCCATGACGCTTGAGGCCGAGGGGTTCGAGTTCGAAACTTACAATGATGGCCAGCAGGCCTTTGACGCGTTCAGCAAGAAACTGCCCGATATGGCGGTGCTGGATGTGAAAATGCCACGCATGGACGGTATGGACCTGTTGCAGCGTCTTCGGCAGAAAACCTCGATGCCGGTGATTTTCCTCACCTCTAAAGACGATGAGATCGACGAAGTTTTGGGGCTTCGTATGGGGGCGGATGACTACGTCAAAAAGCCTTTCTCGCAGCGTCTTCTGGTGGAACGCATTCGCGCGCTTCTGCGCCGTCAGGAAGCCAATTCTGGGGAGTTGGTGGCCGAGACGGAAGAGCACAAGGTGATCGAACGCGGTGAGCTGCGCATGGACCCACTGCGTCACGCGGTGACGTGGAAGGGCAATGACGTATCTCTGACTGTCACGGAGTTTCTTTTGCTTCAGGCGCTCGCACAGCGCCCCGGCTTTGTCAAAAGCCGCGATCAGTTGATGGATGTGGCCTATGACGATCAGGTCTATGTGGATGACCGCACGATCGACCGCCACATCAAGCGTTTGCGCAAGAAGATGCGCATGGTGGACGGTGAATTTTCGGCGATCGAGACCCTGTACGGGACCGGCTATCGCTACAACGAAGAATGATCTGAGGCGCAAACCAAGGGGTTGGCCGTGCGCGACCACACGCTGATAGACGACGATGATGTCGTCCTCGGAGACGACTTCGTCGCACCACAGGACGTGGTGGAAGATGAGGTGCGCCTGCGCCGGGAAAAGCGTGGCTATCTGTCCAATTCTGGAGCGTCGCTGACCCGGAAAATCATTACTTTCAACCTGATCGCGCTGAACATTCTTGTGGCGGGCATCCTGTATCTGAATGCCTCACGCGAAGGTCTGGCACAACAGCACGCCAACAGTCTTGAAAGTGAAACCATCCTGATCGCGGATGTGTTTGAGGCGCAGTTGCCAGCGGCAGCCCCCGTTAACCTGGTGATGGGCGACGGGGTAAACGTCCCGGAGACCTTGGCCGGACTGGATATTCGTGACGGGGTGAACCTCTACGTCTTCGACAATGACGGCCGCCTTGCCGGTAGCCTGATGGGGGAAGAGCCCAATTTAGAAGACCGTCAGCCAACATACATCATTGGCGTGATCTCCTGGTTGTGGGAGAAGATTTCGACACCCTTTTCCACAGAGTCAGAGCGCCGCGCGCCGCTGCCTGTGGAAGATCAGGCACGCGCCCTGGTGCAGCCACTGATCACGAGCGAAGACCGCACTATCCGATCGTCTGAGGCCAACACTGTAACGTTCACCGTGGCTGCCCCGATCCTGCGCAACGAACAGCCTGTAGGCGTTGTTGCCATGGCCAGCATTGGTGGCGAGATCGACTACCTCCTCAAAGTTGAGCGCGAACGTGTCCTGACCATGTTTCTTGTCGCGACATTGGTCTCGGTCGGACTCAGCCTGATCCTCGCCTCCACCATTTCCAACCCGCTTGCCGAATTGGCTGCCGCCGCAGAAGTGGGTGGTGCGAGCAACCGCAAGAAAAGCCAGGGTAAGGGCGGGCGCATTCGCATTCCGGACCTGACCGCACGTCCTGATGAGATTGGGCGCCTAAGTGGTGCCTTACGAGGGATGGTCGGCGCGCTTTACCACCGGATTGATGGCAATGAACAGTTTGCCGCTGACGTCGCCCACGAGATCAAGAACCCGCTGGCCTCTTTGCGGTCGGCGGTCGGCACCTTGCGTCTGGCCAAGCGCGAAGATCAACGGATCAAGTTGCTGGATGTGATTGAACATGACGTGCGCCGTCTGGATCGTCTGGTCAGTGACATTTCCAACGCGTCGCGCCTCGACAGCGAACTTGTGAAGGAAGAACAGGAGGCCTTTGATCTGGTCAAGATGCTGTCCAACCTGGCGCAGTATCTCTCAGAAGAGGCTGACAAGAAGGGTGTTGAGTTCATCACGGATTTCCCGGATGAGCCGATCGTGATTACTGGGCTTGAGGGCCGCCTCGCACAGGTTTTCGTCAACCTGATCACCAACGCGATCAGTTTCTGCGAAGATGGCGATGCGATCCGGATCTGGGCCAGAAAACGTGAAAACCGCGTGGTGGCCGTCGTCGAAGACACAGGCCCCGGCATCCCGGAACAGGCGCTTACCAAGATTTTCCAGCGGTTCTATTCGCAACGCTCGGAAAGCGATTTCGGCAACAATTCTGGCCTCGGCTTGTCAATCTCCAAGCAGATTGTGGAAGCCCATGACGGCGTGATCTGGGCGGAAAACATCCGCCCGACCGATGCCGACGCAACCTCGGACCCGCTTGGCGCGCGCTTTGTCGTGGGCCTGCCGGTGTGATCCGCGTGACGGGCGATGCCTGACCAACGCCCAGCTAAACCAAGCGATGAAGACACTGAAATTTTGCATGCCAGCTGCGTGGCGCTGAATGGACGTGCGGCGGTGATCCGAGGGTCGTCCGGCAGTGGCAAATCTGCTCTCGCGCTCGAGCTGATGTCGCGCGGTGCCGAGTTGGTTGCCGACGATCGCACGTGCCTCTGGGCCGTGAATGGTAAGCTTTGGGCGGATGCGCCGGACCGCTTGCGCGGGTTGATCGAAGCGCGTGAGGTTGGCCTTTTGCGCATCGCCCCGGCTGGGCCGCACCCAGTCGCGTTGATCATCGACATGGACCAAATCGAAACGGACCGTTTACCGGGGTATCACTCAGACACACTGCAAGGCTGCCATATCCCAGTTTTGAGAAAATCCGAGATGGCACATTTTCCTGCTGCCGTTGCGACATATCTTAGGGGCATGCGATACGCCTGAGCCCGCCCAAGAGCAGACCACATGCCGACCGAGACGCCAAATACCCTTGAGACCGAAGGCACCACCCGGGTGGTGTTGGTCACCGGTCCGTCTGGCGCCGGGCGCAGCACTGCAATCCGGTCATTGGAGGACTTGGGTTATGAGGCCATCGACAACCTGCCTCTGACCTTGCTGCCACGTCTTTTGGAAGGCCCCGCTCCGGAACAGCCGCTGGCCCTTGGCGTTGATCCGCGAAACCGGGATTTTTCCACCTTTGCGTTGATCGAGGTGATTGATCGGTTAAGCGCCAGCCGCGCTGCTGCGCTGCAGGTGCTCTATCTCGATTGCAACCGAGAGGTGCTACTGCGGCGGTTTTCTGAGACCCGCCGCCGTCATCCGTTGGCCCCCGCCGACAGCCCAGATTTAGGAATTGAGCTGGAGTTGGACTTGTTGGGGCCAGTCAAGGCACGCGCGGACCTTTTGCTCGATACCTCTGAGATGTCGCCCAATGACCTGCGCGCGGAGCTGGCCCGCTGGTTTGCACCTGAAGGCACAGCTCCGATGGCGCTGACGGTTCATTCTTTTTCTTACAAACGCGGCCTGCCGCGCGGCATCGATATGGTTCTGGACTGCCGCTTTCTGCAGAACCCGTTTTGGGACGAAAATTTGCGAAAGCTTGACGGTCGTGATCAGGGCGTTGTGGACTATGTCGCCGCCGATCCGCGCTTTGAAGGATTTCGCAAAAAGGTGATCGACCTTGCCGAACTGCTGCTGCCTGCCTATGTCGCTGCTGGTAAGGCGTATCTGGCCATCGGCTTCGGTTGCACAGGCGGTCAGCATCGCAGCGTTGTGATGGCAGAAACTTTGGCTGCGGCCCTTGCAGAAAACGGATGGCAGGTGTCTATACGGCATCGCGAACTGGAGCGCGCGGGCGGGCAAACCAGTTCGCCGGAGCAAGCAAGACCCACGGGGGACCCATCGGGTCGCGCAAGAGCAGGAGACAGCTGAAGGTGATCGGCATTGTGATCGTGGCCCATGGCGGATTGGCCTGCGAGTATGTGAAGGCGATTGAGCACGTCGTCGGCCCGCAAAAAGGGTTGCGCGGGATTACAATCGAAAACGACTGCCACCGTGGCAGCAAACAGGATGAAATCTGCATGGTCGCCAATGAGGTGGACCAAGGCCAGGGTGTCGTGATCGTGACGGACATGTTCGGCG
The DNA here is from genome assembly GCA_963422235.2 of uncultured Roseovarius sp. GTDB lineage: Bacteria > Pseudomonadota > Alphaproteobacteria > Rhodobacterales > Rhodobacteraceae > Roseovarius. Next base: position 2,013,923 of record CAXMWV010000002.1, read on the forward strand.
GGTCACCGTCCAACCTGTCTTTGAAAGCCTGCCAGCCAGAAAATCGGCGCATTCTGTATGGCGCGAACCTGCCGATGTTGATCAAACTGGCCAAAAGCCGTCATCTGAACGTTGCAGACGCCGCCCAAGCCGCTATGGACGCAGGGCGCAAATATATAAACAACCATGTCGTGAGCATGGACTGACACCTGGACAGTGACTTAGAGAATTCCCCATGACCGATGAGATTTCGCGGCAGCTTTTGATTGTCAATGAAAAGGGCTTGCATGCCCGTGCAGCCGCTCGGCTGGTCGAGGTTGCAGAAGGGTTCGAGGCCAAGGCGGAAATTTCCCACGACGGCCAAACCAGTGGAGCTGACAGCATAATGGGTCTTTTGATGTTGGCAGCGTCCAAAGGAAAGACTATTGACATGCGCGTCTGGGGGGCCGATGCGGCGGCCCTTGCCGGGGCCATTGAAGCATTGGTGGCAGACCGGTTCGGCGAAGAAATGTGACACCGCGCGTTTGCGCCGGAACTTCATGGATTGGGATTGAACCACGTGTCCAACCGCACAAAGGATCAGACCCCGCAGGACGCGGCAGGTACGGTGAATTTCACCAAGTACGACCGACGCAGCCTGACCTACGCTAATTCTTTTGATGCGCCCTTCACGTCCCTTTGCATCCGTACCATCGAGTGGTTCACAGGCAAGATCACCATTCTGAAGATGATCCGCGCGTTCGAAAAACGGGGCGCGCCGAGTGGACAACCGTTTTGGCGCGCCGCCCTAGATACGATGGGCATCCCGCTGCAAACCCCGCAAGCCGAGATCGACAATATACCGTTGGACGGTCCCGTTGTCGTGGTGGCCAACCACCCACATGGTCTTGTCGACGGGATGATCCTGGCGGATCTGATCGGGCGTCGTCGGACAGATTATAAGATCCTGACACGTGCGTTGTTGACCGGGATTGACGAGGTGGCGTCGTCTTACATGATCCCTGTGCCGTTCCCCCATGAACCGGACGCACAGCGCAAGTCGGTTGAAATGCGCGCGCAAGCCATGGCGCATTTGAAGGAAGGGGGGCTGATCAGTGTGTTCCCTTCTGGCGTGGTCGCGTCGTCCGACAGTATGTTCGGCCCCGCGCTTGAGAGAGAGTGGAACGTTTTCACAGCGCAGATGATCCGCCGCTCAGGTGCACGTGTCGTACCGATCTATTTCCCCGGAGGAAATTCGCGTGCCTATCAGATGGCCAACCGGATTTCCGCGACCTTGCGCCAAGGGTTGTTGCTGCATGAGGTGGTCAAAAGTTGCAACCGACCGCAGAAGCCGGTCGTGGGCCCCGCCCTGACAGACGACCAGATGGAACTTCTGCAATCAGACCCGCGAGGGTTCATGGCGTGGCTGCGGGAACATACGCTGGCCTTGGGCAAATCTTAAACTTGCGCGCTACAGGTCCTCACAGCGGCATCTGGATGCTGTGAGAGATCATACCTTCCGATGTTTCCTCAAATTCCTGCGGTTTGAGACGCAACATATCCAAGCTAGCGTTGACTTCGGCCTGCGTCATGTTCCGCGCAATCACAACAATGCGGCTGGTTTTTCCGCCTCCTGTCCAAGTCTCCATCGGAACCGGGGCATCAAAGATATGCTGCACGCCGTGAAACACGAATGGCCATTGGACGTCCTCCACATGGACAATGCCCTTCACCCGCAGGATGTCGGGTCCTTTGAGCGCAATCAGGGTATCGAGCCAAAGATCAAACACACTGGCCGGGATTGGATCATGCAGTTCAATGGCTGCTGAAACTATGCCGTGGCTGTGGTCATGATGGTGGTCATGGTGATGGTCGTGATCGTGGTGATGATGGTGATGACCGTGGTGAGCATGGTCATGCTCGCGGTCGGTCTCGAGCGCCTCTACGTCCACGCCATGCCGGACACCAAGCCAGGCTTTCGCGTCCTCAGGTGTTGCGTCCTTGTGCAAGGCGGAAATCCCGAAAAGCGCGGAAACCGGGACGCGTCCATGCTGGGCTTGGATCCGTCCCGCGTGAGAGTTGATCGCGCTTAAATCTCTTTCGAACGCGTCTGCATCTCCCTGCGAGACAAGATCGGTTTTTGTCACGACGATCAGATCGGCCATCGCGACCTGATGCACCGCTTCTTCTTGTGTCACCAGTGTGCTTGGCCCCAATGCTGCATCCGCAAGGGTGACGACACCGTCCATTCGGAAACGTGGTGCAATCCCTTCTTCCACAACCAATGTGTGCAAAATTGGACCCGGTTCCGCGATGCCTGTCGTTTCAATGACGACACGGTCGAAGTCGAGGTCTCCGGCCTCTTTCTTTGCAAAGAGCGAGCCAAGCGTTTGCGCCAGATCCCCACGGATGGAACAGCACAGACAACCAGACGGCAGCAAGACAGTTTCCTCGGTCGATTCTGCAACGAGGTCATGATCAAGCCCGATATCGCCGAACTCATTGATGACCACAACGATGCGACCGGCATCAGGATCGCGCAGCAAGGCATTCAACAACGTTGTTTTGCCAGCGCCCAGAAATCCGGTCAGCAAAGTCACCGGAATACGGCTGTCGGATGTATTCATGTCAGGCTCCAGCTTTACATCGCTTGCATCATTCGGCATGAGAGCAAGTGTTATACTATAACACTTGAGAGGGTGGAAGCATGTCCAAAGTCGCTTTTCAAATACGCCAGTCTGTGGAGCAGGTCGAGGAAGGACATGATCTTGCGCCAAAGTTTGACGCTGATGGCCTTTTGCCCTGCATCACCAGCGATGCCAAGACTGGGGAAATCCTGATGCTTGGCTGGATGAATGAAGAGGCGCTCAAGCTGACGCTCGAAACCGGAGAGGCGCATTACTTTAGCCGGGCGCGTCAGGTGCTTTGGCATAAGGGCGCAACATCGGGACTGACACAGAACGTGGTCGAAGTCAGGATCGATGACGATCAGGATGCGATCTGGCTGCGGGTGGACGTCGCGGGGTCTGGCGCGTCGTGTCACGTGGGCTACCGATCCTGCTTTTACCGCGCAGTGCCGTTTGGCGAGGCGGCAGGCGATCCCTTGGCCTTTGTTGAAGATCAAAAAACCTTTGATCCGGAAGACGTGTACGGGGACGCGCCCAACCCGACGCAGCTTTGACCAGAACAGCGCTAGCCTAGGCTGCTTTCGCGATCGGTAGCTGCATCATCAGGCCCGCCATTTCGTCCAAGTCGCCATCCGTCAAATCGCAAGCGGCATTCTGTGACATACCTATATTGGCGGTGTTCTTCATTTCCACCGCCAATGCCGCGTCTGTCACGCCTGCGCATTCCTTGGGAAGCTCTGCGGGAATACCGATGGCGCGCATCAGGGACATGTACGCCTCTGGCAGAGCTTCGGCCTTGGCCGGGCCGCCAAGCGCCTGAGCCGCGAGGGCGTAGTTGTCCGCCCCATCTGGACGCTTCACAAGCCATGGCAAGCTGACCTCAAGCGCCAAACCAGTTGCCAGCCCATGATGTATGCGGGCCAAGGATCCGAGTGCGTGGCTGATGTTATGACCCATATGCGTGTTGCAATTGTGCAGGGCAAGACCGGCCACCATGCTGCCCCAAAGCACCTTGCCTCGCGCTTCCAGATCCTGTCCGTCAGCAACGGCGCGGGGCAGGGCGTCTTTCAGAATGCGAAGAGCTTCTAATCCGAACAGCAAACCGGCCGGATTTGTCCCGCGCGCGGTTGAGCCTTCTAGTGCGTGCGCGACAGCATCTATGCCTGTCCATGCGGTCAGGTTTGGCGGCAGGCTCAATGTCAACTCCGGGTCCAGAACGGCCTGGGAGAACAAAAGCTCTTCGCCGTAAAACCAGTTTTTCCAACCCACGGGCGTTGAAACGATTGATGTGCGTGTCACCTCTGACCCGGTGCCTGCAGTTGTGGGAATGGCAATCGCGGGGAGACCGTTCTTGGGCAGCGGCTGCACGGCGAGCGCGAAATCGCGAGAGGGCTGACCACTTGCCGCAATCGCCGCGACCAATTTGGCGGCGTCCATGGCCGCGCCACCGCCCAAACCGATGACTGACTTCGCACCCGCATCGCGGGCAACCGCGCAAAGCTCGTCTACCAGCGTTTCCTTGGGTTCGCCTGCGACATCCGCCGCCACGGTAACAGCTAGGCCCGCGGCCTTCAGAGCCTCGGTCAAACGGTCGGTCACGCCAAGCTCCGCCAAGATTGTGTCCGCGATGATTAGGACCGGCCCGCCACCAAGGCCTTGCACGAGATCAGGCACTTTGGACATGCGCCCGGCCCCGAATGTCACCGGAGGAACCCGGCCCATATTGAACGTCATCATCGCACCCTCATTCGCAGCTTTGGCTTTTTGTTTGCGCCTGAATTGTCTGTTGCGGCGCAGTTTGATGGTGCATCTTTAGGTGCAAAATTCGTTGGCGCAAGCGCTGAATCACGCCGTCGAACGTGTTTGACGATAGGTCATGCAGGCATGGTCTGGGCGCCGATGACTACCGCGTCGGTACGGGCACTTCGCCGCGATAATCGTAAAATCCCCGACCTGTCTTTCGACCGAGCCAACCGGCCTCGACATATTTGGTCAGCAGCGGGCAGGGTCGATACTTGGTATCCGCCAACCCGTCATGCAGAACATTCATGATCGCCAGACAGGTGTCGAGGCCGATAAAGTCTGCAAGTTCCAGCGGCCCCATCGGGTGATTGGTACCCAGCTTCATGGACGTGTCGATCGAGGTCACGTTGCCCACACCTTCGTAGAGCGTGTAAACCGCCTCGTTGATCATCGGCATCAGGATGCGGTTGACGATGAAAGCTGGGAAATCCTCGGCACTGGCGGCGGTTTTGCCTAGGCGGGCCACAACGCCGTGACAGGCATCAAACGTGGCCTGATCGGTGGCAATGCCCCGAATAAGTTCCACCAGTTGCATCACGGGCACCGGGTTCATGAAATGAAACCCCATGAAGCGTTCAGGGCGGTCCGTGCCGCTGGCCAACCGGGTGATTGAAATGGATGACGTGTTGGAGGTCAGGATTGTAGTGGGTTTAAGATGGGGCAGCAGGTCTTCAAAGATCGCCTGTTTCACAGTTTCACGCTCTGTCGCCGCCTCAACCACCAAATCAGACTGGCCCACATCCGACAGGGCCAAGGTAGGCGTAATGCGCTTGAGCGCCGCATTCATGTCTGCCTCGGCCATTTTTCCACGTCCGACCATGCGCTCCATGTTTGTGCGGATGGTCTCCATGGCGGCATCCAAAGCGTCTTGGCGCACATCGTTGAGCAATACCTGATAGCCAGCCGCAGCCGTGACATGAGCAATGCCATTGCCCATCTGTCCTGCACCCACAACGCCGATTGTGTTGATGTCCATGGATGTCGCCTCGCTCTCAATGCTTCTCCTCATCATACGCCCTGCACAGGAGTGGCTGCAAGGCTGCAACAAAGTTGTCGAACGCGCAGGTGCATTGCGAATTCGTGTCAAATTCAACCATTAGAAGTTTGTAAAACCATTGTCTTCAAGAGTGCACCCGGTGTGGAGACTCAAGGTGGTTTAAATGGTTTACACTGAGCTAAGGCTGGGCGCGGAGAGTTTTGATCAGTGCCGTTATGACGGCTCGAAACTGCTGTTGCGGGGACCGCGGCGGGATTTGAACGGGGATTACGTTGCCTGTTTGGGCGGAACGGAAACGTTCGCCCGTTTTGTGGCGCGGCCATATCCGGACTTGCTTGAGGAGGCCCTGGGGGTCACTTGCGTCAATTTTGGCTGGCCCAATGCCGGTATCGATGTTTTTCGCAGTGATGCCGCGCTCATGGATTGCGCCAGTCGAGCGCGCCTCTGCGTGCTGCAGGTGCCCAATGCAATCAACCTGTCGAACATGTATTACCGCGTGCATCCGCGCCGCAACGACAGGGTTTTGGAGGCTACGGATGCCATGCGGGCGCTGTTCCCGCGGGTGGATTTCACTGAGTTCAGTTTCACTCGCCACATGCTGACCCGGCTGCGAGCGCGATATCCGGAAGAATTTCTTTACCTCTGCAAAGAGCTCAGATCCGTTTGGACGGCGGGCATGGAGGACATGCTGGGCCGCATTGATGCGCCGGTGGTTCTGTTGTGGTTGTCTTTGCGCCGCCCTGAGGAACATTTGGACCGCCCTGACCTGGGAGCTGATCCGGGGTTGGTGGATCGCGACATGCTGTCGAGGCTGCGACCGCTTGTATCGGATATTGTTGAAGTCAGCTTTTCGAACGCTGTGGACAGGAAGGGTGTCGAACCCATCGAGACTGCCCTTGGTTCAGATGCCCATGTTGATACCGCCGCCGCCCTGCAGAGCGTTCTTTCAACACATCTTCAAACGTGAAAAGGCCCACCGTTGGGCGGGCCTATTTAGATTTTTCTGCGAAAAATCTGAGTGTTGCGCTTAACCGAGCTTCTCGGTCAGCTCTGGGACAGCTGCGAAGAGGTCCGCCACGAGGCCGTAATCGGCAACCTGGAAGATCGGGGCTTCTTCGTCTTTGTTGATCGCCACGATGATCTTGCTGTCTTTCATACCGGCCAGATGCTGGATCGCACCGGAAATGCCGACAGCAACATAAAGATCAGGGGCAACCACCTTGCCAGTCTGACCAACCTGCCAGTCGTTCGGAGCAAAGCCACTGTCAACCGCAGCACGGGATGCGCCAACCGCTGCGCCCAGCTTGTCTGCGAGACCTTCGATCAGGGCAAAGTCGTCCTCGGAACCAACACCGCGACCACCGGAGACCACGACACCAGCCGAGGTCAGTTCAGGACGATCGCTTTCGGCGACCTTGTCCTCGACCCATTCGCTGAGGCCAGGGTTGGCAGCAGCGGAGACGGTTTCGACAGATGCGCTGCCACCTTCACCTGCGGCGTCAAACGCTGCGGTCCGGATGGAGACGACTTTCTTGGCGTCGGAAGATTTGACCGTCTGGATCGCGTTCCCGGCGTAGATCGGGCGTTCGAACGTGGAGCCATCAACAACACCGGAGATGTCGGAGATGACCATCGCGTCGAGCATGGCCGCCACACGGGGCAGCACATTCTTGGCGTCAGTCGTCGCAGGGGCCACGATGTGCTCATACCCGTCTGCCAGAGACACAATCAGAGCAGCCGTCGATTCCGCGAGGCGGTGACCCAGAGATGCGTCTTCCGCCACCAGAACCTTGGAGACACCGTCGATTTTCGACGCCGCATCCCCTGCCGCCGCGGCAGAACCACCGGCGCACAGAACAGTCACATCACCCAGTTGCGTGGCCGCAGTGACTGCCTTCGCGGTTGCGTCCATGGCCAGTTCGCCATCATTTACTTCAGCAAGAAGAAGTACAGACATTACACAGCTCCCACTTCTTTGAGTTTCGCTACCAGCTCATCAACAGAGCCCACGATTTCACCTGCTTTGCGCGCTTCCGGCTCAACCGTTTTCAGGATTTCCAGGCGCGGTGTCACGTCAACGCCGTAATCAGCTGCTGTTTTCTCATCCAGCGGCTTCTTCTTGGCCTTCATGATGTTGGGAAGCGACGCGTAGCGCGGCTCATTGAGGCGCAGGTCGACGGTGATGATGGCAGGCATCGTCACCTTGATGGTCTGCAGGCCGCCGTCCACTTCACGGGTCACAACGGCGCTGTCGCCGTCGATGTCGAGGCCAGAGGCGAACGTGCCCTGAGACCAACCCAGCAGGGCCGACAGCATCTGACCGGTGGCGTTCATGTCATTGTCGATGGCCTGTTTGCCAGCCAGAACGATGCCCGGCTGCTCTTCATCCACAATTGCCTTGAGGATTTTGGCAACGGCCAGCGGCTCGATATCGGTGTGCACGTCGTCGGCGGCCACAACGAGGATCGCACGGTCGGCACCCATGGCCAGAGCCGTTCGCAGAGTTTCCTGCGCTTGCTTGACACCGATGGAGACGGCAATGACTTCTTCCGCTTTGCCGGCTTCTTTCAGGCGGATGGCCTCTTCGACGGCGATCTCGTCAAAGGGGTTCATCGACATTTTGACGTTGGCAAGATCGACACCGGATCCGTCCGCCTTGACGCGGACCTTCACGTTGTAGTCGATCACGCGTTTGACAGGTACCAGGACCTTCATGGGCATAATCTCCAGTTGGATTGTTAAGACAGCCGCCTACGTCCGCGCGACTCCCTAGCGTTTGGCTGAGGCGTTAGATATCGTCTTGTGTTCATCTAGGACAGCGTAAAATCGTCACGTTTGCGGCCCGCGACGTCGCGTTTGCGCCCTTTGAGGACAGGTTTTGGGTTGTGGCTTGTTTCAGCGAGCTTGGAATCACCTGCCCCGTGCGCGACCCGGGGCCTCTGACAGGTCGGTTTTGACCGCTTTAGCGGTTGGCGCCCGGCACCCACAAGACATCATCTTTGCCGTCATTGTTGGCGATCCGAGAAGCCACGAAAAACCAGTCGCTCAGGCGATTGAGGTACTTCACCGCGTCGGGGTTTACGGCCTCCATCGTGGCCAGCTCCACCGCTAACCGTTCTGCGCGCCTTGCCACGGTTCGGCAAAGATGAAGGGCGGCTGCAAGTTCGGACCCACCGGGCAGCACGAAACTGCGCAACGGTTCCAACTTGGCATTCATCGCGTCGATTTCAGCCTCCAGCCGCTCTACCTGGCTGGCAGCAACACGCAAAGGTGGATACTCGGCCTCGGCGTCCTTTTCCATATCCGGGCGGCACATGTCAGCGCCAAGATCGAAAAGATCGTTTTGGATGCGCGACAGTGCTTCGTCCATATCGCCATCGGCCTTGAGCCGCGCCAGACCAACGGTGGAGTTCAACTCATCCGACGTGCCATAGGCAGTGACCCGCATCGAATGCTTGGCCACACGCGCGCCATTGCCAAGCGCGGTTTCACCGGCATCGCCGGTTTTGGTGTAGATTTTGCTGAGTACGACCATGATTTATCCCCCGTCTCCTCGGATCAGGACAAAGAGCAGGATTGCCGCGACCGCGATAAACTGCGCGATGATCCGCCATTGCATGAATTTGTTTGAGCGCTTTGAACTCTCGATGTCCCCTTTGCCAAATTGGCTGATCCCCATCAAGAGGATGGCAGCCACGACACCGCAGGCGAGCGCGGCGAAAATGAAAAGCGGATCGCTTAGCATGGTTTTGGGTCCCTAAATGTGCCTGAGGGGGACAGATAGACCGGTTGCCCGGCAAGGCGAAAGATTCGTTTCGTCTCAGGTCGGTTTGGCCAATTCACTTTTTGCTTTTCCGGCTGCCGTGTGTGGCGGATGCAAAAAGGCCGGTTAAGGACCTGCTGACCAGGCCTGTAACGGAAGGGCGGCTGACCGCGGAAAACGGCATTGGGCGGCAGACATCCATCGCGGCAACGCCAACGCGAGCCGTGAGTGCCCCGTTCACAACCCCTTCGCCAAAACGGCGGGACACTTTGGATAGCAGGCCACCCCCGGCGACCGAACTGATCAGGTCGTCACCTACAGCCACAGCACCTGTGGCCACGAGATGCGCCATGACGGCGCGGGCCAGACGCCAGTTGCCCAGCGTCCCCGACCGCCCGCCGTAGATGACTGCGATCCGGCGGATCATGCGAAGGTTGGCGGTGAGGGCGGCAACCACATCAGCCAGTGCCAATGGTACCAAGGCCGTGACAGTCGCAACCTGACGCGCGGCGGCCTCGATTTCTTTCATGGCGGCCTTGTCCAACGGTTCAAGCACTTCTCGTTCGGCCAGAGACAACAGAGCATCGGCATCAAACTGTGCGCCTTCTTGTTCTGCCAGCCGATCGCGGCCCCAACGGGTATCGGCGCGGCCCCTATACAGGCGTTTCAATCCTACCACCACTCGCTGTGCTGCCTTCAGGTCGCCCGCGGCCAAAGCGCTTTCGCTCTGGCGTTGCAGATCATCGAGCCGCTTCAAACGGGACATCATGGCCAGTTCCCGTATGGCCACGATGGTCAGCAATAACAAAAGCACCGCCGCGATGCCCGACACGGCATAGCCGAGTATTGGCAGGCGGGTTATGAGGCTCGTGCCATAGTCCCAAGCAGCGATAGAGAGCAGCGTGGTTATCAGCAGAAGGGATAGGCCCCAAAACCATCGCGCCAAGCGCGACGGGCGGTGTGCCATCAACCCCGTCACCTGCTGCATGGCCTGACCTTCGGGCAAGTCGGGTTCGACGAGCTCTGGCACAGGCGGCGCAGTATCCGGGCGTGGCGCGTCCTTGGGTGTGTCATCCAGTTCAATCAGAACAGGGCCTTTGGTCATAACCGATCTCCGATGAGAAACTGGGCCGCGCGATCAAGGCGGATATGAGGGGGACCGTCGCCCGGTTTTAGAGACAGTGCGGCAGGGGCAAAGCGCATGGACTGATATTCCGCGTCCAACCATGCCTGTGCTCCGTTTTGCGCGGGCTTGAGCAACTGACCCGGGTCGTCAGGCAAGGCACCGGGGTAGAAGGCAGCCGTCTTGCCGCGTGCCCCGTCATCGTTCAGAAGCACACCGCGTACGAGGTCTAGCGTGTCGCCCTTGTGGTCGCGGGTTTCCTCGGTGGTGGCACGAAGAGCTGCCAAAGCCATGGAGTGGGTCTCTGCACCCGCAAAGTCCGCGCGGTCACGGGCATCGCGCAACAAGGCATCCATGATCGCGCTCAAACGCCCGTGTTGGGTATGGTGCAAATGATCGGCCTTCGTGGCCGCAAAAAGCAAGCGATCCACCCGCCGCCCGCGCAGGAGTTGTGATAAAAAGCTGTTCTGTCCGGGCCGGAATGCACCGAGGATATCGCCCATGGCCTGACGCAGATCGTCGACAGCCGCGGGTCCACGGTGGATCGCACCCAATACATCAACCAACACGATCTGTCGGTCTATGCGAGAGAAGTGATCCCGAAAGAACGGTTTCACGACGCGGGATTTGTACGCTTCAAACCTGCGTTCCATTTCGCGCCAAAGGGACCGACGTGGAGTGCGGTCCTGCGGGGGCAGGGGGGCAAATGTCAGAACGGGAGAGCCTTCCAGATCGCCCGGCAAAAGAAACCGACCGGGGGTGCAGTCTGAAAAACCACCATCGCGCGCGGCGTGCAAATAGGCGGTAAATTGACGTGCGAGGTTTTGCGCGACAGGCTCTTCCAGCGTGTCGGTGGTTGTTACGTCTCGCATGGCAGTCAGGTAGTCCTGACCCGCCTCGCGTGTCTCCATGCGGGCCAGAATGCCCTCTGACCAGCTCCGGTAAGTCTTGTCGAGCAAGCCCAGATCCAGAAGCCATTCACCGGGATAGTCCACGATGTCCAAATGCACGGTGCGGGGTCCTTGCAGACCGCTTAACAACCCGTTGGGTCGTACACGCATGGATAGGCGCAGTTCAGAAATCGTGCGCGTGCTTTCCGGCCATACGGGTTCCGGGCCGGTCAACGCACCAAGATGAGTCTCAAACTCGAATCTGGGGACAGTATCGTCTGGCTGTGGTTGTAGGAAAGCCGCCTCAATCCGACCGTCGCGCGCCGCCAAAAGCCCCGGCATCCGTCCGCGATCCATCAGATTGGCTACCAGAGAGGTGATGAAAACTGTTTTGCCCGCACGGCTTAGCCCGGTGACGCCCAGCCGGATGACCGGTTCAAACAGGGCCCCGCTGATCCGGTCGCCAATGTCTTCCACGCCCCGGGTCAGCCCGTCTGCCAGTGTCGAAAGTACCAAATGCCACTCTTTTCTTCGCTACTTGGCCTCAAGATAGACATCGCGTGGCCCTGTTGCCAGAGGGGCAGCGCGGGGTTGTTCGGGTCACGCAGTGCCGTTATCAGCGGGCCATGTCACGATTTGCGCTGAAAATTGAATACCATGGCGGGCCATTTGCAGGTTGGCAGCGGCAGGCGGATCAGCCTTCTGTGCAGGGCGCAATTGAAACCGCCTTGGCCAAGCTGGAGCCGGGGCCGCACACCATTGCAGCCGCCGGGCGCACAGATGCGGGTGTGCATGGGCTGGCGCAGGTGGCGCACTGTGATCTGGCCAAGGAATGGGACGCGTTTCGCCTGTCTGAGGCGCTAAATCATCACCTCAAACCAGCCCCCGTGGCCATTCTGGATTGTGCACGGGTCCCTGATGACTGGCATGCTCGGTTCTCGGCTGTGGAGCGACGGTATCTCTTTCGCATCCTGCAACGCCGCGCGCCGGCCACGCATGACGCAGGTCAGGTATGGCAAGTGTCACAGCGACTGGATGCAGGTGCAATGCGGGACGGTGCGGCGTATCTGATCGGCAAACATGATTTCACGACGTTTCGGTCGACCATGTGCCAGGCCAAAAGTCCGGTCAAAACACTGGATGAGATTGAGATCGACGACGTCGAAGGCTTGAGTGGACCCGAGTTGCATTTCCGTTTGCGCGCTCGGTCGTTTTTGCACAACCAAGTCCGGTCGATTGTCGGAACGCTGGAACGTGTTGGCGCGGGGTCTTGGGCGCCAGAAGTGGTTGGTCAGGCGCTTGCCGCACGGGACCGTGCGACCTGTGGCCCTGTTTGCCCGCCGCAGGGTCTCTACCTGGCTGGTGTGGGTTACCCGGAGGACCCGTTTGCTTGATGGATTGGCACAGGCAAAAGCCCTTTGATCTTGGCGCATCATGCAGCTAAACCCACCGCAGCGGTCCCGTAGCTCAACTGGATAGAGCAGCTGACTTCTAATCAGCAGGCTGAGGGTTCGAGTCCTTCCGGGATCGCCAGTTCAATCAAAATTGTGAGTGCCAAACATGGTACGCCGGTTCGGTGTCGGCGCCACCAGTATTTGGAACACCTGAGACCAATTTGCGTTTCAAACAGTGGAAGTTTGCAATCTGAAAGCGGCGTCCCTAATAATCCTAGGACGAAGAATGAAGGGCCAAATCCATGTCAGAAGCGAGCAGTTTCCCGTCAGACGCGCAGGCCGTCGAAACGGACGGGCCGCAGCTCCTTAAGTTCGTGGGCATGCAGGTGCGCGAACGGCGCCGGTTTTTGGGGATGACAATCTCCGATCTGTCCGCGGCGTCGGGCATTTCCAGGTCCAACCTGTCCAAGGTCGAAACCGCGCATGTCTCGCCTTCTTTGACCTCGCTGGAGGCGATTGCAACAGCATTGGGCGTTTCCGTCTCATGGCTCTTCCAGGGCTACAAGGATGAAGGCTTCCTTGTGCAAATTCCCAAGGGCAAAGGCCTGATCACCGAGCGCCCGGGCAAAAGCGGCGGGCATGTGTTTGAGCTTTTGTCCAACAATACCGGGCAAGTGCAATCGCTGCAGCCATACCTGATTACGCTCAACGAAGATGGACCGCAGAGGGCGAGTTTCAGCAATCGGGCAACTGAGTTTGTCTATGTCCTCAGCGGTGTGTTCACCTATCGCTACGGCACGCGGGTTCTGGAGCTGTCGCAAGGCGACGCGTTGATCTTTGACGGACGCACATCACATGGGCCGGAAGAGATCAAAGAAGGCCCTGCACAGTACCTGGCGGTTCTGATCCAGCAGGACAACGATACGATCTAAAGCGATGCGGGCGTGACGTTGTCGAGGAATGACGCATCGGTGCGCGCGGTTTGCAGCCAGACTTCTGCTTGCGGCAGTTCGTAGTCGAAGAAGTACTGGCAGGCTGCATGTTTGCCCTTTGCGAACGTCTCATCGACACCCGCCATCTTTGCGGCTTGTGCGGATCGGAGCCAAAGCCACGCCACGACGAAATGCCCAAATGCATTGAGGAAGGGCGAGGCATTTCCAAGAGCCCGTACCTTGCCTGCCAGTTCCATGTTTGCTTCGACAGTGTTGGCTGTCTGCGCGATCTGTTTTTGAAAATCTGCCAGTCTGTCGCACAGAGAGGAGAGGGTGCTATCAGTTGCTGCATCAGCGAGTGTCTGCTCGATCTCCGAAAACAGAATGTCGAGATTGCCGCGCCCGCGACCGAGCACTTTGCGACCCAAGAGATCCAAAGCCTGAATGCCGTTCGTGCCTTCGTGGATCATGTTGAGGCGATTGTCGCGGTACATGCGCTCAACGGGAAAATCCCGCGTGTAACCATACCCGCCAAGCACCTGAATGGCGTCGCGATTGGCGTCCAGCCCGAATTCCGATGGCCAAGCTTTGACGACCGGTGTGAGCAGATCAAGAAGGGTATCAAGTCTCTCAGAATCGTCGAGGTCCGAGGACAGGCGGCGGCGGTCCACCAGAGTGCCCGCGTACAGACAAAGCGCCAGCCCGCCTTCCGACAACGCTTTTTGCCGCAAAAGCAGACGTCGGACATCCAGATGGTCGACGAGATGAACCTGTGGCGAGGCAGGGTCGCGATTGTCGAGCCGTCGTCCTTGCCGCCGTTCCTGCGCATAGCCGAGGGCAAAGCGATACGCGACAGAGGCCAACATTGCGCCCCCAATGCCAACGCTGATCCGCGCCTCGTTCATCATGTGGAACATCGCGGCGAGGCCTTCGTTTACCCGCCCTACCAGAGTTCCGATGGCGGGGGTGTCTTCGCCAAAGGCCAACAGGCAATTGGACGTTCCGCGATACCCCATTTTATGGTTTAGCCCTGCAACGGACACCCCGTTGCGCGGGCCTGTCTTGCCATCGTCGCCGACCAGATACTTTGGCACCGCGAAAAGCGATATGCCCTTAACCCCTGCCGGTTGATCTGGCAGTCGGGCCAGCACCAAATGCACGATGTTTTCTGCTGCATCATGATCGCCGCCACTGATCCACATCTTGGTGCCTGTAATTTCGTAGTTTCCATCGTCGCGTGGTTCAGCGCGGGTGCGCAGATCAGACAGCGATGAACCGGCGTCGGGTTCAGACAGGCACATCGTGCCAAGAAAGCGGCCTTCCAGCATCGGCTCCAGGTAGTGGCGTTTCTGTTCGTCGGTGCCATGAACCGAGAGCAGGTTACCCGCGGCACGGGTCAGCGACATGTAGGCATGGGTCGCTGGATTGGTCCCTTTCATCATGCCGTTGCAGGCATGATTGATGACGACCGGAAGCTGCATACCGCCCTGATCAAGGCTTGCGTGCGCTGCGAAAAACCCGGCATCTCGAAGCTGTTGCAGCGCGGCCTTGGCCTCGGGCAGAATGCGCACCTGTCCTTCGACCAGTTCCGGCTCCTGAATGTCGCTTAGTGCTGCATGGGGCCAAAGATGCTGTTCAGAGAGGGTTTGCGCCAGATCCAGAGCGGCGTTTAGCGACGTTCGATCATGGTGATCGTAGAGGCCATCGTCACAAAGCGCCTCGGCCTTGAAGAGGTCGAAGAGCAGGAAATCTATCGTGTCTCGGTCGATCAAATGGGTCATGGGATGGGTTGACCTATCGGTTCAACACGCAATGGGGCCGCGTTCTGGTTCCCGAACTCGCGCCCGAACAGGTGCCCCTCGTGCACGGCTTGTGCGATTGGACCCGGAGCGACGCAGTCACCGATGTAAGACAGGCTTTGGATACCGTGATCTGCAAAACTTCCTCGGGCGGACTCAAACGCATCACGCAGTGCGGTGTTTGGGGCAGCCGAGGTGACCATGACAGTGCTGACACCTTCCATGGGTTCCTCCTCACCGGTGAAGTTGGCGCGCAGGACCACGCCATTATCCGTGATCCGGGCGATGTTCCGGTTGGGTTTGATAGTGATCCCAAGTTCGGCCATGCGGGCTTGAACATGCGGGAATTCCAGCGTGAACTTGCTCCAAGACCCGACTTCTGCGGCTGGCGTGACAAGCGTCACGTTGCAGCCATCGCGGGCCAGTTTCTCGGCGATGACGCTGCCCATGTAGTAATGTTCGTCATCGAACACGATGACGTCTCCTGAAAGTGCTGTTCCTGTCATCACGTCGCTGGCGGAATAGACGTGCGCGTTGTCCCATCCGACGACAGGGGACAGGTTCATCCGACCCTCTCCCGTACGCCGCCATGTGGCGCCTTCGGCCACCGCGACGTGGGGAATGCCCATCTCCAGAACTTCATCTGCGGTCAGGCGGTGGGCCGGGAAAAGCTGAACATTGGGCATCTGGCTCAGTTGGTACACGCGGTAATCGGCCACGCGACGCCAAGCCGAAAGACCAGGCAACGCGCTTTCCGAAAGGACCCGCCCACCGAACTCTTCCGCCGCGTCGGAAAGCATCACGTCATGACCTGTTCGCGCCAGTGTCAGTGCTGCTTCAAGCCCTGCTGGACCCCCGCCGATCACCAGTACAGTGTCGGGCGACGCTGCAGAGGTGACCACCTCCGGGTGCCAATTGCGGGACCATTCAGCGCCGATGGTCGGGTTCTGCGTGCAGCGGATGGGCGCGCCGAGCAACACGTTCGTTGTGCACATGTTGCAACCGATGCATTCACGAATGTCTTCGATGCGGCCTTCCTTGATCTTGTTGGGCAAGAAAGGATCGGCAATCGTTGGTCGCGCGGCCCCGATCAGGTCCAGATGACCCTTTCTCACCAGGGACACCATCCGGTCCGGGGAGGTATAACGCCCGACACCCACCACGGGTTTTGTGGTCAAGGTCTTCACAAAGGCGGTGTAGGGTTCTTGATACCCTTCCTCAAAGAACCGCGACATGCCGGAATCGTTGGACCAGTCAGAGACATTCACGTCCCATAGATCAGGCAATTCGGAAAGTTCCGCGATCACTTCCGGCGTTTCGCCGTCATGCTGCATTCCGCCGTCACCTGCCATCTCATCCACGGCAAACCGCAAGGCGACAGCGGCGCGTCCTTCGGCCACTTCGAGCGTTTCCTCCAACACCTCGCGCAGCAGGCGCATTCGATTTTCCAGAGAGCCACCATACTCATCCGTACGGAAATTGTAGCGCGGCAGAAGAAACTGCATCGGCAGAGACAAATCATGCGCGGCATAGATATAGACAATGTCCGCCCCGGCCTTGATCGCACGTTCGGCTGCGGCTTTGTGCCAACTGCGGAAGGCCGCGATATCGGCCTTGTCCATTGGTTTAGCCACGTAAGGCCCAAACCCTGCATATGGCAAAAGGGATGGCGCAAGCGGCCGTTCACGGGTCAGACGATTGGCGGCCATTCGGCCCGCATGGGCCAGTTCCACCCCAAAGAGGGACCCGTGCGCATGGACAGCTTCGGCCTGCGCGGCCATGGCGGGGATGTCCTCGTCGCTCCAAAGCCGCATATGGGGGGCGGACATGTGATCCGACGACGGATGGATCATGCACTCTTCGGTGTTGATCACGCCCCAGCCGCCTTCGGCCTTCATGGCGCGGTAGGCGCGGGCGTGGTTGGGCCAAGTGTAGCCCATGCCAGTGGCATGCGGAGCCTGATAGAAACGGTTGGGCGCTGTGACCGGCCCGATCTGGACGGGTTCAAACAGAATGTCGTAGCGGGGATCACGTGCCATGGGGTCAGCCTAGCGCAATTGGAAAAGCGCGGCAGCCCCTTGCCCGCCACCAATGCACATGGTCACGACGGCGTATTTCGCGCCGCGCCGCTTGCCTTCAAGCAAAACATGTCCTGTCAGTCGCGCGCCGCTCATCCCGTAAGGATGACCCACGGAAATTGCGCCGCCATTCACGTTGAGGTGTTCGTTGGGGATGCCAAGCGTGTCGCGGCAATAGACGGTCTGCACGGCGAACGCTTCGTTAAGCTCCCACAGATCGATGTCGTCAACTGTAAGTCCATGGCGTTCCAGCAGGCGCGGCACGGCGAGAACAGGGCCGATGCCCATCTCATCTGGCGCAAGACCTGCAACGACCATGCCTCGGTAGATGCCCAATGGCTCCAACCCTTCGCGTTCGGCGTCTTTCGCCTCCATCAACACGCAGGCGGATGCGCCGTCGGACAATTGACTGGCATTGCCCGCGGTAATGGTGAACCCGTCGCCTTTCACAGGCCCCAAGGCTTGCAGATTTTCGAGCGTCGTTGAGGGTCGGTTGCCTTCGTCTTTGGACAACGTGACCTCTTGCCGGGATACCTCTCCCGTCGCCTTGTCTTTCACGTCCTTCACTGTGGTCAGCGGAACAATTTCATCGTCGAACCGACCAGCCTCCTGCGCGGCAGCTGTGCGTTCCTGGCTTTGCAGGGCGTACGCGTCCTGCGCTTCTCGCGAGACATCATAGCGTTTGGCCACCACTTCCGCGGTGTCCAGCATCGCCATGAAAAGGTCGGGTGCGTTCTCTGCGATCCAAGGCTCATCCTTGTAGCCTTGGTTTCGGACATTCTGAACCAACGTGATGTGTTCGATCCCGCCTGCCAGCATCACGGGCGCACCTTCCATCACAATCTGCTGGGCGGCCAATGCAATTGCTTGCAGGCCAGACGCGCAGTGGCGCGATACGACCAAACCCCCTGCATCCACCGGCACCCCGCCGCGCAACCCGGACATACGGGCTATGTTGAACCCGCAATACCCTTCCGCCATGCCGCAGCCCATGATCACGTCTTCGATGCGGGCGGGGTCAATCCCCGCCCGCGCCACAGCATGTTGGATCGCATGCCCGCCGAGGGTTGCGGGGTGGGTTGTGTTGAATGCGCCGCGATAGGCCTTGGCGATTGGCGTGCGGGCGGTGGAGACGATGAGGGCTTCGCGGTGTGTCATGGGCGTTTCTCCTCCTCTTCGTCAAATCCTGTCCGGGCTGTGACCTTTTCTTGCAGCAGGCTTGCCGGGGTCCAGAAATCATGCGTCTGATCGTAGTTTTTGATCCGATCCAAAACCTGGTCCAGCCCGAGGCTTTCTGCCCAGTGCATGGGTCCGCCCCGCCAACGTGGGAAACCGTAGCCGTTCACCCAAGCCACATCCACGTCCGAGGCGCGTTTGGCGATGCCTTCTTCCACGATCCGGGCGCCTTCATTGACGACTGCGAACAGGCAACGCTCAACGATCTCCTGATCCGATATCTCGCGCCGTTCAATCCCTGCGGCTTTGGCCGAGCGTGCGATTATTTCTGTCACGTCCGGGTCGGGCACGCCCTTTCGACCCCCCTCGGGGTAGAGATAGAATCCACGTCCCGTCTTCTGCCCAAACCATCCGCGTTCGCAGATCAAATCTCCTACGTCGCTGTAGCGTTCGTCCGGGTTGCGCAGATGTACCGTCGACTTGCGTTTGGCCCAACCGATATCGAGCCCCGCGAGATCGCGCACAGCAAATGGCCCCATGGGAAACCCGAAAGCCTTGATTGCATTGTCCACTTGAGCCGGTGCCGCGCCTTCCTGCAGCAAGAACTCTGCCTCGCGCAGGTAAGCTGAAAAACTGCGGTTGGCGATAAACCCGTGACAAACGCCCGATACGATGCCCGTCTTGCCAAGCCGTTTTGACAAATCCAGAGCTGTCGCGAGGGCGGCGTCAGACGTCCCGGCCCCACGGACAATTTCCAGAAGTGGCATGATATTGGCCGGGCTAAAGAAATGCAGCCCAACGACGTCATCCGCGCGGTCACCCGCGGCTTGCGCGATCTCGTCGAGATCAAGATAAGATGTGTTGGAGGCAAGAACTGCGCCCGGCTTCGCATGCGTGGCCAGGTCTGCGAAGACGGCCTTCTTGATGTCCATGTCTTCAAAGACAGCCTCGATCACAACATCTGCATCACCCAAGTTTTCGAGACCAACGGCGCTGTCTAAACGTTCAAGTGTGGCCTTCACTTGCCCATCGGACATGCGGCCTTTGGAAACGCCGTCTTGCAGTGCTTTCTGGATTCTTTCGATGCCGCGGTCCAAGGGATCTTGGGCGCGCTCCAGCACGCGAACGCCAAGGCCCTTCATCAGGCAGGCCAGGGCGATCCCGACACCCATCGTGCCGGCCCCAAGAACCGCCACCTGCCGGAAAGGGCGCGGCGTGGCGGAGGTATCCACATGGCCTTTCAAAGCGCGACGCTCTGAAAAGAACATATGGCGCATGGCGGCGGCCTGCGGTGCTTTGACCAGCCGCTCGTATGCGGCGCGTTCGAGTTTCAGACCTTCGGCAAGGGGCAGGTGCCGCGACGCCTCAACTGCGGCGATGGCCTCAACGGCCGCGTCTTCACCGCGACGTTTGCGCGCCGCAAGAGTGCGGGCGGCTTCAAAGACATCGTCTCCTGCTTCAGCGACTGACCGCGTTCCAGTGGGCGAGGGTATGCGGCCTGCTGTCAGTTCCTCACCAAGGAACTCCAATGCCTCTTCCTCGGTCGCGACCAACGCATCGACCAGGCCATTTTTGAATGCGACTTCCGCCGATACGGGCTTTCCTGTGACGATCATATCAAGCGCGACTTTTGCCCCCACTACACGAGGCAAACGTTGCGTGCCCCCCGCGCCGGGCGGGATGCCCAGGTTGACCTCTGGCTGGCCCAATTTCGTTCCGGGTGCAGCCAACCGCCAACGGCACGCCAATGCGATCTCCAGACCGCCACCGAGCGCGGATTTTTGCAACATTATGGCGGTCGGCAAAGGGCAGGCGTCCAGCATGGTGATCAGCTCGGACATCAGCGGTTCACCCTCGGGCCAGGCTTTGCCCTGCATCGAAATGTCAGCACCCGCCAGAACGCCAGACCCGCCGGGCAGCAGCAAAATGGCACCGGCCCCACTTGCGACAGCGGCCTCAACCGCTTCCATGATCGCGCCCGGCAGACCGGGACTCATGGCATTGACCGGCGGGTTGGAAAATCTGATCGTGCAAACCGAAGCGCCGCCCCTTGGGGTCTGCATCTCTTGAGAAAGCGAAAAATGATTGTTCATCTCGACCCCCGGCACTTTCGTGATAGTGCAACAAATATTTCTTGTAAAGAAAGTTTGCAGCGGTATCGTTTGGCATCTTGAGTGAGGATAGTGACACAATGACAGACCAGCAAACCGCGCCCTCCACGATGATGGAAAAGCCGCTGCTCTTGTCACAAATCGTGGATTACGCGGCAGACTCCTTTGGGTATCAGGAGATCGTCTCCGTCGGCCCGGATGGAGCTGGTGAAACACTTAGTTTTCGCGCTTTTGGCGATCGCTGCCGCCGGACGGCGCGGGCGTTGCAAGATCGGTACGCTGTCAAGATGGGCGAACGGGTGGCGACCTTGGCCTGGACGACGCGGCCCCATCTGGAACTCTATTTTGCGTTGCCGGGAATTGGTGCAGTCATTCACACGGTCAATCCACGTTATTCAGACGCGCAGATCATCTATATTCTGAACCATGCCAGCAACCGCATTGCGTTTGTTGATCCTGACCAGGTGGAACGCGTGCAGGCCCTTGCCTATCAGTGTCCGCAGTTGGAGTACGTGATCGCGCTTGATGACGCTTGGGATGACATAGTCACTGAAACAAAGCCGCTCGAAGCATGGCCGGAATTTTCCGAAACGGCAGGCTCGTCTATGTGCTACACGTCCGGTACCACGGGGGAGCCAAAAGGCGTTGTCTACTCTCACCGCTCCACCCTGCTTTACACGCTTAGCGGATTGGCAACGGGAAAACTGGCTTTGGGAACCGAGGCCTGTGCTCTCCTCTGCGTGCCGATGTATCATGTGAACGGCTGGTGCAAACCGTTTCAAGCCATGGTGACCGGCTCCAAGATCGTGCTGCCGGGCAAGTCCATGTCGGGTGCCGCGCTGAAGGCCATGATCGACGCGCATGGGGTGACCTGCGGCTTCGGGGTGCCAACGGTTTGGTTGGGCCTGGTGGAACATATGCGTGCCCATGTCCTGACCGCAGGTAGCCTGAAGAACGTCGGCTTTGGGGGAGGACGCGTTCCGCGAAGCCTTTTGGCCTGCATGCGCGACGAGTACGGCATCAACGTAGAAACCGGATACGGCATGACCGAAACGACAACGGGCCTTGGCCTTGGCAGTGACGGGCCGGATTTCTGGGCAGGGAATCCTGACACACAGTTGGATCTTTTCGCGCGGCAAAGACCCATTTTCGGGAATGAACTGCGAATTGACGCACAGGAAGAGGATGCCGCCGGCGAGTTGCAGATCAGAGGTCATTTCGTCATCTCGCAATACTTCGACAACGCAGCCGCGGATGCCAAGGCGTTCACCGAGGATGGCTGGTTTTGCACGGGCGATATTGTGTCCATGGATGATCTCGGTCGCCTGACCGTAGAGGACCGGTTGAAGGATCTGATCAAGTCCGGTGGAGAGTGGATCAGCTCACTGGCTTTGGAACAGGCCGCCTGTCAGCACGCCGATGTGACGGAGGCCGCGGCCATCGGCCTGCCGCATCCGAAATGGTCAGAACGTCCGCTCTTGATTGTGTCGACACGCGAAGGGGCCGAAGTGACGGAAGACGACGTGGCGGCCTTTCTGGTGGACCGGGTCCAAAGCTGGTGGCGTCCTGATGCGATTGTTTTTCAGCAAAACCTGCCGCGCACCGCGACCGGCAAGACCGACAAGAAGGCCTTGCGAAAGGTCTACAGCGGCTGGTCCTTTGATGCGTCCGGCGCGTTGCAACGCGCGTGATCCTCAGGCGCGCTTGCCCACTACACTCACCCCGCCATCAACGACGATCGTCTGACCGGTCACGAACCCACCGGCAGGGGAGGCCAGCCAAACGGCCGCACCTGCGATCTCATCCGGCGTGCCCATGCGGCGCAGTGGATAGGCCGAGGTCGTTTTCTCCAAACGCGCCGGATCTTCCCAAAGCGCCTTGGCGAAGTCTGTTTTCACGAGGCCCGGCGCGATGCAATTGACGCGCACATTGTCGGGCCCATGCTCCGCCGCAAGACTGCGCATCAAAGCTGTCTCGGCGGCCTTGCTCATCCCGTAGATGCCCAAACCGTCAGAGGCTTGAATTCCCGCGATGGATGTCACGAAAATTACGGAACCTGTCTGACGTTCAGCCATGGCAGGGATGAGCGCCTGACAGATAAGAAGGTTGGCTTTGATATTGGTGTCGATGATTTTGTCAAAGGCTGCGGGTTCAACATCAAGGACGGGTCCGAAATGTGGATTGGCCGCCGCGTTGCCAACGAAGATATCCACTTTCCCAAAGGCGCGAACACTCTCCTGCGCTAGGTTGGTCGCGTCTTCGGGTTTGGAAATGTTGAAGGGCAGGGCCTTGGCGTCGCCTCCCGCCGCGCGGATTTCTTTCACCACGACGTCGCATGTTTCGGTACTGCGGCCATTTATGATCACTGAGGCCCCGGCCTCTGCCATTCGATGTGCAATGGCGCGCCCAATGCCGCGCGATCCGCCTGTCACAAGCGCGGTTTGTCCGTCCAGACGAAAGAGATCCATTGTCCACCTTGATTTGAAATGCCGTCGGGGCTGATTTTCTCGACTCCTATGTTTCCTTTCAAGCAAATTATTTTTACTCTGAAAAAAACTTTCGGAAGAGGGTCTCTCCCATGAGTGCGTGTGATGTGACAGGAAAAACCTTTGTCGTAACCGGGGCAGGGGGCGCGATTGGTCGTGCAATCTGTGTCTCTCTGGGGCAGCACGGGGCCAAAGTCGTCGTCAATGACGTGGGGGCCGGTCTTGGCGGCGAAGGGGCCTCCTCAGAGCCTGCGAAAGACACCGTTGCGGCCGTCGAAGCAGCGGGCGGGCAGGCCGTGACAGACGGACACGACATCACAGACCCGGATGCAGCCAAGGCCATCATCGAGCATGCCATGGACCATTTCGGCGGCATTGATGGTGTGGTGAACAACGCGGGGATCCTGCGCGATACGATCTTCCACAAGATGAGCGTGGAGGCCTGGAAGTCCGTGATCGACGTGCACCTGATGGGCAGCTTCTATATCTCAAGCGCCGCTGCCGCACATTTTCGGGCGCAGGGTCATGGTGCGTTCGTGCATATGACGTCCACGTCCGGGCTGATTGGCAATGTGGGACAGGCCAACTATGCGGCGGCCAAGCTGGGGCTTGTGGCGCTGTCCAAAAGCATCGCGCTCGACATGGCCCGGTTCGGGGTGCGGTCGAATTGCGTGGCCCCCTTCGCTTGGTCGCGGATGATATCTTCGTTGCCACAGGAAACTGAGGAAGAGAAAGCCCGCGTCGCCCGGATGCAAAAGATGACGCCTGAGAGTATTGCGCCCATGGTCACATACCTGCTTAGCGATCTGGCCTCGGACGTGACCGGGCAGATCTTTGGCGTGCGTGCCAATGAGCTGTATCTTTTCTCCCCGCCCCGCCTAAGTCGCCGGATGCACTCTGAGAATGGCTGGACGCCGGAGAGTATCGCAGACCGCGCCGCACCTAGCCTCAAACCTGATTTCTGCCCGTTGGACACATCGGCAGAGATGTTCAACTGGGACCCGATCTAACTCCGGTTGAGCGCAATGTGGACCTCGGCCCCTATGCTTCACTTCGCCCGTAAGCGTCAAGCACAAGCCCGTTAAAGAACACCACGGCCTCCTCCCGGTTGGGCATAAGGCGGTTGCGTTCGATGGCGCCTGTGCGAAGGCCCTCTTGTTGAACGGCAACAGCCTCACCATCTTCGCCAAAAGTTTCCTCCCAGAGCGCGATCCAGTCCTCGATCATCGCCTCGCTTGTGCCCTTCGGCGCAAAGTAATGGACCTTTTGTTCGGTCAGTTCTGGTCCAAGTGGACGCATTTGGCTGAGTATCATCAGGTGATCCTGTTGCAGGATCAAGAGGCCCGGAAAAGTGTTGAGCGATCTATAGTTGTTGGCCCGCAGAACTGCACCTGTGCCCGTGGATTTGGGGGCAAACCGGCTGGACATGAACGTGTCATTGAAGGTCGTATCCACTGATTTGATGTCGGACTCATAGGCGGCTGAAAAGCTACCTCTGTGGATGTGATCGCAGTGATAGCATTCGACGAAGTTGTCGTACCAAACCTTCCAGTTTGATGGCACGTTATGAACGGTCTCGCGCACGAAGTCATAGGCCTCCGGGTCAAGCTCCACGCCCAGCCGTTCTACCTCGGATTTCATTTTGGGATGCGCCTCAAAGAAACCCGGCGCGTCCATGGACGGGTTCACCAAGATTGCAGAGCCGAATTCACAGACCTGCACAGGCTTGAGCGACAGCGCGGATTTGTCAAAGCCAGGCTCATCCTGCATGCCCGGCGCATTGGCCAGCTCACCCGTCGCGAGGTAGCTCCAGGCGTGATACTTGCATGTCAGGCGTCTGCATTTCTCCTGATCCTCGGTTGCGACCTTGTACCCGCGGTGGCGGCACATGTTGACAAACCCTCGCAGCACCCCAGCCTTGTCCCGGATCACCACGACGGGGATGTCACCCGCCATCCCGATGACGGAGTTGTCGGGCTTCGACACGCGAGACGCCGGGCAAAAATACGTCCATGAGCGTCGGAAAATATTCTTCAGGTCAAGGTCGTGGATCTTGGGGCTTGAATAGAATGAGGTCGGCAGGCCCCAACCTTGTGCTAGGTCATCCCGAAGGGTGGCGGCATCTACAGTCGGGTCGGTGTCAAACACGTCTTTCATTCTGCGGCATCCATTGTTGTAAGTGTCGGTGTCTGATCAGGACACAAAGCGCGTTTGTAGGCGTCCCAGATCAAGCGGTTGATAAAAATGGTTGGCTCTTCGCGGTTCGAGACATAGCGGAAGGGCTGTGCACCCGGTGCCTTGATGTTGGCCTGCTGGATTTCGGCCACGGCGCCGTCTTCCTCAAAGGTCTGCTGCCAGACATCAATCCACTGATCTACGCGCGCCTCATCCGCGCCCACTTCTTTTAGGTAGTAGGTCGTGTATGTGCAGGTCTCGGGACCTGTCGGGACCATTACCCCGATAATGGTCAGATCATCCTGTTGAATGAATTGCAGACCGGGAAAAGTCTGGTAGGAGGCATAGGTCAAGCTGCGCAACTCATCGCCTACCAGCTGTTCTGTACTTTTGAACGCATAGGATGTCACGCCACCCTCTAGCCTGTAGTCATACGATCCTTCCCGTACGTCAAAGGCATCAGCGAATGACCCAGAATGAATAGTCGGACAATGGTAGCATTCGGTGCCGTTATCATACCACAGCTTCCAGTTGCTTTGCTGATGGATCGTGAACTGTTTGTAGGGCTCGTAATCGCTTGCAGATCTATTGATCCCAATCTCGTCCGCCCATGCCTCCAATTGAGGGAAACAGTCCAGAAATGGCGCCGCATTCGGATCAGGGTTCACGAAAACTAGTGGGCCCCATTCGGCCACGCTTACCTGTATGAGGCCATGGTCGCAAAGGTCAAAACCCGGCTCGTCGCGCGTGTCGGGTGCCCCGATCAAATTGCCTTGTAAATCGTATGTCCAGCCGTGGTAGCGGCAGCGCAGTGTCGGTTTGCCTGAGGCGTTCTCTTCCACAAGTTTGAACCCGCGATGGCGGCAGATGTTCAGGAACGCGTTGAGCCCGCCCTTCTTGTCGCGGGTGACCACAATGGAGCTTCGCCCAATTTGACCTTTGAAAAGGTCGCCGGGCTTGGCGACGCATTGCGCCGGGCAGAGGAATTGCCAGCTCTTGTCGAAAATCGCCTCCTGCTCAAAGGCAAAGATGGTGGGGTCGAAATAGGCATGGAGCGGAAGACCGCGGAACTGCGCGATATCGGCATCAGTCTTTTCCATGTCGAGGCCCAGCATGTCGGGCGTGTATCTCGATGCGGTCATGGGCTGCGCTCCGGGTTGTGCTGCAAAGCTGCTTCAGGCGTGGCAAAATCAAACAAAATAAAAAAATGTTTGATCACGCCAAACATACCACCTAGGCTCAGATTCGGGCAAGAGAATTATCCTGTGAGGAAAGAAGGTTTTACTGTGAAGAAATCGACCATATCGGCCGCAAATGCTCACCCAATCGACTTGGCCGGGATCGGGGAAGAGCTGCGAACCCTCAGGAAAGCCAAAGGGGCCACCTTGCGACAATTGGCCGAGGCCGCGGGTCGCTCGCCTGGATACCTAAGTCAGGTCGAAAACGGGTCGGTCATTCCCTCACTCGATACTGTCAGCCGCATCGCGTCGGCCTTGGATGTGGAGCTAAGTTGGTTTTTCCCCAACGAGGCAGGCCCCAATGACAGAGAGCGCAGTGTTGTGGTCAGAAAGGACTCCCGCAGGCGGCTCAGCAGGATTTATTCGTTGGACACTGCCGCGCTTGGCTATCAGGATTTTCTGCTGTCGGCAGACTTAAACCTTGATCTTTGCTCTGGCCTGTCCCGGTTCGAAGTTGGTGGGCGATCGCGTGGGGAAACCACGCCAAGCCATGGTCATATGAACGGCTACGTTTTGAAAGGGCGTGTGAAGCTCACGCTGGATGAGGAAGCGTTCGTCCTATCGGCAGAAGACAGTTTTTCCATTGACCTGAGCCGTCCTCATAATCTGGAAAACGACCATGATGACATTTCGGAGGTTATCTGGACGATTACGCCGGTTCGGTTGGACTATTGAATGTGACTTTCATTGCGACTCTGCTTGACGGGCAAGGCCTTTCGCATGAAGAATATTATTGTTCACAAGGAGAGAGTCATGCGGCGGGCAGAAACAAGCCTCACAGACAATTTGCTCAAGCTTGTGGAGGCCGATACGCCCACAGCCGGGCCCGGAGAGGTGGTCGTTGAGATTTCCGCCAGCTACGTGGCACCGTTCCTGAACGATCTCATTCCCCCGGATACGGCCTTCGTCACACCCGAACGCCCTTTCGCGCCTGGCACCGATGCGATCGGCAAGGTGGTTGAAGTCGGCGCGGGCCAGACGGAGTTGTCGGTTGGCGACATGGTCTTTGCCGACTGTCTGGTGGATGATCATTGGGACGGGCATGAAGGCCAAGCGGCCTTCGCCGGGAATTTCGCCGTGAGTAACGATGCGACACGCCTCCTGTCAGAGTGGCGTCACGGTACCTTTGCGACGCATATCCGCCTGCCCATGCAGAACGTCACCTCCGTTGCCCCCGCGTTGGGACGAGCATCGCCCGAAAGCCTATGCCGACTAGGGTGGTTTGGCACAGCTTTGTCCGCGCTGCACGAGGGCGGCTTTGCGCCGGGCATGAATGTGGCTGTGATTGGAGCCTCAGGGCAGGTCGGTTCCAGTGCGGTCATGCTGGCCCATGCTTTGGGGGCGGGCAGCGTCACCGCCGTGGGCCGCGACATCGCGCGCCTCGCGCCTTTGCAGCAAGTTGATGCCTCTGTCCAGTTGTCCCTTGAGGTTCCCGTGGGCTGCGACCTTGTCATCTCTACAAGCGATGGCGATTGCGGCCCGATGGTGGAGGCCGCGCTGAGCCGATTGGGCCGGCGGGGTA
This sequence comes from uncultured Roseovarius sp., assembly GCA_963422235.2. GTDB lineage: Bacteria > Pseudomonadota > Alphaproteobacteria > Rhodobacterales > Rhodobacteraceae > Roseovarius. The sequence continues at coordinate 2,041,995 of CAXMWV010000002.1, forward strand.
CGCTGGTCCTGGTTGCGTCACCCAACAACCCGTTAAGCGTGTCCGGGATTGTGTTGCGAGCGGTGACGCTGAGCGGCTCCTTCTGGTTCCCGCCTGATTTGCCTGTAAAGATGGTGGGCATGATCGCGGATGGCACGCTAGACCTGTCTGTCCTGACGACTCATACCTTCCCCTTGGAGGAGGTCAACGCGGCCCTTGATGCGGCGCGGGATATGCCTCCTCTCCATCACGTTGCATTGGTCCCATGACGCCGGACGGCGGCCTTCAAAATCCTCACTTCCCCAAGCTATTTGCGACCTTTCACCTGCGCGGCAAAACCTTCAAGAACCGGCTTTTCTTGGCGGCGCATGGAACGGGCTATTCCAAAGGTACGCTAAGCGAACGCGCCATGGCCTACTACCAAGCGCGCCTCGAAGGCGGTGTGAGCCTGATTGTGACAGAAGGCACGCAGGTGGTGCCGATGGCCGGTCAGGGATATGCGCAACTCAATGGCTCGGACGACCGGTTTATTGATGAAGTGGCGAAGCTGAAAACGCTTTGTGCGGATCACGACGCACGGGTTTTCGTGCAGTTTTATCATGAGGGCCGCGCGCGGGCGCACTCCGTTGATGGCAGTGTGGAGGTGGCCTTAGCACCAACTGCCGCGCGCGACGAACGGTTCCATGTCGTCCCAAAGGCCATGAGTGTTGAAGACATTCACACCCTGACCCGCCATTTTGCAGACGCCGCCGGACGCGCGGCGGCGGGCGGCGCGGATGGCGTAGAGCTGTTGGTGGGCATGGGATACCTGCATGGGCAATTCCTGTCCCCAAGCATCAACGACCGCACGGACGACTACGGTGGCTCTGCTGGCAACCGGCTCCGCTTTCTGGTCGAAACGTTGCAAGAAATGCGGGTTTCGATGGGGGATGATCCAATCCTCGGAATTCGCATCGTACCGGAAGATGACGATCCGGACGGGCTTCGCTTGAAGGACTCTCTGCCTGCCTGCACTGCTTTGGCCGAAAAAGGCCTGATCGACTATATCAGCGTCACTGTCGGCAGCACGCATGGCTTGGCAGGCACAGCCAACATTGTGCCTTCCATGTTCTCGGAGACGGGCGTTGCCGAACGCCTCGCCGATCAGACCCGCCGCGCCACAGGCCTGCCGGTTTTTGTCACGGGCCGGATCAACCAGCCACATTTGGCAGAGGCCGCCCTGGCGCAAGGGCAGGCCGACATGGTGGGGCTTGTTCGGGCGCTTTTGACCGACCCGGACTTTCCGATGAAGGCGCGTGAGGGGCGTGCTGAAGAAATCCGCGCCTGTATCGCCTGCAATCAGGCTTGCATCGGGCATCGCAACCAGGGGCATGGCGTGTCTTGCATTCAATTCCCCGAAAGCGGGCGGGAGTTGGAATACCGCGATCTGGCAGTGGCAGAGGTTGCCAAGTCGGTTCTGGTCGTGGGCGGCGGGCCTGGTGGCATGAAGGCTGCCATTGTCAGCGCTCAGCGCGGGCACAAGGTGGTTCTGATGGAGCGCGGGTCCAGGCTTGGCGGGCAGGCCCTTTTGGCGCAGATGTTGCCGGGTCGGGCCGAGTTTGGTGGCATCATCACCAACTTACAGGGTGAAGCGGAACGATTGGGCGTGGACGTGCGCCTGAACTGCGAGGCAACACCCGACCTTGTCGCCGATCTGGCCCCGGACGCTGTCGTACTGGCCACCGGCGCGCGCCCTCACATGCCTCACATCGAACTGGACGGTGCCCATTTCGTGCAGGCTTGGGATGTCATCCAGGACCGCATCAATTTGGGGTCCCACGTGGTGATCACAGACTGGCGTTGCGATTGGGTGGGTCCCGGCGTGGCAGAGATTCTGGCCGCGCGTGGCCACAAGGTGACCCTCGCTGTCAACGGAGAGATGGCCGGTCAATCGATACAGAAATACGTGCGCTACCAGATTGCCGGGCGTTTGCATCAATTGGGCGTCGACGTGATCCCCTACATGCGCGTGTTCGGGGCCGATGAGGACAGTGTTTATCTGCAGCACGTCGTCACGGGCGCGCCGCATGTCATACCCAACGCCGACACGCTGGTCCTTGCCTCGGGGGGCGAGGCCGAGGGGCAGCTAGCCCACGACTTGGGCCGTTTACGCCCCGATTTGCCCCTTTACATGATCGGCGATTGTGTCAGCCCCCGCACGGCGGAGGAGGCTGTGCTGGAAGGATTGAAAACCGCAGCCCTGATTTGAAGGAGACCCCAAGACATGCCCTATGTCCGCATCAATCGTTTCAAACTCAAACCCGGAACGAAAGACGCTATCTCAGCCGAGGCAGAGGCGTTTTTGGCCAAGAACGAGCCTGACACCAGCGGTTTGCTCTACATCCTAGACACTTTTGACGACACCGGCGGGCCGTCCATCGGGATCACGGTCTGGAAGGACAAGGCCAGTTTTGATGCCAGCGGTGAAAGGTGGCCCGAGGTGATGAAGGGCATGGAGCATCTGTTCGACGGCGACTACAGCCGGGAAGAGTTCGAACTGACGGTGCACAATCTGCCGGCATAGCCAGGGACAATGCCCATGGGTCGGCCAAGAATTGGGATGATTTCACCCCCGGGGTGGTCGAACTTCTGCCGCGAAGAAATGCAAATGGTGGCAGGTCGTGACATCGATGTCGTAGATGTTGTCATGCCGCTAGGGGATGATTTTTCCTTCGCGCAGGGCCAGATTCTGGCAGCCGCCACGGCGATTGAAGTGGCCGCTACGCAACTCGCCAAGCAGAACGTCGATGCAATCCTGCAAATCGGAGGTCCGTTTGCTTTTCTGCATGATGCGCATCGAGCCGCGGAACTAGAGGCTCACATAACTCGTCAAGCCGGTGTCCCATTTTGCATGATGGCACTGTGCATGTTGCGAACCCTTGAGCGCCGAGCGGTGAAAAGCGTCATGGTGTGTTCCGCGTACTATCCCAAAGAGTGGCAGCAGCCGTTGGTTCGGTTCGTCGCAGCCAGCGGTGTATACGTTGTGGGATGCCTCAGTTTTCAAGAGATTGAGCTGTCACAGACGCAAGATGTGGCGAGTATGGCAGACGAATTTGAGAATTTCGATCCTGACCAAGTGATCAACGCGGTAGCAAAATGCGCGCAGGATACGTCAGCCGAAGCAATCTATCTTTCGGGCATCCCTTGTCCGCTTTTGGCGCACAAAGCCCGGCTTGAGAATGCGGCACAGGTTCCGTTGATCAGCTATCTGGATAGCTACGCGCGTCTTTTTGAAAGTGTCGGCATTCGACAGGCGTGACCTTGCATAATCTATCGGTTACAGGCTAACGGCCATCCCCTTGATCTTTCGCGGAGCCATGATGAAGATCGCGGACATTATGACAGGAGTTGTCTGACATGCCGTTCGCGCTTCCCACGGATTTTGACATCCTGCAAGTCTTTGCCATCGTATTTTTGTTTCTGGCTTGGTTCGGCTACTCGGCGATCCTGTCTACGATTTCTCGGGGGTCCCTCAACGCACAGCTGACAACGGTGCGAACCCAATGGCTTGCCGCCTCCCTGAAGCGATCACAAAAACCGTTTGACGCCATTTTGCTGGGCAACATGGTCAATTCCATCGCCTTTTTCGGCTCCGCCACGCTGATCGTTCTGGCCGGCATCTTCAGTCTGTTTGCGGGCGTGCAGGCCATCTACGCGACGGTGCAGGACCTGCCCTTTATCTCTGACACCAGTTTTGAGCTTTTCGTGGTGCACATGGCGGTGGTGTGCCTCACCCTGATGATCGCGTTCTTCTCGTTCACCTATGCGCTTCGAAAACTGATCTACGTTCTGGCGCTTGTCGGCGCTCTGCCTGAAGCGGAGCTGAACGATTTCCAGAAAGGGCAAAGCGATATCATGGTGGAAAGCGCGTCGATCGTGCTGACCGAAGCGCTGAAGACGTTCAATTTCGGGATCCGGGGGTATTACTACTTCGTCGCGGCCCTGGGGCTTTTTGTTTCCCCTTATCTTTGCATCGCGCTGACCGTATTCATGACCACGGTTTTGATTTTCCGTCAGATCGGCACGAATACATCAGCTGCGATCAACGACTATGTCGAAGCGTCCAAAAAACTTCATAACAGTTTGAAGTAGCACCGCATCTTCTCGCCGAGGTGGTCAAAGCGCCATCGCCGCGCGCAGACCCTCCAGCACCGCCTCTTCCGCTGTGCGGGGGTTGAGACAGTCCCCAATGGCAACCGGGGTGATCCCCAACTGCATCAGCTCCTCCTCAAGACCTGCCACACGGCGTGGGGCATGGTGTGAGACAAGCGTATCAACGCCCTCGAGCACTACCGGTTGTTTGCTGGTGATGTGCTGGAAGTAGACCGTATCCGCGTCAGCCCCGAAGAGACGCACGTAAGGCACGATCTCGACACCCAACTTGTGCAGCTCTCCGACCGCATGGTCACGCACCATCGAGGGGATGCGTTCACCCGCCACGATCCCGTTCACGGCAAGCCGCACATGGCAGCCGTTTTCGGCCAGCATCTGAGCAAGACCAAGCCCTACCCAGTCAGAGCGCCAGTCCCAGATCACCACGGATTTGCCGACATTGGCCTCTCCACGGATCACCGACCAGCTGTCCACCACATGCGCGTCGTCATCCAGCCCCTCGAGCTCTGGCAATTGCGACCGAGCGCCGGTGGCGAGGATAACCTCATCCGCACCGAGTTTTGCGATCTCGTCAGCTTCCAGAGCGCTGCTGAGCCGGACATCCACACCGTGGATTTCCATCTCTCGTGTCAGATTGGTGACGATGCCACCGAACTCGGACCGGTCCGGCAAAAGCTGCGCCAAAAGGGCCTGACCCCCAAGCCGGGCCTCCTTTTCATAAAGCGTAACGCGGTGACCGCGTTCTGCGGCAACTGCCGCGGCTTTCATACCAGCCGGACCACCCCCCACGACCACCACGGTCTTGGGGTCCGCGACTTTCGGCTTGTCGTAGTAATCGAGCTCTCGCCCAGTTTCAGGATGCTGAATGCAGGAAATGCTGAACCCCTTGAGACCATGCCCGATGCAGGCCTGATTGCACGCGATGCAGGCGCGGATGTCATCCACGCGTCCTTGTTTGGCCTTGAGTGTGAATTGCGGGTCGCAGATATGGGCGCGCACCATGCCGATCATGTCAGCTTGACCCGTGGCCAGAAGACGCTCTGCTTCCTGTGGTTGGTTCACGCGACCGGCGATGAAGACCGGCAAGGAAACCGCCGCCTTCACGTCCGCTGCCAAGGGCGCCAGGTAGCCCGGCTCGTGCACCATGTGCGGGATGATGTGCATCCATCCGTCGTATGTGGCCGTGGTGGCAGCGATGATGTTGAAGTAATCGAGCTGGCCATCCTGTTCGAGCAGCTGCAAAGCCTCAAGCGTCTCGCCCGGGCGCATCCCCTCATCATCCATTTCATCGGCTGAAATGCGGATGCCCAAAAGGATGTCTTTGCCCGCCGCCTTGCGAATGCCCGCTATGATCTCGCGCAGGAATTTCATCCGCCCCGCCAAGTCGCCCCCGAACTCATCGTTACGCTGGTTCAGTCTGGGATTGAGGAACTGCGATGGCAGGTAACCCATGGACGAGATCACCTCGATCCCGTCAAGATCGGCTTCCGCCATCCGTCGACCGCCCACGGCATAACTTTCTATGATCTCCCAGACTTGGGCGTTGGACAGAGGTTTGGGGATGTTCTTGTAGACCTCATCGGGCGCCTCGGACGGCCCAAACGTTTGGATAATGGACCCATCCACGGACACACCCGCGACGCGGCCCGGATGAAAGAGCTGTCCGACAACCCGGCAATCATGCGGTTTGCCCATATCCGCCAGCTTCTTGAGGCCCGGGATGCAGTTATCCGAGGTGACAGACAGGCGGTTGGGCGGCTCATAGGTCGGGTGCACCACGTTCACTTCCGTGATGATCATCCCGATCTCGGCTTCCGCGCGCGCCTTGTGGTAGGCGAGTAGACGGTCACCCACGGTTCCGTCGGGCTCGATCAATCGGGTCGCGTGACCCGCTGAAAATGACCGGTTCTTAACCCGCGTACGGCCGAGTTCAAGTTCGGAAAACAAATGCGGAAAGTGCATAGCGGCCCTTGTATCTCGAAGGTGGCTTGCGCCTTGCGGCCTTTCACCGAAAACCTGTGCTTTTCGCACAAATCGAGTGTCAGACGCCGGCGTCTCAATTTCACATTAGACAAGAAATCTTTCATGTAAAGAAACTTTGGGCACGCCGGTTGCACCGATCTTTCTGAGGCACAGGTGGCTTGGTGGGGTCGTTATACTGCCAACGCAGACGACCAGCTTTCAAAAGCTTCCGCGACCAAAATTTTGTCAGATCCGATGACGAAACTGGAAACGCCCCGCTCTGCCCAGTATTCAACCAAATCGCGGCATTCTTCTTTGGACGGCGCAAAAACAGGCATCATGACGGGCACGCCTTCGGAGGTCGCCGTGTCGATCATTTCCGCGACGGCGCTTTGCACCTGAGTGTTCCGCCAGTCCCCGTTGAGACCCATGGACACCGATAAATCAAAAGGCCCAACCATCAACGCAGTCAGACCCGGCACCTTGCAGATCGCATCGATGTTGTGGTGACCGTCGGCAGTTTCGACGAGAGCGATAGCACCGGTGCGGCTTTCTTCGGCCTGAACATAATCCTGCCAGTTTCGAATGAAGTGCCCGCCCGACCGACAACAAGGACAGGCACCACGCAAGCCGTGTGGTCCAAAACGCGTCGCGGCCACGGCTCGCTCGGTTTCTTCAGCGGTTTCGATGTTGGGCACAACAACATGGCGAACACCCGCATCAAGTGCCTTCATGATCTCGACAGGGTCGTTCTGTGAGACGCGCAAGGCCACGGCGACATCGTTGGCGTCCGCTGCGCGTGCGAGGTTTTCCGCGGTCTCTATTCCGAAAGGACCATGCTGGCAGTCAATGATCGTGAACCCGAACCCGTTCAAGCCGATCAGGTCCACCATCTCGGACGCGGCGATCTGCGTCCATGTGCCCAAAACCCGGTCGTCGGACGCTAGCAGGGTTTTCAGGTCGCGGGTCATGCGTCATCAAGGCCCAACACGGCCTTGCATTTGATCTCGACCAAGATCCCGGGCATCGAGAAGCCCTTTACGGCGAAACCGGTCCAGGTTGGATAGCGGTTGGTGAAGTAGCGATCTTTGACCTCAAGAAAGGTTTTCAGATCAGCCATGCTGTCCGTGAACCAGGTTTCCAGTTCGACAACGTCGTCAAAGCTAGCCCCTGCGGCGTCGAGGACTTTTTTCACGTTCTCGAAGGCCTGCACGTATTGTGCCTCAGTGCCTTCCACGACCTGCAGGTTCTCGTCGCGGCCAACTTGGCCCGAAAGGTAGAGCGTGTCGCCCACCTGTATGGCCGGGGCGTAGTGGAAGGTGTCATAGATGTTTTCCATTCCCTCTGGGATGATCACTTTGCGTTCGGGCATAAATTCAACTCCTGTAGCAGACAGATTTCACGGCCTCGATGATGCGGGCGGCATCGGGCATGTAGGCGCGTTCAAGGCGGTCGTTGTAGGGCACGGGCATTTCAGGTGCGCCGATGCGGGCGACAGGGGCGTCGAGCCAATCAAACGCCTGTTCCTGAATGGTTGCGGCAATCTCTCCGCCAAACCCGCCGAAGAGAGGGGCTTCGTGGACCACGACGGCACGATTGGTTTTTCGGACGCTGCCGCAGATGGTCGCTGTGTCGAGAGGTTTGATCGTGCGCGGGTCGATGACCTCAACGCTGATCCCCTGGCGTTCCAGCCGGTCGGCCGCCTGAACGGCGCGTTCTACCATGCCAAGCGTGGCAATCACTGTGCAATCAGTTCCCTCGCGCACGATCCGCGCATGACCGGGCGCGATAAAATAACGCTCCTCTGGGACAGGCTGCGCCGCGCCAAGGTAAAGCAGCTTGTGTTCAAGGAAGACCACAGGCCCGTCATCAGCGATCGCGCTCGCCATAAGCCCCTTTGCGTCATAAGCGGTGGACGGTGCATAGACTTGCAGCCCCGGCACGTTGGCAAAGAGCATCTCAAGGGATTGGCAATGCTGGGCCGCCAGTCGAATACCCGCGCCTTGTGGACCCCGAAAAACGATCGGCACTTTCGCCTTGCCGCCAAGCATGAAGCGCGCCTTCGCGGCCTGATTGATAATGGCGTCGATCATCAGGGTCACGAAGTCCCAAAGTTGGGCCTCCACCACCACGCGTTTGCCGCGCATCGCGGCTCCCACCCCGCACGTGGAAATGGCACCTTCGGAGATGGGTGTGTCCCGCACGCGGTCTGCGCCAAACCTGTCATAAAGGCCCGGGGTGAGACCAAAGATACCGCCCGTCGCGCCGACATCTTCGCCAAGAATAATGACGTCTTCATCGGCAGCCATCTCAAGCGCGAAGGCCTCTGTGATTGCTTCTCTGTAGGTGATTTCTCGTGTGCCGGGGTCTGGTTCGTGAAACGCGACGCGAGGCGCCGGCAGCACGCTGTCCATGGCAAGCGACATATCGGGCTCTGGCTGTTCCATCGCCCAAGCTATGGCGGCTTCGTTTTCTGCCTCTACGTCCGCCGTGAACGCATCGAGTTGCTCACGCGTCAGTTCGCCAGTGTCGAAAAGCCGGTTCTTGAGGCGAGCAATGGGATCGCGCGACTTCCAAGCCTCCTCCTCTTCGCCGGTGCGGTAGGAGGGCAGGTTGGCCCGCATGGAATGATCATCCCAACGATAGGTCAGCGCCTCGATCAAGGTGGGCCCGTCGCCTGCACGGGCGCGCAAAGCGGCGCGCTCGACAGCGTCAAAGACTGCAGTGACATCATTGCCGTCAATGCGCTCATTGGGCACGCCATAGGCGTCGCCGCGCGCGGCAATAGACGGGCCGGCAGTAACGTCTTCGGTTGCCGTGGTCAGGCCATACTGGTTGTTTTCGCAAAAGAAGATCAGTGGCAGGTGCCAGACAGCGGCCAGGTTCATCGCTTCGTGAAAGATACCTTCGTTCGCGGCACCATCTCCGAAGAAAGTGATGCCGATATTGCCTGTCTCGTTGAGCTTCTCTGCCAGTGCAGCCCCTGTCCCAAGCCCCATGCCCGCGCCCACGATGCCGTTCGCCCCCAGTATGTTGCGATCAAAGTCGGCAATATGCATCGATCCGCCAAGCCCTGCGCAATACCCCGGTGTGCGGCCCATCAGTTCGGCGAACATCAACGCGGTGTCCGATCCCTTGGCAATCGTGTGACCATGCCCGCGATGATGGGTGAGCAGGAAGTCATCGGGCTGCAACGCGGCACAGGCCCCGGCGGCAATCGCTTCCTGCCCGACACTGGAGTGGGCGGTGCCCTTGATGACGCCTTTGAGGAACAGGTCTTTTGCGCGCGTCTCAAACAGGCGGATGCGCATCATTGTGCGCAGCGCGGCGCGAAGGTCGTCAGGCCCCATGCGATTGCCGAGGGACGCATTTGCGACAGTATCCAGGATGTGCACGCTGCCCATGTCAGTCACCCGTAGATCAGATTTGGCAGCCACAGCGACAAGTCCGGCCAGGCCACTACGATGATAAGCGCAAGGATCTGCAGGCCGATAAACGGCCACTGCGCCGCAAAAATTTCAGTGAGTTCCAAACTGTCACCCGCCGCCCCCTTGAGATAGAAACAGGCGGGGCCAAAGGGCGGCGTGAGGTAGGCAATCTGCATGGACAGGTTGAAGACAATGCCGAACCAGATCGGGTCGTAGCCAAGCTGCGTCAGCACCGGCAGGAAGATCGGCATGGTGAGGAAAAGGATGCCGATCCAGTCGATGAAAAACCCAAGAAGGATGAAGACCGCGATCATCACGGCCAGGATCACTGCCGGTTCCTGGCTGACGCCCCCAAGGGCCGCCGAGGCGAAGGTGATCCCACCCATCAGGTTGTAGACCCCGATCAGGGCGTTTGTGCCGAAGACCAGCCAGAACACCATGCCACAGGTCCGAAGCGCCTGTTCGAGCACGTCGCCTAGCATGGCAAAACTGAATTCATTGCGCACCCAGGCCGCCACTGCCGCTCCGAACGCGCCCAATGCGGCGCTTTCCGTGATGGAGGCAAAGCCTGCGTAGATCGAGACCAGCACCCCGCCCGCCACGGCCATCGGCAGCGCCACACCCTTGAAGAGGGCGAGTTTTTCGCTCAGCGGCATGTCCCGCTCTTCGGCGGGTAACGGTGGGCCAAGCGCGGGGTTTAAACCGCAACGGATCAGGATGTAGGTGACATAAAAGCTCGCAAGCATAAGGCCGGGAACGAGCGTGGCGAGGAAAAGGTGTGAAATGGAGACTTCAGCCGTCAATCCATAGAAAATCAGGATGATCGAGGGAGGGATCATCGTGCCCAAGCTGCCACCGGCGGTAATGGTACCGATCGCCAGTTTGCGGTCATAGCCAAGCTTCAGCATTTGCGGCAGGGCAATCAGACCGAGTAGGACAATCTCACCACCTATAATGCCAGTCGTGGCCCCCAGCAGAACCGCAACGCCGGTTGTCACAACACCGATCCCGCCGCGCACTGACCCCGCCCAGACGTGGAATGCGCGATAGAGGTCTCGCGCTACGCCTGATTTTTCCATGATGGACGCCATGAGAACGAACATCGGCACCGCGATCAGTGCGAAACTGTCGAGGAAGTCCATGGTGCGGGAGCCCACGATAAAGAGCGCGTTCAGGCCAAACTGACTGACGGCCAGAACCACGGCGATGGCACCAGAGACGAACGCCAAGGGCACGCCGATCATCAGCATCAGCGCCATGGCACCGATAATCAGAAAGGTGATCGTGCCGATATCCATCAGGTCCGCGCACCCTTGATCCAGGTCACTGCACGTTGCAGGACGATCAGCAGGAAGAGGGCACAACCAACGAAAAGCAGCGCCTTGAGATACGACGGCAGGGGCGAATTCAATGTGCTGCCAGAACGCTCCGGGTCCCACGATCCAGACAGCGAAAATCGCCAGATGGCGCGTTCGGCCATGCGCCATGCGGCGTAGCACAGACCCGCCAGGTAAATCGTGCCTGCGATTAGGGAGAGCGCCTCGGACATCTTGGCAAGACGCGGTCTGTTCTCGACCAAAAGGGTGATCCGCATATGGGTGCCTTCAGCCATGCAGAACGCCCCTCCGAAGACAAAGCCGAAACTGGCCAGAAGGATCGCGGTCTCATGTGCCCAGGTTGTGGGCGCGTTGAAGGCGTATCGCGCGACCACCTCGTAGACCATGATCAGCACGATCGCCGCAAAGCACCACGCGGTGGCACGGCCCAGGCTGAGTGCCAGACGGTTCAAAAACATGTGTTCGGCCCAGTCAGGCGGGCCACCCGTAAGTGGCCCGCTTCAATGATCAGTTCGTCAGACCAATAGAGCCCATGAACGCCTTGTGGCTGTCAACGATGGCCTGCGCATCGGCGCTTTTGGCGCCCCAGTCGGCCCAAACATCGGCAGTCTTTGCCCGGAACGTGGCGGCATCGTCTTCGCCGAACTCAAGGAAGGTCACACCCATTTCATCCTTGGCCTTGGCCTCGGCGGCGGCATCTTCATCCGTCAGCGTGCTCTTTAGACCTTCGGACATCGCGTTGCAGGCGGCTTCGAATTTGGCCTGGTCTTCTGCCGACAAGCTGTCCCATTTCTCTTTAGACACGCTCATCTCGGTCACGGCCATAGAGTGGCGCGCGAGAACCGAGTACTTCGCCTGGTTGTGCATTCCCAGTGCAACGTTGAGCGCCACGTTGGCCAGGTCCGTGGCATCAAGAACGCCGGTTTCCATCGCCGTCACGCTTTCGCCGACACCCATGGTCACCAGCGACGCGCCTGCGCGGCTAAGTAGGTCGGAGGCCAAACCCCCGGGTGCGCGCATCTTGAGGCCTTCCAGATCAGCCACCCCATTGATTTCCACTTTTGAAGGAATCTGTTCTGACGGCCAGTAGATCGGGCAGATCAGGTGGAGATCATATTTCGCGTAAAGCGCACGGGCCAATTCAAGACCACCGCCCTCAGTGAACCAGCGGTCCCGCGTGGCGCTGTCAGGGTAGGCCGCCAACGTGTCGCCAAGTACACCCATGGCTGGATCCTTACCGGCAAAATAGCTGGGCGCGGTGTACTGGCCGTCCAGCAGACCGTTTTGAATGGCTTCGATCGTTTCGCCCGCGCCAACCACGGCACGGCCTGGCAGGACCTCGATTTCGATGGCACCTCCGGTGTCCTCGGCCAGTTGCGCGGCCATGGCCTCAAACGCTTTGGTTGTGGACGCGTTGGCGCCGAGGAATGTTTGCATTTTGAAGCTTTCAGCAGCGGCCGCCCCGCCCATCAGAGCGAGTGTCGCCGCACAGGCAAAAAGTTTGGTCAGTTTCATGTTCGTCCTCCCTTGGATGTGTTGATGAATTGGCGGCCTCTACGCCGCGATGTTGACTTTTGGCATTTCAAGAATGTCACGTGCCTCGGCCACTGTGGCGGGTTCGCGGCCCATAGCTCGGGCTTGCTTGGCAACACGGGCGATGACCTCTGCATTGGTCATGTGACGAGAGCCGTCCATGTAGGCGTAGTCGCCCAGACCGATGGAGATATGCCCACCTTCGCGGATGATCTTCTCGGTCAACTCAAACAGATCGCCCTTGTAGTTCACCACTGTCCAAACACAGCGATAGTCGGCGGGTAGGAATGCCGTATGTGCATCCAGGCCCGCGACCGTGCCGGGGTGACCGGCAAAGATGATTTCGTCCGTCATGCAAAAACAGACGTAAGCCGGGTCGGTTAGCACGCCCATTTTGAGAAATTGTTCAATTTGGCGGGTGAAGCTGACATTCCAGCTGACCAGGTAGGGTTTCAGCCCGTGATGTTTGATCCGCTCGGCAAAGTGCATCAGCGTGCCAGTGGAGTTTTTGTAGATCAACTCGGTCGTGTCGTACTTGCCCTCTTCGGGGTTCCACCAATCGACGTTGACGGACCCTGTGTCCATCGGGGCAAAGTCCGGTGCGGTTTCGGCGGACTTCATCATCTCTTCGACAGCGGCAAAACGGCTCATCGCGTCGGCGTCGTGGGCGACGTAGCCCAACGTTGGATGGATCAGGATATCGCTTTGCGCGCGAATACCCGCATTGGTTTCCAGATAGAACTCCGGTGCATGTTCCGGTGCGCCATCTTCCGTGCGCCCGTGGTAGTGAAACACGGATGCGCCCTCGTCGTAGCAAGCCTTTGCATCGGCAATGATCTCTTTCGGCAAGAACGGCACATTCGGGTTGCCGCGACGCGTCGCGAGTTCATTCACACGCGCTTCAATGATGATTTTGTCCAAATTTTCCTCCCGATCCAGTTCCCCGGATTCGGAATGGATATACCCCGAACACACAGAAAGTCATAATAAAAGTTATATGTATGTTGCATTAGGCAGTAAAATATATAACTTTAGAAATATGAATGACCATCTTTCCTCGACCGCGCGCCCACCTGACGTTGCTGATCTGCTGGCCGATCGATTTCCCGGTCATACGATGCAACGACTGCGCACCACTGACGGGAAATACCGTTACATTTACGTTAGTTCCGGAGTTCGGACCTCTTTTGGGCTCAATCCTGAAGAGTTGATGCAGGCAGATGCGGTGGATCATTCATGGGTCCATCCGGAGGACCGAGCACGATTTATCGGTGCCTTGGAGGCCTCGGCCAGTGATCTGACCGCTTTGGATATAGAGGTTCGCGTGGCGTCGCCCTCAGGCGGGTACCGATGGGTGCGATCCCTGGGCAGACCGCGTAGGCAGCAGGATGGCGCAGTAATTTGGGATGGGGTGGCCCTTGACATCACGGACCGTCGCGAAGCCCTCGACGCCCTGGAACGCGCTTTGTCAGAGGCGCGACGGAGCGAGGTGGCCGAGGGACGGTTCAACTATATCGCAGCGCAGGACCTAGCAGACCCTCTTGATGGTTTGAGGGACGCGGTGGGTGCTTTGGGGCGCGCTGAAATTGATGCCTCATCAGGGTTGGGCGGTCTGATCGCAGGCGTTTTGGATCGCTTCGCGACGTTTGAAAAGGCGATGCTGGCGACCAAGGGTCTCGTGACCTCTTCGGCGACTGAAAAGGCAAGCGAAACCAGTGGTAAAACGTCGAAGCTGACAAAACGACAAAGCGAGATACTCGGAATGGTGCGTCAGGGTGCTTCAAACCGGGACATCGCATCGACGCTGGCGATATCAGAGGGAACAGTAAAACTGCACGTCAGTGCGATCCTGAAACGTCTTGGCGTCAAAAACCGAACTGAAGCTGCGCGTCTTTAGTAGGCCCTTCAAGTAGTCCCAACTATTCCGTAAGTCTCGTCGCGAAATTCAGAAACCAGATTCCGTCCGAAGCGCGTCCATATCGTAAGACACCACATGACGCGCGCCTTGCATCTCCAGAATGCCCAACTTCTTCAGTTCAGTAACCTGTCTGCTGACGGTTTCAATTGTCAAGCCGATGTGGTCGGCAATGTCCGCACGACCCAAAGGAAGATCAAAGCCGATTTTGTTGTGGCATCCGTGGTTCTGCATTTTCTCCGCCACGTGCAAGAGAAAGCTCGCCACCCTTTCGCGGGCCGTTTTCCGACCGAGCAGAACCATCCATTCGCGTGCAAGCTGCAGCTCGCTTAGGGTGCGGTCCAGCAACTTGCGTTCCATCGCGGGGTAGCGTTCAAGGAGTTTTGCGAACTCTGTACGGGGAAAGATGCAGAGCTCGAGGGGCGTGACCGCCTCGATAGTGTAGGGTTCTTCCGCGTCTCCGATGCCCATGGGACCGCCAATGAAATCGGAAGCAAAAAGAAGTCCAACAATCTGCTGGCGTCCATCTTCCGCACCGCGCAAAAGTTTTGCCACGCCCTGCGTCACATTGGCAAAGTCTTTGGCGCTGTCACCTTCCATGACGTGCAACTGACCGGGCTTGAGTGTCTTCCGGCGCGAAATCACGTTCAGATCGGAGAGTTCTTCAGCAGACAGCGCGCCACACAGGCTGCTGTTGCGTACGGCGCAAGCCGCGCAAGCGGCAGGTTCGCCACTCCCCATTGGCGTCAGGGTTGGATCAATGTCGTGTTTCATTTTATGTCCCTAAAGTGACGCTACAGGATTTCGCAGAAGTATCAAGAATTTCGCGTGTTCGGTCTGGTTTTGGCAACCTGCTTCCCGAGATTTGACTCAGATCAATTCATGCGACGTAAAACGCGGGCAAACTTCGCTTGGGCCTGAAACGGGATAGGTCGCACAAATTTTCGATTTTGCTGCCGACCCCGCAAAAAGGCCTCACAAAGAGTGAGCCACGCCAATGACCGATACAGCCACGCCGCACCCTCCCGCGCATGTGCCAAAAATCCTCAGCATCACCACCGATGACGTCTATTCTGCCATCAAGGCGGGATTGAGCGACTTCCAAAAGGCCCCTTTCTACGGGTTGTTCTTTGGATGCGTCTTTTCTTTTTTCGGCATCCTGATGGCGATGCTGTTGTTCTACAGCTCTGCCGGCTATTGGGTTCTGCCATTGACGGCCGGGTTCCCGTTGATCGGCCCGTTTGCCGCAATTGGTCTTTATGAGGTGTCACGACGCTTGCAGGCCGGAGAGCCGCTAAGCTGGGGTGCGGTCCTGGGCGCCGGGTTCGCCTCACGCAGCGGCCAACTGCCGTTCTTCGCGGTGATCGCCGTGTTTTTCTTGCTTGTATGGATCGTCATTGCACGCGTGGTGTTCGCCGTGACCTTCGGAACAGCGACGATGACCAACGTCATGACGTCCATCGAGGTGTACGCGACCTTCCAGGGCATCTCGATGTTGGTGATTGGCAGCGTGATCGGCGCGGCCCTTGCTGCGCTTTTGTTCTCTATCTCCGTCGTCGGCGTGCCGCTTCTTCTGGATCGGGACATTGATGTCGTCACAGCCATGATCACCAGTTTCAAGGCGACGGTAGAAAATCGAAGTGCCATGGCCCTTTGGGCGTTGATCATCGCCTTCGCTGTCGTGGTGGCCAGCTTGCCGCTGTTTCTTGGGATGATCTTTGTTTTCCCGATGTTGGGGCACAGCGCCTGGCATCTCTACAGGGCCACGATAGAGCCGTGAGGCTTTGCAAAAACATCGAGACGGAAAGTACCGGAGCTTGATTCAGATCAAGGCGTGCAAACGGCAAAGAAGACACAAGGTGACGGAGCCGACGCGCCAAAAGATGGGTAAAAGACATGTGGGACACAGTTAAGCTTACACTATTGGCGCTGATCGCCTTCTTCGCGGCGCTTGCGGCGGATTGGGGACATGACCTTGCCTACAAGATCCACGCGGTGATCATCTTGCTGACCGCCGTCGGACTGTTCATTTGGCAGTTGCGTCGGGTAGGTGACGACAAGCCCGCAGTGCAACACGAACGCTACATGGACGACGTGGTGCGTGCAGGCGTGATCGCCACCGCGTTTTGGGGCATCGTTGGCTTTCTGGCCGGTGTGTTCATTGCGTTCCAGCTTGCCTTTCCAGAGTTGAATTTTGATTGGGGCCAACCGTTCACGAATTTCGGCCGGTTGCGTCCGTTGCACACTTCCGCTGTGATCTTTGCCTTCGGGGGCAACGCGCTGATCATGTCGTCTTTCTACATCGTGCAACGCACCTGCGGCACACGACTGTGGGGCGGCAACCTCGCCTGGTTCGTATTCTGGGGATACAATTTCTTTATCGTGCTGGCGGCCACCGGCTACTTGCTTGGGGCAACCCAATCCAAGGAATACGCGGAACCGGAATGGTATGTGGATCTGTGGCTGACGATTGTCTGGGTGGCGTTCCTGCTGGTCTACCTTGGCACGATCATTCAGCGCAAAGAACGCCATATCTACGTGGCCAACTGGTTCCTGCTGGCCTTCATCATCACCGTTGCCATGCTTCATGTGGTCAACAACATCTCCATCCCGGTATCGATCTGGGGGTCGAAATCTGTGCAGGTCTTCTCGGGCGTGCAGGATGCGATGGTGCAGTGGTGGTACGGCCATAACGCGGTCGGTTTCTTCCTGACGGCCGGTTTCCTTGGAATGATGTATTACTTCGTGCCCAAGCAGGCGGGGCGGCCGGTCTATAGTTACAAGTTGTCGATCATCCACTTTTGGGCACTGATCTTTCTGTACATCTGGGCCGGACCGCACCACCTGCACTACACCGCTCTCCCCGACTGGGCGTCCACGCTCGGCATGGTTTTCTCTATCATCCTGTGGATGCCCAGCTGGGGCGGTATGATCAACGGTCTGATGACCCTGCAAGGCGCGTGGGACAAGATCCGCACGGACCCGATCATCCGCATGTTCGTGATGAGCTTGGCCTTCTATGGCATGTCGACTTTCGAAGGTCCGATGATGTCGATCCGCGCGGTCAACTCGCTCTCGCACTACACCGACTGGACCATCGGACACGTCCATTCCGGCGCACTTGGCTGGAACGGTATGATCACCTTCGGTGCGCTCTACTTCCTGACGCCGCGCTTGTGGGGCCGTGCTCAGATGCATTCCATGGCCGCCATCAACTGGCACTTCTGGCTCGCGACCATCGGTATTGTCCTCTACGCGGCGTCGATGTGGGTCACGGGCATTATGGAAGGTCTGATGTGGCGCGAGGTCGATGAACATGGCTTCCTCGTCAACAGCTTCGCCGACACCGTGGATGCCAAACTGCCGATGTATATCCTGCGCGGCCTGGGCGGGGGTCTGTACCTCACCGGTGCGCTGATCATGGGCTGGAACATGTGGATGACCATTCGCGGCGGCTCACGCCAGACCGCACCTGTAGGAGTACCCGCAGAATGAGTGACGGATCTTTCGCAAACCGCTTTCTCAAAGGCCATGCTGTTCTCGAACGCAGTCCAACGCTGCTTCTGGGGTTGTCGCTGGCTGTCGTAACCATCGGGGGCATTGTTGAGATCACCCCGCTTTTCTACCTCGAAAACACCATCGAGGACGTAGAAGGGGTGCGACCTTACTCACCGCTCGAACTTGCCGGGCGCGACATCTACATCCGCGAGGGGTGCTACGTCTGTCACAGTCAGATGATCCGCCCGATGCGCGATGAGGTGGAGCGTTACGGGCATTATTCGCTGGCGGCAGAAAGCAAGTACGACCACCCGTTCCAGTGGGGGTCAAAGCGCACAGGCCCCGATCTGGCACGCGTTGGTGGACGGTACTCGGACGCTTGGCATGTGGACCACTTCATGGACCCGCAATCGGTTGTGCCGGAAAGCGTGATGCCAAAATATGCCTTCCTGATGGAGGCAGAGTTGGAAACGACATACATCTCTGACCTTCTGGCCACACATGCCTTTGTTGGTGTTCCCTACACCGACGAGATGATCGGCGCGGCAGAAGATTACATGCGCGTGCAGGTCGATCCCGACGGGGATTGGGAAGAGATGCTGGAGCGTTATCCCGGTGCAGTGGTGTCCAACTTCGATGGTCAGCCGGAGCTGACCGAGATGGATGCTCTGATTGCCTACATGCAGATGCTCGGCACCTTGGTCGATTTTTCCACCTTCACACCGGACGAGAGCCGATAGGAGCGCGCGATGGAACTCTACACCCTTCTTCGCGCCTTCGCTGATAGCTGGTTCCTGCTGGCGATGACGCTGTTTTACCTCGGCGTTTGTTTCTGGGCGTTCCGCCCGGGCTCTCGCAAGACACATGAAGAGATTTCTCAAATCCCCCTGCGTGACGACGATTTTGAACCGTCTGGTCGCATCAGAAAGGAGGTTCGGTGATGGCCAATGATCCCTCTGAACACGATCCAGTCACCGGAACCGAAACCACCGGTCACGACTGGGACGGTATCACCGAGTTGAATACGCCCTTGCCTCGGTGGTGGTTGTGGACGCTGTACCTCACGATCATCTGGGGCATTGGGTACACCATTGCGTATCCTGCATGGCCCATGATCAGCGGCGCGACGAAGGGTGTGCTGGGCTATTCAACGCGCGCTGAAGTCGCCGAAGACATCGCTAGGGTGGACGCACAGAATTCCGAGATTTCAGCCGTGTTGGCCAGTGCTGATCTCAGCACCCTGACGCGCGACGATCCAGCCTATCAGTTCGGTGTGTCAGGTGGTGCAGCGGTCTTTCGCGCCAATTGCTCTCAGTGTCACGGAGCGGGTGCTGCGGGTGCCGTGGGCTATCCCAACCTGCTTGACGATGCGTGGCTTTGGGGCGGCACGCTGGATGAGATCGAGTACACCGTCCGCCACGGCATTCGGAATGATCAGGACGACGATGCCCACTGGTCAGAGATGCCTGCCTTTGGAGAGATCTTTTCCGAAGAAGAGATCGCAATGACGACGGACTATGTCTTGTCCCTGTCCGGTCAGGATCACGATGCGACCATGGCGGAACAGGGCGCGGTTCTCTTTGCTGAAAATTGTGCAGCCTGCCACGGAGATGCAGGGCTTGGCGACCCGTCGGTCGGCGCGCCTAACCTGGCCGATGCGATCTGGCTTTACGGCGGGACACGCTCCGATGTTGAGTATTCGATCATCAACGCCCGGTTTGGTGTGATGCCTGCTTGGGGTCTTCGGTTGTCCGAAGAAGACGTCAAAGCCGTCACGCTCTACGTACACCAACTGGGTGGCGGACAATGAAATGGGCGCGCGCTCCAATCCCAATGACGGTGCCCATACCGCGATGACCGAGCCGGCCAACTCCAGCCTTTATGCCGCCAGAGAGCCGATCTTCCCGCGCGATGTGAAAGGCAAATTCAGGCGACTGAAATGGGCGATCCTGGCCGTAACCTTGGGCATTTACTACATCACGCCCTGGATCAGATGGGACCGCGGGCCTGAGCTTCCCGATCAGGCCGTGCTCGTCGATTTGGCGAACCGTAGGTTGTACTGGTTCTGGATCGAAATCTGGCCGCATGAGTTTTACTTCGTGGCCGGACTTTTGATCATGGCCGGACTGGGCCTCTTTCTATTCACCTCGGCATTGGGCCGTGTCTGGTGCGGGTATGCTTGCCCGCAAACCGTTTGGACGGACCTTTTTCTTTTGGTGGAACGCAAGGTCGAAGGGGATCGCAACAACCAACTGCGCCTGCTGAAGTCCAAATGGACATTCCAGAAAATTCGCCTGCGCCTGACAAAGTGGACGCTGTGGATGCTGATCGCCATCGCAACGGGCGGTGCATGGGTCTTTTACTTCGCGGATGCGCCAACGTTGTTGAAGGACCTGTTCACGCTGCAGGCCGCACCTGTCGCCTATTCAACCGTTGCGATTTTGACCGCAACCACATTCGTCCTGGGTGGCTTCATGCGCGAACAGGTCTGCATTTACATGTGTCCCTGGCCGCGCATTCAAGGTGCGATGATGGATGATGATACGCTGACGGTGGCGTACCGGGACTGGCGGGGGGAGCCGCGGGGCAAAGCCAGAAAGAAACAAGATGCGACACCGGAGCTTGTTGGCGATTGCGTGGATTGCAACGCCTGCGTCAATGTCTGCCCTGTTGGTATCGACATCCGTGATGGCCAGCAGATGGAATGCATAACCTGCGCGCTTTGCATCGACGCCTGTGATGAAATTATGGAACGGCTCGGGAGAGAGAGGGGTCTGATTGACTATCTCGCACTGTCTGATGAAGGCCGCGAACGTGACGGACAACCGCCGCGTTCGGCTTGGTTCCATGTCTTCCGTCTACGTACGATGCTCTACTCTGTCGCTTGGGCATTGTGCGGGATCATCCTGCTTTACGCGCTGTTCATCCGTCCTGCGATCGACATCACTGTGGCCCCGGTACGCAACCCGCAATTCGTAACGCTTTCCGACGGCGGTATTCGCAATGCCTACGACATCCGTTTGCGCAACAAGCACGGGGATGCACGAGCATTCGCGTTTCAGCTTGTTGCGGATGAAACGATGACACTTCGCCTCGAGGGCGAAGATGATCTCGAAGTTGTCGTTCCAGCCGATGAGACAGCGCTGCAGCGCGTTTACGTGATTGCGCCGGCAGACAGTGGCCCGGCGCAAGCAGATCGCACCGATCTGCGCTTTTGGGTGGAAGACACGCTCTCGGGAGAGCGGGTTTATGAGGACAGTCTCTTCAATGGAAAGGGTACGCAATGACCGAACGAAAACTGACAGGTTGGCATGTTCTGGCGCTCTTCTGCACCATGTTTGGCATCATCATCGCGGTGAACATGGTCCTGGCCGTATCAGCGGTACGCACCTTTCCCGGTCTGGAAGTGAAGAATTCTTACGTGGCAAGCCAAAGCTTTGACAAAGACCGTGCCGCCCAGGAGGCCCTTGGATGGACGGTGGCCGCGCATGTCGATGATGACTTTCTGGTTTTGCAGATCGACGATCGCTTCGGTCCCGTTGCGCCGACCATCACGCGTGCCACACTGGGCCGCGCGACCCATGTGGGCGATGATCGGGAGCTGAACTTCAAATTCGATGGCGCCGCACATTTCGCGGGGGCCGCCGATCTGGCGCCTGGAAACTGGAACCTGCGTTTGGCAGCCGTGGCCGAGGACGGAACGCAGTTTCAGCAGCGTATCGTCCTGAGGGTCAAGAAGTGAGTGTCGTCGCCTGCCCGGGATGCGCGTCTGCGCCTGTCGGTGGGCGAAGTGCGTCGATGGACGTGCCCACGCATCACCTGGTTCTGCCAGGCATCCACTGCGCAGGCTGCATCAGCGCGGTAGAGTCTACCCTGTTGAAGCAGTCCGACATCCGGGCCGCGCGCGTTAACCTGACGAAACGTCGGGTGAGTATTTCGTCTGAGGTCGGAACCGACCCGACCGCGTGGATTGCAGCCCTTAGTCGAGCAGGCTTTGAGGCCTATGAGGCGGGCGCGCCGGAGGAACGGCAGAGCGACAACTTGATCCTGCCCTTGGGCGTGGCAGGATTTGCGATGATGAATGTCATGCTGCTGTCCGTCGCCGTCTGGTCTGGCGCTGTCGACAGCACGCGGGACTTTTTGCATTGGATAAGTGCGGCAATCGCATTGCCCGCCACCGCGTTTTCGGCGCAACCTTTTTTCCGCCAGGCTTGGAGCGCTCTGCGTGTCGCGCGGCTCAACATGGACGTGCCGATTTCCCTGGCGATCATTCTGGCCTGTGGCATGTCGGTTTATGAGGTCATGCACGGTGGCGCGCATGCATGGTTTGATGCAGCCCTCGCGCTGACTTTCTTTTTGCTGATTGGCCGCGTGCTTGATCAACGCCTGCGCCGTCGGGCAAGATCTGCCGCCGATGATCTGGCCGCGCTTGAGCCTGCGCGCGTCACCCGGATCGAAGGTGACGACAAAATCAGCCGTCCCATTGCAGCGATCGCTGTTGGCGACGCGCTTTGGATCACAGCCGGGGGGCGCGTGCCCGTCGACGCCGTGCTAGAAACCGACACCGCCGACGTCGATTGCAGTTTTCTGACCGGCGAAAGTGATCCTGTTTCCCGGCAGGCGGGAGATGCGTTTTATGCAGGCGAAGTCGTGATGACTGGTCCCGTTGTACTGCGCGCGACGGCCGTGGGTGAAGACACCACTTTGCGCCGGATTGCCCAACTTGTCGCGACAGCAGAGATCACGCGTGGGCGGTTCCGCTCTCTCGCCGATCGCGCGGCAGAAATTTACACACCGGCGGTTCACATCATCTCGGCCGTGGCGTTCCTCGGGTGGCTTTTCGCAACCGGCGATGTACGCATGGCGCTCAACGTCGCGATTGCCACATTGATCATCACGTGCCCCTGCGCGCTTGGCCTCGCCGTTCCGGCGGTTGCCGTGGCGGCGACCTCACAACTCTACCGCCGTGGGCTTTTGCTGACCTCGGACACGGCGCTTGAGCGGCTGGCCGATGTCGACATGGTTGTGTTTGACAAAACCGGCACGCTGACCGAGCGGCGTCTTGAAGTTCCAAAGACCTTGGAACCGGACGCGCTTGCCGTTTTACGGTCGTTGTCTGAAGCCTCGGATCACCCGTTGTGCCGGGGTCTCTTGCAGGATCTGACACAAGTCGGCGCGACCCCATTGAGTGATCTTTGGGAAGAGGCGGGTGAAGGCGTGCACGCAAGCTGTGGGGGCAAACCTGTCTACCTTGGACGGCGCGCGTCGCATGATGCAACGGTGGTTCTGCGCATCGGGGATCAGGAACATGTCTTGCCATCTCACGAGGCCCTGGTGCCATCGGCCAAGCAGGCTGTATCCGGATTGCGCGCCCTTGGATTGAAGACGGCAATGCTGACAGGTGACAGTGCTGAGAATGCGGCCAAGATGGCGCAGGATGTCGGGATTGATCAAGTCTGGTCGGGTGAACGGGCAGAGCGCAAGCTGGACATCATCGAGGGGCTGAAGGCCGTTGGCGAGAAAATCTTGATGGTTGGTGACGGGTTGAATGATCACGCGGCCATCAGTGCGGCGGACATCTCCATCGCACCGGGTTCCGCGCTTGATGCAACCCGCAAGGCAGCAGATATCATCATCGTTTCGGGAGACATGACACAAATCCCGGATGCCATTTGTACCAGCCGTTTGGCTTGCCGCCGGATGAAACAGAATTTTGGGATTGCAGCGGCTTACAACTCGATCGCTGTGCCAATTGCGGTTCTAGGCTTTGCCAGCCCACTGGGTGCGGCGGTGGCGATGTCGACCAGTTCGATTACCGTGGTCTTGAATGCTATTCGGGGGTTTCGATCATGAACATTCTCGTCGTTTTGGTTCCGTGTTCCCTCATCCTTGGTCTTGGTGCCTTGGTGGCGTTCATCTGGACCATCCGGTCCAAGCAATATGACGACATGGAGGGCGATGCAGCGCGGGTTTTGTTGGAGGATGATCCATAGGAAGCAAGGCACCGCCGCGTTCCTTGATCTGGATCATGGTGGCAAGAGCAAACCTCGGGCACAAAGCGGCATGTGACGGAGAAAGAGATGGCGAACGTGAAGGACGAAATGTTGGAAAAAACTCCGGCCCGCTCGCCTTTGGACGATCTTGCCGAACATGCGCAGCACGTCTCTCATCTGTGTGACCTGTTGGAAGCCTTGGCGGATGATCTTCCACGCCGTCCCATGCCCGTTTGGCGAGAAGCGATGCGCATGTGCAAGCATCTGGTTCCCGTTCACTACGAAGAGATACTTAACGTCGTCATGCCCATCTTGAAACGACGCACCGTGGGGGAACGCGACTGCGAAGACGTTCTCCGACGGTTGCAGGCAGACTTTGAGGATGAGGCCTTTCGCTTGTCAGAACTTGACGACCTGTTGGAAGAAGTCGCCAACCCTCAGGCAACAGGAAATCGCGAAAACGGCAACATCGGGCCCGAAGCTTTGGGTTTTGCCTTGCGTGGTTTTTTCATCGCATTGCGGCGCAATTCAACCTGGGAAACGGACGTAGTTCTTCCCTTGGCGTCCCGCCATTTGAACACAAACGATCTTGATGAGATTGCCGGAAGCCTGAATTTCGTTGGGGTCGGGCGGCTCCACTGAGCGTCAGAACCCCGCTCGCCGCTTCAGCTCTTCTTCGTCGACATGGGTCAGTCGTTTGGTCCCCTCAAAGGTGATCACGCCATCTTTTTTGAGACGCGTGGTTTGTCGGCTTACAGTTTCCAGCGTCAGTCCGATGTAGTCTGCGATATCTGATCGACTGATCGGCAGGTCGAAATCCGTGGTGCCTTGGCATCCCAGTTTCTTCATCTTCTGGGTGACGTAGACAAAGAAACTCGCCACGCGCTCTTCTGCTGTCTTTCGCCCCAGAAGGACCATCCACTCACGCGCTGTTTCAAGTTCATCCAGTGCAAGCCTCAGCAATTTGAACTCAAGCGACGGATAGTCGTGCAAAAGCTCTTCAAACGGTTTGCGTGGGAAGATGCACAGCTCAAGATCTGATACGGCCTCGATCGAATGCGGGGATGTGGGGGGTGTTGTCCCTAGGGATCCGTAGATGAAATCGGACGCAAAAAGCAGGCCAACGATCTGGTTTCGCCCGTCCTCTGCGCCGCATACCAATTTGGCCACGCCAGATGTGACATTCGCGAAGTCGCGAGATGTGTCGCCTTCCAGCAAGAATGGCTGGCCGGGCGTCAAGACCTTGCGCCGCGCGATGGCGTTGAGATTATTCAGTTCATCGGAAGAAAGTGCGCTGCACAGGCTGCTATGACGTATGGCGCATTGCGCGCAATGCAGCGACTCGTGAAGGCGATGCGCAGGCATTTTTAAATCTTCTCCCGTTAGGGGGGAAGTTTATCGACCTTCGAAAAATTATCTTTGCTCTTGCGCAAATTCACTGTCAGCAAAACGCGACAGTTGCACGACAAAGTGTCGCATAAACTGTCAACCGTACTGGAAAAGCAATCCGTGCGGTTCGCTTAGGCCAACAGCGCTTCGGGCTGGCACACCACGACGCGACGGCGCTGACTGCGCACCAATCCTTGCCGCTGCCACCGGCTCATGCAGCGGGAAACGGAGTGCAAAGTTGTACCCGTCATCTCCGATATGTCCTGACGAGAAAGCGGGAAATCAATCTCGATGCCCTGCTCGGTTTCCTTGCCCGCTTGCTCTGCCAACCGCAGGATGGCCTGGGCTATGCGTTGCTCAACCTTCTGCGTGGCAAGGCTTACGATCTTGTCCTGCATTTCGGTCACGCGACTGCCGACCGCCTTTCGTGATGCAGTGCGAAAGCCGGGATAGCCTTCGATGAAACTGTCCCACAGTTTTGATGGCCACGACAGCGCGATCCCTTTTGAGGCCGCCCGTGCCGTCATAGTGTAGTTTTCGCTTTCAAAGGCCTTTGCGATGCCGAACATCTGACCCGGTGCGATATGCAGGACAACGACCTGCTCTCCGTCTTTCGTAGTGCGTACAACACGGGTGAAGCCGTCCAGCAGTACGAAGAAGTTGTCCGCACTATCGCCTTCCTCAAAATACGTTTTGTCAGGGCCTACCCGGTGCACGGTCGCAAGCTGCAATATCTCACGCACTTGCGCTTCGTCGAGGTCTGCAAATGGGAGGAGTTCTGCAATATCCTCATGAAAGAGGTGTTCGCTCTTTTCAGGGTGCAGTGTTTCAGGGCGGTTCATGATGTAAGTCTTTCGAAGCTGACCGTATGGTCCGTTGCGGCGAAAGTTGAGTGGAGCCCCTGGAAGATGGTGTCTCGGTCAAAGCCTCCACTCATCCTTGCCAAGAACAGAATGCCAGCTGTCGGGCGTTCAAACATTGCGATGGATCAACAAATGGTCCGTGTCATACCGGTTATGCAAGCTTCGCAAGTCGGCGTGACCCAAAATCGGCATCAATGGAAAATCAGGTGTCGCTTGGCGGGAATTCCATCGGTCAAGCGACCTCGTCCATAATCAACACCTGCCCGAAATTTGGCGCAATGATCGGTTTGGCAGGAACAGCCCACAGGACCGGCGCAGTTGGAGGTGATTTGGTGGGTGCGTCCAGATCGGTCAAAACGATGATCATTGACGGATCAAGGGCCTGAGCGTCTGCAAGCAAGCCGTCGAAATCCGTGCCGCCACCCGAGCGCATGGCAAGCGCGTCAAATGATCCGATGTTCACAAACCGGGTCCGGCTGTGCACCTGGGTGTCAAAGCCCAAAAGATGCACCTCCGCCTCGGTCCGACGCAGGATCGACAGGGCCTCAGCCGCGAACATGTCGAGGGTTGCCTTCTGGATTGAACTTGATGTGTCCAGCCCGATCACCAAACGGGGCCGCCGCTCGTCACGTATCATGCCCGGTTCGAAAACAGGTTGCGACCCGCCGACCTGTCTGGCGAGGGCCTCGCGGGCAAGCCATTGACGCGCGGGCCGTCGGTGGGTTTGGCGCGGATGCTGGGCCAGTGCTTTGGCAAGCAACCGGCGCAACCGGATTTCCCAAGGTACGACTGACTTTGGCAGGTCGCCAAATCGGGTCATGATCGCGCCAATTCCACTTCCTGCTCGTTGCCCGGCGCTCATGGCTTGTTCTATTCGGCCTGCCCAGACATCTGCTTCGGTCTTGTCCGGGTCGCAGTCGCGGAGGTCAGGTTTGAAACTTTGGGCCTGCGCGTAACGCTCCACGGCGCCATCCTCACCCCCACCGGCCCGCCGTGATGTCTCAACCAGAACGGCATAGAGTTTGTCGCTGTCCCATGCTGCCAAAACATTCTTGGGCCGCTCCTGTTTCGGAAGCAACGCCACGATGTCCGAAGCCCTGACAGCTGGACGCGGCAGGGCATGCCCACCTTGCAAAAGTGCTTCGTTCACTAAGGCATCGCAGGCCAGATCGTATGTGTCAGGTCTGAACCGCGCGCCATATCGCTCCCTCGCGGTGCCGCGCCGTGCAGAGTGGCGCAGCGCAACGTGCAGCACGTGATGCGCGATAAGGCCGGTTTGTTCCGACATTGGCAGCAGTGGAAACTCAGGCCCCACGTGGATGATATCACCTTCTGTCGAAGTCGGACCGTCAACATCACGATAGGTACACCACAGCGCCAATGCAGCAATCGCCGGATCAATCTCTGGCAGGTGTGCCAACGCGGCTTGGACGCGCGTGGAGTGTTTCATCCGGTGATCATAACGCGCCTGCTTCGGCACGTTCCTGAGCATAGGTCTGATAGGCTTCAGAGGCGCGGAACGCCTCGGCCAGCCCGTCTGACATGGCTTTGCGGATCAGGATCTCAAAGCCAAAGCTTGTCAGTTCGGCCAAGGGTAGGCCCGGGGCGTTTACGTTTCTGAGGTCAGCCATAATTTCGATGACATCGCTGACTGTTGCTTCGTCCGCATGGGACACAAGCGCATAGATCAACCCTACAAGGCCGTTGACCGACGTTGGATAAAGACCGTTACGCCGCGCCTTTGGCGTTTCGATGATCTCCTGCAAAGAGACGAGCGCTTCGATTTCCGCGGCCACCTGCGCGAACTCCGCCGCCGCCGCCGTGCCCACGGTGCCTGCAATCATGGTGTGGCGCAGCTTTTTGTCCTGAACAGCAGAGACAATGTCGCTGACCCGTTCCCAGGACCTTGGCGTACAGGCGATCATGTCGCCACGCCGCAGCGCTTGCTCCGTTGTGTCCAACAAGTCGGGCCGGGCCCGCAGGAATGCCGTGACCAACGGGGAAAGGCTACGATCCACGGCATAGCGTTCCAGCCAATCCTTGGCATCCGCGTTCACCTGAAGATGGATCAACCTGTCAGAGAGGGCGGTCCCCATCTCATACGCCACTGCACCGTCATCGACGGTATTGCCGGCGGCCACAATGAAAACAGAGGCAGGCAACATGTGGCGTCCAACCCGGCGCTCCTGCAAAAGCCCGTAGACCGTAGGCTGCAGGTTGGGCGAGGCCGCCGTCAATTCATCCAGGAAAAGCACGGACGGCTGGTTTGGATCGTCCGGCAAATCCTCTGGCCGGTACCAGACAGTTTTTTCCGCCTCATGGTCGTAGTACGGCAAACCCCGAAGGTCCTGCGGTTCAATGGTCGTGAGGCGAATATCGAACAGTTTGGCCCCGATGCGGTTGCTTAGTTCCGTGACAAGCTGCGTTTTGCCGACACCGGGACGACCGTGCAGCATCCAGGATGCGGTCAGGCTCCCTTCGGTTTGCGCGAACCACCCTGCGTGCAGGGTTTCCAGTGCATCTCCGGCACTTACGATCTGCGCGTTGACACTCATGCGGTGGCCCCTTCCGGTTTGTCAGATGCGTCCAGAAACGCAGCCAAGCGCGCATGAGCGGACACACCACGTGCCTCAAACGCCACGGATCGGAACGGTTGCCCCTCACGCTGATTGGCCAAGAACAAATCGCGCTCCGTGAAATCGTCGTCGAAAAGGCCATCGCGGATGATGGCACGTTCTTCGGCTGTCAAAGGAACAAGCCGCGATTTTCCCTCGTCCAATTGCAAGCTCACGATGGTCATGGGTGGCACCCTTACCATGTCGGATTGCTCCACGACGAGGTAGATCATTCCTGTCTCAATGCCCCGGCTTGCGGCCAGTTGAGCAAGAATGCGACGGCCGCGGAAATTTAAACTGTCGAGTGTGCGCGCCGCGTCGGCCTCTGTCGCCATCTGTTTACGCTTCTCACGCGGGATACGCAGCACACGCAGTTCCACGATCCCGATGGTCACCAGCATGATAAGTGGCGCTTGGCTGATTGGCAGCGCCGCAGCAGGCCACGCGATGGCCGCTATCCCAAATGGCAACAGCGCAATCACAAAGCGCAATACCTGGCTTTCGAAAATGGCCCGAGCGATAAAACCCCAACTGACATCGCGCCGAGGCAGGATCAGACCGCGTTCGAGGATCTTGCGCGGGGCGGTCGGGAAGTTGAGCACACTCGGGTTCCACACCACGTCTGGAGACAGGATGAACAGACTCATACGTATCGTCCGGTTGCATACTTCGGACCCGCCGCCCGTACCGCCGCGTTGGAGAGAGGCACAAAAAGAGGAATGCAGACTGCTGCGCGTTGTTTCGTCATTTATCGCACTTAGTTTTCAAGATTGATCTCGCCACCCAGCTGTTGTGCAACTTGAAAGGCGTCATCAGCCAATAAACGCACAACCCAGCGTACGGCGCAGTGCGGTGCTCAGCTCGTCCACGGTCTCGGTCGAGACATACATTCCACCGGTTTGGTCAGACAGGCATTTGGCAACAGAGATCCCATCCGGGAAGAGGTGCACGTCCGGACTTTCAAGGCCCCCTCGATCCGTGTCGACGCGAAAGCCGATCACGTGGACAGTCAAGTCAGCCGCCGCCGAGGCCAGCTCAGCGCCAAGCGCACAAGGCGTGCCACCGCACGTGTCATTGCCATCCGTCACAAGCACGACGATCCCGGGGTCGGTTCGATAGTTCAAAACGCGAGCTGCTTCGCGCACGGCCTCGGTCAGCGGGGTCAAACCGTTCGGGTCAAGCCAGGAAATCGCCTCCATCACCGGCTCTGCGGCATTGGCGGTTGGGGCAAACCTCAGGTTTACGCTGTCGCAGGAATTTTCTGGCCCCGGTCCATACGTGACCAAACCGATGCGACGGATTGGTGCGATCTGTGGCATTGCATCCCGCAGGGCCGTACGGGCGTCATCCATGCGCGTTCGTTCGTCCAAGTGCAGGCCGAGTTTGGCCATGGACGCGGAGCCGTCAAACACCAGCATCGCATCACGCGCGCAGTCCAAGGCGTGTACGGGCGGGATGTGTGGAAGAAGTCCCACCAAAAGAGCAGCGCAGGTTGTTGCAGGGCGTTTCATGCGTCAAAAAGGTAAGTCTTTGACCGCAAGGTCAACACGTGCGGGGTGCTGCAGCTAACGCCAGACAGAGGCATATGATGCAAACATGCCCTGCAGTTTTGCGAGCAGTCGGTTTGCAGGGCCGGGATTGGGCGCAGTCCCCGTCGTAAGTCTTTCGATAACTACTTCGACGGAGCAAGGTTCACGCAGAACCGGATCGAAGTAGCGGGGATAGTCGATCAGGGTGGCGTGCACCAACCCTTCCAGACTTGGCCGGGCAGAGCGCCTTGCAGGCACGCGGCCAAGATCACCGGTGAGGCCCCAACCGGCATAGAAAGGCGCACCGGTCGTCGTGGTTTTGACGCCGCGCAGCAGCGCTTCGAACCCCATCAGAGAAGTCATTGTCCATACTTCATCCACCTGGGTCAGAAGCGAGGCTGGATCGGCCTGCGAGAGCATTTGATCCGCCAATTCACGCAACGCGTCCTCGGGTACAGCGCCGTCACGCAAACCGGCTTCCACGTCCGGGTGGGGTTTGTAGAGGATGACAGCATCAGGGTTTTCTGCGCGCGTAAGTTCCAGTAGCGCAAGGTTGGTGGCGACAGCCCCGGCACCCAGCATGATGGAGGCGTCATCCTCCACCTGTCCGGGCACCAAAATACGATGGCCTTCCGGGAGGTTCGGTGCGCCTTGGCCCAAATTGTATTTGCTGAGACCTGCCTCGCTCAGCCGCCTGATCAGGTGCTCTACCCGGCGCATTTGGTCAGGTCGCATATCGGCCCGCTTGGTGATCCAACGTTCCAACCGGCTTTCCCGGGCCGGATCATAGTAAATCCCAAGATCGTCGCATACCAGCGAAAGGGGCGGGATCAGGTCCGCGCCCAATCCGCGAGACCGCAGAAACCCATCTTCCACCCGAAGGGCATTGGCAGGCGCTTTGTCCTGTTGCGATGCCCAGACCATCATGGGCCAGTCGCCCGACACATTCGCATCCTTGGCAAACCGCATCGGCCCGTGCTGGCCAAAAAAAATCGCGCAGGGGTTTGCGTTTCCAAAGGCGCATGCCATGTGCGCTCCACCCGTGTCGATCTTCCCGCCAGGCACGTGTCTTGGCTTCCAAGTGTCCAATGGCGTCTTCCAACTCACACAGGCGGTCCGCGTGTGGATCGTACCACGTGGGGTAAAGGATCATTGCGGCTGCAAAGAGCTGCGCACGGGTCAGACGGCGACCACGGCGGGGAAGGTTAAGCGGGTGGCGGTCATCTGTGAGGTCCCAACCGGCATAGAAGGGTCGCCCGAAGACACGGGGCTTATGGCCTGCGAGAATGGCCTCAAACCCCATCTGGGAGCTGACCGTGTAAACCCCCACGGCACCTTCCATCAAGGACCAAGGGCTGACCGCGTCGGCAAAGAGCTTGATGCGGTCATTCTCGTCGGCGGGTGAGAAGTACCCTTGCCTATGGCCACGCACCGTTTCTGGATGTGTCTTGATCAGGATTTGCGCGCCCGGGTTTTCTTCCTGCGCGTAGTAGAGCATCTCTTTGAAACTGGCCGCGTTTGCACCCCCGTGGGTCACGCTGGCGTCGCCTTCTGTCTGGTCAATGACCAGAACGTAGCCGGGCTCCGGACAGGCCAGTTCGGGGTCGAAGGCCGTGTACTTGCTCAGATGGTTTTCCTGAATGCGGGCGATGGCGCCCCGTGCGCGATCAAGCAGCGCGGTGTCATCCAAAGGATGCGTGGCCAGCAGGGTTTCCAAGTCAGACGGGCTTTCTGCGTCGAAATGAACGCCTGTGCGATCAATGGCCAAGCCAATGGGTGGTTCGCCGTCCCGGCCCGGAAAGAGGGACCTGAGAAAGGTATCTTCCACCCGCACAATCCCGGCACCCGTGGCGCGGGCGACCGTTTCGCCCCGTTTGGCGTAAGGGGAATGGCCCCAAACCGCGATCAGATCGTCGGCGCCGGGTTTGCCCAACTCAAGGGCATATCCCGCAAGCTCCATGATCCGCCGCACCCGGCGTTGACGCATGAAGCCAGCGTTGAAATAAAAAGCCCGCCGAGGCGCATCGGACTCGGCGGGCTTTTGCATATCGTGATCGGGCATCAGTTGCCGGACAGGGTGTCGCCCGCCGTGGAGATCGAGCCGACAGCACCCAGTGTACCTGTAAGCGCCGAGATCACCTTGCTCCACTGAGCGAACGGTGCCTCGGTTACATAGAGCGTGTCATCGTCACGCACGGCAAAATCGCGCGCCATGAACATGCCGTTGGGCTGTGTCAGGTCAAGAACGTAAACCATGCGCTGCGCGCCGACCAGATCGTTGCGGCCCAAAACCTGGTTGGCAATCTCTGCCGGTTCGTTGCGCAGAATGAAAACACCGGTCGGGTCAGCTGTGTTTGAGTTCAGGCCGCCCACCTGGGCAATCGCTTCAACCGCGCTCAGCGTCGGACTGTCGAAGGGCAGGCGGGCCTGCGCACCGGTCGCGCCCAATGCCGTGAAGGCGCGGCTGTCTTCTTCAACGAGAATGCGGTCGCCGCCGCGCAGGGCAATGTCAAACCCGGGGGATGTAAAGATGTCCTGGAACCAGACCTTGGAGCTTTTCTCACCCCGCACCACGGTGATCTGTGCCACTTCCGGGTCGATGGTCACACCGCCTGCATTGGCGAGCATCGTTGACAGGGTCCGGGTCGGACGTTCAATCGGGTAGACGCCTTGTTGACCGACACCACCGATCAGTGAAACGGATGCACCGTCGCCCGCTAAGCGGCGGACTTCGACCTGTGGATCGGGCGTTTGTTCGTCCAGTTTTGCCGTGATTAGACGACGGATCGCTTCGGGCGTGTTGCCCGCAGCGCGGATGCGTCCCGCGTAGGGAACGAAGATAAAGCCCGCACCATCCACCTGAACCTCTTCCAGCAACGTCTGGTTCTGACCTGCGCCGGAGAGAAGGCCGTCATCGACGTTTTCCCAGATGGTCAGGCCAAGCGTGTCGCCGGGGCGGATCGTGTCTGAGCCGATCAAGCCTGAGCGCTTGAAGTCCTCAGTGAAGCCGAGGGCGGGTTGCACTGCCGTGGCCCGTGTCACGCGATCATTCACGGAAACGACGAACGCATCGCCGCTGCGCTGCACGGAGCCTGCGAAAATCTGCTTCTTATTCGGGCCGACGCGCGGCAGCGTGGAACAGGACGCAATAATGGCCACAGCCACGAATAGGACGACGCTCTTCGCCCAGCGATTGGAACGGGGTTTCACTGCTCGGTCTCCTCGACCTGTTATTGTTCTGCCTCAAGTTTTGCCGACAACATAAAGGAATCCGTACATAAAATCCAGCGCTACAGGTTGTGTCTGTCACGGCACGACACGCAACTGTTGCCTCGGAGCCGCGGTGCCGGAGACGAGAGCATCATATGGATCCTCATCGCTCAGCATCAAATCAACGGCCTGGCGAAGCAGCTGTCTGCGACCACTGGCAGAGTAGAATCCGCCCGCGATCTGGCTGGTTTCAAGAAGGTAGCGACGATAGTCGGCATAGGCTTTGCGATCCGGGCGTTCGGCCAGGCCGAAGAAGTCCCGTAGTGGTTTGGTCGAGACAAACTCCGGCTTGGCATAGACCGCGTCCCCGAATGTTTTGAGCGGAATGCCGCGCCAAAGCACCTGTTGCGCCGCCGTGGAGTTCACGGTGACGGCTGTGCGCGCCTCGTCCAGAAGCTGGGCCAGTTTGCCGCCGCGCACGAAATGCACGCGGTCGGACACGCCATGTTCCCGCGCGAGCTGTTTGAGAGTTCGGCGGATTGGCACCCGACCATCTTCCAATGGGTGGGCCTTGACCACCAGATGGTGGTGTTTGGGCGCACCCTCAGCAAAACCTTCGATCACGGTTTGCAGAAAATCAGCCATGCTCTCGAACGGGGAATGCGCCTGGAACGACGCATCGTGTTCCAATTGCAGAAGCGCGAGATGATAGGGGAACCCGCCATAGCGTATGCGCAAGGTCGCGATGCGCCGTTCAATGGCTTGTGCGGGCATCAGCATTAAGCGTTTGAGATACAACGCGAATTCCTGCCGGACCGTCAGGGCGCGATGCGGGCGGAATTTGCGATAACGCTGATTAAACAGCAGGACCGCGCCGTGGTAGAGCGCGCCGTAGAAGATGTGCTGGCGCATGTCACCCCAACTGGCAGGCGGCAGGGCCGTGTCCATGTCGGAGTTTTCCAACGCCCGGCGCATGTCATCCACGCTCATCTGCATCAGCTTGGAGTTGCCGTTGGAGCCGCCGCGCTCATACGTCACCCAGTAGGGGCGCATGTAGCCTTCCTCGAACACGTGCACACGAAGCCCCTGTTCTTCAGCATGGGCCACGGCCTGTGCATGGATCGGGCGCACGTCTCCGTAAAGCACGAGGTCGGTCACGCCTTTTTCAGCGACGATCTCGGCAAACTTGTCCGGCCAGCCAATGGCTTCACCGCGATAGGCGATGTAATGCGCACTGTCGCGCCAGAAGAGCCGGTCGCCGGAGTTGAAGCCCACGCGCCAGACCTCTGCCCCGGTGCGACGCACCATGCGCGCAAGACGCTCAAAGAAGGGCCCGTGCGGACCCTGCAAAAATAGAAATACCCGTTGGTCGCCTGTTAACATGGCTTTTTGACCACTCACTGCCCCTTTTACACATAGTATAAGCCCGATTTGGGCGAAATTAAGACCGAGCCGCCCTTGCCTGCTATGACACCGGGCGATACCTCGTGGGGGCGAGGTATGTCCGTTTAGGAGTTAACATATGTTCACCGGAATTGTGACCGATATTGGTAAAGTGCTGGAAACCGAAGCGCGCGGTGATCTGCGGGCAAGGATCGGCACGCGGTACGAGATGGCCAAGGTCGACATGGGCGCGTCCATTGCCTGTGATGGGGTGTGCCTGACGGTGGTGTCCAAGGGCGATGACTGGTTCGACGTGGATATCTCGGCGGAGACAGTCTCAAAGACCAATTTGCAAAGCTGGGCACCGGGCAAGCGGGTCAATCTGGAGCGGTCATTGCGGGTGGGCGATGAGCTGGGCGGACATATCGTGTCGGGTCATGTGGATGGTGTCGCTGACGTAATTTCCATGGAAGATGAAGGGGATAGCACCCGGGTGGTGCTGCGCGCGCCGGAGACTTTGGCGCGGTTCATTGCGTCCAAAGGGTCGGTTGCGCTGAACGGCACGTCCTTGACGGTGAATGAGGTGAATGGCTGTGATTTCGGCATCAACTTCATCCCGCATACCAAGCAGGTGACGACTTGGGGGGATGTGGCCGTGGGGGATCGGGTGAACCTGGAGATCGATACTCTGGCGCGCTATGTGGCGCGGATGCGGGAGATGGAGTGAGCTTTAACGGCTTCTTTCCCTGAGAAAAAACTGAAGGCGCGTCTTGTGAGAGACGCGCCTTTTTCTTATAGGTTTCAGATGTTTGCCAGGGCTGGATTTGAGTATTTTTGACCAGAAAGAAGCCCGAAGTCAGGTCTCCAGTTCGGAGAGCTGATCCAGGGCGGCGCGGAGTTTGGCTTCTTCATCCTCGCGCAGGGCAAGGTTCTCGCGGGCCTCGGTGACCACCTCTTCGGGGGCGCTTTCGACGAATTTCGGGTTGTTGAGCCGTCCGCGAAGGCCGCCGACTTCCTTGGCGAGTTTGCCCAAGGATTTTTCCAGACGAGCGATTTCTTCTTTGACATCAATGACATCTGCCAAGGGCAGGGCGAAGCTGCCGCCGTCGACGGCGATGGTGATGCAGCCTTTGGGCAGGGTATCGGTGAATTCCAGGCTGTCGATGCGGGCGAGGCGTTTGATCATGACCTCGTTACGCTCCCACGCCGCGCGACCGGCCTCGTCCAAGTCGGTGCAGAGAACGGGGATGTAGAGACCCACGGGGACGTGGACCTGTTGGCGGGCGGAGCGGATGCTTTCGATGAGCGAGATCACCCAGTTCATTTCGCGGTCGGATTTTTTGTCAATGAGATCAGCGCCATAGGTGGGCCAATCGGCGTGGACGAGCATTTTTTCGCTTTGGCCAAGCGTGTCCCAAAGCTCTTCTGTGATGAAGGGCATGATGGGGTGGAGCAGGATCAGGCATTGGTCGATGACCCATGCCATGGTGGCCTGAGTTTCCACTTTGGTGTCCGCGTCGCCATCCAACAGGAGGGGCTTGGAAAACTCCACATACCAGTCGCAGACCTTGCCCCAGACGAAGGCGTAAAGCGCGTTGGCGGCGTCGTTGAAGCGGAACTGGTTGAGGGCGTGATCGACCTCTTCCCGGACGCGGGCGGTCTCTCCGATGATCCAAGTGTTAACTGTTTGTGACGGCGTCGGTATCACGTCGGTATCACGTCGGTATTGCGTAGGTCGCGTCTGACCGGCCGTCGCTTCGTTAAGTTCGGCGAAACGCGCGGCGTTCCAGAGCTTGGTGCCGAAATTGCGGTAGCCCGCGATGCGCTGGGTGGAGAGCTTCAGATCGCGGCCCATGGCGGCCATCGCGGTGAGGGTGAAGCGGACGGCATCGGCGCCGTATTCGTCAATGAGTTCCAGCGGGTCGAGGACGTTGCCGAGCGACTTCGACATCTTCTTGCCCTTCTCGTCGCGGACGAGGGC
This sequence comes from uncultured Roseovarius sp., assembly GCA_963422235.2. Classification (GTDB taxonomy): domain Bacteria; phylum Pseudomonadota; class Alphaproteobacteria; order Rhodobacterales; family Rhodobacteraceae; genus Roseovarius. Next base: position 2,078,762 of record CAXMWV010000002.1, read on the forward strand.
GTGGACATAGACATGGTCGAACGGTTTTTGGCCGACGACGGCGTATTGCATCATCATCATACGGGCGACCCAGAAGAAGATGATGTCAAACCCGGTGACGAGGACGGAGGTGGGGAAGTATTTTTTCAGTTCATCGGTGTCCTCGGGCCAGCCGAGGGTGCCGATAGGCCAGAGGCCGGAGGAGAACCAGGTGTCGAGAACGTCTGGGTCGCGGCAGATTGCAACTGTCTCATACTCGTCACCGTCAAAGCAGTTGTATCCGAAGGCGTCGTTCCAATCCGCTTTGACGACAACGTCTTTAACCGTATCGCCATAGTACTGGCGCGCCTTCTCCAATGCTTCGGCTTCAGTCGCAGCACAGAACTGAACATCGAAGTTCGGAACATTTGTTGTTTGACCGTAGGCATCGCGATCAGGACCGAACCAAACCGGGATCTGATGGCCCCACCAAAGCTGGCGGGAGATGCACCAGGGTTCGATGTTTTCCAGCCAGTTGAAATAGACCTTCCGATCCTGCTCGGGCATGATGTTGGTCTCGCCGGAGCGGACGGCCTCGATGGCGGGGCCTACGATTTTATCAGTGTCGACGAACCATTGGTCCGTGAGCATAGGTTCGATCACGACCTTTGAGCGATCGCCAAAAGGCTGCATGATCGGTTTGTTTTCCACCATTGGAACGTCATGCGTGATGGTTTCGCCATCTTCGCTTGTTTCTTCCACAGTGGTCATAACGGCCAGACCCTCGGACGTGATCTGCTCCACAACCAGTTTTCGCGCCTGAAACCGGTCGAGGCCACGGATGTCATCTGGGACGAGGTTGAGGGTGTCGACTTCGGCCTCGGTGAACTCCGCGCCATTGGCAATTTCCTGAGCGCGGGCGGCGGCCTCGGCATAGGGCGCACCGTCGTCGCGCATCGCGCCTTTGGTGTCCATCAGGCGGTACATCGGGATGCCGCCGCGGGAGGCGACGCCGTAGTCGTTGAAGTCATGCGCGCCAGTGATCTTCACAGCACCGGAGCCGAAGTTCGGATCGGGGTAGTCATCGGTGATGATGGGGATCAGGCGGCGGTGCTCTTTGGGGCCTACGGGGATTTCGCAGAGCTTGCCAACTATGGGGGCGTAGCGTTCATCAGAGGGGTGCACCGCGACCGCGCCGTCGCCGAGCATGGTCTCAGGCCGGGTGGTGGCGATGGAGATATAATCGCGCTCTTCTTCCAGCACGACATTCCCGTCCTCGTCTTTTTCGACATAGGTGTAGGTCGCACCACCTGCGAGCGGGTACTTGAAGTGCCACATGTGGCCTGCGACTTCGATGTTCTCAACTTCGAGGTCGGAGATGGCTGTTTCAAAATGCGGGTCCCAGTTCACCAGCCGCTTGCCGCGGTAGATCAGACCCTTGTTGTACATGTCGACGAAGACCTTGATGACGGCGTCGTGGAAGTTGCCCTCTTCCCCCGCAGGCGCGCCGGGGGCACCCGACATGGTGAAGGCGTTGCGGGACCAATCGCAGGAGGCACCGAGGCGCTTCAATTGATTGATGATGGTGTCGCCGCTCTCTGTCTTCCAGTTCCAGACTTTTTCGAGAAACGCCTCACGCCCCATTTCGCGGCGGGTGGCGTTGCCTTGTTCGGCGAGTTGGCGTTCGACGACCATCTGCGTGGCGATGCCAGCGTGGTCTTGTCCGGGCTGCCAGAGCGTGTCGTGGCCGCGCATACGGTGCCAGCGGATCAGGATGTCCTGCAGCGTGTTGTTGAAGGCGTGACCCATGTGGAGCGAGCCCGTCACGTTCGGTGGCGGGATCATGATCGAGAAGGTCTCTGCCCCCTCACGCGCATTCGCCCCGGCCTTGAAGGCACCGGTGGTTTCCCACGCCTCGTAGAGCCGTTTTTCAGCTGCTTGCGCGTCGAATGTCTTGTCCATGGCCATGTCCTGCGGTCTCCGCCTGCTTTTGGTGCCTCATGTTTCCCGGTGAGATAACGCGTCAGGGGCAGAAGGGGAAGCGGTTATGGGTTGCGCGGGATGGGTATCACGCGCAGGATCGCGGGCATGACGGACCCTGATCACTACCCGCCGCGCACGGCGTGGTCGCTCTTCCTGCGGATGGGGGGATGGATCGTGATCATTTTCACCGTGATCCTTGTTCTGATTTCGATGATCGGACAGTTCAATTTCTCCACCGCGCAGAGGTTCGAGGAGGAGGGGCGCCGTGCGCTTGCGGTGGTCGAGGATAAGTTCGTGCAGGAGGGCCGGGATTCGGATGGGAACCGGACCTACACCTATTACCTGACGCTGGAATTTGTCACGGAGAGGCGCGAGGAGATCAGTTTTAGCCGGTCCGTGGGCAAGGTGTTTTACCGCGCGCATGACCTGGGGGAAGAGATCGAGCTGCGCTATCTGAAAAGCGAACCGGAAACGGTGGAGGTGGAAGAGGGGTCCTATGCCCGTGGTGCGGCGGTGCTGCGCTGGGTGGCCTTGGTATTCGGCATTCTGTGGTTGATTGGGCTGTGGGTGGTCGGGCGCTGGACGGTGGAGGCGCTGAGGGCAAGGCGCTATGGCACAGTGGAACTGGCTGAGGTGGTCGAGGTGGTGAAGACCAGCGTGCGGGTGAACAACAGGCCGAGGTTTCGGATTGTGTGGAAAGACGCGCAGGGCCGCGAAGGGCGGAGCATGTTGCGTAAAGCGGCAGACGTGGAAGGATGGCACGGGCGGGATCAGATCCGGATTTACCAGGGTTTGAAACGATCGTGGTGGGCGCGCGATATCGGGGATCGGCAAGGGTAGAGTGGCGCTTGACCGCGCGCGCAACAACGCGCAGGTTGCGGGCATGTTTCCGATCCGAGACCATAACCCCTCTGGCAGCACGCCTTATGTGACATACACATTGATGGCGGTGAACATTCTCGTGTTCGTCATGTACTGGGCGGCCTATCCCGGGGAACGCGCGCTTTACGGGTTTTTCCTCGAATGGGGGATGGTGCCGGAAAACATCACGCAGGGCATGGATTACCATACGGTGTTCACCTCGATGTTCCTGCATGGCGGGTGGCTGCATCTGGCGGGTAACATGCTGTTTTTGTGGATTTTCGGCGACAATCTGGAAGATGAGATGGGCCGGGTTGGGTATCTGCTCTTCTATCTTGCTTCGGGCATTGGGGCGGCCTTGATCCACGTGGTGTCCGCGCCTTACTCCGGCGTGCCGACGGTGGGGGCATCGGGGGCGATTGCGGGTGTGATGGGGGGGTATTTGCTACTTTACCCCAAGGCGCGGGTGGATGTGTTGTTCATCTTTATCGTGTTCTTCCGCGTCTTCCCGTGGCCGGCCTGGGTGATGTTGCTTTTGTGGCTGGGGCTGCAGTTTGTGGGCGGCATTTTGGCCGATGCCAATGGTGGCGGTGTTGCGTACTGGGCCCATGCGGGTGGGTTTGCCGTGGGTATCCTGCTGGCCATTCCGACATTTCGTCGCCTGGGCGGGCGGGCCTATTGGTCGCAGACGCATGGGCAACCGCCCAATCCGGAAGCGCAGTATAAATTCGCGCGCTCGAACGTGCCGACGGTGCCGCGGAAGTAGCGCGGGTTAGCCTGCGCGGATCACGCTAACGAACTTGTCGAAAATGGCCTCATTGGCGCAGATGACATCGCCGTTTTCCACGATGCGGCCTTCGCCTGAGAGGGTTTCCGCCAAACCACCCGCTTCCCGCACGATGATCTCACCCGCGGCCAGATCCCACGGGTTGAGCTTGCGTTCCCAGAAGCCTTCGTAGCGCCCGGCGGCGACATAGGCCATGTCGAGTGCGGCGGACCCCCAACGGCGTACCCCTGCGCATGTGGGCATGAGGCGTGCAAGATCCTGCAAGGTTTCGGGCAGATCGGCGCGTCCGCCAAAGGGCACGCCGGTGGCAAAGATGGCTTCAATCATCCGCTTGCGGGCCGAGACGCGCAGGCGGGTCTCATTGAGCCATGCGCCTTCGCCCTTCTCGGCCCAGAAGAGTTCATCCTTGGCGGCGTCGTAGATCACGCCGGAGACGATCTTGCCCTTGTGCTCAAGCGCGATGGATACCGCCCAATGGGGCAGGCCGTGCAAGAAATTCGTGGTGCCATCCAGCGGGTCCACGATCCAGCGGCGTGTCGGGTCTTCGCCGTCTTCCTCGCCGCCCTCTTCGGCCAGCCAGCCATAGGTCGGGCGTGCGCCCATCAGCTCTTCTTTCAGGATCGCCTCGGCGGCAATATCGGCCCGAGAGACGAAATCGCCAGCGCCTTTCATCGTGGTCTGCAGGTTTTCCACTTCGCGGAAGTCCTTGACCAGCGACCGGCCCGCTTTGCGTGCGGCTTTGATCATGATGTTGACGTTGGCACTGCCATGCATGGGGAGGGCTCCTGAGGTTCAGAGCGGGCGTATACGCCGGGTGCGCGCAGGTGGCAAGGGAGTGCGGGAGTTGACGCAACAGAACGGTGCTGTTTCATGGGGACAGCTGTCCTTTGTTGGTGGGTGAGAGACATGACCGACCTGAACCCCGACGTAAGCCCGATGCGGTTGCGCGCCGGTGATCCCGGTATGGAGGATGTGCTTGCGCTGTTGCATCGGTCATTCGCGTATATGGAAGAGCGCATCAATCCGCCCTCGTCGCTGCACAAGCTGACGGTAGAGGACATTGCGGGGAAGTGTGAAACGGGGGAGGTCTGGACGCTGGGTGGGCCGTCCGTGGCTTGCATTTTCCTGACGGACAAACCGGATAGCTTGTACATTGGTAAACTAGCCGTCGATCCGGCGTATCGGGGACGAGGATATGCGAGGCAGTTGATGGATTTGGCGGTTGAGAGGGCCGTCGCAAAGAGGTTGCCCGCGCTGGAGTTGGAAACCCGGATTGAGTTAACGGAGAACCACGAGACGTTTCGGCGGCTAGGGTTTGAGGTGGTGGCCGAGGGGGCGCATGAGGGGTTTGACGCGCCGACTTTTGTGGTGATGCGGAAGATGCTATAGCCGCGCATTGCCAGGCCGCGGAGTGGCGATCTTTTGGCTGATCAACGTGCTTTATCGTGCAACCTCATTGCTTCATTCGAGCGTTGCCCTGACCCCACCAAATCGCCAGTCCGTGGGGGCGGCCCCCCTCTCGGCGATTGCATGCAATCGCCTGCCGGTCGGCGGGCGATGCGCGGCGGTGGGCTGGGCCCGCCTTGATTCCGCGCAGACGAAGTTGGAAAGCCCAGCATCAAGGAACACTTTGTTTTGAAGTGGTGGGGTCTAGTTCCTCATCACATCGCCCCACACACATCCAGCAACCAGTCCCGAAACACCCGGGCCGGGCGGCGCAGGGCGGCGCGTTCGGGGTAGATCAGGTGATAGCCTTCGCGCCCCGATGTCTCAAACCCCGGCAAGCAGGGGACCAGCCCCGCGCCAGCCATGGCCTTGTCGCTGACCGGCGCGCGGGCCAGGGCGATGCCAACCCCTTCGGCGGCCAGTTCCATGGCCACGAGGGACGTGTCTGCATAGGCATAGCGCGCCGAAAACGGGGCCTCGCCCATTTGTTCGAACACATGCGCCCATCCGGCGCGGTGGGTTGTGACTTCGATCAGGTTGTGATCGAGCAAATCCTGCGCGCTGTGAACTGTCTCCGCGATGTCCGGGCGCGCCACGGGGTAGAGGCGTTCGCCGAGCAGGAAATCGCTTTCGGCCTCATGCAGCAGAGGGCTGCCAAAGACGATGCGCATGTCGAAGAACCCCTGCCGCAATTCCAGTTGATGGAGGACCGTGCTCATCAGCAGCGTGATCTGAGGGTGCGACTCAGTGAAGGCCCGGTAGTGTCGGGTCAGGATACCGTGGCCGAAGAGCAGTTCGGACTGGACATGCAATTGCTGCTCTCGCGCGTCACCGAACAGCCCATCCGTGGCGTTCTGCAGGGTCAGAAGGGATTGCTGCACGATGGGCAGATAGGCCCGTCCCAGATCGGTCAGCGTCACCGAGTGAGCCGCGCGGGCAAACAAAGGCGCGCCAACGCGGTCTTCCAGAGCACGGACTTGCTGGCTGACGGCGGCGGCGGACATGTTCAGCTCTTCTGGCGCGCGCGCGAAGCTTTGATATCGCGCGGCGGCCTCGAAAACGCGCAGCCAGTTGAGGGAGGGGACGGTGATGCTCATGTTCGTGAGACTAAGCTCAACTTATGCTGAGCGTCCAGCAGAACCGTTTTGAGCGCGGCTCGTGTTTGCATAAAGTACTGCGACAAAGGGAGGATCAGACATGTCCGCGACGGTCACGCTCAAGGAAAACGGGTTAGAGATCATGCTGCCGTGTGCTTCTTCGGGGCAGACGATCAAGCCTCAGTACCTCAACTACATGTGGTTGCGCGACAACTGCCCCACGAGTTGGGATCCGCAGACGCAAGACCGCATCTATGACTTGACGGCTGCGCCATCCGAAATCCGTGCCAAGGCGGCTTACGTCTCGGACGATACGCTGATCGTTGACTGGGCGCAGGAAGACCATCGCAGCCATTATCCCTTGGCCTGGATCACCCGTTGGCTGCGCGACCCGGGGCACGATGATGCGGCGAACGTGCCTATTCAGCTTTGGCGCGCTGAGCATGTCGGCCATGTTGCCCGTTTCGCTTTCGATGCCATTCAAAGCGATTGGCAGACGCGCAAAGACTACATGCATTGCCTGCTTGAAAAGGGCCTGGCCGTGGTGGAAGGCGTGCCGGATGGGGATCATGGCGTGTCTCAGACCGCTGAGTTCGCGGGCATCATCCGCGCCAATTTCTCTGGTCAATTCTTCAACGTCCGTGCCTATGCCAAGCCCAGCGGGTCGGCCTTCACCGCCCATGCGCTTGAGCCTCACACAGACAACCCCTGCGAAGAAAGCCCGCCGGGCCTGCAGTATCTGCACTGCCCGCGCAATGACGCGACCGGCGGTAACTCCACCTTCGCCGACGGCGCGGCGGCGGCCTATGACCTGAAGGACCAGTATCCGGAGGACTTTGAGATCCTCAGCACCGTTTCTGTGCCCTTCCGCTATACCCATGACGCCATGGACCTGCGCGCGCGGCATCAGGTGATCCTGACCAATGCGAGGGGTGAGGTCACGGGCGTTACCATCAGCCAGCATATGGCAGATATCTTCGATCTGGATCAGCAGGTGTTGGACCGCTTCTATCCGGCGTTTCAGCGGTTTTTGCGGATGTTGCGGTCGGATAGGTATGAGATCGAGTTCCCCCTGAAATCCGGCGAATGCGTGGTGTTTGACAATCAGCGGATCGCCCATGGTCGGCGCTCCTTTGACCCAACCAGTGGCACGCGTATATTGCGAGGCTGCTACACGGATCGTGGTGAGCTTCGGTCGCGTTATCGCGTGTTGGTCAAGGACGGCTACATCCGGGACTTTAAACAGCAAGGAGCCGCATGATGCAGGCCAGCCAACTCTCACCCGTTGCGGCACAAGAAACGCACCCGCACGGCGCGCCCGCCAAGGCGCTGTCTGCCGCGCAAGTTCAGGCCTATAGGGATGATGGTTACCTGCATCCTATTCCTGTTTTGCCGGCTGCAGAGGCTGCCGCGTATCGCGCAGAGCTTGAAGCGATTGAGGATGAGTGGCTGGACAACGGCTTGCCGCAGCCGCTGAACACCTACAAGCGCGTGAACGCCCATTGCGTGATCCCCATGGCCCACAAGATCGCCGCTGACCCGCGTGTGCTGGATGTGATCGAGGGCGTGCTTGGGCCGGATATCCTGATCTGGAGCGTGGAATTCTTCATCAAAGAGCCGCGGACGAAGGCCATCGTGTCGATGCATCAGGACCTGACCTATTGGGGCTTCGGCGCGGTGGATCAGCTCTGCACAGCCTGGATTGCGCTGAGCCCGGCGACGCCCGAGAGTGGCTGCATGGATTTCGTGCGGGGCAGTCACAAGAACCCGATCCTGCCGCATGAGGATACCTATGACAAAGACAACCTTCTGTCGCGGGGGCAGGAGATCAAGGTGGATGTGGCGCCTGAGGACCGTGTGCCGGCGGTGCTGCAGCCGGGGCAGATGTCGCTGCATCACGGGTTGATGATCCATGGCTCCGGTCCGAATGTGTCAGACGATCGGCGCATCGCTGTGGCCATCCGCTATTGCACCCCGCAGATCGCGCAGCAGGTGGCGGCGAAGGATTATGCCATCCTCGCGCGGGGTGCTGACCGAACCGGCAATTTCATCAATTTCACGCCTCCCACGGCCCCCTTCACGGCGGCAAGCCTTGCGATGTATGATGAGATCAAGGAAGCTCAGGCCACCGCATTGATGGACGGTGCCAAGGGCGATGCTCAGGGGCTTTACAGTTAACCAAAGACTCGAGGGACGGATGATGGACAAAGTCAGCTTCACCCAGATGAAAGACGGCACGAAGGAAGAGTATGAATTCCTGACGGCCCATGAGATCGACCACACTAAGCACACCGCGCGGCGACTTTTGAAGGCACTGGTTGACCTTGATGAAAGCCTGTCAGGGTATCAGATCACACGGTTGGGTCACTCTGTGCAATCTGCCACCCGCGCCTGGTGGGATGGGGCGGATATCGACTGGGTTGTCTCGGCGCTTCTGCACGATATTGGTGACATCTATGCGCCGTATAACCACGATGAATACGCCGCCACGATCCTGAAGCCATTCGTGCGCGAACAGTGCCGGTGGTGTGTTGAAACGCATGGGGATTTCCAGATGGTGTACTATGGCCATCACCTGGACGGGTTTGACGAAAACAAACGTGATCGCCATGCGGGGCACATGTTCTTCGATGATTGTGCGGAATTCTGTGAACGTTGGGATCAGGCAAGCTTTGACCCCGGCTACGAGACACTGCCGCTCGAATTCTTCGCGCCGATGGTCGAAGAGGTCTTTGCGCGGGAGCCATATGATCCTGCGGTCATCCGACATGGAGACCGAGAACCCCTCGTCAATGAGACCATCGCCGCTGAGCGAAAGAACGCCGCCTAAGGCAAAGACTTAAAACCTGGAGACCAAGCATGAGCACCACCGACGGGTCCGGTGCACGGGAGAGACGTGCGCACGAAAAAACTTCCCGGCGCAAGATCTGGAACTACACGCCAGAGCTGCCACTGAAAATGTCGCCTTACTGGGATTGGCCGATGAAGCCGCTGGCCTCGATCAAATGCCTGTTGCGCAGCTGGTCGCCGGTCACGCAGCGCTTTGCGATGCTGATCATCGCCTTTGTGGTCTGGACCTGGTTCACGCCGGATCTGGAACGGGCACAGACGCTGAGCTTTGACTGGATCTTCGAGATTTGGCTGCGCAACCTTGTGATCCTGCTGGTTGTTGCGGGTGGGTTGCACCTTCTGCTGTGGAAGTATCGCGTGCAGGAGGATGATTATCGCTACGACATGCGGCCGATGGCCAAGGGGTCAAAGGTCTTCCATTTCAAAAACCAGGTCTGGGACAACATGTTCTGGACGCTTGGTCCGGCGCTGGCGTTCTCGGTCTTTTGGGAATCGCTGATGTGGTATGCCTACGCCAACGGCTGGGCCACGATGATCACGTTCGAAAGCAACCCGGTTTGGTTTGTCGCGATGATTGTCTTCATCCCGATCTGGGCGGGGCTGCATTTTTACGGGCTTCATCGGTTGTTGCACGTGGGCAAGCTCTACACCTGGTTTCATTCCTGGCATCACAAAAACATCAATACGGGGCCGTGGTCGGGCCTCGCCATGCATCCGGTGGAAAGCTTCTTTTTGATGTTCGACACGATGATCTTTTTCATCCTGGCCGCGAACCCGGTGCACGTGCTGTTCCTGATCTTCCACCACCTGATCGGTGCGCCGGCCTCTCACGCGGGGTTTGAAAACCTGAAGATCGGCAAGAACGGCAAGTTTGAACTGGGAGACTTCTTCCACCAGCTGCACCACAAGTTCTTCGACTGCAATTACGGCACGTGGGAGACGCCGTGGGATGACTGGTTCGGCACCTTCCACGATGGCACGCCGGAGAGCGATGTCACCATGAAGGAGCGGCGCAAGAAAATCTGGGCGGGGGAGTGAACCCGGCCGTCTGGATATGAGTATTTGTAGCAAGAAAGAAGCGGGGGTGGGCCCTCGCTTCTTTTTTGTGTCAGGCGGCGCCACCGAGGAGGGCTGCGTTGCCGCCGGCTGCGGTGGTGTCGACGCAGACATGGCGTTCGTGGCAGGCGTGGCCTTTGTCTGGTGTCCCTGTAATCAGAGGCAGGATAGGGCCTTGACGGTTTGAAAGCGCCGTCGCGTAGGCACGGGCCGTGGCCTCATCCCCCCACCAGAGCGCGCCGGAAAAGCCGGTGAGGTCTGTGAGGGTGTCGGGAGCGATGTCTCCGTCTGCCATGACCGCCTGACCACCGAGGGCATGGATGGCGTCGGCTTGTGCTTTCGCAGCGCCCGCGCCGGGGCCGAGGCAGAGCAACGGCGCGCGGGACTGGGCGGAGAGACGGTTGGACTCGCCCGTTGGGCCGGGCAGGACGAGGTCGGTTGTTGGGGGTGCGGTGGGGGCTTTGGCCAGTGCTTTCTTTAGATCGGTTTTTGCGGGGGCATCCCAGGCCGTGCCGGTCATGGGCGCGGCATGCGATGAGAAGCGGGCGAGGTAGTGCGGCCCGCCTGCCTTGGGTCCCGTGCCGGAAAGGCCTTCGCCGCCAAAGGGTTGGCTACCGACGATGGCCCCGATCTGGTTGCGGTTGACGTAGATGTTGCCCGCTGAGATGCGCTCCGAGACGTGTTGCACCCGGTCGTCGATGCGGGTCATCAGGCCGAAGGTGAGGCCGTAGCCGGTGGCGTTGATGGCGTCGATCACGGCGTCCAGTTCGTCGGCCTTGAAGGTGGCGACATGCAGGACGGGGCCGAAAATCTCACGCTCCAGATCGCCGATGCCGCCCACGCGGATCATGGTGGGGGCGACGAAGCAGCCGGAATTGGGCGTCTTGATTTCGTGCATCAGGCGGCCCTCGGCGCGGGCGGTTTGAATATGCGCGGTGATGCCAGTGCGGGCCTCTTCGTCGATCACGGGGCCCACATCGGTGTGCAGGTGCCAGGGCAGGTCCATGCGCAGAGCATCCATCGCGCCGGTGAGCATCTGGGTGAGGCCCTCGGCGATGTCTTCCTGCACGTAGAGGCAGCGGAGAGCAGAGCAGCGCTGGCCTGCGGATTGGAAGGCGGATTCGACGATGGCCTGCACGGCTTGTTCGGGCAGGGCGGTGCTGTCGACGATCATGGCGTTGAGGCCGCCGGTTTCGGCGATCAGAGGCGCGCCGGGGGCCAGGTGCTGCGCCATGGTGGCGCGGATTTTGAGGGCGGTCTCGGTGGAGCCGGTGAAGGCCACGCCGCCGACGCGGGGGTCGGAGGTGAGGGCCGCGCCGACATCGCCCGCGCCGGGGAGGAGTTGCAGGGCGGATTTGGGGACGCCTGCCTTGTGCATGAGCGAGATGGCGAGATGGGCGATCAGCGGGGTTTGCTCGGCCGGTTTGGCGAGCACGGCGTTGCCTGCGGCGAGGGCCGCGCTGATCTGACCGGAGAAGATGGCGAGCGGGAAGTTCCAGGGGCTGATGCAGGTGAAGGTGCCCACCGGGGCCGTGTCGGGGGCGTTCGCGCCGTAGTAGCGCAGGAAATCCACCGCTTCGCGCAGTTCGGCGACGGCGTCCATTTGCGATTTGCCGGCCTCGCGGGCGAGCAGGGCGAAGATCTCGCCGAAGTTTTCCTCATAGAGATCGGCAGCCTTGGCGAGGATTTTGCCGCGTTCCGCCGGGGTGACGGACCATGGCTGCGCTGTTGCGAGTGCTGTTTCGATGTCCTGCGCGCTGGCCTCGGCCACCGTGCCTGGGCTGTCGGCGGGATCGCCGGGGTTGGTGAGCCTGCGAGGGGCTTTGGGCGTGGCTTTGCCTGCGATCAGGGGTGTTGCGGCGCGGATCGCGGTGGCGAAGGGCGCGCGGGCCTCTTCGATCAGGTCTAGCGTGGGCTGGTGGTGGAGGTCGAAGCCCTTGGAGTTGGGCCGTTCAGGTTGGAACAGCTCGGGGCCTTTGGCCAAAGGAGTGACCGCATCTTTCACCGCACCGAACGGATCGCGCGCGACCTCTTCGGCGGGCACGTCTTCATCCACGATCTGGTTGACGAAGCTTGAATTGGCCCCGTTTTCGAGCAAGCGGCGCACAAGGTAGGCGAGCAGGTCTCGGTGGGCGCCGACAGGGGCGTAGATGCGGCAGCGGGTGTTTTCCTGCGCCATGACGATGTTGTGCAGCGCCTCGCCCATGCCGTGGAGGCGTTGGAATTCATACGCCTCTTTGTCGTCGGCCATATCGAGAATGGCTGCCACGGTATGCGCGTTGTGGGTGGCGAATTGGGGGTATATCCGGTCTGTCATGCCGAGCAGGGTGCGGGCGTTGGCGATGTAGCTGATATCGGTCGCGGGTTTGGTGGTGAAGACTGGGAAGCCGTCGATGCCTTCGACCTGGGCGCGTTTAATTTCGGTGTCCCAATAGGCACCTTTCACCAGCCGGATCATGATCTTCCGATCCAGTCGCGTGGCGAGATCATACAGGTGGTGGATGACGAGATTGGCGCGCTGGCCATAGGCCTGCACGACGACGCCGAACCCGTCCCAGCCTTTGAGGGCGGGCTCAGACAGGGCGGCCTCGATCACATCGAGCGAGAGCGACAGGCGGTCGGCCTCTTCCGCGTCGATGTTGAGGCCCATGCCGGCGGATTTGGCCAAGAGCGCGAGGGAGCGCAGGCGTGGCATGAGCACATCCATCACCTGATCGCGCTGGGCCACTTCGTAACGGGGATGCAGGGCGGAGAGTTTGACGGAGATGCCAGGGTTCTTGCGGATGTCTTTGTGGGTGCAGGCCGAGGAAATCGCGGTGATCGCGCGGGAATAGGCGAGGTGGTAGCGGATGGCGTCGGCCTCGGTCCGCGCGGCCTCCCCCAGCATGTCGTAAGAATAGGTGTAGCCCTTGGCCTCCATGCCTGCGGCGCGATCCATGGCTTTTTCGATGGTTTCGCCCAGCACGAATTGCCGCCCCATCTCCTTCATGGCGCGGCCCACGGCGGTGCGGATCACAGGCTCCCCCAATCGGCGAATGGCGGCGCGAAGGTGACCCACGGGGCCGGGCTGTTCGTCGGCCAAGACCTTGCCCGTCAGCATCAATGCCCAGGTCGAGGCGTTGACCAAGGATGAGGTGGAATGGCCCAGATGCTTGCCCCAATCCGATGGTGCAATCTTGTCTTCGATGAGCGTGTCGATGGTTTCGGCATCCGGCACGCGCAACAACGCCTCGGCCAGACACATCAGGGCCACGCCTTCCTCGGTGGACAGACCGTATTCGGCCAGGAACACCTCCATCATGCCCGGATCGGTCTCTGACCGGATGGCGCGGACAAGCTCTGCCCCGCGGAGGCAGATGCGCGCGCGGTCGTCTTCGCTGAGGTTTGCCGTCTGGACCAGACGGGTCAGCGTTTCCGTTTCATCGGCATATGTGGCCAGATCAATGGCGCGGCGGGTGTCGGTGTCATAGGGCATGGGGTGCACTCCGTGCAAAGAAGTGATTTGGCCTATGATATCACAGTAAAATGAGGTAATTTTCCTGATGATGTGGCTTTTGAAGGCAGATTGAATGGAAAATCCCGCCGAAATTGATCGAAATGACTTTCCCAATATGGACCGTTTTGATCGCGCGATTCTGCGCGCCGTGGCCGAGGACGGGCGGATTTCGATCACCGATCTGGCCGGACGAGTGGGGCTGTCGAAGTCGCCCACGCAGGCGCGGCTCAGGCGGTTGGAAGCGGCCGGTGTGATCACCGGGTATCGGGCGCAGATTGATCCGATCCGGTTGGGACAGGATCATGTCAGTTTCGTCGAAGTGCGCTTGCATGACACCCGGGAAAAGGCCTTGTCGGATTTCAACGACGCGGTGCTGAAGGTGCCGGAGATCGAGCAGGCGCACATGATCGCGGGCAACTTCGACTATCTGTTGAAGATCCGCACCCAAAGCATGACAGACTATCGTCGGGTGCTGGCCGAGCGGATTTCGACCTTGCCCCATGTGGCGAACACATCCACCTATGTGGCGATGGAAGCGGTGAAGGACGTGGTCACATCGGATGTGATTTGATTTGAACGTTCGACGCGCCATAATTTTGTGTATGACACGCCTTCTGATCGCCCCCGCCTTCGCCGTTCTGATCGCCACCCCTGCACTGGCCGAGACATGTCCAGCGGCGCCGGATTACACCAGTGAACTCAACGGGCTGATCGAGCAGACCCAGGACGCGACCACCGAATATGAGGCGCGCCAGTTGTCGCTTGATATGTGGAAGTACTGGGCGGAGGCGCCCGACGAGGCGGCGCAGGAGTTGCTGGATGAAGGCATGAGCCGCCGGGCGTCTTATGATTACTCCGGCGCTTTGGATGCGTTCAACGCGTTGGTCGAGTACTGCCCGGATTACGCGGAAGGGTATAACCAGCGCGCCTTCGTGAATTTCCTGCGTCAGGATTATGAGGCCGCGCTGCCGGACCTTGCGCAGACGCTTGAAATGAATCCGCGCCATGTGGCGGCTTTGACCGGGCAGGCACTGACGCTGGCCGCGCTGGATCGGAATGCAGAGGCCGCTTTGGTGCTTCGACAGGCGTTGGAAATGAACCCCTGGCTGACGGAGCGGCACATGTTGCCCGCGTTAGAGGCGGAAGAACAGGAACTCTGACGACGCCTGCGCGTTATTGCCGACTGCCACGTCCTTTGGACCCGCGGTCGAAAAGACTTCATGCCTTCGGCGAGGATACTTACAGCAAGAAGAAAGGCCTGAAGCGGTACTGCCATTCTTCTTGCTTCAAATATCCCGGGGGTTTGGGGGCAGAGCCCCCATATCAATGCCCCGTTTACACGGCGCGCTGAATGGATAATGTGCCCGCACCCAGCCCGCGTGGTGGAATGGTAGACACAAGAGACTTAAAATCTCTGGGCCGAAAGGCCGTGCCGGTTCGAGCCCGGCCGCGGGTACCACAGAAATTGCTTTGTGATCTTGGGGGAGCTGGACTTTACCGCAGTTTGAGGTGCCCGGTGATGGCGTCGATCTTCTCGGGTTGATCGGGGCCGATGGCCACCACCGTGTTCGTGGGCACGCCGTGGAATTCGGTTTTGCCGCTGTCGGTGATGAGGGCTGCGACCATGTCTGCCTCTTTCGCCTTGTCATAGAGCGCCAGGAGTTCTTCCTCGCTATCCACCACCAAGGCGATCTTGGCGAAGCGGCCGGAAAGCCACTCGATCACGCGTGGGTCGTCCATGTTCTCCAGCGTGGCTTTCATAGAGGCATGTGCGCCTTGGGCAATCTCCTTGCCGCGGCGCATCTTGAGGTCTTTGCGGATGAGCAGAACCTGTTTCATCGGGCGTTTGCGCCGTTAAGCGGGCGGCGTCAGGCTGCGGATACCGGCGAAGCGGTGTTCCCAGTCCTCGCGCTCTTCGTCCGAGATTTTGGCGAAGAGGACGTCCGGGACGATGAACTCATGACCCTCGGGCAGGGCGTTGAGGGCCTCGGACACGTCATCGGGCCAGCTCGTATCCAGCGTGTTCATGGCCGACAGCATCCGCGCGGCCGCGTCGGGTATGAAGGGGGCCGAGAGCACCGCGTAGAGGCGGATGAGGTTGAGGGCGAGACGGATTTGCGCGGCGGCCTGGTCCGGGTTTTCCTTGAAGGTTGACCAGGGGGCGGCCTCTTGCAGGTATTCATTGCCCGCGACCCAGATGGCGCGCAGTTCCTGGGATGCTTTGCGCAGTTCGATGGCGTCCATATGTCCTTCGAAGGCGCGTATGCGGGTGGTTAGCTCTTCGATGAGCGCGGTTTCCTGTGTGCCGTAGGTGCCGCCCGAGGGGACCTCTTCGCCGAATTTGGAGCGGCAGAACTTAGTGACGCGGGAGACGAAGTTGCCCAGAACGTCGGCGAGGTCTTTGTTGACCGAAGTCTGGAAATTTTCCCATGTGAACTCGCTGTCGGAGTTTTCGGGCACATGGCTCAGAAGCCACCAGCGCCAGTAATCCGCGGGCAGGATCGAGAGCGCCTGATCCATGAAAACGCCGCGGCCCTGAGAGGTTGAGAACTGCCCGCCGTCATAGTTCAAGTAATTGAAAGATTTGATGTAATCGACAAGCTTCCATGGCTCACCCGACCCCAGAATGGTGGCCGGGAAGCTGAGCGTGTGGAAGGGGACGTTATCCTTGCCCATGAACTGGGTATAGGTCACATCGTCGGCGCCCTTGTCGGTGCGCCACCAGCGTTCCCACTCCGCGTCATCGCGGCCCGTGGCCTCGGCCCATTCGCCCGCGCAGGCGATGTATTCAATCGGCGCGTCGAACCAGACGTAGAAGACCTTGCCTTCCATGCCGGGCCAGTCTTCATCGCCGCGTTTGACCGGGATGCCCCAGTCGAGATCGCGGGTGATGCCTCGGTCCTGCAGCCCGTCACCATCGTTGAGCCATTTCTTGGCAATCGACGTGGTCAGGATGGGCCAATCTTTCTTGCTGTCGATCCAGTCGCTGAGTTTCTCGCGCATCTCGGACTGTCGCAGGTAGAGGTGCCGCGTTTTGCGCAGCTCAAGATCGGTGGAGCCGGAGATCGCCGAGCGGGGATTGATCAGGTCGGTGGGATCGAGCGGCTTGGTGCATTCCTCGCATTGGTCGCCGCGTGCCTTGTCATAGTCGCAGACCGGGCAGCCGCCTTCGACGTAGCGGTCGGGCAGGAAGCGGCCATCCGTGTTGGAGTAGAATTGTTCCTCGTCCACTTCGCGGATCAGGCCGGCCTCGGCTAAGCGGTTCGCGAAATGCTGAGTGAGTTTGTGGTTTTGCGGGCTGGAGGATCGGCCGAAATGGTCGAAACTCAGCCGGAAGCCGTCGGAGAGGTCCTTTTGCACCTGCCACATCTCGGCGCAGTACTCTGCCACCGGTTTGCCCGCTTTTGCAGCGGCCAATTCGGCGGGGGTGCCGTGTTCGTCGGTGGCGCAGAGGAACATCACCTCATGGCCCCGCGCACGCAGGTAACGGGCGTAGAGATCGGCGGGCAGCTGAGAGCCCACGAGATTGCCCAGATGCTTGATCCCGTTGATGTAGGGAATGGCGGAGGTGATCAGGTGGCGGGCCATGGTGAGTTCCTTGGGGCGGTGTTGGCGTGCGGTTTAGCGCAAGGTGCGCATAAGCGCCATAGCCGGGTGAGGTGCATCCCACCCGGGCGAGCCGTCAGTCGGTTGATTTTGGGACTTCGGGTGGTGAGACGGTGTTACTCGCCGTCTTCCATCTCAAAGCCCAGGTGACGGGCCACGGTGAAGATGTCTTTGTCTCCACGTCCGCACATGTTCATGCAGATGATGTGGTCCGCAGGCAAGTCCGGTGCGATCTTGGTCACATGGGCCAGCGCGTGGCTGGGTTCCAGTGCCGGGATGATGCCTTCCGTCTGGCAAGAGAGTTGGAACGCCTCCAGCGCTTCCTTGTCGGTGATCGAGACATATTCGGCGCGCCCGATGTCGTGCAGCCAGCTGTGTTCCGGGCCGATGCCGGGGTAATCGAGGCCAGCTGAGATGGAATAGCCTTCCAAAATCTGGCCGTCATCGTCTTGCAAAAGATACGTGCGGTTGCCGTGCAGCACGCCAGGGCGACCGCCGGTCAGCGAGGCGCAGTGTTCCATCTTGGAGTTCACGCCCTTCCCGCCTGCTTCCACGCCAATGATGCGCACGTCGGCGTCGTCGAGGAACGGGTAGAAGAGGCCCATTGCGTTCGACCCGCCACCGATGGCAGCGATGATCGTGTCGGGCAGGCGGCCTTCGGCGGCCATCATCTGTTCCTTGGCTTCCTTACCGATGATCGACTGGAAATCGCGGACCATCGCCGGGTAGGGGTGTGGGCCTGCGACGGTGCCAATGCAATAGAATGTCTCGCGCACATTGGTGACCCAGTCGCGCAGGGCGTCATTCATGGCGTCCTTGAGCGTGCCACGGCCAGAGGTCACCGGGATCACCTCCGCGCCCAGAAGACGCATGCGGAAGACGTTGGGTTTTTGGCGCTCCACGTCATGGGCGCCCATATAGACCACGCATTTCAGGCCGAATTTGGCGCAGACGGTTGCGGTGGCCACGCCATGCTGGCCCGCGCCCGTCTCAGCAATGATCCGGGTTTTGCCCATGCGGCGGGCGAGCAGGATCTGGCCCAGCACGTTGTTGATCTTGTGCGCGCCGGTGTGGTTGAGTTCGTCCCGCTTGAGATAAATCTTCGCGCCGCCCAGATGCTCGGTCAGGCCTTCGGCGAAGTAGAGCGGGCTGGGGCGGCCCACGTAGTGCGTCCACAGATGTTGCATCTCATCCCAGAAGCTCTGGTCGGTTTTGGCATGTTCGTATTGCGCCTCAAGCTCCAGAATAAGGGGCATGAGGGTTTCGGATACGAAGCGGCCCCCGAACTGACCAAAGCGACCCTTTTCGTCGGGGCCGTTCATGAAGGAATTGAAAAGATCATCCATGGCGCGATTTTCCTGCTGTGTCAGAGGATGAATATGGGACGGGGGCAGAATTTTCCAGTGCAAAGCGGCGCGGCAAAACTGCCGCCTCGACTTTGGGTGGATGGCTCGGTTCCCGGTCAGGCGGTGTGGGCAGCGGTGATGAAGGCCTTCACAAGCTCTGCATCCTTCACGCCCGGCGCGCTTTCGACACCGGAGGACACGTCAACCTGTGTGGCCCCGCTTTGGGCGATTGCGTCTGCCACCGTGTCTTTGGTCAACCCGCCGGCCAGCAGCCAAGGCACAGTCCAGTCGCGCCCGGCGATGAGCGACCAGTCGAAGCTGACCGCGTTGCCGCCCGGCCTATCCGCGCCCTTGGGCGGTTTCGCGTCCACCAAAATGATATCCGCGACAGCACTGTAGCGGTCGATCTGGGGGAGGTCTTCGGCGCTGCCGATGCCGATGGCTTTCATAACGGGCAGACCGAAGCGGGTTCTCACCTCGGCCACCCGTTCGGGCGTTTCCGAGCCGTGGAGTTGCAGGATGTCCATGGGGGCGGTCGTCAGGAGCGATTGCAACGCGTCATCATCTGCGTTCACGACCAGGGCGACATTCATCACGTCGTCCGGCACCTTTGCCACCAGCTCAGCGGCTTTCTCAAATGACACGTAGCGCGGAGATTTGGGGAAAAAGTTGAAACCCAGATAATCTGCACCAGCCGCAACGGTTGCAGCAACGTGGTTGGGATCGGTTAGCCCGCAAATCTTGACCTTGATGTCCTGTGCCATGCGGCGGACTTAACTGGCCTGTTCGAGAAGTGCCAGTACTTCATCCTTGCCTTCATGCTTTTCGCCCTTGAGGCGTTTGACTTCCGCGCGCAGGCGTTCCATCTCACGCCGTTGGCGGGCGGCGGTGGCGCGCTCTCCGGCTTCGCGGATCCATTCCATCACGAAGCCAGCGACGAGGCCGATCAGGACACCGCCGAAGATCACCACGAAAAGCGGGACGTTGTAGGTGAAGTTCATACCCACCAATTGGGCCAGTTCGGTGGGCATGGCGCTGACCGAAACGACACCTCTATTGGCCATGGCAATGACAACGAGTGCCACCCCGATTGACGCCAGAATGGCGTAGCGGATGTAACGCATCAGGCTTTCCCGTTCAGTCGGTCACGCAGCAGTTTGCCAGTCTTGAAGAATGGCACGTGCTTTTCTTCCACTTCGACGGATGCGCCGGTGCGTGGATTGCGGCCGGTGCGGGCGTCGCGTTTTTTCACGGAAAATGCACCGAACCCGCGCAGCTCTACCCGGTTGCCGGAGGCCATGGCGTCGGTGATTTCGTTGAAGATGGTGTTCACGATGCGCTCAACATCGCGCTGATAGAGATGCGGGTTTTCATCGGCAATCTTTTGAATCAACTCCGACCGTATCATCACGCATCTCCCAATTTTGGTCTTCTTCGTCCGCTGAGCGGAATGGGTAAACTATAGGGACTAATCAAAAAAACGGAAATAGCCGGGTTTGGCAGCGAACGCGTGATTTCGCCTGAATTGGCGGAAAATGTCTCAGTTTTTCTCCATTTGGCGTGGATCACTGATGGAGAGCCATATGTCGCAGCAGATGCGAAAGCCCTTGGAAAGTGATGATTCGCAGCGGATCAGCCAGCCAAACGGACCCTGCAAATGAAACGGCCCCACCAGTGCTGGCGGGGCCGAAAATGCGTTTTTTGCAAGGGTTACTTGTCTTCGTCGCCTTTGAGAGCGGCGCCGAGGATGTCGCCCAGCGATGCGCCGGAGTCGGAGGAGCCGTACTGTTCCACGGCCTCTTTCTCTTCCGCGATCTCGCGCGCTTTGATCGACAGACCCAGACGGCGGGTTTTGCCGTCCACGTTGGTCACGCGCACGTCGACCTTGTCACCGACAGAGAAACGCTCTGGGCGCTGTTCGGCACGGTCACGGGAGAGGTCAGAGCGGCGGATGAAGGACTTCATGCTCTCGTATTCCACCTCGATGCCGCCATCCTCGATAGAGGTGACTTCAACCGTGATGATCGAGCCGCGCTTCACGCCGTCAACCGCTTCGGCAAACTTGTCACCGCCGAGCGCTTTGATGGAGAGCGAGATACGCTCTTTCTCAACGTCGATTTCAGAGACAACGGCCTGAACCACATCGCCTTTGCGGTAGTTCTGGATCGCGTCTTCGCCACGCTCGTCCCAGGACAGGTCGGAGAGGTGCACCATGCCGTCGATTTCGCCGTCGAGACCGACGAAGAGACCGAACTCGGTGATGTTCTTGACCTCGCCTTCGACTTCCGCACCGACCGGGTAGCTTTCTTCGAAAACCTCCCACGGGTTGCGCATGGTCTGCTTGAGGCCGAGGGATACGCGGCGCTTGGTGCCGTCGATTTCCAGAACCATGACTTCCACTTCCTGAGAGGTGGAGACGATTTTGCCCGGATGGACGTTCTTCTTGGTCCAGGACATCTCGGACACGTGGACGAGGCCTTCGACACCCGGCTCCAGCTCAACAAAGGCACCGTAATCGGTGATGTTGGTCACGCGGCCGTTGTGAACGGACTCGAGCGGGTACTTGGCGGCCACCAGATCCCACGGATCTTCCTGCAGCTGCTTCATGCCGAGCGAGATGCGGTGTGTTTCCTTGTTGATCTTGATCACCTGCACCTTGACGGTTTCGCCGATGTTCAGGATCTCGGACGGGTGGTTGACCCGACGCCATGCCATATCGGTGACGTGCAGCAGGCCGTCGACACCGCCCAGGTCCACGAAGGCACCGTATTCGGTGATGTTCTTGACCACACCATCCACGGCATCGCCTTCGGCCAGCTTGCCGATGACCTCGGCGCGCTGTTCGGCGCGGCTTTCTTCGAGGATCGCACGGCGGGAGACAACGATGTTGCCACGGCGACGGTCCATCTTGAGGATCTGGAACGGCTGCTTGAGGCCCATCAGGGGGCCGGCGTCGCGCACGGGGCGCACGTCAACCTGAGAGCCGGGCAGGAAGGCCACGGCACCGCCGAGGTCGACCGTGAAGCCACCTTTGACGCGGTTGAAGATCGCACCTTCGACGCGGGCGTCGTCGGCATAGGCTTTTTCCAGACGATCCCAGGCTTCCTCACGGCGGGCCATCTCACGAGAGATAACCGCCTCACCACGGGCGTTTTCCGCCGCGCGCAGATAGACCTCAACCTCATCGCCAACAGCGATTTCGGGGGCTTCACCTGGATTTGCGAATTCTTTGAGTTCGACGCGGCCTTCCATTTTGTAGCCGACGTCGATGATGGCTTGGCCCGCTTCGATTGCGATGACTTTGCCTTTGACGACAGACCCTTCTTCGGGTGTGTCCATTTCGAAGCTTTCGTTCAGGAGGGCTTCGAATTCCTCCATCGATGTGTTTTGAGCCATGTGGCGTTTCATTCCTTACTAAGGTTTTATCGGGCCGGGCGGTTGGATCCACCGGTCTTTGGGTTTCAGTTGGTCGGGGGCAGGCCGGGTCGACAAAAAGACGAAGGGCCGCGGAAATTCCCGGTCCTGCTCTTCACGTCGCGGTCTGGCGTGCCGCGTTGACAAGGGGCGTATAGGGGAGCTTCGCCTTTATGGCAAGGGGTCTGCGACGCGTTCGGATATTCACCGCTTAGGGCGGTTCCTGATCCGGGAACATGGCTGGGCCCGTTCCGCCGCCAATTGCGTTATTGCCCGGATTGCCCGGAGAGCGCCATTTCCATGTCGTGCAGCGTGACCCGCATTGTCGTGTCATCGGTGCGCACAAGTCCTTCGTTGCCGCGTTGGGTGTCGATGATCGTGGCCATGACGACGAACAGAAACCCGGAGAACACGAACGTTCGCCATGTCAGTTTACGCCCCAAAAGACCCGCCCTGTTACCGAGCAGGAACAGGGCGACCAAGGCTGCGGCCAGCATCATGGATTGCGTGATGTCGGAGACCGGGTTGGACAGCAGTTGCACGCGCGTCAGGTGCGCATCCAACGCGTCGTTAATGGCCGAGGCCACGAAGGTTTTGACGGGCGGCGGTGTCGGATCGGCCGTGGCCTCAAGGGTCAGCGGCCAAAGCTTGGCCTGAGCTTCCAGCGTGCGGGACAGGAACACCGCCGCATCTTCGATCGACTTGATGCTTGAGTTGTCGGGCATCAGGCGGGTCTGCGCATAGGCAAAGATCGCTTCCTTCAGCTCTGTACTGGCTGGTTCGTCAAGGTAGTCCGCCCGTAGAAATGCCGTCCCGAGCGCTGCCGCCTCATTGGTGATGGATGATTTGCGGTCTTGTGCCAGGGACAGGGCATTGCCGAAACTGAACGCTAGCAAAAGGCCAAGCAGCGCAAGAATTGCCGACAATGTCGTCTCACCCACGACCATGTCTATTTCGCGATCTGCCGCGAGGAGTTTCTTTCGCCGCATGGCACCGGCGGCATACCCAACAACAGCCGCCAGTGGCAGCATGATCAGAAGCAGAATGGCCGAGACCTGCAACGACAGCACAGAGATGTGGATGTTGGCGTAAACGTCTATGGCGTTCATGATCAAAAGGCCCCCAAGCGCTAGGCGACACTAAACACGCATCGAATTGAGTCGGCTAGATGTTCATCTGGTTTCTGACGGTGCTTGTTATGCCGGAGCCTCAGTCTGCCTTGGCCACATGAGGGCTTTCGTTGCGATACCGGATTTCGCGCTGCGGGAAGGGGATCTCGATATTGTTGTCTTTGAGGGCGTTCCAAATGAGGAACCGCACTTCGGACGTGTAGCGGTTCTTGCCATCATCAATGCCTTCAACCCAGAACTCCACGCCGAACTCCACCCCGCTGTCGCCAAAGGCGCGCAGCTCGCAATCGGGCTCTTCGGGGACGGTCAGGACCGCCGGGTGCTTCTTCACCGCCTCCACGATGATATCGGGGATGATGTTGATGTCGGTGTCGTAGCTGACGGAAAACTCCACCTCATAGCGATTGCCCGATCCCGCATCCGACCAGTTGATGATGCGTGAGACGATGAAATCCTCATTGGGCACCACGATCCACTTGCCGTCGAAAGTCTCTAAGATCGTCGCGCGCGCCGTCATCTTGATGATCGTGCCGCTTTCGCCACCGTCCAGTTCGACAAAATCACCCACGGTGGCCTGTCCTTCCAGCAGAAGGATGATGCCGGAGATGAAGTTGGCCGCGATCTTTTGCAGACCAAAGCCCAGGCCCAGACCGACCGCCCCGCTGAGGATGGCCAGTGCCGAGAGGTCGAGGCCCATCACGTTGAGCAGGATAAGACCGGCACAGGCGAAGATGCCCAGCTCAAACGCCTTGGCGGCCAGTTCCCGCGTGGGCGGGCGCATGTGTTCTTGCGCACGGATATAGGTGGTGCCTTGCTCAGCCGACCAGCGGCCCAGCCAGAAAAGCACAGACCCTGCGATCACTGCCCGGATGATGGCGAGGTAGGAAAACTGGATCTTGCCCAGATAGATGCCGTTGGAGGCCAGCGCCGCCGTCACCGGGTCAAGGATGCCCAGCACGTACAGCGCGGCAATCGGGATGGCGACGTAGCGGCCCAGGAATTTCAGGAACGGCTCTGAGATGATGTCGTAGACCAGACGTCGGACGGCGATGAAGATGAAGATGCGCTTGCCCAGCGCGATCACCGCGCCTTTGTCAAAGATCGATCGAACCAGCTCCTCACCAAGGGCCGTGAAGGCATAGGCCAGAACCGGCAACAGCAGCGGCAGGAACATCAATGTGAACCGGCGTGCCTTGCTGAGATTTGTGTCGCTTTCGGCCGCGGGCGTAAGGACCTTGGTGAGTTTGGGACGCAGCCAGGCTGCCAGAATCGCGGCCAGAATGTATGACAGGATCAGAAGGGCAAATTGTGCATGCGCTGCGGGCGATGTGAGCCAGCTGAGCAATGTCTCATATGCCGTTTCGCCGTAGCCCTTGAGATCATCAATCACGCTGGGGTCCCCTCATCCACTCATAAAGATCACTTTTCAGATGTGACGCATTCGCCCGGTTTTTCCCATTATTATACCGGACGGCTGCCCCTACTTTTTATCAGGCTGGGAGGGAAGTCCATCCTTAGCGCGCGGCGCTTCGCCGATATGGCGTCATGTCAGAGGGTGAAGCTCGCATGTGAAAGGGCGCGTTGCCGGTTCAAGAGTGTGGCTGTGAGTTTGGCCGCAGGTCACAAGTTAAGCGCGCTTTGTAGGGTGGGTCGGATGCTTGCGTTCGACCCACTTCGGCTATGGGATCAGGACTTTTGCAGGTGCAGCTTCATGTCAAGCAGCACCTGCTGCAAGGCGTTGGTTTCATCGAGGAGGCGCTTGGTCTCATTCAGTGAGATCACGCCATCCTCCATCGAGTGGTTGTATTCGGCCATCAGCGTGGCAAAGCGCTGGGACAGTTTGATCACGTCACTATTAAGGGCGCCGGTGGCGTCTTCGCGGTCGCTGTCATATTCCAGCGTCATGTTGTTGAGCTCTGCCAGGGCCTTGGTCACGAAGGGAAGGCTGGCCTCGCTTTCCAATGCCAGCACCACGTTCACCGGGATGTAGCGGTCTTCGTTTTCTGGCGCGAGGGATGCATAGCGGCCCAGCGTGGCCTTGGATTTGCCCGCCACTTCACAGGCTTTCAGGTATCCCAGATCCTTGATCAGGGCCTCGGTGTGCCATTTCAGGTATTCCCCGGCGGCGGTGCTGTCCGGTTTGGTGGCGGGTATATCTTTGGACATCAGGCCCATCCTGTCGCGTGTGTTTTTTTGATGCTGTTGCACGCCTTGGCACGACAAAGAGGATTCGATCAAGTCAGCAAAATCACTTTCGTCGCGTCGCAAAGATGAGGCGATCTGCGATTTTTTCCCATTTTGAGCCCTTCGCGAGGGGCATATCTGGTGGGTAAGACAAACAGCGCAGAGTGGGGCGACCGGCCTGCGCCACAAGGACGGAGCCTTTCATGGGACGAAGAGATGACCTGATCGCGAAATACGCGGATGATCTGAAAAACAAGTGCGGGATGCAGCCGGATATGGACCTGCTGACCAAGGTGACAATCGGCTGTGGCCCATCGATTTACAATGCGGATGCCTCCACGGTCGCCGCCGGGCAGGAGCATGAGCTGGAAACGGTGAAAGACAGTTTTCTGGTGAAAAAGCTGGGTCTGGCAGACAGTCCTGCGTTGATGGACGCGATCAACTCGGTGATCGACACCTATGGCCGGTCCGAGCGCAACAAGTACCGGGCGGTCATCTACTACATGCTGACCAAGCATTTCGGCAAAGAAGCCGTCTACGGCTAACCGAGCAATCATCCGGGAAGGGATAACCATATGGAACAGTTGATCGCACAGATCGTGGGTGGCGCCGTGGGTGGCTCTGCCAGTGGTAAGGTCGTCAAGGGCTCTGACATGGGCTCGATGCTCAACGCGGTCGTGGGGGCCGTTGGTGGCGTCGGCGGTGGTCAGTTGCTGGGTGGATTGCTCGGCGGGATGACCGGTGATGCCGCGGGTGGCATGGATATAGGTGCATTGGTTGGCAACGCTGTCGGTGGCGGTGTGGCTGGCATGGTGGTGCAGGCAATCGTTGGAATGGTCGTGAAGAAGATGCGCGGCTAAACCCTCTCCAACGATGTGTGACCGGGCGGTTTGCCGGGTCGTGGGCAAGGCTCCCCCCAGTCATGAAAATGACACCGTCCAACGCCTTGACCGTGATACCGGTTCGCCCGGTCACTTTTTTGCAGTGATTTGATGCCTCCGGCGGGGATATTTATAGCAAGAAGAAAGGCTTGAGGCGGTTTTGCCATTCTTCTTGCTGGAAATATCCCGGGGGTTTGGGGGCTGGCCCCCAAGGGAAAGTGCGTTTGGGGGCTGGCGCCAAATGGACCGCGCCCAAGCTTTGGGACGCGGTCCGGATTTTGTATCACAACTGTTCCCAGGTCGCGATATTGGCGGCCACATGCGCCGGGTTGGTGGAGCCCGGAATCACCACGATGTTGGGTGAGCGTTGAAGCAACCAGGCCAGGGCGGCCTGCGGGTTGAGTTTGGCACCTTTTTGCATCGGGTGCGCACCCAGTGGCCCATAAGGAATAAAAGCGATGCCGTTTTCAGCGGTGAAATCCACCATGTCGTCCGCGCCGCGTTCGGCTGAATTGTAGCGGTTCTGGACGGACGCAATCGGGGCCACGGACATGGCGCGGGCAAGCTGGGATTGGTCGACATTTGACAGGCCGATGTGACGGATCAAACCCTCGCTTTGCATGTCGGCCATGGCCTCGACTGAGACCTCGATCGGCGTGTCGGGATCGACGCGGTGCAACTGGAAGAGGTCAATCTGGTCGCGGCGCAGGTTCTTGAGCGCGCGATTCACCTGCCAGCGCAGGGTCTCTGGCGTGCCATCGGGAATGATGCGGTCGGGGGCGGGTTTGCTGACACCACCCTTGGTGGCGATGACGGCGTTGGTGTTCCAAAGCGCCTCTCCCAAAATCTTGTCCGCCCATTCCGGCCCGTAGGCATGCGCGCTGTCGAAAAAGGTGACACCATTCTCATGGGCGCGGCGCAGCAGGTTCACGCCTTTGTCCCAATCGGGGAAGGGGCCGAAATTGCCGGGCTGACTGGTCAGACGCATGGCACCGTAGCCGATGCGGTTCACAACCATGTCGCCGCCAATGGCGAAGGTGCGGGGGGTGAGGGGTGTGTCAAACATGGTCGTCTCCAAATCCTGTGTGTTGCGATGAGGGGAATATGTATCGGCGGTCCGGAATTTAGAATTGGGGTCAGATTGATATTATTTATTAGTCATACTAAATAATGAGAGATGATTGACCTGCGCCTCATCGAAACCTTCATCCAGGCCGCCCGGCGCGAAAGCTTTAGCGGGGCGGCCAAGGCCATTGGTGTCTCGCCCGGTGCGGTCAGTCAGAATATCAAGGCGCTTGAAGATCGTCTGGCGACGCGGCTTTTCACGCGCACCACGCGGCAGGTGAAGCTGACGCCAGAAGGGCAAAGGTTCTTGCAAAGATGCGCGCCCGCGGTGGAGGCGCTTAACGAGGCGGCGATCACGTTGCAGGAGGACCGCGCCGCGTATCGCGGGACACTGCGGGTGACATCGACCACGGCGTTCGGGCGAGAGCATGTGCTACCCGCGTTGACGACCTTTCAGGAGATGCATCCCGAGCTATCGGTCGAGTTGTCGCTGACCGATGGGTTCGTTGATCTGGTGGCCGAAGAGTTCGATCTGGCGATACGCGCGGGCATTTTGCCGGACAGCGACTATATCGCGCGTCTGCTGCTGCCGATCACGCCCATGGTGATTGCAGCGCCCCAGTATCTGGATGCTCACGGTGTCCCGGAAACGATTGAAGACATCCAAAATCACAAGTTGGTCGGCATGCGGTCCAACCCGTCACAGCGGGTGTTCGATTGGGAGTTTCTGGGCGAGGGGGGATCAGGTGTTGAGCGTCTGTCGATCAACCCCACGATCGTGGTCAACGATCCAGCCGCTTTGGCGCAGGCCTTGGCAGCGGGTGCGGGCATCGGGCAGGTGGGCAGTAATTTGGCGGTGCCTTTGGTTCGATCTGGCGCGGCTGTCCATTTGTTTGCGGATCGCACGGTGCAATCGCGCGGTCTTTATGCGGTGTATCCCAGCAAGCGATATGCGCCTGCCAAGCTGACGGGGTTTATCGAGCATCTTGCGCAATCGCTTTCAGAGCGTGCTGATCTGGTTCTGCCGTGACGCGGACCGCAGTCTAGAGTTCTTCGCCCTTCTTGAGCAGGTCATCGATCAGTTCGCGCTGCAGCCCCGGGCTGTCGCCGCCGTTGAACTGCATCAGGCCACCTGAATAAAGCGTGCCGTAGGTCAGTGCGGCGTTCACCGTCTGACCGAGGCCGGAGATGAACTGATCCTTTTCCAGAGGTGATAGCGGATGAATAAAGGTTGACCAGAGCATCCCGTTTGCGATGGCATAGCGGGCATCAAGGGCTGTGTCGAAATTGGCCTGCATCGCGCGGACCAGCTCTTCCTGGCTGAGGCTGGTCACCTCGGTCACGGGCACCATCGCGCGCATCCGGTCAGAGGCGGGGTCGACGACGACGAGCACAGTGACCTCGGCAATGGTCAGCAGAAAGCCGGGGCCTTGAGGTTCTGCGTCGGGATCAAGCGCGAAGATGATGCGCCCCAGTTGTTCGTAGGTCATCGGGCCTTCGGTCGCTTCGGGTGCTTCAGTGTCTTGCGCCAGGGTGGGAAGAGCAAAAGCTGCGAAAAGGACGAGGGGGATCAGGCGAAACATGGGCTGCGACTCCGGTTGCTATGGGAGAAACATAGCCTGTCGTTTCCGGCACGCGATACACAGGTTGGTGAAACGCCGATGGTCGGAGCGCAGAAAGGCCCCGTTCACGCGGCTTTTGCGGCTGTTTCCCTGATCCGTTCGATCATGGCGCGCAGACCGTTGGAGCGTTGCGCGGAGAGGTGATCGTTGAGGCCAAGCCGGGCCAGTTCGCCGTGGGCGTCAATGCCGGGAACGTCTTTGACCGGGGCCTCGTTATAAAGCGCTTTGAGCACGGCAATCAGTCCGCGCACGATCATCGCATCGCTGTCGCCTTCGAAAGAAAACACGCCGCCGTCGATGCGGGGGTGCAGCCAAACCTGGCTGGCGCAGCCATCGACCTTGGTGGCAGGGACTTTGAGCGCATCGTCCAGCGGGTCCATCGCCTTGCCGCGATCGATGACGTAGCGATAGCGATCTTCCCAGTCTTCAAGGAACTCGAAATCCTCGACAATTTCTTCAAAATCCGGTTGTGCCACGGTCCGGGCCTTTCTTTGCGGGTCTTCCTCCTGTGACCTAGGCGGGGGATCGCCGGGCGTCTACCCCCAGAAACGTCTCGGCGTGCTTTTCAAGTCTGGATCCTTTTCAAGGCCGCCATGATAGGCTAGTCATCCTACGTCCAACCATCGGGGGTCGTGGAATGCGCATTTCCTCAATCATCTTGCTTGTGGCCGCGTTCTCGGTCGCCTCTTGCGGTACAGTGCGGGAATCCCGTCTGAACCCGGTGAACTGGTTCGGGTCGAGCACGTCTCAGGAAGTGGAGACGGTGGTGAACGAACAGGGCGAGGTGGTCGAGGTCAATCCGTTGATCGGAGAGCGTCGACAGTCGCAGCTGATCGACAAACGCAGGCTGACCACGAGCAGCACGGGTACAATCAATTTTGGTCGTGAGGACGGACCCTATCAAGGGACACTGGTGGATCAGGTCACAGCCCTTGAGATCAAGCGCACCTCGACCGGTGCGATCGTGACAGTTTCAGGGCTGACCGCGCGGCAGGATGCCTATGACGTGCGTCTCGTGCCAGCCAATGATGGGCGCGTGGTGGACGGGGTCCTGACGCTTGAGCTGCGCGCCTTGCAGCCGATCCAGACACCGCAGGGACCGGAACGGACGCGCCGCATTCAGGCGGCGGCGCCTTTGAGTGTGCAGGAACTGGAGCAGGTCCGCACGGTCCGCGTGATCGCCCGGCGCAATACGCAGACATCGCGCAGGTAGGGAACGCTTGTCCTCCCCGACGGTGGGTCTTGCTTTGGGTTGGCGTCGGTTACTGTGATTTAGAGATCGACGGTGACGATGTCGCCGCTCTTGGCGGCAAGGGCGATTTCACCCGAGCAGAGGCGCAGTGCGTCTTCCCCGAACACGTCCCGGCGCCATCCTTTGAGCGCGGCAATGTCGCGTTCGCCCGCTGAGATTGCATCAAGGTCAGCGGCCGTGGCGATGAGTTTGGAGGCCACGCCGAATTCTTCTGTCTTGGCCTTCAGCAGAACCCGCAGAAGATCGGCGAGTGCGGGGTTAACCTGCAGCCGTTCGCGCGACCGATCAGGCTTGGGCAGATCGTCATTGGAACGCGCAAGCCCGGCCTGCACCGCTTGCAAGATGCCCTCTGCAATGTCGCCTTTGCGCGCCTCACGCAGCAGCAGGCGAGAGCGGCCCAGATCCTTCATGTTGGCGGGTTTGGTCGAGGCCAGTTCGACCAGTGCGTCATCCTTGTAAACCCGGTTGCGGGGCACGTTGTTGGTTTGCGCGTAATGCTCGCGGAACTGCGCCAGCTCGCGCACCAGAGACAGGAACCGCCCCGAGGCGTTGCGGGTTTTCACCCGTTTCCAGGCTTCTTCCGGGCGAATGATGTAGGTTTCCGGATCGTTGAGGATTTCCAGCTCTTCGGCGACCCAGCGTTCGCGGCCTGACTTGGTCAGCTTGGCGGCCAGAAACTCGTAAATATCGCGCAGATGGGTGACGTCGGCCAAAGCGTATTTCTGCTGAGCCTCGGTCAGAGGGCGGCGCGACCAATCGGTGAAGCGGGATGTTTTGTCGAGGTTCTGGCGCGCGATTTTGCGCACGAGGGTTTCATAGCCCACCTGTTCACCAAATCCGCAGACCATGGCGGCGACTTGCGTATCAAAGAGAGGCGCCGGGATGAGACCGGCATCGACATGGAAAATCTCCAGGTCCTGGCGGGCGGCGTGGAAGACTTTCACTACGGACGTATCGCGGAACAGCTCATATAACGGCTCAAGCGAGAGGTCGCCCGCGATCGGATCGACCAGAACAGCGTCGTCCTCACCACGCGTGGGCAGGGCGAGCTGAACAAGGCAGAGCTTGGAGTAGTAGCTGCGTTCGCGCAGGAACTCGGTATCGACTGTTACATAGTCACAGGTGGCTGCGCGCGCGCAGAACTCGGCAAGGTCTTGGGTGTCGGTGATCGTTTTCATTCAAGATGTGCCGTGCCTTGAGAACGCACCACGCGCCTCAGAAGGTCTGGGTGTCATAGGACAAGCAACAGCAAATGAAAATGTCTATTCGTGTTTGGGGCGTGAATTTGGCAATAAAACAAAGGTTTTCATGGAGATGCTGGGCTGACAGCAGGGTGCTGTGCAGAGGCGTGGCGTTCGGTCAGAGGAGTTTGGGGGCGCTGCCCCCGTCGCGTGCCGCGACTCCCCCGAAGTATTTTTGGCAAGAAAGAAGCGGCGGCGGTTCTGTTGGATCAGAGCGTGCGGGTTTCCACGAACTCTCGCAGGACGGCAGGGTAGAGCTTGTGTTCCTCCACAAGAACACGGGCGGCGAGGGTTTCGGGTGTGTCGCCGTGTTCAATAGGTACGCGGCGTTGGCCGAGGATGGGGCCTGCGTCCAGTTCGGGGATCACTTCGTGTACGGTGCAGCCTGCCTCGGTATCGCCAGCGGCCAGCGCCCGGGCATGGGTTTTGAGGCCGGTGTACTTGGGCAGCAAGGACGGGTGAATGTTGAGCATCCGTCCTTCCCAGCGTTTCACGAAGCCTTCGGTGAAGATGCGCATGAACCCGGCCTGGCAGATAAGCTGTGTGCCGGCCTCCACCAACCGGTCGTTCAATTGATCCTCAAACGCGGCGCGGTCTTTGCCGAAGGGGCGGTGATCGATGCTGGCCGTGGGCACGCCCATGGCGGCGGCTTTTTCCAGCCCGCCTGCCTCTGGATCGTTGGAGAAGACCAGGCAAGGCCGGGCAGGGTGATCGCCGGTCATGCTGTTGACCAGAGCGACCATGTTGGAGCCGCCACCGGAAATGAGAATGGCGACGCGGATCGTCACAGGAGCGCGCCTGTGTAGTGCACGCCGGGTGTGGCGGTGACGTGGCCCAGGCGATGAACGGTTTCGCCTGCGTCGGTGAGAAGAGCGGTCAGCGCATCGGCTTCGTCTGCGGCGACGGCCAAAACCATGCCGATGCCGCAATTGAAGGTCTTCAGCATCTCGGCCTCGTCCATGCCGCCGGTCTCGGCCAGCCATGCGAAGACGCCGGGCAGGGTCCACGCGCTCAGGTCGACCTGTGCGCCCATGCCATCGGGCAGGACGCGGGGCAGGTTTTCAGTGATGCCGCCGCCGGTGATATGGGCCAGCGCATGCACGCCGCCCGCGCGGACCGCCGCCAGCGCCTGTTTCACGTAAAGCCGTGTGGGGGAGAGCAAAACCTCTCCCAACGGGCCATCCTGCCAAGGGCAGGGGTCGTCCCAGCCAAGGCCGGACACCTCGACCAATTTGCGCACGAGGGAATAGCCGTTGGAGTGTACTCCGTCGCTGGCCAGTCCTAGTAGGATGTCACACTCTGTCACATCGCGGGGCAGGTCAGCGCCACGTTCCATGGCACCCACGGCAAAGCCCGCCAAATCGAAATCGCCTGCCTCGTACATGCCGGGCATTTCGGCTGTTTCGCCGCCGATCAGGGCAGTCCCTGAGCGCAGGCAGCCTTCGGCGATGCCTTCGATGATGCGCGCGGCCTGCTCGGTTTCCAGCTTACCGGTGGCAAAGTAATCGAGGAAGAAAAGCGGCTCGGCCCCTTGACAGACCAGATCGTTGACGCACATGGCGACCAGATCAATGCCCACACCGTCCACAAAGCCGGTGTCGATGGCGATGCGCAGCTTGGTGCCCACACCGTCGGTGGCCGCGACGAGAATGGGGTCGGTGTAGCCTGCATCCTTTAGATCAAACAGCGCCCCGAACCCGCCGAGCCCCGCCATCACGCCGGACCGCGCGGTGCGCTTGGCGGCGGGTTTGATGCGCTCAACCAGCGCGTTGCCCGCGTCAATGTCCACGCCTGCGTCGGCGTAGGTGATGCCGTTCTTGCCGCCTGTGTTTTGCGTGGTCTTGCTGGTCATGGGGGATGGCCCTTTCGCGCGTTGCTTGGGGCGGGTTACCCGATGCAGTGGGCGATGAAAAGTGGGATCGCAAAGATGGAGTGGGGCGCACGGGATTCTTGATGCGTGCTTTGGCTATCCCGAGACGCGAGACCGACGTCATCCGCCGAATTGCCCGATCCATGTCAAACCCTCGCCGTAATGGTTTTGCAACCTTGGGTGTATGGCACTGTTTGACACACTTTTCTTGATCGCCATCGTGGCGGTGGCGTATCTGCTCTGGAGCTTGCGGCGGTTTTTTCTGAGCCTGCGCAGGATGATCCATGTCAACACGGCGGACGGCACGCTGATGACGCGGACGTTGCCCAACCTGGCGTTTGCGGGGCTGTTCTTTCTGGTGCTGAACCAGACGTTCCTGCCGGTGCTGTGGAGCCATCTGGGTCTGGATGAGTTCTATCACGATGAAAGCTCAATTTTCCAACAGACCTTTTATGAGGGGAAGGTCCTGGCTGAGCGCAAACCGGTCGTTTATCCGAAGTTCGAAGGGCTGCGCTCCATGCATGAGACGCTTTCGGATTTCGACAGATCACTCCTCACCCCCGACCCAGTCATTAAAGAGCTGATGCTGGAACGAGACCTGAGAGAGCCCAAGGAGTAAATCGCATGCTGCAACAGATGCTCGACACCGAACGCCTGGCCGAAACCACGCTTTTGCGCGATCCGCGCAATCAACAGTCGGTGTCGATTCTGTTCATTGCCATTTGCCCTATGGCGTTCGCGTTCTTTGGTGCGGATGTGCCGAAGATGGTCATGCATGGGTGTTTTCTTGTGGGTTTCGTAGTGGCGCTCTTTTGGATTTCGATCGGGCTGCGGCTGCGCAAGACATATGACGCCAAAGAGGTGACGCTCGGTTCAAAGATGCCGTTTTTGACGCTGGGATCGGTCATGCTGGGCGCGGTTCTGGCCGGGCTGGTTGTGGCACGGGGCGGAGAGATGCCCTACGCCGTTGCGCAAGGCGTGCTGGCCACCGTGTTGGGCTTTTGCACTTTCGGCTTTGACGGGTTCCGGGAAAAGAAGCCCAAGACGGCGGAAGAAATCCGCGCCCATAATGCAGAGGCACTCAAGAAACGCTCTGAAACGCAGATCATGCAGATGCGTTTGCGGCTTGCGGAACTGAACGACTCGGAGCTGGGCGAATTGGTCGACACGCTGGGCCGGGTGGTCGGGTTGATGGGGCAGGCGTTGATTGATGACACGGACCGGTATCGCGAGCTCAACAAATATCTGGGGCACTACCTTGATGAGATTGCCAATGTAAATGACCGCTTTGTGATGGAATACCGCTCAACCGCAGATCAGGAGATGCGGGCGGAATTTGTAGCGTTTGTTCAGGACATGGTAACGAGTTTTGAGCAAGAGCTGCGCAAGTTCGCCATGGGCGGGCGTGACAGCCTGGCCGTGCAGGTCAGTGCACTGCGTACGCGGATCGGTGAGGGTGGCTGAGGCGTCGCTGCTTGACCGTTGGGGCGCATCTGTTACAGACGATCACAGGTCGGGCCTGTAGCTCAATTGGTTAGAGCAGAGCGCTCATAACGCTTTGGTTGGGGGTTCGAGTCCCTCCGGGCCTACCAGTTTCCAGTCATTTGGTGACACAACATCGTCCGTTCCGGCAGACGGTGCATTTTGGGATGGAAGGCCGCTACCGGCGGTTGTTGGATGCTGAATTTGCGAAATCGCAACCCCGGCGATGTCAGTTGCGGCCGTGTGTGTGTTGAGAAGGCACGCATATTTCTCTGGCGCCGGTACGGCCAAACGCCAAAATCGAGGACAATTGGCGCCATACAGGTGGATTGATGCACGTGAAAACGCCTCAAGGAATGGTTGTGTGCGAGGTCATGATCGAAACCGCCGCGAATCTTGAAGATGAAATTAAAATATGCAACGCTTTCGATAATAACGTGTCTGCTCACCGATAAACGGTAAAACTGTACTGGGATTTAATCATGAAAAAGCCTCTTATTATTGTATCGGCTCTCGCTCTTGCGCAATCGCCTGCACCTTACTTACGCAAACGACTTTCTAAGCGGTTTTGTTGGCGGCGTGATTGGTGGCGCTATTGTCGGTGCTGCGCAAAACAACAGCCGCAGCCGCCAAGCGACGCAGCAGCGAACTACACGGCAATACACCGGCGTGCCCTCTGCGCAGCGTCAAGAAAACCGGAAAGTGCAGACAGCACTGAACTACTTCGGGTTTGACGTGGGAACAGCGGATGGCGTGTTCGGTCAAAAGACCCGCGCCGGGATTTCAAGCTATCAGGCTTACATGGGTTACCCCGTGGATGGGACGCTGGATGATTTTGAAAAGCAGGCGCTTTTGTCCAGCTATGACCGGGCTTTGGCCGGTGGCAGTGCCACGGTTCAGCAGGTCGCCTCTTTGGATGATGGCGCGCGCGGTCTTCTGAAGATTTACACGCAACCGGCGGCCACGACCCCGGCTGTTGCGAGCGATGATGACACCGTGCTGGCTGCAGCAGAAGACACTAGCAGCAGCATTCCCGTATTCGGTGAGGCGCTTGCGGTGAGTTCGATGGATGCGCATTGTGACGCCGTCACGCTGCGCGTCGCGCAGACGGGTGGCTACACCACCTTGTCCACGATGACCGAGCCGACAACGGCGCTGGATGAACAATTTTGTGTTGCCCGTCTGCACGCCATGACGGACGCGGAAGCGATGGTTGCCAATGTGAAGCAGTTCACCGAGGCGGAGATGCTGGATCAGTGCATGGGGCTGATCGACCAGTTCAAGGTTCACACCACAAGCTTGTCGTTCAAGGACATGGAAGTGGTGATGGCGGACGCCAAGGACATGATCATCAATTCCGGTCAGACGCCGGCGCAGCTGACCGGTGTTGGTCAGATTTGCATGGGTCTGGGTTACAAGGCTGATGACTCCGATTTGGTTGTGGCCTCCGCCTTGATGCTGACGGCTGTGGGCAACACGCCCTACGCTGAAGTGCTTGGTCACCACCTGCAGGCGGGCTTTGGCACGTCGCAGCGTTCTGATCTGGCAGCGCAGTGGTACGTGACCGCGGTTGACGCGTTGAATTCCGGCCAAAAGGCAGTGTTTGCGCCTAATGAGCCGGGCCGCACAGCGCTTCTTTCCAGCGCCGCAGGGCAGCTTGTCGCCGCAGAAAGCGACACTGCCGCAAGCGGTGTATTCCAGGTTCCGACGTTCAACGCGGACTAAAATCTTGTCAGACTAAAAGTTTAGGCACGGCAGCCACCTGCCGTGCCTTTAATGGGGGACACTTGGGGACATCAATACAATGAAGTCGTTTCTTTTCGACATGGCGGATGTGATCATCTACGGCACCGGCGCGCTTTGGCTGATTACCGGGGTCTGGTCCGGCATCCAGATACTGAGCAATATCGGCGAAGCGTCGGTGGGGCTGATTTCCGGGATACTGGCGATCTTGCTGGGCATCATGTTTTCGGCGCTGCACTGTCTGATTTGTTTCATTCTGGTGGATATACGCCGCTATACCCGACACACCGCGCAAAAAATGTCCGGCAGATAAGAGTACCCTGAAGCCATGAAATATTTCCGTCTACTGAGCCTCATTGTCTGTGCAGCGCTGCTGACCATGCCGACCACGCAGGTTGGGTATGCCCAGAGCTCTGGCAATCTTCTGAATTGTCAGACCGAATTGCGGGGAGGATACACCGGGTGTTCGCTGCGGATGCCGGCCGGGTACACGGCCAAGAGCATTTCCGCGAAGAAACTGAACGGGGATGCCTATAGTCGTTCCTGGCGTCTTCTGGATGCCGAAGACCTGCGGGACAACACCAAGGTCGACATGTCCGGGACCTTAATCCTGGTGGATGTGTCCACGTCGAGCCCGACACGTCGTGCCAATTTCAAGCGCAACGAAATTCCCGCGATCAAGGCTTTGGTTGAGGCCATGCCGCGCGATGAGCTGGTTGCCTTGTCCGTGTTTGGCGGCGACCTGAAAGAACTGGTGCCGTTCACACGGGACCGCACGCAGTTGATGACAGCCTTGGATGAGCTGGAGCTGACGGAAACCAACACGCTGATACGTCTGAACCTGAGCGAGGCGATGAAGCTGGTGGCCGCACAGACGAGTTTTATCTTCGGGTCTGTGGTTCTGGTCTCTGACGGGATGGAAGAACCGACAGATGAGCCGCTGCAATCCAAGCTGGAGTTGCTGAAGGATCTTGTACAGGACGCTAAGGCCAAGCGCATCAGCGTGTCTGTCATGGGCAGCTTCTGGCAAGGACGTGGCAGCCCCGACATTGCGGCCGGACGCACCTACCTGAGTGCCATCAGTGAAGGCACGGGCGGGGAGTTCGAAGCGGTTGAATATGGCAAGCCAAATGAGGTCGATGGTCGGGTTAGCCAGCTTGCCGGCAAGCTGCGCTCTGTCCGGACGGAAACCAAACTGGTTGTCCTTCGTGACGGTGAAGCTGCTGAACCTGCTTTGGTGCAGGTCGAGATTGAACGGCCTGTCGCCCTTGGGTCCAGCCAGACGGTGGAAGAGACGCTGTCTGATGACTTCTCCCCCGAACAGGTTTCGCCTGATGAGCCTATTTCGGATGATGAAGTAACGCCTGGCGAAACACCGGCAGAGGTCGAGGAAAAGACGCCGGTGGAGCAAGCCATCGAACTTGCGAAGACGTATTGGTACGCGCTTGTGGCGGCTGGCGTTCTGTTGCTGCTGCTATTGATCCTGGCGCTGCGCAAGCGCGGTGGTGGTGACGACGCGGGCGACTTGGGCGAACCCGAAGAAGATATAGACCTTGATGATACGGGCGAGACGATTATCGAGCCTGTTGCGCCGGTGGCCCCCGCCGTTGTGGGCATGCTGGTCGACAAGGCGTCGGGCCGCCAGATCCAGATCAACCCGGGCCGCACGTCACTTGGCCGGGGCAACAAGAACGATGTGGTGATCGTGCACAAATCCGTGTCGCGTGCCCATGCCGTGATCCAGAGCAATGGAGAGGGCAGTTTCCAGCTGTCCGATCTGCAATCGCTCAACGGTACGTTCGTGAACGGAAGCCGCATTACAGAAACGACGCCTGTGGGCTTTGGCGATACAATTGTCCTGGGTGAATACAACATGGTTTTGCAGAAGTCGTAGGGACACCGCGACGCTGATCAAAAGGAGTACCAAATATGTCTACTGAGAAAACAAGCTGGGTATTCGACGACGAAACGACGAGTGGCGACAACACGCAGCTCGATGCGCCTACGGATGCCACGGAATTTGGCAGCGAGCCAACGATTGACCTGACGCAGCTGTCGCCGCAAGGCAATGACGAGGAAACCGTGATCGCGGGGCAATCTTTGTCTGAAAAGACCGTGATCTACAGCGCGGCCACGGAAAACGACCCCAAGGTTCAGGCCGAGGACAAATATGCCGAAGGTGTGGACCCCGTTGTGGGATGGCTTGTGGTTCTGCGCGGTCCGGGCAAGGGCCGGTCTTTGACGCTTGGTCACGGGATGAACCTGATCGGTCGCAACGAAAATCAGCGTGTGTCGATCAATTTCGGGGACAACCTGATCTCTGGCGAGGACCATGCCAAGATCATGTACGAGGATGGCGAGTTCTACATCGCGCATGGATCGGGCAAGAACCTGACGCGTCTGAACGGCAAGCTGATCCCCAACATGGTGGAACTGCCCA
Source organism: uncultured Roseovarius sp. (assembly GCA_963422235.2). Classification (GTDB taxonomy): domain Bacteria; phylum Pseudomonadota; class Alphaproteobacteria; order Rhodobacterales; family Rhodobacteraceae; genus Roseovarius. Next base: position 2,117,572 of record CAXMWV010000002.1, read on the forward strand.
CCAAATCGTTGATCCAGTTGTCGAAGAACACGACGCTGGCCTTCATTGCACTTTGCGACAAGGAGTTTGACTGGAGCAAAGTGTAAACTGATCTCGGGACAGTCAGGATGCAAAGCACATCGGCATGAAAAGCGTTTACGGCAGCGCGATCAGAGGCGCGCGCAACTACCAGGAAGATGCATTCGCGGTAGATGAGCAGGACCCGGAACGTCCGAATTCGGACGTTCTGATCACCCTATGTGACGGCATGGGCGGCCATATCGGTGGGCGCATCGCGAGTGACACCGCGCTGAAGGCGTTCAAGACGAACTTCCTGAAATCGTCTGAGACGGATGCTAAGCAGCGGCTGGGCAAAGCGCTCGACATGGCCAACCAGGCGGTGGCAGCGAAGATTGCCGGGGACCAGGAACTGGAAAGCATGGGCTGCACGCTGGTGGGCGTGATCAAGCTGCACAATCGTCTGGTCTGGATCAGTGTCGGCGACAGTCACATCTATCGCTACCGCGCGGGCAAGCTGGAAAAACTGAACCAGGATCATTCGTTCTTTGGTGAGCTGAAGGAGATGGTGAAGCGCGGTGAGATCACCGAACAGGAGGCGATTTCCAACCCAAAGCGAAACGCGCTGCGGTCTGCCGTGCATGGCAAGCATATCCCGCTGATCGACATCAACAGCTCACCTCTGGAAGAGGGTGATCTGCTGCTGATCGCAAGCGACGGGATCGATACGCTGAGCCACGAAGACCTGCGCCAAGAGATCGAGCGGCGATATGGTCAATCGCCTGAGGACGTGGTGCACAATCTGCTGGATGCCGTGGCGAATGTGCAAAAGCCCAACCAGGACAACACGACCATCGTGGCCTGTTATCACACGGCGCATGAGGCCGGGTTCTGGAGTGACACGACAATATGGGAGCCATCGCGCGATGCGCCCGCGACCAAGTCACAGACGCCTTTGATCGTGGGTCTGACGGTTGCGCTTGTGGCAGCCCTTGTTGTGCTGATGGTCGTGCTGTCGCAGCCCGAACCGGAACCGGTGCCAGAACCACTTCCGCTGCCGCCAGCGCAGCCAACCGAAATCGAGGATGGCGGCATTACGGATGACGAAGACCTGCCGGGGTCGGAAGACGAGATACCGCAAGATGATCCTCCGGTTGACGACGGCACGGACAGTGACGGCGATACGGATTCTGACGGGGCTGACGCAGACTCAACTGATGGCGGTGAAATTGCGCCTGATGATGGGGCCGATGGTGCGGAAGAGACGCCGGAGGAAACGCCAGAGGCGCCGGCAGAGGACACATCCGAAGAGCCGGCGGATGATGCCGACACGACGGAAAACTAGAAGGTGTGTCCGCCGTGTCCGAGATTGCTCCAAATACGCGATTTGCCGGTTTTGAAATTCTGAAAACGCTGGGCAGTGGTGGCTTTGGCATCACCTATCTGGCCCGCGACATCAAAACCAACGCGCAATACGCGATGAAGGAGTATTTTCCGGCTGACATCGTCTCTCGCAGCGGGGCGTTGAACCTGAATGTGCCGCAAAAAAACGAGAAGCGGTTCCAGCAGGGCTTGGATGCGTTCTACAACGAAGCCAATATTCTGCGGGGTCTGCCCAAGATCGAAGGGTTGATCGCGGTACGCGGTCTCTTCAAGCGCAACGGCACGGCCTATGTGGTGATGGAATATGTGGAAGGGGTCAGCCTGACGCAGATCATTCACGGATATCTCAATAACAAGCGCCCGTTCCCGGAAGATTTGGTGCGCATGTTCGTGGATTCGATTGGGCAGGCGTTGGCGGTGATCCATAAGGCCGGGCTGCTGCATCGCGACATTAAACCGGACAACATTCTGGTGCGCAAAAGCGACGGGCAACCGGTGCTGATCGATTTCGGCGCGGCCAAGCACAGCAATGCGCGGGCGGAGTTGCAGGCCTTCACGCCGTCTTTTGCGGCGATTGAACAAGTGCCCAAGCGGCTGCGCGAAAGCAAGGATCACTACAAGGAGGGCCCGTGGACGGACCTTTTTGCGCTGTCGATGGTGGCGTATGTCATGATGTCAGGTCAAAAGGCGGTGCCGTCCGAAGTCAGGGATCGTGCGGTCACTAAAGGGCAGCCTGATCCGTATATCCCCATCGCTCAGAAATGCGCGGGAAAGTACTCGCCCGAGCTGTGCGATGCGATTGATGCGGGGTGTGCGCTTTACCCGTTCAGGCGACCTGTGGATGCCAAAGACTATCTGGCGCAGTTGGGCATCAGCCTGAGGTCGATTTCCAAGATCGTGGCGTCGGGCGAGGGATCGACCAAGCAAATTACGCCGCGCGCCAGAAGAAACTTGATTATTTTCAGCGCTGTGGGTCTTCTGATCGTGGGCGCGGTCACCTTTGGATTGTTGCGATGATGAGACGTTTGATACTGACACTGACGATTGCCTTGGGGTTTGCGTTTGGGAACCCAGCCGGGCCAGCACAGGCGCAGAACCTGGCCGAGGTCAGCAAGGTGTTGAACCAGGGACTGGGACGCGTCTTGGTTTACAGTGGTGGCCGGTTGCACAGCACTGGCATCGGGTTCGTCATCGCCAAGATCAACAACGACGAATACTACTTTGCCACCAACGCCCATGTGGCGGGGTCCACCAGCTATCGATACCGCATTGGGTTTGTTCCTGATCATAGCTCAGGTCAGATCATTGAATTCGACGGGCGTATTGTTGAGGTGAGCGGGCCACAGGATTTGGCCATTCTGAAGATCACCCGGGACAATGGGTCTCCGGACACGCCACTCAGACCCGTCCCAATCTTTAAAGACCCGCCGGATCAAGGTGCCACGGTTGCAAGCTTTGGGTTCCCCGGCGTTGCAGACATCGCGACCGAACGTCGCCTGAACAAAGAGTTTTATCTTTCTTCCATGACGACGGGTGTTGTCGGGCGTGTCACCGTGAGTTCGACATTTGCCTATCCCAAACCGATCCCTGGCCATACCGTCCAGGTGATCCAGCATGATGCGAGTATTGCCGGGGGTAACTCGGGCGGTCCGCTGGTCAATGCATGCGCTGGTGTGGTTGGTGTGAACACGCAAAGCCTGGGCCTGAGCTCTGAAAGCCGCCGCGTTTATCAAGCGTCCACCAGCAACGAACTGCTTGATTTGATTGAGCGTACCAATCTGAAGATCCAGCCGATCACGACAGCCTGCAACGGCACCATCGCCACGGTGTCCGGCATCAACGCCATTTCCGGCAGCGGGCAGCTGTCCACGGCAGTTCTAATCATGATCGTGCTGGGCACGCTGACGGTTGTTTCGGGCGGCCTTTTTGCCTACGGGCGGTCGCGCTCCTCCGGCAGCAGCAGCCGTTCAAGCTCTGGCAGAAGCAGCAGAGGGTCGGGCCGGTCTTGGGGCAAGTCTTCCAAGCCTGTCGTCAACGTGATGCTGAGGGGGCCGAATGGCACGGGCAAAGCTGTCGGTGTGACACGTAAGCAGCTGGAAAGCGGTGCGATCATCGGGCGCAGCAGCAAGGCTGATATCATCATCGAGGACCCACGGGTGTCAGGTCAGCATGCCACGCTTTCGCTGAGGGATCGCAAACTGCGGATTAAAGATCTGAATTCGTCCAACGGGACCAAGGTGGACGGGCAGAAAGTGCCGGGTGGCGGGTCTGTCACGCTAAGCAGTCGGTCGACGGTCCAGATCGGCGACAGTTCCTTCACGGTCAAGAAAATCTGACGCACCTTCGGGAACAGGCGTGGCGATACAGGCAATTGTAAGCGCCGTGATTGTCGCTATTTTAAGCGAGAGTTTCGTATTGAATCGGTGCCGCTTCCATGGCTGACAACGCCCCCCTTCCCAATGGGACAATCGTTCAGGACACGTATGAAATCGTGTCCTACCTCGGTGCCGGGGGCATGGGATCGACCTATAAGGCGCGCCATATCGCTATGGGGCACGATGTTTGCGTCAAGGTGATCCATGCGAGCTTGTTGCAGGACACCCGCGTGCTTGAATTGTTCAAGCGCGAGGCCACCCTGATGCGTGATCTGGCGCAGTCGGGGTCAAGCGATGCGATCGTGAAGATCGAGACGCTTCTGCGCGATGCGTCCGGCACGCATTACCTGATCATGGAGTTCATCAACGGCAAGCCGCTGTCCCACTACATCCAGAAGGGCGCGCGGCTGGCGGAAAAAGACGTGCTGCTGCTGCGGACGCGGCTGTTGGAGGCGTTGAATGAAATTCACGCCAAGAACATCATTCACCGAGATGTGTCGCCCGACAATATCATGGTGCCCGATGACACGATCCTGAAAGCCAAGATTCTGGATTTCGGCGTGGCGACAGATGTGGTCGGCACTGAGAAGTCCATTCTGGGCGACAGTTTCGCCGGAAAAATCGGATATGCCTCACCCGAACAGCTGGGCCTGTTTGACGGCAAGGTGAGCGAGAAGTCGGATATCTATTCGCTGGGTCTGGTGCTGATGGCCGTTGCGGGGATCACACCACCTGGCAAGGGCTCGATGGCCGCGGCGGTTGAGGCACGCAAGGTCGACATCAAGGTTGAGACCAAGAAACTGTCAACCGAGACATGCCGTTTGCTGGAGGGGATGCTGAAGGCGAACCCGGCAGACCGGACGGCCAGCCTGACCGCCGGTGGTGCGGAGCCGCCAAAACCGCCAGCGCCTGCCGAGACGAAATCGAAGATGCCGCTTGTGGCGGGCATTGGTGCGCTGGCGTTGGCCGGTGGGGCCGCCGCGTTTTTTGGATTGCAGTCCGGGGATGCGCCAGAGGTGGCGTCCAATGAGACAAGCCCGTCGGTTGCCGCGCAAAGCCCCGAACAGCCCGATCAGGCCAGTGCTGCCCCGGATGAAGAGGCCGACAGTGCACCCGAGGTTGAGGAGCGCGAACCCGAAGAGATCGCCGTGGTGGAGCCAGATCTGATCGAGCCGGAACCGCCCGCCGAAGTGATTGAGGTGGACCCGCCGGTGGAGGTTGCAGAACCCGAACCGGAACCTGAGCCGGAGCCGGAACCTGAGGTACCGGAAGCGTCGCCGGAACCCACCGAGCCGTTGGAATTGGCACGCTACCTGATCATTCAAGGCGGCAAGACCAATGCGCGCCGCGCCTTCGATGTTTTGTTGGAGCATATGGGCGACAGCGCCGTGCCACGTCTTGACCGGGCGGAGGCCGCCGCGCTGATCGGCTGGATGTATGATCCGAAGTACTACACACCGACCACATCGCCCTTCTCAAGCCCCAGTGTTGAGGACGCTTTGAAAGCATATCGCTTTGCGCGCAAACTTGGGCTGACAGCCGTGCAGCGCGATATCTCTCGTCTGGCGAACTGACGCACTCTTTACCAGTTAAGGCTTATCGCGCAGGGTGAACGGGACAGGATGAAAGGTCCCGACCATGCCGCCAAATTTCGATAAAGCTGAATATGATGCCCGCTTAGTCAAGGCGCGTGCTGCGCTGGAGGCGGCGGGGCTGGATGCCATGCTGCTCTTTGCGCCCGAAAGTCATTATTGGCTGACAGGCTATGACACGTTCGGCTTTGCTATGTTCCAATGCATGGTTGTGACGGCGAAAGGCGATGTGCAACTGATGACGCGGCTGCCGGATTTGCGGCAGGCGCAGCTGACCTCAATCCTGAGTGACGACCAAATCCACATCTGGCCAGAATACGAAGGGTCCAACCCGGCGGAGCATTTGAAGGCTTTGCTGGGCGACATGGGGCTGTTGGGCAAACGGTTGGGGTTTGAGTCGAAAACGTCCGGCCTGACAGATTTCAACGGCCAGCTTTTGCGCGCGGCCTTGTCGGGGCTGAAGGATCACTCGGATCTGATGCGCGATCTGCGGCGGGTGAAGTCCACGGCAGAGATCGAGATGCATCGCAAGGCGGCGGCGCTGTCGGATGATGCAATGGATGCGGGGTTGGAGGTCACGCGCGCGGGGGCGTTTGAGGGCGATGTGTTGGCCGCCATGCAAGGGGCGGTGTTCAAAGGCGGCGGTGACTATGCGGGGAATGAATTCATTCTGGGTTCAGGTCCCGGCGCGCTTCTGTGTCGGTATTACTCCGGCCGTCGGTATCTGGATGCGCAGGATCAGATGACATGGGAATGGGCCGGTGCCTATGCGCGGTACCATGCGGCGATGATGCGGACGGTGGTGATCGGGGAGGCCTCTGACCAGCACAAACGGATGCACGCGGCCACGGTTGAGGCGATTGAGGCGTGTGAGGCGGCGATCCGGCCCGGTGACCCGATGGGCAATGTCTTTGACGCCCATGCGAAGGTGTTTGACGCGCATGGGTTTTCCGGCGCGCGGATGCAGGCGTGCGGCTATGCGATGGGGGCGGTCTACAACCCGATCTGGGTGGAGTTCCCGATGTTTTACGAGGGCAATCCGTTGCTGATGCAGGCGGGGCAGGTGTTCTTTCTGCATATGATCCTGATGGACAGTGAGACTGGGCTTGCGATGTGTACTGGCCATTCGGTTTTGGTGACCGAGACGGGCGTTGAGCGTCTGTCGCGCCAGCCGTTGGATTTGCTGGTGCGGTAGAGGGGCGTTTTCTGAACTTTGCCTGCGCGGAACCAAGGCGGGTTTACCCGCCGCCGCGCATCGCCAGGCCGCCCCCACGGACTGGCGATTTGGTGGGTTAAGCGCCCTCTTCAAATTGCGCAATGAGTTGGCACGATAAAACACGCCGTTCATAAGCCTGATCGCCACCCCGCGGCCTGGCGATACACGGCTCTGTCCGATAGCGGCAATGTTGACCTTGCCGGAGGCGCATAAGCCACCCATATCCCCTTCATGTTCAAAGTCATGCCCATTGTTCTGGCCCTGCTTTATGGGCTGGCCATGTACCACTTCTCCGTTTGGCGGACGAAGCGGGAATTGGATGAGCGCTCCACCGTGTTGGCCGACCGGCGGCTCAACGGGATGTTGGCGAAGATGGCCGATGCGCTCGATCTGCCGAACATCCGCGTGCATATCTATGAGATCGACCCGGTGAACGGTTTGGCCGCGCCAGATGGGCGGATTTTCATCACACGCGGATTCTATCAGAAGTTCCAGAATGGTGAGGTCAGCGCCGAGGAATTGGCCAGTGTGATCGCCCATGAGCTGGGTCACGTGGCGCTGGGGCACACGCGGCGGCGGATGATCGATTTCTCTGGCCAGAACGCATTGCGCACGGCGTTGGCGATGGTGCTGTCGCGGTTCCTGCCGGGGATAGGCGTGTTCATTGCCAATGGTTTGGCCACGCTCTTGGCCGCGCGGATTTCGCGAAAGGATGAGTATGAGGCGGATGAGTATGCCGCCGCTCTGCTGACCAAGGCCGGGATCGGGACGGGGCCGCAGAAGGCACTGTTTGAAAAACTGGAAGCCCTGACGCAGACGCGCGGCGGGGTTGTGCCGGCTTGGTTGATGAGCCACCCCAAGACGTCCGAGCGGATTGCGGCAATTGAAAAGTTGGAGATGCGCTGGGCCGGACCGGGGGTTTTGCCCAAGGGGTGAGGTGGGCTTTGCCATCGCTTAGCCCTCATGTAAAAGACCGCGAGATTTCCGAGGGGCCGCGCCATGACACTTTCCGATGCCATCGCAACGCAGGCGCAGTGGATTCAAATCTGGGTCATGTGGCTTGCGATTATCACCTTCGCAGCGCTCGGTGCCTTTCTAGTTCAGCGCAAAACATGGCTTTACGCCGCTGCGGTTGCTGCGGCGACGGCGGCGAACTTTGTGGTGATGAACTGGCTTTACGGGCAGGTTGGCTATGTGCGCCTGCTGGGCTTGCCGCATGTCCTGTTCTGGACGCCGCTTGCGGTTTACGTTTGGCTAGGCTTGCGGGCCGGGGCGATTACGGGATGGGTGCGATGGGTTGCGATCGTGCTGGTGATCAGCCTCATTGCGTCGCTGGCCTTTGACTATGTCGATGTGGCGCGTTGGGTGTTGGGTGATCGGGCCTCACTGCTCCCGCCTCAATGATCCCGGGCGGGTGAGGGTGCGCGCCTGCGGCCTGTGATCACCAGGTAAATCGCGAGGCTGGCCACCACGATGGCCCCACCGATGATCATGGGCATAGTGGGTTCCTCGCCGACGGCGAACCAGACCAAAAGCGGGCCGAGGACGGTTTCCAGAAGCATGATCAGGCTGACATTGGCGGCGTGGGTGTAGCGCGCGGCGAGCGATAGCAGGTAGAATGAGAGCGGTAGCACGATGACCCCGGTGGTCATCATGGCCCAAGGGTGGCCGTTCATCATGTTTGCAGGCCCGGTGACGATGAGGCCAACGATACCTGCGCATATGGCCCCGATGCCCACGAGCAGCAGAATCGGGAGTTGCCTGTCGGCCCGCAGGACGACGAAGTTGAGCGCAAGCACGAAAGCGACGCCAAGACCGAAAGTGGCACCGACGACGGCGCGGATGTCGAATTGAGTGCCGTGTTCTCCCGTCACAGCGATCAGGATACCGATCATCACGGCGGCGATGGCGGCCCAGGTGAGCGCATGGGTGGGTTCGCGCAGGACGACCCAGCTGAGCAAGGCCGAAAAGACCGGGACGGCGGCGATGCCGATCAGGACGATGGCCGCGGGGGCCGCTGCGATGCCTAGGCAGAAGAGCATGGAGTTGAAGAGCTGACAGATGATGATGAGAGTACCAGTCCGCGTTTTGATCCGGGCCAGATCGGCGGCGCGGTCGCGGCTGGTCAGGGCCCAGATCACGATCATCACGCTGCCCATCAGAAAGCCGCGCCAGGCGGACATTTGAAAACCACTCATCTCGGAGAGGCGCATGAACATCGCGTCTGGCGTCAGCGTCAGTGTACCGAGGAGGGCCAGCATTAGACCGAAGCCTGCGCCGCCTGTTAGGGCGCGTGTCATGAGGTGAGCCAGTCCGGGATGTGCCCGATATCGTCGAGGATGACATCGGCATAAGCGCGCAGCTCATCGGCCACGGCCACGCCGGTCAGCACGGCGATGGTATGCATCCCCGCCGCGCGGCCAGCGATCAGGTCATGGGTGCTGTCGCCCACCATGGCGCAGCGGTCCGGGGCAAGCCCGGTATGCGCCGTAAAGGCCAGGATGGGGTCAGGGTCCGGTTTAGCACCGTAGCCGCTGTCGAAGCCCACGATCAGGTCGAAAAGATCATGCACGCCCGCATTGCGCAGGTTGGCGCGCGCGCCGGCCTCGCTGTCATTGGTCATGACACCCAATTTGAGGCCCAGATCACGGAAACGGGTCAGAAGCGGTTCCAAAGGAACGGCGGGGGCGAGGGGGGCGTCGGCGGCAAATTCTTCCAGATGGCTTTCCACCGCGAGTACATTGCTGCCGGGCAGGGCGCCGGCGATGATTTCGGCGGCTTCATAGTTGGTGCAGGCGATGATCTTGCTGGTGGGACGGAATTGTCCCGTCGTGAGGTCAAAATCCATGGCCTCCGCGAGGCGGGTTCGTATGGCGGCGTCCCCTCGTGCCAGGTCTTCGATGAGGATCGCCGATGCCGCGCTCCACGTGGCGTGGAAATCAAAGAGCGTGCCGTCTTTGTCGAAGACCAGGCCGTCAACCTTTCTGTCGCTTTCGTTCACCATGTTTGCCTCAGGTCCAATGCGTGACATCACCGCCGGGCAGCATCTGCCGGGCGATCATGGGGTGTTCTGGGGCTGTGCCCGTTGCCTCGCAAAAGCGCATGACCCAAGCATCGTCCATCAACAGAAAATCCAGAACAGAGCCAAGAAAATCAGGGTCGGATGCCCGGGCGCGCAGGTCTGCCTCGGACGCGCCAGTTGCGCCAAGGAACACTGGCAACAATTCCTCCTCGGCCACAAGCCAGCCAAGGCATTTCAATCCGAGCTCTTCGGCGGCATCCCGCGACATGGTCACGTTCGTTAACTCCCAGAAAGGTTTTCTTAACCTGTCACGGGGATAGTCGTTGTGAGTGAAAGAGCAAGTTGAAAGGTGTATCTCACATGACGGGACATGTGCTGATCGTCGACCCGCTGGCTACAAACAGGATTGTACTGAAAGCCAAGCTGTCTGCGGCTTACTATGTTGTCAGTCAGGCAACGACCGCGCGGGACGCTACGAAAGTCTGTCTGGAAGCAACGCCAGATCTGGTGATTTTGGGCCATGCGCTGGCGGATGCAGAGGCCGTTGATCTTATCCGGCGTTTGGAAAGGGTCTGTGCACCGCCGTCGCCACCGGTATTGATGCTGCTGTCAGAAGGCGATAGCGACGTACGATTGGCAGCCCTTCAGGCGGGGGCCGCGGATGTCATGGTTGAACCGCTTGATGACGATGAATTGTTCGCCCGACTTCGTGCGCTTTTACGTCAACGGCGGCTGGATTGCGATCTGGTGATGCATGTGAACACGGCCAGTGCGCTTGGCTTTGCTGAGGACCCGCTGGGGTTTTCGGGACCGGAACGGGCCGTGGTCCTGGCGTCTCTTCCCGAGATTGCCAAAGACATTTGTGACCGTCTGAAACCTTACTGCCGATATGATATTGTGCCCGGCCACTACGGTGCACTGCAAGGCGTTTGCGATGCGCAAGGTCAACCGGATATTGCGCTTCTTCATATCGGGGCAGAGGACGCAAGTGACGGGTTGCGCAGTCTGGCGGAACTGCAGGCCTGCGCCCATGGGCGTGACATCAGGGCCATCGCATTGACAGAGCGCGAAGGACCGGGTCGCAAAGCGCGGCTGTTGGACATGGGGGCCTGTGATGTCATCGACTGTCCAAGCGAGGACAGGGAGCTGGCCTTTCGGATGACCCTGCACATGGTGCGCAAGAAGCGGTCGGACACGCTGCGCGGTCAGTTGGAGAACGGGTTGCAGGCTGCAGTGCTTGATCCGCTGACGGGGCTGCACAATCGCCGCTACGCCAATGTTTTCCTGCGCCGACTGATGGAACAGGCAGAGGCGGCAGGATCAAGTTTCGCCGTGATGATTGCCGATCTGGATCATTTCAAACGGGTCAATGACACACATGGTCATGCCGCAGGCGACCGGGTGCTGATACGCACCGCTGGATTGATGCGGGATGCGTTGCCCAGTGACGCGATGATCGCACGGGTGGGGGGTGAAGAATTCCTGATCGTGGTGCCGGACACCACGCTGCCGGACGTGCGGGCGTTGGCCGGGCGTTTGGGCAGGGCTGTGCGTGAAACGCCGGTGTCCTTGAAAGGGCGGCGGGGGCACGTGCATGTTACGGTGAGTATCGGGGCGACGGTGGTCGACCCGGCGCGGACGCATCGGGATATGCCGGTCGAGGCGTTGATCGATCAAGCGGACAAGGCGCTTTACCGGTCCAAGACGGATGGTCGGGACACTGTGACCGTGACGCTGCGCCCCGCGGCGTAAAGGATGCTGTTTGCGCGGGCTTGGTCTGTGTTGCAGCCTCAGTCTTTCTTGCCTTTTCGTGCCATCACTTCGCGAACCCGTTGTGCATAGGCTGCGCGCTCTTCGTCCGTCATGCTGGCCAGATGTTCCACCAGGACAACTTGTGCTGTTTCGATGCGGGTCTGCGCCCACCCGGTGATTTCGGCCAGCTGAGCCGCGAATGCCGCCTCGTCAAAGGGTGTTGCCTCAAGCAGAGTTGTCATCTCACGAAGGGTTTCGCGGTGTTTGCGGCGGTCCCATCCGGCCTCACGCGTGGCTTGTCGGATTTGCCGTCCGATGGCCCAGCGGTCTTCTTTGCTGAGTGCCTTGGTCAGGGGGCCGACGGAATCTGCGACGGGGTGGCCCTTGCCAGCTGCATGCCTCATGGGTCCGCCTTTGATGGCAAGGCCCGCGACGGCACCGATGATCAAAAGGTTGAGCCCGAGCGAAACCACGAGCAGCACGCGCACCCAGCCGCGCGTGCGAGCTGGTGGCGGTGGTGCCTGTGGCGGCGTTTGGGGTGTATTGGTATCAGGGTCCATTACAGCCCTCCTTCCAGTCCGACGAAGGCGTAACCGGGATCCATGTCCACGATTGCATCATCGCCTGCGCCCAAAAGCAGAAGTTCCGAGGTTTGCATCAGCGTGGCCGGAGCGCTGACGCCAATCCAGACGCCTGCAATCCCGGCGGTGGCCAGCCCTGCCAGTCCGGGCCAGCCGCCGATTGTTTTGATGATCTGGGTGATCAGCGTGTCGGGTTTTGCAGCTTGCGGCAGGGCTGGGGCAGTCATGGCATCACGATCGGCCTGCACCGCATCGGCATCTGCCAAGATTCGCGCCATCAACGCGTCATCGGGTGTTGGGACATCCTCACGCAGGGCGCGGAAATGCGCCTCCAACGGGTCGGTTTCAGGTGGTGTATGTGTCATTCGTTATACCCCAGTTCCTCTCGTCTGCCGGCGAGGTCTGCCGACAGGGCGCGTTTGCCCCGCGCGACAAGACTTTCGACGGCCTCAACGCTGATGTCCATAATCTCGGCAATTTCCGGATTGCCGAGTTCTTCTATGTGGCGCAGGATCACCGCCTGTGCCTGTCGTTCCGGCAGCCGCCCAAGCGCGGATTGCAGGGCGCTGGCCCGGGCGTCGTTTTGCATGTCATCGGCCGGGCTGGGCCGTGTGTCTTCTGGTTCCGGCACCTCATCAAGCCCAACCCCGCGCCTGCGTCTGAGCCTGTCGGTGCACAGGTTGCCCGTGACGCGGTAGAGCCAGGTTGTGACCTTGGCTTCGCCGGTGCGCCAGTCGGGCGCCACCTTCCAAAGCCGCAGCATCGCTTCCTGCGCGACATCTTCGGCCTCTGCTCGATTGGCGAGCAGCCGCTGGGCGTGGGCCAGAACCCGAGGCAAAAGCCGCGCTGTCAGTACCCGTGACGCGCTGGGGTCGCCGTTGGCATAAAGCACCAACAGCGATTCCAGCGGGGCCGCTTGCAGATCATCGAACGGCATGGTCATCGTGTGTGACTAGCATCCTGTGGCCGAGTGCCTTTTCGTTGTGCAGGATTGCCCGGACCGCGTCTTGCCTGCAAGGGCGGACCGGGCGGTGGTCGTGTTTAGTTGTCGGAGCGCTTGTCGCGGCGTTTTTCGGCCATCTCTTCGAATTCGGCTTGAGAGATCAGGCCATCACCATTGGCGTCGGCGCGTGAGAACATCTTCTCCTGACGATCGCCGGCCATTTCTTCGAAGGTGATCTGGCCATCTGCATTGGCGTCACGCTTTTCAAACATGCGGTCGATGAAGCGGGCGCGGCGGTCGTCCTGCTTGGCCTCTGCCCTTGCAGTGATTTCTTCGCGTGAGAGGGCGCCGTTGCCATCGGTGTCGGTGGCATCAAAGCGGGCCTGCCGGTGAGCGGAGAGTTCTTCTGCGCTGATCAGTCCATCTGCATTGGCGTCGATCTCTTCGAAATTGGCCCGCATCTTGGAGCCGTGGTCGCCCGCGGCGTAGCTATGCGTGATCGCACCGGCCAGCATGGCGGCCGAGAGGCACAAGGTCAGAGTTGCGTTTTTCATGGTCTTTTTCCTGTTTTAAGACCTGGGGGGCAACAGGTCGTTTTGGGGGGCGGCCCGCGTTGGTTACAGGAGCTAAACGGCGACGCCTCAGAGTTCCGTCGCTGGAGATGCATTTTTTTGGGCGACGTTTGGGAAACCGTCTTTTGGACGATCGTGCGGATTTGCGACATCGGGACGCAAGGACAACTTGTACGCTATCTTTTCGGCGACGGTTTCGTCACCTCTTGGATCAAGGACCACACGCGCGATGTGGCTCCAGAGGTCTTATGATGCCCACAAAAACCGACACCATCGAAGAGCGCCCGCTGTGGCCAGCTGTTTCATTGGGGTTTCGCTGCCGATGCCCCAAATGCGGCAGCAAAACACTGATGCGCAGTTACCTGAAGGTGAATGACAGCTGCACGGTGTGCCGCGAAGAATTTCACCATCACCGCGCCGATGACGGACCGGCCTATCTGACGATCCTGATTGTGGGCCACCTGATGGCGCCGTTGATGCATATCACGTTCACGCGGTTCCGGCCGGAGCCGCTGGTGATGTTCACCATATTCGCAGTTGGCTGTGTTGGTCTTTCGCTTTATCTTCTGCCACGGCTCAAAGGGGCGATTGTCGCCTTTCAGTGGGCACGCATGATGCACGGGTTTGGCGGCGACGACGATTGAGCGCTGCGCCCCGGCAGAAAGAGCAGGGGCCATGAACACTGTTGTGAGCGCAGAGAAGAGCATCGACAAAACAGCCATTCGCAATGCCGCCACGGTGATCGTTCTGCGCGACAGTGCGACGACACCGCGCGTGTTGATGGGGCAGCGCGGGGCCAAGGCAGCGTTCATGCCCAGCAAGTTTGTCTTTCCCGGTGGCGCGGTGGATCAAGGGGACGCAGATGTGCCCATGGCAGAGCCTTTGAGTGATTTGTGTCGACAAAGGCTTCTTGAAGACAGCGAGGAAGATTTGTCTCACGCGTTGGCGGTGGCAGCGATCCGGGAGCTTTGGGAGGAGACCGGCCTTTTGCTGGGTCAGCCAGGGGTTTGGTCCGGGGACCCTTCGGAGGATTGGGAAACCTTCGCCGCGACAGGTCTCGTGCCGACGGCTTCTGGCATGCATTTTTTCTTTCGCGCGATCACGCCGCCGGGCCGGCCAAGACGCTTTGATGCGCGGTTTTTCCTGATTGATGCGGATCACATCGTGGGCGACGCGGATGACTTTTCGGCGGCGTCCGAAGAGTTGTCGCATCTGCAATGGGTGCCGCTCGAGGAGGCGCGTGCCTTGGATCTGCCCTTCATTACAGAGGTGGTTCTGGCAGAGCTTTCCGCGCGCGCGGGTGAGATCGGGCCGCCGCCCTCGGTGCCGTTTTTCAAGAACAATGATGAAGAAAGCCTGTTTCTGCGGATGTATGGCGAGGCGCTTCCGGATTAACCGCTTTCCGTCCGCTTCCGGGTTTTGATTTCAAAGTGCTTTGGGGCGAAACCTTTGGGTGGTAGGCCAACATGGTCTCTTGATCTGAAGCGGACACGGAATTTTCGCTTGCGCGGAATCAAGGCGGGCTCGCCCGCCGCCGCGCATCGCCAGGCCGCCCCCACGGACTGGCGATTTGATGAGGTAGGCGCTGCGTTCGAAAGGCACGCCGAGTGTGCACAATAAAGCGCGTTGATCAGTGGTTAGATCGCCATCCCGCGGCCTGGCGATGCGCGGCCTTAAATGTGCGTGCCGGGGTGAACGCCAGCCTACGAAAAACGTATCAAGCCAGAACGACCAGCAGGATGATGCTTGCAGTGAGAAGACTGATCCCCAGACACTCCCGCGCAGTTACCTTTTCCTTGAAGAACAGGACCGATGCCATGAGCGAGAAGATGACCTCAATCTGGCCCACGGCGAAAACGTAGGCTGCATTCTGCAGCGTGAAGGCGGTGAACCAGCTGATCGACCCTCCTAGGCTCGTGACCCCCATCCATACGGCCTTGCCCCGTGCCGCCCAGACGCGGGTGATCTCACCGGGTTCGCGCCAACGGAGCCACGCGATCATGGCGAGGCTTTGGGAGAGGGTGACCACGGACACCGTGACCGCCGCGCGCAGGAACGCATCGTCATGGGCGATCTCCAGCGTGGCACCGCGATACCCCACGGCGGAGATCGCGAAAAACGCCCCTGAGGCGAGGCCCAGACCGGCGGCGCGGTTGGCAAATCGTTTCAGCCCGCGCCCGTGTGTCTGTGGCGGATCTGAAAGAACAAGCACACCTACGAGACCGATCAGGATCGCAACGAAACCCGGCAGGCTGATCCGGTCACCAAGGACGGCAAAACCCACCAAGGCCGTCTGGATGACCTCGGTTTTCTTGAAGGTGATGCCCACGGCGAAATTGCGTTCTGCGAAGATCAGGACGACGCAAAGCGTGGCGAGGATCTGGGCCAGCCCGCCGGTCAGCGCGTAGGCCCAGAATGCGCCGGAGAAGTCCGGCACTGCCACGCCGCGCCATGCGAGGTATCCGGCGGCCAGCAAAAAGGCGAAGGGGGCAGCGTAGAAAAACCGCGCAAAGGTTGCCCCGCCAGCCGAGAGCGTGCCCATCGACAGGGATTTCTGCAGCATGAAGCGCAAGGTTTGAAACGCGGCTGCGGTGATAGAGAGAAGGATCCACGGCTCCATGGGCTATCTGTGCCCTGATTGGGCTGCGATGGCCAGTGCGGGTTGTGAGTATTTGAGGCAAGAAAGAAGCCTGATCCGGCGCGCATCCCCCGCTTCTTTCTTGCTGAAAATACTCAGGTCCCGCAGGTACCGCACTGTGCAGTGTTTAGGCAGGCCGCGGTTCACTCAGCCGGTTCGCGGATGCGCTCTTTTTCCCAGATGGGATGGGGCACCGGGTCTTTCGCCCAGAAGAAATAGCGCGCGAATATCTCGCGGTAGGAGCGGTAGTAGTAATGCTCGTTTCGCTTGAGGTACTTGTCACGGTTCTCGGCAAACACCTTGGGCAGGCGGTACCACGCCACAGACGGGTGCATGTGGTGCACCGCGTGCAGGTTGTTGTTGAGGAAAATCAGCGCCAAGGGTCCTTTGTCTTCGATCACCACTGTGCGTCCGCAGGCGCGTTCATGGGCACGGTGTTCCAGAAACGTGCGAATTTTCAGGATCGAGAACCCGGCATAGGCGGCGAGCAGATAGGCCCACAGGGGCATGGGGGACCAGATCACGAAGGCCAGAACCGGGATCACGCCGAGGATGTGCAAAGCCCATGCATCGCGCACGCCCTTGTCACCCTCGCGGATCTGGCGCCAATCGTCTTTGATCAGGGTGATCATACTGAGTGCCGGGCCAAAGATCATGCGTCCCGCCAACGTGTTATTGATCAGCAGAATGCGCTGCGCCCAACCGGGTAAGGTATGCCAGACCGCCGGATCGAGGTAGTTGGTTTCCGGATCGTCGTAGGGGTCGGTCAGGATTGAATCGACGTGGTGGGCCAGGTGCAGGTCACGGAAACGACCACAGGGCACACACAGGCCGAGGCAGAGGAAGATCGTGGCCTCGTTCAGATGTGGGTTCTTGAAAGGGTGGCCGTGAATGGCCTCATGGGTGAGCGAGGAATGCTGTGCAATGGCCACCGTTGTGATGAAGATGGCAAGCGGAAGGGAAACCGTTGGAAGCCAGAGCGTGGCCAGAGCCCAGACGCCGTAGCACGCAACCAGAAGGGCCAGAGTGGGCCATTCGATGCCTCGCTCTTTGCAAACCGCCTCAGCCATGGGCGCTCCCCCAAGTGGTCATTCCGTCTCCGTTGAATTTGTCCCTTCACAGAATCGTTACGTCAGAATCTGTCAGCAAAGAATTCCTAAAACAGTTAACATTGCGCAGCATTCGTGATAAAAATCACCATATGAGGGATAAAACTGACAAGCGCGAGCGCGCCACCTTGTTCCGTGGTAGATTGAGCGAGGCGATGCGGGATCGTGGTCAAACGCAGAGTGCGTTGGCCCGGGCCATTGGCGTGGACCGGTCGACGATTTCGCAGCTCATCAAGGGCGATGGCGCACGTCTTCCCAACGCGCAGGTGGTGGGTGAATGTGCCGCGCATCTGGGCGTTTCAGCGGATTGGTTGTTGGGCCTGACCGACAGGCCTGAGACCGCGGCGGATATCGTTGCCAATGCGATGTCTCTGACAGAAGCGCCGCGCGCCCTGGTCGATGAACAGATCTTTCAGTGGCACAAGGAGGCGGCTGGGTACAAAATCCGCCACGTCCCGGCCGGGCTGCCGGATATGCTGAAGACGCGTGCCGTGCTGGAGTGGGAATACGCGCCGCATCTGGGCCGCAGCATCGATCAGGCGATTGGCGCGTCACAGGACCGGCTCGACTGGATGCGCGAGACGCAATCGGACTATGAAATCGCGCTGCCGCTTTACGAGGTTTATTCCTTCGTGCATGGGGAAGGGTATTATGCCGGGCTTCCCAAAGCGGCGCGCCGGCAGCAGGCGAAGTACCTCATTGAGATGGCAGAACAGCTTTACCCGCGTATGCGGCTTTACCTGTTTGATGCGCGGCGGCTTTATTCAGCGCCTGTCACGATCTTCGGGCCGTTGCTGGCCGCGCTGTATCTGGGGCAGAGTTATCTGGTCTTCCGTGACACAGAACGGGTGCAAGCCATGACCGAGCACTTCGACCACCTGGTGAGGGAGGCCCATGTCAGCGCGCGGGATTTGCCGGATCACATTCGGGGATTGTAAGGCGTTGCCGCCTGCCCGGCGTCACTCCCCAGGGCGGCTCAAGCTGAAGAGGTCGCGCACGACGGTGTAGTCCCGGTACCCCAGGCGCGCGAGGGGGTTGAACTTGGTGATGTCGAACATCCCGTCCACCATGCAATCGTCGCGCATATGCACGCCGGTGACTTCTCCGAAGACGACGTAGTTGGCCTCTCCTGGAAGCTGCACGATCTGGGTGAGTTTGCATTCTAGGGCCGCCGGGGCCCCGGCCACGCGAGAGCAGGCGATGGTTTCACAATCCGACCGCTCAATCCCGGCTTTGTCGAACTCGTCCACCTCACGCGCCCAGGGGCCTGAGCTGACATTCATCACGTCGCGCATGTCGTATTGCACGATGTTGACGCAGAACACATGCGTGTCGCGGATGTTGGCGACGCTGTCTTTCGTGCCGTCGCGATCATCCTTGGCGGACGTGGAGGCAAACATGACCTGAGGCGGCACGTAGGCCACCGCGTTGAAGAACGAATAAGGTGCCAGGTTTTCCGACCCGTCCGAGCCGCGTGTTGAAATCCAGCCGATGGGGCGGGGGGTGACAATGGCGTTAAAGGGATTGTGGGGAAGGCCGTGGCCGTCTTCGGGGCGGTAGAACATGGATGACCTCAAAAGAATGCAGGTTTGTGCCTGTCCTAACGTCGTGCTAGGCGCATGGCCAGCCGATTTCAAAGCGGCATGAGGGATTTAGGGTGCGCAGGTGTTTCAGCTGACCCCAGAGACAAGTGACGACTGGTGGGAGGTGGAGGCGCTCTATGACCTTGCCTTCGCGCCGGGGCGGGAGGCGTTGTCGTCTTACCGTCTGCGCGCCGGTGTGCCGCCGATGGCTGATCTGTGTCTGGTGGCGCGGGATGCAGACAGCATTCTGGCCGGCGCGATCCGGTTCTGGCCGGTGAAGGTTGGCGCGGCGTCGGTGTTGCTTTTGGGGCCGGTGGCGGTGCACCCGACCTACCAGGGCGAGGGCTTGGGCGGTTACCTGATCCTCGACAGCATGGACCGGGCCCGCGATCTGGGGTGGGAACGGATGATGCTGGTGGGGGATGCGCCCTATTACAGTCGCTTTGGGTTCGAGAGACTTGACGGCGTGGCTATGCCGCCGCCCACCAATCCGGCCCGGGTTCTGGGCGCGTCGCTGGTCGAGGGGGCCTGGCAGGGTGTGCGGGGCGAGGTGACGCGGTTTTCTTGAAATCAAGCGCCGCGATGCCGATGTCTTTTGGGTAAGCCCCGAAGGAACGATTGATGGAAATTCTGAACCCTGCGCTGTCCAATACCGAGGTTGAGACACGACTGACCGCTTTGGCGTTGCGATATTCGCGCGCATCCGGGCCGGGGATACAGCTGCTCAACTTGGTGGGCGGGCAGGCGGATAGCTTGCTGGATCAACTGCCGCAGCCCGTGCGGGATGCGCTTGGAGCGCGTACGGAAGAGGCATTGCGGCTGGCGATGCAGGCGGCGCACAGTTCTCGCGGCATGGTGGCCGACAGCCCCGGTTGGATGAGCCGTGCAGTGACCACCGCGATGGGCGCGGCAGGTGGCATGGGTGGTTTGCCCACGGCGCTGGCGGAGCTTCCGGTGACAACCACGGTGTTGTTGCGCGCGATACAGGACGTGGCGGTGGAGCACGGGTTCGATCCGGATGAGCCAGGGGTGCAGTATGATTGCATCCATGTATTTGCCGCCGCCGGGCCGCTGGATCACGATGACGGGGCTGACCTTGGCTTTCTGGGCGCACGAGTGACGGTGACGGGGGCGGCGTTGCAAACGCTGATTTCCAAGGTCGCGCCGCGGCTGGCCACGGTGCTGGGCCAGAAACTGGCGGCACAAGCCGTGCCCATTCTTGGTGCGGCTGCTGGGGCGGCGACGAATTACACTTACACCAGCTACTACCAGCAGATGGCTCATGTGCATTTTGGGCTGCGGCGGTTGGCGATAGAGGCGGATCTGGACCGGGCCGCGGTGACGGATCGGTTCAAGGAGATGGTGGTGAAGCCACCTGTCAAACGGATGTAGGTGACGTCGGGCGCCTGTTCTAAAGCGCGTCTTTGACGGCCTTTTTCAGGCTACGCAAAATGTCACTGCGCGGGCTGAATGTCAGGTTCAGGGCGTCGTATTCGGCCAGGGCCGTGATGATGATCCCGTTGGTCACATCCCCCGATATGCCTTCTGGCCACAGATATTTGCGACGGCGCTGGCACAGCAAAAGCATTTGTGTGCGCCAGCTCGTGTCCATCCAACCGCAGGCGCGGCTGAGGTCCACGGCGGTCGATCCGGGTTTGTCGAGCAAGGCGCAGATCGCTTCCGTTTCGCGCGCGTCCAGCGGCATGTCGTCGAAGGCGCGTTTGACGCGATCCTTGCGCGACAAACCGGCGATTTCCGGGTCCACTTGATCACGGGTTGCCGTTGGCGTCACGGGCTCAAACGCCGTGTCTTTCGGACGGAACAAAGAAAACACCATATGCGACCCTCAACCTCTTCCAAGCAACAGATGAGGACGCCTGCCGCAGACATGACCGGCGCGCAAACGCGCGGCGTCCGTGGCTTTCGTTTCCCCAATGTTTTCATGAATGGTAGCCGGAGGGTGCTTTATCCACAAGCCTGTGGATATTTTTTATAATTAAGATTCAGTAGCTTACAAAGTTTTCCCAAGTTTATTTTGAGATATCCACAAGACCTTGTGCTTGCGCGTCGTCAACACACCCGGTGTTGTCGTGCCCAAAGAGTCACAATGTGTCAGAGTTTTTCGCGCAAATGGTCCATCACCGCGGTGCGGACCGATTGGTGACCGTCATCGCGCGCTTTATGGATCACGCCGCGTAGTGCGGACAGGTCCGTGCGGCGCAGGATGGATTTGACCGGACCGATAGAGGCAGGCCGCATAGAGAGCGTGCGCATCCCAATCGCGGCAAGGCAGGCAGCCTCAACCGGGCGGCCCGCGTCCTCACCACAAAAACTGAGCGGCGTGTCGAGGCGATTGCAGCGCTCGACGATGCTTTCAAGGAAAGACAGGAAGCTGACATTGAGCGTGTCATAGCGGCGGCGCACCAGCTCATTCTCGCGATCGGCGGCAAAGAAGAACTGCTTGAGGTCATTGCCCCCGATGGATAGAAAATCTACTTCGCCGTAAAGCGCGTCTGGCGCGAAGGCCAGTGATGGGGTTTCGAGCATCGCGCCCACCTCCAGCGTTGACGGCAGGGGGTGGCCCAAGATGCGCTCACGCTCAATGGCCTTGTCGACTTCGGCGCGGGAGCGGGTGAATTCTTCACGTTGCGCGACGAAGGGGAACATCAAAGACAATGGACGGCCCGCAGCCGCGCGGATGATCGCCTGAACTTGCATGCGCATGACGCCGGGTTTGTCCAAGGCCACACGCACGGCGCGCCAACCGAGGGCGGGATTGGGTTCCTGAACGGCCTTCATGTAGGGCAGCACTTTGTCAGAGCCGATATCGAGGGTGCGGAACACCACGCGCTTTCCCTTGGCGGCGTCCATGACGCGGGCGTAAATCTCGCTGAGTTCAGACCGCTTTGGCATATGCGCATTGGTCAGGAATTGCAGCTCTGTCCGGAAAAGGCCCACGCCTTCGGCACCAGAGCTTTCCAGGCTGGGCAGGTCGGCCATCAGGCCTGCATTCATATGCAAAGCGATGCGGGTGCCGCATTCGGTTTCCGCCGGAAGGTCACGGATCGAGGTGTAGCGTTCCTGGGCCTTGGCGCGCATCGCCATCTTGTCGCGAAAGGCGGAAACGATCGTTTCATCGGGACGCAGATGTGCCACGCCCTGATCCCCATCCACGAGGATCGGATCGCCGTTGAGCGCTTCATTGGTGATGCGTTCAGCATGGACAATAAGCGGGATCGCCAGCGCACGGGCGACATGGTGGCGTGGCTGCCGACGGAGCCTTCTTCCAGCACGATGCCCTTGAGTTGGCGGCCATAGTCCAGCAGTTCCGCCGGGCCGATATTGCGGGCGACAAGGACGGGGCTGTCTGGCATTTCAGCGCCGGTTTCTTTGCCCTGACCGGTCAGGATACGCAGCAGGCGGTTGGAGAGGTCGTCCAGATCGTGCAAGCGGTCGCGCAGGTAGACATCCGTGACCTTGGACATGCGCGCGCGGGCGGTGGATTGTTCTTTCTCCACGGCGGCCTCAGCCGACAGGCCAAGTGCGATGTCCTCTTCCATTCGGCGCATCCAGCCCTTGGAATTGGCGAACATTCGGTAGGCTTCCAGGACCTCAAGCTGTTCCTTGTCGCCCTTGGCGGCGTTGGACAGCATCCGGCCCACGCCCACGCGCAGCTCTTCCACCGCGTCATTCAGCCGCTCAAGTTCCACATGCGGGTCTTCGGCGATGGGGTTGGAGACAACGACGCGGGGTTCATGCAGCCAGACCTGACCTTCTGCCGCGCCTTCCTGCGCGATGCCGCCATTGAACAGCACCGGTTGCTGATGCCGGGCTGAAAGCGCGGCACCTTCGCCGACGAACGCGCCCAGTTCGGCCATTTCGGCGATGACCATGGCAACCACTTCGACCGCGTCCACCTCTTCATCCGAGAATGTGCGCGCTTCCTTGGATTGCACGACCATCACGCCGAGGTTTTCACCCAAGCGCTGAATCGGCACGCCGAGGAAGGAGGAGTATGCCTCCTCCCCGGTTTCCGGCATGTAGCGGAAGCCACGGGTTGAGGGGGCATCATCGGTGTTGACGATGTGTCCGCTGCGGGCGACGCGGCCCACAAGGCCTTCGCCCAGCCGCATCCGGGTCTGGTGTACCGCTTCGGGGTTCAAACCTTGGGTGGCGCAAAGTTCCAGCGTTTCTTCATCGCGGAACAGGTAGATGGAGCACACTTCGGTGTGCATCTCATCGGCAATAAGTTGCGTGATCAGGTCAAGCCGCGTCTGTGCGCCGGCCTCTTCTGACATAACGGTTCGTAGCCGCGCCAGCATTTGGCGGCTGTTTGTTCGTTTGTTTGTGCCGTCACTCATGCCACTCTCGGGCCGCATCCGGGCCATTGTCCTTGGCGGCCCTAAGATTCCTTGGGTGGAAAGGTCAGGCTGCGCTTTCTAGTCCGAAAGCATCATGCAGGGACTGAACCGCAAGTTCCATATATTTCCGGTCGATCAGCACGGATATTTTGATCTCGGAGGTTGAGATGACCTTGATGTTGATGCCCTCATCGCTGAGCGTTTTGAACATCTTTGCCGCGACGCCCGACTGGCTGCGCATGCCGATACCGACAGCAGAGATCTTTGCCACGTTGGTGTCGGCGATGATGTCGTGGAAATTGATGTCGCCGCGTTCCTTTGCTTCCTGCATGGCCTTATCGGCGCGTGCCACCTGGTTTGTGGGGCAGGAGAAGGTCATGTCGGTGCGGCCTTCTTCCGAGATGTTCTGAATGATCATGTCGACGTTGACGCCTGCGTCGCTTAGCGGGCCGAAGATGGCAGCGGCGATGCCGGGGCGGTCGGCGACGGAGACCAGCGTAACTTTCGCTTCATCGCGGGAATAGGCGATGCCGTTCACAACGTTTGATTCCATGATTTCCTCCTCGGCGCAGACCAATGTGCCTGCCTCATCCGATTGTTCCTCAAAACTGCTGAGCACGCGCAGCTTGACATTGTAGCGCATCGCCAGCTCGACAGAGCGGGTTTGCAGAACCTTGGCCCCAAGGCTTGCCAATTCCAGCATTTCCTCGAACGCGATCTTGTCGAGCTTGCGGGCCTTGTCGGTGATGCGCGGGTCGGTGGTATAGACACCGTCCACATCGGTGTAGATATCGCAGCGTTCGGCGTTGAATGCGGCCGCGAAAGCCACGGCGGTGGTGTCCGATCCGCCCCGGCCCAGCGTGGTGATGCGACCCTCGGAGCTGATGCCCTGGAAACCCGCGACGACAGCCACGCGCATGCCTTCATCAAACTTCGCCATGATGTTTTCTGGCGGGATATCTTCGATGCGGGCGGCGGAGTGGGCGGATGTCGTGATCAGCGGCACCTGCCAGCCTTGCCAACTGCGGGCGGGGACATCCATTTCCTGCAATGTGAGCGCCATAAGGCCGGCGGTGACGTTTTCGCCAGAACTGACCACGGCGTCATATTCGCGGGCATCGTAGAGCGGAGAGATTTCATCGACCCAGCCCACCAATTCATTGGTACGGCCCGCCATGGCAGAGACGATGACGATCACGTCATAGCCCTTCGACACCTCAACCCCCACGCGCTTGGCCGCGCGGCGGATACGGTCGATATTGGCCACCGAGGTGCCACCGAATTTCATCACCAGAATGGGCATGATGGGTCTCTAGTCTTAGTCCGGGGGCGGTGTACGTCGGTTTGGGTAAAAGGGCAATCTTTGTTGTGACGAGGGGCTTTAAGTGTCGCATGGTGCCCTATCCGGATGCCTCACCAAGCCGCCCGATCGCGCCATGAGTATTTTTAACCAGAAAGAAGCAGGGGATCGGGCTTCTTTCTGGTCATAAATACTCATATCCCGACCTTGAGTTCAGGGCAGATCGTGGGGGTTTTTGCGGCTGGTATGCCAGAGGCTACGTCACACCCAAGCGGTCAGTCTCGCTTTGAGCCGAGCGACTGCACCACGCAAATCATCGTCAATTGCTCCGGGGCGCGGTGTGTCGCGCAGTGTGGTCTTCAAGTGCTCGGGCGTTGGACCGCGGGATTGGCGGGTCCATGTGAGGGCGCCAAGTATGTCGATCGCGGGGTCAGGCAGGCGGTCGGGGATGTCGTGGCCATTCAGCGTGGCCCAGACCCCGGACCAGAGCCGCCCCACGGTCCACGGGTTGTACCCTCCGCCGCCCAGCACCAATAGGCGGGGTGCCATGGGCATAAGCGCTTTGACCACGGACCAGTGGGCGTTGTTGGAGAGTGCCAAACCTGAGAGCGGGTCTTCGGTTACCGCATCTGCCCCGCATTGCAAAACGATCGCGTCCGGCGCGAAGGATTGTACGGCGGGCAGGATCACGTCGTCGCGCACCAGTGCAAACCCATCATCACCGCAGCCTTTGGGCAAAGGCATATTGAAGGCGTTGCCGCCCGCATCATCCTCCAAGGCCCCTGTGAAGGGCCAGCGGCGCGCCTCATGGGTGGAGATCATCCGCACGCGTGCGTCACCGGCAAACGCCGCCTCCACGCCGTCGCAATGATGCGCGTCAATGTCGACATAGGCGATGCGGGTGAGGCCATGCCCCAACAGAACCTTGATCGCCAGGACAGGGTCGTTGAGGTAACAGAACCCTGCGGCGTGATCGGGCATGCCGTGATGGGTGCCGCCGCCGGGATTATATACAATGCCTCCTTGCGCGATCAGTTCCGCCGCCAGCATGGATCCCCCCGCAGCCGTCGCCGGACGGCGGTACATTTCGGGGAAGACGGGGTTGGACAGCGTGCCGAGATGGTGTCGTTTGCGGGTCTGGTCATCCACCGCACCGTTGGTCTCTGCTTTTTGCAGGGCATCCACGTAATCCTGCGTGTGAAAGGACAACAGTGCTTTTGGTCGAGCGCGGGGGCTGTTGCGATACTGTGCGTCCGGCAACCAGCCCATGGCTCGGCAGAGGTCGATGACCGTCGGCACACGCGGGATCGACAGCGGGTGGCGCGCGCCGTAGCTGGAGCCGCGATAAATCTCTGATCCGATGAAAATGGGCGTGGTCATAAGGTCTGGTCTGGCGTTTGGTCCGACAAGCACAGCTTACCTTAGTTTCGGGATGCCCCCGGGCAAACGATCACGCTCCACCACGCTGGCGCGCAGAGACTTTCCCATGGTATGCGCAAGGGCCGACCAGGCCTTGGCCTGCGTGTCCGTCAGTTCGTCCGCCAAAACCGCGTCAAAGACGGCCAGCCACGTGGAAAACATGCCCGGGCGCACGTTGCCTGCGTTGACATGTGCCGCTGCTGGCGCGCCGTCATAGTCGCCTTCGTGCAGGATCGCGTTGGCCCAGAACTTGGCTTCGGTCGCTTCATGCGCGGGCCAGTCCGTGATGTGCGGCGCGAAGATCGGGCCGAGCATCGAATGCGTTCGCACGCGGGCATAGAATTCTGCCACGACGCGTTCGATCTCGGGGCGTGTTATGTCAAACCGTGGGGGCAGGGCGGTGTTCATGGCGCGAATTTGGCGCGCGCGGCCGCCAATTGCAACGGGGCGTCCGGTTGAAGCGAACGCGGCTTTGCTTCATCTTGCCCCGCAAGGCCCGACGTTGCCGGAAGGACGCCCCATGAAAATCGCAACCGCTGCTTACCCGCTCGATACGTTTGAAAGCTGGTCGGACTACACCGCGAAAATCGAGCGCTGGGTGCAGGATGCGGCCGCGCAGGGGGCGGATTTTTTGCTATTCCCTGAATACGGCGCGATGGAGTTGGCGACGTTGGCCGGACCTGAGGTTGCCGCACATGAGGAGAATTGCATGCGTGCCGTTTCGGACTTGGTGCCCGAGGCTGATCGCCTGCATGCGGAATTGGCGGCACGTTACGAGGTTCATATCTGTGCGGGGTCGGCGCCGTTCTACGATGATACGATTGGCCCGCGCCCGGTGAACCGCGCGCGCATTTTCAGCCCGGACGGCGGCGCGGTGCATCAGGACAAGCAGATCATGACGCGGTATGAGCGCGACGTGATGGACGTGGTGCCGGGCGGGCCGCTGCAGCTGTTTGACACAAGCCTTGGCAAGATCGGCGTGTTGACCTGCTATGACAGCGAGTTTCCCTTGCTGGGGCGAGCGTTGAAAGAGGCGGAGATCATTCTGGTGCCGTCCTGTACCGAGGTGTTGTCCGGCTACTGGCGCGTGCGGATTGGTGCGATGGCACGGGCGTTGGAGACGCAATGCGTGACAGTCATGGCCTCATTGGTTGGGGATTTTTCCGCCTGCCCGCATGCCGATGCCAATACCGGGATGGGGGGTATTTTCGGCCCGCCTGACAAAGGTTTCCCAGAAACTGGGGTGCTGGCCGAAGGGATGATGAACCAGCCGGGGTGGACGGTGGCAGAGGTCGACCTCAACGCCATAGCAGAGGTGCGGGCGGATGGTCGCGTTCTGGGCCGGACGCATTGGGTGGAGCAAGACGGACGGGACCAAGAGGCACCTGTCGTCCGGCTGTAGGCCTAGGGCGCGCGCAATGTTGAACGATGTTCGGTTGGTTGTTCGCTTGGGGGTTAGCGACGACGATCCCGACGAGAGCTCATAGGCTGGAAGGCCACACCCACATGCGCCTCGCAGTAGGGCTTGCCCGCCATGACCGGCAAACCGCAGAACCAGAAGTCATCAGTCGCCGGATCGCCCACGGGCCATTTGCAAGTCCGCTCGGTCAATTCCATCAGTGACAGTTTCTTGGCTTTCTTTTCCACCTCATTGACCTTGGCCAATGCCGCAGGGTCGATTTCGTTGGTGGAAGGCTGCGGTGGCAGGGGCTGGCCTGCCGGAATGATCTGTTTGACCCGGCTGACCGGGGCCGCAGGGGCCTCTGACACGGCCTCCTTCGGCTCTGCCTTGGGCGCGGCTTTCGCGGCGGGCTTGGACTTGGCCGCAGATTTGGCAGCGGGCTTGGACTTGGTATCACCGCCCGACGTTCCGCCACCGCCATTGCGGTTGGACAGGCCAAGGCGATGCACCTTGCCGATGACCGCATTGCGTGTGACGCCGCCAAGTTCCTTGGCGATCTGGCTGGCCGATTGACCTTCGCCCCACATCTTTTTCAGCTTTTCAACCCGCTCGTCGCTCCAGGACATGGTCACCTCTTTGATCAAGCGCGGCCTTTTCAATGGCCGCTGCCCGGTTTACTCCCGTGAAGTCTCTATTTTAGGGACTGTGGTGCGAGTTACAAGCCGCATCCACGATAATGCCGTCACGGAGCAGTTTATGAGCGTCTACACGCCCCCGAAAGCCTTTCAAAAAGGGTCGCGCCGGTTTGGCCGGACAAACTGGCTGGGTTTGTGGACGCTGTGTGCGCGGGAAGTGCAGCGGTTTCTGTCGGTCTGGACGCAGACTATCCTGGCACCCTTGGTCACGGCCGGGTTGTTCATTGTGATCTTTTCGATTGCGATCGGACCAAGGCGTGGCGATGTGATGGGTGTGGATTTCACCACCTTTCTGGCCCCCGGCATCCTAATGATGACGGTTATCCAGAATTGCTTTGCCAACACATCCTCGTCGATCATTGTCTCAAAGGTGCAGGGCAACATTGTCGACACGCTGATGCCACCGCTGAGTGCGATGGAACTGGTGGTGGGCTATCTGGTCGGGGCTGTGGCGCGCGGCGTTTGCGTGGCGTTGGCGATTGGGTTGGGGCTTTACCTGTTCATGGGTCTGGTCCCGGCATATCCGCTTTTGGCGCTTTTGTTCATTGTGCTGGGGGCGATGTTGATGGGCGCATTGGGGCTTGTGGCCGGGATTTATGCCAACAAGTTCGATCAGACGGCGGCGATTACCAATTTCATTGTCACCCCGCTCGCCTTTCTGTCGGGTACGTTTTATTCGGTCGATGCCTTGCCGGATGTCCTCAACAAGATCGTTCATTACAACCCGATTTTCTACCTGATTGATGGCGCCAGATACGGCATGATCGGGGTCTCGGACAGTGCCCCGGCGCTCGGGTTTGCCATAGGGCTTGGTACGGTGGCCGCGGTCTGTGCCGTGGCATGGGTCATGTTCGCGAAAGGCTATCGGTTGAAGCCCTGAATTTTCGGAGGAAATTCGCCGCTGCCCGAGATGTTGCGTCCTGCGTCAAGGTTGGTATAGCTGCCCCACGCCCCAGCAACCCCCAAGCCATCATGCGTCGTTTCATCCTGCCTTTGATCTTCGGTATCGCCGGTGTGGCCGTGCTGGTCAGTCTCGGCTTGTGGCAAGTCGAACGCCTGGCGTGGAAAGAGGCTATTCTTGCCGATATCGAGGCACGGATCGCGGCGGAACCCGTGGCGCTTCCCGATCAGCCGGATCCCGAGGCGGACAGGTATCTGCCCGTCGAGATGACAGGTCAGTTCGGGCCGGGGGTCTTGCGGGTGCTGGTCAGTCAGAAACAAGTTGGGGCGGGGTATCGCCTGATCTCCCCTTTTGAGGCGGATGGTCGTGCTGTCTTGCTGGATCGAGGGTTCATCCGTGTCGGCCAACCGCTGCCGCCTGCGCCTGCCGGCCAGATCACGGTCACGGGCAATTTGCATTGGCCGGATGACCGCAATTCTTCGACGCCAGAGAATGACATCGACGACAATACATGGTTTGCCCGCGATATCGGCCCCATGGCAGAGGTGCTGGGAACCGAAGCGATCCTGGTCGTGGCCAAGGATTTGTCGCAATCTGGCGGTGCCGTGACGCCCTTGCCCGTCGACACGAGCGGGATTCCAAACGATCACTTGCAATACGCCATCACGTGGTTCGGGCTGGCGATCGTCTGGGCCGTCATGACCCTCTATTTTCTCTATCGTTTGCGATATCCTTCGAAAGGGCACGCATCATGAAATATATCTCGACCCGCGGTCAGGCGCCCGTTCTGACCTTTGAAGAGGCGATGCTGACAGGGCTTGCGCGCGATGGGGGTCTTTACCTGCCCGAAAGCATCCCGCAGATGTCCGCCGCCGATATCGCGGCGCTGGCCGGGCAGAGCTATGAAGAGGTGGCCT
The DNA here is from genome assembly GCA_963422235.2 of uncultured Roseovarius sp. Lineage (GTDB taxonomy): Bacteria > Pseudomonadota > Alphaproteobacteria > Rhodobacterales > Rhodobacteraceae > Roseovarius. Next base: position 2,147,330 of record CAXMWV010000002.1, read on the forward strand.
TCCGGATCATGCGCCCATTTATTGGTGATGCGTTCACCGATGATGAGTTTCGCGGGATCATCGCGCGTGCCTACGAGGGGTTCAATCACACGGCCCGCGCCCCGATGGTGGAACTGGCCCCGGGGCATTTCCTGCTGGAGCTGTTCCACGGCCCGACGCTGGCGTTCAAAGACTTTGCGATGCAGTTGATTGGACAGATGTTCGAGTTCTCGCTTACCCGCTCGGGCAAGCGGGTCTGCATCGTGGGCGCGACCTCAGGCGATACCGGGTCTGCGGCGATCGAGGCCTTCCGGGGATTGGACGCGGTGGACGTGTTTATCCTCTATCCGCATGGCCGTGTGTCGGAAGTGCAGCGCCGCCAGATGTCCACGCCGGTCGAGGACAATGTGCATGCGCTGGCATTGACCGGGCATTTCGATGATTGCCAGGCGCGGGTCAAAGACATGTTCAATGATTTCGCGTTTCGCGATGCGGTTGGCCTGGCTGGCGTGAATTCGATCAACTGGGCACGGGTTCTGGCTCAGGTGGTGTACTATTTCACATCTGCTGTGTCTGTGGGTGCTCCAAACCGATCTGTCAGTTTCACAGTACCGACTGGCAATTTCGGGGATATTTTTGCCGGTTACATCGCAAAACAGATGGGCTTGCCTGTCGAAAGACTGGTCGTGGCAACGAACCAGAATGACATCCTGCACCGCTGTTTGACCGCGGGGGCCTACGTGCCCGACGGGGTCATCCCGTCGATCAGCCCGTCGATGGACATCCAGGTGAGTTCGAATTTCGAGCGGGCTTTGTTCTATGCCTACGGGCAAGATGGAGCGGCCGTCGCGCAGTTGATGGACGAACTGAAGGAGGGCGGTTTCCACGTCAGCCAGGGCGCGTTGCAGGCGTTGCGCGAGAGCTTTGACAGCGGGTCATGTTCGGAAGAACAGACCAGCGCCACGATCGCCAAATTTAACACCACCACTGGAGAGCTTCTCTGCCCGCACAGCGCGATTGGTGTGAAGGTGGCGGAGGAACAGCGTGATCCGGCCACCCCCATGATCACGTTGGCCACGGCCCATCCGGCCAAGTTCCCGGCGGCTGTGGAAGAGGCATCCGGTATCCATCCCCCCTTGCCCTCCCACATGGCGGACCTGTATGAGCGTTCGGAACGGGTGACACGGGTCGAAAACGACCTCGGCGCCATCGAAGAGCTCATCAAGGAACGGACTGGTAATTGACGGTAAGGCTGACCACTCTCGATAACGGTTTTCGCATTGTCACAGAACCCATGCCGGGGCTGCAATCGGCGGCCATTGGCGTGTGGGTTCTGGCAGGCGCGCGGCATGAGGCGGCGGCCCAGAACGGGATCGCGCATTTCCTCGAACACATGGCCTTCAAAGGCACGACCACGCGGTCGGCTTTGGACATTGCCGAGGCCATTGAGGACGTGGGCGGCTATATCAACGCCTACACGTCGCGCGAGGTCACGGCCTATTACGCGCGGGTTTTGGGAGAACATGTTCCGCTGGCCCTCGACGTGGTAGCGGACATTCTGCGCGCGCCGGTCTTTGATCCGCGCGAGATCGAGATTGAGCGCGGCGTGATCCTGCAGGAGATCGGTCAGGCGTTGGACACGCCCGACGAAATCATCTTCGACTGGCTGCAGGAAAAGGCTTATCCTGACCATCCGCTGGGGCGCGCCATCCTGGGTGCGGAAGAGCGGGTGCAGGCGTTTTCGCGGGGTGATCTGACCGCGTTCGTGGCTCAGCATTATCGGCCCGGGCAGATGATCCTGTCGGCATCCGGTGCGGTAGATCATGATGAGCTGGTGAAGGCCGCCGAGAAGCTTTTTGGCGACATGCAAGGTGCGTCCGAAACAGAGGCGCCGGTGGCCAAGTTTGCGGGTGGTGAGAGCCGCGTTGTCAAATCACTGGAACAGGCGCACTTCGCGCTGGCTTTTGAAAGCCCTGATTACTGTGACACACGCATTTATGCAGCGCAGATTTGCGCGTCTGCCTTGGGTGGGTCGATGTCATCGCGTCTGTTCCAGGAAGTGCGCGAAAAGCGCGGCTTGTGCTACACGATCTATGCGCAGGCTGGGGCCTATGCCGACACTGGCATGATGACGATCTACGCCGGTACCTCCGGGGCGCAGATGCCCGATCTGGCGCAGATCACCATTGATGAAATGAAGCGCGCCGCCGAGGATTTGAGCGAAGCAGAGCTTGAACGCGCCCGCGCGCAGATGAAAGCCGGTCTGTTGATGGGGCTGGAAAGCCCGTCGAACCGCGCCGAGCGTCTGGCGCGCATGATCCAGATCTGGGGCAGGGTGCCAGAGCTGCAGGAAGTGGTCGACCGCATTGACGCCGTGACACTGAGTGATCTGCGCGATCTGGCGGAAGAGACGGTGGCCCGTGCACCGGCCGCCATGGCGCTTTACGGCCCGGTAGAGACCGCGCCCAGCTTGCAGGCATTGCAGGACAGGCGCGCGGCCTGATGCTGTTGCCTCGCCGGAAAACCCGGATTGAGACGGAGCGCCTGACTTTGCGCCAGCCTCAATTGACGGATTTCCGGCATTGGTCCGCCTTGCGGCGTGGATCATCCGAGTTCCTGATCCCGTGGGAGCCGCAATGGGCGGACGATCACCTGTCGCGTAAGGGCTTCACCAATCGCGTCTACTGGGCGCAGCGGTCGATCAACAATGGCTCGGCCGTGCCGCTGTTTTTGTTTCGGCGTGAAGATGATGAGCTGGTGGGCGCGATCACGCTGGACAACATTCGGCGGGGGCCTGCACAGGCGGGCACGCTGGGGTACTGGATCGGGGAGCCCTTTGCGCGGCAAGGCTACATGCGAGAGGCGATCGCCGGCATGGTGCATTACGCGTTTGAAAAGCTGGGCCTGTCGCGGATTGAGGCGGCGTGCCTGCCGGAAAATGACGCGTCGCGCAGATTGCTGGAGACATGCGGCTTCAAGTACGAGGGCGTTGCGCAGAGTTACCTGCAGATCAACGGGCGCTGGCGAACGCATGTCCTCTATGCCTCGCTCAGGTCCGATCGGCGCGGTCGCACGGACGACGGTTGAGATTTTGGGGGCGCTGCCCCCGTCGCCCAAGGGCGCCTCCCCCGGAGTATTTCAAACCAGAAAGAAGCAAGTGACATGGGCTTCTTTCTGGTCACAAATACTCAAATCCCATCCTTGCGGCTTGTCCGGAATGGCGCTTTGACCGCAAGCCGCCTGACAAGAGCTTGTTGCGCACTAGGTTTTTGAAAAAGGGAGTTCGCCCATGTCCAATCCCATTTTCAGACTTGTTGTTCTCATGATCTGTTTCGCCTTGCCTGCGGCAGCCCAGGAGGCGCGGGAGGACAGTCATTGTCTCTCGTTGGCTCAGGAGACTGGCGGTATTGAGTACCTGCACAAAGCCTCGTTCCAGCAGCCGGTGGCGCAAGGCGCGGTGCGGATCCGTTTCGTCAACCATGCGATGTTTCTGATCCAGACCCCCGGCGGGCTGTCGGCGGTGACGGACTTTTCCGGCTACATCGGAAACGTGGACTTCATCCCCGACGTGGTCACGATGAACCACGCGCATTCGACCCATTGGACGGCCTTTCCCGACCCGGCGATCCCGCATGTTCTGCGCGGTTGGGGAGACGAGTTCGGGCAAGGGATCGAGCATCGGCTGGATCTGGGTGAAATGCTGGTGCGCAATGTCTCAACCGATATCCGGTCCTACTATGGCGAGGGTGTGGAGCCGAAAGGCAATTCGATTTTCGTGTTCGAGGTGGCGGGCCTATGCGTGGGGCATCTTGGACATCTTCATCACGAACCCACAGCGGAGCAATATGCAGCGCTGGGCCGCGTTGATGTGGTCATGGCCGCGGTAGATGGGGGGCTGACGCTGGACCTGCCGACCATGATCCGGGTGCTCGAACGGTTACGGTCGTCCGTGGTGATCCCAATGCACTGGTTTTCCGAAATGTCGCTGACTGCGTTCCTTGCGGACATGGAAGAGCAATTCGATGTGGTGGTCACAGATGGGCACAGCATCACGCTGTCACAGGACCTGCTGCCGGCGCGGCCCACGGTGATGGTTCTCAGGCCGCAATACCTTCTGGAAGACGAGCAGTGACGCGGTCGATTTTGGGCCGTTTTGCCGCGTGTTCGGGCGCGTAGGCCACCCATTTGGTACCCTGCGGCATATGCGACAAAAGCCTTGAAAATTCTGGAAAAACCCATCATGTAAGCGGCGTCCTGAAGAAAGGGACGGATAACTTAGGAGAGACCATGGCCAAGGAAGATACGCTCGAATTTCCCGGTGTCGTGAAGGAACTCCTGCCAAACGCGACGTTTCGGGTCGAGCTGGAAAACGGCCATGAGATCATCGCACATACGGCAGGAAAGATGCGCAAGAACCGGATCAGGGTTCTGGCCGGGGACAAGGTGCAGGTGGAAATGACGCCTTATGACCTGACAAAAGGCCGCATCAACTATCGCTTCAAATAAGGCTTAACTGCTGCCCGTGCGCGGTGGTGGACACCTGCCACGTAACGGGAATTGACGACCCAAGGGTTTGACCATGACGCTTGGACATGATGCGCGCGCGACGCTCGTGCTGGGCTCAGCCAGCCCGCGCCGCCTGGAATTGCTGGCGCAACTGGGGATCACCCCGGATCGCGTGGCACCGCCTGACATTGACGAAACCCCTTTTCCAGACGAACTGCCGCGCCCTTATTGCACCCGCATGGCGCAGGGCAAAGCGCGCGCCGTAACAGCAGCGCATGACGAGATCGTGCTGGTGGCGGACACAACCGTTGCGCTGGGCCGTCGCATCCTTGGCAAACCTGCGGATGCGCATGAGGCCCGCCAGTTCCTTGACCTGCTCTCGGGACGTCGTCACAAGGTGATCACTGCCGTGGCCGTTCGGCACGGGGACAGCCTTTGGATGCGTGACGTGGTGACGGATGTGAAAATGAAACGCCTCTCTGACCAAGAGATTGACGGCTACATCGCCACTGGCGATTGGCAGGGCAAGGCAGGCGGCTACGGCATTCAGGGGCCAGCCGGGGCCTTGGTCCCGTGGATCCAGGGATCTTTTTCAGCCGTCGTAGGCCTGCCACTGACAGAGACCGCGCATATGCTATCTGCGGCGGGTTATCCCGTTTGGACCGACCGCGCATGAAGGGCGCCACCATCTGTCTTGATCATGTCAGCGGCCAGGAGGCCGCCGCGTTGATCGAAGATGGGCAAGTGTCGGACCTGCTGGTCGACAGCGACTATCCACGCCCCGGCACCATTTATCGCGCCGTGGCTGACCGCCCCGTGAAAGGGCAGGGCGGTATGTTCGTCAAAACCCCTGATGGCAGTGGATTTCTACGCCAGGTCAAAGGGCTCTCACCGGGGCAGAGCCTGCTGGTCCAGGTGACAGGATACGCCGAGCCGGGCAAAGCCATCCCGGTGACGGCGAAGCTTTTGTTCAAAAGCCGCTACGCCATTGTCACGCCGGACGCGCCGGGTTTGAACCTGTCGCGGGCGATCAAGGACGATGATGAGCGCGACCGGCTTTTGGAGATCGCACATGACGTGATGGACGGCATGCAGATGGGGTTGATCCTGCGCTCTGCCTGCGCCGGTGTGGTTGAGGATGAGGTGGCCGAGGATATCGAGGCCATGGCAACTTTGGCGCAGGCCATCATGGGCGATGCCGATGGTGGCGCGGAAAAGCTGCTAGATGGGCCCGGGCCGCATGACATGTCCTGGCGGGATTGGCCTAAGGCGGATGTTGACGATGCCAAGGACGCGTTTGAGCGCCACGGCGTTTTGGACACGCTTGATGCGCTGGCGTCTGTGCATGTTCCGTTGACGTCGGGTGCGATGTTCGTGGAACCGACCCGTGCGTTGGTGGCCGTCGATGTGAACACGGGCGGGGACACGTCGCCGGCAGCCGGGTTGAAGGCGAACATGGCGGCGGCCAAGGAATTGCCGCGCCAGTTGCGCCTGCGGGGGCTTGGCGGGCAAATCACGCTGGATCTTGCACCGATGAGCAAGAAGGACCGTCGTGGGTTTGAGGCGGCCCTGCGCGCAGGGTTTCGCCGTGACAGTGTGGAAACCGCCCTCGTGGGTTGGACGCCGCTTGGCCACTATGAGCTGCAACGCAAGCGGGATCGGGTGGCTTTGAGGGTGGCTGAAACATGAGCTGTCCGATTTGCGGCAAACCCGTTGTGGCGCGCTACCGCCCGTTTTGCTCCAAGCGCTGCGCAGACATAGATTTGGCAAAATGGATGCGCGGGGACTACGCGCTGGCCTCCGAAGAACCGCTGGATCCGGACGAGGCGGAAGAGGCGTTTCGCGCGAAGCAAACGCGGCCTGACAGACGGCATTGATTTTCCTGCCAAACCCTCTGGACACCCCCGTCGCGCGCGTCTAGAACCTGCCCACCCGAACGCCAGCGCCGTTCACCCGTGCCCGGGTAGCTCAGGGGTAGAGCAGTGGATTGAAAATCCTCGTGTCGGTGGTTCGATTCCGCCCCCGGGCACCACGCATCCGCGACAGGCTACGGCATAGCGCGTCACGCAAGGGGTGTCGCACTGCCCTGGAAGCATTTCTTACCAGCATTTCGGTTCCCTGATGGCCTTCAAAGCAACTTCTGGACCGATAATCAGGAACGGCTGTGGGTCTCGATGCTGGTGTCCGCCGATTGTGCTGGTATCGATGCGCCTCAGCGAAGCTCTTTGACAGCAGGGCCGGACCTGAATGAAAGGTCTGCCCCAAATGGCAATCAACAAACTCACACTGCCAAAGATCAAGAAGCTCAAGTTCGATCCCGAAGGCCCGAAGAAGATCGCAGACGGAGCGGGGCTGAGCTTCGTCCTTCGCAAGAGTGAAGCGATGCTCTGGCATTTCAACTACCGCTTCGACGGCAAGCAGAAGACCATCAGCTTCTGCGATTGGCCCACGACTACGCTGGAGATGACGCGAGAGAAGCGGACTGAGGCGCGGCGCTTTGAGGTGCCCCTAGATTTATAGACGCTTCGCTGCCTAACTGTGAGGCGAGGAGGCCGACACGGCGACAAACAATTACAGTGACGAGTTCAAGCGGGACGCGGTGCATCAGATCACGGTACGCGGGTATCCGGTGCGGGAAGTGTCGCGGCGTTTGGGTAAGCTCTGTTGAGGTTCTCATCTTATTCTGACCGGTTAGCATATTCGAATGGCGTCAAACCAGCCAAGTTGGAGCGAGATCGATGGTTATTGTAGTCGGCGCGTGATGCCACAATCATTGGGTTGGCATGGCACACAGACGGGACCAAGTTTTCGTTCAGTCATTCCCCACGTATCCTTCCGTTAAAGCCCTCGACCAGACCGCGTCTCGTATGGGTTTGCCATGCGCCTGCCTGGCAGCGGTTAACAGCATTCCTCCTCAACCAAGCCTCAGGAGTTTTTTCCGAGCATGTTTTTCAGCGTCTCGACATTCATCAATCGTACGGACAGTATCCTCTTCAGCTTGGCGGTCTCGGCTTTCACCAGGTGGCCGCATGTGTGTAAAGATCGGCTCTAAAAGCATCCTCGTACTCATGCTTGCTAGACCACAATGCCCGGTTCACATGAAAACGCGTTCTATCTGTTCAATCTGAGATCAGGCGCTCTTTTCTATATTTTCGTGGAGTCTCGCCGTACTTGGCCTTGAACCAACGCGAGAAGTGGCTGCTATCTGCAAAGCCGCACTCAAAAGCGATCTGGGTAATGGTGCGCTTGGAGTTAAGCAATCTCCAGCGGGCATGTTGAAGTCGCATATCGCGCCATACCTCTTGGGGTGAGGCTTTGGCGTGTTGCGCGAAGGCGCGGTTGAGTTGCCGCACGTTCGATCCCAGCATCTCGGCAAGGCGCTGCGTCGTGTCGGGTTCTTGCAGTTTTTGCGACATGATCTTTATTGCCTGTTCGACGCGCCAGTTGCCGCAGACCTCGAGGTCTTGATAGGGCGCGCGACCGACTTCGTGGGCGCCACGATGTTCATCTACCACCAGCGCCGTGAGCCCCTTGCTCCCGCGGGAGCGTCCGCAGCGTTCGATTAAAATTTCAACGGCCAGATCAATGGCCGCGGTTCCACCCGGACAGGTCAGGATGCCATCGTCACTCACGTAAAGCTCATTCTCGACCGGGACGACTTTGGGGAACATCTGAGTGAATTCAGGCCGGTGATGGGTGTGGATGGCGGCGCGTTTGCCGTTCAACAGCCCGGTCATCGCAATGGCAAAGCTGCCGGTGCACAGACCCACCAGTTGCACACCTTTGGCACGCTGCGCCTTGATGAAGCCGAGCGTATCCAGATCGATCTTGTCCAGTTGATCAATTAACCCGCCAACGATCACCAGATAGTCATAGTTTCCCGCCTCGGCATAGGTCTTCCAGGGTGCGACGGACAGACCAGAGCTTGAAGTGACGGGCGTCAGATCAGATGACAGAACCTCCCATGAGCAAAAGATCTGGCGGCTGCGGTCGCCTTCATCCGCGGCGTGACGTACGGCATCGATGAAGCCCGCCAGAGGCAGGATCGTAAAGGCAGGCGTCAAGATGAACGCCAGTCTCACGTCTGGCTCCACGTCCTGGCTTGCTTGGCTTGTTTGCAAGCTTTCCATCCATCGCCCCCGAGTCTGTCCGATACATTATAAAAACGTCTTATTTGTTCTTTTATCAATGATCGGTTTGTGCGGTGATGGACAGGCGCGATGCCTCTGCCACCAGTGATGTCCAGTGGAAAGCCTTAGCTCCGGAGCCAGCGCGTCTGCATGTAACGCCAATAAAAACCCAGGGAGTAACCATGTCCAAATCCACAGATCAACGCATGATTGACCACCTCGCCGCCGCTGCGCGGGAGGGCAAAATCTCACGCCGTTCCTTTATGAACTACTCCGTTGCAGCCGGCATGACGGCGAGCGCGGCAACCGGCCTTTGGGGCACGTCTGCCAAGGCAGAACCCAAGCGCGGCGGCACGTTCCGCATCGCCCAGCATGACGGCAACACATCGGATCAACATGACCCGGGAAAATACGTGTCTTTTGCCGATATCGCCCTGGCGCACACGTTCCGGTCCTACCTCACGCAGATCAACCCCGATCAGTCACTCGGTGGGGATCTCGCCACGGAATGGTTTGCCTCGCCGGACGCGAGGGAGTGGACGTTCAAACTGAACCCCAACGCGACGTTCCATTCCGGTGCGAAAGTGACTGCCAATGATGTGGTTGCGACGCTCAATCACCACCGGGGTGAGGATACGACGTCAGCCGTGGCAGCCTTCTTCACCGACGTCACCGATATTGTCGATAACGGCGATCATTCGGTCACAGTGAAACTGGGATCCCCCAACGCGGACCTGCCATGGATCATGCCGGATTATCATCTGGCAATTTGCCCGGCCAACGCCGATGGCACAATCAACTGGCAATCCGGCGATGGCAGCGGACCGTATCGTTTGGTAGAATTCCAGCCGGGTGTGCAGTCCCGTTTGGTACGCCACGACGACTGGCACGGGGAGGGTGCCTATTTCGACGAGGTGATCTTCACCATCATCAATGACCCCAATGCACGGCAGACGGCAATCGTGACAGGTGATGTGGACGCGGTCAGCCTGCTGGAAAACAAGACCATGGCGTTGATGGCCCGCGATCCTAACATCGAGATCGACAATGTCTCATCCGCGCAAGCCATTACTCTCGCGATGCGTGTCGATATGGAGCCGTTCGACAACCCCGATGTGCGTATGGCCTTGAAACTGGCTATCAATCGGGAGGAAATCATCGACAAGATCACCTTCGGCGCGGCCACAATTGGCAACGATTTCCATCACGCGCCGACGATGCCCTACTTCCCCGCCGAAATCCCGCAGCGGGAATATGATCCTGAACAGGCGGCCGCGCTCTGGAAGAAAACCGGGTTGGGCGATGCGCCGATCGACATCTCCACGGCAGACTCGATCACGACCGGGGCCGTTGATGCCATGGTGCTGTACGCGGAACACGCCAAGGCCGCAGGGATCAACCTGAACGTCGTGCGCGAGCCGAACGATGGGTATTGGTCGGATGTATGGCTCACCAAACCGTTCTGCATGGTCACCTGGGGCGCGCGTCCGACACCGGATGTGATGTACTCACTGACCTACAAGAAAGGCGCGCCGTGGAACGAGACGCGTTGGGAAAACGAGCGTTTCAACGAAGTCCTCCTGCAGGCCAAGGGTGAACTGGACGATGCCAAACGCGCCGAGATGTATCACGAGATGGGTATGCTCTTGCGCGATGATGGTGGCACCGTGTTGCCCTACTTCCCGAACTTTGTCTTCGGTCGCCGCAGCAACGTGAAACACACTGGCGAGCTTGCGGCCAGCTGGGCCATGGACGGTGGCCGTGCCGCCAGCCGCTGGTGGTTCGACGACGCATAGAACGGCCTGTTTGGGTCCGTTGCCTCCCTGGTGCGGACCCAAACGGCCCTGGCAAAGCAGGATCTTCTGTTTTGCCAGGGCTTTTTTTTCTCATATGAAAAGGGAAATTGAGCGGTGCAGTGGAACCGAACAATCACCGTGATCGGTGCCCATGCCGAAGGCGAAGTGGGCCGGGTAATCACCGGTGGTGTGCTGGATGTCCCGGGCGCGACGATGCTCGAAAAGATGGAATATCTCCAGGCCCATGATGATCTGCGCCAGTTCGCCAATCAAGAGCCCCGTGGCTGCGCGCAGATGACAACGAACCTTCTGTTGCCGCCCTGCAATCCGTCCGCCGATGCCGGTTTCATCCCGATGCAAGCCGATGGCACGCATGCGATGTCAGGCTCTAACGCCATGTGTGTAACGACCGTGCTGTTGGAGACCGGTATCCTTCCGATGAAAGAACCTGAGACACGAGTGGTTCTGGATACTGCGGCGGGGCTTGTGGAGGCAACGGCTACCTGTCGCGCCGGAAAGGTAGAGCGCGTGTCGCTGACATTCTTTCCGGCATACGCCGAGCATCTGGATGCGTATCTTGAAGTGGAAGGTCTTGGCACTTTACAGGTCGACGTGGCCTTCGGTGGCGTATTCTATGTGTTGGTTCCTGTCGCCCAGTTGGGCGTTCGGATTGAGCCGGAACACGCCCGAGACATGGTTGAACTTGGAAAGAAGATCAAAGCGGCGGCCCAGGATCAGCTTTCGGTCCAGCACCCGGATGTGCCGCGTTTCAACAGCATCGAATTCGTTATGTTTACAGATCGCGACGCAGATTTTCCCGAGCGGCTGCGCAATGCGACAGTAATGCCGCCTGGCCGGATTGACCGCTCCCCATGTGGTACGGGAACCGCTGCGCGCCTTGCCGTATTGCAGGCCAAGGGGGAGGCAGATGTCGGCGATGTTTTCGACATACGATCCACGATCAATTCCCGCTTCGAGGCGTCGATCCTTTCTGAATGCACAGTGGGGCCCAAGCACGGCGTGATTCCGCGGATTTCGGGCAGGGCTTTGATTTTCGCAATGATGCAGCTGGGTATTGATCCGGCGGACCCCTATCCGCTTGGTTTCACAATGTCGGACACCTGGTGACGCGCGCAGGCAGGACGACGGGCGGAACAGCAATCCCTTCCAAACAGCGTTTGCGCAGTGACCGAGGCGTCAGAGGCATATGCATCTTGACACTATCAGGGTGCGGCTGGTCCATGTAAGCTGGGCGCGAACAGGGATTTGTGCAGCACAGGGCGCTTTGCCCTAGGCGAAGCGGCCCGGCGAAGAGAGACCAGAGATGACGACCGCAAAGAACGCGACCTACACCACCGGCAGCGTCATGCGTCATGTGACGGTTTCGTCCTTCACGGCCAGCATTGGTTTGATGGCGATCTATGCGGTCGACCTGATCGATCTGATCTTTATTTCTATGCTTGGCCACGAAGAGATGGCCGCCGCCGCGGGTTATGCCAGCGCGCTAATGTTCTTCACCAGTGCAATCAATGTGGGCCTGTCCGTCGCGGCAGGTGTTCTTGTATCGCGCTCTATTGGCGAGGATGACGAGCTGGAGGCGCGTGAATACGCCACCAGCACAGGCATGTTCGTTATGCTGACGGGGATCATCATACCCGTTGTCCTGCTGATCAACGTTGAGTTCTTTGTCGGCCTGCTTGGAGCCACCGGAGAAGTGGCGGAACTGGCCGCGACCTATCTTTGGATTGTCATTCCTTTCACTTGGGTGTCGGGCCTTTCGATGATCACGGTTGCCTCCTTGCGATGCTACGGGGAAAATCGGCTAGCAATGTACCCCGCTTTGTTCGGAGCCCTGACCAACGCCGTGCTGGATCCGATTTTCATCTTCGCGCTGGGCCTCGGGTTGCCGGGTGCGGCCTGGGCGACGGTGGCGGCGCGCTTTGTGACGCTTGGGCTGGCGCTTTATCCCGCTTTTCGCAAGCACAACGCCTTTGTGCGCCCGAACCTTCGTCTTTTCCTGCGCGATTTCCAGACGGTGATGCATTTTGCCAGCCGGGCCGTTCTGGCGAATGTGGCCACGCCCATTGGCACCGCGATTGTAACACGAGAGATGTCCAAGTTCGGGTCAGAGGCCGTGGCCGGAATGGCCGTGATCGGACGGATGACGCCCGTGGCTTTCTCTGTCATCTGGGCGTTGTCGGGCGCCATTGGCCCCATCATCGGTCAGAATTTCGGGGCTGGCCATGTCGACCGGGTAAAGCGTGCCTATCGTGATGCGATCACCTTTGTCGCGGTCTATGTGCTGTGTATCACGCTGCTCCTGTTTGTCTTCCGAGGCCCGATCGCGGATATCTTCAATGCTGAAAACCTGACGCGAGAGCTGATCTACCTCTATTGCTTCCCTGTGGCCCTTTCGGCGTTTTTCAGCGGCTCGGTTTTTGTCGCCAGCGCATCGTTCAACACACTGGGCCGTCCATCTTATTCGACGTGGTTGAGCTGGGGTCAGAACACGTTGGGTACGTGGCCCTTTGTCATCGCGGGCGGCATGTTGCTTGGGGCACAGGGGGTCTTGATCGGGCAAGCGCTTGGCAGCATCGTCTTCGCCTGTGTCGCGATATGGATGGGCTGGCGTTTGATCAAGAACCCGCCGGATGAAAACATGCGCCATCGCAGCCACAGCGCGATTTTTGGTCATGGCAGCCTGATCGCCCATACGCTGCAAAAACACATGAATGACAAGTGATCTGATCAAGGGGCAAATGCCGGGTCGAGGCCGTTGCGTTTGACGCTATCCTCATCCTGGTTTTTAGTTCGGCAGACGCACTAGGAGAATGAGCCAATGGAATCTGTGACATCACACTACGTTATTGAGGCAATTGGTTGGCTCGCGGTCGCGTTTAAGCTCGCGACGTTTTCCATGAGCTCGATCATCTGGCTACGTGTCCTCGTGATCCTGTCGTCGATCTGCTTCATCGTTTATAGCGCGATCTTTCAAATCTGGCCGCTTCTGGCGATTGAGGTCGTTCTGCTTGGGATGAACGCCTATCGTCTTTACGACTTGATCGCGCTGCGCCGGTTGGTGACCGATATGACGGACGAGTCCGACGCGGATTTTCCGCCGCGATGGCCTACGGCAAACGGCGGGATATCAAGGCGGGTGACGTGCTGTTCGAAAAGGGCGATCCGGTGGACAGCCTGTATTACCTGGCCGAAGGTCTTGTTGAGATCGAAGGGCAGAACGTGACGGTGCCTGCGGGCAACATCTTCGGTGAGATGGCTTTTTTCAACAGCAGTGCGGTGCGGATGGCGACGGTGCGATGCGTGGAAGACACCGTTGTTTACGAGGTCAACGAGAAACGGTTCACGCGTCTGCAGTATGAAGACCCGAAGTTTGCGATGTCCGTGATGCGTTTGGTCACCAAACGACTGGTCGCCAATGCGGCGCAAACTCAGGGTAGCTAATTTTGGAAAGGACGCGGATCTTGCCTCTAAAGGACTGCGTCAACCACCGACGTCCGGGTTGTGCCTGTCTGGGCACCCTGCAAACGGACCAAGCCAGCTGTCATCGCGGGCGGCTTGGCTGACGCGATTGTACAGCTGATCAACCAAGTCTTTGCCATCGGCCGTTTGCTTGAGATGTTCAAGCGCGGGGCCAATCCAGGGTTCGACTTGCTCGTGAAAAAAGGCGGGAAAGTACTCCACCAAGTCCATGGGTGAGGAACAGCCCAACTCCTCGGCCAGCCCAGTTTCCAGAAATTCGTAATAGAGCCCACTGAGTTTGGACAGGTAATAGGGATCGGCCGTTTGCCCGATCAGGTCCGCGGCGCGCATCAAGCCGGGCTCGCACTCGCAGTCCAGATGGGATGGGCCATCAGGTACGGGAAAGCGCGTGCCCTCGATCGCGCGTGCGATGCGGTCCGCATCGACGAACTCAGCGTCCGCAAACCGGCGCTGCGCGTACATCTTCCCACGTTCTATGTGGTATGGGGCCAGGTAGGCGTCTGTTGCGCCGCGCGGCGGACAGACCAGGGTTCCAGCGTCATCAATCACCACTTCCGTAAGTGTGTCGCCGTCGCAAACACCGTTTAGATAGCCGATGTCATGTAGCAGGCAGGCTATGATAAAATGCAGCCAGTCCTCTGGATCAACAGCGCTAGTTTTCTGCTGCCCAAGCAAAACCTGCTGGCCCACCACCGTCACCAACATCGTATGGTCCGCGTTGTGATAGGGCGCGTTTGAGTCCTTGATTTTTTCCAGTGTTTCCCGCGCAAAGCTGTTCAGGAAATCCGCATAATGCGGCTTTTGTCCCGGAAAAGCTTGCAGGTAAGTTTCAGCAAGATGATCGCCAAAGACAGCAGTGAGGACTGCGGCGGGATTGAACATTGTGGCGGTCTCAACATCGCGGAACGGCTCAGAGCAGCTTAGCATAAGCGACCACCTGATCAACCGACCCAGGCATCAAGTGATTGTGGGGCAGGGGGCGGCGTGCCGGTCTGCCAGGTCATTTCGCGGTCTTCAGGTGTTCCGACGCAGCAGTATATCCGCCCGAGGCACCGTCGATGAAGTGAACGTGGTTGTCCTCCATAATCGACGGGACGATGCAAGTCAGCATGGCCTCCGACTGGGTGTGAATGCCGAACTGAATGATCCCGTCTTCTTGGCCTTGCTCAAGCAAGGCGCGCAAATCTGCTTCGGTCGCGCTGTCACAATCCAAAGTCATCTTGAGCCCGTCTTCGAATTTACGGAAGTCCGTGTTCTCGCCGACCACGCGCCGATATTTGCGGGCATCGAACCCGCCGATCTTGAGGCCTGTCTTGATGAGGACCCAAGCCACAAAGCTTTCAAACAACGCCTTGCGCCGTGCCTTGCCAAGTGACCCTTGCCCCCGTTGGGCATGTGCTTCCAGCGTTGCCCCCGCAGGCGGCCAAGTCACGGCGGGTCCATCCTCTTCGCAAGGATGGGCGCTTGCGCCCAAGGCACTTATTCTCTCCAGCACACTGAAAATGAACTGGTTGAATTCGGGCCAAGCAACACCGTCAGAAGGCAGGACGATGATGGACATGATGACGCCGTTCTTGCTGGGCATGTGGCTCCAGCGACAGGATAGACCCGTCAAATCTGGTACGGTTCCGGGTGCTGCGTCAGGCAGGGTATTTTGACCGGCTTTCATTTGCGCCTCGGCCCAGTTGAGGCCACCCCCGGAAAACATGGCGTAGTCGACGCCCTGTGACGCCTGAAAGCGGGCGACTTGCACCTCGAACCCTGCCGCGCGAACGGTTGAAACGGGCACCATGCCGACGCGCAATTCCATGTCGAACGCCTCGCTCGCCCAATGCCTTACGGCTGCCAAAGCATGGCTGGCGCGATCTTTCCAGGCGGGCGGCACCGCGAAACTTGCGCCGTCCCCGCCAAATATGAAAGGAAACGGACCGCCATTATGCGCGTTGATCTGTGCGGAAATGACGGCTGCGGCCACCATGTTGACGGTCTTATAGCGACCGTTCCGGACCGCTTCGGTGGAACCTTTGACATCGGAGGTGCCGATCCACCAATCATCCGGCAAAGCAGTGTAGTTTCCCGGGCCGGACAAGTCTGCGAATTCGCTAAATTTCGGAAGGCCAGTGTAAAATGCCAGGTCGGTGTCTGCAGTGCCCATGGCGCAGCATAACCCCGTTGCGACGTTGCGCCCAGATGTTTGACGCGTCGCCTTCTAAGGACCTTAGTCGAGCGTGAAGAGTTCCAGACGGTCGCGGACACCACGCATTCGGTACTGCCCCAGCGACACCAGTTCTGGAATGTCCTCCAGCAAGGGCGCCGCCACTTTCGCGGAGATGACGATGGACTGATCGACCGCGCTGCACATGCTGAGAATGCGGGCCGTGGTGTTGACGGACGGGCCGATCACCGTGAAATCAAGCCGGTTCTTTCCGCCGATGTTTCCGTAGAGGACTTCGCCTGCATGCAATGCGAGCGTGAAATCGGTGGTCGTCAAACTCTCGGCGCCGCGCCGCTTGTTCAGGGTCACGAACGCCTCTTGCAACTCCAATGCCGCCTGCACGGCCACGCGGCGTGCATCCGGCACCTGATCCATGTCGAAAATGGCCAGCATACCATCGCCCATGAATTTGAGCACATTGCCGCCATGGCGTTCGACCACGTCGACGGCCACGTCGAAGTAGTCGTTCAACATTTCAATGATCGCTTCTCCGGGCAGGGTCTCTGACAGCTTGGTGAACCCTTTGAGGTCAAAATCCCAGATGACGGCGGGGATTTTTTGCGTCGACCCGCGGCTGATGTCGCCTGACAAGACCCGTTTGCTGGCATCACGGCCCAGATAGGCGGCGGTGATGTCTTCTGCCATCACTCGGTTGGCCCCGCATTTCAGGGTCAGGCATAGCGGATGCAAAAGCTGGCGTATGCCTTCGAGATGGGCCTCAGTGAAACCTCCCGGTGCTTTCGTGGTCAAAGATATGATCATGCCCTCTTCCGGCTGCATGGGATCAACAGGCAGGGCCACGTCGCGATGAAAGAACATCCGTTTGGCGGCAAAGTATTCCGTGGTGCCACGTTCGCGCAGTTCATCGAAAATGGGGAAGCTCAGTTCCGGATCAGGTACTGTCAGGTTCTGCCGGATTTCTTCGACATTGTTGCTGAGCAGATAGTAGATCGGGCTCTTCAGATACTCTTCCGGCGCTTCGCGGCTGCGTTCAAAATCCACCCTTTCATTCTTGCCACCCCGGTTCCATCTGAAGGCGACCGACCCAATTTCGGGATGATGGGCGCGCACTGTGACGTTCACGCGTTGCAGGGGGATGCCCACTTCGACAAGGCGGTTGCAACACGCGTCGAGCCAATCCTCGACGGGCGTATCTTTCAGGCCTTGCCGGATCAACCAATAGGTCAGGTCATTCAGGGCCGCAGTAAGTTCGAAGTTTTCAAGTGTAGGGGCTGCCATAGTGTGCTCTTTTTCGTGATCGAGACCGCCGATATTCGTTTATCTGCACCTATGTGGCCATTTGGCCAGATTAAAGACGGTATTGTCCGTTAGGTGGTTGATCCGCGTAAAAGTACTGAACTGGGACCAAAACAGTACATGCACCCGCGTTTCAACTATGCTCTTAGTCATCTTAACTTGGTATGGCGCTGGAATTTTCGTGTGGGAAGTTTTGTTCTGGAACCTCGACGCCTAGGAATTCGCACAATTCTGCAAATCCGTGGCCTTCGAATACATTGAACCTAAAAAAGCGCGCTTCCGGACGACCCTGAAAAAAGTTTAACACGTTCTTTTCGTGCGCTTTGTAGGCTTCCGCAGGTGATCCGTGGCGTGCGTAGAGGTGTTTGAAGATGTCGCGATACAACCGCCCAAATTTTACCGGATCGGGGCCGTCTAAGACCGCGTCCAATTCTTCAAACGAAGCGAACCCTAAGCGGTGGCTGAAGTATCGCTCAAAAGACACCACCCAGCTCTTCAGTGGCCGTTCGGTGAAAATGAAAAATGCATCAGGGTACTGTTCGTACAGGTTTTCAAACCTAAAAGCGACGGGGATATCCGTCAGTGCGTCGAACCCATGGGCGTCGCGCTCTCGTATCAGCTCAACACTTATCGGGTTGGTAAAGTCTGCAACTGTGTAACCCAACTTTTCGAGAGCTTTCCCCAAGGAGCTTGTGCCCGTTTTGGAAAGTCCAATTCCAAAGATCTTGGGTCGGCTTTGGCCGCAACCCATCCAGTTTTGAGCAACTTTGCGAAGCGTTTGACCCTCATCGGTGTCATCGTCGACGATACCTTCTGCGAGCGATGCAAAGCTGTCGAAATCTTCCAGCCCGTAGAGAGTTCGGAGGCGGACCCGATCCAGAAACCGCCGCTCACGACCTCTCGCCTTCTTCTGTTTATTCGTGGCATGGTCATGTATCGCTCTGAACCAAAATTTGCGGTTCTCATCGTCAAACACCACGCCAGCGTTTTTAATTAGGAAATGATATTGTCCGGCTTCGGCACACGCGTCAAAACACTTGGCATAGTGATCCCGAGCAGCGGAGATTTCGTTGAATTGAGCGAGGGCAAAGACTGCTTTCCAATCTTGAGCAGTGTGGCCATGTGAGAGGTGACCCTGTGTCACCTCACATTTCAGTTTTTCAACTTGTCGAGTTTGGTGAAGCATGGCGACGTACCTGCTTCGAAACCTTTGTTCGGCCTGCTCAGTCACACATTGCTTGGCCGCCTCGATAAGTTCATCCGCTTCTTGTGTTCTGCCAAGTTGAAATTGGACCCAACTAAGCAAAAGCTTGGCTTCTGCCATCCGATTTTGCTGATTGTCGTTTTCTGCTGATTTGACAGCCCTTTTTGCCAGAGTCTCGGCTTCTTCGATCGCACCAAGTTTCAAGTTCAGTTCGGCGGCTTTCAAGGGGAGGAGGGCGTTTTTATGAAATTGGCTTAGTGCGGGTTCAAGACTCGCAAGAGCCTCTTTCAAACGGTTCTGGCTTACAAGCGCTCTTGATCTTTGAAGAAACCATTTAATTTTGGCTGTCCCCGCAGCCTGGTCAAAGCAGTCTTGCAAGGCTGCTTCTGCCGCTGGCCAATCTCTTGCATTCATCAGGATTTCGGCTTTCAGGTCTTTCAAATCCAAAGACGATGGGCGGTGCGACAGCGCAATATCCACAACCTGCAATGCATCTTGAATGCGTCCCAGTTTAGTTTCTGCAGTAGCAAGGCCGAGAAAGGCTTTTTCCGAAACTTCGTCCGGTAAATCGGCCCCATCAAGCACCGTTCTCCATAACGCCTTGGCTTCTTCCCAGTCACCACAACGTTCAGCCGTTTCTGCATCCAAGATCAAGTGGTCTGGTTCAATGGGCATCTAGGAGCACTTTTCCCAAGTAAGGTGGCGTCGCGGAAATCTACCGTGCATGTGCATCTAGGCTTCATGACGAAGTGCAAGTGGTCTGTGGTCCTTGGCCGCGTTTTCCCAAGGGATTGATTGATCAGGCACGGGACAGTCCAAAAAGCTGGCCAGTTCCGGGAAGCCGTCACCTTCGAAAAAGTTGATTTCGCGAAACTTCGCTTCTGGTCGATCACCGAAAAACTTCCGCACGGCAGCATCGTGGTGCCGGTAGGCTTCTTCGGGCGTTTCAAACTGTACATAGAGCTTGTTATGCACATCGCGAAACAACTCTCCATCACGTGACAGGTTTGCGCCGTTTACAACCTCGTCGAATTCCCCATAAGCGTTCATGTTCAGGTTTCGATGTAGGTGCTTCAAGAACGAGGGAACCCACAGGTCAATTGGCCGCGTGGTATAGATGAAACGCGCATCAGGGAATTTCTCGTAAAGCTCTTCAAATTTGTATGCGACAGGCGTGTCGGTCAATGCGTCATACAGTGGGATGTCACGCGGAGATAAAAATTCCTGGCTGTACGGGTTTGTGTAGTGCGCGGCAGAGAACCCTAGAATTTCCAAGGCTTTCGTCAGCGAGGTTGTTCCTGTCTTGCTAAGGCCGATCCCGAAGATTTTGTTCTTTAACGCTCCAGGATCTTTGGCGTTTTTCAATCGCGTCGCCATCTCCAAGTGGCGTTTGGCCGCCTCAGGGGTCTCGACGTACAGATCGGTTGCAACCCGATCGAAGGCGTCAACGTCTTCCAATGCATAGAGGGCACCTAGTTTGGCTTCGTATAAACGCTCGCGTTTTTTTTGGTTGTGTTTGGTTCGCTCCGTCTTTTCCAGCATCTCTGATGCGCGATCATAAATACGTCGATACCAGTCCACCTTTTCCTGCCCACGGAATATCATCGCAGTCAGGCGAAGGACTTCGTTGTAGTTGGGGAGCGTAGTACGCACGTCAAAGGACCTAGTGAATATGTCTGCGGCATCGCGTGTTCGATTTGACATAACCAATGCTCGCGCCGCCCTTGAGTCACTAGGCACCATGGTTTCACTGAGCAAACCGGTGGAATACTCTTCAACCAGCATATCAAGTTCGCGGGCGTCACATAGAACCTCAACGAATTCGCGTCGGATTTGAGAGAGATTCGCGGAAAAGCATTTCCGTGCTGCCTTCAGAACAGAAATAGCTTCATCGCGCCTGTAAAGATGAAACAGTGCTCGTGCTTGATAAAGCGCGAACTGTCCTGTCAGCCTAGCTCGCCCTTTACTCTCGCACAGCTGGATACCAGTCTGCCCAAGACAACTCGCCAGTTCCCAGTTTTGCTCATCCAACGCGAGCAAAGTCAGTCTTTTTAAAATGTCAGCGTCGTCTGGCAAAAGACTTCGACCAGTCTCCAGTAGATCACGTGCTTCTTTCAGGCGATTTTGATTTTCTAAGGCTTCGAACAGACCGACATACCAAGAGCCGTTACCTTGAGGTTTGCGGTCCAAACATTCGCGCCAAAGCTGTTCGGCTGTTTCCCAGTCCCGTTCCCAAAGTGCTATGCGCGCCAAAACATCCTTCAACACGGGTGCGTTTGGGAAAAGTTCCAAACCACGCAAAACCGTCTTTTTTGCTGCCCTGTACTTTTTTAAATTCAGTCTTGCATTTGCCAAACCCGCATAAACAGGTCGCGCTTGTTTTTCCGGCACTACTTCAAGCGCTGCAAGCCAGTGTTTTTCGGCGTTGAGCCAGTCTGCAGACTTACCTGCTGCTTTGGCTTCGGAAATTGCATTTTGCGCGTTTACCTGGATGGATCTCGGTTCATTCTTTCGCGTTGGAGTAGCTAATGTCGTCGTTGCCTTAAGCGTGAAGTACTCTATCTCGGTTTCGGTCACATCGCTTTGTTTTAGCTTTGTAACTTCTCCAATAAGTCCATGATCCTGAAGCTGCTTTTGGCTGATGAATTCAAAGGCACCTGGGCCTTTTGACAGTTCACCATTGCTGTCTTCGGACAAGTACTTTGCACTTCGATACAGACCATGCCGCAGTTTGCAACCTACGGGGCGCGCAGAAAGGCGCGTCGCAGCTTCTTCCGATGCCGACACGGAGTCGATCGCATCGCGCAGGATTTTATGGTGTAGAAGAACGCCTGCCTGAGTGCTGGGTTTGGCCTGATTTATGAAGTGGTTGTTGCTGTAGCACCGAGATGGATCACCCCAGATGATCGGGGTCTTTTCGAGTTGTTCTAACGTACCGAACAGTCGATGCCGTGCGCCCCCTCGCACGTTAAGATATGTGCATTCCATCTTACCGCTGAAGCAGTGCGCAGGATCTATCCAAGCGGAGACCTTCGAAGGATCATCGCCCGCCACAAAATCCCGAGCGACGTTTAACTTCGAGGGATATGTGTCCAGCATATATGCCGCTAAAGCCGTCTCGCCTTTGGCTGCCATACCGTCCAGAAAACCGCGCAGACCGTTGTTTCCTGCGTCCGGAACAATCAACTGTTCATCGGCATCTACGAATATGCACCAGTTTTCATGTCCGTGGCGTTCGATCAAAGCATTGACCCAGCACATCCCTGAAGATGCGCGGGAAAAAATATCCGAGCTGGCGTAAAGGGTTACGTCTTTCTGTTGGGCCAGGTATTCCGCGGTTCCATCCTGTGAACCGTTATCAACCAGAAAAAACCAATCCACACCAAGAGATCGGTAATACTCTAAGAACCAAGGCGCAAACAAACGTTCGTTCAAGATGCTGGCGAACAATAAGACACTATTTTTGAAAGGTTTGCTCGGCTCATGTGTTTGCAAGCGAAGATCCAGTCCCTTTGTGTCTTCAGCGAGCACATACCGCATGGACTGTGCGTTTTTCGCATGATGCGCAGACGCCTCGTAGTCGCCTTCGGCAGCGGCCAGCCAAGATCGGACAGAATGGCCAAGCAAAGTGGGCCCCGTTGCTTTTTCTTTGTCCTCAATAAGCTTTCGAACAGCTTGGCTGTCATTGGCCGAGATGAGACTTTTCAGAAGCAGGGAAAAAGCCGTCGAACTTCGTGGATGGCGCGCCGCAAAGTCACGACAATCAGCTATGTTTTCTTCAACTTGTGCAGGGCTTGCCGGATGAGAAACCCTTTGCTTCAGGTAGCGTGACCGAAACTCGAAGCGATCTGGGAATCTTTGCGTAACCTGCTCAAACGCGTTCATGTAGACTGCCAGCGGAATCCTGCGGAAAAGATAGGCCAAGACGGTTCTGGCGTCCTCAGCATCGGCTGTATGCAAATCTTCCAAAACGTATCGACCGGCGGACGCTGCATCTTGGTTGCCAATATATTTCAGATAGGCTGGTGATTTGAGCGTTTCGCTCGGCGCACGCTTCACAACTTGCGCCCAAGATTCATTGGTGATCTCGTGGTCTTTGAGTAAATCTCCGATTTTAACCTGCAGCAACCACGCGACTGGGTCGGTGGGGTCCTGTTGTTTGAATCTTTCAATGTACTCTTGAGCTTCATCAAACCGACCAAGATTGATGAGTGCTCGACACAGGCTTTTTTCCGCCAAAAGGACCGCGTCTTTTTCCTGTGAAACGTCAATAACTCTGCGCCAGCCAGCAACAGCACTCGGCCAGTTTTCATTCGCCGCGGCAACTTGCGCCAAGGTTCTCAGACTTCCCGCGTGAGACGGTCGAATATCTAGAGCCAATTTCGCAAAATCACAGGCCTCAGCAAGCTGCCCTGTTTTGAAAAGGCAACGTGCCGACATTGCTAACAGCGAAACACTTGGCTTACCCTGCTCAACCTCGTTTAAGTCCTTCAAGACCGCCAATGCGCCTAACCAGTCCTGCTCTTTGATCAGGTCTTTGGCGTTGGATTTTAGCTGTGCGGCCGTGTTCATTTAGCTTTTCTCGGCATCGGTAATTTCGAAGATTTCACATAATGCATCAGTGTTTGCAAAGCCAGCGCGGACGCTGAGTGGTCCAGAGTTTAGAAACTCGTACGCCGCTGACTTGAGAGGTCTTTGTAACGCGCGCACGGCATTCAAGTCCGGAAGTTCCGACGGTAGTCTGACGGCGACACATTCAGGAGCCGCAGAAAGGCCCGCCGCATCCGGTCTTCATCTTTGAAGCCGCAGGTGGTCGCGATCTGTTTAAGGCTTTTGGTAGACGTCTCAAGAAGGTCCTGCGCGCGTTCGATGCGCATCGCCTCTACGGCCTTTGCAGGGGTTGTGCCGATGGTCTTGGTGTAGCTGCGCGCGAAGTTTCGGGCGCTCATGCCAGCCTGTTCTGCAAGGCGTTCCACCGGCAGGGGAGAGGACATGTTCTCGGCAATCCACAAGTGCAGCGCCTCGAAACGCCCCGAGCCATCCTTCATCTGTCGCCCCAGGGCCGGGCTGTATTGTGACTGACCGCCAGAACGGACCATCTGCGCCACCATGGATCGCGCCACTTTCAAGGCGGCGTGCCGGCCCAGATCCTCGGACACGATGGCGAGCGCCATGTCGATGCCCGCTGTGATCCCGGCGGAGGTCCAGACATCGCCATCCTTGATGTATATCGGGTCGAGTTCGACTTTCACGCGCGGAAACTCTTCGGCCAGCATCTTGCAGTCGTCCCAATGGGTCACGGCCCGCTTGCCATCAAGCAAGCCTGTCGCGGCGAGAACCAATGCGCCGGAACAAACCGAACACACGCGCTGGGCTTTCAGGGCGAACGGTTTGATCGCGCCGATCAGGACGTCATCTTTCATGCCCGGGATGGCGCCATCCCCGCCAACGATGATCAGGGTGTGGATGTCGCGGTCGGACAGGTCCGACAAAGCAACGCTTGGGATGGACACCACGGTGTTGGTGTCGATTGACGCGCCTGAGACGGAAGCCACGACGCATTCATATCCGTTTGTCCGCGTCACGGTCTCCAGCGCGTGAGAGAAAACCTGCAATGGGCCAACCAGATCGAGCAGCACGATGTCGTGATAGACGACGAACACCACCAGCCGGCGCTGTCGGTCCGATTTGAAGGGTTTGGCAGTTTTTGAAGTCATGTTGGCATTTATGCCAATCCTCTATGCCGTAGTCTAGGGGTGCATGTGGCGTGTGTCGCAGGCTAAGACGGATCGGAGAATGACATGACCGAATTGAACGACATTCTGAACTGGCGGCGCATCAACGCGCGCCTGACAACGTCGGGGCAGCCTGATGCGGAGCAACTGAAAAAAATCCGGGATATTGGTGTGACCCATGTGGTCAACCTCGGGCTCAGTGAGGACAAAGCCGCTTTGGCCAACGAGGCAGGGATCGTGGCGTCGCTGGGTATGGAATACACCCACATACCCGTTGTTTTCGAAGCGCCGACGGATCAGGATTTCGAGGCGTTCAAAGAGGCGATTGAACGCGCGCCAGAGGCCACGATGCACATTCACTGCATCTACAACGCTCGGGTCAGTGCGTTCTTCTATCGCTACTCAAGAATGGTCGCCGAGGTGGCCGAAGATAAGGCGACAGAGATCATGGAAAGCATCTGGAGACCGGGGGATGACTGGGCTGCCTTTATCGACAACGTGGACGCGCGGGGTATGCCAAACCGGTACGCCGGTGATGACTACTGATAGGCGGTTATTCGGCTGCTGGCTTCAGGATCGCAAATAGCTGGTGGAACTTCTCACCCTGCACTGCGACGTGATCGCGAATGGTGTTTGAGGCGAGCAGGCCGTCGCCATCCTCCAATGCTTTCACCACCGCCTCATGTTCTGCCATGGACTGCTTCAAGCGGCCACGCAGGCGCAATTGCACCCGGCGGAAAGGTTGCAGGCGTCGTTGCAGGCGCAGGCATTCTAGCTCAAGGAAGCTGTTGCCGGATTGGCGGTAGAGGATGGCATGGAACCGCTCGTTCTCGGTATAGTAACCATCGGTGTCCTTCGCCTCGACCGCAAGGGCGCAGCGGGCGTTGGTGGCGTTCAAGTCTTCGAGTGCCTCATCCGAAATGCGAGAGGCGGCGAGGCGTGCGCAAACGGCCTCTAATTCCGCCATAACTTCAAACATTTCAATGAGTTCGACCGCGCCGGGCTGACGCACGAAAACCCCACGATGAGGAATTTGTTCGACCAATCCGGACTGCGAGAGTTTTTGCAGGGCCTCCCGAATGGGCGTGCGCGAGACAGAAAACCGGTCGGCCAACTGGACCTCATCCAGGCGCTGTCCGTCCTCGAAGGTGCCATCGAAAATCAGACCTTCGAGCGTGTCTGCGATCTCGTCTGAGCGTTTGCGTTCCATAGGGAGATCATAGCATTAGAGCAGGGTTGGACGCAACAACTTCCAGATTGTATACAAAATTGTTGACTCATTACACAATCAATGCATCCTTACCGCAGGGTCCGAGGAGGAGTCGGACAATCCAAGGGAGGAACACCATGAAGAATTTACTTACAGCTGCCGTCTCCGCGGCCGCATTGATGGCCGGTACGATTTCGGCCAACGCAACCGAACTGCGCCTGTCGCACCAATGGTCCACATCCGACGTGCGTCACCAGGTGGCCCAGATCGTGGCCGACGAAGTGGCCGCCGCTGACGTTGACCTCGAGATCAAGATTTTCCCGTCAAAGTCCCTTTTCAAGCCGCGAGAGCAGTATAAACCGCTCAGCCGTGGTCAGCTTGATATGACGGTCTTCCCGCTCAGCTATGCGGGCGGTCAGCAGCCGGCCTTCAACCTCACACTGATGCCCGGTCTGGTGAAAAACCATGATCACGCAGCACGCCTTAACGAGAGCGAGTTCATGGGCAAGCTGGAAGAGAAGATGGCCGATGACGACGTGATGGTGCTGGTGCATGGCTACCTCGCCGGTGGGTTTGTGGGCAAAGACAAGTGCATCACCTCGCCCGAAGATGTCGCCGGTCAGCAGACGCGTGCGGCGGGTAAGGCGTTTGAGCAGATGCTGGCTGGCGCCGGGGCCTCGATTGCCTCCATGGCGTCTTCTGAAATCTACAACGCCATGCAGACCGGCGTCCTGACAGCGGCGAATACGTCGTCTTCGTCTTTCGTCAGCTACCGGATTTACGAACAGGTCGCCTGTTACACACCTGCCAGCGACTTCGCGCTGTGGTTCATGTATCAGCCGCTTCTGATGAACAAGTCGACCTTTGAAGGGCTGACAGAAGAACAGCAGGCTGCGATCCTTGCGGGCGCTGAGAAGGCCGAAGCGTTCTACCTTGAAGAGGCCAAGAAACAGGATGCTGCCTCTGCCGAGGTCTTTGCCGAAAATGGCGTTGAGATCGCCAACATGACGCAAGAAGAGTTCGACGCTTGGCGCGCCCTGGCGCAAGAGACGTCCTACAAGGCCTTTGTCGAAGAAACGCCCGACGGACAGGCGCTTCTCGATCTGGCGCTGTCGGTCGAGTAATTCTCCCCAACTGGGCGGCCTCTGACACGTGATGAGGCCGCCCTTTTTGCAAGTGAACATGCAAAGAAGACGCAAAGGAGGTCGCCATGGCGGGTCAGGTATCTTCGGCTGCCGCAAAGACTGGGAACAACCCGTTTCTGCGTTTCGTCGCTGCCCTTTCAACACTTGCGGGATGGATGTCTGCGGGCATGATCGTCGCCGCCGTGGGCCTGACGTGTCAGATGATCTTTGTGCGCTTCGTGCTGAACGGATCAACGGTATGGCAGACCGAGTGCGTGATCTACCTGATGGTTGCCGCGACGCTGATCGGTCTGCCATATGTGCAACGTCTGCGCGGTCACGTGAACGTCGACCCTATCCCGCTTGCATTGCCCTCCGGACTCCGGTTCGCGCTTTGCATGCTGACGCTGTCGCTGTCGATCCTGATTGTCGGCGTGATGCTCTACTACGGATACGAATACTGGCATTTCGCGTGGGAGCGCGGATGGCGGTCTGACACGGTCTGGGGCGTGCGTCTTTGGATTCCATACCTTGCGATCCCCATAGGGTTTGGCCTGCTTCTGTTGCAGCTTGTCGCCGATCTCGTCGCGGTCCTTTTGAAAATCGAAACGCCCTTCGGGCTGGAGGACAGCTAAATGGATCCGCTGCTTCTGGGCGCTGTTGTCGCCATTGCCACGATCATTGTTCTGTTCTCCGGCGTCTCGGTGGCACTTGGCCTGCTGATCGTATCTGCGGGGTTCCTGATCATCTTCGACGGTATGCGCTCGCTGGAGCTGATGCCCGAGATCCTGTTTGGTAAACTCGACAACTTCGCGCTTCTATCCATCCCGATGTTTATCATCATGGGGGCGTCGATCGCCTCTACGAGGGCCGGGGCAGATTTGTATGAGGCTTTGGAGCGCTGGTTGACCCGCGTGCCTGGGGGGCTTGTTGTATCCAACTTGGGCGCCTGTGCGCTTTTCGCGGCGATGTCCGGGTCTTCGCCTGCGACCTGTGCGGCGATTGGCAAGATGGGCATCCCGGAGATGCGCAAGCGTGGCTATCCGGATGGTGTCGCGGCGGGTTCCATCGCGGCGGGTGGCACTTTGGGTATTCTGATCCCGCCATCGATCACGATGATCGTCTATGGAATTGCGACGGAAACTTCGATTGGGCGGTTGTTCCTCGCGGGGGTCTTTCCCGGTCTTCTTCTGGTCGGGCTCTTCATGGCATGGTCGCTTTACTCCACTTGGCGGTCTGGCGACGCGTCGGTCCTATCCGCAGGCAGCTACACTTGGCGCGAAAAGTTCGAGATTCTGCCACGCGTGTTGCCCTTCATAGGCATCATCATCGGCGTGCTGTATGCCATGTATGGCGGCGTCGCGACGCCATCAGAGACGGCTGCTGTGGGCGCGTTGCTCTGCCTGCTGATCGCCATGGTGATCTACAAGCTCTGGAACCCCGCTGACCTTTGGGTTGTGCTGCGCGACAGCACCAAGGAAAGCGTGATGATCCTTTTCATCATCGCTGCCGCGGGTGTGTTCTCTTACATGCTTTCCAGCCTCTTCATCACCCAGTCCATTGCGGCTTGGATCGGAGAGCTGGACGTCAATCGCTGGGTCCTGATGGGCGCGGTCAATGTTTTCCTCATCATCGCCGGGTTCTTTTTGCCACCCGTGGCTGTGATCCTTATGGCAGCGCCTATCCTGCTGCCCATCATCACCAACGCGGGGTTTGACCCGATCTGGTTTGCCGTGGTTCTGACCATCAACATGGAGATCGGGCTGATATCGCCACCGGTTGGTTTGAACCTTTACGTGATAAACGGCATCGCGCCGGACATATCGCTCAAGACCATCCTGCAAGGCTCGCTTCCGTTCGTGGCGTGCATGATCGTGGCCATCATTTTGCTGTGCATCTTCCCAGGCATTGCAACATGGCTGCCAACTGCTGTGATGGGATAGGGCCATGGCGTCATTCTCTGATCTGCTGATGACAGTCTTCGATCGCAGGGCCGGGTTCGGTACTTTGATCGGAGAGGATCATCGCAGTATCGAGGATATGGCAGAAGCCTTGGTCAGCGCGGCGGGTGAGATATCTGGTCGTGAGACCGGTCAGAGGATTTTGGCCAAATACGAAGGCCTGGATGACGCGGGCAAACTCGCTTTCTTCCGGTATCTGGCAGTGGAGATGAACATCTCTCCGGACGCGGTGCGCGCGGCTTTGTCGGTCTACGAAGACGCCCCGAGCAAAAAAAGTTACCGGGCGTTCATGTCTGCAGCAGAACCGCCAAGGCAGGAATTCTTTCGTCGGCTCAATCAAGTCCCGGGTGCTACGCAGCGACTGGTATGCATGCGTGCTGATCTTTTGCGCATGATGCATGACGAACCGGAACTGGCCGCGCTTGATCTGGACCTGCGTCACCTCTTCGCCTCGTGGTTCAATCGCGGGTTTCTGGTGCTGCGCCCGATCAACTGGCAAAGCCCGGCCGACGTGCTGGAAAAGATCATCGCGTATGAGGCTGTACATACCATCGAAAGCTGGGATGACTTGCGGCGCAGGGTGGAGCCGCCGGACCGGCGATGCTTTGCGTTTTTTCACCCCGCGATGCCGGATGAGCCGCTGATCTTCGTCGAAGTGGCACTGACCAAGGGCGTACCGGGATCGGTGCAGGGATTGCTGGCGGAAGATCGGGAAGGTCTGGCCGAGGAAGACGCCGACACGGCGGTGTTTTACTCGATCTCCAATTGTCAGGCCGGATTGGCGAGCATCTCTTTCGGCAACTCTCTCATCAAGCAAGTCGCGGCGGATTTGTCGATGGACCTGCCCGGGGTGAAGACGTTTGTGACGCTATCGCCAATCCCGGGCCTGTCCGCATGGATGGCAGAAGAAGGCCTGACTGAGAACATCGACCTACGCGCCCTGACCGCGCACTACCTGATCGCCGCCAAACGTGCCGATGGCATGCCGCGCGATCCGGTGGCTCGGTTCCATCTGGGCAATGGGGCGTTGGTCCATGACGTGCACACGGACGCGGATTTGTCCGACAAAGGGCAGGCGCAGTCTTTCGGCGTGATGGTCAATTACCTCTACGACCTCAGAAAAGTCTCGCAGAATCACGAGGCTTTCGCGACCAAGGGCAAGGTCGCGTCTTCGTCAGACATTCGCGCGCTCAATGCCACTGCCAAGAAAGTTATCGCCAGGAGGGCCGCCAGTGACGAACCCGCTATATGATCGGCTATTTGGGCAGCATGCCGGGCAGGGTACTCCGTTTTTGATCCTTCCGGACGACAGGATCATCACCCATGCCCAGTTCCTGGCGCAGGCGGCACAAATGGCCCATGTGCTGGTCAAGGCCGGGTTGCAGCCCGGCGATAGGTTGGCTGCTCAAATTCATAAGTCTCCGCAGGCGTTGGCGCTTTATGCGGCGTGCGCGCAGGCAGGCGTCGTGTTTTTGCCACTGAACACGGCCTACACAGCGGATGAGCTGACGTATTTCATTGAGAACTCTGGCGCGCGGATGGTCGTGTGCGATGCCCGGGCCGAGGCGATGCTGTCGCCTATCGCGGCGGGTTTGAAAGCGCAGGTGGAGACGCTGAACGCCGATGGTGGAGGCAGTTTGGCAGAAAAGGCCAACGCCATGGAGGATGACTTCGATCCGGTACGGCGCGATGAGGACGATCTGGCCGCGTTCCTTTACACCTCTGGCACGACGGGCCGCTCAAAGGGCGCGATGCTAACGCAGCGCAACCTTCTCTCGAACGCAGAAACGCTGACCGATTACTGGCGTTTTACCTCTGAGGATGTGCTGCTGCATGCCTTGCCAATTTTCCACACCCACGGGCTGTTTGTGGCTACCAACATCGTATTGTTGGCGGGAGGGTCGATGATCTTCCTGCCCAAGTTTGACGCAGATGAGATGGTGCGCTTGATGCCCAAGGCCACGTCCATGATGGGTGTGCCGACATTTTACACGCGTCTTCTCGATACACCCGCTTTCACCCGTCAGCTGACCGCGCATATGCGCCTGTTTGTTTCCGGCAGTGCGCCGCTTTTGGCGGAAACCCATGAACAGTTCGAAGCACGCACCGGCCACCGCATCCTCGAACGCTACGGGATGACGGAGACGAACATGAACACCTCCAATCCCTATGATGGCGACAGACGCGCAGGCACGGTTGGCTTTCCTTTGCCGGGCGTAGACGTGAAGGTGACAAACCCGGAGACCGGAGCGCCCGTGCCGGATGGTGAGATCGGCCAGATCGAAGTGCGCGGGCCGAACGTCTTCAAAGGTTACTGGCAAATGCCCGAGAAAACGGCGGCGGAATTGCGGGACGACGGCTTCTTTATCACCGGTGACTTGGGCCGTTTGGATGAAGATGGATACTTGCACATCGTGGGTCGCAACAAGGATCTGATTATCTCTGGTGGCTACAACATCTACCCCAAAGAGATTGAACTGGTCCTCGACGATCAGCCGGGCGTGCTGGAAAGTGCCGTGATCGGCGTGCCGCACGCGGATTTCGGTGAAACGGTCGTCGCAGTGATCGTGGCCGACCCGAGGGCCAAGCCCAACCTGGCGGCGATTGAGGCCGCTGCGGCGTCGGCACTGGCGAGGTTCAAGCATCCGCGCAAGATCATCGTGCTGGATGAGCTGCCCCGCAACACGATGGGCAAGGTGCAAAAGAACGTGTTGCGCGACACCTATAAAGACTTGTTCGAGACGGCATGAGGCGAGGGTGCCGGGGTGAAACCCGGCCTACGTACTGACCGTAGGGTGGGGTTTCACCCACCATTTTCTTGGCACAAATCAGTGACTTTGCGTTTGCTTTGCGCCACTGTCATGCCAACACCAAACCAGACAAAGCCGCGCCCATGTCCCTTCCTTCCTCGTCCAAGACCATCATCGTCGGCGGTGGCATCATCGGCTGTTCCACAGCCTATCATCTGGCCCATCTGGGCGAAGAGGTTCTGCTACTGGACAAGGCGCAACTGACGTCCGGCTCCACCTGGCATGCGGCAGGCCTTGTGGGTCAGTTGCGCTCCAACGCCAACGTGACCCAGCTCTTGGGCTATTCCATCTCACTCTATGACAAGCTCGAAGAGGAAACGGGGCTTGCCACCGGTTGGAAGATGAATGGCGGGTTGCGGCTGGCGTGCAACGAAGAGCGCTGGACAGAGGTGCGCAGGCAAGCGACCACAGCGCATAGTTTCGGCCTCGACATGCAACTTCTGACGCCGCAAGAGGCGCAGGACCTTTGGCCGCTGATGGATATCAGCGATGTGGTCGGGGCTGCGTTTCTGCCGACCGACGGACAGGCCAGCCCCTCCGACATCACCCAAGCCCTGGCCAAAGGCGCGCGGATGAAAGGGGCACAGCTTGTTGAGAACTGCGCGGTCAAAGAGGTTTTGACGGGACCAAATGGTGTCACTGGCGTGCGGACGGCGCGGGGCGATATCGCCTGTGAGAAACTGGTTCTGTGTTGTGGGCAATGGACTCGGGACCTGGCGGCGACAGTGGGCGTGACCGTGCCGCTGGTGTCGATTGAGCATCAGTACATGGTGACGGAAGCCTTTGGCGTTCCATCTGATCTTCCGACCCTGCGCGACCCGGACCGGCTAACCTACTACAAGGAGGAAGTGGGCGGGCTGATCATGGGCGGGTATGAGCCCAACGGCATCCCCTGGGCGGTGAATGGCATTCCTGATCCGTTTGATTTCCAGCTGCTCGAGTCGAACTTCGACCACTTCGAACAGATTGTTGATCTGGCATTGCCCCGTGTGCCGAAACTGCAGGATGCCGGAATCAAACAGCTGATCAACGGGCCGGAAAGTTTCACTCCGGATGGCAATTTCATCCTTGGTGAGGCACCTGAGCTGCGCAACCTGTTCATCGGGGCGGGCTTCAACGCGTTTGGGATCGCATCAGGTGGTGGGGCCGGGATGGCGCTTGCAGAATGGGTCGCCAAGGGCGCACCACCCTATGATCTCTGGCCCGTGGATATCCGGCGCTTTGGACGCCCGCATACGGACACAGACTGGGTGCGGACGCGGACGCTGGAGGCCTATGGCAAACACTATACGATGGCATGGCCGTCCGAGGAACACTCCAGCGGCAGGCCCTGCCGTCGTTCACCCCTATATGGCAGCTTGCAACAGGCGGGCGCGGTCTTCGGTGAAAAACTGGGTTGGGAGCGGCCCAATTGGTTTGCTGAAGCCGGTGAGGAGCCGCGTGACATCTACACATTTGAGCGTCCCAACTGGCATGGCCCCGTGGGTCGTGAACACATGGCCGCGCGGGAAGCGGCGGCGCTCTTTGATCAGACCTCGTTTGCAAAGTTCATCCTGAAAGGCCCGGACGCAGAGGCCGCGCTGCAGTGGATCGCGGCCAACAGAATGGACCGCCCGGTGGGGTCCGTCATCTACACGCAAATGCTCAACGACCGAGGCGGGATCGAGTGTGATCTGACTTGCGTGCGGCTGGCGGCGGATGAGTATTACATCGTAACCGGCACGGGGTTTGCCACGCATGACTTTGATTGGATCGCGCGGAACATACCCGAAGGTATGAACGCGCAGCTGGTCGATGTGACCTCGGCCAATGCTGTGCTGTCTCTCTTCGGCCCGAGGGCGCGGAATATTCTCGCGGCTTGTACGCGCGCGGACGTCAGCAATGCAACGCATCCTTTCGCAAAGGCACGCCGCATTGGTATTGCCGGTTGTCCGGTGCTGGCCATGCGGATCACCTATGTGGGCGAGTTGGGGTGGGAGCTGCACCTGCCGGTGGAATATGCGCAGACGGTTTATGACGCACTGCAGGCGGCGGGGGCAGAGTACGGGCTGCGCAATGCAGGCTACCGCGCGATCGAAACGCTTCGGCTGGAGAAAGGTTACCGCGCCTGGGGCTCCGATATCGGACCGGATCACACGCCTATGGAAGCAGGGCTAGGTTGGGCGGTGAAACTGAAGACGGATGTGGCGTTTCGGGGACGGGAAGCGGTGGCAACCCAGCGCGAGGTGGGCGTAAAAAAGATCCTGGCCACGTTTACGACTGCACCGGGTGTTATCTTGTCAGGGCGCGAGACGATCCTGCGCGATGGAGAGCGCTGTGGCTGGCTGAGTAGCGGCGGGTATGGGCATTTTCTGGGCCGTTCGATCGGGATGGGCTATGTGCGTTCTGATAGTGTGATTGACCGGGATTATATCTTGTCCGGGACCTATCAGTTGGAAGTGGCGACAGAGCTGGTTGACGCGGAGGTGACGCTGTCACCGCTTTATGATCCGGACATGCTTCGCGTGCGGGCCTAGTGCGGGATCAGAAAATTCTGCGAATTTTCTAATGGACGGCGCTCAAATTCCGATGTGAGCCTTAGAAACTTCCGGCGTAAGCGCCTCAATTGCCCCTGACCAGATCGTCTTCCCTCGCTCCAGGATGACCGCTTTGTCGGAAACCGCGCTGATCTCTTTGAGGGATTTGTCGATCAGCAGGATCGTGAGGCCGGTTTCCCGTTTTAGTTTCGAGATCGCCGCCCAAATCTCCTGGCGGATAATCGGTGCCAAGCCCTCAGTGGCCTCATCAAGTAGCAAGAGCCGCGGGTTTGTCATCAATGCACGACCAATGGCCAACATCTGCTGTTCCCCGCCTGAAAGCGACTGCGCCATTTGATGTCGCCGCTCCCCCAACCTTGGAAACAACTCTTCCACGCGGTCTTGCGTCCAATGTCCTGACCGCGCGGCCGCGAGCAGGTTTTCCGACACGCTGAGGTGGGCAAAGCAGCGCCGACCCTCGGGCACCAGGCCGACGCCAAGCCGGGCCACTTTGTGGCTGGGCAGAACGCGTAAATCCTGTCCGGCATAGCGCAAAACGCCGTCCGAAGGGATCATCCGGCAGATGGCTTTGACCGTCGTCGTCTTGCCCATGCCGTTGCGACCCATCAGCGCCACGACCTGTCCTTCCTCCACCTCCAGATCAACACCGAAGAGTGCCTGGCTTGGGCCGTAAGACGCGGTGAGGCCTTCGATGTTGAGAAAGCTCATGCGTCTTCCCCCAGATAGGCGCTGCGCACGTCCGGATGCGTGCGGATTTCGTCTACCGTGCCTGTGGCGATGATGCGGCCGTAGTCCAATACGCTGATCCGGTCGGCCAGGGCAAAGACGGCATCCATATCATGTTCGACCAGCAGGATCGGGGCCTGTGCCCTTAACCCATCGAGGAACCCTGTCATCGTGGTGGATCCTTCCGCGCCGAGCCCGGCCATGGGTTCGTCCATCAGGAACGCCTTGGGCTCCAGCGTCAGTGCGACAGCCACTTCCAATTGGCGGCGCTGCCCGTGGCTGAGTTCGCGGCAAACGGTGTTGCGATGGTCGGCCAATCCCACCTGTTCAAGCGCGGCCATCGCACGACCCGTCAGGTCCGGGTCTCCCAGAACGGACCGCCAGAACCGCCAAGGCCGACCCGATGCGCCGAGCGCGCCTAAGACGGCATTTTCCAGGACGGTATCTTCCATGGCGAGTGCCGATATCTGAAACGTGCGCCCCAGTCCGGCATGGGCGCGGTGTTCGACGCTTGCGCGGGTGATTTCGCGGCCCTGCAGATCGACCGCGCCACTATCCGGGGCCAGGTTACCCGTGATCAGGCCAATCAGCGTCGACTTGCCCGCGCCATTGGGGCCGATGATCGCGTGGATTTCTCCGACCCTTAGATCGATGGTCACATCATTGGTGGCTTTCAACGCACCAAAGCTTTTCATCAGGTTGCGGGTGGCGAGGACCGGATCAGACATGTGGCCCCTCCTTGCCTGTCAGAAAACCGATCACGCCGCCGCGTCCAAACAGAACGATGCCCAGCAAGATCGCGCCCAGCCAGACGTGCCAGTAATCCGTCAGACCGCCCAGCCAGTGCTCCAGGATCACGAAAAGCCCCGCACCAATGACCGGCCCCATCAGGCGGCCCACGCCGCCCATGATGATGAGGATGATCAGCTCACCCGAAAGCTGCCAGCTGAACATCACTGGGCTGACAAACCGGTTGAGATCAGCAAAAAGCGCGCCGGCCAGTCCAGTGATTGCACCGGAGATCACGAAGGCCACGAGCTTCATGCGAAGGGGGTTGAGCCCCACGGTCTGCACCCGCGCCGGTGTCTGTCGAGAGGCGTTGAGCGCAAGGCCAAAGGCGGAAGCGCGCAGGCGGGCAAAGATGAAAAGAGCGATGCATAGGAGAGCGAAACACAGTCCGAAGAACTGGATCGGCACCAGCGTGTTCAGCCCCGGAAATCCGTTGCGCACGTAGATCGATAGCCCGTCTTCCCCGCCATAGGCGCTACACGAGATGGAGAAGTAGAAAAACATCTGGCCGAAGGCGAGGGTGATCATGATGAAGTAGACGCCCGTGGTGCGTACGCTCAGAAGGCCGATGATCCAGGCGATAAGGGCGGAGACGAGCATCGCTGTGATCCAGATCACTGGCATGGATTTCGTGCCTGCGATGGTCAAGGGGCCAAGCTCCAGCGGGCTGTAGGTTTGGGCGTGGAAGGCGAGGATGCCCATGGCATAACCGCCCAGCCCGAAGAAGACCGCGTGCCCAAGGCTGACCAACCCGCCGATGCCGAGCGCTATATTAAGGCCGACAGCGGCAAGCGCGAGAACGGCTGCCTTGGTGGCGAGCGTGATGGTGAATGGCTCATCCAGCAAAAGCGCGCCAATCGGAATGATCAGGAACAGCGCGATCACGGCCCAGTTGATATGACGTTCGGCGATCATGCCCGCACCCCGAAGAGGCCAGTGGGCCGCCAGATCAGAACGATGGACATCAGCACATAGACCGACAT
This sequence comes from uncultured Roseovarius sp., assembly GCA_963422235.2. Classification (GTDB taxonomy): domain Bacteria; phylum Pseudomonadota; class Alphaproteobacteria; order Rhodobacterales; family Rhodobacteraceae; genus Roseovarius. Next base: position 2,183,793 of record CAXMWV010000002.1, read on the forward strand.
GGATGCGATTGCAGACCCGGTCTGGTTCGCGGCACCGGCCTCCATGAACAGACCAAAGAAGGGGGGCAGGAACAGCCGCCCAAGTGTATCTGTGAGGCCCACCAGAACCGAGCCGACAAAAGCCCCTTTGATGGATCCGATCCCGCCGATCACGATCACCACGAAGGCAAGGATCAGAACTGGCTCACCCATGCCGACTTGTACCGACTGGATCGCACCGACCAGCGCCCCTGCCAGCCCGGCAAGAGCGGCGCCCAGGGCGAAGACGACCGTGTAGAGTTTGGAGATATCGATGCCCAAGGCCGCGATCATCTCGCGATCATTTTCGCCCGCGCGGATCTGCACGCCGATACGCGTGCGCTCAATGAGCCACCACAGAAAGAGGCCCACACCGATGCCGATGCAAATGAGCGCGAGACGATACTTGGGGTATTCAATGCCGCCGGGCAGGGTGGTGGAGCCATTCAAGGTGGAAGGAATGTCGAGATAAAGCGGAAACGAGCCAAAGACCCACCGCGTGCCTTCCGAGAAAATCAGGATAAGCGCAAATGTCGCCAGAACCTGTTCGAGATGCGCAGCCTGGTAAAGCCGCCGTATGATGGTCATCTCGATAAGCGCCCCGGCAAGAGCCGCTGCCGCCAGTGCGGCCATTAGGGCCACAAGGAATGACCCCGTCGCGCTTGCTGCTGCCGCCGCCGCGAAAGCGCCGATCATGTAGAGCGAACCATGGGCCAGGTTGATCAGCCCCATCACGCCGAAAATCAGCGTCATCCCGGTCGCCATGAGGAACAGCATCACGCCGAACTGCAGGCCATTGAGGATTTGCTCCGCGATCAGAATGAGTGACACGGCGTCAGACTTTCATCGAAGAAGAGATTGATTGGCCCGCCCGGTGCATGTCGGGCGGGCCGGCTCAGATCAGAGTTTGCACTCACCGCCGTAGGCGTCGGTGTGATCCGTTGCCGCGACACCGAGGACGCGGTTCGTGACCACATCGCCTTCCTTGACCACTTCACGCATGTAGAGGTCCTGGATCGGGTGGTTATTGTTGCCAAACGCAAACTTGCCACGCACCGACTGGAAGTCAGCCTCGGACAGCGCGGCACGGAAGGCGTCTGCGTCGCTCACGTCAGCCTTGTCGACTGCAGAGATCAACAGGTTTGCAGTGTCAAACCCTTGCGCGGCGTAGACCGATGGCAGGCGGTCGTATTTTTCCTTGAAGCTCGCCACGAATTCGGCGTTGCCAGGTGCGTCGAGGTCCTTGGACCAGTGGGCGGAGTTCTTCACGCCCAGTGCGGCCTCGCCAATCGCGCCGAGAATACCCTGGTCAAAGCTGAATGCGGGGCCCATCACCTGCGTGTCAGCGCCCGAGGAGGCGTACTGTTTCATGAAGGAAATACCCATGCCGCCCGGCAGGAAATAGTAGACCAGATCGGCATCAGCCGCGCGGATCTGGGCGATTTCGGCGGCGTAGTCGGTCTGACCGAGCTTGGTGTAGACTTCCGCGGCAACTTCACCTTGGAAGAAACGCTTGAAGCCCGCGATGTTGTCCTTGCCCGCCGGATAGTTCGGGGCCATCAGGATCACACTGCCAATGTCATTGTTCTGCGCCCAGTTGCCTGCGGCCTCGGCGAAGGCATCGTTCTGCCAGCTGACCACGTAGTAATTTTCATGGCATCCTGCACCCGCCAGCGGGCTTGGTGCTGCGTTAGGGGACAGGTAGAATTTGCCTTGTGCAGTCGCGGCGGGCACCACGGCCATGGCAAGGTTGGACCAGATGATCCCGGTCAGCACGTCAACCTTCTCGGACTGGATCATCTTGTCGGCCAGTTGCACGGCGATATCGGGTTTGCGCTGATCATCCTCGATGATCACTTCGATGTCGTCGCGCCCGGCTTGTTCCATGGCCAGCATGAACCCGTCGCGCACGTCAATGCCAAGACCCGCGCCGCCCCCGGACAGCGTGGTGATCATGCCGACCTTCACGTCAGCGGCGGCTGGCACAGCCAGCATCGCGGCAAGCGCGCAAGCGGCAGCGGTATGTAGTAGCTTTTTCAAGTCAGTTCTCCCTTTGGTGCAGTAGTTGCGCCCATTTTGCTGAGCGCTGTTGTCGCGCGCGCGAGAAACTCGGCGCGGTGTTTTGGCGTGTCCCGAATGTCGACGGTCTGATCGCCCAAGTCTATGGATTTTTCCCAGTCGTCCGCGCTGAGATCGCGCCAAGTGACGTTGAGATGGATTTCGGAATGCTGGAAAAGCGCGCGTAGGGCACGCGGGGGCAAAGTGATACCGCGCGCCACACTCTCTTCGACGTCGTAGGGTTCCGGCTCGGCCTGTTCCAACTGTTCCAATGCGGTCGCACACGCGCGGGCATTATAGCTGACCTCGGCAATCACGCGGCGACGCTGATTTGACAGATCGTCGTCGCGCAATTCATTGAGAACACGCGCGAAATAGGACGTGTTTCTGCGCGCCTGAAGCAGGTCGTGATGGGGTGCGGCCTCGGCATCATAACGGGCGCCGTCACCTTGCCGGGCGCGCAGGGCCTCATGGGCCGTTTGTTCTGCCATAGTCAGTGTCATTCGTCACTCACCGCATGCCGCATGAAATTCAGCCGCTCCATGATGGGCGCATCAGAAAAGCGAAACAAGTCAAACTGTGTTTCGGCCTCAAACGAAAACGGGATCCAGCTGGGGGCCACGAACATGTCGCCTTTTTCAAGCGTGTGGCGTTCGCCGTTCAGGATCACCGCGCCGTCGCCTTCAAACACCTGAAAGACGTTCGAGCCAACCTCGCGTCGTTCTTTGGAGGTCGCACCGGCGCGCAGGCGATGGAACTGGCAACGGATGGTGGGCATGACGTCCCCGCCGGTCGTGGGGTTGATGAAACGGATGGCGGCATGGCCCTGTTCGAACGTGGCGGGCTGGCCTTCGTCTTCCAGCAAAAGCTGTTCGGTCAGCGCGCGGTCTGTGTGTTCCCAGCGGAAGGCGGGCAGGGGCGAACTGACGGTATCTTGCAGGCCTGAGAGCGGGCGAATACCGGGGTTTGCCCAGAGGCGTTCGGCGCGCGAATAGTTTGGGGTGGCGTAATCCGTCACCTTGTCAGAGCCAAATTCAAAAAAGCCCACATCCATCTGCTGGCTGAATGGGATGTCGAGCCCATCAATCCACGCCATTGGCGCGTCACGGTCGTTGTGGTGACCGTGGAACATCCAGCCCGGTGTGAGCAGCAGATCACCCCGGCTCATGCGGACGGGATCGCCGTTCACGACTGTCCAAACGCCTTCACCCTCGACTACAAAGCGAAACGCATTCTGCGAATGACGATGTTCCGGCGCTGTTTCGCGCGGGCCCAGATACTGGATCGCAGCCCAGAGCGTGGGGCTGATATAGGCATTGGGGGCAAGGCCGGGGTTGGCCAGTCCGATAGCGCGGCGTTCACCGCCACGCCCAACCGGCACGAGATCGCCAGAGGCCTCGGCCAGGGGCAAAAGCTTCGACCATTTCCAGACATGCGGAACTGCTTTGGATTTGGGGTGCATTGGCATCAGGTCGCCCAATTGCGTCCAGAGCGGGATCAGGCTTTCGTCCTCAAACCCTTTGTAAAGCGCGCGCAGCTCAGGTGTGTCCTCGGGCTGCATCCCGTGGGCGACGGTGTCGTGATCAAGGTCCTCTGCCATGGGGTGATCCTTTCGTCAGGTGGCCGTTTCGTCAAGGAAAGCGGCAGTCATGCGGGCGGTCCGATTTGCGTCGTCACGTTACCAAGGCCAGCAACGCTGACTTCGCAAATGTCCCCTGGAACCAAAGGACCAACGCCGGCAGGGGTGCCAGTCATGATCAGATCACCGGGCATCAGTGTTATGGACTGAGAGAGGATCGAGATGATTTCAGGCACGGACCATATCAGTTCGTGCAGATCGGCATCTTGTTTGACCTCATCATTGACCCGCGTTTGGATGGCGCCTTCGGACGGGTGTCCGACGCTGCCCACGTCATGGATCGGACCGATCACGGCTGACCGGTCAAACCCCTTACCCAAGCACCATGGGCGGCCCATGTTCTTGGCTTCTCCCTGTACATCCCGGCGGGTGAGGTCATTCCCGACGGCGTATCCCCAGACGTGCGATAGGGCATCAGCCTCAGTCACGTTGGTGGCCTCTGAACCGATGGCCACCACCATCTCCCCTTCGTAATGCAGGTTTTGCGTGCCGGGCGGGTAGGGGATGGTCGCGCCATCCGGCACGACGGCATCGGCGGGTTTGGCGAAAAAGAACGGTGCCTCGCGATCCGGGTCCTTGCCCATTTCGCGCGCATGGGCGGCGTAGTTGCGGCCCACGCACAGGATGCGTCTCACCGGCCATAGGTCGTCGCTGTCTGCAATGGCAACCGTTGGTTGCGGAAATTCAAAAATCGCGCCCATGGCTTATCCTTCACGTCCGTGGGTTTGCATCAAAAGTTGTCTGTCAATTTTGCCAGTGCCTGTCTTGGGCAGGTCGTCGATAAAGGCAAAGAGGCGGGGGGACTTGTAGGGTGTCAAACGCGCTTTCACGAAGTCCCTAAGCTCGGTGACCGGTCCTTCGGAGCCATTCATGTCAATACCATTGAGAGAGACGACCGCTTTCAGTGCCATGCGTTGGTCCGGCAACTGAATGGCCAACACGGCGGCTTCGTTTACGTGTTCATGCTCATTCAGGCAGCGCTCCACCTCCATCGGCCACACCCATTGCCCGGCCACCTTGATCAGGTCGTCAGAGCGCCCCTGGAAGTAGTAATATCCCTCTCGCTCAATGAATCGGTCGCCGGTGTTGATCCAATCGCCCTGCATGGTTTCCGCGGTCTTGTTTGGTCGTTTCCAGTAGCAGGGTGCGGAACTGTCCCCGCGCACATGCATCACGCCATCTTCCCCCGGTGCAACCGGGCCACCATCGGGGGTGAGCAGTTTGATCTCATATCCCGGCACCGCCGCACCCGCCGCGCCGTGACGGTGATCGTCGAGGTGGTTGGAGAGGTAGACGTGCAGAAGTTCTGTGGACCCAAGACCCTCGGTCGGGCCATGGCCCACGAGCGCCTTCCACGCGGAATAGATATCCTCGGACAAAATCTCGGCAGCGGACATGGATTGACGCAGTGAGCTGAGATCGCGCCGATCTACGCGTTCAGTACGTGCCAGGGCCGTGTAGAGCGTGGGCAATCCGAAGAACACGGTCGGGCGATAGGTTTCGATCAGATCCAAGATAGTGTCCGGTGCAGGCTGGCCGGGCATCAGCAGGGTCGTGGCACCGATGGAAAAGGGAAAGGTGAAGGAATTGCCGAACCCATAGGCGAAGTAAATCTTGGGGACGGAAAAGCAGATGTCACTCTCGTGCAGCTTCAGTACGTGACGGCCGAAGGATGCGTCTGTGTAGGCCATGTCATGATGCAGGTGCACGATGCCCTTGGGACGGCCGGTTGACCCTGAGGAGTACATCCAGAAGGCCATGTCTTCAGGACGCGTGTCGGCGCGGGGACACTCCGGAGGTTGGTTGGACAGGAAAGCCTCAGAGCGTTCAAACCCGCTTGGTGCTGGGCCGTTGACGCAGATCATGCGCTCGAGCGGCGTGCCTGTGCTGGCCTCTGCGAACACATCGCTGAACCCAGCCTCCAGAATCGCAACGCGCGCGCCGCTGTCGTTGAGGTAGTAATTGAGCAACTCTGCGCGGGTCTGGATGTTCAGCAGCACCGGTACGAACCCAGCCCGAACCGCACCAAAGAAGGCGGCGGCGAAGGCGGGGGTGTCATCGAGGAAGAAGGCAATGCGCTCTTCTCGCTCGAGGCCCGCGGCTGTGAACGCGTTGGCCCAACGACCGGCTTCAGCAACAAGGTCAGCATAGGTCAGCGTGCCGCCCGGTCCAATCAGGGCCGGTTTGTCAGGATTGCGGGAAAGGTTCTGCCACAGGATGTCGGCACAGTTGCTGTGCGCGCTTCTGTCAAAACCGATTGCGCGGGAAGTGTCCGTGTCCGGAGCGACGGGATCAACGATCATGCGACCCCCTTCCACGCGTCGTAGTCCGACATGAAACGCGGCGCGATCTGGTGCAGTTTCTCCGGGGTCAGGCGGCCGGAACGATTGAGATAGTCATAGGCAAACGCCATCGGCGGGAGTGCCATCTTGTCCCCGAAGCTTTCGTACCAAGTGGCAGACGTGTTGGCGGCGCCGACGATCTTTCGCGCAATCGGTGGGCGCGTTTGCTGGTAATGGGCGAGCGCTGCCTCAACGTCATGGTGCTGCTGCAAGGCGTCTACCAAGGCGATGGCATCTTCCATGGCGAGGCGCGTGCCGGAGCCGATGGAGAAATGCGCCGTGTGGGCCGCGTCCCCTAAAAGGACCGCGCGGCCAGCGACCCAGCTATCACACCACAAACGCGGGAATTGACGCCAATTGGATTTGTTCGTGACCAGCGGCGCACCGCGCAGCACGTCTTTGAAGAGCTCCGCGCAACGCTGGGCACTCTGCGCCTCGCTTTCTTCAGCGAACCCGGCTGCATGAAACACCTCCGCACTGCACTCGACGATGAACGTGCTGCGGTCTGGCGCAAAGCGGTAGTGATGCGCGTTCATGGGGCCGAAGGGTGTGTTCACGAATGTCTGTGTCAGTGTGTCAAACGGCACGTCAGCACCGAACCATGCGAAGTGGTTTGAGAAATGATCGATCCGCGGACGGAATTGCGCCTCGAACCTTTGCCGTACCCGGGAATTCAACCCGTCCGCACCGATAATGAGATCCGCGTCAAGCGCATCGATATCCTCAACAACGGTATCAAACCGAATGTCGATACCCATGCCTTGGGCTTGTTGGCGCAGGATCTCGATCAGCTCCAACCGACCGATGGCCGTGAAGCCGACCCCATCCAGGGTGACCTGACCATTCGGCAGATTGAGCGTCATGTTCTGCCACCGCTCCATCTGCGGTGTGATCAGGTCGTGGGTTTCGGGATCATCGCGCTTGAGAAAATCAAGCGCGCGGTCAGAGAACACCACGCCAAAACCAAAAGTGGCCCCGCGTGGATTTTGTTCTGTGACCTGCAAGTCAATGTCAGGAAACGCGCGCCGCAACAGGATCGCTGTATAGAGCCCAGCCGGGCCCGCGCCGATGATCTCGACCGACTTCAAAACGCAGAGTCCTCCCATTTTTCCCTAGACGGGATGGAGGCACTGTGACACAATTTCTGAATAATGCAATGCTTTGCATAATATGGAATTAATCGATGTCTGATGATCCCTACCGCGTAATGGTGTCTTTTGGTGACTGTGATCCGGCGGGCATTGTTTACTATCCCAATATCCTGGCTTGGGTAGACGGGGCTTTTCATCATCACCTGCGGGCGTTCGGGGGGCACAAGGCGATCTGTGCGCGTCTGGGTTCCGCCGGCCTTGGTGCGGTAGACGTCAAGTGCCGGTTCAAGCGTCCAATGCGCGACGGGGATACGCTAGAAATCCTTCTGATCGGAATTGAATGGTCAGAGAAGACCTACACGCTGTCCTATGAGGGGCGCGCTGCAGAGGGTGTCACATTTGAGTGCGAGGAAACGCGTGGGGTGTTTGTTGGTCGAGGAGAAGGTCTGTCGCTGGCACCTAACGAGGCCCTTCGGCGCGTGTTGACAGGAGGCGCTAATGGCTGATGGCGCAGGCAAAAGCCAGGGTCTGACGTCACTGAACCATGCGCTGGGCGTGCTGGCCTACCTCAGCGCGCGGGATCAGCCTGCGTCGCTGTCTGATATTGCACGAGCGCTGGATATGCCGCCCAGTAAAGCGCATCGCTATCTGGCGAGTTTCGTACAGTTCGGGCTTGTCGTGCACACCGATCGCAGCGGGGAATATGATCTTGGGCCTGCCGCGCTCGAACTCGGCCTTTCGGCTATGGCACGGCACGATTTCATTAACGAGACCTCTGACGCGTTGCCGGGCTTGGCGCGGGAGACAAACATGACCGCGCTTTTGTCGATCTGGGGCAATCAGGGCGCAACGGTGATCCGGTGGGAGAAAGGCACATCACCCACGGTGACGTCTTTTGGTTTGGGCACGGCGATGCCGCTTCTAACCTCGGCCACTGGACGGGCGTTTCTGGCCTATGCGCCGGCAGCCCCGATGGCACAGCTGAAGGCCTCAGAGGTCGACCGTCTGCGCAAAAGCCCGGCCTTGGCGCCTGATATCTCCCGCGATCCGGACGGGATAGAAGCGATGATTGAACAGGTGCGCATGCAGGGCTTTTCCAGCGTTGATGGCGCCTTCATTCCTGGCCTCGTCGCGGCTGCGGCCCCTATTCTGGATTGGCAGGGTGAGGCGCAGGCAGTGGTGACGCTGGTTGGCACGGACCCGGCGGCGATTGCCCCAGACGCGGGACCGATCGGGACGCTGCTGCAATTTTGTGCCGGGCACTCGGTGCCAAGGCGTTAGACTTTTCTCCTAGTGTTTTACTTGGCGTTTACGCATCCCCCCTTGCCAAATTCAAAACAGCATACTATGGTATACAATACGTTTTGGATGACCAGAAAAAACACCCAGAACAATTCGACAAAACCACAGCATCCGCCGCTATTACTTAGGTGCCGCCATGAGCCTTTATTCAGATTACCTCGCCGAGATCGAGACCCGCAAAGCCCAGGACCTGAACCCCAAGCCGATTGAGGATGCGGCGTTAGTGCTGGAGTTGATTGAGCAGATCAAGGACACAGATCACGTCCATCGCGCGGACTCGTTGAATTTCCTGATCTACAACACGCTGCCCGGCACGACGAGTGCGGCAGGCGCCAAGGCGCGGTTCCTCAAGGAGGTTATCCTGGGCGACGTCGTGGTGGCGGAAATCCCGCAAAGCTTTGCTTTTGAGCTGCTCAGCCACATGAAAGGTGGGCCCTCTGTTGAGGTTCTGCTTGATCTGGCGTTGGGCGAAGATTCCGAGATTGCAAAAGAAGCCGCCGAGGTTCTGAAGACGCAAGTGTTCCTCTATGACGCGGATACGGATCGTTTGGCAGATGCCCACAACGCGGGCAATGCGGTGGCGCGTGAGATTCTGGAAAGCTACGCCAAGGCGGAGTTTTTCACCAAGCTGCCCGAGATCGACGAAGAGGTGAAGGTAGTGACCTATATCGCCGCGGAAGGCGATGTATCGACTGACCTTCTATCCCCCGGCAACCAGGCACATTCACGCTCTGACCGGGAACTGCATGGCAAATGCATGATCTCGGAGGCCGCGCAGAAAGAAATTCAGGCGCTTCAGGCGCAACACCCCGACAAGCGCGTGATGCTGATCGCTGAAAAAGGCACTATGGGTGTGGGCTCTTCCCGGATGTCGGGCGTCAACAACGTGGCCCTTTGGACCGGTCAGCAGGCATCGCCTTACGTGCCCTTCGTCAACATCGCACCGGTGGTTGGCGGGACGAATGGAATTTCACCGATCTTCTTGACCACTGTTGGTGTCACGGGTGGCATCGGGATCGACCTGAAGAACTGGGTCAAGAAGGTGGACAGCGATGGAAATCCGATTATTGGCAACACCGGTGATCCGATCCTTGAACAAAAGTTTTCGGTCGCGAACGGCACGGTGTTCACCATCAACACCAAAACCAAAAAACTGCTGAGCGAAGACGGTGAGGAGCTTGTCGATGTCTCCTCTGCCTTCACGCCCCAGAAGATCGAATTCATCAAAGCAGGGGGCTCCTACGCCATTGTCTTTGGCAAGAAGCTACAGACATTCGCGGCAGCGACATTGGGCATTGAAATGCCGGTGGTCTTCGCGCCGTCGAAAGAGATCTCACACGAAGGTCAGGGCCTGACGGCGGTTGAGAAAATCTTCAACAAGAACGCGGTCGGGGTGGCCTCGAAAGATGCGCTTCACGCGGGGTCTGATGTAAGGGTGAAGGTCAACATCGTAGGATCACAGGACACCACCGGTCTCATGACGTCCCAAGAGTTGGAGGCGATGGCCGCCACGGTGATTTCGCCAACCGTCGACGGTGCTTATCAGTCCGGCTGTCACACGGCGTCCGTCTGGGACATCAAGGCGCAGGAAAACATTCCCAAGCTTATGAAATTCATGAACAAATTCGGGCTGATCACCGCGCGCGACCCGAAGGGTGTGTATCATTCGATGACGGATGTGATCCACAAGGTCCTCAACGATATCACCGTGGACGACTGGGCGATCATCATTGGCGGTGACAGCCATACCCGGATGTCCAAAGGCGTGGCCTTCGGTGCGGACTCAGGAACAGTGGCTTTGGCGCTTGCCACAGGCGAAGCGACCATGCCGATCCCGGAATCTGTCAAAGTGACCTTCAAGGGAGAGATGGCCGAGCATATGGATTTCCGCGATGTGGTGCACGCCACGCAGGCGCAGATGCTTCAGCAGTTCGGCGACAATGTCTTCCAGGGCCGCGTGATCGAAGTGCATATTGGTACGCTTCTGGCGGATCAGGCCTTCACCTTCACCGACTGGACGGCGGAAATGAAGGCCAAGGCCGCGATCTGTATTTCGGAGGATGACACGTTGATTGGCTCGCTGGAGCTGGCAAAGTCCCGCATTCAGATCATGATCGACAAAGGTATGGACAACGAGGTGCAAACTCTGGCCGGTCTGATCAAGATCGCCGACCGTCGCATTGCCGAGATCCGTTCAGGCGAGAAACCGGCTTTGGCGCCGGATGCGAACGCCAAGTACTTCGCCGAGGTCGTCGTCGATCTGGATGAAATCAACGAGCCGATGATCGCGGACCCGGATGTAAATAACGTGGATGTCTCTAAACGCTATACGCATGACACGATTCGGCCGGTGTCTTTCTACAATGCAGACAAGAAAGTCGACCTCGGCTTTGTCGGCTCCTGCATGGTGCACAAAGGTGATTTGAAGATCGTCGCGCAGATGCTTCGCAACTTGGAAAAGCAAGCCAAGGAGGTGACGTTCAAAGCACCCCTGGTGGTAGCCGCGCCCACGTACAACATCATTGATGAGCTGAAAGAAGAGGGCGATTGGGGCGTTCTGCAGAAATACTCCGGGTTTGAGTTTGACGATGCAGCCCCCAAACAGACCGCGCGGACGGAATATGAGAACATCCTCTACCTCGAACGGCCGGGTTGTAACCTCTGCATGGGCAACCAGGAAAAGGCTGAGAAGGGCGACACTGTTCTGGCCACCTCGACACGTCTCTTCAAAGGGCGCGTGGTGGAAGACGCCAACGAAAAGAAAGGCGAATCCCTGCTGGCCTCAACACCGGTGGTGGTCTTGTCAGCCATCCTTGGCCGCACGCCCAGTATGGATGAGTACAAGGATGCGGTGGACGGGATCAACCTGACCAAGTTCGCCCCGCCCCGCAAAGCGCCGATTGATGCGCTGTCGGTACATTACTGATCTGGCCCACGCAGGTTGCGTCTCAATTTGCCTCGAACGGAAACCGTTCGAGGCCCCATCAGCGCGAATTGTGGCGGTCCTCGAAGCAGAATGCATTTACGGCGTCTTTGGTGATTGGTCCAAGGGCAGAGGTCAAAAGTTTTAAGGTATTGATTTAGATACAATTTATCGCACTTATGGGGCGGCGTCCCACTGTTTCCACACACGCAACAGTTTTCATATTTCCGCCACAATGTTTGCCGAATTACCCATTAATTTCGGTATCTGAAGCAGTCCATCAAGGGCTGTGACAGCAAAGTTGTACCGACCCGGCCGGCATAGACCAGGAAAAAAAACACGGGCGGCGGAATGGAAAATCGAGGCGAGCAGGCCGAGTAAAATGTGCGTATGCCATGAACATATGGCGTCGTCAGAGTGTTATGTCTGGCGAGTATCGTTGAGTAGGAAGGGCAAGTAGATGGCCCTGAGATCCTTCTTTGCGATTGATTCCGCGTCTCTGACAGTCACGTTTTCCACGACACAAACTGTTGGTGACTCTGTTATCAACAGCTCTGACTCCCCCGATGGCACGCAATACGTCTTCAACTCTGGATTTTCGACACAAGAGATCACGGTTGATGACACTGGCGGATCGCTGGATACGCTCGACGATGATGATCCGACCAACCACATCGTTACAGACGGGGCGGGGATCGTTTCCAATGGCAACGGGATCGAATCTGAGTCCGTCATTGAGTTGCAGGAACTCGTTGGCGGCGTGCCGACTGGCCCCACCATCACCATCTACGTCTTCTCTCAAAACGGAACGACCGGCGATGTCTGGGGGTTTGCCTCCGACACGCCGCTGGTCCCGGGGGTGGAATACGAAAAAGTGGGCGGCAGCATTGCTGGCTCCACCGACTATGCCATTCACCAGGACAACTGGCTGGTTTCCGTCGACGGTACGGCCGCCGGGGACTCGATGGGCATTGGCTACACCGATGCGGATGGCGATCAGATCGAAGGCGCGGATGGCGATGATGACTACATCTACGGCAATGGTGGCGACGACACGATCAACGCAGGTGCCGGCGACGATTTTGTAGATGGCGGCGACGACGCTGACCTGTTTCAGTTCACGGACGGGTTTGGCACGGATGTCATAACGGGCGGGGAAGGCGGCACAGACGATGACACGCTGGACCTGTCTGGTTTGTCCTCTGGTGTGGATGTTGACCTGACAGGCGACGAGGCCGGGACGGCGACCGATGGCACCGATGACGTCACATTCTCCGAGATCGAAAACATCTTTCTGACGGATCAGGACGATGAGATCGATGCCTCAGCCGACAGTTCTGGCTTGACCATTGATGCGGGTACGGGTGCTGACACGGTGACCGGTGGCACCGGTGACGATTCCATTTTCGGTCGCGGCGGCAATGACACGATCTTTGGCGGCGACGGCGATGATACGATCCGGGGCAATGGCGGATCCGACACGATTGATGGCGGCGATGGTGCGGATGAGCTGCGTGGCGGCGGCGGTGCGGACTTCATCACCGTCGATCAGGGGGATGTGGCACGCGGTGGCGGCGGCGATGACTTCTTCACGCTGGTTGACCTGGACACGAGCGGCACCGGAAACGCCTCAATTCAGATTTTTGGCGGTGAAAACGGCGAAACCAACGGTGATACGCTCCAACTGACACCGGACGTCAGTTTCGATGACATCACCTTCACCAACACCGATGACAGCGCAGGCGGTCTTTCCGGCTCCTTCACGATGGCCGACGGGACGCTGGTCACCTTCAACCAGATTGAAAACATCATCTGCTTCACGCCCGGAATGGGTATCCGCACTCCATACGGCGACCGGCCTGTCGAAACTTTGAAGGTCGGTGATCTGGTGGTGACGGCGGACAATGGTCTCCAACCTATCCGTTGGATCGGAACGCGGACTGTAGCGGGCATGGGCCGCTTCGCGCCCATTCGCATCGACCCGAAAGCCATGGACGGGCTGCAGCGACCGCTCTTGGTCTCCCCCCAGCACCGCATTTTGTACTCCGGCTACAAGGCACAGTTGCTCTTTGCCGATGATGAAGTGCTGATGGCCGCCAAACACATGCAAGATGGCCATAACGTGCGGGCCGAGGAATGTGCCGAGGTGACGTATATTCACCTGATGTTTGATCGCCATGAGATCATCTTTGCCGAAGGGTTGGCGACAGAAAGCTTCCATGCCGGCGACGTGGCCCTAACGGGGATCAGCCAGGCCGCGCGCGAAGACTTGTTCACGGTCTTTCCGGACCTGCGCACGAACCCCGGCGAACACAGCAAAACAGCCCGCCTTTGCTTGAAGCGACATGAAACCGCACTTTTGATGCCAAACGCAGCGGGTTTTCTCGACGACACCCCCGCAATCTCCGACACGGTGCCCCATCACGCTGCAGCGTAGATCGCGACGTGATGTGGGGATCTTGGAGGCGAGTACCGGAATCGAACCGGTGTACACGGATTTGCAATCCGGCGGGGAGCATTGATTTTGCGCCCGGTTTTGTGTGGCAGACCCGCTGAACAGGCCGTGAACGTAGCAAGAATGTGTGGCAGGGGCTATTTTCGGGCTATTGGCGCGAGAGCAGCGTCTTTATGTCGTTTCTGATCTCGGCGAGATACTTGTGAGTCTCGGTTTCATGACGTGACAGACGGGCGTGAACGCCCTCGATCGCCTTCTCGGTAGCTCGCTCAGCGTTTTCGATGTCTTTCTCGATCGAGCGGAGCCGTTGCTTGTTGAGGGCCTGCCCGACCTCCATCCGAACGCCAAAGGCGGCCAACACCACCGCGACCGGCCACAGTGTCTTAAACCAATCCAGAATCGTCATACGGTCCCTCTCAATACTCTCTTGCGACCGCATGGCCGGTTTCGACGAGCAGCTCGTTCACGTTGGTGCCATCGTCGAGGATGATCTCGACGAGATACCGGCCATATTTGCCCTTGTCGTCTTTGAATGTGCGGATCGTGAACCACATGCCATGCTCGAGCAGATCGCGGAGGAAATCGCGGGCGGCAATGCCCTCTGGGCGCTCCTCACCGCGCATCTCGGGGGCATCGATGCCGTAGAGACGGCAGGGCCCAAGATCGGAGAGCAGACCGAACCCGAGGTCAGCGACAAGCCGAACGGTGTCGGCGTCGTAAATCGGGTGCGTTTTCGATCTTTCGCTCAATCGAGCGCGGTAGGTGTAGAGGGCCATGGCGATTCCGATGTGGCTGCACGGCCAAAATGGTCGACCTCACTAGCAAAACCCTCTGGCGGTTCCCCTATTGCGGGCGCTGCGCTTGGATCATCGTCCGATAGCCCGCCTCTGTGACCTCATGCGTGGCCGTTTCGACGATCCACTCGCCTGATGATGCCGAGCTGAACCCGATCGGGATCACCTTCCCCTCGGCCACGAGGCTGGGGTTTCCGGGCATTTCGATCTCGAGGCTTTCCTTCGCGCGACCGGCGCGGCGGGCCTCGGAATCGGCCACCGCGCGGGCTTCCTCCTCGGATCGGAACCGCTGGCGCAATCGACGAACCGGCTCCTCATCGCCGATCTTGACCTCGATGTCTTTGCCCTGTTCAAGGTCGCGGTAGGTGGCAATCACGGTGCCGGTGGCCTCGCCAAGGCTCCGGCGCATGGTCCAGCGCGTCACATCAGGCTCGGCAAGTGTGACGATCGGCGTTGGCTCTCCCGAGGCTTTGATGGCGTCGGCGCGGCGGCCCACAAACAGGACACCTCCGGCGGGCTTGGCAATCAGATCGTGCGCGACGGCGATCCGGGTGAGCACCGACAGATCGCTCTCGTCGATCTGATCGATGTGGCCGGGAACGATCGAGGCCGCGGCCTCTGTGATGCCGGGCTCAAGGCCATTCTCTCCGGCGATGGTCGAGGCGATGGCCTGCAATGTCATACCTGCGGGCCAAGAGCGGCTTTTTTGCTGATGGATTGGCGCATAGCCGCTCTCGGTCTCGCCTTGAGCTTTGGCGCGGCAAACAGCGGTGATCGCGCGAGGCGGCGATGCCTCCTCAATCTCGTCGGCGATGTAGAGGCCCATGTGTTTGAGCTTGCCCAGGTAGCCGAGGGCGATCTCCACCTCGGCTCCGGGTTCCGGCATGGCAAAGCGGGAGAGCGGCGTCACGTTGGCAAATGTCACCTCGGCTGTGTCCGAGACGAAACCAGCGGCATCGGTGACCCGAACCGAGGAGAGCTGCGAGAACACAAAACCCGAGATCGGCAGGCCATTGATAGTGACCTGCACAAAAGGGCGAAAGTCGGTCAACCCCATAGCTGCTCGGTCTCCACAGGCGCTGAGGTGCTCAGATCAGGCAATGTGATGCGCACCCCAGCGCTCAGGACTGCGCCCAGCGCAGCAAGGCCCGGATTGACGGCAAGCACCGCCTCGACCTTTCCATCGAGCGTGTCCCCATAGTGACCGGCAACAACCTCGTCGAGGACATCGCCCTCAGATGAAACGTAGTAGAGATCGGAGACCGCCGTCATACCTTGCCATCCTCATTGTGAAATCTTGCCGATGTGGGATGCCCTGCGCCGCGAACACCTCCTGACCCTCCGAGATCGCCTCCACCACCCAAAGCCCCAGCACCTTCCCGATGCCCGAGACCAACGGGAGCGGGATCCCGATACTGGCCTGAGTGCGCATCTTGTCGACCTGTTTCAGGCCCCCGCGAAAATGGGGATAGATCACGCCCTCGAGCTCGATCGTCTCGGGGCCGTATCCAGTAAATTGCAGCGCGTCGTTGGTTCCGATCCGCGCCTGACGGGCCCAGCGGTATTCGGTGGACCTGCTCAGGCGTTGATAGGTGGCATCGTCGATCGAGAACTGGAAGAACCCGAGCTGCATCATTACCTCGGCCATCGTCACCTCCCATAAGGCCCGGTCGCGGGCGCTCGATCAAACAATCCATTTCCGGCCGCCTGACGGCTCTTGCGCTCGACCAGACGAATCACGTCCTCTGCCGATGCTCCGGCGGCGTGGATCGTGTAGGTGATGTGCTGCGTCACCTGATTGGTGGAGGGCATCGCCTGCGCGGCTCCGCCAGCCTGTGCAAACAGAGCATCCACGCGAGCGGCCATGCCGGTACCTGCGGCAGGTTGGCGGCCTGTGGCGCGATCACGGGAGGCGAGCACCCGCGCGGCTCGCTCCATGACGGTGCCAGCTCGGCGACGTGGTGTGCGCGGTTGCGCCATGAGAGACCCCACTCGATCCGCATATCCCGCGAGTTGGCGCATGGCGCGGTTGTTGGCGACATAGCCCGAACGGTTCTCGAACTTGAGCTCAGGACCAAGCTCACCCGTCAGGTGCCAGCCTGGGCGAAACGGCCCGCCCAGCGCGTTTGCGGTGATTGGCGGCAACTTGTCCTCGGGCACTCCCATAGCCTGCAATCGAGCGCGGTTGGCCGCCAGAACCTCGGCTTGCCGATCGGCGGGTAGGCCGCTCGGGCCGGGATTGACCGCCGACTCTCGCGCAACTTCACTAATATCGGGGCCGCTGCCCATACCGAGAGCGCTCGAGATCGCGGCCCCCGCGGCTTGCGCGTTTTCCATGACCCATGTCAGGGCATCGATAACCGGCTGAATGAAGGCCATGACAGCCGAGAACTTGTCGCCGATCCATGTCAGGATCGGGTCGAGAGCCGATTTGACGGTCTCCCATGCAGCACCAATGCCTCCCGTGGCGCTTAGGCCATCGATCGCAGGTTTGATGAATGTGGTCCAAGTGGTGTCGAACACCGAACCGATGGCACCCACCACCGTGCCGATCACCGCCTGGAAAGCTGACCAGGCCCGCTCGATCGGCTCGGTGATGCCGAGCGCGTCAGTGACGGGCTTGATCAGGTTGTCATAGGACCACCGGAACATCCCACCGATTCCACCAATGACGCGCCCGAGGATGGAGGAGGCCGATTGCCACATCTTGCCAACGCCGTCCGCGGCTCGCTGCATGTCACCTGTTACCAACCCTGTGACTACGTCTCCGAGGCCAGAGAAATACCCGCCGATGTCGCCCATTATTGGGCCGAGGACTGCCCCGGCAGCTCGCCACGCCGCCTCGATCGGCTCGGTGATGCCCAGAGCGTCGGTGACAGGCTTGATCAGGTTGTCATATGACCAACGGAATATCCCGCCGATCCCGCCCATGACGCGCCCGAGGATGCCCTTGGTGCCTTCCCACATCGTTTGAATGCCAGAAGCCGCGCGATCCATATCACCTGTGAACACCCCGCCGACGAAATCGCCAAAGCCTTGGAAATAGGTTTTCACGTCACCCCATAGCCCTTTGAACCACGGGCCAACAGTGTCCCAATTCGCATAGATGAGCGCAGCGCCGCCCGCGATCGCCGCGACGGCCAAGCCGATCGGGTTCATCAGCAAAGCAGCCCCGATCGCGCGGATGCCTCCCACGACGAGCGGTGTGGTTCGCGCAAGCGCAAAGAGGGCTTTGCCCAGGCTGAACACTGCGGCTCCGAATTTGACCACGCGCACGATCGTGCGAGACGCCAGCACGGTCCCGATCACGATGCCGAAATTCTCCCATCCGCCAACCATCTCGGCGGTGCCTTCGACCACACTCCAAACCACAGACCCAACTTGGCCGATTCCAGTGATCACCTCGCCAATCAATGGCAGAGCTCGCTCGACGCCATCTGCAAAGCCCTCGGCCCACCGGCGCACCTCTTCACGGTTGCCGACAAGCGTGTCACCCACGCGGCGCATGGCTTGAGTGACCACCGGCATCAGCTCGGCGCCCACCGTGTTTTTCAGCCCCTTCATAACGAGCTGCGTATCGAGGAGAGTATCTTGGAACACCTCGGCATCCCGCGCCGCCTGCTCAGAGAGCACATAGCCGGTGCGGCGGGCATCCTCGCGCAGCTGAACCAGGCCCGCAGAGCCGTCACGCAACATGTTCAACATGCCGATGCCTGATCGCCCAAATAGGTCGTTGGCGATCGCGGCCTTTTCGGCCTGCGTCTCCACGCCCTGGAGCCGATCGGCGATCACGCCCAAGGCTTCCTCTGGTGACATGGTGGCGAGATTTGCCGCGGAGAGTCCCAGCGCGTCCAACGCATCCTTCTGAGCGCCGGTGCCCTCCATAGCGAGACCGATGTTTTTGGTCATTTTCTCGAGGGCGGTGTCGAAGGCGGATGTTGCCACGCCCGAGCGCTCGGCGGCATAGCGCAGCTCTTGCAGCTCCTCGATGCCAATCCCCAGCTTGTCGGCGGTTTTGGCAACATCATCGCCGAGCTGGGCGGTTGATGCTGCGAGGCCAAAGATTGCGCCGCCTGCGAGGCTGGCGCCGATGGCAATCCGGCGGACGTTCCGTCCGATATCCGATGCCATTGTGTTGAAGGTGGAACCCACGCGGCGCGAGGCCGCGGCAGCCCGGTTCCAGCGCTCCTGGGCGCGGCGCAGATCGTTGAGGGTTCGCTCGAGCTTCTCGTATTCACGATCGAGATGCTCAACGGATTGGCCCTGACGGCGCAGGACATTGCGCTGCCGGTCGAGCTCTTTCTGGCGGCGCTCCACCTCTTTGATGGAGTTGCCGACTTGGCTCAGGCCCGATTTCAGGAACCCGATATTGCGCTTGACCGATCCCTCGAGAACCGAGCCGATCGTGATCGTGGCATTGAGACGTTGATTTTTACTGCTCATTCTTCGGCAGGCCCTCTATCCACCAGATGAAGCGGCTGACCGGCATGGCCATGATCTCAGCCTCGGCCCATCCGGTGTGCCGGGCGAGCCGAAGAGACCCCGCCCGGACTTGTTCGCGGGTCAGCCAATAAAACCCGAGAGAGCCGTTTGGAGACGCCGATACTGCCGCATCGTGATACCGCGCACCGTTTCGGGTGCGACTTCGCAAAGATTGGCGATCAGGGCGATTTCGCCCTCTGCCGCGCTGCTCGAACCCTTGTCCGCGATCAGTTGATCATCGACTGTGGGCTCTCGCATTTGCAGGCTCTTGACCTCTGTGCCGTCGATTTTCAGAGGCCGATCGTCGAATTTGACGGTGACTGAGCCGTCCTCGTTTTCGACGATCCATTCCTGTTTTTTCCCCTCGCTCATGTGCCCTCCTTACAGGCCGATATTGGCGCGATGCTCGGCGAGCTGATCCACGCCGTTGATCGTACGCACCATGTTGATGACATCGATCTCGTTGATCGTGCGCGAGCCGTGGACCTCACGGTAGTAGCGCAAGCTCATGGTGACGGTGAGGGACGGCTTGTTGCCGGAACCCCAGGTGCCGCGGGCAACCGAGATCATTTTGCCCTGCATATGGTGCGCGACGGCGGTTGTGGTGCCATCGAGGCTCTCAAGCGAGCCCTTGGCAGTGAGCTGGACGGTCGAGCCATCCTTGACGCCCCAGAGGGCCAGCACGTCTGCATCGTAGGAGGTCAGGACGAACGAGCAGGTCATTTTCTCCTGCCCCATGTCGATGTCGATCGCCTGATCCATGCCACCACCGCGGAATTCTTCGGTGGAAACCGTCAGATCGGGAGGGCTATACTCCTCGATCTTGCCCGCGTAACCGCGACCATCGACGATCAGGTTCAGATACTTGAGAATGTCCTCGGCGGCCATCAGTTAAACACCTCCTCGATGTAGTCGTTCACCAGGTGGGAACGGAATGTGACGTGCTCGGCGGGATAGACCGGCGTGAAATCGAAGTTGAAGAACACCTTGCCGAGCTGGATGTTTGCCGCCGAATTCAGATCTGGGTCCGCCCAGCATTTGCCGCCCAGGATCGCGCCCATGGCGACCAGATCGCGGAGGTAGTTGTTAACACCCTCCTCAACATCCTCGACATAGGTCTTCGTGATCCCGCGATCGACGGCCCACAGATGCGCCCGCAGGAGCGAGTCGTTGATGATGTCGGCGGTGCGGCGGACGCTCAGGAACACCCACTTGGTGTCGGCGGTCAGCGTCCGGTTGCCCCAGAGGCGGAAACCGTTCTGGCGAATGGTGGTTGCGACCTTGTTCTCGTTGAGAAGGTTGGCGCGGGCGCTGGCATCGCCGAGCTTGAAATCGACCGGGCGTGTGGTCCCAATGATGCCGGAGATCAGGTTGTTGGATGGCGACGCCCAGAACCCGGTATCGTTGTCCACCTTGGCGATCAGACCGGCCACGCGCGGCGACGGGGGCAGATCAAGAATGTCGCTGCCGACGGTGACCTTGTGCCAGGGGTCGCACAGATAAATGCGATCGGAGCCAAAGTCGCCTGCAGCGGTATAGGCGTCGGTGTCGGTGGTGTTCGGGCCATCGGCGATCACGACCGCGCGGAGGCGGTTTGCGATGCCCTGTAGCTCGGCGACAACCGGGTTGGCGAGCCCGCCGGGGCGCTGGTGAGTGAAGCCGGGAGCGATCAGGATGCGAGGGGCGTATCCCACAACACTCTCGGCCCCCACGAGAGCATGAACGCCCTCGAGGTTGCCATCAGCGGCGTTGACGCCACCGATCACGTTGGCAAGGGTGCCTGCTTCGTCCGCGCCTTCATCGACGCGCACCACGATGACCACAGCCCCGATCTGATCGAAGATGCCGTCCATCGCGCTTGGAAGGGTGCCGTTGCTGTCGCCCACGGTGTCGAGGCCTGCGGCCTCTTTCCGGGATCCTGCGACCACAACGGGCGTGTTGAGGGGGAAGGCATCAGCATCAGCGTCGGGCGCAGTGCCCACGATCCCGATTACCGAGGATTTGACCGTCTGGATCGGACGGGGACCTGCATCGATCTCAATGACCTCGACGCCGTGAAGAAATGCCATGTGGACCTCGCTTGCGGAAGTTGCTCTTTGGCAGAGCATCCCACCGGGACCGCGCTCAATCCTCTGGCGGTTCCCCCGCATGCGCCATCCCGAGCTGGTAGACGCGATTCATCTCGCCCACGCGCCTGTAAAGACCACCGGGCGAGAACTCCTGGGGAGTATCCAAGCCCAGCGCGTGAGCGCAAAGCTCGGAGCAGAACCACCGCCCAGCGCGGTGACGACGCAGGTTGAAAAGCTGCGAGCCGATAAGGCCTACAAAGTCGTAGGGTTTCCCCAGCTCGGCGCAGAGCGTGTCCAGCGCATCTGCCGGAGTCCATGGGACCGCGAGGAATTCCCACCGATCGCGCTTGAAAACGATCTCTTTGCCCCTGACACCGCCATCGCGCCCACTCGAGGACCACGACTGCCCAAGCCATGCTCCATCGCCGCGCCAAGAGGGTGGATGCTCGAGCAGCTCGACATGGCTGAACGCAGAACGGGTGACCCAACGGATCACCCGATCATCGAAGCGGCCCGAGCCCTTGTAGAACGCGAGCGTGAGCATGAATGTTACGCCCCGGCCATCAGCGCCAACGCATTCTGATATTCAGCATCCGCCTCAGCGCGGGCGGCGGTCAGGACGGCGGCAATCTGTACCTCGATGTCGGCGGCATCGTCTGAAATTGCGGCAATGGCGGCTCCGGCCTCGGCCTCCAACGCGCCGATCAGGAGCGCGATCTGGCGATAGGCGGCGGCTTGCGCGTTGATCTGGCCGATCAAGCCGGTGCGATTTGTGCCTCGCGCCTTGGCCTCACGGGAGAGCAGATCAAGCTCAGCGGCACTTGCGCCATCAGGGTCGCGGGCAATCTCTTCTTTGATCCGATATTCGGCCAGCTTGCCCGCTGATGCCGTCGCAAGCGCGGCGCGGTATGTTTCCGCGAATGCAGCGACATCGCCCTTGGCTTTTGCCTTGATGGCCGCTGCAACCACCGCGATGGGATAGCCGAGCGCGAGCGCTGCGGCGCGGTTCGTTTTGAGGGACGTGCGCCCCTCGTGGGAAATATCAAACAGGCTCATGTGTTCCTCCTAGCCCTCGATCACGTTGGTGCCGACCGTCCCGCCTGTGCGCAGGGCCGCGCCGTTGAGAAGGGTGATGTTGTCATAGGCAAGGTTGATCGTGCCGTTCTGACCGTTCACGATCCCGGAGAACGCACCATCAAACGTGCAATTCCGCATGCTGACGGTGAGGGCCGACTGATAGGCGTTGATCAGCCCGCCGCCGTCGCTTCCGAACACCTCGCAATCCTCCAAGGTGATCGATCCCATCTGCCCGAAATTCGGTTGAAAGGGTGCCGCGCCGTTGCTTGCCCAGGGCAGCGCGGGGTCGGATTTCGCTTGGAGCTCGAGCTCCAGATCGATCAACGAAATGTGCGCATTGTAGAGAAGCGAGAAGCGGTTGTAGCCATTGTTGACGGCGTTGTTCACGTAGGTCGGAAAGATCAGCCGCGACTTATCTGACGGGTTGGCGCTGACCAGGCGCACATGCTGCGCCTTCACCGAGGTGATCTGATCGGCCAAGGTCAGTTGCACACCTTCGGCAATATTCAAAGTGATCATCCCGCCGCGCGGGGCATCATCGATTGCCGCTTTGATGGTCTGATAAGTCCCATCGTTGCCCGTGACCTCCACGGCGGCAGGGTCAACGGTTGCGACCCAGTGCATCTCATCGGCCACGACACCGCGCAGATTGCCCGCGAGGTTGTCATAGGCTTGTTGGCGTTGACCGATCTGGTCGTCCGCATCATCCATGAAGCCGTTGATCCGCGCGGTAAGGGCGTTCTGAGCGGCGGCGGCGTTGTTGATATCTTCGATGCTCATGAGCTTCTCCTTTAGAGCGCGGCTTGCAGATCGCGGATCATCATCCGTTGATCGAACTGCTCAGCGGCAACGATGGCATGGGTTTCGAGGTTGAGAACGGCGTGATCAAAGAGCTCATCGTCTGGCGCGTCGACGATGATCGGCCCCTCGGCCACGCGGCTGAAATCAAGGACGTGATCGATCAGGTAAGTGATCGCGCCGGTCTGGCGGACCTCATCGGCAGGAAAGGTGCAAAGAGCGATCAGATCGCCATCCTCATCAAAGAACCCGGCCTCGCGCACGTTGAATGCGGTAGTGTCGGGCCCAAACTCGGCTTTGACCCGCCAGGCATTGGGCGAAATGATGTGACGGCGCTCGATCGCTGACCGGACGCGCTCGCGGCGCAGCGCTGTTTGCGCGAAGTCGCCGTTGTAGGTTGCGCCGTTGCCGTCGCCCAGCGCCACATGCGTGATAGCAACCTGACTGCCGGTTCCGGCGGCTTGCGTGATCTTTTCCTCGGCGAGGTCAGTGAGAATCGTCGTGGGCATCAGGCCGCTCTCCGTTGAATGTCGTGGGTGATTTGGCTGAGCTGGCGTGATCGGGTGGTGCCACGAATGATCCGACTGACCTCTGCGAGGCGAGTGCGTGGGTCGGGGTCATGGTGGACATCCTGCCGCGCCTCGCCGCGAGTGCCGACGCGCATGTGAACGCCGGTGTCAAACCGCTCACCAATGCGCAGCTCAAAGTGCGATCGCTCAGGCTTAACATTGATCAGGATCAACGTGACCAGATGCAAGAGCGCCGGATTGACCCCCAAACCAGCCGCAAAAACATCATCACCGTAGGCATCGATCTGGAAAGTGTGGGGATCCCCGCCATGCTCGAACCATTCCGAGATGTCTGTGCGGAACCCAATCCCGCCCAGCGCACGGCGAACCGAGCCGACCGTGCCCTTGCGGCGATGCACTTGAACGGCATCGACGAGGACCTGACGGCGGTAAGCCTCCGGCCAGCTCGCCTCCCAAACCTTAACGGAAAACGCCCAGGCAAGATACGGCAGCAAGTGCTCGGGGCAAATCGCGGCATCCCAGAGCCCCTGAACGGGATCAGCCATGCCTTGCAGGCGGGCCGAGAGCTGCTCGAGGTCGTATTCAACCTTTTGGGCATTGGGCGGCAGGAGCGTCGGCAGATCAAACATCACGGCCTCCCACGATCACACCGATAGAGCCGCAATATGCGGCCTGCGATGTCGCCACGACGATGTCCGCGGCGGGGCTGGTAAGGGTAACCTTTTGGACGCCCGCTTGATGCAGCGCGGCGTGGAGGCCGGAGATCGTTATGTCATGGCCGAGGCGATGGTGTTCGGTGACATAGGCCGTCACGGCATCCTCAGCGGCTTGCCGTACCACCTCGGCATCGGGGCCTTCATAGAGTGTGAGCGAGGCATCGACATCATAGGCGACGATCGTTGCCGCTTGCACCACCACCTGATCGGTGAGTGGCCGCACATCCTCATCGTTGAGCTGCGTCTCGACGGCGGTCAGAATTGCGGCGGCGGGCGTTCCGTCGCCATCAGTGCCCAGAACAGTGATAAGCACCTGACCGGGCGTAGGTGATTCCACGCCAATATCCTTGACTAGCGGCGATGCCGAGAGCCCCCAAAACACGTAGGAACCGCGCGGCCCTGCCGTGGTGAAACCCTCAAGCGCGAGCTGGACACGCGACCGGAACCGCGCATCATCCTCGAGCAGCACCGGCACCGGCGGTACGGCGCTCTCATCGCCTTCCTGCACAACCTGCCGAGTGACCCCATAGAATGCGGCGAGATGGTCGAGCTGCGCACCTGTCGCAAATGCCAACATGTTGCCTCGGCCTGCATCGTCGATCTCAGCGCGGAGCAGCATCTCCCGGTAAGCCCATGCCTCAAGGACCTTGGTGATCGGTTCGCTCTCAAGCGACAGGATCGGCTCGAGGCCGGGTTCCCGCGCGATGAGCCAAGCCTTGATCTCGGCCAGAATGGTCTCGAACTCCTTGCGCTCGATCACCTCGGGCGCGGGCAGCTTGTCGAGATTGATGGCTGTGAACGCACTCATCCGACTTCGATCCCTTCAATGGTGACCTCACGGCCATCGGGCAAATAACGCCCGCTCAGATCGATGATGATGTGTCCGGGATTGTAGCTGCGCAGCGTGATGTCCTCGACCTCAATGCGCGGCTCCCAGGTCATGAGCGCCTCGGCAGTGGCCGCGATGATTGCGAGCTTGGTGGCCGACGAATACGGGGTGTCGATCAGCTCAAAGAGCCGTGAGCCATAGTCACGACGCATCACCCGAGACCCAATGGGGGTCGTCAGGATGTCCCGGATAGACTGGCGGAGATGATCGATGCCCCCGAGCTTCCGGCCTGTGGTCGCGCTGATGCCATACATGCCGCCATCTTGGGGAGCGTGGTGGTCTCAATCCTCTGGCGGTTCCCCCCGAGGCGCTATTTGGGCTTGCCGGTGTCTGCCGGTCCTGGGGTGATCCCGCCATGCACATGATTGACGAGACTAATGTCGCTCGCCACCACATCGCCTACGCCGGTGAAGGTGCCGACAAAGTTGCCCGCGGGCGCCCCGCCTGCAAATGGGCCAGGGTAAACGATCCCCTTGGTGGTATCTCCACCGGGCGAGAGCACAAGCACCTGGTCCCCGTCGTTCTGCGGAATCCAGAACTTCTGATCCTTAGAGCCGAGCTGGGCCAATTTCAGCCAGTTGCTGGGGGCACCGTCCGCCCATTTCACCCGGACCTTGTCGCCGCTGCGCTCAAGGACCGTGGCCACCATGACCATCCGCTCGAGCGCCTGCATGATCTGAGATAGCGAGAACTCCGACATCACTCCTCCTCGGTGACGTAATCGCCCTCATGGGCGGGGCCGATGTCCGGTGACCACGAGGTCAAAATCTCCGTTGGCGTTGCGCCATCGTCGACGAAATAGCTCGCCCCGATGTCGGCGGAATGCGCCCATTCGATCCGCCAGATATCGAACTTATCGGCTTGCGGGGCAAACTCATCGGGCTCGACGGCGAGGACCTTGGCGGCACCCCATGCGACCCCGAGCCGGGAATTGTGAACAAAGGCGGCAATCGCGCCCGCGGCTTTGATCACTTCGCGGCGAACCTTGGGGGTCCGATGTCCCATGACGATCCGTGCCTCGACGCGCACCATGCAGGGGAATTGGCCCGTGTGGGCGTCTTGGTCGGGATCCGGCTCGAGCTCGGAAAGTTGCACAATGATCGCGGGCACTTCGAGTTTCTTGCGGTTCTCGTCCTCGGCGGCCACCGTTTTGAACGTGTTGAATTCCGCCCCAAGTGTTTCGACGATCTTGTCGAGGGCCGCGCCCAGGTCGATCGGATCAGACATCAGCCTACCCCCAGAATGGTCCGCGCCCGAATCTCAGCGAGGAAATGTTTGAAATAGATCGTGTCGATATCAACGAACACCTCATCCTCGAGGTAGATCATCATCCGATCCGCGACGGGCAGAGTGGCCTCGCCGATCTGCCATCTTTTCGTGCCATGCCGCTGCATCACCATACGTTTGCCGCCCAGCTTGGCGAAAAACGCGCCATGAATCATTGTCTCGCCAAACTTTATGCCGCCCGCGACACGCTGCGCTCGACCCTTGAACGCCGATACCGGCAGATCATTGGCGCCATACCAGAGCTTGAGAGCGCTGCGCCCTTTGCCAACGCGGTATTCTTTAATCCGGCGGCGGAGCGCGGTCGCATTCCGCAATCCAAGCTCGGTCTTGAGGCCCGTCGATGATATTCTGCGCAGCGTCCCGGCGGTGCGTTTCAGAGACCGGCCTTGAGCAAGGTCCACTTGTTTGGGGGTGGCGGCGTATTCCTTGGCGATCGCGTCTAGGCGATCGTCGTCGATATCAAAGCCCAGCATCGTAAATTACATTCGGCTCGGAGAGGACGAGAGTGGCGATGCCTGTGCCGTCGAGCTCGGGCTCCTGCATCACGTCGAATTTCTTGCCCTCGATGGTCACCACGTCGCCACGCTCGATCAGCGCAGCGTCGACCTCTTTGCAGACGAAACGAGGGACGGGGTGATCGTGCTCGTATTCCCCCAGCTCGGCCACCTGATTGGGGTCGTCAAAAATGCCAAGGACCTCCCCGATCTGCTCCTCGTCCCGAGTGATGATCGCGGTGGTCGCAAACTCGTTGGGGTCGAAGAACTCGGAGAGGTCCTCCCAGGGGGGATGGGGCATCGCTTACTTCTTGCCGCCCTTCGACTTGTCTGCGGTATCGCCGCCTTTGTCGTCGCCACCGTCTGCGCCTTCGTCGGCACCCTCGGCAGCGGCGGTTGCCAGCTCGGCGCGGCCACGATGCAGGAGGTTTTTGGCAACGTCCTCGGCAACGGTGACAACCGTGCCGGGGCGTTTGATGTCACCACCAATGGCGATCGCCGAGGTGATCTTGAGCTTGACCTGTTTGTCCGCCATTGCGGTCTCCTCTCTCTGGTTGGTCGAGGGGCGGCGCTCAGGCCGCCCCATGAATTACGCTGCGGGCTTCACGCCGTATGCGAAGCTCTCGACGTTGCGATATGCAAAGTCGATGTCTTGGAAAGCGACGATGCGCAGGCGGCCCTTTTTCGAGTTGGAGTAGGGATCGATCGTCAGATCGAGGCCACCCCACATCGCGGCGATCATGTCGGCAAAATTGCCGTGGAACACGTCGCCATCGACCACCTGATTGGTGATCTCGGCGTTGTAACCGTTCACGGTCCCGCCTTGTTCCCAGATGGTGGCACCATTGGAGCCGTTGAACTTTTCAGTTGTCTTGCAGTGGCCGCGGAACTTAGCGTTGCCGATGTAGGCCATCGCTTCAACGTCCGCATTGTCTGCCGAGACTTCGGTTTCGAGCTGGACCAGCTCTGCGAAAGTCGGCTGCACGGCTGCGAAGGGCACCGCATTGATGCCGGTCAGGTTCTTGATGCCCAGCGGCTGGTTGGCCGAGCCTGTGCCATAGAAGCCTGCGGCGTCCATGGTCAGGGCCAAAGCGCGGGCCAGATCGCGGCGCACAAGAGCCTCAGCATCGAGCGAGGACTGTTGCAGCATCTTGCGGGTGATTTCGGAGAACGCCGCCGCCGTCTTAGGCGAAAGCCCGATCTGGCGCAGGTCTTGGGAGCCTTCACCGGCATCCTCGTCCTCGCCGATCCAGTAACCGGTTGCGCCGGATGCCTGACCAGGAATGTCGATGTTGCCGACAAGCCCGCCCATCGGCGTGGCAAGGCCGAGAAGAACCGAGCGATTGCGCAGCATTTCGATGAAGGATTGCGCCATCAGATCAGTGGCGATGGCATAACCGCCAGTGTCGCCACCGGCTGCACCGCTCGTCGAGGTATTCAGAGCACGGCGCAGCACATCCGCCGGAACCATGATGCCTTGGGCTTCACGGTTGGAGGTGGTCTCTGCGGCACGGGATGCCTCGAACTCGAATGCGGCCTCTTCCTGAGCGCGGCGATCGTGCGGATTTGCCAGCGCACGGAACGCGCGGAGGAAACTGAAACTGCGGGCCTCTTCGTCGGTCATGCCGATAACGCCGGCATCATCATCGAGAGGCTGGTTTCCGCGGGTGCCGTTGCCGCCGCCATTGGTCGACACATGGTCGAGCAGGGAGCGGGTGAATTCGTCGACGCTTGTGCCGTTTCGGATTGCATCGGCAGCGAGCGATTGCGCCGAATACTGATCGCCCAGCTCGAGCAGGTCAGCGGTGCGTTGCTGTTCGGCTTGGGTGCCGCGCTGCACAAGCGCCTGAGTTTCGGACGCCCGCTCGAGAACCTCGAGCACCTTGATGATGTTGCCGTTATCGTCGACCTCGGCCCGGACCAGGTCACCATTGGCGTTGCGAAGAATTCGTTCCATACCCGATCCTCTTGTTTCGGTTGTCTGACTTTGTGGCTCAGTATTGGCGGGCGCTGGACTGCCTTCCTCTGGCGGTTCCCCCGCCGAGCGGCCAACGCCCACGCTCGCGTCAGCGGGGACACTCACAAGCGAGATTTCGTAGGGCTCCCATTCGGTGATCGTGACCTTGTCGGTCTCACCCTCGCGCTCCTCTGTGGTGATGGCGCGAACGAAATACCCGACCGAGATGTGGCGGATCACACCATCGACCACGTCTGCCCAGATTTCCTCGGCGCGTTGCGAGCGGCCAAAGCGGAGCACGGCGCGGCCAACCCGATCGCTATCGACGCGAGCGCTTTCAACAACGCCGATTTGGGTGTCCATGTTGTGGTTCCACAGGACGGCAGCGCCGTTTTGCAGGCGGGTTTGATCCATGGCTCCCGTGCTGTGGTCGAGCACCTCGTCACCAAACCACCGGGCCACAGGCGTCTCGGAACTGAATGCCACCTCGACGGTGCGAGCCTCCTCGTCGATGTTGCGGACCTCGGCGGTGCGGCGCAGCGGGCCGTGCCCTCGGTTGTCGTTGATCTGTTCAGGCGTAATCGCGCGGGTCAGCGATTGGCCGATCAGGGCATATGGGTCATTCATCGCCTTCATCGTTGCTCTCCTCGGTTTGGTTGGGCCCCGTGTCGGAGCCGGGCGCGACAAGGCCAGTGCCTTTGACCAGCGCGGCCATGATGAATTTCTCGGGGATCCCTGCATCCTCCATCGCTTTGATGTCGGCGGCGAAGGTTCGCCAAACGGTTTCGGGGTCGCGCCCCTGTTTGCGGATGATCTCTGAGGGTGAGGTCAGCATGTTATCCTTGGCCTCGACCTCGGCCTTGATGTCTTTCTGCGGATCGACCCATGCCCACCGGCGGGCTTGCCAGAACACATTGCGATATTTCGCGATGCGCTCAGGGCGGAGCCGGATTGGGCCATTCTTGACCAGACCACGCAAAAGCGCAGGCTCAAGTGCGGCTTGGTAAACGCGATCGACAAGCGTCTCGATCAGCCATTCTTGCAGGTCCATCCAATGCTCGCGCTCGTCGAGAACGCCCTGCCGGATCGAGCTGAAATTCACGCCCTCGAGATCGTTGGCGAGGCTGACATAGGAAACGCCCATGCCCGCGCCCGCGCCGCGGATCATTGCCTTGTGGAAGGGAGCGAACTCGCCGCTCGGATACTGCGACTGAAACGCTTTGTGCTTCAATCCGGGTGGCAGCTCTTGGAACACACCGCCCTCGGGCTCGATGTAGAGCTCCTCGTCGAGATCGTCCTCCTCAAGCGCGGGCCCTTCGTCTTTTTCCCATTCAAGGAAACCGCCGACGCTGGCGCCGGTTTTGGCATTGATCAACGCGGCCTTTTCAAAACCACTCAGTTGGTGGAGACGCCACAGGGATGTCGCCGCCCAGGGCAAGCCCCGGCGCTGACCAACGATGTCCTCAAGGAATCCGTGAATAATCTCGGACGCGGGGACGCGATCAAGGCTGCGCCCGTTGTATGTGTAGGCCGAATGACCCGGATCGCCGGTCATGAAATAGTATGCGAGGGGACGGCCCTCACGCGAGAATTCGATACCTTGGCGAACAAAGCGGCCACCCGGCAGGCGCTCGATGTTGTAATCAACAGGGCACCTTTGCGGATCGAGGATTTGCAGGGCGTATCCCATCGGCGCTGCATTGCCTCGGATTTCGCGAAACATGAACTCGCCGTCTTTGGCACATGTGCGGATAGCGGTTTTGCACATCATGCGCATGCTGCGGCGGCCCGTGATGTCGCAATTCTCTGCGCGTTGCCATTGCCGCCACCACGCCTCGATTGCCTCATTGGCCTTGCGATCAAGCGAGCCGTTGTCGTCTTTGGCTTGCGCCTGCAAAATCACGCCGCGATGGCCCACAATGTTCTGATCGCAGAGGCGTAGAAACGCCTTCATGTAATCATTGCGGGCCGCCTGATCACGTGATCGGGCGACGACGACGCGCTGATTTCGGTCGATCACCTGGTCTGCGGTGAGTGGGGTGGTGGTCCAATTCGAGGTCAGGCGGTTGGTTTCCCCAGCGTCGTAGGACCGACGCGCCCGAACTGTGAGTGGGCCATTGCGTCGAGGCACTTTGGGGATTGAGGACGTGCGGAGCTCCGGCTCGGCCCGTTCCATTGCGGGAGCTGACCGCTCGGACGATCGGGAAAACGGCCACGCCATTACATTCTCACCTTCACTTGCCGACGCAGGAGACGCTTGTGCCGCCCGCCGCTTTTCAGTTTTGCGACTTCATCCTGATAGGTCTTGCGGAGCTGCAAGAGCTCGGCGATCGACGTGCGCACGAGTGTCCGCCCGTTGATCGTGTAGGATTGCTGATCTTTTGAGGCGCGGCCTTCGATCACAGCCTCGATGGCCGCGAGAACCCGCTCGGCATGACCGCGCGGATCGTGACCAGCCTCAAGCGCAGCAACGTCACCGACGATCTCCACCGAACCGGCCTCAAGCTCGAACACATCGACGCCGTCCGTTACGCGCACCGAAACCGCATACTGCCCCGCCTGATAGGCGGAGGTATCTGCACCGGTCACGGAAAATGTATGGGTGTCGGCATCGCCTGCGGCAGCGAGATCGATCGAGGATGGGCCGCGCAAAAGCGCAGTGACCGACCATTCCGGGGCCGGATAATCAGACGCAACCATCTCAGCCCGAAAGCTGAGACCCGCCTGAATAGATTTGGGAAATTGTGAGAGCACTCCTACCATCCGTCGCCTGATCGCCCGCGGCCTCGACCACGGGGACGGCGGGCCCTTCGGCGTTTAGTCTTGCGGGGCGGGGCTTCTTCTTCCTCTGGCGGTTCCCCCGTAAGGCCCTCGTCGGTGATCGGCTCCTCGTCGTTGACCGGCTTCAATCGCGCGAGGCGGTGGCGAATGTTGGGGTTGTCGATCTTGAGCGCGGCATAGGCATAGACGCGGCAGTCGAGAGCCTCGTTCCTGTCACGGCTCTTGTGCCATTCACGGAATGGAAACCCACGGATCATCTTGGTCACCAGCCGCTCGGCGGTGAGCTGCTCAAAGTATTCCGGGTCGCGGGTGTCGGGGAAATGGCAAGTGCCGGGGCCCGTCTCAAGCATCATCCGGCGGGCAACAATCAACTTGGTCTCATCGGTTCCCACCGTAAACAAGGTGACCGGTCTACCTTTGCGGCCTGTTTTTGTTTTGGAAGGGGGCGATACCACGGGCCGATCCCATCCGCCCTTGCCCTTGATGGCGAAAATCTTGCGCCGGTGTTTGCCTGCGAGCTGACCATAGGCAGCGGTGGTGAGACCTTTGCTGCCACCGGTATCGACGCAGGTCGAGGCGATCCTGATATGGGCGCCGGATTCGTGCTCGAATGTTTGGCCCAGATACTCGAACAGCTCATCCCAAACCGCGTCGTCAGTCGGATCACCCCAGAACACCTGATAATCGATGTTCCAACTTTCCTCGCCAAGCCCCCAGCCGACCACCTCCACCTCGAGCCGGTCCTCCTGCATGTCGACGCCAGCCGTCAGGACGCCAACCGGTGCGGGAACCTGGGCGGGATAGGGTTTGGCCCGTGCACGCAGGACATCCGCCTCGACCTCCTCGGCCTCCTCCACCCATGTCTCTGCAAGCGAGACGTTTGTGAATGTTTGCAGATCATTGGCCGCTTTCTTGTCTAGGAACGATTGCACGATGTCCTGCAACCGCCGGAAACAGGAGTAGAGCTCGCTCAGATGATAGGAGGCATGGCCGCGAAACGGTTTTTCTGCCTTCCATCCGGCCCCATTGCTCTCGGCATTTCGGATCGCGGCCACCCTCTCGCCATCGGTCCACTTGGCATCGCAGACCTCGCCGGTCTCGGGGTCGTGTGCATCGCATTGGTAGTGCGCGGTCTCGGGTAGGTGATTGCCATCATCGTCCTTTTCCCACCGCACATTGCGCCATTTGAGCGTCTGGTGGCCGCCGCATTTGGGGCAAGCAACGTGAAAACGGCGCTGATCTCCCTGCTCGAAAGCCGATTCAATCCAGCTCGCGCCCTTGATGGTCGGGGTGCTGATCTCGAGCAAGAGCCGCTGATCGCCAAAGGTGGCCGCCCGCTGCCACAAGAGCCCAACGGGATGCCCCTCGTTGGTGCGGTCATAGCCATCGGTTTCGTCACAAACGATCTTCGGCGCCGATCGGCCTCGCATGGTTTTCGGGGATCCCGACCACGAGAACATGAGGAACCCACCGGGGTAGGATTTCATGCGCTGATTGTTGACGCCTTCGCGCCCGCGCGGCTTGGCGATCGCGTCTTGCAGCTCCTCGTTGGCTTCCACCAAAGGGTTGAATTTGGTCTCGAGCCATGTGTGGAGATCGCCTTGGCTCGGCTGCATCATGATTTGCGAGCACGGGTTCTGGGCCACGAAATAGGCTTGGCCGCAAAGCGCGGTCTGCGTCTTGCCGACCTGGGCACCCCACATCAGTGTGATCCGCTCACACTCGGGGCTAGCCATCATGTCGAGGGGTTCGCGCTGATAGGGCGCGTTGTCGAAACGGATCAGACCGGGGACTGCATTCCCGACAGGGATACGAACATTCTGCTCGGCCCACTCAGATGGGGCGAGGTTCGGCGGCGGTCGCAGAAACCGTCTGGCCTGACGTGTGGCCCGAACGATCGCCGCCGCATTCGCAAAATCCGGCCTTGCATTCAATCCTCGTCCTCATCTTCCTCGGCAAGCTCGAGATCGGTTTCGTTGATCAGATCATCGTCGGCCAATGCCTCGAGCGCTTGGTCGATCTCTTCGAGCAGCACCGCCTTGATCTTTGTCTGATTGGTCTCTCCGACCAACCGCCGCGCAGCTCGGCCCGGCAACACGTTGCGCAGATTCGCGCGGACCTCTCCGAATGCCTTGGATAGGGCTCGTTCAATCTGCTCGATCGGCGCGACCAGCTCTTTCGCCTTGGCGAGGTCGAGCTCGACCATCTCTGTCTCGGCCTCGAGCTTGCGGCGCTTGAGCTCATCGGCAGAAACCGAGCGGACGCCTTGCGACTCGGCCCGGATATCAGCCTCGCGCCATTTCATCAGATCGGCGGTGTTGAACTGCCAAGGACGCCCGCGGCCACCGCGCTGCACCACGGGGCAGTCACGGCGCACCCAATCATCGAGGGTGGTCATGGCGATGCCAAAATGATCGGCGGTTTCGGTGCGATTGAGGATTACGCCGCGGCCACGTTTGTTACTCACTGCGGGCCCCCGAGATATAGTAGTAGGCCATCATCCCGAGCGCCTCGCACAAGTATTTTTTTGCAACCGTGCGCACCCACTGGCCTTTCCCCCGCCGGAAGGACCCGTATTTTCAGGGCGGTTGGCTCAGCTTCTGGCAGGTCCATGAGCCAGAGCTCTTTGCCCGCCGCGACGATGCAGGAAAGTCCGCTCGCATTGCTCCGCACGATGGTCCACGTTCCTGCGTCGGATCGATAGAACTCGAACACCGACTGCTCGTCATTCGCCAAACCCATGGCGAACCGCTCCTCGCTGTATCGTTGGCCGAGGCGCTCGATCACCACCTCACGCGGCCCGCACTGCGCGACCGCGATAGAGGGTGCCAGAGCGCAGAGAGCGAGGGCGGCGAGTTTCATTCCGCTGCCCTCAACTGCTCTCGCAACACGGCGTAATCGGCAATCATGACGGCCAAGGCGCTGCCCTCTGGCAGGGCCTCGAGCTCGTCGGCGGCTTGGGCGAGGAATTCGGGGCTGTAGGACTTCACCAACCCCGAAACCGCATCGCCCGTGTCAAAAGGTGCCGTCGCGCATGCGACGAGCAACGGAATGGCGATCAGTAGCAACACGGCTGCCCGCATCCTGCATCCTCCTCATGGTTTTCAGGGTTTCGACATCCCGCCGCGCACTCTCGGCGCGGCGGCCTTCACGTTCTTTCACCTCACCCCAGACCTTCACGCCTGCGAGGATGGCGAGCCCGAGCATGAGGTAGCGGCCCCATGCCGAGCGAGCGATGCTATGTGCGAGCCAACCGATCATCGTGACAGGCTCCGATGCTCGCGGGCATCGCGCAGGCGGCGCTTGCGTGTGGTGAACCCGAGTGCCCGCAATGCCAGCCACCCGAACAGGCAACCGGCGCAGAGCAGGACAACGGGCCAATTCTGCGTCACTACTGCCGAGAGGCGCTCAAGCGCCCCAGCGGCCGCTCCGAGCGTTTCCGAGGCCGCGCCCATTTGCGAAACAAGGGTTGCAGCGCCGCCCACGCCGAGCAGATCGCCGACACGCTCGGTCATGCGGGCATCTTTGGCGGTGCCGGATGCCTCATCGATCTCGGCCTGAGTAACTTCGCGGGTTGGGCGCGGCTCGGCGGTTTCCAAAGCCGCCCAAACCATCGGCCCCGCGACTGCGTCTGTGTCGAGCCCTTGATCGGCCTGGAACGCGAGCAGCGCTGCACGGGTCAAAGCGCCAAAATGCCCGTCAATGCGCCCACTGAAATAGCCCAAGTCGGCGAGGCTTGTCTGCATCTCAGCAACCACCACCCCGCGAGCATTGAAACGAAGGACCGGGCGGCCCATCTCGATAGGTTCCTCGCCAGCGTAGCCGACGCCTGCCAACGCAGCGTCGAATTCGTGGGCCAATGCAGCGATTGAGGCTGCCTTGTCAGTGCCATTGATCACGCGGCGGGCGTTTCGATAGTCACATTGGGCCGAATTGATGTAATCGCCGATCTTGCGGCCTGTAAACCACCCCTCGAGTGAACCGTTTACAAGGATTTTGGCCGAGATATCCGGCTGCATGACCACCGTGGGGTCGGTTGTCAGGTCTAGGTCGAGCTCTTTGCCCGCATGGATGTAGTTGCGCTCCCAAGTGAGCTGGACATAGCCCCGGCCATGCCACGGGTAATAGCGCAGGTTCTTTTTGCGCCAATCGTCGGAGAGCCAATATGCCTCCTCAACGGGTCGCATTTGACGGTTGGTTTCCCAAAATGCGGTTGCGAGAATGTAGGCGGCTTGCTGCCGCGTTGCCCCGAGCTCTCGACATGTGTCGATGATCAAGGGTGTGTCATTGAATTCGAGGTCTGACATGTCCGGTTCCTTCTCAAGGGACGCGGGCAGCCCGAGGTGTAGCCGTCGATCGCTCTGCCCCCCGCGATTGGCTGATGTCCCTGATGCTGCACTCATCATCCGGCCCTCGCCTCTGGCGTGTCCCCCGCGAGGATTTCGCGGACCCGATACGCTGACAGATCGACCCCGTGGGCGATCTCGTTGATGGAAAGGCCCTCATCGGCCATCTCTTTGATCCGGCGATTACGCGCGGCTCGGGCGAGGAAACGGCAATTCGAGGGCTGTAGGATCATGCCAGAGAAGGCGCGAACCATCTTTTGGGCGTCGTGATAGCCGAGGATACGCACGAGCTGATGATCGACCGATGGCAACCGCTTGGGGATATAGACGCAGACACGCCACGCACGGGATCCCGACTGCGGCAGAGAGCCTATGAGGTGGAGCGCCTGATCGCGGCCAATGACCTCGGCAATCTCGGCCACGCTCTCGGGCAATGGTGGAGCCAAGGCGCTCACAAAAGCACCTCCTGACGCGGATCAGCAAAATCGCGGTAGAGCCGCGAGCGTACCCATGTATTCGCGCCCAGCGCTGGGCGGTTTTTATCCCAAACGAACCATGAGTTGCGTTGTGGGGGCGAACCACCGCCGCGAAAGTCGATTTTCCAGCAACAGAGATACTCGATCGAGGGCGGGTGATCGTGCATCAGCTCATCAAGGCCATTGATCCGGGCTGCGGCCCAATCGGCATTCAAGAGGAATGCGATATAGTCGAGGTCCATGCCCAGCGCATGGCGCAGCCACCGTCCATGACCATCCCGCGCGTTGATCTCGCAATAGGGCGGGTTGGTGACCATCTTGCGGGCTGGGGGTTTGTCGTAGTCATAGAGACTGCGGAGAACAGTGCCCGGCCACCCCCGATCGACGATATCCGAGCCAATGACCTCATGCCCTTGGGCCTGCAATACGGCTGCCATGTGACCGCCGCCCACTGCGCTCTCCCATACGGGCCCATCATGCGCGGCGATGTGCTCCCCCTCTACGGCGAGGAAAGCCCCTGTGGCATCCTTTGGCGTGGGGTCATAGTCGAGCGGATCACGCTCCGCCGGTGGGGCCTGATCTGGCAATGCCTTATCGGCAAAGAGCAGAGGGCCCTTGTCCCCCTTGGGCTTGGTGGCACGAAACAGAGCCTTTGCGCTGGGCGCACTCATGTTTCGATCACCTGAATGCCCTGGGCGGCAGCAACGGCTCGGCGGACTTCGTAATCGCGGGTCGGCATGCCCTTGGCGTCCTCGTACACGGTCAAACCGGTATTGAGATCGGTGTAGGCAAAATCGACGGTGATTTTCATATTGCGCCCGGTGCGGGTCAGGAGCGGGCCATCACGCCCCTCAAGCTCGACCACCACCTGACGGCGCAGATCACAGATGTCGCCAGCCCGCTCGAGCATGCGCAGCTCTTGATACCGGCGGGCCTCTTTCTTGCTATCGAAGGTGATGCCGTCGACGGTTTGGCGCTGGGCGCTGTATTTCTGGCCCTTGGGCTGCTCCTGCATGGCGCGGAGATCGGCGGCTGACATGCGCTCGGTCATGACAACCCCGCTTTCTGCTCTGCCCGCATACGCTCGAGCAGGGCGTCTTGAAGCCGGAGACGCAGCTTTGTGATGCCGGGTTGTCCGGCCTCTTTCTGGACGAGGGCATAGAGGCGCTCGTGGCGCTCTCGTGCCTCCTCTGCGATCTCGAGCTTGGTTTTCCGACGCCGAGCCATGGATCACATCCCCAACGCTTGTTTATACATCTCGAGAACGGCCTCCTCCTCGGCGAGGTCGTCGGCATCCCGCTTGCGCAATGCGATCAGCTTGCGCATGACTTTGGCGTCGTACCCGCGAGCCTTTGCCTCGGCCATT
Organism: uncultured Roseovarius sp.; assembly: GCA_963422235.2. GTDB lineage: Bacteria > Pseudomonadota > Alphaproteobacteria > Rhodobacterales > Rhodobacteraceae > Roseovarius. Next base: position 2,221,683 of record CAXMWV010000002.1, read on the forward strand.
ACCTCTTTTTGTTGGTCGGCAATGTCCTTTTTCTCCTGCTCCAACCGCTCAAAGCGCTCAATAAACTGGCGAAGCTCGGCGGCGTGAACGCGATAGGAGTGATCTTGCACCTCTGGGAATTGCCCATCGCCGCCAGCCGCGTTTTGTGCTGCATCGTGAAAGGCTTTGTCTTGGCTGCCATCATCCATGTCAGACCTCCATCATAGTGGTCAGTCCGTACTTGACCGACGTTTTGTTGAATTTGGTGGCAACGGCATGACCGACATCGACGCCCAGCGCGGCTGCAAGCTCATTCAGGAATTGAAGAACGTTGCGCATCCGCGCCGCTAACTCAGCCATCAGGGAAGCGGTCACGGCCTTGTCAACGTCTGTAAGGATTGCCATGGATACCTGCCCAACGGCCCAATCTACCGCGAGGGCCAACTCAAGGGGCTTGCCGTCCGGTTTGGGTGGCTGCGTTGTCGCGGGATCCACGAGCTCGATCCGAAGCTCACAGGCTAGGAGGTCAAGCGAGATGATCGTGTCGCCGATCTCGTCCGCCACGTCCTCGAGCGTCATGGTCGAGCCGCAAATGCCGCGCTGGGCGCGGAGCAGCTTCTTGACGGCCCCTGCGACCTCGCCGCATTCGTCTGCCACCTCTAGGGCGCGGAATGCGATGTCTGCCTGCTCGTTGCCGGTCCACTCGGCCTGACGGGCGAGGTTGGCGGCGCGAAGGGTTGCGAAATCAACGGTCATGCGCTGGGCTCCTCTTGTTTCGGGTATGGAAAGCCCTCGAGCGTGACGCCGAATTCGTCGCGCAGCTCGATCACCGCCCGCTTGAGGCCGCCGAGCTCGAATGTGATCTCGTGGCGATACTCGCGGGGTATGCCCGCAAAGAACCTTTCCATGAGCTTGTCGCAGCACTCGCAGACGATGCTCGAGGAGGGCTCACCCTCGTGGACCATGAAATCGCGGCGGTAGGTGTCGCCGGGTTTGATTTGCTCGCGGCATTCATCGCAGCGGTACTGTTTCCGCGCCCGTGGGCGGACGGTATCGTGAACCTCTGGAAAGCCATCACATCCGCACAAGCTCATTTGACGGCCTCCCCTGTGGTCTCGACCTCACGGCGCACGGCCTTGAATTCGGTGATCTTGCGATCGGGATAGACGCGACAGAGGCGCTCTAAGGCGGCATCGGCATTGTCTGCCCGGATCATGTGATGGATAGGCCCGACACCGGCCACCTCGGCTTTGACTGAGAAACGCTGTGTCACTTCCCTCGGCCCTCCTGATGTGCGTTGAGTTGCTGGCCTGCGAATTTCAGAGCGCGAGCGATGTCCCGCGCCACGGGATCGGTTGCGGCCAAACCGATCTGGACCTGATAGGCCCCTTGAATTTCGTCGAGGCTGTGAAAGCGGGTGCTGCGCATCACCGGCATGACGGGACCAGGGCGAGGCGCGTGAACCACGCAATCGCCCGCGGAAAGATTGACCGTCACGGTCACATCGCCGAATTGGGTGCCGTTGGTGGCCGGGTCAGCGTGGATGTTGCTCATAGCTGCACCCCCACTGCCCGGCACTGCTCGACGGTCACGAGCTCACGCGCGACAAGGTCCCGCGCTGCCGCTGCCGAAATATGACGCCCAATCCAAGCCTGACCCTCGCGGATCGCTTTTGCGCGTTGCTGATGGACTGCATCGGGGTCGGCGGGCTTGGTGGTGGTCGCGTATTGCGTCCACCGCTTCTGCTCGACCCAATTCTCAGAATACGCGATGTAGCGAACCTGATTGCCCTTTTGCTCCTCGGCATAGGCTTTTGCCCCAGCGAGAATGACCTCGGGTGTCACGCCCTCATGGCCGATGGCTCTTTTCAGCGCATCCTCGGTTTTCTCCCGATCGCCGGTGCGGGGGTAGATGGCGAGGAACCGATCAACAAAATCATTTTGATCAATCGTTGTTTGCGGGGCGGTATCCGCCGCGCAAGGTTCTTTTGTAGGTTCTTTTACAGGGTTAGTGTCCGATTTTGAGACACGGGAAACGCCATTTTTGGGACACGGGATTTGCGATTTTTGGGACACGGCTCCCGTGTCCGAATTTGGGACACGGCTCCCTTGGATGTTCCCGTTTTGAGCCTCTGCGATCCGTGTCTCATAATCGGACACGGCAAACTCAATATGTGGGGGCTTCGCAAAATCGATCGCCAAGACATAGAAGGTCGGCATTTGCTTTTGGGTTTTCGGGTTCACGCGCGGAACCCGGACCAATAGGCCGGTGCCCTCGAGGTCCTCGAGATGTCGGTTGATGGTCGACCGCGACATGTTGCAATCGTGGGCGAGCAGGGCTTGCTCGGGATCCACGCGCAACGTGTCCTTGTTGTGGCGATCTGCCAGCATGACCAGGACCCGCCACGCCGCTGGTTTTAGGTGGCGCTGCTCAAGCGCCCAATTCATTGCGCGGTGGCTCATGGCTCACCGCACAACGCCGCCCCTCGACGTTGTCCCATGTCTTTGCTCCTGAATGAGGTGATCTGCCTAATTGGGGGCTTCTGCGGCCCCGGATTGTGGCGGCTAGCGCCGCTCTGATTTTCATGCGAATCGGAGAACATTTTCCCGATCGCGCGGACAAAAGGCCGGACAAAAAACCGGACTTTTGTCCGTAAAGGTCAAAAAAAATGGCTCCCACCATGCCGCTACTCCGCCGCAAAGAGCATCACAGGAGCGGTCTCCGGGTGCTCGTTGATTGCGATAGCGACATGGCCGCCGACTGCGCCAGTTTCCCCAGCCCACCACTTGCGGGCGGTGCGCTCTGACACCTGAAACACCTGCGTTACATGGCCGATGTTGCGATAGTTGCCGCGAATGTATGCCTGCCAGCGGGCAGGAAACTCGCGGTGAACCTTGTGAGGATCGTAGTGGTTGCCCCGCTCCAAAATCTCGGTGTGAGCTGCATGCGGGAAGTCACCGGACAAACGTCCACCAGACTGCCGAGGGTGTTCTATGGCACGTTGACCATATGGAGACCCGTTCACATAAATCACAACCGGAGTTTGAGGAGGCAGCTCGCTCATGAGGACCTCACCAACCAGGGGGAACCGCCAGAGGAATGCCCAGCGGACACCCGACAAATTGTTCCTATCTGAAATCGCGGGGTGCGCGACGGTGCTACCAACACCGCCGCGCTATTCCACCCCGCCCTGTGAAGGAACAACGAGATGGAATATCTCTCTGAGCTACGGCTCATTGTCGAAATCGTATATGCAAACCCGTGGGTCAGCGCGCTCATTTGCGGGACCGCCATATGGCTCACGCGGGCGTGGAGATGGCGCAAATAGTTCATGCCGCATCCTTTGCGGGGTGCTCCTGCATCCACGTTCTAAGCCGGTCTGCTACGCGCATCGTTGGGCTGGCGTTACCTGCTTTCCAAGTCGCCCACTGTCCGCCACCGGCGGCAATAGCCTCGCGCAGAACGCGTTGTGGCTTCCAGCCCCGCGCATTTGCGTAGGCTTCAACTTCTGCAATCAGTTCATCCATGAGTGCGTTATGGGGAAGTTTCCCGATTTTTGCAACGGGAAACTTCCCCATAACGCCGAGTGGTTGGCTGGTGCATCAATGATACATGGATGAGCTTGGCGAAGATTTTGTGCGCGGCCTTGAAAAGGTGATGCAAAACAAGGGGTGGCGTGCTGCTCCACTTTCCGAGGCTGCCGGTCTTGGTACGTCGTTCATTAGAGACCTGCGGCGCTCGAAGGCGCAGTCACCAAAGCTGTCAAATGCGATTAAGCTTGCAAACGTTTTGGGGTTGAGCGTCGAACAGATTATTGCAGCTGGTGGTAACGAAAGCTTCGTCGACCACATAGCAATCGCAGGCTTGGTCGGCGCTGGCGAGCAAGTTGACCTTTTCGATGCCTACGACAAGGGAGACGGACCAAAAGTCTCGTGCCCATCGGGACTTTCATCTCACGGCATTGTAGCTGTCCAGGTAAGGGGCGATAGCATGGAGCCAGTTTATTCCGACGGCGACATACTCTTTTACTCGCGTCCCGCCCATGACGCTGTGCCGACCGAGGCGCTAGGTTCAAAGTGTGTCTGCGAAGATGGGGATGGTTCTGCTTGGGTAAAGATGATCAAGCCCGGTGACTCGCCTTCTAGTTTCCATCTCATTTCCTTGAATCCCCAATCTCTCAACCGCTTCAATGTAACCCTTAAATGGGCCGCACCGGTTCGGCTGCACTGGCCTAAGGAATTTGCACAGATCCATGACTGAGCAAGCATTTACTTTATACCTTGATCTTGACCCGAATAAGCGGCCCCGACTTGGCGCGATCGGCAAAGCAGCAATCGAACTAGAGAAAATGGCGGGTGAGGCGCTCTTCATTAGTGAGCCAAGTCTGCAATTTGAACTCGTGTTCAACACAACCGCCCCTGGCAGTCTCCGAATAATTACTTGGCTTAAAGGCCAAGTCACTGCGGAACGGCTGCGCGATCTTGCGATAATTGTTGCAACCGTTCTGACAACCAGCGCGGTCGGTCACATCCAGGGTAAAGTCATGGATGAGATATACGAGGCTGTGAAACAAGAAGAGCCTGGATTGTCCGATGAGGACGTCAGACGAATTGCTGAAGAAGTTGGGCGGATAGTTCGAAACGAGACCGTAATCGCGCCACGGCGCGAGCTATATCACGCTCTGGAAAGCGACGAGGCTGTAACAGGGGTTGGCGCGGTAGCAACCGATGAGGACAGGAAGCCTACCGTAATCGTTCCAAACTCCGAATTTTCATCTCGGTCCCAGAGAATTACAATGCAGGAGTCCACTTCCGAAGAAACAGAGCGAACCGTTCCGAAGAGAGTGGAAATCGTGCTGGTTCAGGCTCCACTTATTGACAGCAAGAGGCAGTGGCGGATTCACGTAGATGGTGCTGAATACGGTGCCAAAATGCTGGACGACGAATTTCGGCGCAAATTATTGGAAGGCGACACGGAACTGCGGCTCGCCACCGGCATAATTTTGGACGTGACGCTTGAACTGAAACAAGTGTTGAGGGATGGGTTGTGGCACAACGATGCTAGGTCAATCACAGAGGTTCACGGCTGGCGACAAAACCCCGAGCAAGCGGAACTACTCCTTGCGGAGCCAGGTGATGATGACGATCAAACCCAAGAGTAACGCCGCAAGGTAGGGCCAAGCGCTATCGAAGCCGATCCAGTTGATAAAGAGCTGGAGCAAGACAACTGTCAAACCGACCGCGCCCAGTTCTGCGGCCAGTTTCAGCATTCGTCGTAAGAAGTCTTTGTCCATGCTTTCCCTTTTTCACCGGGCGGCTCACGCGCTTTCCGACTTTGGGCAGCTGGGTGATTTCACTGCGTTATAGCTGCCAAATCGAATCATAAAAGTAAAGATATTTGGGGAAACATCCCCTTTTTGATTGATTTGGGGAAACATCCCCATTACTGATCGCCGTAGACCAGGAGGCGATCATGCAGCATTTTATCCCCCCAAGGATCCCCGAGGCGCAGCCCACGCCCCAATTCTGCGCGGATGCGCGGCAGGTGGTGGCGAACCCCGAGCAATATGCCGATCGCCCGCTTTTGCGCCGTCTGGCGTGGATGACTCTCATGACCGAGCGCGGGAATGTGGTCGATCAGGACCGCCTTGCGCGGATGCCGGTGGAGATCGCCAATGCCTGATCTCGATCCCGCCCAGCGCAGCGCACTCATTGCTGCCCACCAATCGATCAATCATGGTGGTCTCCAAGAGGGGACGATCGACACCGGTCCTCAGACTGTTTGGAAATCGACGGACCCGGATCGCGGATCGGAGCACATGCCGACTGCCGTTTGGCCCTTGATCGGAAAGGGCCTCCTTTCTTTCTCCGGGAAACCCCCGCATAGGGTCGCTCAGATCACTGAGCATGGCATCCTCGAGCTCGATTGCGCTGGGGTGGCTTCATGAGCCGCCGTCTGAACCTTGAGCGCCTGCGCGGCGCGGTGGCCGTGTTCAAGACGATCTCCGAGGATGCGCAGCTCTATTCGCTAAAAAAGCTCGCCCAAAACAACGGCGGCACATGGGATTTGCCCAGCGAGGCCAAGACGCCCGCGGGCGAGCCGGTCTATCAGCCCAGCGCCATCTCGATTGATGTGTTTCAGGTCCGCGCCACCGCGCACATGGCAGAGGACCTGCCCAGCGCTTGGATTGCTGAGGCCGAGGCGTTGCTCACTGCTGCTGACACGCGCTCAGGAGAGGCCGCATGACGCATCGCAAGCGCCTCCCAGATCGCCGCCCGTCGATCACGCGCCGCCTCGAGTGGCGCACCGAGACGGGTGAGCATCGTTTTCACGTCACCATCGGTGTGGACATCACCACTGGCCAACCGGTCGAGGTGTTCTATGCCGATGGGCAGCGGATCGGCTCGCAGCTTCAACACGCGATCCAAGACGCCTGTGTCCTGATCAGCCTGCTCCTCCAATACGGGGTTGATCCGGCCTCGATCGAGAAAAGCCTTTCGAGCGTTCCCGTCCTCGGCCAGCCGCAACCCGGCACCGTGATCGGCGTGATCGCTCAAGCCGTCAAAGAGGGGGTGATCACCGCATGAACGCCCCCACCAAAATGCCTCGCCCCGATGTTGCGCCTACATTGCCGCGCTCCGGGGTCACTTCGCCCTCGAGCCTCGGCTCGCCCAGCTCGGGGGCCTTTTCTTCCTTTCCTGATCTCGGCGATGAGGTCCGGTTCCAGAGATCGCCTACGCATCACCCCGAGATCGGGATTGTGCGGGGGCGGGTCTATGGCGTGTGCGCGATCGAGATCGTGGACATGAACGGCAAGCCGCTCCGCCTCGAGGCTGGGCAATACGAGATCACCCACAGAATGCCGCGCCCCACTCACGGACGGCAGTCCCCGTCAGCGCCCACTCCCATCGCTGGCGGGGACTCAGACACCTTTGATTGCCCAGAGTGGCCGACCTGTGGCTGCCCGGCGGGCACCATGCGGGTCGATTGCCCTGGTGTGAAACAGCGGGGGATCAAATGAGCTGTATTCTCAAGAGATATGTGGTCGGGGTGGTCGGCCACGGTGACGCGCATTTCTATGCCAAGAACAAGAACCAAGCGCGGATGCGGGCGTTCCATGCGATGCAGTCCGCCAACGGCGCGGTCACGTTCAAGCGGTTCTTGCAGATCGTTTCCTACATCCGCCCAGCGCCCACGCCTGACGGTTTTGGCCGAGATATCCTCGTTGATGGTAAGCCTGCGCATTGGATCGAGCATGCGGGTGGCAATTCTGTCCGGTTCGCATGGCCCAACGACGCGACGATCCTGATCTCGCACGAGCTCGATGTTCAGGAGGTCGCATGACGACGCCCGCAGACATCAATGATGATCTCGAGCGTGTTCTGGCGCTCGCCAAGGCTGCCCTGAATGCCCGCGATGATGCGGCCTCATGGTCCAGATCACCGGAAAAGCAGATCGGCCACCATGGCGCATGCTGTGATGCCCTTTGGCATGAATTGGAACGGTTGGTGCAGATCGACGAGGGCAAGGTTCCCACGTTGGAGCATCCGGCAGCTCGAGAACGGCGCATCGCCAAGCGCATTCGCGGCAACATCATCACCGCCATTTTGAACACTGCCGAGGAAACCCTGACCCAATTCGAGAGCGGGGCCTATTGGTGGGAGGAGCCGGGCTCCTATGACATCGGGAGCGTCGAATGACAGAGCATCTCGTTTGTATCTCTGGCGGAAAGGACAGCGCAGCGACGTATCTGCTCGCCCTTGAGCGTGGGCAGCCGTTCCGCGCGGTGACCGCCGACACCGGCCACGAGGCCCCAGAGACCTATGATTGGATTGCGGCGCTGGGCGCTCGCACCGGCGGGCCCGAGGTCGAAGTGGTTCGCGCTGACTTTGCCCCACAGATCGCCCGCAAGCGCCATGTGGTGCAGACCAAATGGTTCGAGGAGGGTGTTGCAGAGGAGATCATTGCCGCCGCGCTTGATGTCCTGCACCCCACGGGCATTCCCTTCCTCGATCTCTGCATATGGAAAGGGCGTTTCCCCTCGGCCAAAGCCCGCTTTTGCACCGAACACCTCAAGAGCCGCCCAATGGATGAGCAGGTGTTCCGCCCTGCGTTGGCCGAGAATGCGGTTGTGCGGTGGCAGGGTGAGCGCCGCGAGGAGAGCGCTCCTCGATCGAAGCTGCCCACATTCCAGAGGGTGCGAAATCCCCAGCTTCACACCATGACGATCTATCGCCCTATCCTCGATTGGTCGGTTGACCAGGTGTTCGCCTTGCATGCCCGCCACGAGCTGCCGCCCAATCCGCTCTATCTCGAGGGCATGAGCCGCGTGGGATGTCTGCCATGCGTGATGGAAAACAAGCGCGGCCTGCAAATGCTGCGCCTCCGGCGGCCTGATGTTGTCGAGAAGCTCCTCAAGTGGGAACGGATCGTGAGCGCCGCGTCGAAACGAGGGCAATCGACGTTCTTTGGGCCGAACACGATGCCGGCGCTCGAGGATGGGCGCCTGCCCAGCGCCGAGGATGTTTTCGATTGGTCCCTCACCACCCATGGCGGGCGGCAATACGACATGATCGCGGCGATGGACAACGCCGCCATGTGCTCAAGTGAATATGGGTTGTGCGAATGATTGATCAGACAAAAATCGAGTGGACCGATTTCACCGTCAATTTCTGGGAAGGGTGTCAAAAGGTCGGCCCCGGCTGCGACAACTGCTACGCCGAGGCGCGTGATGTGCGGTTTACTGGCGGCTCATATTGGAGGCCAGGCGCACCGCGTCGGTTGGTCAAAGGGGGAATTGCAAAGCTCCACAAGATCAACCGCGATGCCGAGATTTTCCGCCAAGAGCACGGGCATTGGCTGCGGGTGTTCTGCTCAAGCCTTTCCGACATCTTCGACAATGCGGTGCCTGAGCATGGCTATCGGGTTCCGGCTTTCGCTGAGATCGAGGCCAGCCGGAATTGTCGCATTCAACTCCTGACCAAGCGGATCGGCAACGTCGAGCGTCTTGTCCCCTATGATTGGTCTCATGGCCGCAATGACGGGTGGCCGCAACATGTCGGACTCATGATCACTGTGGTAACGCAAGCCGAGGTCGATCGGGACATCCCAAAGCTACTCGATCTGAAATCCCGCCTGGGCATCCCTTGGGTTGGCCTGAGCATGGAGCCGCTGCTCGAGCATGTCCGCATTGCGCCTTGGCTTCACGATAGCGATTGCGCCGAGGCTGATGGCGAGTGCTATTGCCGAGATACCGGAGGCCCCTTCGAGGCAACCATCGATTGGGTGATCTGCGGCGGCGAGAGCGGACCCAATGCGCGGCCTATGCACCCGGAATGGCCTCGCAGCATCGCCTATCAATGCAAGGCCGCGGGCGTCCCGGTCTTTTTCAAGCAATGGGGCGAGTATCTGCACGAAACCATCTACAACCCATTCGCTGGGCCCAAACCAACGATCGAAGTCGACGGGCACCGATATATGAAAATCGGCAAGCGTGGTGCTGGGCGCTATCTCCACCCTTGGGGCGAGCTGAATGAGACGCCGGAGGTCGCGCAATGATGCGTATTCTGATCGGCTGCGAAACATCTGGCATCGCGCGACGAGCTTTCGCGGCCTTGGGGCATGAGGTTTGGTCCTGTGACATCGAGCCCGCCGAGGACGGCTCGAACCGGCACATCGTTTGCGACATCCGCGACGGGATACTTGCCGAGGGTTGGGACCTCCTCGCGGTGATGCACCCTCCTTGCACTCGCCTTTGCCGCTCTGGGCGCCGTTGGATGTCAGGGCCGGGCAAATGGACCCCGCCTAAAAAACTACCGCGCGATCGCACATGGGATGATTTGCGAGCCGAGTTTGAGCTTGGTGTCGATGTATTCACCACTTGCTGGAATGCGCCGATCGAGCGGGTAGCGATCAAAAATCCTGAAATGAATGATCTTGCCCGAGATCGGATGCCAAGCGATCTGCCCGCGCCGGTCATGGTGCAGCCCTTTTGGTTCGGTGATCCGGCTTACAAGGCAACCGGGTGGTATCTGCGCGGGCTGCCCGCGCTCATCGAAACTGACCGCTTGGCCGAACCCGAGCGAGATAGCTCCGATTGGAAGTCCTGGAACAAGGTTCATCGCATGCCGCCGGGTCCTGAGCGGACCAAGATGCGATCGAGGAGTTTTCCAGGAATGATGCAAGCCGCTGCAATGCAGTGGAGCGGTCACGTCGAGCGTGAGGAGGCGATATGAACGCACATGTAAGACAGAGCCCACATGAGGCCATGTTGTCACCATCGAAGGTCGCAGACTATGTTCTGAGGCTTGAGGCCAAGCTTGGGCGGCGCATCGAACGTGCGACGATTCTGCCGAGCGGAGGCATTGAAGTCAGGATGTCAGGGCGTGACGAACCGACCAATCCTGCCGATCTGGTGGACATGAGCGAGTGAAGGGACGGGACCTGCCATCATACGTGCATCGCCGAAAGCGCGATGGGAAGCTGCTATTCCGCAAGCGCTACGGGACAAAGATCGTCGAAATCCCGATGCAGACGCAGTTTCCAGAGGGCGATCCGGTCCCATTTGCCCTGCATCAGGAACGCGAGCGGCTGCTCAATACCCCAGCGCCGGTAGCGCATGGCAGCACCATCGCCCATGTGATCAACCGATATGAGCGCTCACCCGAATTTGACGGCCTCGCCCAGCGCACAAAGGCTGATTACCGCAAGCACCTCGAGTTTCTGCGCGACAAGATCGGCCACCTCGAGCCAAAGAACGTCGAGCGCCATCATGTGATCGGCTGGCGCGATACCTGGGCGAGCAAGAGCCCCCACAAGGCCAACTATCGCCTCCGCGTCCTGCGGATCGTCATGGAACGGGCGATCGACTTTGGCCTCCTGCCGACCGGCGGCAATCCGGCCAAGGGCGTCCCAGAGGTCAAGTATGAGAAGATCGAGCGCCAGCCGTGGCCCGACGAGCTGGTGGGCGATGCCCGCGGGGCGGCAGAGGGGCGCACGGCACTGCTTTTCGAGCTGCTCCTCGGCACCGGCCAGCGAATCGGCGATGTGCTCAAGATGAAATGGTCCGACTTTGATGGCGAAGCGATCAGCGTCCGCCAGGGCAAGACAAAGGCGAGCTTGTGGATCCCCGCGCCTCAGATGCTTTTGCAGGCGCTCATCTCTGCGCCGCGTCGATCGGTGTTTATCCTGACCAACCATCAGGGGACCGGCCCTTGGTCCTATCGCGGGGCCCATGACTCCATGATGAAGCTGCGGAAAGAGATCGGGGCCGTGGCCTATGACATCCACTCTCTGCGCTACACCGCAACCGCCGAGCTCGCGCGTGTCGGACTCGATGACGATCAGATCATGTCGATCACCGGCCACAAGACGCAGCGCATGGTGCAGCTCTATGCGGGCCCTGAGCGCCAGAAGGCTCGAGCGCGAGCTGCGCTGATCGCTCGAGAAAAAAAGACTAAATGAAACGGCGGTTAGTCTAGGGCTTTTCACTAAGTTTGAGCGGTATGATAGGCTTTAGCCTTTGGAGGTGTGTCCGGTGATCTTTGAATGCCGATCTCAACGCGCTCAAAGATACTTTGGATAAGCATGGGTTGAGCAACGACCCTGCCGTCTTTCATTGCTTTATCCAGACCGGCACCTTTCACAAATCGTGACTTGGCATAGAACACATATGAAAGGTGGCGGATAAACGGATGGTCGCCGACCTCCAAAAGGCACGTATCGTCACAACCATCGTAAAAAGAACTCACCGGCACTATCAGGTTTCCGCCCAGAGGGCAGGTATCGGTGCACACAATATGGAGATGTTTTTGGTCTGGGTTGTGAGGCGCGCCACTAGGGACGAGCATTGTGCCGCGCTTGAGAACCATATTTCACAGAGATGCTAAAAAATCACCCGCGCGATCGAGGCTCTCAACCTCCGCTGCGCGTTGCTTTGCACCGTTGAGACCAAGAGACTGCATCATCTGCTCAAGTGTAATTCTGATTGATGAGCCGTTTGGATTGCGCCACTCGGGGACGTTCTCGGGATCGTGCGTCCAGTCCGAAAGGTCAAAGCGATCCATATGCCCAAACTGTTTCCACACATCCGCCAAAATTCCCAGCTCTGCCTCGCTCAGCATATCTAGCGCCTCAGCTGAAAGCTTATCATCAGTTAGGCCCACAAAGTGATTGTCGCGGTCGGTTAGGTAATTTGACCAGCCGCCATCATCGCGGTATGCGCCATTCAAATAGTCAAGGGTAGTAGAATTGATCGGGCCGTGCGGTAGGGAATAACGCGGCTCATCCTGGATAGGATGCCCGCGCCGAGCAACGCTTTCACGGTCGGACAGATAGACCAGCTTTACGGCCTTCATGACATTTAGTTGCCCACCCCCTTGCATCGCAAAGAAGGCGATCGTCTGTGCCGCTTTCTTGGGGTTGTAAGCCATGGCGTCCGTCTTTCCTCTCGCTTCCGTATATACGCAATGTGCATATTTTTGCAACGTCACACCGCGCTGCATGCAATCACTGTGATATTTCGATTTGCTTAATGCCCCGGATTTCATCCCAGTCACGGCAAAGAACGGAACAGGCACAGAACAAGAATGTGTGGCAGGCTGTGTGGCAGAGTGATTTGCGGGGAGGGTCGCGGGCGCTAACCCGCAGATTTTATTGGAGGCGAGTACCGGAATCGAACCGGTGTACACGGATTTGCAATCCGCTGCGTCACCACTCCGCCAACTCGCCCTCTCAGTGACCTGCACGGATTAGCGGATCGGCATGGGCTGTGCAAGGGGCCGTCGTCCTGCCAATTGATGTCGCATGGGCCGTGATTGTCATTGTCGGGTTTTGGCAGATGTGTCACAACGGAACTCAGGTAACCTGAACACCAGAGTTTAGCTCATGTCTGACTTTGCCACGCGCCGCACAATGATGGTCGACACACAGATCAGGCCATCTGATGTGACCAAGTTTCCCGTCATCAGCGCGATGCTGTCTGTCCCCAGAGAGATGTTCGTGCCGGACACTTTGCGGCAGGCGGCCTATGTGGGCGACAACCTGGATTTGGGCGGCGGGCGCGTCCTGCTGGAGCCGCGCACATTGGCGAAGATACTTGATGCGCTTGATGTGAAGGGGAATGAGCTGGTGCTCGATATCGGTACCGCTTACGGGTATTCGTCCGCAGTTGTGGCACACATGGCCGAAGCCGTTGTCGCCGTGGAAGAAAACGAAGACATGGCCGAAGACGCGCCTTCATTGCTGTCCGAGGTCGGTGCGGACAATGTTATTTTTCACGCAGGTCCTTTGGCAGATGGCGCGGCGGAGCTTGGCCCCTTCGATGTCATTCTCGTGCAGGGCGGCGTTGCGGATGTGCCTGACGCGCTCGTGGCACAGTTGAAGGATGGTGGGCGGATGGCCTGCCTTTTCGCCGAAGGCGCTTTGGGCGTGGTTCGGATCGGGTACAAGATTGATGGTGCAATGACATGGCGTTTTGCGTTTAACGCAGGCGCCCCGGTTTTGCCGGGCTTTAACAAACAAGATGCGTTTGCTTTGTAAGACGACATAGAACAAAGCTGGGGAAGCGCTGAGCAGGAGAACAAGATGACGCGATTTGCGACAGGACTTCGCCGACGGATCGGGGCCTTGGCCACGGTGTCTGTGCTCGCCCTCGGGCTTGGCGGTGGTGCCACTGCGGTCAAAGCAGAAACGCTGGCGCAAACGCTGGTCAGCGCGTATGAGCACTCCGGTCTCCTGGATCAGAACCGCGCGCTTCTGCGGGCCGCCGATGAAGGTGTCGCCCAGGCCGTAGCGGGGCTGCGGCCCATCATCAATTGGAGTGCGGACATCACGCGATCCTTCGGACGGGTGCGGACCAACGGCTTCATCACCCCCATTGGATCGACGGACATGAACGTTGGTCTGTCACTCGATCTGCTGCTGTTCGACTTCGGTCGCACACGTCTGCAGATTGAAGCAGCCAAGGAAACGGTCCTCGCCACCCGCCAGACCCTGCGCGGGATCGAACAGCTGGTGCTTCTGCGGGCGGTCGCTGCTTATATGAATGTGCGCCGCAATGGTGAGCTGGTCTCGGTGCGCCAGTCCAACCTAAGGCTTCTGCGCGAAGAACTGCGCGCGGCGCAAGACCGCTTTGAAGTCGGAGAGGTCACACGGACCGACGTGGCACTGGCCGAAGCGGCTTTGGCCTCCGCAAGGGCCGGGCTGGCCGTCGCGCAAGGTGACCTGACCCAATCCATCGAAGAATTCCGCGCTGCAGTCGGCCGCAAACCCGGCAACCTTCAACCTCCGCGATCACTGCCCAAGCTGTCGGGTGACATTGACGGTGCCAAGGCCATTGCCGTGCGCAAACATCCCGATGTGATCCGTGCGCGACACGAAGTGGCCTCTGCTCAGTTGACGGTCAGCGCCGCCGAGGCTGCGATGCGCCCGACCCTGAACCTGACGTCACGGCTGGGCATCTCTGAAGAATTCGGCGAAAGTGATCGTTCTCGAACCGGCAGCTTTGGCCTTGCGGTGACGGGCCCGATTTACCAAGGCGGATTGCTCAGCTCTGCCGTACGCCAGGCCATGGCCCAACGTGACGCATTGCGTGGCAACCAGCATGAGGTGCGCCATCAGGTCGTACAGGATGTGGGCAATGCCTATGCCATCCTGCTCGCCGCGCAAGCCAGCCGTACAGCAGGTCTCGAACAGGTACGCGCCGCGCGCGTGGCGTTCCGGGGTATCCGCGAAGAAGCCCAGCTGGGCGCTCGGACGACGCTTGATGTTCTCGATGCTGAACAGGAATTGCTGGATGCGCAAGCAACGGCCATCGGGGCCGAAGCCGATCTCTACATCGCTGCCTACACGGTTCTGGAATCCATCGGTGAGCTCACCGCCAAGGATTTGCGCCTGAACGTGCAGCTTTATGACGCCGAAGCCTACTACAATCTGGTCGAAGGCGCGCCGGTGCCGCTGAGCCCTCAGGGCCAGAAACTGGACCGGGTTTTGAAAGCCTTGGGTCGGGATTGACAGGTCTAGTTCCTAGGCAAGGCTGACGCGTACGACCGCGCGACGTTTGCGGCGTGAGGCTAATGAATTTCTAAATTTTCGGAACCAGTTGTGTGATTTCGACCGCGGCGATACAATGATGCGGGGCAAGAGTGGTAGCGGACTATGAGCGATCCGGTAACAAACGTTGAAATTGAAGACGTATTGTCTTCCATTCGCAGGCTTGTGTCTGCGGATGCGCGCCCTGATGACACGGCGAACGAGGCGGGAGAAACGAACCGCCGTCGCACCGAGCCCAAGCTTGTTCTGACCCCCGCGCAGCGTGTCGATGATGATGACGCTGCCGAGGAGGCACGACAGAGCGACACGCAGCCTGAAGAGGATGTTCTCCCTGAGCCCGAGCCGGAACTTGAGGCAGAATCACACGAAAGTTCAGCTTCAGACATACCTGAAGATCCACAGCCTGAAGAGTCGCAGCATGAAGAGATGGCCGCCGAATATGTAGAGGCGACGCCTGAGGTTCAGGAAGAAGCGCCGGCCGAACATGTCGAAGACCATGCGGACGAACAAATTGCCGAAGAACAGCATCAAGATGATACGTCCTACGCGGATGTCGAGGACGCAGAGATCATCGACGAGGTTTCTGAGGCTGAAGACAATGACACGGACAAGCTCCCTCAGGATGAAGAAGCGATGGCCGCAACTGCGCAACAGAATCACGAGGCGCTTCTACAAGGCATTCCCGAATTTCTGATCAGGCCCAGCGAAAAGGCATCGGAAGAGGATGTGGCGGACGACACGTCTGAGGCCCAGACCCCGGACGAAAATGACGTCCATGACCGGGGGGATGTGGTCGAAGCCTCAGAGGAAGACGCTTTGGACGACGTGCCCGATGCGGTCGAGGTTGCGGACACGGACGACGTGGAAGAGGCATCGGCCAACCCGGACCCTGAACCGCTGGAAACAGCCGAAGATGCAGAGGCTGCGATTGCCGATCTTGTCGGGGCCCAACTGGGCGATGATGACGTAAGCGCCGAAGCGACAGCTGAAACCGAAGATGACGTGACCGCAGCGGAAGAGCAGGTCATGGTCGCGGAACCGGTTTTGGATGAGACCGATGAGGGCATCGAAGACGCTGAACTCGTCGAACAGGACCTGACGGCGCGCGTGGAAACCATGGAAGCTGCGGTCGCCGAACAACCCGATGAGTGGGAGCCGGACGGCTCAATCGAAGAGACGTTCTCGGGCGAGACGGTAGAGCCGCTGCCATGGCACGATATCGAAACCGAAACCCGTCCGGTGGCCGAGCAGGAAGAAAAGCAGCTTGAGCACGCCGCCCGGATGGACGCGGCTATGTCGGACAGCACTATGTCCGATACAGCCGGAGGGGATGATTCCGAGGCATGGTTTGGCAGTGACGCTGTGATGGATGAAGAGGCCTTGCGCGATATGGTGGGCGAGATCGTGCGTCAGGAATTGCAAGGGGCTTTGGGTGAACGGATCACTCGGAATGTTCGTAAGCTGGTACGCCGAGAAATTCATCGGGCCTTGATGTCCAAGGGTATCGAATAGTCTCGCTAAAACTTTGGTTCAGCCGCCAATTCCAACAGTAAATCCAGGTCAAGATGTTGCTCCACGTGCGCTGCGAGCGCATCCAGCGTGTCCTCGACCATATCGTCATAAGCTAGCCCGGATTGCACCCCGAGACCGGCCAGATAGGCCCGGCGAAACGCATCGGATGAAAAAATCCCGTGCAGGTAGCACCCCCTGACGCGGCCCCCGTGGCTCATCGCGCCCGAGGGTGCACCGTTCACCTCCAGCCAAGCGTTCTTACAATCCGGACCATCAGTTTCGCCCAAGTGAATTTCGTATCCGCTGACAGAAGCGCCGCTGTCGAGGTCTCGGGCTTCGGTCAGAGCGAGGCGTTTTTTCGGCACCATGACAGTGCTGACATTTAGATGCCCCAGCCCCGGCACAGTGCCGGGCACGCCTTCGATGCCGTCAGGATCGGATATCTCGCACCCCAGCATCTGGTATCCGCCGCACAGACCCATGACATGTCCACCGCGTCGGATATGTGCGGCCAGATCAATATCCCATCCTTGCTCTCGGAAATGGATCAGATCAGGGATCGTGGCTTTGCTGCCGGGCAGCAGGATGAGATCCGCATCGCCCGGCAGGGGGCGTCCTGGCTCAATGATGTCCACGCTGACATCCGGCTCACTGGACAGCGGGTCAAGGTCATCAAAGTTTGAGATGCGCCCCAATCGCGGCACCACGACTTTGAGCGCACCACCTGCGCTGTTGCGGATGTCCATGATGTCTTCTGCCGGCAGCCGCCATGCATCTGCAAACCACGGCAACACGCCAAGCGAAGGCCAACCTGTGCGATTGGTAATCTCGGTCAGGCCGTCGTCAAAGAGGCTGACATCGCCCCTGAATTTGTTGATGGCAAATCCTTTGATCAGGCTCGCATCGCTATCGGGAAGAATGGCCTGCGTGCCCACGACTTGCGCAATGACGCCGCCCCTGTCGATATCACCGACCAGCACGACCGGCACGCCGGCGGCTTCTGCAAAACCCATGTTGGCAATGTCGCCTTTGCGCAGATTGATCTCTGCCGGGCTGCCCGCGCCTTCGACTATGACAAGATCCACGCTCTGGCTCAGGCGAGAGAAGCTCTCCAACACGGCCTTCAAAAGCTGCGGTTTTTCTTTCGCGTAGTCGCGGGCGCGCAGCGTTGCGTAACGCTTGCCTTGCACGATCACCTGCGCGCCCGTGTCGGTCTCCGGCTTCAACAAGACCGGATTCATGTCCGTGTGTGCCGGTCTTCCCGCCGCCAAGGCCTGTAGCGCCTGTGCGCGCCCGATTTCCCCGCCATCGACGGTCACGGCGGCGTTGTTTGACATGTTCTGCGGTTTGAACGGTGCAACGCTGAGCCCGCGTTTGACGAATGCGCGCGCGAGACCGGCCACAACCATGGACTTGCCGACATTCGACCCGGCACCCTGGATCATGATGCTCTTGGTCATGTGGGCTGTGCCACCTTTGACTGTGCCACGTTTGACTGTGCCAATGCGCGCTCCTGTACTATGTCCCTCTCATACGAGCAGAGCGCGAGCGGAGAAACCTTGAATACGCCAGCCCATGTCATTTTCGCGGCAGCCGCCTTTGCCCGACCTCACGACCGCAAGCGCACCTTCGCGGCTATCGCCGGTGCCCTGGCCCCGGACATGTCGCTTTACGTCATGGCGGGGGTGTCGCTCTACATACTCGGTATCAGTCCGCAGGTGGTGTTTGACCAGCTCTATTTCTCGGATGCCTGGCAACAGGTGTTTGCCATCGACAATTCTTTCTTTGTCTGGGGCGGGTTGTTGGCCGTGGCCTGGTGGTTTGGCGCGAAGAACTGGACGATCTTTGCAGCCTCCGCGCTGATGCATGTGGCCCTTGATTTTCCGTTGCACCACGATGATGGCCGCCCGCATTTCTGGCCGGTGAGCGATTGGGTGTTTGAAAGCCCGATCAGTTACTGGGACAGGGGCGCGCATGCGAGCATTGTTGGACCCATCGAGATGGGTCTCTGTGTGCTCTTCTGCGTGATCCTGATGCTGCGCTACACCAGCTTGCGCTCCAGGGCCGTGATTGCAAGCCTGGGCGCTTTGCAACTGGCACCCGTCTTTATCTGGATGTTTGTCTTCGCGTCAGGCTAGCAGCACCCCAAACGCAAAGCGCCCCGCATGAACCATGCAGGGCGCTTTGAAGAAAACTGTCGTTTGATCAGGCGGCTTCGGCCTGAGCTGCGGCAGCAGCATTGCGGCGCTCACTCTCTTCACGAGACAGCGCGACTGACGTGCGGACACCCTTGGACACGAAGTCCATCAGTCCGGACACGACCCGCTCATTGGGGTCAATACCCGCACAGCTTAGCACTTCGCGGCCGTCGCGCGAGCGCGCCCAGCGTGCGATTTGTTCGGGACCATTGCCATATTTCTTGTCGTCAGAAATTGCGTCGTCCAATGCAGCCAGTACGACGGCTGCGAAAAGTTTACGTGCACGGTTGCCTTGCTCTGCATTGAAGGCTGTGCCGTCAACGAAATCTTTCATGTTTCGTCCTTAGTTTTTATTGCTCTTGTGTTTTCAGGCGTATCAGTGGTTATGGCGACTTTTTCCCGATTCGGCCACCCCGAAAATGCATAGCTGCCATGCATTCTTCGCATGGCTTTTCGCATTTGCAGCACGATATCTGGTCGTCTTGTTCCTCACCACGTCACCAGATATAGGGTTTACAAATTCTTGATCAACCTTAACGCCACGGAAAAGCCACAATGCCAAAGATCAATGGAAACGAGATCCGCCCCGGCAACGTTCTGGAACACAATGACGGGTTATGGAGTGCGGTCAAAGTCGACCACGTAAAGCCCGGAAAAGGCGGGGCTTTCGCCCAGGTCGAACTGCGCAACCTGCGCAACGGTTCCAAACTGAACGAACGCTTCCGCAGCGCCGACAAGGTGGAGCGTGTGCGGCTGGAACAAAAGGACCAGCAGTTCCTCTATGAAAACGACGGCATGCTCGTCTTCATGGATTCCGAGACATATGAGCAGATTGAACTGTCGGCTGAGCTTCTCGGCGACCGTCGCCCGTTTCTGCAGGACGGCATGACAATCACTGTCGAATTTTATGAAAACGAAGCGCTGAACGCGGCTTTGCCACAGAAAGTCACGTGCAAGATTGCCGAGACAGAACCGGTTGTAAAAGGTCAGACGGCGGCCAACAGCTTCAAGCCCGCGGTGCTTGAGAACGGCGTGAAAGTGATGGTGCCGCCCTTCGTAGGGCCCGACGAGGATATCGTGGTCAACACGGAAACGATGGAATACGCCGAACGCGCCTAAAACCGCAGAACGTCACCGATCTGCAGAAAGACAACTCTGTTGCGGCCAAGGCCCGCCTTTTGGGCTGCGGCGCGCACCCTGTCATAGGTCTCGCTCCCGGTTTCCCGGCCCAGCCCATACGTGCCCCAATGCACGATCAAAGCGCGTTTCGCCCCGAGGTCGAGAACAGCCTGGACGGCCTCTTCCGGGTCCATGTGCACGTTCTTGTTGATCCGCCGCGGCTCGTACCCGCCCACGTTCAAAACCGCCAAGTCAATCGTGCCATGGCGCCGTGCCTCAGCAAAATGCGGGCCGTATCCTGTATCTCCCGAAATATAAAAGCGCTCACCGCCGCCTTCCAAAAGCCAGCCGCCCCAAAGCGCCTTGTCCCGATCAAACAAACCGCGTGCTGAATCGTGCTGTGCGGGCAAAAGGGTGGCCCGCAGTGGTCCGAGCCTGTGTGTTTCATGCCAATCCAGTTCAGTTGGTGCACAGCCAGTGTCATGCCCTTTGGATACCTTGAGTGGCATAAGGCACGTTGTTCTATTGCCGGACACGGCGCGTATCGTGTCCGGCTCATAGTGATCGTAGTGATTGTGTGTCACCAATATTGCATCCGGGTTCTGCAAATGAGCCAGATCGACCGGTGGCGGGCTTTCGCGGGAGGGTCCGAAGGGTGGTGCCGGGCCCAGAACGTCCGAAACCACTGGATCGATGAGAACAATTTGTCCGGCGAGACGAAGGCGCAGACTGGCATGTCCGAGCCATTGCACGGCGTTCTGTCCCCCGGCCCGCGTCCAACGGGTGTTGGCCTCTTCAGCGCTCAGGGCAGCAACAGGGCTCGCTTCGCGTGGGAACAAGGCCAGACGCGTCCGGTCGATCAGAAACTCCAAGCTGGACACACCGCCAAGTCCCGACGGGTTGGCAAAGCCGTTCGCCCGGTGATGCGAAGGCGCGCCCTCCACGCTTGGGCCAGTAGACGTGCACGCGCTGACGAACGCAAACATCGCCAATACGACGCATGTCAACGCTCTTTCCCGCAGCAAACTGTAAGCCCTTGCAAAATGCATGCGGACCAATCACGCAAGCCGCATACAAAAGGCAAGGGGATTTAGCGATAAAGCGTCACGCGGGGTCGTATTCTACGGTGGCGTCACCCGCCTGCATCGTTCCCGACGTTCTGGCGAACCTGAGGTAGGCAATGGCGTGGCCCCCTGACTGCGTGAAGAGCGTGCCAGCCGGTTTCCCATCGACAAGAATCTCGGTGCCTGGTGCGGCCTCTCCTTTGATAATGACCTGGGTAAGCCCTTTGCGCAGCTCCGTCTTGTGCTTCATGCGCGCGGTCACTTCCTGACCCACGTAACAGCCTTTGCGGAAATCCACGCCGTGCAGCCGCTCAAAACCTGCCTCTAGAATGTATGTGTCCGGCGTCAGCTCAATCCCTGTTTCCGGAATGCAATGTTCCACCCGGATCGCATCAAAATCCGTGCCGTCATCACCGGCCCCGTCCCCGTAAAGCCGCCAGCCGAGCGCGTCGTGCCGGGGATCCGGCATGGCACCTTCGGGCGGGGCTCCCGTTCCACGATACACCTGCAGAGCGCTTTCCTCGATCGTAACAGCCGCACGCAATCGGTACATCATCAGGCGCTTGGCAAGCCCGTCGGCCAAATCCGAGGCCACGTCGAGAAAGATCACATCGTCGCGGCGGAAGAGGAAGAAATCAGCCAGATACTTGCCCTGCGGCGTCAAAAGCGCGGTGTAAAGCAACCCGTCGCCCATATGCGAAAGGTCATTGGTGACGAGGTTCTGCAGAAACGGTTCTGCGTCCTGGCCGGAAATTTCATAGATGCGGCGGGTCATGGCCTCTCCCCGATTTGGTGCAACTGTAATATAGGCGGTGCGAAGCGCAACGACTGAGACGGACGATGGCGGCAAAACTCTCCGTGGTGATCCCGACACTGAATGCCGAGGCCGGGCTGACCCGGTCCCTGCCGGCTTTGGCCGAAGGACTGACGGCCGGGCTCATTCGGGATTTGGTGATTTCTGATGCGGGTTCAACCGATGAAACGTTGCAAATTGCCGACGCGGCCGGGGCGGTGGTTGTTTCGGGCGCTGCGTCGCGTGGTGGGCAGTTGCGCCGTGGGGCCGAGGCGGGGCGTGGGGAGTGGTTTCTGTTTTTGCATGCGGACACGGTCTTGTCGCCGGGATGGTCCGACGCTGTGTTTGCGCATGTGCCAAAGGACCGGCCCGGGTGGTTTTCGCTAAAGTTCGATCACGCAAGCCTGCCATCGCGGATGGTGGCCGGATGGGCCAACTTGCGCGCGCGGGTCTTTGCGCTGCCCTACGGAGATCAGGGTCTTTTGATCTCTCGGGCGGAATATGAGCGCGTCGGTGGTTTTCCCGATCAGCCGCTTATGGAAGACGTCGCGATGGCACGGGCGCTTGGCCGACGTTTGATGCCGCTGCCGATCACGGCGACGACGAGTGCTGATAAATATCTGCGCGATGGCTGGCTGCGACGCGGGACGCGCAATCTTGGCCTGCTATTGCGCTATCTGGCCGGGGCAGATCCGGAACAGCTTTTGCGAAAATATTGACGCTTCGAATTGAGGGGCCAGCCCCTCAAACACCCCGGGATACTTTCAGCCAGAAGAAACAGCCGTCAAAAGATGGGGTTCTTCTTTTCCTCGAAGTCTTTTTGGATGGCGAGATGATCGTATTCCGTGGCCACCCAGTCTTCGAAAGAAATCGGGCTATCCGCATTGCGTGCCTTATAGAGGTCGAAGATATGATCGAGCACACCCGTTTTGGACCAGCTGAAATGGATGTACTTGGCGCTGAGCATGCGGCGCGCTTCTTCCAGGGGTCGGCCTTCGATGACCAAAAGGTAGATGGCGGAGGCAAACCCCGCCCGATCCGCGCCCGATTTGCAATGCAGGACGAATGGTTTTTCGATGGTGCGGAACGCCTCAATGGTTTTGAGGATGTCCTCGGCGGGGGCGGCGTAACGGGCCAGCAGGGTGACATTGACGAGGGACAGGCCAAGGTCTCGGCAGCTTTCAGCTTCGACCAAATGGTGTGCTGCATCACTGGCCCCGCGCAAGTTCAGGATGGTTTTGATGCCCATCGCTTTGAGTTTCACAAACCGCTCATGCGTCGGTTGATTGGATCGGTAGACACCGTCTGCAACCGGGTGAAAATTGGTCCAGAACTTCCGCAGCACCGCGTGGTCAAACCACATGTTGTAGATATGCGCACGGCGACGGTTCTCAGGCGTCGACAGGTCGGTGTTGTAATAGGCGCGCAGGTTACGCTCCCAATCGCCGATCCGTTTGATGATGCCCATTGTGCTGGCGTCCCCTTGCGCTCCGAGCCACTTTCGAAGCCGCCCTGATCTAGTGGCAAGTCGCGCCGGTGACAAGCGGGTCATGCGCGATTGACGCGGGGTTTTGGGCCTCTATGTTGCGCCGCATAAAGGGCAAAGGAGCAGACCCATGATCTATTCCGGCGGGCGTGCCTACGTGGCTATACCGGGCCCTTCCGTTGTGCCCGATCAGGTGTTGCAGGCGATGCACCGACCCGCGCCCAACATCTATGCGGGTGAGGTGGTTGAGCTGACCGAAAGCCTGATCCCCGATCTAAAACGCGTGGCGCGCACCGAGGGCGATGTCGCGATTTACATCTGCAACGGGCACGGCACCTGGGAAGCGGCTCTCGCCAATACTGTCGCCCCGGGAGAGCGTGTTTTGTTACCCGTGACCGGGCTTTTCGGGCACGGCTGGGCACGGCTGGCCGAGAATTTAGGCATCGAGACGCAGGTTCTGGATTTCGGGCGCAATGCCACGGCGGATCCGGCGCAAATCGTTGATGTGCTTAAGTCGGATGCAAAACACGAAATCAAAGCTATTTTACTTACTCACGTGGATACTTCGACCTCAGTTCTCACAGATGTGAAAGCAATTTGTGACGAAATTGATGCCTTGGGTCACCCCGCTTTGGTGATGTCAGATTGCATTGCGTCCTTCGGATGTGACCGGTTTGAGATGGATGATTGGGGTGTCGACGTCACGATCACGGCCAGCCAGAAAGGGCTGATGACGCCACCAGGCCTCGGCTTCGTTTTCTTCAGTCCGAAGGCAACCGCGGCGCGTGACAGGCTGGCGCGAGTGTCGTCCTATTGGGACTGGAAACCGCGCGTGGCGCCTGATCTTTTCTATCAGTATTTCGCCGGCACCGCGCCGACCCATCACCTTTACGGTTTGCGCGCCGCCTTGGACATGATCCACGAAGAAGGGGTTGAGAAGGTTTGGGATCGTCACGAAAAGCTGGCCCGTGCGATTTGGGCCGCGTGTGAGGCGTGGGGACAAAACGGTGCGCTCCGGCTCAACATTTCTGATCCCACCTATCGCAGTCGGGCGGTGACAACGCTCAAGCTGAATTCCCCGGATGCCACGCGTCTGCGTCAGTGGGTCGAGCAGAACACGGGTGTCACTCTCGGGATCGGATTGGGCATGGACACGCAGGACGATCCGAATGGGGATGGCGTGTTTCGGATTGGCCATATGGGCCACATGAACGCGCAAATGGTCATGGGTGTCCTGGGGTCGATTGAGGCGGGACTGGCGGCTTTGGGGATTGATCACAAGCCAGGCGGCGTAAGTGCAGCGGCGAAGGTGTTGGGACAACCGGGTTGAGACAAGCCTTTGATCAGGCCCGCTTGCCCACACGGCTGATCAGCTTGTCGAGCACATAGCCGACCGCGATGACGGCCAGAAAACCAAACATCGCCCAAATCACAGTCATGATCCAAAAAAGATTGATGCCCCCCATGATCAGGGCGGCGTTGGTGTAGTTCGGCGCTTCTGACAGAACTCCGCGTCGCATGGCATAAACCTAGCTGAAAAATTTCACCTGTCGCGGGTTTTTTTGCCGTCTTCGTTCACTTTTGCTTAAACCCGCGCGCGGTCCAGGGCTGCGCTGAAGGCTTTCGCGAAAGCGTCCATTTGCTCAATTGGGCCGCAGCTGACCCGGATGCAGCGATCTTGGGGCGCAACAAACGGCATGCGCACGAATAACCCTTCGGCGATCAGCTCCGCCAGAACCGCACGTGCGAAATCCCCGTCGCGACCACAATCTATGGCCACGAAGTTGGTCGCGGAAGGCACTGCGCTGAGGCCATTCTCATGCGCAAAAGCTGTCAATCGGTCGCGGGACGCAGCGACCTCTGCCTGAACATGGGCCAGCCATTCGGCATCTGAAAGTGCGGCCAAGGCACCGGCCTGGCCGATGCGGTTGACGCCAAAATGGTTGCGGATCTTGTCGAAACTTTTGATCAAGCCGGGCGCGGCCATTGCATACCCGATGCGAGCCCCGGCCATGCCGTACGCTTTAGAAAATGTCCGCATACGGATGACGCGTGGGTCATCGGGGTCAATCCTCGGTGCGGTGCCGTCCGGCGCAAACTCGATATAAGCCTCATCTAGGACCAGAAGGCAGCCTTCGGGAATGTGGTCCAAGGCGGCCTCTATCTCGGCACCAGACACCCACGTCCCCATCGGATTGTCAGGGTTGGCAAAGTAGACGAGTTTTGCGCCTAGCTCCCCCGCGCGGGCCAGGAGAGCGGGCAGGTCTTCGTGGTCGGCGCGATAGGGAACTTTGTCCAGAACGCCACCAAAGCCCGCCACGTGATAGTTGAACGTTGGATAGGCGCCGTTTGATGTGACCACCCTGTCACCCGGCCCAATCAGCAACCTCACGAGGTTTCCCAGCAAACTGTCAATGCCTTCGCCGATCAGGACATTTGCAGATGGTACGCCATGATGTGTCGCCACAGCTTCCCGCAGATCATGACACGCTGGATCTGCGTACTTCCAAATCTCACCGGTGGCAGCATGCATCGCCGCTATCGCCTTGGGCGACGGGCCGAACGGGCTTTCATTGGCGCCAAGCCGCGCCGCGAAAGGCGCGCCACGGTCGCGTTCTTGCTGTTCCGGGCCGACAAATGGCACGGAGGCGGGCAGCCCTTCCACAAGATCAGTGTATCGAGGTCCAGTCATAGGCCGCAGATAAAACCAGCCGTAGGGCGCATGCAAGCGCCCTTCCGCAACGTCTTGCTGGCCATAAACCCCAAGCTGCGGTTTTCTGACCCAAAGACAGGAGAGGCCCATGTCCCGCGTAGAGACCAAGATCGAAAACCACGTCGCCCATGTCACGCTGACACGGGGCGACAAGCACAACGCCGTTGACACCAAGATGATGGAAGCCGTGACCCAGGCGGGCGCTGCTCTGATGGAGACAGATGTGCGCGCTGTGGTTCTGTCCGGGGAAGGGCCGAGCTTCTGCGCGGGGCTTGATGTGATGAGTTTCGCGACCCTGGCAAGTAAGGACCCCGAGGCGCTTTTGATGCCGCGCACGCATGGAACTTCGAATATTTTCCAAGAGTTTGCGATGGTTTGGCGCAAACTGCCTGTGCCGGTGATAGCGGCCTTGCACGGTGCGGCGTACGGCGCAGGGTTTCAACTGGCGCTTGGCGCGGACATCCGGATCGCTAGCCCGGATACCAAGCTGGCCGTGATGGAAATGAAATGGGGCCTGATCCCGGACATGGGGGGCATGGTCATTTTGCCCGGCCTCGTTCGATCAGACGTGATGCGCAAAATGATCTACACCGCGCGGCCAGTGACTGCGGACCAGGCAGAACGGTGGGGCTTGGTGACAGAACTGGCCGACGACCCATTGGCGGCGGCGCAAGAACTGGCCACCGAGATTGCCGGCAAAAGCCCGTCCGCCATTCGCGCGGCCAAACGCCTGGCGACGGCAGCGGATGCTGGCATGGCAGAGGATGAGATGTTGCTGGAAGAAAGCAGGGAACAGGCTGATCTGATCGGCAAACCGCACCAGATGGAAGTGGTCGCTGCGAACATGGCCAAACGTACGCCAAATTTCGGGTGACGCGCTAACCCTCTGGTAACTCAATGAACTTCGGCGGTTTCATGCCCTTTTTGCCGCATTTTTTAAGGTACATCTTTGGCCATGCCGGAAATTTGCCCAAGTGTCGTTGCTGGGTGACCAGCATCTCAACAAAAGCCATGCGGTGTTTGTCGGTTTTCAGCTGTTTGAACAAAGATTTCTGCGCCTTGGTCATAGAGCAGGCGATGCAATGACCTTGGCGTTTGTATTTGCATACGTCCACGCAGGGACTGGGAAGTTTCTTGGCCATCGATGATCTGACACAAAAATCGTTGTCGCCAGATTCACATAGTGCCTAGAGGGCTTCACGGAAAGGTGTCGCGCGACGAAGGCCGTATGCTGTGGCAATCCATCGCGCTTGATCGCTTGACCGTGCCACCGGCGCGTCATGGTGGCTCGGCGTGAGGCGTGCGGAGATTTACTTGGTCAGGATAAGCTTTTTGGCGCGTGTGATGCGCAGCGTGTAAATCTGATCATCCAACTGGATTTGTGCCAGATCACCACTTTGCGTCAGATCCTGCGCATCGTAGAGCGGCAGGCTTTCCGTAGGACGGCGTTCGATTTGCTGTGCGACATTCATACCCATGATCGGTCTCCGTTCTAAACCGGGTTTCAAGGGCGTGGATTCGCTTTCGCCCTTCCTGAACTAAATCTGATTGAATTTGTCAGGAAATTCAATTGATCATTACTCAGTGCGTATGATCAACGTTAAACCCGCCTTTTTTTGGCTGTTTCGTTTCGCATGACGCTGGAAAACGGTTGTGACATACTAAGCGTGAAGTGGGTCCTGAGCCCCGTCAAAATAGGGGTCTGACCACGATCATGCGGCTTTTCATTGCGACTGTCTCAACCGAGACCAACACGTTCAGCCGTATGCCGACCGGAATGTCGGCATTTCATGAGTACTTCTTCCGCGAAACCGGGGCCACGCAGGAACCTGCCAACCTGATGACAGAAGCCCTGCATGTCTGGCGGGCGCGGGCGGACGCGCTTGGTTGGGACGTCGTGGAAAGCCTGACAGCAATCGCCGAGCCCGCCGGACGCACGGTGGCGTCCTGTTATGCCGACCTCAAGGCGCGCCTGGTCTCGGATCTGCGCGCTGCGGGGCCGGTGGATATCATCTTGCTACAGTTGCACGGTGCCATGGTGGCGGACGGTGAGGACGACTGCGAAGGGGATCTTGCGACCGCGGCACGAGAGGTTTGCCCGGACGCTACAATTGGCATGGCCCTTGATCTGCACGCGCATCTGACGCCTCGGATGATGGACAGCTGTGATGCCATCATCTGTTTCAAAGAGTATCCGCATGACGACGCCACCCCACGTGCGGAGGAGTTGTTTGACATCGTCCGTCGCACGCATGCCGGTGAGATCACCCCGCGCATGGCCGCGTTCGATTGTCGTATGATCCACCTGTACCTGACCAAGACCGGCGCAATGCGGGCGTTTGTGGACCGTCTTTCCGCGTTGGAGACAGGGCCGGTATTGTCGGTGTCGCTGATGCACGGCTTCCCTTGGGGTGATGTCCCGGACGTGGGTGCGCGGATGCTGGTGGTCACCGATAATGACGAACGTCTGGCGAATAAGCTGGCCGAAAAACTGGGGAAGGAATTCTTCGCCGTGCGCCATGAGGTGACCGGTCACTATGCTCAACTGGATGACGCCTTGGACTGCGCCGTCGCATCTGAGCGCGGCCCGGTGGTACTGGCCGATATGGGCGACAATTCCGGGGGCGGCGCGCCGGGGGATTCCACGCCCGTTCTTAGGGCCTTGTTGGATCGTGGCCTGGCGGACGTGGCGACCGGCATCTACTGGGATCCAATCGCCGTTAGGCTTTGCGAGGACGTGGGCGAGGGGGCCAGCCTGTCACTACGCATTGGTGGCAAGATGGGGCCGGATTCCGGTGACCCCGTTGATATCGACGTACAGGTCATGAAGATCGCAAGCGGCCTGGGTCAGCATTTGGGCACCGGGCTGGAACCTCTCGGCACCCTCGTTTGGCTCCGGCATGGGGAAAGTTTTGACATTCTGATCAATGACTTGCGCACACAGGTCTATCACCCGGAAGCGTTTGAGCAGATGGGTATCCGCCTTGCCGAGAAGAAGATCGTGACGGTAAAATCCCTGTTTCATTTCTTCGCGCCCTTTGCTGAGATTGCGTCCGAGGTCATCCAGGTGGCAACGCCCGGCGGGACATGCCCCAAGTTCGACGACCTGAACCTGACCAAGCGTGAGGTCCCTTGGTGGCCAAATGTGGAGGACCCCTTTGCCGAGTGAACGCGAAGAGGCACATTTCGACGTCCTGATCCGCGGGGCCGAGGTCATCGACGGCAGCGGGGCGGCCCCCTTTTGCGCGGACATTGCGGTCATTGGGCAGGACATTGTCCGTGTCGGCGGACTGTCTGGTGCAACGGCAGATCACGTGATTGACGGCAAAGGGCTATGCGCCGCACCGGGGTTCATTGATGTGCACACGCATGATGATTGGGCGGTCCTGCAAACCCCCGACATGGCCTGCAAGATCACGCAGGGCGTCACCACGGTGGTGGCCGGTAACTGCGGCATCTCTGCTGCGCCGTTCGTGCCAAAAGACAACCTGCCCGCGCCCTTCGGGATCGTTCCTGGCATTCTGGAACAAAGTTCGGAAACTGTTGCGGATTACGCCAGCCGGGTAGATCGCGCGACACCTGCGGTAAATGTGCATTTGCTTGTCGGTCACTCGACACTGCGTGCTTCTGCCATGGAGGGGCCGCTTGACCGTCCAGCCTCGGGCGCAGAAATCGAGCGTATGGCGTACCGCTTGGACCGGGCGTTGAAAGAAGGGGCCGCAGGGTTTTCAACGGGGCTTGATTACCCCGCTGCCAGTGCCGCACCCATGGAAGAGGTCGTGACACTCGCCCGCGTCGTCGGCGCTCATGAGGATGCGGTCTACACAACCCACATCCGAGATGAGGCCGATCAGGTGATCGAGGCCGTGCAAGAGGCGCTCGACACCGCAAAAGGCGCCCATGTCCCGCTGCTACTCTCTCACCACAAATGCGCTGGGGCGCGGAATTTCGGGAAAAGCACCACCACACTGGCCATGATCGACAAGGCGCGAAAGTCGCAAGACGTGGCGATGGACATCTACCCCTACAACGCGTCATCCTCAGCGCTTCTGCCCCATTTCGCCGAAGCAGCGCCCGAGGTGCTGGTGATCTGGTCCACGCCGCATCCGGACTGTGGTGGGCGGATGCTGGATGACATCGCTGAGGACTGGGGCATGACGCGCAACGAGGCCATCGCCCGGCTGACCCCGGCAGCAGCGGTTTATTTCGACATGGACGAAGCGGATGTTCAGCGCATCCTGGCCCACCCCGCGTCGATGATCGGCTCCGACGGTATTCCCGGCACGCAGAAACCGCACCCGCGTCTCTGGGGTACGTTTCCGCGCGTTCTGGGACACTACGCGCGTGATCTGGGGCTGATGAGCCTTGCGCAAGCGGTGCATAAAATGACGGGGATGAGTGCGGCGCGGTTCGGGATCAAGGATCGAGGGCTGATCAAGCCCGGGATGAAGGCCGATATCGTGCTTTTTGACCCCAAGACCGTGATCGACCGTGCGGATTTTCAGGACTCTGAGCTGCAAAGCGAAGGCATTGCGCATGTGCTGGTCAACGGACAGCACACGCTTGAGAATGGCCATCAAACCACCATGCGCGGCGGACAGTTTCTGGGGCAGACGAGAGGGTAGAGAATGTCACGTACGGTATGGCTGAACGGAGAGTATGTGCCCGAAGATGAGGCGAAGCTACCGATCTTTGACCGGGGGCTGCTCTTTGCCGATGCGGTCTATGAAGGCCTTGGTGTTCTTGACGGGCAAATCATTGATTTTCCACATCATGTGTCCCGGCTCTGGCGGTCTATGTCAGAGCTGGAAATGACCCCGCCTATGGCGGAGGCAAAGCTGCACGCCGGGCTGATGGAGCTGATCGCGCGGAATGGGGAGACGGAGTGCTTCCTCTACCTTCACATCACCCGTGGCGTGCACGATCGAGACTATCTTTATCCTGATGGGCTGAGCGCGAATGTCTTTGCCTTCACGCAATCCCTGCACGGTGGTCTGGCCGCCGATCCGCCTTTGCCCATCACGCTGGCCAGCGTCCCTGATATCCGTTGGGCACGGCGGGATATCAAGACGACAAATCTGTTGGGCCAGGTGCTCGCCAAAGAGGTGGCGCGCAAGGCCGGGGCGGATGAGGCTTTGATGATCGGGCCGGGTGGGTATGTCACGGAATGCGGGGCGATGTCGTTTTTCATCATCAAGAACGGCGCGCTTTATGCGCGGCCATTGCATCGGGATTTGCTCCCCGGCATCACGCGCCAGACCATGTTGAGGGTGGCACAGGAAGAGGGGCTTGAGATCGTGGAGGAGCGCTACACGCTTGAAGAGACATTCACAGCGGATGAGGCATTTGCCACCGGGGCGTCCAGCTATCTACAGCCCGTGACGCATATTGATGGGCATCAGATCGGCAATGGCACCACTGGTCCGATCACTGCAAAACTGCGAGAGGCGTACCTCATCGCAGTACGCGCTGCATTCAAGCCGTAGGGTGGGGTTTCAGCCCACCATCACCCCCGCTTCGATGACGCGTATTGCTCGGACGCCTCGTAGTAATCATCAAACCCGATCCGCCTGCGCAGCTCGACGAAATCCATCTGCCCTGGCCGGTCATCGTTTCGCATCGACTGCAAACTGCGCACCATCGCCTGCATGGCCGCCGCCATCAAAGACAACGGATAGGCGGCAATTGAAAACCCGATGTCGTGCAGTTCCGCATTGCTGAGATCGGGTGTCTCGCCACCTTCCACGATATTGGCCATTTTGGGGCCGGGCAGGGACGCGCAGACCTCACGCATCTCTTCCACCGTCCGAGGAGCTTCGACAAACAGGATGTCCGCACCCAGATCCGCGAACTTGGCTGCGCGATCAATCGCCTCACTTAACCCATGCTCATGCCTGGCATCGGTGCGCGCGAGGATGAGGATGTCACCACCTGCCTCCCGCAGCTCCGCCCGGGCATCCACCGCCGCGCGGATCCGGTCGAACGCCTCATCACGGCCCACCACCGCCTTGCCCGGCGTGTGGCCGCAGCGTTTGGGGGCCAGCTGATCCTCGATCATCACGGACGCACAGCCTGCCTTGGCCAGCCCCGTCACCGTGCGCCGTACATTCATCGCATTGCCGTAGCCAGTGTCGCCATCTGCCAGTAGAGGAATATCAATCGCGTCCGCGATGTTGCGCGCCTGATCAAGCACCTCGCCGTAGCTCATCAACCCCAGGTCCGGAGCCCCAATGCGACTGGCAGAGGCCGCAAAGCCCGACATGAACGTCAGCTCATACCCTTCTTGCGCAATCAACTTGGCGGATAGCGCGTCGAAACAGCAGGGCATGATGTGGCAGCGGTCTTCTTCCAGAAGCGCGCGCAACGTGGCAGCAGGGGTCATCAGGTCACCATTTGAATGGGATATAGAGGGCGAGGTCAGGGAAGGCGTAGAGCACGCCCACCGTAACAAGCATCAAGATCAGGAAAGGCCAGACGCCGCGCGCCACATTGGCCAGCGACGTTCGCGCGACGGCCTGTATGACGTAAAGGTTCAACCCCACAGGTGGGGTGATCAGCGCGCACTCCACCATGATCACCATGTAGATGCCGAACCAGATCGGATCGAAGCCTAGCCCCATAGCGGCGGGCAGCAGAACGGGCGTCATAATCAGGATCATCGACAGCGCCTCGAACACCAGCCCCATAAGGAGCAGCACCACCGAAACCAACAGGATGAACACCAGCGGGCCATCAATGTTGGCGGCGATGAAGGCAGAGATGTCCTGCGGAATGCAGTAAAGCGCGATGGCTTTGCCGAACACCTTGGCGCCCGCGATGATCAGCAGGATGGCTGCCGTGGTGATGGCGGATTCTTTCACCGCCTCCCAGAAACTTTCCCATGTCAGAGTGCGCAGCCAGAAAATCGTGATCAGCAGCGCCACGGCAAACCCTACGGCGGCTGCCTCGGTGGGCGTGAAGGCCCCTGTGTACAGCCCGGCGATGACGATGACGGCCAATACGACGGACGGGAGCGCGCGCAATGAGGCTTCCATCCGCTCTGCCCCGGTCGCGCGGGACATGTCTTTTGCCTGTCCGGTGACACGCGCATAGATCATCGCGAAGGCCACGAAGAAGCTGACCAAAACAAGCCCGGGCCCAATCCCTGCGAGGAACAGCGCGATGACAGATTGTTCAGTGACGAACCCGTAAACGATCATCGGGATCGAGGGTGGGATCAGGATGCCCAGTGTGCCGCCCGCCGCAAGCAACCCGTAGACGAAGCGTTTGTCGTAG
The DNA here is from genome assembly GCA_963422235.2 of uncultured Roseovarius sp. GTDB lineage: Bacteria > Pseudomonadota > Alphaproteobacteria > Rhodobacterales > Rhodobacteraceae > Roseovarius. The sequence goes on from CAXMWV010000002.1 coordinate 2,254,873, forward strand.
CCTCGAGAGATCATCTCCGGGATCGCCACGGTGCCAATAGTGGCTGCCGTGGCCACGGAAGAGCCGGAGATCGCCGCGAAAAGCGCGCAGCTCAGGATCGTTGCCACGGCCAAACCGCCCGGCCAATGGCCAACCCAGGCTTGCACAGCAGCAAATAGATCACGCCCGACCCCGCCTTTCAGAAGGACATTGGACATGAGCAGAAACAACGGCACTGCGAGCAGGATAAACCCGTCGAGTGTCGAGAGGATCGCCTGCGGTGCCATGAGCGGGGAAAAGCCGCCAAGCAGAAGCATGGCGAGGCCCAGACCGCCCAAGGCAAACGCAACAGGCACCCCCAAAAGCAGCAGGAAAAAAAGCCCGCCAAGGATCGCAACAACCGTCATTCGTGGCTGGCCCCCAGGGTTTTGGTGTGGCCGCGGGGCAGGGCGATCAACTCCACCACCGCCTGCGCAGTCAGAAGCGCAAAGCCCAAGGGCACGGACAGTTCAGCCACCCATGTGGGCAGGTTCAAAAGAGAGCCCGTCGTGCGCCCGCGTGAGAAACTGTCGTAGAAAATTTCCCACCCCCAGATCGTGACGATCACCGAGAACGCGATTATGCAAAGCAGTGCGATGGCCACGCAGAGCTTCTGCACTTTCTCTGGCAGCAGCGCCGTAACAGCGTTCACCGTGATATGCCGCCGTTTGCTCAGCAGCCAGGCCATGGACAGAAGACATCCCCAGATCAGGCACAGCTGGCTGAGCTCCGCCGCCCAGATCGTGGGTTTGATAAAGAAGTACCGTGCCACGACCTCAAAGGTCAGCATCACACCGGTCAGCACCATCAGTATGGCCCCGAACAAACCGGCCACACGGGAAATCTGGGAAACAATCGTCATGTCGGAAGAGGCGGGCCACATTTAGCAGCCCGCCATGTGCCTCTACAAGCGGTTACGACCCGCCGCCGACGGCGTCCAGGATCACCTTGCCAGCGTCGCCCGCCGCGTCGAGATAGGCGTCATAGACTGGCTGCGCCACTGATTGCCATGCGGCCAGGTCATCATCTGACAGCTGCACCACCGTCATGCCGTTTTCTTCGGCTGCGGCATAGGCGGCGGCCTCAATATCGGCCATTCGGTCGCGCACATTGTCCTGCGCGACAGTGGCGGCGTCACGGATATGCCCCTGAATTTCGGGCGAAAGACCGTTCCACCAGTCATTGTTCACCACCACGACAAACTCAATATTGGCGTGGTTGGTGACTGTGATCGTGTCCATGACTTCCCACAGCTTGCGGGATTTGACACCGGAGACGCCTGTCATGCCAACATCCACCGTGCCGCGCTGATACGCTAGGTACTGTTCAGAACCGGAAATCAGCGTCGGCGCACCACCCGCAGCGGTGACGAAGTCGCCGAGAGTCTTGCCAAAGACACGCACTTTCTTGCCTTCCAGATCGGCGGGCGTGCGGATCGGTCCACCATTCGAGAGCATGATCGCACCGCCGTAAGCCTGCCAGTAAAGAACAGAACCGCCGGTCTTGCTGATCTCCGCCTCCAGCGTGTCTCGCACGGTGGATCCTTCTGCCACAGCGGCGCGCACCTTGTCCTCGGTGTTGAACAGGAACGGCATATAGAAGACGTCCACCACCGGCGCGTCACCCACGTAGCGCGTGAGTGACGCCACCCCGGCCTCAATCGCACCGGAGCCTACGGCAGCGGGAACTTCCTTATCCTTGTAAAGCGTCGCACTGTCGTAAATCTCGACGTCAATGGCACCGCCCGTGCGGCTTTCCACTTCGCTTTCAAAAAGCTGCAGGTTTTCCCCCAAATGGCTGGTTAAAGGCAGCTGGAGGGAAATTCGCATTTTTTCCTGCGCAAACGCAGCACCACTCATAACGCTCAATGCGGCCGCGAGGGCCAGGATCTTCGTAGGCATTGGTTTCCTCCCTAAGTCACGAATGCAACATACCCGACGTTAGAACGCTCGGCGTGAGAGGAAAAGATTTATGTGAGCGTGGGCTAGCACATGCGTGGGTCAGGCGTCTGTTCGCCCAACCCTTGACATGCGTCAGGCCAGCAACGGCCCGGGCCAGTTTCCATCCGCTTTGGCGACGTAGCCGGGAATGTCCTTCTCCCAGATCGAGCGCACATGGCGATTGAAGTTCAGATACAGGCGGTCCTCGTGCAGCGACCACGCATCGGCAGATGTCGGGGCCACGTAATTGAGCGCGGCCGCGTAAGAACAGTACCCACCGTATTTCGGCGCGAAGGCCTCTGGATCGGCTTCGAAGTCTGCCTTGTTCGCGGCCGTGGAAAACAGCCAAGTCGCGCCGTCCCATTCCACGACATGTGCCTGATCGCCTTTGACCGGGCCGGATGACAGAAAGTACGCCACCGGGTCATAGCCACCAATTGCGGCTCCGTCGTAGGTCAGAATGGAGGGTTTTTTGACTTGCACCACTTGTGCGGCCGCGTGCGATGCAATCGGCAGGGCCGCGGCGGTTACCAGAAAATGACGTCTCGACAACATGATCTCTACTCCGCTGAATGTCTTGTCATGCCGCACAATATATATGCGTTTCGGGGAATATTACGCGTCAGCACAGGCTTGTGATGGGCGCCAGGCATCTCGTGAACAGGCGTGATGGATGTGTTTCATGCGTTGGGCCAGCCAGCCCAACCTTCCAGCGACGTGGCTTCCGCTTTGGGTCGGGCCAGGAAAATCTGCGCATGAAAACGTCCTTCGCTTTCGTAGCCGTCCGTGTCGTAGCCTCGGGCCTGCGCGTTTTCGATGGCGCGGCGCTGTTCGTCCGCGCTTGAAAACGCACGGTGTGGGTAAGGCGCGGAAATCTTGTGATCCACCTGCATTCCATGACGGGCCAAAACATCCATGGCCTCTTGCGTGTCATTGCCGCGAATGGGCGACATGATGATCCAAGGTTCTTTCTTGCAAGCGCTCAGCAAGGCGTCGAGCGCGCCGGGCAGCATGTGGGCCACGCTGCCGCATTCGACAATCAGGTCTGTCTGCGCCAGTTCTTGCGCCAGCTCTTGCGAGGGTGCTTTGTCTTGCAGGTTTTCGGCAAAGGCGGCATCAAAGATCCCGGTGTGCCGTCCGTAAGAGAGCGCCTTGCTTGCGATGTCGATCCCGACATAGCGGTCGCTATTACCCGTCTCGCGCAGCTCCGCCAGCCATGCGCGGTCTGTCGCGATCACATCCTGGGTCAGAGCTTCGTCATACCACGGGTCGCGATACCGAGAGAGCACCTCGGCCAGCCCCAGCCTGTGGCGCATCAGCTGCGCGGCAATCCCGTAGCCAGAGGCGAAATCCACGACCGTCGCCTGATCTAACCCTCGCTGCTGTTTGATCTGCGCAAGGGCAGATCGAAACGCTGTGACGGCGTAATGCGCAGTGCGGAACCCGGCGTTGTCCATAGCCCGGTAGTAGGAACGGCAATCCGGCAGATCATAAATGTCGTCAAAGATCGTCACGATCTTCTGGGCGCGGGTGCCTTGGTTTTCAATCATCGTCGTCTCGGCCTTGGTCGTACACCGGTCATATGTTCATTTCGCGTGTCCAGCGCATCGGCACAAGGGACTTCTGCACATAAACGTGAGGCCTCGCGCGCATTGCGTGAAGATGACGGGGCGTTTCTATCCGAAATTGAAACAATGTTTCGACGCATCGCTGGTTAGTGAATTCGCGTCAGTATCCTGTGCCTTGTTTGAGAAATGAAATTGCCCTGATAAGGAGGAGACAGTGGAAGGAACATCATATCATGAGCGACGCAAGCCAATCCCCCGCCACGACCACCTCGAAATTCTTTCTGGGCGCAGGCCTCGTTTGGGTCGCCGTTCTGATCTACGCTTCATCGAACTCTATCGTCTCGCTTCTGGCGGATATCGGGCGGGAACACCCGGTGATGGGCCGAAACGCCATCACGCTGTGTAACCTGCTCTTTCTGGGCTCACTCATATCACTTGTTCCGATGGTCTTCATGTTCTGGCGCGACTGGACGTTGGAGAATTTGCGCAAGCTCAGTCGCAAGGACTGGCTGATCCTGACGATCTCTGCGGGACTGTCCTCGGCGTTGACACCGGCGTTGTTCTTCATCGCACTGGACTACACCACAGTGACGAATGTCGTTCTGATCGGTCGCATTGAGCCGCCTTTGTTCCTGCTGGCCACGTTCTTCTTTCTCAAAGAGCAATTGGACCCATGGGCCATGGCTGCAGGCGTTGTCGCTCTTTTGGGTGCGGTCGTGATGGTTCTCATGAATGGTGAGGCAGGCTTTAGCTTTGGCAAAGGGGAGCTGGCCGCCGCCGCTGCGACCATCTCCTTTATCGCATCCACTTTGGTCAGCCGGGTTGGTTTGCAAGGCATTCCGCTCGGCATATTCTCTATCTATCGCACCGTGCTCGGCACAATCATCTACTATTGGTTGGCCATTTGGCTGTACGGTCCAAACCATTTCCAGGACTTGTTTTCCAACGTGGTCCTCAAATGGGTCTGGGTCTACGCCATCATCGTGATCATCGTCGGACAGTTTGCATGGAACATTGGGTTGAAGAATGCACGCTCTGCTGACGTATCACTGGCCACATCCTTTTCCCCGGTGGCTGCGTTGATCATCGCGATGATCCTGTTGGGCGAAGATCCCGGCCCCGGTCTGATCCCGGGTGGCTTGATCATCCTTGCCGCCATTGGTGTGGGTCAGTTTGGCCGCATCCGCAGTCAACGGGCCGAAGCCGCCGCTGCGCAGCGCGAACAGGAGCTTGAAACCGATGACGTGCTGGAAGCGGAAAGCCGCGTGAACTTCAAAGGCGCCTGATGGAATGGCGACGCGGATGGCACAAGGCCCAACCGCGTCGTCGCTGCCTTAGTGACCGCCGCCTGACAGGCCCACTCCAGAAATCAATCCTGCCCAGACCTTGGCCCGCAGTCCTACGGCCTTGATCACCCCGGTCGCGCCGATGATGTGCCCGACCAACCCGTCCAAGTTGTTGGTGTAGGTCTGCACAATGCACCCACTGCCATCCAGCATCACCTCTTCATGTTCGGGATATTCAAGCTCAAAGTAAGCCAGGATCGACCCGCGACCCGGCGTGTTGTTGAGTTCCAGAAGATTCCCACTCGGAACAACTTGCCCTGTCGCGATGGCGGGCTGAAAAAAGGCGACACGCGCCGGAACGACCGCATTGCGGAATGACAAGCTGATGTTGCTGTCACATGCGATTTCTGCAGGCATGCCTTCATACATGGTCGACCGCGCGACCTGAGAGAAACCTGCCACAAACCGCAACGGAACGCCCTCAGGTCGGTCCGGAATGATCACCATGGCAGGGCTCAAGATAAGCTGAGATGCCGGGCTGCCTGCGCTCAGCGCCAGTTGGGTCACAACACCGTCGGTGAAGCTGTGCACGTCAGTCTTGGCAAGGGCTGCTTCGGCACTTGCAAGGCTTGCCTCTGCCGCTTCGCGCTGTGCGGGCAACGTGTCCTCAATATCGGCTTGCACCAAGTCGACCTGTGCTTGCGCCGCTGTCAGCTCGGCCTCTGCCACAGCGACAGCAGCCTCCGCTTCGCGTACCGCATCTGCGGTCCCGACATTCCGGCCGAGCAATGTCCGCGCGTTTTCGAGATCAACGCGCAGTTTCGCCAATTGAGCCGCGACTTCGGCAACACTCGCTTGGGCCGCTTGCAAGCTGTCCTGCGCCTTCTTCTCGTTGGCCTCGATCAGGCCGAACTGAGCCTCCGCCTGCTGCTTTGCGGCCAGTTGAGAGCTGTTCTCGATGCGGAAAAGGACATCGCCTTTCGACACGCGTTGACCGTTTTCAACATTCACTTCTGTCACGGGGCCGGATGTCTGGGCGACAACTGACACGGTCCTGAAGGGCAAGATACCTGTGTAGGATTTCGGGTGAAAATAGAAGATCACCAAAAAGAGGCCAAACGCGAGAACCGCCCAAAGGAATACGGATGTTCGCATGTTCCAGACGGTCATGGCCTCGCCACGGCGCTTCAGCTGGTAGTAGCGAATGATGACCGGGAAGGATGTGAACATCAGCTCAAACATCGCGCGTCTCCTCAGTCATGGCCGCACTGTCGGTGTCTTCCACGCCTTCAGACTGCCAAGGATGCAAACCTTTTTCGTGGCGATGTCGATAACTCGTCCAGTCAGCGGCCAGTGCGATCAGCAAAGCGGACACTGGCAAAAACGCGTGGAAATGATCGAGTGGGAACAATTCGTAAAGCAGTGCAATGGCCAAAAGCGTTGGAATGGTCTTGGCAAATGGTGTGCCCCGAGACTGGTGCTCGGCCCATCGATCAAACGCGGCATAAAGCGTAATGATGCCGTAGAGTGCGGCGAGAATGAATCCCAAAGCGAGCCACGCGTAAAAGTCGCCTTCACCGGGCGGAATGAACCATTGCGGTGCGGCGTGACCGCCTTCACTTTCAGCTGACATATGTGTGTCCCTGCTTCAAATCAGTCGCTGCCGGGACCCTAAACCGCGCTCAACTGCAAGTCTATCGGACCTTACGAATTACCGTCTGCAAATTTGACCCGCGCCAAGCTAATGCAACAGGCACTGGAGGGGGTCGATAGTGCCGTCTGGGTGAAAGTGAGTTTCCGATAAGAAACAAATCAGCTTTCCATCGACGCAAGCGACGCTGGAAATGTCGGATTCGCATTTTGTATACCAAGGTAGGCGGGCTATGCAGCAAGTCGAGAAATCTCGATCAGCGCGTCACCTGAAGGATCCGACATGAGCTACAAATCCGACATCGAAATCGCCCGCGAGGCCAAGAAAAAGCCGATCCAGGAGGTTGGCGACAAACTCGGCATCCCGACTGAGCATCTGCTGCCCTACGGCCATGACAAAGCCAAGATCAGCCAGGACTACATCAATTCGGTCCAATCCAACGACAGTGGCAAGCTCATCCTAGTGACCGCGATCAACCCGACACCGGCAGGTGAGGGCAAGACAACCACCACCGTGGGTCTGGGCGATGGCCTGAACCGCATCGGCAAAAAGGCGATGATCTGCATTCGCGAAGCCTCCCTCGGCCCGAACTTCGGGATGAAGGGTGGCGCGGCTGGCGGTGGCTATGCGCAAGTGGTGCCGATGGAGGACATGAACCTCCACTTCACAGGTGACTTCCACGCCATCACGTCCGCGCACTCTCTGCTGTCGGCCATGATCGACAACCACATCTACTGGGGCAACGAACAAGAGATCGACGTCCGCCGGGTGCAGTGGCGTCGCGTGGTCGACATGAATGACCGTGCGCTGCGTCAGATCAACGTCTCGCTCGGCGGCGTCGCCAACGGCTTCCCGCGTGAAGGTGGGTTTGACATCACCGTGGCCTCTGAGGTCATGGCGATCCTGTGTCTGGCCAAAGACCTCAAAGACCTCGAAAAGCGCCTCGGCGACATGATCGTGGCCTACCGCCGGGATCGTTCCCCCGTCTTCTGCCGTGACATCAAAGCCGAAGGCGCGATGACTGTTCTGCTGAAAGACGCAATGCAGCCCAACCTCGTGCAGACGCTCGAAAACAACCCCGCCTTCGTGCATGGCGGCCCGTTCGCGAACATCGCGCATGGCTGTAACTCCGTCATCGCCACAACCACCGCGCTGAAGATCAGCGACTACGTAGTGACCGAAGCGGGCTTTGGTGCCGACCTCGGTGCTGAGAAGTTCATGAACATCAAGTGTCGCAAAGCGGGCATTGCGCCATCCGCAGTCGTGCTCGTCGCAACTGTACGCGCAATGAAGATGAACGGCGGCGTGGCCAAGGCGGACCTCGGCGCAGAGAACGTGGAGGCGGTCAAGAACGGCTGCCCGAACCTGGGCCGTCACATCGAGAACGTCAAATCCTTCGGCGTGCCGGTTGTGGTCGCGATCAACCACTTCGTCACCGACACCGATGCTGAAGTGCAGGCGGTCAAGGACTACGTGGTCGAGCATGGCGCGGAAGCGGTTGTGTCCAAGCATTGGGAGTTTGGCTCTGAAGGTTCCGAAGACTTGGCCCGCAAAGTGGTCGAGATCGTGGATGCCGGGAATGCGAACTTCAGCCCGATTTACCCCGATGAGATGTCGCTTTTCGAGAAAGTCGAAACCATCGCGAAGCGCATCTACCGCGCTGATGAGGTTCTGGCCGACAAGAAGATCCGCGATCAGCTGAAGCTTTGGGAAGAACAGGGCTATGGCGATCTGCCGGTTTGCATGGCGAAGACGCAGTACAGCTTCTCCACCGATCCCAACCTGCGCGGCGCGCCGACTGGACACTCTGTGCCAGTGCGCGAGGTCCGCCTTTCCGCCGGTGCCGGGTTCGTCGTGGTGGTCTGCGGTGAGATCATGACCATGCCGGGCCTGCCCAGCAAGCCAGCGGCGGAGTCGATCCACCTCAACGATGACGGCCAGATCGAAGGCCTGTTCTAACAACTCAAGGTCGGGGCACGCCCCGGCCTTCGCATTTTGTAGGGCGGGGTTTACCCCGCCTTACCACATGAAAAGGACACGAAGATGACAGCGCAACTGATTGACGGTAAAGCCTTTGCCGCCACCGTTCGGGAAAAAGTCGCAGGCCACGTGGCGCGACTGAAAGAAGAGAACGGGATCACTCCGGGCCTCGCCGTGGTGCTGGTTGGGGAAGACCCGGCAAGCCAAGTTTATGTGCGCTCCAAGGGCAAGCAAACCGTCGAAGTCGGCATGAATTCCTATGAGCACAAGCTCGATGCGGACACGCCTGAGGATAAGTTGCTCGCGTTGATCGATAAATTGAACAATGACCCGGCGGTTCATGGCATTCTCGTGCAGCTACCTTTGCCGAAACACCTTGACGAAGATCTCGTCATCAACTCGATTTCTCCCCACAAGGACGTTGATGGCTTTCACATTTCCAATGTTGGCCTGCTTGGTACGGGACAAAAGTCCATGGTCCCCTGCACACCCCTTGGATGCCTGATGATGTTGAGAGATCACCATGGCAGCCTGTCCGGCATGGACGCGGTTGTGATTGGTCGCTCCAACATCGTGGGCAAGCCCATGTCGATGCTTTTGCTGGGGGACAGCTGCACCGTGACCATCGCGCATTCCCGCACGAAAGATCTGCCGGACGTCGTCCGCCGCGCCGATATCGTAGTGGCAGCCGTGGGTCGGCCTGAGATGGTCCCGGGCGACTGGATCAAGGAAGGCGCCACCGTGATCGACGTGGGCATCAACCGCATCGAGCGGGATGGCAAGAACGTTCTGGTAGGTGACGTAGATTTCGCCTCTTGCGCCGAACGGGCCGGGGCAATCACGCCAGTCCCGGGTGGTGTTGGTCCGATGACCATTGCTTGCCTTCTGGCCAACACCGTGACGGCCTGCTGCCGCGCCAACGGGCTGGCAGAGCCGGAAGGGCTGACCGCCTGATATAGGGCTATGTCAACACGCGTCCCGGGCGTGACGCAGAGCCTGTCCCGGCCTTGAGCCGGGAGGGTCTCTGGGTGTCACTGTGGGAGGTCCCGGGTCAAGCCCGAGACGCGTTTTCAGCTTGAGAGCTAAATCACGACCGGGATCATGGTCCCGGACAGCAAAGCCACGTGGCGTTCTTCGGCACCATCCACAGCATAGACATCCGATTGAACAATCACCAATCGCCGCCCTGGCTTGATCACTCGCCCGCGCGCGATCAGCCTGTCCCCCGCGCCCGGGGCCAGCAGGTTGATCTTCATTTCCGTGGTCAGTACTTCATGCCCCTCTGGCAGCAAGCTCAGCGCCGAATAGCCCGCCGCACTGTCACCTATGGCAAATGTCAGCCCCGCATGGGCAAAGCCCTGTTGCTGCAGGCTCCCTTCGGCAATGGGGGCTTCGATCTCGACCATGCCTTCAGCAATGCTCAAAATCTGCGCCCCCAAAGTCGCCATCAGGCTTTGCGCAGCAAAGCTTCTGCGGATTTTCTGTTCTATTTCAACACTGACAGTCACGTTACACCCTCTTGATCTTGTGCGATTCTACGTGACGTTAACCTTGAGTAAAGTTCTGACTTTTGTTCTTTAGGGCACAAGGTTTTGTTGCGTTAAGAATTTGGTGAGGGGTTTTTGTGATTGGGGCATTGCGAACGTCTATCGTAGAGACGTGGCGCTTGGTGTGTTCGCCGCGTGTTTTGGCGATCGTTGTCAGCGTGATGATATTTGCGGTCATCAGTGGACCTTTCGGAACCCTGCAAAGCATGGGCCTTGCCGAAAGGGTCCAATTCTGGTGCCCGATTGTTGCTGTCTCCGTGCTCGTCGGCTGGATGTGCAGTTTGATTGCCCAGATTTTCCTTCGCGACCGGCATCCCGCAGTGGTTGAGAGTGCTTCGGTTGTCATGATGACCGCTGTTTTCGCCCCGTTTGTTTGGCTTATGACCCACATAGTACAACCTGCCACCGTCATCTCCGCAGGCGGGTTTCTGAAACTTGTGGCCTATGTGTTTATCGTCGCGGCAACGGTCGGAGTTGTGCGATACGCGGCCGCACGAGCCACCGAAGAAGCGACGGAAGAAGCCGGGGCAGAGGTCAGCGTGGATGATCCAGGCCCCCGTCTGATGCGGCGCTTGCCCAAACCTTTGCGCGGACCGATCCTGCGCCTGTCGGCCAAGGATCACATGGTCCAAGTGGTCACAGAGACCGGGACGGCCGACCTGCGCATGCGGCTCTCGGACGCAGTGGCCGAGATGGAGCCGGTGGAAGGCCTCATGGCGCATAGATCGCATTGGGTTGCCAAAGATGCGGTGGTCGAAGCCTGCCGCCAAGATGCGCAGAAAGTGTACCTGAAACTGCGCAATGGTGATCTCGTCCCCATCAGCCGCACGTTCCGGCCTGACTGGATCGGCGCGGGCATTCTAAGCCCCTGTTCAAACGGACCTAGTCTTGACGCTGCATCGGTGCCGCCCGCGGCACAGGACCGGTCAGAACGGCCACGGCCTCCCGCCTCATAAGGCGCTGTAATTCTGGCGCGTTGCTGCGCAGCCCGCCTGTATATGTCCCGTACGCAGGCATGATTACGCGATCAGCATCTATCAAAAACGCCGGACGGGTCAGGGTTCGACCGCGTACGTTCAACGTGGTTTTGGGATGGTAATGACCTGACACTTCACCGCTTTGCCCATCCCGCGCGATGTGGCGGAACGTGAGCGGCGGCAGGGGCAGTTCTGCCAAGTGTGTGCCGCCCATCTCAATGGGACCCGGATCATGGTTGCCCTCGATCCATACCCATCTGCGACCAGCTTGCAAGGCACTGATCCAAAGCTTCGCGGCCTCCGGCAAAGCGTCCGCCGCCGCGCGATCATCGAAACTGTCGCCAAGGCAAATGACTGTGCTCGCGACCGTTTCCTTCAGGTCGCGTTCCAGCCGCGACAGGGTGTCTTGCGTCTCATACGGCGGCAACGGTGCTTCGCCCAATCGTGCGCGCCGCTCAGCCTTTCCAAGGTGCAGATCGGACACGCATAACAGGTTCTTCTCTGGCCAATGCAAGGCACCGGAACCAAGAGCCACAAGCGGAGCGCCTGCCAAAGAAAACGAATACCCGTTCATGATACGTTCTGTCTGACAACAGCAGGACGGTTTTGCAAGCCCGTATGCGGAAACAATCAGCGCAGTCTGTCGATTGCTACTGCGCGAGGCCCGCGGCCTCCATCAACCGTGCAGCTTCTTCCTCCAGCAAGCGCTCTTGCGCCTGACCTTCCACCGGCGTGCGTCCGGCCTCCAGAAAGAGCGGCGCCGCCAGTGGCGTGACGCGCGGCAAGCGCAGCAAATCAATGCGCCCCGACACGCGCGACACCATTTCTTCGATCCGGCCAAAGTCGATCAGGCCACGCATGGCTTCGGTCCGTGTGATCTGCAGCAAAAGGTGATCGGGGTCATATTTGGCTAGCGTGTCGTAGAGGATATCTGACGAAAAAGTGGCTTGCCGGCCGGATTTTTTGGCGCTCAGCGTGTTGCGCTGAATAAGGCCAGCAATCGTGGCCGATGCACGAAACGTCCGCTTGATCAATTGGTTACCCGCGAGCCACGTGTCGAGCCCGTCCCGCAGGGCGTCAATGTCGAATAGCCCCGTGGCATCGGTCAGTGGCTCCAACCCCCAAATCAGCGTGGCGTAATCCGTGGAGACAAAGCCGAGGGGATCAAGCCGCATCTCCTCTAAACGCTTTGACAGGATTAGGCCCAAGGTTTGCTGCGCATTTCGCCCGGCAAACCCGTAGATAACGAGATGCTCTCGCCCATCATGGGGAAAGCTTTCCAGAAGCAGACGCCCGGCTTCCGGCAAGCGGGACATCTCTCGTTGAAGCCGCAACCAATCTGCGGTGTGACCGGGCAGGGCAGACCAATCCCCGCTGTTCATAAGGCCCAGAATGCGTGAGCTGAGCTGCGTAGAGGTCGCGATTTTGGTGCCAGAGAAGGTGGCGATCTTGGGTGTGCGGCCGCGATCCCGGCTGACCTCCACCACCATTTCGCGCAAGCCCTCATATCGCACGATCTGCCCGCCAATCAGGAACGTGTCGCCCGGCGTCAGGGAGGCTGCAAAGCCTTCCTCAACTTCGCCCAGGGGCTTTCCACCGCGCGACCGATGCATCCGCACCTTGAGCAGATCACTGTCCTGAATCGTGCCGATGTTCATCCGGATCAGTCGAGCAGCACGCGGGTCGCGCAGTTGCCAATGGCCATCGGGGCGCTGCAACAGACGCTGCCACTGATCATAGGCGCGCAAGGCGTAGCCACCGGTCGCGCAGAACTCCAAGCAGGCGTCGAATTCGTCGCGGGTGAGATCGGCATAGGCGCCGGTTGTGCAGACTTCCCTGTAAAGCGTGTCCGCATCAAACGGCCCCGCACAGGCGCGGATCAGGATGTGCTGGCAAAGCACGTCTTGCGGCCCTCGTCCCTTGGGGTCTCCGTCCAGATCATGGTCCATCACGGCCTGCAACGCGGCCTGACACTCCACCACTTCGAACCGGTTGGCGGGGACCAGCAACGCCTTGGAGGGGGCGTTGTAGTTATGATTGGCCCGCCCGATCCGCTGCACCAGGCGCTTGACGTTCTTGGGTGCGCCGACTTGAATCACGAGGTCCACGTCGCCCCAATCAATCCCGAGATCAAGCGAGCCGGTGCAGACCACCGCGCGCAACTCACCGCGCTGCATCGCGCCTTCGACGCGCTCCCGTTGCACACGGTCGAGCGAGCCATGGTGGATCCCGATTGGCAAACCGTCTTCGTTGGCAAGCCACAGATTATGAAAGAAAATCTCTGCCTGCGCACGCGTGTTGTGAAAGATGAGCGTTGTCTTGTGCGTGGCGATTTGGTCCAGCACGGCGGGGATGGAATGCACCGCGCCACCCCCGGCCCAGGGGGGCGGTTTATCGGTTTCGAGCATCGCAATATCAGGGGCCGGGCCGGGATCAGCTTGCAGAATGTCGCAAGTATCCGGGTGGCAGGCCAGCAGATGCGCGATGGCTTTGGGATCTTCTACCGTGGCCGACAGCCCGACCCGGCGCAGACCCGGGCACATGGTCTGCAATCGGCTCAGGCTCAGCATCAGTTGGTCGCCACGTTTGGATTCGCTTAATGCATGGATTTCATCGACGATCACCCTTTTTAGACCTGTAAACATACGGTCGGCATCCTCATAAGACGTAAGCAGCGCAAGGCTTTCCGGCGTGGTCAGAAGGATGTGCGGTGGATCAGCGCGTTGTCGTTTCTTGCGCGTCTGCGGGGTGTCCCCGGTACGGTCATCTATGCGGATGGGCAGAACCATCTCTTCCACGGGCGTACGCAGGTTGCGTTTGATGTCCGACGCCAATGCCTTCAACGGTGAGATGTAAAGCGTATGCAAGCCTTGATGCGTTCCGTGTTCCAATTCCACGAGAGTGGGCAGAAACCCCGCCAACGTCTTCCCGCCACCAGTGGGCGCGATGAGAAGCTGGCAGGCTTCATCCTTTCGCTCCAGCATGGTCTGCTGATGGGCATGGATGTGCCAGCCACGCGAGGCGAACCAATCTTGAAAGCGAAGGGGAAGCGTCATGCGCGCGAAGGTAGTGCGTTCGCGGCCAACTGACCATGCCTACGGGAAGACGATTTTCCTGCGAAAAATCGATTGAGAAAATTCGCAGAATTTTCTTGGCCTTATCCGGTTACTTCACGATCTTTTCGTCGCGCACGAACATGTTGGCCCAGGCCCGATCAATCAATTCTGGGGACATCTGGTACGGGATGTCCTCGAACTCGCAAATCGCGATCATCTGGTCGATCAGGAAGACGGGCTGATAGTTCGCATAGACGTTGTTGATCATCGGGTATTTCTTTTTGAGAAGATGCAACAGCGCGGTTTCATCCAACGGCATGCCCTTCTTCTTGGCCACCATCGCGAAAATCTTCAGGAAATCCGCCTGGTTAGGGCCGTCGATTTTGATCTTGAAGAAGATCCGGCGCAGGGCGGCTTGGTCGAAGATTTCATTAGGGTGGAAGTTGGTCGAAAAGATCACCAGCGTGTCGAAGGGGACTTCGAACTTTTCACCTGACTGGAGCGCAAGGATATCTTTGCTTTCTTCCAGCGGAACAATCCACCGGTTGACCAACGCTTGTGGCGGCTCGGCCTGACGGCCAAGGTCGTCGACGATAAAGATGCCGCCAGTGGATTTCAGCTGCAGCGGCGCCTGATAGGTTCGTGCTGTGGGGTTATAGACGAGGTCAAGCATGTCGAGTGACAGCTCACCCCCGGTGATCACCGTGGGTCGTTCACAGCGGACATAGCGCGTGTCAAACGTGCGGCGGCGACGCAGAGAACCCGGGTCATCGGTTTCCACCTCGGCCTTCGAATGGACGATGGGGTCATAAACCGTTATCACCTGACCGGAATACTCAATGGCGCGCGGGATATAGATCTTGTCGCCCATCGCGTCCCGAATTCCGTTTGAAATCGAAGACTTACCGTTGCCGGGCGGGCCGTACATCAGGATCGAGCGACCTGCGGACACGGCTGGCCCCAGAAAGCTGAGCAGGCTGTCGGGCAGCACCAGATGGCCCATCGCGCCGGTGAGCTGATCGCGCGTGATCTGGATATCACGGATCGACTGGCGTTTGATCTGCTCGCGGTAGACGGGCAGGGGGACGGGCATGGCACCGAAGTATTCGGACTGGGCAAGCGCGTCCATGGCGCGGGCTTTGCCCGCATCCGTCAACTGATATCCCATTTCGCCGCCGTTATTGGCATTGAGCGTGCCAGTGGCCTCAAGCAGGGTCTGTGACCGCGCCAGATCGACCAGTTCCTGGGTCACTGCGCGGGGCAGGCAGACGGCTTCGGCGAGATCGGAGACCATGTCCAAGTTCTTGCGAAACATGGTTTTTATCAGAATGTCGCGCATCATGACGATGGGCAGGCGCATCTCCTCGATCCGGTTTGGCGGAGGAGGTGGCTGGACGCCTTGGGAGACCTGCATATTCATCGTTTTTGCCCCTTTTCATCACTCAAATAGGCACACGACGGGCGTGTGATTTGGGCGCAGTATCGCGGCAAAACACGCCAAAATTGTGGAAGCCGCAGGGCGGGGGAAGGGCAGCGAAACACACGGAAAACCAACGTCGGTATCGCGTCGGTATTACGTCGGTATCGCGTCGGTGTGGTGACGCGTGGCTCTCTGGCCGTGTCCGTGTGCCGGGGTGACCCCCGGCACATGTCTTATCAGTTCGGGATGAGCGCCGGAACGATTGTCACGATCTGCGGGAAGAACCACAGGATCGCCAGACCCACCACCTGGATCAGCACGAACGGGGCCACGCCGCGATAGATGTGGCCGGTCGTGACTTCCTTGGGTGCCACGCCCCTCAGGTAGAAGAGCGCGAAGCCAAACGGTGGGGTCAGGAACGAGGTTTGCAGGTTTACCGCGATCATGATGGTCACCCATTTGGGGTCAAACGTGCCGCCATAGATCACCGGACCCACGATCGGGATCACGATGTAGATGATCTCAAGGAAGTCGAGTACGAAGCCCAGGATAAAGAGCACCAGCATCACGATCAGGAACACTGTCATCTCATTGTCGAAGCTGCGCAGGAACTGCTGGATGTAATGCTCACCGCCAAACGAGATGACCACAAGGTTCAGCAATTGCGACCCGATGAGGATGGTGAAGACCATCGATGTCACCTTGGCCGTTTCCCGAACAACCGGCGTCAACACGCCGCCCGAGAAGAGCACCCAGCAGGCAAAGAGCAACCCGAAGAGCGCAAAGAGATAGCCCGCCTTCGCAATGCCAAAGGCCACCCATGTCTCAAAGGACACGTTTTCGATATTCACCCGCAGGTCGAAATTCACACCCATCAGGATCGAAATCAGGATCGCGAAGGTGGCAAAGATGATCACCTTGCCGGAGCGTTCTTCGTCCTTCAGGCGCCGGTAGGCGGCAAGCATGATCGCCCCCGCCGCACCCAGGGCCGCCGCAGGCGTCGGGTTGGTGATCCCGCCGAGGATCGAGCCCAGTACGGCGACGATCAGCACCAACGGTGGGAAGACCACGCGGATAAGCTCGTTTTGCGCCAGACGGGCCGCGGCATGTGTACAGCCGTAAAACGCCATGGCCACCGGTATTGCCATCACGATGAAGGTGAGGCCTGGGCTCAGCTGCGGCCCGATCACGAGAATGTCGAGGATGAGACCGAGCACGACACCCAGAGCACCGATCAGAAGGGGCACCGGGTTAGCCGTAGGCGAGACGCCGCGTGCAATGGTCAGAACCAGGGCGAAGAGCAGCATGATGATCGCGATACCGGTGCCAATGGGGGCGGCATTTTCGATCTTTGCCGCCAATGCCTCGGCCCGTTCTTCCTCGCTCAGCTCGACACTTTGGGCCACGCCGCCCGCCGCGTCGATTTCGGTCTGTTGTGCCACGGCCGCATCCCATGCCTCTTGACCATGCAGTTCGATCATAGAGGCCTGACATTCCGGGCCGACATTGGTTCGCAGGCTGGCCGCTTCCCCTTGAGCGGAGAAGCTGTCGACCGTCAGATCCTGGCTGCCGATGATGTTGACCTGTCCCAGAAGGACCGTGCCCACGATCAAGGCGACTGGTACGCCCAGGAACCATGTGAAGGCTTCGTTGCGCGTGATCGGTTCTGCATTGGTGCTGCCCATCTCCACTGCCGGGGCGCGAGAGGGGTTCATCAAGGCATAGCCAAAAGCATAAAGCGCATAGAGCAGGGCCAGCAAGATACCGGGCAGCAGTGCTGCCTGGAAGAGCGTGCCCACGGAGACCACAGCGGGTTCGCCTAGGTATGTCAGCGCGTCGGTACAGCCTGCCTCTTGCGCGCGACTTTCCTGCGCGGTGGAGTACAGATCACCGGCCAGCGTGCCGAGCAGAACGATCACGATCGAGGGCGGGATGATCTGCCCCAACGTGCCCGAGGCCGCGATGACGCCCGTAGCGATTTCGGGGCTGTAGTTGTTTCGGAGCATGGTGGGCAGGCTGAGAAGGCCCATGGTCACCACGGTGGCGCCCACGATGCCGGTGGAGGCCGCGAGGAACGCGCCAACCACAACCACGGACACCGCCAGACCGCCGGGCAGCGGGCCGAAAACGCGGGCCATGGTGGTCAACAGATCATTGGCGATCTTGGAACGTTCAAGCGTGATGCCCATCATCACGAACATCAAAACCGCAAGCAGCGTCTCAATGGATTGTCCCGCAAGCACGCGTTCGTTCATGCGGTTCACGATGAACGAGATGTTCCGGTCAAGCGCGGTTTCCCAGCCTTGCACGAACACGGGCTCTTCTATCCTCGGCAATTCCGGGTATCGGAAGACCGATATCGTCTCGGATTTTATGCCGCTGGCAATCAGCGCTTGATAGGCCTGAGAGCCTGTATCGATCGCCTGGTGGATCAATAGCCCTGCCGAGTCGAGTGCGGCGATGATCGCAAACGAGATGACGCCCGCGCCACCGATGGCGAAAGCCACCGGGAAGCCGGACAAGATACCGCCAAAGAGGCAGAGGAAAACGATGATTAGGCCTACTTCGATGCCGTCTAGTCCGAATAGCATTGTCCCGCCCCCTTAATGTGTGCCTTCGAAGGCTTCTTCGCCTTCGCCGAGGGTATCTTTGTCGACGTATTTGCCCGCCGATTCCTCACCCTCCACGAACTCCAGATAGGAGCGGTAGAAAAACGCCACGGAATGAATGAAGACCATCCCGGCAAACGCGACCAGCAGGATCTTGAAGAGGAAGTAGGCATCAAACCCGTTGGGGCTGAAGCCAATGGTCTCCACGTTCCAGCGCACCGCGCGTGCCTTCAAAACCAGTCGGTCCAGCGTGTCCGAGGCCGATGGTTTTGGCGTGATCAGGTGCCGCCACATGAAGTACCAGCCATACATCCAGATGATGATGGCCGTGGGCAGCATGAAAATGATGGAGCCGACCATGTCGATCACGCGCTTGGTGCGGTGCGACACGGCGGAATAGACCAGGTCAACGCGAACATGACCGCCCTGCACGAAGGTGTAGGTGCAGCACAGGGCCACCACCATCGCGTTGTCGAACTTCAGCGCCTCGGCCCACCAGCTGATGTCTTTTTGCAGCGGGATGCCAAAGCCCATGGAGATGTCGGGCCGCGCAAAGATGCGCTGGATGAACACGATAATGACCTGTTGCAACACCATCAGCAGACCTGCCCATGCGAAGAGGCGGCCGACCGTGTTGGCGAAGCCCTCCATCACCCGAACGCAGCCCCACATAAAGCTGTTTCGCCAAACGCCGATGGCGGTCAGTACGAGGATGAAGGCGAAGATCGCAAAGAAAAACTCAATGGACCCGCCGTAATAGACAAAGCGCATGAGGCTTTCTTTGTCTTCGGTTGTGTTGGTCCAGACGACCCAGTCGAGCCAGCTCGACGGGTTGAAAACGGCGGAGAAGAAATTGGCAAACGCGAGTGCGATATTTTGGAAGAACCAACCAAGTGCGTCGAGCATTTGTCCCCCATGCTCCTATTTTTTGGGCGGTGTCGCGCGTACCGCCATTCTGAATAATGCGGGCCCATGATATGGGCCCGCACTGATCATTCAATTGATTTGGATCAACCCAGAACGCGGTCGCGCTGGTTGCGGTAGGCGCTGATCGATTGTGTCAGCCAGCCGGAGGACGCCTTCATTGAACCCTGGTAATCGGCCAGGATTTCGTCGAAGATCTCGTCGCCCGCAAATTCGTCATAAACCTGCTGTGCCGCGCCACCCATTGCATCCCAGACGCTGTCAGGGAATTCGAGGACCGTCACGCCACCGGCTTTCAGACGCTCAAGAGCGGCACCGTTGTTCATGAGGAACTGGCTGAGGTTCCAGACGTTTGCCTCACCAGAAGCGATCTCGATCATCTTCTGCTGCTGCGGTGTCAGGCTTTCGAACACTTCACGGTTTGTCGCCAGCGACAGACCGGCGGACGGTTCATGGAAACCAGCCGTGTAGTAGAACTTGGTGATTTCCTGGAAACCAGCCTTTTCATCGGCCCACGGACCGACCCACTCGGTGCCGTCGATGGCACCGGAGGCCAGCGCCTGGTACACTTCGGAGCCCGGCAAGTTCTGCACAGAGGCGCCCATGTAACCCAGGGCTTTGCCGCCCAGACCAGGCATACGGAACTTCAGACCGTTGAAGTCTTCGGGGCCTTGGATTTCCTTGGCGAACCAGCCACCGGCCTGTGTGCCGGTGTTGCCTGCGAGGAACGACTTCAGGCCGAAGATTTCGCCCAGTTTGTCGTGCAGCGCGTGGCCGTTGCCATGGTAGTACCAGTTGTTGAGTTCTGTCGCGGTCATGCCGAAAGGCACGCCTGTGAAGAACGCAAAACCTGGGTGCTGACTGACGAAGTAGTAGTCAGCGGCGTGGTACATGTCGGCCTGACCGGCGGTCACAGCGTCAAACACTTCGAACGCGCCAACAAGCTCGCCCGCGGCTTTCACGTCGATGGTCAGGCTGCCATCGGACATTTCGTTAATGTTGTCGGCGACTTTCTGAGCCGCGTCAAAAACGCCTGCCAGACCACGGCCCCAGGACGTGACCATTGTCAGCGTGCGCTTGCCCTGAGCGTATGCCGGGGCTGCGAGCGATGTTGCCGCAGCGGCCGAGCCACCAAGAGCGGTATTTTTAAGGAATGAACGGCGATCCATATGGATACTCCTCCCAATTCGGATTGTGCACCACTTCTTTTCCCGAGAAGGGCGCTTGTCGTTGCAAGTGTCGCGACCCTAGCGTGGTCACGGGCGCAATGAAATACCGAAAACTGCGTAGAAATCCCGCGAGTCACATGATTTTGCGCTTAAATCTTGAGCTTTAGGGTCGTTCAGCGCCATTGTCTCTTGGCAACGGGAGTTTTTGAAAAATCGATTCGCCATGTCGAGGCTGCGTGCGCTCATAAACCTGAATTACGGCCAGAAGCTGTTTCTGGTCGCCACTTTGCCGTTGATCCTGGCCGCGGTGGCGATCTCCGTTTTGGTGACCCTGCAAGGCCGGCAACTGGCGGAGCGTGAGATCAAGACGCTGGAGACGCAATTGATCGCGGCCAAGCGGGACGAGCTGAAAAACTACCTCTCGATCGCGCGCACAGCGTTCATCGCCACGTATGGCCGGGCGGCCCCAGATGACGAAGCCGCAAAGCTGCATGTCTCGCAAATTCTGGCGGGCATGCTGTACGGGCAGGATGGGTACTTCTTTGTCTACGATTATGACGGCAACAACCTCGTCAGCCCGCGCCAGACTGACCGGATCGGGCGCAACTGGCTGGGGCTGGAAGATGCCCAAGGGACCCCTGTGATAGACAGGCTGATCGAACTGGCCCGCACCGGTGGCGGGTACCATTCCTATGAGTGGCGCAAACCATCCACGGGAGAGATCGGTCCGATGGTGACCTATGTGATCGGGCTGCAGGATTGGCGCTGGGCAGTGGGAACGGGTGTCTTCATCGACGATGTCGTGGCCACAGTCGAGGCGGCGCGCGCTCAGGTGGAGGCGCGCGAGGAACGGACGTTTCTTTGGATCGCGGTGATCACGCTGACGGCGCTTTTGCTGGTCTTCACCTCCGGCATGTTTATCAACCTGCGCGAACGTCGCCTTGCCGATGCCAAGCTCAAGAAGCTGACCCAGCGGGTCTTTGACGCCCAGGAAGAAGAGCGCGGACGCGTGGCGCGTGAGTTGCATGACGGGATCAGCCAGATCTTGGTGGGTGTGCGCTATGCGCTCGATACCGCGCGGCGGCGATTGCTGGCAGGCGACACGCGGGCCAGTGACAATCTGGACAGCGGGCTGGAGCATCTGTCCGGTGCCATCGACGAGGTGCGCCGGATCAGCCGCGACCTGCGCCCCGGCATGTTGGATGATCTTGGCCTTGGCCCGGCGTTGAAAGCGCTGATTGAAGATTTCGGCAAACGGACCGGGGTTGAAACGGAGTTTGATACCGTCGTCTTCCGCAACCGTCTGGAAGACGATGCCAAAACAGCGCTGTACCGCATCGCGCAGGAGGCGTTGACCAATGTGGAACGCCATTCTGGTGCAACGCGCGTCTCCATCGATGTGCGGGGCCATAGCCGTGGGGCCACGATGCGCATTTCGGACAATGGCCGTGGCCTCACTGAGACCGGCGCGTCGCGCAAAAACGCCTCTGCAGGTCTTGGTCTGCGCAACATGCAGGAACGGATTGAACAGCTGGATGGCAGCTTGCGCATTCTGTCGAGCAAGACCGGCACCGTGATCGAAGCGTCCGTGCCGCTGACGCATCTTTTGGACCCGCAAGAGCGCACAGATGCCAGTGACAGCCCGGATCAAAAGGCACGCGTATGATGGCAAAGATGACGCGGATCGTGATTGTCGATGACCACCCGATGGTAGCGGAGGGCATTCAGTCCATCCTTGAAAGCTATGACGATGTCGAGGTGATCGCGACCCTGTCCGACGGGCAACAGATCATTGATCAGGTGGAAGCGCTGGAACCCGATGTGATCCTGCTTGATCTCAACATGCCGGGGATCGGTGGGCTGTCGACGACCGAGATCATCCTGGAACGTCGGCCCGAGACCCGCATTCTTATCCTTTCGATGCATGACAGCCCCGAATACATCTCATCGGCCCTGAGCCATGGCGCGCTGGGCTACGTTCTCAAGGATGTGCCCACCGACGAGATCAAGCGCGCCGTGGATGCCGTGATGGCGGTTGAGCAGTATCTGAGCACCGGCGCGCAGGAGCGTTTGTCGCCCACGGACGCCGTGGCGCGGGAGCAGTTGACCAATCGAGAACAGACCATCCTGCTGCAACTTGCACGTGGGTTGTCGAACAAGGAAGTGGCGCTGGAGCTGGACATTTCTGTGCGGACGGTTGAGACGCACCGGAAAAATATCAAGCGAAAACTGGGTATTAGCTCCACTGCCGGGTTGACACGCTATGCAATGGAGCATGGTGTTCTGCAAGGCACCGGCGTGACGCTTTAGCAACAAGACACTTCGCTACAGCCAATGGTTGAAAAAATCTAGAGACAGAATTTCATCCCCTGATAGAGTGCTCGCCGTGAGTTACCCATATTGCGGGTAATTTCCTTGGGGGAGTATTATGAAGAAGTTTTTTGCAGTTTCAGTTGCGTCTTTTGTTTTGGCATCTTGCGCGACGACATCCGACCAATCACCCAGAAGCCTTTCGGACACGCGCGACTTTGAAAGCCTGATCGTGAACGGGACGCTTGATTCCATCTCGCCCACGGAAATCCAGTATCCGGAAAGCCTGTCAGAAACGCGTAGGAACTCCATCATTCAAGCGCGTCTCGCGGAAATCGACGTCATCTACTATCGGTATGAATCGGCGATTTCCCGAGATGTCCGGCAAGGCAATTTTGGCTTCAGCTTGGCCGAGATTCTTGTCGGTGGGGCCGGGGCGGTCGCGTCCAAAGGCACGTCGCAAGGATTGTCCGCAGCGTCGGCCGCGCTGGCCGGAACGAGGTCTGCGTACAACAAAGACATCCTTCTGGATCAAAGCCTTCAGGCCTTTATCACCCAGATGCGGGCCAACCGTGCGACCGTGAAAAGCAAAATCCTGGAACGGTTGGAGAGCTCTGTGACGGACTACACGCTGCAGGCCGCGCTGTCGGACTTGGCCCAATATGAACAAGCGGGCACGTTGGGTTCTGCTTTGGCGGGTATTACGGAGGCGGCCCAGAGTAATGAACGGGCTGCCGCCGGGGTTTTGGCCACGACGGAGGAGCGTGTTTTTCAAGTGGACACGCGCCGTACGCCGCAGGTGTTCGGTGTGCATGGCCGGAGCTTGGCTGATTACCTCGCAAACGGGACTTTTCCAACAACCCGTGAAGAGAGATTTGCTCTCTTGACGCAGTGCTACAACGGCATTGCGGGCAACGGGGCCGTATCTCTTGGGGAATTTATCCCTGTTGCAGATGACCCCGCGAACGCCTCGCTGGCGCAGGCGGTCAAAAATTGCATGTCCACCACCTTTCAAATCAACATTTCATAAGAAAGTGAAATTCTATGTCCATTCTACAAGTGCGGGAGTTCCCGGGTTTTTCGTCACGTGAGGATGCTGAACTTGCCGGCATAGGCCTTGAGCTCGAAGGCTATGACGTGTCGGTTAAGCAAGAGGCAAATGGCACGTTCACTTTGGTTGGAACGAAAATGATCCCGTCTCCAGGATCGTCCAGTTCAACAGTGTCCAACGGTCCAGGCGTCGAAATTGCCGTCTCGGACACTGATCTTGAGGCCCTGACCATCGCGGCAAAAAGCGAAGTTGGACATTTTGGTCAATATGGAACCGACCAATTGGAGGGCGGTACGGCAGCCGTTGTTGATACCATTCTCAATCGAGTGGCGCATCAAAGCTACCCAGGCTCTATCCAAGGTGTGATCGATCAACCGCATCAATTCTCTGGAATCCACGCTGCGGGAGGGTGGGCGAACCTCCGACCCGCGAGCGATAGCATCAAGGCCATTGTAGAAAAGCACCTTACTGAGCGGGCAAACGGTGCACCAAGTATCATAAAGGGGGCGACCCACTTTCTGAATCCCTACTTTTCAAGCCAGTCTGCTTTGCAATCTTGGGGGCAACACGTTGTCGAGAATCCAGTGGCTGTTTTCGGCAACGATGCAGCGCAGGATGTTCACTATCACGGGTTTCCGCCGGGGGGGAAAAAGCCTGGACCCTATTCGGTTAGCTACAACGGCACTGCTGCCCAGTTTAATCAAGATGGATTGGCAAATTCGCAAGTCGTACGCCAACGTATCGTAGATCTCTGCCTGTCGGAGCTTGCGTATTTCGGTTCCGGAGCCAAAAAAGAAGACGACGATCCGCAGTACAAACGCGTCGGTGAGTACTGGAACGCTATTGGCGAGAATTATGACGGGCGCACGCAGATTTCGGGGGAGAACCCGGCATGGTCATCGGCTTTCGTGTCGTACATCATCCTGACGGCCGCGCCTGACGGCAACTTTCCCGGCGACTCCGGCCACAGCAGGTATTTTCAACACTACGTGTCTGCTGCCACGCCCGGGATGTACGAAGCTCACCCCGTCAGTGAAGTTGCTCCATCACCCGGTGATATTGTCCACTTCGGAAGAAGCTATGCGAAACGTTTCAACTTTGTAGAAGCGCGTGGCCACTTTGCCGCTGATGGGTTTTATCCGTCTCACTCGGACATCGTTGTAGAGGTTGATCAAAACAGCCGCACAGTCGTAACGGTCGGTGGCAACGTCTCCAATTCCGTGAAGAAAAAGACCTGGAAGATAGATAACGACGGGAAGCTTGTCGATCGACAGGAGGGCGGAACATCATATCCCTGGATAGGGATTTTGAAACTGCGTTAACGACATCTATACATTCTACAAATGCTGGCCGCCGTTGATCGGGATTTCGGCGCCGTTGATGTAAGAGGACTTCTCTGAGCAGAGGAATGTGACCACCTCGGCCACTTCCTGTGGGCTGCCCAGGCGTTTCATCGGCACCTGCCGTTCCACCAACTCGTCTGTACCGGGGGAGAGGATGGACGTGGCGATCTCTCCGGGGGACACGGCATTCACCCGCACGCCGCTTTCGGCCAACTCAAACGCCAGCTCTCGCGTCAATGCAGACAGCCCTGCCTTGGACACCGCGTATGCCGCCCCCGCAAAGGGGTGGATTTGCATGCCTGCGATGGAGGTGACGTTGACCACCGCGCCCTTGGCTTGCTTCAAGGGATCGAGCAACTGCTGGCAAAGCATCAAAGGCCCTGTCAGGTTGACCATCTGAACCCGGTGCCATGTCTCCCACGACGTCGACATCGCCGAAAGCCGCCCGCCATCCGCGTCTTTGGGCGAAATCCCGGCATTGTTCACAAGCGCACCCAGCCCGCGATCGCCCAGGCGGTTGCGCAAGGTGGTGCAGGCTTCAAGCACGGATGCCTCATCGGCCAGGTCCACTTCGATATGTTTTACGATCCCTTCTGCCCAGGGACAGACCTTTGAAAACGGCGTGCGGGCAAGGGTCATGACTTCCCAGCCAGCACTGTAGAATTCCTTCACAATCGCATGGCCGATGCCCCGGCTGGCCCCGGTGACGGCAACGACAGGTTTGGAATCACTCTCATTGGGTTCGGGCTGTTTCATGGTGCTCTCCTGCCGCAGATATTGGGCTTGCGGCGTCTGAATGCGGTTGATTCAGCTGGCAGGGGCAAACCCCGCTGGCCCTCTAACCCACTGTATTGCAAGCGTTGCTGCGGGTCTACTGCCTGAATTTCGCGCGGCCTGTACAGATCGCTTCTTTGAAAATTCCTTCTCTGCTAGCGTGAACAGATAAAAACAGGGACGAGAGACACATGACAAAGAAAATTTCCAACTCGAAATACGAGGCCGAACTGGCGCGGCTGCAGATTGAACTGGTGAAGCTGCAGGAATGGGTAAAGCACTCCGGCCACCGGGTCGCGATCATCTTCGAAGGGCGTGATGCCGCCGGGAAGGGTGGCACGATCAAGCGCATCACGGAGGCGATGAACCCGCGGATTTGCCAGGTGGTGGCCTTGCCCGCGCCCACAGAGCGTGAACAAACGCAGTGGTATTTCCAACGCTACGTGGCGCATTTGCCTGCGGCAGGCGAAATCATCATCTTCGACCGATCCTGGTACAACCGTGGCGGTGTCGAACGGGTGATGGGGTTCTGTTCTGACGAGGAATACAAGGAGTTCATGCGCTCTTGCCCGGAATTTGAACGGATGCTGGTGCGCTCTGGCATTCAGCTGATCAAATACTGGTTCTCTGTCAGCGATGAAGAGCAGGAACGCCGGTTCCAGAAACGCCTGACCGACCCGACCAAACAGTGGAAGCTAAGCCCGATGGACCTCGAAAGCCGGAAACGCTGGGTCGATTACTCGATGGCCAAGGACGCCATGTTCTCACACACCGACATCAAGCAGGCCCCGTGGTACGTTGTGAATTCGGACGTCAAGAAACATGCGCGTCTCAATTGCATCAGTCACCTGCTGTCGCTGATCCCGTATGAAGAGATCCCGCGCGAGAAGCCGGTTCTAGATGAACGGCCGCCACAGCGTGGTTACGTGCGTCCGCCCATGAACGAACAGACCTTCGTGCCGGAAGTGCATGCGGAATTGGCGGTGAAGGCGGCCGAGTGATGTAGCGACGACCATACCGGCAAAGCAAAAGGGCACCCGGAGTGGGTGCCCTTTCTTTGTTCTATAATCCCAATCAGTTGGTGCAGGGGATCGGTGTCTGGATCACTTCGCTGCCGCGGCGGGTGCGGATGGTGCACACTTCTTCGCGTTGCGGGCCTGCTTCGACCACTTGCTCTTCGAGGCCCAGCAGTGTGCGCTGGTCCACTTGGATGGATTCGGCAACCGAGTCATCCTCGGCGCCCACAAGCGACAGGGACAACCGTCCACTGGTCTGGGCCTGTGCCAGGGCCGCAACCTGTTGAGGGCGGATGGCAACCGTCACTGTACGCGCGATGATGGCTTTCGACAGTTCCTGGTCGGCCACCTGATCGACCGCGATCAGCTGCACATTGGTTTCAATTAGCTTTGTCACGTCGCGGTTGCCGCGGCCTTCACCTTCGAGACCCGCATCAATGCGACCGGTCCAGTAGATGTCGACCCGGTCTCCGGGGCGCAGGAAACCCGACACGCCGCTGGAGACGTTCACGTTGATCGCAAAGGCGCGCATGCCGCGTTCCAGCTGAGACGTGATACCCGCTTCTTCACCCTGTTTGGTGACTTTCACAGCCAGGATTGCCTCATTCGGCTCAATCGTGCGTAGAACGCTGCGCAATCCTTCTTCATCTTCCGGAAACAGCTCTTCTTTCGTTTTGAAAACGCCTTCCGGTAGGGACTCCGCGGGAAATGCCGTAAGACGAACGTCGCCCGGTTCAACTTTCTCGCCGTATTTCAGCGGATTCTTGGCGACATAGATATCAACTGTGTTGATACCCGGCGCCCGGTTGGCCCGTTCGTTGGCCAATTGGGTCTGGTAGCCCTGAATATAGTTTTGCGCCATGTAAACAGCGAAGCCTGCAAGGCCCACGCCAACAATCAGCACAAGTCCAAATACCAAACGCATCTGTCTTCCCCTTCGAAAGGCTGCTCGGTTGGCATTCCCGCCGAACCGACGTGCCAAAACCTTCATTTCTTTGCAGTTGTTACAAAGAATTGTGGCAAAAAGGTGGTGGCTGGATGACCCTTTGCGGGTACCCGGCAGATCGTCTTGGAATGTGTGTCATCTGGGTGAGGTTTTCGCCTGCCGGGTTCTCCGGGCAGAGCGAAAATCACACGCATTCGGCGGACCGTTTCACAGACCGCCTGGGCAAAGGCGACGTATCAGTCGCCGTTGGCTACGGTTTTGGTGCCAACCTCGGACGAAATCGATCCGGCCAACGTTTCAATCGCTGACTTGATGGTCGAACCGCCCGTTGCGGCCAGGCCAACGATCGCAGCCGTAAGCACGATCCAGTCTACGGTGACAGCACCATCTTCTTCTTCGTGAAAGCGGGCAGCCTTGTTTTGCAGACGTTTGGTGTTCTTATCCTGATCTGACATGGACAAGACTCCTTTGAATATGTGAGGCGTGAGCCTCTGAAAGACACACCGGATGCCTTAGGCCTTGCGATGTGTGCGGGTCATTTATGTCCCCCCGAACGGACCCTTGGAAACAAATGGCCGCGAAAGAATGGTCTTTCGCGGCCATTTGTTCATTAAGCGTACGAGCCGCTATTAGTTGCCGTTTTCAACCGTCTTGGTCGAAACGCCAGACTCGATAGCGTCTGCCAGAGTGCTGATGCCGGAGCCAACAGTCGAAACGCCTGCAACGCCCAGGCCAACAACAGCTGCGGTCAGAACAACCCAGTCAACTGTTACAGCGCCGTCTTCGTCTTTACGGAAGTTTTTGATGAACTTGATCATAGTGTGGTCCCTCCAAAGGATCATTTAGCTTCAGTTACCAACCGCTTCAGCTTTCTGTGGGCCGCCTCTCTCATTGGCCCGCTGCCGTTGCGGTATGGGAGTGTTTTGACGTTCGAATCGGGCAGGAATTGGGCATGAATTCAGGCATTTTGTGAATCGTGAAAAATTTAGTAGATACCAGATTAAGCCATTGAAATTTAATGATTTAAAAAATGAATTTTTTTCTTGGCACCTCTAAAAAATTAACAATTTGCTTGGATTTACCCCGTTTTTCGTTTCCGAAGCGGGTACAAATGGCGTGAAAAACCCGGATTTTTCGGCTATGGGTAAACAAAAAACAACTACAAGTCGTTGAGGCAGAGCAGTCATGACGCCCCGAATACTCGCACAAGCGGCCGGGTTGGCCGTTTTGTCCTTATATATGTCTCCTGTGCAGGGATTTGCGCAGGAGGCGGCGCAACAACCAACGCCGTATCCCGATTTCACCTTCAAGCGGGAGAAGGCGCCGGATCCCGGTCAAACCCGTCGCGGGCTGGTGCAGATCGATCCGGAAGAACAGGCGGAAATCCTGGCAAGCCGTCCCAAACCTGCCGAGCAGGTGGCGGATACTCCCCGCGCGACGGCACCGATTGGCAGCTTTGACTGGTTCTGGACGGACGTACCCACCGATGTCACGCCAGATCCCAACTCGCGGCTGCGGCTGGCCTTCAACCGGTTGGAGACGGCAGGTGTCACCGGTCCGCGATTGCAGGTCATGCAGGAGATCGCCTCGGACAATGGCGCAGACATCCTGCGCGCGACCATCGGGTCGCAGGTATCTCCGGCACTGGTCCTTGCGGTGATTGCAGTTGAATCGGGCGGACGTCCCAAAGCGGAAAGTCACAAAGGCGCGCAAGGTCTGATGCAACTGATGCCCGACACGGCGGCGCGGTTTGGCGTGACGGACAGCTTGTCCACGACCGAGAACATCAAAGGCGGCGTGGCGTATCTGGATTGGCTGCTGAAGGAATTCGACGGCGACGCGGTGCTGGCGCTGGCCGGGTACAACGCAGGCGAGGGGGCCGTGCGCAAACATGGCGGCGTGCCACCCTACGCTGAGACGCGGGACTACGTGCCGAAGGTGCTGGCGGCGTATGGCGTGGCGCGCGGGCTTTGCCAGACACAGCCTGTGCTGATCACAGATGCCTGTGCGCTGCGGCTGGCGTCAAACTAGGTCCTCAAAAACAAAAGGCCCCGGCTCAGGGCCGGGGCGGGTTTTCTGTTTGGGTGATATTTTGCGTCAGACGATCTTAGCCTGCGTGGCGGCGCGCAGATCGTCTTCGCTGACATCCGGGGCGCATTCCACGATCTTCAGCCCATCTTCTGTCACATCCAGCACGCCCAGATTGGTGATGATCCGATCGACCACACCCGCGCCGGTCAACGGCAGGGTGCATTCTTTCAGGACTTTGCTGTCGCCATGCTTGTTGGTGTGATCCATGACAACCACAACGCGACCGACGCCCGCGACCAAGTCCATCGCACCGCCCATGCCTTTGACCAGCTTGCCGGGGATCATCCAGTTGGCCAGATCGCCGTTTTCTGCCACTTCCATCGCGCCAAGGATCGCCATCGCAATCTTGCCGCCCCGGATCATGCCAAAGCTGGTGGCGCTGTCGAAATAGGCGGTCTCGGGCAATTCCGTGATCGTCTGCTTGCCCGCGTTGATCAGGTCGGGGTCTTCCGTGCCCGCGACCGGGAACGGGCCCATACCCAGCATGCCGTTTTCAGATTGCAGCGTCACACTGACGCCTTCGGGAATAAAGTTGGGCACCAGGGTCGGAATGCCGATCCCGAGGTTCACATAGGTCCCGTCTTCCAGTTCCATCGCGGCCCGTGCGGCCATTTGATTGCGATCCCAGGGCATGATCAGGCCTCCCTCACGGTTCTTTGTTCGATGCGTTTCTCATGCTCGCCTTGAATAAGGCGATGCACGTAGACGCCCGGTAGATGAATGCTGTCCGGATCGAGGCTGCCCACGGGCACGATCTCTTCCACTTCCATCACGCACACCTTGCCGCACATCGCGGCAGGCGGATTGAAGTTGCGCGCCGTCTTGCGGAAGATGCAGTTGCCGGTCTCATCCGCCTTCCACGCCTTGACGATGGAGAGGTCCGCGAAAATGCCGCGCTCCAGAATATATGTCTCGCCGTCGAAGTCTTTATGCTCCTTGCCCTCGGCCACCTGCGTGCCGACGCCCGTCTTGGTATAAAAGCCCGGAATGCCCGCGCCGCCGGCGCGCATACGCTCGGCCAGGGTGCCTTGCGGATTAAACTCGATCTCCAACTCGCCTGAGAGATACTGGCGCATGAACTCGGCATTCTCTCCGACGTAAGAGCTCATCATTTTGCGCACCTGCCGGGTCTGCAGCAGGATGCCGATGCCGAAATCATCCACGCCCGCGTTGTTGGAGGCAAATGTCAGGTCTTTGACGCCTGCATCCTGAATAGCTTTCAAAAGCAGTTCCGGAATGCCGCATAGGCCGAACCCGCCTGCCGCGATCAGCATGTCGTCTTTCAAAAGGCCGTCCAGCGCTTCGGCGGCTGAGCTGTAGATTTTGCCCATGGCACCTCTCCTGATGTGAGATTTGCGCAAGTTGTGGCGGTGTGCGGGAAGAGTGTCAATGTCGGAACTAGGGCGCTACCCCAGACCCCGAATTAATTCTGGAAAGATGAAGCAGGGGACCTGTGCTCTCTGGCTTCTTTCTGGTCTCAAATACTCCCGCCGGAGGCATGAAATCTATTTCCCGGCGGCGGCTTTCTTGGCAGGCGCTTTCTTCTTCGCGGGCGCTTTGCGTTTGCCCTTGCCACCCTTGGCCGCTTTCTCGGCGATCAGCGCCACGGCCATCTCCATGGTGACGCTGTCCGGTTCCACATCTTTGGGCAGGGTCGCGTTGACCTTGTCCCATTTCACATAAGGCCCGTAACGCCCGTCCATCACATTGACCGGGCCGCCGCTTTCAGGATGTTCGCCCAGCTCTTTGAGCGGCTTGGCTGCAGCCCCGCGTCCCTGGCCGCGGCTTGCGGCCTTTTTGGCCAGTTCCTCGACCGCGCGGTTCATGCCGATGGTAAAGACCTCGTCCACTTCCTTGAGGTTTGCATAAAGGCGGCCGTGTTTGACGAAAGGCCCATACCGCCCGATGCCCGCCTCGATCATTTCGCCATCATCGGGCTGCGGGCCAACCTCGCGTGGTAGGCTCAGCAAGGTGAGGGCTTTTTCAAGATCCATATCCTCCATGCTCCAGCCTTTGGGCAGGCTGGCGCGCGGGGGTTTCTTGTTCTCTTCGGTCACCTCACCGCGTTGGACATACGGCCCGAAGCGCCCGGTGCGCAGGAAGATCTCATCGCCTGCATCCTCGCCCAGGCTGCGATCACCGCCCTGGTCTTCGCCACCGATGGGGCGGGTGTAGCGGCATTCGGGGTAGTTGGAGCAGCCGACAAAGCCGCCGGTGCGCGATGTCTTCAGATGCAAGCTGCCGGTGCCGCATTTTGGGCAAGAGCGTGGGTCAGACCCGTCTTCGCGCGGCGGGTAAAGCTGAGGCGCCAAAACTTCGTCGAGTTTATCCAGCACCTCGGAGATGCGCAGATCAGAGGTTTCGGAAATCGCAGCCGAGAAATCGCGCCAGAAATTGGCCAGCACGACCTTATAGTCGGCGTCGCCCGCGCTGACCCCGTCGAGCTCATCTTCCAGATTGGCGGTAAACTCATAGCCCACATATTTGCGGAAGAAGTTCAAAAGGAAGATTGTAACGATCCGGCCTTTGTCTTCCGGGAAGAGGCGGTTTTTGTCTTTGCGGACGTAATCACGTTCCTGGATCGTGGTCACGATCGAGGCGTAGGTGGAGGGGCGGCCGATGCCAAGCTCTTCCATCCGTTTGACCAGTGTGGCCTCGGTATAGCGCGGCGGGGGTTGCGTGAAATGCTGTTCTGGCGTGATCGTGCGTTTTTCTGCCGTCTCACCCTGCATGATCTGGGGCAGGCGCTTGTCGTCGTCATCGCCACTGTTGGCCACATCGTCGCGGCCTTCTTCATAAACGCGCAGGAAACCATCAAAGAGCACGACCTGACCCGTGGCGCGCAAGCCGATCTGACCATCTGCGCTGGCGATGTCCACGGTGGTGCGTTCCAGACGCGCCGCCGCCATCTGGCAGGCGATGGTGCGTTTCCAGATCAGATCGTAAAGCTTGCGCTGATCCGGCTCTGACAGTTTTACCGAGGCGGCGTCGCGCGTCATATCAGTGGGGCGGATGCATTCATGCGCCTCTTGCGCGTTCTTGGCCTTGTTCTTGTACATGCGCGGGGAGTTCGGCACGTACTCGTCACCGTAACGATCTTTGATTGCGTCGCGGGTGGCCATCACGGCCTCGGGCGCCATGTCGATGCCATCAGTCCGCATATAGGTAATGAGGCCCGCCTCATAGAGACGTTGAGCCGCCGACATGGTTTGCCGCGCGCCCATGCCGAATTTGCGGCTGGCTTCCTGCTGCAGCGTGGAGGTCATGAACGGGGCGGACGGGTTGCGGTTGGCCGGTTTGGCCTCGACGCTGGCCACTTTCAGATCGCGGCTGTTGACGGCCTGCACGGCCAATTCGGCCTGCGTTTCGTTCTCGATGTCGTAGCGGTCAAGCTTCTTGCCCGCCAGCACGGTCAGGCGCGCTTCGAATTCCTTGCCGCGCGGTGTGGCAAGCAGGGCTTTGACCGACCAGTATTCGCGCGCCTTGAACGCCTCGATCTCCATCTCACGTTCGACGATGAGGCGGAGGCAGACCGACTGCACCCGGCCCGCAGAGCGTGCACCGGGCAGTTTGCGCCAAAGGACGGGGCTTAGGTTGAAGCCGACAAGATAATCGAGTGCCCGACGAGCGAGATAGGCTTCGACCAGGTCTTCATCCACCTCGCGCGGGTTGGCCATGGCCTCGGTCACCGCCGCCTTGGTGATGGCGTTGAAGACCACGCGGCTGACAGGCGTGTCTTTTTTGATGGCCTTTCGTTTGCGCAGCGCCTCTTCCAGGTGCCAGCTGATCGCCTCCCCTTCGCGATCGGGGTCGGTGGCGAGGATCAGGGCGTTGTCCTCTTTCAGGGCGTCGGCGATAGCCTTGACGTGTTTTTTGC
This sequence comes from uncultured Roseovarius sp., assembly GCA_963422235.2. Lineage (GTDB taxonomy): Bacteria > Pseudomonadota > Alphaproteobacteria > Rhodobacterales > Rhodobacteraceae > Roseovarius. The sequence continues at coordinate 2,288,426 of CAXMWV010000002.1, forward strand.
TGTCTGCGCCGATCTCCCAAAGCATCTCAAATTCATTGTCGGGATCGACGGATCCGTTCTTGGGGGGCAGGTCGCGGACGTGGCCGTAGGATGCAAGAACCGTGTAGTCAGACCCCAGATACTTGTTGATTGTCTTGGCCTTGACCGGGGATTCGACAACAACAACGGGCATGCGGGGAACCTCTCGACTCAACAGGTATTTCTTGGCCGGGCAACATGTGGGGTGCAAAGGTTGATTGTCAATGCGGCGGGTTGGATGTCTTGTCGAAGACGTCACACGCGGCAGGTTGCCGTGTCATTTGTGAGACGTGTGAGAGCAGCGTCAGGCCGAGCGAGACAGCAACCCACCCGGGTGGCGCGTAATCTGGCCGTCGATTTCCATGTCGGTCAGCATCGGTGTGACACGCGAGGCCGGGGTGCCCAGATCGCGGATCAACTGATCCTCGGCAAGCGGTGTAGGGCCAAGCCGATCAAGTATGGTCTGATGAAGCGCGCGGGTATCCTCGGGCGTGTGGCGTTCTGCGGGTGGCGGGCTGTCAACGGGCTCAGGCGTGGGATCAATGGCAAGGGGAGCAACGGGCGCGCGCGTTGGGGACAGGCCTTGGAGAACCTCTCGGATATCTTCACCACCGCGCACCAAAGTGGCCCCGTCCCGGATCAACATATTGCAACCCGAGGCGCGGGCGTCGAACGGATGGCCTGGCACGGCCAGAACCTCGCGCCCCTGATCAAGGGCCGTGCGGGCAGTGATCAGTGATCCGGATTTCGCCGCAGCCTCCACCACGACAAGCGCGCGGGACATCCCGCTGATGATGCGATTGCGCGATGGGAAATGACGGGCGCGGGGTTGCAGGCCCATGGGTTGTTCCGAGATCAGAAGCCCGACATGGGCGATCTTGCGTGCCAGATCGGTGTTGTCGGCCGGGTAGACGAAATCGACACCACCGGCCATAACGGCGATGGTGCCATGATCCAGTGCGGCCTTGTGGGCGGCGGCATCAATGCCACGGGCGAGGCCCGAGACGACGATGTGTCCTTGTTGTTCGCCGAGGTCCTTGCAAAGCGCGCGGGTCATGCGCAGGCCGAGCGACGAAGCATTGCGCGCACCCACGACCGAGATCGATGGCCGTGACAGCAACTCAAGCTTGCCCAAGGCCCAGAACGCGGGCGGGGCATCGGGCGTCTGGGCGAGCAGGTCCGGATAGGCGGTATCACTCCGGCAAATAAGATGTGCCCCCAATGCCCGGGCGCTTTCCATCTCTGCCTCAACCACGCCAATGGGGCAGGGCGTGTAATCCTTTGCGCCCGGTGAGCGGGCAAGTTCCGGCAAGGCGGCCAAAGCGGCGTGAATATTGCCGTTCTCAGACAAAAGCCGGTAAAATGTCGCCGGACCAACCCGGCGAGAGCGCAATAGGCGAAGCCACGCGACCCGATCATCTTCCGTGGTGGGTGGGAGTGGGGGGTGGTTGGAAGGATGTATCTCCTCGGTCATCACAGCCTCGCCTGATTGCAGGATCACTGTAGGGTGATCAAAGTTAACGGGCGGTGAATCAAACCTCGGAAAAATGCAGGCCGGGGCACCTCTGCGATGCACCGGCCGCCTGATACGCCTGATTTACGGGTTACTCTGCCTGCAACTGGTACTTGGCGCTCAACCATTCTTCCACGTGATAGCTCTGGACGATCTTGCCATCCTCCACCGTGTGGATGTCGATCGACATGATCTCAAAGCTTTTGCCCGTTGGCTCAACCCCCAGGAACGCAACGGCGGGTGTGCCGGTCGCGATGCTGCGCACGATGTAACGATTGCCGTCCTGCAGGATTTCCTGCGGTGTCCATTGCAGATCGGGGATCACGCCCCCAAAGCCAGCCAGCGTTTTGGCCAACCCTTCGGCGCCCGGCCCGCCGCGCGGGGTGGGGATCGACACCCAATCCTCGGACACGACGGATCGCACCATGTCGCCGGTGGCATCAGCCGGGGTGGTTAGAAGATCGGCGTAGAAGGATTTCACCACGTCGAGGTCGTCAGCCATGACAGGGGCTGACAAGAGGGCGGCTGCGGTCAGAGCTGTGGCAGCAAGAGAGGGAAAGCGCATGTTTGAGTGTCCTTATAAACGTGAAACTGTTGGGAACCTTTGCGCGCGCGGCATTTGTTCGGTAGAACAGAAATACAAAAAGAAATATTTGGTATGAAAGAATAATCTTGCAGCCCGTCGCCTCGCATCAAACCGTCCGCCGCCTGACATATTTTGCCGCCATCGCCGAAGCAGGGTCCATTCGCGGCGGGGCGGAGGTTTTGGGGCTGTCGGTGCCGGTCGTCTCGACGGCGCTGTCGGAACTGGAAGAGGAATTGGGCGTCACCCTTGCTGCGCGTACCACCCGCAGTTTTCAACTGACCCCGGCTGGGGCGGATGTCCACCGTGCCGCCACTGAAATGATGCGCGCTGCTGACAGGGCAGGGGAGGTGGCAGGCCTGCGCCCGGATGCGCCCTTGAGTGGGACGCTGTCGATGAGTGTGACCACGGAAATGGCCACGCATTGGCTGCCCGACCGTTTGGCGCGGTTCACGGCGCTGCATCCTGATCTGCGCCTGCATGTCGACGCGCGCGATGATGTGGTGCCGTTGAATATGAGCCGGTTTGATCTGGCCATCCGGATGAAAGGCCCGATGACGCGAGAAGAGGCGGCGGGGCAGACATATGTATCGCTGGCTTGCGTGCTGCCCCCCGGTACCAGGGCGCGGCGGGCAGATGCAGGGTGGGATTATGATGTGGCGCTTTTGACCCCTTCTGACAGCCCGGCGGAGCTGATCGGGCATTTGCGCGAGGATCGCAGCGTTGTGCGCCTGGGGTTTGCGTCCTCCCTGACCGTGACCAACCGGGAAGCAGCGCGACGCATGGCGGCGCAGGGCCTGGGTGCGGCGATGGTGCTGGCCGATGCGGCCCGCCGCGATCATGAGCGCGGAGAGCTGGACCTTGTGGATGCGCGGATTGATTTCGGGGTGGTGTGTTATCGCGTGGTGCTGCGGGATGCGTTGCCATCAGCCGCGGCGCGGGCCTTTGTGCGGTTTTTGGACGGGGAGTGAGGGGTTTTGGGGCGCTGCCCCGTCGCGCCAAAGCGCGACTCCCCGGAGTATTTTGAGCAAGAAAGAAGCGCGAATGCCCCTGCTTCATCTTTCCAGAAATACTCAAGTTTTGGTCGTGCGACCGGGTGCGTGTATGGAGTGACGTGGGGAGGTTAGCCAAGGGTCCCTGTCACCCACCAGACGCGGTGGGGGATCGTGAGGGGGTCTTCGGGGAAGTAGTTTTGCAAGAGGGCTTCGAGTTCCGCGTCGAACTCGGCAACCAGTTCCGGTGACAGCGAGGCGGCGATCCCCGCGCTGGCCCGGATGCGGCCGCGCCATGCCTCGTGCGTGTAGGGTTGGCTCACGTCGAAGGAGGCGGTTTCGATGGCGGTGAAGCCGGCTTTGGCGAGGTCTTCGAGCCATTGCGGGTAGATGCCCGTGCCGCCCGCGCCTGCCCAGTCGGGGTTGTAGCGCAGGATCAACCCTTCCGTGGCCGCCACCACCGAGCCGGGGAGGGGGAGCCAGTCGAAATGGGCGATGAGGGCGCGACCGCCGGGGCGGAGGAGGCGGGCGGCTTCCGTTGCGGCGGCGGCGCGGTCGAACCAGTGCCAGCATTGGCCTGCGGTCACCAGATCGGCGCAGGCGTTGGGCAGGCCGGTGTTTTCGGCGGAGCCGGGTGTGTAGGCGATGGAGAGGCCAGCGGCTTGGTCGAGGTCGCGGGCGGCGCTCAGCAGGTATTCGGCGGGGTCGATGCCGGTCACAGAGAGGTCGCGCTGGGCGAGGCCGCGCGCGACGGTGCCGGTGCCAGTGCCGAGGTCCACGGCGGTCATGCCGGATGAGATGTGGCCGTGCGATGAGAGGGCGTCGAAGAACGCATCTGGAAACCCGGCGCGGTGGGTGGCGTAATCTGACGCGGTGCGACCGAAATCGACATCCTCGCCAAAGCGGCGCAGGGCGTCGGGGGAGAGCGATTGGTCAGAGCTCCGGCTCACGCCGCAGAGCCGCCCACGGTCAGACCGCCGATCATCACTGTTGGCTGGCCCACGCCCACCGGCACCCATTGCCCGGCCTTGCCGCAATTGCCCATGCCGGGGTCGAGCGACATGTCATTGCCAAGCGCGCGGATGTGCTTGAGCGCGGTGGCACCGTCGCCAATGAGCGTGGCGCCTTTGACCGGCGCGCCAACTTTGCCGTTCTTCACGCGGTAGGCCTCGGTGCAGGAGAAGACGAACTTGCCGTTGGTGATGTCCACCTGTCCGCCACCGAAGCCCACGGCATAAATCCCGTCCTTCAGCTCCGCCACGATATCCTGCGGGTTGGTATCGCCGCCCAGCATGTAGGTGTTGGTCATCCTCGGCATGGGCGCGTGGGCATAGCTTTCACGCCGCCCGTTGCCGGTGGCCTCGACCCCCATGAGGCGCGCGTTCTGGCGGTCCTGCATGTAGCCCACCAACACGCCATCCTCGATCAAGGTGTTCTTGGCGCTGGGCGTGCCTTCATCATCCACGGTGATGGAACCGCGTCGGTCGGGAATGGTGCCGTCATCCAGCACGGTCACACCCTTGGCGGCGATCTGCTGACCCATCAGGCCCGCAAAGGCCGAACTGCCCTTGCGGTTGAAATCCCCTTCCAGGCCATGACCGATAGCTTCGTGCAGCAGGATACCCGGCCAGCCGGGGCCGAGGACCACGTCCATCACGCCAGCTGGTGCGGGCTCTGCGTTCAGGTTTACAAGCGCGACGCGCAATGCTTCTTGCGTTTTGGCCTGCCAGTCGCCTGCATCGATCAGACCATCGAGACCCACGCGCCCGCCGCCGCCTGCGCCGCCTGCTTCGCGCCGACCGTTTTCTTCGACGATGACGCTGACATTGAGGCGGGTCATGGGCCGCGTGTCAGACACTTCGGTGCCGTCCGGACGCAGGATCACCACTTCCTGATGCGACGCGGCGATGGTGGCGGAGACCTGCACCACGCGGGGGTCTAGGTCACGGGCGAAAGCATCTATCTCGCGCAAGGTTTCGAGTTTCACCGGGAAAGTGACGCCCGCGATGGGGTCTTCGTCGGTGTAAAGTTTCGTGTTGGTGTGCGCCGGTGACAGCGCGAGCGTGCCGCCGCCATCGCCCACCGCGAGGCGCGCGGTTTCCACGGCGCGCGACAGGGCGGCCTCGGTCATCTCGGTCGAATGAGCATAGCCCGCCACCTCACCCCGAACGGCGCGCAGACCGAATCCCTCGGACGCGTCATAGCTGGCCGATTTCACCCGTCCGTCGTCAAAAACGACAGCCTCAGAGCGGCGGCGCTCCAGAAAGAGCTCTCCGTCATCTGCGCCATGGGTCGCGGTCTGCAAATGGCGCAAGGCATCATCGCGCGAAAAGGCTGTTTCAAAAGGGCGAAAAGCCGTGTCTGTCATGAAGTGCTCCTGCCTTGGACCGGTGTTTTGCTCTACCGCAAACAAGCGTCCGTTTGCCGCAACGCGCAAGCTTGTTTGTGCTTACAGAATAGGATTTAACTCTCACAAGCCAATCGCTTCATATATGGCGATGATGGCGCGTGCCAATGTCTAATCGACGAAAGAAGCGGGTGCACCATGCGAGGACAATCAAAATTCTTGGCCACTATGACGGCGGCATTGACCGCTCTGGTCGCCCTTCCGGCCGTTGCGCAGGAAGGTCTTGAGTCGATCGGCAAGCCGACGCCGGGCGGACTGAACTTTCAACCGGCCGTGACCGAGTTGATGCAGGACATCGTGTGGCTCGATACGCTGCTGCTGGTCATCATCACGGCGATCTCGCTGTTTGTTTGCGCGCTGCTGCTGATCTGCATTGTCCGTTTCAACCGCCGCGCCAATCCGGAGCCTGCGACCTTCACCCACAACTCTCCCATCGAGATTGCCTGGACGGTCGCGCCCATCGTGATCCTGGTGTTTATTGGCGCGTTTTCGCTGCCGGTGCTGTTCAAGCAACAGGAAATCCCGGAAGCGGACATCACCATCAAGGCGACGGGATACCAGTGGTTCTGGGGCTATGAATATGTCGATCATGAGTTCGGCTTTGAAAGCTTCATGCTGGCCAAGGAAGAACTGGCCGATCATGGCTATGCCGAGGACGAATACCTGCTGGCCACGGACACCGCCATCGTGGTGCCGATCAACAAAACCATCGTGATGCAGGTCACCGGCGGTGATGTGATACATTCCTGGACGATCCCTGCCTTCGGTGTGAAGCAGGACGCGGTCCCAGGCAGGATTGCCGAGCTTTGGTTTAAAGCCGAAAAAGAAGGCATCTATTTCGGTCAATGTTCTGAACTGTGCGGCAAAGACCATGCCTACATGCCCATCACCGTGAAAGTGGTGAGTGAAGAGGCCTACACCGCATGGCTCGATGGCGCGATCGAGGAATATGCGGGCAAGCCGCGCGACGTGACCGTGGCGGCAAAGGCCGAGTAAGGCGCGTCGCGGAAATGACAAGGCAGGGCGGCCGGTTTGATCCGGCGGCGTCCCACCGAAGGAACAGGGTATGAGTGACGCAAGTCTCAACACCACAACACCGTCTACCGGCGAGGCAGAGTTCAGAGATTTCTTTGCTCTGCTGAAACCGCGTGTGATGACGTTGGTTGTTTTCACCGCATTCGTTGGCCTTTACGCCGCGCCGGGTGGCGTGCATCCGATGATCGGTTTTGCGGCGATCCTGTTCATTGCGCTGGGCGGCGGCGCCTCCGGTGCGCTGAACATGTGGTGGGATGCCGATATCGACCGCGTGATGCGCCGGACACGAGGTCGGCCCATTCCGTCAGGTAAGATCACCGAAGATGAGGCGTTCGCCTTTGGTATGGCGCTGTCGGGCATTGCCATTGTGATGCTATGGCTGGCCACGAACTGGGTGGCGGCGGCGATCCTGGCCTTCACGATCTTTTTCTACGTCGTCATCTACTCCATGTGGTTGAAACGCTGGACGCCGCAGAACATCGTGATCGGTGGTGCGGCAGGTGCGTTCCCTCCGATGATCGGGTGGGCGGCCGTGACCGGCGGGGTCAGCCTCGAATCCGTTCTGATGTTCTCCATCATCTTCATGTGGACACCACCGCATTTCTGGGCCCTGGCCCTGTTCATGCGCTCTGACTATGACGATGCCGGGGTGCCTATGCTGACGGTGACGCACGGGCGCCGCGCCACCCGCGTGCACATTCTGGTCTACACCCTGCTGCTGGCCGCGCTGGCGGTCGGGATCGGGTTCACCTCGGTTGGCGGGCCTCTCTACCTGGCAGTGGCTGTGGTCTTGAACCTGGCCTTCATCAAAGGTGCTGTGAAAATCTGGAAACGCACCGAAGAGGACGCCGAGGCAGACAATTATGGCGTTGAGAAGTCGTTCTTCAAACTGTCGCTTTACTATCTCTTTGCGCTGTTTGGTGTGATAGCACTTGAAGCGGGCCTTGCGCCCTTTGGATTGGGAGGCTGGTGATGGGTTTGGCGCGCGAACATGAACTGCACAAGCGTCGGTTTTCCCGCAACGTGGGTCTGGGTCTTGCGCTGGTGGGGCTTGTGGCCATCGTCTTCGGGCTGACAGTCGTGAAAGTCTCAACCGAAGAGTTTACGCAACCCCTGTTCGGGGAGGCCGCAGAATGACGCACACCGACAACCATGGCAAAACAGTTCTCAAACTGGTCAGCGTTGTGGTGTTCATGGGCGGGCTCGCCTGGGCGTCGGTGCCGCTGTATGACTGGTTTTGCCGGGTGACTGGGTTTGGCGGTACGCCGTCGACATCGACCGTGGCGTCCGATGAAATCCTTGATCAGACCATCAAAGTCCGTTTTGATGCCTCGCTGGAGCGTGACATGCCGTGGCATTTCACGCCGGTTGAGCGGGAAATGGAAATCCGCATCGGGGAGACGGGTCTGGCTTTCTACGAGGCCTACAACCCGACAGATCGCCCCGTCGCAGGCACAGCCGCGTTCAACGTTTTCCCGTTTGAGGCCGGTGGCTTCTTCACCAAGATCGCGTGCTTCTGCTTTGAAGAGCAGGTTCTGCAACCCGGAGAGCGCGTCATGATGCCCGTGACTTTTTATGTCGATCCGGAGATCGTTGAGGACCGGGACGCGAAGTACACCCACTCGATCACGCTGTCGTACACATTCTACGAAATTGACCTGCCAGTTGAGCAGGCATCCCTGGATGAGGCTTCATCCACCGAAACGAACTAACGCCGATCTGCGAGGGACGCACAATGGCACATGAAAAAAACCATGACTATCACATCCTGAACCCTTCACTGTGGCCGTTCATCGGCGCACTGGCGGGGTTTATCATGCTCTTCGGGGCTGTTGTCTGGATGTCGGGCGGGATGTCCGTCTTCTTTGGCGCGGCCAAGCTGAGCGGACCCTGGATGTTCCTCATCGGCTTCGTGATGACCTGCTACACCATGTTTGGGTGGTGGTCGGAAACGGTGAAGGAGAACTTCGCAGGCGACCACACCCCGGTGGTGCGGATCGGTCTGCGCTATGGCTTCATCATGTTCATCATGTCCGAGGTCATGTTCTTCTCCGCCTGGTTCTGGACCTTCTTCAAGCACGCGCTTTACCCGATGGGCCCAGACAGCCCGGCGGTTGATGGTCAGTGGCCCCCGGCAGGGATTGAGACCTTCGACCCCTGGCATCTGCCGCTGATCAACACGCTGATCCTGCTGTGCTCTGGCGCCGCCTGCACTTGGGCGCACCACGCGCTGGTGCATGAAGACAATCGCAAGGACATCAAGACAGGTCTGCTGTTGGCGGTGATCCTTGGTCTGATATTCACCTTCTTCCAGGCCTATGAGTACAGCCACGCAGCCTTTGGCTTTGCCGGAAATATCTATGGGGCCAGCTTCTTCATGGCGACAGGCTTCCACGGGGCGCATGTGATCATCGGCACGATCTTCCTTTTCGTGTGCTACCTGCGTGTGCGGCGCGGTCACTTCACCGCCGACAACCACGTCGGGTTCGAGGCCGCGGCCTGGTACTGGCACTTTGTGGATGTTGTGTGGCTGTTCCTCTTTGCGGCCATCTACGTTTGGGGCGCCTGAGGCGAACGGACTTAAATCTGAGAATTGTGAGAAGCGGGGAATTTTCCCGCTTCTTTCGTTGTTAGGCTTCGGAACAACCCTATCCTATGGAGCAAGTACGCGGTATCAAGGCCGGCTATGGCAACCCACCCAAAACATGAGGCCCATCAAAAGAGAATTCACGCGACGACCCGCGGGGTGGCGCATCGCGCCGCCCCAGGGGGGCGGGTCGGCGCGGCCTGATGGCGCCCATCAGGCGGGGCTTTAGAATGAGGTGATGGGCCTCATGTTTTGGGTGGGTTGCAGTTGGACGAGGCTCTGATCTGGCAATGACTGGGCAAGACAAAGTATGTTGATCGGTCGTAAATTCGCCTTGCCCCTAGGGTTTACCGAGCGGGTGGTGGGGTGAAACCCCACCCTACGGCATGTCGAGGTGCACGGGCGCAGCGCGAAAAACTACACGCTTTGCACGGCCTGCACCGCCCGTGTCCAGGCGGCATATTTCGCGTCCCGCACAGACGCCTCCATCCCCGGCTCAAACCGCTGTTCCAGCGCCCAGGTCTGCGAAAAGCCGTCCATGTCCGGATACACCCCGGCCCGCATCCCGGCGAGCCATGCAGCACCCAGGGCGGTCGTCTCCAGTACCTCGGGCCGATCCACCGGCGCACCTATGATGTCTGCGAGGAATTGCATGGTCCAGTCAGACGCACTCATCCCGCCATCGACGCGCAAGATCTGATCACCGCCCGTCGATGCCCAATCCGCCCGCATCGCCTCCATCAGGTCGCGGGTCTGAAAACCGACGCTTTCCAGGGCGGCGCGCGCGAACTCGGCAGGGCCGGAATTGCGTGTCAGACCAAACACCGCGCCCCGGCAATCTGCGTTCCAGTAGGGCGCGCCCAGACCGGTGAAGGCGGGGACCATGATCAGCGGCTGGCCTTCGTCAGACGTTTCCGCCAAGCCCTGAGTATCCCCGGCAGACTGAATGATCTTCAACCCGTCCCGCAGCCATTGCACGACGGCGCCTGCAATGAAGATGGACCCTTCCAGCGCGTAAGTGGGTTTGCCGTCCAGCTGATACGCGATGGTGGTCAGCAGTCGATTGGTTGAAGTGACCGGCGCGTCTCCAGTGTTCAGAAGCGCAAAACAACCCGTCCCATAGGTCGATTTCATCATGCCGGGACTGAAGCAGGCCTGCCCCACCGTCGCTGCTTGCTGATCGCCCGCAACACCCAGTATCGGGATGGCCCGCCCGAAGAGGTCAGGGCGCGTGGTGCCGTAGTCCGCCGCGCTGTCCTTGACCTCCGGCAGCATGGACATCGGGATATTGAGCAGCGCGCAAATCTCTTCGCTCCAGCAGCCGCGCTTGATGTCATAGAGCAACGTGCGCGCGGCATTGGTGGCGTCGGTTGCGTGCACCGCGCCGCCGGTGAGTTTCCAGATGAGGAAGCAATCCACCGTGCCGAACAGCAGATCGCCCTGCTCTGCGGCAGTACGCGCACCATCTACATTTTCAAGAACCCAAGCCAGTTTCGTGCCGGAAAAGTACGGATCAAGCAGCAGCCCTGTCTGTTCCGTCACCATTGCCTCATGTCCGGCTTCGCGCAGCCCCTGGCACATCTGCGATGTCCGGCGGTCCTGCCAAACGATGGCGTTGTGCACGGGCTTGCCGGTCTTGCGGTCCCAGACCACGGTGGTTTCGCGCTGGTTGGTGATGCCGATGGCCGCGATGTCCTCAGGCCGGATCCCCGCACGTTCGATCGCGGCACGACAGGTGCCCGCCGTGCTGGCCCAGATATCTGCCGGGTCATGTTCGACCCAACCCGATGCGGGGAAGTGCTGGGTGAATTCCTCCTGCGCCACAGCACGCACGCGCATGTCTGCGTCAAACAGGATGGCGCGGCTGGACGTGGTGCCCTGATCAATGGCCAGAATGTGGGTCATGTGCGTGTCCTCCCAAACGCGCGGGCCTCACGGACGGGACGTCATCCAATCGTCCAATGCGGCAATCTCCTCAGCCGTCATCCTAAGGCCCAGTTTCGTGCGTCGCCAGACCACGTCTTGGGCGCGGGTGGCGAATTCGTGGGTCATGAGCCAATCCACTTCGCGCTCTGTCAGCGTCGCGCCGAAGTCTTGACCGAGATCTTCGGCCATGGCGACGCCATCCAGCATGCGCGCGGCGTCCGTACCGTAGCCTTTGACCAGACGGCGGGCCCATTTGTCATCAAGGAACGGATGTGCCTGGCGCAGGTTCTTGATGAGCACTTCCACCCCGTCCACTCGGAAATCGCCCCCCGGCAGAGCGACACCGGCGGTCCATTTGTCTGGCACGTCCTCAAACTGGCTCGCGATCTTCTCAAGCGCGCTTTCCGCCAGCCGCCGATAGGTCGTGATCTTGCCGCCAAAGACGTTGAGCAGGGGCGGGCCGTTGGTGTCGAGCGACAGGACGTAGTCCCGCGTGGCCGCCGTCGCCGATTTCGCACCGTCATCATATAGAGGCCGCACGCCGGAATAGGTCCAGACGATGTCGTTATTCGAGATCGGCTGCGCCAGGTAGCGGTTGATGAAGCCGAGCAAGTAGTCCCGCTCTTCCGGGGTGCATTCCGGGTCCACGAACGGCTCGGCATGGTCGGCATCGGTGGTGCCGATCAGGGTGAAGTCTGTCTCATACGGAATGGCAAAGATGATCCGGCCATCGGGGCCCTGGAAGAAATAGCATTTGTCGTGGTCGAAGAGTTTCCGCGTGACGATGTGACTGCCCCGTACAAGCCGAACGCCTTCGCGCGAATTGATCCCGGCCACGTTGCGGATCAGGTGGCCCACCCACGGCCCGCCGGCATTGACCAGCATACGCGCGTGATGCGTGTGCGTCTCGTCTGTCTTCCGGTCGAGCACCTCAATGGCCCAGAGATCGCCATCGCGTCGGGCCGACAGCACCTTGGACTGCGTCATGACAGTCGCACCGCGCTCTGCCGCATCGCGGGCATTGAGGGCCACCAGGCGCGAATCCTCCACCCAGCAATCGGAATACTCAAAAGCGCGTTTGAGATCGGGTTTGAGCGGCGCGCCTTCCGGGGTGCCTTGCAAAGAGATGGTCTTCGTGCCGGGTAAGATCTGTCGTCCGCCGAGGCCATCATAAAGCCTCAGCCCGAGGCGGATCAGCCAGGCCGGGCGACGCCCCCGCGCCCAAGGCATAAAGATATTCATGATCCGCGAGGTCGGCGTTTCGCTGTCAAAACGCATCTCTGGGTCCAGCGGCAGCACGAACCGCATGGGCCAGCTGATATGGGGCATCGCGCGCAGCAGGGTTTCGCGTTCCTGCAGCGCCTCCTGCACAAGGCGGAATTCAAAGAACTCCAGGTACCGCAATCCGCCGTGGAAAAGCTTGGTGGAGGCCGAAGACGTGGCCTGCGCAAGGTCGTCCTTTTCGGCCAGCACGACCGAAAGCCCGCGCCCTGCCGCATCCCGCGCAATGCCGCAGCCATTGATGCCGCCGCCGATCACGAAAAGATCCGTTACTGTGTCGCCCGTTTTCGCCACGTGGTGTCCCGTATCTCGCCGGGATGTCCGGCTCTCTACTATAATTTTAGTTTCTTTGCCTTTGGAAGCGGTTTCTCTCATGATACCAGGATCATTCCTTGCGTGGCAGCGTGCGACCTGTCACAGTCGAACTCCAAGGTGCCGCTTGGCGTGACTACGTCAGGGGGAGAATTGGGAAGCCGGTGAAAGTCCGGCGCTGCCCCCGCAACGGTAAGCATGGGGGGTATCGGCAAATTAGCCACTGAACAGACCTGTTTGGGAAGGCGCTGATATCCAGACCCGCAAGCCCGGAAACCAGCCTTGGATCGACGTCAAACCGCGGAGGGCGGTGCGGGCGCTGGCGATCTGGCTTCAGGTTTCCCGTGCAACGCAAAGACCTTCGCCCCAACCGGCCCGGGGTGCGGCCGGAGGAGAAGAAGAGCATGTCTGCCAGCCAGATTTTGAACGGGCTTGAACGCAGTGAAAGTACCGGGTCAGAGGCCGACGCCGTGGCCCGGATGGGGTTTCTGGAATGGGCCTTCGCGCAGGAAGGCGCGGTGACCGCCGCCGATGCGCGTGAGGCACTGGAAAGCCGGGAGGCCCAGACAGCCGTCAGCGACGCCGCGCGCGCCTTTGTGGGGTTTTTGAGTGAGGCGGCGATGGCTTCGACCACAGTCGGCAGACGCAGACGGTCGCGGCCGTTGGTGCATTAGGGAAGCCACGGCATGTCCAATCTCAACCCCCGTTATACTTTCGAAGGTGTGGCATTGCTTTTTTAACGTTAGCGCATCATACAGCTCCGCGCTCAAAGCGATCTGTTTCGCGTCCTATTCTATGTCAGCGCATCGTCCGCTTTGAGCCCAGATCTACCGAAATTTGCAATTCAACCCGGTGTCTGTGTTGGGCCGGAACAGCGTGGGCAGACGCAATCAAAGGCATCAATTTCGACAGATCAAAGCGTTTTGCCGACCATACCAGAAGCTGGAATGTGCCCGCCAATTCGACGCCGACGCATGCGAGTCTGATACTTCAAACACGATAGGTCTGCATTGCTTTTTCGTCGAATGTGATGCCAAGGCCCGGTTCCGTTGGTTTTGCGATAGATCCGTCACGTGGCGTTAGCCGGCCTTCGCAGAGATCGTCCAACGCTGTTTCAAACAGGGGAAAATATTCAATCAGACCAAGGTTGGTAATTCCTAGGCTTGCGTGAACTGCTGCCGCGGTTCCCAACGCCATGCTGTTCGAGTTATGCGGTGAGACTTTGATGAAAAACGGTTCTGCCATCGCAGCAATGGCGTGCATCTCCAACAGGCCGGATTGGCAAATGTCGGGGTTGATGATGTCTACCGAGCGCTTTGAGATCATCGCTGAAAAATCGCGGCGGGTGGCAAGTGTTTCCCCTGTCAAAAGCGGCTGTGAAATGGTGTCGCGAATGTAGCGCAAGGTTTCCGGGTCCGTGGGTGCGAAAGGATCCTCAATCCACATCAGATCAAACCGCTCCGTCGCCCGCGCCAAGGCCAGCGTGCGGTCCGGGTCGGCGTGCCGCCAGAGGTCAATAGCAAGGCCAATGCCAGGCCCCACCGCGCCGCGGACGGCTTCTAACACGGCGACACCGTCATTGATCGGAGTCTTGGCTCCAAAAGGATACGGCTTGATAGTCCGGTGACCGGCCTCAACCTGCTGCACTGCCATCTCTGCAAAAGCATCAGGGGTTTGAGGATGCGGAGAATAAATATTGGCGTACAGCTCGACGCGGTCGTGAAGCGGGCCGCCGATGAGAGTGTAAACAGGCGCATCAAACCGTTTGCCGAGCGCATCCCAAAGCGCCAACTCGATACCGGCAAATACACTATAGACCTCCAGTCCAGGGCGCTGTTGACCAAACGTGAAAAAGGCATCGTGCGACAAGGACCGGATGTCATGGGCCGGTCGGCCGATCAAAGTCGGTGTGATCGCGTGCACAAGTTTTATCAGCGCGTCTTCGCGGAAATTCAGGTGATGACATTCCCCCCAACCGACGATGCCGTCCGACGTTTCGACACGCACCAAAACGTATGGCTTTTGTGACCACCATGGGTGGGGGTTTGGATCAGCAGGTATGAGGTATGGATCAATGGAACGGATCGTGTCGGACATGAGGTAGTGCCTCTTTCGTGGCGACCGACATGATCGGTCATGACTTGGCCAACAACCTATAGTCGGAAAGAAAAGAATAGCCCAAGTTCGAAAAACAGATTTATGTTTCGCCAATCAAAAGGCGCATCTTGGCGTCAAACATGCCCATCTATCAAAGCCCCAGAGGATCGCTTTGGCAAACTCCGTTCAACAGTTTGATTTCATCATCGTTGGTGCGGGGTCGGCGGGATGTGTTTTGGCAAACAGGCTTTCGGAGGACGGCAAGCACTCCGTTTTGGTCATTGAGGCCGGGCCCTGGGATCGCAAGCTGATGATCCATGTTCCCGCTGGCGTTTATAAGGTGTTCCAGGACCCGACGACAAACTGGAACTATGAAACGGAAGCTGAACCAGACGTCTTGCAGCGCCGCATGTCCATGCCCCGGGGCAAAGTGGTTGGCGGATCTTCGTCCATCAATGCCATGGTCTACATGCGCGGGCACCCGACCGACTATGATCATTGGGCATCAGACTTCAACCTGCCGAAATGGGACTATTCTCAGTGCCTTCCCTATTTCAAGGCCGGGGAAACCAGCGACAGAGGCGCGAACGAATGGCGCGGCGGAGAAGGCCCGTTGAACACCACCCGGGGGAAGTTGGAAAACCCGTTGTTCGACGCGTTTGAAGAGGCGGGCGACACCTCTGGGCAAGGCCGATCTGATGATCTTAATGGGTTCAAGCCTGAGGGTGTTGCGCGCCTTGACAGCACAAAGCGCAATGGTCGCCGTTGCAGCGCGGCGGTGGCCCATCTGCGCCCAGCATTGAAACGCACCAACGTGACACTTTACACCGACGCTTTGGTCAAGCGCGTCCTGATCTCGGGGAACCGGGCCACAGGTGTCCTCATCTCACACAGAGGTCAGGACGTCACTTTCCATGCAGAACGTGAAGTCATTTTGTCGGGCGGTGCAATCAACACCCCACAGCTTCTGATGCTGTCCGGCATTGGCCCGCCTGATCACATTAGGGGACATGGTATCAGCGTCACACAGGACTTACCCGGCGTGGGTCAAAACTTGCAGGATCACCCGACCACGATCATCAAATATGCCTGCAAAAAACCCGTCACAATTCACAAAGCGCTGCACCCGATCAATCAACTTGCTGCAGGAATGCGGTGGATGACGACGGGCACCGGGCTGGCCGCAAGCAACCTCTGGGAAGCTGGGGGATTGGTGCGCAGCACGGCAGACGCGAAAACCCCGGACATTCAATACCATTTTGGTCCGGTAGGGTTCACCTATCAGACCGACAGTTCCATCTCCCTCGATCAGGCCTTTTCGATGCATATCGATGTATCGCGGCCAACGAGCAAAGGCCGCATTTACCTTAAATCCGCGAACCCGGCAGATAAACCTCTTATGCGGTTCAACTATCTCTCAACCCCAGAGGATCAGCGCAGCATCGTTGCGGGCATTCGCAGGGGGCGCGACCTCATCGCCCAACCATCGTTTGATGCGTATAGGGGTGATGAACTGGGCCCGGGATCGGATGCCCAATCTGATGAGGACGTTCTTGAGTTTGCCAAGACGTCGTTGGGCACCGACTATCACCCAAGCTGTACGTGTCGCATGGGCACTGACGGTGATGCCGTGGTCGACGAGGAAATGCGGGTCCATGGGATTGAAGGCCTAAGGGTCGTGGACGCGTCGGTTATACCGCGCATCACATGCGCCAATCTGAACGCGCCAGTGCAGATGATCGCTGCGCGCGCGGCAGATTTCATCTTGGGTAGAGACCAACTTAGTCCAGATAACGCACGTTTTCATTTCGAGCCTGCCTAAGGTCTTTTCGGAGAGTAGAAGTCTTCGGCTCATGAAAACAAGTAATCCGCTCACCCCAGACATTGGGCTGTGGCTTTGGAAAGTCTGGTCCAAAGCACCTTACCAGCCATTGAATGCGATGCTCAAGCGGCGGCTTTGTCCACAAAGCAGACGTCCAAATCTGTGAAAACATCTCCCCAAAAAAGAAAAACGGCGACGCCGGGAGGAGGTGGCGCCGCCGTTCTCTTACGTCCGACCCAAGGGAGGAGGAGATGGGCCATTCGCGTCGTTTGGACCAATCGGTCCGGGTCTTAAGGGCGGCGGCACCAGGGAGGAGGAGAGGTGCCACCGCCGTAACAGGCTTGGCCCAGGGAGGAGGAGAGGGCGGCCTGAACTGTTATTCTCTGCGGCTGGACTGTTGTGCGCCTGCCGTCTACAACACCGAAGATAAGGTGATGCTGCACCTGCACAATAAAAATCTGCGCAATGCTGCCATGCAGAATTTGCATATGAAAACGATGCCGTCTTTTTGGGCAAATATCGGGAAAATAGACTATTTTCCCGACAGCCCTTGCACGCGCCTTTTTTCCTGCCACCTAATACAGCGGGTCTGATCGGAGAATAAGCATGAGTGAAACGCGCGCCGCGATCCTTGCAGAACTGGAACGTCTTGAGCTGCCCGATGGCGGCAATATCGTGTCGCGTGACATGGTCCGCGCGCTGTCGGTTGAGGGCGATTCGGTGCGTTTCGTGATCGAAGCGCCCAATCCCGAGGTTGCCCGCCGGATGGAACCTTTGCGCGCCGCGGCCGAACGGGCCGCGATGTCTGTTGCGGGTATCTCAAGTGCCTCTGTTGCGTTAACGGCCCATGCGCCTGCCGCGAAAGCCCCGTCACAACCACCCCCGAACTTGAAAATCGGCGGGCATCCCAAGGGGGGTGAAACCTCGATCCGCCCGGCGTCTGTCCGGTCCATCCTCGCGGTGGCATCGGGCAAAGGGGGCGTGGGCAAGTCGACCGTGTCCTCGAACCTTGCCGTCGCGCTGGCCCGCCAGGGACGCAAGGTCGGGCTTCTGGATGCAGACATTTACGGCCCCAGCCAGCCGCGCATGATGGGGGTCAATAAACGCCCGGCCAGCCCCGATGGCAAGATCATTGAACCACTCCATGCCCATGGCGTCACCTTCATGTCGATTGGGTTGATGCTGGATCCTGACAAAGCCGTGGTCTGGCGTGGCCCGATGCTAATGGGCGCTTTGCAACAAATGCTGTCTCAGGTGAACTGGGGCGAGTTGGACGTTCTGATCGTTGACCTGCCGCCGGGCACCGGGGATGTGCAACTGACGCTGTGCCAGCGCGCGCAACCCACCGGCGCGCTGGTCGTATCCACGCCGCAGGATATGGCCCTTTTGGATGCGCGCAAGGCAATGGACATGTTCAACACGCTGAAAACACCGATCCTTGGGTTGATCGAGAACATGTCACTCTTCCACTGCCCGCAATGCGGGTACGAGGCGCATATTTTTGGCCATGGCGGTGTGAAGGCGGAGGCCGACAAGCTGGGCATTCCCTTCCTCGGGGCCTTGCCCATCGATCTAGATACGCGTCTGGCGGGCGATGAAGGCACACCCATTGCTGCAGGTGATAGCTACATGGCGGATATCTTCGCGCAACTGGCCCAACGGTTGATTATGGGCGGGTTGGCCTGAGCGACATCGCGCTTCGGAGGCACTCTCATGACATCTTCACCGACGCTGCATTTGGTCTGCGGAAAAATCGCCGCCGGGAAGTCCACCCTAACCGCGCAATTGGCCCGTGCGGAAGGCACGGTCTTGATATCGGAAGATCCCTGGCTGCATGGGCTTTTCGCGGACCGTATGGAGACCGGACGGGATTTCGTGACGTACTCCGGAAAACTCCGTGCAACTCTGGCACCGCACATCGTCGAGCTTCTGCAAAACGGGGTCTCAGTCGTGCTGGATTTCGCAGCCAACACGCGGGATCAACGCGCATGGATGCGCAGTCTGATCGACGCCGCCGGATGCGATCACCAGCTGCATGTGCTCAACCCACCTGATGAGGTTTGCCTTGAAAGGCTGCATGCCCGGAATGCCAAGGGAGAGCACCCCTTCGCCGTCACGGATGCGCAGTTTCACCAGTTTTCAAAATACTTCGACCTGCCCGGAGACGACGAAGGGTTCGCTGTGGTCATGTATGACGTCAGTGACTGACGGCATCACTCGTTCGACTTTCTTATGGGTGCCGCAAAATACATCTAACCCGTCTCGTCCAGCTTTTAGCAGACGCCTATATATGAAGAGAACTCGCGCCGCGCATTGTCAGGCCGCGGGGCGGCGATCAGACGGCTGATCAATGCGCTTTATCGTGCAAACCCAGTGCTCCAATCGAATGCAGCGCCAACCTCACAAAATCGCCAGTCCGAGGGGCGGCCTGGCGATGCGCGGCGGCGGGCGAGCCCGCCTTGATTCCGCGCCGCGTTTGCGTCGATTGGTACGAAGGTTCGGGCTATGTGCTGGCCGGAACGCCGTTCTAGATTACCGTCACCCGCGTCCCGATCGGCACGCGCTCATAGAGGTCATTTACGTGCTCATTGAGCATTCGGATGCACCCGTTCGATACCGACCGTCCGATAGAGCGCGGTGCGGTCGTGCCGTGGATACGGTAGTACGTGTCGATCCCGTTCTGGAACAGGTACAGGGCGCGCGACCCAAGCGGGTTGCCGGGACCACCTGGCTGGCGGTAGGTCTCATCGGCGATGAACTCTTCATAATTATGCGGCTCACGCTCGATCATCTCGTTGGTTGGGCGCCAGTCGGGCCATTTGCGCTTGGCCTGGATCACGGCGGTGCCTTGGAATTCCAGCCCCGCGCGACCCACGCCGACGCCATAGCGCAGCGCCTCACCCGGTGCCGTCACGAAGTAAAGGAAATGCGCCTTGGGCAGCACGATCAGCTTGCCGACCTCGTGGCTTTCCGACACGCCCACGGTCATGGGGCGATATCGTGCCTCAAGCTGGAACCCCTGTGCCAGGGCCGGTGTTGCAAGCGCGGATGCGCCAGCTGCAATGAAAAGACGTCGGTTGATCATGCGCGTTTCCCTCACGGTCTCGTGCGGTCAAGGTACCGGATTCGCAAAGGGGCCGGAATTCAAATTCCGGTCATCAGCGCATTTTTCGACATTTTGACGTTGCGTTGCTCAACGTCGCAGCGACCAAAGGCGTCAACTGCTGTAGTAGCGGTTCCAACGTTCGATCAGCTTTTGCTGCAAGGCCTTTGAGCGCCGGTTCCAACCGCGTGACCCTTGAGGACGCTGCCCAGAGGCCGGATCATAGGTTTCGCGAAGTCCGCTATTGGCTGTGAAAATCGCGAAAGCAAGGTCGCTCTTGCCCGCCGTGGACATATATCCTGCCAGAGAGCTGACGAAATACAGTGTCCCGGTCTTGGCAGCGACGCGGATCGGGTGGCCAGCATTCACTTGGCCGTTTTCGTGCCGCATCGGGAAATCTTTGAGAATGGGCTTCAGCGCGCCTTGTCCATGCACCCGGGCCAGCGCTTTGGCCATGGCCTCTGCTGTCAGGCGAGAGTTCTCGCCCAGCCCGGAATGATCCACCAGCTTGGCCCCGGTCATGCCCAGCTCACTGCGGGCCCATGCACTCATGGCCTGGGCAGATTGGCTTAGCGTGCGGGCCTGCCCTTGCTTTTGGGCGGTGGCTGTCATGCCAACCAGCTCTGCGGTTAGGTTGTTAGAAAATTTCAGCATGCCTTGCAGGATCGCCGTCAGTGTCGCGCTCCGATGGCGGGCGACAAGCTGTCCACCCGGCGCCTGTCGCAGCGGCTTGCCGATCTTGAGGGTGATGCCCTGGGACCGCGCGAAGGTGGCGAAGACTTCGGCGGCATAGGCTTCGGGCTTGCGCACCGGCAACCAGCGCGCGCCCCCATTGCCAAGCGCATCGCGCGCCACGGTCCAAGCGTCGTGATCGCCCTTGTCGCTATACGTGTAGACCGGCAAGGAGCGCGGAGCGACGGAGATGCGCGAGACACGCACATCGGGCCGGTAACGGCTGGAGCGGGCATCCATTGTCACGGTGTAATCCCCGCCAACGCGTTTCCATTCAAAATGCACGCGGTTGAAATTCAGGTTCAGCCCGGAAATGGACGGGTTATAGCTGACATGCTCTGGCTGGCTGTCGTCCAGAATGCGTTTGAAGGGCAGCGCGCCGCCCCACACGCGCAGCTTGCCACGCACTTCCCGGATGCCGGCCTCTTTGAGTTTCGCCGCCAGCCCGGCCAAGGCATCGGTGTCGAGCGTCGGGTCGCCTCCTCCTGCCAGAACAAGGTCTCCCTGCACCACGCCATCATTGACCCCGCGCGGCGCGATCAGGCGGGTTTCAAACCGGTAATTCGGGCCAAGCGCGTCGAGGGCGTAAAGTGCCGTCACGGCCTTTGTCACGCTGGCCGGGGGCAGGGCGGTTGTACCTTCAAGGCTTTCGAGCGTCTTGCCACTGGGGATATCCACCACGGCGTAGGTCACGCTGCCCCCCAGCTTGGCAGAAGCGACCAGCTGGCCCACATCTGGCGCGGTGCGGGGTGCGAATTTTGCGGGTCTGAGCTGTGGACGCAAAGACACATCCGGTGCCTTGGCCGCCGCCAGTCCAGCGATCCCCCCCAAAGCACCGCCCAACAACACGCGTCGTGTAAGGCGTCCCAACATGGGTGCGATTATGCCAGACCTCCGGGAGAGGACAATCCGTTTTCGAGACGAATTCACGCCCTATTGTTCTCGGGTCGTCACCAATCCCCGGCGTTGCGCAGCTCGGTCGACGAAATGTGACGCATGGGGACGTTGACAAAGCACCAGACCGGCGCGTCGAGACGACCCAGAAGATGGCTATGGCGCCCCTTGAGGCGGGATGGCGCGTAGACGCGCGCGGCCTTCGACATGCGCGCCGATATGCGTTGGCGTGGCCGGGCCAGAATGCCGACAGGCACCCGGTGCAGGATGTCTTCCCAGCCTTTCCATTGGTCGAACTGTGCCAGGTTGTCCGCGCCCATCAGCCAGACAAACCGCACCCCACGCCGGGCCGCCTGTAGCGCAGCAAGGGTTTCGGCGGTGTAGCGTGTGCCGGCTTGGGCCTCAAAATCACAGGCATGCATGCGCGGGTGATCGAGAATCGACTGACAGGCAGCCATGCGCTCTTCCAGCGGCGCGGGGCCGCGCGCCTTCAGCGGATTGCCGGGGGAGACCAACCACCACACCTGATCCAACCCGAAGCGCCGCATCGCCTCACGGCTGATATGCACGTGTCCGGCATGGGGCGGATCAAACGACCCTCCCAGAAGGCCCACGACCTGTCCGGGGCGGCAAAGAGGCAATGCGTAACTCATCGCGCCTGTTTTGCCGTGACAGCATCCGGTGTCCAGTCTTTTTGCTCAACACCGGCCCGGGAAAGTCTTTCAAGCGCAAAAGTCTTTGTGCCTTCGGCGAGGATATTTTTGGCAAGAAGAACAACGCATGTTGCCATTCTTCTTGCTTCAAATATCCCGGGGGAGACCCGCGGAACGCGCGGCGGGGGCAGCGCCCCCATAAGCGCCGCACGGATTGAGAAAACGGTTGCAAGAACGTCACGTAACAGCCAGTCGTCCTTTAACCATCAAAGCGCCTCAACGCGACGGCCCGCTGATATCAAGCTCTACCGGCAGAGGGTCCGCAGGGTAGTTCGGATGCAATCGCCAGACCACTGAATTCAGCACATTCTCCAAAGGGCGGTAGGGTGAGCCGGGCAGCGCACGGGACCGAAGCGCCAGCACGATGTCAGACAAAACAGCGGGGTTTTCCCGGAAATACGAATGCCCGTACCGCCCGCCCGCCTGATCCACCATGATCGTGTTGACCGTGCCGATCCGCGCGAAGGATGCCAGGTCCTCTGGCGTGAAACTGTCCACGTCCCGGCTGCCAATTCGCGTCACGCGGCCGATGATGCCCGACAGCCTGAGCGCGCGATCATCGGGGTTGGTGTAGATGCTGATCTGTTCGAATGCCTGCCCGAACCGTTCCGCCACCATGCGCTGACGCATCACGCCCACGTCGATATCGGCGGCGGCCATCACCAGCATGCCCATCTTCAGCGCTTGCTTCGGGTCCTTGCCCGAGGCCCGCGCCTCAATGATCAGTTCGCGCAAGGCTTCGATCATCACGTCATTGCCGCGCGAATGGGCGACGATGTCGATGTCTTTGACCTCTGGCACGGAGGCCAGAAGGCGAAGGAACTCTTTGACGTGGAACACCGAAAATGACCCGGCCTCGGAATCCCGGAAATACCCAAGAAGCCCGGCATTGCCCGCAGGCCATGAATAGACCACCGGCAAGGACTGCCGCCCAGCATAGTGCCATATCGTGGCAAGCGTCGTGACGGCGTGGTCGAATTCGCTGTTCACCCCGTGGATGTAGACCAGCGCGCGGCTTTGCCCGTTGGCCCGCATGCGCCGGGACAGTTCTGCCCGCATGGTGGCCGAGCGCGCCTCGTAGGCGGCATTGGCCTCTGCCGTGGTTTGCAACCGCCCGCCGCCGGGCTCGTACGGCAAAGGTATCGCCGGGAAGCGTGAGAGTTCCTGCGTGTCCGTGCGAGTCAGCCGGGTTGTGGTCTGCAGCCCGGATGTCTGTGTGCGCGTGACCAGCTCGTCCCAGCTGGACAGGTTGCCGTAATCCACCCCAGCCACGCCAAAGGCCATGGATTTGGACCGATCCGCGCCGTAGCTCTGCCACGCCTCACCTTCGGCGGCGACGTTCCGGTTGGTGACGTACAGAATATCCCCTTCGGTGCTGCGCAGGCCCGGCGCGACCTGATCTGCCGGAAAATCTATACCAGTCTCGAATGTGTAGAGGTTGGGGGCAGGGGCCAGGCTGGTGGAAAAGCTGGACGGTATACCGCAGGCCGACAGCATCAACACGCCAGCCAACAGCAAACTGCGGGACAGTCTGAGCCGACGCCAGACATCTTGAAGGGGCCTGATGTGCACCGTGTGACACCACCGGTTGAATTCTGGCGCGTTGAGATCGTGTTACAGCAGCCGCGACCGACCTGTCCAGAAACATAGATGGTTGATCAGAGGATGGGCCTTTGATGGCCGACGGCTCCGTGATCTCAGCCGGCCAAAGGCGGCAGGACGGCCAGCGCACGCGCTGCGATTTGTGCCGTTACAGTCTCGGGCACCATTCGGCCTGAGGAAATACGGGGCAGAGGCATCTCGCAGATCACCGCTTGCGGATTGGGATGTGAGGCACAGTTGTCAAAGGCATCCCGGCCTTGATAATCCACAAAGCTTTCCGCCGCCGTCCCTTCAGCCAGCACAACCTCGTGCTGTTCGGTTTCTACATGATAGTAGAAAAACCCCTCCACCGGCATGCGCGCCACTTGGAAAATCGTCTGCCCGTTCACCAGGGCCCCCGCATTGATCAGCATCCCGTCGATCAACAAAGCATGGTCGCCCGTGACAAAGAGATCGCGCGCCGGCACACCGGCGTCTAAAGCGCCCGCCTTGATGCAGATGGGATTGATCTCCTCGGGCTGTTGAAACATGGGGTGCATCTGTTGCTTGGCCACCCATTTGACCGTCGTGCTGCCCCCGTCCGCTGTCGTCAACCGGTCGCCCGCCTGCAAAGTCTCAATCGCCACCTCACCCGAAGGCGTGGTCATCCGTGTGCCTTCGAGGAAGCAGTTGATATTGGTTTCAATGTTGCCAATGGAAAACTGCCCCGAGGTCGTAAACCTGATCTCTGTGTATCTGCCAACCGCCTGGATCGTACCACCTGTGGTGAGCGTGGATTTGAACGTGCCGGAGTCGCTGACAAACACGGCTTGCATTGTACCTGCAACGGTCAGGACATTCAGCGTGATAGGATCGCCCGATTTGCCCGAAAACGCGCCCGCGCCATTGCCCGCATCAAACGCGGTCAACGTGACCTGATCGGTGCTGTCGCCGCTGCCTCTGAAGCTCATGAAGCCGGTGTTGCCGTTCAATGTGCCCGTCGGGTTGTACCACAGGATATTGTTGGATGGACCGCTCGGGCTCGTCACGCTGACGGTAAACGTGACGCCGCTTTCGGCAAAACTGATGCTGCCGCTTTGAACGCGGAAGGCAAAATCAACACCACCACCATCAAACTCAAATAAGGGCACCCCAAGCACCCTCCAATCATTTCTTCATGATTGGTTAAATCATTGGTCGGTTAATTTAGTGTTAACCAAGGTTGACACGTCACGTGCGCTGACCTCGCGGGATGCACCTGTTTCGACAGCGTGCCCGCCCGGTTCCGATTGCCCCCGCGTCCCTGATCCATTAGACACCCGCCAGTTTCACCCTTCAGCCAGCGGAGCCCCCACATGGCCCAGAAATTCGTCTATCACATGCAAGGCGTCTCCAAGACCTATCCCGGCGGCAAGAAATGCTTTGAAAACATCCATCTGAGCTTCCTGCCCGGTGTGAAGATCGGTGTGGTCGGCGTGAACGGCGCGGGTAAGTCGACGCTGATGAAGATCATGGCCGGTCTGGATACCGAGTTTCAGGGCGAGGCCTGGGCGGCGGAAGGCGCCAAGGTGGGATACCTCCCGCAGGAGCCGAAGCTGGATGCGGCGCTGACCGTGCGGGAAAACGTGATGCTGGGCGTGGCCGAGAAGAAGGGCAAACTCGACCGGTTCAATGAGCTGGCGATGAACTACTCTGATGAGGCCGCCGATGAGATGGCAAAGCTGCAGGATGAGATCGACGCGGAGAACCTGTGGGATCTCGACGCGCAGATTGACGTGTCGATGGAGGCCCTGCGCTGTCCACCCGATGATGCCGATGTGACCACGCTTTCGGGCGGTGAGGCGCGCCGCGTGGCTTTGTGCCGTCTGCTTTTGGAAGCGCCCGACATGCTGCTGCTCGACGAACCGACCAACCACCTCGACGCCGAAACCATCGCGTGGCTGCAGCAGCACCTGATGGACTACAAAGGCACCATCCTGATCGTCACGCACGATCGCTACTTCCTGGATGACATTACGGGTTGGATTCTGGAGCTCGATCGCGGCCGGGGCATTCCCTACGAAGGCAACTACTCTGCGTGGTTGGAGCAGAAGGCCAAGCGGCTGGCACAGGAAGCGCGCGAGGACAAATCCCGCCAGAAGACTTTGGAACGCGAGCTTGAGTGGATGCGCCAGGGGCAAAAAGCACGTCAGGCCAAACAAAAGGCCCGGATCAACGCGTATAATGAGCTGGCAGGACAGTCCGAGCGCGAGAAGATTGCCCGCGCGCAGATTGTCATTCCGAACGGTCCGCGCCTTGGCTCCAAGGTGATCGAGGTAGAGGGCCTGCGCAAAGCGATGGGTGATAAGCTTCTGATCGAAGACCTGACGTTTAGCCTGCCGCCCGGGGGCATCGTGGGCGTGATCGGGCCGAACGGCGCGGGTAAATCAACGCTCTTCAAGATGCTGACGGGGCAGGAACAGGCGGATGCGGGAGAGGTGTCTTACGGTGACACGGTGCAGCTGGCCTATGTCGATCAGTCCCGCGATGATCTGGCAGATGGCGATACCGTGTGGGAGGCGATCTCCGGCGGGGCGGAAATCATCGAGCTGGGCGATGCGCAAGTGAACTCCCGCGCCTATTGCTCTGCCTTCAACTTCAAGGGCGGGGACCAGCAGAAGAAAGTGTCTCTGCTATCCGGTGGTGAGCGCAACCGTGTCCACATGGCGCGGCTGTTGAAAGAGGGCGGCAACGTTCTGTTGCTCGACGAGCCGACCAATGATCTGGACGTGGAAACCCTGCGGGCTCTGGAAGACGCTCTGGTCGATTTCGCTGGCTGCGCCGTGGTCATCTCCCACGACCGCTTCTTCCTCGACCGCATCTGCACGCATATCCTGGCCTTCGAAGGCGAGGCCCACGTGGAGTGGTTCGAGGGGAACTTCGAGGACTACGAAGAGGACAAGAAACGGCGGCTGGGGCCGGATGCGTTGGAGCCCAAGCGGATCAAGCATAAGAAGTTTGTGCGGTGAAAACAGAAACAAAAGCAATCGTTTTGCTCCCGCGATGTTTTTAAGTCCGTAACCAAAAGCGATGTTTGATGAGAATTGGTGTTTGGAATTGTCATAACGGGTTGAAGAGCCCGGAACAGATCAAGCAACTCGCGTCACTGAAGCTAGACGTTGCGATAATTCCGGAACTGCGCAAAAGCGACATCTCTTACCTGCACGCAAGTGATAGTCTTTGGGTCACTAACAATCACTCTCAAACGTCGCCGAAGGGGTTGGGCGTTTTGGCTTTTGGTGATTGGCGCATCAGTTCTCTTCCAAGAGATGCGGAGATGGAAATTTACGTTCCCTTTGAAGCGTGGCTAGGGAATACCGGTGTGAACATTTTAGCGGTTTGGAACTTCTATTCGGCAGCAAAACAAGGCCGTTTCCGAGGTGCAAAGGGCGATGATAGGGTGGAACTGGTTGCCCTAGAGTACTATCGCTTTCTAATGAAAAAAGATTTTGTCATGGCAGGCGACTTCAATTTCGGACCAACTTTTTCCCAAGCCAGCTTTGTAAGGTACTGCCAACTTCTGGAAGAAATGGGTGTACATAGTCTTTATCATAACTTCTTTGAGCTTCCTTACGGAGCCACTAAGCACGCCACCTTTCGCCATTCTCAGGGTAACTTGCATCATCTGGACCATATTTTTGCTTCCGAAGATTTGTTGCCAGCGATGAGGTCTTTCGAAATCATGGACATCACAAAAGCTGTACGGTCGGATCACGCGGCAATCGTGGCGGACTTGGAGCTTTGTTGGCGTGGTGGAACGGACGGAGAATAGAACAACCCAGCAAGCGTACGGTGGGGTTCTACCCCACCGCGACGCCCACCCATGGCGGGTTAAAATCCCGCCCTACGTCTCTCAATCCGTCCTGCATGCCACGACGCGAAACGGCCTTGTTACTCTTCACAACGACCCATCCAAGAACGCTCGCCGCACATGGACCAAAGGCTGTGCGTGCGGTAACAATCAACCCGCATCTTTCAAGTGCGTCTGATCCCGGCGGTCGGGTCCGCGCATACCTCGGCAAGGAGTTGTGAAAGGCCAATGAAGGGCGAACATCTGCAGCTTGTCGATCACGACGACCGAAAGATCTACGACCTGGGCAAGATCCTGGGCGGCGGCGTGTTTGATGCTCGGGTAAGTGATTTCTGCGTGGATGACGACATTGATGAACCAGACGTCCGCGAGTATCGCAGTCACTTGCTTTTGGACATGGTGGGAAAGGATTGTGAGTTCGTCATTTCAAACTCGCCCCGCTGTGACGATATTCTGGAACGTGGTTACGAAATCGTTTCGCTCACCGATCCCATAAGAGCGCGGAAAGCAGACAAGTACGGCTAAGGTGGGGTTCCACGCCACCACCACACCAACCTGTTGTAGCATGCAAACCTGCCCTACGCCGCTTGCACCGGCCCAAGTACAGTAGTGGCTGGAGCATTAACAAAAGTAATCCAAAATTTAATAGTTTGCTTTTTAGATGATCCTACTCCGGTTGCTCCGGCCCCTGTCGGAAAACCGGGGGGAAAGGAGATAACTATGACTGAAAACCAATATCGTTTGTTGGTGGTTGGCTTGATGATCTTGACCATCGTCGTCACGATCATCGTAGCCTAAACTAACGACGCCGGGAGTGATGCAACACTCCCGGCGTTTCTTTCTGAACCCTGAAGTCCAGCAGAAGATTTCCATAAATGAAAACCATATCGATGGGGGGCAAGCTAAACCTTGTGAGTAAATATTGCAATAACAGGCAGGTTGGCCGGACGATCCAATACGTGCTATGCCGTGCGGTTTCTGACAGGCACGTTGCAGT
This sequence comes from uncultured Roseovarius sp., assembly GCA_963422235.2. GTDB lineage: Bacteria > Pseudomonadota > Alphaproteobacteria > Rhodobacterales > Rhodobacteraceae > Roseovarius. The sequence continues at coordinate 2,316,869 of CAXMWV010000002.1, forward strand.
AAACGTAAGGTGGGGTTCCACCCCACCACCTCACCAACCTGTCGCGGGATGATATCCCACCCCACGGCGTCTTAGTGGGAGAGGAAAACCGCCTGCTCGGTCTGCTCCATCAGCGTCCGGGTCGTTCCCCCGAAAATCGCCTGACGCATCCGGGAATGCCCGTAGGCACCCATGACGATCAGGTCGCAGCCCAGTTCTGAAGCCTTCCCCAGAATACACGCCCCGATCTCCTGTCCGCCGGACGGATACGCCGCCACGGTCACCTTGCAGCCATGCCGCGTCAGCCAGGCGGCGAGGTCGGCGCCGGGTTCGGCCTCCGCCCCGCGCTCGCGCGTTTGCGGGTCGAAACACGCCACCGTGACCTGACCTGCTGCTTTCAAAATCGGCAACGCCCGGTGGGCCGCGCTCGCCGCTGCGTTGCCGTCATCCCACGCAACGAACACATGGTCCAGCGGCCCCATCGGCGCACTGTTGAGCAACACGCCAATGGGCGCATCAAAGAGCGCGGCATGCACGAAGCTGCCGAAGATATCCGGCGCGTCCCGCAGATTGCTTGCCACGCACATCATGTCCGCACTGCGCGCAAACGCGCCCACGATCTGCCGGACCTCCGTGGCGATGCAGAAGATGGGCGTGATGTCACCCGAGACGCCGGTGCTGGCCATTAGCGCCTCCACCAGTTCCACGCGGGCGTTGAGCACCGCCTGTTCCTCGGCCACCAATTCCGACCAGTGATCGGGCGTGGCCGCCCCAGTGAAGGTCAACCCGGTGGTGCCGGTGAAGGGCATGATCGGCACCGTCGATATCAGCATCAGCCGCAGGAACACGCCTGCCTCACGCGCCTGCGTGGCGGTATGGGTGATGTCATCATCTGATGTGTCCGTGTCGATGAGATAAAGGACTGTGGGCGTGGACATGGTGGTCTCCTGAACGGTCTCTTTGGCCGCAGTCTCGCACGCGCCGCGCACCGCCGCATTGCGCTGGATCAAGTCGATCCCGGCACCAAATTGGCCCGACTTCACCCACGATCTGCTCCATTTTCGGCAGAATTGCCGCGCAGGCTGACCTTCGTAAGGAGAGCAGTCATGCCACGCAGAAACATGCAAAGATGGACAGGCCCCCGGCGCAACCCCGGCTTTCGGGCACCCGCGCCCTACCGGTTTACCGACTGGGCGATGATCTAAGGCCTGCCGTCCCACGGCGGCCTTAAAGCAAGATCACTTCACCCCGACGTGAACATCAACTCACGGCGCATCACATCCGCCGGATGCCCACTGGACTGTTCTGCGCGCCCCGACCATGTGTTCAACACAAGGAGGGAAACCGCAATGCAACGCTCTGACACGCACATCCAAGACCCCAAGGACGCCCAAGACGCGCCGAAGCCTGCCCCGTCCCCCGCGCGGCAGACCTTTGACGACTGGGCCGCGTTTTGAGCACCTGACAAAGGACGACCGACCGATGGCCATTTTTCTTTTCATCTTCGCGGGTCTCTGCGGCCTGATCACCAGTTTCCTGAGCTTGATGCTGTTGAATTTCAGCTGGGCCGGCGCCGGACTGGTGTTTTTCGCGACGTGCTATTCGGTGGCGTTTCTGCCCGTGCTCCTCGACATGGTGATGGACGCACGCAAAAGCTAGGTTTCCAAGCCCCCAGTTATCCCCCCTGCGCGCGAGACGCGGACGTCCCCCCCACCGCCGCGCGCTCGCCAGGCCGACCCCCAACCCGGCCTGGCAAATGGGGGAGTTTTCCGACAACCGACACTGGCCACCTGACGCACCGCACGCTACGGTCCTGCACGAACAGGAAAGCGATGCGATGGCAGGCTATGACCTCATAGTGGTGGGCGCGGGCCCGGCGGGTTCAGCGGCGGCAATGACCGCGCTGAAGGCTGGATTGTCTGTGGCAGTCATCGACAAGGCGGCGTTTCCTCGGAGCAAGCTTTGCGGTGGTCTGATCACCGGCCGTTGCGCGCGCCATCTGGACGAGGTGTTTGGCCGCGATATGAACGAGCCGCTGTTTGAAGAGCGGCAGAGTTTCGAGTTTTTCATCGACGGTGCCCCGCTGGCAGACATGCACGATGTGCCACCCGCCCATCTGACCATGCGTTGGGATTTTGATCACGCGCTGTTCAAACAGGTGATCAGTGCCGGGGCCGATGACCTGTCCGGTACGCGCATCAAGGCACTGGATCTGGAGGCGCGGCAGGTGACGCTGGCGGACGGCGCGGCTTTGCATTTCAAATGCCTGATTGGGGCAGATGGTGTGCAGTCTATCGTGGCCAAAGAGTTATTCGGCGAGTCCTTCGATCCCAAGAAAATCGGTTTTGCGTTGGAGATTGAGGATGCCGCCTGTCAGCCGAATGCGCAAACCCCGATACGGGTGGATTTTGCTGTGGCGGATTGGGGCTATGGATGGTCCTTTCCGAAGCAGGGCAGCACCACGATCGGGGTGGGTGGGCTGCAGACCGAAAACCCCGACATGAAGGAACGATTGGCGGCGTATCTGGACGTTCTGGGCACCGGTGAGGGTGTGAAAGTGAAGGGGCATTTCTTGCCTTTCGGAGGATATCGCAGCCGACCGGGCCGGGAACATGTTTTGCTGGCGGGCGCGCGGCTGGCTTTGTCGATCCGATCACGGGGGAGGGGATTGGCTACGCCGTGCAGTCGGGCATGTTGGCAGGGCAGGCGGTGGCCGATGCCATCGGGGCCGGGGCGCCGAATTCGGCCTTTGCAAGGTATCTGCCCGCGACGCGGCCCATCCGAACGGCGCTGCGCTGTGCCCGCATGTTGCGCCCGGTGATTTTCACGGAGCGGATCAAGCCGTTTTTCACCAGTTGCTTTCGCCGGTCGCGCACGCTGAAGCATGATTACATGCGGATGCTGGCGGGCGAGATGGAGTATCCACGTCTGCTTTGGCGCACCTTCACGCGTTTGCCATCCGCGGGGGTGCGGTTTTGGTGGTCGCGGCGGGGGCGGTTAGAGGCCACGTCGAAGGGGACGGGTGTCGGGTAGCCAGAGCTCCCTTCCGTGTATTCCGGCAGACCCGCGTGTCGGCAGGCCGCGGAGTGGCGATCCGACCTCTAATCGGCACGCTTTATTGTGCAACGCCATTGCTCCAATCGAACGCACCACTGATCCTACCAAATCGCCAGTCCGGGGGGCGGCCTGGCGATGCGCGGCGGCCCCAAGGGGCCTTGACTCCGCGCCGGTGTGGCAGCGGCTTTCTCTACGATACGAAATTGAGAGTTGTTGGTGTCGCGGTTGGGTCTTCCCTCTAACCCTCAAAAATCCCCGTCGGGCGACCGTCAATCGTCTCCACATTCTTGCGCCGCCAGTAATCCTGCACCCCGTCTTCGCCCATCTCCGCATAGAACGGCTCCAGCTCCTCCTCTCCGCGCCCGCGTTCAAACGTCATGAACGGCACACCTGAGCCGCAGGAGGTCTGCACCAGATCAATCTCAAGATCGAAAATCTGACGGCTGCCGGCCAGCTTGGGAAACAGCGCGATCATCTCGTCCCAGTCCGTGTCGCGTGGATGAATGACCCGCGCCTGACCATAGGTGCGCAGGATCATCGCAGAGCCTTCAAAGGCGCAGAACATCAGCGTCATACGCCCGGTTGCCTGCACATGGGCGGCGGTTTCATTGCCACTACCGCTCAGCGACAACCAGACAATCCGGTTGTCCCCCAACACCCGCAACGTATCGAGACCCTTGGGCGATACATTCACCCGGCCAGTGGTATCCGCCGTGGCCACGAAAAACATCGGCTGTTTCTGGATGAAATTCTTGAACGTGTTGGTCAGTTTTTTCGCCGTCGGCATGGCATCCTCCTTAATCACTGCAAGGTGCAGGCCGCCGCACCCCTAGAACGGAATATCATCCGTCCCACTGACAAAACGTGACACCACGTGTTTGATGCCCGCCTTCTCGAAATCGATCTCCAGCTTGTCGCCTTCGATCCCGATGATCGCGCCGTAGCCGAACTTTTGGTGGAACACCCGTTCGCCCACCGTGTGGCTGCTGATCGCCTGCGCATCAATCACGCTGGATTTGCTTTCCTTGGGTTGTGCGATCGGGCGCTGACCGGCCCGGGCCTGCAGGCGTTTCCAGCCGGGGGAGTTGTAGCCATCCGCCGCCGCCGCACGTACCTCGATCCCGCTTTCCATGCTGGACCCAAAACCACCCGACGCCGCCGCCCCGTACCCGCCCCCGTAAAGGCCAGGTGGGGTCAGCACTTCAACGTGGTCTTCGGGGAGTTCATCTATGAACCGCGAGGGCATCTGGCTTTGCCACTGCCCGTACACACGCCGGTTGCCCGCAAAAGAGATCGTGCAAATCTCCTCGGCCCGCGTGATACCCACATAGGCCAGCCGCCGCTCCTCTTCGACCCCCTGAAGGCCGCTTTCATCCATACTGCGCTGTGAGGGGAACAGCCCGTCTTCCCAACCCGGCAGGAACACGGCGGGAAACTCCAGCCCTTTTGCTGCGTGCAGCGTCATGATCGAGACCTTCTCTTCGGCCTCTTCGCTGTCATTGTCCATGATCAGGCTGACATGTTCGAGGAAGCCTTGCAGGTTCTCAAACTGCTCCAGCGCCTTCACCAGTTCCTTGAGGTTCTCCAGACGCCCCGGCGCTTCCGGCGTCTTGTCGTTCTGCCACATGGCGGTGTAGCCGCTCTCGTCCAGCACGATCTCGGCCAGTTCCACATGGCTGACCGTCGGATCACCCGCCATCCGACCCCAGCGGCGCAAGCCCTCTAGAAGCATGGCCAGTTCCGTCGCGCCTTTGCCGCCCAGACCCTTTTCCTCAAGCAGGATCGCCGCACCTTCAACAAGGGACACCCCGTTCTGGCGGGCCGTGATCTGAATTTTCTGCTGCGCCTTGTCGCCAAGCCCGCGCTTGGGGGTGTTCACAATCCGCTCAAACGCCAAGTCATCGGACGGGCTGATGACCAGCCTGAAATAGGCCATGGCATCGCGGATCTCCATGCGCTCATAGAACCGCGGCCCCCCGATCACGCGGTAGGGCAGGCCGATGGTCAAGAACCGATCCTCAAACGCGCGCATCTGGTGGGAGGCGCGCACGAGGATCGCCATGTGATCGAGGCTCATCGGGTTCATGCCACGGGTTCCGCGCTGCATGGCCTCAACCTCTTCGCCGATCCAGCGCGCCTCTTCCTCGCCGTCCCAATGGCCGATAAGCCGGACTTTTTCTCCGTCTTCTTCCTCAGTCCAAAGCTCTTTGCCAAGCCGCCCCTTGTTGCCCGCGATCACACCGGATGCCGCCGCCAGAATATGAGGCGTGGAGCGGTAATTCTGTTCCAGCCGGACCACCGTGGCGCCCGGGAAATCCTTCTCGAACCGCAGGATGTTCCCCACTTCCGCGCCGCGCCAGCCATAGATCGATTGATCATCATCGCCCACGCAGCAGATGTTCTTGTGCCCCCCCGCCAGCAGGCGCAGCCACATGTATTGCGCGACGTTGGTGTCCTGATACTCGTCCACCAGAATGTAGCGGAACCAGCGTTGGTATTGCGTCAGCACATCCTCATGGGTTTGAAAGATCGTCACCATGTGCAACAGCAGATCGCCGAAATCGACAGCGTTCAGCTCTCGCATCCGCTGCTGATACAGCGTGTACAGCGCCTGCCCCTTGCCGTCATAGGCAGCGGCCTCGGACGCGGGCACTTTCTCGGGTGTCCAGGCGCGGTTCTTCCAGCTGTCGATGATCCCCAGCAGCATCCGGGCGGGCCAGCGTTTGTCGTCGATATTGGCGGCCTGCACCAACTGCTTGAGCAGCCTTAGCTGATCATCGGTGTCCAGAATGGTGAAGTTCGATTTCAGATCGACCAATTCGGCATGACGCCGCAAAAGCTTGGCGCAGATCGAATGGAACGTGCCCATCCAACGTATCGGGGCACGAAGCTCGAAAGGTGTTTTTGAAAGACGTGTTTGCATCTCACGAGCAGCTTTGTTGGTAAACGTGACCGCCAAAACCTCATCTGGTCTTGCACGCCCCATAGTTACCAAATGGGCAACGCGTGCCATCAGCGCCATAGTCTTCCCGGTCCCCGCACCGGCAAGCATAAGAACTGGTCCGTCAAGTGCTTGAACAGCTTCTCTCTGAGCACTGTTCAATCGGTCCAAATACGGCATAGGCCGCGCGGCCATGGCGCGCGCAGCCAGAGAAGCGCCTTCAAAAGCGTCGGAATCGTCAAAACTGCTCATTGCCGGAAAACATAGCGCAGGCAGCAAAACAAGGAAAGCAAATGTTCTCTTTGTGTTCTGGCCATTTGCGGTGTCTTTTCGCAACTCGCTCAGATTGCTAGTGTTGCCATCGACATTGAGAAGAAAGGTGGCGCGATGCCGGATTTTGACTGGGCCGCGATAGAGGCAATTGCCGCTGTGGCGGGTGTTTTGGGCGTCATCATTTCCATCGTGTTCCTGATCTACGAAGTGCGCCACAACGCAGCCGCGATCGAAGGGGCAACGGTGCAGTCACTGATGAGCCTGGAGCGCGAAGTCTTTAGCCTTCTTGCGGACAATGCGGCTTTGATGACCAAGGGTGGGCAGGGCAGGGACAAGCTGAGCGATGAAGACACATACGCCTATGACCGTGTCGTGGGCAGCTACATGTCCCTGATCTATTCGGCCTTTATCCAGTTTGAGCGAGAACTGGTGGAGGATGAAGTTTGGGAGGCCTACCTCAACGCGCTTGCACGTCACATGGCTGATCCCGGCTTCGCAGAGGCGTGGGGCGCGATGAAAATGGGATACCCGGCCAGCTTCCGTGCCTGTGTCGCGGAGCGTTTCAAGGCCTGACAAAGAAAAGCGGCCCGAAGGTTCCCCCTCAGGCCGCGGCAGCACTGGTTACAAAACCCCGTAGGCGTATCAGTTCACGCGTGTCCAGGTCTGGCCACGGCAGATGCCGATGATGCAGCCTTCCACTTCCAGCGTGCTTGCGTTCTGCAGCTGCATTTTGGATTTGTAGGTTTTCTCAGTGTCCGGTGCCCAGATGCGGCCGTTGACGTAAGAGCCATTGCCCGCAGGCTGCATGTCCCAGATCATGGTCTTGCCGGCGGCCGGGTGGCCCGGCACGGGGGTGCCGTTGGCTTCAAACACGCCTTTGATCACGCCACAGACTTCAGCGCCACACGGGGCGACCTGCACATGCATGAAGCGGTTGGTTTCTTCGCTGTTTTCGCTGCGCCACAGGCCAGCGGCAGGGTCGGCCATCGCCGTTCCGGCCGTCATCGAAAGCGCGGCAGCCGCCATCACTGTCTTTTTCATATTAGGGTCCTCCCGTAAAAAACTGGCGGCAACCTGACGTGACTTCCCCTTTCGATCAAGACTGACGTGGGGTCGCGTTGCAAATGGCGCTGCGTCATGTCAGATGCGTTTTCGTCCAATTCACGAGGGTGCGCCCCATGATTCTCTACCCCGCGATTGACCTTAAAGACGGGCAGGCGGTGCGCCTGTTCAAAGGGGACATGGATCAGACGACGGTGTTCAATGATGACCCGGCGGCGCAGGCGGAGGAGTTTGTGGAGGCCGGGTGCGAATGGTTGCACCTGGTTGATCTCAACGGGGCGTTCGCGGGGGAGCCGGTGAATGCATCGGCTGTCGAGGCCATTCTGGAGCGCACAAAGGTGCCTGCGCAGCTTGGCGGTGGCATCCGCGATATGGCCACGATTGAACGGTGGCTGTCCAAGGGTCTGGCACGGGTGATTTTGGGAACCGTCGCGGTGGAAGACCCGGGACTGGTGCGAGAGGCCGCCAAAGCATTCCCGGGCCATGTCGCCGTCGGCATTGATGCACGCGGCGGGCGTGTGGCAACGCGCGGCTGGGCGGAAGAGACGGACGTCGATGTCACCGATCTGGCGCGGTCTTTCGAAGACGCGGGCGTGGCGGCGATCATTTACACAGACATCAACCGCGATGGGGCCATGCAGGGCCCGAATGTGGAGGCCACGGCAGCACTGGCCAATGCGGTCTCCATCCCGGTGATCGCGTCCGGCGGCGTGTCGAGCCTTGCTGATCTTGAGGCTCTCAAAACTTGCGGTGCGCCGCTCGACGGCGCGATTTCGGGCCGTGCGCTCTATGACGGCGCGATTCATCTGAGAGAAGCGCTGGCGCTCTTGAAGTCGTAGGGACCTGCACTCGGTTACACGCTTCGGATTGCCTCCGGCGGGGATATTTATAGCAAGAAGAAAGGCTCACGTTACCCTCCCGTTCTTCTTGCTGAAGATATCCTGGGGGTGTGAACCGTCTTGCAATCGCTCCAGTGGAGCGATTGAGGAGCACACGGGCGAAGCCCCGGACAAGGAACGCGGCGGGGGCAAAGCCCCCACTCTAAAGTGGGTTCAGCTTCCCACCTGATGCCTTCTTGGTGCTGAGCAACAGGTTCGTTTCCGATTGGGTGACCCCGTCAAACCGCCTGATCTGGGCCAACACGTCATCCAACGCCTCCAGGCTGTCGGTGCCGATCTCCACGATCACATCCCACCGGCCATTCGTGGAATGGATCGACCGCACCTGGCTCAACCCCTGCAGCTGACGCAAAATCCGGTCCGTACCGCGCCCTTCAATGGCCAGCATCATCAGCCCGCGCACCGCATCTTCGGCTGCGTCACCTTTCAGCACCACGGTGAAGCCTACGATCTCTCCCGATTGGCGCAACCGCTCCATCCGTCCCCGCACGGTGGCGCGCGTCACTTTCAGGGTCAAAGCCAGTTCCGACAGGGAGGCCCGAGCGTTATGGCGCAGGGCCGAGATGAGGCGGGTGTCCAGATTGTCCATTTTGAATAACTATAGCGCCTAATATGAGCGAATTGCGCGCAAATAGGGCAAAATATTGGATTAAAGTCAACGCAAAATGAGGACACATGTGCGGGAAACCACAGTTGGATGATCCTCATGCAAGCGCAAACCTGTATTCTTTTCGGCGTTCCCATCGACAGCGGCAAACCGCGTCAGGGCTGTCTCATGGGCCCCGATGCCTACCGTGTGGCCGGGCTGGCCGCCGCCATTGAGAGCCTTGGCCATAGTGTCGAAGATCGCGGCAATCTTGCTTTTGCAAATGCCACCGTGCCGGCAGACCTGCCCTCACACCTGCACAAACCGGCCGAGACCATTGGCTGGACGCAAGCGCTGATCGAGGCGGCCGAGACGGGCATGGATCAGGGCTTGCCCATTTTCCTAGGCGGCGATCACGCCATGTCGCTGGGCACTGTCGCGGGTGCGGCCCGCCACGCCGCCCGCCATGACCGCCCACAATTCGTCCTCTGGCTGGACGCGCATTCGGATTTTCACACGCCGCAAAGCACCGCCTCGGGCAACCTGCACGGCACGCCCTTGGGCTATGTGACGGGGCGTGAGGGGTTCCACGGCTTCCCCGAGATCACGCACCCGATCCCATCTGAGAACATCTGCATTCTCGGCCTGCGCTCCGTCGATGCGCCTGAGCGTGTGGTGTTGCAGGACAGCGCCATCCGCTACGCCGATATGCGCGCGATTGACGAAGGCGGTGTCGCGCGCCCGCTGGCCGCGTTCCTTGAGAAAGTGGCGGATGCGAACGGCGCGCTCCATGTCTCGCTCGACGTCGATTTCCTCGACCCCTCCTTCGCGCCCGCCGTCGGCACCACCGTCCCCGGTGGTGCCACGATGAGAGAGGCGCATCTGGTGATGGAGATGATCTGCGACAGCGGGTTGATGACGTCGCTCGATCTGGCTGAACTCAACCCCTTTCTCGATGACCGGGGCCGCACCGCGCAGATCATGGTGGACCTCACCGCCTCCGCCCTGGGCCGCCGCGTCTTTGACCGCCCGACGCAAGCCTTCGGATAAGGACAACGACATGCCCAAACTGCCGCCTTCCGACAAGGCCCTTGTCCCCTTCGTCTCAGTCGAGAACATGATGCGCCTCGTCCATCACATCGGCATTGAAGAAATGATGGCGGGCATCGCCGCCTATATCGAGGCCGACTTCAAACGCTGGGAACTCTTCGACAAAACCCCGCGCATCGCCTCCCATTCTTCGGAAGGCGTGATCGAACTGATGCCCACCTCGGATGGTGAGGTCTATGGATTCAAATACGTCAATGGCCACCCCAAGAACACGCGCGACGGATTGCAGACCGTCACGGCCTTCGGTCTGTTGGCGGATGTGGATACGGGCTACCCCGTGCTGCTCAGCGAGATGACCGTGCTCACCGCCCTGCGCACCGCCGCCACCTCGGCTTTGGTTGCCCGCTATCTCGCCCCTAGGGGTGCCACGACCATGGCGATGATCGGCAACGGCGCGCAATCGGAATTTCAAAGCCTGGCCATGAAGGCCATTTGCGGTGTCACTTCCGTGCGGCTTTACGACATTGATCCGGCGGCCACGGAAAAGGCGGCGGCCAATCTGCAGGGGATGGGGTTGAACGTGGTGTCCTGTCGCTCTGCCGAGGAGGCCATGGAAGGCGCGCAGATCATCACCACCTGCACGGCGGACAAGCAATACGCGACCATTCTGACCGACAACATGATCGGCGAGGGCGTGCATATCAACGCCATCGGCGGCGACTGCCCGGGCAAGACGGAACTGGCGGCAGGCGTCTTGCACCGCTCAGACATCTTCGTGGAGTACCCGCCCCAGACGCGTGTAGAAGGTGAGATACAACAGCTTGCCCAAGACCATCCGGTGACGGAGTTGTGGCAGGTCATGACCGGCGCCGCCAAAGGGCGCACCACCAACAAGCAGATCACGCTTTTCGACAGCGTCGGTTTCGCGATTGAAGATTTCAGCGCCCTGCGGTTTGTACGCGACAGGATCAAAGGGACGGATCTCTATTTCGATCTCGACCTGTTGGCCGATCCGGATGACCCGCGTGACCTCTTTGGGATGCTGCAACGGGCGGGTTGATCGCGTCAGGGGCGCAAATGCTTCAGGTACTGCCTGAAAAACGCAACCAGATCGCCGGGTTCCCGCCTCAGGCCTTGCTTGCGGGCGCAGTACAGCACTTCGTAGCGCTTGACGGCGCGGACCATGGTTTCGCTGACCTGATCTTCATGCAGCCGGTTGGCCACCAGCGTATCGGGCAGGATCGTTGGCGCACCGAAGGCATCGCAGCAGCTGAAATACATGTCGGCGTCCATCAGCCAGATCAGGTTTTCGTCAAACCAGATGTCATGGCCCGCCTCTAGCGCCAGAACCGAGGGGCTTGAGATCGTGTTCCACCCGAACCGCACGCGTGAGGTGTACCTGGGCACCATCGGGCGCTCCAGCGTGTTCATGTCCCGCGTGACGGCAGAACCCATCAGGCACCATTTGCAGGCCGGGTCCTCAAAGGCGGTCGCCAGTTGCGTGAGCGCGGTTGGGTCGCAGAAATAGTCATCCTGAAACAATACCTTCAGAATGCGCCCGTCAGCGTGGCGCATCGCGTTGTTGCAATTGGCCGAGGCCTGTCGCTTGCCCTCGCGAAAATCAAGGTGGCGGATGGTCAGGCGGTCGTCGTAGCTCTGGCAAAGGTCCCGGATAGCGTTGGTGTCTGACTGATCCGACACGATCACCTCGAAATCCGTGAATTCCTGTGCGGCCAGACTGTCCAACCCGGGTTGCAAGTAACGCGCGCCTTGCCCGGCCATATCATAGGCAGGTATACAGACAGAGATCAGCGGCGCTTGGGTCATGGGATGGGCCTTAACAGCAAGACAAATTCTGTCGCAACTTAAAACCGGTCTCTGGCGCGCCGCTGTGGCCGTCATCTTCCGCCCGCCGCAAAACACACTACCTTAGTTCCATGTTCGAAGACCGCCCACTGACCCTGCGCACGCTTTTGCGCCTGTTCTGGTTCAAGATCACCGTGACGTGGTCGCTGACCCTGCTGGAGACAGCGCTTTGGGTGATCCTGCCGCTGCTGCTGGGTTTTACCATCGACGGGTTGCTGGAGCGCGATTTCGGGCCATTCTGGCAGATGTGTCTGATCCTTGGCTTGCTGGTGGTTGTCGCCGTGCTGCGCCAACTGATCGACACGCGAATTTTTGGCACGATGCGGGTGGAGCTGAGCCAGGTTCTTGCCGATCGAAATAAGGGGTTATCCGTGTCGGCGCTCAATGCCCGCGTGCTGATGGCGCGGGAACTGGTGGACTATCTGGAACAGGAAATGCCCATCCTGATGGCCGCAGTGGTCCAGCTCGTGGCCTCCGTTGTGATCTTGTTCACTTATCACTGGGCCTTGGCACTTTCGGCCATCGTGGCGGGCGGGGGGATGCTGTTCATTTACGGCAAGTTCCATGGCCGCTTCTTCCGCTTGAACCGCGCGATCAATGCGCGTGCGGAAAAACAGGTGCGTATTCTGGAAACCCGCACCGGCCCGGCGTTTGGGCGGCACCTGCGGCTTTTGCGGCATTGGGAGGTGCGGCTCTCGGATACCGAGGCGTTGGTGTACGGCCTGATCTACGCGGTGCTGATGCTGCTGGTGGTGTTCAACCTCGGCTTTACGGCACTGGTTATGGCGGCGAGCGCAGGCGCGATCTTCGCCATCGTTACCTATTCGTGGGAGTTTATGGACGCGGCCTTCAACCTGCCTGAGGCCCTGCAGCAATGGTCGCGGTTGAGTGAGATCATTGAGCGGATCAACAAGGCCGCACCTGCCCCTGCCAGCGACGGCTGAGGCGTTACGCCTCTGCGAGGATTTCCCGCAGTTTAGCTGCCACCACATCCGGCTTGTGCCGTGTCATCGAGACATGCCCCAAATCCGCAATCTCGTACATCTTTCCGTCCATCGCGAGGTCCGCCACCACCTGGCACATGGCAGGTGGCGTCTGGATGTCCTGGGAAAACGCGATCACCCGGAAAGGAACCGGGCAGGTCTTGAGCGCGTCACGGCAATCAAACTCAAGGCATGCTTCCCATTGATCAATCGTGTCTTGCGGATCACGGCCTGCAAAGCGCGCGGTGTAGGCCTCCTTCACCTCGGCCCAAAACGCGTGGTCGCCCAAGGCGGCGGCGGGGAAGGCATAGACGGCATAGTGCGGCGCGAGGAAGTAATCGGGTAGGGTGATGCCCGCTTTGCGAATATCGATCTCCGCCTGCATCCAGTCCCTTGTGAATCCGTCGATATAGGCGGAGGTGCCCATGGGGATGGCCATTGCTACCTTGTCCGGAAAATCAACCGCCGTGGCCTGTGTGACCAACCCGCCCAGTGACAGGCCACACACCATCGCGCGGCCCTCACAGAAGGCGTCAATCACGGCAGCACAATCGCGGGCGAAATCCGCCATGGTCCAGGGCGGAGGAGGGGATTGGGTCTCGCCCGCGCCGCGCGGGTCGTAGGCAATGCAGCGGTAGCTGTCAGACAAGCGTTTAAAAAGCTGCGCATAGCCTTCCGCCGGCGTGTCGCCCCCAGGGATGAACACGACATCCGGCCCGCTGCCCTCGATCACCACGCGCATCGTCACGCCGTCTGCAGTGGTCAGGCTGTGCGTGACGGCGTCTGGCCCGAAGGTGGGGAATGCGCTCATGGTTGTCCTTTCGCGGAACACTTGCATTGTCGGCGTCATGCCTCCGGCGGGGATATTTATAGCAAGAAGAACGCAACGTCTGCCTTTCTTCTTGCCTCAAATATCCCGGGGGAGACACGCGTCCCGCGTGGCGGGGGCAGCGCCCCCATTGCACTTGGTTATCCGGCGGGCAGCGCGTGGGAGGGACGCCTCTGCCCGCCTCGCAAATGCGCGCCCGGGCCAGAGGTAAAAGCCATAGGCGCGCGATAGGATCAGGCCAGCCACCAGCGCTCTGTCCAGCGCCCGCCATCCATTTCCCAGTTCGATGCGACATCATCCGCGTGAACAACCTTGTCGGCCATCGCGTAGACATAGTTGGCAAAGGCCCACACCACGACGCCGCCGTCATCGCGGACCAGCTGCTGCATTTCGCCATACATCTCCGCCCGCAAATCGGTGTTCAGCTCACCGCGCGCCGCGACCAGCAACTCGTTGAAGCGGTCATGCTCCCAGAACGTATCGTTCCAGTCCGCCCCGGCAGCATAGGCGCTGGAGAACATCCAGTCACAGGTCGGTCGGCCACCCCAGTAGCACGCGCAGAACGGGTCCTGCATCCACACATCCGACCAGTAGCCATCATTGGGCTTGCGGTCGACGGACATGTTGATGCCCGTGCCCTTGAGTTGTTCACTATAAAGCACGGTCGCATCCACCGCCCCGGAATAGGCGGCATCCGCGGCCGAGCAGGACAGGTCGATATTCTCAAGCCCCGCGTTCTTGAGGTGGAACTTGGCCTTGTCAGGGTCATAGGCCCGCTGCTCCAGCTCCGTGTTGTGATAGGGCACGGAGGGAGCAATCGGGTGGTCGTTGCCGACAATACCGCGCCCGTTCAGGATCGTTTGCACCATCGTCTCCCGGTCGATCCCGTGCTTGAGCGCCAGCCGCAGCTCCTTGTTGTCATAGGGGTTGAGCCCGGTGTTCATCGGATAGGTGTAATGCAGGAAGCCCGTGGCCTCCTCCACCCGCAGACCCGCCACGCGCTCAAGAAGGCTGACGGTCTTCAGGTCCACCCGGCTGATGATGTCGATCTCACCGGTTTGCAGGCCATTCTGACGCGCGGACACATCCGGCACGTAGAGGATTTCAATCTCGTCAAACCACGCACGGTTTTCCTTCCAGTAATCATCCCGCCGTTTCAACGTGGTGCGGATGCCTGGCTCATGACTGTTCAGCGTGTACCCACCGGTGCCGATGAAATCCTTCCAGTTGGGCGCGCCATCTTCCTCCGGCATGATGATGAAGTGGTAATCCGCCATCAGGAACGGGAAGTCCGCATTGGGCCCGGTCAGTTCGAAGACCACGCCATGATCGCCGTCCTTGCGGATATCCTTGATCAGGTCTGCCGTGGTGCGCATGCCGGAACCTGAATCCTCGCCCCCGTGGAACTTGAGCGAGGCAATCACATCCTCGGGGCGCAGTTTGCGACCATCGGAAAAAGTGACCTCCGGGCGCAGCTGGAACGTCCATGTCTGCGCCTCGTGAGAGCCTTCCCAGCCGGAGGCCGCATCGCCCACCAGCTCCCCACTGGGGTCAATCTCTGTAAGGGTGGAGTGCGTCGCGAAGCCCACCGACATCATGTAGATATCCGTGTAGGTCCAGGGGTTGAGCGAGTCCTGCGTGGACCCTTCGGCCAGCGCCACGCGGACAGAGCCGCCGCGCTTGGGCGTGTTGGCAAAGCTGGGCAAGCCGGAAAGGCCGAGCGCGCCCAAGGCCGCGCCGCCGCCAAGGACAGCGCGTCGGTTTGGTTGAAGCAGGTTCGAGGTCATGTCGTTGTCTCCCTGTGAGCTAGTGTCGTTATGAGGCCAGATCTTCGGCTTGGTCGTCTTGCGCGAAAGCGGTCCCGTTGAACGGGGTTTGCCCGCGCACGCATTCTTCAGGGATGATCACGGGGCAATTGACCCAAATCATCCGGGCGGGGTTGTTGCTTTGATTGCTGGAACGGTGAGGAATATGTCCGGGGATGGAATAGCTGTCGCCGGCGTGCAGCGTGATGATCTCGTCGCGCAGGATCAGCTCGATCTCGCCTTCCAGCACGAGGCAATGCTGTTCCCCGTCGCGCACCACCATGTCATCGCTATGAGCGTCGGAGTAAGGCGCGTATTCGCTGATCCCGAAATAGAACGCCCCCCCGATGGTGCTGGACAGCAGCCAGTCAGTATAGCCGCTTTCTTCTGCGGTTTCGCCATACAGCAGGTTCAGGTTGCGGCGGTTCTTGGCCCGCACCACATGCGCCCGCTCCAACGGACCATTGCCGGACCGGCGCGTGAAAAACCACGCAACCGGCACCGACAAGGCATCAGCCAGACGCGTCACTTTATCCAGTGAAGCATTCACTGTCCCTCGTTCTATCGCGCTGACATGGCTGAGCGAAACACCACTGGCCTCCGCAAGCTGCGCGAGCGTCATACGCCGCGCTTTTCGCAATTGCCGCACCTCCAGCCCGAACGCCGCCACGCTGTGGGTAGAGGTTTTGTCTGCAGTCTTGGGCAGGTCGGTTTGATCCAGCGGTGCCATGGTCCCTCGTTTTTCACAAGAATGAGACAGAAAACCGAGTCGATACAAGAAAATTCTATAATTTTTCTTTTTTGAGGCGCGCCAAACCCCATCCCCTTACCACCCCGGCGCGGAATCAAGGCCCCCCGGGCCGCCGCGCCTTCGTCCACTGTCCGGCAGGCGATTGCTTGCAATCGCTGAGAGGGAGGCCCCACCGTCACACCCTAGGTGTGCCGACTATAGTTGGCGCGCCTCTGGCGCGACGCCCTGGCGAAGTCCCAGTCGCAGCCCATCGTTCGAAAGTTCGGCGGGACATCACAATAAAGCCCGCACGTTCAAGGTCCGGATCGCCAGCCCGGGGCCTGCCAAACGCGCAGCTTTCAAGTCAAATGGTAGGGTGGGGTTCACCCCACCATTTCGCCCCAGTTCTTCAAACGCAAACCAGCGTCATTCGCTTCGCAAGCTCTTCAGCAGCTCAAGGCTCGTCGTTTCAAGCTCTGTCACAGGTTCCAAAGACTTGTCTGCTCGCAGCGCATTGAGCGCAGTCAAAGTCTTGCCGCCCCAAGCGCCATCAATCGGTCCCGGATCGTATCCTAGTTCGGTTAAAGCCTCCTGCACTTGCCTCACTCCCATCGGTAGCTCCATATGCTCGTGCAGGAATGCAAGGGTGACCTCTCTTACCTCGGGGAACTCGAGCAGTTCGTGTTTGTAAGAAAGTGGACCGGTCTCATAAACTATCGACTGGCTACCATTTTCTGAGTTCATGAACCGACCACAGTCACCGCGCAGAAAGTCTTTCTGCAGCCAAGGATCATTTGTTCCAACCAAGGATAAAACCGGTTCGGACGCCGGGGCATTTATGCCCACGTGGTCATGCCACCCTGCGTGGCAGGCCCAACCTTCGATTACACGTGCTTTGACAGACAGGTCTTTGTAGGATGACGACAGTGTTGCAGTCGTTGTACCGCCTTCACTTAGCCCAATGAGCAGCATGTTGTCGGCATCCACAAAAGGCAGTTCTTTTGCGCGTTCGATCGCATGGCCCGCATCAATTTTTCGAATTGTCAAAGACTGTCTGAAAAAACCGCCAGACTGCGTGACATGACTGCAGGACTGGGGATACTTCTTTCGGGCAAAGCTGGCCGGGCCAATCACCAGAAATCCGTTGTCAGCGAGGAATTTCATGCGATAGTTCGACCCTGACCAAAGGCCCGCACAGCCGTGAAGGTATATCGCGGTCGGGAGCTTATCATCACTGGCCGCGTAAATGTCCGAGAGTTCTTGCATCGTTACGCGACGAGAGCGGTTTGGGCCTGTCGGCACCCAAACAATAGCTCTATCCCAAGTGCGCATTTTTTTTCTGGATCTATAAAGTCCGAATGCAACATGTCTTTTGGGTCGGTGAAACTGCTGCGCGATAGGTTGTATAGCCCGCCTTTTTCGAACCAATCTGCGAGTGCCGAGTTTGGGATAGAACACAACAAGAGCACAGAAACCAAAAAGCGGTTGGCGAATTCAATGTTTCTATGAACACGCAAAAGTGGCCTCCTAAGTCTATTTGCTGGCAGGGTACTCGAAAAAAGGTGCGGCCCAAGTATTTTCTGGCTCTCAAATAACGACGTGGAGTTAGCAGTTTCGCGACGGCAAAACCGGAGGTCTATACTCAACTAAAGGCCTGGAAGCTGTTGTTGAATGAGCTGCGTCCAGAATGAAATTTGCGTCTCTGCCAACCCGATTGGTCAAAACCAAATGCTGCGACAAAGCCGAGTGGAAGGCCAATGGCGCGGCTCAGGCTTCGAAGGGTTGGGTGGGGTTCACCCCGCCATCACCCGAGAAAAGGTAACCAGCGCGATATCGCTTCAATGAGCTCGTTCAACTTGTCCACGTTCGCAGTAACCCAAGCGACGCCAGCAACTCCGGCGGCGCTGCATGCAGATACAATGGTTGCGTTCAATCCGATGTCGACTTTCTTTGAAACGTAGAGACCGCAGGCTTTCATAACCCCGACAATCGCGCTGACCGCCCACAAGACCTTGCCTTTGTGCGGTGCTGACGCTTGCGCTTCGGCTTTGAGCTCCTGTGCCGCAGCCCAGATGATTGTGGTGCCATCATTGGAACTAAGGGCGTCGTCAATTGGGGACGGTGGGTGATTGTCACCAATGCCGCGTCTCGAAGAGAGTGCTTTCGCAGCACTGACCTTTAGTTCCCCAGCGGCCCTTTCGACTTTTAAAGCCGCTTCAATCCGCGCAATCTCCGCCGCCACCGGCTTCGGTCCAGTTTCCCAAATCTCTTCACCAATCAATGCCACCCGGCGCTGTAGTTCCCAATCGAGAGTCTCGCCCTTCAAAAGGCTGTAGTACCACCTCTGCCAAAAAGCCCACTCCGGCCCGCTATCGAGAATGTTCTGCTGATCTTCCAAAAATTCATTTAACCATTTCGGTGCTTGGACATCGTGCCAAATTGGTGTTGAGAGCAATGCGTCAAAGTCCAATTCAAGATCTTGATTGATTGCATTATGTTCAGTCTTGGCCCAGTAAGCCGTAGCCGCAAAGCCAGCGCGTGCTGCTGCATCTCGCGCTGCTTCCGAAGCAGCATAAGAGGGAGCGCAACAAGCTGCATGAGCAGCTGCGAATTTTGCGGAACTTGCGATGTAGTGTAATGGATAAGGACCAGCTTCTTCAGCGCAATGAGATGCTGCTTTCGCTGCAGCTACTATTTCCACTGATGGCGTTTTTGCTCCAACAAAAGAACTCAAGACTGCTCTACCGGTAACGAGAGTAAGGTGTTCGATAGTTTCTAACTGATCAGAGGCTTCCAGTGGGGTTTTGAAATGCGAAGCTATAGGATAAACACGTGCGGCAGACCGAGCGCTCAAAAGCCCCGCAACGCTTTTGGTTTGGCTTTCAAGCAAGGCTCTGAATTCTTTGCGTATCATCGCAAACACTCATTTTTCCATTTGCGTATTGTCTTCTGAGACTACCCATCTCGTCGCACCAAACAACCGCCCGCTTGACCACCCCCCAAAACCCTTCCATATCCCCACCATGACACCGCTCAGCCATATCCGCAATTTCTCCATCGTCGCCCATATCGACCACGGGAAATCCACGCTTGCCGACCGCCTCATTCAGTCCACCAACACGGTGGCCGAACGGGACATGAAAGAGCAGCTTCTCGACAGCATGGATATCGAGCGGGAGCGCGGCATCACCATCAAGGCCAACACCGTCCGCATCGACTACACCGCCCAGGACGGCGAGACCTACGTCCTTAACCTGATCGACACCCCCGGCCATGTCGATTTCGCCTATGAGGTCAGCCGGTCGATGCGCGCCGTCGAAGGCTCGCTTCTGGTCGTGGACAGCACGCAAGGCGTCGAGGCGCAGACGCTCGCCAATGTCTACCAGGCGATTGATGCCGACCATGAGCTTGTCCCCGTCCTCAACAAGATCGACCTGCCCGCGAGCGACATCGACCGCGTCGCCGAACAGATCGAAGATGTGATCGGCATTGATGCCTCCGGCGCCATCCCCGTCTCCGCCAAAACCGGCGAGGGGATCATGGAGACGCTTGAAGCGATCGTGACCCAGCTGCCCGCCCCCACAGGTGACGCCGATGCCCCCCTCAAGGCCATGTTGGTGGACAGCTGGTACGATCCCTATCTCGGCGTCGTCGTCCTCATTCGCGTCATGGACGGGATGCTCAAGAAGGGCGACCAGATCAAGATGATGCAGACTGGCGCCCGCTACGGAGTCGACCGCATCGGCGTCTTCCGCCCGAAGATGGAAAACATCGACGCGCTGGGCCCGGGCGAAATCGGCTTCATCACGGCCTCCATCAAACAGGTCCGCGACACCCGCGTGGGCGACACCATCACGCACGAGAAGAAGGGCACGACCGAGCCACTTCCGGGCTTCAAACCCGCCCAGCCGGTGGTCTTCTGCGGCCTCTTCCCTGTCGACTCAGCTGAATTCGAAGACCTGCGCGATGCCATCGACAAACTGGCCCTCAACGACGCCTCGTTCAGTTTTGAGATGGAGACCTCCGCCGCGCTGGGCTTTGGCTTCCGCTGCGGCTTCCTCGGGCTTCTCCACCTCGAGGTCATCCGCGACCGCATCGAACGCGAATATGACATCGAACTCATCACCACCGCGCCGTCCGTGATCTACCACATCTACATGAAGGACGGCACCAAGCTCGACCTCCACAACCCCGCCGACATGCCCGACCTTACGCTGGTCGACCACCTGGAGGAGCCGCGCATCAAGGCCACCATCCTCGTGCCGGATGAATACCTCGGCGACGTCCTCAAACTCTGCCAGGACCGCCGCGGCATTCAGCTTGACCTGACCTATGCCGGCTCCCGCGCGATGGTCGTCTATGACCTGCCTTTGAACGAGGTGGTGTTCGACTTCTACGACCGCCTGAAATCCGTCACCAAGGGCTACGCCTCATTCGACTACCAAATGGAAGGCTACCGCGAGGACAACCTCGTCAAGATGTCCGTGCAGGTGAATGAAGAGCCGGTCGACGCGCTCTCCATGATGGTCCACCGCGACCGGGCGGAGATGCGGGGCCGCGCGATGTGTGAAAAACTCAAAGACCTCATCCCCCGCCACATGTTCAAAATCCCGATCCAGGCGGCCATCGGTGGCAAAGTCATCGCGCGTGAGACCCTGTCAGCCTTGCGCAAAGACGTCACAGCCAAATGCTACGGCGGCGACGCCACGCGGAAGCGGAAGCTGTTGGAGAAGCAGAAAGCAGGCAAAAAGAAGATGCGCCAGTTTGGGAAGGTGGATATCCCTCAGGAGGCGTTTATTTCAGCGCTGAAGATGGATGGTTAACTAAAGCGCTCTTACAATGCCTGACAGCTGTGCAATTTCGTCGAACAGTCTTCTAATTGCAATGTGTTCCGTCGGTCTTCTACGGTGCAAGAGCAATTTACCTGCCGTACTGGGAACATGTTCACCAGTCTTTAGATAGTTTCTTGCGCTCTTGGAAAATCCAGCATGCGCTTCCTTGCTGTCATGCGCGACAAAGTTCCTTATCCGGGCCAAGTCGATCAAAAATGACTGCTTGATCGTTATTAAGTCGTTGATTGGGTAGCCATTCAGAAAAACAAGATTTGCCAAGTTGCGCGTACTATTCGCATTGCCCCAATCCAAAAACTTGTTTCCCGCCTTGAGTATCTCTTCTGCTGTTTCCCAGTCTTTACACCTCAATTTTGACTTGATGGGCTTTTTTGCTGGAGAGCGTGTCTTCACGCAACAATCCAAGAAGAAGTTCCTTATGAGGCGCTCTTGGTTTCTAAACATTCTGAACGCTATTGCTTCCGCTATAAATTCATCATCAACGCTCGGATTTTCACTTTTCGAGACAGAGTCTATGCGCTCAAGCAGGTGAGCACATGAAGCGTCGAAGTTTTTCAGTTCTTTGTTAAGCGTCAAAAGCTTCCTCTAGACGATTCAGAATGTAGCCACACCTTTCTGTTCGTGCCTTGGCGTCGGTAGTTGCTAGCGTGGAATTTCTTATAAAATCAGTCAACTCAGGCGGTGCTGAGCTTCTCATGGGTTGAGGAGTGAACTTTTCATGATCCGCTCCAATCGAATTTAAAACAGCACGAAGCTTGTTCTTGTTTTCGAGCACACCAGCGCTCAGACCAGTTTTTCTAAGATTGCCTAGTGGGTGTCTTATGTGGCCAACGACAGATACTAGGCTGTAGTATAGATGCTTCCTGCGCCAAGCAGACTGCTTTAGTTCTTGGTCCGGAAAAATTGATGCCGCGATCTCTACCGCTTGTTTCAAGTTGTCGTAGGCGTTCTCGAGATCTCCTTCTTCTTCCTCATATTCTTTGTAAACGCGCTCTATTGCTTTGTTGCTCTGCACGCCTTCCAGAAATGCAACCAACAAATCGGATGCCAACTCAGCTTCTCCCATCCGATTTACAGAAGTCTGGGTTAGAACCTTGGCTTCGAGCCAGTAGTCTACGAACTCGTACCCTAGTTTGAATGCGGCTGTCTTAAAGAAACCGCTATAGTTGGCGTTTCTAAGCTCCTGAGAGTTCAGTTTTACAGAGTAACGATTTATCCTCGCGAAGATGTCTAGCAGTTCGCTGGTAGGAGCCTCACTCAGTACGTCGCAGCCAACTTCATATGACAAAAAATCATTTCGTATCTCTTCTGGCAGCTGGGAAAACACCCGCCCTGCGTACTCTCTATTGTGCGCACGAGAAATTCTTATTCCATCATTTAAAAATTCCAAGATTGACCTCAAACGCTGTTGACCATCGACCACAACGCGGATCGTTCGCCCATCAACGAATTTTTGCATGAAGATTATCTTCGGAAATGGCTTTCCTCTAATTATCGTGTCGGCCAAAAATGCTTTCGCCGTGTTACTCCAAACCGAGCGCCTCTGAAACTTTGGCGACAATTCCAGTTTTTCTTCTTCATACCATTCCAAAAAGTCGGAGATTGAGTACGCGCGTGCGTCGAAAGCTTTCATAAGTCTTCCCGTTTTTCGTTTAGCCTACGATTCATGCCGAAGCTCAGCAAGGCTTGGGTGTGGTTGGCTTCTAACTTTCATAAGACTCTAACGAAACCACGCATTCTGACTTTCGCAGAAATAGCGGGGCAAACTCCCGCGACAAACCATATTACTGGGGTTCACCCCGGCAAACCTCCCCGATCTAACAACTGGCAAACGGGATGGCGGGGTGAACCCCGCCCTACGGATGGACATCGAAAACCGCGCCTTAATCGCGCCCCACCGCGTGCCGTAATCCCGGTCCCCCGGCGGCACTGTCCAAACCGCGTGGATGTGATCGGGCAACACCACAAACGCATCTACGCCAAACGGCCGCTCGGCCCGCGTCACCCGAACCGCCTCCCGCAAACGATCAACCTCATCCACCAACAACCACGACCCACGCCGCGCCAACCCAACGGTGAAAAACACGCGGGCCCCGGTGACGTTTGGGCGGATGTAACAAGACATCCCTTACCTTGCCGCAACCATGGTTAACGCCGCTTAAACCACCGCGCCCACCACCGACGTTTGCGCGTGTGCACCGTCACCTCCTGCTCCAATTCCCCGCCCTTGACCGGCATCAATCCTGCGTGCTGCAGCACCCGGCGTTCCATCAACCGGTCCATCTGCAACGCCTGCACCTTCTCGCCTGCCTCTTCCAATGTCCGCGCGCCCAGGTCGGACGGGCCGAACCAGTGGACATACTTGTTCACGCCGTACTCCGCGATGTCCTCCACCTCTTGCTGGTACTCGATCCGGTCCAGATCGCGCATCGAAACGACCGCCGCCACCGGGCGCCCGTGCCGGGTCAGGATCACCTTCGCGCGGGTGTCCTGGGCCAGCAAAACGATCTTGCTGATCTTCTCTCGCGCCTCGGTGGTGGAGATTGTGTAGCTGGGTCCAAGGCCCGTCTTGGGGCCGTCATCATCGCCGCTGGGCATGGTGGTCTTCCCGTACAAAATGGGTTTTGGCCTGCGCAGAGTGGCCCCAAAACGTACCAAACCCCTAAATCCCCCGCACGGTCCCGTGAGGTCGGGTGAGTCGGTTTGAACCGCGATTTCGAGGGGTGAGTCGGGGGGCGAGTCGGTCTCCAAACCCCTGAAAACGCCTTCGCACCTGCAGAAAACGGGCGAAAAAATGAAAAATGTACAGAACCGCAGTTATCCCCCAGCTAACCGGGCCGGGAACAAGAAAATCTCAGCAGTTATCCACAGGCAAATCCCGGCCCTATCAACGGATTCATCCACAAAAAATTTCTATGCTGCAGTGCTATTTTCTTGCGCGGTCACCGTTCTGTCATGCACGCTTCAGTGGTCGGACGGGATCTTATGACCCCAGCCGGCAGCCAAGGACCTGGGTGTTCTGAGCGATTAGGGAGACAGCTTCGGCGAGACCCCGTTGGTGAGGGCAACCTCGGCATCGCACAGGGCGCGCTCAAACAGTCGCACGGTTGGTGTGAGCTCTCGCAGCCTGTATCAACTGACTGATTGGAAAGGGTTTTTGGGGGCCAACAGCGACCGGCCTTCGGGTCAGGCTCTTGCGGCGGTCGCGGGCCTTCGGGCGCGTGGCAAACCGGGCGCATCGTCCTTCGGGTAGGTGCATTCGGGTGAGGCGTCAGGATGTGAATGGGTCTTCGGACCAGTTCGCGATGCGAGGACCGCGTCTGAGCACCTGACGCCTTTTCAATTGGGGTAGCCCCCCAAGCGGAACGGGGTCCGTTGCTTTCAGCAACCGGACCCCGCCGTCAGTTGATGCGACCGCGTCTTGCACCTGAGCGTGAGGTAGCCCGGGCATTGCGCCAAATCAACAGCATATTGTGTCGTTTTACCCCAAAGCCCCCAAATAACAGCATTTTCGCCACAGATTTAAGCCTGTTTCGGATTCCCGTGCGGCTGTGCTACGCTTTCTTCACAAGATCCACGGTTGGCCTGTCACGCGCCAGGGATCGGCTGTCCCCTTAGCCGCTCCCACCCCTTGCGGGACACCTAGTCGCCTATGCGACGGCTTTGGATACGGGACCGAAGTCTGCGTAACGCGTTGAGGGTAGAAAGGTGGGCGACCGTTGGTGCGGCTCTTTTTGAGCCGTTGGGCGGCGAGTTGCGGGACACGTGGCACGCCGCCCGTTTGTTTTGGGCCCGATCAGCCCAGCCAGGTGCGCACGGCCAATTCGAACTCCCGCGGTTTCTCGGCATGCAGCCAATGTCCTGCACCGGGGATCTTTGCGAAACGCGCTTTCGGGAAGAGCGCTTTGATGCGGTCGCGGTGCTCTGGCAGGACGTAGTCCGATTGGCCCCCGGACAGGAAGAGCACGTCGCCAGAATACTGTGCGTTTATGTCCGGAAAGCCGATGATCTTGTCCATCTCGGCCTCCAGAGCGTCCAGATTGTATCGCCAGGTGCCTGCCTCGACATTCAGGGATTGCAGGAAAAACGGTATCAGGCTTGGGTCTTCCACGTGCGGCGCGAGGCGTTCGCCGGCCTCGGACCTGCGCGAGATGCCGGTCAGGTCGGTCGCGCGCATGGCATGGATATGATGCACCTGCGTATGGGTGTAGGGGACCGGCGCGATGTCGGCCACGATCAGACGGTTCACAAGATCGGGCCGGGTGAGCGCCAAAACCATCGCCGCCTTGCCGCCCATAGAATGGCCCATCACATCCACCGGGTCATTCTGCGCGACGATGACTTCGACCAGGTCATGCGCCATGTCCGGATATCCATGTGCATCAAACCACGGGCTGGCCCCATGATTGCGCATGTCGACCGAGATTACCCGACGTTCGTCCGATAACCGCTTGGCGATAACGCCCCAGTTGCGTCCAGAGCCGTAAAGCCCGTGGGCAATCAGAAGGGTGGGGCGGTCGGCCGGGCCGGGGGTTTCAAGGATGTTCAACATGGACGTTTTGATAGCGCCGCCGTTCCTGGGATGCCAGTGGTGTTGAGCTCGGATGCGTCTTCCGCTAGGCGTGAGGTGAAGGGGAATGACATGTCTGATACGCGCCGTTTCAACAAGAACCTGAACAGTTTGAATACAGGGCTTCAGTCGAAGCTGAAGGGCGGCACGCGCAAATCTGCGACCGACAATCTGCGCAAGTCTCGCCACCTGCTGCCACGGCACTTGCGTCGGGATGCCGACAGGATTCTGCGGGCGGAACAGACCATGGCCCATCCGAAGCTGGCCCGCCTGGCCCAGTTCGGATCGCTGGAAGGGTCTTTCAAAGCGATCAAGTCCCACATGAAAGGGATCGACCCGGCCGATCGGCGGCGGGGCCAACAGCTGGGCGTGCTGGGTGGTATGGTGTTCAGTGTGATCGTGGTGGTGCTTTTGCTGTTTGCGGTGTTGGCGTGGCAAGGACTGTTCTGAACGCGCCCGATCTGATCGCGCCTTTTCCAATCTTCCAATCCCGGCTGGTCAGGTGCGCCGTTCCAATCTATCCTTGAACGTGGTTCAAGCAGGGGGTCTGGGGATTGGCGTCTAAATCGGAAGAACGCAGAGCCAACTTGCGCGAGCTGCTGATCGATGCAGCTGAAAGACAAGTCATCGCGGAAGGCCTTATGTCGGTCAAAGCGCGAGATCTGGCAAAAGCGGCCGGGTGCGCATTGGGCGCGATTTACACAGTTTTCGATGACCTCAACGACATTCTGATCGCTGTGAACGGGCGGACCTTTGTAAAACTTGGCCAGGCTGTTGATGCGGCTTTTGACGACGTGATTGATGATCCGACGTCTCAGTTGATCATGCTGTCCAAGGCCTATCACCGGTTTGCCATTGAAAACGCCAACCTTTGGCGTGCGTTGTTCGATTTGCGATTGCCTCCGGGGCATACAGTCCCGGATTGGTACCAGGATTCTCTTGGCCAACTCTTTGCCCGCATAGCAACGCCACTTTCAAAAGCGTTCCCGGATTTGGATGATGAGGGTGTGGATCTAATGACGCGTGCCCTGTTTTCCGCCGTTCATGGGATTGTTTTTCTCGGTCTGGACAAACGTGTGTCGGGCGTGAGGCCCGACCAGATCGAATTGGCGATCGAACAAGTGATTGGCAAAATCAGCAAATAAAAAAATTATGAACATTGTTCAAAATAGGACTTGAACGCCGTTCATGCATCCTTATATCGCCCTCATGAACAACGTTCACGAAAGAGGGAAAACATGATCGGGACCATTAGAACACTTGTTTTGGGCATGAATGCCCGCGCGGAAGAAGCGGTAAGAGATGCCTATTCCGTGGAACTGATTGACCAAAAGATCCGCGAGTCGAATGAAAACCTGAAGGCTGCGAAAATGACCTTGGCGAGCCTTATCCAGCGACAGCGAAAAGAGGAAAGTCAGATCGCCTTGCTGGAAGATCGCGCCTCAGATTTCATGGAGAAAGCAAAGAGTGCGCTTGCCGATGGCAGGGGAGATCTTGCCGGAGACGCAGCGCAGGCTGTCGCGGACATGGAAAACGAACTCACCGTTCGTCGGGACACGTCGCACCGGCTTGACCGTCAGATCATGCGGTTGCGCAGTTCCGTTGAATCGGCACATCGCCGCATCGTTGACCTGAAACAAGGTGCCATCGCGGCCAAAGCCGTTACGCGAGAGCATCGGATTCAGGGGCAGCTCAACAAGTCACTGAGTGCGGACAGCCCCATGGACGAAGCAGCTGCTCTGATTGAACGGGCCCTTGGGCAGGACGATCCCTTGGAACAGAGCCAAATTCTGCAGGAGATCGACCAGCGACTGAACCATGACGACATTGGCCAACGGCTTGAAGACGCCGGATTTGGAAAGCCAAACAAGACGCGAGCGAGCGATATTCTCAATCGCTTGAAAGACCAACCAAAGACGTAAGACCAAACAAATCAACGCGAAATGGAGAGACAAATGACCAACGATCGCAAAGACAACAACCTTATCATCACTTTGAACATGGCCGGCGTTCTGGCGGCATATTTCCTGCTGGCTATCTCACTCTGGCTTTCGACGGATGTGCCGCTTTCGACGAAGGGCTATTGGGGTATGGCTGTGCTGCTTTTGACCATCAGCCTGATCAACGTGGTGAAATACCGGTTTGATGCTCGTTCCAGCGAAGACCGGATCCGCCGGATTGAGGATGCAAAGAACGAAAAGCTTCTGGAAGAGGCATTGTCAGATCCGAAGTCCAACATCTAAATAAGTAAAAGCCGCCGCTGAGGAATTTCAGCGGCGGCTTTTTTGCTGTTTGCTTTAAACCTTACAGGTTCTGATAAAGCGGGAAGCGCGCGCAGAGTTCGGCCACTTCGCCCTTCACTTTGTCTTCCACGGCACCGTTGCCGTCCGCGCCGTTGGCGGCCAGACCGTCGACCACTTCGACGATCCAGTCTGCAACCTGGCGGAACTCAGCCTCACCGAAGCCTCGGGTGGTGGCAGCGGGCGAGCCAAGGCGGATACCGGATGTCACCATCGGCTTTTCCGGATCGAACGGCACACCGTTTTTGTTGCAGGTGATGTGGGCACGACCGAGCGATTTCTCGGTGTCGTTGCCTTTCACGCCTTTGGGACGCAGGTCCACCAGCATCACGTGGGTGTCAGTACCGTGCGTGATGGTGTCGAGGCCGCCCGCGATCAACTGATCCGACAGCGCCTGCGCGTTCTTGATGACCTGCTGGATGTAGGATTTGAACTCCGGCTGAAGCGCCTCACCAAACGCAACCGCTTTGGCCGCGATGACGTGCATCAGCGGGCCACCCTGAATGCCAGGGAAGATGGCAGAGTTGCACTTTTTTGCAATCGCCTCGTCATTGGTCAGGATCATGCCACCGCGCGGGCCGCGCAGTGTTTTGTGTGTCGTTGTGGTGGCCACGTGAACATGCGGGAATGGGTTCGGGTATTCGCCCGCTGCGATGAGACCTGCAAAATGCGCCACGTCGGCCAACACATACGCGCCAACCTCATCGGCAATCTCACGAATGTGGGCAAAGTCGATCACGCGTGGAATGGCGGAACCGCCCGCGATGATCATCTGGGGCTTGTGCTCTTTGGCCATTGCCTCGATCTGGTCGTAGTCGATCATGTTGTCTTCGCGACGTACACCGTACTGAACCGCGTTGAACCATTTGCCCGACTGGTTGGGTGCTGCGCCGTGGGTCAGGTGACCGCCCGCATCCAGCGACATCCCCAGAATGGTATCACCGGGCTTCAGAAGCGCCTGGAACACACCTTGGTTTGCCTGGGAGCCAGAGTTCGGCTGAACGTTGGCGAAGTCGCAGCTGAACAGCTTCTTTGCACGCTCAATCGCGAGGTCTTCGGCGATATCGACAAATTGGCAGCCGCCGTAGTAGCGACGACCCGGATAGCCTTCGGCGTATTTGTTGGTCATCACCGAGCCCTGCGCTTCCATCACAGCGGCGGACACGATGTTCTCAGACGCGATGAGTTCGATCTCATCGCGCTGCCGACCCAGTTCTGATTCGACCGCTGCTGCGATCTCAGGGTCGCGAACAGCAAGGGAATCGGTGAAAAATGCTTTGTTCTCAGAGGTGATCTGTCCGTCGTGCGCCATATCGTTGACTCCGTGGGGGTGAATTTGACGTGTTTTCCTATAGGAAACATAGTCCGATTGAAACGGTGTAAAGCGACAAAAGCCCTTGCAGGAACGGCACGGGATGCGTCAGACAGGGAAGCACGCAAAAAAACGCCCAGAATTGAACGGGATAGGACGCCGTAAGCCATGGCAAAAGATCGCAAAATAGCTTTTGTCGCCAGCGACGTGGACGACGCGCAAAGCGCTTTGGACACGTTGGTGGGGCGTTTTGGCAATGTCGCTGAAGACAAGGCCGACGTGATCGTGGCATTGGGAGGCGATGGCTTTATGCTGTCCACGCTCCACCGTGTGCAGGGCATGGACATCCCCGTTTACGGCATGAATCGCGGCACCGTGGGCTTCCTGATGAACGAGTTCAGTGCGGATGATCTGTCAGCGCGACTTGATGCGGCTGAGGAGGAAGTGATCAACCCCTTGGCCATGCGCGCACAAGCGGTGGATGGTGAAATTCATGAAGCCTTGGCGATCAACGAGGTGTCGCTTTTGCGGTCCGGTCCGCAGGCTGCGAAACTGAAGATCACCATTGATGGCCGCACCCGTCTGGAAGAACTGGTGTGTGACGGGGCCTTGGTGGCGACGCCAGCGGGTTCCACCGCGTATAACTACTCTGCCCACGGGCCTATCTTGCCGATTGGGTCGGATGTGCTGGCGCTGACCGCTGTGGCCGCGTTTCGTCCACGCCGGTGGCGTGGGGCGCTTTTGCCGAAAAGTGCGATGGTGCGCTTTGACGTTCTGAACCCCGCCAAGCGTCCGGTGATGGCAGATGCGCATTCGATGTGGGTGCAAAACGTGCTGTGGGTGGAAATCCGATCAGAGCCCGCAGTGCGGCATCGCATTTTGTTTGATCCCGGTCACGGGTTGGAAGAGCGACTCATTCGCGAACAGTTTGAGTAGAGGGCGGACGCTGTTGAGCAGGATCGCCTAAAATGCGAAACGCCGGAGATTTGTCTAAGTCTCTGAGAAAATTTGTGAAAACGAGGTTTGTTATTCGATAGCAATCCCGCGTTATTGCCTGTCTTTACCGCTCGCCCTCAATCTTCCTGCATCTGCTTCGCAGTGCCACCCGATGTGCCTTTCCGAAGGTTCACTTGGAGGCAATGCATCGCAATAAACAGAGCCTCGAAGGGAGTGACCATGGCCTCAGTTTCGATCAACGGCGTGAAAACAGCCGCGCTTTCGATTTTGATCCTTGTCGGTGCTGCGTCAGACGGAAGCGCCGATGTTCAGAGTGTTTCGTGCCTCAAGGATGTCGTCCTTCGATGCGTCAGCGCGCTGCCCTGGTGAAGCAACGTTCGAGCAGCGGGTCCGGCTGTGCCCTCCGGCGCTGAGCAGGGCCGGGCCCGGAGTAACCAGTGATCAGAGTGTGAGTGAGGTGGTGCTTCAGCCCTTGGCGTAGCCAATGGTCTGAAGCGCCGCCTTTATCTCATCGAGGATCGCGGGATCGTCGATTGTGGCAGGCAATTTGAAGGTTTCGCTGTCCGCGATTTTGACCATGGTGCCCCGCAGGATTTTGCCCGACCGGGTCTTGGGCAGGCGATCTACCACAAGCGCCAGTTTGAACGCGGCCACAGGGCCGATCCTGTCACGGACCAACTGAACGCATTCCTTGCAAATCTCTTCATGCGGGCGGTTTACACCCTTGGAGAGGCACACAAATCCGATTGGAAGTTGCCCTTTCAATTCATCCGTAGCCCCGATCACCGCGCATTCGGCCACATCCGGGTGGGCCGCGAGAACCTCTTCCATGCCGCCCGTCGACAGGCGATGGCCGGCAACGTTGATCACGTCGTCGGTCCGCGCCATGATGTAGAGATATCCATCCTCATCGATCATGCCTGCATCGCCGGTCTCATAGTAGCCGGGGAAGGTGTCGAGATAGCTTTTCTTGAACCGGTCCTCGGCGTTCCAGAGATTTGGAAGGGTGCCGGGGGGCAGGGGGAGTTTGATGGCAATTGCGCCCAGTTCATTGGCGCCAAGCTGATGCCCTTCGTCCGAGAGGATCTGCACATCGTATCCCGGCATCGCCACGGTGGGAGAGCCGATCTTGACGGGAAGTGCTTCGATCCCCGCCGGATTGCCCGCAATCGTGTAGCCGGTTTCGGTCTGCCACCAGTGGTCATAGACCGGCACGCCCATGACGTTTTGTGCCCATTCGATCGTGTCCGGATCTGCCCGTTCACCTGCCAGGTAGAGCGCGCGCAGGCATGAGATGTCGTACCCCTTGATCAACTCGCCCTTCGGGTCATCGCGCTTGATCGCGCGGAAAGCTGTCGGGGCGGTGAAAAAGCAGCGCACATTGTGTTCTGAGATCACGCGCCAGAACGTGCCTGCATCGGGGGTGCCGACCGGCTTGCCCTCAAACACGATCGTGGTGTTCCCGTGGATCAGGGGCGCATAGCAAATGTAGCTGTGGCCCACGACCCAGCCCACGTCGGACGCTGCCCAGAACACATCGCCCGGGTCGACGTTGTAGATGTTTTTCATGGTCCAGTTGAGCGCGACGAGGTGGCCCGCCGTGGGACGCAGCACGCCTTTGGGCGCGCCCGTGGTGCCAGAGGTGTACAGAATGTAGGCCGGATGGTTGCCCGCGACCGGGACGCAGTCCGCCGGATCCACGCCGTCCTGCATCGCGTACCAGTCATGATCGCGGCCCTCGACCAGCTCAATCGGGTGTTCTTCGCGCTGCAGGATCACGCAGAATTCAGGCGTGTGGCTGGCCTCGGCAATAGCGCCGTCGAGAAGGGGTTTGTATTCCACCACGCGACCCGGCTCCAACCCGCAGGATGCTGCGATGATGGCCTTGGGGGTCGCGTCATCAATGCGGACGGCCAGTTCGTTGGCGGCAAATCCGCCGAACACCACTGAATGGATCGCGCCGATGCGCGCGCAGGCCAGCATCGCTTCGATCGCTTGTGGGACCATGGGCATATAGATTATGACCCGGTCCCCGGCCTCAACACCCCGATCGCGCAGGGCACCGGCGAGGCTGGCCACGCGGGTTTGCAGATCGGCGTAGCTGATGTGCTCTTTGCGACCGGTGATCGGGCTATCGTAGATGATGGCAGTCTGTTCGCCTTTACCCGCGACGACATGGCGGTCCACAGCGTTCCAGCAGGTGTTCACCTTGGCGTCGACAAACCACTCATACAGGGGCGCGTTGTCATCAAAGAGCGCTTTGCTGGGCGGCGTGTCCCAATCAATGGCCTCTGCCGCGGACATCCAGAAACCTTCGGGGTCATTGGACCAGCTGTCATATACGTCTTTGTATTTCATCGGTGTTCTCCGTCCCTGTTGCCAAAGTGTTAAGGGACGGGGCAGGTAGGGGCAAGATGAAGCGTGGCTTGGTGCCAGTCCGCCGATGCCTCAAACCGTGTAGGCAAGCCGAAGCCCGCCCCAGTGGCGCCCGAGCACTTTGATCGGGGCAGAGACGTCTTTCATGATGCGGAACTCGCCGCCGCCCATGTCGCGGCGGTAGACTTGCAAGAGAAACGGCCGTGTGTTTTGCCCGGCTTTCAGCCCCACACGATCGTCGAAGATGCGTCTGTTGCGGCTGTTGCCGGTGTTCCAGGCCACATCGGGCCCCTGCGGTTTGGAAAACTTGCGATTATGTGTGGGCAGGTAGCCGTCAAGGTTAACTGCCGCACAGAAAATTACCTTGTCCGATTGTTGCAACGCCGCTTCCTGGATCGCGGGCAGCAGCTTGTCGGTCAATTCGGTGAAGGGGGACATCACCTGTTCGGGGTTGGTGTTTGGGATGGCGCGGTAGTCGCGGGAAAACAGCTGTGCCTCTGAAATCTGACCACTTGCAATGGCAGCTTCGAAGAGATTGGCGATCTGGCCCGCATCGGATTTCACGCGCTCAATGAAGGGTGAATCGTCGGTCAGGGCCCCGATGGAGACCGTGTCCTGCACCATGGTTTCCGTCCGATCGACAAGGCTGATCGTCCGGTCGCGCACGGTCGAGACACGTTCTGACGTGTCCTGAATGGATGTTTCGATGTCATGAAAAGCCTGGTCAAATGCACCCGTGGCCATGTGCACGCGACCAGCCTGGCCAAGCGCGGAACCTGTTTGATCGCTGAGCGCATGCATGGCCTCAGACATCTTACCCAGGGCCGCATTCGTTTCCTGGTTGCCCGCGATAACCTGATCGGTGCGCGTTCGGGCGGATTGTGATCCTTCGCTGAGGCGGCGGATCGTCTGGGTCAGTTCTTCGACGGAGTTCTGCACGGTTTCAACGGTACTGGCGGTATTGCTCGCCAATTCATTGATCGCGCTTGCAATCGTGGCAAACCCTGCGCCCGCAGCCCCGGCGCGCGCGGCTTCGATCCTGGCATTGATGGCCAGAAGGTGGACCGTTTTGGCAATGTCACGAATGCTCTGATTGCCGGTTTGGACCTGCTGAAGCGCCTCCAACACATCATCCATGTTGTCGGTGATTTCCACCACGTGACCGACGATTTCGTTGGAATGCCCGCCTGCAGCCTGCACGTGGGCCACGGAGGCATCCACCAGTTCTTCGACCGCGCGGGCGGCGTCGCGCATATGGGTCAGGCTGTCGGAGATCGCGCGGTTCGTTTCGATCACTTCATCCGCGTTCTGGCGCGCGCGCGACAGCGCCTTCATCTGAGACTGCGACCTAAGATCAAGGTCTTCGACAAAGCCAGACACCTCAACCATGTCATAGCCAAGCTGCCCGGCCCGATGGGCCAGATCGGAGATCATCGGGTCGCTGCGCCGACGAAAGGGGTGATCAGGTTTGTTTGCCACTTCTTCCAGCACAAACGTATCGGTGTCGGACAGAGCATTTTCCACCTCTGCCGCAGGGCTTGTTTCGGCTGTCATGACGTCCTCGCGCTTGCCTCGATCCAAGGATTAGCGCGGAAAAGTAAAGTGAGGGTTCACGCCGCTTAAGTTCTATCCGTACTCTTTCACCGGCGTACCTGCGATGGCTGCCAAGTTGAGAAGGCCGCGCGCGGTGACACCCGTGGTGGCGATGTGTGCGCGGTTGCCCATGCCCATCAGGATCGGCCCCACTTCCAGCCCGCGAGCTTTGACCTTGAGTATGTTGCGCACGCCAGAGGCCGCGTCGGTGTTGGAGAAGATCAGAATATTGGCGGACCCGGTCATGCGGTTATCGGGCAAGAGCCGTTCACGCAGGTCTTCGTCAAAGGCCGCATCCACGTTCATCTCGCCTTCGTAGACGAATTCTCGAGGGGAAGTGTTGAGGATATCAATCGCCGCGCGGAGGCGTTTTCCGGAATCGCTGCCTTGGTTGCCAAACTGGGATTGCGAACAGAATGCGACTTTGGGCTCGACCCCAAAGCGGCGCGCGTGGCGGGCGGCACCGATGGCTGTCTCCGCCAATTGTTCTGGCGTGGGGAAGACGTTCACTTGTGTGTCGGCGATGAACAACGGGCCGTCCTCGAGGATCATCAGGGAAAGCGATCCTTGCGGATGAAGCTCCTCCGTGCCAAGCACCTGTTCGACGTAGTTGAGGTGCCAACGGTATTCGCCGAACGTGCCACAAATGAGCGAGTCTGCCTCTCCTCGATGGACCATAACCGCGCCGATGGCCGTGGTGTTCGTGCGCATGATGGCCTTGGCGAGGTCAGGGGTCACGCCGCGACGTTTCATGATCTCGTGATAGCTGCCCCAATAGTCGCGGTAGCGTGGGTCGTTTTCAGGGTTCACGATGTGAAAATCCGTATCGGGGCGTATCTTCAGACCAAGACGTTCACACCGGGCCTGAATCACCTCGGGTCGTCCGATCAGAACAGGCTGTTCAACGGTGGTTTCCAGAATGCTTTGTGCGGCGCGGAGCACGCGTTCGTCTTCGCCCTCTGCGAACACGATCTTGCGTGAGGCGGTCGAGGAGGCCTCGAACACCGGGCGCATCAGAAGGGCCGATTTGTAAACCGAGGCGTCGAGTTTGTGCCGGTAAGCTTTCAAGTCTTCCAGCGGGCGGGTCGCCACGCCGGTTTCCATGGCTGCCCCTGCAACTGCGGTAGAGACAACCCCCGACAGGCGCGGATCGAAGGGTTTGGGGATCAGGTAATCCGCGCCGAACGTCAGTTGTTCGCCTTTGTAGGCGGCCGCGGCCTCGGCGCTTGTAGTGGCGCGGGCCAGTTCGGCGATACCCTCCACACAGGCGATCTGCATCTCGTCATTGATGGTGGTCGCGCCCACGTCCAATGCGCCCCGGAAGATGAAGGGAAAACACAGTACATTGTTGACCTGATTGGGAAAATCGCTGCGACCAGTGGCGATGATGGCGTCGGGGGCGACCTCCCGAGCAACGTCAGGCATGATTTCCGGCGTGGGGTTGGCAAGCGCGAAAATGATCGGGCGCTTGGCCATCTTTTTCACATTATCGGGCGAGAGGACCTTTGGGCCAGAGAGACCCAAAAAGAGATCAGCACCGTCAATCACATCCTCCAGTGTGCGCAGGTCCGTGGCTTGCGCGAAGGCCGCTTTTTGCGGGTTCATGTCGACCTCACGCCCTTCATACACCAGCCCGTGAATGTCGCAGAGCCACACGTTCTCACGCTTCACGCCCAGTTTGAGCAGCAGGTTGAGACAGGCAATGCCCGCTGCGCCGCCGCCGGTGGAGACGATCTTGATATCCTCAAACCGTTTGCCCGCCACTTCCAATGCGTTGCGCGCGGCGGCCCCCACGACAATGGCGGTGCCGTGTTGGTCGTCGTGGAAAACAGGAATGTTCATCCGTTCGCGACAGAGCTTTTCGACGACAAAACAATCCGGGGCTTTGATGTCTTCGAGGTTGATGGCACCAAATGTCGGCTCCAATGCGCAGACGATATCGGCCAGTTTCTCGGGGTCACTTTCATCCACTTCGATGTCGAAGCAGTCGATATTGGCGAATTTCTTGAAAAGTACCGCCTTGCCTTCCATGACTGGTTTTGAGGCCAAAGCACCAATGTTGCCAAGGCCCAGGACCGCGCTGCCGTTGCTGACCACGGCGACCAGATTTCCGCGTGCCGTGTAACGTGTGGCGGTGCTGGCATCGGCTTTGATCTCAAGACAGGCCTCTGCGACACCCGGCGAATAGGCGCGCGCCAGATCATACCCGTTGGCCAACGGTTTTGTTGCCCGAATCTCCAGTTTTCCAGGTTTAGGAAACTCGTGATATTCTAAGGCTTCATGCCGCAGGGTGTCGGTTGGTTCGTCGGCCATGAGCGTCCTTTCAGAATTAGTTTAACATTAAACTAATTTATATCTGCCCTCAGAAAAGAAAACCAGAGGGCGCTTTTTGATCCGGTTCAGCTTGCATCCAGCCACCGCGCGGCGCAATCTTTAAGTCACGAGGCGCCCAGATTTCAGGAGAATACGCGCAATGAGCTTGGTCGAAGACGCCGCCCGGGTGCGGGAAAATGCCTATGTGCCGTATTCCAAATTCAAGGTGGGCGCGGCGATAAGGACACCGTCTGGCAACGTCTATGTTGGCTGCAACGTCGAAAACGTGGCCTATCCGCAAGGCACCTGCGCCGAGGCGGGCGCGATCGCAGCGATGGTCGCGGCCGGAGAGACTGAGATTGTCGAAGTGGCCGTTATCGCCGATAGTCCGGAACCCGTCACCCCCTGCGGCGGGTGCAGGCAAAAGCTGGCAGAGTTTGCCAAGGGGGATGCCGTTATCACCATGGCCACGACGGGCGGCCAGTCGATCACCATGACCATGGCCGAGATCCTGCCCGGCGCATTTGGTGCAGCGCATATGTCCCTGGACTGACCACATGGACGCGCCCGGCATCATCGGCGCGCTGCGCGATGGCAAGGAATTGAGCCCTCAGCAGTTGAATTGGTTTGCCCAAGGTTTGGCGGATGGTCGCGTCAGTGATGCGCAGGCTGGTGCGTTTGCTATGGCGGTTGTTTTACGAGGGCTTTCGGCTGACGCGCGAGCCGCGTGGACGCTGGCCATGCGTGACAGCGGTGACACTCTCAATTGGGATTTGGATGGCCCGGTCCTGGACAAGCATTCCTCGGGCGGTGTTGGGGATTGTGTGAGCCTTGTCCTGGCACCCGCTTTGGCAGCATGTGGGGCTTACGTGCCGATGATTTCTGGGCGTGGCTTGGGGCATACCGGCGGAACGCTTGATAAGCTGGAGGCCATTCCGGGGTTGCGCATCTTGCTTGATGAGGCCGAACTGCGCCGCGTAGTGAACCAAGCCGGGTGTGCGATCGTCGGTGCCACGGGGCGGATCGCGCCCGCGGATAAACGGCTTTACGCGGTGCGGGATGTGACGGCGACGGTGGAAAGTCTTGACCTGATGACGTCGTCGATCCTTTGCAAGAAGCTTGCCGCGGGCCTCGACAGTTTGGTGCTGGATGTCAAAGCCGGGTCAGGAGCGTTCATGAAAGACGTCGAAACTGCGCGGGCCCTGGCGCAGGCTTTGGTCGACACCGCCAATGCCGCCGGATGCCCGACAAGTGCTGTCATCTCGGATATGAGCCAGCCCTTGGCGCCTGCCATGGGCAATGGTCTGGAAGTGGCCGAATCTATGCGCGTCCTGACGGGCCGCGCGCCGGACAGTGCGTTGATGGGGCTGAGCATGGCCTTGGGCGGGCTGGCGTTGGTTCAGGCCGGTATGGTCAAGGACTTAGAGGCCGGGACAGCTGCGATTTCCGAGGTCATCGCGGATGGGCGCGCCGCCGAACACTTTGGCCGGATGATCAGCGCCATGGGGGGACCGGTGCGTTTTGTCGAGGATTGGGCGCGGTTCCTGCCAGAGGCCAATGTGATACGTGAGTTCACGGCGGATCGCGCAGGCTACATCTCCGCTATGGATGGCGAAACCATGGGCCTGGCCGTGATTGCCTTGAAAGGTGGGCGGCGGGTCGAGACGGACGTGATTGACCCATCGGTCGGTCTATCAGATGTCGCGCCGCTGGGTCGGAAAGTGTCTGCCGGTGACCCGATCCTGCGCATCCATGCCGGGCGCTCCGAACACGCAGGTCAGGCGGCCGCGTTGCTGCGGCAGGCGATTGTGGTGTCCGATCAGCCGCCGGAGATACCCCCGCTGATTCATGAAAGGGTTGGCTAGTGCCACGCGCCTTTCTTGTGGTTATGGACTCGGTCGGCATTGGCGGCGCGCCGGATGCAGATCAGTTTTTCAACGCCGGACACCCTGATACCGGAGCCAACACAGTGGCCCACACTGCGCAAAATGTGGACGGCGGGCTGCGTCTGTCGCATCTGGATGGATTGGGCCTCGGCGCAGCTGTGCGATTGGCGTCGGGTGAAATGGCACCGGGTTTGAATGCTGAGCCAACGGGTCTTTGGGGCGCTGCGACGGAGGCCTCACCGGGTAAAGACACGCCGACGGGGCATTGGGAGCTGGCGGGCCTGCCGCTGCCTTTTAAGTGGCATCAGTTCCCGCAAGATATTCCGGCTTTTCCCGATGACCTCACCCAAGAGGTCTGCCGTCTTGCCGAGGTCGATGGCATCCTTGGAAATTGCCATGCGTCGGGCACCGAGATCACAGAGAGGCTGGGCGCAGAGCATATCAGGACCGGGCGTCCCATTTGCTACACCTCCGTTGACAGCGTGTTCCAGGTGGCGGCGCATGAGAGGCATTTCGGGTTGCAACGGTTGCTGTCCTTGTGCGAGGCGATTGCCCCGCTGCTGCACAAGATGAACGTGGGCCGGGTGATCGCCCGTCCCTTTGTCGGGAAGCCCGAGACGGGGTTTCAGCGCACCATCAACCGCCGGGATTTTGCCATGCGACCACCTGGGCGCACCCTTTGTGATTGGGTTCAAAAGGTCGGTGGGATGGTCCATGCTATCGGCAAGATAGGCGATATCTTCTCAATGCAGGGGATCAATGATGTGGTCAAAGGTTCGGATGCTGACTTGATGCTGCATCTGGAAAGGACTGTTGAGACTGCAACCGACGGCAGCCTGACCTTCGCGAATTTTGTGGAGTTTGATGCGCGATATGGTCATCGGCGCGATGTTGCAGGATATGCTGGGGCATTGCGGGCGTTCGATGCCGGGCTAGGGCGCATTATGCCGAAGCTGAAAGACGGCGACATGATGATCCTGACGGCAGATCACGGCAATGACCCGACTTGGGTCGGCACAGATCACACACGCGAACGCGTGCCGGTGCTGGTGGCGGGCCTTGGGGCAGGGGAACTGGGCCATGTTGCATTCGTGGATGTGGCCGCGTCTGTCGCGGATCATCTTGGCTTGCCGGAACGCGGCCCCGGTCAGAGTTTTCTGTCCTGAGGCGTTCTTTCCTGAGAGATTGCACCCGGGGGGGCAATGGGCATAACGTCTGGTCAAAACCCTTCAAGCCCGGATCCCTGCCATGACTGACCATCTGACCATCGTTTCCCACCCCCTCGTCCAGCACAAACTGAGCCTCATGCGGGACAAGGGTACGTCGACCGCTGAGTTCCGGCAGCTGTTGCGGGAGATCAGTCAGCTGCTTGCCTATGAGATCACCGGCAATCTGGCGATGACGACGCGCGAAATTGAGACGCCGCTGACGACGATAAATGCACCGGTTCTGGATGGTCCAAAACTCGCTCTGATCTCGATCCTCAGGGCGGGCAACGGGCTGCTGGATGGGATGCTCGACTTGATCCCCTCCGCGCGGGTTGGATTTGTCGGGCTGTACCGCGATGAAGAAACGCTGAAGCCCGTGCAGTATTATTTCAAAGTGCCCGACCAGATGGACAACCGGTTCTGCATCGTGGTGGATCCTATGCTGGCCACAGGTAATTCCTCGGCGGCGGCCATTGATTTGCTGAAAGAGGCCGGGGCCAAGGACATCTGTTTTCTGTGCTTGCTTGCGGCACCAGAGGGCGTGGCAAGAATGAAAGAGGCGCATCCCAACGTGCCGATTGTAACGGCGGCACTGGATGAGAAGCTCAATGAGGTGGGCTACATCGTGCCAGGGCTTGGGGATGCGGGCGACCGGATGTTTGGGACCAAGTAAGCAAAAGCTGTTTACTCGGAACATTTTATACGGCAATCTTCCTCCAATAGCTCTGGGGGCTGATTATGAAATATGTGAGCGTGCTCGCGGCGGCTGCCATCGCTGCGACGGGCTGGACTGCGATGGTGCAGGCACAGTCATCTACGAAGGTCGTTCCGGCCGAATTTCCACCGTCATCTTTTTCAGGTCGGCAATATGTCGACAGCCAAGGCTGCGTGTTCATCCGAGCGGGCATCGACAGCAATGTGACATGGGTGCCGCGTATGACACGTGGACGCCAGCAGGTCTGCGGCTTCCAGCCGAGCCTGTCATCCACAGCACTTGCGGCGACCGTTGCACCGCGTGCCACCGCGGCGGAACCGGAACAGACTGTTGCGGCGGCACCGGCCCCGGCACCTGCCACGGTGCCAGCAAGAACAACCACGCGGGTGGTGGCGGCACCAGCCCCGGCCCCCGCGCCGCAGCCGTCCTATCGCACAGCGCCTAAGCCTGCGGTTGCACCGGCGACGCCTAAGCCAATCGCGCCTGTCGTGGCAAGCGTGGCGCCGTCGCCGGCGGATATTCCTTCTGTGTGTTCCAACCGCAGTGCGTTGTCACAGCAATACCTCGTGTCGCGTCGTGGGGACGTGCGGTGTGGGCCGCAATCGGAGCCGCACTTCACTGTAAAAGACGGCCCGCCATCGCCGGACGCGACCTATTACCGGCATGCCAGCCCATCCACGACCTCGCCGCATCAGCGGATTGCACCCAAGCATGTCTATGAAGATCAGCTGGCCAGTACTGCGGGCATCTACGTTCCTGAAGGGTACCAGCCGGTTTGGGATGACGATCGTCTGAACCCTTACCGCGCGCATCAGACTTTTGCAGGCAAAGAGCAGATGGATCAGATCTGGACACGTCGCACGCCCCGCGAGTTGAAACCTGGCGTGATTGCAGGGTCGTATGTGTCCTACGCGGCAGGCGGGGTGCCTGATGACGCGGTCGCACCAGAAGTGTCGCGTGCCGCACCGTTGACGTCTGCGCCAACCTTGGCGGCAGATACATCTCCGGCCAGCCATCGCTACGTGCAAATCGGGGCCTTCACGGATCCGGCTCAGGCGCGTCGCACGGCGCAGAAACTGGCCAACAGCGGCTTGCCCGCCAAGATTGGCCCGCACAGCCAGGGCGGCAAGTCTTATACGTTGGTTGTCGTGGGGCCGTTTTCGACGCAGGGCAGCCTGGATCAGGGCTTCGCACAAGTGCGGGGCATGGGGTACACGAGCGCCAATCTGCGCCGCTAAAGACCTGAGCTACGCGCCGCAAATCGCCTGAAGCTGCAACCACTCGCCGTCGTTCATAACGGCGGCGGGCGGAGATGTCGCGAAGGGATCCGCTTCGATCAGGCTAACGGTTTTCTCACCTGTGATATCCACGGCGTAAGCATAGGGTGTGGCTCGCAGCGCGGCCGCCTCGAAGCCTTGCAGCAGTGCTTCGTCGGACACTTCGGTTTGCGGTGTTGTCAACAGGACTTCGGCGTAGCTGGCCAAGGTTTGCTCCCCCAGTTGCCCGGTGGTGAGCAATCGGAAACTGGACCAGATCGGACTGGCATCCAGCAGATCAGCCAAGGGGTCGCGATCCGCGGCCCGCAGGCGTTCGGCAAGGATGAACCCCGCGACCACGTCCGGTTCGTCAAAGTCTTCAACCAAAGCGCGGTTGATCAGAATGCGCCCGCCCGGCAAATGTGCCGTCGTGCTGACGCCGTCGCGCAGCACGGATAGGTGGCCGGGGCCTGTTTCGCCCGGCAGACGGGCGGCCAAACGTTGCAGGACGGCGCGCCCCTCGGGGGCTTGGCATGGTGGGCCAGTCACGCGCTGCACCTGCGCGAAGAGAGCGGCCCCAATCTCGGCGCGCTTGACCTCTGGCACGATGCGCACCGTGTGCTGACGCACCGCACCGGGCAGCCAGAAAATTGCGGCGGCAGCGATGGACAGGCAAAGCGTCAGCACAATGAAAAAGCGCAAGCGTCCGGGGTGAGGGCGGCGGCGTTCGATGACGGCGCGCAGTTTTTCAATCGCTTCGATCATCTCGGTTTCGTCGCCTGACAATTCCAGCGTTTCGCTTTCATCGCCGTCTGGGTGGTAGATCGCGGGCCGCTTGCCGGGGTTTGCGCGTTTGACGGCAGCCAGTGACCAATGTGTCAGGGGGCGATCCTGCGTGTCGGCGATGACAAGGGAGGCGTCACCAATCGACACGATCACATCCACGCGCTGCGCACCACGTTTGGCGCGCCACAAACCGGACGCTTCAATCCGTTGATACTCTTCCAATGCGGTCATGGGGAGACCATGCCTGCGCTGCCCTTTTTTGGGCAGTGTAACGCGTTTCGGGCGCGGCGTGAATGGATTGTTTTACGCGTTAAGCGCGTCGGTGGCGCCACCGGTCGCGGATGACATAGATCATGCCGGCCAAAAAAAGCGCCGCCATGGCATACCATGTCAGGGCATAGCTGAGATGCGTGTTGCGGA
The DNA here is from genome assembly GCA_963422235.2 of uncultured Roseovarius sp. Lineage (GTDB taxonomy): Bacteria > Pseudomonadota > Alphaproteobacteria > Rhodobacterales > Rhodobacteraceae > Roseovarius. The sequence goes on from CAXMWV010000002.1 coordinate 2,359,471, forward strand.
AGGTCACTTGGGTTAGGCCTCCCTGGGGAAACGTGCCGTCGGTACCCGCGTGGTCGGCGTCGATGAAAAACTCCGCCGTGTTGGTTAGGTTTGCGGTTTCTGACAGGGCGTCGACGTCCCGGGACACCCATCGACCTGTTGCCGGATCATTTTTTTCCAAGAACGTGCCCCCTGGTTCGGTGATGCGCAGCAGGCCGGTGACCGTCTGCTGACCCTCTGGTTGGTCCCATTCTGCTGCTGTTGACCCGGCGGGCACGAAGCCGCGATTGATCCAGATGATCTGGTCATCGGTTTGTAACGGTGTCAGCAGCCACGATCCCGGCCCAAGCCCGGTCACGGCTTTCACCTTTTGCGACAGGTCATGAATGAAAGTGCCGGAGGTTTCCACGCGCAGATAGGCGTGGTCTTCTTCCGTCACGATTTCATCCGGAAAGCCGACCGGGTCGCCAAAGGCACGGGCTTCCACGGCTTCGATCAGATTGACCTTCCAATCCAGCCGCTTCATCTGCCAATTGCCCAGACCGACCATGGTGACAAAGATCGCCGCCGCAAGGGACAGGATCGTGATATCAACCCAAAGCGGCCTTCGCGGGCTGCTTTCAGTCGCCTCCTCGGTCATTGCAGATCGCGCACGCGCTCAATCTGGTCATGGGCAGGCATCATGTTTTCGTGCAGGTGGAACATCACCCAGATGGAACCTGCCAGAATGATCACCAGAATGATCACCGTGAACAAGAGTGACATGGCCAGCCAGCCTTCCTCTGCCGCGACGGTGACGTGCAAGAAGTAGAAAACGTGCACCATGATCTGCACGGCGCCGAGCCCGAAGATGATGAAAAGGGCCCAGGCCAGGCTGATGTCGACCTCTGCCATGACCACATAGAACGGGATCGCCGTCAGGATGACCGACAGCACAAAACCGATGATGTAAGATCGGTAAGAGCCGTGGGCGGTGTTGTCAGCGCTCATAGCAGCACTCCGGTCAGGTAGACGAAGGAAAAGACACCGATCCAGATCAAATCAAGGAAGTGCCAGAAGAGGCTCAGACACAGGATGCGGCGTTTGTTCTCGTGGGTCAGGCCGTGGGTCTGGATTTGGATCAGAAGCACGATCAGCCAGATGGACCCGGCGGTGACGTGCAAACCGTGCGTGCCCACGAGGATCCAGAACGACGACAGGAAGGCGCTGGCCATCGGTGTTGCGCCCAAATGCCAGAGATGGGCGAATTCGAGGTATTCCAGAAACAGGAAACCCAGGCCAAAGGCAAGTGTCACCAAAAGCCAGGTGATCATCGCACCCGCCTTGTTCTGATGCATGTTGATGACCGCGAACCCGAAAGTGATCGACGAGAGCAGCAGGAAGGCCGTGGCCAGCAGGATCTTGTCGATCTCGAAGAGGTCCGAGGGCGATGGCCCGGCGGCGTAGTTCTGGCCAATGACGGCATGCACGGCAAAGAGAATGCCGAAGAGCAGGCAATCACTCATCAGGTAGAGCCAGAAGCCCAGCATCGTGCCAGTCTCGTGATGATGCTCTTCGCCGTCATCATGGGCGTGGGCATCCTCAAAAACGTGGAACTCGAACTCTTCCGCGGTTTCTGCGTGGGTTTGGACACTCATTGCCTTTACTCCGCCCCCTTACTCAGCTGGCGCGGCAGGCATGCGCCCGCGGCCTTCTTCAATCGCACGCACTTCGTCCACGGGCACGTAGTAGTCACGGTTGTAGTTGAACGTATGTCCAATCGACCAAGCCAGTGTCACAAGGAAGCTGAGCAAGGCTAACCACCACACATGCCAGATCAGGGCAAAGCCCATGATGGTGGCGATGGCGGAGATGATCACACCGCTCGATGTGTAATGCGGCATGTGGATCGGCGTATAGCCTTCGGTGGGTTTTTTGTACCCGTTCCGCTTCATGTGGTCCCAAGCATCAATATCGTGCACCCGGAAATTGAACGCGAAATTGTAATAGGGCGGCGGAGAGGTGGTGGACCACTCCAACGTACGCCCACCCCATGGGTCGCCGGTTTCATCGCGCAATTCCTCGCGCTTGCGGATCGAGACATAGATTTGGATCAAGAAGGCCACGAGGCCAACGGCAATCAGCAGTGCCCCGATCAAAGCCGTGAAGAAGTAAGCCGCATAGATCGTGTCTTCAAACGCGCTCAGGCGGCGGGTCACGCCCATCAGGCCAAGGACGTAAAGCGGCATGAAGGCGAAGTAGAAGCCCACGACCCAACCCCAGAAGCTAACCTTGCCCCAGAACGGATCCAGCTTGAATCCGAATGCCTTGGGCCACCAGAAGGTGATGCCCGCGAAAATGCCGAACACGACCGCGCCGATGATCACGTTGTGGAAATGCGCCACAAGGAAGAGAGAGTTATGCAGCACGTAGTCCGCCGGTGGCACGGCCAGCAAAACGCCCGTCATCCCGCCAATCACGAAGGTCAGCATGAAGGCAATCACCCACATCATCGGCAGCTCATACCTGATGCGGCCCTTGTACATGGTGAAGAGCCAGTTGAAGAGCTTCGCGCCTGTCGGGATAGAGATGATCATCGTCGTGATCCCGAAGAACGAGTTCACATCCGCACCAGCCCCCATTGTGAAGAAGTGGTGCAGCCATACGATGTAGCTGAGGATCATGATCACGCAGGTTGCATAAACCATGGAGGTATAGCCGAAGAGACGCTTGCGGCTGAAGGTCGACACGACCTCGGAAAAGATACCGAAAACAGGCAGTGTCAGGATGTACACCTCTGGGTGGCCCCAAATCCAGATGAGGTTCACATACATCATCGGATTACCACCAAGTTCATTGGTGAAGAAGTTCGTACCTATGTAGCGGTCCGCCGTCAGCAGGGCCAAGGTGGCTGTCAGCACAGGGAAGGTGGCCACGATCAGGATGTTGGTGCACAGCGTTGTCCAGCAGAAGATCGGCATTTTCATCCAGGTCATGCCCGGCGCGCGCATCTTGACCAGCGTCACGATCATGTTGATGCCCGAAAGCGTCGTACCGATGCCTGCGATATTGAGCGACCAGAGGTAATAATCCATCCCCACGCCCGGACTGAACGTGAGCCCCGATAACGGTGGATAGGCCAACCATCCGGTTGCGGCGAACTCTCCCACGAAGAGCGAGATCATGATCAGCACGGCACCTGATACCGTGAGCCAGAAGCTCAGATTGTTTAGGAACGGAAACGCCACGTCCCGCGCGCCAATCTGCAAAGGCATCACGTAATTCATGAAGCCCGTGATGAACGGCATGGCCACGAAGAAAATCATGATCACGCCGTGCACGGTGAAGATTTGATCGTAGTGGTAGGCGGGTAGGAATTCCAGGATACCGGCCGATGCGAGCGATTGGTGTATCCGCATCAACAGCGCGTCAGAAAAGCCCCGCACAAGCATGATTGTCGCCAGGATCATGTACATGATGCCGATCTTCTTGTGATCGACAGAGGTGATCCATTCGCGCCACAGATATCCCCATAGGCGGTAGTAGGTGATCGCGCCGACCACGCCGAGGCCCAGTGCCATGGTGGCAATGAAGGTGCCGAGGATCAGCGGGTCATAGAACGGGAAGATGTCCCAGTTCAGCTTGCCCCAGAACCAGTGCACGTCCGTGACGGCGTAGTGCCCTTCGGAGGCACCGGAAGATGTTGCAGCGGTTGCCATGTTAGTTCGCTCCGCGCGGTAGTTGATCGACCAGTGACATCTGCGGTGGCAAGTCCATGGCAGCAAAAATTTCGTCTTCGCGCTCTTTCAGATTAGGGCGCAGGATCGCGATGAACGCGCCCGGGTCCTCTGCCGAACAGATGCCGCGGTACATTTCACGGTTAAACAGACCTTCGATGCCACCACCGCCGAGGGCGTCGACCATCATCATGTCGTTGAGGCACAAATCCTGATCCCCGGCGCAAAGGTTCACGATACGGGTCCAAAGGCCGTCATCCACCTCGCCGTAATAGGTGACCTTGTGATCAATGCTGGGCTGTTGCAGCTGGTTGTAGGCTGCCACATCCAATGTCGCGACGCCCTGATCCCGCACCTTTTCAACCCACGCGTTGAAGTCTTCCTTGCTTTTGCCATGGAAGTCGAAATTCATCTGGGAAAATCCACTTCCGCTGTAGTTGGCGGAGATGCCTTTGAACGTGCCTTCTTCATTGATCACGGCGTTGAGTTCGGTCTCCATGCCCGCCATGGAATAGATCATGCCGGCCAGGGCAGGGATATAGAACGCGTTCATGACGGTGTCAGATGTCAGCTTGAATTCAATTGGGTGATCGACGATGGCCGCCACTTCGTTCACCGTCGCGATGTTCTGCTCCGGATAGATGAACAGCCACTTCCAGTCCATCGACACCACGTAGACCTCCATCGGTTCCACCTCTGGATCAATGGGTTTCTCTTCCGAAATGCGGCTGAGGTCCTGGTAGGGGTCAAGCCGGTGCGTCGCGACCCATGTCAAACCCGCCAAACAGATGATGATGGCAAGCGGTACGGCCCAGACCACGATTTCAAGGCTGATGGAGTGATCCCAGTCAGGGGAATAGGTCGCCTGCTTGTTGCTTTCGCGATACTTCATCGCAAAGAACACCGTCAGTGCCATAACCGGCAAAATCACGATCAGCATAAGGATCGTGGCATAGACGATCAGATCGCCCTGCTGCGCGGCAATGTCACCGGACGGGTCAAGAACCACCAAGTTGCAGCCCGACAAAAGGGCCACCACGGCGGTCAGTGAAAGGATTTTGAAGATGCTGCGGATCATGTCGACACGTCTTGCAATTCTATCGGCGGGCTAAGGCACCACAGGACGTAGTGCGTTTCCACCGTTTGGCCTCTGTTATTCTGTTACCTGAAAGGTATGCAATCTGGATGAGTTTCAAGTTTCTGCGCTGCGACAATTTCCCCCTGCTGTGTTTCGCACCATATAAGGGGTAAGACAGCCCCAAAGACGGAGCGTGCCATGGCGAACACATCAACAGGTCATTCGGACAACGTAACCATCGACGACATTGTCACCACGGTGGTGATGTCGCGGGTCACAGACTTTTTTGGCTTCTTCGTCTATGCCATCGCCTCGGCCTTGGTGTTCCCGCAGTTGTTCTTCCCGATGTTTGATCCGGTGACAGGGACGATCCTGTCTTTCGCTGTGTTTTCATTGGCTTTTTTGGCCCGGCCTTTCGCCAGTTACGGGTCGCGTCATGTTGAGCGCAAGATCGGCCGGGCGGGAAAGATCACGCTGGCGTTGATGATCCTTGGCAGCTCGACGGTCGCGATTGGTCTTCTGCCGGGCTATGACCGGATCGGAATTCTGGCGCCGTTCCTGCTCGCCGGGTTGCGTTTCATGCAAGGGATCGGCCTTGGCGGGGCATGGGATGGCATAACCCTGCAGCTGAAATCAGCTGCGCCAAAGGGTCGCGAGGGGCTCTACAGCATGGTGCCTCAGCTTGGTGGCCCTATCGGTTTCTGCGTCGCAGCGTCGCTGTTTTTCGTTCTGACAGGGTTCCTGACGGAAGAGGAGTTCCTCAACTACGGGTGGCGGTTCGCATTTTTCGCGGTGATGGCGGTGAACGTGGTGTCGCTTTTCGCCCGCCTTCGCCTGCTCACGGCAGATTTCGGCGCGGATGAAACGCCGCTGCAATCGGCCCCGTTTTCAGAGATGGTGCGCACCCAGTGGCGCACGATTGCGCTGTCCACCTTCCTGCCACTGGCGAGCTATGCGCTCTTCCACATGGTGACGGTTTTTCCGCTAAGCTATTCGCTGCTCTTCACGGATCACGATATTGCCAACATCATGCTGTTGGAGTTGATCGGCGGTGTTCTGGCCTGCGCCACGGTGGTTTTGTCCGGCGTGCTGGCCGACAAGTTTTCCAAGCGGCGCGTGCTTTGGGTGAGCGTCGCGCTGATCCCTGTGCTTTGCCTGACGATCTACACGCTGGACAGCTATCCGGCGATCTACATCCTGTTTGGGTTTGTCGTGCTTGGGTTCTCTTACGGGCAGTCGAGCTCTATCGTGCCCGGTCGGTTCCCGGCGAAATACCGATATTCCGGCAGTGCCTTGTCGGTGAACTTGTCCTGGATCGTGGGTGCGGCCTTTGCCCCGCTGACTGGGCTGTTCCTTGCTGCTTATGTCGGCCTTTGGGCGTCCGCGCTTTATCTGCTGTCCGGTGCAATCGTAACGGCGCTTACACTGCCGATGCTGCCGCGTCGCCTGGATGCGGCGGGTGAACAGTAGGGTTTGAGCGCCGTCCTCGGACGGCGCAGACCGCATTATCCGACCAAAAGCTGCTTGAGCTGCAAGGCTTCATGTTCAAGCTCATTGAGGCGATAGGTGATCACATCGCCGATGGTCAGAAGACCGACGACGGAAATCCCATCCATCACCGGCATGTGGCGAAACTTGCCGGCCGTCATGCGGCGTAGTACCGAGACCAGTGTTTCATCGCGTTCGCAGGTTTCCACCGTCTTGGTCATCACGTCTTCGACCTTGTTGGGCAGCGTCTTGCCCGGTGTGTCCGCCAGTTTGCGCACGATGTCGCGCTCCGACAGAATGCCCACCAGTGCGCCATCCGCGTCACGGACCATCAACGCCCCGATTTTCTTGTCCCGCAACTCCATCACGGCATCCTGCAAGGTGGCCTGCGGGCGGATGGAAAACACCGCATCTCCTTTGCCTTCCAATAGCTTGGCCACGGTCGCGGTTTCCTTGGCGGCATTCGACTTGGACGTCTGGCTAAACGTGGTCTTGCGTTCCTTGTCGCGGCGCAGAGGAGGGCGGAAAGAGGCGGGCATGGTCAGGCTCCTTGATGGTCGTTCACGTCTTGGGCTAGATGCAGGTTACATAGAAATAGGCCGTTTTGGGAAATTTTCGCGCGTGTCTGAAATCGTTCTCACCCCACTGACCGCCACGGTTCTTTTCGTGGGCGCTTGCCTCGCTGGTCACAGCTATCGCCGCGTCTGGAAGGCCGAGGGGCCGAGATGGCAATTATGGGTGTTCGGCGTTGCAGCTGCGGCTTTGCTTTGCACGGTGGCGTTTCTGCCGATTGAGGTCGGGTAGGCCTCGTTCGAGCCACGCCCGAAGCGCGATGAATCAGCCCGCAGCTTCCTGTTTTTCCATGTCTTCGAGCATCTTGCGCGCGCGGGCACAACAACCGTTCCCGCAACGGGCTGTCCGGGTCGATGTCCTTTTTGCAAACAATGCACTTGTCCGCGTCCGTGATCGCGTTCAACCCGCCACAGCTGCCTTTGATGGTTCTGCCCGAGAAAATCACGCCCACGGCCATTCCGCACACCATCAGCGCGATGAACGCGAAGGCGAGGAGGAAGGTTTCCATGGGCGCGTGCTCCTAGTTCTTAGGCTTGCAACGACTGGAAGCGCGGCGTGGCTGTTTTGCTGTGACTGACTTGACCACTCGCCGCGTCGCGATCAATAAACAGGGCCGCGATGTCACGGGACTGCGCGATCTTCATACCGCGGTCTGTGCCCATGGCCAGCAGGGCGGTCGCCCAAGCATCCGCCAGCATGGCGTTTTCGGCCAGGACCGTCACGGATGTGGTGGTGTGCGTGACCGGTCGTCCTGTGTGCGGATCGATGATGTGAGAGAATCGCTGTCCGTTCTCTTCGAAATAGTTGCGATAGTCGCCCGAGGTCGCCATGCCGAGGTTGGATGCCTTGGCGATTTCAAAAACGCCTGGTTCCAGCGGGTTGGGGGATTCGATGCCGATCTGCCAAGAAACGGCGTCAGCGTTCTTGCCGGACACGTAAAGGTCTCCGCCGATCTCAACCATGAAGTCCTGCAGCCCGAAGTCAGCGACCGCAGCAGCCACGTGATCAACGCCGAACCCTTTGCCGATAGAAGACAGGAACACCTGCGTGGCTGGGTCGGATTTGCGGATCTGGTTGCCGGTCACAGTCAAGCGGCCTTGACCGGCGTTCCCTAGGGCGTCGGCAACCGTTGTCGGGTCTGGTGTCGTCGCGCGGCGACCATTGGCGCCGAAGCCCCAGGCCTCTATCACCGGGCCCAGTGTGACGTCAAAATAGCCGTCGCTTTCTGCGTGAACTTTCTCTGCCGCTTCAATGACTTGTGCCAGTTCGGATGATACAGTCAAAGCACTCGTGTTATTGGATGCATTGAACAGCGACACTTCCGATCCCGCGTCCCAGTTCGACATCAGGCGTTTCACATTGGCGAGGCTGCTATCAACAGCGGCCTGCAATGCGTCCTTGCTGACAGACCGATCATGATCAATGCCGACCACGGTGTAGTGCGTGCCCATCGTGTTCCCGGTGAGTTCCAACACGGCGCTGCCGGGTTTGCATGCGGCAAGGCACATGGCGGACAACACAAAGCTGCGGCGAGAGAGCTTGAATGAGGTGGTCACTGGTTTTGCCTCCTGATATCGGCGCGACGGGCAATCCAAAAATTTTAGTACTGCGCGCTTTTTTCCCGTTTTCATTCTCGGTTCAATGAGAAAAACTAACGCAGGTAGGGACAGCCTAGCCTCCGTACAAGTCACAGTACAAGCCAAACAAAGCGACTCGGAGACCAAACGCGTGCAAAGCTTCAAGCTCAAAAAGGGGCTCAATCTGCCGGTGCTTGGTGCGCCTGCGGTAGACAAACTGGACACTCCGGACATTCGAACCGTGGCGGTGTTGGGGGCTGACTACATCGGCCTCAAACCCAGGCTGGAAGTCGAAGAGGGAGACAAGGTCGGTGCCGGGGCGCCGATCTTTTACCATAAGGACACGCCCGAAGTTATGGTCACCGCGCCGGTGTCGGGTCGGGTGCGCGCAGTGAACCGCGGGGCACGCCGGGTGCTGATCAGCATTGAGATTGATGTTGATGAGAAAGCCGCAAAACCCGTGGATTTCTCGAAGGTTGGCGACGTCAGCACCGCCGAGGGTCTTGTCGAGCGGCTGTGCGCCTCCGGGCTTTGGACGTCGTTCCGCACGCGCCCTTATTCCAAGGTTCCCGCATCCGACACGCGCCCTGCCGCGATCTTTGTCACGGCCATGGACACAGAGCCGCTGGCGGCAGACCCCGCGCCGATCATTGCCCAGACTGCCGCGGAATTTGAACGCGGGTTGGCGGCGATTTCGATGTTGAGCGAGGGCACCACCTATGTCTGTCACAAAGCGGGCGGCGATGTGCCCGGTGCGGGCATGGACGGCGTCGAACTGGCGCAGTTTGACGGACCGCATCCTGCCGGTCTGGCGGGGACTCACATTCATTTTCTGCACCCGCCATCGGCTGAATCAGCGGTCTGGACCATTGGCTACCAAGACGTGATTGCCATTGGGCATATGCTGGAAACTGGGCACAACGATGCGCACAGGCTCATTGCGATCACCGGACCGCGTGCGACAAATCCGCGCCTTTTGCGGGTGCCGGCTGGGGCGTCCATGCTTCAGATGACCGAAAACGAGATCGACGGCGATGGTCCGCTTCGTTTGATTTCGGGCTCGATCCTGAGCGGTCGTATGGGCACAGGTCCAGATGCTTATGTTGGCCGGTACGCGCGGCAGATCACCCTGATCGAGGAAGACAAAGAGCAAATTCCGATGGGCTGGATCCGCCCAATGCGCACGAAATACGCGGTTCAACCGGTTTTGGGCTCTGCGTTGACGAAGAAACTCTATGGCCTGACGTCAAACCTCAATGGCGGTCGCCGGGCGATGGTTCCGACCGGCACGTTTGAAACCTTAATGCCGCAGGACTTTCTCCCGACGCAACTTTTGCGCGCGCTTCTGGTGATGGACACCGATCAGGCGCAGCTTTTGGGCGCACTTGAGTTGGATGAAGAAGACCTTGGCCTTGTTGGCTTTGCGTGTCCCGCAAAGTATGAATACGGAATAGCGTTACGGGACTGCTTAAATAAGATTGAGAAGGAGGGCTAGACTTTGGGTCTGCGCAGCTTCTTTGACCGCATTGAGCCGAACTTTGAAAAGGGCGGCAAGTATGAGCGGTATTTCCCCATCTACGAAATGGTGGAGAGCTTCCTTTACACGCCGAAAACCGTAACGACCGTGGCCCCGCATGCGCGTTCGTACATCGATATGAAGCGGATCATGACATACGTGGTCCTGGCGACAATCCCGTGCATCATCCTGGGCTGCTACAATACCGGCTTGCACACGAATGCCGCGATCGCTGAATTTGGTGCAAGCGGCTGGCGGGCGTGGATCCTGGAGACGGCAGGTATCGGTTTCAACGCCGCCAACCCTTTGGCAAACTTCCTTCACGGACTGCTCTATTTCATCCCGATTTACCTGACGACACTAATCGCAGGCGGGATATTCGAGGTGATCTTCGCAACCGTGCGCAAGCATGAAGTGAACGAGGGGTTCCTTGTGACCTCCATGCTGTACACCCTGACACTGCCCGCCAGTACGCCGCTCTGGCAGGTGGCCCTTGGCATCATCTTTGGCGTGGTGATTGGCAAGGAAGTATTCGGTGGCACGGGTAAGAACTTCCTCAATCCCGCGCTGACGGGGCGTGCATTCCTTTACTTTGCTTACCCTGCCCAGATGTCGGGTGACAGCGTTTGGGTGCCGGTGGATGGGTTCTCGGGCGCGACAGCTTTGGCCATCAGCGCCTCTGAAGGCTACCAGAACCTCTCCAACTACGGGATGGAGTGGTCCACCGCGTTCTTTGGCATGGTGCCGGGCAGCTTTGGCGAGACATCGACCATTGCTTGCCTGATCGGTCTGGCTTTCCTTCTGGCGACCAAGATCGCCAACTGGCGCCTCGTCGTCGGGTGTCTGGCGGGGATGATCGCATTCTCGACGCTGCTCAACCTGATCGGATCGGACACGAACCCGATGTTTGCGATGCCGTGGTACTGGCACTTCGTTGTGGGCGGGTTTGCCTTTGGTCTGGTGTTCATGGTGACGGAACCTGTCTCGGCCTCTCACACCAATATGGGGCGGTACATTTACGGCGCGCTGATCGGGTTCATAGTGGTGATGATCCGCGTGATCAACCCGGCCTTCCCGGAAGGCATGATGCTGGCGATCCTTTTCGGGAACGTCTTTGCACCGCTGATCGACTACTTCGTGGTTCAGGCCAATATCAAACGCAGGGCGAAACGACATGCCTGAAGACGGACAATTGCCAGAAGGCCAACCGGAAAAGCAAAAAGGCCCGATCGGGCGGTTTCTGGCCGCGCCACCGGACTCGGTTGCGAAAACGGTCGTGGTGGCGGTGGGGCTGTGCCTGGTGGCGTCGATGGTCGTCTCTTCGGTCGCCGTGTCGTTGCGCCCGATCCAAGAGGTCAATCAGCTTAAGGACAAGCAGATCAACATTCTGCAGGTCGCGGGCGTCTATGACCCGGAGGTTCCTGTGCTGGAGGCGTTCGAAGCCTTTGAGCCGCATGTGCTGGAGCTGGAGACGGGTGAATTCACCGACAAGTTTGATCCGGCAGAGTTTGACGACATCGCGGCCGCCGATGATCCGGCCACGTCTGTTGCTTTAGACGATGACCCGGCCGGTATCGGCCGCAAGGCAACCTATCGAACGGTCTACCTGCTGCGCAACGAAGACGACAGCATCGACAAGGTGATCCTGCCGCTTCATGGCTACGGGCTTTGGTCGACGCTTTACGGCTTTATCGCCGTGGAAGAAGACGGCAATGAAATCTTCGGTCTGCAGTTCTACAGCCACGCGGAAACACCGGGCCTTGGGGCCGAAGTGGATAACCCACGCTGGAAATCCCAATGGAACGGGAAACGGCTGACCGATGATGACGGCAACCTTGCCATCACCGTCGCGAAGACGGCACCGCCCGCCGGTGAAGACTTTCACGTCGACGCCCTGGCCGGGGCCACGTTGACATCCGTGGGTGTCGATAACCTCGTCCGGTTCTGGATGGGGGAGGACGGCTACACGCCTTTCCTGAACAACCTGAAGACAGGAGGGATCTGATGGCCCAGACCTATCGTAAAATGCTGGTGGATCCGATGGTGGATAACAACCCCATCACGCTTCAGGTTCTTGGCATCTGTTCGGCACTGGCGGTGACATCGTCGCTTCAGGTGGCGTTTGTCATGTCACTGGCGGTGATCTTCGTGACCGGGTTTTCATCGATGTTCATCTCGGTCATCCGAAGCCAGATCCCCGGTTCGATCCGGATTATCGTACAGATGGTCATCATCGCGAGCCTCGTGATCATGGTGGATCAGATCCTGAAGGCCTTTGCCTACGAGATATCCAAAACCCTGTCGGTGTTTGTGGGCCTGATCATCACCAACTGCATCGTGATGGGGCGGGCGGAGGCGTTCGCTATGAAGAACCCGCCGATCGCGAGCTTTATCGACGGCGTCGGCAATGGGATGGGCTACGGTCTGATCCTGATGCTGGTGGGTGTGATCCGTGAGCTTTTCGGCGCGGGAAGCCTGTTTGGAGTGACCATTCTGGAAACGGTCAATAATGGCGGCTGGTACGTGCCAAACGGGATGCTGCTCCTGCCACCTTCAGCGTTCTTCATCATCGGCCTGATCATCTGGGCCTTCCGCGCCTGGAAACCCGAGCAGGTGGAAGAGCGTGAATACAAAATTCAGACGGTCGAGGCGCACTGATGGAAGAGCTGCTCTCTCTCGCGGTAAAGGCGATCTTCGTCGAAAACCTGGCGCTGTCCTTCTTCCTGGGAATGTGTACGTTTATCGCGGTCTCAAAGAAGATTTCGACGGCCATTGGCCTCGGCATCTCTGTGATGATCGTGCAGTCGATCACGGTGCCCGCCAACAACCTGATTCTTGGGTACCTTCTGGCGCCGGGCGCCCTTGCCTGGGCCGGCTTTCCGGATGTTGACCTGACCTTCCTTGGTTTGATTTCCTACATTGGTGTGATCGCGGCGCTTGTTCAGATTCTGGAAATGGTCCTCGATAAGTACTTCCCTCCGCTTTACAACGCATTGGGTGTCTTCCTGCCGCTCATCACGGTGAACTGCGCCATTCTGGGCGGGTCTCTGTTCATGGTGGAGCGGGATTACAACTTCGCGGAATCGGTCACCTACGGTGTGTCTTCCGGTTTTGGTTGGGCCTTGGCGATCACCGCCATGGCAGGTGTGCGCGAGAAGCTGAAATACTCCGACATTCCCGATGGTCTTCAGGGCCTGGGCATCACCTTCATCACCGCGGGACTGATGGCGTTGGCCTTCATGTCGTTTAGCGGCGTGAAACTTTAAGAGGCGCAGAGATATGGCAACCTTCGGACTTGGCATTCTGCTTTTCACCCTGATCGTTCTGGCGCTTGTGACGGTTATCCTCGCAGCGCGCTCCCGACTGGTGTCCACGGGGAACGTGGACATTGAGATCAACGGCGAGAAGACCATTTCGGTCCCCGCCGGGGGCAAGCTGTTGCAGACGCTTGCGGAGCAAAAACTCTTCGTTCCTTCTGCCTGTGGGGGCGGGGGCACCTGCGCGCAGTGTCGGGTGAAAATCCACGAAGGGGGCGGATCGATCCTGCCGACCGAAGAAAGCCACATCACCAAGCGTGAGGCGGCTTGCGGTGATCGGCTGTCCTGTCAGGTGGCAGTGAAGCAGAATATGAAGATCGAAGTGCCCGAGGAAGTCTTCGGCGTGAAGAAGTGGGAATGCACCGTGCGGTCGAACGAGAACGTGGCGACCTTCATCAAGAACCTTGTTCTGGAGCTGCCCGAAGGAGAAGACGTTAACTTTCGTGCCGGTGGGTATATCCAGATCGAAGCGCCTGCGCATTCTTTGAACTACACCGATTTTGACGTGCAGGATGAGTATCGCGAGGATTGGGACAAGTTTGATCTCTGGCAGTACAAGTCGACAGTGGGTGAGCCGATTGAGCGGGCTTACTCCATGGCGAACTACCCGGAGGAAAAGGGCCTGATCATGCTCAATGTCCGCGTGGCCTCCCCGCCGCCGGGCTCACAGGGTATCCCGCCCGGGCAGATGTCGAGCTACATCTTCAACCTCAAGCCCGGGGACAAGGTGACAATCTCTGGTCCTTTTGGTGAGTTCTTTGCCCGTGAGACCCAGAAAGAGATGGTCTTCATCGGCGGCGGTGCGGGCATGGCACCCATGCGCAGCCACATCTTCGATCAGCTCAAGCGCCTTGAGAACCGGGATCGCAAAATCACCTTCTGGTACGGTGCGCGCTCGAAAAAAGAGATGTTCTTTGTCGAGGATTTCGATCAGCTGGCCGAGGAGTTCGACAATTTCAATTGGCACGTGGCATTGTCGGATGCGATGCCGGAGGATGAGTGGACAGGGCTAACTGGTTTCATCCACAACGTGCTTTACGAGGAATACCTTAAAGATCACCCTGCGCCGGAAGACTGCGAATACTACATGTGTGGCCCGCCCATCATGAACCAATCGTGCATCAACATGCTCTTGGATCTGGGCGTGGATCGCGAAGACATCATGTTGGATGATTTCGGCGGATAAAACAAAAAGCGCGGCCTGAAACTGGCCCCGATTTTTTGTTTATAGATCGTTCGCGAAGCGCTGAAACGCGTGCAGTTCGTTCTGGTCGGGCTCCACACCCGTAAAACCGCGTAGATACCCCTCCACCCGGGACATGCGTACCGACATCGGCTCCCGCACGTCCAAGGCGTGATAGCCAAGCTGCATGAAGTAAAGGATGCGCGCGCGTGCGTCGGCATCCTTATCGTCGAAGCCATACCGAGCAAACATCGCCGTCACCGCTGCCAAACGCGCCGTGTCAGCCGCGTCGATCCGACCTCGCACTGCCGTGTCCCGTCGCGCCCATTCCCGCACGGCGAAATCGAGGCCGCGGTCAAAAAGCCTTGGATCGATGAAGCATTTGAAGAAGTTGCACACGGCCCCGGTGATTGTCTCGGATCGGGCCTCGCAATGAACGATAAGGGTGCGCGTGTTGCGGTCTTCCCACTCGTCCAGCAAATGATCCAAAAGGTCGCGGCGGTTCTTGAAGTACCAATAGAAACTGGAACGCGACACACCCAACCGTTGCCCGAGCGCGAGAACCTTCACTTCGGCCACGCCCTCATGGATCAGCACGTCGCGCGCGGCCATCAGCCAATCTTCGCGCGTTGCCTTGATTTGACCGGAGGCACTTTTGTCGTCTGTGCCTCCGGTCTCTTGCGTCACGGAAAGACCCTCCGACATGGGTCAGCCACGCATCGCCATGCCTTTCGGGTCGCAGGGCGACGGCGGGATGACCTTTGCGGCACGCTCGGCCCCCACAATGTGGATTTTGAGATCATTGCCTTCATCGGCATGGGCCGCGTCGATCATGGCCATGGCGAGCGACTTGCCGGTCGTGTGGCCGTAACCGCCGGAGGTGACAAAGCCCACGAGGTCCTCGCCTTTCCAAACAGGTTCGAACCCGCTGGCATCGGCATCGTCCGCGTCAATCTCCAGCGTCACGACCTTGCGCGCAGGCCCGTTGCCGTCACGTTCCGCGAGGGCCGCCTCCCGACCAACGAAATCGCCCTTTTCCCAGTCGATCCAGCGGTCCATACCGGTCTCGGCGGCGGTGTAGCCTTGGGTGAATTCCGCGTTCCAGATGCCGAAGCTCTTCTCCAGACGCAAGCTCAGCATCGCGTTGAAGCCAAATTCCCGCAGGCCCAGATCAGCGCCAGCCTCCAGCAGCGTCTTGCGCAAACCGATATGTTCGGCGGCTGCGCAATGAATTTCGTACCCCATCTCTCCCGTCACAGAGAGACGTCCCACTTTCACGCGGTACATACCGATGTCGAATGTACCGCATCCCATGAAAGGCAGATCGGCAATCGGGCCGTCGGTCAGCTTCTCCAGCACTTTGCGGCTGTTGGGACCGGCTATGCCAAAGCCCACGGTGGCGTCCGAGATATCACGTACCTGCACGTCGTCCGCCATCCGATCCGCAAACCAACGCATGTGCCACTCGCGCAAGTAGTAGCTGCCCATGATCCACCAGGTGCCATCGCCCCAGTTAAAGATCGTCAGGTCACCTTTGAGACGGCCATCGGGAGCTAGCATCGGCGCAAGGCGCGCGCGTCCTGCACCCGGCAGTTTTGACGCCATGATATGATCGAGCCAGGCTTCCGCGCCGTCGCCCGTGACTTCGAAACGGGAGAAACCGGAAATGTCGACCATGCCCGCCGTCTCACGCACGGCTTTGCATTCCTCGGCCACGATGTCGAAGGCGTTTGAGCGCTTGAGCGTTGGTGTTTCTTCGAAGTCCGCGGTTGGCGCGAAGTACAAAGGCACTTCCAACCCCCAGCTTGCGCCCCACTGGCAGCCTGCTGCCGTCATGTCGGAGTAAGCCGGTGCCATCTTTGCGGGCCGTCCAGCCGGCAGTTGCTCGTTGGGATAGGTCATCACGAACCGGCGGGTGTAGAACTGACCCGTGGTTTCCTTGATGAATTGTTTGTTTTCCGCGAAAGGACCGTAGCGCGCCACGTCCATGCCGAAGACGTCTGCTTCTGGCTCACCATGGATCATCCATTCGGCAAGCGATTTGCCGACGCCACCGCCTTGCAGGAAACCCGCCATCACCGCGCAGGCGCACCAGTAGCCGGGCTTGCCCCGCACCGGACCCACCAGCGGGTTGCCATCGGGGGAGAAGGTGAAGGCCCCGTTGACCCAGGTCTTAATGCCCACATCCTGCAGCACGGGATACCTTTCAAAGCCCAGCATCAGTTCGTTCTCGATGCGGTCCGGGTCTTCCTGTTGCAGCTCAAACCCGTATTCCCAGGGAGCGCCGTCCATCATCCAGTGTTCGTGGTTGATCTCATAGATGCCGAGCAGCATCCCCCGCTGGTCCTGACGGGTATAAGTGAACCCTTCTAGGTCCACAGTGAGCGGAATTTCGAAATCTAGCTTCTCCAGCTCGGGGATCGTGTCGGTGATCAGGTAGTGGTGGTTGAGCGGCGACACCGGCAGCTCCAGCCCCGCCATGCGGCCCACCTGTTTGGCCCAGAGACCGGCAGCGTTGACGACATGTTCACAGTCGATGGTGCCTTTCTCGGTAACCACCTGCCAGCCATTGGCTGTCTGATGCAGCTCCAGCACGCGGTTGTGTTCGATCACGGTCGCGCCGTGTTTCTTGGCCGCACCCGCATAGGCGTGGACGGTGCCGGTTGTGTCGATATAGCCTTCGCGATCCGCCCACATGCCGCCCAGGATGCCATGGGTGGACATGATCGGGTTCAGATCCCCCGCTTCTTCCGGGGTGATCAGACGTACGTCGTTGATGCCGATGGACTGGAATGTGCGGTAGGCGGACTGCAGCCATTCCCACCGGTCGGGCGTCCCTGCAAGCGTCATACCGCCCGTCATGTGCATGCCGACGGATTGACCGGATTCCTTTTCGATCTCTGAGAGCAGGTCGATCGTGTAGGCCTGCAGCGAGGCGATATTGGGGTCGGCGTTCAGCGCGTGAAAGCCCCCCGCCGCGTGCCAGCTTGAACCGGCGGTGAGAATGTTGCGTTCGATCAGGCAGACATCCGACCAGCCCATCTTGGCCAGGTGATAAAGCACGGACGCGCCGACGACGCCCCCTCCGATAACGACAACGCGGTAGTGAGAATTCATGGGGCGCGGCCTCCCTGATGCTTGGAATCATAGTTGTGGACACATGTGTCCAGAGAAGTGTTAAACGTGGCGCGCAGTCTTTTCAATTCTTTCTTGCGCTAAGGGTCGTGCAACCAGTGGAAACTGCGGCTCCTCTGCCCGGGGGCCGCGCTTTCGGTACCCTTCGGATTTGAGTATTTATGACCAGAAAGAAGCCCGGTTCAGCGCTTCTTTCTGGTCGGAAATACTCCGGGGGAGTCGCCTGAAAGGCGACGGGGGCAGCGCCCCCAAAAACGTGCCGCGGGTCAGGTCAGGTGTTTGGCCGCGTCTTCAAGGGCGTGCCAAAGGGCTTCACCATGGGCTGAGGCCGCGTGGAGGCGGTAGGTGGTCTCGTCACCGTAGCGATAGACGAAGACGCCCATGCCAAAAAGCAGGCGCGCGACGGAGCGGGAAGGCGTGGCGAGATCAATCTCGGTGCCCCGACGCAGCAATGCGAGGGCGTTTTCGCCCGCCAGTTCCACCTGCACGTAGCCGTCAGTGATGTCAGAGATGGCGAGGCCGGCTTTGTCATCCCACCCGTCACGTCGCGCAGGGCCGTTCACCTCCAGCACCCGGTCGCGACGCAGGGACAGCGCGTAGGCCGCGTCCGTCACGACATCGGGCCATTCCACCAGTGGCAGCTTGGTTTGTGTCAGGACCTTGGGGCTGGACACCAGTGTGAGGCGGGCGAGCTCAAGCGGCTTTACAATCAGGCCCGGCGCTTCGATCCCTGCGCTACGACCCTGCAGGTCGGCCCATCTCTTGCTGTCGTCACGCATGAAGACGTTCCCCGTCTGGATCAAACGCCACCGGTGACGCTATCACGGCCTCGAAGGTTTTGCCCAAGTGCCAGACCTGCACGGTCTCGCCCATGCGCGCCGCCCCGTTCTCGACCAGACCTAGTGCAATCGGGTGGCCGAGCGTCGGGCTGTCATAAGTGGAAGTTACGTAACCCAGAGAGCGCGGGGTTTTCGAACCACTCACCACATGCGCGCCAATGGGCAGCATCTGCGCGCCGTTCGCCACGCGCAGACCCACCAGCTGTTTGCGGGCAGGATCATTGGCCACCTCCATGTGCAAGCTGCGGTCCCCCACAAAAGCAGCAGTCTTCTTCTCGCGCGGCACGCTGAAGCCTAGGTCGTGGGGCATGGTTTCCCCGTCGGTATCTTTGCCGATCATGATGTAGCCCTTCTCGGCCCGCATTACGGCCATCGCCTCTAACCCCAAAGGCCCGGCACCCAGAGGCTTGCCTGCGTCAAGCAACGCGGTCCAGAGGTCTGTCGCGCGGCTGCGGCGGATGGAGCATTCAAAGCTGGCATCCCCTGAAAAGCTCACCCGCGCCACGCGCAGGGGGGTGTCCTGCCATTCGGTCTCGATAAAGCTCATATGCGGCAAGTTTCCCGGTCCAAGGTCCACGCCCAGATCAAGCGCTTCCAGAATGTCCCGCGCCTTGGGGCCGGTCACGGTGATCGTGGCCCAATGCTGCGTGGTGTCATGGATGAAAATCCGGTCGGGGTCATTGCCGTCCTGACGCCATGCCTCCAGATGGGTGCGAACGCCGTCGACATGGCTTGACGAACAGGAGATGATGAAGCGGTTCTGATCCACCCGCGCGATCACCCCGTCATCATAGACAATGCCACCCTCTGACAACATGAACCCGTACCGGATTTTCCCCGGCTTCAGCGTCTTGATGGTGTTGTAGTAGATGAAATTCACGAAGTCTTCCGCGTCCGGCCCCATGACTTCGATCTTGCCCAAGGGCGTACCGTCGAAAATGCCTGCGTTTTCCCGTGCCATACGAACCTCTTGCGGCACACGCTTTGCCATGCCGCCCGCACCATACCATGCAGGCCGCAGCCAGCCGCCGTATTCTCCAAGCGCCGCCCCCGCCGCGCGGTGCAGGGTCTCGCAGGGCAGGCGTTTTGGGGCGTGCCAGTGCTGGCCTTTATGATGTCCATGGTAGATTTCAATGGGAACGGGCACGAAAGGCGGGCGGAAGGTGGTGGTACCCACTTCCGGGATCGGTTTGCCCTGAATGGAGGCCATGGCGGCGAGACCGGCCATGTTTGACGTCTTGCCCTGATCGCTGGCCATACCGAGCGTGGTGTAGCGCTTGAGGTGCTCAACCGAGACGTAGTTTTCCCGTGCGGCCAGTTCGATGTCCTTGAGCGTGACATCATGCTGGAAGTCGATCCATTGGCGGCCTTTGCTGCCGGGGGAGGGCCACAGGGGGGTGAGTTTATAGGAGGCCGCCAAGCGTTTCACCTTCTCGCCTTTGCCTGCCGCGCGGGCCTCGGCCAATGCGGTATCGACGTCGAACGCCCCGTTCGCGGCCCCCACGGCGACCATGTTGATTGGGCAGGTGTCAGGCAGGAAGGCTTGGCGATTTTCGCACCAGTGCAACTTGCCGCCCGCATGCCGCCACAGATGCACAAGCGGTGTTTGCCCGCCCGAGGCAAGTATCGCGTCCACCGGGTGCGTGCAGTCATTCTGCACCAGCCCGATCACGTGTTTGACGCCCAAAGCGCGCATCGCACCGGCCTTTGGGTCAATTCGGATCACATCAGCCCCGGCATCCGACAGCATCGCTTCGGCTCCGTCCGCGAAGCTGTTGTTGGAGGCAAGCGCGATGGTCTTGCCGATCAGGACGCTATGCTGTGCGAGATACGCACAGGCCCCGGTCACCGACATGATCCCGGGCCGGTCGTTGTTGGCAAAGGTGATGGGCCGGTCGATGGCACCGCTGGCGAGGATGATCTTGGCGGCCCGCATCCGGCGCAGACGAGGTGCCCTGCCGAACGGGCCATTCTCGATGATCGCCACCATCTGATGGTCATAGACACCGTAGGCCGTGGCGAGCGTCAGAACCCGGCCACCTGCAGCCTTGATCCCGTCCACCTGTGCCGCGACCCAAGTATCCGCATCCATCTCTTCGATCTGCCCCATGAGCCGCGCACCGCCGCCGCAGGCGATGTGGTCGTCCACGAGGCAAACATCCTGCCCCGCTTCTGCCGCCACGCGCGCCGCCGCTAACCCTGCAGGCCCGCCGCCCACCACCAGTACATCGCAGCGGTCGTGGATCTGGTCCGCGCTGTAGCCCTCGATCACCTCATCGGTGACATGCCCCAGCCCCGCCATCTTGCGTATTGCCGGCTCAAAGAGATGCCAGTCGGGCCACATGAAGGTCTTGTAGTAAAACCCCGCGCTCAGCCAACGGTGGAAAAGGTCGAGCCCGCCCTTGATGTCGCGGCGCGCCGAGGGCCAGGCATTGACCGCCCGTGCTTCCATTCCGTCTTCGAGATAGGTCGTGGTGGCTGGGCAGTTTGGCAATTCGACCCCGTCTTTGCGTACGGACATGATCGCGTTAGGGTCATCAACCCATGCGCTCCAAGGTCCACGCGGGCGGTGGTACTTGAAACTGCGACCCATCAGGAGGACCCCATTGGCCAATAGGGCAGAGGCCAGCGTGTCGCCTTTCACACCGGTGTATGTTTTGCCGTCAAATTGGAACGTCAGCGCTGCGCCTGTGGGCTCTGTGATGCGAAACGAGGTCATGCCACATCCTTCCGCAGTGCCTTGGAGCCAATCACCTCCATCGTCACGCTGTCGCGCTCCATGATGAACAGCTCGCCGCAGGTCAGGTGCATCCACACTTCCTGCACATGGCCCTTCTCATTGCGAATGCTGTGCAGGTAGCGCGCCCAGTCTTCATCGCTGACATGCTTGGTTGTGTCTGGGCGCACTTTGCCCAGCTCGGCCACAAAGAGAAACTCTCTCTCGTCGCGCAAACCGCAGAAGGGGCAGGGGAAAAGCTGCATGGGTCTGTCCTCAATGCGCGATGCCGGAAGCGGCGCTTTCGTCCACCAGGCGGCCGGTTGTGAAGCGGTCAACGTCAAAGGGGCGACTGACCGGATGATGCTGACCGGTCGCCATGATATTGGCCAGCAGGTAGCCGCCTACGGGGATCGCCTTGAACCCGCCCGTGCCCCAACCGCAATTGACGTAAAGCCCATCAACCCCAGACGGGCCGATGATGGGAGAACTGTCGGGGGTCACATCGACGATCCCCGCCCAATGACGTAGGAGTTTGACCTTCGACAGCGACGGCATCATTTCTGAAAGCCCGCTCAGCACGGCCTCCTGCATGGGTAGGTTTCCGCGTTGGCCATAGGACGGGACGCGGTCCAATCCGCCGCCGATGACCAGCCCGCCTTTGTCGGACTGGCTGACATAGGTGCCGAAGGGCGGGCAGAGGACGACGGTGTTGAGTACGGGTTTGAGAGGCTCGGAGACGAAGGCCTGCAGCGCGTAGGATTCAATGGGCAATTCGTAGCCCGCCATCTTGGCGATCACCGAGGAGTGCCCGGCCACCGTGGCACCCACCATTTCGGCCCGGGTCTCTCCTTGTGACGTCACAACGCCCACAACGCGACCTGCTTCCTTGATGACATCCAGCACTTCACAGTTTTGGATGATGTCGACGCCCAAACGATCGGCCGCGCGGGCAAAACCCCAAGCGACAGCATCATGGCGTCCGGTGCCCGCGCGTTTCTGCAAGACACCGCCGTGGATGGGGTAGCGCATGTCGGGGCGGGTGTTGAGCGCAGGCTCGGCGCGCTTCACCTGATCCGCGTCGAGGAATTCTGCGTCCACACCGTTTAGTCGCATCGCATTCACCTGCCGCGCTGCCATTTCCATTTCCGGCTCTGAATGCGCGGTGACGATCATACCGCGTTGCGAGAACATGATGTTGTAGTTGAGGTCTTTTGACAGTCCTTCGTACAACCTCACCGACATGTCGTAGAGATCAGCGCTGGCCGGGTAGAAATAGTTCGACCGGATCACCGTGGTGTTGCGGCCCGTACTGCCGCCGCCAAGCCAGCCTTTCTCAATCACGGCCACGTTCTTGAGCCCGTGATTTTTTGCCAGGTAATAGGCCGTCGCCAGCCCATGCCCGCCGCCGCCGATGATGATAGCCTGATAGGACGGCTTCAACTCGGGCGACCGCCACGCCTGCGCCCAGCCTTTGTGGCCTCTCAAACCCTCCCGGAAGAGGCGGAATGCGGAGTATTTCGACACGTGAATCGCCCGACGATGAATGCTCTTTATCCGTAGCGCGGTTTTCGATTATGTTCAATTGTGTACGTAATTGGATGTATTCCATGGGAAATGTTCAGAAAAAAGGCCGGGGGCCGGGCCGCACGACGCGTGAAGACTGGGTGCAGGTGGCGCTCGATACGCTGATCGCGGATGGGGTGGAGCAGGTGAAAGTGCTTGTATTGGCCGACAAGCTCGATTGCGCAAGGTCGTCGTTCTACTGGTACTTCCGCGATCGTGCCGACCTGCTCGACAGTCTGCTGGATCATTGGCAGGCGACGAATACGCGCGCGATTGTGGACGGGGCTGGCCACCCTGCGGAGACCATCAACAGCGCGCTGGGGCATTTGCTGGGCAGCTGGGTGGGGCCGGGCAAGTTCGACACACGGCTTGATTTTGCGGTCCGGGATTGGGCGCGGCGATCAGGATCGGTGCGCCGCGCGCTCGATATCTCGGATGCGACAAGGATTGAGGCGATTTTCGAGATGTTCCTGCGGTTTGGTTACCAGCGATCCGAGGCGGATGTGCGGGCGCGGATCGTCTATTTTACGCAGATCGGGTATGATGCGCTGGATCAGCGGGAAAGCTGGGAACGACGGATCGAACGGGTGCGCGATTACCTCTACTGCCACACGGGCGTGGCGCCGACGGATGCGGAAGTGGACGCGCTGGCCAATCGGTTGAGGGCAGATTTGGCCGCTGATGTTCAGCCCGCCTAGAAAATTCTGCGAATTTTCTCAGAGATTTTTCGGCGAAAAATCTGGGTCGGGATTGTTCGTTTCAGACAACCAATCGAAGACCAGTTTGGCTTGGCCTGACGCGTCGCTGTGCAAGGCAATGTAGAAATCCAAAGGCGAGGGCAGGGCGTCAGGTAACAGTTTCACCAACCGCCCCGATGCGACAAGATCAGATGTCAGTCCATCCCAACCCAGTACGGCGCCCATCCCGTCCCGCGCCGCCTGAAGTGCGATGACGTAGTTGTTCACCCGGTGCGACATCTGGAGTGGTCCGTGATAGCCAAGCGCGGTCGCCCATTCTTCCCACGTCGTCCAGTTGTTTTCGGCCCACTCCAGGTGAATGAGGGGGATTGAGCCGAGGTCGGCGACGCTCTCGATTTTGTGTCGCACCACGAAGTCCGGACTGGCAAGTGCGGTGATCGTATCCCGAAAGAGTGGTCTGCACGGATCGCGTTCCTTGCTCATATCGCCGTAGTGGATGCTCAGGTCGCAGGCATTGGCGTCACGCGCATTGTCGTCGACCATCTGGCTCACCGAAATGCGTTCATGCGCGCGCCAGAAACTGGCGAGGCGTTGCGTCAGCCAGAGGGAACTCACGGCCGTGGTTGAGTGGATCGTAACGGCGGCGGGGCTGGCGCGAGATTTCAACTGATCAAGCGCCTCTCCCACATGGTCGAAACCGCGTTGGATGGAGACCAGCAGATACGCGCCTTTCTCCGTCAGATCCACACCGCGATTGTGCCTCTCAAAAAGCGTCGAGCGCAGGTCCTTTTCCAGTGCCTTGATCTGATGGCTCACCGCTGCGGGCGTTACGTTCAGTTCACGTGCGGCGGCCTTGAAGCTGACCAACCTCGCGGCCGCCTCGAAGCTGACAAGCGCACGCAAGGGCAGGTGGGTATAGCGACTGTTCGGCATAGAACCAGTGTCCTGATCTCAATAGCTTTGACATTAGCTGAACTAAGCCAAACAGAATTTTTTTGCAATTGCGGGATGGACGCCGACGCGGTTAACCGGATTAATCGTCGCAACGATAGAATTTCATCAGCAGGGGATGGGTCATGAAATCGCATGCAAAGGTTGTTGTGGTCGGCGGCGGATGCCTTGGGGCGTCTCTGCTTTACGGTCTGACGGAGCATGGCTGCTCTGACTGTGTGATGCTGGAACGTACGCAATTGACGGCCGGGTCGACATGGCATGCCGCCGGGCTTCTGGTCACCTTCGTGCGCTCGCACAACGTCTCAAAGATGACGCTGGAGACGATCCGGATTTATGGTGAGTTTGAGAAGAAGCTGGGCACATCCGTGGGCCTGCGGCAGGTGGGTCAGCTGCGTATCGCGAACACGCAGGAGCGTTGGGACGAGTTCCAAAGCTACCTTTCGGTGGCCGAGGCGGCGGGTGTGCCGTGTAAACTGCTGACGCCCGAAGAGATCGCGGAAGTGCATCCGCTGCTCAACCAGAATGCCAATATTAAAGGCGGGATCATTCACACCGAAGATGGCTATGTAAACCCGGCCGACATCACGCAAGGCATGGCCAAATTGGCACGCGAAGCGGGTGCCAAAGTGTATCAGAACACCGAGGCGCAGAGCTATGAAAAGCTGGAGAATGGTCACTGGAAGGTTGTGACCAATAATGGTGAGATCACCTGCGAGCATCTGATTTTCGCCACCGGTAACTACGCCCGGGAAAATGCCCGCCGTGTGGGGCTTGATCTGCCCTGTATTCCGATCGTGCACCAGTACTGGACAACGGAAACTGTGCCCCTTCTAAAAGAGCGCAAGGCGCAAGGCCTGCCAGAACTGCCGATCCTGCGGGATGAGGACTATGGTGCTTATCTGCGCGAAGATACGGGCGGCATTCAGTTCGGGCCTTACGAGTTTGAAAAGGACCTGAAACTGTTCGCCGAGGACCGTGTGCCGCCAGATTTTGGAGCAGATTTGCTGCCCGAAGACTTCGATGCCGTCGAAACCCAGTGGGAACGCGCATTGGAGCGCGTCCCTACGTTGGGCGAGGTTGGCATCAAGGCCAACACGCGCGGCCCGTTCCAGATGACACCCGATGAATTGCCGTTGGCCGGGCCTGCGCCGGGGCATGACAATCTGTGGCTCGCCGAGGGTATGCCAGGCGGCATTCTCTGGGGTGGCACGGTTGGCAACTCCATCGCCAAGTGGATCATGAATGGCGACCCGGGCATTGATATGTCCGAACTCGACCCGCGCCGGTTCGGGGATTACGCGTCCAAACGATGGACAATGGACAAGGTGCGCGAGACCTGGGGCACGCATATGAACGCGCATATCCCCGGTGAGGATTTCCCGTCTGCCCGGCCCATGCGCACCGTTGGTTCCTATGATCTGCTGACCCAGCAAGGCGCGGTCTGGACGCTCTTCAACGGTTACGAATTCCCCCGCTGGTTTGCGCCCTCGCCCGAACTGGCGATCCCCGAGCACAGCTTCCGCCGCACCGAACACATGAAATACGTCATGGAGGAGGTGCGCACGACACGGGCCGAGGCCGGGTTCATCGACATGTCGCCGATGACGAAGTTCCTGGTGAAAGGGCCGGGGGCAGCCAAATGGCTGGATGGGCTGATGGCCAATAAGCTGCCGAAGCAGGGGCGGATGACACTGTCGCTGGCCTTGAACCAGAAAGGCGGGATGGACGCGGAATACACCGTCGTGCGGCTGGCCGAAGATGAGTTCTATCTGGTCAGCACGCCCAACGGCCAGCGTTACAACTGGGATCAGTTGAGCCGGGTTTTGCCCGATGATGGCTCTGTCACCATGACGGATATCTCGGAGCAGTACGGTGTGATCGCACTGGCCGGGCCGAAGTCGCGGGAGATTTTGCAGCCGCTGACGGATAATGATCTGTCGAACGAGGCGTTCCCATGGCTCACCGCGCAGATGGGTGAGGTGGGCTATGCGAAGGGCGTGCATCTGCTGCGGGTCAGTTACACCGGGGAGCTGGGCTGGGAAATCCATCACCCGGTCAACTACAACCGTCACATTGTGGATCAGCTGCTCAAAGCAGGTGTGAAACCGTTCGGCGCCGAGGCGCTCGAATCCATGCGGCTTGAGAAATCCTATCGCGCGATCAACCGCGAGATCTGCAAGGACATGACGCCCTATGAGGCTGACCTTGGCCGCTTCGTTGCCATGACCGAGAAAATCGGCGGTCAGGTGGTGCAGCGGGAGTTTGTCGGCAAACCCGCGCTTGAAGCGCAGCTGGCCAATGGCGCTTATAATCGCCTGGTGACGCTGAAACTGCCGTCCTGTCCGACATCTGTCATTGCCCATGAAAGCGTCTGGAAGGATGGAGAGATCATCGGGCGGGTCACGTCGGGCGGCTATTCCTACCACTGCGAACATGACATCGCGATGGCGCTTGTGCCCGAAGACCTGAACGCACCGGGCACCAAGATGCAGGTGAAAGTCCACGCTGAATTGCGTGACGCCGAAGTTGTTGAAACCTGTTTGTACGATCCAACAAGCGCCCGGGCGCGGGCCTGAAAGGGGGGAAAGATGAGCCAGGAACAAGCCAGATCACGTCGTTCGGCCCGCGGGGGTCGTGCGGCCCGCGTGTCCGCCCGGACAAATCCGCCGCCAGTTTATCTGCCGACGCTGAACCGCGCCGTTGGGCCAATTGACCTGTTGGGCCCCGAGGGCGTGGAAAAGATCCACAATGCGGCGATGACCATTCTGGAGACCACGGGGATTGAGTTCCGTGATCCGATTGCGCTGAAGGACTGGGCCAACTATGGCGCAGATGTGCAGGGTGAGCGGGTCCGTATCGGGCGTGACATGCTGATGGAGCTGATCTCTTCCGTGCCGACCGCGTGGGAATATCATGCGCGCAACCCCGAGCGCAGCGCGCGGGTGGGTGGCCGAGATACGGTCTTTGCCAATGCCTATGGTGCACCGTTCGTTTACGGGCTGGATGGCAAGCGGCGTCCGTCGATGCTGGAGGATGCCCATAACTTCTTCAAAATGGGCCAGATGGCGCAGGCGATGCATGTGCCGGGGATTTTGCCGGTGGAGCCGCAAGACGTGCCGGTGCCGCATCGGCATCTGGAGTTGATGCATGCCGCGCTGACTCTGACAGATAAGCCGGTAAAAGGCTCGGTGCTGTCCGAGACTGCGGCGCGCGACTGCGTGGAGATGGCGCGGATCGTCTTTGGCGAAGAGTTCGTGGACGAAAACGTGGTGATGGCCGCGCTGTTGAATTGCAATACGCCACTGGTGTGGGACGAAACCATGCTGCAGAGCTTGCGGGTCTATGCGGGCGCGAACCAGCCTTGTCTGCTCTCGCCCTTCGTACTGGCCGGGGCCAGCACGCCGGCTAGCCCGATGGGCGGTGTGGCGCTTCTGGTGGCAGAGTCGCTCGCGGGTATGGCCTATAGCCAGATCATTCGGCGTGGCGCACCGATGGTGCTGGGCGTGGCGATCATGGGTGTGTCGATGAAAACAGGCGCGCCGATGATGGGTTCGCCCGAGCCGGGGCTCATGAACCTGCTCGTGGGGCAGATGGCGCGGCATTACGGGGTGCCGTGGCGGACCTGCACGATGTGGACAGGCTCGAAATCGACCGACCTTCAGGCCGGGTTCGACAGTGCCAACACCATGTGGCCGGTTCTGCTTGGCGGGTGCAACTACATCGTACACTCTGCGGGGTTCGTCGAAGGCGCGCTTGGGGTCAGCTACTCCAAATGGGTGCAGGACGCCTATCAATTGGAAAATTTCCATCGCTTCTTCTCGGGCCTGCAGGAAGAAAATCTCGACGCTATTCTGGAAGATGTGACAGCGATTGGTCCCGGTGGGCATTTCCTTGGCACCGATCACACCCGCGAAAATCCCATGGTCATGAACCCGCTGCAGAACAATGACAGCTTTGAGCAGTGGTTTGACGAAGGGGCCAAGACTGCCGATGAAGTTGGCCGGATCGCGGCGGAGCGGATGATCGAGCACTACGTCAAGCCGCCCATGCCCGCCGATCAGGCCGGGGCGTTGGACGAGTTTGTCGCCAAAAAGAAGATCGCCTACTCTGCTTGAAAACACGCGGGGGAATGATGGACACCACGACGATCTCACTGGATCAGGTGCGCGCACTGGTCAAATCCTGGCTAGTGGGTGCGGGCATGGATGAACGTGGCAGCGACGTGCTGGCCGATCTGGTCACCATGTCCGAACGCGATGGCCCGCGCAGCCATGGTTTGCGGATGCTGCCGGTTTACAAGCAGAGCTTTGAGTGCGGCTATGCCAACCCCGCCGCCAACCCGAGTATCGCAAAGATCGCTCCAAGCGTGCTGCGCGGTGACGGCGACAACGGCTACTTCCAAATCGCGGCCGAGGCCGCGCGCCCGCAACTGGTTGAGCTGGCCCGCAACCAGGGCATCGCCGGGTTCACCTGTGCCAATTGCCACCACCTCGCGGCGCTGCGGTTTGATACGATGGCCTTGGCCGATGAGGGACTGATCGCAATTGCCGTTGTGAACGCTTTGAAACTGATCGTGCCCCATGGCGGCGACAAACCGGTCTTTGGCACGAACCCAATGTCCTTTGCCTGTCCACGCGACGGAGCCGATCCGATTGTGTGGGACCAGTCGTCATCTGTCGTGGCGCTCATGGACATCAAGATGGCGGCTGCCGAAGGGCATCAGTTGGATGTCTTTGGCGGTCTCGACAAAGACGGCAACGTTACAAAGGATCCTGTGGCGATCACGGAAACGCTGAGCCTGCTTCCCTTCGCCGAACACAAGGGCACCGGCATTGCGCTGATGGTCGAAATTCTGGGTGCGGCGCTTGCCGGTGGGGTGCTGTCGATGGACACCGCAGAGAAAGAGGCCGTGGGCGCGCTTAACGTCAAACCGGGCGTCACCATGATCGCCATTGACCCATCCAAATGGGGCAACCCGGCGTTTCTGTCTCAGGTCACCCGGGTGGCCGACACCATCAGTGCCATGCCTGGTGCGCGGGTCCCGGGAGATGGGCGCAAGGCCAAGAGTGCCAAGGCGGAAACCGAAGGTGTGACAGTCAGTACGGCGCTTCTGGAAGAGCTGGGTTTTGATGGCTGAGGACAAGGGCCAGGTCGTTGTCATCGGCGGCGGGATCGTGGGGATTTCCTGCGCCTTGGCCCTGCAAGCCGATGGTCGGGATGTGACGGTCATCGAGCCCGGGCCGGTGGGCGCCGGGGCCAGCTGGGCCTCTTGCGGGTGTATTGCTGTGGGGGAGATCGTTCCCCTGTCGCAACCCGGCATGCTTCGCCAAGTGCCAAAGTGGCTGCTCAACCCCGAAGCGCCACTTGCTGTGCGTCCGGCCACGGCCCTGCGCATGCTACCCTGGTTTGCCCGTTTCACGGCAAACGCTCAACAGTCGCGCATGCGCGCGATTGCGGCTGACCTCGCACAGTTGACGTTTCAGGCAACGGGCGACGTGAAGGATCAGATGTCCAAATACGGCATCAAGGACATGCTGATCGAACGGCCCGTTCTGAAGCTGTTCGATGGCGACAAGGACAAGGCCAGTATGGCAGGTGCCTTTGACCTCGCAAGAGAGCTTGGCTGCACCATTGATGAAATTTCCGGGGCTGAGGCGCACGAAATGGAGCCAGGCATTGCAGCGGATTTCAAGTCTGCCGCCGTGCTGCGGGATTGGTTTCACGTGGCCGATTGTGTGCGCATGGTGGTTGAACTGACGCGCGCGTTTGAAGAACGCGGTGGCAGGATCGTTCAGGGCCGCGCGATTGGGTTCGACCGTACGGATCACTTGGTGACGCAGGTGCGGTTGGAGGGACAGGGCTCTATCGCGGCAAGGGAGGTGATCATTGCATCCGGGACCGCATCCAAGTGGTTGGCGAAAGAGCTGAGTGTCGCGTTGCCTGTCGAAGGGTTGATGGGGTACTGGACCGGGCTTCCCGATCCGGGCGTGGACCTCAAGCACACCGTTTTCTACCCGGCGGGTGGCTTTGGCATAACGCCTCATGAAAACACGCTTGCCATTGCGGGCACAGTCGAGATTGCAGGCCCCAGGGCCGGGCCAAAGTGGCGACGCGCGGATGTGCTGGTCAAACGCGCGCATCGGGTGCTGCCGGGGCTAAACGCCGTGGGTGGCGAACGGCGTGTGGGGCGACGCCCGTTTATGCCGGATACCAGACCTGTCATTGGTCGTGCCGCCAAGCTCTCCAACGTGACATTTGCCACCGGGCATGGTCAGCTCGGTCTGACCCTCGGGGCGACGACGGGGCGGCTAGTGGCAGACATCCTTGCCGGGCGCGCCTCCAACACGAATTTGTCGGCATTCAGCCCGGACCGTTTTTGATCAGAATCTTCAATGCGCGCACTTGATTTGGCGCGCGCGCGCGATAATGTTCGCAAACCGAGTCGAGGCACGGGGCGGGGCGTGGCGAAGTGGGCCGTTTCCCAAAGCAATCCTCGCAGGCATATCCGAAAAACTAGTTACCCGCGTAACTCGAACCCTAAACTTGAATTCAGGCAAGGTTGGCGATCATGCAAATTCGTTTACTCTACGGCACAGAAACCGGAACGGCTGAGATCCTGTGTGATGACATCAAGGAAGAGCTGGACGGCGAGATTGAGTGTGATGTCGCAAGCCTTGAGGATATCGGGCCTGCGGACCTGAGCGCGGATGCATTGAATGTGTTCGTTGTGTCCACAACTGGTTCAGGCGATCTGCCTTTCACGGCCATTCCGTTCTTTGACAAGCTGAACGACGAAAAACCCGACCTCAGCAACATTCAGTTCGCGATCTTTGGTCTGGGCGACAAGACATTTGCCGCCACGTTCAACTTTGGCTCTGAGACGGTGATGAACAAGTTGCTGGAATGCAAAGCCAAGCAGGTGGGGAAGCGCGGTATCTTCGATGCAGCCTCCAACGAGATGCCGGAAGATATTGCCATGCCGTGGCTGCGTGAGACGCTGGAAGGCGCAACCGTTTCCTGATATCCGGATCGGGCGTCAGGCGCCCGACCGTCTAGCAGGTCCGCGCGCCCTTTGAAGGAGCGCGGATCATGGCTGATATAAAATCGCTCTTTGTCACCCGGCTTTACCGTGCGGCGCTATCTGATCACGCGCCTGACATTGATTTCGATGAGCTGGAAACATCCTGCTATTCAATCGCCGAAGACGATGAGGCGGGGCAGGCTTGGTGTGAAGTGAACGGTTATCCCGGCTATACCTCTTATGCCTCGCTGACGGACTTGCCCTGGCGGTTTCCGATCTTCGCTGACATCGTCAAATCACTGGACGCGCATGTCGCGGCCTTTGCAGAGGATCTGGAGTTTGATCTGGATGGGGGCACGCTGCAGATCGAGGATATCTGGATCAACATCCTGCCAGAGGGCGGCGCGCATGGCTCTCATATTCACCCCCATTCGGTCATCAGCGGGACGCTTTACGTTGCGATGCCGGATGGGACAAGCGCGTTGAAGCTCGAAGACCCACGATCGGCCAGAATGATGGCCGCCCCGATCCGGCGCAAAGGTGCGCGGGAAGAGTTGCAAGGGTTTCACAAGGCATTGCCCAAAGTGGGGGATGTGCTGCTTTGGGAAAGCTGGCTGCGTCACGAGGTGCCAATGAACCCGTCCGAGGATGACCGGATTTCCATCAGCTTCAATTTCAAGTGGGTGCAAGACACGTGACATACCGGCCAAAGAAAAACGCCCGATGCGCGAGGCACCGGGCGTTTTCTTGAAAACCGGATAGGCTTATGCAGACATGACGCCTGCTTCTTCCGCCATTTCCCAAAGCGCTTCGAAACGCTTCTTGGACTGGCCGCGATGGCGAACGTCCTGAGCTGTTTCGAGGTTGTCCATCATGCCGTCACCCTGAACAACGATCAGGCCAACCATGCCGGTGCCGACGTGCGGGGTACATTTGTATCCGTAAAAGCCCGGCACTTCCAGCGTGACTTCGACGTCGTCATTGATGCGGCCTTTCCAGGCTTCGGCTCCTTCGGGGATCATGTCATCAATGATCTCGGAGTTGTGGCCTTTATCTGCAGAGACGAACTGAACGGTGTCGCCAGGGTTCACAACCAGGAATGCCGGTTTGAACACCATGCGCTGCTTGGAATCCTCAGGGTCCTTGTTCAGCATTTCGATCACGTGAGTTGTGGGTTCTTCCGACATGGCCGGGCGCGCGATGAGCGCGGCAGTGCCGGCCAGCAGAAGGCTCCGACGGCTGAGTGCAAATGTCATACTTCATTTCCTTTCACTGGGTGTGGGCCTCGGTAAGGTCCACGGTCATTTTTTTGGCGCTGAGGCGGTCCTTAACACAAACCTTCCCATTGCTCCATCACTTCTGATTGATCGCATCAGTCTTGATGGTCGAGGCCTTACATAAGGTTTAAACGTCGAAGGGCAAGAAAGACGAGATGTCGCAAGCTTGTTAATTTAGGCGTCGTTTCGCGTTGGGCTTCGCCAGCGCATTTTCGCCAAAACTTTTGCTTGCCCTGCACCACCCCCTCCCTTATACGGCCCCAATCTGCGGATCAGGGCATGCCTTGGATTCGCATTTGTGTATTGATCCACCGGGATCGGGGTGACCTTGAAACAATCGTCAGGGGCCTGCCGGTGAGGAGAGAAAGGAAGATGGCGCCATGACCGCCGCGGAATTGCGTGAGAAAACGCCCGATCAGCTGCGTGAAGAGCTGGTCAACTTGAAGAAAGAGCAGTTCAACCTGCGATTTCAGGCCGCAACCGGCCAACTTGAAAACCCTGCCCGGATGAAGACCGTTCGCCGCGACGTGGCGCGCGTTCTGACCGTGCTGAGCGAAAAAGCAGCTGGCGCTGCAAAGGAGGGATAAGAGATGCCTAAGCGTATTTTGCAGGGTGTTGTGATCTCTGACGCCAACCAGCAGACCGTGACCGTCAAGGTCGAGCGTCGCTTCAAGCACCCGGTGCTGCAGAAAACCATTCGTAAGTCCAAGAAGTACCGGGCTCACGATGAAAAGAATGCCTACAAGGTGGGTGATGCTGTTCGGATTATCGAATGTGCACCGCGCTCCAAAACCAAACGCTGGGAGGTGCTGGAGGCCTAAACCTCTGACACGCCCGGTTTGATCGAAACCCAGGGGTCGTTACCCCTAAGGTCGGGAGAAACCAAATGATCCAGATGCAGACCAATCTGGATGTTGCTGACAACTCCGGCGCTCGCCGTGTTCAGTGCATCAAGGTCCTGGGTGGTTCCAAACGCAAGTATGCCTCCGTGGGCGACGTAATCGTCGTCTCGGTGAAGGAAGCCATCCCCCGCGGCCGTGTGAAGAAGGGTGACGTGCGTAAAGCCGTCGTCGTTCGCACCGCCAAGGAAATCCGCCGCGAAGACGGCACCGCCATCCGCTTTGACCGCAACGCCGCTGTTATTCTGAACAACAATAACGAGCCGGTGGGTACCCGTATCTTCGGACCGGTCGTGCGTGAGCTGCGCGCGAAGAACTACATGAAGATCATTTCTCTGGCGCCGGAGGTTCTCTGATGGCTGCAAAGTTGAAAAAAGGCGACAAGGTCGTCGTGCTGGCTGGCAAGGACAAGGGCAAGGAAGGCACAATTTCTTCCGTCGACCCGAAAGCCGGCAAAGCTGTTGTTGACGGTCTGAACATGGCGATCCGTCACACCAAGCAAACCCAACAAAGCCAGGGCGGTCGCTTGCCTCAAGCAACGCCGATCCAGTTGAGCAACCTTGCTTATGTAGATGCAAACGGCAAACCCACCCGCGTCGGTTTCAAAATGGACGGCGACAAGAAAGTGCGTTTTGCCAAGACAACAGGGGACGTGATCGATGCTTGATGCTTCAGACTACACCCCGCGCCTGAAGGCGCATTACCAGGACACTGTCCGCGCGGCCATGAAAGAAGAGTTTGGCTACAAGAACGACATGCAGATCCCTGCGCTGTCGAAGATTGTTCTAAACATCGGGTGCGGCGCGGAAGCGGTGAAAGACAGCAAGAAGGCCAAATCAGCCGTTGAAGATCTGACGCTGATCGCTGGTCAGAAGGCCGTCACCACCGTGGCCAAGAAATCGATCGCGGGCTTCCGTGTTCGTGACGGCATGCCGATGGGCGCGAAAGTGACCCTGCGCGGTATTCGTATGTACGAATTCCTGGACCGTCTGGTGACCATCGCAATGCCACGTATCCGTGACTTCCGCGGCGTGTCCGGCAAGTCGTTTGATGGTCGTGGCAACTATGCCCTCGGCATCAAGGAACATATCGTCTTCCCCGAAATCGACTACGACAAGGTCGATGAAATGTGGGGCATGGACATCATCATCGCAACCACGGCGGAAACTGACGCTGAAGCGAAGGCACTGTTGAAGCATTTCAACATGCCGTTCAACAGCTGAGCCGGAGGAGATAAGACATGGCTAAGAAAGCAATGGTCGAACGCGAACTGAAGCGTCAGCGTCTGGTGAAGAAATACGCCGCCAAGCGTGCCGCTTTGAAAGAAATCATCAGCGATGAGAGCAAGCCGATGGAAGAGCGTTTCCGCGCCTCCCTGAAGCTGGCTGAACTGCCGCGCAACAGCTCGGCCACTCGTCTGCACAACCGCTGCCAGCTCACCGGCCGTCCGCACGCTTACTACCGTAAGCTCAAGGTCAGCCGTATCGCGCTGCGTGAACTCGGATCCGCCGGTCAGATGCCCGGCGTGGTCAAGTCAAGCTGGTAAGGAGGGACTGATATGAACGATCCTATCGGCGATATGCTGGCCCGTATCCGCAACGCGGGCATGCGTGGCAAATCCACCGTTTCGGTACCTGCCTCGAAAATGCGCGCGCGCGTTCTCGATGTGTTGACCGATGAAGGTTATATCCGTGGTCACGAAGCCGCCACTGGCGTGGATGGTCACCCGTCCATCGAGATCAGCCTGAAATATTTCGAAGGCGCCCCCGCCATCAAAGAGATGAAGCGGGTCTCCAAGCCCGGTCGTCGGGTGTATATGGGCGTCAAAGACCTGCCTTCGGTCCGTCAGGGTCTGGGCGTGTCGATTGTCTCCACCTCGAAAGG
This sequence comes from uncultured Roseovarius sp., assembly GCA_963422235.2. Taxonomy (GTDB): domain Bacteria; phylum Pseudomonadota; class Alphaproteobacteria; order Rhodobacterales; family Rhodobacteraceae; genus Roseovarius. Next base: position 2,394,887 of record CAXMWV010000002.1, read on the forward strand.
TGTGATGTCGGACGCAAACGCACGCGCAGCCAACATTGGCGGCGAAGTGCTCTGCACCGTATTCTAAGGGGGCTTTGAGATATGTCTCGTATTGGCAAACAACCTGTGGCTCTGCCCGATGGCGTCTCTGCGACGCTGAGCGGCCAGACCATTGAGATCAAAGGCCCGAAGGACACGCAGTCTTTCACGGCAACAGACGACGTCACACTGACGGTTGAAGATGGTCAAGTGACCGTTGCGCCGCGCGGTGGCTCCAAGCGTGCGAAACAGCAGTGGGGCATGACCCGCACTGTGATCGCCAACATGGTTCACGGATCCAAAGAGCCCTTCAAGAAAGAGCTTGAAATCCGCGGCGTTGGTTATCGTGCGCAGGTTCAGGGCAACATCGTCAAGCTGAACCTCGGTCTGTCCCATGACGTGGATTTCGAAGTGCCTGCCGGTGTCACCGTGACAGCGCCGAAGCCCACGGAACTGATCGTGGAAGGTCATGACAAGCAGCTCGTCGGACAGGTCGCGGCCAACATCCGTGATTGGCGCCGCCCGGAGCCCTATAAGGGCAAGGGTATCCGCTACAAGGACGAGTATATCTTCCAGAAGGAAGGCAAGAAGAAGTAAGGACGCGAGAAAGATGGCAACAAGCAAAAGAGCTCTGTTTCAGCGACGCCGCATGCGCGTTCGCAGCAAACTTCGGAAAGTGAATGCTGGCCGCGCACGTCTGAGCGTGCACCGGTCTTCCAAGAACATCAGCGTGCAGCTGATCGACGATGTCAAAGGCGTAACAATTGCGTCGGCATCCTCGCTGGAAAAGGCACTGGACACCGGTGGCAAGAACGACATGAACGCAGCCCAGAAAGTGGGTGCTGCGATTGCCGAACGCGCCAAGAAGGCCGGTGTCTCCGAGGCCTATTTCGATCGGGGCGGTTTCCTGTTCCACGGTCGTATCAAGGCCCTGGCCGACGCTGCCCGTGAGGGTGGCCTGAAAATCTAAAGTGAAGGCGGCCTGATCGGGCCGCCTCGATGATCCGGGGGCATTCGCTCACTGGGATCGGAACAACTGGTGCAATGCGCGCCGCTTTGAAAGGACGCCACTATGGCAAGAGAAGACAACCGCCGGGGTCGCGATCGCGACGAAGCACCGGAATTCGCAGACCGCCTTGTGGCGATCAACCGTGTTTCGAAAACCGTGAAGGGTGGTAAGCGTTTTGGCTTTGCTGCGCTCGTCGTGGTTGGCGATCAGAAGGGCCGCGTCGGATTTGGCAAAGGGAAAGCCAAAGAGGTGCCCGAGGCGATCCGCAAGGCCACCGAACAGGCCAAGCGCCAAATGGTTCGCATCCCGCTGAAAGAAGGCCGCACGCTGCACCACGACGTAGAAGGTCGTCACGGTGCCGGTAAGGTCGTCATGCGCACAGCGCCGACCGGTACGGGTATCATCGCCGGTGGTCCGATGCGTGCCGTGTTTGAAATGCTGGGCGTGCAGGACGTGGTCGCCAAGTCGATCGGGTCGCAGAACCCCTACAACATGATCCGCGCCACGCTGAACGGCCTTGGCAAAGAGGCAAGCCCCCGCATGGTGGCACAGCGCCGTGGCAAGAAAGTGGCTGACATTCTGCGCCGCGACGATGCACCTGCTGCAGAAGCGCCTGCCGAAGCCGCAGCAGAATCGTAAGGAGACAAACCCATGGCAAAAACAATCGTTGTCAAACAGGTCGGCTCTCCGATCCGTCGCCCCAAAGATCAGCGCGCGACTCTGGTCGGTCTTGGCCTGAATAAGATGCACAAGACCCGCGAGTTGGAAGACACACCGTCCGTGCGCGGCATGGTCGAAAAGATCCCGCATCTGGTTGAGATCATCGAAGAAAAAGGCTGAGCTCGGTGCCGGGGTAAACCCCGGCCTAAGGTTGAGAAAAAGAACCACGCGTTCCGTGCGCCCCCGGTCAGTTTGACCGGGGGTTTTGCGTTTTTGGGGCGGGTATCTTCCGGAAAGCAGCGCCAAACAATTTAAACGACAAGATTGGTCGCAAACGGGCATACCTATGCCCGCCACTGATGTTTCGATGGGACCCATCTTTGAAGGAGTGCTCCCATGGCAGCAGACAGCAAACGCAGACGGCGCGGCGGCGGACGGGCAGGGAACGCTGAACGACGTGGCTCGGCAGTGATCGAGCAAATGCCATGGAACCCGCCAGTCAATACAGACCGTCCGACGGAGCCTTTGGCCGACGAAGGTGTGCAGGCCATCCATGACGGCGCGATGCGCATTCTGGAAGAGATTGGTATCGAGTTCCTGAACCCCGAAGCCGTGGAAATCCTTAGGGCTTCAGGCGGGTGCACCATAAATGGCGAGAACGTCCGCATGGGCCGCGATTTCGTCATGGAACAAATCGCACTTGCCCCGTCGCAGTGGACCATCACGCCGCGCAACCCGGATCGGGCGATCACCATCGGCGGCAAGAACCTGCTTTTCGGCAACGTGTCCTCGCCGCCCAGCTATTGGGACCTGTCGATCGGCAAAAAGGTGACCGGCACGCGGGAGATGTGTGCAAATCTCTTCCGGCTAAGCCAGTATTTCAACTGCATTCACTTCGTCGGAGGCTACCCGGTGGAGCCGCAGGACGTGCATGCCTCTATCCGTCACCTTGATGCGCTCTATGACAAGCTGACGCTGACGGACAAGGTCGCGCACGCCTATTGCCTCGGCAAAGAGCGGGTCGAAGATGTGATGGAAATGGTGCGCATCGCGGGCGGGCTGACCCATGAGGAATTCGAAGCCACACCGCGGATGTACACCAACATCAATTCGACTTCACCTTTGAAGCACGACTACCCAATGCTGGATGGCTGGATGCGCCTGGCGCGTCGCAATCAGGGGCTTGTTGTGACACCGTTCACTCTGGCGGGCGCGATGGCGCCGGTCACAATGGCGGGGGCCGTGTCACAATCGCTCGCGGAAGGTCTGGTCGCGGTTGTCTTGGCCCAGTTGATCCGTCCGGGCGCGGCCTGCGCGATTGGCACGTTTACGTCGAACGTCGATATGAAATCAGGCGCGCCGGCTTTCGGCACGCCTGAATACATGCGCGCGACGCAGATGACCGGACAGTTGGCGCGCTTCTACGGTTTGCCGATGCGGGCCTCCGGCGTGTGTGCTGCCAATGTGCCCGATGGCCAGGCCACCTGGGAGACATCCAACAGTCTGTGGTCCGCGGTGCAGGCCGGGGCGAACCTTGTCTACCACGCGGCCGGTTGGCTGGAAGGCGGGCTGATTGCCTCGCCTGAGAAGTTCATCATGGACTGTGAAATTCTTCAGCACATTCAACGTTACATGGACCCCGCGATCACGGCGACCGGACCGGATGAGATCGCCGTCGAAGCCGTTCGGGAAGTGGGCGATCAGGGCCACTTTTTCGGCATCCAGCACACGCAGGACCGGTACGAAACGGCGTTCTACCAGCCGTTCCTGAGCGACTGGCGCAACTATGAGGCCTGGGAAGTCGCCGGTGGCGTCTGGACACCGCAGCGAGCACACCAGGCGTTCCAGGATATCCTCGCCAGTTTCGAAGCGCCCGCGATGGATGAAGCGATCCGCGAGGAACTGGCGAGCTTCGTGGAACGGCGCAAAGCCGAAGGCGGGGCACCGACGGATTTCTGATTGGGACCGCTCGTCGCTCTCACGTTTGCGCAGGGAAAGTGTCGAAAATTTAACCTGTTGGGCGGATGTTAAACATGTCGTGGCAGGCTGCACCGGATCATACTCCGGAGGCGGTTTATGCACGGACTTATCAATCGGGCGATAGAACGGTTCGCCTGCGACACCTATGGCGATGCGTTTTGGCAATCGGTCACGCAAGAAGCGGAACTTGGCTTTTCGTCTTTTGAAGCCATGCTCACCTATGAGACCAGACTGACCGCCAAAGTCGTGGACGCGCTTGCACGGTCGTTGGGAAAGTCCCGCGCCGAAGTTCTGGAGGATGTTGGTACGTATCTAGTTGCCTCCACCAAGACGGCTGCGCTGCGCCGGTTGCTGCGCTTCGGGGGCACGGATTTTGTGGAATTTCTTTTTTCGCTGGACGATCTGCCTGCCCGCGCTTTGCTCGCTGTGCCGGAGCTTACGATCCCGCAGCTTGAACTGCGAGAACTGGACGGGGAACGCTTCTCTCTGATTGTTCAGTCTGATCCCACGTCGGAAAAGATATTCGTACATGTCATGCTGGGTCTCTTGCGGGCGATGGCGGATGATTATGGCGCGTTGGTGTTTCTGGATGTTGCATCCGAAGAAGACCAACAGGATGCGATTGAGATCACGCTGCTGGATGCGGCGTTTGCCGATGCGCGAGATTTTGAACTGAGTGTGTCTGCCGGATGACCGATCAAACCGTGCCCGTTGCGCCGATGGAGGCGCTGTTGGATGTCCTGTGCCCGATGCATGTTGTGCTTGATGCAAACGGCGTCATTCGGCGCGCAGGGCCGGTGATCGGGAAATTGATTCCGGGCCGCTCTCTCAAGGGCGTTTCCGCCTTCGACGTGTTCGAGTTACGGCGCCCCAAATCTCTCAATTCCATGGCATCGCTGATGGCGCAGAGTGGCCGCAAACTGCATTTCGCCATGCGAACGCCCCCTCAGACGGAATTGAAGGGCGTGCTTGTGCCATTGCCCCAGAACGCGGTGCCAGGCGTACAGGATGGCGCGGTTCTGAACCTGTCTTTCGGGATTTCCGTGATGGATGCCGTGCGTGACTACGCGCTCACGGCGGCTGACTTTGCCGTCACGGATCTGGCTGTAGAAATGCTGTATCTGGTGGAGGCTAAGACAGCGGTGATGGAGGAATTGCGACACCTCAACCAGCGGCTCAACGGTGCTCGGGAAGTGGCAGAGCATCAGGCCGCGACCGACACGTTGACCGGGCTTAGTAATCGCCGGGCCATGGATCAGGTTCTCCAACAGTTGCTGGATCGCAGGCAGCGATTTGCGCTGATGCATATCGACCTTGATCACTTCAAGGAGGTGAATGACACCTTTGGTCATGCCGCCGGTGACGAGGTTCTGCAAGCGGTGGCGCGCAGGCTTCAGGACTGTACACGCGCAGGGGATTGTGTGGTCAGGCAAGGCGGAGACGAATTTATGTTGGTCCTGCCAGGCCTGACCGATCGACCAATGGTCGAAGCTTTGGCGGCGCGGCTGGTTCAGGCGATCGAAGTCCCGGTGGAGTTTGGCGAAGACCTTTTGCACGTGTCTGCCAGCATCGGCGCCAGCATTGCGCCAGAGGATGGCAGGATGAACCTGGAACGCATGATGGAAGACGCGGATACAGCCCTTTACGCGGTTAAGGAAAATGGCCGCCACGGATATCGCATCTACACGCCTGAAATGGGGCGGATGGGAACGGCTTCCCCCTGAACCGCCTCTTGGCATGCCAGAATTTGGCCAGCAACTGATCCAATGAATTCGATGCGTTCAGCTTTTGACAGTTGCATCATCAGGCGCGCTTTGGCATATGGCGCTGCAGTGCCGCCTTAGCTCAGTAGGTTAGAGCGCTTGATTGTGGATCAAGAGGTCCCCCGTTCGAGCCGGGGAGGCGGTACCACCCTAAGTCTACTCGATTTGCAGCGTTTGCCGAAGTGCGCCGCTGTCACGATCATAGATCAGGATTTGGTCATCTTCCGTGACTACTGCGTACCAGTCGCCGCCTTGGGTGAAGGCCAGCGGCTCACTGCCGTCCGGCAGTGTGATGACATCGGGCAATTCAGGTCCGAAGGCATCAGAGAAGCGGATGACAAACAGCACGACGATCACTATGAAGCCCAACACCATGGTGGCTGTCAGAATGGTCACCAGCCAGCGTAGGTATTTGACAGTGCCGGGATCGACCGGCCCGGGCTGGGGTGGAGAGTGAGGGTTGTCTGCCATGGGGGAAACCCCTTTGAGCTTTCGGATCGCGGCCGCGCCGCCGCCGCGCCTTGATAAAGCGCTTTCCCGAGATGTGCCAGAGGCGGCATCCTTGTCGCGCACACGGCTGGCCCGCCTGATCACAGAAGGGTTCGTGCGCGTGAACGGTGACCCGGTCCGAGACGCGAAGGCACGCGTCAACGAAGGGGACATCATCCAGATCGATGTGCCGCAAGCGCAGGAGACGGAAATCGTCGCGCAGGAGATTGCTCTCGACATCCAGTTCGAGGATGAAGACCTGATCGTCGTGAACAAACCCGCCGGTATGGTGGTGCATCCCGCACCAGGCTCACCAGAGCGCACGTTAGTCAACGCATTGTTGCATCACTGCGGCGACAGTCTGTCTGGCGTTGGTGGAGAGAAACGACCCGGTATCGTGCACCGAATTGATAAGGATACGAGCGGCCTTTTGGTGGTTGCCAAAAGCGACCGCGCCCACCATGGGTTGGCGCATCAGTTCGAACGCCACAGCGTGCAGCGCGTGTATCAGGCCTGTGTTTATGGCGCGCCGGATATCGGGGATCCGCGACTGCGGGGTTTGAAAGGCGTGTCGTCCGAGGCAGGCAACATCATCAAAATCACCACGCAATTGGCCAGGCACAAAACCGACAGACAGCGCCAGGCGGTGCTGTTCAATGGTGGCCGTCACGCCGTGACACGGCTGCGCGTGCGGGAGAGGTTCGGGCAACCTACGGTGGCGTCGTTGATCGAGTGTCGTTTGGAGACGGGCCGCACGCATCAGATTCGCGTGCATCTGGCGCATATTGGCCATGGCCTGATCGGAGACCCGGTATATGGCGGGCGGCGCAAGATACGCACCGATGCCCTGGCCGAGGGTGCAACAGACGCCATTGCGGCGTTTTCCCGGCAGGCCCTGCATGCGCAGGTGTTGGGCTTTGAACATCCCGTAACCGGTGAGATGCTGCGCTTTGAAGCGCCGGCGCCCTCGGACATGGCCGCGCTTTTGACGCATTTGCGCGCTTGAAATGCTTTGCACGCTTCTGTGAAGGCGATGACACAAATCTGGTATCCACCGAACGTATTCTTAACTTCTTATTAAACTGATTGGTTCAGCTCGCTTGAAAACACGGCAGCTTGCACCTATCTCAATGTTAAGGCCGTAAACATTAATCAAAATGCGGCGGCCACTACCTGGAGGACTGAGGGCTATGGCAAATTACGCAAATCTTCCCGCACCGACACCTGAGGGCGGTTTGAACCGGTATCTGCAGGAAATTCGCAAGTTTCCCCTGCTTGAGCCGGAACAAGAATACATGCTGGCCAAGCGTTGGGTCGAAGAACAAGACACCGACGCCGCGCATCAGATGGTCACAAGTCACCTGCGTCTCGCGGCGAAAATCGCCATGGGATATCGCGGCTATGGCCTGCCACAGGCCGAGGTGATCTCGGAGGCCAATGTGGGCCTGATGCAGGCCGTGAAACGTTTTGATCCGGAAAAAGGCTTCCGTCTGGCGACCTATGCCATGTGGTGGATCCGGGCCAGCATTCAGGAATACATCCTGCGTAGCTGGTCGATGGTTAAGCTGGGCACGACAAGCGCGCAGAAGAAGCTGTTCTTCAACCTGCGCAAGGCGAAATCCCGCATCGGTGCCTTGGAAGAGGGTGACATGCGCCCGGAAAATGTGGCCCGTATCGCCCATGATCTTGGCGTGACCGAGGAAGAGGTGATCTCGATGAACCGCCGGATGTCGGGCGGGGATGCTTCGCTCAACGCCACGGTCGGCTCGGATGATGACAGCGCCATGCAATGGCAGGACTGGCTCGAAGACGAAGACGCCGACCAGGCGGGCGACTATGAGAAGAAAGATGAGCTGGAAGCGCGTCGCGAATTGTTGGCAGAGGCCATGAGCGTTCTGAATGACCGTGAGAAGGACATCCTTACGCAGCGCCGGTTGAGCGATCAGACGGTGACCTTGGAAGATCTGAGCGGGCAGTATGACGTCAGCCGCGAACGTATCCGCCAGATCGAGGTGCGCGCATTCGAGAAACTGCAAAAGCGCATGCGCAGCCTTGCTCAGGAAAAGGGCATGCTGGCGTCGGCGTAAGTCACGCCGAAAAGGTTGAAGCGGGTTCGGCAAGGCCGGACCCGTTTTCTTTTGGGTAGTTGATTCTACAGGTGGCATTGGCGGGACGCGGTACCTGTGGTTACAAACGACCCATGTCTGGCACCACACACACCGTCCGAACTTTGAGATCCCAACTTCAAGCCTTGGGTGTCCGCGCGGGAGACGGCCTTTTCGTGCACGCCTCTATGCGTGCCATAGGCCACGTTGATGGCGGTTCGGCAAGCGTTGTAGAGGCGCTTTTACAATCTGTTGGAGACCAAGGGCTGCTAGGGATGCCGGGGTTTTGCCATGACGCCTATGCCCCTTCAGACCTGGACCGGGCTAGTGACCCGACAAAGGTCGCATTGGCGGAGTATGAAGTGCCGGGGTTTGATCCGGCTTGGTCGACAGCTGCAGGGATGGGGGCGATTGCTGAGACCTTTCGAACCTGGCCTGGCACACAACGTAGCCTTCATCCTACCACGTCCGTGTGCCTGAACGGGCCAGGGTCGGAGGCCTATCTGTCACCGCACGCAGCCGCTTGGTCTACCGGGCCTGCGTCGCCTTTTGGTCGATTGCGGGACAGGTTCAACATGAAAATTCTCTTGATCGGAGTTGGTTGGAACCGGTGTACGCCGCTCCACACCGCCGAAAGTTACGCCACGCATAAGCGCCTAAAAACACGTCGATTTAAATCGGGTCCCGGGCGGTCGCTTTGGATGGAAACCCCCGATGTGGCCGATGATCTGGATCGCTTGTTCCCGCGCGTGGGGGAGGCATTTGAGCAAACAGGCGCCGTCAGCACCGGGCCGCTTGGCGAGGCAGTGGCGCGGCTATGCCCTTATGACGACCTGGTGTCCTTCGCGACGGCATGGATAGACGACGAAAACCGACGAACGGGCGCGCGTCACTGACATCAGCGCTTTCACGTAATGGCTTGGATCGAAAGATGAATTGCCCTATTGAAAACGTACTTTCGTTGTTCGCGTTTTGGAAATTGGCGCTATGGCACATCTCGAATGGATGCAAACCCGGCTTGTGTCGCGCCTTGTGATGATTTTCCTTGTGGCCTTTGTGCTCGCTGCCTGTGGGCCGCGCAATGCCGCTCAGTTCGGAGATCCAAGCCCGCTTGCCTCCAAAGAGCGGATTTTCATCGCAACCGAGTTGGAACTGGACAATCTCGGGTCTCTTTTCGGGGAAGAGCGGCCTCAGGGCATGAAGTATCTGCACCTCGATGTCTCCATTCCACCGACCCACATGCCGGGCAACATCGAATGGCCGGACGGAGAGCCTGACGCGGCCACGGACTTTGTCATGACGGGCAGCAAGGTCTACCGCAACGCCCAGCACATGATCGGGGACATGCGTGCGCAGAAACCGTCCGACGAAACGTTGGTTTACGTGCACGGCTACAACGTGACGTTTTCGGACGCGGCCTACCGCTTCGCGCAAGTTCGTCATGATTTTGGCCTCATCGGAAATGGTGTGTTGTTCTCCTGGCCTTCGGGTGGAGATGCGCGCGGGTACGCATACGACCGCGACAGCGTTCTGTATTCCCGGGATGATTTTGAGCAACTTCTCAATGACCTAACTTTCCGGTCCAATGGCCGCGTGGTTCTGATCGGTCACTCGATGGGGTCGCAGTTGGTTATGGAAACGCTGCGACAAGCTGCGCTGAAAGGCAATCGAGCCATGCTGGATCGCGTCAATTCGGTTGCCTTGATGTCGCCGGACATTGACCCGGATGTGTTCCGTCAGCAGGCCGAAGCGATCGGAACGCTACCTGAACCTTTCATCATTTTCGTCTCTCAGCAGGACCGCGCTTTGAGGCTGTCTTCTTTGCTGACCGGTTTCAAACCGCGCCTTGGCAGGATTGACGGACCGGAAGAACTTGAAGGGTTGGGTGTAAGTGTTCTTGACTTCACCGAGTTGGCTGATGGCCGAGGCCTTGATCACGCGGTGCCGGTCACGTCTCCTGCAGCGATCAAGGTTCTGAAAGGCATGATCGAACAGGCCGAGGTTGGGAACGCGGGCTTCCGCGATTACCTGGTGTTGCAAGAGCCAAACTAGGTTTTTTCCCCGCTTAAAACACAGGCTAACCCTTTGGAAACGTGAAAAGGTTTTCTGTCGGTTTGCAAATCGTGCGGCGCGGCGCGACGTAACGTCCACACTGCGCACGCTCTTGCAAATCCTGTGCGGCTTCGCATCTTGGACCAAAGTCTTGGGGAGGAGACAGCCCATGCACGCCATTGCAGATACTCAAAAGCTTGTGGCGGACGGTGTGATAGATACCGATCAGGCGCGAGAGATTGAAATCCGCGCCCGTGAGGCGATGGTCACGCTGGGGATCAATTCCATCCTCTGTTTCGGCATCACGGCGGCCACGGCCGGGCTGATCTTTTGGCTGGCCGATGCATTTCTGGTGGCAGGGGCGGGTGCGCTCTTCATGATTGGCGGCTTTGTGATCCTGGCTGGTGGCAGCGAGATGTACCGCATGTTCGGCAACGCGGCGGCCTTGATCGGGGCTGGCATGCTGTTAGGCGGAGGTGTGATTGAACTGGTCGAAAAGTACGAAGACCAAGCCCATTGGGTGATGCTGGCCGTCGGCGCTTTGGTTGCCATTGGGGCGGGTGCCACGCTTAGAAAACCTGCTTTCGTGACGCGGTTTGTATTGGGTGCGATTTTCCTGATGGGCGTTGTCGTACACCTTTTCGGGCTGGCGCTCTTTCTGATCAACAATGAGATCGCAGGTGCGCCCGTCGGGCTGAGTTACCTTTATACTGCGGCCTTGTTGGTTGGATCGGGACTTTTGACCGATGTGAGGCTCGTTACGGCATTTGCGATTGTGCCGTTCGCACAAGCGTTGGACACCGGCACGTTCTACTTTCACGCCGCTTACGTGTTTTACTCACCCGAACCAACGCTTTCCATCCTGCAGATGGCGCTGCTGGTCATCCCGTGTCTTTGGATCGCGCGTCACTGGCCCGAGCGTATTGGCCGCCATGCCCGCATCCTAGCTGTGCTTGGGTTCATCGTCGCCAACCTTTGCGCCTTGGTTGGGTCACTGTTCGGGGACGTGGTAGGCGAAACCATTTGGGGTCCGCCTCGATACGCCGATCTGGACATTGAATGGGAACAGTATGAGGTGCTGCGCGATGCTTACCGCGCAACGGCATTCACGATCTCAGAAAACGTGTACTCGGTTCTTTGGGCGATCATTCTGGCGCTTGGTGTGGCGTATTCGGCCTTCCGCGCCAATCGTGGCATGTTCAATACGGCGCTGACCTTCGCGGCCATTCACGCCTACACGCAGCTGTTCGAAAGTTTTGGGGACGAACCCTTGGCTTACGTGGTTGGTGGCCTGGCGGCGGTGCCGCTTGCCTGGGGCATGTGGCGGCTGAACCAGTGGATCACGGCGCAGCAGGAAAAACCCGTCGCGTAAACGTCCCGACCGAACCAGTAGGTAATGATTGGTCCTGTATTGCGTCCATCCCTTATTTTTGCGACTACGCTGAGCGAAACCCCGCGACTCGAGGCAACACATGACATCCAGACGCCTGACCCTTCTTCCACTGGCTGCTGTGACGGCTTTTGCTGTTGCGGCCTGTGAACCGACCGGTTCGAGCGTCAACGTCGTCACGACTGAGTTCGTGGACAGCGCCGCGTTCTCCCAAGTCGTGACAGAAGAAGAGTTCCGCCTGACCCATGTCGGCAACTGCATCTTTTTCAAGGGCAGCTCCTCGGGCAAGCAGTGCTTTGATTCAGTCGGATCGACATACATAGCAGACCAAGTCCGGGGGACGGACACCGGGACATGGACCACGCGCGATGGTCAGGTCTGCTTCATGTGGTCCAAACAAGAGGCAGAGGTTTGCGAAACCTATATGACCGACGGCGAGGGAAATTACTTCTCCGGCGGGCGGACCTGGTCACTTAGCAGTTGATTGGTTTGCTGCAGAAAGACGCAAGACCAGAGCATGTGAGTGCACTGGCCTTTTTTGTTTCTGAATGGCCGGAGGATTAGCCCTCCATCGCTTCCAATTCGTCAATGAAGCGAGAAATCATGCTCAAGCCCTTATCCCAAAAGGCAGGGTCCGAGGCATCCAAGCCAAAGGGGGCAAGCAGCTCCTTGTGGTGCTTGGACCCACCCGCACGCAGCATGTCGAAATACTTCTCCTGAAAGCCGTCTGGGTTCTCTTCATAGACAGCATAGAGCGCATTCACCAAGCCGTCGCCAAACGCATAGGCGTAAACATAGAAGGGTGAATGGACGAAATGCGGGATATAGGCCCAGAAGCTTTCGTAGCCCTCCATGAATTCAAACGCCGGGCCAAGGCTTTCACCCTGCACGGACATCCACAGCGCGCCTATGTCTTCGGGCGTCAGCTCGCCTTCGCGACGGGCGGCGTGGAGTTTGCATTCGAAGTCATAGAACGCGATCTGGCGGACGACGGTGTTGATCATGTCCTCCACCTTGCCCGCCAGCAGGACCTTGCGCTCGGTGTCGGACTTGGCGTTATCCAGCATTTTGCGGAAAGTCAGCATCTCGCCGAAGACACTCGCCGTTTCGGCCAGCGTCAGGGGCGTTGAAGAAAGCAGCTCTCCCTGACCGGCGGCCAGCACCTGATGCACACCGTGGCCCAGCTCGTGCGCCAGTGTCATCACATCGCGCGGTTTGCCAAGGTAGTTCAGCATCACGTAGGGGTGCACATCCGTCACCGTGGGATGCGCAAACGCGCCCGGCGCTTTGCCCGGCTTCACGCCTGCATCAATCCAGCCCTTGGTAAAGAACGGCTCGGCCAACTCGCCCATGCGGGGATCAAAAGCATTGTAGGCGTCCATCACCATGCCTTGCGCCGTAGGCCAGTCGACAGTGCGGGTGTCTTCGATGGGCAAAGGCGCGTTGCGGTCCCAGACCTGCATCACGTCAAGACCCAGCCATTTGCGCTTCAGCTCATAGTACCGGTGGCTCAGCTTGGGGTAGGCTGCCACAACAGCATTGCGCAGGGCGTCCACCACCTCGGCCTCCACATGGTTCGAAAGGTGCCGCGCGGTTTGCGCCGTTGGCATCTTGCGCCAACGGTCGAGCACTTCCTTTTCCTTGGACCCGGTGTTGTGCACGCGGGAGAAGATTTTGATGTTGTCCTGAAAAACCCGTGCCAGTTCGCGGGCCGCGGCCTCGCGTTTGCTGCGGTCTTGTTCCGTCAGGAAATTGAGGGTGGCCTCAAGGCCCAACTCTTCGCCATCAACAGTGAAGGTGAGCCCCGCGATAGTTTCATCAAAAAGCCGCTCCCAAGCGTCGCCGACAACGCCCAGGTCGTGGAGGAATTTCTCAAGCTCATCAGAGAGTTGGTGCGGTTTCATCGCGCGAATACGGTCGAGGACGGGTTTGTAGCGGGCGAGCGCGTCATTCTCAGCCAGCATGGCGTTGAGGGCGTCATCTTCGAGGCGGTTGAGTTCCAGCGTGAAGAACACCAGTGGCGTGGTGAATGCGTTGATCTTCTCCTGACAGTCGGAAAGGAACTTCGTGCGCCCTCCATCGGTGGTCAGTTGGTAATACCGCAGACCCGCGAAGGACATGATGCGGCCTGCGGTGGCGGAGATTTTTTCATTGCGCTCAATGCAGGTGAGCAGCCCTGCCGCGTCGAGATCTGACAACTTGCCTTCGTAATCGGAGGCAAACGCCGCGCATTCGCCTTCCAGCCAGTCCAGATCGCGGGTGAGTTCGGGGGCATCCTCGCCAGCGTAGAGATCACTGAGATCCCATTCCGGGAGGTCACCCAGGCCGTCGGTCGCGGCAGATGAATTGGCGTCGAATACGGGGCAGGGGGCGTGGTGCATGGGGGTGTCCTTTCAATGCTTCACGCAGAGATAGGCCCTTGGGGAGGGAGGCTCAAGGCTGCGAAAACCAACGTCGGTATCGCGTCGGTATTACGTCGGTATCGCGTCGGTGCGGTTGGTGGGGTGCGAGGCTGGTGTTGAAGGCAGTGCAGCGGGATTGTGGGGGTGGAAAGATTTCAGAACTACCGGCGACCAAACTCGTCTCAGATGTCCGCTCTGAGCCCAAAGAGGTGTTGGGGTCAGCGCATGCTCTTTCGTCAATGCCGCCAAACTGCGCGAGACCCGGTTCAGTTGCAGGCAACCGTTCGCAGCTAACCTTTGAAACCCTCCGGCCAGCAAGGCGATTGCCTCGGTGCCATGCCCCGGCACATGTCCGGCAATTCTGCCCTAATGGCGCCCACCGCCTCCGAGAGGCTGTGAAGACCCTCGAAACGGTAGGTTCCGGTATGATCCTGTGCCAGCACGCTGCCGGTTTCTTCCACCACAACATGCACGCGGTTATGCCCGCGCCCCAGTCTGCGCCAACGCTCGCCGGACTGCAGCGAATACATCCAGGCTTCAACCTGCGACATGCCGATATGTAACTCCATCACCATCATGTCCGGATCGGCCATCTGGTATACGTCTGTGACTTCATAGGCCCCGTCATAGGCAATCTCATCCGGATCATCCCCGCTCTTGTCCAGATCGGTGATGCCTATCGCCACTGCAACTCCGGGGCGATACGCCGTGGCAACGACCGGATCGATGACCACAAGCCGCCCGCGGCCCTGTGCGCGGGGGCCCAAAAAGACAGCGATGCGGTCGCCGGTAAGGAAACGCACCGCAACAACCTTGGCCTCGAAGGCAAAGGACAAGGGCGGCTCGATTTCCAATTGATCTCCTCGCACAATCTGCAGCGTCCGTTCTACCGGATCGGCCAGATCCACGAAGTCCAAGCCATCGCCTCGTTGGCGACGGTGACGAATATCGCCATCAATATGATCGAGCACCATCGCAGTACGCGGCTCTTCGATCCAGCCATCATGCACGATGTAGCTGCGGCGGATCACACCTGCATTTGGTGTCTCGAACAGCGTGACGAGCGCTACGTCCCCCCGCCTTTTGCAGGTCATACTCGCCGAGTAATCCGCTGCCAGGAAGAGCGCCGTGAACTGTGCCTTGATTTGGGCGGCCTCGGAAAACCCCGTCAGACAAGCGTCCAGCGCCGGCCCCTCCTTTGCGGTCTCTTCGCCTTCTGGTTCAACGGCCCCGGTTGCGGGATCGACGAGAAGAGCATTGCCGTTGGCGCGGACCCAAATCCGTCCGTCCGCTTCGACCAGCGCATACACATCCGACGGATCAAGTCCGTCGATGCGCGCTGTAACAGGGTCACGAGCCTGCCAAGTTCCATCCATTTGCCGATATCGGGTGATGAAAATCGCATTGGCCACGGCCTCTGCTGTGACCAGCTCCCCATCAGTGGCACCCGCGGTGATCAAAGGCTGGCTGAGCGTCCCAATGACCCTGGGAGCGCTGCCGTCGTCAAAGGCAAGTAAATGGCCCGTGGAGGGTACATAGAAGAAAAACCCCAAATCGACGTCGAGCAAGACCGCGTCTTCGGGCAGGTGGTAACGGCTCTCGGCGGTGGCCCGTTGCAGCACCTCGTCCATTGCTATCAGCAGGCTATGCGGTGCCGTGTCATCCCGAAACGCCTCTGACGCATCGAGAAGAATGGCCAGCGCACCGTCCGGGTTGCCCTCTGCACTGACCTGGCGCGCGACATCTGCGGCCAGAACCGCCACGCGCTGATCGATCTCTCGCCCTTGCAGCATTGCCAATAGGGCCAACGCACCCATCAGCACACCAACAATCGCGGCGCCAATCACACTCAGCCGCAACCGACGGGCCGCCGACCGTCGGCTCGCCGTGATGAATTCCGCTTGCTGCCGAAGGACATCCGGTGCGTCTCTGGGCCTAGTGTCGCGCCAGTTCTCGGCATCCAGAATGTCCTGACCACGCAACAGTAAGTGGCCCGGCTCCCCCGCCTTGTACCAACGTACGGCCAGTCCGGCCAGGCGCGTATGGTTTCTGATCCAGTCGATATCAGTGTTCAGCGCGGTGATCAGCGTATCAGCCGCATTTTCGAACGGGTCTCGGTCCGTCGCGAAGATAAAGTTCAGCTTGGCCAGAGAGGCCGGTATCAGTGCGGTGTCGACATCCTGGATAACAATCGGTGCAATTCGCTTGTTTAACTCGGTTGCATACGCCACCTCCCAGGCGCAGACTTCGGATGTGGCGGAATGCGGGCTGAGCAGGAACACAACTGTATCCGCCGCCTCGATCAACTGTTTGAGGCGATCACGCCATTCCTCGGTCGGCAAAATGTCATCGGTATCGCGAAAGACGCCGAAGGATCTGTCGCGCAGATACTCTGCCATGCGCTGTGCGTGTTCACGGTCGTTGCGGGAATAGGACAGAAAAACCTTGGGTTCGTCCTCCGGAAGGGGATCATCGACGGGCGGTGCGGACGGTGTGTTAACTGCCATGAAAGCGCTCGTGGTGACCAGGTAGGAGAACCCCGGCAGGTGATACACGCGATATCAACTTGGATCAATCAAGTCGGACTGCTCGATTTCTTGTTTCCAGCACAACAGGCAGACCTCTAGGTTCGGGTTTACGCAGTAACTTACAGCTAGTCGTGCGTCTGCTTTGTCCCCAATACCGACGCACTTTTCCTAATCACCCGCAGCTCATCACAATACCGCCCAATCACCCATAAGTCGCCAGCATCTCGCGCAGGTCTTCAATCGTGTTGGCTTCATTCACCGGTTTGTCGTGACGCCAGCGTTTCATGCGCGGGAAGCGGAGGGCCACACCGGATTTGTGGCGGGAGGAGGCCTGGATGCCCTCGAAGGCGATCTCGAAGACGTGTTCCGCTTTGACCTGCCGGACCGGGCCGAAGCGCTGCAGGGTGTTCTTGCGCACCCAGGCTGTGATCTGGCGGAATTCGGCGTCGGTCAGCCCGGAATAGGCTTTGGTGAAGGGGATGAGATCATTGCCGTCGCGGACTGCGAAGGTGAAATCGGTGAAGAGGTTGGCGCGGCGTCCGTGGCCCTGCTGCGCGTAGATCATCACCGCGTCGATGGTGAGCGGGTCGAGTTTCCATTTGTACCAATCGCCCTTTTTGCGGCCCGTATGATAGGGGCTGGTGAGACGTTTGAGCATGAGGCCTTCGGCGCGCGCGTCCCGTGCGGTTGCACGTGTCTCGCTCAAGGTTTGCCACCTGTCGAATGTCAGGCGCTTGGAGAGGCGGACGGGGGCCTCGGGCGGCAGATCAGACAGCAAAGCCTCAAGACGCGCGCGGCGCACTGACATGGGCTGTGCGCGAAGATCCTTGCCACCTTCCTCCAACAGATCGTAGGCCAGCAGGATCACGGGCGCGTCTTTGAGGAGCTTCTTTGGGACAGTCTTGCGACCGATACGTTTTTGCAGGTCGTTAAAGGGGAGAGGGGCCTCGTCTTGCCAGGCAAGGATTTCGCCGTCGAGCACGGTGCCTGAGGGGAGGAAATCCACCGCGCGGGCCAGTTCGGGGAAGCGGTCGGTCATCAGTTCTTCGCCCCGTGACCAGGTAAAGTGCACGCCCTCGCGCAGGATGAGCTGGCCGCGGATGCCGTCCCATTTCCATTCAGCGAGCCAGTCTGCAGGCGCGCCGAGGTCTTCGGGGGTCATGTCATCCAGCCCGTATGCCAGGCAGAACGGGTAGGGCCGCGATAGGTCTGCGGTCTTGTCTTCCTCTTCGATCAGGGTGCGCCACGACGTGGTGTCGGGTGTCCAGTCGCCCATCAGGCGGTGGGCGAGTTCGGCCTCATCCCGGTCGGTGGCCTGGGCCAGGGCGCGGGTCATCAGTTTGCGAGAGATACCCACGCGGAACCCACCTGTGAGAAGCTTGTTGAAGACCAGCCTCTCAAGCGCATCCATGCGGTTCCATGCATCGAGGATCGCCGTTTTGCGCGCCTCTTCTTCTTGCGCGTCCAAACTGCGCAGATGGGTGATCCATTGGGCGAGGGTCTGGTCGTGGGTATCGGATGCCTCGGGCAAGACAAGCGCGATGGTTTCGGCCAAGTCACCCACGATGGGGTAGGCCTCTTCAAACAGCCAGAGGGGAATGCCCGCCCGCTCCGCCGCCCATTCACGCAGGCGCGTGGTAGTGATCGCGCGGCGGGGGCGGCGACCGGAGAAGAGCGCGATGGTCCAGAGGCGGTCATCATCGGGGGCGGTGCGGAAATACTCCGCCAAGGCCGCGACCTTGGTGTTGGTTTTGGTGGTCTGGTCGATCAAACCGTAGAGGGCGGCGAAGTCTTTCATGCGGCCTCGCCCGAGTTATCAGACGGGTCGTCGAGGGTTTCGCCGGTGAACTCGGTGGGCACGATCTGGGCATCATACCCTTGTTCGACGAGCCAACGAGAGAAGATTTCGGTGTAGCCATGGGTGACGAAGATTTTCTCGGCGCCGGTTTCCGCGATGGCGCTGTTGAGGCCGTGCCAGTCGGCGTGGTCAGAGACCACAAACCCCCGGTCCACCGCACGACGTCGCCGCACCCCGCGTAGGCGCATCCAGCCGCTGGCGAAACTGGTGGAGGCCGGGCGGAAGCGGCGTGCCCAGGTGGAGCCGAGTGCGCCGGGCGGGGCCATCACGAGGGCACCGGGGTGGTCTTGTGGTTTTAGCTCAGGGGTGACGTGGACCGTGTCGGGGAGTTTGAGGCCTTGCGCGCGCAGGACGGCATTGGTGTTCTCGACCGCGCCGTGGGTGAGGATGGGTGCGATGTCTGGGTCCAGGAGCGACAGGACGCGCTGCGCTTTGCCAAGGGAGTAGGCCCCCAGAAGGCTGAACTTGCCCTCGCGGGCGTTTGTGGCCCACCAGTCGTTGATCTGGCGGGCGGCCTCGGCCTCGGAACCCCATGTGAAGACGGGTAGGCCAAAGGTGCATTCCGAGATGAAGGCGTGGCATTTGACCGGCTCGAAGGGGGTAGAGAGCGCATCCGGGTCGGTTTTGTAGTCGCCGGAGACGACCCAAACCTCGCCGTCTACCTCAACACGGATCTGGGCGCTGCCGGGGACGTGGCCCGCGGGATGGAAGGAAACACTCGCCCCTCCGATGCGGCGCGTTTCGCCATAGCGGACGCTGTCGAGCGTGATGTCCCCTAGTCGGTGGCGCATTACCGGGGCGGCGAGATCAGTGGAGAGATAGCGCGTGTGACCGGGGCGGGCGTGATCGGCATGACCATGGGTGATCAGCGCGCGGTCCACGGGCCGCCAAGGATCGATGAAGAAATCACCGGCGGGGCAGTAGATGCCCTGGGGTTTGAATTCGAGGACCATGGGGGGAGGGTAGCGCTTTTTGAGGGGTGTTAAAGTCGGATTGGGGGCGCTGCCCCCGTCGCTTTCAGCGACTCCCCCGGAGTATTTTTGACCAGAAAGAAGCGATGGATGAGATCAGGCGGGGTCGAGGAAGAGACGCGCGACTTTTGCCGTGAGGCTTTGGCGCATGTCGGCGTTTTCCATCAGCAGTTCATGGCGACCACCGGGTTCCATGTGTAGGGTGCTGTTCGGCCAGCGGGCCATGCGGTCCTCGATGCGGGAGACAGAGACAATGCCTTCTTGATCTCCGTAGAAGGTAAAGCAGGGCATGTCGGGGGAGGGGCGCTTGCCGAGACGGCGCATCTCGCGCAGGGCTTCGCCCAGCCAATTGAGGCTTGCGCCGCCCAGTTGAAGGTCTGGATGTGCCGTGAGTTGGTCCCGCATCATTTGGTACATGCCCGCGTCGCGCGTCAGGCCGTTGGTTTCAAACGGTTCGGATAGGATGTAGCTTGCCGGGCCGGTGGTGGGGGCGTAGAGGTGGCCCAGTCCAAGGCGTGGAAAAAGCCACGACAAGCCCCACGCCCCGGGGCGGAGCGCGGGATGGATCACAATGCCCCACATCGGGCCGCTGAAGGCGCAGGCGGAAAACTCTGTCCGGTCCATTACGGTGCGTAATCCGATGCACCCGCCCATGGAATGGCCCAGAAGGAACCATGGTTTTGGGAGTTTGAGCTGAGTGGCTGTTTCCACCATCGCAGTCACGTCGCGCTGATAGTCTGTAAAACGACCGACATGGCCTGAGAGCGGGTCTTTTGTCAGACGGTCCGCCAGTCCCTGACCGCGCCAATCGATGGCGATGGCCGCAAACCCATACCCCATGAAGTCTTGAGCGACCTGCGCGTATTTCTCGACATATTCGGTGCGTCCCGGAAACAAAAAAACGGTGCCCCTCGAGGCACCGTTTTCGGTCCATACGCCGAGGCGCACCCGCACATTGTCATCTGCCCTGACCCAGAAAGCCTGCGCCCCGGGCGCGCCTTGGGTGATCTCAGTGAAGTACGGGGCGGGCTCTGTCACGTGAACCGGGTTACGCCAGCGCGCTGCCCAGTTTCATGGCGGCACCCATGTCGCCGTCCACGGTCAGTTTGCCCTGCATGAAGGCCGAGGTCGGATCCATGTCACCGTCGATGATCGCCTGGAAGGTCTCGGCTTCTGCCGTCAAAGTCACTTCTGCGTCATCGTCCGCTGCGCGCACGCCGTCTTCGTCGATCACGATGGCGCCTTCGCCTTCGATCACGAATTTGGCCGAGCCGCTGAACCCGCCGGTAAGTTTTTCGCTGAGCGCGGCAACGGCGCTGTTAATCATGTCACTCATTGCGAGTTTCTCCTAAATTCGCCTTAGGGGCTTTGATTCCCGGTCAGGACAGTTACATTCTCTGGTGTTATGGGCATTCCATCCTCTTTTCTCAATTGTATCGTTGCGTCGCTAATTGTGGCGATGCTGTCTGCCGTGCCAGCCATGGCTGTCAATGAAGCGCGGCTTGATACGTTGCACGCAGAATTGCTGGACGCCGATCGCGAAGAAGCGATCCGTCTTGCGCGGGAAATTGAGCGGGAGCGGGCGAATTCCGGATCGCCTGCGATGAACCTGCTTTTGAAGCGGGGTGAGGAGGCCTTGGAGGCCGGGGATGCCACTGATGCGGTCAAACATTTCACGGCCCTTACCGATCACGCGCCGGAGTTTGCAGAAGGCTGGCACCGGCGCGCGGTGGCCTATGCGATGTTGGAGCTCTACGGCCCTGCCGTGGCCGATCTGGAACGGGCGCTTGAGCTGACGCCGCGCCATTATGATGCGATTGCCACCTTGGGCAGCATCCTGATCGAGATTAACAAGCCCGGCTTGGCGAAAGAGGCCTTTGAACAGGTTCTGGCCATTCATCCACACCATCCCGAGGTGACAGAGGCGCTGACGCAGCTGGACCCGCTGGTTGGCGGCGTAGATCTCTAAAAAAAGCGGAGCGCGGCCATGCCGGAGCAGTCAAGAACCCTTGCGGTTCTGGGGCCGACGAACACGGGCAAAACCCATTATGCCATTGAGCGGATGCTGGCCCATCGGACCGGTGTGATTGGCCTGCCACTGCGGCTGTTGGCGCGGGAGGTCTATGACAAGATCGTCGCCATTCGCGGCCCATCGGTGGTGGCGCTCGTGACCGGGGAAGAACGGATCGTGCCCGAACGGACCCAGTATTGGGTGTGCACGGTCGAAGCGATGCCCGAAGGCATGGGCACTGATTTTGTTGCGGTTGATGAGATCCAATTATGTGCGGATCCGGAGCGGGGGCACGTCTTCACCGACCGTCTGTTGCGAATGCGCGGCCAGCATGAGACCCAGTTTCTGGGGGCCGCCACGATGCGCGGGGCAATTGCCGATCTGGTGCCGGGGATTGAGTTCGTGGGCCGGGAACGGATGTCGCAGCTGGCCTATACCGGGTCGCGCAAAATCCCGAAGCTTCCACCGAGGAGCGCGATTGTCGGGTTCTCGGTTGAGAATTGCTATGCCATTGCCGAGCTGATCCGCCGCCAGAAGGGGGGCGCTGCCGTGGTCATGGGGGCGCTTAGCCCGCGCACGCGCAACGCACAGGTCGATCTCTATCAGAATGGTGAGGTCGACTACCTCGTGGCGACGGATGCCATTGGTATGGGGCTCAACCTCGACATTGATCATGTTGCCTTTTCCGGGCTGTCGAAATTCGATGGTCGGCGGATGCGGTCTCTGATGCCCAACGAATTGGCACAAATCGCGGGCCGCGCCGGGCGGGGCATGTCCAATGGCACCTTCGGTGTAACGGGGGAGGCGCCGGACTTGTCCGAGGAGGTGGCGCGGGCCATTACCGATCACCGGTTCACGCCAATCCGCAAACTGGAATGGCGCAATGCAAGCCTTAATTTCGGGCACGTGGACGGGCTGATCGCCTCTCTGGAGGAAAAGCCGAAAGACAGGGCAGGGTGGACGGATCACGTAACCGACCGGCTGGCACGCGCACGGGAAGCGGATGATCAGATTGCGCTCAAGGCACTGGCCTCTCAGGCCGAAGTACGGGCGCGCGCCTCTGACGGGCCGTCCATCCGGCTTTTGTGGGATGTGTGCCGTATCCTGGATTTTCGCGGCATCAGTCATGTCGAACACGCGAGCCTTCTGGAGAAAATCTATTGCGATCTGCACCAGCACGGCCGTGTCGATGAGGACTGGTTCGCGCGCCAGGTCCGCCGCATTGATCGCACAGATGGCGACATTGACACATTGTCGAAACGTTTGGCCTATATCCGCACTTGGACCTATGTCGCACAACGGAAAGGCTGGCTACATGACGAAAGTCATTGGCGCGGGGCGACACGCGCTGTAGAAGACCGCCTGTCAGATGCGCTTCACGAGGCGCTGACCAAGAGATTTGTGGATCGGCGCACGTCAGTGCTGTTGCGCCGGCTCAAGCAGAAGGAGGCCATCGTGGCCGAAGTGAACGATACCGGTGACGTGACCGTCGAGGGCGAATTTGTCGGACGTCTGGAAGGGTTCCGCTTTATCCAGGACAAGGCGGCTTCTGGTCAGGAAGCCAAGGCAGTGGCGCAGGCCAGCCTGCAGGCGCTCGCCCCGCATTTCCATCTGCGTGCCGACCGGTTCTACAACGCGCCGGACACAGAAATTGATTTCACCGAACAGGGTGGCCTGATGTGGGGTACCCAAGCCGTGGGCAAGCTGAACGCCGGGGCAGACCCGCTGAAGCCCGAGGCTGTGGCGTTCGTGGATGATGTGGCGGGCACGGACGTGGCGCAGAAAGTGCAGCGTCGGTTGCAACACTTTATTGATCGCAAGATTGCCACGCTGTTTGAGCCGCTGTTGAACATTTCACGTGATGACACGCTGACGGGCCTTTCGCGGGGGTTCGGGTTCCAGATGGTGGAAAACCTGGGTGTGATCCCTCGGGGCGTGGTTGCAGATGAGGTCAAAGCGCTTGATCAGGATGCGCGCGGGGTATTGCGCAAACACGGTGTGCGTTTCGGCCAGTTCACGATTTTCATGCCGCTGCTTCTAAAGCCCGCGCCGACGCGCCTGCGGCTGGTGCTGTGGTCCCTTGCAAAAGGTCTGCAGGAGTTTCCTGAAGCGCCACCGCCCGGATTGGTGACGGTCCCTGCTGGTGCGCCCGGGGATGCCCCGGAGGGATATTTCGCCATGGCAGGCTATCGCGCCGCCGGGGAGCGGGCGATCCGAATCGACATGCTGGAACGGTTGGCGGACATGCTGCGCGTCGAAGACAGCCGGGGCGGGTTCGAGGCCAAGGCGGATATGCTCTCGATCACAGGTATGACCTTGGAACAGTTCGCCGATCTGATGCAGGGTCTGGGCTATAAGGCCGAACGCGGCGAGCGCGACAAGGTGCGCGTTGTTGCCGAAGGTAGCGAGACGACGGAAGAGACAGCGACGGAGATGGCCTCTCCTGAGGCGGAGGAAGCACCAACGCCAGAGCCTGCTGAGGCGGCGCAAGATGGGAGTGACGAGCCTGTCAACGAAGGCCCGGAAATCGAAGTTTACTACACCTTCACCTGGGCGGGCCGGGGCACGGGCAACCGCGCACAAGACAAGCGCGGAAAGCCGCAGGGCAACAAGCCCAAAAAGGCGCGTGGCAAGCCTGCGGACAAAGGTCCAAAGAGCTACTCTGCCAAGCCCAAGAAAGCCGACAAGATCGACCCTGATAACCCGTTCGCCGCGGCCCTGATGGGGCTCAAGGACAAATCCTGATGCGGGTCTGCCCGTGAGCGAGAAAATCCGGCTCGACAAATGGCTTTGGCGCGCGCGGTTTTTCAAGACCCGAAGTTTGTCGGCCAAGGTGGTTTCGGGCGGCAACATGCGTGTGAACAGCGTCAAGATCGCTAAACCCGCCCACACCGTTGGCGAAGGCGATGTTCTGACCTTCCCGCAGGCACGGCGCATCCGCGTCATCAAGATTCTTGCCATCGGTACACGGCGCGGGCCTGCGACCGAAGCACAAGCCTTGTACGACGATCTTTCCCCGCCTGCGCCGAAAGAGGAAACCATCCGCGTTGATGCCCCAAAATTCGACGGAAAAGGCCGCCCAACGAAGCGTGACCGGCGTAAACTCGACATGGAACGCAAAGGCAGTCTTGAATGATTCTAAATGCTGAAGTAACTCACTCTAAGGCTGCGGGATAAAACCACTTCATGACTTATGTCGTTCTCGATAACTGCATTGGCTGCAAGTACACGGACTGTGTTGAAGTCTGTCCGGTGGATTGCTTCTATGAGGGCGAGAATATGCTCGTCATTCACCCCGATGAATGCATCGATTGCGGCGTGTGCGAACCGGAATGCCCAGCCGATGCCATCCGCCCGGACACGGAGCCGGACATGGAGAAGTGGGTGGAGTTTAACCGCAAGTATTCAGAGCTTTGGCCGGTGATCATCACCAAGAAAGACCCGTTGCCCGAGGCGGATGACCGCGATGGCGAAGATGGAAAACTGGAAAAGTATTTCTCTGAGGAGCCTGGCGAGGGCGGTTGATCCGCGCTGATTCGCGCCTGGGTGGTTTTTGCCCGAGATTTGGGCACAAGGAATGCGGTCTAATTCCCTGAAGATATTGGCATAATCACTCTGTGATCGGGGCGTCGCTTCCAATAGGCCCAATTTTGTGTTACATTCCCTTCATAAATGACGACCGCCACCTGATATCCCTCTGCCGCAAACTGACGTTTGGTAGAGGATATTTTTTGTGAAAAAGAAACTGGCTCAGCAGGGCTTATCGACCTGATATCCCCTGAGAGGTGCCTTTCTTGCGCTGACGGTTTGATTGCCTCGTGAAGGAAAGTATGTATGAGCAAATCGAAAAAGTCCGAGTTCCGCCCTGACGATTATGTGGTCTATCCGGCCCATGGGGTCGGGCAAATCGTGTCGATCGAACGCCAGGAAATTGCCGGCATCGACCTGGAACTGTTTGTGATCTCGTTTGAGAAGGACAAGATGACCCTGCGGGTGCCAACGCATAAGGCGACCGAAGTGGGTATGCGCAGCCTGTCGAGCCCGGATGTGGTGTCCAAGGCGATGACCACGCTGAAAGGCAAAGCGCGGGTCAAGCGGGCCATGTGGTCGCGCCGGGCGCAGGAATATGAACAGAAAATCAACTCTGGCGATCTGATCGCGATTGCCGAGGTGGTGCGTGACCTGCACCGCACGGATGATCAGCGTGAACAAAGCTATTCTGAGCGTCAGCTGTACGAGGCGGCGCTTGAGCGTTTGACCCGTGAAGTGGCCGCTGTCAGCGGTGGCGACGAGGTTTTGGCGGCCAAGAAAGTCGACGACGTTCTGATCTCTCGCGCTGCGTAAGCCACATTTGAATGACCTAGAAAGGCCGCGTTTTCACGCGGCCTTTTTCTTGCGTGCGTCAAATCTGAGCCGCGAGAGCGAACAAGATCGCGATTTCTGCAAGCTGTTGTGTGGCGCCGAGGATGTCGCCCGTCTGTCCGCCGATCTTGTTTTTGGCCAGTTTGGACAAGCCCGCCGTTATGCCGACCGCGTAGAGAACCGCGAACAACCCCCCGGTTCCGGCAAAGATCAAAGCACAGCTGCCCGCGATAGCGAGGGCCAACACCGCTGCAGGTCGTCTGACGCCGCCCACGCTTGCGGAAAGCCCGTCCTCCCGCGCGTGGGGCAGCGTGGCCATGACACCGGGCATCATCGCGCGAGAGCCGACAGCCGCCACCAGAACCGCCGCAACGGCCACGTAGGGCGCATGCTCAAACAGCACCCACAGCGCCGCCCACCGGGCTGCGAGCCCCAGGCACAGCGCAATCACCCCGTAGGAGCCGATCCGGCTGTCCTTCATGATTTCAAGGCGGCGTTCCACGGTCCAACCGCCCCAGAGACCATCCGCCGTATCCGCAAGCCCGTCTTCGTGCAGCGCTCCGGTGATGATGACAGTTGTGGCAAGGCAGAGCAGAGCGCTCAGCGGGGCAGGCAGGCCAACCCCATGCGCCAAAAGCCCAACACCCGCCGCGACTGCGCCGATCACCAGACCGGCGAGCGGGTATGCCCATGCCGCTGCAGCCCCTCGGGCTCCTCCTGCGTCAGGCATCGGCAAGCGGCTCAGAAGCTGAATCGCTTCTATAATGTCGCCTGCGCGGACAAGGCTGTCGTCGTTTTTTGCCATTTCCCTGCCTTTTTGGAGATGCCGTATCATCATGCATGGGTTAGACCGAAATGGTCAATTCCGGGAAAGGGTTGGAAGGCGATGCAGATGCGCAATATGGATGAAATCCGGCGGTGTTTCGCTGATCTGCCCGAACCCGATGCAGAGGCACGCAAGGCGGCAGAGGCGCGCAACGGGCAGCTGACGAAACCCCCCGGCGCCTTGGGCCGGTTGGAAGAACTCGCGATCTGGTATGCCTCGTGGCGGGGCAACGCGCGCCCAACCATAGAGCGTGCGCAGGTGGTGATCTTTGCAGGCAATCACGGGGTTACGGCGCAAGGCGTGTCGGCGTTTCCAGCAGATGTCACCGCGCAAATGGTTTTGAATTTTGAGGCGGGCGGGGCGGCGATCAACCAGTTGGCAGGCGCGTTCGGGGCGGTTCTGGACGTGCATGCGCTGTCACTGGATGTGCCGACGCAGGATTTCACAGGTGGTCCCGCCATGTCGGCAGATGCGTTTCTGGAGTCGTTCAACACCGGCTGGCAAGCCGTTGATGAGACAGCGGATATCCTGATCGTGGGCGAAATGGGCATTGGCAATACAACAGCGGCGGCTGCAATGGCTCACGCGCTCTACAGTGGGTCCGCGGGTGATTGGACGGGTCGTGGGACAGGCGTGAGTGATGCCGCGCTGACGTTGAAGGCGGACGTTGTGGCGCGGGCGGTCGAGGCGAACCGGGCGGAATTGACGGACGGCCTGGAGGTTTTGCGCTGTCTTGGCGGGCGCGAAATCGCGGCAATGGCGGGAGCGATGATGCGGGCGCGTATGGCCTCGGTGCCCGTGATCCTTGACGGGTTTATCTGTTGCGCGGCGGCGGCCACGATGCACGCCATGTCATCGGATGCGTTGGACCACTGCGTTGCGGGTCATCTGAGCGCTGAAGGTGCGCATCGCAATGTGCTGGAAAAGATCGGAAAAGAGCCACTACTGTCGATGGGTATGCGGCTTGGCGAGGGGTCGGGCGCGGCCTTGGCTTTGGGTATTCTAAAGGGCGCGGTGGCGTGCCATTCTGGCATGGCCACTTTCGCAGAGGCGGGCGTTTCCGACGCCTGAAACCTCAAGCTTTTTCCGCGTCCTCCTCCGGCAGTGCATCGGCTACGGCCTCTTCCAACTGGGACAGCAGCATTGTTTGTAACTCTTTTTCCAGTTCGATCGCGCGCGAGATATATTCCGCGTTCTCAGTCGTGGGAATGCTCGGGTCCCAAAGGGCCGCCAGTTCCTGCACTGAGTGGCGATCATGCTGGTAGAACGTTTTCTGTATTTCGCTGGCCTCGAACTCGGAAAGCCCAAGGGTTTCAAGCGCATAACGACCGGCCCTCAAGGAGCTGTCAAACAGCTCTCGCACGATGTCATTGGCACCGGCTTGGAACAGCCTGAACACATGGGTGCGGTCGCGGGCGCGGGCAATGATGTGAATATCGGACCGTTCGCGCCGGGCGAAGGCCACCAGCTGTGTCGTGGCTTCCGGATTGTCGAGAGCCACCACCAGAACCTTGGCATTTTTGATCCCGGCGGCATGCAGAAGTTCGGGGCGGGATGGATCACCCAGAAAGCTTTTGATCCCGAACCGGCGCATGCGCTGAATGGCGTTGAGATCGTGATCAAGCACCACCGTGTCAAAGCCCGAGGACCGCACAAGGCGGTTCACGATCTGACCGAAGCGGCCAATTCCAGCAATGATCACAGGCCCTTGGGTGTCGATTTCATCCGGGGCATGGGTTTCGGCGTGGTCTTCCATGCGGTGAGACAGCCAGTCGTATAAAATGAAGAGCAGAGGTGAGATCAGCATCGAGATCGCGACGACAAGCAACAACGTCTCGGTCATCGCTGGCGGGACCACGTTCTGCTGCCCGGAAAAGGCGATCAGCACGAAGCCAAACTCACCGGCCTGCGCCAGCGACAGGGTGAAGAGCCAGAGGTTGCGACCGCGCAACTCGAAGATCCAGCCGAGGATGTAGAGAACCACACCTTTGATCAGGATAATCGCAAAAGCGAGCCCCATGATTGTGAAGAACTCGCTGAACAAGATTGAGAAATTGATAGCCGCGCCGACGGTGATGAAGAACAATCCAAGCAACAATCCCTTGAACGGTGCGATGTCACTTTCCAGTTCATGTCGGAATTCGCTGGACGCCAGAACCACACCCGCCAGAAACGCACCGAGCGCTGGCGACAGGCCCACGAGGTTCATCATCCAGGCGATGCCCACCACGATCAGCAGGGCAAGGGCCGTCGACATTTCGCGCAGTCGTGCGGCATGGATGAACTTGAAAACGGGCTGCGTCAGGTAAATGCCCGCCAAAACAATCGCGGCCACGGCCCCAATTGTGACGAGCGTTACACCCCAGCCAGGCAGGCTTTGAATGAACGAGGCGGCGGCCTCATGACCACCCGCCGTATGGTGCACTTCCTCGCCCTCGCTCAACCGTTCAAGCGTTTCACCAAGGATCATGTTGGGCGTTTTCGGCAGCGCGAGAAGTGGCAGGAACGCCAGCATCGGGATAACGGCGATGTCCTGCGCCAAAAGCACCGAGAAGGAAGATCGCCCGCCCCCGGTTTGCATCAAACCCTTTTCCGAGAGGGTTTGCAGGACGATGGCAGTAGAGGACAGCGCGAAAATCATGCCGATGGCCATGGCAACGCTCCAGCTTATGCCGAGGAACATCGCGCCGACCATCACTGCCAGGATGGTAACGCCAATCTGAAGCCCGCCAAGCCCCAACAGCTTGTGCCGCATATGCCAAAGCGCGCGGGGTTCAACTTCCAACCCGATGAGAAAGAGCATCATGACCACGCCGAACTCAGCGAAATGCTGCAGTTCTTCGTTCTGATGCCCGCCGACAAAGCCTAGGATCGGACCGATGGCGATGCCCGCTGCGATGTACCCCAGAACCGACCCGAGCCCCAACCGCGCCGCCAAAGGCACCGCGATCACGGCAGCGGCGAGGAAAATCGTGGCTTGGAACAGGAAACTTTCCAAAAAGGGCTCCTAAACGGGTCTCCCGGCGGGGCGTCGGGGCAACACGCGGCGCAAGTCCACATGTTGATCTGAATGAACTGTGCCGCTTTTCAATGCATCGCGCAACAAGGGCGCGAAACAAAACGATAATTCACGTATCGGCCCGAAAAGCGTTCGGGGCGCCAAAGGTGCTTAGCTTGTTGGCATTTTCAGCACGACCGACTGACCACGCTTGATGTAGCGCAGCTCATCATCGCCGATGGCTGCCACCTGTCCGCCGTCCAGCCTGTCGCCGACCTGTACCTTGAGGTAGCGCCCATTGGGCAGGCGCACCAAGGCTCGGCGGCTGTCGGACGATCCGTAAACCCCGATCAGGTTCACCCGGCGCAGCGAGATCTGGTTGTTTTCAGTTGCCGCGCGGGCCACGGAGGCCGTTGTCGGGATGTCAACGGTGACCCGCTGTTCGATGCTCACCGGCTCTGCCGCGGCGGCTTGGCGCGTCGCCTCTACCGTCTCAGAAAACCCGGCTGGGCGGGCGCGAGGTTTCAGGGAGACGGCAACTGCTTCGTCGGTTGCATCCTCAAGCAGGTCCTCGCTATCCTCCTCGATCACCGTCGAAATGCCAGCGGCCTCCAAGGCCTGATCCTGCGCGCTTTTGGGGCGCAGACGTGGGCGGATGTCCTGCAACTCGGCAAGGGTACGACCCCCGTTGTTGGACCGCTCAAATGTCTCGCTAAGGTCATCCGGGCGGGCACGTGGGCGGATGGTTGC
This sequence comes from uncultured Roseovarius sp., assembly GCA_963422235.2. Classification (GTDB taxonomy): domain Bacteria; phylum Pseudomonadota; class Alphaproteobacteria; order Rhodobacterales; family Rhodobacteraceae; genus Roseovarius. Next base: position 2,425,059 of record CAXMWV010000002.1, read on the forward strand.
GCTCTGCTCCGCCGGTTCTGGCGCAACAGCAGCTTCGGCCACCTGGGCATCTGGTCGGTCAGGTGTCTCAGGCGGTGTGATCGGCGGCGGACCGGCGAAGACGGTTACGCCCTCGGGTGTGACTGTCCCCTCGGGAGTTGCGGCGATAAAGCCACGATTGTCACGGTCAAAATCTGTGCCGGGCGGCGGAGGGCTGGCCGGTGTGGCCGGGCGCGGTGTGTCGAGCAACGTGGCCACGTCAGGAATGGCTACGGCGTCGCTGAAGTTCAACTCTGGATCAAGCGAGGTTTGATAGACCTCTTCACGCTCAAGCGGGACAGGCGCACGTGATGCTTGCGGCGACATCTGCCAAATGCCGGTGGCCGCATAGCGGGCCCTGGCTTCGTCTGGCGACAGCTCTTCTGAAATTGCGCTTGCGTCGGGTGTCAGGGTGGCGATGTCCTCGTCCGCGACTTCTTCGGTCTCACGGGTGTCAGCTTCTACTTCCGGCTCGGGCACAGCTGCGATCTCGGCCGGCGCTTCGATTGCCGCCGGGTCTTCGGCGAACTGCACGTCCTCAGAGGATCGGAACAGCCCCGAAATGCCGTCTTCGAGGAAGAGTGCCGCCCAGGCGGCTACGCCGACGAGGAAGAAAAGCAGCCCCGCCGTCAGCGCAAGGGCGAAGAAACGCGGGCTGCTCTCAGGCGTTGTATTGCCTGGATTGCGCGCGCCGAACACGGTCATGCGCTGTTTTTCGTCTTCGCGCGCCCGAACAGCAGACGCCTGCGCCGGTGTCAGCTTGGGCTTTGGTTTGAGTTTCGCGCCAGAAGAGGCAAGGCCCGCAGCCGCGGATTTCGCTTTGCCAAGCGCACCACGCATGTCGATGCCCAGTGACAGGCCCGAGCCTTTTTCGCGTGACTCAGATGTCGGCGATGCGTCAGTTTCCGCGCTTTTGCGCTTTGACATGAATGGCAGGCGGCCGGGGTGCTTGGAGGCCGGTTTGGAGGGTTTTTCCGCCGGGCGGATCGGTGCGGCGGGCGCTGTCAGCGTCGCACTGCGTGCTTTCGCGTCTTCCTTGGTCGGGGCCGGGCTTTTGGCGGCCGGCTTTGCGGGTTTGGGCGGCTCTGCTTTCGCCTTGGTGCCCGTGTCTTTTGCGGGCGGCGGTGTGGTGCCTGCAGGATTGAACCGGCGTTCCGGTAACTCTGCCAGGTTCGGGGCCTTGGTGCTGTCGACATCAGGCGGTGCGGCGCGTCTTGCGGACGTGAAGGCTACGACCGGCTCGGCGGGTTTCTCGGGCTTCGGCGCAGCGGGTGGTTTGTTGTCGTCGGCAGCAGGTGCAGGCTTGGCCGGGACTGAGGCGGGTTTTGGTGCGGGGTCTTTTGCGGCTGGTGCATCACTTGGCGGCAATTGCCGTGCAGACCGGAACCCTGCAGGGGCAGGTGGCACGTCGTCGGCTTGCGTAGGCGCGTCGGTGACTGGTTTTTCGGGCACCGCCGGCGCGGTGTCCACAGCTTCGGTCGCAAGAGGTTTCGGTTCGGGCGGGGTCTCAGGTTTCGCGTCTGCCGGTTCAGGCGCAGGTTCTGGCACGACCTTGGCTACGGGTTCAGGGGCTACAGGTTCAGGCTCAGGTGCGGGCTCGGGTTCTGGCAGCTGCGCGGCACCGAGAATGACAATGCTGTCTTCATCGCGCAGCACGATCTCTCCGGGCACCAGAAGTTCCCCGGCATGCACGGTCTCGCCGAAAAACGGCTCTCCCATGAACGCGCCATTCTCAGGGATAGCCACGAAAGACAACGGGCCAAACTGATGGTCGACTGCAAAGGTCTCTGCCTCGGTCAGCGTCTCGATCGCGACGGCGGCGACATAAACATCACCCTCGGACATCGACCAGTCATAGGCCAGTTCGGACAGGTGATAGGGCGTGGCGCCGTCCAAAGCGCTGCGCACCTGCGCCTCTAGTATGTCGACGTCGCGCGAGTCGCTTTCGAACTGCAGGTATTTGATCTGCTGATTTGGGACCACCACCTTGGTGCGGATCCCCGTCGGGTCCAGCAGGCGGGCCTTGTTCGCCAGATCGTCCAGTGCTTTGCCCAGATCAGGCGCATCCAGGGGCACCTCACCCACCAAAAGCCATCCTGCATTGGTCCTGTGCAAAAGGCCAATCCCGTCAAATGACAGCGTGAGGGCGAAATTTGGTTGCATAGCAGGGGTTTACAGGCAGACAGGTGGATTAATGGTTATCGAACGCGCGGATGTTACATGAGGTTGACGCCAAGGCAAAGCAAAAGCCCCCGGCTTTGAGGTGCCGAGGGCTTGTTTTGCTGGGTTTTAGCGTCCGTGCGCGGCGCCGAGGGCGCGGTCCAGATCGGCGATGATGTCATCTGGGTCCTCGATACCAATAGAGATTCGCACCACATTGGGCGCGGCACCGGCCGCTGTTTGTTGCTCAGCCGTCAGCTGACGGTGCGTGGTGGACGCCGAGTGGATCACCAATGACCGGGTGTCGCCGAGGTTGGCCACGTGGCTGAACAGCTCCAGGTTATCGACGAATTTCACGCAAGCTTCGTACCCGCCCTTCAGCGCGACGGTGAACAGGCTGCCCGCGCCTTTGGGGCAGATTTTCTTTACGCGTTTGAAGTAGGGTGAGCTTTTCAGGCCGGCATAGGTGACGGCCTCGACCGCGTCGTGCTTTTCCAGCCATTCTGCAACGATTTCAGCGTTTTCCACGTGCTTTTGCATGCGCAGAGACAGCGTTTCGATACCCATCAACGTGTAGTGCGCCGCCTGCGGGTTCAGCGTCATACCCAGATCGCGCAGACCGATGGCGATGCCGTGGAAAGTGAACGCCAGGGGGCCGAAAGTCTCGTGAAACTTGAGGCCGTGATAGGCGGGTTCCGGTTCGCTGAGCGAGGGGAACTTGTCGGAGGCCGACCAGTCGAACGTGCCTGAGTCCACCACGATGCCGCCCGTGACGGTGCCGTTGCCTGTCAGGTATTTGGTCAATGAATGCACAACCAGCGTCGCGCCATGCTCAATCGGACGGCAGAGATACGGCGTGGCTGAGGTATTATCGACGATGAGCGGCAAGCCAGCCCCATCCGCAATCTTGGCCACCGCATCGAGATCGGTGATGTAGCCGCCCGGGTTGGCGATGGATTCGCAAAAGACCGCGCGCGTGTCATCATCAATGGCCGCCTTGATTGCGTCGAGATCGTCGAAATCAACGAACTTTGCGGACCAGCCAAACCGCGTAATGGTCTGGCTGAACTGGGTGACGGACCCGCCGTAAAGCCTTGTAGAAACGACAACATTCCGCCCGGGCGCCATGATCGGGAACAGGGCCATAATCTGCGCTGCGTGCCCGGAGGAGCAGCACACTGCGCCTGTGCCACCTTCCAAGGTCGCCACGCGTTCCTGCAGCACGGCCACCGTGGGGTTGGTCAGGCGGGAATAGATGTACCCCACTTCCTGCAGGTTAAAGAGCGCGGCGGCATGTTCTGCGTCGCGAAAGACATACGCGGTGGATTGATAGATCGGCGTGTTCCGCGCGCCTGTTGCAGGATCGGGCCGGGCACCAGCGTGCACTTGCAAGGTGTCAAAGCCGAATTCGTGAATGCGGTCAGTCATGGATCGCTCTCCCTAATGCATCGCCTAACGGGTTAGGGCAAAGCCTTCGGAAGAACAACCGACGATTGGGTGACGGGGCGCGGTATCAGATCGCCCGACGCTGCTTAGTATGTAGAAACATCCGCCCCCGGTGGCGCGCGGCGCAAGTCCAGATAGGCTTGCTCTTTCGCGGCGCGCACTTCGTTATCGCAGGGCATCTGCGTGCAATCGATCTCGCTGGCGAGCACCGTGCCCATGAAGATGCCAGGTGTCTCTGGCATGTTCGATGCATCCACGATGGGGATCGCATTATTGATAAAGATGCCGTCATCCACCTCGACCGCGAAACGTTTGGCTTCATGGGTGGAACAGGCGGCCAAGGTCAGCGCAATGGCTGTGGCAGAAAGAATAGACCGTGACATATACATAGCGTTATCCAACTGAGGCTCGTGGACGCAGCATAGCTTGAAACGGGCTCGGTGAGTGATCTTGTTGCAGAAACTGATTGTTTCCGGTCTGGAAACAGCGCTCAGCGCATCCAAAACCCGTTACGTTTGATGGTGTTGCGGATCGCTTGCTCCTTACGGGGCAGGTTGTTTTGGTCAAAAAGATCGCGCGTTTTCTCGCCCCGACCATGGTAAACCATGAACTTGATCGGGTCGTATTTCTTCAACACTTTCTTGATCCAGTTCGGCGTGGCCGCGTCTTCGAGGGCTTGAACCACACGATCACTTTCCCGCGCATATAGCAGAGGCAGCACGCGGTAATGGCAGGTGATGTCGCCGTCGAGCAGGCCCTCGGGCAGGGTGTCCCGACCACCGCCCAGTGAGTGGATCACTAAGGGCAGGGCCACCTGATCGAGCCAAGGGTCAAGAGATTGATAGATCAGTTCCGGCGGGGCGTCATCGCGGATCGCAAGCGCGTAGTCAAGGAAGCGTTGGCCGAACTCATGCGGGCATTTGTAAAAGAAGTAGCCCGCGTTGAAATAGAGATACCTGCGCCAGAACTCATCCGGCATGGTCGGATCTAGTGAGCTTTCGAAATCCAGATCGAACTTGTCGTAGAGGGATTTCCACGTTGCGGTGTAGTTCGGTCCGTAAAGTTGGATCTCGGGCCAGGTGTTTTCACGGCGCAAAGAAGCTGTGGGTTTTTTGAAGTCAAACGGCACCTTCGTGATCTCGTCGAGAACCAGCGTATCGGTGTCGAAAAACACGAACGGTTCCCCCTTCGGAAGTGCAAAGAGCGCCTCGATTTTGTTGCCATAGGGATAGGCGTTGCCGAAATGACGGCTCTCGAACGAGATGATCTCGACCTCAAGCCGTTCCAGAACCTCACGCGCGTCATCGCGCATGCGAGGGGAAGTTGGCCATAATGGGCCATCTTCTGGCTCGGCCACGAACAGACGACCCTCGAACCCAGGCGAGTTGATGCGCATTGAGGCGGCAAACAGGATCGCCTCATATTGCAGGCGCCCGGCCTGTCCCACCACCATGATGTTGTAGGGTTTTGGTTTGCGCTTCTTGGTCGCCATACTGGGTGACCTGTACCTTTACCTGCCTGCTCTGAGCGCGAGTATAGGGTGCAAACCGCTTTGGCAGAAAGGACTTTTTGCAGTGTTCGCGCCTGCGGAATAGCGCTTATCATTCCTGTATCTAAGGCTATAGTGGTTTGGGACAGAACGGGATCATCGGAGGGTTTTATGGCCGATTTGGACGCACAGGTGCGCGAAAGCCAGGCGCAGGTGGAAGAGGCGCAGGCGCGCATCGCAGAGATAACAAGCCGGATTGAGAGCGCGCGCGCAAAGATCAAGGGTGGCGAGGATGCGACGCTTGATATCGAGAATGCCTCGCTGGAAGACGTGCAGGCCCACACGGAGGTCATGAATGCCAATATCGCCGAGCTGATCATGGGGCTTGATGATGTGACGGCTGGCTTCTCCAAGGATTTCGATGAAATGCGCTCAAAAACCGGATGGGAGAGCGTGGTGGGCATTTTCAGCAGTGCAAAAGCCGACAGCATGCGCCAGGACCGCATCCGCACCGCCAACATCGACGACAAGCTGCAGGACCTGATCTCAAAGTCGGACGTGATCGTGAACCTTCTGGAAGGTCAGCTGACCATGCTGGAAGAGCAGAAGGTGAAGGTGGAAGGCAATCTTTCTGAGACACTGGATGAACGCGAGCTGACAGTGGGTGAGTTGGAAACCCTGCGCACAGATATTCAGAAGATGGACCCGGAAATCATTCGTCTGGAGAACGCGATAGGCAGCGAAACGGATGCCGCCGCGCGCACGAAGCTTGAGACCGAACTGGCCGAAATGAACGCCAAGTACAACGAGATGGTGCAGCAGGAGCAGGTGAAGCTTGCCAAGTCGCAAACGTTGGAGCGCTACATCGAGAAGGGCAAGACCTGGGTTGATTCACTGCAGAACCAGGCAGCGACGCAAATGGTCCTGATCAACAAGCTGCAGACGGATACCAAGCAGCGGGTAGTTCTCTATGATGCGCTGTCGAAGTCGTTGAAAACCGCGCAGCAGCAGGACGTGGCCCACCGGATCAACGAGATCGGGGTGGAGACGGACAAGGAAGCGCAATCCGCCATGGCGGGGATTGGCGCGGCCACAAACAAGCAGATGGCTGACATGATGGAGAAGCACGAAGAGCACATGGTCTTCGCGCGTGAGGTGTTAGAGGCCAAAGCGAAAGCGGACGAGCGGTTCGCGCGGCGGTTCCAGAAGATCATCGAGAAGCACGACAAGAATTTGTATGGGGCATGACCGTCACGGTATCAGCTGTAAGGCAGGTTTCGCTTGGTTTGGCGGGCGTGGGGCTCCTCAGCTTGGCCGTGGTCGGTGCAAAACTTGATGTGTTGGGATTGATATTGGTCGGGTCCGTAGGCGCAACTGCAGCGCTCGGCTATGTCCTTATTATCGTAAAGACCGCGCCCATCGCGATGAATCAGATTTGCCTTCAATTTGTGCCAGAGGATCACGCAGGCCTGGGCTTGCAAAAATCCATAAATTAGCTAAATTAGCTAAAATACCTAATTTAGGGAGAGCTCATGCGAGAATATTCCGCCACCGACCTGGCCAACAAAACGGGTGATGTTCTCAGTGCCGCCGCGTCCGAGGCCGTCGAGATCACGCGCCATGGCAAACCGCGTTATGTGCTGATGAGCCATGACAGATATGAACGCCTTATGTCACGGGGCGATACACGGCGTGTCGTGGATGTTAACAACATGGATGAGGACGAAAGACAGGAACTCATCGCTGCTTTGGATGCTGAACTGGGCGATGAGTAAACCACCCGAGGCGGGAGACGTTCTCAAGTACTCCTATCTTTGGTTGAGCCAATCATCGCACGGGGAAACCGAGGGCAGGAAGACGCGGCCAACCGCAATCGCGATAACGTATTTTCGCAAGGACGGGCAGACGACCATGATCCTTATGGCTATTACGACTAAGATGCCAAGAGATGGTCAAATCGCTTTGGAAATACCTTTGACAGAGCGACGTCGAGCCAACCTCGATTGGGAAAAGCCGCTTTGGATCATTCTGAATGAGTACAATGTCGATGTTTTGGAAAACTCTCATTACTTTCTTCCTGAGAGCGTTATCGGTCGGTTCAGTCTCAAGTTTCTGAACGATGTACAAAGGGCGTTTCGCAGCGCGCTCATGCAAGGTGCCAAACGGGTCGCGCGCTTCGATGACTGACGCCAAGCTTAAAGACCAAATCGGCCTCACCGACATGTTCGCCTCGCGCCGGTATTTTGCGAAGTTCGACAAGATCACCTCGCATCTTGAACAGGTCGCCGCCGTCATGCGGGCAGATGGGCAGTTATCGGACACTGAGATCGAAGTGCTGACCGGATATGTGCGGGGGCTGTCATACACCTTCCGCGCTCTGTCGATGAAGTACCTGCTGGTCGGACGGGACACTGGGCATTTCTTCGGCTCACTCGCCATGGATGTGACGGAAAGCGGCTTTCCGGTCTTCAACGAGTTGATGGTGATGGCCAATGACGCGCAGCAGGCGGGACGGCATCTGCAGAACATGCCGTCGGTCGACACGTTGAAAGCCGACATGGTCGCGCAAATCGTGGGAGACCTTACCATCCCCACGAAACTGCAATTCTCTTTGTCGCAAAGGCTTTACTATGAGGAGCTGGCCAAAGGGCACATGTTCTGGGCGCGCAATGATCCGCAAGCGATCTGGCTCAAAGGCTTGCAGCCACGGGTGACGTATCTATTGCACTGGGCGGTTTATGACAGTCAGGTCAACCTGCCGACCGTGTACCTGATGGAAGTGGAAGACAGCGGCGGGGGCAAGGGCCTTCCTATTGATGGGCGGCGGTGGCCCGAGGTTCAGGCGCATCTGATGGGGCAAAGCTTGGGCGGGCTGAAACTGCTCACCATCGCCAAGGGGTTTGATGAGGCCTTTGATGATCTGCACCCCAAACGCCTGCGCCGGTTGCATCTTGGGCCAATGTACTCGCACGCGTTCACGCAGCAAGCCGGACCGATCCGCGAAGTCCTAGCCGAGGCGCGCGCACCGGCGGGTCAGGATTGGGCGCTCGCGTGGACCGATGAAATCCTAGAAAGCGAACGGGTGGTCGAGGAAAAATCTGGCTGGTTCGGCAGCGTTGAACGGGAAGTTTTCGCGCTTGATCCGTTCGCGGGGCGTGGTGCCGAAACGGGTGCCACACATATGCAGCGCAGCCTGATCCTGCCAATGCGGCCTTATCAGGTGCTGGCGGAAAAAGCGCCCAAGGGGTTTGCCAGCGTGGACAAATACGTCGTCTCAGATGGCGGGCGCGTGCTGAGGTACTGAGGTTTGGACATGAGTATTTTTGGCGAGATGAAGCAGAGGAAGACGCAATGAGAAGACTGTGTTTTCTGGGGTTTGTCCTTGTGGCAGGATGCGGCGCGCTGGAGCCGGTCGCGCCGTCCGCCGATCAGGTGGCAGAGCGACTGATGGTGGTTGATGAAACACCGCAGCAAACGCAGAAATGGCTTGTGAATCGGGGCTTTAAACAGATTGAACGCACCGGGTATGGCGGGGTCTGGCCGCGGACGGGGCCATGCTATCAGACCGTGAAGGGCATCCGGTATCGCGCGCAAACCATCACGCGGGTTTGTTTTGCGGGTGACGTGCACCCGACGGTCTTCGTGCGCCAGACGAAGGGTTACTACTGGTCCGAGGTCTACCCCCGCGACCTGTCCTATAACTTGCACGATCCCAGTGGGTTGGGCGGCATTTCTGATGAAACTGTGGAGGTGTTGAAGCAATGAGCCTGACGTCTGACCTGATGGAGCTGCGCGAGGACGACATCGTGAAGCACTACCCTGCGGCCAATGCGATGCTGGCGGGGTTCGATCATGCGCCGCGGGTGGCCAAAGCGCGGGAGGCGGGCGGTGAAGAGCCGTCGTCTGGTCTTGGCACGCGGCGGCGGTTTCGGACCACGACGCCGGGGTTGGTGACACGCTCCACGGCGCGGGCGGAAGGCGTGCGTCTGGTCGATACGATCGCGGGTGCGGATGACGATGATCCGCTGACCTCACCACTGCAGGCGACAGTGTTGCATGCGCTGCGCCGCGCGCTGGCGATTGGGCTGGCTGTGGGGGAGGCGTTCTCGGAAGCCACGGGACTGGCCGATCTGCGCCGTGCCAACCTGGCGGGGTCTTTGGACGCCGCGCGCAAGGGGGAGTTCACTGAGCTGATGGCGGCGGAGGCCTTGGCGGTGTCCCATGTCTTTGCAAATGCTTGCGCGTTTTTGCTCGCGCCACATGGGTCCGAGGTCAGCGTGGATCTGGGCGATGTGGAGGAGGTGCTGACCGAGAACGCTCAGCTCGCCCTGCACGGCGCGCTATGGGAGTTGGATCAGGACATCGCGGCGCTGGCCCCGGATGATGAGCGGCTTGTGGCCGTGACGGCGGGGTTCTGTGAGGCGTTGATGGGCAAGCTTTCCATCCGGGCGGGCAATGCGGCGCGGTTGGACGCGTTTACCGGTAAGGCCTGGCGCGTCGAGGCGGATGATTTCACCATTCGCGGGTTTGAGACCTCGGTGGGCAAGAAATCCACCGCGCTGACGATGAGTTTCAAAAAACCCCATCAGGTGGTGGGCAATCATATCGCAAAGTATCAGGCGTTGAAGCTGTCGAAGATGCTGATGGCCTATGACTTCGACCGCAAGCTGAACCCGTTCGAAGAACTGGGCGGGTTCATCTTCACCTTTATGGGGGATGGCAAACCGGGGACGGGGAAGACCACGCTCATTCAGATGATGGCGGGGTTGATCAACGGGTATTGTGAGACGGCGGGCTACCCGTTCCGTTACGCAAACCTGTCGACGGAAAGCATTGATTCCTATCAGGGAAAATCGGCCCAGAACGCGAAGTCCTTCATCAATGGCGTGCTTGATCCCGGCGTGATCGGGTTTGGCACGATTGACGATATTGATCAGCTGGCGGGCAAGCGGGGCGACCGGCAAAGCTCTGCCGGGCAGTTGGAGATCACCGCTGTTCTGATGGAGAGTTTTTCGGGGGCGAACACGGTGGTGCGGGGGAATTGCACCTTCGGGATGTTCTCAAACTACCCGGAAAACGTGGACGATGCGTTGCGGCAGCGGGCGGGGGCGCGGTTCCTCGTCGACGGGCCGCAAACGCGGGAAGACTACATCGACATCCTCGCGCTGCTGATGGGCAAGAACCATGACATTCCGCTTGGGAGCCATGAGTTGTACGCGGCGCAGGAGATCAAGAAGGCCGTCGCGGCGAGTTTTGACAGCCACGCCAAGCCCCATGAAGAGGGGTTGCTGCGCGTGTATGAACGGGTGGAGAAGGATATCGGCGGTCTAGACACCATTGCCAAGCTGGGGACGTATCTGAAGGGCATTCAGGAGGCCGATGAACGCTTCACGGGGCGGGCGATCAAGAATATCACGGATGCGGTGAAGGTGCGGGCGATGGACTTTGAGTTGCCCGATGAATGGATGGAGGAGCCGGAATTGTTTTTGTTCCGGCCCTATGAAGAAAAGCGCGGCATGATCGAGGAACTGCGCCAGCCGATCACGGTGGAGATGGTGATCCAGGAGATCAACCGCTACGCAGATTCGGAGTTCCGGTATGCGGACAAGTCCGACGAAGCGGCGATCGAGGCAGCCGTGCGGGATATGGGACGCATGGAAGAGGCGAAACGGCGGTTTTTGGAGTCTTGATCCATGGAAGGACTGATGTTCTTTAGTTGCTTCTTCGTGGTTGCTCTCGTGATAGGTTTTCTTCTTGTGCCGCTGGCCAAGCGGTATGGACTGAGAGTTCGCGCTAAGGATTGGAGCGCTTTGAAGGGCTTTTCTTTGTTGGTTCTACTTCTCCTGATAGCCTGTGTACTCGGCGGTTTGGCTATCTCGGGTATGTTTGGCGGTGGGCAACTGATGGGTGCGAAATTTCCAACAATCGGATTTCTATTCGTCTTGTCACCGTTTGTGCTGATGCGCTTTTTGATGGCAATTCGAGAGGGATAGTATGAACCGCCTCATTAAATGCGAACTAAAACTCAAATCGAAGTGACTGTGCGACCAGCGTGACTGAAACTTTCATTGCCATACTCGTTTCTTTACTCGGCTCGACTTTGGTCTTGCCGATTTTGACCGGCTACTATGCTGGACGCAGCGTTGGGCGGGGTCACAGGCGTACCTTCCCGATCTTGCTGGTGGGCATCCCATTTTGTTTTGCAGTGGCCTATTTGCGCGAATTGGGTGAGGATTTGACTTACAAGGCCAAGTACTTCCCGAATGCAAGCTATCTACATACGTTTGGTCCTGACTGGTCTAGCGAACTGTTTCTAGGGGCGACCGACTATATTTGGTATTCCTACGCCGCTTTCGTGATTTCATTTTTTATTGCGCGCAAACTTGCATCAGACTGGCGTGACCAAGACGTTCAGGAAACGTAAGGCAGCGCTTTGAGAGGGAGCGAATGGAAGAACTGACCGAAATCGGCCTCACGTCTGGCAACTTGCTCCATGTCGGCTCGTCCAGGGCGACTAAGGACAATGTGCCTACGCCGGTCTCGTCGCACGGTGAGAAAGGACCCACCACATGATCCTGACGCTTGTAGCGTCCATCTTGGGTTTCATCGCAGGCGCAGTGATGCCTTTGCGCTGGGGTGTCGTCGGGTTGATTGGTGTGGCGGCGGGTCTGTTTGTGATTCAAGTGGGCGTCCGGACGGCGATGGGGTTTGAGGGGACTTCGATTGAGGAATCCCTGCTGCTTTTCAATGGGTCGTGGACGGCGTTTGTCGGGTTCAATGTGCAACTGACCCAACGGGCCTTTGCTCTTCCGCTCTTGGCGCTCGCCATCCCCCTGGTCTTCCGCTACGCAAGGCGTGTGTAATGGAACGCCTGATCAAATCCGGCCTCATGTTTGGCAATCTGGTCCACGTGGCCTCGCCCGCGTTGGTGGAGCGGTACAACCGCGCGCTCAAGCATCTGACCGGGAAAGAGACGAGCCTCACCGATTTCTACATTGATATCTCCGGCTACTCCCCCGAGGTGGGGCATGAGCTCAATGATCCGCTCTACCTCAACCATGCGGGCGTCAATCGGCAGTTTATCCTGCTGACGATGGAGCAGAAGCACGCGCCGCTGCTGGACGCGAAATTCTCAACCTCGCGTTCTATCCTGCGGCAATTCATTGATAAAAACGAAAGCGCACTGTTTGCCCTGACCGCCCGGGACGCGGTGGCCGGTGAGTTGGTGAATTCGGTCTTCTCCCTCGACAGCGCGGCCAAGCTGTTTGATATCCGCGCGATTAAGGTAGAGGCCGACACCACGAACGGACGTATCCGGCGCGCGGAAGAGCTGGACAGTAAGGTTACCAAGTTCCTCAATGAGGAAGACGCGTGGTTCGATGATGTGCTGATCGCCGAGATGATCGAGCTGGCGGGCGAAACCGGGGATATCCTGCGCAACCCCGTTGAGCTGGAGGAAATGGCGTTTGAACAGCGCAATTTCTGGACGGCGCATTTTGGCGGGATGTATGTGTTCCAGGATCTGGAGCTGCCCGGCGTGATCGCGGTGGAGGACAAGGATGCACTGGGCGATGTGCCGGTGGAGTATGTCTTTGACCTTTCAAACCGAAACCGTGTGGCCAATTACCTTGACGTGAACGGCCTTGTCGAACCCATCGTCAAGGCGCGCGGGATAGATGCGGCGGCGGTGTTGCGGCAAAAGATGGATTTCCTGCTTGTGAATGCTCTGGCGGGGGCGGAGATCGAACTGACCGGGCGCTCGCGGTCGGACATGCGCAGGCTGGCGCGGGCCCATGCGGACAAACTGCCGGAAGAGTTCCACCTGCTGGCCGCGCTTGTGAATTGGGCCGAAAACAACGGTCCCTGGCCGACCATAACGGCCGACAGTCCGGCCTATTTCTACACCCTGCGCGCGGCCCATCACAAAGACGCCGATCTGGTCAACATGCTGCTCTCGGAACTTGCGCCGAAGGATTTCCGACAGCTGTTCATTTGCCACAAAGAGCTGTTCTACGCGCATTATGCGGGCTGGACGGAGGCCAAGAAAGACTATGTCGTCAGCTACCTGACGCGCGAATACCAGGTGGACAAACTGGGCGCGCGCAAGGCACTCTTCGGCCATGAACCGGCGATGGTGGAAGAACAGCCCTCTGACATGGATCGCATGGTGGATCTGGTGGGCCCCTGGGGCCCGGTGAACAGGGCAGGGAGATAGCTCATGGCGGCACTCGCACGGCTTGTTGTGATCGGCTTCGTCGTTTTGACGATCATCTACTTGTGCCTGTCGCTGTATTCCCGGTCGGTCCGGAAGGGCAAGCTGGCGGAATGGTATGAAGAGGCCGGGCGGCCCGGGGATCGCGATGCGTATATCGAGGCGGGGTTGAAGGAATACGAAGGCTCGTTGCGGCGCAAGCTGATCTGGGGGGTCTATATTGTGCCGGTGACCATCGTAACGCTGATCATTTATTTCACGAATTTCCACTGAGGGCGCGGTCATGGTTTACGTCAAATGGGTGATCCGCATCGCGCTGCTCGTGTTGGTGGCTGCGATTTTCCATTACACCCTGCCGCAGACCGATATCGCGCGGGTGACGGACACCTATGAGAAGCGGATCGATTTCGGTGAGAACTCGATCTTCTGGGCGGCCCCGGATGTGGGCAATGATGAAACCACGGTGAACCGCGATGTGTTTTTCATTCAGGCCGTGCGCACCAATGACCGGGTCATGGTCTATCGCAATGAAGACACCGGTTGGGGATGGCCGCCTTACTTCAAGTTCGACACCTCGAACCTGCAGGCCGAAGCGGCAGATCTGAAATCCACAGTGGAGGCGCCCAAATGGGTGGCCATCCGGCATTACGGCTGGCGCAATGAATTCCTGTCGATTTTCCCCAATGCCGTGGGGGTCTGGCAGGTCGCGGGCCCGGACGCGCCGAAACCTGTACCGTGGCTCAACATCCTGATCATTGTGGGCTTCGTGGCGGTCGTCTTGGTGATCTGGCTGGCATGGCGACGGTTCCGTGCGCGGCGCATTGATCCGGTGGTCGAAGATATTGGCGAGACCTGGGATGCGGCGGGGGATGCCGTGTCTGAGCGGCGCGGGCGCGTGCGGCGGTGGCTCGACACATGGAAGCCCAAGCACAAACGGTAGTGATGTACATTCGGCCCTGACCCGCAGCGCAGATGCGTTTTCGCACGAGGAGAGAGATGGTGGGCGACCTAGGAATCGAACCTAGCATGCGTCTCCGCGAGGGAGTTACAGTCCCCTGCCACACCTTGCGGCCTGTCGCCCACTGACGTCTCAGGCCGTGCATGCTGCGCGGTCTCAAACGCCCGGTGTGTGTAGAAGGGAGCCTCAGACCCGTCAACCCGAAAATGGCTGGACCTTTGGACCCGTTACGGCGCATTGTCCGGCTCTGATGAAGGAGCAGGTCATGGCCGCAAAAAAACCAGCTTGGGTGGTGGCGAAAGAGCAGGCGAAGAAGGCTGCTGCGCAAGACAGTGTGTGGCTCTTCGGGTTGCATGCCGTGCGCGATGCGCTGCTCAATCCTTCGCGCGAAAAGCTAAGGCTAATCGTGACGCAGAACGCGGCGTTAAAGCTGGAAGACGCCATTGCCCAAGCGGGCATTGACCCCGAAATGGCGGATCCCCGCAGGTTCACGGCACCGCTTGATCCGCAATCCGTGCATCAAGGCGCGGCCCTTGAGGTGCGCCCATTGGCCTGGGGCGCGCTGGAGGAAGTGTGCCTGGGTGACGGTACGGCCCGGCCTTGCGTGGTGATGCTGGACCGTGTGACCGACCCGCACAATGTTGGCGCGATCCTGCGCAGCGCGGAAGTGTTCGGTGCCCGCGCGGTGATTGCGCCGCGCCATTACTCTGCGCCTGAGACCGGCGCGTTGGCCAAAGCCGCCAGTGGGGCGCTGGAACGGCAACCTTACCTGCGCGTGCGCAACCTCAGCCAATCGATCGGGGATTTGCAAAACATGGGCTACACCGTCCTCGGGATGGCGGGTGAGGCAGAGGTTTCGCTCGAATCAGCGCTCTCTGACATGGGTGAGAGACCCGTGGCGATTGTTCTGGGCGCGGAAGGCCCTGGCCTGCGGGCCAAGACGCGCGACTGCGTGGATCACCTAGTGCGCATTGACGCGGCCGGCGGCTTTGGGTCTTTGAATGTCTCGAACGCAGCCGCCGTCGCGCTATATGCGGCACGAGGGCGCAGTTCGGGCTGATCCCCTCTTGAAGCGGGGTGTCGCGCCGCTTTTATCTGGCAGGACGACACAGGATCGGCAGGATTTATGGGTAGGGTACATGGGTAAGAAGATCGCCACATGCAGTTATTGTGGCACACGGGCTGTGCTGGTTCTGGACGCGCAGCGCCATGAACTGACCTGCAGCGCCTGCGGTGCGCCGTTGCATGATATGAAATTCATGCCGCAAAACCCTGAAAAGCCTGCAAAAAGCAAACCGGCCGGCAAATCTGCACCGAAACCGCACTCTAAACCTAAAGATCGCGCACCGGCCGCTGCAGGCATCGGCTTGGCCGGTCATGCCGCCGCGCTTTTGCGGGACAAGAAGAAGCGCAAGTCGAAAAAGCGCAAGCCGATGTTCCGGCGGGTTCTGGAAGAGATTTGGGACGAGGTCGAAAATATTTTTGACTGAATCCACAGATTTTAACTCTGTGTTCACAGGCATATTACATGGTCTTTTTATTCTCGGATTGAGACCTAAATAGAGTTTCAGGGATGCCGGTACGGAACACCGGCATTTCCCTTCACTGTCCCTCGTTCCGCGACTGGCGCCCAGACTTCTGTTCTGGGCGCTTTTTTTATGCGGATAAGACGAGTATCTGACACATTATGAATGAAATCTACCCCGATTCCCAAATCCGCCAGATTTTGTAGCGCACGAAGCGCGTGGCCGTGGTGGGTATGTCGCTCAATGAAGTGCGGCCCAGCTTTTACGTGGGTCGGTACTTGGCGTTGAAGAAATTCGATGTGGTGCCCGTCAATCCGGGCCATGCAGGCAAGACGGTGTTCGGAAAGACCGTGGTTGCGACGCTGGCGGATATTGAGGGTGGGGTGGACATGGTCGACATTTTTCGCCGGTCCGAACATGTGCCGCCAATTGTCGACGAAGCGCTGGAACTTTTCCCGGATCTGCAAACGGTTTGGATGCAGATTGGGGTTTGGCATGAGGAAGCCGCGGCCAAGGCCCGGGCGCGGGGTGTCGATATGATCATGAACCGTTGCCCCAAGATTGAATATCAGCGGCTCTTTGGTGAGTTGCGGATGGCCGGGTTCAATACAGGCGTGATTTCATCAAAACTGTAAACGTTTCGAAAGCTGCGCCGGTGCCCGCGCGTCTTGATGGTGTCACGATGAACGGCTGGCTTTCTCAGCTAGCCCCGACTGCGACTGTCGCGCGTCGAGTTCGGCCATGACATCCGCGAGCGATACGTCATGAGAGCGCAGCATGACAAGCAGGTGAAAAAGCACGTCTGCCGCTTCCGATGTCAGCCGGGTTTTGTCACCGCGTACCGCTTCGATCAGGCACTCGACGGCCTCCTCGCCAAACTTTTCCGCGACCTTCTCAGGTCCCTTGGCCAAGAGTTTGGAGGTCCAACTGTCTTCGGGTGAGGCATTGGCCCGCGTGGCGATGATGGTTTCAAGCTCTTCAAGGGTCATGCGCCCATCCTCATGGGAATGCCTGCGGCGGCCATATGCGCCTTGGCTTGCGCAATCGTGAAGTCACCAAAATGGAAGATCGAGGCCGCAAGCACGGCAGATGCGCCGCCCTTGGTCACGCCTTCCACAAGGTGATCGAGTGTGCCGACGCCGCCTGAGGCAATAACTGGAACGGCGACAGCGTCGGAAATGGCCTTGGTCAATGGCAGGTTAAAGCCCGCGCGGGTGCCGTCACGATCCATCGAGGTCAGCAGGATCTCCCCCGCGCCTTTGCCTGCGACTGTTCGCGCAAACTCCACCGCATCGATGCCGGTGGGTTTGCGACCGCCATGGGTGAAGATCTCCCATTTGCCCGGGCTCACCGTCTTGGCGTCGATGGCCACAACGATGCATTGGCTGCCAAAGCGGTCCGCGGCCTCGGCCACCACATCCGGATTGGCGACCGCGGCGGAGTTGAAGCTGACCTTGTCGGCCCCGGCAAGCAACAGATCGCGCACATCTTCATGCGTGCGCACGCCACCGCCCACGGTCAGAGGGATATAGCATTGTTCTGCCGTGCGCTGAACGACGTCAAACATGGTGCCACGATTTTCATGGGTTGCGTGAATGTCGAGGAAACACAGCTCATCCGCGCCCGCCGCGTCATAGGCACGGGCGGCATCGACCGGGTCGCCTGCGTCACGCAGGTTGACAAAGTTCACGCCTTTGACCACGCGGCCGTCGGCCACATCGAGGCAGGGGATGATCCGGGTTTTGAGCATGTTGATGCCGTCTTTGGTCGTCTCACGCGGTTGTTTATGGGCATTCGGCACGTTTTGCCAGAGGATGCGCACAAGCATAGAGATAAGGAGACTTGGGATGTTGCGTGTTTTGTCTGTGATTGCGGCGTTTGTTTTGGCACTGCCTGCGGCTGCGCATAATGATGACATGGTCAAAGTGCAGGCCAGTGGCGATGTCGCGACGACGATGGATGCGTTGGAGGCGGCGGTGACGGGCGCGGGTGCCAAGGTGTTCGCCCGGATCGATCATGCGTCGGGGGCTGCGTCCGTCGATATGGAGCTGGCCCCGTCACAGGTGCTGATCTTTGGCAACCCCAAGCTGGGCACGCCCGCCATGCAGGATGACGCGCTGGCGGGGCTGTATTTGCCGCTCAAGGTGCTTGTGTATCGTGACGGGGCCGGGCAGGTCTGGCTCGCTTATGAAGACCCGCGCGCGATGTTCGAAGATCTGGGCGGTATCGCAGAGGATGCGGCCTATCTTGACGTAATGACTGGTGCCCTGGCGAAACTGACGGCGAAGGCGGCGGGTCAGTAAACTATTCGCCCTAAAACCCCCGGAACTCGGCGAGACGCAACTCCTCAGTGTCTCCCATGTCCTCGAATTGGGGACTATCTGAGGTGCCAACACCGTCAGTCGTGTCTGCATCATGGTTGCGCGAAAAGGAGGGCATCTGGATCGGGGCTGGGCTACGCGCGGTTTTAAACCGTGCAAGACCCGCAGACAGCTCAGATGATTTCTGGTTGAGCGAGGTGGACGAGGCGTTGACCTCCTCCGCGGCGGCCGCATTCTGCTGCGTCACCAGATCGAGTTGGGTGACGCCATTGTTCACCTCATCAATGCCAAGCGCCTGTTCGCGAGCCGCGGCCGCGATGTCGGACATGACCGTTTGCATCTCCACCGTATTGCCAAGGATGGCTTCCAGCCGCTCGCCGGTGTTCTTGACCAGTTTGCTACCTTCGGTGACCTGGGCGGCACTGTCAGTGATCAACTGGTTGATTTCGGTCGCGGAGTCCGAGGCACGCTGCGCAAGAGACCGCACTTCCGAGGCCACGACAGCGAATCCTTTCCCGGCTTCCCCCGCACGCGCCGCTTCAACCCCGGCGTTGAGGGCCAAGAGATTGGTTTGGAACGCAATTTCATCAATCACGCCGATGATGCGGCGGACGTTTTCGCTGCTTTTTTTGATGAGGTTCATGGCATCCATGGCGTCGCGCACCACTTCCGCGCCGCTTTCAGCCTGATCGCGGTTCTCGCGACCTGCTTTTTCTGCCTGATCGGCCCGGTCAGACGTGTTTTTTACACTCTCGGTCAGCTCATTGAGGGCCGCCGCGGACTGTTCAAGTGTGGCTGCCTGTGCTTCCGCGCGAGAGGCCAGATCGTCCGACGCCTGGTGCATTTCGTTGGCGCCCGCCTGCACGGCATTGACCGCGTCATGCATGTCGCCAAAGGTGCGGCCCAGCTCGTCTATGACCATGTTGTAGCTTTGGCGCAGACTTTCATAATCGCGCGGAAAAGGGTTGGTTTCCGGGCTTTCAATGCGTTGGGTCAGATCACCCTGCGACAACCGCTCAAGCCCCTGACTGATCTCGTCCACAACGCGTCGCTGAACAGAAAAGGCGTCTTGTTCTGACCTGTGGGCCTCACGTTCTTTTTCGGCTTCAACCTGTTGATCCTGAAGAGTCTTTGTCTTGGCGAGGTTGTTGCTGAAATCCTGCAGGGCGCGGGCCATGTCACCGATGACATCCTTAAGGTCGGTGAACGGCACGACAGTATCGTATTCGCCGGATGCGATCACATGCATCGCAGCGCGTAACTGGCTGATGGGCCGCATCACGCGGTTCAAGACAAGCGCCACGGCCCCGGCAATGATGGCCGAAATGATCAGGATCAAAACGGAAGACAGGATGATTTTGGAACGGATTTGACCCGCCAGGTAAGCCTTGTTAACGCCTGCCTCCAACGCGCCGATCACCGTTCCGCCTGACGTCACAATGGGCACCCATTTGCCTGTAAACGTGTCCCCTCCGTTGGTGAATTCGCCGATCACGCGCTCACCCCTCAAAACAGCAGAAGCGACATCTGGCGCGGCGGATGACGCAGTGAGCGCGGCACCGGTTGCGTCGCTGAGCGATGATGTGATCTGTCCAAACCGCCCGGACTGAGCATCAATTTCCAATATGGCCAGTTCGACCCGTGCCTCACGCGCGCTGGCGTCGACAATGGCTTGCGTCCCCCCTTGCGGAATCGCATCCCACGTGACCGAGACAATGTTGCCGTCTGCGTCAAAATTGGTTTTTGGAGGTGCTATGTTGCTGTCGTGGGTGGCTTCGTGGTCGAGGGCCGCCGTAAGCACATTCAGGCCGACATTTTTTTCGAACTCAATCGCGGTGCGCAGAGATTTGACCTCAGACACGACCATGACAATGGCGAAAGCGATCATCGCAATCACCACGGTGATTGTCGTTGTCAGTATCACTTTGAAATTCAGTGTGGCAGTGCGCAGCATCGTTTGATCCTTTTCACCTTCCTGGCAGGGCACATCGGTGCGCCCCGATGTTTATCGGCCAACCGTTTAAGAAGAGTTGTTTGCTGGGCGGAACGCTTAAAATCCGACATAGATGTCAGAACAATTCGATATTGCCGCCCGTCGTAGGCGGACGCGTGGATGGCATCTGCGGGATCGGGGCGGTCCTGTCGGGCAGCAGATCAACATGCGCCACGCCGAGGGACGGGCGAAACTCCAGACGCCGCCCTTGTGTCCCGCCCGTATCGCTTTGCCTGAGTTTGAAGCCTTCGTTGCGAATGAAGGTAAGGGCGAAGTGGGCGTTGTTTTCGCCGATATTGTTGCTGGACCGAATGATCTTCGCGCCACCGAAAACCCGGGCTTCGAGCCTGTGACGCGCGGCGCCTTTGCGGAGCAGAGCGTTGACCAGTTGCTCCATAGCGTGCGCGCCGTATTTGACCTCACCAGCGGCGTTCGGGTCTTGGCCGGGCAAAAGGAAATGGTTCATTCCGCCCAGGCGCATCACCGGATCATAAAGGCAGGTGGCGATGCAGGATCCGAGAATACAATACAGCAGATCGTCCGCCGCGTCCGAGACGTGGAACGCACCTTGCCTGACATTTATGGCTTTGGTCGTGAGGCTAGACATAACCTGCGCCCTTCGTCGTTTTTGCGGCTGCTTTCATCAGGGCCGCAGGGATTTGCGCCAATGAAAGTTCTTCCGTCACCGCGCCCTTGTCTTTTGCGGCGCGGGGCATGCCATAGACAGCGCAGGACGATCGGTTTTGCGCGATCGTCCACCCCCCGGCGTTTCGAATGTCACCAAGACCACGCGCCCCGTCCTGTCCCATACCTGAGAGAATGACACCGACAGTGTGGCGACCATTTGCGTTGGCCCCTGACGTGAAAAGTGCATCGACTGACGGCCTATGGCCTTGGATTTTTGGACCCTTCTCGAATTGGCATGTTTTGCCGTCACGTTTCAGAACAAGATGGGCCTCATCACCTGGGGCCAGGAGGACGAGACCGGGCCGCAACCTGTCCCCGTCGCGGGCCGGGCGCACCTTGGCCCGGCAGTGGCGATCCAGCCGTTGCGCCAAGCCTGGCACAAAACCAGGGTTTATGTGCTGCACGATCATGGTCGGCGGACCATCTGCCGGATAGGCAGATAATAGTTCGATCAAAGCTTCGATCCCACCTGTGGACGCCCCGATCAAGACTGTTTTCCAGGATCGCTCGGTGTTGGGTATTGGCGCCGCATCCACTGGTGGCGCGGGGCGCATCTTCGGCATCACTTGCATGTCTATGCGCCATGCCAAGTGATGTGCCAGTCGCCCGATCTCAACCTGACGGTTGTCGGGAATACTCCGGACGACGCTTTGCCGCGTGATCATTGTCCAGTCGATGGAGAGACCGGCCAGCAAAGACAGAAACATGGAGAGACCGGAGATCGTGGCATGTTCGGCGTCGAGGATCACAAGGTCGGGGTGTTCATGTTCTGCCAGGTTGTAAGCCTCCGACAGATCCGTTGCGTGACGCAGGCGACTTGAGGGATAAACTTGGCGCAGCTCGGCCATGATGCACATGGCGCGGGCGCGTTCTCCCTGCACAACGATGACGAATGAGGTCGGGCGCGGATTTTGCACAGATCTTCCTGTTGAGACGGGGCCGGGATGACCGTTTTGGTTTGTCTTCGTCATGGCCTACGTCACGGCGCGTTAAGAATTCGAAAATGCATCTGCTCAGTTTGAACTAATTTGGCGGCCTTCTCTGGGTGGCGGTTAACGGATTGTTTGGGGCTTTTTCTCTAGCGTGGCGCGCAACAAAGCCGCCTGCCTCGGGTGGGTTGGTGCGACAGAATAGTTTGAGAGGAAATTGCATGCCGGACGATCAACTTTATCTCCCGGAACGGTTTGACGGCACGACAGTGACGCACGTGAAGGAGGCCTTGCTTGCTCGACAAGGACAACCCACGGAACTCGACGCTGGGCGTGTGAAGTCGACCGGAGCGTTGGGTCTACAGGTTTTGATCTCGGCCCGGCTGCAATGGCTGGCGGATCAAGCTGCCTTTCGCGTGGTTAACCCGTCGGATGCGGTTCTGTCTGCTTGCCACACGCTCGGGATAAAGCGCGCCGACCTCGGGCTGTCCTTACATGAGGGGGCGGATGCATGAGCTTGCGTGTTCTGGCCATCGATGACTCTCGTACCATGCGCAATTTGTTGCAGGCGACCCTGTGCACCGCAGGGTTTGATGTAGATATCGCCGAAGATGGTGAGGACGGACTGCAGCGGTTTGATGCCAGTGACCCCGACGTGGTGATCACCGACATCAACATGCCGCGTCTTGATGGGTTTGAATTCATCAAGGCCGCGCGGGCAAGGGATCGGCAACGGGTGGTGCCCATTCTGGTACTCAGCACTGAGGCTGGCGATCAAATGAAGGCACGCGCGCGTGCTGCAGGTGCCAGCGGATGGATCGTCAAACCCTTTGATGAAGACAAATTGCTTTGGGCGATCGAGCGGGTCGCCAGTCAGGATTGAGCCTATGACGGGCCGGGAAGACTTTCGCAGCAGCTTTTTCGAAGAATGTGAGGAACTGCTGGAAGCCACCCAGGACGGTTTGGACGTTCTGGCCGATGATCCACACGATAGCGATGCCATCAATGGTGTTTTCCGGGCTGTACACTCGATCAAAGGTGGCGCGGGGGCATTTGGTTTGGACGCGCTTGTGGCCTTTGCGCATGCTTTTGAATCCGCCCTTGATGGGGTTCGGTCAGGAGCATTGGACCTTGATGACGGTTTGGTCGATTTGTTCCGGCATTGCGGTGACAACCTGTCTGACCTGGTGAGTGCGGCACGCGAGGGCGCATCAGACGACATCGAAGCCAGCGCGCATTTGAAAGAACGGCTGCGCGAGGTCACAGTCGATCACGTTGAAGACGCACCGGACCCGCAATTTGAGCCGGTCACGCTGTTGATAGATGCCGGTGGACACGATGAGACCTTGTCGCGTTGGGACATGGAATTCACTGCAAATCCGGATTTGTTTGCGTCTGGCAACGAACCGGGCGTCTTGTTTGCGGCCTTAGAGCGATTTGGTGAGGTCTCCGTTGTCGCGGACATCCAAGCTGTTCCTCCGCTGACGGACCTGTCGCCGCTGTCTTGCACCATCTCGTGGCAGATTGCCCTGTTTGGACAAGCGACGGAGGAAGACCTCCGGCAAGCATTTGAATTTGTTGAAGATGTTTGCGAATTGCGCATTTCGAAGTCCGGGGACGTAATTGATCAACTGGTTCAGCCATCGAATGTCCAGCCAGGAAGTCTTCCAGAGGACAGCGCGACTGACGCATTGATGCCTGACCTGCAGGATTTTGTCGCGGAACTGTCCGACGGCGATGCCGCAACTGATGCAGCACTCGCTCCGGTATCTTCCGATGAAGATAAAAAAACCGCACCGCCCGCCCGAGCGACCAGCACGATCCGGGTTGATCTGGAACGGATCGACAAGCTGATCAATCTGGTGGGTGAGTTGGTGATCAAGGAGGCGATGCTGACGCAGACCATGGCGACACTCGACATCGCTAGAATGAGTGAGGTGTCGTCCGCGCTCGACAGCGTCAAACAGATTGCAGGCGAAATTCAGGAAGGCGTCATGGCGATCCGGGCGCAACCTGTGAAACCAATGTTCCAACGTATGGCCCGTATCGTCCGAGAAGCCAGCGCCGCAACCGGCAAGCCCGTGCGCTTTGTGACAATCGGCGACACTACCGAGGTCGACAAAACCGTCATCGAACGCCTCGTGGATCCACTGACCCATATGATCCGAAACGCGATCGACCATGGGCTTGAAACCCCCGAAGAGCGCGTTGCGGCAGGCAAAACTGAGGAAGGCACCATCACGCTGAGTGCGGCCCATAAATCTGGGCGGGTTCTGATCGATGTGGTCGATGATGGGGGCGGGATAAATCGGGATGCTGTACGTGCCTTGGCCGTAAAACGCGGGCTGGTGGCTGAACAGGACAGTCTCACCCCGGCAGAGATTGACAACCTTCTGTTTATGCCCGGGTTTTCCTCGAAAGAAGAAGTGTCGGAACTGTCAGGTCGCGGCGTAGGCTTGGACGTGGTGCGCAGTGAGATTCAAAAACTGGGTGGGCGTGTCGCCATTCAGTCTGATCCCGGCGAAGGGGCCACGTTTTCAATCAGCCTGCCACTGACGCTGGCCGTGTTGGAAGGCATGGTCGTTGATGTAAGCGGTGAAACCATGGTGGTCCCTATTTCGGCTGTGCAGGAAACCGTTCGGCCGACAGGTGCGGACCTCCATCAACTGGGCATAGACGGCGTTCTGCTACGCAACCGGGACGAAATGGTGCCGGTGATCGATCTGGGCGCATTCTTCGGTTTTCGCTGTCCTCCACAGCAGTTGGAGGACCATGTTCTGCTTTTGATGTCCAACGACCAGGGTCCGCGCTACGCCCTTGTGGTCGACGACATTCAGGACCAGCGACAGGTCGTGATCAAAAGTCTTGAGACAAACTATCAGCAAATCAACGGCGTCGCGGCGGCCACGATCCTTGGTGATGGTCGTATCGCCCTGATCATTGATGCCGACACGATCATGCGGGCGCTTAGCGCGGGTGGGCAACTGGATGCTGCCCTCGACAAAACATTCAGAAGGGCGGGCTAGACATGTCAGAGGCAATTCTTGAACAAACCGCGCGCGACCTGGAAGTCGTGGCTTTCCGGGTGGCGGGACAGGACTACTGCTTTGATCTTGGGTCCGTCAGGGAAATCAGAGGGTGGACAACCACAACCGCGCTGCCCCATGCGCAGCCTTATGTGAAAGGTGTGATCAACCTGCGCGGTGCCGTGGTTCCGGTGATTGATCTGTCAGAACGCCTGGGCCTTGGCGCGGCAGAACCGGGCGCGCGACATGTCATCATCATCACCGTCATAAACGATCAGACCGTCGGGCTTTTGGCCGAAGTGGTCTCGGACATCCTGACAGTGGCGGAACGTGATTTACAGCCCATCCCCGATGTTGTGGACGAGACCGTGCGCCGGTTCATCTCCGGCGTACTGGTAAAGGAGGACACAATGATCCGCCGCCTCGACCTCGTCACGATCCTTGATCAACAGCAACGCCATGCCGCTTGATCCCGTGTCCACCCTGTCAACCTCCCGAGAGACGCAAGGCGAGTTTCACCTGAGCGCGTCCGCGTTTGAACGCCTGTCCGCGCTGGTGAATGCTGAGTGCGGTATTCTGTTGAGCCGCAACAAAAGCAACCTGATCGTCTCACGTCTGGGCAAGCGGTTGACGGCTTTGCGCCTGCCCGATTTTCACGCCTATTGCGACTATGTTGAGGGTGAAGGCCGGCAGCAGGAACGCCGCATGATGACGTCGCTTCTGACCACCAATGTGACCCGTTTTTTCCGCGAACCCCACCATTTTGAGGCGCTGCGCAACGACGTTCTGCCGGACTTGATTGCACGTGCGCGCGCAGGCGCACGCGTCAGGCTGTGGTCGGCTGGATGCTCCACCGGGGAAGAACCGCTGAGCATCGCGATGGAAGTTTTGGACCTCTGCCCAGACGCGGCCAAACTTGATCTGCGCATACTTGGCACGGACATTGACCCCGCCAGTGTCGAGCTGGCGCGACGCGCAGAATATGATGCCACCGCGGTTCAGAATGTGCCGCCCCGCCAACGTGACCCGTATTTTGACGCCGTACCGGACAGCACGAGGTTCAAAGCGTCGCAGAAATTGCGGTCGCTGGTGACATTTGCAGAGCTGAACCTGGTGCAAAACTGGCCGATGGAAGGGGCGTTCGATGTCATCTTCTGCCGCAATGTGGTGATCTATTTTGATGCCGACACGCAAGCCGCGCTCTGGCCAAGGTTTGCGGATGCTCTGGCACCGGGCGGGCATATGTTCATCGGCCATTCCGAACGCCTGAGCGGACCGGGCCAGGACCGGTTCATCCCCAACGGTATCACGCAATATCGCCGGATCTGAAACCACGACGCCCTGTCGGGCCCAAGGAGGTGTTCCATGAGTTTGAAAGATCGGTTGGCGGTCATGGTGGTCGACGACATGTCGGTCAGTCGCGGCCTCATCATCCAGTCATTGGAGGATCTTGGCATTCGCCAGGTTGACCATTGCGTGGACGGCGAGACAGCCTTTAAACGGCTCGCCGTAAAGCCGGTGCATCTGGTGATTTCGGACTACAACATGCCCGGTGCCAATGGGTTGCAGCTTTTGGCCGGTCTGCGAAAGTATAAGACCACGCAAAAGATCGGGTTCATTCTGATCACGGGCACCGCCACGCCGGAGATCATCAATCAGGGCAATTCACTAGGTATGAACAATTACCTCAAGAAACCCTTTTCGACGCAGGACCTGAAAGCCTGTATCGAACGCGTGGTGGGGCCACTCTGATGACGGAAGGCCACTCACGCATGGCGCTTCACGAGGCGCTGGAGAATGTCGCGCGCGAAGTCGATATTTTGGCGCGCAAGGCCCATCAAATTGATGAGGCGATGGGCGATGCCATTTGCGCGGGGGATACAGCGGACGCGTTGCCGCTTGCACTGACACAGGATGTGGATCTGATGCGCCAATCGGCGGATTGCCTGCATATTCTTCTCAACAACCTTGCAGAAATCGCCGCGGGATCTAACGACGCGCGTGTTCAGGTGGAAGCGGAGGATGTCACCCAAGGCGTCTATCTGACCGCGATCCGTACGCGTGTCGGAGGCGCGCCAGCCCCGGCACCAGTCGCGCCTGCCGGTCAGGATTGGATTGATCTGTGACATCGGCTGGAGGCCGCGCTATCTGATCTCGCTAGGTTACTTTCTGACGTGCATAGTACTTCGCATCGTCCCACATCCTGCGGGTCAGTACATCTGACAGGACATCGACGGCGCGGTCGATATCGTCTTCATCAAGGTAAAGCGGCGTGATCCCGAAGCGCATCACATCCGGCGCGCGAAAATCCCCGATCACGCCACGATCAATCAGCGCCTGCATCGCGGCGTAGCCATTCGCAAAGGAAAACGACACATGGCTGCCGCGCGCTGCCGGGTCGCGCGGAGTGACAAGGGTCAGTTCCGGACATTTTTCTTCGACATTCGCAATGAACCGGTCCGACAAACGGATGGCGGCCGCATGCACATCGGCCACGTTGACCTCGTCCCAAACATCCAGTGCCGCGTCGAGGGCGGCCATTTGCAGAACCGCGGGCGTACCGACGCGCAAACGTTCGATACCTCGGGCAGGGCGGTAGCTTGGTTCAAACGCAAAAGGCGCGTCATGGCCCAACCATCCGGCGAGGGCCGGTTGCACGTCAGCGATCAGGTCAGGGCGCGTATAAATGAACGCGGGCGCGCCGGGACCGGCATTGAGGTATTTGTAGGTGCACCCGACGGCGAATTCACAGCCGCTGGAGGCCAGGTCGACCTCCACCGCGCCTGCACTGTGCGCCAGATCCCAGATCATGACGGCACCTGCGGTCTGTGCGCGCTTTGTAATCTGCGCCATGGGATGCCGCCGACCCGTTCGGTAATCGACTTCGGTCAGCAGAACGGCTGCAATCGTCTCATCAATCGCGCCTTCCACCGCCTCGGGCGCGGCAAGCCGCAATTCGTAGCCCGCATCCTTGAGGCGGATCAGGCCCTCGGCCATGTAGAGATCGGTCGGAAAGTTGCCCGTGTCCGACAGGATCACGCGCCTGTCCGGCACGATGTCGAGCGCGGCAGACAGCGCCTGAAACACCTTGATTGACAATGTGTCCCCCGGCACAACCGTGCCCGGTGCAGCGCCGATGATGCGCGCAATGCGGTCACCGATGCGTGCGGGTTGATCCATCCAGCCACGGGTGTTCCATGCGCGGATCAGCTCAGTGCCCCATTCTGCCTCTGCGGTTCGGGCCAAGCGGGTGGATACGGATTTTGGCAGCGCGCCCAAAGAGTTGCCATCAAGGTAAATCACGCCCTCGGGCAGGTTGAAGAGGTCTTTTCGTGGCAGTTTCGGTGTCATCACAACACAGCGTCCATCAGTGCACTGTCCGGGTTTTGCAAGGCGTCAATGACTGAAAAGTGGTGGTGGCCGGGGTCGTAGACGGCGTCAACCTGCGCGCCTGTGCGGGACCACACCTCCTCGATGAGGCGCGTTTGACGCAGGAATTCCGGCCGTTCCTGCGCACCCACCCATGCGGTCAGGGGCACGTTGGAAAGAGGGGCAAGGTTGGCGGGGCTTTCGGCATGCGCCTCTTCGTCTGTCAAACCAAGAATTTCGTTCATTTGGGTGGCAAGCAGGGGTTCCAAAGCATGCAATCCGCTGATCGACACAACCTTGGCCAGTCGATCCACCGCCCGACCGTCCAACACGCCTTCGCACATCATCCGCGTCACCAAATGACCGCCCGCGGAGTGACCAGCCAACCGCAAAGGCCCGGCGACATGTTCACACGCGGTCTGGATGGCTGTCGCAATCGCAGTGGTCATCTCAGAAATCCGCGCATCCGGGGCGAGCGGGTAACTGGGCATGGCCACCGACCACCCGCGCCGCAGCGCGCCTTCGGCAAGGTGGGACCAATCGGACTTGTCAAACCGCCGCCAATAGCCGCCATGAACAAACACCACCAGACCCGCGCTGGACCCGGCAGGTTCAAAAAGGTCCAGTTTTGTGCGGGGGGCGTCGGCATACGGGATGTCTGTCGTGACGCGTCCTTCGTCGGCCCAAACCTGCCGGAAACGCGCGGCATCCGCAGCCCACCGTTCTACGTAGCCCTGTGCATCCGGGATGTAACCGGAATTGTCGAACGCGTCGTCCCAGTCGATCATTTGGGTGTCCTTCGTGTTGCGCTCAGGTTGCCGGTCAGGCGCAAGAGGCGCAAGCCCTCACCGACCGCAACCGCGACGCAGGGTCGCCCGGCCTGTGCAAATAGATCCGTGATCCTATGTCGTGTATCGAGACACATTGAGGAGCGAGCATGACAAAGCCAATCCTGATCATGGGTGCCACCTCGGGCATTGGGGCAAAAACCGTGGAAGAAGCTGTCGCGCGGAACCTTCCCGTGCGCGCTTTTGCCCGTGGGGCGGACAAACTTTCGGGCCAGGAGCTTGTAGAGCCTCATGTCGGGGATGCGCGGTCGGTGGAAGACGTGACTGCTGCCATCGCGGGCACGCGGGCGGTGATCTATGCGCTGGGCATCAAGGAACGTCTGGCGATGCTTTGGGAAGAGGAAACACTCTTCTCGGAAAGCACACGCATCCTGATCGACGCGATGGAGGCCAGCGAAACCAAGCGACTGGTCGTGGTCACAGGGTTCGGGGCAGGGCGGTCACGCAGCGCCATGAGTTCGCTGGAGAAATTCGGCCACGGGATATTCTTGGGCAGGCCCTATGCCGACAAGGATCGGCAAGAAGAGATGATCGTCGCCAGTGATCTGGACTGGACCATTGCGCGGCCTGTGATCCTGACGAACTCGCGCAAAAGCGGGCGGTTGACCGTGTTGCGCGACCCGTCGAGTTGGAAGAACGGGATGGTCCCGCGCGCGGATGTGGCGGAGTACCTAGTCGATGCGGTGGAAGACGGGTTGGATATCCGGGGCGATGTTGTCCTGAAACGCTAGGCCAGACCGCCCGCGTCAAAAAGTGCGTTCGGCACCGTCGAAGAACGCACTACATCCCCTGCTTGAGAGCGCGCATGACGCGCGAAAAAAAAGAGCAGAAGAACCGCACGCAACACATGTCGCAGCAAAGCCATTTCCAACGTCTTTGGACGCTTGTTCACGGTGCAATGACCCCCGCGCCGGGGCCAGGGCGCATTGCCTTGGCGTTGGCCTTTGGCCTTGTGGTGCATTCTGTTTTTGCCCTGTCTGTTGTGGCGATGATCGTGGCGATGTTCTTCGGCATGTCCGAAAGCCTTGGCACGGTGCCTTGGCCTTATGCGGCAATGGTGAACCTGTTTCTGATTTTGCAGTTTCCTATTGTGCATTCCCTGTTGCTGACAGGCCCGGGAACGCGGTGGGTGGCACGGATTGTACCGGGACCGTATGGTGGAACGCTCGAGACAACGACGTTTGCCGTCATTGCCTCGCTGCAACTTTTGGTCCTTTTTGCCTTCTGGACACCAAGCGGGATCGTCTGGTGGCGCGCGGAAGGCTGGGCGTTCTACGCGGCAAGTGCCGCCTATGCCGCGTCTTGGCTGTTGCTGATCAAAGCCAGCTGGGATGCCGGGGCGGAGGTGCAATCCGGGGCGCTTGGCTGGATGTCCTTGATGAAGAACGTAAAGCCGCGCTTTCCGGGCATGCCGACGGGTGGGCTTTTCCGAATTGTCCGGCAGCCGATCTATATCGCGTTTGCCTTGACGCTCTGGACCGCACCGGTTTGGACGCCGGACCAACTGTGTTTGGCGCTCATATTGACGGCCTACTGCCTGCTGGCGCCCAAGTTAAAAGAACGACGTTTTGAGGCACGTTTTGGAGATGAATTCATAGACTACAAAAACCGGGTTCCTTACGCTGTGCCTTTAACGTTGCCCACTAACCCTTCAAGGAGGACGCAATGACCGAGAAGCTGCGCAATGACCTGACGATTTACGATACGTTTGCCGCAGAGTGGTGGTCGGACAATGTGCGCTGGGTGCGGACGCTCAAGAACATGGTGCCGGGGCGGTTAAAATGGTTCGACCGGCATATTGATTGGGCGGGCAAAGCCGTTCTTGATCTGGGTTGCGCCGGTGGTTTCATGGCAGAGGCTTTGGCGGAACGGGGTGCAGACGTAACGGGCATTGACCCTGCCGCGGACGCGATCAGCGCGGCGCGGGAGCATGCGCAGGCCTCTGGTCTGTCGATTCAGTACGATGTCGGTGTCGGCGAGGATTTGCCCTACACGGACGCCAGCTTTGATGCCGTCGTCTGCGTTGACGTGCTGGAGCATGTGGCCGATCTCGATCAAGTGATGATCGAGGTGGAGCGTGTTCTCAAACCCGGCGGGTTGTTTCTCTACGATACCATCAATCGCAACCCGCTGGCGCGACTGGCGACGATCACCATGGCCGAGAACGTGTTGGGTCTCTTGCCGAAAGGAACTCATGACCCGGAGATGTTCATCAAACCGGCGGAGTTGAAGGCGTCAATGCAGACGGCGGGGCTGAGCGTGGGACCAATGACAGGTCTGGGTCCACGCGGCCTCAACCGGCGTGGTGATTTTACCTTCGGACCTTTGCCGATGAAGGCCATCATCTACATGGGGATTGCCCAAAAAAGGAGCCATAGCTGATGACGGAATTTGCGCTTTTGGTGACGGCCTTGATGTTCGGGGGCACGGTGCTTTACGCCTTCGGGTTCGCGGCCTTCGTGTTCAAAGCCCTTCCCGCGGCCACCGCCGGGCCACTGATCCGGCAGGCCTTTCCTCATTTCTACCTGTTCGTGATCATCACATCTGCCGTCGCATCCGCTGCTCTGGCGTTTCTAGATCCGCTGTCTTGCGCGATCATGGCGGCGATCGTCCTCACGGCGCTCTATGCCCGGCAGGTTTTGATGCCTGCCATCAACCGTGCGACTGACGCGGGCGAAAAGGGGCGTTTCAAGCGGTTGCACGGGTTTTCCGTGGTGATCACGCTTTTGCATATCGGTGCTGCCGGTTTTGTGATCACCAGGCTGGCGGGCTAGCAAGAACCTGCCGTTTTAAGCGGCAAATGCCCGTCTGACTGGGCCGTAAACCGCTTAAGTTACGGAAACAAACGAAAATGTGTGTGGACCTTCGCGGGCAATATGACAATTACCGCAGGGTGCAAAATTGGAGTGTGTGTTGAACGACCAGCCGAAATTTGATGCTGAAGTGGCACGTGCCGCAGAAGCGGTGATTGACCGAGCGCGCGAGGCGTCTGTCCGGCAGCCTGTTGCTGTGAATACGGCTGATACGGGCGTGATCGCGCGTCGACGTATGCTCGTTTTGGCGCTGAACCTTGTGACCATTGGCTTGCTGTTTGCGGCCATGGCATCGTTTTTGTCCTACGGTGGCTTGATCGGGGTCGAATGGGCAATGCTCGCAGCCTATGCTGTGACGCTGCCGTGGTTGTCGATTGGGCTGTGGAACAGCGTGATTGGATTGCTGCTTGATCGCAAACACGGCGACCGTGCCGCAGATGCGGTCACACCTGCCTTGGCACGTGTGACGGGATCGGAACCGATTTCCTCACGCATTGCGGTGATCATGCCGTTGCGCAACGAAAATCCCGATGAGTCCCTGGCTCGACTGCGCGGTTTGCAGGAAGAGCTGTCGGGAACGGCGTGGTCCCAGCATTTCGACTATTACGTGCTGAGCGATACGGATCGCGCTGATGTCGCGATGAAAGAGGAAGCTGGCGTTGCCAAGTGGCGGGCGTCGAAACCCGGCGTGGGCATTCACTATCGCCGTCGAGACGACAATGCAGGCTACAAAGCCGGTAACATCGCCGAATTTCTCGACGATCACGGCGACAAGTACGATTTCTTCCTGCCGCTTGATGCGGACAGCGTGATGGGTGCGGCGACCGTGCTGCGCCTTGTGCGCGTGATGGAAGCCTCGCCCGAGATCGGGATGCTGCAAAGCCTCGTGACCGGGTTGCCGTCCAAGACCTTTTTCACCCGCGCCTTCCAGTTTGGTATGCGTCACGGGATGCGGTCCTACACGCTTGGTTCCGCCTGGTGGCAGGCCGATTGTGGCCCGAACTGGGGGCACAACGTTCTGATCCGCACCGCACCCTTCCACGACCACTGCATGCTGCCGCAGCTGCCGGGCAAGGGCCCGCTTTCGGGTTACGTGCTCAGCCATGACCAACTTGAGGCGGCGATGATCCGCCGTGCTGGCTATGAAGTGCGCGTGCTGGCCGAAGAAAGCGAAAGCCACGAGGAAAACCCGCCCAGCCTGACCGATTTCATCAGGCGAGAGCTGCGGTGGTGCAACGGTAATATGCAGTACCTGAAGCTGCTGAACATGCCCGGTCTGGCCCGGGTGAGCCGCATTCAGCTTTACCTTGCGATCCAGATGTACGCCGCCGCACCGGCCTGGATGCTGTTTGTTCTGCTGGGCGCAAGCCTTGCCGCGATGCCAGGTCAGTTTGTAGGCGCGCCCATGTGGTTTGGTCTTGGGCTTTTTGCCGTGATCCTGACCCTGAACCTGATGCCCAAGATCATGGGCTTGGCGCAGGTGCTGCTGAACGAACAGAAATCGGCGGCCTATGGCGGCCGGACGCGCGTTGTGCTGAGCGGGGTTGCAGAAATCCTGCTGTCGATGCTGACGGCACCCATCGTGGCCTT
Source organism: uncultured Roseovarius sp. (assembly GCA_963422235.2). Taxonomy (GTDB): domain Bacteria; phylum Pseudomonadota; class Alphaproteobacteria; order Rhodobacterales; family Rhodobacteraceae; genus Roseovarius. The sequence goes on from CAXMWV010000002.1 coordinate 2,458,444, forward strand.
TGGCCTGACGATGTTCGTGGTGGGTTTGTTCCTGAACCGACGTGTGGGCTGGGATGCGCAACAGCGCAGCCGTGCCTGGCTCGAATGGGGAGAGGCCGCGCGCGTGCTTTGGCCGCAAATGGTGGCTGGTACTGCGCTGACCGTTTGGCTGGCGTCACTGGCACCTTGGGCGTTGATCTTCGGCGCACCGATGTTGCTCGCCTTGGTCTTTGCGATCCCGCTGGCCGTGGTCACAACCTTGCCTTCTGTCAGTGCGGTGTCACTATCGACGGGTTTGTTTGATATCCCCGAAGATCGGGTCAGTGACGATCCGGTGACGGGTATCACGGCCAATGTGGACGCGGCCTGAGCTAAGCCGTTAAACCGGGCAAATCTAAGTGGTTGAGAATTTGGCTTTTTGGGCCTTGCGTCTTAATGGACCTATGATGCGTTACTCTGCGGCGTCCGCAGTCCGGCTCGTGACTTCCAGGGCGCAGTCAAACACCACGTCTGATCCAAGAGAGTAGGCCCGCATCTCGGGCCGGATCGCGTTGGCGAGAATACTGCTGGGATTGGTCAGGGTTAACCCTTGAGGCCCGCCGCCGATCAGCAAGGGCGCAATCGCCACCTGCAGCCGATCAAGAAGCCCCGCTTCGATGAACTTTGCGATCGTGATGCCCCCACCTTCGACAAGCAATGAAGACAAGCCCTCGGCGTGCAATGCGTCAACGATATGCCGGGGGTCGATCTTGTCACCACTGAGCGGCAATTTCAGAGCGGTCACACCTTCCGGGCGCGGCCGGTCCACGGCCTGCACAACGATACGGCGGGCGCCGTCATCGGCCAAAAGGGGTGCGTCATCAGGCAAGCGGCCATTTGGGTCGATGACAATGCGGGCCGGGCTTTGACCTTCGCACAACCGCACGGTCAGGCGCGGCGTGTCATGAAGCGCGGTCCGCACCCCGATGATCACCCCGTCCACAAGTGTCCGCATGCGGTGCAGATGCGCCAGCCCGTCGGGGCCAGAGACGTCACGCGCATCACCCGTCACTGTGGCAATGCGGCCGTCCAGCGACTGACCGATCTGTGCGACTGTCATCGGGCCGTTGTCACGGCGCGCCAGCGGCGCATAAAGGCTAAGGGCCGCTTCCTCGGCCCGGCTCCAATCGCCATTGGGCAAGCGCGTCGCGCCCTGCCGTAGGGCCAGCAGGTGGTTCCAGACTTTTTCTGTGATCTCGGTTTGCATCTTGATGTGGTTCCTACTGGGTCACGCGCGGAATGGCAAAAAGGTCGGTGTGTCCGATGACACAGTGGCAATGCTCTGCGCATGTACGTCGCATATCGCCCCAAACTGCGGCGTCTTGCATCCCGGCTTCTTCAGCCGCTGTTGCAATGCCATGGGTCAGATCCTTTTGCAGGTCTGCCATGTCGGGGCCAAGCTGCCATGGGCTGTCAGCAGTGTGGGTGTCGAACCCGGCGGCCTCAAGAATTTCGGTGGCGCGCGACGTAGCTGTAGGGCCCAGCGCGGGGCCAAAGCCTTTGTCGGTCTGCTGATGCTGATTGAAGGCGTCGGTGATCTGGGCGTCCTTCGGGTCATCCGGCGTCCACTGCATCACACCGTCATAGCTAAGTGCTGCGTAGAAGGGCACGTCGATGCGCGCGGCAAAGGCAGAGAGCCATTCGGCAGACACAAGATCAAGGAGGGCCGAGGCGGTCACCAGCGTGACATCGTCCAGCGGCAGATCATCAATGTCGGTCAGATCGTGTTTGACATATTCGGCAGATGCGCCGTGATGGGCTTTCGCGCGGTCCAAAAGGGCCTGATCACCATCCAACAACCGCCACCGCGTGCCATCTGGCATCGCGTCCTGCATCGCGCGCATGGTCGATCCGGTACCACAGCCCAGATCCAGCACGACAGGCGCGTCGCCCGCATGCGCGGCGGCCTGAGCCAGCAGCCCGGCATCCCGCGCGGCCCGGTCGGCCGGTTCGCGCAGCGCCAACCAATCGGCGGCAAACCCCACGCTTAGATATCCCCCTCAAACCAGGCGCGCGCGTTCTGGCTTTCGTGCAGCAGGATGCGCAGGCGTTTCACGCGGCCCTCGTCGTTGAGATCACCCGCACGGACACGGGCAGCCATGCTGTCAAAGATGTGCTTGCACAGAAACTCTGTCGTCGTGAACTTGCCCTTGAATTCAGGGATGTCATCGAGGTTCTTGTAGCGCAGGGGTGCCAGCACGTCGGCCAGGCCTTCCGTCGCTAGTCCAATGTCCACCACGAGGCCGTGGTCATCGATGTCTTCGGTGTAAAACGCGGCGTCCACGGTGAACGTGGCGCCATGCATCCCTTGCGCCGGACCAAATACCTCGGACGGCAGGGAGTGGGCGATCATGATGGTGTCACGGACTTCAACGGCGAACATGTACTTTCCTTGGGTCTTCAACTGTAACGGATGCGGTGACAAAGCGTGGCGGGATCGTCCAGGATCGCGCCATAGTGTTGCGGAAGGTCGTCGAACGCGGTCTCGCCAGAGATCAACGCGTCGAGTGTCGGGTCGCACAGCAGATCAAGCGCCTTGGCCATGCGGCGTGCAAAGGTCCATCGCGAACGGCGGTCTGCCGGCACGCGCCCCACTTGAGAGCTGATCAGTTTCAGCCGTTTGCTATGGAACGCACCGCCCAGAGGCGCAGGCGTTGGCCCGTCGCCATACCAACTGGCCTCTATCACCGTGGCCTCATCCCCTGCACAGTCAATCGCGCAAGCCAGACCCGCCGCTGTAGCAGACACATGGATCACGGCGTCGCAGCCATGCGGTGCCGCCTCGGGCAGCGCGAAAGCGCATCCCAAAGTGTCGGCCAATTCGGCGCGTTCAGGGTTGATATCGACCAGAGTGACCTCCGTTCCAGGCAACTGAGCAGCAAGATAGGCCGTCAATGCACCAACGACGCCCGCACCGACAATCACGATTGCGTCACCGGCGCTGATGCCGCTGTCCCATATGATGTTGAGCGCGGTTTCCATGTTGGCCCCAAGCACGGCACGCGCGGGCGGCAACGCATCGGGCAGGGGGGTCAGCATTTCAGCGATCAGTCGGAACTGCGTTTGGTGAGGATGCAGGGCAAAGACATCGCGGCCTTCCAGCGGCCCTTCGGTCACGCGGCCCACCGCACAGTAGCCGTATTTGACGGGAAAGGTGAAGTCACCCTCCTGCGCGGGCACACGCATGCGAGCATGTTCGCTTTCCGGCACGCGGCCTTGCAACACCAACCGTTCCGTTCCGCGCGAAATGCCGGTGTAGAGGGTCTGAACGGCCACCCCCTCTCCTTCCAGAGCGGGGCGCAGTGCAACCTCACTGGCTGCCACGCACCACAAAGCACGGGCGCTCATGAAGGATGCACCTTGTTCTTGGCGTCAAGGCATGCGTGGAGTGGAATTTTTGTCATCATCACAGTCATATAGCGCCAAAGCGCATGCAGCAACGCCTGCGGTTCAGTGCCGGGCGGTGCGCCGCTCATGCGCCACGCAGGGTTTCAGCGAAGGGTGTGAAAAGGGCAGGTGTCGCGGTGATCACTGAACCTGTGTCTTCAGGGCGTTCTGTGGCGGTCCATCCTTCCACTCGCGCGCTGGCTTCGCGCAGAATGACCAGACCGGCGGCAATGTCCCAGATTTGCAGCTTGCGTTCCCAGAAGCCGTCAAATCGCCCGGCGGCCACGTATGCCAGATCAAGCGACGCCGCCCCCATCCGGCGCAGACCGGCGCATTGGGGCATCAGGCGGGCGATATCGGCGGCATGCTCGTCGATGTGGTCAAGCGTGCCGAAGGGGACGCCAGTGCCGAACAGGGCGGTTGTCATCTCGCGGGTGTCCGACACTGCAATGGGCGCGCCGTCCAGCATTGCCCCTCGGCCGATTTCCGCCGCGAAGGTCTCTCCCTTCACCGGATCATGGACGACGCCCATGCGCAGGGTGCCCCTGTCTTCCAAGGCAACGGATACAGCCCAATGGCCGATGCCACGCAAGAAATTCGTTGTTCCGTCCAGCGGGTCAACGATCCAGGTTCTTGGCCCGCGATGGTCTGTGCCCGTCTCCTCTCCCAGCCAGCCGTCTTCGGGAAATAGGTTCTGCAGGCCTGAACGCAGGTGATCTTCCGCCGCGCGGTCGGCCTCTGACACAAAATCGCCTGCGGATTTGGAGGTGACAGTGAGGCGGTCGCGGGTGTGCCAGTGCTCCAAGAGGATTTGCCCGGCTTCCTGAGCAAATCGGATGGCTTGCTCGAGTTCGTAACTGTGTTCTGTCATGGCGCAGGCGTCACCCGGTTCAACACATCATCGACCAATGCCACAGTCGCGTCCCATGTTGGCAGCGCTGCACCAGCTTTGGCGGACGCCGCTGACATGTCGGATCGGAGGTTGTGTTCAGTCAGCAGGTTTTGCAATGCGTCGGCGAAGGCGGTTGGATCGTCCGGAGGCACCAAACGCCCTGCGTCAGGCGCGACAGTGTCCGGCACCGCGCCCACATTGCAGGTCACGATGGGCAGGCCGTGGGCCATGGCTTCGTCAAAGACAATTCCGTAGCCTTCATACCGCGTGGCGAGGGCGAAAATCGTGGCCTCGGAATAGAGCCGGGCCAGCTCGGCACGTGGTACGCGCCCCGCGAGGCGGACGCGGTCAGAAAGGTCCAGTTTCTGCACAAGGCGCGAAAGTTCGGAGGCGTGGGCGTCGTTTTGAATGCCGCCTGCAATGACGGCCTGCCAGTCGTGATCTTTGATCTGGGCCAAGGCCGTGAGCAACACATCATGGCCTTTACGCGGCACCTGAATGCCCACGGAAAGGATCAGCGGCGGATCGACCGGTTTCGCGGCTGTCTGGGGTTTTTTTGTACCCGGGCGTGCGATGGTGATGCGGTCTGGTGAGACGCCGTAGTGCTCGGTCAGCATCTGTTTGGTGTGCGGGCTCGGCGCGAGTATGTGGGCTGCGTGAGTGAGGTTGTCACGTTCCAACGCAAAGAGGCGGGTCTTCTCAGTCTCCGAAATCCCGCTCTCATAGGCCAGCGGATGGTGGATCATCGCCACGATGGGTGCCGTGATCCCAGCCACGAGGTCCCGGTCCAATGCCCCAAAGGCCAAGCCGTCAATGATCACTGGGTAATCGGCTGGCAAGTCATGCAGCTTTTTCGCTGCATCGGTCATGTCAGGCTCCGTTGGCACCGGAAACGTGGTGCCCAGCCCAACAAGCGCCATTTCGCGACCTGCCGCGCGCAAGCCGTCAAACAAGGTGCGGTCGTAGATATACCCACCTGTCAGGGTTTTGATGTCGCCCGGAACGGCGAAGGCGGCTTTGCGAGATGTCATGGAAGACGTACGGGACCTCGTTACAGACGACAGACCATGTAAGTGTTTTCGAGTTTTGACAAGCTTTGCGCGTGTCAAAATGCGTGGTCCGCCGCGTGCTCCCCAAATTGTTACGGCGAAGCAGGGCGGACGACCTATATCTTAGTCATAACAGTATTCTGGCGCCCCTGCGCCACGCCGACATTTGAGGAGATATCATGCGAATTCTTGCCGCCACAGCCGTTCTTGCCACGCTTGCCACGACGGCACAGGCCGATATGGCGAGGTACGACCTCGATGCGAGCCATACCGCGATCTACTTCACCGTCGATCACATCGGCTATGCCAAGACGCTTGGCATTTTCACCGGGCTGAGCGGCAGTTTCATGTATGACACCGAAACGCAGGAACTGGCGGATGTGAATGTGACGATCCAGGCCGACAGCGTGAACACCTTCCACGAGGCGCGCGATGGGCATGTGAAAAACAAGGATTTCCTGCATGTGACAGAGCATCCCGAGATCACTTTCGTGGCCACGGGCGGGACATCTGAAAGCGATACGACCGGCACCGTGACGGGGGATCTGACCATTCTGGGGGTGACGCAGCCGGTGACGCTGGACGTGACGCTAAACAAGGTTGGGGACTACCCGTTCGGGCATAAGCGAGAGGTTTTGGGGCTGTCGATGACGGCGTCGATCATGCGCAGTGACTTTGGTATGATGTATGCGGTGGAAAACGGGCTGGTCGGTGATCAGGTCGATATCAACATCGAGACCGAGGCGATCAAGGCGGAGTGACTTTAAGGTGCTTTGAACGACGATGTAGGGCGGGGTTTCACCCCGCCTTTTTCGTGCGTTTGGTGGGGTGAAACCCCACCCTACGGCTTGATCTTATGAACCGGAAAGCCAGCCCCGGACTTGATCCGGGGCCTCTTTGCCGTGTCGTCCGAGGTCCCGGCTCAAGGCCGGGACGGGTGCGTGCGATCAATACACGTCCCGCTGGTACCGCTTGTCGTCGCGCAGTTTTTGCACATACGCTTCTGCCGCGTCCTGATCGACGCCGCCATGGGTTTTGACAACGTCTATCAGAGCCGCGTGCACGTCCTTGGCCATCCGGTCGCCATCTCCGCAGACATAGAAATGCGCGCCGTCTTCCAGCCATTGGTACAGTTCCGCGCCCTGTTCGAGGATGCGGTGCTGGACATAGATCTTCTCCGCCTGATCGCGGCTGAAGGCCACGTCGAGGCGGTTGAGAAGACCTGATTTCAGATAACCCTGCATCTCCACCTGATAGAGGAAATCCTGCGTAAAGTGAGGATTGCCGAAGAAGAGCCAGTTCTTGCCTTCCGCCTCCTGCACGTCGCGTTCCTGCAGGAAGGCCCGGAAGGGGGCGATGCCGGTGCCGGGGCCAACCATGATCACGGGTGTGTCGGGGTTGGCGGGCAGGCGGAAGTTGTCATTGCTTTCGACAAAGACGCGTAAGCTGTCGCCCTCGGATGCACGGCGGCCCAGATGGCCCGACGCTCCACCCAGATGCGCACGCTCAAACGCGTCCCACTCGACAACGCCGACGGTCAGATGCACCTCTTCCTCCACCTCTGTCTGGCTGGAGGCGATGGAGTAAAGCCGGGGCTGCATCTTGCGCAGGGCATCCACGAGCGCTTGCGGGGCAATCGCGCCGGGGTGGTCGTGGAGGATGTCGTAGATCTGCCGCTCGGCGATGTAATCGCGCAGGGCGGGTTTGTCCTCTGTCAGTTTGGCGAGGATCTCATTGCCCGTGGCGGCGGCGTATTTTTCCACGAAGGACGGGTAGGACTGGGTGAGTTCGAGGTTCTCGATCAGCGCCTCGCGCAGAGTGTGTTTGGTGTCGCCGAGGGTCACTTCCGCGGTCCCGTCTAGGTCGAGCAGTTTGAGAATGTTGTCCACGGCTTCGGCATCGTTGTGAAAGAATACGCCCAGCGAGTCGCCTGGCTGATAGCTTAGGCCCGAACCCTCCAGGGAAATCTCCACATGGCGCACGTCCTTGGTGCTGTCGCGCCCGGTGATTTTCTGCACTTCCGAGATTTCCGCCTCAAACGGGTTTTTCTTGGAAAACGGCGAAGCCACGACCGGGGCCAGCGCGCCTGGCATGGGGACGACATTGGCAGATGGAGCGGGGGCTGCGGCCTTCACGGCGGGCTCAAACACGTCCAAAGCGCCATCGATCCATCCGGGGGCGTGATCGTCGTAATCCACGTCCAGAAGCGCGTGATCGACCACGATCTCGGCGCCCAATGCGCGAAACCGCTCTTCGAAATCTGTGGCGGTTTTGTTGAAGAATTCGTAGCTGGAATCGCCCAAACCCAGAACGGCCACCTGAACGCCGTCCATCTTCGGTGCTTTCTTGGAACCTACGAAGCCATAGAATTTTTCCGCCGTTTCCGGCCGTTCGCCTTCGCCATAGGTGGCGGTGACGATGGTGAGGAATTTTTCATTTTTCAGCTGTGTCAGCTTGTAGTCGGCCATGTTGACCAGCTTCACGTCCAGCCCACGGGCCTTGGCTGCCTCGGCGATGTCGCTCGCCACGTGCTTGGCGTTGCCGGTTTGAGAGCCGTAGAGGATCGTCAGAGGTGCTGCATCGGCCACGGGTGCGGCCACGGCGTTTGCAACGGCGGGGGCGCCCGCCTGAGCGGTTGCAGCCAGATACCCGCTGATCCACGCCTGTTGCACCGGTGTCAGTGTGCCGGCGAACTGGGCGAATTGCTGGGATTGCTCCGGAGAGAGGGGATTTACCCCTTGGGGCATCTGGCTGAGCATCATGGGTGTCGGCTCCCTAGTGTGTGCAGGCCGCATTCACGGCCAAATTCGGAAAAACGCGTGTCTTCCTCGCGCATTCCGTCTTCGAGTTTTCGGGTGGTGTGCGTGTCGCCCACGCTGACATAGCCTTGCTCCCACAGCGGGTGGTAAGGCAGATCGTGGTCTTTGAGGTACAGATGCACGTCGCGGTTGGTCCAGTCGACGATGGGGTGAAACTTCACCCGGCCGCTTTGCAATTCGAGAATCTTTTGCTCGGAACGGCTGTCGGATTGTGACCGGCGCAGGCCGCTGAACCATGTGCCGGTGCCGAGTTCGGCCATTGCCTTGCGCATCGGTTCGACCTTGTTGATCGTGTTGTAGCGCTGCAGGCCTTCCTCGCCTTGTTCCCAAAGCTGGCCAAAGCGGGCCTCCTGCCAGGCCGGGGTCATGTCCGCGCGGAAAACTTGCAGGTTGAGCGACAGACGCTCGGTCATTTCATCCACGAAGCGATAGGTTTCGGGGAAGAGGTAGCCGGTATCAAACAAAAGCACCGGAATGTCGGGCAAAGCCCGTGTCATCATGTGGAGCATCACGGCGGACTGGATGCCAAAGCTTGAGGAAAGGACAAATTCGCGGGGCAGGTTTTCCAGCGCCCAAGCGATACGTGTCTCGGGCGCTTGATCTTCGAGCCAGACATTGGCGGCTGTGAATAACTTTGGGCCACCGGTGGCGGCGTGTGTCTCGGGTGTGGCGTGTACTGCAGAAGTCATGAGAAGCGATCCTCGTGTTAGCCTCAGATGCGCAAAAGGTTACGCGTAGAAGTCGGTCTTGGAGACCACGACTTCCTCGACGTACCCTTTGCGTATGACAAAATCGCCAAAGCATTCATCGGTTTCGCGGGTTTTCGCCCAATCGCCTATCAGTTGATCAAGTTCTTCGATCACCTGATCGGGGCTGATGTTTTCACGGTACAGCTTGGGCACGCGGGTGCCGACGCGGTTGCCACCCATGTGCAGGTTGTATTTGCCGGGGCCTTTTCCGACGAGGCCCACCTCGGCCAGCATCGCGCGGCCACAGCCATTGGGGCAGCCCACGACGCGCAGGATGATGTGATCTTGCGGGATGGCGTGCTTTTCGAGCAGCCCTTCGACGCGGTGCACCAGATCGGGCAGGAAACGCTCGGCCTCGGCCATTGCAAGCGGGCAGGTGGGCAGGGCCACGCAGGCCATGGAATTCTTCAGCTGGGACGTCTGGAAATCGTCGATCAACCCGTGGTCGCGGGCGATCTTTTCGATCTTTTTGCGCTGATTGGCGGGCACACCGGCGATGACTAGATTCTGGTTCGCGGTCATGCGGAAGTCACCCTTGTGGATTTCCGCGATCTTGCGCAGGCCGGTTTTCAGCGGCCGGTTGGGGTAATCAAGAATGCGTCCGCTGAGCAGATAAAGTGTCAGGTGATGCTTGCCATCGACGCCTTCGACCCAGCCGAACCGGTCGCCGCGAGAGGTGAATTCGTAGGGGCGTGAGGGTTCGAATTTGACACCGGCGCGGCGTTCAACTTCTGCCTTGAACACGTCCACGCCCACGCGGTCGAGCGTGTACTTTGTCTTGGCCTGCTTGCGGTTCACCCGGTTGCCCCAGTCCCGCTGAACAGTCACCACATGTTCGGCCACGGCCAACGTGTGTTCCAGCGGAATAAACCCGAAATCATCGGCCTTGCGGGGATATGTCGAGGTATCGCCATGGGTCATGGCCAAACCGCCGCCCACCAGCACATTCCAACCCACCAGCTTGCCGTCCTCGGCAATGGCCACGAAGTTCAGATCGTTGGCGTGCACGTCCACCTCGTTGTTGGGTGGAATGCTGACGGTGGTTTTGAATTTGCGGGGCAGGTAGGTCTCGCCCAGGATCGGCTCCTCGGTGGTTTTCGCCTTCTCACCGTCCAGCCAAATCTCGGCATAGGCCTTGGTATTGGGCAGCAGATGTTCCGAGATTTTCTTCGACCACTCATAGGCTTCCGCGTGCAGCTCGGATTCCACCGGGTTTGTGGTGCACAGCACGTTGCGGTTCACATCGCCCGCCGTGGCAATCGAATCGATGCCCGCGGAATTGATGAACTGGTGCATGTCCTTGATGTCGGGCTTGAGCACGCCGTGGAACTGGAACGTCTGCCGCGTGGTCAGGCGGACGGAGCCGTACATCGTGTGCTCTTCGGCGAATTTTTCGATCACCAACCACTGGTCCGGCGTGATAATCCCACCCGGCATACGGGCGCGCAGCATGACGTTGTGCAGCGGTTCCAGCTTTTGCTTGGCGCGTTCGGGGCGGATGTCGCGATCATCCTGCTGATACATGCCGTGGAAGCGGATCAGTTGGAAATTGTCAGCGCTGAAGCCCCCGGTGATTGGGTCGGCCAGGTCGTCCGTGATGGTGCCGCGCAGGAAATTGCTTTCCTTCTTGAGGCGCTCATTGTCGGCCAGTTTGCCTTCGACAATCAGCTGTGGCTCGGTGTTTGCGTCATCCAACATGGCGTTGCGCCTTTCACGTGGCTCTCAGATGGGTAGCGCGGCGGGCAACCGGGAGAGGATCGCCCGCCACGGGGTGGACCGGCTCAGGCCGGTTCTTTGACCTTGCGCAGATACGGCAGCACGGTTTCGAACTCGCCGAACTTGGCCTTGGCGTCCTCGTTGTTGACGGTCGGCGGGATGATCACGTCCTCGCCCGGCACCCAGTTGGCCGGGGTCGCCACGCCCTTGCCGATCGAGGTCTGCAACCCGTCCAAAGCGCGGATGATCTCGGCAAAATTGCGCCCCACCGTCATCGGATAGGTCATCGACAGCTTCAGCTGCTTGTCCGGCCCGATGATGAAGACGCTGCGCACCGTGGCGCTGTCCGCGGGCGTGCGCCCGTCGGGCAGATAGGCCTCGGCGGGCAGCATGTCGAAGGCCTTGGAGACCTCAAGCCCGGCGTCCGCGATGATCGGAAAACCCGCCGTCGCGCCGCCATAGCTTTCGATGTCGCCTTTCCATTTCTTGTGGTCCTCGACGCCATCGACGGAGACGCCGATCACCTTGGTGCCGCGCTTGTCCCATTCGTCGGCGAGCTGCGCCACGGCGGAGAATTCGGTGGTGCAGACGGGGGTGAAATCCTTGGGGTGCGAGAACAGGATCGCCCAGCTGTCGCCGATCCAGTCATGCAGGCTAAGCGTGCCGTGGTCGGTTTCCACCGTCAGGTCGGGAATGGTGTCGTTGATGCGAAGGGCCATGGTTTATTCCTTGCTTTGCATGCGTTGTGTCATGCGTCGTGGGTTGTGATGCGGAAGGGGCCGCCCGAGATGCGCTTTACATACGCTGTCCCAAGGCTTGGCCCCCTCCAACTTGACCCGCAGCTAAACCGGGCGTTCTGATTTATCAATTATCTGAAATTCAATTAAGAACAGCATTCACCCGAGTGTGGGTAAATCGGTCATTTCGTTCTGCGGGGCGAAAAATGGTGGAACTGATGTTTGGCCTGTTTTCTGAGCAAATGACTTGCCTTGGAAAATCTGTCGCCGGCACCCACCAAAGCCCTGAATAGACGCAAAAGAAAACCCCCCGCTGCGATCAAACAGCGGGGGGCGTCCAGTGTTCATTGCGGTTTGAAGGTCGCGGGTTTAGTTCTGAAGCGGGGCCGCGGAGGTGAACTTTGGAATGGTATTTGTGGACGCCTCGTTGTTTTCGATGCCAGCCCAGTTGTTGCCCGCAAGGCTGATATTGCCCGCGATGTCCTCTTCCCAAAAGCTGACCACGTTTTTGGTGATGTTCAGGTAGAGTTTGTCATCCACGATCCGCCACAGGTTCGGGTTGGCCGGAACCTTGCCGCCTTTGGAAACACCATAGGCGCAATGGCCGTCAAACTGCGGCACAAAGCGCTCCGGGTCGGCGACGAAGGCATCGCGGTTGGCTTCTGTCGAGAATGCGAAGGTTGCGCCGTTGAACTCAGCGGTGATGTCTGCATTACCAGGCACGCCCTCAGGCTGCGGTTGGCCAACTTCGGATTGGGGCAGGTCGAAATAGGCAACGACGTCATAGCCGGAAACGGCAAAACCTGTTTCATCGATATATTGCGGCCCGGCGAAAGCTGTTCCAGCAAGAAGGGCGAAGGCTGCGGTGGTGGTGGCGAGAAGTTTCATGAATGCGCTCCTGATTGTGAATGCCCCGCATGTAGCGAAGCGCGATTGCAAAAGCATCCACCCTCGCAGAGCTGTGAAGGGAAAGGCGGGAATTGTGAAAGGGCTGAAACCTGGGCTGGAGCGAGCGACACGTTCTGTCACGCAATCTGACATTGTCGTTATTTCGCGGTCAGATGACTAGATGAAGGCAACCGGCACCTCTTATTAAGGAAGGGCCACGAGGATGAGCGTGGTCGAACCAACCTGAGAGGACCCTATTATGGCGATTTCCCCCAAAAGCCTTGCCGTGGCCGGTGCTGTTGCCGCCGCGCTGACCGCTTCCATGACAACAACCGTGCACGCACAAGCCAAAGAAAAATGCTTCGGCGTTTCGCTGGCTGGTGAAAACGACTGCGCCGCAGGTGCAGGTACAACCTGCGCGGGTACGTCCACTGTTGACTACCAGGGCAACGCCTGGACGCTGGTGGATGCTGGCACATGCGCCGAGATCGAACTGCCTGACATGGCAGACGGCACCCCGCGTGAGGGCTCTCTGGAAGAGCTGGACCGCGACCTGCCAGCGTAAATCTCGCGCGCCCCGTGCTGTCACTGGATAGCGCGGGGCGCCCCAATTCCGAAGGTACACCATGCTGGACACTCAGAGCCGACTGTCGAAAGACCTGCCTGCTGCCCCTGGTGTGGGTTACAAAGCACAGCACTTTTCCGATATCCAAGCCGATCCCGGCCCCGTGGCATGGCTTGAAGTCCATGCCGAGAATTACATGGGCCAGGGCGGCCGCCCGATTGCCCAACTGCAGCACTTGTCAGAACAGTTCCCCATCTCCGTGCATGGCGTGGGGCTGTCGATAGGCGGGGAAGGGCGTCTTGATCCCGAACACCTTGCACGGTTGAAACAGCTGTGCGGCTGGGTCAAACCTGCCAGTTTTTCCGAACATTTGGCATGGTCGACCCACGACACGTCTTTCCTGAACGATCTGCTACCGCTTCCCTATACCGAGGCCACTCTGACCCGCGTGGCAGACCATATCGACGAAGTGCAAGAAGTGGTGGGCCAGCGCATGTTGCTTGAAAACCCGTCGTCCTACCTGAGTTTCGATGAAAGCACACTGTCTGAGACTGAGTTTTTGCGCGCACTGGCCAAACGCACAGGGTGTGGCTTGTTGTTGGACGTCAACAACGTGTTCATCAGTGCGACCAACCTCGACACAGACCCCCAGTCCTACATCGATGCCTTCCCGCTGGAGCATGTGGGTGAGATCCACCTCGGCGGACATGATGAGGAAGAAGATGACCACGGCGCGCCCCTTCTGATCGACAGCCACGGGCGTGAAGTGGCGGACACGGTCTGGGGGCTTTATGCCTACACGATCCGGAAGGCCGGTCCCCGCCCGACGCTGATTGAGTGGGACACCGATGTACCAGCATGGCCCGTTCTACGGGCTGAGGCCGCGCGCGCGGCTGAGCAATTGCAGACCGTTCCGGCATGAGCGTGTCGCAAGCAACATTTACTGAGGCGCTGTTTGATCCGGCCGCGCCTCGCCCGACCGGGCTGGGTGATGGGAAAGGCCGGGCCGCAGGACGGCGCTTTGACGTTTATCGCAACAACGTCGTTGCGTCTCTGATCGAGGCGCTTGAGGCCGGTTTTCCGGTGGTGCGCAAGCTGATCGGGGACGCCAATTTCAAAGTTCTGGCGCGCGAATTTGTCCAGGCTCATCCGCCATCGTCTCCCTTGATGATGCTCTACGGGGCACAGATGCCCTCGTTTTTGCGTGGGTTCGCACCGGCACAGTCGATTGGATATCTGCCAGATGTTGCAAGGTTAGAAATCGCCTTGCGGGACAGCTACCACTCCGCCGATGCCGCGCCGATTGATCCCGGCGCGCTGGCCGCTATCCCGCCAGACCAACTGATGTCGATCACCATGCGGTTTGTCCCCGCCGCCCGTCTGTTGCGGTCCGATTGGCCGATCCACGCGATTTGGCGGTTCAACCAGGAAGGTGATGCGCCCAAACCCGTGATGGAGGCGCAGGATGTTTTGGTGGTGCGGCCCGGTCTGGACCCCAGTCCGCAGCTTTTGCCGAACGGGGCAGGCGCGTTCATGGCCAGCCTCATGAAAAGCCACACCCTGGGCGCGGCCTTCGAGGACGCTATGGCGAAAACGCCTGATTTTGACTTAACCCAGACGCTGACACTTCTGATCAGCACGGGTGCCATTCTCGAACTTGGAGAGACCCAATGAAAGACACGCTGCTTTATTTGCCGGAGAAAGCCTTCGCATGGCTTGAACCTTCCACCACCCCGGTGATGACGACGCTTGCGCGTTTCGTTTTTGCAGCGGTTCTGTTCATGTACTTCATCAACTCGGGGTTAACCAAAGTGCCAGATGGGTTTGGCAGCCTGTTTTCCCCCAGCTTCAATGCGTTCGCGCAGATTTTCCCCAAGGGGGCAGAGGCCGTGAGCTATGACATCACGCAGGCTTCAGGCTTTCAGAAACTGGTGACATTGCTGGGCACCTGGGCAGAGTTCATCCTGCCAACGCTGGTTGTGCTGGGCTTGTTCACGCGTGCGGCGGCATTCGGAATGATCGGATTTATCGCGTTGCAAAGCCTGACGGATATCGTGGGTCACGGAGCGGCGGCCGGGGCGTGGTTCGACAACGCATCTGACGCGGTTATTCTGGACCAGCGCGCATTCTGGGTGTTTGTCCTGCTGTATCTTGTTTTTCGCGGCGGCGGGCCGTTGTCGTTGGACCGGGTTTTGTTCGGGGGCGGTCAGCAATCTAAAGGCGAAGGCTAAGCACATGATTTCGCCAACTGGCGAAGTCGCCTCTTTCAGAGAGAGGTTTTTGCTCAAAACTTAATCGACTTCCAGGATTTGGAAACTTTTTCAGTGGCTTGATGCAATTCGAATGGCTGCGTTTGTGCCTGATGGTTGGTCAACTAATGTTCATCTGCAGCCACAACCTGCCGACTTTTCATTGACACAACCTAGCCATTGCAAAACGGATGTTATCATTCTAGACACAGCCTCGACTGAATTTATGGAATTTTGGGTGGGTCAATGAAGGTTATATTACTTGGCGGCGACGGTTTCTGCGGATGGCCGACATGCCTGCATCTGTCGAAACGCGGGCATGACGTTATTCTTGTCGACAACATGTCGCGTCGAAACATCGACATCGAGCTCGAAGTCACGTCGCTGACACCGATCAAGCATGTGCATGAGCGTGTAGCGGCGTGGAAAGAAGTAAGCGGCAAGGACATCCGGGTGGAGACGTTCACCGTAGGTGAAAACTACCACCGTGTATTGACCCTGCTCAACGAAGAGCAACCGGACGCGATCATTCACTTTGCTGAACAGCGCGCCGCGCCATACTCGATGAAGTCGTCCTCGCACAAGCGCTACACGGTCTCTAACAACCTGAATGCCACCAACGACGTTCTGGCGGCGATTGTGGAAAGCACTGCCAATCCGCACTTGATTCACCTCGGAACGATGGGCGTTTATGGCTACGGCACTGCGGGCATGAAAATCCCCGAAGGTTACCTGACATTGAAGGTTGAGACGCCGGAAGGTGAGACGGAGCAGGAAATCCTGTATCCGACGAACCCGGGCTCGATCTATCACATGACCAAAAGTCAGGATCAGCTGCTCTTTGCTTTCTACAACAAGAATGACGCGGTCAAGATCACCGACCTGCACCAGGGCATTGTCTGGGGCACGCAAACCGAAGAGACGCGCATGGATGAGCGTCTTATCAACCGCTTCGACTACGATGGTGACTACGGCACGGTTCTCAACCGCTTCCTGATGCAGGCGGCGATTGATTACCCGCTGTCTGTACATGGCACTGGCGGTCAGACCCGTGCGTTTATCCATATTCAGGATACCGTGCGTTGCGTTGAATTGGCCTTGGAAAACCCGCCGCAATCGGGTGAGCGTGTAAACATCCTCAACCAGATGACGGAAACGCACCGTCTGCGCGATCTGGCCAAGATGATCTCGGACATGACGGGTGCTGAGATTGCCTATGTCGACAATCCGCGCAATGAAGCGGCAGAGAACGACTTGCATGTGGCCAATGACAAGCTCATCGGCCTGGGCCTTCAGCCGATCACCTTGGAAGCAGGCCTCATGGAAGAAGTCACTGAAATCGCGAAGAAATACGCCGATAACTGTGACACCACCAAGATCCCCTGCGTGTCCAAGTGGTAAGCTGACACTAGCATTGAATAGACGGCAGGGCTCGCATACGCGGGCCCTGTTTCGTTTGGAGTGACGAGCAAGGAAAAGGTGTGACGGGCCCGCACGCAGCCGTTTGGTTCTCTCATTCCCGAGGACCTGTATGTACAGGTGGGCGCCAGGTAACCAGGCCAGGGCCAGGACAGAGCCAGCTCCCTCGGAATTGTTTAAGGCCACCGGAATGCAACCGTTCACGAGAAGGGCAGCACCCGCCACCCGCCTGACCTAGTGCATGCTGCACGCACCATCAAGGGGTTGCGTATGTTCACTTTTTGTTCATAATCTTGGGCATGTTGACCCATCCCGATCCGACCTTGAAGCCTGGCCAGTTGCTGGCGCGCGGGGTCTGCCGACATTTGTTGCAATTGGATTTCGCCTGCATCGAGGAATTCGTGCCCGAACGCGGGCGTCGCGTTGATGTGATGGCGGTGGGGCCGAAGGGTGAGATCTGGGTGATCGAGTGTAAATCCTCGCTAGCCGACTTCCGTTCTGACGGGAAGTGGGAGGGGTATCTGGATTGGTGCGACCGGTATTTCTGGGCCGTGGACGAGGCCTTTCCGACAGAATGCTTGCCTTTGGAAACCGGGCTTTTGATCGCCGACGCCTATGACGCCGAAATCATCCGCATGGCCCCGCACAACAAGCTGGCGGGCGCACGACGTACAGCTCTGACGCGTCGGTTTGCGCGTCACGCAGCGATGCGATTGCAAGGGATGAAAGATCCAGGGTTATGATTTGCGAGATTCGGCCGCTTTCGCGGCAGCCATGATTTCTTCGGCAATCTCGCGCGCCTCATCAGGATCGAAATCCATAGGAATTTCAGTTTTGCCAGCTTCGATGTAAAGACGCACCATGCCCTGATCGGTCGGCCCGATCTGCAGGTTTGCCTCAATGTCACGTTCGCTGTTTATGCCCATGGTGACCTCCCGAATGCGAGTTCGGGATGGGTAACGTCTGGATCACGCGTAGGCAAGGGCAGGGTGGGCAAGACCCACTCCTGCTTAAACAATCGCCATCGCCGACAGCACCATGGTGCCCACGATCAGCGCGTAAACGATCAGCGCCGCCTGCCATGTTCCGGCATGGATGCGCGCCTCTTTGATCAGGTCATCCCGCTTCATCTGCTCAATCTTTCGGGTTCCAGGCCGCAAGTCGCGGCAGTGTTTCAATACAAAAGCCGAACGATCAGCCAATCGTTCGGCGTGTTCTCATTTTGGGGGAGCGTGGAGGGCGCGTTCTGCGCCCGTCCTTGCGGATTTTAGCGTTATTCCAGCTTAGGCAGTGATTGCCATCGCGGACAGCACCAGTGTGCCAACGATAACGCCGTAGAAGATGACAACAGCCTGCCAGGTGGCACTATGCATCTTAAGTTCGCGGTTCAGTTCGTCGCGTGTCATGATCGCCTCCTGTGTGATCGTGTATCAGTCTGTTTGGAACTGTGTGTTCCCTATGACCGCCATATATGTCCGAAGTTTGACGGTGCAAGAAAAATCGGAAGAAAATCCATGCAGTTTTTGCATACCCGAATGCAAATGGTGGCATAGCTGTGGATAAGTAAAATTTATTTATATTTTACAAATACTTGCGGCGAGGGGGTTCGGAGGCGATTTTTACGTCCCAACGCCTTGAAGTGGCATCACCTCAAGATCACCCTGTTGCCGGGCTTGCATGGCCAGAACGGCGGCATGGGCGGCGGCGGCTGTGGTGTAATAAGGGATCTTGTCATAAAGCGCGACAGAGCGGATTTCACGGCTATCCTGCACAGCTTGCGTGCCCTCGGTCGTGTTCATGACAAGGCTGATTTGCCCGTCCTTGAGCATGTCGACCACGTCAGGGCGGCCTTCATAGACCTTGTTGACCACCTCGCAGGCAATACCATGCCCTTCAAGGAAGGCCGCCGTGCCGCGCGTGGCCACGATGAAGAAGCCCAGATCCACCAGCATCTGTGCGGTTTCGACCAGAAGCGGCGTCTTGTCATCGTCCTTGATCGAGAAGAACACCTTGCCACCGTCAGGCAGTTGCGTACCCGCACCAAGCTGTGCTTTCAGGAAGGCGCGCGGGAAGGATACGTCCCAGCCCATCACCTCGCCGGTGGAGCGCATCTCCGGCCCCAAAATGGTGTCTACGCCCGGGAAACGCGCGAAGGGCATCACCGCTTCCTTGACCGAGTACCAGGGCATCGCCGGGTCGGCGAGGGTCATCTGATCGGCCATGGGCAGCGTGCCGGGCTTGGCGTCTGACGGGTAGGTGCCGCGATGCGGGAAGGCCGACAACGGCTCACCTGCCATGAGGCGTGCTGCGATAGAAGCGATGGCGCTGTCGGTGGCCTTGGCCACGAACGGCACAGTGCGTGACGCGCGGGGGTTTACCTCGATGAGGTAGATATCCTCCCCCTGAACCGCGAATTGCACGTTCATCAAGCCCCTGACATTCAACGCTTTCGCCAACGCCTCGGTCTGGCGCTCAATCTCGGCAATAATGTTGGCAGGCAGTGTGTGCGGTGGCAAACAGCAGGCGCTATCGCCGGAATGCACGCCGGCCTCTTCAATGTGCTGCAAAATGCCGGTGACATGCACAGCCTCGCCGTCGCTTAGCGCATCCACGTCACATTCAATCGCGCCGGACAGATACCC
Source organism: uncultured Roseovarius sp. (assembly GCA_963422235.2). Lineage (GTDB taxonomy): Bacteria > Pseudomonadota > Alphaproteobacteria > Rhodobacterales > Rhodobacteraceae > Roseovarius. The sequence goes on from CAXMWV010000002.1 coordinate 2,477,574, forward strand.
GTCGAGCAGGACAGGGCTGTCGCCCGACACCACCACAGCCTCGGCGATGTAGCGTTCCAGTTGCGCCATGTCGCGCACGATTTCCATGGCCCGACCACCCAGAACGTAGGACGGGCGGATGACCAGCGGGAAACCGATCTCTTCGGCAATGGCCAGCGCCTGTTCGTCGGTGGATGCAATGCCGTTGTTGGGCTGCTTGAGGCCAAGTTCGTTGACCAGGGCCTGAAAGCGTTCGCGGTCCTCGGCCAAATCAATCGCATCCGGTGATGTGCCCAAGATCGGGATGCCTTCGTCATGCAGCGCGTTGGCGAGTTTGAGTGGCGTCTGGCCGCCAAACTGAACAATGACACCGTGCAGAGTGCCTTGCTCCTGCTCCTTGGTCAGGATTTCCATGACATGCTCAAACGTGAGGGGTTCAAAATAGAGCCGGTCGGAGGTGTCATAGTCGGTCGACACGGTCTCCGGATTGCAATTGACCATGATCGTCTCATAGCCCGCATCCGTCAGTGCGAAACACGCGTGGCAGCAGCAATAATCGAACTCGATGCCTTGCCCGATACGGTTTGGGCCACCACCAAGAATGACGACCTTTTTGCGATCCGAGGGGCGGGCTTCACATTCCACCTCGCCCATCATTGGCACTTCGTAGGTGGAATACATGTAAGGCGTCTGCGCCTCAAACTCGGCGGCACAGGTGTCGATGCGTTTGAAAACGGCGTGGACACCTAGCGCATGGCGCGCACGTCGCACCTGACCTTCTTCGCGGCCAGTAAGGGTGGCGAGGCGGGCATCGGTAAAGCCCAGCATTTTCAGCGCGCGCAGGCCCTGTTCGTCGGTCGGCAGGCCGGTTTTGCGAACGTCCTCTTCCGCGTCAATGATCTCGCGGATACGAGCCAGGAACCACGGGTCAAACTTGGTGGCCAGGAAGATCTCGTCATCCGTAAGGCCCTCGCGCATCGCTTGCGCGATGGTACGCAGACGGTCGGGTGTCTGGGCGGAAATGGCCTTGATCACGGCGGCCTTATCCGGCGCGCCATCTATCTGTACCTCGTCAAACCCGGTCAGGCCTGATTCCATGCTCGCCAGCGCTTTCTGCAGGCTTTCATGGATCGTGCGACCGATGGACATGGCCTCGCCCACCGACTTCATCGCGGTGGTGAGGTATGGCTCGGACCCCGGGAATTTTTCGAAGGCGAACTTGGGGATTTTGGTGACGACGTAGTCAATCGTTGGCTCAAACGACGCAGGCGTGACCTTGGTGATATCATTGTCCAGTTCGTCCAGCGTGTAACCCACGGCCAGCTTCGCCGCGATTTTCGCAATCGGAAACCCCGTGGCCTTGGAGGCCAGGGCCGAGGACCGCGACACACGTGGGTTCATCTCAATCACCACCATGCGCCCATCATCAGGGTTGATGGCCCACTGTACATTCGATCCACCTGTCTCCACGCCAATCTCGCGGAGCACGGCGATCGAGCCGTTGCGCATGATCTGGTATTCCTTGTCGGTCAGCGTCAGCGCTGGCGCCACGGTGATCGAGTCGCCTGTATGCACGCCCATCGGGTCCACATTTTCGATGGAGCAGACGATAATGGCGTTGTCGGCTTTGTCGCGCACGACCTCCATCTCGTATTCTTTCCACCCGAGCAGGCTTTCATCGATCAGGATCTGGCTGACCGGAGAGGCATCAAGACCGGACTTGCAATAGTATTCGTAATCATCGCGGTTATAGGCCACGCCGCCGCCGGTGCCGCCAAGCGTGAAAGCCGGGCGGATAATGGCGGGCAGACCAATCTCTTCGAGGGCGTCCATGCATTCGTCCATCGTGTTGGCGATGGTGGCTTTGGGGTTTTCGATGCCGAGCCGGTCCATGGCCTCACGGAAAAGCTTGCGATCTTCGGCCATTTCAATCGCTTCACGGTTCGCGCCGATCAACTCCACACCGAACTGCTCCAACACGCCCATGTCGGCGACCGCCAGGGCGGTGTTCAGCCCGGTCTGCCCGCCCATCGTTGGCAGCAGAGCATCTGGGCGTTCCTTTTCGATGATCTTGGCGACGACTTCCGGCGTGATCGGTTCAATATACGTGGCGTCCGCCAATTCCGGGTCGGTCATGATCGTGGCGGGGTTGGAATTCACCAGGATGACCCTGTAGCCCTCTTCCCGCAGCGCCTTGCACGCTTGCGCGCCCGAGTAGTCGAACTCGCAGGCCTGTCCGATGATGATGGGGCCGGCACCGATGATCATGATGGACGAGATATCGGTTCGTTTAGGCATGGGACCCCCCGGTTCGGCGCAAATTGTTGGCCTTATATATATCCGGTGGGACAGCGCAAGGGGATCAGCAGCACAGCGCGACACACTTATCAATGCGCGCGCCGTGGCGTCCAAGGATTGGGCGAAAATCCTCAGTACGTTAAGTCTCTTTGTCTTAACTAGAAAAGTCTGACATTTAGGAGCGAACCAAAAAGAAGACCGAAGACCAAGTCATGAAATACAGACCCGAGATAGACGGCTTGCGGGCCCTCGCCGTTGTTCCGGTGGTCTTTTACCACGCCGGGTTCTCCGCGTTTTCAGGCGGGTTTGTCGGGGTCGACGTGTTCTTTGTGATCAGCGGTTACCTGATCACCACGATCATCGCTGATGAAATCTCTCAGGACCGGTTTTCTTTGGTCCGATTTTACGAACGACGCGCGCGCCGCATTTTGCCTGTCTTGATCACCGTCATTCTCACGACTTTGCCGTTCGCGTGGTTCTGGATGATGCCGCGCGACTTGGAGACATACACCTATTCCATTCTGGCGGTTCTGACCTTCACGTCGAATTTCTTCTTTTTCAGCGAGACAGGGTACTTTGAAACAAACGCCGCTTTGCAGCCTTTGCTGCACACGTGGAGCCTTGCGGTAGAAGAACAGTTCTACATTTTCTTCCCCCTGCTCATGATGTTACTCGGACGGCGCAGCCCTTGGTTTGTTTTCTCTGGGTTGGCGCTGGTCAGCCTTATCTTCGCAGAGGGGATGCTGCGGGTTAATCCGGCCCATGCGTTCTTTCTTCTGCCCACCCGTGCTTGGGAATTGCTGATTGGCTCGATGGCCGCCATCTGGCTCAGACAGGGCGGGGCACTTCCGTCCCTTTCTCTATGGATGCGTGACCTTTTATCCGTGCTGGGGTTGGTTCTGATCGTGTACGGTATTGTCGTCTATGATGACGCAACGCGGTTTCCGGGCCTGTCTGCTGTGCCGCCCACGCTTGGCACTGTTCTGTTGATCCTGTTTGCCCAACCGAAAGGTCTTGTTCAGCGCGTGTTGGCGTTTCAGCCGCTGGTATGGATCGGGCTGATTTCGTACGGCACGTATCTTTGGCACCAACCGGTTTTCGCGCTTTACCACCATAGGTTCGGCAGTGTGGCATTTGACAGCCATGTCCTTCTTTTGATTGCCCTGTCCTTCGCATTGGCGTTCGCAAGCTATCACCTGGTGGAACAGCCATTCCGCAAAACACTTGGTCTGCGGGCTGTGGTGCGCTCATTGCTGGCATCAGGTGCAGTGGCTGCCGGGCTGGCTGTCGCCCTGTTCTTGCGTGTCGATGGGCATCCGGAAAGCGTCCCGTCCTACGCTTGGGCGATTGAGAACGCTGACGCCGACCTCATCCGCTATGTCGAACGCGAGGATGTGTTCCTGCCTTGCAAAGATGGCGGGTATGCGGACGTGGATGGCGTGCAGACCTGTGATTTTGGTGATGAAAATGCGCCAAGAGACCTTGTTTTGTGGGGCGATAGCCTCGCACTCGCGCTGCATTCCGGAATGCAGCGCGTCGCGGGAGAGAACAAACGGGGCGGTATTGCCTTTCTCGCAAATGGGTGCCCGCCTGTCTTTGGCCTTTCCAATACGCAAATGGCCAGCTGTGATGGCCGGACACATGATGCTGTGCTTACCGCCATAGAAGCGTTGGCTGATGTGAAGGACGTGGTGATCACAGGTAATCTGCAGGCCGCGATGACGGCGCGCAACGTCGAGATTGAAGGGCGCGCGGCGTCGTCTGACGCCGTACACCGTGGTCTTTCCGAAGCTGTGGAACGACTGCGGGCAAAAGGCATACGCGTAGTACTTCTGGAGCAAGGACCAGTCTTTGATGAAGATGTGTCCGACTACCTCTTGCAAAACCTGCGGCGCGGCGCGGTCGAACCGCTGACCTTGAGCGTCGGAGACTACGGTGATTTCGTTGCGCCTTTGCGCCGGTTAACCGATCTGCCCGACGATTACATTGATGTCGAAGAGGTATTCTGTGACGATGCAACATGTTCGTCCGTCGACGATACAGGCGCGTTGATGATCTATAACCGCAATCATGTGACGCGCATCGGTTCAGAGAAAGTTGCGCGTCACCTGTTCGAAAAGGCGGGCCTTTAGACGGTATCAGCCAATTGCCAATCTACTCGGCCGCGTGTCTCAGATCTTTGGCATTGTCGGCGTAGAGGTAGTCCCGCGTGAGCGGCACAGCGGTCTGATCCGGCGATATCTGGAACTGGAACACGACCTGGCTGTTGTAGCGGAAGGTCACCTCGCAAGCGATCAGGTAGTAGCGCCACATCCGGCAGAACCTGTCGTCATAAAGTTCGCGCGCCTTGTCGATATTGGCCATGAACCGATCATGCCAATGGCGCAGCGTGTAGGCGTAGTGCATCCGCCAGATTTCAATGTCGCAGGTCTGGAACTCGTTGAGCTCAATGGCCTTTGTGGCTTCCGACAGAGCAGGGCAATAGCCGCCGGGGAAGATGTATTTCAGGATCCACGGGTTGGTCACGCCCGGCGGATCGCAGCGGCCGATGGTGTGGATCAACGCGATGCCATCCTCGGTCAGGCGCTCGCGCACGGTGCGGAAGTATTCGTTGTAATGCGGCAGCCCCACATGTTCGAACATGCCCACCGAAACGACCCGGTCAAACTTGCCTTCCACGTGGCGGTAATCCATCAGCTTGAAGGTGACCTTGTCAGAAAGTCCTGCCTCCTCAGCCCTCTTGGTGGCCAAGGCGTGCTGTTCTTCGGACAGCGTGACGCCCAGAACCTCAACCCCATAGTCGCGGGCCAGCGTCAGGGCCATACCGCCCCAGCCGCAGCCGATATCCAGCACCCGCATCCCCGGCTCCAGCCGCAGCGTTCCGGCGATGTGATGCTTCTTCGCGGCCTGGGCCTCTTCCAGTGACATGTCCGGGTCGGTGAAATAAGCGCAGGAGTACTGCCGGTCTTCATCGAGAAACAGATCATACAGATCCCCTGACAGATCATAGTGATGCGCCACGTTGGATTTGGATCGCTTGGCCGGGTTGAACTGGTTGATGTTGCGCGCGAGGTGGCGGTAGATCTCAAGCGGGCGGTGAAACCACGGGCGGCCGTTCTGCGCCATGTTGGCCACGGCAAGGCCCAGAAACCCGCGCAGATCATCATCCTCGATGGTTAGGGTCTCATCCATATAGGCCTCGCCCACTGCCATCTCTGGCGACAGGATTAGTTTGCGCGGCAGAGACTTGTCGTGCAGCGTCAGTGCCGCCGACGCGCCATTGCCGTCGCCATATCGCTTCGTTGTGCCGTTCGGATAAGTCACAGCCAGTTCACCCGATCTGAACAGATGGGTCAGAAACGTATCTAGAAGTACCGTCCACATGTCTTCACCCCATAATTGCGTGTGCCCGACGCGCCCATGTGATGCAGCCAGTTTTTTAGTAATGAATTGCCGTGTGTCCCTAGCAATATCGCTGCTGGGGACAGAGTTTTGCGCAAAAATTTTGCTCTGTAAATCGCCTTAACCAATTGTTTACCGTTTGTGCGGGTTGTCGCGCGCCTGGGTTCAACCAGTGTTTCGCCCGGGTTTCGCTTGACTTTACCGCCCCACCCATGTGTATCGGCGCGACCAATCCAAACGAGGTTTCCATGCACCCCTATCGCAGCCATACCTGTGCCGATCTGACCAAAGAAAACGTGGGCGATACCGTGCGCCTGTCGGGCTGGGTGCATCGTATCCGGGATCACGGGGGCATCCTCTTCATCGACCTGCGCGACCACTATGGCGTGACGCAGGTTCTGTGCGACCCGGACAGCCCGGTCTTTTCGGACGTGGAGAAGGTACGGTCCGAATGGTGCATCCGCATCGACGGCAACGTGAAAGCGCGCGATGCCGACCTTGTGAACCCGAAAATCCCGACCGGTGAAGTTGAGGTTTTCGTGCGCGACATTGAAGTTCTGGGTTCGGCCGCAGAACTGCCTTTGATCGTGTTCGGCGATCAGGAATACCCCGAAGAAACGCGCCTAAAGTACCGCTACCTCGACCTGCGCCGCGAAGTGATGCAGCGCAACATGGTGCTGCGGTCTGATGTTGTGTCCTCTATCCGCCGCCGCATGTGGGATATTGGCTTCAAGGAATACCAGACGCCCGTGATCACCGCGTCATCCCCCGAAGGCGCGCGCGACTTCCTGGTGCCGTCTCGTTTGCACCCGGGCAAGTTCTACGCCCTTCCGCAGGCCCCGCAGCAGTTCAAACAGCTGATCATGGTGTCGGGCTTCGACAAGTACTTCCAGATTGCGCCGTGTTTCCGCGATGAAGACCCGCGGGCAGACCGCTCCCCGACGGATTTCTATCAGCTCGACATGGAAATGAGCTTTGTCGAACAGCAGGACGTGTTTGACACGGTCCAGCCTGTCCTGACCGGCATCTTTGAAGAGTTTGGTGGCGGCGCCAAGGTTGATCACGACTGGCCGCAGATTTCCTACCGCGATGCAGCGCTTTGGTACGGCACAGACAAACCGGACCTGCGCAACCCGCTCAAAATGCAGGTGGTCAGTGAGCATTTCCGTGGGTCTGGTTTCGCGATCTTTGCCAAGCTGCTTGAACAGGAAGGCACCGAAATCCGCGCCATTCCTGCGCCGAAGGGCGGCTCCCGCAAGTTCTGCGACCGCATGAATGCTTTCGCCCAAAAACAGGGTCTGCCGGGGATGGGCTACATCTTCTGGCGCGATCAGGGCGAGGGGATGGAGGCTGCCGGACCGCTCGCCAAGAACATCGGTCCCGAGCGCACAGAGGCCATTCGCCAGCAACTGGGCCTTGAAGTGGGCGATGCGGCCTTCTTCCTTGGTGGCAAGCCAAAAACGTTCGAAAGCGTCGCTGCAAAAGCGCGCAACGTGATCGGGGAAGAACTGGGCCATACTGAAGAAAACCGTTTCGCCTTTGCGTGGATCGTGGATTTCCCGATTTACGAGAAAGACGAAGAAACCGGCGCGATTGATTTTGAGCACAACCCCTTCTCCATGCCACAAGGCGGGATGGAGGCGCTGGAAGGCGATCCGTTGAACGTGTTGGGCTATCAGTATGACCTGGCTTGCAACGGCTATGAACTGGTCTCCGGCGCGATCCGGAACCACAAGCTGGAAATCATGATCAAGGCCTTCGAGATTGCAGGCTACGGCGAAGACGAGGTGCGCAAGCGCTTCGGCGGTATGGTCAACGCATTCCAGTACGGCGCACCGCCCCATGGTGGCTGCGCGGCAGGGATTGACCGGATCGTCATGCTGCTTGCGGGCACATCGAACATCCGCGAGGTCATCATGTTCCCGATGAACCAGCGGGCCGAGGACCTGATGATGAATGCGCCGTCTGAGCCTACATCTGATCAGCTGATGGAGCTGGGCCTGCGCGTCATTCCTCAGGAATAGACGCTGCGCGACCATTTGAGCAAATTTTGACCGACGGATTGTTCTGCTCCGCCCGTTCAATGCTATATTGATGGCATTGCCAGGTGAGGATACGCGATGAGTTTCACCCCCGAGCGTGCAGCCATTCGGTTTGGTTGTGGCCTGTCGCCGCAACAGGCCGCGCCGGCGAGCGTGGAGGACACCCTTGCCCTGCTGACCGGGCCGGACCGGGCGGCTGAAACCTACCCAGTTCCGGGTTGGGATCACGTGTTGCAACGCTCACGCGAGGTACGGCGCGACACGCGCGCCTTTCGCAAATCCGTCGGCACGGACGAAGAAGAGGCCAAACGCGCGGCCATGAAGGCGATGCGCCGAAAGCTTTACGAAGAATCGGGTCACGCCTTGGGCCAAGTCTTGCTGCGCCGGGCCATGACCAAGGACGGTCTTCGTGAACGCTTGGCGTCTTTTTGGACGGATCACTTTGCGGCCTCTGGGAAAATGCTGGCTTGGCGGCAGGTGCAGGTCAACTACACGGAAGAGGCCATTCGCCCATATGTCAGCGGTCGCTTTGCCGATATGCTTAAGGCGGTGATCACGCACCCCTTGATGCTCCGGTACCTTGATCAGCATGTTTCCATGGGCCCCAACAGCCCTGTGGCGCTACGGCGTGACGGCCCACAAGGCTTGAACGAGAACCTCGCGCGGGAGTTGTTGGAGCTGCACACCCTAGGCGTGGATGGACCCTATCAGCAGCAAGACGTGCGCCAGATGGCCGAGCTACTGACGGGTTTGACCTTCACCCTGGATGACGGGTTTAAGCTGCGTCCCGGGTTTGTTGAACCAGGCGACAAAACTGTTTTGGGCCGCACCTATGGCGGAAAAGACCGTTTGGAGGCTATTTTTGCGGCGTTGGAGGACTTGGCGGCACACCCGGCAACCGCGCGGCACTTGGCGCGAAAACTGGCCGTGCACTTTGTCGGGGATACGCCTAATGCGGGTTTGGTCGACGCGATGGAGCGTCAATACACGCAAGCGGGTGGCCAGCTGCTTCCAGTTTATGAGGTTATGCTGACCCATCCGGCCGCGTGGGGTGATGCGCCGGGAAATGTGAAGCGACCGCTCGATTTTGTCGGGTCTACCCTTCGCGCCCTCGATCTTGATGACCGTCATGTGCCGCGCGGCAACCTTCGCAAGATGCGCAGGCTGTTTTACAATCCGATGGATTTCATGGGGCAGACCTGGGGCCGCGTGACCGGACCGGATGGCTGGCCCGAAGCAGATGATCAGTGGATCACGCCACAGCGTCTGGCCGCCCGCATGCAATGGGCGATGTTCGCCCCGCTGCGCCTGCGCCGTGTCCTGCCTGACCCGAGAGAGTTCGTCGATATGGCGTTGGGCGGACAGGCGACCGAACAAGTGCGCTTCGCGGCCAAGGCGGCAGAGACGCGCGCCGAAGGGATCGGCGTGGTGCTTTCATCTGCCGCGTTTCAGAGAATGTAAGGGCGAGGTGAAACATGCGTAGTACCCACACCTCAAGACGTACCTTTCTGGCGCGATCCCTGGGCCTTGGATGCTCACTTGCGGCCAGCCCGCTGATCACCCCGGTCACGATGGCCAGTGCGCCGTGGGACAACCGGTTGGTCGTCATCATCCTGCGCGGCGGGCTGGACGGGCTGGACGCCGTGCGGCCTTATGGGGCGCCGGAATTCGCACAATATCGCGCGCCAATTCTGGGCGAGGACCCGGTCCCGGGCGCGCTGGACCTTGATGGATACTTTTCCCTGCATCCCGCGCTGGCCGATCTGATGCCGCTTTGGACCGCAGGCCAGCTGAGTTTTGCGCACGCAGTGTCCACACCTTATCGCAACAAGCGCAGCCATTTCGACGGGCAGGATATCCTCGAAGCCGGCACTGGCAGCGCGCAAGTGGTTGGCTCACGCGATGGATGGCTCAACCGGATGCTGGCAGGCGTGCCGGGCGCGCATGCCCAGACGGCCTATGCGATTGGACGCAATTCCATGCTGTTGACGCGCGGTGAGGCAAAGGTGGCAGATTGGTCGCCGGATGCCGCCCTCGTGTTGAGCCCGCAGGCTGAACGGTTGCTCGATCTGGTGATGCATGATGATGAGCTGTTCCGCGATGCGCTGGGTGAGGCGATTGATTTATCGCAGAGCGGGGCGTTGGCCCTCGATACGGACGCAGACATCGACAGCGCCGACATGATGAACGCGATGCAAACCATGCAGGCATCTGCCCGCCCCGACAAAGGCCTGGCCGAAATTGCCCGCTTTGCTGCGGGTCGTCTGCGTGAGGACACCCGGATCGCGGCCTATTCGATCAACGGCTTCGACACGCACGCGCAGCAATCCCGCAACATCAAACGGGCGTTGAGCCCGCTGGCGGAGAACATCTTGATCCTGCGCGATGAACTTGGCCCTGTCTGGGACAAAACCACGGTTGTGGCCATGACAGAATTTGGTCGCACCGTGCGCACCAACGGCACCTTTGGCACCGATCACGGTACTGGCGGGTTGATGGTCATGGCGGGCGGGGCCTTGCGGGGTGGGCGTGTTGTCACCGATTGGCCCGGGCTTGATGAAGCATCGCTTTTTGACCGTCGCGATCTGATGCCCACGCGCGATGTACGCGCCCATACCGGCTGGATCATGCGGGGTCTCTTTGGGCTGGACCGGTCTTTGGTGGAAAACACCGTCTTCCCGGGCCTTGAGCTGGGCGATGATCCGGGGCTTTTGCTATAGGCTCCTCGCCCAAACCGCGCTTATGATGGCGGTGAACACGGGCAAAGGGTGACAAGGATCATGCAAAGCGGTCGGCCGGTCGGTCCGGTCATTCCCAACTGGAGCGTTCCACCGCGACCAGAGCTTGCACCGCTGGAGGGTCAGTATGTGCGGCTTGAGGCATTGGATGCCGAGCGACACGCGGCCCTGCTCTACCGCGCCTTCGATGGGCATGACTGGGTGTGGGATTACATGCCCGTGGGTCCTTTCGCATCGGCGGCGCAGTTTCATCGTTGGATGCGGGGCGCAACCGGTGGCGATGACATCTTGTTCTACGCGATCAAGGACCGAGACAGCGGGCGGTTTGTGGGGTTTGCATCGTACCTGCGGATCCAGCCGGAGTCAGGTTCAATCGAGGTCGGGTTTATCGCCATGGCGCCGGAGTTGCAGCGCAGCCGGGCGGCGACCGAGGCCATGTACCTCATGATGAAATGGGCGTTCGAGACGGGCTATCGTCGTTATGAGTGGAAATGCGATGCGCTTAACCGACCATCGCGGCGCGCGGCACAAAGGTTGGGCTTTACCTATGAAGGCGTCTTCCGACAGGCCACGGTGGTCAAAGGGCGCAACCGGGATACGGCGTGGTTTGCCGTCATCGATCAGGAATGGCCCGCGCTTTCAGAGGCCTTTCAGATCTGGCTGTCACCACAAAACTTCGATGCGCAAGGCCAGCAGCGGGAGCGCCTGAGCGACCTCACGCGGCTCGTGCGGGCGGGAAGCGACCCGAGCTTGTCTGACGGTCGGTAAGAGTGTCGAACACTGGGCCTCATGTATCCCATGCGGGCATGTCTCGTTCAGATGGCAACGCGGTTTTGCAGGCGGGATTGAACCAAACTGACAATGCGTGCGGCCTGCGCGCGTCGCCGCCCATCACCGGGTTCGCAGCTGGACAGCTGCCCGGCCGCTTCTGCCAACTGCTCATCTCGGGCTGATCGCGCCACACCGCCCAGAAACTGTGCCACATAGTCCAGGGTTGGCCCATCCTGGCAGGCCGTCAGAATGTCGGAGATATACGTGATGTCATCCTCAAATGCAGAGAGATCAGGCTCCACCACATCCTGCGGAACACTGCGCGGTCCAAACTGCCGTTCATGATCTGGCACGGCGGCCAGAATGGTCTGCTGAAAGAGCCCGAGATTGGCAATTGGCTTTTCCAGAAACCCGTCTGCGCCTGCTGCCAGGACATGTTGGCCCATGCCGTCATCCCCACTCATCCCCAGCACAACACTGACGCGGGGGGTGGCATTGGCCATCTCTTCAATCAGGTCCATGCCAGACCCGTCCGGCAGGCCCAGATCGATGATCGCCGCCGAGGGGCGATAGACCTTCAGATGCCGCGCCGCCGATGCCAGGTTGTCCGCCCGGCGAATGCGTGCACCTGAGCGAAGGCACATCAGGCGCAGCGCCTCACATGTAAAGCGGCTGTCTTCCACCACCAACACGGTCATGCCCAATAAAGGGCGGCTTTTCGTCGGTCGTCTGGGGTCAAAAATATCATTGAGGTCGTCCATGGAGGCCTCCTGTCGCGCGCTGTGTCCGAGGTTGAGCCTAGGGAAGGATGGCTAAATAAGTGTTAAAAGCTGGCAACCGGACCGGACGGGCCATGCGACAGCCTGTTGCTTGTCTCCGCCCGGCGCGCAGGCCATAAGACCCGGGTACCAGCCAGACGCGAGGACGATCATGATAGGACGCTTGAACCACGTGGCCATTGCCGTGCCCGATCTTGAGGCAGCGGCGGATCAGTATCGGTCTGCCCTGGGTGCCAATGTCGGTGCGCCACAGGATGAGCCGGATCACGGCGTCACCGTCATTTTCATCGAACTGCCCAATACAAAGATCGAACTGCTGTACCCGCTGGGTGAGGACAGCCCGATCAACGGGTTTTTGGAAAAGAATCCCTCGGGCGGCATTCACCATGTCTGCTACGAAGTCGATGACATCATCGCGGCGCGGGATCACCTCAAGGAAACCGGCGCACGTGTGCTGGGGTCCGGAGAGCCCAAGATCGGCGCCCATGGCAAACCCGTTTTGTTCCTGCATCCCAAGGATTTCAACGGCTGCCTCGTTGAGTTGGAGCAAGTCTAATGGGTCCTGTCTCCGGTCTTGTCCTGTTTCTGGTGATCTGGTTCATGACCTTTCTGGTCATCCTGCCGATCCGTATCCAAACGCAAGGCGATCTGGGCGAGGTCATCCCCGGCACCCATGCCGGATCGCCGGAGCATCACCACCTTCGCAAGAAGATGTGGATCACGACAGGCGTGGCCTTCGTGCTGTGGGCCATTGTGGCGACCCTGATGCTGACGGGAACCGTGACGCTGGATGACGTTGATCTTTACAGCCGGTTTGGACCGAACCCTGTGAATTGAGGGCCTCAGACGGGCAGTTCCGTGCTCGCCTTGATCTCTTCCATCACGAAGCTGGCCGAAACATCGCCCATGGCGACTTTGGACACCAGCGACTGATAGAGCCGGTCGTAATCCGCCATGTCCCGCACCCGGGCCTGGATCAGGTAGTCCAGATCGCCGGTCATTCTGAACACACCTTGCACTTCCGGCAGGCTGCGCGCGGCGCGGGCGAAGTCGGTCATCCAGGTCGCATCGTGTCGAGGCGCTTTGATCTGCATGAACACGGTGAGCGAAAGCCCCAGTTTCTGCGCATCCAAAAGCGCCACCTTGCCCCGAATGATCCCCGCCTCTTCCAGCAGTTTGATCCGCCGCCAGAGCGCGTTGCGTGACAGGCCGACTTTCTCGCTCAGCTGATCGAGCGGTTGATCCGCGTCACGCTGCAATTCACGCAGGATACGGGCATCTGTTTGATCAATGTCTTTCATAATCCGACTATAGCAGAAAAATATCCCAATATATAACGATATTCCCGCATATTTGGGATAAGGTTGCGGACAACACGGGGTAGATGTGTGCAACACCCAACCGGAGGATCCGCCATGCTGACCAAAGTATTTCTCGACCACCCGCGCAGCGTCGATGAGAGCTACCTCGAACACGCGCTTTTTGCCGGGCGCTTCAGCCTGAAACTCTTCGCCGCCGCCTTCTGCGCGCTGGTGCACGCGTTCATTCCGGCGGCATTTGAGAAGACAGCCAGCCGCATGATCGCGGAGATGTACGCCAAGACCCACAATCGCGGGCAGTGACAAAAAACATCCCGCCCTGCATAACAGGACGGGATGTTTGGCATTTAGCGTTGGTGACGAGCTTACCCGGCCAGCGCTTTTCCGAGGTTTTCGTCAACCTTCTCAAGGAAGCCCATGGTCGTCAGCCAGCCCTGATCGGGACCGACCAGCAGGGCGAGGTCCTTGGTCATGAAGCCACTTTCTACTGTGTCCACGATGACCGTCTCCAGCGTCGTTGCGAAATTCATCAGTGGCTCGTTGCCGTCGAGTTTCGCGCGGTGCTTCAAGCCACCTGTCCAGGCGTAGATCGACGCGATGGAGTTGGTCGATGTCTCCTCGCCCTTCTGGTGCTGGCGGTAGTGGCGCGTGACGGTGCCGTGGGCGGCTTCGGCCTCCACGATCTTTCCATCGGGCGTCATCAGTTGCGAGGTCATCAGACCCAGAGAGCCAAAGCCCTGCGCGACGGTGTCGGACTGTACATCGCCGTCGTAGTTCTTGCAGGCCCAGACAAAACCACCGTTCCACTTCATCGCGCAGGCGACCATGTCGTCGATCAGGCGATGTTCGTAGGTGATGCCTTTGGCTTTGAACGCCTCTTCGAACTCTTCCTCATAGACCTTTTGGAAAAGCTCAAGAAAACGGCCGTCATATTGCTTGAGGATCGTGTTCTTGGTGGACATGTAGCACGGCCAGCCAAGGTTCAGCGCGTAGTTCATCGAGGCGCGGGCGAAATCGATAATGGACTGGTCGAGGTTGTACATCGACATGAAAACACCGGCGGCGGGAGCGTCGAACACCTCGCGCTCATCCACGGTGCCATCCTCGCCCACGAATTTCATGGTCAGTTTGCCCGGACCAGGGAATTTCATGTCTGTCGCGCGGTACTGATCACCGAAGGCATGGCGGCCGATCACGATGGGCTGGGTCCAGCCCGGCACGAGGCGCGGCACGTTGGAGCAAATGATCGGCTGACGGAACACAACGCCGCCCAGGATGTTGCGGATCGTGCCATTGGGGCTGCGCCACATCTGCTTGAGACCGAACTCTTCCACGCGCGCCTCGTCGGGTGTGATGGTCGCACATTTGACGGCGACACCCACTTCCTTGGTCTTCTCGGCGCTGTCGATGGTGATCTGGTCGTTGGTGGCGTCACGGGCCTCGATGCCAAGGTCATAGTAAAGCAGGTCAATGTCGAGGTAAGGCAGGATCAGTTTCTTTTTGATAAAATCCCAAATGATGCGGGTCATTTCATCGCCGTCCATTTCGACGATAGGGTTGTCTACCTTGATCTTGGTCATGGGGTGGGTCCTCTTGATAGGCGCGTCGTTTGGGGCCTCTTAGACCAGAATCTCGCGTTTGGGAAGGGCTGTATGCATTTGTATACAAAAATGCGCTTGTAGCGGGCGGCGTTGGTATGGGGGCGCTGCCCCCGCCGCCCGTTGGGCGTCTCCCCCGGAGTATTTCAGACCAGAAAGAAGCCGGGGTCAGGCGTGCGCGTGGCTTCTTTCTTGCTACAAATACTCATGGCCCGAGTGTGGCCAAGGATCACTCCCGCCGAATGTTCCGCGCGATCACAAAGGCCGCGACCACACCCATCAGCGTGCCGATCATCAAGGGCAGGGGCGTGTCGTTGAAGGCCAACCCAATGGGCACCGTGAAGACCACCGCGCCGATGGTGGCAAGCCCCGTGACGATGCTGGCCGCCATGCCCGCGACCTCGCCCATCGGTTCCATCGCAAGCGCACTGAGATTGCCGAGCGTCATGGCGGTGTGAACGAACAACGCGCCTTGCCAGGTGATGAAGAGGGCAAAGGGCAGGCCTTGGGCGAAGGCCAGTTGGTCCAGCATGAGGAAAACCACGGTGAGCGCGATGAAGGAGGTCATCGCAATGATCAGCAGTCTGCGCATTCCCAGACGCACCACCAACACGGCGTTGAGCAAACTGAACCCGCCCGCGACAAGCGCGATGACGGCAAACCAGGCCGGGAAGCTGTCGGCGCGGCCGTAGGTGATATCAAAGATCTGGTGGACGGAGCTGAGCGAGGCAAAAAGCGCTGTCATGCAGAAAGTCTGCGCGGCGGTGCTCAGCTGGACGGTGCGGTTGGAGAGCACGAAGCGTGCCGATTGCACGACGGCGCTCAGACGGAACGGGACGCAGCGCTCGGGCGTCCAGGTTTCGGTGACGCGTAACTTGAGCCAGGCGCTTGAGATCATGGAGAACATGATCAAGGCCACGAATATACCGCGCCAATCGGAGAGCGCGATGATCCAGCTGCCCATCAAGGGGGCGACGGCGGGAACAAGGGTGAAGACCATCATGATGAAGGATGTGATCCTCGCCATCTCTCGACCCGAGTAGAGATCGCGCACGATGGCCATGGGCACGATGCGGGTGGTCGAGGCGCCAAGGCCCTGCAACACACGCGCCGCCAGCAGCAGTTCAAGGCTGGAGGCAAACCAAGCGAGCGCACTGGCAAAGATATAAAGGGCCGCACCAGCAAGGATCACAGGCTTGCGTCCGAAACTGTCAGACAGGGGCCCGGCAAAGAACGTGCCAACCCCGAGGCCAAACACGAAACTCGTGATCACCAACTGCGCGAGGTTGGGGTTGTCCGGCGTCAGTTCACCCGCAATCTCCGGCATAGCAGGCAGCATGGCATCAATGGAGATTGCGACCGCCGCCACAAGCATGGCCACCAGAGCGACGAACTCGGTCTGGCTGATGCGTTGGGACGAGGGTGTGTCAACGGACGTCATGGCTCTGCGCTATCACGGGTCGACGCAAAGTCCAATTGATCGTGATGCACAGGTTAGCCTGCAATACTGCAGCGTTTATTTTTGGTGTTCGTCTTCGTCGTCATCATGGGGCAGGTGGCGATAGAGCCAGCCTTTGCGATGCGCCTCGCGATGGGCGAAGTACACACCAAACTGCTGAATAGCATAGGCAAAGGCACCGATGCCCGCGATGATCAGGATCGTGGTGGCGATCTTGCCGATTTCGGTTTCGGGGACAAGGTTGCCATAGCCAACGGTAGAGAGCGTCACGACCGTGAAGAAATACGCGTCAATCCAGGTCCAGCCTTCGACATACTTGAAAAACACTGTGCTGATCGCAATCAGCGTCGCCAGAAAGGACACCGCGCCTATCAGGGCCGGGGATTTCACGCCTCGCTCTCTTCGTTGGCGGCAAGCTGTGCGTTGATCTCGTCAATCACTTGCACCCAAGTCTCCGCCGGCTGGCAGCCCGGTACGGCGTGTTTGCCGTTGACGATGAAACACGGCACGCCGGTCACGCCCATCTCACGGAATTTGCGGTCTTTTTCCTGGATGTCCGCCTTGTCCGCGGTAGAGCTGAGCAATTTCCGAACCACGGCGGCATCCATCCCTGCGCTGTCGGCGATGTCGGCCAGGACGTCGTGATCACCAATATCCCGTGCCTCTTCGAAATAAGCACGGAAAAGCGCCATGGCGACGGGTAGTTGGTGGCCTTCGACCCCGGCCCAGTGGAGCAGACGGTGGGCATCGAGTGTGTTGGGCGTGCGGGGGATGGCCGCGAAATCGATCGTCAGGCCTGCCGCTTCGGCGCGTTCAAGTACTGGCGCGTAGGCCCGCAGCGCGCCGTCTTTGCCGCCAAATTTTGTCTCCAGATAGTCTTTGCGGTCCATGCCGCCCTCAGGCATGTCGGGGTTCAGTTGAAAGGGATGCCACTCGATCTCAAACGGATGATCGGGGCGCTCTGCCAGGGCCTGATCCAGCAGCGTCTTGCCGATGTAGCACCACGGGCAGATCGGATCGGAAATAATGTCGAGCTTGATCATGTCAGGCTTTCATAAATCGGCCGCAGCGCGCGGCGCAGGAGTTTGCCATTGGCCCCGGTGGGCAGGGTGTCGAGGTGGAAAAATCCTCTCGGTTGTTTGTAACCTGCCAGACGGGTGGAGGTGAAGGCCTCCAACTCGCCTGCGTCAATCACGTTTGGGCCAGTGTAGAACGCCATGATCAGACGGGCATCGGCCTTGACCTCGATATCGGTGACGGCGGCCTGGGTGATGCCGGGGTGGGTGTTGAGGACGGCCTCAACTTCCATGGGAGAGACGCGAAAGCCGCCTGCGTTCATCATGTCGTCATTGCGGCCCAGGAAGGTGACCGCGCCGTTCTCGCCCATGGTGGCCTGGTCGCCGGTGAGGAACCATTCGCCCTGCATGCGTTCCTGCGTGGCCTCTTCTGCGCCGTAGTAGCCGAGCATGAGGCCGGGATCGGAGTGGTGGATGGCGATGGTGCCTTCCTCGCCCAGGGGCACAGGGCCGTCCGCGCCGACGATGGCCACGCGCCGACCGGTTTGCGGGAAGCCAAGAGAGGCCGGCGGCGCAGGACGCGCGGGCGCGGCGGAGATGAAGGTGGAACACTCGGACATGCCGTAAGCCTCGTAGAGCTGCGTGCCCGTGGCCTCCTCCCAGCCGGTGCGGATGGTTTCCGAGAGTTTTTCGCCTGCGCAAAGCCCGTGGCGCAGTTTCGGCAATGACAGCGGTGTGTCGGTGTTCAGAAGCCTCCGATAAACACCCGGCGCGGCGGCGAAAATTGTCGCGTCATGGCGTTTCATCAGGAGGGGGAGCTGCGCCGTTTCAATACCCGCGCCAGGGATCAAAGCGGTCGCACCTGTCGTCCATGGATCCATGAGACCAGTGCCAAGAGTGTAGGTCCAGTTGAACGCGCCTGCGTGGCAAAGCCTGTCATCTTCGGTGAGACCGTACCAGCCCTCCATCATCATCTGCCGCGCCCAGATCGCGCGATGGGCATGACAGACCGCACGGGGCGTGCCGGAGGTGCCGGACGTGTAGATGATGTATGCCAAGCGGTTCGGGTCGCCCATGTCTAACTGTGCAGGTGGCAGGCTGCGCATAGTGAGCAGCGCGGCCTCATCAAGAACGGGGATGTCGGTGGGCGGACAGGCCACGCCTTCGGCCTGCAGGATCAGTTTGGGCTGCGTCGTCGAAATGATCCCCGCAACCTCCGGTTCGGTCAGCAGCGAAGAGGTGGGAATGGGCACAAGACCGACGGCGATGGCACCGAGATAGGCAATGGGAAACTCGACCGTATTGCCCAGCCGCATGAGCACCCGGTCACCCGGTTCCAGTCCTTGCTGCAACAGCCCCGTTCCGGTGCCAAGCACGGCCTCTTTCAGGCGCCCATAGCTCCAGCGTTCCGCGCCACTCAGTGACAAAACGGCCAAGGCCACCTTGTCGGGCAATTCATCTGCCCGGCCCAGCACATGCGCGGCCAGATTGAACGGCACAGGGCAGGGTGCGAACGACGCGGAGGTGGTCTCGGACAGCATGTATCCCGATTAGGCGTTGGCGGGGATTGTTGCAAGTGACCTGGGCCCCGCCTATAGCTTTGGGGTATGGAAGAGATACTGCCGGGAAATCTGATCCGCATCGCGCGCGAAAACGGGGGGAGTGAGCAGGCCGAGCCGCTCAACCTCGGGGAACGTGTGCGCGAGTTACGCAAGGCGCGCGGCTGGACGCTGGAACAGGCCGCACAGCAGGCGGGTCTGGCGCGGTCGACGCTTTCGAAGATTGAAAACGGACAAATGTCGCCCACCTACGATGCCCTGAAGAAGCTGGCCGTGGGGTTGGAGATCTCCGTGCCCCAGCTTTTCACGCCCCCCAGTCGGGATCAGATCAGTGGGCGCATGTCCGTCACCAAGGCGGGCGAGGGCGCGCATCACGCCACCGCCACCTATGAGCATGAACTCTTGGGCGAAACGCTCAGCAAAAAGCAGATGATGCCCTACCGCGCGCGTATTCGGGCGCGGTCAATCGATGAGTTCGACGGCTGGGTGCGCCATGACGGCGAAGAGTTTCTCTATGTGCTGACCGGCGTGGTGAAGCTCTACACAGAGTTCTATGAACCCATCGAGATGAGACGCGGTGACAGTGCGTATTATGACGCGACGATGGGGCACAATGTGGTGTCGGTCAGCGACGAGGACGCGACCATTCTCTGGGTCACCTCGCTGACGTGATGCGATTTTCCGTCATTGGTAAGTACCCGCCCTGGCTGGGGAGTATCTCTGGCAAGATGTAACTGATGTGGATCAGCGCCGGGCGGTAATGCCGTGATAGATATGCGTGAAGGTGGCCGCACCCAGGATCGGGATCAGCAGGTTGATCAACGGCACCGAGAGCGGGATCGCCATCAGGGTGCCAGCAAACCAGACCGTGCCCAGATGCTTGCGCCGGAACGCCTTTGCCTCAGTTCGTCCAATGCGCCGAATGGCCACCAGCGTGATGTATTCCATGCCCAAGAGATAGCCGTTCAGCGCCCAAAAGATAAAAGGCGCGGCAGGCGGGATAAGCGCATAGACAAAGAGCGCCAGAATATTGGCCGCGATCAGAATGCCGAGGAAGTTCAGCGTGTCGCGCAGGCTTTCATAAAACGGCACGCGGGTTGCGGGCGGCAGGTTGGCGTAGTGCTTGTCTTCGACAGCCTTGGCCACCTCATCGAGAAACATCGACGTGATGGCCGACGCCACGGGCACCATCAGGAAAGCCGATAGAACAATCATCAGCAGAAGCGACCCCCAGCCAAGCAGATCGCCCAGCCACGTGATCTCGTACCCGAAAATCATTGTGCTTTCGCCGGTCAAAGCCTCGATCAGCCACAAAAGCCCGGCATAGGCACCAACCAGCAATGCAATCGTCAGACCCACGCCCAGCAGCAGCACCTTGCGAAAGCGCGGGTCGCCAATCTGACCAAGGGCCTTGAAAAAGGCGGCGAAGATCATGCGCTGACCCATTGCGTGATGTCGTCGATGTCCGGGCGGGGGCGGTCCGGTGGTTCGATGGCTTCCGTGCCCAGGTGGATCAGGCCCGCCACGCGTTCGTGCTCAGCAAGCCCCAGGCCCTCTTTCACGAAATCCGGGTTGTGACTGGGCCAACCGCTAAGCCAGTTCGCGCCCCAACCGGACGCCAGTGCTGCGTTCAAAAGCGCAAGACAGACGGCACCTGCAGAATAGGTTTGTTCGACGGCCGGGATTTTCTCGGACGGTTTTTGTACTTCGATGACAGCCACCGCGAGATGTGCGTCATCATATTGGCGGCGCGCCTTGGCGATGTCGAACTCATCCTTCCCAAGTTGTACACCAAGCGGTTCCACCAAGGCACCAAGCCGCAGCAACGCCTCACGCTCCAGCACGATGAAACGCCATGGTTCCAGCTTACCGTGGTCCGGGCTGCGGGCCGCGGCGGTCAGGATGGGTATCAGGTCGTCGCGCGTCGGGACCGGCGTTGTCAGTGTCTTGGCGGGTCTGGAACGGCGGGTGAGAAGAAATTCGAGGGCGGCCGGGTTTTTCTGGGGCATCGCATAATCCTGTCTTGTCTGCGGACGCTGGGTCAGCAGGCAGGCTGCATCCCGGGCACCATGTGTCAGGGGGATGTAGGCGCTTTTTTCTCCAGCGTGTAGACCCCTTCTGGCAAATTCAGCGCAGCGCCCAGATCGCGCAGCTGCGCCATCGACAGGGTCACCTTCTGCATGCTGTCGGTGCGCGTATCGAATTGTTCGATCGTGACACACTCCTCAAAGGCGTTGATCACCACATCCTCGCCAAGCGGCCCGTGACCTTCGTCAACCAGGGTTACAACCGTGCAGTCAAATTCGTGTTCGATGGAAAACATGACAACAGCCTGACCCGGTTGGCGGCTTTATGCAAGGCCGGATCGATTGTGAAAAGACCTCTGGCAGTCCCCGCGTTCGATGCCTAAATTCACCTCATGGAACGAGTAATCCGGGGCAAAGCGATGCGGTTTTTGGGAGTGCTTGCAGTTTTGGTGCTTAGCGGGTGCGTCTCCACGACGCAAAGCCCCTCGTCAGGCACGTCGCAAGGTCCGACGTCTGAAGAAGTTGCCAGAATGGCCAGCAAAACACCCACCGCGTCAGACATGGCGCGGTTTCGTGCGGTCACGGCACGGGTTGAGCCGGTGGCAGAGCGTATGTGCCGAGAGCAATTGCCGAACGAAAACTGCGACTTCAACATCATCCTGGATGAGCGCCCCAACCAGCCACCCAACGCCTATATGACGCTGGATCGCAGTGGCCGCCCGATCCTTGCCTTCAATCTTGCGTTGCTCGCCAATGTGCGCAACGCAGATGAGCTGGCGTTCGTCGTCAGCCATGAAGCCGCGCACCATATCCGAGGCCACATTCCCCGGACCGTGCAAAATCAGCAGACCGGCGCGATCTTGTTGGGCGGGCTGGCAGCTCTGATTGGTGCTGGATCCGGCACCGTGGATGCGGCGGCAAGTGTCGGCGCAAGCGTGGGCGGGCGAACATATTCCAAAGATTTCGAGCTTGAGGCGGATGCACTGGGCACCGTAATCGCGCAGCGGTCGGGCTATGATCCGGTGCGTGGGGCCGAGTTCTTCAACCAGTTGCCTGATCCAGGGGATCGCTTCCTTGGCACCCATCCGCCCAATCCGGAGCGAATTGCCACCGTGCGTCGGGTTGCGTCTGGTCTTTGAGTGTCAGAGCGCGTTTAGCGCAGCGGCCAGCGCGGTTGTGATCCCCATGAAGAGGCACCCCGTCGCTATCAGCACAAAGGCATGCCAGATCGCGCAGGAAAAGCGCAGGCTTTCCCAGCAATAGAACACGACGGCACCTGTGTAGATCAGGCCGCCGGTGACGATCAGCCATAAGCTTTGCGCAGGCAGCGCATTCCAAAGCGGGATCATTAATGCGACGCCGATCCAGGCCAGGGCTACCTGTGGCCACCAACCCGTCGACATGCGTCCGCGGGCCGCCATCAGTTTGGTTGCCGCCCCCACCAGGGCCAAGAGCCAGACAAACCCCAACACCATGTAGCCGAAAACGGACCCCAGCAGGATCGCCAAAGGTGTGAAAGTGGCGGCGATTTTTAGGTAGATGGCCGCGTGATCAATACGCCGAAGAACGGGCCTCGCAGCGGTGTGCGCCCCCATGTGATAGGCGGCAGACGCCGACAGCATCAGGATCAAAGCTGCGGCATAGATGGCGGTGGCAAGGAATGTCGGCCACTCCATTTTACCCGCAAACATCCAGAAGATAATGCAGACCCCTGCAACCGCGCTGACAACACCCAAAACGTGGATAACGCCATCGGCGATACGTTCTGCAGGGGTGTAATCTGGGTATGACATGGTCACTGCCTTTCAAAACCAGTCAAACAACGCTCCACGACGCTAGCATGCCAGTTTCTTGACAATTATGTGTTTCTTTTCTGCGGTTTGGACAGGGAAGTTGTGACGGTTTGTGTTCACAATCCTGCGATGAGGGGGTTGGCGATGATGCAGTTAAAGTGTTGGTTTCTCTTGATTTTCCAGCGCCAAAATTATCACATATGGGATGTAAAACATAATCTTATCCTCATAAAAGCGCATCTTTCTTAAACATAAACCATCAAGACGCACGTTAGATGGAAACACCCACAGTCACCAAAGCCGCACCTCTTTGGCCACCCGTCTGAAGGCGCGGGATGGGACAGTACGCCGCGAAAAGACGGTTGTTGGTTTTCCATGCACGCCTTAGCTTTGAATAAGTGGTTTTGGAGGCATGGCATGTGGTGGCTTTTTCGAATTTTGATGTTGCTGATGATTTTGGCCATCGGGCTTGTGGCGACGCTGTTCATGCTGCCCGGGGATCGCATTGCAAAACTGGCGTCAGAGCAAATCTCCAACATGACAGGCCGCGAGGTGATCATGTCCGGGGACACGACCGTCAGCTTCTACCCCGTGCTTGGTGTCAGCACAGGGGCCGTGACAA
Organism: uncultured Roseovarius sp.; assembly: GCA_963422235.2. Taxonomy (GTDB): domain Bacteria; phylum Pseudomonadota; class Alphaproteobacteria; order Rhodobacterales; family Rhodobacteraceae; genus Roseovarius. The sequence goes on from CAXMWV010000002.1 coordinate 2,500,976, forward strand.
TTGCCAATGCGGATTGGTCTGACCAAGGACCAATGTTTCAGGCCGACAGCCTCAAGATCGGGGTCGAGCCTCAGGTGCTTTGGGGCGGCGATATTCGGATCACCGGGTTGGAGGCGCAGGGGCCACGTGTCCATCTTGAGCGCGCGGCCGATGGGCGCGTGAACTGGGAACTGGGCGTCGAAGGTGTGGCACCCTCCGGTCAATCTGGCGCGGACAGCAGTAGCGACAGCACGTCAGAGCCTGCGCGCTCATCGCGGCTGGCGCTGACGCTGGATCGCGCGCTGATCGAAGACGCGACATTTATCTTTGATGATCACGCCACGGGCGAGCGGACCGAGATGACCGGTATGCGCTTTGATCTGCGTTGGCCTGAATATGAGGGCCGTGCCACCTTTGAAGCCACGGTGCGCCCGGGCGAGGATGACGTGAACATCTCTGGCCACCTCGACCGGGTGGGCGATTTCATTGATGGCGCCGTCAGCGACATCGTGGCCAATATCTCAGCTCCGGGCGGTGAGATCAATTTTACCGGTCGCGCCAGTTCTGAGCCGCAGGCCGAAGGGGCCTTTACCGCCAAGATCAAAGACACGAACCGTCTTATGGCGGCCCTCGGGCAACCCCCTGCCGATCTGCCAGAGGGGTTTGGCCGGTCGGTCGATCTAACCGCGCAGGTCACATTCACCACCGATCAACGCTTGTCCCTGCGCGATCTCATCCTTGATCTGGGCGGCAACCGGATGACAGGCGCCGTTGACCTAGCACTGGCCGGCAGCAAGCCGGTGATCACCGCGCGGATCGACGCCGGTGATCTGGATCTCAGCCAACTGAGCGGTGGAGAGACATCGGACGGCAGCGGCGAGGGATCAGGCGAACAGCAAAGCGGTCAAGCCTCGGACAGTGGCTGGTCCAAGGACCCGATCGATGCATCCGCGCTGGCCTTGGCGGACGGTGAAATCTCACTGACGGCCAACAGTATCGACCTGGGGGACCTTCAGGTCGGCAAGACGCGGACGATGATGGCGCTGGATCGCTCACGTTTGGTCTTCACATTGCAGGAGGTGCAGGCCTATGCGGCACAAATCACGGGTCAGTTCGTGATGAACAACCGCTCCGGTCTGTCCGTCGGTGGCAATGTCGACGTCAAAGGCATTGATATGGAAAGCTTTCTGACCGATGCCGCAGACATCACGCGATTTTCCGGGACCGCAGATGCGCGGTTGAAGTTCCTGGGCGTAGGTCAAAGCCAGTACGCGATCATGAATTCGCTTAGCGGGGACGGCGCTGTTGAGACCGGGCGCGGGGTAATTGGCGGTTTCGACCTGGATCGGCTGATGCGGTCTGGCGTGGTGACAGATGGCACCACTGTATTTGACACGATGAGTGCAAGTTTCACGATGGCTGATGGTGTGTTGTCCAATAACGATCTACTGATGCAGTTGCCCTTGGCGAAAGCTGACGGCGCGGGCACCATTGGCCTTGGACAACGCACGATAGACTACCTCTTTACGCCGGTCTTGCTGCAGGGCGAAAACTCCCAAGGTTTGGCCATACCAGTACGCATTCGGGGTTCGTGGGATGACCCAAAGATCACGCCTGACCTTGAGAAAGCGATTGATCTCAACCTTGCGGCAGAGCGAGAAAAGCTGGAAGATCAGGCGGAAGAGGAATTGCGCGAAGCTATAGGGAAAGAACTCGGCGTTGATCTGGAAGAAGGACAGGACATTGAGGACGCCTTACGCGAGACGCTTGAAGACGAAGCCCTCAAAGGGTTGAAGAGCCTTTTCGATTGATTTGGCAAAGCGATAGGCCCCATTCTTGATGTCCCTGAACCCCGTCGACACAGCTTTTGTAGAACGCTTGCGGGCGGCTTTGCCCGAGGCCGCGTTGCGAGATATCACGCCCGGCTATCTGGAAGAGCCGCGTGGGCGCTGGCAAGGGCAGGTGGGCGTTCTTGTTGCACCCGACACCGTGGAAGACGTGGCGCATACTGTGAGGTTGGCCGCCGAGGCGCGCGTGCCCGTTGTGCCCTACGGTGGCGGGACGGGTCTGGTCGGCGGGCAGATCGCCAGCGATGGCCCCGCGCCCGTCCTGTTGAGCCTTGAGCGGATGCGAAAAGTCCGGGCCATCTATCCGGAAGAAAACATTCTGGTGGCTGAGGCCGGGGCGATCCTGGCTGACGTGCACGAGGCCGCATCCGGGGTGGACCGGCTTTACCCGCTGACAATCGCCGCCAAAGGCAGCGCGCGGATTGGTGGATTGCTGGCGACCAATGCGGGCGGGGTGAACGTGCTGCGCTACGGCAACGCGCGGGACTTGTGCCTTGGGCTGGAGGCGGTTTTGCCCGACGGGCAAATCTGGCACGGGTTGAAACGCCTGCGCAAGGACAACACCGGGTATGACCTGCGCAACCTGCTGATCGGGTCGGAGGGGACGTTGGGCGTGATCACGGCAGCGGCCCTGGTGCTGCACCCCAAACCTGCCGGGGAAGGGACCGCGCTGTTTTCGGTGGCCTCACCCGAGGCCGCACTCAGCCTTTTGGCCATGGCAAGGGATCACTTGGGCGAAGGCATTTCGGCGTTTGAGCTGATGCATCGGATGGGGCTGGATTTCCTCAAAGAGACAATGCCGGGTGTGAAGCAGCCCTATGCTGATCCGCCCGAGTGGATGGTGCTGATCGATATCGGCCTTGCGCGTGGCCTCGATCCTGCAAGCGCGTTGGAAGCGCTTTTCTCAGACGCGTTTGACGCGGGTCTCGCCACTGACGGCATCATTGCGCAGTCAGAGGCGCAGCGCGCTGAACTCTGGGCTTTGCGCGAAACCATCCCCGAAGCCAACCGCCGGATTGGATCGGTCAGCTCGCATGACATTTCGGTGCCTCTGAGCGCGATTCCGGAGTTTATCCTGCGCGGCGGGGAGGCGCTCGCACGCCTTGGACCGTTTCGCATCAATTGCTTCGGCCATGTGGGCGACGGCAACCTGCACTACAACGTGTTCCCGCCTCCGGGCGAAAGCCGGGATGCTTTCGTTGATCAGCGCGACGCGATCAAGCGGACGGTGCACGATTTGGTGCATGACCTTGATGGATCGGTGAGTGCGGAGCACGGTGTCGGGCGGCTGAAAGTGGGCGATCTGGAGCGGTACAGTGATCCCGTAAAACTGTCTGCGATGCGGGCTGTGAAAGACGCGATGGACCCACAGGGCATTATGAATCCAGGCGCAGTATTGCGATCGCGGTAAGCGTACAGACAAAAAGGGGGCGCTGCCCCCGACGCCCGAACCGGGCGTCTCCCCCGGGATATTTTCAGCAAGAAGAAAGGCATTGGCAGCAGGCCTATGCTATCCACGAATTCCCGTGATAAAGCGTAAGAATTCGCCAAACCGCAAAATATTCCACGTTTCTAGCGATCTGAGCGCTGGATTTGACGCATCTGCCGAAACGTTCCCCCTAGAAAGCACAAGGCGCATCGCTTACGTTGTCGATGGTTAACGAGGACAGTCGCGCCATGTCTGATACAGGCCTGCAAAAGCTGGCATTCTTTTTACTTGTGCTGCTCATCTTGTATGTCTCCGTCGTGGGGGGCGTATGATGGCGCAGCGGTTTGGTGGCAAATACAGCCCAGAGCGCGAAAGCCGACATATGCACAAGGCGGCAGGTGCCTACCGCGGTGCTGTGCGCACGCGGGCAGGTGGCCGCGTTAATTTCCTGTTCATCGCGCCTCTGCCTTTGATTTGGTCAGCCTTCACATCTGGTGCCACGGGGCTTGCCCTGAACCTGATCGCCCTTGGTTTGCTGCTTCTGGCGGCGTGGCTGACACGGGAAGGCATCAAGGCGGAAGAGGCGTTTGCCGCACGCAAAGTGGCCCGTCGTCCGGGGTTTCCGCGCAAGATCGCAGGAAGTGTGCTGACCGGGGCCGGGCTGGCCGTCGCGGGCTTTGCCGCAGGTGGGACGCTGATCGAACCGGTGATTTACGCCGTCCTGGGGGCGGTCCTGCATTCCTTCGCCTTCGGATTGGACCCCATGTCTGACAAAGGCATGGAGGGGGTCGACAGTTTTCAAACCGACCGTGTGGCCCGTGCCGTCGATAAGGCCGAGGCGATGCTGAAAGCCATGTCAGACGCCGTGATCCGCGCTGGTGATCGCACATCCGAGGCGCGCGTAGAGCAGTTTCAGTCCAGCGTGCGCGAAATGCTGCGCACGATCGAAAGCGATCCGCGCGACCTGACCACGACGCGCAAATACCTGACCGTCTATTTGCAGGGCGCGCGCGATGCGACGGTCAAGTTTGCCGATATCTACGCGCATTCCCGCAACACCGAGGCCCGCGATGACTACTTCGGTCTGCTGGATGACCTGCAAGAGAATTTCACCGCCAAAACGCGCAGCTTGCTCAACGATGACACCACCGATCTGGAAGTCGAAATCGAAGTGCTGCGTGATCGTCTGAAACGTGAGGGGCTGGCCCCCGAAAAGCCCACCTGAGAGTGTTACCTGAAAGGGAAGAGTTACATGTCTGATACCATTCGCCAAAAAGCCGAGGCCACGTTGGCCGAAGTCGAGGAAGTCAGCAAAGTCATTTTGCCGGAACCGGTTGAGGCCAACGCCATCGTGCCGCTTGAGAAGGCCAACAAGAAACAAACGACTGCGATCCAGAAGCGCATGGATGAAATCGACATGAGCGACACGAACTCGATCGTGGCGTTTGGGTCTGGCGCGCAGGCGGAATTGCAGGAAATATCGCAATCCATGCTGCAGGGCGTGCGCAACAAAGACGTAGGGCCTGCCGGCGACAGCCTGCGCAACATCGTCACAACTATCCGTGGCTTCTCCGTGTCTGAGCTGGACGTGCGGCGGGAACGGACATGGTGGGAAAAACTGCTTGGCTAAGCCGCGCCCTTTGCCCAGTTCACAGCACGGTTCGAGACGATCCAGGGCCAGATAGACAAGATCACCGAGGATCTTCTGGGCCATGAGCATACGCTGCTTAAGGACATCAAATCCCTCGATATTCTCTACGACAAGACCTTGGCATTCTACGACGAACTGGCGCTCTACATTTCCGCCGGTGAGGCCAAGATCGCCGAGCTGGACGCCAAAGACATCCCAGCCAAGGAAAAGGAAGTCGAAAAGGCGCCAGAGGACAAGCAGGTGATGAAAGCGCAGGAATTGCGCGATCTGCGGGCCGCGCGGGATGATCTGGAACGCCGCGTGCATGATCTCAAGCTCACCCGCCAGGTGACCATGCAGTCGCTGCCTTCCATTCGCCTCGTGCAGGAAAATGACAAGTCGCTGGTGACGAAGATCAATTCGACTTTGGTCAACACGGTCCCGCTTTGGGAAACGCAGTTGGCCCAGGCGGTCACGATCCAACGCTCTGCCGAAGCGGCCGCCGCCGTGCGTGATGCCAACGATCTGACCAATGAATTGCTGACGGCCAACGCCGAGAACCTGCGCGCCAGCAACAAGATGATCCGCGAAGAGATGGAACGCGGTGTGTTTGACATCGAAGCGGTGAAGAAGGCCAATGCGGACTTGATCGGAACGATCGAGGAAAGCCTTGCCATCGCGGACGAAGGCAAAGCACGACGCGCTGCGGCTGAGGAAGACCTCAAGAAAATGGAGGCTGATCTGCGCGATACACTGGCCGCAGCAAAGTCGCGGCGCGACGGCGTGGGCGATACAGCGTCATCTTCGGTGCCGAACAGCTAAAGGGACGCGTGATTGGGGTGTCAGAACAACGGGCAAAATGGGGGCGGGCGGCGGTCGCCGTGATCGGGCTGGCCGCGCTTGCGTCTTGCGATCTGTTCCCTGATCCCGGCCCCAACCCTAGGGCGCGCCCCGCTGATCTGGACACCTCCGCGCAAGTGTTGGAACCCTCGCGGCGAAGCAAAGACCTGCAGGAATACTATGCCCGGGTTTTGCGGAACTTTCTGGCGCAAGACCTTGCGCGCACGGATGGTGGGGGCGTTGATACGCCCTACACCAGTGCGGATGTCAGCCGGAATTTCGAACGCATCGCCTTTTACAATGAATTCGAAGTGGGCCGCGGCCTGACGCGGGCGTCTGACACGCCGGTGCCCCTGATCAAATGGACGGGCCCCGTGCGCGTGGCCGTCGAATTCGGCAAACACACCTCTTTGGCGCAACGCGAAAACGATCCTGATATGATCGCGGGCTATGTGCGGCGCTTGTCCAAGATCACCGGGCATCCTGTCACCATGTCTGAACGCAATGCGAATTTCCACGTACTGGTGGCAGGTATTGATGACATGGACGACACCATCGCCCGGTTTCGGGAACTGGAACCAAACTTGGGCGAATCCTCGATCAACATTCTGAAGACACTGGACCGGAAAACCACATGCCTTGTGATCACCTTTGCCGAGACAGAAACAAGCTCTGCCATCAACAAGGGGATCGCGCTGATCAGAGCTGAACTGCCTGACGTGATGCGCAAGGCCTGTGTGCATGAGGAAATGGCGCAAGGCATGGGGCTGCGCAATGACAGCGCCAAGGCGCGCCCCTCGATCTTCAACGATGATGAGGAATTCGCGTTCCTGACAACACATGATGAAGAGCTGCTGCGCTTGCTTTATCATCCGAACCTGAAACCGGGAATGAGCCTTGGACAGGCCCGCCCGCTGATCAAACGCATTCTGGACGGCAATCCCGGACAGATCTGAGACTGAACAAGGAGGGATAGCCATGCCCATTTTCGATTTTCTCACCGGTGAATTCATCGACGTCATCCATTGGGTCGATGACACCCGTGACACCATGGTCTGGCGGTTTGAACGTGAAGGCCATGAGATCAAATACGGGGCCAAGCTGACCGTGCGGGAAGGTCAGGCGGCGGTGTTTGTGCATGAGGGCCAGCTGGCGGATGTCTTCACGCCTGGGCTTTACATGTTGGAAACCAACAACATGCCGATCCTGACGACGCTGCAGCACTGGGACCACGGGTTCAAATCCCCCTTCAAATCCGAGATCTATTTCGTCAACACGACGCGGTTCAATGATCTGAAATGGGGCACCAAGAACCCGATCATGCTGCGCGATCCGGAGTTTGGGCCAACCCGCATTCGTGCGTTCGGGACGTATTCTGTGCGGGTCACGGACCCTGCGCGCTTCCTGACTGAAATCGTGGGCACAGATGGTGAATTCACGATGGATGAGATCAGCTATCAGGTCCGCAACATCATCGTGCAGTCGTTCTCTCGCGTCATCGCGGGGTCTGGCATTCCGGTGCTCGACATGGCCGCGAACACGGCTGATCTGGGAAAGCTGATTGCAGCGGAAATTTCGGGCGTGGTGGCCGAATACGGGCTGTCGATTCCGGAATTTTACATTGAAAACATATCCTTGCCGCCCGCGGTGGAAGAGGCGCTTGATAAGCGGACATCCATGGGCCTGGCCGGTGATCTGGGCAAGTTCACACAGTACTCGGCCGCAGAAGCCATGACAGCCGCCGCGAAAACCCCCGGCAGCGGGGCGGGCGAAGGCATCGGTGCGGGTCTCGGCATGGGGATGGGCATGGCCATGGCCAACCAGATGAACCAAGGGCCATGGGGGTCGCAACCCAGCCACGCCGCACCGCCCCCTCCGCCACCCCCGGTCGAGCATGTCTGGCACATCGCCGAGGATGGTAAAACGCACGGGCCCTATTCGAAAGCAGCCCTCGGGCGTATGGCGGGCGAAGGCCAGCTGACGCGTGAGACGCATGTCTGGACGGCAGGTCAGGATGGGTGGATGAAAGCCGAAGACGTGCAGGAACTGGCGCAGCTCTTCACCATTCTTCCGCCGCCTCCACCCGGCGCATAAGGCAGCACACGCCCATGTCTGAGCCTGAGATCGGGTCCATACTGGTAGAACATCGCTTCCCCTGCGATCAGTGTGGGGCGGATTATCGGTTTGACCCGGACAAAGGGCGCCTTTCCTGTGACCATTGCGGCAAAAGCGAAGAGATCGCGCAATCCACGCCTTGGGAAGGCACCATAAGGGAGCTGGACTTCGATGCTGCCCTGAAGGGGGAGCTGGACAGCGCCGAGACCCAGGAAACGCGCGTCTTCTCCTGCTCCGACTGTGCCGCGCAGCTAGAGTTCGATGCCGACACACATGCGGCTGAGTGCCCGTATTGCGCGTCACCAGTGGTGACGGATACAGGGGTGCACCGCAACATCAAACCCAAGGCCGTCCTACCCTTTGCGTTAGAAGAACGTGCCGCGCGCAAGGCGATGACAGATTGGTTGGGCAGGCTTTGGTTCGCGCCAAATGGTTTGCAGGAATATGCCCGTAAGGGGCGGAAAATGCAGGGTATTTACGTGCCCTATTGGACATTCGATGCGGACACGAAATCAAAATATCGCGGAGAACGGGGAACGGTCTACCACGAGCATAAAACCGTCATGCGTGACGGCAAGCAGGAACGGGTCCGTGTCGCCAAGGTGCGCTGGAGGGCCGTGACAGGCCGGGTTGCGCGTTTCTTTGATGATGTGCTGGTGTTGGCCTCTCGCACCCTTCCCAAACGCTACACGGACGCGCTGGAACCTTGGGATCTCAGCGCTCTGGAACCCTATAGCCCCGAATTCCTCGCTGGATTTCAGGCGGAAGGCTATCAGGTGGAGCTTGAGGACGCATTTGCCCAGGCACGCGCGCATATGGACCGGGTGATCGCACGCGACGTACGCTTTGACATCGGCGGCGACCGGCAGCGCATTCATGCCGTCGATACCACTGTGAAGGGCGTGACGTTCAAGCACATTCTGCTGCCCGTCTGGCTGGCCGCGTACAAGTATCGCGGCAAGACCTACCGCTTCGTGGTCAATGGGCGCACGGGGCGCGTACAGGGCGAACGACCTTGGTCGGCCATCAAGATCATCATAGCGATTGTCACGGTGGCATTGATCGCAGGCGCCATCGGGTTCGCGCTGGCGCTTAGCGAAGGTGCGATCTGATGACCGCAGAGATCAAGGCGCTGGAACGTGTTTTGGCGCGTCGGTATTCCTGCCGCGGGTTTCGGCCTGAGCTGGTTGCAGATGACGTCATTGAACGGATTGTAAGAGCCGCCGGGCGCGTGCCGTCGTGGTGCAATGCGCAACCCTGGCAGGTGACAGTCACATCCGGTGCGGCGACGGATGCGTTTCGCACCGCGCTGCAAGCAGAAGTCGACAAACGTAAACCAAGCCCCGATCTTCCCTGGCCCAAGGGTTATCCCGGCGTTTACGGCGATCGGCGGCGCACATGCGGGTATCAGCTGTATGAGGCGGTCGGTCTTGCGCGCGAGGACCGCGAAGGCCGCGCGGCGCAAAGCATGCGAAACTTCGCGCTTTTTGATGCGCCGCATGTGGCGATTGTCCATTCGGAGGCAGAGCTTGGACCTTACGGCGCGCTCGATTGCGGCGGGTTTGTCAGTGCCTTCATGTTGGCGGCGACAAGCCTTGGCGTGGCCAGTATCGCGCAGGCCTCAGTGGCTGCCTATCCGGAGCTGATCCGACAACATTTCGGTCTTGGCAACGACCGGTTGATCCTGTGTGCGGTTTCCTTCGGCTATGAGGATCCGGGTCACCCGGCCAACGGGTTTCGGACAGAGCGTGCGGATATCAGTGACGTTCTGGACTTGCGCAGCTGAGGCTAGAGAGCCCGCCAGCCTATATCACGGCGCAAAGCCGCATCCGGCCAGTCCACGGCGTCCACGAGCGCATAGGCCCGATCTGCCGCCTCGCGCAGGCTGTTGCCCCGTGCCGTGGCATTCAAAACACGCCCACCGCTGGTGACCGTCTGGCCGTCTTTCTCGGTGGTGCCAGCGTGAAACATCATCCGCATGCTGTCTTCGGGCAAATCCTCCAGCCCTCCAATCGGCTGACCCTTGGCGTAACTCCCCGGATAGCCCGCCGCCGCCATCACGACCGTCATGGCATGATCATCGGCCCAGTTGACGCGCGCCTCCTCAAGGCGTCCTTCAGCGGTGGCCTGCAGCAAGTCCAGAACCTGCGCGCCAAGCCGCATCATCAGCACCTGGCATTCGGGATCACCAAAGCGGACGTTATATTCCACAAGGCGCGGGTTGCCATCTTCGATCATCAACCCGGCATAGAGTACACCCTGGTACGGCATGCCCCTTCGTGCCATCTCAGACAGCGTGGGTTTTACAATTAAGTTCAGTGCCTTATCGGCCACCTCTTGCGTCAGGACGGGGGCCGGAGAATAGGCGCCCATGCCGCCGGTATTCGGCCCGGTGTCACCTTCGCCAATGCGTTTGTGATCTTGCGCGGTGCCCATGGGCAGGGCGACTTCTCCGTCGCAAAGCACGAAAAAGGACGCTTCTTCGCCGGTCATGAACTCTTCGATGACAACCTCAGCCCCGGCGCCACCGAACGCCCCGCCGAACATGTCGTCGATCGCCGCGTGCGCGTCTTCAGCCGTTTCGGCGATGATCACCCCTTTACCGGCAGCAAGACCGTCGGCCTTGATCACGATGGGTGCGCCTTGAGCGGTGACATACGCCTTGGCGGCATCGGCCTCCGTGAAATGACCATAAGCCGCTGTGGGGGCGTTGGCCGCGTCGCACACCTCTTTGGTGAAATGCTTCGAGGCTTCCAATTGCGCCGCTGCCTTGGACGGACCAAACACCAAAAGCCCCGCATCCCGCAAACGATCAGCGACACCCGCTGCAAGTGGGGCTTCAGGACCCACAATCACGAACTCAATGGCATTGGCATCACAGAACTGCACAACCGCCGCCCCGTCTTCGATATCGAAACTGGCGCATCGCGCGATCTGCGAAATCCCGGCATTGCCCGGCGCCACGATCAGCTTGTCGCATTTCGGATTTTGCTTCACCGCCCAGGCCAGTGCGTGTTCCCGTCCGCCGCCGCCAAGTATCAGAATATTCATCCGCCCGCTCCTGCTTGGCCTGACCTTTCTGGCGTTCTAAGATGCAGGGCAGGCAGTTACAAGGTAAGCGCGATGTCCGATCTGATTGACGATCCTCAGCCCGGGTCAAACACCCCCGAGTTTTCCGTGGGCGAGATCGCAGGCGTGGTAAAAAAGCTTGTGGAAGGCCAGCTAGGCTGGGTGCGCGTACGCGGTGAGGTGGGCCGCGTTGTTTTGGCGCGCTCTGGACATCTTTACTTTGACCTCAAGGATGAGAGGAATGTGCTGTCCTGCATGACCTGGAAGGGCCAGGTGGCCGGGCTCGGCGTGATGCCGGAAGAAGGTATGGAAGTCGTCGCCGAAGGGCGCATGACAGCATCCGGGTTCCAGTCGAAGTTTTCCCTCAACGCGCAACACATCGCCATCGCGGGCGAGGGAGCGTTGATGGCGCTCTTGGAAAAACGCAAGCGGGCGTTGACGGCGGAAGGGCTTTTCGAGGCGTCCCGCAAGAAACCCTTACCCTACCTGCCGGACATCATCGGTGTTGTAACATCGCCGCAGGGGGCCGTGATCCGGGACATTCTGCACCGTCTTCGGGACCGCTTTCCGCGCAAGGTGCTGATCTGGCCGGTCGCGGTGCAGGGCGAGAAATGCGCACCCGAGGTGACGCGGGCGATTGAGGGGTTCAATGCTCTGACGCCCGGAGGGGCGCTGCCGCGTCCGGATCTGCTGATCGTCGCGCGGGGTGGTGGCTCGGTCGAGGATTTGTGGGGCTTCAATGAAGAGAGCGTGGTGCGTGCGGCGGCGGCCTCGGAGATCCCGCTGATCTCGGCCGTGGGGCATGAAACGGACACCACCTTGATCGACCTTGCGGCAGACCGGCGCGCGCCCACGCCGACGGCGGCGGCAGAAATGGCGGTGCCGGTTCGGCTGGACTTGATGGCGTGGTTGGACGCGCAAGAGGCGCGGCTGAGCCAAGCGCTGTCCGGGGGGGTCAACACGCGAAAGCAACGGGTGGCTGATTTGTCCCGCGCCTTGCCGCGACCCGATGCATTGCTGGACGCACCACGACAGCGTCTGGACCTTCTCTCTGACCGCTTGCCACGGGGTTTGATCCGCGGTGTGGAGCAGCGCCGCGTACGCCTGTCAGAAAGCGCCGGTGCGCTGCGGCCCAGTCTTTTGCGCCGCGGTGTGGACGCTGACCGGCGTCGTTTGTCGGCTGCGGTTGAGCGGCTCAATCTAGTTGCGCTGCAGCGGGAGGTGGCGCGTAAATCTGAGGATCTGTCCCGTGTCGTGGATCGGCTGTCCAGCGTGGCCAATCGGCAGGTTGAAAGGTGGTCTGACCGGTTGTCGAACCTGGAAAAAATCAGGGAAACAGTGGGATATGAGGCGACGCTCAAGCGTGGTTATGCAGTTGTGTGGGGCGATGATGGCGTGGTCACATCACGCGCTGCGGCGCAAAAAGCTGGGGCTTTGGAAGTGCAATTTGCCGATGGGCGGCTGGCCATTGGGTCATCAGTGGCAGAAAAGCCCGCCAAACCTGCGCGCAAAGCAGCGAAACGTAACGAAGAGGGACCGGATCAGGGCTCTTTGTTCTGATGTGCGTGGAAAACAAAAGAATCGTTACTTATCAATCATTCTGCAAATTATGTGGATAAACTGATCCTTTAGATCGGTTATTTGAACTGTGTGGTGGGGCTTCACCCCACCTCAATTTCGCACTGGCAGGTGGGGTAAAACCCCACCCTACGGCTGCTGCACGTTCTGGATATCCCTGTCAGACGCCCACGTCCGGCCCCGGGCAATTGAGCGGCTCCGGGCTTTGGCGCATTTCGTATATTTGCGTTTGCGTCGGATCATTCTCGAACCGCGCGGTCAAGCCGGAGCCCGTGATTTCAAAGCTCCAGCATTGCGGGTCGGACGGGTTGTCATAGACAAAACAGATCAGCCCGTCGTCTTCGTACCACTCACCCTCCTGACACTCCCCGTCCAGAAACGTCCACAGCACGCGGCGATTGGAAAGATATTCTTCCGCGCCATAGGGCTGGCCTTCCGAGCCATAGAAGAACGTCTTGCCACGGGTGTAGTCGTCAAATTCCTGCGCCGTCATGGACGGCCCGGCATCAGCGGGTGAGGTCAGGCTCAGACTGCACAGAAGGGCTAGGATCAATCGCATGTTCGGACTGTGCCAGATGCGCCGTCATCGCACCACTGGAAACTTCCGCCACAGCGGCGTCCTGCCATTTGTCACACAGCGGGTTCATTAGCCGGAACCAGATTTTGGGCACCAGGGCCAGCACGCCCATCACGGGCAGTGAGTAGGGCAGGCAGGGCATATTGTCGGGGGTCAGTTGCAGGGCCGGATACGCGCGGGATGGGGCAATATGGTGATCGGAATGACGCGGGGCGTTGACCATCAGGAAAGAGGAAAACACATCCGGCGCGTTCCACGAATGCTGCGGCCCGACAGGGGCCAATCGGCCATCGTCACCGCGCGCACGCCGAAGCCCGTAATGCTGCACATAATCTGACATTAGGATCTGGATTTGCGCGTGGAGCGCGATGGACAGAAACGCCAGCCCACCGATGAGGCCGAAAACGGCAACGATCGCACCCAAGGTCGCCGCGCCCCCGCCCACATAGATCAGGTAGGGATGCAGCAAGTAAGCCTTGCCCGCCCGTTGGCGTCGCGTGGTCTCTGCGGCAAGACCGGCCCTGAATGATTGACGCGTCACGCGCATCATGTAGCGGTAGAAGGTTTCGCCGCGCGGGGCGGAGTTGGGGTCTTGATCACTGCCCACATAGACATGGTGAACCAGCACATGCGCGCTGGCGTGGTGTCCGACCAGAAGCGTTGTGTACATCCACTGACCTATCCACCGCATGAAACGGGGGCGCTTGTGGATCAGTTCATGTGCGACGGGATGCGAAATCTGCCCGAACACCAGACCCGCAGCCGCGCCCAGAATGACGCGCTCGGGGATGCTCAACCCGCTTGGTCCAGCAACGCCCCACATGGACAGGGCCAACAGGGCGAAGTGCGACACGCCAAGCAGCACGAGAAGGGCCTCGCTCGCTGGGAACTCGGCCTCTGGGTCGGCATTCGCGGATGCGCCCGCAATCAGGCGGTCCATCGTTGCCACCAACGCCGTCATGTAAAGCAGTGCGGCGCAGACCCACGCACCGCCGGATACAGCCGCAGTGCCCACCAGCACGATGGGCAAGCAGGTGATGAGGGTGAATTTCAACACGGCGCGGGCCTCTACTCAATCGTCCTGTCGCAACAGGACCTACGTTTGAGACAGATAATAGCCGACTAACATGGCCAATTTTGGAAATTTTTCGGGTCCGGGTCTGACGCGAGGAAAGTGACAGCGAGGTTTTCGGGCCTTCCATCCCGCACGCGGGCGTATTAGGTGGAATTGACTGCAAGACCGGAGGCCGCCGGAGATGGCGTTTTTCAAAAAGCTCAAAGAGCGGCTGTTCAAGTCCTCCTCCAAAATTGACGAGGGGCTGGACGCCATTGTGGAAGATGGCGGGGCCGAAGACGCCGCACCAGAACCTGATGAGGTGCTTGACGCTGAACCGCCGGTCGCTGATCCCGTTCCAGAGCCAGAGCCAGAGCCAGAGCCAGAGCCAGAGCCAGAGCCAGAGCCAGAGCCAGAGCCAGAGCCAGAGCCAGAGCCAGAGCCAGAGCCAGAGCCAGAGCCAGAGCCAGAGCCGAAACAACCCTCTCAGCCCGTTCAGAACACTGTCGCTGAAGCCTCTGAGGAAACCACCAAGACGCCCGGGTTCTTGGGCCGTCTGCTGGGTCGTCGCGAGACAAAGGCCGTTATGCGTCGTGCGCTGGATGATGACATGCTGGAGCAGCTTGAAGAGCTGTTGATCACCGCCGACATGGGCGTAGACACGGCCCTTCGTGTCACCGCAAACATGGCTGAAGGGCGCATGGGCAAGCGTTTGTCGACGCAAGAAATCAAGCAGTTGCTCGCCACCGAGATTGCCCGGATCATGGAACCGGTCGCCCGCCCGATGCCGCTCTACCCCAAACGCCCGCAGGTGGTGCTGGTGGTCGGCGTGAACGGGTCGGGCAAGACCACGACCATCGGAAAGCTGGCCAGCCAGTTCAAAGCCGCCGGTAAATCCGTCGTGATCGCGGCAGGGGATACGTTCCGCGCGGCGGCTGTCGAGCAGCTGCAAGTTTGGGGCGACCGCGCCGGCGTTCCGGTTTTGACAGCGCCTGAGGGCAGCGACCCGGCAAGCCTTGCGTTCGATGCCATGGAACAGGCGCATAAGGAAGGCGCTGACCTCTTGATGATCGACACGGCTGGGCGCTTGCAAAACCGTCAGGACCTGATGGAAGAACTGGCCAAGATCGTCCGCGTTATCCGCAAAAAGGACGAAAGCGCGCCGCATAACACCCTGTTGGTGCTGGACGCCACGACGGGGCAAAATGCGCTCAGCCAAGTGGATACGTTCCAGAAGCTGGCGGATGTCTCTGGTCTTGTGATGACGAAACTGGACGGCACGGCCAAAGGCGGCGTGCTGGTGGCACTGGCCGACAAGTTCGGGCTGCCCATCCATGCGATCGGGGTGGGGGAGCAGATTGACGATCTGGCTGCCTTTGACCCCGAAGAGTTCGCCGCCGCGCTCACTGGTCTGGATGGGTGAGGTTGAAGCCGAGCCATCCGCACCCTGGTCTGGGGGCGCTGCCCCCGACGCTTAACAGCGCCTCCCCCGGGATATTTTCAGCAAGAAGAAAGGCATATGATGGCCCTGTTCTTCTTGCCACAAATATCCCCGCCGGAGGCAATGGTCTTTTGATGGTCATCCGGCGCGCAGACATTGCGGGCGGGGCACTGTGACAGAGTGGCTGATCTCTCTGGAGGGCACTGCAGGCGGACATCAGATGGCCATGGTGCTGGCCCTTGTCGCGGCGTTTCTGCACGCAGTTCTGGGCGCCATGCAGAAGGGGCGGTTCGACCCTTGGCTGTCGCGCGGGGCGATTGATGCAAGCTATGCTGCGATCTCGCTGCCTCTGGCGCTTTTCGTTGTGCCGTTTCCTGAACCGCATATGTGGCCCATCTTCGCGCTCTGCTGGCTGGTGCACATCATCTATAAAATTCTGCAGGCGATGGCGTACACACGTGGCGCCTATACGGTGGTCTACCCGGTCGTGCGCGGCACCGGGCCGCTCTTCACGGTCATCGGAGCCTATCTGCTGTTCTCAGAGACCTTCACGGCGATGCAATGGGCAGGTGTCGGCGTCTTGCTCACCGGGATTTACGGACTTGCGTTCTACAACCTGCGCACCAGGACCGTGGCACGGGATACGATGCCTATGGCGCTGGGCCTTGCCGTGATGACCGGGCTTTTCGTGGCGCTTTACACCACTTTCGACGCCTACGGCATTCGGGCAACCGAAAACCCGTTCACGTTCCTGGCTTGGTTTTTCCTGATCGACGGTCTGGCCATGCCCGTTTACGCCTTCTACCGCTGGCGCAACATGGCACAACGGCCTGACCCGGTGGCACTGATGAAAAGGGGTGTGATTGGCGGGGTTGTGGCCTATATGTCCTTCGGCTCGATCATGATGGCAACGCGGTTGGACAAGGTTGGCGAGGCGGCGGTTTTGCGGGAAACCTCAACCGTATTTGCCGCGGTAATCGGCTGGCTCTTCCTGCGCGAAACGGTGGGGCCGTGGCGGATGGCGTTGATGGCATTGATCGCCGCAGGGGCCGTGATTGTGGAAGTCGGAGGCTGAAGGCCAAACCATGGCGGAAGACAGCAAAGAGACGCGGGAAGAACGACGCGAACGCAGGCGCGCCCAAAGGCGTGAAGACAGGCGCGAGCAGCGACGCGCGGAACGGCGCAAGGAGAAGCAGATGGACAACAGCGTAGAAGATCGCGCGGACCGAAAGACCGGGAAAACGGTACATCCGGGGCTCAAGACAGCGCTGGAGTTCGGCCCGATCCTCGGGTTCTTCGTCGTTTACCTGTGGCTGAAAGACGAAGTGTTCACTGTCGGCGGCACCGAGTACACTGGATTTGTTGCTGTCACTGCCGGGTTCATCCCCGTTTTCCTGATCAGTATTGGCATTCTTTGGTACCTGACAGGGCGGCTGGCGCGGATGCAGGCGGTGACGGCGGTGCTGCTCATCGTGTTTGGCGGGCTGTCAGTTTGGTTCAACGATCCGAGGTTCTTCAAGATGAAGCCCACGGTCGTTTACGCGCTATTCACCGTGGTCCTTGGTATTGGCCTCTTGCGCGGTCAATCCTGGCTCAAATTCGTGATGGAAGAGATGGTGCCGATGACGCAGAAAGGCTGGATGATCCTCACCAAACGCGTGACGGCACTCTTTGCCCTCTCCGCAGTGGCCAATGAGGTCGTGTGGCGCACGCAATCCGAAGAGTTCTGGGTCTATTTTGAGACCTTCGCCATGCCCATCGTGATCTTCGTCTTCTTCATGTTCCAATCGCGCCTTTTCGTGGATCACGCGTCATTGAAAGACAAATGACCGGTCGGGATTGACGTATCCGTCTCTTTGAGCGTAGAGAGACGACGTGGCGATTTGTTACCGGATTGCGGGCCACGTTAAACAACACCGCTAAAGAGGTCAGGATGAAAGCCCCCTTTCGCTTGACCGCGATGGGGGTTTTTCATTTGGGCCGCCCCAAAGTCTCTGGCGGCTCCGGAGGACGGACATGAGCAAAAACTGGAACACGCGCACCAAACTGGTGCATGAAGGCAGCCGCCGCAGCCAATATGGCGAGGTGAGCGAGGCAATCTTTCTGACGCAAGGGTTTGTCTACGACACGGCCGAAGCGGCAGAAGCACGATTTATCGAGACGGGCGATGATGAGTTCATTTACGCCCGCTACGGCAACCCGACCGTTGCGATGTTCGAGGACAGGATCGCCGCGCTGGAGGGGACAGAAGATGCCTTCGCCACGGCCAGCGGCATGGCGGCTGTCTCGGGCGCGCTGACCTCAATGCTCAAAGCCGGGGATCACGTGGTGTCGGCCCGCGCGCTCTTTGGCTCGTGCCTCTATGTGCTGGAAGAGGTTCTGACTCGCTACGGGGTCGAGGTCACGTTCGTAGACGGCACCGATCTGGACGCCTGGCGTGACGCGGTGCGCGAGGATACCAAGCTGGTCTTTTGTGAGACAATCGCGAATCCAACACTGGAAGTCATAGATCTGCGCACGGTGTCGGAGATTGCCCACGCCAAAGGCGCGCTGGTCGTGGTTGACAACGTCTTTGCCACACCGGTGTTTTCCAATGCGGTGGATCAAGGCGCCGATGTGATCGTTTATTCGGCGACCAAACATATTGACGGGCAAGGCCGTACGCTGGGTGGTGTTATCCTTGGCAGTCGGGACTACATCCGAAAAACAGTCGAACCGTATATGAAGCACACGGGCGGTTCGATGTCGCCCTTCACGGCGTGGGTGCTGCTTAAGGGTCTGGAAACGTTGGATTTACGCGTGCGCGCGCAGGTGAACTCCGCGTTGTCTTTGGCCGATGCACTACAGGGGCACGACAAACTGGCACAAGCCATCTATCCGGGCCACCCGGACCACCTTCAGCATGCGTTGGCCATGGGTGAGATGGGGGCAGGCGGCACGGTTTTGGCGCTGGATCTGACCGGTGGCAAAGACGCGGCGTTTCGGTTCCTGAACGCTTTGGAGATTATCAAGATCTCTAACAATCTGGGCGACGCGAAATCGATCATCACGCACCCGGCGACCACCACGCATCAGCGCCTGAGCGACGCACAGCGTGACGCGCTCGGCATCGGCCCGGGGTTGGTGCGTTTGTCTGTCGGGATCGAGGACACGAACGACCTGATCGCCGATGTGATGCAGGCGTTGGAGAACGCATAGGGGGTCATTTGGTCGGTTTTTTGTCGCATACGGAATGAAATTTCCGCATGATTTGTCATTGAGCGAAATGATGGCAACATCGCAAAAATACAAGTAATAATAATAAGTTGCGGCGGCTGTAACCATTGGCCGCCGCGCGCCTTGCCCTGACGTCGCCGTGACTTTCCGTAACTAAATTAGAAATTTCCCAGCCCCCGCATTATATGCTAGGCCCTGCGCAGGCACAAGGACCGCGGCCCATGAACATTCATCACTCTGATCTGGACAAAGCTCTGGAACGCGAAGATGCGGAAGTGGCGCTTGCGGTGCTCCGAAGTTGGGCTGCCACGGCCACGCCGGAGGAGATCGCAGACCTTGATCCATCGGTCGCGCGGCTGCTGCCCCAGAACCAGACATCAAACTATCCGGTTCTCAAGCGCGACTATCCTGAGGACTTTGCCCCTGACGCCGACTACATGGCGTCGATGCCCGATTTGCAGAACGGGCCCGCGTCGCTGATCAAGGGTGCCAAGAAGCAGCTGCAGCACGTTGGCATTTCCAATTTCCGCCTGCCCATCCGCTTTCAGACCCGCGACAACGGCAACCTGACGCTTGAAACCTCGGTCACCGGCACGGTGAGCCTTGAGGCGGGCAAGAAGGGCATCAACATGTCGCGCATCATGCGCAGCTTTTACAAACACGCAGACAGGACGTTCAGCTTCAGCGTGATAGAGGCCGTGTTGAGCGATTATATCTCGGATCTGGAAAGCCTGGATGCGCGTGTTCAGATGCGGTTTTCCTACCCGATGAAAATCACGTCGTTGCGGTCGGGTCTGGAAGGGTTTCAGTACTACGACATCGCGCTGGAGTTGATTGATACCGAAGGCGTGCGGCGCAAGTTTTTGCACCTCGACTATGTCTATTCCTCCACCTGCCCCTGTTCCCTTGAACTGAGTGAGCATGCCCGGCAGGAGCGTGGCCAGTTGGCAACGCCGCATTCGCAGCGGTCCGTTGCGCGAATTTCCGTTGAGATCGACGACAGCGCGCCCGGCACGCTTTGGTTTGAGGACCTGATCGAAATGGCGCGCGTGGCGGTTCCGACTGAAACGCAGGTGATGGTCAAGCGTGAGGATGAACAGGCCTTTGCGGAGCTCAACGCCGCAAACCCGATTTTCGTGGAGGACGCAGCGCGACTCTTCTGTGAGCAACTTCAGAAAGACCCGCGCATCGGTGATTTCCGTGTTGTGGCCAGCCATCAGGAAAGCCTGCACAGTCATGATGCCATCAGTGTTGTGACCGAAGGGGAGACCTTTGCGTCGGACAGCATCGACCCCAAACTGTTCAAAACGCTGTTCCACGTCGGCTGATCGGGCCTGGGCCCAATCATTGCAAAATCGCTGAAATTTTTGGCAGTTTGCGGCGCGATTGCCCTGTAATCGATTTCATTTCGAGCAAATGGTCACAAATGTCGCATGGGCACCTGTTCTGTCAGAGCATCACGACCTTTACATGGACGTCATGGATATGCGCTAAAGCGCGATCAGGCTGCATGCGAGAGGAGTTTACCGTGTCCCGAAACCCCCTGCAATTTCCCGTCGCCGGACTTCAGCTTGCCGGTTGGATGATCCAGAACCAGTTGCGCGTCGCGAAGGTGCTCAGCGATGCAGCCCTGTCGACCAACCCGTTTCTCGTGCCCGCCGTGCCGCGCAAACGGTCGGTCAAAGCGCCTGTGAAAGCCCAAGATGCGGTGCCAGGAACGGTGACACCCAAACCGGCAGCAAAACCCGCGGCACCGCCTGCCGCGAAGACAGCTAAGACAAAGCCCCCGGCGACCAAGCCCGCAAGCACCCCAGCGAAAGCGAAATCCTCACCAAAACCTGCGGCTGCCGAGGCCGTGGCGCCGCCCAAGGCTGCGAACGTGAAAGAGGCACCAAAGCCGAAAACTGCCGCCAAGAAAGCCAAGCCAACAACAGCCAAATCCCGCACCGCGCAGACGTCGAAATCTTCGACCGCTCCCACCGTCGCAAAAACCGAAAAGCCCAAGGCACTCAAAGCGGCCCCTGCGGCAAGACCTCAGAAACGCGACGCAAAGTATGTCGCGGCGAAGCGTCCTCGCCAGCCTTCCACGCCGCCGCAGATGCCTGCGCGCAAGGCGAAATCGACCGGGACAGAGTAGATCAAACCCAATCCAATTGCGTCAGGCGCAAAGCGGGGTTTCCGTTTTGCGCCTACTCATTTGTACCGGATGGGCCTAGCTTGTTGCCAAGGGAGGCGAACCCTCAAATGAAAGGTTTCCCAATGGCTTACTCAGCAAACGACGTGTCCAACGGTTCCGTTTTCGCACGCTTCTTCCGCTCCGTCGCAAACGGTTTTGACGACAGCGCGAAACTGCGTCAGGCACAGATTGTTGAACTGCAATCCAAGTCCGACGACGATCTCAACCGCCTTGGTCTGCGCCGTGCAGATATTGCCGGTCACGTATTCCGCGACGTCTACTACTCCTGACCTGCCCAGAAGGGCGCTGAACGCCAGCGCTTGACAGGACCGAACCGCACAGCCAAGGCTGCGGCCTATGCAGGATATGCGTCCCGTCGGATATGTAGTGGGCCTGATGGTCATGACGCTTGGCCTGGCCATGTGTCTGCCACTGCTTGTCGATTTGGCCGAAGGACAGGGAAACTGGACGGTATTTGCGCAAAGCGCAGTTCTGACCATTTTGATCGGCGGGCTTGTGGCCCTGTCCTGCCGCAACGGGGTCGCCGACCATCTTACGATCCAGCAAACCTTCCTGCTGACGACGGGCGTTTGGGTGATTTTGCCGTTTTTCGCGGCGCTGCCCTACGCCATGGGCGAAACAAATCTTGATGCCACGGACGCTATTTTTGAGGCGATGTCCGGGCTGACCACCACCGGGGCCACGGTCATCAGCGGATTGGAAGAGCTGCCCAAGGGTCTGCTTTTATGGCGCGGTCTGACCCAGTGGCTGGGCGGCATCGGTATCATCGTTGTGGCGATGGTGTTCCTGCCTGAACTGCGCGTGGGCGGGATGCAGATCTTCCGCTCCGAAAGCTTTGACACATTTGGGAAAATCCTGCCTCGGGCCACGGAAATCTCTTCTCGCATTTCTGTCATCTATTTGTCGCTGACCATGGTCTGCGCATCGCTCTACCTCCTTTCCGGAATGGACGTCTTTGATGCCACGGTCCACGCGATGACAACGGTGGCCACGGGCGGATTTGCGAATTACGACATCTCGTTTGCCGCCTTCTCTCCGTCAGCGCAGTATGTGGCGGTGGTCTTCATGATGTTGGCCGCCCTGCCGTTTGTCCGCTTCGTGCAATTGACAGCCGGAACCGCAAAACCGCTGCTGCGCGACCCGCAAGTGCGCGGCTTTTTCATGACCGCCTTCATCCTGGTGCTGATCCTGACCCTCTGGCAGGTGCAGCGGCAGGGTGATCTGTCAGAGGCTGCATTCCGGCGGGTCTTGTTCAGCACCGTCTCGATCCTGACGGGCACGGGCTATGCCAATGCCGACTACATGACCTGGGGCGCGTTCCCCGTGGCGATGCTCTTTTTCATAGGTCTGATTGGCGGTTGCGCGGGATCGACGTCGTGTTCGATCAAGGTCTTCCGCTACCAAATCCTCTTCGCCTCGGTCCGGGTGCAGCTGCAGCGCATCTATTCCCCGAACGGGATCTTCACCCCACGCTACCAAGGCCGGCCGGTGGTGGATGACGTCCTGAATTCAGTAATGTCATTTTTCGTGTTCTTCGTGGTCACGCTTGGTGTGATGGCCGTGGGCCTTGGCCTCACAGGTCTGGACTTCGTGACATCGGTTTCCGGTGCCTCGGCTGCGCTGGCCAATATCGGGCCGGGTCTGGGGGACATCATCGGGCCTGCGGGCAACTATGAGCCGCTCAACGATGTCTCCAAGTGGATCCTGTCGGCAGGCATGCTGATCGGCCGGTTGGAACTGTTTGCTGTCTATGCGATCTTCACCCTGGCTTTCTGGAGAGTTTGAATGAGCCCATCCACCCCGTCGCTCCCCCTTGGCGCGCAGATCAGTCACATGCTCAAATCCCGCGGCGTCGATGTGATTTTCGGCATTCCCGGTGTGCACAATCAAGAGATGTATCGCGGCATAGAGGAAGCCGGGATCAAACACGTCTTGGCGCGGCACGAGCAGGGCGCGGGCTTTATGGCGGATGGGTATGCAAGGGCGTCCGGTAAGCCCGGCGTGGCGTATATCATCACGGGGCCGGGCTTGTGCAATATCATGACGCCACTGGGGCAGGCCTATTCGGACTCCGTGTCAGTGTTGGCGATTTCGTCCTGTCTGGATGAAACAGCGGCCAAGCGGGGTCAGCTGCACCAGATGCTGGATCAACGCGCTGCGGCGGATTGCGTGTGTGATTGGAGCTATGAGGCAAAGACACCGGAGGCCGTCTACGGATTGGTTGATCGCGCACTCATAGAGTTCCGCACGGCTAGACCTAGACCAAAGCACATCCAGGTTCCGATATCGGCGCTGGAGGCTATGGCACCACCCGCACCGGAACCAAAGGTGTGGACGAGTAACATGACAGATAACGCTATTATGAGGGCTGCAGTTGCGGATGCGATTAACTCTGCCAAACGGCCTCTCTTCGTATTTGGTGGTGGGGCCCGCCATCTCACAATGGATGACGAGGCAATCGATCTGTTAAACAAATGCGGTGGCGCTTGTTTCACGACATACGCTGGACGGGGAATAGTGTATGACTCTCATCCGCTGAACTTTGGTGCATATTTGGCTCGTCCAGACTCTGTGTCGGTGGTTGAAAGTGCTGATTTAGTCGTAGCTGTCGGCACAGAATTGTCCGAAATCGATCTCTGGCGTGATCAGATCGGTCCACTTGAACAAATGATAAGGATAGATATCGATCCGAGTGTTCTGAATGATGCTCATCGTTCGGACATTGCCGTTTTGGCGGATTCGGAAGCATTTCTTTTCAATCTTTTGCCTGAGATTGTAGATCGCAAGGGAAAGTCTGGCTGGTCGTCCAGTGAGGTCGCTGAAGCAAAACACAGATGGAAGGCCGAATGCGATGCAGAGAGGCCCGGCATTGTCCCAATTTGCGATGCTTTGGCAGAAGCCATGCCGAACGATGTAATGATTTACTCAGACATGACCCAATTCGCCTACACGGCCAAGGAAGTTTGGCCCATGGACCGACCGGGTCATTGGCACCATCCTTTCGGCTTCGGAACCTTGGGATACGCTTTGCCCGCCGCCATCGGAGGGGCCGTGGCCCGAGAGGGATTGCCGACGCTGTGCATCGCTGGCGATTACGGGTTTCAATACACGCTGCAGGAACTGGGCGCTGCGGTAGAGCTGGGCCTGCCCCTTCCCATTCTGGTTTGGGACAATGGCAAACTCAAAGAAATCGAAGACAGCATGGTGCGCGCCCAGATTGCACCGAATGCCGTCATCGCACAGAACCCTGACTTCGCGGCTTTGGGTCGTGCCTACGGGGCCTTGGCGGAAGTGCCGCAGACGGTGGATGAATTGGTCACGGCGGTGCTGAAAGCGTTCAAAGCGGATCGGCCAACGCTGATCCACGCCCGCGCCGGAATTGCAGGGTAGGCGACCCCGGCGCTTGCAAAGGCCCGATTTGGCCCGCATATTTTTAACAGAGGATACCGAAGGGTCCATGCCGCCATGCGGTTTGCATTTCTTTTCGCAGTTTTAATTGCAGCGCTGCCTGCCAAAGCAGACATGCGCGTGCCCGGAAGTGAGGCCGAGATTTCCATGGGGTTCGTGCCCGTGGTGCAGGCTGCGGCCCCCGCGGTTGTGAACATCTACGCGCGCCGCGTCGTCAACGTGCGCAGCCCGTTCAGCGATGACCCGTTCTTTCAAGGCCTCTTTCGCGATTTCGGCACGCCCCGGCAGCGGGTGGAGAACTCGCTCGGCTCAGGCGTGATCCTTGGCACGGACGGGATCGTGGTGTCGAATTACCATGTGGTCGGCAACGCTACGGATATTCGGGTTGTCCTGAACGACCGGCGTGAGTTTTCGGCACGCGTCCTGCTATCGGACGAGGAAAGCGATCTGGCCGTGCTACAGATGGAAGATGCCCCCGAAATGCCCGCGCTTGAGCTTCGCGACAGCGACGGTGTGCAAGTGGGGGAGCTGGTTTTGGCCATCGGCAACCCGTTCGGCGTGGGCCAGACGGTCAGCAGCGGGATCGTATCGGGGCTTGCGCGCTCTGGCACAGCGACAGGCAATTTACGTGGCTATTTCATCCAGACGGATGCGCCGATCAACCCGGGCAACTCTGGCGGCGCTTTGGTGGATGTGAACGGGCGGCTTATCGGGATCAACACGGCCATTCTAAGCCGGTCGGGCGGGTCGAACGGCATCGGGTTTGCGATCCCCTCCGCCCTGGTTCAGCAGTTTGTCACACAGGCCCGCGCGGGCAACACCACGTTTGAAAGGCCCTGGGCCGGGATGAACGGGCAACCTGTGGCGGCAGACATGGTGGAAAGCCTGGGGTTAGACCGCCCCGGCGGTGTCCTGATTGCGCAACTGCATCCTGCAAGCACGTTCCTTGAGGCCGGGTTCAAGTCGGGGGATGTCATCACGGCGGTGGACGGTCAACCGGTCAACACGCCGGCTGAGATGATCTTCCGCATGTCGGTCAGCGGTATTGGCAAGAATGCCGAGGTCACGCGCGTCCGTGGCGGTAGCGAGGATCTAGTGTCCGTCCGAATGATGGCCGCCCCGAACACGCCTGATCGGGATCAAAGAGTCACTGGGGAAAGATCTGCAATTCCTGGCATGACCCTGTCGACCATCAACCCGGCGACCATCGCGGAATACGACCTCTCCTTGAATGTCGAGGGCGCAATTGTCGATGACCCCGGCCCGATCGGGCAGCGCGCGGGCCTTCGCGTGGGCGACGTTTTGCGGGTGATCAACGGCGAAACCATCACGGATGCTCAAAGTGCAGATGATCAACTGCGCAGGGCACAGCGCAGGCTGGAATTGGAAATCCAGCGCGGCACACAGCGACTGTCCATGCAGTTCCGGCTGTAATCCTGTGTTTTAGGCCCATGGCAGACCTTTTCGATACAGCCCCCGAGGCGCTACCCGACACGGCCCCGCGCCCTCTGGCGGATCGTTTGCGGCCCAAGTCAATCGGTGATGTCGTCGGCCAGACGCAGGTCTTGGGGCCAGAGGCACCCCTTGGTGTGATGCTGGCCTCTGGCAGTCTGGGCTCGATTATCTTCTGGGGTCCACCAGGCGTTGGTAAAACCACGATTGCGCGACTTTTGGCGGATACGGTTGAACTTCACTTCGTACAGATCAGCGCGATCTTCACCGGTGTTCCCGAACTGCGCAAAGTGTTTGAGCAAGCCCGGCTCAGGCGGTCAAACGGGCAGGGCACGTTGCTTTTCGTGGACGAAATCCACCGCTTCAACAAAGCACAACAGGATGGGTTTCTGCCGCATATGGAGGATGGCACGATCCTTTTGGTTGGGGCCACGACAGAGAACCCCAGTTTTGAACTCAATGCGGCCCTTCTGAGCCGGGCGCAGGTACTTGTGCTTGAACGCCTCAGCTTGGCCGATCTAGAACTGCTGGCGCAGCGGGCCGAAACGGAGCTTGGAAAGGCCTTGCCGCTGGACGGTGCGGCTCGCGAGACGCTGCTAGAGATGGCGGACGGCGATGGGCGCGCGTTGCTCAACCTCATCGAGCAGGTCACGGCGTGGAAAGTGGATGGCAAGCTGGATGAGGCAGGTCTGCGACAGCGCCTGATGCGACGGGCCGCGAAGTACGACAAAAGCGGGGACGAACACTACAACCTGATCTCCGCGCTGCACAAATCTGTGCGCGGATCTGACCCGGATGCGGCCGTCTATTGGCTGGCCCGGATGCTTGAAGGTGGAGAAGACCCCCGGTACCTCGCACGGCGCATCACCCGCATGGCGGTTGAGGACATTGGCCTGGCCGACCCACAGGCGCAGGCCCACTGCCTGCACGCGTGGGAGGTGTACGAAAGGCTCGGCAGTCCTGAAGGGGAGTTAGCACTTGCACAGGCCGTTCTCTACCTTGCGCTTGCGCCGAAATCGAACGCGGCATACGTCGCTTATAAAGGCGCTCGCGCAGAGGCAAAGCAATCCGGCAGCGCACCACCGCCCAAACACATTCTGAACGCGCCCACCAAGCTGATGAAAGAGCAGGGCTATGGCGAAGGCTATGCTTATGACCATGACGCAGAAGACGGGTTTTCCGGGCAGAACTACTTCCCGGACGGCATGAAGCGGCCAGTGCTGTACCAGCCGCCGGATCGTGGTTTCGAACGAGAGTTAAAAAAACGGGTGGAGTATTTCGCCAAATTGCGGAGCAAGCGAACGTCGTAAACGGTCGTTTTGACGCGATGGATCAAGGTCGCATTTGGACCACAACTCTGCGAATCTCTGATCGATTGACGTTGAGTCAATCCCCTACGCACATGATGTCGCAGCCTTTTTTTATGAGTTCAGGGCAAAAAATCCTGTGATTTGCCAACATTTGGGTAGATGCAAAAAAAGTTTCGTGATTTGTTACCCTCATGTCGCAAACAGGCCTTCCACAGAATCAAAACAAGGACAGGCTTATAAGGCTTGCGCGCGAGCGGGGGCTAATAACGACAGATTTGACCAGGGAGAACACATGACTCAGATCAAAGATCAAGCAATGATCGATCGTCTCGCGAATGCGGCCCGTGAGGGTAAAATTTCGCGCCGTTCGTTCATGAACTATTCGATGGCTGCCGGTATGACGGCGACCACGGCAACCGGCCTGTGGACATCCACAGCCAAAGCTGCGCCGCAAAACGGTGGTACATTCCGCATTGCCCAGCACGACGGTAACACGTCGGACACACACGATCCGGGCACGTACCTGTCCAACGGTTCGATCATGCTGACGCACACACACCGTGCGTATCTTACCATGATCAACACCGACCAGACTTTGGGCGGCGATGTGGCGACTGAATGGTCTGCGACACCGGACGCGAAAGAATGGACGTTCAAGCTGAATGGCAACGCGACGTTCCACAGCGGCCGCAAAGTGACCGCGAACGACGTGATTGCATCCATGAACCACCACCGTGGTGAAGGAAACACGTCGGCTGCGGCGGCACTACTGTCCGATGTTGAAGACATCACCGACAACGGCGACTCCGTGACCTTCAAACTGGCAAGCCCGAACGCTGACTTGCCATGGGTTATGCCCGACTACCACTTGCCGATCCTGCCTGCCAATGATGATGGCACGATTGACTGGGCATCTGGTGACGGTTGTGGACCATACAGACTGGTCGAAAACGACTTCGGCGTCGGCTCCCGTCTTGTCCGTCATGATGACTGGCACGGTGAAGGCGCTTACTTCGACGAAGTTGTGTTCCTGATCATCAACGACCCGAACGCACGTCAGACAGCCCTGCTGACCGGCGACGCAGACGCGGTTACTCAGATCGAGAACAAAACGATGGCGCTTCTGGCGCGTGACCCGAATGTTGAACTGGACAATGTTGCATCGGCACAGGCGATCACAATGCCTATGTTCTGCGACACCGAGCCGTTCAACGATGTTCGTGTTCGCCAGGCTCTGAAGCACTCGATCAACCGTGAAGAACTGATCGACAAGATCACGTTTGGTGCGGCAACGATCGGTAACGACTTCCATCACTCGCCGGCGATGCCTTACTGGCCGGATGATGTGGAGCAGACTCCGTACGATCCGGACAAGGCGCGCGCGCTGTTGAAGGATGCCGGTATGGAAGGCCTGACAGTCGACTTCAGCACCGCTGACTCGATCACGACAGGTGCTGTTGACGCGGCGGTTCTGTTCTCTGAGCATGCCAAAGCTGCCGGTATCACCGTCAACGTTGTGCGTGAGCCCAACGATGGCTACTGGTCTGACGTTTGGCTCACCAAGCCGTTCGTTATGGTATCCTGGGGTGCGCGTCCGACGCCGGACGTTATGTACTCCCTGGCGTACAAAGACGACGCGGCATGGAACGAAAGCCGTTGGGTCAACGAGCGCTTCAACGTGGTTCTGCGTCAAGCGAAGTCCGAGCTGGACGATGCGAAACGTGCGGAAATGTATCGCGAAATGGCGATCCTTTCGCGGGACGACGGTGGTACAATCCTGCCGTACTTCCCGAACTTCGTGTACGCGCGTCGCAGCAACGTCAAACACACCGGCGAACTCGCCGCGAGCTGGCCGATGGACGGCGCCCGCGCAGCAAGCCGCTGGTGGTTCGAAGGCTAAAAGAAATTGCCCCGGCGCCAAGGCGCCGGGGCTTTTCGTTTGCCGCAAATGCACCGACGTAATACCGACAAGATACCGACGTAATACCGACGTTCAAAAACCGGCAAACCAAATCGCGAGGTGGGATCGCGGTCGGGGACACTTCCAGGCACGGCTCTACCAAGCATAACAACCATCCGTGGCGCCCGTTTTGATGCCGGGTGATCGCATTAGGAGGGACACATGGGAGACATCTTAGGGCTCGTTGGAAAACGGCTCGGATTGGGTCTGATCATTCTACTGGTCATATCCATCATCATCTTCTTCATGGTCGAACTGCTTCCCGGGGACATCGCTCAAGCGGTTCTGGGACAGGGTGCGACCGAAGAAAACCTTGCGGCTTTGCGCAAAGAAATGGGGCTCGATAGATCGGCACCCGTGCGTTACCTCGAGTGGCTGAGCGGCGCGGTTCTGCTTGATTTCGGCAACTCGATCGTCACGCAGGCACCAGTGGTCCAGATCATCGGTGAGCGCTTTACCAACACACTGTTCCTGGCGGCCTACGCTGCCGTGATCGCGGTTCCGATTTCGATCATTCTGGGTGTTCTGGTTGCTCTGCTGCGGAACTCCATTTTCGACCGGGCCGCCAACGTAGTGACCCTGTCATTCATCTCATCGCCCGAGTTCTTCCTCGGCTACATCCTGATCCTTTTCTTTGCGGTGAAGTGGCAGATGTTCCCGGCGATTTCGAGCTTGAGTGACGACATGACGTTCCTCGAACTGCTTCAAAGGGCGTTCCTGCCGGCGTTGACGCTGGTCTTGGTGGTTATGGCCCACATGATGCGGATGACGCGGGCGGCCATTATTAACCTTCTGGCTTCGCCATACATCGAGATGGCACGCCTTAAGGGGACGCCACCTTGGAAGGTGATCGTGAAGCACGCCCTTCCTAATGCTTGGGCGCCGATCATCAACGTGGTCGCGCTGAACCTTGCTTACCTGATCACCGGTGTGGTCTTGGTGGAAGTGGTGTTCGTCTATCCTGGCATCGGTCAAGCGCTTGTAGACTCTGTGGCCAAACGGGACTTCCCAGTGGTCCAGGCCTGCTGCTTGATCTTCGCGGCGACCTTCATCCTGCTCAACCTCGCAGCTGATGTTGGCGCAATCCTCACAAACCCGCGTCTGCGGCATCCGAAGTAAGGGGATCGCGAAATGTTTGCTATTATCTACTTCACCTTTCTGGTCGTCTGCTTCTTGGTAGCGGCCTATTTCAACCAACGCACGGCGTTCATGCTGTCGTTCTCTCTGTTCATGGTGTCCATGATCCTGTTCATCGTGGGCGGTGAGGGTGCGCTTAGAGTTGTCGCTGTGTCTGCCGGCCTGCTGGCTGGTGCGGCTGCGGTCTCTTACGGCTTCAAGGAGTTCCTTGTGCAGATGGCGGACGGCGATGCCGGCGCGTTCTTGCGGGGCGGTTCGATGCTGCCGGTTTTGGGCGTTTTCGCCTTGCTGGCATTCGCATCTGCCTATCTGGGCTGGGGGATCACCGAATTGTTCATAACTCTGGTGGTTCTGGCTCTGATCCTGGCGCCGATGTCACCTGACTTCGCAAAAGAGCTGCGAACAGCGCCTTTGACTGCAGCGTTCGGTATGTTCGTCATCTTTGTGGTGGCTGTCATGGCGATTTACGCGCCTGCCATCGCGCCGCATGGCGAAGCCGAGGTGATTTCCTCGGCCTTTGCACCGGCAGACGAGAACATGCTTCTGGGCGCGGATCAGCTGGGTCGAGACATGTTCAGCCGTGTCATCTATGGCGCGCGGAACACTGTGACGCTTGCCCTGCTCGGGACGACGCTTGCGTTCATCCTGGGTGCCATGGCCGGACTTCTAGCGGCGACCAAGGGCGGCGTCTTCGACCAAGCCATGGGTCGGATCGCCGACGTGATCATGTCGATCCCGTCGCTGATTTTCGCCCTGCTGATGCTGTCGATCTTTGGCGGCTCTCTGGCCAGCCCATCGACCAGCTTCTACCTGCTCTTCGGGTTTGCCATCATCGTGGGGCTATTGTTCCTCGCGGCGGCAGCTGAAGGCGCAATGGGGTGGCTGATTGGTGTGGCGATCATGATCGGTGCCGGCCTTGCCTTCGCGGCAGCTGGTACGACCATTTTCGATGCCTCCGAGGTGATCCTCATCCTCGTTGTTGCGGTGATCTACTCGCCGCGCGTGTTCCGCCTGACAAGGGCGGTCGCGGGCAACGTGGTGGTCATGGACTACATCGAAGCGGCCAAGCTGCGAGGTGAGGGGAACTGGTACCTGATCCGCCGGGAAATCCTACCGAACTCCACTGCTCCTCTGGTGGCGGAATACGGTTTGGAATTCTGCTTCGTGTTCCTCTTGATCGCGGGTCTGAGCTTCCTTGGCCTCGGTATCCAGCCGCCCACGGCGGACTGGGGATCGATGGTGCGGGAAAACGCGACCCTGATCTCGTTCGGAGACCCAACCCCGCTGATCCCAGCTGCGGCGATTGCTGTGCTGACGATTGCGGTCAACTTCGTAGTCGACTGGATGCTGTTCCGGTCCTCTGGCCTGAAGGAGCAATAACCTATGGCTGAGAAGAAAAAAGAAGTCCTGCTGAAGATCCGGGATCTGAAGATCCAGGGTTACTCAGATGAAACCTGGGTCGACATCATCAAAGGTGTCGATCTGACCCTCCACCGCGGTGAGGTGATGGGCCTGATCGGGGAATCCGGCGCAGGCAAATCCACCATCGGTGCGGCGGCCATGGGCTATGCCCGTGACGGGACGCGCATCACGGAAGACTCATCAATCGAGTTTGACGGGATGGAGCTGACCACCGCCTCGGAAGGTGAGCGGCGTGCCCTTCGGGGCTCCCGCATCGCCTATGTGGCGCAATCGGCGGCCGCGTCGTTCAACCCGGCGCACAAGTTGATTGATCAGCACACCGAAGCTCCGCTGCAGTACCGGCTCAAAAAGCGGGTGGAAGCGCAGGAAGACGGTATTGAACTCTACCGTCGTCTGCGTCTGCCAAACCCGGACGAGATCGGTTTCCGCTATCCGCACCAGGTGTCGGGTGGTCAGTTGCAGCGTGCAATGACCGCGATGGCCATGTCCTGCCGGCCGGACCTCATCATCTTTGATGAGCCGACCACCGCTTTGGACGTGACCACTCAGATCGAGGTTCTGGCCGCGATCCGTGACATTGTAGAGCAGTTCAATACGGCTGCTCTCTACATCACGCACGACCTTGCGGTTGTGGCGCAGATGGCGGACACGATCAAAGTGCTGCTGAAGGGCAATGAGGTGGAAGAAGCATCGACCGAAGAGATGCTGAGCAACCCCAAAGAAGACTACACCAAGTCGCTTTGGGCCGTGCGCGATTTCACTTCGCCGCAGCGGCACCGTCCGAAAGACGGTGTGCCACTGATCTCGGTCAAGAACGTGGATGCATCCTACACAGGCGGCGCGAAGGTTCTCGACGATGTCTCCTTTGACATCTACGAGGGCATGACGGTCGCCGTGGTGGGCGAGTCGGGGTCGGGTAAATCGACGACGGCGCGTTGTATCACCGGTCTTCTGCCACCCTCAAAAGGGGAGGTCCTCTTCCGTGGTGAACCGTTTGAACCGGATTATCGGAAACGACCGCGAGAGCAGTTGCGGCAATGCCAGATGATTTATCAGATGGCGGACACCGCATTGAACCCGAAGGTCAAGATCTCTGAGATCATTGGCAGACCGGCCCAGTTCTATTCTGGTCTGACGGGCGCTGCACTCAAGAACCGCGTGGATGAATTGCTCGACCTGATCGAACTTGATCCATCCAAGTTCTACAACCGGTATCCGCCTGAACTCTCCGGTGGTCAGAAACAGAGGATCGGTATCGCGCGTGCGCTTGCGGCCGAGCCTACCTTCATTGTCTGTGACGAGGTGACATCAGCCCTGGATCAGCTTGTGGCGGAAGGCATCCTGCGCTTGCTGGATAAGCTGCAGAACGAACTGAAGCTGGCCTACATGTTCATCACACATGACCTTGCGACGGTACGCTCCATCGCGGACGAGGTTGTGGTGATGCAGTACGGCAAGGTTGTGGAACAAGGGCCCAAGGACGACATGTTCAAGCCGCCGCACCACCCCTATACCGACCTGCTGCTCAGCTCGGTTCCGGAGATGGATCCGAATTGGCTGACCACTCTGTTGGAAGAGCGTGGTGTGGACAACGTGGGCGACGCGGCAACGGCCAAACTGGCGGGCGATGCCAAATAAGTCGGTTTAGGCAAATACAAAAAGAAACGGCGGGGATTTCCCCGCCGTTTTTTTTATTCGTCCACTGAATTGAGAACGCTGCGCCGATCAATCCCAACAGCTAACCAGAACGGTCATGCTGGTTGCCATCTTGGACAGCGTTTCAGGCGGCACAGGTGCACTGTTTGCAGAGGCTTGCGGGAACACACCGGCGCTTTCCAGCAGTGTTGTCACGGCTTCTGCGTCAGCCGCAAAGCTAACGCCCTCTGGCAATTGGCGACCGTCGCTTCCCTCGGGCAGCAGCATGCCAACCACGGCGCCGAACCCGTCAACAACCGGTCCGCCAGCATCGCCCTCCAGGGGCGCAAGCGCGAGGCGTTTCAGTTCTTCCTCTCCATCTAGGCCGCGTGCATCGGCCAGTTGGCCAAAAGTCAGCGTCGGAGAGCCAAGCACACCGCCATAGGAAAATCCGGACACGGCGACCTCGGACTGCAGACGCGGTGCAACCATCTGAAACTCTGCCACTGAGGTCGGGGCCAGAGGCGTGGCCGGTTTGAGCACGGCAACGCCGAGTGCTTCATCGAGCGTCACGACATTGGCTTTGTAATCCTCATCAATGGTGATGCGCTCGCAGCCTTGGATTGCTTCCGTCGTGGTGACGACCGTGCCTGACCGGTCCACGTAAAAGCCAGAGCGAGACAGCTTCGGCCTCCGGATTTCCAAGCCGGAAATCAGATCCACCCGCTGTTCTTCATCCCCGCCCGCTGCCGGGTCCAGGACACCAGCCACGCGTTCAAAACTGCCTTGGATTTCGCTCAGCAGACGGGTGCGTCGATCCTCGTCACCGGTCGGCCAGATCAGGGTGAACCCTTTGATCTCTCCGTTTCGAACCCACGCCTGAGTATGGGACATGATCTTGCTGTTTTGCCCACGCAAGGTGAACCCGTCACCTTCAATGGCGCGTTCCCCTTATTCGGGCACGATTTCAAGCGTCTGCAGAATGTCGTAGAGCGCAATCAGTTTGTTGCGATCCCCGGGTTGGCTGATCAGCAACATGCGCGCCCCGGGAACCTCACCCGTTTCTTCAAAGAACGCAAACGGGGATTGGTACTTGTCAAACTCCACCGCAGCGAGGGGCACCTTAATCTGAATTCCGGATGCGTCATCCCGCACCAACCGGACATCAAGCTCTTCAAGGACTTTGTTGAATTCGCGGAAAAGCTCGGCCCGCTGGCGGGTGGTCATGATCCCGCTGGGCTCATACCCGTTGGCAGTTTGCCAAGCCCGCATGGCCGCCCGCGTGCCGGGGCCAAAGGCGGCATCAATGGCGCCCAGGTAATACCCGCCTTGTTGCAGCATCCGCTGAATTTCGGCCCGTTCGGCTTGTGTCAGTTGAGCCTCATTCTGGCGTGCTTCAAAGGCGGTTTCGTCGACCAGGGCCGTCTCGGCCTCGTCGATAATCTGGGGTCCGGTCTGCGCTTGCGCGACATCGGCAAGTGGCAAGGTGGACAGGGCGAAAACAAGTGGAAACAGTATGCGCGTCATCTAAAAAACCGGGTCCCTTTGGTCTGTCGTTTTGTTTTGTCCATTTGTATCAAATTCGCGCCCGGGTGCACCCAAAATATGCCGCCTGTGCTGATTGACCCTCATTGCCGTGCGACGTAGGTAAGGCTGCGCAAGTGGCGGACATGGATCGCCGGGCGCAAAACCCTTGCCGTTGGTGGAAATGTCATGAGCAAAACCGCAGAGAAACCGCGAAGCTTTCAGGAGATTATCCTGCGTCTGCAGTCCTATTGGGCCAGTCAGGGCTGCGCGATCATGCAACCTTATGACATGGAAGTGGGCGCAGGCACGTTTCACCCGGCCACGACGCTGCGCTCGCTTGGGTCACGGGCATGGGCTGCGGCCTATGTGCAACCGTCGCGCCGCCCGACCGATGGACGTTATGGTGAAAACCCCAACCGGTTGCAGCACTACTATCAGTACCAAGTGCTGATCAAACCCAGCCCGCCGAACCTTCAGGAGCTATACCTTGGGTCCTTGGAGGCCATTGGCATCGACATGGCGCTTCATGACATCCGCTTCGTCGAGGATGACTGGGAAAGCCCGACGTTGGGGGCCTGGGGTCTTGGCTGGGAGGTTTGGTGCGACGGGATGGAAGTCAGCCAGTTCACGTATTTCCAGCAAGTGGGCGGCCATGACTGTCGTCCGGTTTCGGGTGAGCTGACCTACGGGTTGGAACGGCTGGCAATGTATGTGCTGGGCGTGGATCATGTGATGGACATGCCGTTTAACGACCCCGATGCGCCGATCGTGCTGAGCTACGGCGACGTTTTTCGTCAGACCGAGGAAGAATACAGCCGTCACAACTTTGATGCCGCCAATACCGAGGTCTTGCTCAGGCACTTTGAAGAGGCCGAGGCGGCCTGCGAGGCGCTGTTGTCCGAGCCGGAGGATGACCCAAAGACAGGTAAGCGTATCGTGATGGCGCATCCGGCATACGACCAGTGCATCAAGGCGAGCCATATCTTCAATTTGCTAGACGCCCGTGGGGTGATCTCGGTCACAGAACGACAGGCTTACATTGGCCGCGTGCGTGCGCTGGCCAAGCAATGCGCGGATGCCTATGTGCGCACCGATGCCGGGGGGTATGAGGCCAGCTGATGGGCAAGTTTCTCTCCATCGTGATCTTGGGCTCGGCACTCATCGCCGGGGTCGCGCTCTATTATCTACAGGTCTACTACTTCTACGAAGAGGTTGAGCCGCGGACAGAAGGAAATGTGCAACTCACGTCTGTGGCGACCGGGACAGCGGAACCGATCCTTTATGAGGATTTTGAGGCCATTGACGCCAGTAGTTCACCGATCCGGTATCGCGCGTGTTTCACAACGCCTATGACGCTGTCCACGCTGACCGTCACATATGAACTTTATGAGGATGCAGTGCCGCTAGAGGCGCCGGGGTGGTTTGAGTGCTTTGATGCAGACACCGTTGGTGAAGGGCTGGAAAGCGGTGCCGCCCTTGCCTTTCTCGGACAACGCGATGTGGTCTACGGCATCGACCGGATCGTTGCGATCTTTGATGACGGTCGGGGCTACGTCTGGCACCAGATCAACCGCTGCGGTGAGGTGGTTTTTGATGGACAACCGGCGCCCGAAGACTGCCCTGCGCCCCCTGAAGGATGAACCATGCCTGATCTTCTGATTGAACTCTTTTCCGAAGAAATCCCGGCACGCATGCAGCGCCGGGCCGCTGAAGACCTGAAAGCGAAGGTGACCGACGGTCTGGTAGAGGCAGGTCTGACCTATGCTGGGGCGGCTGCGTTTTCGACACCGCGCCGTCTGGCGCTGACGGTGCAGGGCGTGAGCGCGGAAAGCCCGACAGTGGTGGAAGAACGCAAAGGCCCGCGTGCGGACGCACCTGAAAAAGCCATCGAAGGGTTTCTGCGAGGCGCCGGCGTGGCGCGCGAGGATCTGGAGCTTCGGGACGAAAAAAAGGGCCAAGTGTATTTTGCAAAGATAACCAAGCCGGGCCGCAAAGCTGAGGACATCGTGGCCGAAGTGCTGGATGCCACGGTGCGCAACTTTCCCTGGCCCAAATCCATGCGGTGGGGCGCGGGTCAGTTGCGGTGGGTGCGCCCGCTGCAGTCGATCCTGTGCATTTTGACCGATGACGCAGGGACCGCGCAGATCGTTGATCTGGATATCGACGGGATCAAGGCCGGCGACAGCACCGAAGGCCACCGTTTCATGGGGGCAGGGCGGTTTTCGGTGGCGTCCTTCGATGAATACGAGGCCGAACTGAAGCGTCGCAAGGTGGTTCTGGACCCAGAAGCGCGTGCCGCTGCGATCTGGCAGGAGGCGACCAATCTGGCATTTGCATCCGGGTTGGAAGTTGTTGAAGACGCAGGGCTTTTGGTGGAAGTGGCGGGGCTGGTGGAATGGCCCGTGCCGCTGATGGGGGAGATCGGTGAGGATTTCCTGGGCCTGCCACCGGAGGTTTTGCAAAGCTCGATGCGCGAGCATCAGAAGTTCTTTTCCGTGCGCAATCCGAAATCGGGTCAGATTGAGCGCTTTATCACGGTCGCCAATATGGAAACCGCGGATCAGGGGGCGACGATCCTCGCGGGCAACCAGAAAGTGCTGGCGGCGCGTTTGTCGGACGCGAAGTTCTTCTGGGAGAATGACTTGCGCGTGGCGCGCGAGGGGATGGGCACCTGGCTGACGCAACTGGAGAACGTGACGTTTGAACGGACACTTGGCACACAGGCGGCACGGATTGAACGGATCGAAGCACTATCGCGGGAGATTGCGCCGGTTGTCGGGGCCGATCCGGAGCTTGCCACAGAGGCGGCGCGCGTGGCCAAGGCCGATCTGAGCTCTGAAATGGTGTACGAATTCCCAGAACTGCAGGGCGTCATGGGGCGCTATTATGCTGCAGAGGCCGGGATGTCCGAGGATGTGGCGGTGGCCTGCGAAGAGCATTACTCGCCGCTTGGTCCCTCTGACGAGGTCCCGAAGCGGCCCGTCTCTGTGACTGTGGCACTGGCCGACAAATTGGACACTTTGACAGGGTTCTGGGCGATTGATCAGAAACCGACAGGGTCGAAGGATCCGTTTGCGCTGCGCCGTGCGGCGCTTGGCGCGATCCGCCTGGTTTTGGAGAATGGTATTCGTGGGTCACTCACTGCGTTCGCTCAGGCGCACCTGGGCCGCTTCGCGGTGGACGCGCCTGACGGCGCGGCGCGGGATTTGCTGGGCTTCTTCCATGATCGCCTCAAGGTCTATCTGCGGGATCAGGGCATCCGCCACGACGTGATTGATGCCTGTCTCGCGCTCGATGGCAACGACGACATTGCCTTGGTTGTGGCCCGGACGCGGGCGTTGCAGTCGGTGTTGGAAACTGAAGATGGTGAGAACCTTGTGCAGGGCTTCAAACGTGCCAACAACATCCTGACGCAGGCAGAAGAAAGGGATGGGGTCGAGTATTCATTTGGGGCCGATTTGAAGTTTGCGGAGGCCGAAGAGGAGAAGGCGCTCTTTGCCGCGTTGGATACCGGTGAGGGAGCGATTTCCAAGGCTGTCGCAGCCGAGGATTTCGAGGCCGCCATGGCCGCGATGGCCAGCCTTCGCGCGCCGATTGATGCGTTTTTCGAGGCTGTGCAGATCAATGCCGAAAACGACATCATGCGCCGCAACCGCCTCAACCTGCTGAGCCGCATCCGTGAAATTTGCCGTCAGGCCGCTGATCTGAGCCGTCTCGAAGGCTAGACCGCAACAGTTTATCTGTCGCTTAAACCTGACTGTCGGGCTTGCTTTTGCTACGCTCTCGCGCAATGGTGCCGCAGTGCAGCAATGTGAAGACCATATCACCCTGATCACGCCGACCGCGCCGGTGGCGACCGCGACCCATGGGGGCCGCGCGAAGTGCCTTCAGCGGCTCGTGCGGCTTGAACTGCCAGTGCCGCAGACTGTGGCGCTGTCCTTCCAGACCGTGCGCGGGATTGCAGTAGGGGATATGCCCGATACCGAGGTCTTGCTAAAGCCGTTTTCGGATTGGGCAATCTTGTGTGTGCGGCCATCCTCAGAAGACCCTGACTGGGGCGGGCCCGGTGCGGTGCTCAACATCGGGATGAACGACGAAAACCACGCCAAGCTGGCCAAGCATATCGGCGAGGCCGCGGCATCTGAACTTTACCTGCGCTGCGTGCAGGCCTTCGCGATCCATGTCGCACGCTTGGATCCGGAGACGTTCGAGGATGTCTCGGATGATCCGATTGAAGGTCTGAAACAGGCGCTTGATGCGTATGAAGACGAGGCTGAAGAGCCATTTCCGCAGGATCGCGGCGTTCAGTTGATCGAAGTGCTCCGCTCTATGGCGCGGGCTTGGGAAGGCACAACGGCACGACTTTTGCGTCAGGCCAAGGGTGCGCCGGTCGATGCGGGGTTAGGTCTGGTCATTCAGGAAATGGCGCTTGGCCTGGGTAAAGGCGAAAGCGGTTCAGGCGTGATGCAGCTGGTCAACAGCCAGACAGGTGAGCCAAAGATAACAGGTCGGTACCTAAGCCAGAGCCAGGGGCGAGAAGCGCTGAGCCAGGGCGCGGACGCGATGTTTCTGGAACGTGATCCGCGGGGACCTTCTCTTGAGGAGCTCGCGCCCGAGGCTTTTGCAGAACTCAAGGCCCATACTGGCGTGATGCGGGCGCGTCTTCGGGAAGAAATGCAAGCCGAGTTCACAATTGAAAATGGCAAGCTGTTCCTGCTCGACGGTATTCGCGTAGCCCGCACGGCACGGGCTGCGGTGGCAATTGCCGTGGCCCTGGCGGAAGACAAGATCATCTCGCATGAAGAGGCGCTTTTGCGGATTGAGCCGCGTGCGTTGAATGAACTGCTGCACCGGCAAGTAGACCCAGAGGCCACGCGGGATGTGCTGGCCCGTGGCATTGCCGCAAGTCCGGGTGCTGCGAGCGGCAAGATCGTTTTCGATGCGGAAGAGGCGCAGGCCAGTGAATCGCGCGGCGAGGCTTGTATCCTCGTGCGTCGGGAAACCAGCTCTGAAGACATTCGCGGGATGCATGCCGCCGCGGGCGTGCTGACAGAACGGGGCGGGGTCACGAGCCACGCGGCCGTGATCGGGCGCGGTATGGGCACGCCATGTGTGGTGGGTGCGTCAGACATTGAAATCCGCACGCGTCGCAAGCAGCTCAAGTTTCCCGATGGCCGGATTTTGAAAGCGGGTGACATGGTCACGATCGACGGCACCAGCGGCGACGTGCTGGCCGGGGACACGCCGCTACTTGAGGCCGCACGGGATGCCTCGCTCAACACGTTGATGCAGTGGGCCGATGATGCGCGCGACATCAAGGTGCGCGCCAACGCAGATACGCCGGGCGATGCGGAAGTGGCACGCTCGTTCAAGGCGCAAGGCATTGGCCTGTGCCGCACGGAACACATGTTTTTTGAACCCGATCGCATGACGGCGATGCGGGAGATGATCTTTGCCGATGAAAGCGCGGATCGCGCGGCAGCGTTGGAGTTGTTGTTGCCGATGCAGCGAGCCGACTTCATCGAGCTTTTCCGGATCATGCAGGGGCAGCCTGTGTGCATTCGCCTCTTCGACCCGCCCTTGCATGAATTCCTGCCAACAGACCGGTCTGGCATGCGAGAGCTGGCCGAGGCCTTGGACTTGCCGCTGTCGGAGGTCACACGAAGGGTGGAGTCGCTTGGGGAATACAATCCCATGTTGGGCATGCGCGGTGTGCGATTGGGGATCACGGTGCCCGAGATTTACGACATGCAGGCCCGTGCGATCTTTGAAGCCGCGATTGAGGCAAGCCGCGACGGTAATCAGGTGACGCCTGAGATCATGATCCCGCTCGTGAGTGCCAAGCGGGAAGTGGAGCTGGTCAAGTATCGCATCGACGCTGTGGCGGCCGCCGTGCGCACGGAAAGCGGTTGCGATTTTGATTTCAAACTGGGTGTGATGGTGGAAACACCGAGGGCAGCGTTGCGCGCCCATGAGATCGCGCCGCAGGTGTCTTTCCTGAGCTTCGGCACAAACGACTTGACGCAGATGACCTATGGATTAAGCCGCGACGACGCTGGCCGTTTCATGTCGAGCTATGTGCAACAAGGCGTCTACCCCGAAGATCCGTTCCACACGCTGGATACAGAGGGGGTGGGTGAGCTTTTGACCATGGGGGTGGAGCGTAGTCGTAGTGTGACCCCCGACGTGACTCTATCGATTTGTGGCGAACATGGCGGCAGCCCCGAATCGATTGCCTTTTGCAGGCAAGCAGGGTTCGACTACGTGTCTTGCTCTCCGTTTCGAGTCCCCGTGGCGCGACTCGCTGCCGCACAGATTGCCCTGAAAGAGAAAATGGGCAACTGATTGAATTATTTGTATTTTCGCCCGGCTTAAGAGCCTGACGGTTTTGGGAGACGACTTCTGAACCCGTGGTCAACCTAGCCGTGGGGTGGACCTGACACCTGCTTTTGCATAAACGCCCGGGATGTTTGGGCGATCTGCCTGCTACACAGGACGGACTGTATGTTTCGATTTGGTTTGGCTTTGCTTCTGGCGGGGACGGTTGCCGCGTCGGCGGAAACCTCGGTGGATGAGTTGTTTGCGCAAGAACAGCGCATGTTGAACTCGGTGTCTGACCGCCATCTTGAGAAAATGCTCAAACGCCCCGAATTGCAGGTCGAATACTCTGAGAACTGGCTGGCGACACAGACCTTTGAAATGCAAGGTGCCGATTGGCGCTGCCTCGCAGAGGCGCTTTATTTCGAGGCGCGTGGGGAAAGCGTAAAAGGTCAGTTTGCGGTGGCCGAGGTGATCCTGAACCGTGTCGACAATGCGGATTACCCTGACACAGTATGTGGCGTGGTGCACCAGGGGACCGGGCGGAAGTACCAGTGCCAGTTCACATACACCTGTGATGGCCACAAAGAGGTGATCTCGGAGCCACGTGCATTTGATCAGGTGGGTAAGATCGCGCACCTGATGGTGGAAGGCGCGCCGCGTCCGTTGACCAAGGGTGCCACGCACTATCATACACGGGCTGTGAGCCCACGCTGGTCGCGGGTTTATCCCCGGGTGGCAACGATCGGCGTGCACCATTTCTACCGCCGGCCGACACGGGTGTCGTCGAACTGAGCAAGGCTTTGTCGCACGCCAAAAACCGGTTGACTCGGGGCGGCGTGCGTTTAAAAGGCAGGCTTCATCACGGATTTTCACGGGCCGCCCATGGCCCGTCGCAGGAGCGAGACGCATGGCCAAGCCAACCACGATCAAAATTCGCCTGAACTCGACCGCGGGCACGGGGCACTTCTACGTGACCAAGAAGAACGCACGTACGATGACCGAGAAGATGTCGGTTCGTAAGTACGACCCGGTCGCGCGTAAGCACGTTGAGTACAAGGAAGGCAAGATCAAGTAAGTTTTGATTTTGTCTGCGAGAAGGCCGCGCTTTGCGCGGCTTTTTTTGTGGCCGCTCGTCGCGCCCTGTCGGGCGCGACTCGCTTTTGGGCAGCCTCTCCCTTCGGTCGGGGTCTGCATGGGGCAGGGGGGCTTCCCTTCGGTCGGTTTTTGGGGTGGCCCTCCCTTCGGTCGGGGGGTGTTGAGGGGGGGCGCTCTGCGAGCCGGGGGGCACTGGCCCGCGCCTCAAAACAAAAAAAGCCGGCGATGAGCCGGCCTTTTCCGCATTCAGTGTGTTGCGATATTACTCGCGGCTACCGAACAACTGCAGCAGCATGATGAACATGTTGATGAAGTTGATGTAGAGGCTCAGCGCGCCCATAATGGCGGCTTTGCCCAGCCACTCGGTATCGCCGTGCTGTGCGTAGACCACGTATTCGTTCTTGATGCGCTGCGTGTCGTAAGCAGTCAGACCTGCGAAGATCAGCACACCAAGCGTGGAGATCGCGAACATGATCGCAGGCGAGCCCAGGAAAATGTTCACAACAGATGCCACGATCAGGCCGATCACGCCCATGATCAGGAAGCTACCCCAGCCGGAGATGTCCTTTTTGGTGGTGTAGCCCCAAAGCGAGAGGCCGGCGAAGGCAATCGAGGTCACCAGGAAGATCTGTGCGATCGACATGTCCGTAAAGACGACGAAGATGTAGCTGATCGACACGCCCATCACGACGGCGAAGGCGTAGAAGAAGAGCTGAGCGGCGGCATAAGACAACCGACCGATGACCGCCCCAAAGGCGAACACCATGATCAACGGCGCGAACATCACGATGTAACGGGTGAAGCCCGTGAACAGCGTTTCCATCAGCGCGGCGTTGTTGCCAACGGCCCATGCAGCAGCAAAGGTCAGCAGCATGCCTACGGACATTGTGCCGTAGACTTTGTTCATATGGGCACGCAATCCTTCATCAATCTGGGCGGCGCGTGTCCCTGATGCCGTCCGGATTGTGTTGAGTTCAGCCATTAAAGCCTCCGAATTAAAACACTCCCAAAGCCCTGTTCGCGAGCTTTGCACACAATATCGGAAAGGTTGTGGTTCATTTCAAGAGAAACCGGGCCCCAAAGGACCCGGTTTTTTGCAACTGTTTCGTTACGGGGAAGAGGTTCGTTCCGAAGACGAAACAATCAAAGCCCGAAAAGCTATCTGATCCAGTGATCTGGCACATCCCAGAAGCCACTGCGGGCCTCTGCGTCTGCCTGCGCACGTGTCACGCCGATATCTTCAAGCGCACGGTCGTCCAGCCGGGCCAGAGCGCGGCGTTGACGATAGAGCGAAAGGAAGTCCAGCAGGGACGGGCGCCGAGCGGGGTAGTTGCAGGTGTTGCTGCGGTTTGTGGAGATGAAGGCCATGGTGCTCTCCTTTCGGTTTCGTGATGCGTCTGGCTGTTTCCATATTCGATGTTGATATATTTGGCGCATTAAGTATGATTTGTGAAACGAATGTTTGTGACTGATATCATCAAGGAACGTGATGGATGCGAAATCTGGACATGACGACCCTTCGGTCTTTTCTGACCGTGGCTGAACAAGGTGGCGTCAC
This sequence comes from uncultured Roseovarius sp., assembly GCA_963422235.2. Classification (GTDB taxonomy): domain Bacteria; phylum Pseudomonadota; class Alphaproteobacteria; order Rhodobacterales; family Rhodobacteraceae; genus Roseovarius. The sequence goes on from CAXMWV010000002.1 coordinate 2,544,773, forward strand.
GCGGGCGGCGGCGGCCCTTAACCTGACTCAATCGGCGGTGTCGATGCAGATCAAGCGTTTGGAAGAGTTGCTGGGTGTAGAGCTGTTTGACCGCAGCAACCGGGCCCTGGTCATGACGGCATCCGGGGATTTGCTGCTGACCTACGCGCGAAAGATGGTCGAATTGAACGACGAGGCAGTGGGACGGGTGACAGACAAGATCTATGAGGGAGAGATCACGCTCGGTGCGCCTTACGATATCGTTTATCCTATCGTGCCGCAGGTCCTGAAACGCTTCAATGCGTTGTTTCCGCGGGTGAAGGTGCATTTGAAGTCATCAAGCACGATCAAGCTGATCAAGGCGCTGGATCGCGGCGAGGTCGACCTGATCCTGACGACGGAAGAAGCAATGCGGCCGGGTGGTGAAACGCTGGCAGAAATCCCGCTGCGCTGGTCCGGCGCGCCGGGAGGACAGGCTTGGAAGAAGCGTCCGCTGCGACTGGCCTTTTGCAATTACTGCATCTTCCGGCCCATCGTGATCCGTTGCCTTGATCAGGCGGGCATTGATTGGGAGATGGTGGTGGATTCCGAAGATGATCGCGCGGTTGAGGCTTTGGTCAGTGCTGACCTGGCCGTTGGGGCGCTTTTGTCTGACAGCATCCCCCCGCATCTTGAAGCGATCAACACGGGCGGCGCGCTGCCTGAGTTGGGCGTTCAGCAGATCAACATGTACGGGGCCAACAGCCGCAAGGAGATGTTGGTTGGCGATTTGGCGATGATGCTCCGGCAGGGATATGCGCCGGTCAAACCGCCGATGGTCATTTCATCTCAATAACGACCTTGCCGGTGGATTTCCGGCTCCGCAGCAACTCCAACCCCTCGGCGGCGTTTTCCAATGGATAGACGTTGCTGACATGCGGTGTGATGCGCCCGTCTGCATACCATTGGAAGAGGGTGGAGAGGCTGTCGGTCAGGGCGGCGGGTTTGAACCTGAGATAGCCGCCCCAGTAGAACCCAATGACAGAGATGTTTTTTACCAGCAGGTGGTTGGCGGGAATGCGTGGGACGTCGCTGCTGGCAAACCCGATGGTCAGAATGCGGGCCTCGGGCTTGCAGGCGCGCAAAGCGGCTGTGAACTGGTCGCCGCCAACAGGATCGTAGACAACATCGACACCGCCTAGCGCCTTGCATATCTCGCGTATGTCCTCGGACGTCGCATCAATCAGATGATCGGCACCTGCAGCCTTTGCCACTGCCAGTTTTTCAGCCCCCCGAGCACAGGCAATAACAGTTGCGCCCATTTGCTTGCCGATCTCCACAGCCGTCAGGCCAACCCCACCGGCCGCGCCAAGGACGAGAAGCGTTTCACCAGCCTTTAGCCCGGCCTTGTAGTCAAGGGCCATGTGGCTGGTGCCGTAGGCGACCATGAAGGCGGCGGCGTCAGTGAACGGCATTGCATCGGGCAGCACCACACAGCGGTCGGCGGGAAACACCCCATACTCTGCCAGGCCGCCACTGCCGCCGAAAACAGCGACGCGAGAGCCGACAGTGGGATTTTCGACGCCCGGTCCGCATGCCTCAACGACGCCGGCGACTTCCATGCCAAGTGTAAAGGGGGCCTCCGGTGTGTCCTGATATTCCCCCTTGATCATCAGAAGATCAGCGAAATTGAGCCCACAGGCCCCGATCTTAACCAGGACTTCATTTTGTCCTGGAGTGGGACATTCCACATCCGCAAGGCTTGGGGCGATACCCGTCTTCGTGACCTGAAATGCGCGCATGATCGTTTCCGTTTGCTCTGGGTTGGCGTAAGTCCTTGTCTTCAAGGTGGAATACCGTGCTCACCTTCGGAATGCTACCGATAATCAAAGCAAATGCAGGTGATTGGACGGGCGTCCATGGCTACAGCCTTTGATTGAGACGCGGATTTTCTGGTCCCTTATTTAGGTAGGAGATTGGCTTGTAAATTTCGCCACGCGCGATAGGGTGCGCGTCAGAACAGGTAAATAAATCGCGCCGTTTCCTCAGGCCGCGATACAGGTAGTCACAGATCCGGACGGACAGTATTCGTGTGTTTGAAACGTATCGTCGGACAGGAGAATTGGGAGATAAACTATGCCACATCCAGTCGATGTACATGTGGGTAAACGTATTCGTCACCGGCGTTGGCTCGCCGGAATGACACAGCAACAGCTGGCCGAAAGTGTCGGCATCAAATTTCAACAGATCCAGAAGTATGAAACCGGTGCAAACCGAGTTAGTGCATCGCGTCTTTGGGACATCGCTGATGCGCTTGATGTTGATGTCAGCTTCTTCTTCGAGGGGCTGTCTCAGGATGGTGACACGGCGGCTCAGGCTCAGATTGGCGGCGCCCCGGCGGATATTTTGGGGGACAAGGAAGCGTTGGAGCTGATCCGCTCTTACTATTCCATCCCGGAAAACCAGCGTCGGCGTCTCTTTGATCTCGCACGGGTCCTCAGCGACGTGGCTTGAAAGACTGGCCACCCGCGGGATACATCCCTGACACGTTCAACCGGGGATCAGCGGGACCATGACGACAAGTGACATTCCACAGACAGCGCACGCGTTGGCTGACGCCGCGCGGGCGGCCATCTTGCCGTTTTTCCGGGCTGCTGGCCTTACAGCAGACAACAAACGCGTCGATGACTACGATCCGGTCACGGAAGCCGACCGCGCGTCTGAACGTGCGATGCGTGATGTGTTGGCCAAGCGTCGGCCGCAGGATGGTATCCTGGGCGAGGAATACGGTGCGCAAGCGGGCGAAAGCGGGCTGACATGGGTGCTGGACCCGATAGATGGTACGCGCGGGTTCGTTTCTGGTACGCCGACGTGGGGCGTTTTGATATCGGTCGCGGATGAAACGGGGCCGATATACGGACTCATTGACCAGCCTTATATCGGTGAACGGTTTGAAGGCGGTCTTGGGCGTTCTGTCATGACGGGGCCGCTTGGGGAACGGCCGCTGAGCGTGCGTGGGAACAGGCCACTTGGGGATTGCGTGTTGTTCACGACTTTTCCAGAGCTTGGCCAGCCGGAAGAGGAAGCCGCGTTCAGGGCTGTATCTAAAGATGTGAAGCTGACGCGTTATGGTATGGATTGCTATGCCTACGCGTTGGTTGCGGCGGGGCAGGTTGATCTGGTGATCGAGGCGGGTTTGCAGGCTTATGATATCCAAGCGCCTATTGCCGTCATTGAGGGGGCAGGCGGGATTGTGACCGATTGGCAAGGACGGCCTGCTCACGAGGGCGGGCGCGTTTTGGCCGCCTCAGGGGAAGAACAGCACGCGGCGGCGCTTGAGGTGCTTTCGAGAGTTCCGTGATGGCTTGCGCAGGTCCGGTCGCAAAGAAAAAGGCCGCACTATGTAAGCGCGGCCTTTATTGTCTATAAGGATCGATGATCAGGCGTCGTCGTCAGCACCATCTTCGGCGGTCTCCGCCGCTTCAGGAAGCACATCTTCAACCGTTTCTGCCAGGTCGCTGTCTTCAGCAGCGGCAGAACCGATATCTTCGAAGAGTTCCGCGATTTCGAAATCGGCGGCTTCCTCTTCCTCGGCGGCCAGATCCTGGATCGTTTTGCCGGATGCCTGCAGCTCTGCTTCTTCGGCAGAACGAGCAACGTTCAATGTGATCGTTGCATCGACTTCCGGGTGCAGGGTGATCGACACCTCGTGCAGGCCCAGTTCTTTGATCGGTCCGGTCAAAGCGACTTGTTTGCGATCAATGCTGAAACCAGCTTCGGTTGCGGCGTCCGCGGCGTCACGTGTTGTGACCGAGCCGTAAAGTGCGCCCGAATCAGAGGCCTGACGGATGACAACGAACTGTTCACCGTCGAGCTTTTCAGCCAGCGATTCCGCTTCCTTCTTGGTTTCCAGATTCCGTGCTTCGAGCTGTGCCTTCTGGGCTTCAAACTGTGCGATGTTGTGAGCAGAGGCAGACAGGGCCTTTTTCTGGGGCAACAGGTAGTTGCGCGCATAGCCCGGCTTTACGTCCACCACTTCGCCCATCTGGCCCAGTTTTGCCACGCGTTCGAGAAGGATAACTTGCATGTCAAATTCTCCTTATTTCACAGCGTAGGGCAGCAGGGCCAGGAAACGGGCGCGTTTGATGGCACGGGCCAGTTCACGCTGTTTCTTGGCAGAGACGGCTGTAATCCGAGACGGCACGATCTTGCCACGCTCAGAGATATAGCGCTGCAGCAGTTTGGTGTCTTTGTAATCGATTGCCGGAGCATTCTCACCCGAGAAGGGGCAGACCTTGCGGCGGCGGAAAAATGGTTTTGCGGCCATGGGTTATGTCCTTTCCACGCGTTGATCAGCGACGTTCACGGCGTTCGCCGCGATCATCTTTTTTCTGCATCTGGACCGAAGGGCCCTCTTCATGCTCGTCAACCTTGATGGTCAGGACGCGCATAACATCGTCGTGCAGGCGCATCAGGCGTTCCATTTCCTGAACGGCCGGTGCGGGGGCATCGGTTTTCAGGAAGGCATAGTGGCCTTTGCGGTTCTTGTTGATCTTGTAGGCCATCGTCTTGACACCCCAGTACTCGCTATCGACGACCTTGCCGCCATTGTCTGCGAGAACGGTGCCGAAATGTTCGACGAGACCTTCTGCTTGCGTGTTGGACAAGTCCTGACGCGAGATAAAAACATGCTCATAAAGCGGCATGTGTGCTCCACTTCTATCAAGGCGCATTTCAAAGGCGGGTCTGAGCCCTTTCGCGACCCGTCCACGAGAGACTGCGCGGTTCACATAATTTGCGAAAGGAAGCGTGCGTATACGACGCTTCTGCAAATATGGCAAGCCTGTGCAAGGGGCCGTCTAAAGGTCAGATAGGCGCCCAAATGACGGCCAGATTTTCGGGCATGTTCGTGGTTCTTGGAAATGTCAGTTCAGAGGAACGCGACAGATGACAGAAACAACGGCCGGTGCCAATCGCTTGCGCCCTTCGGCGCGAATGGCGACGCAGTATCACATCGAGGAAGAGCGCGGGTTTGCTGACTCACCTGTGCTGCGTGCCCTGGCATTGTGCCTTGGTGCGGCTTTCTTTGTCGTTGCGGTCGGTCTGTGGGCATTTGCTGCACCCGATACAATGATCATGCTGATCAAGCTGGGGGCATCCATTTTCTTTCTGGGCGGTGCCGCGATGCTGTTTTTGACAGCGGCCGCGCCGACGGAAGAATATCGGCTGGAATTTGATCCCGGTGCGCAAGAAATCCGAGTTCTTGAACGTGATGCGCGCGGTGGGTTTATCCTGCAACGTCGCGAAGCTTTGAGCGATATCGGCAAGATCAACCATAAGGCTGGCACGTTGCGAATTTGGGGCCGGACAGGGGGCGTGTTGATCTCTGTCCCGATGCGCAAGTCCCAGGCGCGTGAGACGATGCGCGCGGTGCTGGCGCGCATCTAACTCTGCGAAAATGCGAAGTCTTACGCTTAGGAAAGCGGGCTTCTGTTTCTTTTCACACACATTCTGTTGAGCGCTGATCAATTGATTGGACGCGCATCCTGTCTACCTTTGCGACATCACTTCGCTGTCTCAAAGGAGGACCACCATGAAACCGATTATCACCGCAGCAGCACTGATGCTGAGCGCAACAACCGCCCTGGCTGCGCCAGTCAAGTACGACCTCGACGCCAGCCACAGCCAGATTGTTTTCTCATACGATCACCTGGGCTTTTCGACCACCTACGGCATGTTTTCAGGCTTTGAAGGCGAGATCTTGTTTGATCAGGACGACCCGGCTGCGTCTTCCGTTTCGGTCTCCATGCCTGCGCGGTCGATGCTGACCGGCTGGGAAGGCCGTTTTCAGCACTTTATGGGCGATGACTTCTTCGGTGCCGATGACGCAGAGCTGATCACGTTCACGTCCACTGCGATCGAAGTGACGGGTGACAACACGGCGAAGATCACGGGCGATCTGACGCTGAACGACGTGACTAAAGAAGTTGTGCTGGACGCGACCATGAACAAAGCCGCACAGAACCCGATGTCGGGCAAGGATTGGGCCGGGTTCGATGCGACCACCACGCTGCTGCGCTCTGATTTCAATCTTGGCGCTTTTGCCCCGGCAGTCAGCGATGAGGTCGAAGTCGTGATTTCAATCGAGGCTGGCAAAGCAGAGTAAGCTTCTTACAGACGAGCAAAAAGGCCGGCGTATTCGCCGGCCTTTTTCATGTGCTGTGCCTGGCCAACGTTTAGCCACCCGGTCGGGTCGCGGACAGATCAAAGGCGATGGTCACGCTGAAGCCGAGCGTGGCTTCGTCTTTTGTCCCCATGCCGATCAGAAAATCGCGCCGATCCACAATGAGTTCACCCGAGGCCGTGGCGGTGTTGCCGTCCAGGGCCAAGTCAAAAGGCATCTCAACGGGCACTGATTGATCCTTGATCGTAAGTGTGCCGATGGCCACGTGCCCGGTGTCTGTGGACATGATATCGGCCTCGAAAACAGCGGTCGGATATGTGGAGAGATCAAAGAAGTCAGCGCTCTTGGCCTGATCTGTAACGGACCCGATGGTAAGGGAAGCAATGTTGATGGTCACAGCGACGGTTCCATGTTTGCCTGATTCGTCAGGCGTCTTCACATAGTCAATCACTGCTGTCCAATCCGAGAAGCTGCCTTCAACGACCGATCCAAGCTGGGCCACTGACAGGTTGAGCGCTCCATCATTGACCGCCCAGCCAGCCGTTGTCTCTGCGCTAGGGACCGCTGCGGCGTCTGCTACGGTCATATCACCGCGCACGGCAGTCAGATCAAATGTGATGTCCACACCAAAGCTCAGTGTTCCTTCATCGGACGTTCCCATGCCGATCAGAAAGTCTCGGCGGTCCACGGTCAGCGCGCCGGACGCGTTTGCTGTGTCGCCCTCAAGGGCAAGGTCGAATGGCATAGTCACCGGTATGGACTGATCCTTGATTGTCAAAGTGCCGATAGCTGCATGGCCCGTGTCTGTGGCCATGATGTCTGCGTTGAAGACTGCCAATGGGTGGTTGGTCACGTCCAAGTAATCCGCGCTCTTGGCTTGATCTGTGACAGAGCCCAGTGTCAGCGAGGCAATATTCACTGTGACCGTGACGTGCCCGTGCTTTCCGGTTTCATCAGGTGTTTCCGTGTAGTCAATGGCGGCGGTCCAGTCCTCAAAGCTGCCCGAGACGTCCGAGCCGAACTGGCGCACGGAGATGCCGAGGCTGCCTTCGGTGACGGTCCATTCACTGGTGACAGTTTCCAGTTCTGTGGTCTGTGTCTCGGCCTCAGGCTGTGTGAGTTGAAGTGCACCGCCGAGGGTGAGGATTGCAGCCCACAAGCCGAGAGCGGCACCCAAAGGAAGCAGTTCCCCGGGTTGACGTGGGGATGGTGCTGCCGACACGGCTTGGCCAGGCAGCATGCGCCTCAACGTTGCATCGCGATCGACAATGTGGTGCTTCATTGCGCCCGCGATATGCAGCGCAACGGCCCCGCCCATGACGTAGATGGACAGATGGTGAATTTTTGCAGTTTGGTCGGCCAGCCATAGGTCTTTCGGCACAAAGGGTAGGGATTGACCGAAAGGCCACCAGATAGGGGCAAATCCGGTTGTGGCGGCATGGTGAATCCATCCTGACAGCGGGACGATCACGAGCGATGAATAAAGCAACCAATGCACGGTTGTTGCCGCCATGGCCTCAAGTGTTTTCTCCCCGTTGAGCAGCCCCGGCTTGGGTTGGCTGATGGCCCATGCGATGCGGGTCAGGGCGACGAAGAAAATCGCGACGCCGATGGTTTTGTGCATGGAAAACAGTGTGGCCGTCAGCGCAATGTCCGCGTCCGTCGTGGCGATGCTTGGATCTTTGATCTGATGGGCCAGGTTGTTGGCCACGATCCCGAGCGGGAAGACTGAGAAAATCAGCAGGGCGGTGAGCCAGTGAAAGCTCTTGGTAACCGAGCCATATGAGGTGAGCGTGTTTGCGCGTGCCATGTTCGGGTCCTTTGGTTGGAGTTCCAAGATAGCCCCGCACACGGCAAGAACAACGCGTGTGCCCGCACAGACGCCGTGCAAAGCTGCGTGAGGCGTTGCCAGCCGGGCAAGCAAGCGGTATTTGGCTGAAAAATTGATCACAGGAAGGATAGCGTCGCACATGACCCGCGCATTCGTTTTTCCCGGGCAGGGCGCCCAAACCATCGGAATGGGCAAAGAGTTGGCGGATGCCTACCCTGCGGCCAAAGCGGTTTTCGAAGAAGTGGATGATGCGCTGGGCGAAGCGCTGAGCGCGCTGATCTGGGAAGGCGAACAAGAGACGCTGACCCTGACGCAGAATGCGCAGCCTGCGCTGATGGCGACGTCGATGGCCGTGATGCGGGCTTTGGAGGCCGAAGGTGTGACGGTTGATGCCGCTGCCATGGTGGCGGGGCATTCTCTGGGTGAGTATTCGGCGCTGGCCGCTTCTGGTGCGTTGAGTTTGGCTGATACGGCGCGCCTGCTGCGGGCACGCGGGCAGGCCATGCAACAGGCGGTGCCGGTGGGCGTCGGCGCGATGGCGGCATTGCTGGGATTGGACTTTGATGCGGCTACTGAGGTGGCAGAAGCAGCGGCGCAAGGTCAGGTTTGCCAAGCGGCCAATGACAATGATCCAGGGCAAGTTGTTGTGTCAGGTCACAAAGAGGCCGTCGAACGCGCAGTAGAACTGGCCAAGGAAAAGGGCGCCAAGCGGGCAATGTTGTTGCCGGTCAGCGCGCCGTTCCACTGCGCGCTCATGGGGCCGGCAGCGGATGTCATGCAGGACGCATTGGCCAAGGTTGAGTTTTCCGCACCTAAAGTTCCTGTCGTGTCCAACGTCCTGGCGGAAGGCGTATCCGACCCTGAGAAAATAAGGGAACTTTTGGTGCAGCAGATCACCGGGTCCGTGCGCTGGCGGGAGTCTGTTCAGTACATGGGCGCGCAAGGCGTGACCGCAATATGGGAGGTCGGCGCAGGCAAGGCGCTTTCGGGCATGGTGCGTCGAATTGATCGTGAGATCGCGACCCGTGCGGTGAGCAGCCCGCAAGATGTGACCGACGCGGCGGCAGCGCTAGATTAAACGACAACTTCAAAGAAACGGACATCTGACATGTTTGATTTGACCGGCAAAACGGCGCTTGTGACGGGCGCATCTGGTGGTATCGGCGGGGCGATTGCGAAAGCTCTTCACGGGGCCGGGGCAACCGTAGGCCTCAGCGGTACACGCGTTGACCCTCTGGAGGCGCTGGCTGCGGAGTTGGGAGAGCGTGCCCATGTTCTGCCGTGCGATCTGAGCGATGCGGATGCCGTGGATGCCCTGCCCAAGCAGGCCATTGAGGCCATGGGCGGCCTGGACATTCTGGTCAACAATGCCGGGATCACCAAGGATCAGCTTTTCATGCGCATGTCGGATGAGGAGTGGCAGAGTGTCATTGATGTGAACCTCACCTCGACCATGCGCCTGTGTCGCAGTGTGATGCGTCCGATGATGAAGGCGCGCTGGGGCCGGATCATCAATATTGGGTCAGTCGTGGGGTCGATGGGCAATCCGGGCCAGGTGAACTATGCCGCGTCGAAGGCCGGGATGCTGGGTTTGACCAAATCCATTGCCTATGAGGTGGCCAGCCGAGGAATTACAGCCAATGCTGTGGCACCTGGTATGATCGGAACTGCGATGACAGACAAGCTGACCGATGAACAGAAAGAAAAGATCAACGCGCAGATCCCGATATCGCGCATGGGCACGCCTGAAGAGATCGCGGCGGCCGTGCTCTATCTGGCCAGCGAAGAGGCCGGATATGTCACTGGTGCGACCCTACATGTGAACGGCGGGATGGCCATGCTGTAAGCGCGTGAGAGCGCTAACGCCTGCCCTTGAGTTGCATTGGTGAAACCATTTGCCAATCGCGTCGCATATGCTATAGGCGGCGCAGATTTTGACCGGGGCTGATTGCATTTCCGCCCCAAAGCCCGTTTTGTCTCGGGCGACTGAGCCGCCCGCACGGGCAAAAGCAAAGGCCGCTTTCCCTTCGGGTAGGAGCGGAAAACGAGCCGGCAGATGCCCGGTAGAGAATGAGGATAGAAGACATGAGCGATATCGCAGACCGCGTGAAGAAAATCGTTGTGGAACACCTGGGCGTAGAAGAGGACAAAGTCGCTGAAAACGCATCTTTCATTGACGATCTGGGCGCAGACAGCCTGGACACGGTTGAATTGGTCATGGCTTTCGAAGAAGAGTTCGGCATCGAAATCCCTGATGACGCGGCTGAAACAATCCAGACGTTCGGCGATGCGGTAAAGTTCATCTCGGACGCGTCTTAATCCGACGACAGTTTCGCAGCTTCGGCTGTTGGAAGGGCCCGGACCGATTGGTTTGGGCCTTCTTGATTCTGGAACGGGTTATGCGCGACGAATTCCGCCGTAAACGTCTCTCGTGATGACGATTTGGAGATATCTTGCAGACATTGTACACTTATAGCTGTGCGCGACTTGCGGGCGGTCTGCGGGTCGGGCGAATCAAGGAACGCGTCAAATGATCATCTATCCAACTCTTGAGCTTCGTAACGGTAAGTGTGTGTCTCTCACCCGGGGTCGTCTTGATGAGCCCGTTATCTGGCATGTTGATCCGGTTGAAACAGCCCGTGGTTTTGCAGCTGCTGGTGCGGAATGGATGCATGTTACAGACATGGACGCTGTGGCCGGTGATGGCGACAATTCAGACCTTATCGAACAGATCATTCGGGCCGCCGGTATCCCGGTGCAGATAGGCGGCGGCTTCCGTTCTCGCGAAGGGATTGAAGCGTGGATTGATAAAGGGGCCGGCCGGATCGTGTTGGGTACGCTTGCCTCTCATGACCCCGACCTGGTGATGGCGCTGGCGAAACTCCACCCGGATCAGATCGTGATGGCGGTTGACGTGTTCGAAGGCTCGGTCATGACCGAAGGGTGGCGTACCAAGAGCGCGTTTGATCCGGAGACCTACCTGGCCGCGTTCGAGGAAACACCACTGGCCGGGATCATCATCACCGACATTGACGCTGACATGGAAGACAGCGATGCCAGCCTTGGTGTGATCACGGGCCTTGCGGCGGCCACACGCCACCCCGTCATGGCGCGAGGGACAGTGCGCACGGTCGATGATGTGGCACGGTTGAAATATGTCCCCAACATTTCCGGCGCGCTGATTGGGCGCGCGTTGATGGCGAAAGACGTTGATCTGGCAGAGGCTATTCAGATGGCAGCTACCGAGTCCGAACCGGTCGCAGAATTCCAATAGGCCCTTCAGTTCCAGAAATTGTGGTGCTACCGCGCGGTGTTTCGCCACCCGGTGGTCTTGCCCCTTGGGGCCAAGACAGGGTATGAGCAGCGCGCAGATTGAATGAGGGTCAGCAGAATGCGTCGTGTCGTTGTCACAGGTCTTGGTTTGGTCACGCCGTTGGCGGATGGTGTTGAAGAAAGCTGGAAGCGCATCCTTGATGGGCAGTCGGGCGCAGGGCCGATCCAGAAGTTCGACCCTAGTGGTGTGATCACGAAATACGCGTGTGAAGTGCCGCATGGCGATGGCAGTGACGGCACGTTCAATCCTGATACCTACATGGAGCCCAAAGAGCGCCGGAAGGTGGATGATTTCATCCTCTACGGTATGGCCGCTGCGCAGCAGGCCGTGGAAGATGCAGGCTGGATGCCCGAGGACGAGGAAAGCCGCTTGCGCACGGGCGTTATGATTGGCTCTGGCATTGGTGGATTGCGGTCAATCGAGGATACGGCTCTATTGATCCAGGAAAAAGGCGCGCGGCGGGTGTCGCCGTTTTTTATTCCAGGAGCGCTAATCAACCTGGTGAGCGGTCAGGTTGGCATTCGCTTTGGCTTCAAAGGCCCCAACCATTCGGTTGTAACGGCCTGTTCCACGGGGGCGCATGCCATTGGCGATGCCTCGCGTCTCATTCAGTTCGGGGACGCGGACGTGATGATTGCAGGTGGAGCAGAATCTGCGATCTGCAACATCGGGATCGCGGGGTTCAATGCGTGCAAGGCGTTGTCGACCAAGCGAGAAGATGACCCAAAAGCTGCCAGTCGTCCCTATGATGTGGACCGTGACGGTTTTGTGATGGGTGAGGGTGCGGGCATTGTTGTGCTGGAAGAACTGGAACATGCCAAGGCACGCGGAGCGAAAATCTACGCGGAAGTGCTTGGCTACGGCCTGTCAGGCGATGCCTATCACATCACGGCGCCGAGCGAGGACGGCGATGGCGGGTATCGGGCGATGCAGGCGGCACTGAAGAATGCCAATCTTGACCCGTCCGAGGTCGACTACATCAATGCGCATGGCACCTCGACAATGGCGGATACCATTGAGCTTCAGGCTGTCGAGCGTCTTTTGGGTGATGCGGCATCCAAGGCGACGATGAGTTCCACAAAGTCATCCACCGGGCATCTGCTGGGTGCGGCAGGAGCAATTGAAGCGATTTTCTCCATTCTTGCGGTGCGCGACCAGGTGGCCCCACCGACGATCAACCTCGACAACCCGGCGGTGGAAACGCCGCTTGATCTGGCGCCGAATGCGAAGGTTGAGCGCAAGGTCGACGTGGCTATGTCCAACAGCTTTGGCTTCGGTGGGACAAACGCGTCGGTGGTTGTGGGGAAACTGCGGTAATGTGGAAGCATATCGCATCCAATTTCCTGACATTGCTGGTTCTGATCGTGTTCATGGCCGGCGGTGTGATCCTGTGGGGACAATCTCAATACACTTCTGCCGGACCACTGGAGCAGTCGATCTGCTTGCGGGTTGAGCGCGGCAGCAACATGCGCACAGTCTCTGAAACGCTGAGTGAACGGGGCGCGGTGAGCAATGCGTCGATTTTCCGGATCGGGGCGGACTACTCGGACAAGGCGGGGCTTTTGAAGGCGGGCAGTTGGCTGATTCCAGAGCGCGCCAGCATGGCGCAGGTCACGGATATCATCACCCGAGGTGGTGCAAGCACCTGTGGTACTCAAGTGGTCTATCAGATCGGTATGACACAGATGCGCGCCGAGGTGCGGGAACTTGATCCGGCGACGGAGCGTTTCGTGGACGTGGTGGATTTTGATCGCCTGTCCGGAGAAACGCCGCCGCAGGAATACCAGGACGTCGTGTCTCAGTCTGACACGCGGTACCGGGTCGACATCGCGGAAGGCGTGACAAGCTGGCAGATCGTAACCGCGTTAAATGCGATTGACGTCATGGAAGACCCCATCGATGGTGTGCCACCCGAAGGCAGTCTTGCGCCTTTTAGCTATGAAATCGAAGCTGGTGACAGCCGTCTTGGCTTGCTGGAACAGATGCGCGATGTGCAGAAGACGCGTCTCGCTGCGGCATGGGAGGCACGCGATCCGGATGTGCCGTTGGCCGATCCTACAGAGGTTCTGATCCTGGCATCGATTATCGAAAAAGAAACCGCCGTGGCCGACGAACGGCCGCAGGTCGCTAGCGTTTTTGTTAACCGCATTCGGCGCGGTATGCGCCTGCAGACGGACCCGACGGTGATCTACGGGATCACGAACGGTGAAGGCACGCTTGGCCGCGGTCTGCGGCAAAGCGAGCTGCGCCGGGCGACGCCCTACAATACCTATGTGATCGAGGGTCTGCCGCCCACACCCATTGCCAACCCGGGCGAGGCCAGCTTGATGGCGGCGGTCAATCCGGATGAGACGGATTACATCTTCTTCGTGGCTGACGGGACGGGCGGACATGCCTTTGCGGAGACACTTGATGAGCACAACCGCAATGTCGCTCGCTGGCGCGAGATTGAAGCGGAACGCAACAGCGAATAGGTGCGTCAGGCGTGCCTCGCTGTGCGCGCGTTAAAATTTCCTTTTAGTTTCGGGCGGTTGAGCCGGGCAACATCTTGACCTTCTGGCAGCACATCTATAGGTTGTGTCGCGCTGGAAGACATTCAGACATTGCCTGACAATCCAAATTTCCAAGGCGGGGTCCACAGTCTCTCTTGCGAGGGGTGACCACGATACACATCGGAACTGGATTGATCCAATGATCCTTATCACCCCTGACGATGGGTCTGACGACCTGTCGGACACTCTCAAATCAGTGCAGCGGCAGCTGTCTGATATGCGTGGGGAGTTGGATCGCACTTATGAGCGGATCAAGTCGGGTGAACTGGACGAGTTACAGAACGCCGGCAAATCCCTTTCTGACATTCGTGGCTGGCTGAAAATTGCGTTGGATGCGGAGGTCTACCTTGAAAAGCGCAGAAAGGAAAAGCAAGGCATCGCCCATGAGTTCGCCATCAACGTCGAAGACGCGAAGTCTGCGATCGGGGAGCGCCTTCATAAGCTCCGGCGGCAACGAGGCGATTGAGGCATTTGTAAATTCGCTGAGTGAGGGTGAATTGCTTGCCTTGCCGTATCTCTTCGAGTTCTGGGCGATGGAGCATCAGCTCCCGCCCGAGGGAGACTGGCATTGCTGGATGGTCATGGGAGGGCGTGGCGCGGGTAAGACGCGTACCGGGTCCGAGTGGGTGCGTGCACAGGTCGAAGGCTGTAAGCCGTTTGATACGGGTGTCGCGCGACGTTTGGCATTGATCGGCGAGACGGTCGATCAGGTGCGCGATGTGATGGTGTTCGGCGAAAGCGGGATTTTGGCCTGTTCTCCACCTGACCGGCGACCTGATTGGCAGCCCACAAAGAAGCGCCTGATCTGGCCCAACGGGGCGACGGCGCAGATTTTTTCAGTCCATGAACCCGAAGCTTTGCGAGGACCGCAGTTCGATTGCGCCTGGGTGGATGAGCTTGCGAAGTTCAAGAAAGCGCAGGACACGTGGGACATGCTGCAATTTGCTTTGCGGTTGGGAGAGCAACCGCAGGTTTGTGTGACCACGACGCCGCGCAGCACGCCGTTGATCAAGGCGCTTTTGGATCGGGACAGCTCTGTCGTCACCCATGCGCCGACGGAGGCCAACGCGGCCAATCTGGCACAATCCTTTCTGGAGGAAGTTCGCGTGCGGTACGCCGGGACGCGGCTCGGGCGGCAAGAATTAGACGGCGTCATGGTGGATGAAGCGGATGGCGCACTCTGGACCGGCAAGATCTTGGAGGCGTGTCGGGTGGACGATGTGCCGGAATTGGATCGCATCGTAGTTGCCATCGACCCACCCGTGACGGGCAGGAGAAGTTCCGACGAATGCGGGATCATCGTGGCCGGGGCACAGACGAAAGGCCCGGTTCAAAACTGGCGCGCCTATGTTTTGGCAGATTGTACGGTGCACGCCGCACGGCCTGCCGGATGGGCGGCGAAAGCGATCCGGGCGATGGAGCAATACGGTGCGGACAGGCTGGTGGCCGAGGTCAATCAGGGCGGTGATCTGGTGACAGAGGTGGTGCGCCAGGTTGATCCGATGGTGCCGGTGCGCGCCGTTCACGCCACGAGGGGCAAGGCCGCACGCGCGGAACCCGTGGCGGCGCTTTATGAGCAAGGCCGGGTCTTCCACGCGCGTCATCTTGAGGCGCTGGAGGATCAGATGTGCGCGATGACGCCGCGTGGCTACACGTTGAACGGCAGCCCGGACCGGCTGGACGCCATGGTCTGGGCATTGACTGAGCTGATGATCGAACCGGCGGCGAAGTGGCGACAACCCAGGATGCGTGCGGTCGAGTAAAGCTTTCATAAAGTTTTGAGCGTCTTGTCGCGATCAAGAAGCGGGCCATGCGGCCTGCGCAACAAACAGCATCCAAGGAGACCCGTGCAGATGATCCTCGATTTTTTTCGGCAGGGCGGTGACGTACAGACAACACCGGAGCAAAAGGCGAGCGCTGCGGGTCGTGTCGCGACGTGGACCACAGCAGGGCGTGTCGCGTGGAGCCCGCGGGACACGGTCAGCCTGACGCGAACGGGCTTTTCGGCCAATCCGGTCGGCTTTCGGTGCGTGAAGATGATCGCCGAGGCGGCGGCGTCTTTGCCTTTGGTGCTGCAAGGCGCGGATCAGCGTTATGTGGAGCACCCTCTGCTGGATCTGGTGCGCAGTCCCAACCCTATGCAGGGCAAGGCGGAGCTGTTTGAGGCGCTGTATGGCCAGCTGCTTTTGACCGGCAATGCCTATGTAGAGGCGGTCGGCGGGGGTGAGGCCTCGGTCCCGGTTGAGTTGCACATTCTGCGGTCTGACCGCATGAACGTGGTGCCGGGCGCGGATGGTTGGCCGGTGGCCTATGAATACGCCGTTTCCGGGCGCAAGCATCGGTTTTCGATCGGGGATGGACCATCGCCGGTCTGTCATCTGAAGAGTTTTCACCCACAAGACGACCATTACGGATTTTCCCCTCTGCAGGCGGCGGCGCAGGCAGTGGACGTGCACAACGCTGCATCACGTTGGTCGAAAGCCTTGTTGGACAACGCAGCGCGACCTTCCGGGGCGATTGTTTACTCCGGTGCAGATGGGCAGGGGTCTTTGAGCAACGACCAGTATGACCGTCTGCTCAGCGAGATGGAGAGCATGCATCAGGGTGCGCGCAATGCAGGGCGGCCCATGCTCTTGGAAGGGGGCCTTGATTGGAAACCGATGGGGTTTTCGCCCTCTGACATGGAGTTCCAAAAGACGAAGGAAAGTGCGGCGCGCGAGATCGCGCTGGCCTTTGGGGTGCCGCCGATGTTGTTGGGCATACCGGGAGACGCAACCTATGCGAACTATCAGGAGGCCAACCGGGCGTTTTACCGTCTCACGGTTCTTCCGTTGGCAATGCGCGTTTCAGCGAGCCTTGCTGATTGTTTGCAAGCCTTCAATGGTGAAGCTTTGGAGCTGAAACCCGATCTGGACCAGGTTCCCGCGCTATCGGCGGAGCGCGAAGCGCAGTGGACCCGTGTTTCTGGCGCCGACTTCCTGACGCAGGATGAAAAACGCGCGCTGCTTGGGCTGCCGCCACTTAGTGAGGACGCATGAGCCTTAACGGTACCGATATCGCGGATCCGCATGCGTTCGCCCCGTACGAGGGGACGCGCCAGATGTTTCGCAACCAGGAAAAGCGACTCACGTCGCTGGAACTGACCGTTGCAGCGATGGAGACGGACCGCGCGGTGAGTGAGGAAAAACTCAAGTTTATGGAGGCAAGGTTCGATCAAATCGACCGGCGCCTTGAGAAGATCGACGGGCATGTGTCGTGCCTGGTTTGGCAGATTATCGCCGCGATTGTAGGTGGCGCAATGTCGTTCCTGATGAAGGGCGGCACCATCGCCTTTCATTGAGGCGATGACATGGAACGCAAGGAGCGCGTTATGGAATTGGAACAAGGCTTGGAGCGCAAGTTCTGCCGTTTTGACGAAGAGCTGTCCGTGAAAGATGGCGCGATGATCGAAGGCTATGCCAGTCTGTTCGGGGACCAGGATCGCGGTGGCGATGTGGTTAAACGGGGGGCTTATGCGGCGTCTCTGGCCAAACTTGCCGCCGAAGGTCGCCGGATCAAAATGCTTTGGCAGCACGATCCGAGCCAGCCCATCGGTGTCTGGGATGAAGTGCATGAGGATGAAAAGGGCCTTTATGTGAAGGGGCGGCTCTTGGACGGCGTCGCGCGCGCACGTGAGGCTGTTGAGCTGATCGCGGCCGGTGCGATTGACGGGCTGTCCATCGGATACCGAACCGTGAAAGCAGTAAAGAACACCAAGGGCAGCAGGCTCTTGCAGGAACTGGAGCTTTGGGAAGTGTCGCTAGTGACATTCCCGATGCTGCCCAGTGCGCGGGTGGGGACGAAAGGGGAAACCCTGGACGCCACTGCTTTGCGTGAATTGGCGCAGGCCTTCGAGGACGCGCGCCAGGAGATGGCGCGAATGTAGACGCGTCCAGGACCACCTCAAGCAACAGGAAAAGCGATGAGCATGACCGAGGAAAATTCTCGGACCGGGAAAGATCTGTCCGCAGATCACTCGCCGGTGGCCGAGGTGAAGTCCGCCGTGGCGGGCTTCGTGACCGACTTCAAGGGCTTTCAGTCCGACATTTTTGAGCGACTTCAACAGCAGGAAGACAAGATGAGCAAGATGGAACGCAAATCCGCCGGAATGATGCGCCCGGCACTGGCCGTAACGGCTGAAACGGAAGCCCCGCATCAGAAGGCGTTTGATGCCTATCTGCGCTCGGGCGATGACGATGCCCTGCGGGGGCTGGAGCTGGAAGGCAAGGCGATGAGCACGGCCGTGGCAGGTGACGGTGGCTACCTCGTTGATCCTCAGACAGCCGAGACCATCAAAAGCGTGCTGTCTTCGACCGCATCCATTCGGGCGATTGCCAATGTGGTGCAGGTGGAAGCGACGTCCTATGACGTGCTGATTGACCATTCTGACGTGGGTCATGGCTGGGCCAATGAGGCCAGTGCGGTGACTGAGACCGGCACGCCAACCATTGATCGTATCACCATCGCGCTGCACGAGCTGTCTGCGCTGCCCAAGGCGAGCCAGCGTCTGCTCGACGACAGTGCGTTTGACATTGAGGCCTGGCTGGCCGGTCGGATCGCCGACAAGTTTGCCCGCGCGGAAGCGGACGCCTTCGTGAATGGTGACGGTGTCGACAAACCCACCGGCTTCCTGACGCATCCGGCGGTCGATAACGCCGCGTGGGCATGGGACAACATCGGCTATGTGGCGACAGGTGTGGACGGGGACATAGCAGGTGGCGACAGCATCATCGACCTGGTTTACGCGCTGGGGGCGCAGTACCGCGCAAACGGCACGTTCGTGATGAATTCCAAAACTGCTGGCGCTGTGCGCAAACTCAAAGACGGTGACGGTCGCTTCCTGTGGTCCGATGGTCTGGCGGCTGGCGAACCGGCCCGGCTTCTGGGCTACCCGGTTCTGATTGCCGAGGACATGCCTGACGTGGCGTCCGACGCCATGGCGATTGCCTTTGGTGATTTCTCAGCAGGCTACACGGTTGCCGAGCGCGCCGATCTGCGCGTGTTGCGCGACCCGTTCTCGGCCAAGCCGCATGTTCTGTTCTACGCCACCAAGCGCGTGGGCGGGGATGTCAGCGACTTTGCCGCCATCAAGCTTCTGAAATTCGGCGTCTCCTAACAGAGCGACGAACGGTGCGGGGTCTTTTCAAGTCCCCGCGCGGGAGGCGCGCGCAATTGACCCATGCGTTGTCTGGCTCACCCCTCCGACTGAGCAACGCACGCGGGCGCGCGCCTTTTCGAAGACCAGAGGGGCAGGCGTTCTTGGAGAAAACCCATGATGCTAATTGAAGAAACTTCGGTGCCACAGGCTGCACTTCCGGTGGAGGAATTCAAAGCCCACCTGCGTCTGGGCACTGGGTTTTCGGATGGGGACATTCAGGACCCTGTTCTGGAAAGTTTTCTGCGCGCAGCCCTTGCGGCCATCGAAGCGCGCACCGGCAAGATCTTGATCACGCGATCCTTTTCCTGGGTGCTTTCGGCCTGGCGCAACGTGGTTGGTCAGCCGCTTCCGGTGGCCCCGATTGACCAGGTGACAGCGGTGGTGATGGTGGATGCCGTGACTGGCAGCACGCCTGTAGACCCCGGGGAGTACTACCTGCGCCGCGACACGCATCGTCCCGTTCTGGAACCGGCCGGATCCTGTCTGCCAAGCATCCCGACAAACGGCACTGTGGAAGTTGATTTCATCGCGGGCATGGGGCCGGACTGGGGCGCGTTACCGGCGGACTTGGGTCACGCCGTGCTGCTTCTGGCGGCGCACTACTATGAGTATCGGCATGAGACGACGCTCAAGGACAGCGCGCTGCCATACGGCGTGGCAAGCTTGATCGAGCGTTACAAGAACGTGCGCGTTCTGGGCGGTGGGGTGATGCGATGATGACGCCCAAACTGAACCGCATCCTAGTGCTGGAAGAAGCCACGCGCGTCGGCGACGGGGCTGGCGGATTTGACGAAACCTGGGTGGCGCTCGGCGAGATGTGGGCTGACGTCCGGTTGCGGTCGGGGCGCGAGACGTCCGGGGAGGGTGGAAGCCTGTCTTCAACCGGATACCGGATCATTGTCCGCTCTGCCCCCTTCGGTGCGACATCACGACCCGTCGCGGGACAGCGTTTTCGCGATGGGGCACGGATTTTCAACATTGACGCGGTGGGAGAGCACGATGGCGACGGGCGTTACCTGACCTGCTTTGCCGAAGAGGAGGTGGCCGCATGAGCTATGCTGTTTCAACTGCGCTGCAAGCGGCCGTTTACCATCAGCTGAGTTCGGACGCGACGTTGGCAGGGCTGGTGGGCCCTGCAATCTATGACGCTTTGCCAAATGGCACTTTGCCTGACACCTACGTGCTTTTGGGTGATGAACGGGTGCGGGATGCATCAGACATCACCGGCGGCGGCGCGTGGCATCGGTTCACGGTGTCCGTCATCAGCAGCGAGGCCGGGTTTCACATGGCAAAATCCGTGGCCGCCGCGATCAGCGACACGCTGGTTGATGCGCCGCTGACGTTGGCGCGTGGTCATCTGGTGGCACTGCATTTCTTTCGGGCGCGTGCCCACAGGCAAGGCACCGGCGACATGCGCCGCATCGACATCATCTTCCGCGCCCGCGTGGACGACACAGTTTAACCTTCTGATTTCCGGAGAAAGACATGGCAGTTCAAAACGGAAAGGATCTGTTGATCAAGATCGACCTCGACACCAGTGGCAATTTTGAAACCGTAGCGGGGCTGCGGGCCACGCGCGTGAACTTCAACGCCGAAAGCGTTGATGTGACCAGCCTGGAATCCGCCGGTGGCTGGCGCGAATTACTGGCTGGAGCAGGTGTCAAAACGGCGAATATCAGCGGCTCTGGCATCTTCCGTGACGACCTGACCGACGAGCGTGTGCGGCAGATTTTCTTTGACGGTGAAATGCCCGACTTTCAGGTGGTTATCCCGGATTTTGGCATTGTGGAGGGGCCGTTCCAGGTCTCGTCCATCGAATATGCCGGCACCCATGACGGGGAGGCGACTTATGAACTGTCGCTGTCATCCGCCGGGCAGCTGACCTTCACGTCTGTTTAAGTTTGGTGGAGGGGGTGATGGCCAATCCGTGGACAGGTGAAGTGGCGCTGGTGCTGGATGGAGAGCGGCATGTGCTCAAGCTGACGCTGGGTGCCTTGGCGGAACTGGAGGCCGCTCTTGAGACGGGCAGCCTCGTTGATCTGGTGGCCCGGTTCGAAGGCGGCGCGTTCAGTTCGCGCGATGTGCTGGCGCTGATCGTGGCGGGCCTGCGCGGTGGCGGCTGGACAGGCACGGCGAAAGATCTGATCAGCACCGACATCGAAGGCGGGCTGACGGGTGCCGCAAAAGTGGCGGCGGAGCTGTTGGCGCGGGCCTTCATGCTGCCAGAAACCGCGCCTGAGACTGCCGCATGAGCCGGATCGATTGGCCCGGGTTGATGCGCGCAGGGATGCGGGGGTTTGGCCTGAAGCCTTCTGAATTTTGGGCCCTGACACCTGCCGAGTTGGAGCTGATGCTGGGAAAGCCTGGAGGTGTCGCGCCTTTGGGGCGCAGTCGACTGGAAGACCTGATGCGGGATTTTCCCGATCAGCGACAAGAGATGAAGGACGAATTCGATGGACCGCTTTGATGATCTGGATCTGCAGGTGGACGCGCTGGACGACCATCTTGGCCAAGCCAGCGATATGGCGGCGGCGTTCAATTCGGAACTGGCCCGGATGAGAGAGGCTTTTGCAGAGACAGGACAGGATGTGGCTATTCTTGAGCGCGGGATCAGCCGCGGGTTGACCCGCGCCATCCGTGGGGCTGTGCTGGATGGGGATAGCCTGTCCACATCTCTCGATAAACTGGCCAATTCCATGATTAACGCGGCGTTCAACGCGGCTGTCAAACCCGTGACGAACCACGTCGGTGGTCTGTTGGGGGACGGCTTAGCGAATGTCTTCGGCAGCATCCTTCCTTTCGAAAACGGCGCACCCTTTTCGCAAGGCCGTGTACAGCCGTTTGCGAGTGGGGGCGTGGTCAACGGGCCGACGATGTTCCCGATGCGCCGGGGGATGGGACTAATGGGCGAGGCCGGGCCGGAGGCCATCATGCCTCTTTCGCGCGGGCCCGATGGGCGTTTGGGCGTGCGTGCGCAAGGAGGTCGCCCGGTCAGCGTTGTGATGAACGTCTCCACCCCGGATGTTGAAAGTTTCCGCCGCAGCCGGTCGCAATTGGCTGCACAGCTTGGCCGTGCCATAGGCCGGGGCAACCGCAACCGTTAACCGAGAGGGCAACCGATCATGAGCTTTCACGAAGTGCGCTTTCCAGCGAGTCTAAGCTTCGGGTCCGTTGGTGGCCCGGAACGTCACACGGATGTGGTTACGCTGGCCAATGGCTATGAGGAACGCAACACGCCTTGGGCGCATTCTCGTCGCCGCTACGATGCTGGGGTCGCCTTGCGCAGTTTGGACGATATTGAGGTCCTGATCGCGTTCTTCGAGGCGCGTCAGGGGCAGATCAATGCGTTTCGCTGGAAGGACTGGACCGATTACAAATCCTCGCGCGCGCGGCAGGAGCCGCTCTATGACGATCAGATCATTGGCGTGGGCGATGATGTGACGCTGACCTATCAGCTGATCAAACAGTACCCATCCGGCCCGCACTTTTATGAGCGGCCCATCACCAAACCAGTTGCAGGCACGGTACGCGTCGGACTGGGTGAGATCGAACAACGTGAAACCATACATTTCGAAGTGGATGTGACGACGGGCCTCGTCACTTTTGATCACCCGCCAAGCGAAGGCGTGACCATCACCGCAGGGTTTGAGTTCGACGTCCCGGTGCGGTTTGACACGGATCGCATCCATACCAGTCTGGCCAGCTTTCAGGCCGGCGACGCGCCTAGCGTGCCGATTGTTGAGGTGCGGGTATGAGCGCGTTGGATGCGGGTTTTGCCGCGCATGTGGCAACTGGAAACACCACGATCTGCCGTTGCTGGGCGGTGGTGCGGCGCGACGGTTGGACCATGGGGTTCACGGATCACGACCTCCCGCTCAGCTTCGAAGACATCGAGTTTCGCGCCGACACCGGGCTGAGCGCGTCGGCCTTACAGCAAACGACGGGTTTGTCAGTGGACAACACGGAAGCCCTTGGCGCGCTAAGCCATGAGGCGATCCGCGAAGAAGACATCGAAGCCGGGCGGTTTGATGGGGCCGAAGTGCGGGCGTGGTTGGTCAACTGGGCGGACGTGGATGCTCGTGCACTGGTTTTTCGGGGCCACATCGGTGAGGTCCGTCGCATGGACGGGGCGTTTGAGGCAGAGCTACGCGGGCTGACAGATGTGCTCAATCAACCAACCGGGCGTGTTTACCAGAAAACCGGCGATGCGGTTCTGGACCCGGAAAACCCTGATTTTGCAGCCGAGGCTTTGGTACAAGAGGTCGAGGAACGTCGGACTTTCCGGTTCCCCGGCCTAGAGAGCTATGCCGAAGGTTGGTTTCGGTTTGGCAAACTGACCGTACTGGACGGCGATGCCGTCGGTCTCGAAGGGTCGATCAAACGAGACTACTTTGAAGATGGCCTGCGCGTGATCGAGCTATGGCGACCGATCCGGGTTTCGGTGTCACCCGGCGACCGGGTGCATCTTCTGGCCGGGTGCGACAACACGGTTGAGGGGCATCTGTCGAAGTTCGGGACACTGCTCGATTTCCGTGGCTTCCCGGACATTCCAGGGGACGATTGGTCGTTTACTGATCCCGCTCGTGCGGCAAACCTGGATGGTGGGAGCCGCCGATGACGCCTGTTGTCGACGCAGCGCGCGGGTGGATAGGCACGCCGTACCGACATCAGGCATCCTGCAAGGGGGCGGGCGCGGATTGTCTTGGTCTGATCCGGGGTGTTTGGCGCGACGTGTTGGGCGCAGAACCCGAAGCGGTGCCTGCCTACACGATGGATTGGTCAGAGCCGCAGAAATCCGAAGACCTGTGGCAGGCCGCGCTGCGCCACTTCTCCCCCAAAGACCTGGCCGATGAAGCCCCGGGTGACCTTTTGCTCTTTCGCATGCGGGATGGGGCAGTGGCCAAGCACTTGGGGCTGGTCGGACGAGTGGGATCCGAGGCCAGTTTCATCCATGCGTATTCCGGCCACGCGGTCGTCGAAAGCCCGTTAAGTACCCCGTGGCGTCGCCGCATAGTGGCGCGCTTTGCCTTCCCGCAAAAGGCTTGAGACAGGAGATCTAAGACAATGGCAACGATACTTCTTTCTGCGGCTGGCGCGGCAATTGGTGGATCTGTTGGAGGCACGGTTCTGGGTCTGTCCATGGCGGCCGTCGGTCGATTCACCGGGGCGCTGATTGGTCGGTCGATTGACCAGAAACTTATGGGCAACGGGTCCGAGGCGATTGAGACCGGCAAGGTCAGCCGTCTTCGTCTGACCGGAACCGGGGAAGGGGATGCCATCGCGCGCGTCTATGGCAGAATGCGTGTGCCGGGCAACGTGATATGGGCCTCCGAGTTCCTAGAAAAAACTACCGTGACCGGCGGCGGAGGCGGGGGCAAAGGCGCGCCGTCTGCGCCCACTCAGGTGAGCTACTCCTACTGCATCAACCTCGCCATCGCGTTGTGCGAAGGCGAGATAACGCATGTGGGACGGATCTGGGCCGATGGCATTGAGCTGTCGCGCGACGGCCTGAACATGCGGGTCTATCCCGGCTCGGAAGATCAACTGCCCGACCCAAGAATCGAAGCCATCGAAGGCGCGGGCACGGTCCCCGCCTACCGAGGTACGGCTTATGTCGTGATCGAGGATTTCGACCTGACAGAGTACGGCAACCGTGTGCCGCAGTTCACGTTTGAGGTGAACCGACCTGTACCACCGGGCCTGCCCGGAACAGAGTTGGACCCGGTCAATGCCATCAAAGGCGTCGCGCTGTTGCCCGGCAGCGGGGAATACGCATTGGCAACATCCGATGTGCAGCTCTCTGGTCCCAACGGATCTCTGCGCCTGGCCAATGTGAACAGTGCATCACAGAGATCGGATTTCGAGACGTCCCTAGAGGCTTTGCAATCAGAGCTTCCTAATTGCAACGCGGCCTCGCTGATTGTCAGTTGGTTTGGGGATGATCTGCGCTGCGCCGATTGCACGATCCGGCCCAAGGTTGAACAACAGCTTGAAGACGGGCGCGGGATGCCGTGGGGCGTTTCCGGGCTCAATCGGTACACGGCGACCCTTGTTCCGCGCGACGCCAACGACACGCCGGTTTATGGCGGCACGCCAACGGATCAGTCCGTAGTCGAAGCCATCCGCGCGCTGAACCAGGCGGGCAAGGACGTGATGTATTACCCATTCATCCTGATGGATCAGACCGCCGGGAATGGGATGCCAGACCCATATAGCGACGCGCAAGATCAGCCAGCCTTGCCTTGGCGCGGACGGATCACCACGTCGATCGCACCGGGTCGGGATGGCAGCCCGGACGGTACAGCACAAGCCGTTGCAGAGGTGGATGCGTTTTTCGGTACGGCCAACGCATCGCATTTCTCACATACCGGTGCGTTCACCGTTCCCGGTTCATCGGGGCAAAACTACAGGCCGTTCGTGTACTACGGCAGCTTGCAAGGCAGCCCGGTCTCTTACTTCGGCCCCAATGAATGGGGCTACCGCCGCTTCATCTTGCATCAGGCCGCGCTTTGTGCGGCAGCCGGCGGCGTGGAGAGCTTTTGCATCGGCTCTGAAATGCGGGGGTTGACCCAAATTCGGGGTGAGAACAACAGCTTTCCCGCCGTGGCTCATTTGATCGACCTCGCCGCCGAAGTGCGTACAATTTTGGGCCCAGACGTGAAGCTGACCTACGCTGCGGATTGGTCGGAGTATTTCGGCTATCAGCCGCAGGATGGCACCGGCGACCGGTTCTTCCATCTTGATGCGCTGTGGGCGGATGCTAACATCGATTTCATTGGCATCGACAATTACATGCCGCTGAGCGACTGGCGCGAAGGCCAAGACCACGCGGATGCGGCTTGGGGGTCAATCTATGACCTCGATTACCTTCAGTCGAACATCGAGGGCGGGGAAGGGTATGACTGGTTCTACCATTCCGACGCCGCCCGCGAGGCGCAAATCCGCACGCCGATCACCGACACGGCCCATGATGAGCCGTGGATTTGGCGTTACAAGGACTTGCGAAACTGGTGGCTCAACGCCCATCACGAGCGCATCGGTGGTGTCCGGCAAGAAGATGCAACGGCTTGGGTGCCTCAGTCGAAGCCATTCAGGTTCACAGAGTATGGCTGTGCTGCCATCGACAAGGGCACCAATCAGCCCAACAAGTTCCTGGACCCGAAATCGTCCGAGTCCGATCTGCCCTATTTCTCCACCGGGCTGCGTGATGATCTCAATCAGTTTCAATACCTGCGTGCGATCTCCGGTTACTGGGCAGACCCCGACGTAAATCCGGTGTCAGCCGTCTACGGCGACCGGATGCTGGATATGGATCACGCTTATGTCTGGGCCTGGGATATGCGGCCATACCCGTTCTTCCCCAACCAGACCGATCTTTGGGCGGATGGCGAGAACTACCTGCGCGGGCATTGGATCAATGGGCGGGTTTCGACCGTTCGGCTGGCCTCGGTGATCGAGGATGTCTGCGCGCAGACGGGGTTGGAACATTGCAATACGGATGGCCTGTACGGGCTTGTCCGAGGCTATGTGGTAGAGCAGGTGGCCGAGCCGCGCTCCATCCTGCAACCTTTGATGCTGCAACACGGGGTGGACGCGGTGGAGCGTTGCGGTGAGCTGCGCTTTATCAAACGCGATGGTGTGGCCGATTTTGAAGTTGTGCCTGAGTTGACAGTCCGTGATGGCGAATCCGAGACCACGATCGAAGAAACCCGCGGCAATGATGTGGAGCTCGCCGGAAAAGTCCGCGTGCGCTTCATCGAGGCGGGTGCGGACTTTGAGATCATATCGGAAGAGGCATCTTTGCCTGACGACACTGTGCACACGGTCACCACCTCGGAAGTACCGATCTTGCTGACCCGAACGGAAGGACGCCAAACTGCCGAGCGTTGGTTGGCCGAGGCACGTCTGGCCACAGACAGTGTCCGCCTGACCTTGCCACGCTCGCGGCTTGAAGTCGGGGCAGGGGATGTCATCTCGCTGCCCGAAGATGGGGGCGAAGGGTATTACCGCGTAGACCGGGTAGAGCTTCTGGCCAACGCACAAGAGTTGGAGGCGGTGCGGGTTGAACCTGAGACCTATCGCGTGTTGCCATTCGATGAACAAGTTGGGCCAGTGCGATCCTTTGCCGTGCCTGGGCTTGTCACGCCGTTTTACATGGACCTGCCTCTCATGACCGGAGAGGAAGTGCCGCATGCCCCGCATGTCGCTGTGACGGCGGACCCTTGGCCAGGGGCGGCAGCGCTCTACAGCTCCGGCCAGGATGCCGGGTATCGCCTCGACAAAGTCCTCGACCTGCGCACCCCTATCGGGATCACCCAGAATGCGCTGGAGCCCACGCCAAGCGGTTTGATCGACCGGGGCGGGGCATTGCGCGTGCAGATGATACATGGGGCGCTGGAATCCATCAGCGAGGATCAACTTCTGGGTGGTGGCAACCTGTGCGCCATCGGCGATGGCAGCCCCGACAATTGGGAGCTTATTCAGTTCCGGGATGCAGACCTTGTTGAGGAAGATGTCTACGAACTATCCTATCGCCTGCGCGGTCAGGCGGGCAGCGACCGGGATGAGATCTGGCCCACGGGGTCTTACATCGTACGTCTCGACGGCTCGCCACAACAGATTGATCTCAGCACGGCACAGCTGGGGCTAGAGAGGTTCTACCGCGTAGGCCCTGCGTCCCAGCCGGTGGACAGCGACACGTATTCACAAGCGCAGTTGGCCTTCAATGGCATCGGTCTGCGTCCGCTCAGCCCGGTGCATTTGCGGCTTTCTGGCGTGGCCGGTCAGGCCCGGACGGCGACGTGGATACGCCGCACGCGCCAAGGCGGGGACAGTTGGCAGGGCGTGGATGTACCGTTGGCCGAAGAGTCCGAACAGTACCTCGTGCGCGTCCGGCAAGGGGAAGTCATCCTGCGCGAGACCTTTGTCGACGCCCCGGAATGGACCTACGACCTTGGCGATCAGGCGGCAGACGGGATCAGCGGCGCGTTCTCACTCGATGTGGCGCAGATTTCCGCCGTGGTTGGGCCGGGGACCTATGCAACGCTGTCAGCCGTGGCCTGAGATGGCATTCAAGACGGCGAGAGGACTGCAATGGCTTCATCCACGGTCCCGCAAACCGTGATGAAATCCAGCAGGGACGCATCGGCAAAGCCCTGATCCACGACGTGGTGCATCAATCCCATCAACGGGTCCCAGTACCCATCCACGTTGAGCAAAATCAGCGGCTTTTCATGCAGTTTCAATTGTCGCCATGTCAGCACTTCAAAAAACTCATCCAGCGACCCTGCACCACCCGGCAAGACCATGATGGCATCGCAGTTCATGAACATGACCTTCTTGCGCTCATGCATCGTCTCGGTGACCACGTAGCTGCTCAGATCGGTCTTTCCGACCTCCCAACGGACGAGATGCTCCGGGATTACGCCGAAGGTCTCAGCCCCACCTGCCTGCGCGGCGTTTGCCACAGCACCCATAAGTCCGACATCCCCCGCGCCATAGACCAACCGCCAACCAAAGTCGGCGATTTTGCTACCCAGTTTCCGCGCGGCTGCCTCGTAGGCTGCGGATACCCCCGAACGTGAGCCGCAAAAGACACAGATTGAGCGCTCTGACATGAGTTCACCGTTGCTTGTTGAGGGTTGTTTTGACCCTAGATAGCTATGTTGGTATGGTCCGGCAACCGCGCGAAACAGCGTGGGCGAAAGGATACGGATGAGCAAACTGGCTGGATTGGCTGGCGGGCAGACGGTCGGCATAGTTGGGGCGGCAACGGCTGCGGTCGTTGGCGGCAGTCTTTATGTGGCCGGTGTTTTTGACCCTGACCCTGCAAATCTGGAACCGCAACCCGTCGCCCAGGTCGAAGTGGAAGAGCAAGCCGCGCAACCCTCTGCCGAAACGGAAGTCGAAGCTGACACAACAGCTGCAGTGCCGCCGAGCATCAGCACGTTCCGCCTTGAACCCGATGGTCAGATGCTGATCTCTGGCCGGTCACAACCAGGCTGGGACGTGACGGTCCTGATCGATGACGCGGAAATGTCCACTTTCCCAACCGACGGGTCGGGCGAGTTTGCCCAGTTCCTGAGTATCGAGATCAGCGACATGCCCCGCATCCTGACCCTGTCCGCCAAGTCGCCCGAAACGGGTGAAGTGTTGGCGTCTCTCGAAGACATCATCATTGCGCCCATGGACCCCTCTGTGGACGTGGCGCAGGTGGTGGAGCAGGAACCAACGGAAGATGCGGAGGCTGACGCAAGCGACGCCGAAGAGCCAAGCGCAACCGCCGTACTGGTTTCTGATGAAGAAGGAGTGCGTGTTCTGCAGGCTCCGGAAGTGTCTGACGCGTCACCGGAACTGATGTCAGTCGTGGCGCTCGACACGATCACCTATTCGGATACTGGCGATGTGCAACTGTCCGGGCGGGGCCTGGGAGAAGGGTTTGTTCGGGTCTATCTCGACAACACGCCGGTTACGTCCTCGCGGATCGAAGAAGACGGTAACTGGCGCTCAGAACTGCCCGAGGTCGATACCGGCGTCTACACACTGCGCATCGACGAGGTGGACGAGGACGGCAACGTCACCTCCCGGGTTGAGACACCGTTTAAGCGTGAAGACAAGGAAATCCTCGCACAGGAAGACAGCTCTGATCCGGTGCGGGCAATCACGGTCCAGACGGGAAACACGCTCTGGGCAATCTCCCGCGAACGCTACGGCGAAGGCACGGCCTATGTCCGCATCTTTGAGGCCAACCGCGACCGCATCCGCAACCCCGATTTGATCTATCCGGGGCAGGTCTTCACGATCCCTCAGTAACGGAACTCAGCGCTATAAACCGCGCAATGATCGCGTCGGCGATGCGCGTCTTGACGGGCGTTTGCCGAGAATTCGCGCGATGTTTCAGGTCTGCCTGACCGCCCGTGCCCCAACGAACTCGGAAACATTGTTTTCCTGCCCATGCTTCTTTAGGTCTGACCCCAGACAACCGAAAGGGCAGGCAGATGGCGGACGACGACGCAGTGCTCGATACCGAAACTGATCGCGACGAAGATGATGCGTACGCGCTCGATACCAAGGCCGTGGCGCGCATCATGTTTGCCGTGGACAGCGATGATCAGGCGCTTCTGAAAGAGCAACTGGAGCCGCTGCACGCCGCCGACATCGCCGACCTTCTCGAACAGATCAATGCCTTCGATCGCCGTCGTCTGATCCTGCTTCTGGGCGAAGACTTCGACGGCGATATCCTCTCGGAACTCGACGAAGGCCTGCGCGAAGAAGTGCTGGGCCTGCTCCATCCTGAGGTACTGGCCGACAGTCTGCGCGAACTCGACAGTGACGACGTGGTCGACCTTCTGGAAGATCTGGACGATGAACAGCAGGAAGTGATCCTAGACGCGCTGGAAGACAGTGACCGGATCGCGGCGGAAAGCGCGCTGGCCTACCCGGAGGACAGCGCCGGCCGGATGATGCAGCGCGAGGTCGTCATGGCGCCCGAACACTGGAATGTGGGCGAGGCGATTGATTACCTGCGCGATCAGGATGACCTGCCCGAACAGTTTTATCACATCACACTTGTGGATCCGCGCCTGCGTCCCGTGGCCAATGTCACGCTGGGCAAACTCATGGGGTCGCGGCGTGAGGTGCTGCTGCAATCCATCGTGGAGGACACGTTTCACGTCATCCCTGTCACGCAGGACGAAGAAGATGTGGCCTACGCATTCAACCAGTATCACCTGATTTCCGCGCCAGTGGTGGACGAGGACGAACGCCTTGTCGGTATGATCACCATCGATGACGCGATGGTGGTGCTGGATGAAGAGCACGAAGAAGACATCCTGCGTCTGGCCGGTGTGGGCGAGGGCAGCCTTGCCGATCGTGTCATTGACACCACCAAGCGCCGCTTTCCTTGGCTGGCCGTGAATCTTGCAACGGCCATCCTGGCCTCGCTCGTGATTGCTCAGTTTGAAGCGGCCCTGACGCAGATCGTGGCGTTGGCGGTGCTGATGCCAATCGTGGCGTCCATGGGGGGCAATGCGGGCACGCAAAGCTTGACCGTGGCGGTGCGCGCCATCGCCACGAAAGACCTTACAGGGCGCAATGTCTGGCGTTTTATCCGGCGCGAAGTGCTGGTCGGGCTGATCAATGGGATGATCTTTGCCGTCGTGATGGGCGTGATCGGCGTGCTGTGGTTTGGCGGGCCGGAACTCGGCTATGTGATTGCGGCCGCTATGGTGATCAATCTCGTCGCGGCCGGGCTGGCAGGTACGGCGATCCCGGTGTTGCTTGAAAAAGCAGGCGTTGACCCGGCCCTTGCATCCGGCGCCTTTGTGACGACGGTGACGGATGTGGTGGGGTTCTTTGCCTTCCTGGGGCTGGCCGTGGTGATCATGTTATGAACGATTTGAACGAGATCAAAGCGGCGGCTCGCAAAGCGGCCTTCGCGCGTCGGAAGGATGCTTTTGCGACCGCTCCCGCCGCGCAATCGTCCCTGTTGTCAGAGTGTCTTGCCGGCTATCGCGGCGTGCCACTGGCGGGCTACATGCCCATCCGCACCGAGATTGATCCCCTACCTGCCATGGCAGAGGCGGCAGCACATGGCACGGTGGGGGTGCCGGTGATCCAAGAGGAGGGGATGCCGCTCGAATTCTCTCGCTGGGAACCCGGTGGCGCGCTGCGCGCGGGCCCCTTCGGGGCGCAGGTGCCGGTGGTGGATGACTATTTCGACCCGGAAATCCTGATTGTGCCTCTGGTTGCCTTTGATCGTAACGGTGGCAGGCTCGGCTATGGCGGTGGGTTCTATGACCGCACGCTGGAACGTCTGCGGGCACGTCGCGCGACGCTCGCCATCGGTTTTGCCTTTTCGGCGCAGGAGGCGGCAGAGCTTCCGCTGGAACCGACCGATCAACCGCTCGACATGATCGTGACAGAACAAGAGGTGATCCAGTTTGGCTGAACATGACTACACCGCGCGCGTTGTCTGGACGGGCAACCGGGGGCAGGGGACGGCCACCTACAAAGGCTATGATCGCACCTGGAACGTGGAGACGCCGGGCAAGCCCGTGATCCACTGCTCCAATGACCCGTTACTGGGCGGCGATCCAACCCTGCACAACCCCGAAGACATGCTAATCGCCGCGCTCTCGGCCTGTCACATGCTGTGGTATCTGCATCTGGCCAGCAACGCAGGGATCGCCGTAAGCGCTTATCGTGACGATCCTTTGGCCGTGGGTGAGACGGACAAAACCGGTGCCAGCCGCTTTTTGCGCGCCACGCTCCGGCCCGAAATCACGGTGCCGGTGGGCACGGACCTGGCGGTGGCCGATGCCGTTCACCACGAGATCGGCAAAGTTTGCTTCATCGCGCGTTCCGTAAACTTCCCCATCGCCCA
Source organism: uncultured Roseovarius sp. (assembly GCA_963422235.2). GTDB lineage: Bacteria > Pseudomonadota > Alphaproteobacteria > Rhodobacterales > Rhodobacteraceae > Roseovarius. The sequence goes on from CAXMWV010000002.1 coordinate 2,577,213, forward strand.
TGAGGCTACTTATTTCTTTGATGGCTGAGGCCGGGATGTGAGTATTTTTGACCAGAAAGAAGCCTCATACACTGTGCTTCTTTCTGGTCCCAAATACTCCCGCCGGAGGCAGTAGTTTCTCAAAGCGGGAAGAAGAACGGGATCAGGGCTGAGGCCAGAAGCCCGACGCTGAGGTTCAGCGGCACACCCACCTTGATGAAATCGGTGAATTTGTACCCGCCGGGACCGTAGACCAGCATATTGGTCTGGTACCCGATCGGCGTTGCAAAACTGGCCGAGGCGGCGATCATCACCGCCACGACGAGCGGGCGGGGATCGATACCCAAAGCAGTGGCAAGCCCGATGGCGATCGGCGTGATCACCACGGCGACCGCGTTGTTGGACACCAGTTCCGTCAGCACGGAGGTCAGCAGATACACCGCCCAGATCAGCAAGAAGGGCGGCGCGCCCGCCAACCACGGGGCGATGAACCCAATCAGCATTTCCACGGCCCCCGTCGCCTGCAACGCGGCCCCCACGGCCAGCATGGCAAAGATCAACGCCAAGAGCCGCCCATCGATGAAGGAAAACGCCTCATCCGCATCCACGCAGCGCGTCAGGAACAAAAGCGCCATGGCCAGAATGGCCAACAGCAAGATCGGCGCGACACCCATGGCGGCCAATACGACCAGACCCGCCAAAGCCCCCACGGCAATGGGCGCATGCGACCGGCGATAGGCCCGCTCGGTCGGTTTGGTCACATCGACCATGTTCATTTCGGTCGCAAGCCGCTGGATATCTTCCGGCGCCCCTTCCAACAGCAGCGTGTCGCCCACCTGCACGATCAGATCGTCCAATTGCCGCCCGATATTACGATCGCGCCGATGGACCGCCAGAGGATAGACCCCGAACCGCCGCCGCAGACGCATCGCGCCCAAGCGGCGGCCCACCATCTTCGAATCCGGTGTGATCAGGGTTTCCACCGTCGTCGTCTCCACCGCCGACACCTGGTCCACGCGTTTTAGGCTTTTGTCGCGCTGCAGGCTCAGCAGTTCCGTCACCTGCGTGCGCAGCACCACCCGGTCGCCAACTTGCAACGTGACGCCATCAAGGTTGCGTCGCAGGGACAGATCGCCTCGGATGACGTCGACAAGCCGCACGCCATCGCGTTTGAAAAGCTGCACCCCGTTGACCTCCCGCCCGATCAGGTTGGACTCCGGCGGGATCACCGCCTCAGAGAAGAATTTGCGCGAGGATCGGTCGGAAAGCATCATCGCCATACTGGACCGCTCGGGCAGTAACCTTGGCGCAATGAAACGCAAGTAGATCACCCCCCAAAGCGCAAGGATCAGGGCCATGGGTGTCACTTCGAAAATCGAAAACGCCTCCAAGCCTTCGGCGCGGGCCACACCGTCCACCAGAAGGTTTGTCGATGTCCCAATCAGCGTCAGGCAACCGCCCAGGATCGCGGCGTAACTGAGCGGGATCAAAAGCTTGCTGCCGGCAATCCCCAACCGCTTGGCCAGCTGCACAAAGACCGGGATCATCACCACCACAACCGGCGTGTTGTTGACGAAAGCAGAGGCCAGCATCACGAAGGCCATCAGGGCGCCAATGGCCAGGGCTGGCCGCTTGTCGGCCTGACCTTCTGCCAGCCGCGTGAACCATTCCAACGCCCCGGTGCGCACCAACGCCCCCATCAGGATGAACATGGCCACGATGGTCCATGGGGCCGGGTTTGAAAGGACCGCCAGCGCGTCCTCATACGGCAAAAGCCCAAGCGCCAGCAGCACAGCCGCGCCCGAGATCGCCACCACTTCTGTGGGATAGGTCTCGCGCATGAACAGCACGAACATCACGAAAACAACGGCCAGCGCGGCAATCGCGTCTCCCATCTCATTGGGTCCGAAAATATCCATGCGTGTCCTGCCCCGGGCGGCCTAGCGGGTATCTTTCCCCATGCCGCCGTCCGGGGCAAGCCCGGATCGGTTGCGAGGCTGTACGAGGAAGAGACCGACCAGCATCAGCGCGAAACCTGCCCAAATGTAGAGCGAATAGCGCTCCCCCAGAAAGATCATAGCACCGATGATCCCAAAGGCGGTCACGGGATAGGCGACTTGCGAGGCAAACACCGCACCCGCCTGCCGAACCAGCCAGAAATAGGTGGAATAGACCACCACGTGGATCACGGAACTGGCGATCAAGGCAAGCTCCGGACCCGTCCAGGGAAGGCGTGGGTCGATGTACTGACCAGAGTAGATCGCCAAGGCAAAGGCCAGTGGCATACCGACCAAAGCAGCCCCGGTCATCACCTGCAGCGGGTCGAGGTCCAAGGTGCCCCACTTGGCGATCACATTGCCTTCGATCCCGTAAAGTAGGGGAGAGATCAGCGCGAGGGGGATAAAAATCGCCATTGCCGGGTCGGGCAGGGCCTCATCTGGACCTGCGATCAACCAAACGCAGAATAGCCCGCAAAGAAGCCCGCCAAACCGCATCCAGCTAAAGGCATCAGTGCCGAGTGCAATCGCGATAGGAAAAGCAAAGAGCGGGACCGTGCACAACAGGATAGACATGATCCCGGCGGGCAGATGTACCGCCGCAGCATAGGTGATCGAGTTGGGGATCAGGCTGCCAATCAGACAGATCAACAGGTAGAACGCGATATGACGCGGGCTCATGGGAATAGGCTTGCGCCGGACCCAGGTGATCAGAAGTGCCGCAATTGACATGATCACGAATTGCCAGGCGATGAGGCCGAAATACTGATGCCCCGTACTGACCGCGATTTTGGTCAGCGTGATGGTAAAGCCCCAACCCGCGCCCATCAGCAGCAACACGGCGAACAGCCATGCAATCCGGCTTGTGTCAGAATGCGCGAGTGTCGTCATCGCTCTCTGCCTCTGCCTCTGCCTCAATTTCCGCCTCAGACACCGGGGTCAGGCGCTGCACAGTTCTTGGCTGCACTAGGAACACACCCAACATCATCACCGCAAGGGCCAGCCACACATAAGTTGAATAGCTTTCGCCCAGAATGATCATGGATCCAACCACGCCAGTGGCGGTCACGATATAGGCGGATTGAGATGCAAAGACGGACCCGGCCCGTCCCACCAACCAGACATAGGCGGCATAAACCAACCCGTGCAGCGCGGCCGCCGCAATCAAGGCCAGCTCCGCCGCCCCAAAATTGGCGAAAGGGTCGACCCATTGATCCGTGGCCAGCGCCAGTGGCAGCGCAAAGAACAGCCCGATCAGGGACGTCCCAATCGGCGTCTGCACCGGGTCCAGGCCAAAAGTGCCGAACTTGCCCACGATATTGGCCTCGGTCGCATAAAGCGCAGGCGCCAGCAGCACCAGCAGCACGAAAAACGCCATGCCCGGGTCTGGCAGGCTGGCCTCTGGCCCGACCATCAGCAAAATCCCGGCTAGGCCCAGAACGAGGCCGATCAGGCGCATCCAGGAAAAGCTGTCATTGCCGATGGCCAACGCGATGCTGAGCGCGAACATCGGTGCCGTTGCAGCGGTGATCGACAAAACACCCCCCGGCAGCTCTGCCGCGCCCAGGTAAAAGAACACGTCCGGCAAAATTGCTCCGGTCAGCGCTAGCGTGACAAAAAGGTAAAGGTGCCGCCGGTCCAGCTTCACGGCAAAGGCCTGGCGGCCCCTCTGCCAAAACACCACCGGCAGCAGCGTCAGGATCACTATGACCAACTGCCAGAAAATCAGCCCATAGGGTTCGTGCCCTGTACTGACGGCGATGACGGCCAGCGGCAACGTCAGGCCCCACCCGATGCCAATCACCAGCAGAACCAGAAACGGCAAGACCCTTTCCATCATGGGCGTGCGGGCGAGAGCCGTCCCCCCTCGCGGATCATTTCAACCCGCGTGGCTTTGCCGGTTTTGTCATCAGTCTCGACATAGAGCCCGCAGAGCGTGGCCTCACCCAAGGCAGGCGTAAAGCGCGTCTTGCTCATGCCGGTGACAAAGCGGCGCATGGGCTCTGCCTTGTCCATCCCGATCACGCTGAGGTAGTCGCCACACATGCCTGCATCCGTCTGATAGGCCGTGCCGCCCGGCAAAATCTGCACGTCACCGGTTGGGACATGCGTGTGGCTGCCCACGACGGCACTGGCACGTCCGTCACAGAAATGGCCCATCGCCATCTTCTCCGACGTGGCTTCGCAGTGGATATCAACCAGCGCAGCCTGAACGCCGCCGCCCAAAGCATGCGCCATCAAAACGCCATCTATCGCGCCAAACGGATCATCATAGGCCCGGCGCATGAACACCTGACCCAGAACCTGTGCCACCAATATCTTGCGCCCCCGGGTGGCTGTGAAAACGCGATGGCCTCGCCCGGGCGCTTCCTTCGCGAAATTCACAGGGCGCAAAACCCGCGGTTCGCTTTCGATAAACTGGATCATGTCCTTTTGGTCGAACGCATGATCGCCCAGCGTGATGCAGTCGGCCCCGGCCTCCAGCAATGCCTTTGCATGCCCTCCCGAAAGACCCATCCCGCTGGTCGCGTTTTCGGCATTCACCACGACGAAATCCAAGCCCCATTCCGTCTTCAGATTGGGCAGCTTTTCAGTGATGGCCTGCCGTCCGGCCCGACCCATCACATCGCCGAGAAACAAGATTCTCATTGGGTGGTGTTAGGCCTGCGCGATCCCAAGAGCAAGCGAATTGAAACGCCATCATACCTTATTTTATGGGGTCATATGCGGAATTTTCGGCGGACAATGTCCCATGCCATGGCGTCTGCCAGCTCCGGATCATCAGGGGGCTCCACCGCGTCTTCACCGCGCAGCAAGGGCGCAAACCGTGCCGCGGCGCGTTTGAGGTCATCCGCGCTGCCAATTTCGAAACTGTCATCCCGTGGCCATGTCTCGGCGTCATTTAACGGCTCACCAAGAACCTGTTCCATCCATGCGATATCTGCGCTGTGCTCTTCCAAAAGGGGGCCAGTGATCTGATCCGACAAGGCAAAGCTCGGCCCGCCAAGGCGCATCATTCGGCTGACAACCAGGTTCTTGGCCTTATTCTGTAGGCGTGTTTTGACCGGGCTTCGGTTGCGTTGATAGCAATGGGCCAAAGCGACCCCCGCCGCGCTCAGAGACTCGTTGCGCGTACCCGCCTTGAAACGGGTTTGTGGCCACCCGACCCAGTCGTAAAAGTCGGCGACCACGTCACCTTCCAAAAGGCGGTCCCGCTCAAAGACGCGCAGATGGATGTTTTCTCGACCAAACACCTCGAACATCGGTCTGAACCGCTTCTTGTACCTGGGCCAGGGGGTCAAAAAAACTGGCCTGGCCTGGATGATCTGCTGGCATGCGCCGGTGATGTAGGCAATGGGCGGGCGCACATAGGCATAGACTTCGATCCGTTCAAAATGCGGCTCAAACTCCGCTTTGAACCGTCTCAGCATGCCCAAACGCCCCTCGCCCGGGTAAATCCCGTTCGACAGCCATTCCGCCGACACCACCAACTCGCGCTTGCTTGAACGTTCCAGTTGTCGCGCGACCCGCTCTTTGGCCCGGTTGAGATGCCTCTCACCGCTGGCTTGCGAGTGGCCCAGCAAGAGGAGGTCTTGGGGGGAGGTCATGACCGGCCCGAACCACATGTTGCAAACAACAGAATGGTTCTTGTCGATCAGGTCCAGCGGCCCATATGGTCCAAACCGCATTTTTGCAAAGGCATGCTGCAGGGCCGTGCTGCCGGTTTTGTGCATGCCGACATGCATGATCAGCCGCTCGAACCGTTTGCCCATCAGAACGACCAGAACACCATGATAAGCGGGATGGATACAGCCACGATCAGGATCTCAAGCGGCAGGCCAATCCGCCAGTAGTCGCCGAACTTGTACCCGCCGGGGCCAAGGATCAACGTGTTGTTCTTATGCCCGATCGGCGTGAGGAACGCCGCCGAAGCCGCAACGGCAACCGCCATCAGGAACGGATCAGGTGAAACGCCAAGGGATGCCGCCATCTGAATGCCCACCGGCGCTGCGACAATCGTGGTGGCTGTGTTGTTGAGCACATCAGAGAGCGTCATGGTCACGACCATCAGCAGTGTCAGGATCACCCATGCCGGAAGCCCCTCAGTGACACCCAAAAGCAGGTTGGCAATCAGTTCCGTCCCGCCCACATCCTCCAATGCCGCCCCAAGTGGGATCATGGATCCCAGCAACACAACAACGGGCCACTCGATATGCCGGTAAAGCTCATTCAGCGGCACGATCTGCGTCAAGACATAAGCCATGACAACAATGCCAAGCGCCACCGGCAGGTAAACCAACCCGAACGACGCCGCCGCCACCGCGGCCGCGAAGATACCAATGGCGAGCCATGTCTTGTTGTCCTGCGTCACCGCCAGCCCACGATCCGCCAGTGGCAAACAGCCCAGCCAGTCCGTCACGTCCGCGCCGCGATCTTTCGGCACGAGGATCAGCAGGATATCGCCCACCTTGATCTTGGTTTTACGCACCTGAGAGGTGATCTTGCGTCCTTCGCGCGACAGGCCCATCAGCACGGATGACTGCCGCCAGTGCAACCCCACGGCCTGCGCCGTTGTGCCCACAAGGCGCGATGTCTGCGGCACCACAACCTCGATGATGTCGATCCCATTGCCATCCGCGCGCAGTTTTTCTTCCCGGGCTTCCTCGGACAGCCGAAGCGACAGGGCGGAGCGGAATTCGTCCAGCGCATCCGGTTTGGCCTCCAGCACCAGCGCGTCACCTGCCCGGATTTCACGGTTGATCGACGTGCCATAGCGCCGCTTGCCATCTCGGATGAGGCCGATGATGGCCACGTCTGCCTTGTCGGCCGCCTCCTCAAGCTCAATCAGCCGTTTGCCGATGATCTTGGCGTCCTCTGGCACCGTCAGTTCGGCGATGTATTCGGCAAAATCACCCGCGTTGAGTGTCGCATCATCACGCTGCGGGATCAGCCGCCAGCCGATGAGGGCGATAAAGATCAACCCCGCGATGGCCGTCAGCCCGCCGACAGGCGCGAAATCGAACATCTTGAACGGCTCACCCACCGCATCTTCGCGGATCGAGGCGATGATGATGTTAGGCGGTGTACCGATCAGCGTGGCCATGCCGCCCAGGATCGTTGCAAAACTCAGCGGCATAAGCGAAAGCCCCGCCGCCCGCTTGGCCTTGCGTGCGGTCTGAATATCAACAGGCATCAAAAGCGCAAGTGCGGCCACGTTGTTCATGAAGGCCGAAAGCACGCCACCAATGCCGCCCATAATAGTAATATGCGCGCCCAGAGAACGCGTGCTGTCGACCAGCGTGCGCGTGATCAGGAAAACCGCCCCGGACCGCACCAATCCGGCCGAAACCACAAGCACCAAGGCCACAACCAGCGTGGCCGGGTGACCAAAACCGGAAAACGCGTCCTTGGTTGGCACCACGCCCAGAACGACACCGATCATGAGCGCCGAAAACGCGATGATGTCATAGCGTAACTTGCCCCAGAGCAGCAGGGCGAACACAGCGCCAAAGAGAGAGAAAAGTATGATCTGCTCTTGTGTCATAGAGCGCTTGTAAATCGTTTGAGCCGCAGTGACGAGGCTGAATTCAAAGCCCGGGTTGGGTGCTTGGGCTAAACATCTTTGATGTTATGTCCGAACATCAAAAGGCAATTGTCAGGGTCCTTTACATGCAGCTCACGTTGCCCGTAGCTCTGGTCAATTGGCCCCCGCACCCGGCCCTCCGGCAGCGTGTCCAGAAACGGCTTCAAATCCGCGTAAAGTTGATCCACATCCTCGACATCCACATAGATCATCTGTTCGGCAATCTCTTGCTCCTTGCCCAACTGCAACAGGCGCACGGCACATCGCCCATCCGTGCAATAGGCATATCCCTCATCCGCCATGATGAATGTTTCACCAAACGAAAGACCTGCGAAAAACGCGAGCGAGGCCTTCAAGTCATGCGTGAAAACAAAGGGCGTCACTTGTTTTACATTCGCCATCGAACCCTCCACGCTTCGAGACTTTATCGCCGTCTGGTCGCTCTTTCATTCTAGCACGGGATTGAACAGGCCCGCACCCCTGCAGTATATCAACCCAAATCGTAACCAAAGACGAGGCGCTCTCATGGCAGGCCATTCCAAATGGGCAAATATTCAGCATCGCAAAGGCCGTCAGGATGCCGTGCGGGCGAAGTTGTTTTCCAAGCTGTCCAAGGAAATCACCGTGGCCGCCAAAATGGGCGACCCGGACCCGGAAAAGAACCCGCGCCTGCGCCTTGCTGTCAAAAGCGCCAAATCGCAGTCGATGCCCAATGACAACATCGACCGCGCGATCAAGAAGGCCTCGGGTGGTGACAGCGAGGATTACGAGGAAATCCGCTACGAAGGCTACGGCCCCGATGGTGTGGCCATCATCGTTGAAGCGATGACCGACAACCGCAACCGCACGGCGTCCAATGTACGCTCCACCTTCACCAAGAATGGTGGCAACCTTGGCGAAACTGGCTCCGTGGGTTTCATGTTCGACCGCAAGGGTGAGGTGACATACCCCGCAGACGTGGGCGATGCCGACACCGTCATGATGGCCGCCATTGAGGCGGGCGCCGAAGATGTCGAAAGCTCTGAGGACGGCCATATCATCTGGTGCGCGGATACCGATCTTAACGAGGTATCCAATGCGCTGGAGGCGGAACTGGGCGAATCCGAGAACACGCAACTGATCTGGAAACCCAGCACCACGACCGAGCTGGGGCTTGAATCGATGCAAAAGCTGATGCGCCTGATGGAAGCGTTGGAAGACGATGACGACGTGCAGCGTGTAACCGCGAACTTTGAAGCCTCTGACGAGGTGATGGCGCAACTGGCGGCGGAGTAACCCCACGCGCGTCCAATACGCCTCATTCTATTCAAAACCCGAAAACTGATTTCCAAATTGGGTCCGTTGTGCGGTGCGCCAAGTCAATTCATCTATCGCCAAAACCAGACCTCTAAAGGAGATCAAGATGAAGGCGATGGTTCTGAACAGCTACGGTGCAGACGCAAACTTTGAATTGGCAGAACTGCCTGACCCAGACGTCACACCCGGCCACGTCGTCGTTAAAGTTGCCGCGACCAGCGTGAACACAGTCGACACGATGATCCGCAACATGGGCCCGGACCTGCCACTGTCGCCAGATCTACCGGCGGTGCTTGGGATGGATTTCGCCGGTACGGTCACGGCTGTGGGCGAGGACGTCACAGGTTTCAAACTGGGCGATGAAGTCTATGGCTGCGCGGGTGGCCTCTTGGCGCTCCAAGGTGCGCTGGCCGAATACATGCTGGCAGATGCCCGGCTCATTGCGAAGAAGCCCCAATCAATCTCAATGCGTGAGGCGGCGGCTCTGCCTCTTGTCGGGATCACCGCTTACGAAGGCCTTGCGCGCGCAGGCACTGGCCAAGGCCAGAAAGTTCTCGTCCATGGCGGTGCGGGCGGCGTCGGTCACGTCGCGGCGCAATTGGCGCGTCATATGGGTGCCGACGTGGTCACCACGGCGACTGGAGATGATAAAATGGCAGCTATCGAAGCGCTTGGCTTTTCCGTGGTCGATTACGTGGCGCAGACAGTGGAATCTTACGTGGCCGAGTACACCGATGGAAAAGGCTTCGACGTGGTCTTTGACTCCGTCGGCGGGGCCAACATGCTCAATTCCTTTGAGGCAGCGGCCCTCAATGGCCAAATCGCAACGACCGTGTCCCTGCTTGAGCTTGATTTGACACAGACCCACTTCAAAGGCTTGTCACTCCACGTTGTCTTCATGCTGATCCCCATGATCCATGACGTTGGGCGTCAAACCCATGGCGACATTCTGAGCAAACTTGCAGAGCTGTTGGATCAGGGGGCTTTGAAACCCATGGTAGACGCGTCTGAATTCGCATTCGCGGACGTCAACGCGGCGCATACTCATCTGCAAAGTGGACAGGCGATTGGGAAAGTCGTGGTCTCTGTATAGCTGGTCACGAGCACACATCGCGCGCGCATTGCAACTTGCCTATAGTTTGTGCGCGATCGTGACCTTGCGTTGTCACACAGGCTGATTTGACCCGGTACTATCGCCTTCCGCGCTCTGATAGGTTATGCTGCGCTGCAGAATAACCTATCGGGGGCTGTGGATATGAGCGGTCAGATCATCTGTGTGGCGCAACAAAAGGGTGGCGCGGGCAAAACGACACTCGTCTCCAATCTTGCCGTCGCCTATCTGGCAGAGGGCAAAAGCGTGGCCATTCTCGACACCGATCCGCAAGGCAGCCTGGGCAAATGGATGGACATCCGCGAAGAGACATTGGGCGAAAATGATGACCTCCTGTTCTCGACCGCCACAGCCTACGGTGTTGTGCGCGCCATTCGCGGGGTGAAAAAGCAGGCTGATGTGATCCTGATCGACACGCCTCCAAAAGCCGACAGCGACGTGCGACAGGTCCTGCGCGAGGCTGATCTGATCCTCATTCCGGTGACGGCCAGCCAGGCGGATGTCTGGGCCACACATGACGTTCTGGACCTCTCCGAACGGGTTGGCACACCGACACATATCGTGATGAACAGGACCCGGGCGGGCACGCGCGTGGCCGATGATGTCGCGAAATCTGTGGCGACTCTGGAGACCAAATTGCTGGACGCAAAACTCGCCAACCGCGTCATCTATGCCGAGGCGATGGGCAAGGGTCTGGGCGTGATTGAGGCCAAGCGCACTGGCGCTGCCGCGGATGAGGTTCGCGCTTTGGCGGATGAGGTCTCGTCCCTGCTGAAGGCCTAAGGCCCGCGCGCATAGCAGATTTGCAAAAATCCCGCTCGACAAGTCCGGCCACGGCGCGGTTAATGCAGCCATGACCGCCACCCCGCAAAACCCGCTTCTTGGCATCTTCTGGATGCTGGTGACAGGGGTGTGTTTTGTCACTGTAACGGCTCTTGTCAAACTGCTGGGAACGCGTATTCCGGCACCCGAAGCGGCGTTTCTGCGGTATGCGCTGGGCCTTGTCTTTCTGCTGCCTTTTCTGGGGCAGATGCGGCAGATCAAGCTCGATCGTGCGACATGGGTTCTGTTCGGCTGGCGCGGGCTGGCGCACACCTTGGCGGTAACACTCTGGTTTTTCTCCATGGCGCGCATCCCGATCGCGGATGTGACCGCGATGAATTACCTCTCCCCCATCTATGTGACCATCGGCGCGGCGCTGTTCCTCGGCGAACGCCTTGCCGCGCGGCGCATCTTCGCGGTTGTGGCGGCTCTCATCGGGGCTTCGATCATCCTGCGCCCTGGCTTTAGGGAGCTGGACGCCGGTCACTTCGCCATGATCTTCACGGCCGTTTTGATGGGTGCGTCCTACCTGATGGCCAAGATGCTGTCTGAGCGGTGCAGCGCGGCTGTCGTCGTGGCGATCTTGTCCATCTCCTGCACTATTGGCCTTGCGCCGCTTGCGGCGCTCAATTGGGTCACGCCCACGGCGTGGGAGATCATGATCCTGATGGGCGTGGCCACCGCTGCAACACTGGGGCACTACACCATGACACTGGCCTTCTGCGCGGCCCCGCTGGCCGTCACGCAGCCGGTTACGTTCCTGCAGCTTGTCTGGGCCGTAACGCTGGGCATCGTTGTTTTCGGTGAGCCTCTGGATCCCTTCGTGATCCTGGGCGGCACGATCATCGTGGCGGCCGTCAGCTTCATGAGCTGGCGCGAGGCCGTGCTCAAACGCAAGGCTGTCACCCCGAACGTATCGGCCACCAAAGTATAGGTGCGCCCCAAGCCAATTCACCCCCCAAATCAAAGGCTTCGCACAGGCGCAGTTCCACGCTAAGGTGCCGCAAATGTTTGGGGGATTTTTCATGAAACGCGCCTTTTGGCTGGCCCTTGCGGCCTGGCTGATCCCGGGTATGGCCCATGCGGGCCTCGACGTGTGCAACAAAACTGCCGATCAGCACTCCGTGGCCCTCGGCTACAAATCCGGGTCGGATTGGGTGTCTGAGGGCTGGTGGAATATCGATCCCGGCCAGTGTGAAGAAATCCTCACCGGCGATCTGCAGTCGCGCTATTACTACATTTTCATGACCGCGCAGGGCCGCACCTTTTCTGGTGAGGGGTATGGGTTCTGTACTCAGTCGGCGCGTTTCAAAATCATAGGCGACGAAAACTGCGCCGCACGCGGGTACGACAATTCCAGTTTCGCCCAGATCGACACCGGCGAAACCTCACGCCACCACACACACAACATCATTGACGCGGGCCAAAAGGACGACAGTGCGCGCGCACCCGCACAGCCCGCAGCGCCGAGCAGCGCCAGCGGTCTTGTCCGTGGACAGCATGGCGAACCCTATACAGATCGGCTGACCTTCCAAAGCTGCGATGTCATCGACGGGCTGGAGGCCTGCACCTTCATTGGCAATGGCTGGCGGTTCTATGCGTTCTACGACGATCCAACACCCAGCAGCTATCTGCGCCAATTCGAAGACTTGCCGGTCAACACGCCGGTTCAGGTGACCGGTGATCTGACCTTTTACGAGGGCACCACGGCGGAGCTTGCCATCACCCAGATTGAACCGCTTTGGGGGCAGGACCCATATGCGCATATCCGTGACCGGCTGCAGGGGGATTGGGTCTCCGCCGATGACGGCAATGAAACGCTCTTCGTGTTCGGTGCCGAGATGCACAGCTATTACAGCGGCGGGTACTCAGACACCTATCTTCTCAGCGTGGATGCGAACTGTCCCGACAGCGCGGGCGCGGGGCCGGTCATTGTCTGGACCTCCGTGACCTATTCGGAAAGCAATTGTTACCTGATCGATAATCTCGAAGGGGGCTGGATGGATCTGATCCTGATGGGCCACGAAGCGATGATCAGCTATAGAAAGACGAACTGACACCATGCGCCTACTTGCTTCGATTATCATGCTCAGCGGCGCATACGCCGCGTCCCCGGCCGTTGCTGGCCTTGAGATTTGCAACGATACCGGTCAGGACCAAAGCGTCGCGATTGGTCACATGGTGGACGGCACCTGGACATCGGAGGGCTGGTGGAACATCGACGCCGGAGACTGTGCTGAGCCGGTCTCGGGCGACCTGCAAAACAGGTACTATTACTACCGCGCGGAAACCACCGACGGGCAGGTGATGGGCGATGGCTCTTCGTTTTGCATCACCGATGATGTCTTCACCATTGAAGGTCAGGATGGCTGTGCCGAACGCGGTTTTGATTCTGCAGGGTTCTCGCAAATTGACACCGGCCCAACGGCCAAAGAATTTACCCTGACACTGGCCGCGCAAAATGCGGACGCGATCGGCAAACGCAAATCAATCGGGGGCACCAAGGCCGAAACACCCGAACCTGCACCCGTCGCGCAGGATATGACGAGTGGTTTCCAGCAAGGCTCACTCGGAGAGCCCTTCACGCAAAGCGCAAAGTTCCAGAGCTGCGGCAGCTTTGACGGCGCGCGCTATTGCGCCTTTCACGCCGATGGTTGGAAATGGTTCGCCTACTACGGCGGCGGCACGCCAGACGGGTTTCTGGATCAAATCAGCCGCCTTGCCCCCGGTGCCGATGTCGAAATTGCAGGCGACATTGTAAACATGGGCGACATCAGCGTGGAGGTCGCGCTGAGCCGCGTCACGGTTCAGTCCGGTGCATCGGCCTACGGGGCAGAGTTTGAGACGATCCAAGGGGCTTGGGTATCCAATGACGATCCCAATTACCGCCTCACCGTGATGGGCAGCGAACTGATCGAGACCTATCCCGGCTCCCCGGATGAACAGTCGTTCTGGCGGTTCCAGAACAATTGCGATAGCGGGGTAGGTGGCTCTGAACTTGTGATCATCAAAACCTATCCTGAAACACAGGACTCGGACTGCTTCATCGTCGTCACGCTAACACCTGGACAGCTGGACCTGATCTTCGTACCGCGTGGGAACATGCTGAGCTTTCGCCGGCCTTGACTGGACGGACGACCACGTCGCCATTCGAATTATTCTATCAGAACAGCAAGCGATCTCATTTTTTATGACCAAGGCGCGGAATCAAGGCGGGCTTGCCCGCCGCCGCGCATCGCCAGGCCGCACCGTCACGCCAAAGGCGTGTCGAATTTGGGCGGCGCGCCTTTGGCGCGACGGACTGGCGATTTGGTGGGGTCAGCGCTGCATTTGATTGGAGCAATGGCTTCTCACGATAAAGCGCATTGATCAGCGGTTTTGTCGCCAATCCGCGGCCTGACGATGCGCGTCTTCACCCCCGCGCCTTCACAACCTGCAAAAGCGGCATCAGGCTCGCCATATCTGGCCCACGGGCCTGCCCGGTCACGGCCAAACGCAGCGGCATGAAAAGCCCCTTGCCCTTGCGACCCGTGGCCTCTTTGACGGCACTCGTCCAGCTGCTCCACGTCTCCGCATCGAACGGGCCCTCCGGCAACAGCGCCATCGCCTCCCGCACAAATTCGGCATCTTCCTCGGCAATCACCGGGTCGGCCCCGTCACGGCAAAGCGCCCACCAGCCCTCAAGTTCGTCCAACTTTGAGATGTTCTCCCGCATGACCTCCCAGAAGGCCTGCGCCTGATCATCCGGCACGCCGAGGTCTGAGATCATGTCCGCCACATCCTCGTAAGGCCGCTCATGCAACACCCGTGCGGTCAGCGGGATCAGGTCGTCCGCATCAAACTTGGTCGGCGCTGAGCCGAACTTGCCCAGATCAAACCCGTCGCTCAGCTCTTCCAGCGAAGTGCGCAGCTCCACCGGGTCCGACGACCCAAGGCGTGCCAGCAAGGACAGGATTGCCATCGGCTCCAGCCCCTGATCACGGAAATCGCGCAACGACAGCGATCCCAACCGCTTGGACAGACCTTCACCCTGCGGCCCGGTCAGCAAAGAGTGATGCGCAAAAGACGGCAGCGTACCGCCAAGCGCCTCGATGATCTGAATTTGCGTGGCGGTGTTGGTCACGTGATCCGATCCGCGCACCACGTGTGTGACGCCCATCTCCGTGTCGTCCACGACCGAGGCCAGCGTGTAAAGCACCTGACCGTCGCCGCGAATGAGCACCGGGTCCGACACAGATGCCGCATCAATCGAGATATCGCCCAGAATGCCATCGGTCCACTCAATGCGCTCGTGATCCAGCTTGAAGCGCCAAACACCGTCACCGCGCTCCGCCCGCATGGTGTCTTTGTCCGCATCCGAGAGCGCCAAAGCCGCACGGTCATACACCGGCGGTTTGCCCATGTTCAGTTGCTTTTTGCGCTTGAGGTCCAGCTCTACCGGCGTCTCAAACGCCTCGTAGAAGCGCGCCTTGGCCCGCAATTCATCCGCCGCCGCCGCATAACGACCCAGCCTCTCTGACTGCCGCTCCATCCGGTCCCATGTCAGGCCCAGCCATTCCAAATCGCGCTGGATGGCGTCGACGTATTCCTGCTTTGACCGTTCTGGGTCAGTGTCATCAATGCGCAGGATAAACGTCCCGCCGGACTTGCGCGCGATGAGATAGTTCATCAACGCCGTGCGCAGGTTACCGACATGCAAATAGCCGGTGGGCGAGGGGGCAAAACGGGTCGTGGTCATAGGTGTGCTCCGGTTAGGAGGGCGCAATGTCATACGGGGCCGGGTTTGTCCAGAAAACTGCTTGCCCGAACCTGCGGTACTTATGCGGCACCACTCAATATATCGACCATCTCGACCCACTGCCGCCGCGCGAGGGCCTTTGCATCTGCCAAAAGCCAATAAGTTTCGTGATGCGGCAGGGAACGTTCGTCCAAACGGACCAAGTCGCCGCGCGCCAGCATTTCTGCGCATAGCGGCAAGGACGCCATGAACACGCCGCCCCCTGCCTTCGCCGCGGCCAAAGCGGACACATGCGTGTCAAACCGCAAACCAGGCATGGGCATTGTTGGAATGCCAAACCGCTCTGCCCAGTCCTGCCAGCCGGGCCTGGGGCCGGAGCACGATAAGCGGGGAAGCGCTGTCCACTCGCCCTTGCGTTCAGCCAACACAGGCGCGGCCACCGGCGCAATCTCTTCCTCGTAAAGCGGCGCCCGGTACCTATGCGGCCAGTCACCCGATCCATACCGAATGCGGATCACATCGTCTTGCGGCGCCTCTTGCCCGACCACCATCGTCTGTATCGACAGCTCTGCCCGGGTCAGCTCCGTCACCCGTGCAAGCCGCGGCATGAGCCATAGATCAATGATGGACTGACTGGCCGACAGCGTGAGTCGGGCATGGCGGCTACCAAAAACAGCTTCCGTGCTCTGCCGCAAACCGTCGAGGGCGACGCGCACATGCGGCAGCCAGGCTTCCCCCTGAACCGTCAGTTCAATGGCGCGCGATCTGCGATGGAAAAGCGCCACCCCGAGATGTCGCTCCAGATGCCCGATCCGCTGACTGATCGCCGCTTGCGTTAGCCCTGTTTCCTTGGCCGCCGCCGTGAAACTGCCCAGCCGTGCAGCCGCCTCAAAAGCGCGAATCCATTCTAGGGGAGGGAGAGCATCTCTATCCATAAGAAAAACAGTGTCTCAAGTTCGAATTTCCTAATTTGAAATTATCCAAGTTGCTTGCGAAGGTCCAACGAAACCGATGCAGAAAAGTGAGCCTGATATGCCAGCTGTTACTGTCGATCCGTCCGGCGCGTTCCTGAGCCTCGACACCGGAACAGAGAACCTCCGCTTCCACGCCATCTGGCTACGCGACAATGCGCAAGATGCTGAGACCCGCGCGCCCGGCAATGGGCAAAGACTGATCGCGCTGCGCGATATGCCAGCGGATACAGCGATCTCTGCCGCCGAGCTGCAAGGTGACAGCGCACTGGAGGTTACATTTGCCCCCGAAAACAAGACCGTCACTTACGATTTCACGTGGCTTGCCGCCAACGCCTATGACCGCACCACCGAAAACACGCGCGGGTGGTTGGAGGCTGGTATCGACCTATGGGACAACCGTTTGATGGGCAACGTGCCAAGTGGCGATTTCAACGAACTGTCCAAAGGCGGCATCGCCCTGCAAACATGGCTTGGACATATCGTAAGATATGGATTTGCCAAGGTGACCAATGCCCCTGCGACACCCGGCACGCTGTTCGACATTGTGGGCCTTTTCGGTTACGTGCGCGAAACGAACTATGGGCGGCATTTTGAGGTGCGTACGGAAGTGAACCCGACGAACCTTGCCTATACCGGTCTGGGTTTGCAGGCCCATACCGACAACCCCTACCGCGATCCGGTGCCCACCATTCAAGTGCTTCACTGCCTCGAAAGCTCCGCCGCCGGGGGCGAGAATATGGTCGTCGATGGATTTGCCGCCGCCCGTCGCCTGCAAGAGGAAAACCCGACTTGGTTCGATCTTCTGGCAGATCACTGTGCCCGGTTCGAGTATGCGGGCGAGGCGGGGGTCTGCCTCACCTCGCGACGCCCGATGATCGAACTCTCCCCCGATGGGGCGCTTAAAGGTGTGCGGTTCAACAACCGATCCTGTGCCGCCATCACCGAAGTTCCCTTTGACAAGATGCAGGACTACTACGCCGCCTATCGCCGCTTCGGAGAGATTATCGATGACGAGGCGATGGAGGTCACCTTCCGCCTTGACCCCGGGGATGCATTCGTCGTCGACAACACCCGCGTGTTGCACGCCCGCAAAGGGTATTCCGGTGCAGGCAGCCGCTGGCTGCAGGGATGTTATGCTGACAAGGACAGCGTGCGCTCCCTCTACCACGCGTCCCTACGCGACACGCCGCTGGAGGCCGCAGAATGAAGCCCGACATCAGCACGCTCAACCGCGACACCATCGTCGACTTTCTCGGCTCCATCTTCGACCGCCGGGGCGGGGAGGAGTATCTCGGTGAGCCGGTGACGATGGGCGAACACATGCTGCAAGGGGCGACCATTGCCGAACAAAACGGCCAGCCCGAGGAAATCATCGTGGGCGCGCTTCTGCATGACATCGGCCATTTCACCAGTGAGTTCGGCACGTTTTCCATGGACGACACCGAGGACAAGTTTCACGAAGACGCAGGCGCGGAGGTGTTGGAGCAGTTCTTTCCGTCCGTCGTCACCGATTGCTGCCGCTACCACGTGGCTGCCAAACGCTACCTCTGCGCTACGCGGCCCGAGTACTTTGGTCGCCTATCTGAGGCGTCTATACATTCGCTAAACCTGCAAGGCGGACCGATGTCCGCGAACGAGGTCGTGGCCTTCGAGAAAAACCCGAACCTGCCCCAGATCATCGCCGTGCGCTATCTCGATGAGGCGGGCAAAGTGGCTGGCATGCAAACCCCGGACTTCTGGCACTTCGCCCCGATGGTCCAGCGCATGGTGGACCGGCATTTAGGTGAGGGGTGAGGCGCTTGTAAAGACCTCGGAGCTTGTCCCGCGCGGAGTCAAGGTGGGCTTGCCCACCGCCGCGCATCGCCAGGCCGCCCCCACGGACTGGCGATTTGGTGGGATCAGCGCTGCATTCGAATGAAGCGATGACGTTGTAAGATAAAGCGCGCTTTTCGACCGTCAGATCGCCACTCCGCGGCCTGGCGATGCGCGGCGCTACTCAACCTCGCCGGTGAGAGCGGTGGCCAATTTGGCGCGGTTGCTTCCAAATGGAAACTCACCAAGTCACGGTGAAATTTGCAGCACCGATCCGTGTGAGCAGGTCGGCAAGCTTCAGATACCCTTAAGACATGGTGTGTAAGCGCGTCACTGAACCGCAACCTGCGGCCGCAAAAGAAAAGACGAAAATCACAGGCAAACCAATGCGTGCAAACGACTTGTCCCATCGCCCATGGTGCGATCTCGACGAAGCCACCATGGGTCCCGCGACCGACGTCCCAACTATGCTCAACGATGAAGAGGTCAGGCTGTATTTCTGGCTTGCCCGGCACATGGCGCCTATCGACGGCCACGTTGTCGATCTTGGCTGTTTTGCAGGCGGCTCCACGGCCTATCTCGCCGAAGGCAATCGTCAGGGCGGCGGCTCGGCGCGCATTTTCGCGTTTGATCAGTTTCGCGCCTCCGACAAGGTCAAACAGCGTCACCTCTACCCCAAGGGCGTTTCCGCTTTCGGCGGCAAAGACATCCTTCCGCTCTCACGAAACCTTTTGTCTCCCTGGGCGCCCAACATCGCCTTCCGCAAGGGGCGCATTGAGGATGCCAAGTGGACGGACGGGCCGATCGCGCTTCTGATCCTCGATGCCTCCAAAACCTCCGCCACCATGGACCAAATGGCGGACATCTTCTTCCCGCATTTGAGTCCCGGCGTGTCAGTCATCGTTCAGCAGGACGAACTGCACTGGAAAGAACCGTGGATCGCCGTGCAGATGCAGCGGCTCAAAGACTGTTTCGAGCCGCTCTGTTTCGTCCCCGGAGGTGCGGTGGCATATCTGTGTACCAAGCAGGTCAGCCCCGAGGTCCTTCAGTCCCGTCGGGTCAACGGCATGAACGACGCGGATATGATCCGGGCGCTAACCCAAGCTGCCAAGCGCCTCGATGCTTTCGATGTGGCTCAAAAGATCAAACGTCAGATTGAGGGCCTGCGCCTCAACCCCGGCACACGTGCATCTTGGAGTTTCGCCGTGCGCGCGCCGCTGATGTAAAGATCAGCACTGACCGCCCGCGATCTCGATGGTCTGCCCGTTTATGCTCTCTGACCCCGGGGCGCACAGCCACAGGGCCGCCGCTGCCACCTCGGACGTTTCGATCAGGCGCTTGTGGCGGTTGGCGTTGACCATCATTTTCATGGCATCTTCGGCGCTGACGCCCGCGCGGGCCTGAATGGCCTCTTGATTGCGCGTCACGATATCGGTGCGCACATAGCCGGGGCAGAGCGCGTTGAAGGTGAAAGGCGTGCCCATGTAATCCTCGCTCAGCGACCGGATCATGCCAATCATCCCGTGCTTGGAGGCCGAATAGGCCGGTGCCCCGCGCAGCCCTCGGATGCCTGCAATGGACGACACCGCGATCACGCGTCCCCAGTCGGTGGTCTGCATGGACGCCAGACTTTCCCGGATGGTCCAGAACGCCCCGTCTAGATTGGTGGTCAAAATCCACCGCCAAAACTCTGTGTCCGTTTTGGTCAGCGCCCGACCCTCGGCTACGCCTGCATTGGGAACGCAAATCTGCACCGGCCCGCGCGCCTCAACAGACTTGGCTACCCCATCGCGAACCGAGGCCTCATCGGTGACATCCATGACCAGCGCGTGAAACCCATCACCTGCGGCCTCTTCCAGCACTTCGGCCCGCCGTCCCGTGATGGTCACCTGCGCGCCGTTGTCTGCCAGCGCCCGCGCTATGGCCAATCCGATACCTGTTCCCCCGCCTGTCACCAGCGCATGTGTGCCGTCCAGCATGTTGTTCCTCCATTCACAAATGATTGGGACACCAAGGCCACCCGCCCAGGGCTTGACCCGGGGCCTCGACCGTCTCTTTTCAGAGGCCCTGGGTCAAGCCCACGTTAAACCCTTAGCGGGGTTTTCCATGTGACAGACGCATCCGATCAGGCCATAGATAGACCGTGCTAAAATGGATTGACATACCGCCCGTCTGGCTCGCCGCTTTTGCCGCTCTCGCGTGGTGGCAAGCGCGACTTATGCCTCTCGGGCTTAGCTTTGGATCGGGGTGGCCAGACATTCTGGGGGCCTTCCTGATCGGGGCAGGGGCGATGCTTTTTATCCTGGCGCTCATGGCCTTCGCCAGACATAAAACGACGCCTGTCCCGCACATGCAGGCAAGTGCGCTCATCACCTCCGGCATTTTCGCCCGCACACGCAACCCGATCTACCTTGGCGACGCGCTCATCCTGACGGGCCTCATCCTCATTTGGGATGCTGTTCCGAGCAGCATACTGATTCCTGCCTTTGTCCTGCTCATCCAGACTCGCTTCATTCTGGCCGAGGAATCACGGCTGCGAGATGCCTTCGGAGATGAATTTTTACGCTACACGGCCTCCACACGCCGCTGGTTGTGACGTTTAAGCCACCTCTGGGCATTCACATCCTCTCGCAACTGTGACAAATGAGCGCCTCGCACTACCTGTGCCGCTCGGAGAACTCCGGACCTGCAAAATTTGACGATACGGGGGATGACGATTTGAAGATCGGAACACCTAAAGAAGTGATGGAAGGCGAAAACCGCGTTGCGATGACGCCGGATTCCGCACTTCAGCTGCAAAAACTTGGCTATGAATGCGCGATTGAAGCCGGGGCGGGCCTCGCCGCCGGTTTCTCGGACGCGGATTACAAAGACGCTGGCGTGCAAGTGTACAAAACACCCGCGCCGCTGTGGAAGAACAGCGACATCGTCGCCAAGGTTCGCGTGCCCACCGATACCGAGGTCAAGCGCCTGCGCGAAGGGCAGACCCTGATCTCGTTCTTCAACCCCGCCGAGAACGAAAAAGGCATGGAAACGGCCGCCAAAAAGGGTGCGACCGTTGTGGCGATGGAAATGGTCCCCCGGATCAGCCGCGCCCAGAAGATGGATGCGCTTAGCTCTATGGCCAACATCGCGGGTTACCGCGCGGTTATTGAAGCCGGCAACAACTTTGGCCGGTTCTTCACCGGTCAGGTCACCGCCGCCGGGAAAGTACCGCCCGCCAAGGTGCTTGTTGTGGGCGCTGGTGTGGCCGGTCTTGCCGCGATCGGGACCTCCACATCGCTGGGTGCCATCACCTACGCCTTTGACGTCCGTCCCGAAGTGGCCGAACAGATCGAATCTATGGGGGCGGAGTTTGTCTTCCTCGATTTCGAAGAAGAGCAGACGGACGGTGCCGCCACAGGCGGCTACGCGGCCCCCTCCAGCCCGGAATTCCAGGCCAAGCAGCTTGAGAAGTTCCGCGAGATGGCCCCCGACATCGACATTGTCATCACCACGGCCCTGATCCCGGGGCGTCCGGCGCCCAAGCTCTGGACCAAGGACATGGTTGAGATGATGAAGCCGGGCTCGGTTGTTGTTGACCTCGCAGCAGAGCGCGGCGGCAACTGTGATCTGACGGTGATGGATGAAAAGATCGTCTCTGATAATGGCGTCACCATCGTGGGCTACACCGATTTCCCAAGCCGCATGGCCGCGCAAAGTTCTACGCTATATGCCACGAACATTCGTCACATGATGACTGACCTGACGCCCGAGAAGGACGGCACGCCGGTTCATGACATGGAAGATGACGTGATCCGTGGCGCGACCGTGACCCATGCAGGTGAAATCACCTATCCGCCGCCCCCGCCGAAAGTGCAGGCGATTGCGGCGCAGACCAAGAAAGAGCCGCCCAAGGAACTGACGCCCGAAGAAAAGCGCGCCGAAGAACTGGCCGCCTTCAAAAAGCAGACCCGCAATCAGGTCGCACTTCTTGCGGTTGGCGCGGCGTTCTTGCTGAGCGTCGGCCTCGTGGCCCCGGCGAGCTTTATGCAGCACTTCATCGTGTTCGTGCTGTCCGTTTTCGTGGGCTTCCAGGTGATCTGGAATGTTTCGCACTCGCTGCACACCCCGCTGATGGCCGTTACGAACGCGATTTCGTCGATCATCATTCTGGGGGCGGTGATCCAGATCGGGTCAAGTTCGTTCCTGATCACAATCCTCGCGGCCCTGTCTGTGTTCATGGCGGCAATCAATATCTTCGGTGGCTTCCTCGTCACCCGGCGCATGCTCGCCATGTTCCAGAAGTCGTAAGGGGGCCTGAGCAATGGAATTCGGATTTACCACGGCGGCCTACGTTGTTGCGGCCATCCTCTTTATCTTCTCTCTGGGCGGTCTGAGCGGCCAGGAAAGCGCCAAGCGCGCAGTCTGGTACGGCATTGTCGGTATGGCAATCGCTGTTGTGGCCACGTTGATTGGCCCGGGTCAGGTATACTGGCCTTTGACCATCATGCTCATCATTCTGGGCGCGATGATCGGTCACCAACTGGCCACGCGCGTTCAGATGACGCAGATGCCCGAGCTTGTTGCGATCATGCACTCGTTGGTGGGCTTGGCGGCTGTGTTCGTGGGCTTCAACGCCGACATCATGATCAACCAGATGAGCGCGATGTTCGCTGCTAATGATCTGGCATTGGGGGCCGATGGGGCCTACGCGGCACTGCCAGCGGCACTCAAAGATCCGCTGTCCTCCTTCGGCACATTGATCGCCAAGAAGACGTCCGTTGAGATCACAATCCTTCAGGTCGAGCTTGTGCTGGGCATCTGGATCGGCGCGGTGACATTCACAGGCTCCGTCATCGCCTATGGCAAACTGGCTGGCAAGGTGGACACATCTGCCAAGCAACTGCCGGGCGGGCACATGCTCAATGCAGCGGCGGCGGGCTTGTCGCTGATATTCGCGGCCATGTATCTGGGTGGGTCCGGCTCCTGGACGTTGGTCTTGCTGACGCTTCTGGCGCTCTTCATCGGCTACCATCTGATCATGGGCATTGGCGGCGCGGACATGCCGGTCGTTGTGTCGATGCTCAACAGTTACTCCGGTTGGGCGGCAGCGGCGATTGGCTTCTCGCTTGGCAATGACCTTCTGATCGTGGTCGGCGCGCTTGTCGGCTCGTCCGGTGCGATCCTGAGTTACATCATGTGCAAGGCCATGAACCGGTCCTTTGTCAGCGTCATCCTGGGCGGCTTCGGTGGTGCTCAGGGTGAACAGATGGCCGTAGAAGGCGAACAGGTCGCGATCGATGAGGGCGGCGTCGCGGCGGCTCTCAATGAGGCCAGCAGCGTCGTAATTGTACCGGGCTACGGCATGGCGGTTGCGCAAGCGCAGCAGGCGGTCAGTGAACTGACCAACAAGCTGCGCGCCAAGGGCAAGAACGTTCGCTTTGCGATCCACCCTGTGGCGGGCCGTCTGCCGGGTCACATGAACGTGCTTCTTGCGGAAGCCAAGGTGCCGTATGACATCGTGCTGGAGATGGACGAGATCAATGACGACTTCCCCGACACGGACGTTGTCATCGTCATCGGTTCCAATGACATCGTGAACCCGGCGGCTCAGGATGATCCGAACTCTCCGATTGCTGGCATGCCAGTGCTGGAGGTCTGGAAATCCAAGCAGGTCTTCGTGTCCAAGCGGGGTCAGGGCACCGGGTATTCCGGTATCGAAAACCCGCTCTTCTTCAAAGAGAACACGCGCATGTTCTATGGCGACGCCAAGGATTCGGTCAGCAAACTGCTGCCCTTAGTGGACTAAGCCAGCTCGAAAATTCAAAAGGGCGTCCCTTCGCAGGACGCCCTTTTCTTGTGCGGCTGCGCGGGAACCTAGCATTGGAACGGCCCTCACACGCGTAACTTTGGAAAGATGAAACAGATATCTTGCACCTAGACACTGCTAGACTATCTGCTCGCCACAGCACCAACGGACCCTGAAATGCCCCCGATAGAAGATCATCCCCTGCGCTACCAACTGGCCAATGAACTTCACGCGCGCCCGTTTCCTGCGCTCGAAGTGCCATCGACCATTGCCTATCTGGCGCTGAAGAAGAACCAGGACGCCGCGGCCCGCGACCGCTCGCTGGACATGGCGCATCTGATCGATCTTCTGGACAGGCACGGCGCGCCGCATCCCAAACCGGGCGCCACACACTACTCCGGTCAGATCGGTCGGCACGTTTTGTCTTGGGAAAGCCATGCAGAGTTTGTCAGCTACACCGCCATCGTGAACGGCAATGGCGGGCGGCCGTTCGATCCGGCGGATTTCGAAGTGTTCCCGGATGACTGGCTGGAAAAAGCGCCTGGCGTGCGGATCACTTCTGCCCTCTTACGTGTGGCACCGCGCAAGGACGACGCAGCACTGGAAAAAGACATCGCCGATTGGTTCGTCTCCGAAAGCGTGGCCGTGGCGCGGGTGCTGGAAAGCTGTGCGATCATTGCCGGCGACTTCCGCATTGACCCCGCCGGGCATCAGCGGTTCTTGATCTCTGCCGAACCCGATATCGGCCACCGCCGCGCGGGCCGCATCATGCAACGCCTGTGCGAGATCGAAACCTACAAGGCGATGTCCATGCTCGGGTTCTCCCGCGTGCGCGGGATGGAGCCTCGCATGGGCGAAATGGAAGACCGCCTCAGCCGTATCATCGGGGGCCTTGGCGCAGGCGAGGACGAGGCGGAAGAGACACTGAGCGAGCTACTCGACATCACCGCGGAGATGGAAGCACTGGCCGCGCAGTCATCCTTCCGCTTCGGTGCCACGGGCGCCTACAAACAGATTGTCGAGCAACGCATCGAGGTTCTGCGCGAGGAACGCTTTGGTGGGCGGCAGACGTTCTCTGAGTTTATGATGCGCCGTTACGACCCGGCAATGCGCACAGTCGAATCCGCCAGGCGGCGGCTGGACGCAATGGTTGAACGCGCCCGCCGTGCGGGAGAGTTGTTGCGCACGCGCGTCGATGTAGAACGCTCCGCCCAGAACCAGGCGCTGCTGGAAAGTATGGACCGCCGCGCCGATCTTCAACTGCGCCTGCAACGTACTGTAGAGGGCCTCTCCGTTGTGGCGATCAGTTACTATGCGGTCTCTCTGGCGGGGTACCTTCTGTATCCACTGGCCGAACCCTCCGGGCTCAGCACCGGTGCCCTGTCGGCGATTGTGACCCTGCCTGTCGTTCTCGCGGTCTGGTGGCTGGTTCGCAAATTGCGCCACAGCCTCGACTAGGTTTTGCGCATCCCGTGAAAGGCTGTACTCTTTGCCAACGGCAAGGGGCGAAGGAACCGGCGATGTCAGACCAGATCAAATCCATGCAGCTCTACCCGCGTGCCGAACGCATCTACAATGAGCTGTCCGCCCTTGGATATGCGGATAACGCTCCGATTGCCGTGGACGTCCTCAACCAGTTTGATCAACTGCACTACCACGGCACGGATGCGCTGGATGCGGCCATTGAAAGCTGTGGCATGTCAGCCGGGCAAAACGTTTTGGAAGTGGGCTCTGGCTGGGGCGGCTGCGCACGATACCTGGCGCAGACAGGTGGCGCGCAGATGACAGCGGTGGAATTGCAGCAGGACTATCACAGCGTGGCCCAAGACCTGACACGCCGGGCCGGGCTTTCGGATCGGGTGGCGCATGTGAACGCGGACTTTCTGCAGGTGCCTCTGGACGAACAAGGATTTGACCATGCGGTCAGCTGGCTGGCGCTCTTCCACATTCCCGACAGGCCGCGCTACCAGTCGAAAATCCATGCAGCCTTGAAACCCGGTGGCAGGTTTTTCGCCGAAGATCTCTATCTGGCGCAGGCCCCGTCCGACGAAGAGGCCGAGGATTTTGCCCGCCATCTCTTCCCCAACTCGCTGGTGCCGTTGGAAGACTATCGGGTCACGCTCGGGGATGCCGGCTTTGACGACATTGGCCTGCAGGACATGACCGCGGACTGGACGGAATTCACGGCCACCCGCCTCGATGCCTTCCGTTGCTCTCGTGCCGACTACGAAGCCAAGCATGGCTCCGATGGCTATGCGGCATTGCTGACCTTCTACGAGAAAATGGCCGGGTACTTCGCAGATGGTCTCGTGGGGGGCGTGCGGGTGTCGGCCCGCAAACCCTGACCTATACTGTTCCAGCCAGAGCTACTTGGCAGACACCGGATACTTACGCCCCAAATCCACCAATCCCATCGTGATCAACTCTGCCAGCGCGCTCATATCGATGCGGTCAAGCCGGGTGACATAAAGACATGCTTTGCCCAGCTTGTGCGGCCCCAACCGCTCCAGAACCGCGCTGTAATCCTGGTATCCGGGCATGATGTAAAGCGACATGGACGCCTTGCGCGGGGAAAAACCGGTGGCGAGGAAATCCCCCTCGCGCCCGCTGTCATAGCGATAGTGATAGCGACCGTACCCGATGATCGACGGCCCCCACATCACCGGATCAAACCCGGTGACGTCGGAAAAGAACGGCAGCAGGGTTTGCGCATCGCGGCGGCGGCGCTCGGGCTCTACCGTCGCAATGAAAGCGGCGGGGTCAATGTCGGTGGGTTGGGTCTTGTTCTCGGCCATAGGCGCTCTCCTCGCTCTCACAATAACGCGACATCGGTGGGATGGACATGGGCCTGTCATGGGGGCGCCCTATCTTGAGTAAAAGAACCGGAGGACACCACATGACACAGAGCAAAACACTCACCCGCCGTACAATGCTGGCCGCCACAGCCGCCTTGCCCGCCACAGCCGCACTGCCCACATGGGCCAAGGCACCGATGCTGGGCGTCAGCACGCCCCGTCACCGCCGATTTGTTCTGGGCGAATTCGAAGTGACAATGCTTTTGGCAGGCTCCGCCACGCGTGGTGAGCCTCAAACGATCTTTGGTCTCAATGCCACCGAAGACGAGTTCGCTGCCGCCTCCGCCGCCGCCAACATACCAGCCGACCAGGCCCAGTTCTTTTTCACCCCGGTCGTGGTGAACACGGGCGATAAGCTGGTGCTGTTCGATACAGGTCTTAACCCGGGTGCCATCACCGGCGCGCTTGAGGATGCAGGATACACTGCAGATCAGATCGACATGGTTGTGATCACCCATATGCATGGCGACCATATCAATGGTCTGATGGGAGAAGGCAAAGAGACCTTCAAGAACGCCGCCTACGCCACGGGCCGGGTGGAGTTCGACCATTGGGCCAAGGCGGGCAGCGAGGGGTTCGACGGCAAGGTCCGCCCCCTGGCCGAAAAGATGACGATGATGGAGGACGGTGCGAGCGGCTTTTCCGGGCACACGGCAATGGCCGCTTTTGGGCACACCCCCGGCCACATGGTGCACATGATCGAATCGGGCGGAAAACAACTGGTCATCGCCGCGGATTTTGCCAATCACTATGTCTGGTCGCTGGGCCATCCGGACTGGCACGTGGTCTTCGACATGGACAAAGAAGCCGCCGTCCAGACCCGTCGTCGCCTGCTTGACATGCTGGCTACCGAAAAGCTGGCCTTCACCGGCTATCACATGCCCTGGCCTGGCGTGGGATATGTCGAAACCAAGGACAGCGGGTTCCGCTACGTGCCCACATCCTACCAGCTGATGCTGTGACTTGATGGGCGGTCGGAGCCCGCTAGCTCTGGCCCATGGAAAACGCACTCATCATCGGCGCGTCGGGCGGTATCGGCTCGGCGATTGCCACCACGCTGGCGCAAAAGGGCGTGTCCATCACGGGTCTTTCGCGGCGGGATCACGGGTTGGATGTGACGGATGAAGCATCGATTGCCACCGCCTTTGCACCTCTGACCGGACCCTATGATCTTGTTTTCGTGGCTACGGGCGCACTGGAAATCGACGTTGCACGACCTGAAAAATCGCTGAAGGATCTGAGCGCGCAAGCCATGGCGGACCAGTTTGCGCTCAACTGCATCGGGCCGTCCCTCATTCTGAAACACAGCCTGCGCCTTTTGCCTCGCGACCGGCGTGCGGTCTTCGCAGCTTTGTCAGCGCGCGTGGAGTCGATCGGGGATAACAATCTGGGCGGATGGTACTCCTACCGCACGGCCAAGGCCGCGCTGAACCAGATGCTGCACGGGGCGGCGATTGAACTGGGGCGCAGCCACAAACAGGCGATTTGCGTGGCGTTGCATCCCGGCACGGTGGCCACGTCATTCACGGAGAAATATGTCGGGCGTCATCCGGCGGTCGCGCCCAGTGATGCGGTTCAAAACCTGATTGGCGTCATCGATGGTCTGACGGTGTCGGACACAGGCGGGTTTTTCGATTGGCAAGGCGCGCGCATTCCTTGGTAGGGACGCGCGCTACTCGCCCGCCCTGACGATCGGTCTCGCTTACTCGGTTTGGGCTTCGTCGTCGGTCCCGGTATCGGCCTCTGCCAACGCGCCATCCTGCCACGTTCCTGTCGCTTCTTCGCCGGTGGCATAGCGCATCGTGCCTTGTCCCTGACGCTTGCCGCGCAGGAAGGTGCCTTCATAGACATCGCCGTTGGTATAGGTCGCGACACCCACGCCCGAGATTTCGCCTTGGCTCCATTCGCCCTCATACACGAACCCGTCCGGCATGGTGATCTTGCCCGTGCCGTCCCGTTGTCCTTCGGCGAAGTCGCCTTCGTAAACCGTGCCATCCGGGTACGTCGCCGTGCCTTGACCATGGCGCTGTCCATCCAGCCACTGACCTTCGTAGCGATACCCATCTTCATAGGTCATCACGCCGAAGCCTTCGTTGCGCGCATTGCGGAACTCACCTTCGTAGACCAGCCCGTTGGGATAAGTCGCAATCCCTTTGCCGTCGATCACCCCGTTGGACCATTCCCCTTCATAGGTTGATCCATCTGGATAGGTGATTTTGCCTGTACCATTGGCCAAATCATCGGCGAACATGCCCACATAGACGGACCCATCGGGATAGGTCACCGAGCCTTCGCCCGAGATTTTACCCGCTTCCCACGATCCTTCGTAGCGATAGCCATCCGTGCCGGTGAAGACACCCTGACCATGTCGGCGGTCATCCAGAAAGGCGCCCTGGTAGACGTCACCATTGTTGTAAACCACGCGACCCTGGCCCTGCCGCTTGCCGCTGACAAGATCGCCTTCATAGACATCGCCGTTGGGCTGCGTCAGCTTGCCTTGCCCGTCGATCTGCCCGTCTTTCCAGCGGCCCGAATAAATCAGACCGTCAGGCATGCTGAGCGTGCCCTCGCCTTCGCGTGCGCCGTTACTGACCTGACCTTCATAGACTGCGCCATCAGGATAGGTGATCTCTGCCACGCCGTTCTTGACGCCCTCGGCCCACTCGCCGTCATAGATATATCCGCCCGGGCTTTCCATTTTGCCCCGGCCGTGATGCATCGCATTCAGGAAGCCACCCTCATAGCGCACACCATTTGCATAGACCGCCAAGCCTTGGCCGGTGATCTTGCTGTCTTCCCATTCCCCTTCATACGTGCCGCCATCGGTGAAGGTGATCTTGCCCACGCCATGCGGCTTACCGCGCGCGAACTGGCCTTCATAAACCGACCCGTTGGGGAATTTCGCCGTGCCCTGACCGCGGATTTCGCCTTCGACCCATTCGCCGGTATACTCATACCCATTGGGCAGGGTGTACGTGCCGGTGCCGTGCTGCAAACCGTCCTTGAACGTGCCCTCATAGATGCCGCCATCTTCGTACTGTTTGGTCTGTACAGTGCCATCCTGCGCAAGCGCGGGGGCACTCAGCGCAAGACCAGCCGTCAGCACGAGGGGAGCGAAAAGCCTGTTGGTCATTTTTGCCTCTCTTGAGGTTTATCGGACGGCGCGCGCGCCACTCTCATCTTTTGTCGCGCCAACTCTACTGGCGCAGGGGAAGGCTGACAAGAAGGCTGACGGGAGGATTTGGTCAATTCGGCTTTCCCTCGCCCTTCGTTCTGCTAAGTCTTGGCCCAAAGCGGCGTCGATCATAAGGCGCACAGACCGGAGCGTGGAGCACCGCCTTACCCATGTCAGATCGTTTTCGCATCACGCTGGCCCAGCTGAACCCGACGGTTGGGGACCTGAAGGGCAATGCAGAAAAGGCGCGTCAGGCGTGGGAGGCGGGCCGTGCGGCCGATGCACAAATGGTGGCGCTGCCCGAGATGTTCATAACCGGCTATAACACGCAGGATCTGGTGATGAAGCCTGCGTTCCACAACGCGGCCATTGCCGAAATTGAAGCGCTGGCCAAAACCTGCGTAGACGGCCCCGCGCTTGCCATTGGTGGCCCGGCGGTTCGGGACGGCGCGCTGCACAATGCCTATTACATCCTCAAGGCCGGGCAGGTGAGCGCGTGTGTGCTCAAGCATGAACTGCCCAACGAAACCGTCTTTGACGAGGTGCGTATCTACGATGCCGGCCCCTTGGGCGGGCCTTACGTGGTGGACGGCGTTCGCATCGGTAGCCCGATTTGCGAAGACGCGTGGCACGAAGACGTATCTGAGACACTGGCGGAGACAGGCGCCGAGTTCCTTCTCGTGCCCAACGGCTCACCCTACTATCGCAACAAGATGGAGACGCGGCAGAACCTGATGGTGTCCCGCGTGGTGGAAACGGGTCTGCCGCTGATTTACCTCAACCTTGTGGGCGGTCAGGATGACCAGGTCTTTGACGGCGGCACGTTTGTCCTAAACCCTGGCGGTGAGCTGGCCGTGCAGATGCCCGTCATGGAAGAGGCAATTGAACAACTTGATCTTGTGCGTGGGCCAGACGGTTGGCGGGCAGAGATCGGCACCCGCGCCACGCTGCCAGACGAATTTGAACAAGACTATCACGCCATGGTGCTGTCTTTGCGCGACTACATGCGCAAGACCGGGTTCTCCAAGGTACTACTCGGCCTGTCCGGCGGAATCGATTCCGCGATCGTCGCGACCATTGCCGTTGATGCACTGGGGCCGGAGAACGTGCGCTGCGTGATGCTGCCGTCTGAATACACCTCTGATGCGTCGCTCGAAGATGCCAAGGCCGTGGCTGAAAACCTGGGCTGCCGGTATGATTTCGTCCCCATCGCCGAAGGGCGCGCCGCGATCACCAACACCCTTGCGCCGCTCTTTGAAGGCACGCAGCCCGATATCGCCGAAGAAAACATCCAGTCCCGCCTGCGCGGCCTGCTTTTGATGGCGCTTTCCAACAAGTTCGGCGAAATGCTTCTGACCACTGGCAACAAGTCCGAAGTGGCGGTCGGATACGCCACGATCTATGGCGACATGTCCGGCGGCTACAACCCGATCAAGGACATGTACAAAACGCGCGTCTTTGAAACCTGCCGCTGGCGCAATGACAATCACCGCGACTGGATGATGGGCCCCAGCGGAGAGGTGATCCCCGAGCGGGTTATTTCCAAGCCGCCCTCTGCGGAACTGCGCGAGGATCAGAAAGACAGCGATTCGTTGCCGGACTATCCGGTGCTGGACGGCATTCTCGACATCCTCATCGATCAGGACGGCTCTATCGCTGATTGCGTGGCTGCGGGCTACAGCCACGAAGATGCCAAGCGGGTGGAGCATCTGATCTACATCGCCGAATACAAACGCTTTCAGTCCGCACCAGGCACCCGGCTTTCGAAACGCGCCTTCTGGCTCGATCGGCGCTATCCGATCGTGAACCGCTGGCGCGACGGGTCGTAGGCAACGCGCGGTCGCCTTTCCCTCTTGCCAACGCACAGAATGCCTGCCTATGCTGCGCGCCATGACCAAGCAGGATCATATCATTCTCTCAAAGGCACCGAGCGCTTCGGCTTGCCTTTCCCTCCTGCTGCTCCTAAGCCGCCTCTGAGCGTGCCGTAGTCTGGCGCGACCGCTCAGGGGACCTGACTTCGCGCCACAGGCTTAGGACAAAAGAACAAGAGACACATCATGACCCAATCTGACAAAGACAGAGTTGTCATTTTCGACACCACGTTGCGCGATGGTGAACAAAGCCCCGGCGCGACCATGACCCACAATGAAAAGCTCGAGATTGCCGGGCTTCTGGATGAGATGGGTGTCGATATCATCGAAGCGGGCTTCCCCATCGCCTCGGAAGGCGATTTTCAGGCGGTCACGGAAATTGCCAAGAACGCGCAAACGTCCATCATCTGCGGGCTGGCGCGTGCAAATTTCAAAGACATCGACCGCTGCTGGGAAGCCGTGCAACATGCCAAGCGCCCGCGCATCCACACGTTCATTGGCACATCGCCTTTGCACCGCGCCATCCCGAACCTGACCAAGGATGAAATGGCCGAACGTATTCACGACACGGTCACCCATGCCCGCAACCTGTGCGACAATGTCCAATGGTCGCCCATGGATGCCACGCGGACGGAGTGGGACTACCTCGCCCGCGTTTGTGAGATCGCCATCAAGGCGGGGGCCACCACGATCAACATCCCCGACACCGTAGGCTATACCGCGCCGGTGGAAAGCGCCGACCTGATCAAGCGCTTGATCGAAGAAGTGCCTGGCGCCGATGAAGTGACCTTCGCCACCCATTGCCACAATGACCTCGGCATGGCGACCGCCAATGCGCTGGCCGCCGTCGCAGGGGGCGCACGCCAGATTGAATGCACGATCAACGGCTTGGGCGAACGCGCGGGCAACACCGCGCTGGAAGAGGTGGTCATGGCGATGAAAGTGCGGGGCGATATCATGCCCTACTACACCGAAATCGACACCACCAAGATCATGCATGTCAGCCGCCGGGTCGCCACGGTCTCGGGCTTCAACGTCCAATTCAACAAGGCCATCGTCGGTAAGAACGCCTTCGCCCATGAGTCGGGCATCCACCAGGACGGCATGCTCAAGAACGCCGAGACGTTCGAGATCATGCGCCCGGAAGATGTAGGCCTGACGGAAACCAACATCGTCATGGGCAAACACTCTGGCCGCGCCGCGCTGCGCTCCAAACTCAGCGACCTGGGTTTTGAGCTGGCCGACAATCAATTGAACGACGTCTTTGTGCGCTTCAAGGACCTCGCCGACCGCAAGAAAGAAGTCTATGACGACGATCTCATCGCATTGGTGACGGCCGGAGAAGACGCAGCCAACGACCGGTTGGTGATCAAATCCCTCGAAGTGGCCTGCGGCACCGCTGGCCCGGCCAAAGCCACACTGGTCATGGCCATCGACGGTGATGAGAAATCCGCCACGGAGACCGGGGACGGGCCCGTCGATGCGACGTTCCGCGCCGTGCGTGCGCTGCACCCCAATTCGGCGCATCTGTCGCTCTATCAGGTGCACGCCGTGACCGAAGGCACTGATGCGCAGGCCACGGTATCTGTACGACTGGAGGAAGACGGTTACATGGCGACAGGGCAATCGGCAGACACGGATACAGTCGTGGCCTCCGCCAAGGCCTATGTCGTGGCCCTCAACCGCCTTCTGGTGCGCCGCGATAAGGTTGGCGGGCCGGATCGGCGCGAGATCAGCTACAAAGACGTCTCCTGACCTCTGCATTCTCACAAGCAGCCTGACGCACACCGTCAGGCTGCATTTTTCCTTGCGCCGTCCGCTTTAGAATGCATCACTTTCCCAAAAGCTGATTTTGGGGACAGTATTGATATGAGTGCATTTAAAGCGCTGGGCATTTGCGGTGTACCCATGGTCATGCTGGCTGGGTGTTTCAACACGGCGTCCTGCCAACTCGACCAGGTGACGATGAACCCGGATGTATTCTTCATCAACGGTCAGATCGATGCGGGTTACGTGGTGAACGTGCTGGCGCAGCGCAAGGGCAACGCGGGCACGCTGGTCATCGACACAACACTGTCATCCACCGAGGGTGACGTGACCAAGCGCCGGACGGTGTATTTCAACGAAGACGAAGCGCAGGTTGTCAGTTTCGAATTCCCGGAACCTACCATTACGGCCCAGCAAGTGACTGCCAGCGCACGTTGCACAGCAACTTGAGGTCGCACACTCTGGTCATTGTCAAAACGCGGGTTTAGGATCACGGTCCCACCTCCGGGATTTCGGCATACGGCAGGCAGATTTTGCCCATAGGCGACACACGCGAAAAAGGCTGGCGCACCATCAAACAGGTCGCGCCTTACCTCTGGCCCAAGGATCAGCCTTGGGTCAAACGTCGTGTTGTACTGGCCCTCATTGCGCTGTTCGTGGCCAAGATTGTGGCTGTGGGCACTCCGTTCTTCTACAAGCTTGCCGTTGACAGCCTGTCGAATGAGGCGGATGCCGCTGAATGGCTTCTCGCGCTCGGGGCCGTGGGGCTGACCATTGCGTATGGTATGGCCCGGCTGATGACGGTCGGCTTTCAACAGCTGCGCGATGTGATTTTCGCGCGTGTCGGGCAACGTGCTTTGCGCCAACTTGCCTTGCGCACCTTCCGGCACATTCACAACATGTCGCTGAGCTACCACATCACGCGCAAGACCGGCGGGCTGTCTCGGATCATCGAACGCGGGGTGAAGGGCGTCGAGTTCCTGCTGCGCTTCATGCTCTTCTCCATCGGTCCGCTGCTGGTGGAACTTTTGATGATCTCCGCCGTGCTTTGGGCGTTCTTCGATGTTTGGTATCTGGTCGTCGTGCTGGGCGTCGTGGTTCTCTATGTCACGTTCACCATCAAGGTCACTGAATGGCGGGTACGCCTGCGCCAGCAGATGAATGATCAGGACACCGACGCCAATCAGAAGGCCATCGATAGCCTGCTCAATTTTGAGACCGTCAAATACTTCTCCGCCGAAGCGCGAGAGGCGGCGCGCTATGACGTGGCGATGGAAGGCTATGAGACAGCGGCGCTTAAAACGTCCTACTCGCTGGCATTCCTGAATGTGGGCCAGACCCTTCTGATCACCTTGGGCCTTGTGGGCGTGATGGTCATGGCGGCAATCGGCGTACAGAACGGTGATATGACCGTGGGCGATTTCGTCATGGTCAACGCCTACATGATCCAGATCACCATGCCTTTGAATTTCCTGGGCTTTGTCTATCGCGAGATCAGACAGGCTCTTGTGGATATGGGAGAGATGTTTGACCTGCTGGCCCAGCCTCAGGATGTCTCGGACAAACCTGACGCCAAGCCGCTCAACGTGACAGGCGGCACGGTGCATCTTGACGGCGTATCCTTCGCCTATTCCGAAGACCGCCAGATTTTGAAGGGTGTCTCCATTGAGGTTCCCGCCGGAGAGACCGTGGCCATTGTCGGCCCTTCCGGGTCTGGCAAATCCACCATCGGGCGGCTTTTGTTCCGCTTTTATGACGCGGGCGGGGGCGCCGTGCGCATTGATGGGCAAGACATTCGAGATGTGACCCAGGACAGCCTCCATGCCGCCATCGGCGTGGTGCCGCAGGACACGGTGCTCTTCAACGATACGATCGGCTACAACATCGCTTATGGCCGCGAAGGCGCCACGCAGGCGGATGTAGAAGAGGCCGCGCGCGCCGCACAGATTCATGACTTCATCATGGGACTGCCAGACGGGTATGACACCCAGGTGGGCGAACGTGGCCTGAAGCTTTCTGGCGGTGAAAAGCAGCGGGTCGGCATTGCGCGTACGTTCCTGAAAGACCCGCCCATCCTCCTGTTGGATGAGGCGACCAGTGCCCTAGATACAGAAACCGAACAGGGCATTCAGGACGCATTGCAACGGGCCGGTGAAGGGCGCACGGTGATCACCATCGCGCACCGCCTTTCGACAGTGGCCGAGGCCGACCGGATCGTCGTGCTTGAGGCTGGCGAGGTCGTGGAGGAAGGCCGCCACGCAGACCTGCTTACCAAGGATGGTCGCTACGCGGCGCTCTGGCGGTTGCAGACCAGTGAAGAAATGGCATGAGGACAGACATGACGTTGGATGGAAAAACAGTTCTGATTATCGGCGGCGGAAGCGGTATTGGCCGCGCGACGGCCGAGCAAGCGGCGGGGCTTGGTGCGCAGGTGATCATCGCCAGCCGATCCGCCGACAAACTGGCAAAAGCGGCAGCTGAGATCGGCCAGGACGTGTTGCATCGCGCGGTCGACATGACGGATGAAGCGGCGGTCAAAGCCTGGGCCGCTGATCTGCCAGAGATCGATTACCTCGTGATCTCCGCCTCCAGCGCCACGCACGGCCCCTTTGCCACGTCCGAGAGCGCCCCTTTGCGCGCCATGTTCGACGCGAAATTCTTTGGGCCTTACGTCACCGCGCGGGAAGTTCTGCCAAGAATGCGGCCCGGTGGCAGCATCGCGCTGTTCTCTGGTGTTCTGAGCCGCAAACCGGGCGAGAACTGCGCCGGTCTTGGCGCGGTCAACGGTGCCGTGGAAGCCTTGACCCGCGCCATGGCCTTGGAACTGGGTCCCGACGTCCGCGTCAACTGCATCTCTCCCGGCATGGTGCGCACCGAGGCTTACGCCAAGGTTCCAGATGACAAGCGTGAAGCGATGTATGAAAGCACCGGGTCAAGCCTGCCTGTTGGTCGGGTCGGTGAAGCGGGCGAGGTTGCCGCTTTGGTGCTGGCCACTTTGACAAACGGGTATATGACCGGTCAGGTGATTGACATTGATGGCGGACACATGATCCGCCAATACGCGACGCGCTAGGGAACGGGTGTGCCAGAAATTCAGGTCTGCGTCGAATGCGGTACGAAAGCCGTTCCGC
The DNA here is from genome assembly GCA_963422235.2 of uncultured Roseovarius sp. GTDB lineage: Bacteria > Pseudomonadota > Alphaproteobacteria > Rhodobacterales > Rhodobacteraceae > Roseovarius. Next base: position 2,614,116 of record CAXMWV010000002.1, read on the forward strand.
CCGGAGAGCCGCCAGCGGGCGAGAAACTCTACGATCTGATCCGCGACATCCTCAGCGATCCGCAACTGTCATCCCTTAAGGCCCGTAAGGTCGCCTGTCTTGGCAATTGCGACTGTGAATGCCGCGTGGCCATGGCGGACCCGGATCGTTGGTCGTGGATGCTGGGGGATGTGCACCCAGATGAAGACGCCGCCTTTCTACGCGATGTTTTTCACCTTTGGGTCAACGCCCCCAACGGGCTGATCCCCAAGGCCGAACGCCCTCAGGCCCTGAAAGACAAGGCGTTAGGCCGAATGCCGCCCGTCCTGACGCGCAATCGCGGGGCCTAGCCAAACAAACCCCTGACGAAACTCAAGCGCTTGCCGCGATCTTGCGCAGCTCGTATTTCTGGATTTTGCCTGTGGAGGTCTTCGGCAATTCCTGGAACACGACCTTCTTGGGCGTCTTGAACCCGGCCAGGCGCTCACGGGCAAAGCTGATGATCTCATCATCCGTGACCTCGGCCCCGTCTTTCAATTCGATGAACGCACAAGGCACCTCGCCCCATTTCTCATCGGCCAGCGCCACCACCGCGCAGAGCGACACCGCCGGGTGGTGCATCAATGCGCCTTCCACCTCGACGGATGAGATATTCTCGCCCCCCGAAATGATGATGTCCTTCGCCCGGTCCGCCACTTTCAGATACCCGTCTGGATGCTGATAAGCGATGTCTCCCGAATGGAAGTACCCGCCCGCAAACGCCTCTTCCGTGGCTTCGGGGTTCTTCAGATACCCTTTCATGACCGAGTTGCCCCGGATCATGATCTCGCCCTGTGCGGTCTCATCCATGTCGATCTGTGTCATGGTCTCGGGATCCATCGCCGTGATCTCTTCCATCATTGGCATCAGCACCCCGGTCCGGGCCTTGATCGCATAGCGGTCTTCCTCGGCCTCGTCGTTCCAGCGCTCTTGCCACATGCATTCGGTCACGTGACCATAGGTTTCCGTCAGGCCATAAACCTGCGTCACATTGAAACCAAGCGGTTCAATCGCCTTGAGTGTCGCGGCGGGTGGCGGGGCACCGGCTGTGAACACATCCACCACGTGATCAAAGTCGCGCCGCTCGGCATCCTTGGCGTTGATGATCGTATTCAGCACGATGGGTGCGGCCCCAAAATGGGTGACGCCCTCATCTGCAATGGCATCATAGATGTTCTTTGCAGTGATATCGCGACAGCAGACAACGGTGCCACCCACCATCGGCATCGCCCATGTGTGGTTCCAGTTGTTGCAGTGGAACAGCGGCACGATGGTCAGGTATTTCGCATGCCGGGGCAGGGGCCATGTCAGCGCGGTGCCCATGGTCATCAGATATGCGCCGCGATGATGGCACACGACGCCCTTGGGTCGGCCCGTGGTGCCGGACGTGTAATTGAGCGAAATGCTCTCCCATTCATCCTCAGGCATGATCCATTCGAAACCCGCATCGCCCGTCGCGATCAGGTCCTCGTATTCCATATGATCGCCAGAGGCCGATTGACCCGCCTGCGTATCGGCCACCTCGATGATCTTGGGCGCCGGGCCGTCCATCATGGCAATAGCATCGTTCACCACGGGCAGGAACTGCGGATCGACCAGAACGACCTTCGCCTCACCATGCCCGAAGATGTAAGAGATTGTATCCGCCTCAAGACGCATGTTGATCGAATTCAGCACCGCACCACAGGCCGGTACTCCGAAATGCGCTTCGGCATGGGCGGGGACGTTCGGCATGACCGTCGCCACGACGTCACCCGGCTCAACCCCCATCTTGCTCAGGGCAGAAGCCAGTTGCGAACACCGCGCATAGTATTCCGCGTATGTTTTGCGAAACGCGCCATACACGACCGCTTCGTGATCCGGGAAAAGCTTGGCAGCGCGTCTGAGATGCGACAACGGCGTCAGCGGTACAAAATTCGCTGCACGCTTCTCAAGCCCGGTTTCGTCTCTCATCCACCCCATGGCCTGACCTCCCTAAAAGCACATGTGACATTCAAGCGGATATGCCGCATTTGTTGGGCCTTGGGAAGAGTGTGCTGCAACGCAAAGGTTTTTTCCCGCGCTCACTTGGCCTAGCGTGCCAGCATGATCATCTCGGGCGGTCGAAACTACATCTTCGTGCATATCCCCAAGACCGGGGGCACGTCCCTTGCCCTGGCGCTTGAGGGCCGGGCGATGCGCGATGACATCATGCTGGGCGACACGCCAAAAGCAAAGAAGCGTCGGCGTCGGGTGAAGGACACGCCCTCGCGTGGGCGGCTATGGAAGCATTCCACCTTGGCCGATATCGACGGTCTTGTGACAAACGATCAGATCGCGCGTGCCTTCACCGTGACCATGGTGCGCAACCCTTGGGATCGTGTCGTCAGCTATTATCACTGGCTTCGCGCCCAGTCTTTCGATCATCCGGGCGTCCGCGCGGCCCAAAATTCTGATTTCAGCGGCTTCGTGCACAGCCGATATTTGGCCAGTTCACTGCCATCCCATCCCTACGCCCGCTACATGACCCGCAGTGATGGGATCGAGGACTGCGATCTCTACATCCGGCTGGAACGTTTTGACGAAGATGCAGCCCCCTTTTGGGATCATCTGGGCTTCCGGCTGGACCTGCCACACACCAACGCATCTGAGCGTCCCAAGGACTATCGCCACCTCTATTCGGATGCAGATTCGGAACACATCGCGAAATTGTGTGCTGTGGATATCGCGCGGTTCGAATTCCGCTTTTTGTGACACACCGTCTTAAATTGTTGGACAAAGCCAAAGTGTGACCCCGCAATGTCCTAACTTCCGAAACATTGCCTTTTTTGCGACAAGATTTGGACGAAACTTCGGCCAGACAATTACGCAACGTTAATCATGTTCTACCCGGCATGCTGCCACGTGTGATTCGCGGGGAAACGTGATGTTCGACAGATGGAACTTCATTTCTAACTATTTCGACGCGGATGCGGACGGCATCCACGTTGAAGATCAAAACGCCGATACGGGTGTGGTTCAGTCGGGGCTTCTGGCCTCCACACTGGTCGCCACGTCGCGCGGCTGGATCAAGGTGGGTGATCTCAAGCCTGGTGACATGGTTCTGACATTCGATGCAGGTCTGCAGACCGTGACCAAACTGACGCGGGAAACGCTGTGGGAAGACGGCCCCAGCTGCCCCAAATCCTTCTGGCCGCTGGAAGTGCCGCCCGGTGCTTTTGGCAACCGCGTGGCCATGCAGCTGTTGTCCAACCAGTCCATCATGGTCGAAAGCGATGCCGCCGAAGCCAAGTATGGCGACCCCTTCACCCTGATCCCGGCCTCTGCGCTGGAGGGGTTGCGCGGGATTGATCGGGTGCCACCCCAAGACGCCTCGGAAGTGGTGCATCTCTACTTTGCCGAAGAACAAGTCGTCTTTGGCGAACACGGCACGCTTTACCTCTGCCCATCGTCGCGGGACATGATGGATATGGTGTTCGACACGGGCAAAGACCCGCTCTACTCTATCCTGCCGCTCAACGAAGCACGGATCGTGGCCTCGTCGCTCGATCTGGATGCGCCCATGGCACGCGGCGAAATCCCACAGGAAATCCTGGGCACAGCGCTGGCTTAAACGCCCATACCTCAAGTGCAGCGCCTTATGCAGCGAGGCAGGTCTTCGGGCCTGCCTTCTGCGTTTGTGGCGAGGGCTGTCCAGAGATCGCATGCATTCGGCGGGAAAACCCCCGAAGCGAGATGCGCATTTGCGCGGCGGGGGCAGCACCCCAGAAAGAGCATGCGAAAATTCTTGATTGACTGGTCAGTCAATAAAAATTACCCCTCGATCAAACGAGGGACAATCCATGCCAAAACAGGGAATGGAGCCGCTGCGCCGCACTGCGCTGGTTGAGGCGGCGATCCATGAGATTGGAGAACGCGGATCGCTCGATGTGACCGTCAGTCAGATCGCGCGCCGGGCAGGTATGTCGAGCGCACTGGCCCATCACTATTTCGGCTCAAAAGAACAGATGTTCGTGGCCGCCATGCGCCACATCCTGTCGCTTTACGGCGCCGAGGTGCGCGGTGCGCTGACCATGGCCAAATCCCCCCGTGATCGGATCGAGGCCATCTTGCGGGCTAGTTTCTCGCCCCGCCAATTCCACCCCGAAACCGTCTCGGCCTGGCTCAACTTCTACGTTCAGGCACAGAAATCCGACGCGGCCAAACGCCTGCTCAACATCTATCAGAAACGCATGCGCTCCAATCTGCGCTATGCCGTGCGGCAAGCCACTGGCGGTGACGGGCGAGAGTTGACCCGCGGCCTCGCGGCCATGATCGACGGGCTTTACCTGCGACAGGCCTTGGCGGATGCACCTCTGCAGGCTGAAGACGCCATTGCCGTTTTGATGGCCTATCTCGATCGTTCATTGGACGAGGGAGACGCGACATGAACCGCCCCAACATCCTCATATTCATGGTTGATCAGTTGAATGGGACGCTCTTTCCCGACGGTCCGGCCGACTGGCTGCACACGCCCAATCTGAAAGCTTTGGCAGACCGCTCTACCCGGTTCGCCAATGCCTACACCGCCAGTCCTCTCTGCGCGCCGGGGCGGGCGAGTTTTATGTCCGGGCTCTTACCCTCACGCACCCGCGTCTATGACAACGCCGCAGAGTTCGCCGCCGACATTCCAACATATGCCCACCACCTGCGCCGCGCGGGCTATCAAACCTGTCTGTCTGGCAAGATGCATTTCGTCGGCCCCGATCAGCTTCACGGGTTTGAAGAACGCCTGACGACCGACATTTACCCCGCTGATTTCGGTTGGACGCCAGACTACCGCAAACCCGGAGAACGGATCGACTGGTGGTATCACAACATGGGGTCCGTCACCGGGGCTGGGGTCGCTGAAATCTCCAACCAGATGGAGTATGACGACGAGGTTGCCTACAACGCGACCCGCAAAGTGTACGATCTGGCGCGTGGGCATGATAACCGCCCGTGGTGCCTGACAGTCAGCTTCACACATCCCCACGATCCGTATGTCGCGCGGCGCAAATATTGGGATCTCTATGAGGATTGTGCGCACCTCTCTCCGGCCGTTCCGGACATGGATTACGCCGAACACGACCCACACGCACAGCGCATATTTGATGCCAATGACTGGCGAAAATTCAATATCAGTGATAAAGATATCCACAGATCACGCCGCGCTTATTTCGCAAATGTGACTTATCTCGATGATAAGATAGGTGAGGTCATGGCGGCCCTCACCGCCACGCGGCAGGACAAAGACACCATCATTCTCTTCGTCTCTGACCACGGCGATATGCTGGGCGAACGCGGCCTGTGGTTCAAGATGTGTTTCTACGAAGGCTCCGCCCGCGTGCCCCTGATGATCGCCGCGCCGGAGATGGAGCCGGGCCTGGTCAGCGATCCGGTCAGCACGATCGACGTCTGTCCCACATTGTGCGATCTCGCCGGGGTTTCGATGGACGAATTGGCCCCTTGGGTCGAAGGTCAGTCGCTTGTTTTTCTGGGTCAAGGCGGCTCTCGCGATGCGCCGGTGGCGATGGAATACGCGGCAGAGGCGTCTTATGCGCCGCTGGTCTCGTTGCGTTACGGAAAGTGGAAATTCAACCGCTGCGCCCTCGACCCCGATCAACTGTTCGACCTCGAAAAAGACCCCCACGAACTGACCAATCTCGCCGACAATCCTGCCCACGCTGGCACGCTCAACCAGCTTCAGGCGAAGGCCGAGGCGCGCTGGGATCTTGATGCGTTTGATGCACAGGTCCGCGAAAGCCAGGCCCGTCGCTGGGTCGTCTACGAGGCGCTTCGGCAGGGCGGCTACTACCCGTGGGATTACCAACCGCTGCAAAAGGCGTCCGAGCGGTACATGCGCAACCACATGGACCTGAACGTCGTGGAAGAAAACCAACGCTTTCCGAGGGGGGAGTGATGATCACGGTCTACGGGCGCGCAACGTCCTCCAATGTGCAGCTGGTTATGTGGGCGATTGGCGAGCTGTCGCTGCCCCATGAGCGTCTGGATTTTGGCCATGTCTACGGGGGGCTCGACAGCGCTGAATTTCTGGCAATGAACCCGCACGGAAAAATCCCGGTGTTACGGGATGGCGATACCGTGATTTGGGAAAGTGCGGCGATCCTAAGATATCTGTTTGCCACATATGCCAAGCACGATGTGTTCTGGCCTGCAGACCCAAGCGCCCGTTCGCAGATCGACATGTGGGCGGAGTGGGGAAAAAACGAACTTTGCAACAATTTCACAGTCCCGATTTTCTGGTCGCGTGTGCGCACTGCGTCGAAGGACCGGGATGAAGCTGCGCTGGCCAAGGCGGTAGCCAATTTCAACGGCTACATGATGCGCTTGGATGCCCAATTGCAGGACCAGGCTTTCGTGTGCGGTGATCACTTTACGGTGGCGGACATCGTGGTGGGGCATCTTCTCTATCGATGGTTTGACATCGACGTCGATCGTGACCCGGCAAGCAATGTAGAGGCCTATTATGACCGGCTGACCGGCAGGCCTGCTTACCGCGATCACGTGATGGTTTCCTATGAAGACCTTCGGGCAGAGGGGGCATGATGGAAGCCGATTACGTCATCGTCGGCGCCGGCAGTGCGGGCTGCGCCATGGCTTACCGCCTGAGTGAGGCAGGCAAGTCTGTCATTGTGGTGGAACACGGCGGCACCGATGCCGGGCCGCTTATTCAAATGCCCGGCGCGCTCAGCTTTCCGATGAACATGAAGCGCTATGACTGGGGCTACCGGTCAGAGCCGGAGCCGCATCTCAACAACCGCCGTTTGGCCTGCCCGCGCGGCAAGGTAATTGGCGGGTCATCGTCGATCAACGGCATGGTCTACGTGCGCGGCCACGCGGGCGACTATGACCATTGGCGCGACAGCGGCGCGGATGGCTGGGGCTACGCCGACGTGCTGCCCTACTTCAAACGAATGGAGACATGGAACAGCGCCGGCCATGGCGGCGATGCCTCATGGCGCGGCACTGACGGGCCTTTGCATGTGACGCGCGGCAAGATGGCCAACCCCTTAACCCGCGCCTTTATCGAGGCCGGTGGACAGGCGGGATACCAGATCACGCAAGACTATAACGGGCAGCAGCAGGAAGGCTTCGCGCCTTTCGAGATGACGGTCAAGGATGGCCAGCGATGGTCAGCGGCCAACGCCTATCTCAAGCCCGCATTGAAACGTGAAAATTGCAGCCTGATCAAAGGCTTGGTGCAGCGTGTTATTGTCAAAAACGGCCGCGCTGTCGGGGTCGAAGCCAAGCGCGGCGGCAAACTCGAAACCCTTCGCGCACGCCATGAGGTGATCCTCGCGGCCTCCTCCATCAACTCGCCCAAAATCCTGATGCTGTCGGGCATTGGCCCCGGCGCGCATCTGGCCGAGCATGGTATTGACGTGGTCGCGGACCGCCCTGGTGTCGGGGCCAATCTTCAGGACCATTTGGAACTCTATATTCAGATGGCCGCCAGCCAACCGATCAGCCTGTTCAAATACTGGAACCTGATCGGCAAGGCCTATGTGGGCGCGCGCTGGATGTTCACCAAGACAGGTCCCGGTGCATCGAACCAGTTCGAAAGCTGCGGGTTTATCCGGTCACAGGCCGGGGTCGATTACCCGGACATCCAATTCCACTTCCTGCCCATCGCCGTGCGCTATGACGGGCAGGCGGCGGCAGAGGGACACGGCTTTCAAGCCCATACCGGGCCGATGCGGTCTGAATCGCGGGGCACGGTGACTTTGCGCAGCGCTAACCCCGCAGACGACCCGGTGATCCGGTTCAACTACATGAGTGAAGAAAGCGACTGGATCGATTTCCGCCGCTGCATCCGCCTCACGCGTGAGATCTTCGCGCAAGACGCGTTCAAACCCTTCGTGCGCCATGAAATTCAACCTGGTGCGGCGGCGCAAACAGATGATGAGCTGGATGACTTCATCCGGGAACACGCCGAAAGCGCCTATCATCCTTGCGGTACCTGCCGGATGGGCCGCGCAGATGACAAGCACGCCGTGGTGGACCCGGAAGGCCGCGTGATCGGCGTCGATGCCCTGCGCGTGGCTGACAGCAGCCTTTTCCCGCGTATCACCAACGGCAACCTCAACGCGCCGTCTATCATGGTGGGGGAGAAGATTTCGGACCACGTTCTGGGGCGTTCCCTACCGCCCGACAACGCAGAGCCATGGTTTCATCCGAAGTGGAAGACTGCGCAGCGGTAAAGTTTTAGGCCTCAAATCCCCAAGGCACCCAGCCTCCGCTCGCGACGGATCACAAGATAGATTGTCAAGATCGCCCCGTAGGCCGACAGCGCCATCATGATCAGAAGCGGCACAGCTCCAAGGCCAAGGTTCAGCACCACACCCGCCAATGCCGACAGGGCAGCGCCCAGCCCGATCATCAAGGCCCCCGCCAGCCCGCTCGCCGTGCCAGCCAGATGTGGCCGCACCGACAGGGCGCCTGCCGTGGCATTGGGAATGACCAAACCGTTCCCCAAACCCATCAGAGACATCAAGCCGAAGAAGCTAAGCGGCGTTCCAAGGCCGAGCACAAAAAGCAATAAATTCAATGTGATGCCAGAGGCGCATATGATGCTGCCCATCATCACCATCCGGTTCACACCCACGCGCACGGAATACCGGCCAGACAGGAAGTTGCCCGCAAAGTACCCGACCGCAGGCGCGCCGAAATAGATACCGAACGTGGCCGGGTCCATCCCGAAGACCCGGTCGCCCACATAAGGCCCGCCGCCCAGATAGGCAAAGAACGCGCCTGAGGCGAGGCCGAGTGTGCCCGCATAACCCCAGAACCTCGGAGACCGGAACAACTCAGGGCTGTCGCGCATCTGTTGGGCAAACCCGCCGGGTGTCCGTGGGGCTGTCTCCCCCAGATCGGCCCAGGTCAGGACCAGAACGATCGCGCCAAGGATGAAGAGCGCCCAGAAACTGGCCTGCCATCCAAACACGGCATCCAGGGACCCTCCAATCGCAGGTCCCACCATCGGGGCCACAGCCATGCCCATGGTCACATAACCGATCATGCTGGCGGCTTCCCGTTCCGGCACCATGTCACGGATCACGGCGCGCGATAGCACCATGGTCACGACGACCACAGCCTGCGCCATGCGGAACGCCAAAAACATCCAGACATCCGTGGCCCAGATGCAGCCCAGCGTTGCGATCAAGAAGATCACCAAACCGCCCAGCAAAACCGGGCGACGCCCGAACCTGTCTGACACCGGGCCCACCACCAACTGCAGCACCGCGTTCATGCCCAGATAAAACGCCACCGCCATCTGCATCAGGCCGTAATCCGTTTCAAAATACGCAGTCATGCCCGGCAAGGACGGCAAAAAGATATTCAGCGCCAGCCCAGACACGCTGGCCAGCAGGATTAAGGTCAGGATATGCGGCGGGCTGTGGCGATCTAGAAACCGCCTCGGGCGCGATGGCGCAGAGGTCTGAGACATGGCGCCACTCTAGCCAGACGGTCCGCAGTGTCCATCCGTTCTGTCGCGCGTGCTCAATCAACCCAAATGCCTGTGTTGGAAATATGGGAAAATCGCGTGTTTGGGCTTTCTCCCCCGCGTCTGATCCACTAATTTCGCGAAAATTTTCGAAGGGACCCGTGATGAAGGACATTCTCCAGATACTGGAAGACCGACGTGGTGAGGCGCGCCTTGGGGGCGGCCAGGGCCGGATCGACGCGCAACACAAACGCGGTAAACTGACGGCGCGCGAACGCGTGGAGCTTCTGCTCGACGAAGGCAGCTTTGAAGAGTTCGACACCTTCAAAACCCACCGCTGCACCGATTTCGGGATGGAGACGCAAAAGCCTTATGGCGACGGGGTCATCACCGGCTGGGGCACCATCAATGGTCGACAGGTCTACGTCTTCAGCCAGGACTTTACGGTTCTCGGCGGTTCGGTCTCGGCCACGCACGCTCAAAAGATTTGCAAGATCATGGACTTGGCCATCGAAAATGGCGCGCCCGTCATCGGGATCAACGACTCCGGCGGCGCGCGCATTCAGGAAGGCGTCGACAGCCTCGCGGGCTACGGTGACATCTTCCAACGCAATATTGAGGCCTCAGGCGTCGTGCCGCAGATTTCAGTGATCATGGGCCCTTGTGCGGGTGGCGCGGTCTATTCGCCTGCCATGACCGACTTCATCTTCATGGTCAAAGACAGCTCTTACATGTTTGTCACCGGGCCCGACGTGGTGAAAACCGTGACCAACGAACAGGTGACCGCGGAAGAGCTGGGCGGGGCAGGGACCCACACCAAGAAAAGCTCCGTCGCCGATGCCGCGTTCGAAAATGATGTGGAAGCGCTGGCCGAAGTGCGCCGTCTGGTGGACTTCCTGCCGCTCAACAACCGCGAAAAGCCGCCCGTGCGCCCGTTCTTTGATGATCCGGGCCGGGTGGAGAACAGCCTTGATACGCTGATCCCCAGCAACCCCAACACGCCCTATGACATGAAAGAGCTGATCCACAAGCTGGCGGATGAAGGGGACTTCTACGAAATTCAGGGCGAATTCGCCAAGAATATCATCACCGGCTTCATCCGCCTGGAAGGCCAGACCGTGGGTGTTGTGGCCAACCAGCCTATGGTGCTGGCGGGCGTTCTGGACATTGACAGCTCTCGCAAGGCCGCACGGTTTGTGCGCTTCTGCGACTGCTTTGAAATTCCGCTGCTGACACTGGTGGATGTGCCTGGCTTCCTGCCAGGGACAACGCAGGAATATGGTGGCGTCATCAAGCACGGCGCGAAACTGCTTTATGCTTATGGCGAGGCGACAGTGCCCAAAGTCACGGTGATCACACGCAAAGCTTATGGCGGTGCCTATGTGGTGATGTCGTCGCAGCACCTGCGCGGCGATTTCAACTATGCCTGGCCCACGGCGGAAATTGCGGTGATGGGTGCGAAGGGCGCGACCGAGATCATCCACCGCGCCGATCTGGGCGATGCCGACAAGATCGCCGAGCACACCAAGAACTATGAAGACCGCTTCGCCAACCCCTTCGTGGCGGCGGAGCGCGGCTTCATCGACGAAGTGATCATGCCGCATTCCACGCGCCTGCGGGTCAGCCGGGCGTTTGCGTCGCTGCGTAAGAAAAAGCGCAGCCTGCCGTGGAAGAAGCACGACAACATTCCGCTTTGATCCGGCAAAAGCTGGGGGGCCAGCCCCCCAGACCCCCCGGGATATTTATGGCAAGAAGAAAGGCTGGTTGAGACGCGTGTTTAAGGCTTGGGGTTCTCTGCGAAACCTGCGTGGCGGTCTTGTGGCTGCGGCCGTGTTTGTCGTGCCTCAATCCGCACTCGCGGCAGCCGAGGTGACGCTGCCCTCCGGTCTGGTCGGCTACCTGCAAGAGGTGATCACACAGCCAGGAACAAGCGCGCCGACTTATCGCTACCGCTATGTCGCGCCTGACTTTTCCAGACCCGGTGATCTGACCACGGTGGTCGTCGATCTGGAGTATCTGTGCGCCGAAAAAGCCCTTCCTGACCTGCCCGAAGATGCCTCAGATGGCACCCGCATAATCGTCTCGCTAGCCGATCAGCCCACCGAATTTGGTGTTGCGACCCCCGAGGCAACGCAGGTTTTCGAAGCATTTCGCGTCGAAAACGGCCGCTGCATGTGGGAGGAATTCTGATGCGTCCACAACATGTTGCGGCCCGTACCTCAGATGAAGGTCAAATTGAGTCTTTTGGGTCACAACTTATCCACAGGCCCCTCCAAGTATTTGAAAAAACGGCATTTTCCGGTATCCTGTCCGCTGATCGCGTAACAGCGGTCTATGGGGCACGTGCGCAAGTGGTGGGGCAGCCAGCACGATGTCTCAGTGTGTACACATACAGGAGACTTCAATGTCTAAAACCATCAAGAGCATCCTGGCGTTGGGCCTGGTCGGCATCATTGCCGCCTGCGGTCAGCAGCAACAACAGGAAGAGTTCGTTGTCGTGGATCCCGCGCCGATTTCGATCGAGCCGGAATACACAGGCAAGTACAAGTAATCCCCCACCGGGATTGAAGGGCCGGGCCTTCGGGCCCGCCCTAACCACGTCGCCGCGACCGATTTGGGGGGTGCCCCAATGATCAAGCATCGCGGATTTCCGGGCCGGTTGCCCGGCACAGATTTCCAGTTCACCATCCGCCGCGCCAACCCCAAGGGGGCCACGCCCATCACCCGGCGCGAACGCTTTGCCGACCGCAGGCCCGCCGACAGACGGGCAGATACCGGCTTCGTACAAGCGCTGTGGGAACAGTTTGGCGATCAGCCCTTTGAGCGCGGCAACCTTGACGCTGGACGGATCAGCTGGCTTTTCGGTCGCGAGGTTCTGCCCGTCGATGACCCGTTCGATCCGGAAGCCTATGACGCGCTGTTGGTGCTTGATGTGCCAGCCGCCCGCGCGGCGTTTCCGGACGCGTTCGAGAGAGGTGCGTCATGAAAATTTCGCACAATTTGAGCGTGAATCTGCGCACGATTTCCGAAAACACGCGGATAAAGGCCGATTTTCGCCGTCCCAAATATGTGACCTTGGCGGAATCACCGCTCCCGTGTTCACTCGTAAATGTAGTGGCGGCCCTCCCCCAAGGGGCCGAGACGTATCGTCTGATCCGTTACCCTTCCCCTTTGGGCGGTGTCGCACCCTCTCGTGCGCACCGCCCATTTTTCGTTTCTATTTCAAATACTTGCGCGGTTCAGCCCGTGCAGTCCGTGTGCTGAGAAGAGGACCTCAAGATGTTCAATAAAATCCTTATCGCCAACCGAGGGGAGATCGCCTGCCGCGTGATCAAGACTGCGCGGAAGATGGGTATCAAAACCGTGGCGATCTACTCGGATGCGGATGCCAACGCGCTGCACGTGCAGATGGCGGATGAGGCCGTGCATATCGGCCCGCCGCCTGCCTCTGAGAGCTACATCGTCATCGACAAGGTGATGCAGGCCATCAAGGACACCGGCGCCGAGGCCGTGCATCCGGGGTATGGCTTCCTCTCTGAGAACGCAAAATTCGCCGAGGCGTTGGAGAAGGCAGGCGTCGCCTTCATCGGACCACCCAAGGGCGCGATTGAAAAGATGGGGGACAAGATCACCTCCAAAAAGATCGCCCAGGATGCGGAGGTCTCCACAGTGCCGGGCTATATGGGCCTCATTGAGGACGCTGATGAGGCGGTGAAAATCTCCACCGAGATCGGTTATCCCGTGATGATCAAAGCCTCCGCCGGGGGCGGCGGCAAGGGCATGCGGATTGCCTGGAACGATGACGAAGCGCGCGAAGGGTTCCAATCGTCCAAGAACGAAGCCGCCAGCAGCTTTGGTGATGACCGGATCTTCATCGAAAAATTCGTCACCCAGCCGCGCCATATCGAAATTCAGGTCCTGTGCGATCAGCATGGCAACGGCGTGTTCCTGCATGAACGCGAATGCTCCATCCAACGCCGTAACCAGAAGGTCGTGGAAGAGGCCCCGTCGCCCTTCCTTGATCCTGAAACGCGCAAGGCAATGGGGGAACAATCCCTCGCACTGGCCCATGCCGTCGGCTACGCCAGCGCGGGCACGGTGGAGTTCATCGTCGATGGCGACAAGAACTTCTACTTCCTTGAGATGAACACCCGCCTGCAGGTGGAACACCCTGTGACCGAGCTGATCACCGGTGTCGACCTCGTGGAACAGATGATCCGCGTGGCGGCGGGCGAGAAGCTCAAGATCAATCAAAACGATCTGAAAATCGGCGGATGGGCCATTGAAAACCGCCTCTACGCCGAGGATCCCTATCGCAATTTCCTGCCCTCTATCGGCCGTCTGACCCGCTACCGTCCACCGATGGAAGTGGCCGCAGGCCCGATGCTTGAGGCGGGTACGTGGCATGACGATGCCCCGTCGGGCGAGACCGGCGCTCGCAATGATACCGGCGTCTATGAAGGCGGCGAGATCAGCATGTATTACGACCCGATGATCGCCAAGCTGTGCACCTGGGGGGAGACCCGTGATGCGGCGATTGAGGCGATGCGCGTCGCCCTCGACCGGTTCGAGGTGGAAGGCATTGGCCACAACCTGCCCTTCGTGGCAGCCGTCATGGACCACCCGAAATTCATCTCCGGCGATATGACGACCGCCTTCATCGAAGAAGAATATCCTGAGGGTTTCCAGGGCGTTGACCTGCCCGAAGCCGAAAAACGCCGCGTGGCCGCCGCCGCCGCTGCGATGCACCGCGTTGGCGAAATTCGCCGCGCGCGGGTATCGGGTCGGATGGACAATCACGAACGCAAAGTGGGCGATGATTGGGTCGTGCAACTCGACAAAGACGCGCCCATGGCCTTGACCATCAGCGCCGATCCCATGGGAGCGACGGTGCGGTTTGACGATGGCGCAGAGCTGCGTGTCAGCGGCGACTGGACCCCGGGCGATCAACTGGCCGAAATGGTCGTCGATGGCGCACCATTGGTGCTGAAAGTCGGCAAGATCACCCAAGGCTTCCGCATCCGCACCCGCGGTGCCGACATGAAAGTACGCATCCGCACCCCGCGTCAGGCCGAACTGGCCGCGCTGATGCCCGAGAAACTTCCGCCGGACACTTCCAAAATGCTGCTCTGCCCGATGCCGGGCCTCATCGTGAACGTAAATGTCGAGGTTGGCGACGAGGTGCAGGAAGGCCAGGCGCTCTGCACCGTGGAAGCCATGAAGATGGAAAACATCCTGCGGGCGGAGAAGAAAGCGGTTGTCTCCAAGATCAATGCCGGCGCGGGCGACAGTTTGGCGGTGGATGATGTGATTATGGAGTTTGAGTAGGAACGTCTTGTGCTTGAAGAGTTAGTAAGCCCGGCATTGGTATCGGCGGTCATCGCGGCCACCGTTACCTTGCTGGGCCTCTTCATTTCGGGACGAAGACAAGTCCAGGCGGAACGTCGTCGGCGCCGTGAAAAGCGGATGGACATACAGACGGCGCTCAAAGCCGAGATCGAGCACTATGTAACGACCCTTTCAAACGACAAAATGAACCTTGATGAGTTCTGGAAAGATATTGTTCTGCGCATGGAGGCGGATTAAACTTACATCCCTTTTGTTCCCGCTGAGAAAAACGACATGGTTTTTCAAAGCGTCCTGCAAGATATCTCAATTCTACCCGCGCCTGTGATTGAACCTGTCACCTACTACTACAATCAGGTTGTCGCGATATCTGCGCTGATCGAAGACTTGCGCTCACCGGATTTTCGCAACACGGATCCATCCCGCGGCGCAGTGATGACGCAGGAACAACGCATTGCCATTTTTACGGACTACATTGGCCTGAAAAATGAAGCTCTGGACGCAGGTCGAAAGGTAAGTTCGGCTATTCGACGGAGTTTGGACAGCGAAAAATGACGCTCAAGATTGGGCGCCCCATCCAGTCAGTATCCTGGGCGCGGTCCTGTTTGGCCCTTGATGGGCGGCGGCGATTTTGGCGTTCTGGACATCAGTGTTCTCAAAACTCTCATCAATCTTGTTTACACTGTATTGTATAAGGGCTTTGACGTTTCATTTCAATGAACGATGCGTCAACTATCCCCCCGCCGATCCCGCATTTCCTGTTGCCGCATCGGCATCTTGTCGATCGTCCGGCTGATCTCGCGCACATCCCAAGGCAGGGGTTTCCGAAGGTAAACCGTTCCGTCCTTGCCAATCATGACCAGCATGAACCCGCGCGGGCGCAGTTTTTGACGCAAAGCGGTGTCCTCACCCTTCGCCGTGTCCGTCAGCACGATCACGTCGCGTTCCTGCAAATCCTCTAACCGGTCGGTGATGAAGTCCATTTGCTGGATGAAACGGGGGTCGTTGGGGCTGTCGGCAAAGACAATCACCGGGCGTTTTTCCCAGATCAGAGTGTCCAACTCGACAGTATCGCCGGGTAAGATGATTTCCTGCGCCAAAGTGTCCTCCTCGGCCGCAACTGGCCCGGAAAGGCCCGTAACCGGCGAAAGCAGCGCAAAAACAAAGGCTAAGCGTAACAGCATCGTCTCTCCTATCCCGTCAGATATAGGTCGCGTATCCACCAATGCGAAGGTACAAAACGGTGATCACGTCGAAAAATTCAGCGTCCCTTCCATTTCCGCCAAAACTGGGCTTTAAGCCGTAGCGCTAGGATATTGCTGCAGGGCAGCGTAAACTCAGCCGAAGACTGACGAATGAGGTGTGTGATGGGATCGAAAAAGGACACATGGCGCGAGATCGCCGAGGCAGAGCTGCGCGGTCGCCCTCTGGATGATTTGACCTGGAACACGCTTGAAGGCATCGACGTCAAACCGCTTTACACCGAGGAAGACACGGCCTCGCTCGATCATATGGGCTCCATCCCGGGCCAAGCGCCATTCACGCGCGGTGTGAAGGCCACGATGTATGCCGGTCGCCCCTGGACCATCCGCCAGTACGCGGGCTTCTCAACGGCCGAGGAATCCAATGCCTTCTACCGTCGCAATCTGGCCGCCGGACAGCAGGGCGTCTCGGTCGCCTTCGATCTGGCCACACACCGTGGTTATGACAGTGATCACGAACGCGTGGTGGGGGATGTCGGCAAGGCAGGCGTGGCCATTGACAGCGTCGAGGACATGAAAATCCTCTTCGACGGGATCCCGCTCGACAAGGTGTCTGTTTCCATGACCATGAACGGCGCCGTGATCCCGGTTCTGGCCAGCTTCATCGTGGCTGGCGAAGAACAGGGCCATGACAAATCCGTCCTCTCAGGCACCATTCAGAATGATATCCTGAAGGAATTCATGGTCCGCAACACCTATGTCTATCCGCCGGAGCCTTCCATGCGGATCATCGCGGACATCATCGAATACACATCGAACGAGATGCCGAAATTCAACTCGATCTCGATCTCCGGCTATCACATGCAAGAAGCGGGCGCGAACCTTGTGCAGGAACTGGCCTACACGCTGGCCGACGGTAAGGAATACGTCAAAACCGCCATGGCGCGTGGTATGGATGTGGACAAATTCGCAGGCCGCCTGTCCTTCTTCTTCGCCATCGGCATGAACTTCTTCATGGAAGTGGCCAAACTGCGCGCCGCCCGGATGCTGTGGTACCGCATCATGGACGACCTGGGTGCAAAGAACGAACGCTCCAAGATGCTGCGCACCCATTGCCAGACCTCTGGCGTGTCGCTGCAGGAACAGGACCCCTACAACAACGTCATCCGCACGGCCTATGAGGCGATGAGCGCGGTTTTGGGCGGTACGCAATCGCTGCACACCAACGCATTGGATGAGGCCATCGCGCTGCCTACTGATTTCTCCGCCCGCATCGCGCGGAACACCCAGCTGATTTTGCAGGAAGAAACCGGCGTCACCAATGTGGTCGATCCGCTGGCGGGCAGCTACTACGTCGAAAGTCTCACGGCTGAGTTGGCTGAGGCCGCTTGGAAGCTGATCGAAGAAGTCGACGAGATGGGCGGCATGACCAAGGCCGTGACCTCCGGCATGCCCAAGCTGCGGATCGAAGAAAGTGCCGCCACCCGTCAGGCCATGATCGACCGGGGCGACGAAGTAGTTGTTGGTGTGAACAAGTACCGCAAAGACAAGGAAGACCCGATCGATATTCTTGAGATCGACAACAACGCGGTGCGCGAGGCGCAGATCGCACGGCTCAACAAAATCCGCGCCACGCGGGATGAGGCCGCCTGTCAGGCCGCGCTGGCGGAGTTGTCCCGTCGCGCCAAAGAGGGCGGAAACCTGCTGGAAGGCGCGGTGGAAGCCGCGCGCGCACGGGCCTCGGTGGGTGAGATCAGCACTGCAATGGAAACTGTCTTCGGGCGTCATAGGGCGGAGGTGAAAACATTGGCAGGTGTCTACGGCAAGGCCTATGAGGGCGATGACGGCTTCGCGCAAATCCAATCCTCGGTTGAAAAATTCGCCGAAGAAGAAGGCCGCCGCCCGCGTATGCTGGTGGTCAAGATGGGTCAGGACGGGCATGACCGAGGGGCCAAGGTCATCGCGACCGCCTTTGCCGATATCGGCTTTGACGTGGACGTGGGGCCGCTCTTCCAGACACCCGATGAGGCCGCCCAGGATGCGGTGGACAACGACGTCCATGTGGTAGGCATTTCCAGCCAGGCGGCTGGTCACAAAACGCTGGCCCCACAGATGATCGAGGCGCTGAAAGCCAAAGATGCGGAAGACATCATCGTGATCTGCGGCGGGGTGATCCCGCAGCAAGACTATGATTTCCTTAAGAAAGCTGGTGTGAAGGCGATCTTCGGCCCGGGCACCAACATTCCCGACGCGGCCGAAGACATCCTCAAGCTGATCCGCGAGGCGCGCGCTTAAACCGCGTTACATCGCAGGGCGAAAATGAAGGGCCGAGGCTTGCAACAGCTTAGGCCCTTCTTCTTGCTAAAAATATCCCCGCCGGAGGCGTGAAATCTGACGCAGGGTTGCGACTTGAATGTCCCTGCCAAGAGGTTTTAACGTCGGTCGGTCAACAATGCGTAGGACGAAAAGCCCATGTTGGACCTCGATCATCTGGCTGTGGCCGCAGAGACGCTCGAAGAGGGGCGTGAGGCGGTTGAGACCGCCCTCGGTGTCACGCTTCAACCCGGCGGCCAACATGCCCATTTTGGCACCCACAACATGCTTCTGGGGCTAGAAGACGGGCTTTACCTCGAGGTGATCGCGATTGACCCCAGTGCGCCCAAGCCAGACCACGCGCGGTGGTTTGACCTCGACCGGTTTGACGGTTGGGCGCGGCTGCAAAACTGGATATGCCGTAGCGAAGACCTCGACGATTATGTCGCCCACGCGCCGCAAGCAGGTCATCCTGTCGCGCTGGAGCGTGGCGACCTGAAATGGCGCATGGCGGTGCCTGAGAACGGCCAGCTGCCCTACGACAACGCCTATCCGGCCGTGATGCAGTGGCAAAGCGCTGGCCATCCCGCGGCGCGGCTGGCCCCCTCGGGGTGCCGGTTGACCCGTCTCATCGTCAGCCACCCGGATGCGGAAGCTTTGGGCCACGACATGGAAGGCCAACTCGACGATCAGCGTATCGTCTATGAATCCGGACCTGCCGCCTTGCGGGCCGAGTTTGAAACGCCCTTCGGCCCCCGTGTGCTGGAATGATCATCCGCCCGGCCACCCACGCGGACGCAGACGCGATTTGCGCCATCTGGAACGTCTATATCCGGGACACCACGGTGACCTTCACCACGACGGAAAAAACATCAGCCGACATCTGCGCCTACATCGATGCGCGCCAATCTGGCGGCAAAGCTGTTTTCGTGGCCGAAGACGAACGTGGCGTCGAAGGATTTGCTGCCAGTTCGGAGTTCCGGTCGGGCCCGGGTTACGCGCAGGTGTTGGAAAACTCAGTGATGCTGACCGCGCAGGCCAGTGCAAAAGGCACGGGGCGCGCCTTGATGCAAGCGATTGAAAAGAAAGCGAAAGAGGGCGGCATCCACGCGCTTGTCGCCGGGATCAGTGGCGACAATGATGCCGCCATCGCCTTTCACGCGGCTATCGGTTTTGAAGAGGTGGGCCGCATGCCAGAAGTCGGTACCAAGTTCGGCCGCAGGCTGGATCTTGTCCTGATGCAAAAGCGGCTCTGAGATCAGCTGCCCGGCGCGTGCTCTTCCGCTTCCGAATAGACCGCCACGATGCACCCTGTCTCGGTATGGGACGTATGCTCGGTATCCGCACCGAGCCAAACCACATCCCCGGTCTTGTAGACCGTGCCGTCATTGTCGATCAGCTCACCTTGCACCACCAGAAACTCCTCGGCACCCCCATGCCGATGCGGCGTGGACTGCGCACCCGGCGCCATGCGGTAGATGTAAAACCCCACATCCTGCTTGGTGTTTGGATTGAGCTGAATGAAGGATGTCCCGCTCTCACCATCCGCGTCGTAGTTGGTGAACGCGTTGTCGTCGAAAATGTTGGCGACTTTGCGCTCTTCCGGCCTGATCGGTTTCATCCCACATCCCCTAATGCCACTGAATCACCATTCAATAGTAGTGCATAAGGAAGAGGTGGCCAATGAGTCCGGTATGCAAAGTCACCCGGCTATGAAAGCCTTAACATACTCACTGCGAAGTGCTGCGTACCAAGGCGCCTCAGCTGGCCACGGATTGAGGTTGGCAAGGCTGTCGCCCGGATAGGCCTCGGCAAAATTCTTACGGTAGGTCTCCCCAGCAAACTCGTCCGCGCCGGTCACGGGCGAGTTGTAGCAGTGGCTGTCAATGGCCTGGCCAGCAGGTTCCTTTCGATAGGCAAAGTCAATGAAGGCGTAGACCTGATCAATGTTCTCCGCGCCCACCGGCATCGACAGACCATCAACCCAGGCCATCGCGCCCTCCACCGGGGCCTGATAGTGCACCGGCTCTCCTTGGGACTTCAGCGCAAGGGGGGCCCATCCCATGTCTGCCCAACAACAACGCCGTCTTCGAGAAGCCCGGTCCTCTGCGCCTCCGCATCGTCCCAGATCAGCTTGATCCGCTCTCGTCGAGGCATGGCCCAGGCCGCGATCTGATCCCAGACTTCGCGCATGGTGTCCTCATCTTCATAGGCCGCCCAGACAGAGCCCGGCTCCATCAGGCCAGAGGCCTTCATGAACAACCCCGCACAGAAAAGCATGGATTGTGCGCGGCCCATGGTCTTGCCGGCATTCTCTTCCGACCAGACATCGCCATAGCTGGGCGCATCGCCCGTCGGCTGCCAAAGGTCAGTGCGATAGGCGACGCCTTCCGTTCCCCAGATATGCGGCAGCCAATGCGACCCGGCATCGCCAAAATTCCACGCATCATCGCCAATCTGCACCATGGCGGGGTTTACGGCGTCGATTTTGACGCGCGCCATGTCGAAAGGCTGCAACAACTCCAATGGCTGCCACTGCAAAGATCGGTTGTTGGTCGGGCTAACAAGGTCAAAACCTTTGCCCCCGGTCGCGGTGATCTTCTCGAAGATCTCCTCGTTTGAGCCTATGCCAGTGAAGTTCACTTTGATCCCGGTCTCGGCCTCGAACGCGTCGATGTAGCTTTGGGGCAGGTAATCCGACCACATCATCACGTTGATCTCACCCGAGGACGCCAACGCACTTTTGCTGTAAAGCGGCGCGGCAAGGGCGGCGGTGCCAAACGCGGTGGCGCCCTTGATAAGCGAGCGCCGGGTGAGGGTGGGTCCGGGTGTCATTTTGTTCCAAACGGGACGGGGTTACGCTCCGTCACCTTTAGTATTCTCCTGTACCGAAATCGTGACAGGAGCAATAGGGCATCGCGCCCTCGCGCCAAAAGATGCCGATCCCGCCCCCCGAAACCAAATGAGGCGTCCCGAAGGACGCCTCACCGGTTCGCTGACGAAAGGGGTTTACTCTTTCATCAGCTCTGGGTTCTCAGCCAAAACCTTCGCTTCGCGCACCTTCAGAGACGGGCGCACATGCTCGGAATAGCTGCCTGCATCTTCACGCAGCTGCGGGAAGAGGGACAGGATCTCTTCGCGGGTCTCCTCGGCAAAGCTGCCCAGGCCCACGTGTCCGGGGTGGAAGCTTTCCGACGGAATGCCTTCCGCGTAGACCAGCTCATGACGGTCGAACATCATGTGGAAATAATCCACCGTACCACCTTCCAGCGGGAAAACCGTTTCGTCATTGATCAGGGCCTTCGCGGGCACCAGCGCTTCTTTCTGGCCGAACATGAGCTCCACGTGCCAGCCACGCACCAGCATCCGGTGCTGGGGGGAGACGCGCAGGTCACGTTCGTTGCCCATCGCACCCTTGCGGATAACCACCGGGGCGAGGTTGCCGTCGGCAGGCACCGAGGTGGAGCCAATCCAGCGGATCTTCTGGAAGCCATGGTCCATGGTAATGATCTCATCTCCGGCCTGCAGCTTTTCAATTGGTATAAGGCCACGCCGCGTCGCGATCTGCGTGCCCCGCACGAAGCAGGCCACATTGGTGTTGTCGAAGGTCAGGTTGCCGCCGGTAACCGCCGCGCCGCCATTCTGAATGGTCAGGTCCAGACCATTGAAGAAGGCACTGAAGTCCTCGCCGTTGATCTGGCCATCCAGACGCCCGTCTTCGGCATCCGCGCGCAGCATGGCGAGCGGGTTGTCGAAGTTGTTGAGCGGGTTGGTGGCGGCCGCGTTGACCAGGTCCACCGTGTCGTCGTTATAGAAGTCACTCAGATCAACGAAGTCGTTGTTGGTCTGATCGCCGTCATTGATCGACCCGGTGTTGCCGACGTTGAAGTCGGTGATCAGGTCAGCACCGTCATTGCCCAACTCGATGAACGTGTCGTTGCCGATGCCACCTTCCATGGTGTCACGCCCACGACCGCCATCCAGCGTATCCTGGCCCTGGCCACCGATCAGCGTGTCGAAGCCGATATCACCGAAGAGCTCGTCGTCATCCACACCGCCGTCGAGGAAGTCGTTGCCGATGCCGCCGCGCAGGGTGTCGTCATCATCCTGACCGAAGATCACATCATCGCCACGGCCACCATCAATGTCATCGCGGCCATTGTCGGGGCGCAGATCGCCGGAGTCATCGGGGATGTTGATGACATCAGGCCCGTCGATACCGCCATAGATGGTGTCCGCGCCGTCGCCACCGAGGATGACGTCGTTGCCTTCACCACCTTCGATGAAGTCAGCTTCATCACCACCATCGACCGTGTCATCGTCGATACCGGCATTGATGACATCTTCGCCTTCGCCACCTTCGATGGAGTCCGCATCGTCGCCCGTGGTAATGGTGTCGTTGCCAGCACCACCAATGACGGTGTCTTTGTCATTGTCAGGATCGTCATCGGCCACGTAGAGGCCCGGGTAATCCTGATCGGGCTTGCCGGTCGGATCGTTCGGGTCGAGGCTGAACGGGCCGGATGTGTCGATCAGGTCATTGCCGTCGCCACCGTCAACGCTGTCAGCGCCGTCACCACCGGTGATTTCGTCGTCGTCGTCACCGCCGTCGAGCACATCGTCGCCGTCGCCACCGTCGATGACGTCTTCGCCGTCCCCACCCGACAGAGCGTCGGAACCGCCGCCACCTTCCATCGTGTCGGACCCACCGCCGCCGTCGACATTCTCATTGCCGTCGGAACCCACAACCGAGTCATCCCCGCCACCGAGGCGGATGTTCTCGATTTCTTCAAACGTCGTGGTGTCGGTGCCATCGGTGATGGTGCCTTCTTCGGGATCGGAGAAGACCACGTCCAGATCATCATCGATGTCGGTCGTGTCGATGGTGTCGCCACCATTATCCTCTTCCGTCTCACCGCCGGTGATCTCATCATTGTCGATGCCGTTGCCTTCTTCGGTGATGACGAAGGTGTCATCGCCCGCACCACCATCTACGGTGTCATCGCCCAGGCCACTGTCGATGATATCATCGCCACCATTGCCTTCGATCACATCGTCGATGCCGTCTGTGCCATCGATCTGGTCCCCGCCGCCATCATCGACAGGGTTGCTGTCGTCATAGTCGGGGCCCATGGTCTCGCCGGTTTCCTCACCATCCACGATGCCATCAGGCTGCGCGCCCGTGACCGTGAAGTTGATGGTCTCGAAATCCTGGAAGGAGATGTCGCCGATCTGGCCGTCTTCATCCCCATCGGTGATCTGGTAGTCACCCGCAGGCTGTGGCCCGGTCAGGATGTCGCCAAGCGTAGGTTCGCCCACGCCGCCGAAGCTGACGACCGGGTCGCCATTTTCAGGTGTGAAGGTACCAACCGCGTTGTTGTCCAGACCCTGGATATCGGTCGCAATGTCCGCAACCGGGATCGGCGTGGTCAGGGTGATCTCATCCGCTTCATCCGGCGATTCACCTGCATCGAAGTTCTGGATCGACGTGACAGTGTCAGTCGTGCCGTCATTCACACGCTCAACCGTGCCGTCGCCATTGTCATCGACATTGACGATGATCGTCTCATCGGTGTCATCGCGATAGGTGTCGCGGCCTGCGCCACCGTCGATGTCATCGGCCCCGTCGGAGCTGAGGATCACATCCGCACCACCGTCGCCGCTGATGTCGTCTTCGCCGTCACCACCGTCAATCGTGTCAGAGTTGGTGCCGCCCGCGATGGTGTCATCCCCGTCGCCACCATCGATCGAGTCAACGCCGTCGCCGCCGTCAAGGTCATCGTTGCCGTCGCCACCGTCGATGGTGTCGATGCCCTCGTCGCCCCGGATCACGTCGTCATCGTCGCCGCCAGAGAGCGAGTCACCGCCCAGACCACCTTCGAGCGTGTCTTCGCCTTCGCCACCGGAGAAGGTGTCGGAGCCGTCGCCACCGGTCATGGAGTCGTTGCCGGCACCACCATCCACGTTCTCGGTATTATCGTCTGAACCGACCACGACGTCATCGCCACCACCCAGCTGGATGTTTTCGATTTCTTCGAAGGTCGTGGTGTCGGTGCCGTCTGTGATCGTGCCTTCTTCGTTGCCGGTGAAGGTCACGGTCAGGTCATCGTCGATATCGCCGGTGTCGACGGTGCCGCCATCTGTCTCACCGGTTGCACCACCGGTGATCACATCATTGTCGATGCCGTTGCCTTCTTCGTTGATGTCGAAGGTGTCATCGCCAGAGCCGCCATCCACGGTGTCATCGCCCAGGCCAGAGTCGATGATGTCATTGCCACCATTGCCTTCGATCACATCGTCGATGCCGTCTGTGCCGTCGATCTGATCCCCGCCGCCATCGTCGACAGGGTTGCTGTCGTCATAGCCCGGGCCCATGGTCTCGCCGGTTTCCTCGCCATCCACGATGCCATCAGGCAGGACTTCATCTACGTCATTGACGGTGATGGTCACGTCCTGCTCATCCGTCAGGCCACCATCGTCGGTGCCGACAACCGTGACTTCGTATTCATTGTCGCCATCCTGATCGAGCGGGTTCTCGAAGTCCGGCGGGTTCTTGAAGCTCAGCTCGCCAGTGTCGGGATCGATGTCAAACAAGTCTGCATCGTCGCCTTCCAGGCTGAATGTAACATTGTCGCCGGCATCCGGGTCGGTGGCGTCAAAGTCGCCGATCACGCCGGTGACGTTTTCGTCCACATCAATGTCAGCAGGGCCGGTTACGTCAGGCGCTTCGTTGACGTCTGCAACCGTCACATTGATCGTTTTGGTGTCAGACAAACCACCTGGATCGGTCGCAGTGACCTCAACTTCGTAGACATTGTCGCCGTTGCTATCCTGCGGATCTTCGAAATCAGGCGCGTTGATGAAGCTCAGCTCGCCCGTATCCTCATCAATCTCAAACAGGGCCGCGTCATCGCCACCCGAGATCGAGAAGTCCACGTCATCGCCATCGGGATCGGTCGCATCCACGTCGAGCACATCTGTCGTGTTCTCATCAATGGTCTGATCCGCAGCATTCGTGATAACGGGCGGTTCGTTGTCCGGGTCGGTCAGGATGGTCTCGATGCCCGAGAATTCCAGCGTCTCACCGTTTTCAAACGTCACCGTACCCGCACGCGCACCCGCATCATTGGGGTCCACGCCATCAACGATAGTCACCGGACCCGCACCGCGCAGATCAAGCGTATCGTCGTCGGTTGTATCGTCTGGGCCATTGCCGCCATCGATCACGTCGCCGTCGCCATCGGCGGCGTTGTCCACGATAAACGTGTCATCGCCGTCCTGGCCGAACATGACATCCGCACCGGCACCACCGGTGATCACGTCATCACCCGGCACGCCGAAATCGCTGTCGCCGATGTTGAACGCGATATCGGTGAAGTTGATACCGGAATCATTGTCGCCGCTCATCGAGTGGGTGACTTCCCAGCTGCCCACCGGGCCAGGGATCGACACAACGACCGAGTGGATCGGGTCGTCATCGTCGGTGTAGTCGTCATCCGTGCTGGCCACCTGGTCATTGCCGGGCACGCCATCGGTATCAGATGCGGTCAGATCAGATCCGACATTGGACAGCACAACCTCAATCGGGTTGCCATCCGGGTCAAAGGCTTTGACCTGAACAACGCCGTCGCCGTCGATGTCGTTGATGCGGAACTCGACATTCTCAAGCGGAACATCTGACTCCCACTTATACGTCGCCTCATCATCTGAGTCCTCCAGAAGGGAATCGAAGGATTCGTTCTCGGCAACATCCGCGTCGAGGTCGTCCGTGTTCTGCGTGGTTGTCTCGTAAGTGTTTGTAACATCACCGGTTTCGTTCTCGATTGAGAACTCGATATTGGCGTTGCCGGTGTTCTGCGTAAAGCCCTCGGCGGTCGCACCATCTGCGAATCCGGGCGCATCACCCCACTGGAACAGCTCTCGCTCGCCTTCGCCGGCCACATCTGGCGTGTCGCCATAGATCGTGTCGTCGCCACCTTCACCATCGATTGTGTCGCCGCCGCCATTGCCGAGGATCACATCGGCATCTTCGGTGATCAGATCACCGCCCTGATCGGTCGGGTCGTTGCTGTCATCATAGTTAAGAACCATGACCTCGCCATCGGCCTCGCCGTCGACAATGCCATCGGGGCCTGCTGGCGGATTCGCAGAGTCGTAGATCGCAACGTAGCTGATCTCGCCGTCGAAGAACTGGTTCAGGTTGTCGGCGGAGTTGTTACCCGACTGCCACTGGTTTGCACCAACGGTCCACGGTTCATTGAAGTTGTCGCCCATATCCATGGTCAGGGTGTTGGGGACGGGCTCTTCATACTCGGCACCCGTCGACAGATTCTCGACCTTGAAGGTGCCGCCAGCGCCGCCCTCATCCCAGCTGTAGGTCACACGGACATCATCGCCGGGATCGAAGAAATCATCAGGCGTCTCGAAGAAAACATCTTCGCTTTCGGTCTGGTGGCGCACTGTGACAGCACCATCATCCGTAACACGCATCGTGAAGTGACCGCCATCATCGCGGTTGCTTGAGTCGCGCGAAATGATCGTGTCGTCGCTGGTGCCGACTTGGGCGTCCTGATTGAAGACCAGCTCGATGCGGCCTGCATCCAGCTGATGCTCTTCCGCGATTGGGATCAGCAGGTAATCCCCGTCGCCGTCCAGCTGCAGCTCATTGTTGGACATGAACGCGTCGCCCATGGTCGTGCCATCGGTCTGTTCGACGCCAGCCGTGTCAATCGCCGTATCCGATCCGTTCTCGGACATCTCCCACAGGCTGACCAGATCTTCGCGCGTCGTCGGCTCGAAATCCGGGTTCGGCTCGGGTGTTCTCTCTTCATAGATGGCCACGTAATCAAGCGTGCCCTGGAATTCCTTGTCGTATTCGCCGTCATCCGACTCACGAGCGCCGAAAGAAAACTCTTCATCGTCATTGTCGGTCAGGTCAAAGGTCAGGCCTGTCTCGTCGCTTTCGATCACCTGCACCAAGCCCGTGGTCACGTTCGTAACTGTCAGGGTGGCACCCGTGTCGACGTCAAAGCTGTACTGTACGTTGACCACTTCGCCGGGCTGGAAGAATTCCTCGTCCGTCGACAGGGTGACCTCTGCGTCACCGTCGTTTGTGTTGTGGTAGACTTGAACCTCGCCATCGTTTGTAACGCGAACTTCGAAAAAACCCTCGTCATCCTCGTCGATGCTTTCCTCACCACGGGACAGGATCACATCCTCGGAGCCGCCCGACTGCGACGTCTGCGTGAACTGAACCTCCAGCGTGCCCCGGTCGAGGTTGAATTGTTCGTCATCGGCAGAAGTGCTGGCATCTGCATTTACATCGAACACCGTGGGGTTGCTGTTGCTGCCCGCGCCTACAACGAGTTGGCCATTGGAAAAGGTGGGCGCCTGGGCGTTGCCGTCATTGGCGTTGCCGTTCTGGGCAATGCCATCGTCCAACCCGGTATCTGCCGTCTCCGCACCATTCTCGAAATCCCAAAGACCAATCAGCCCGGTCACACCATTCGGATCAAAACTCGCCATAACACGTCCTTTCAGCGTTGAGCGGGCGCACCTCGGGCACCCGCGCACGAATAGATTTGACACGAGTGGTAACCGGCCAAACTCGGTGGGACAAGCAGATCATTCCGCATATTGAAATGAGGTGTGGATTGTGGTCTGGTTTTGAAACATTTGCAGCGATTTCGCCGCGATTTGCACGGATCTCGGGACATTGTCCCCGCCACTGAGGCGCTGAGAGGGCCGCTTGGGCCGTGCGCGAATCGGGCGGCGGTTGCCATCATCCGGGCGTCAAATTCATGAATAAGTGTATGTTTTGCCATGGGATGGCCGCAAATCTGCGTCATCAGAGGGCACGCGAGTAGGTATCAGCATTTGGACGCAGGCGAATGGCTGAAGATAAGAAAACACTGGACGTTGAAGAGCGGATGGACCTTGAGGCATGGTTCGATCTGCACGGGGATGCCGTGGCTGCCGCGATGTTCCCTGATGACGCTGTGCCAGAGGACTTTGAGGTTGCCGCAATCATAAAGCGCCCGGATCGCTTCGTGGCGCGGATCACGGCGGGTGATACGATCAACCTGCTCAAGGGCTTCAATGCCGATGAAATGGCTGGAGACGTTCAAACCGACCGCGAACTGGCCTTGCAACTTGCGCTCAAGGAAACGGACCTGGCGCCGCGGATCCATGCCTACAATCAGCAAGACAAATGGGTCCTGACGGAATGGATCGAAGGCGTCATGCTCGAACGCCTGGTCAAGGAAGACAATGCCACCGACTATGCTGTCGAGCTGGGCTCCTGGTTTGCAGAATACACCGACGTGATGCAACGACATGGCGGCAGCAACGCATCAGACTGGTTTTCTTACCTTCAACGCTATCGCAAGTATGTTCCGCGTCTCGACTATACCGATCACCGCTCCATTCTTGAGAACTTTCCACTCCGCACGCGCCTGATTGCGAAAAACGACGCGTATCTCGGTAACTTCCTCTTGTCCGATGATGGCCGATTGGTTGGCATTGATTTTGAGAAGGCACAGCTCAAACCCTACGGATGGGATGTTCTCGTCACCGCACGGGTGCTGGTTCGGAAGTTCCCGCATATGATGCTGGAACTGACCGAGGCCATCGTTGAGGGATGGGGGCAGGGCACCGACTGTATTGAGCAAGATGAGTTCCTCGAACTCTCCCGCATTTTCGCCTCCAGCAGTGCGTTTGTCGTCGAAGAGAACTACGCGGTTCGGAAAGCGCAAGCAGACCTGAGTGAACAGGGTGCTGCCAACGCGCCCTAAATCCCCAAACGTGATGCCAGGGGAAAAATCTCTGGCAAAAGATCATGCATCGACGTCAGCGCGCTCGCCGCTTCCTTGCGGTTTAGGCGCCTGTCCTGCCTTGGGTAAAGCCGGATCGCGAGAGCTGTCTCCGGCGCGTTCATCAAACGCACGGACAGACTGCCAAGGTCCGCGTTCCACAGATACCCCTGGTATTGCGCCAGCCGGAAACGATCCAGAAAATCGGCCTCCACGCTCGTGCCCTCCGGGCTTTCCCGCAAAACCCGCGCCGTGATGCGCGTCACTTCCACCGGTTCAAAATGTGACAGCAGAACCGACACCAACTCGCTTTCAAAAAAGCTGTCTTCATCGCCGGGGTCCGTCTGCGTTGTCTCGACGATCTGGAACGGGCCATCCTGCGTCAACAGCCCAATCTCGCAATGCAGGCGGCGACCCTTCAGGCTCGTATCAATCGCCCGCGCCACGGCATCAAGGCCGGGCGGGCTGAAAAACGCCGTCTCAAGCTGGGATTGCAGGCGCGCTGTCACGATCACATGGGCCTTGCCCAACTGGTAGCGCAGAAACCCCTGTTCCATCAGCGCATGGATCGCGCGGTGCACGGCGGTTCGGCTTAGCCCGCTTAGCTCGGTCAGATTGGCCGGGGTAACCGGACCATGGGTCAGAACAAGGCTGAGAACCTGCAAGGCGCGCGCGGCCGATCCGGTGAGGCCGGTTTCATTCATGCCGCTTGGCCTTGGCTTTGGGGTCGACTGCTCATCGTTGCATTGTCTTTTCGCCGGACGATACACTGTCAGAAGGTGTTGCACCAAGCAAAAAGCCCCAGCGGGCGGGTGGCACAAGTGTGAGTGGAGAAACCGTGATGCAGGCATTTCTGGACGACCGGCAACGGGCGCACGATCCCAAGACCTTTATCTTTGCGGGCAACAAACGCCCCAGCCCAGAGGTGCCCGCCCGGGTGGACCTACTAAAAGCGGGGGCCGAGGCCGCAGGGTGCGCGTTTTCCGCGCCCTCCGACGCAGGCATTGCGCCCATCGGATCCATACACACACCCGCCTACCTGACGTTCCTGCAAACCATTCATGACCGCTGGTCGCAAATTCCTGGAGCCGCGGACGAGGTGATCCCGAACGTCCATCCCCGCGACCGCTCTGACGGTTACCCCAAAGGCCCGGTGGGGCAGGCGGGGTATCATCAGCTGGACACGGCCTGCCCCATTTCCGCGCAAACATGGGACGCTGCCTACTGGTCCGCACAGACCGCCCTCTCGGCGGCGGATGCTGTGTCGGGCGGGGCTCGGTCTGCCTATGCGCTCTGCCGCCCGCCCGGGCATCATGCCTACGCTGATCAGGCCGGGGGGTTTTGCTTTCTCAACAATTCTGCCATCGCCGCGCAGCGTCTGCTGGAGACGGGCCATAAGCCGGTGATCCTTGATGTCGATGTGCATCACGGCAACGGCACGCAAGGGGTGTTCTATGACCGAGGCGACGTGCTGACCGTGTCGATCCACGCGGAAACGTCCGGCTTTTACCCGTTCTTCTGGGGCTACGCCGAGGAGACAGGTCAGGGCGCGGGCGAGAGGGCCAACCTCAACCTGCCGCTGGACATGGGCTCTGACACCGACGCGTTTCTCTCTGCCCTCGATCAGGCGTTCGCGGCGATTGAGCGGTTCGGCGCGGATGTGATCGTGGTCGCGCTGGGCCTTGATGCTCATGAAAGCGATCCGTTTCAGGCTCTAAAGGTGACCACCGAAGGTTTCTCACGTATCGCCACAGCCATTGCCGCGCAGGGCCATCCCGTGCTGTGTGTTCAGGAGGGCGGATACGTGTCCGATGCCTTGGGGGACAATCTGACATCCTTTCTTTCGGGGCTTTAAGTCCCAAGGCGCGGTTTGACCGGCGCGGTTGGCCTGTGCCATGACATGTCAAAGCAATGAAAGGCCACATTCATGAGCGACGACAGCGCCAAGGGCATGCAGATCCGCCGCAAGGTGTTGGGGGATGCGCATGTGGACCGGGCCGAGGCAGGCAAGTCGCCTTTTGACGCGGCCTTTCAGGAGCTGATCACCGACGGCGCCTGGGGCAAGGTCTGGGCGCGCGACACGCTGACCCTGCGAGAGCGATCCATGCTGACACTGGCGTTGCTGGCGACCGCGGGCAATGATGAAGAATTCGCCATGCATGTGCGGGCCACGGCCAATACCGGGGCAAGCGCGGAGGACGTCACAGACGTGCTGTTGCATGTGGCGATCTATTGCGGCGTGCCGAAGGCCAACCGGGCCATCAAGATAGCCAAAGACGTTTACGCCGAGATGGGAGTGGAGCTGTGAGCGACCCGTTGCTGCCCCAAGATCGCAGCCTGCACCCGCCAGCCTACACTGAAGGCTACAAATCCTCCACAACCCGCGCACCGAGCCAGCCGCTGGTGGCCCTCGACGCGGGCTTGCACGACACGTCCGGTCCTGCGTTCGGACATCTGGCCCTTGGGGCGCTCGACAATGATCTGCTGCAGAACTTCATCACCGAGGGCGGATCACCCCTGGGCGAACGCATTCTGGTGCATGGCCGTGTTCTGGATCAGAATGCGCGGCCTGTGCCAAACACGCTGGTGGAGATTTGGCAAGCCAATGCGGGCGGGCGATATCGCCATCGCAACGATACCTATCTGGCCCCCATCGACCCCAATTTCGGCGGCTGCGGGCGCGTGCTGACGGATGATGAGGGCTACTACAGTTTCAAAACCGTCAAACCCGGCGCCTATCCCTGGCCCAATTGGGAACCCAGCTGGCGGCCCGCGCATATTCATCTGTCGGTCTTCGGGCCAACATTTGCGCAGCGGTTGATCACGCAGATGTATTTTGAAGGCGACCCGCTGGTGGCGCTATGCCCGATCGTGCAGACGGTGCCGGATGCGGGTGCGATTGACCGGCTTGTGGCCAAGCTCGACAGTGAAGCCAGTACGCCCTTTGACAGCCTCGCCTATCGCTTTGACGTGGTGCTGCGCGGGCGCGGCGCTGCGATCTTCGAAAATCGGACTGAGGGGGACTGAGACATGCGCCTCAAGAACAGTCTTCTGCCACAGACGGCATCGCAAACCGCCGGGCCATACGTGCATATCGGGCTGGCCCCGGGTGAGGCGGGGTTTGATATTTACGATTTTGAACTGGGCCGCGACATGGCTGGGCCAGAGGTCGCGGGCGATCGCATCCGCGTTGAAGGCGTCATCCTCGACGGTGATGGCAACCCGGTGCTCGACGCGTTGCTGGAGGTGTGGCAGGCGGACGCGGACGGGGTCTATCCCGGTCCTGAGGCTGCATTCTCGGGGTGGGGCCGCACGTCTACCCATTTCGAAACTGGGCTTTGGCAGATTGACACGATCAAACCGGGACCCGTGCAGACCAGCGATGGGCGCATGCAGGCCCCCCATCTGACGCTTTGGATCGTCGCGCGAGGGATCAATGTGGGCCTGACCACTCGGGTATATTTCGAAGGTGACACGTTTGAGGCCGATCCGCTGCTGAGCGGGATCAAAGACGCGGACCGACGTGCAACGCTGGTGGCCCGGGCGTCGGGTGTGGAGGATGGCGTCGAAGTCTACCGCTTCGACATGCGATTACGCGGACCCGGGGAAACGGTGTTTCTGGAGGTCTGACCGCCCATCACCCATGCTTTGATTTGCGACAGGTGGCGACCGTTGGATTTGAGTATTTGTTGCAAGAAAGAAGCCGGGCGCATGCGCGGTTTTTTGGGATGCGTCTGCGGGTCATGTACGGGTTTTGGGCGGCCAGAACGCCATTAAGCAGGCTCCGAGCAAGACAGAATCACCTAGGCGTTCTTCGGCCGATTCCGGTCAGAAATCGCCATCTGGCGGCCGAGAAGCGGCATGCAAGACCAGAAAGCGTGCCAAATTGGTAAATTTTTTTTACCTGTTGCGCGCATCGCAACCCCCTAAAATCTTTTCCAAATTTTCGATGCCCCGTCTGGGAAACCAATTTCAGACCAAAAAAATTTTGAATTTCCCCCACGTCACCGCTAGGTCCTACCCTGCCGTAAGGCGCGCGCGCGTTTTATCGGATGAGGTCTTGTCCGATGACGCAAACAGATATGACATGAGACCGCTTTGGGAGGAAAAATGTCGAATAAACTGAACCGCAGAAAGTTTCTGAGCGGCACCGCAGTTGCAGGTGCGGCCACTCTGGCAGCTCCGGCCATTGCACAGGAAGGCACCACGCTGAAAATGCAGGCGGCCTGGGGCGGCGGGATCTTTCTTGAGAACGCACAATCCTACGTAAACCGCGTCAACGAGATGTCGGGCGGCTCGCTCACCATCGAACTGTTGCCGGTGAACGCCGTTGTGAAAACATCGCAGATGCAGGACGCGGTCCACCGTGGCGTGCTTGATGCGTGCCACTACGTGCCGGCCTACTGGTACTCCAAGTCGAAAGCGGCCTCTCTCTTTGGAACCGGTCCCTGCTTTGGCTGGTCTTCTCAGGAAGTTCTCGGCTGGGTCCACTACGGTGGCGGTCAGGAACTCTTTGATGAACTGATGGCTGATCTGGGCCTGAACGTTGTGTCCTTCTTCAACTCGCCGATGCCGGCGCAGCCGATGGGCTGGTTCAAGGAAGAGATCAAAGACGCAAGCCAGATGGACGGCCTGAAGTACCGTACTGTTGGTCTGGCCGCAGACGTTCTGCTGGAAATGGGCATGTCCGTTGTTCAGCTGCCCGGCGGTGAAATTCAGCCGGCGATGAAGTCCGGCCTGATTGATGCTGCGGAATTCAACAACCCGACCTCCGACCGTGACTTCGGTATGCAGGACGTGTCCAAGCACTATCACCTGGCCTCGTTCCACCAGTCTCAGGAATTCTTCGAGGTGTCCTTCAACAAGGACAAGTACGAAAACCTCACAGATGCGCAGAAGGCGATCCTGAAATACGCGTCGGAAGCTGAAAACTCCAACTTCTACTGGCACAACACGCGCCGTTACGCGTCTGACCTGGCCACTCTGCGCGATGAGCAGGGCGTCAACGTCTACCGTACACCGGACAGCGTGATGGCGGCTCAGCTGGAAGCATGGGACATCGTGGTTGATCGCATCGCGGCAGAAGACGCGTTCTTCGCCAAAGTGATCGAAAGCCAGAAGGCCTACGCGAAAGAGGTGATGAACTACCTGAACCTCAACCAGCCTGACTACAAGCTGGCTTACGCCCACTACTTCGGTTAATCGCACCCGCGATCAAGCTTGAGTTCGGCGGAGGCTGCCCTGCGCGGCCTCCGTCATAAACACTGCCCAAAATACTGCAAAGGCACGGGGGGACGCGGGTCGTGCAAAAGACAATCCACGCCATCGAAGGACTTAGCCAATGGGTTGGCAAAGCGTTCGGCTGGTGCATTCTCATTCTTACACTGTCAGTCTCCTACGAGGTCTTCGTGCGCTACGTTCTGAATGCGCCGACCGTCTGGGCCTTTGACATGATGGTGCAAATGTATGGCGCGCTCTTTCTAATGGCGGGTGCATATACCCTTGCTCAAGACGCCCATGTCCGCGGCGACGTGCTCTACCGCCTGTTCCCGGTGCGCTGGCAGGCGAGGCTCGATTTCCTTCTCTACCTGATCTTCTTCTTCCCCGGGATGATGGCGCTTTTCTGGTACGGTTGGGAAATCGCCTCTGACAGCTGGCGCTACAAGGAAGTCAGCTGGAACAGCCCCGCGCGGATCCAGATTTATTTCTTCAAGACGCTGATACCGGCGGCGGGCCTGCTGATGATGATCCAAGGCGTGGCCGAACTGATGCGCTGCTGGATCGCGATGCGTACGGGCGCATGGCCTGCCCGGATCGCTGACGTCAAAGAAACCGAAGACCTGCTGGCAGAGGCCGATCTGGATGATCTGGTCGGCGGCGGCTCAAATAAATCCTGAAGGAGCTAAAAGATGACTGATCCTCAGGTCGCGATCCTGATGCTGTGCCTGTTCATTGTGCTGGTACTGCTGGGCTTTCCGATTGCATTCACCCTGATCGCCATGGGCGTGGCCTTTGGCTATTACGCCTACTATACCGGCGCGCCGGAAAGCATCGGGGACATCTTCAACAACAACATTTTTTACCTGCTGAACCAGAACACCTACTCCGTGATGGAGAACGACATTCTGGTTGCGATCCCGCTCTTCCTCTTCATGGGATACGTCGTGGAACGTGCCAATATCGTCGATAAACTGTTCTACTCGCTCTATCAGGCGGCCAGTAATCTGCCCGGTTCGCTGGGCATCGCGGCCCTACTGACCTGCGCGGTGTTCTCCACGGCCTCCGGTATCGTGGGCGCGGTTGTGACGCTGATGGGCCTTCTGGCCTACCCGGCCATGAACAAGGCAGGCTATGACAAAAGCTTTGCCTCCGGCATCATCTGCGCGGGTGGTACGCTCGGCATCCTGATCCCGCCCTCGATCATGCTGATTGTCTACGCGGCGATTGCGGAACTGTCACCTTTGCGCCTCTATGCGGCGGCTGTGTTCCCGGGTTTGCTATTGGCGGGTCTCTACATTGTCTACGTGATCACGCGGGTGTCGATTAACCCCGCCCTCGCTCCAAAGCCGAGCCAGGACGATATCCCCGCCCGCAGCGTGGTCTACTACAATCTGCTGGTCTCGTTCGTGCCGCTGACAGTACTGATCATGCTGGTTCTGGGCTCCATCCTGGGCGGTCTGGCCACTCCGGCGGAAGCTGCGGCCATGGGCGCGCTGGGCGGTCTGGTGCTGGCCGGTCTTTACCGGTCGCTCAACTGGACCAAGGTGAAAGAAAGCGTGTTCCTGACGGCGAAAGCCACCGCCATGGTGTGCTGGCTCTTCGTGGGCTCATGGACCTTTGCGTCGATCTTCTCCTACCTCGGCGGCCATGACGTGATCGAAGCCTGGGTCGTGGCGATGAACCTGGAACCGTGGCAGTTCCTCGTTCTGGCACAAATCATCATCTTCCTGCTGGGCTGGCCGCTCGAATGGTCAGAGATCCTGATCATCTTCGTCCCGATCTTCCTGCCCATGCTTGAGACCTTTGGCGTGAACCCATACTTCTTCGCCATGCTGGTTGCGCTGAACCTGCAGACGTCGTTCCTGACGCCACCGATGGCCATGTCGGCCTATTACCTCAAAGGCGTGCTGAAAAAGCAGATTGAGCTGATGGAGATCTTCAAAGGTCTCATGCCGTACCTGGCCATCGTGATCCTCTGTATGGTGCTCATGTATCAGTTCCCCGGCATCGCTCTGTGGTTCCCGGATTACCTGTTTGGACCTTGGATTCCCTGATGACCACTGACCTGACAACGCTTTCGGCGGTCGCGGCCGCCGAGGGCATTCGGAACGGACGCCTGACGTCAGAGGCGTTGGTGGCGGCCTACCTGAAGCGAATTGAAGAGACCGACGGCGCGATCAAGGCCTGGGCATGGCTCGATCCAGGTTGGGCCATGGCACAGGCGGCGGAAGCTGACCGGGTGCGCCGCGCGGGCCGCGGTGTTGGTCCGCTGCACGGGGTGCCAGTAGGCCTCAAAGACATCATCGACACCAAGGTTGGTCCGACGGAGCGTGGCACCAAAGCGTTTGCCGACCGTCAGGCAGAGCGCGACGCGCGCATGGTCGAAAACCTGATTGACGCAGGCGCGGTCATCATGGGCAAGACAACGACCTGTGAGCTGGCCTATCTGACCCCGACCCAGACAACCAATCCGCACGCGGCAGACCGCACACCGGGTGGCTCCTCATCCGGCTCTGCCGCGGCTGTGGCGGCGCGTCATGTGCCCTTGTGTGTGGGCAGTCAAACCGGCGGGTCCGTTATCCGCCCGGCCTCATTCTGCGGCACCTTTGGGTTCAAGCCCACGCGCGGCATGATCTCCCGCAGTGGCGTGTTTGCCACGTCGCAGTCGCTGGACCAGATCGGGGTCTTCGCGAATACGATCGAAGACGCGGCTTTGCTGACGGACGTTCTGGCAAGCTACGACCAAGACGATCCCGCCAGCCTGCGCCGCCCGCGCCCCGACATGTTGGCAGGGGCCAAGGCAGATGCACCGGTCGAGCCGGACATCGCGTGGTTTGATCTGCCCTATCATGACAAGCTCGACCGCGACGCCCATGACGGGGTCGGTGCGATTTTCGAGGCCCTCGGCGCACGTGTCGAACGCTTTGACGCCGCCCCGCAACTGGCTGGTCTGACAGACGTGCACAAGGTGATCTACGACTATGAGATCGCGCGCAACATGGCCCCGCTGGTTGCGGAAAAGGGCGATATGCTGAGCGCGGAAATCAAGGCGGCTTTGGTTCGCGCTGAGGAAGTGAGCGACGCACAGTATGAAGACGCGCTTGCCGTGAAATCCTCGGCCGATGCGTTCTTCACGGAACACTTCAACGATTTTGACGCCATCCTGTCCCCTTCGGCGGTGGGCGAAGCGCTGCCTTTGAGTGCAAACAGCACCGGTGATGCATCCTTTTGCCTGATATGGACACTGGCGGGCCTGCCCTGCCTTTCCATCCCCGCACTGGTGGGCGACAATGGGCTGCCAATCGGGATACAGCTGATCGGCGCGGCGGAAGAAGATGATCGGCTGCTGCGAACGGCGGCCTGGGTACAAAAAGCGCTCGCCAAGGCGGCGGACGGGGCAGGCGCGGAACTGGAGATGGAGGATTAACATGTCCAAATTGACCAACCTCATCATGGGAATTATCGGCACGGGCCTGATGATGACCTTCGTGCTGGGCCTGTCGCACAGCATCTCCACCGGGTTTGCGGGCTTCTCTGGCGGCCTACCCTTCATGATCATCGCCCTGATCGTGATCGCGATGGCGCTCTACAATCTCTGGGAAGAGACGATCGGAAAGAAAGATAAATGAGCGACAAACCTGTCGTCTGGATGCCGCGGCTTTTGTCGGCGGCAACCATTGAGCGTGCCAAGCGCGACTACGAACTGATCCTGAACGAAGCAGACACGCCCGGCACGGCCGACGAGATCATCGCGATGAGCGCCAAAGTTGACGCGATGATGCCTTGCCATTCCGAGCACTTCACAGCGGATGTTGTCGCCCAACTTGATCCACGTCTGAAGATCGTAGCCAACCACTCGGTGGGTGTTGACCATTGCGATCTGGACGCGCTGCGCGGGCGCAGCATCGTGGTGACCAACACGCCGGATGTTTTGTCGGACGCCACGGCTGAGCTTGCCATGCTGCTCATGCTCGGCGCGGCCCGCCTTGCCGTCACCGGTGACCGGATCGTGCGCACCGGCGCTTGGGACAGCTGGAGCCCGGCCTTCATGGTGGGCAAACAAGTGACCGGGTCTCGTCTCGGCATCATCGGTATGGGCCGCGTGGGGCGCGCCTTTGCTGAAAAAGCACGCGGGTTCGGGATGGAAATCCACTACTACAATCGCAAACCCCTGCGGCCCGAATACGAGATGGGGGCCACCTATCACGACACGGTGGAAAGCGTGCTGAAGGTCTCAGATTTCCTCTCCCTCCATTGCCCGGCCACCCCGGAAACAACTGATTTGATGAATGCGGAGCGGTTCGCCCTACTTCCTGACGGGGCGGTCATGGTGAACACCGCGCGCGGGGCGCTTGTGGATGAAGACGCGCTTTTGAACGCGATCCGATCCGGCAAGCTGGCCGCGGCGGGCATCGACTGCTTCAAGGTGGAGCCGGGCGGCAACCCTGCCTTCGCTGAACATGAGAACATCTTCATGCTGCCTCATATCGGCAGCGCGACACGGGCCACCCGCGACGCCATGGGGTTTCGCGCACTCGATAACTTGGATGCGTTCTTTGCGGGCGAAACCCCGCAGGACACGCTCTAAAAATACAGACCTGGAAGGACCTCGATCATGGCAAAAGCAGCATTCCTCGGCCTCGGTGTTATGGGCTACCCGATGGCGGGCTACCTGCAAAAGGCAGGCCATGAAGTGACTGTTTACAACCGCACCACCGCGAAGGCAGAGAAATGGGCGGCGGAGTTCGGCGGATCCTTTGCTGCTACCCCGCGCGAGGCGGCTGACGGCGCGGAGTTCGTGATGGCCTGCGTGGGCAATGACGACGACCTGCGCAGCGTGTGCACCGGCGATGACGGTGCGTTTGCCGGCATGTCAAACGGCGCGATCTTCGTGGATCACACAACCGTGTCGGCCAAGGTCACGCTGGAACTTAACGAGATAGCCAAAGGCATGGGCGTAAGCTTTGTCGACGCGCCGGTCTCCGGTGGTCAAGCAGGCGCCGAAAACGGCCAGCTTGTGGTAATGTGCGGCGGCGATG
This sequence comes from uncultured Roseovarius sp., assembly GCA_963422235.2. Taxonomy (GTDB): domain Bacteria; phylum Pseudomonadota; class Alphaproteobacteria; order Rhodobacterales; family Rhodobacteraceae; genus Roseovarius. The sequence continues at coordinate 2,653,531 of CAXMWV010000002.1, forward strand.
AAGCCGCTTATGCTGCGGCTGAACCACTGATCGACGCCTATGCCAAGAAATGTGTCCGACTGGGCGAAAGTGGCGCGGGCCAGCTGACCAAGATGGTCAACCAGATCTGCATTGCCGGGCTGGTTCAGGGCCTCAGCGAAGGCCTGCACTTTGCCGAGAAGGCAGGCCTCGACGGGCGCGCGGTGGTTGACGTGATCGGCGGGGGCGCGGCTGGCAGCTGGCAGATGGTGAACCGTTACGAGACGATGCTGGATGATCATTTCGAGCACGGCTTTGCTGTCGATTGGATGCGCAAAGACCTCGATATCTGCCTCAGCACAGCCGACGAAAACGGCGCGAGCCTGCCGGTGACCGCACTGGTCGATCAGTACTACAAGGACGTCCAGAAAATGGGCGGAGGGCGTTGGGACACCTCGAGCCTTTTTAAACGTCTGCGCAAGCTGGACGGGTGAGACATGCCTCCGGCGGGAGTATTTTGAACCAGAAAGAAGCCTGAACCCCCGGCTTCTTTCTGGTCTCAAGTACTCCGGGGGAAAGAGCCGCAGGCTCTTGGGGGCAGCGCCCCCTACTCCGGCATCTGCCCACCGCTCAGCTGCGTGATATCGCGCGCAGCCTGGGCTACCTGCGCACCCAAATCTTCCAGACGATCCTCGCTGAACCGGCTGCTGGGGCCAGAGACTGAAATGCCCGCATGGGGCACGCCCTGCGCGTCAAAGATCGCAGACCCGATGCAGGCCATCCCGAAATGCCGCTCTTCATGATCATGCGACCAGCCACGCCCCCGAATGCTGTCGAGGTCACGCAGCAGTGCATCCCGGCTGGCGCGCGTGTGGGGCGTGTAGCCTTCCAGCACCAACTCCGACAGAACCCGGTCCAGTGCCTGATCAGACATGGCAGCCAGGATCGCCTTGCCTGTGCCTGAGGCGTGCATCGAGGTGCGGGTGCCCGGTGGAAAGAAAGCGCGGATTGGGTTGGCGGCCTCCACCTGCCCGACAAAGACAACATGTACCCCGTCCGGCACGGCCAGATTGGCCGTCTCACCCGTGTTGCGCATCAGCTTCCGCATGTAGGACTGGCCGATCTCCAGCACCGAGTTGCCCTTCAGGAACGCCGCACCTGTGCGATAGGCCTCAATGCCGACGCGCCATTCCTGGCGGGCATCATCCAGACTGACAAACCCGTGCTTCTGCAGCGTGGTCAGAATGCGGTGCGTGGTGGCGGTGGGCACATCCATCTCCCGCGACAGATCGCTGAGCGTCGCGCCGTCATTGCTGGCCACGCTGGTGAGCACCGCGAGGGCCCGGTCGAGCGCTTGCAACGTGCCGGCAGAGCTTTCCTTGAACTGAGATTTGGGGCGGCCCCGGGGGCGCTTGGGCGGCGGAGCATCGGACATAGCGGTTCCACTTTTATTTTTCGCGTTTTTCCACGTACGGAAATGAAAAAACATAAAATCAGCAATAACAGGCATTTAGCATTTTTTATGAATAAATGAAAATATTTTTCAAGAAAATTGCGACCGCCTTAAAATTGGTCAATAAACTGAACCAAAGGAGAGGAATCATCGCATGACCGACCAGAATCCCGTTTTCATTCCAGGCCCGACCAACATGCCCGACCGCGTTCGCCGGGCCATGCAGGTGCAGACCCAGGATCACCGCGCGCCCAATTTCGTGGACACGTTCGCGCCCGTTTTGGAGGACACCAAGAAGGTTTTCGCCACCACGTCCGGCACGGTCATCACCTTCCCGGCCAGCGGAACCGGCGGCTGGGAAGCGGCGATCACCAACACACTAAGCCCGGGCGACAAGGTGCTGGTCGCGCGGTATGGCATGTTCAGCCACCGCTGGATCGATCTGTGCACCCGCCACGGTCTGGATGTTCAGGTTGTGGAATGTGCATGGGGGTCCGGTGCCCCGGCGGACCGGTTTGAACAAATCCTGTCCGCCGACCGCGCAGGTGACATCAAGGCCGTGCTGGTTACCCATAATGAGACCGCCACGGGTGTTTTGTCTGACATTGGCGCTGTGCGTGCGGCGATGGATGCAGCGGATCATGAGGCCATGCTCTTCGTCGATTGCGTCAGCTCGCTGGCCTCGGTCGAGTTTCACTTTGACACCTGGGGTGTCGATGTGGCCGTGTCCGGGTCGCAGAAAGGCTTCATGCTGCCCGCTGGCATGGCCATCCTGTGCGCCAGCCCGCGTGCGTTGGAGGCGATCGAGACGGCCAAGCTGTCTCGCGCATTTTTCGACTTTCGCGACATGGTGAAAGCCAATGCCTCAGGCGGCTTTCCCTACACGCCTCCGCTGCAGCTGATCTATGGCTTGCGCGAGGCACTGGATATGCTGTTTGAAGAAGGGCTTGAGAATGTCTACGCTCGCCACAACCGCCTTGCCACCGGCGTGCGCAAAGCGGTGGATGCCTGGGGGCTGACACTGGCCGCGTCATCGCCAGATCTCTACTCTGACACCGTCAGCGCGATCTACGTGCCCGACGGGTTCGACAGCAACCGCCTGACCGATCACGCTTTCGACGCCTATGACATGTCCTTCGGCATTGGTCTGGGCGAGATGAATGGCAAAGTGTTCCGCATCGGCCATTTGGGCAGCCTGACAGAAGCGATGGTGCTTTCTGGTCTGGGCGTCATTGAGATGGCTATGGCCGACCTTCACTACCCGATTGAACTGGGTCGGGGGGTGGCCGCCGCGCAGGATCACTTTCGCAAAACGCGTGCGATCGCCCAGCAAGCGGCAGCGTGAAGGAGACTGATCCATGCTTGACATGTCCACCCCCGCCGCTGAGTTGACCATCGAGGATATGCGCGCCGCACATGAACGGATCAGGCCGCATATCAACCGCACGCCGGTCCTCACTTCGCGCTATCTCAACGACCTGACCGGCGCACAACTCTTCTTCAAATGCGAGAACTTTCAGGAGGCCGGGGCCTTCAAAGTGCGCGGTGCCTGCAATGCCGTCTTCGGACTGACCGATGAGCAAGCAGAGCGTGGTGTGTGCACGCACTCATCCGGCAACCACGCGCTGTCGCTGAGCTACGCCGCCGGCCGTCGTGGCATTCCTTGCAACGTGGTGATGCCCCGCACCGCGCCTGAGGCCAAGAAGGACGCCGTGCGCCGCTACGGCGGCACGATCACCGAATGCGAACCGTCCACCACCAGCCGCGAAGCCGTTTTTGCCGAGGTGCAGGCCGCTACAGGTGGCGAGTTCGTGCATCCCTACAACGACCCACGCGTGATCGCAGGGCAGGCCACCTGTTCGGCGGAACTATTGGATCAGGTGGGCGACCTCGACACCGTCGTGGCCCCAATCGGCGGCGGCGGAATGATCTCGGGCACCTGCCTGACCCTGTCAAACCTGGCCCCCACGACCGAAATCATCGCGGCGGAGCCAGAGCAGGCCGATGACGCCTATCGCAGCTTCAAGGCCGGTCACATCATCGCCGATGATGCACCGGTCACGATTGCCGACGGGCTCAAAGTTCCGCTGAAAGAGAACACCTGGCATTTCGTCTCGCAACATGTTCGCGATATCCAGACGGCCTCAGAGGCCGAAATCATCCATGCGATGAAGATCACGTGGAAGCATCTGAGCATCGTGATGGAGCCTAGCTGCGCCGTGCCTCTGGCCGTGATCCTGAAGAACCCGGACACCTACCGTGGCAAGCGCGTGGGCGTCATCGTCACAGGCGGCAATGTCGATCTCGACAAGCTGCCCTGGCTGACGTCCTGACCTGAATTCCTCACCTCGCCCCTTTTTTCAAGGAGTATCGACATGAAAGACCTGAACCTCGACATTTACGACGTTGGATTTGACATCCCGGCTGTGCCTGGCATGGCAGAGAGCGATATCCAGACGCCCGCGCTGGTCCTCGACCTCGACGCGCTGGAGCGCAACATCAAGAAGATGGGCGACTATGCCAAGGCGCACGGGATGCGCCACCGGGTGCATGGCAAGATGCACAAGTCCGTGGATGTGGCCAAGCTGCAGGAACGGCTGGGCGGTGCTGTTGGCGTATGTTGTCAGAAAGTGTCTGAAGCGGAAGTCTTCGCCCGGGGTGGTATTCGCGATGTACTGGTCTCAAACCAGGTCCGCGACCCGCGCAAGATCGACCGCCTTGCGCAGTTGCCGAAACTGGGCGCACGCACGATCTGCTGCGTGGACGACATCGACAATGTGGCAGACCTGTCCAAAGCTGCCGCGACGCATGGCACGACCATCGAGTGTTTGGTTGAAATCGACTGCGGTGCCGGGCGCTGCGGTGTGAACTCGACACCTGCTGTGGTGGAGATTGCCAAGGCTATCGACAGCGCCGAAGGTCTCAAGTTCGCGGGCATTCAGGCCTACCAGGGCGCAATGCAGCACATGGACAGCTATGATGATCGCAAAGCAAAGATCGACATCGCGGTCGCCATGGTCAAAGACGCCGTAGACACGCTGCGCGGAGAAGGCCTCGACTGCGACATCGTCGGCGGCGGCGGCACCGGCAGCTACTATTTTGAGAGCAATTCCGGCGTCTACAACGAATTGCAGTGCGGCTCTTACGCGTTCATGGATGCAGATTATGGCCGTATCCTCGACAAGGAAGGCAACCGCATCGATCAGGGCGAATGGGAAAACGCTCTGTTCCTGCTGACCTCGGTCATGAGCCACACCAAGGCGGACAAGGCCATCGTCGATGCAGGCCTGAAGGCCCAATCCGTCGACAGCGGCCTGCCGGTGATTTTTGGCCGTGATGACGTGGAATATGTCAAATGCTCTGACGAACACGGAGTTGTGGCAGACCCCGAGGGTGCGCTGAAGATCAATGACAAGCTGAAGCTGGTACCAGGCCACTGTGACCCGACCTGCAACGTGCATGACTGGTATGTCGGCGTGCGCAACGGCGTTGTCGAAGTGGTCTGGCCGATTTCGGCCCGTGGCAAAGCCTATTGAGGAGGGGATGAGATGAAGGACGTGACTGTAGCTGCAAATGGACCTTTGGTCGTGAGTGAGGCGATGTGCCAGGAACTCGTGGGCCGCTCGGACGCCTTTGCAGCGGTGGAGGCCGTGTTCGGCGCCATGGCCAAGGGCGATGCCTATAACTTCCCCGTGGTGCGCGAGGCAATCGGCTATGCCGACGCGCTTTACGGGTTCAAATCTGGCTTTGACCGGGCGGGCAAATCGCTGGGCGTGAAGTCCGGGGGCTATTGGCCAGGCAACGCCGACAAAGGGCTGACGAACCATCAGTCGACTGTGTTTCTGTTTGACCCGGACACGGGCCAGCTGTCTGCGCTTGTGGGTGGCAACTACCTGACGGCAGTGCGCACGGCGGCCTCATCGGCGGTCTCCATCGCCCATCTGGCGCGCAAAGATGCCAAGGTCCTGGGCATGGTGGGGGCGGGTCATCAATCCACCTTCCAACTGCGCGCAGCGGTCGAGCAGCGCGATTTCGAAAAGGTCGTAGCCTGGAACCCGCATCCTGACATGCTGCCCAAGCTGGGCGCGGTTGCGGAAGAGCTGGGCCTGCCGTTTGAGGCGGTCAGCGCAGAAGAGCTTTGCGCACAGGCAGACGTGATCATCACCATCACCTCGGCCTTTGAGCCGCTCCTGATGAAAGACTGGATCAAGCCCGGCACGCATATCGCCTGTATGGGCACCGACACCAAGGGCAAGCAGGAAGTCGATGCAGCTCTGGTCGCGGCGGCGACGGTGTTCACCGATGAGATCGCACAATCGGTCAGCATTGGCGAGGCGCAGCATGCCGTGGCTGCCGGGGATCTGAGCGAGGCAGGCATCACACCCATCGGGGCCGTGATCAATGGCGATCACCCCGGTCGGACAAGTGACGACGAAATCACGCTCTTTGACGGCACCGGAGTGGGCTTGCAGGATCTGGCTGTGGCATCCGTGGCCGCGAAACTGGCCGAAGAGAGCGGCTTGGCTCAGCGCGTTAGCCTGTAGACCAAAGGGCTTATCTCTTTCGCCTCGGCCCCGGTGTTTTGGAATGAAACCCCGGTGGCCGTTTGGCGACCCAGGCAATGAATTTCGCCAGGCGAGGTTGCGTCCGCAGGGCCTCAACCGTGTTGTAGTCACGTGCCAATTCGGCTTCGGTCAGCGTCGCATGAATCTCGTTGTGGCAAATCTGGTGCAGCAGAACGACCGGACCGCCTTTGCCGCCCTTCAGCTTCGGGATCAGGTGATGCAGGCTCTGCTTTGCATCCGGCGGAATCGGGCGCCCACAAAGCGGACAGATCGGGTCACTCACACTCAGGGCAATTCAACGGTGCGCTTGAACGCATCCCTCTCCTGCATGCGGTCTTGATAGGCCGAGAGCGTCTCACTGGGTTCCGCAAACCCCACCATTTCGGCCCAACGCATGCAATGGATCAGCAAGATATCCGGCACCGTCATCGTGTCACCCATGATGAACGGTTCCACGAAAGTATCCGAGACATGCCCGATGGCCCGTTCGTAGGACCATCTGAGCGTATGCTTGACCTCCGGCACGCGCTTGTCTTCTGGCAGCACAAACTTGTGTTGCGCCGCCGCCCACAGCACCGCATCCAGCTCTGCCAGCAAATTGAACGTCACCGCGTCCTGACGCGCACGGTCCACGCTCCCGGCGGGGTAGGTCAGCCCACCATGCGCATCGGCCAGATACGTCAGGATCGCCGTCGATTCCGCGATGGCAACGTCCTCCACCATCATCACCGGGATCTTGCCCGTCGGGCTTGCCGCCAAGGCCTGCGGGCTGCGGGGCATGCAGGGATCATGCTCGTAGGGCATGCCCAGTTCTTCCAGCATCCATAACACGCGGAAGGTTCGGGCTTTTCGGGTTCCGATGACTTTGTACATTCATGGGCCTGTCTGTTGAAATGTCGCGGCATGCTGCCCGTTGAGGCCGGGCTTGGCAAGCGCGCAAAGGGTCCTGACAGGAAATGTCAGGGCAGGCGGTTACGCTCGACACAGAATGTCACGCTCACCCCAAAAACCCCGGAGGTCCCCCATGCACAAAACCGGATCCTGCCTTTGCGGCGCAGTCACTTATGAAATCAAGAACGCCCCCAAAGAGGTGGGCGCCTGCCATTGCGGGATGTGCCGCAAATGGTCTGGCGGCATTTTCATCGGCGTGGCCTGCACCTCGGATCAGGTCACCTTTCAGGGCGAAGAAAACATCACTGTCTACACGTCTTCACCCTGGGCCGAGCGTGGGTTTTGCAAAAAATGCGGCTCAAGCCTTTTCTATCGCGTCACGGCACCCGGCCCCAATCAGGGCGATCTGCATATCGGCTTTGGCACCATTGATGACCAAAGCGGCATGACCGTCACCGAAGAGATTTTCATCGACCGCAAACCGGATGCCTACAGTCTCGCAGGCGACACGCGCAAAATGACCGAAGCCCAGATGTTCGAACTCTTCGCCGCCCCGGGAGAGGCCGCACCGTAAGACGCGCTAAACCCTCGGCATCATCGCCAGCCGGATCAGCGTGCGCTCCAGCACGGCCATCGGCGGGGCCGTCTGACCGGCAGAGCGCAGCATCAGGTCGGTGTCGGTGATCATGGTCAACGCGTCTTCTAGCCGTGCCGCGCCCCAGTTCTGCGCCTGCCGCTGCATCCGGTCCCGGCGAGGTCCAAACACAGGCGGGCGCAGGCTGGCCATGCCTTTGGACACACCACCCGGATCAGAGGCCGCCGCGTAAAGCGCCCGAAAATGACGAGAGGCCGCCATGCACAGCCCCACCGGCTGTACACCCTGCGCGCGCAGGCGTTTCATCACCGGGCCAATCTCTCCGGGGCGCGCCTCCGCCACGATGTGCAGGATGTCGTCCAACTCCGCCTCGATCGACAAGGGCGCGCAGACGGCGATGTCCTCGGGGCTCAGAGGTGTCGCATCGCCCAACTTGTACAGCGCGATCTTCTCAATGGTCTGGCGGAAATCGCCCGGGTCCAGTACCCGCGCAAGGGCGGTCAAGTCACGCATTGCATCGGTGCTGATTTCACCAAGCCCGGCCTTTTTCAGCGCCGTCTCAATCTCAGCGCGTGACGGTGGATCATCGTAAATCGCGGCCACATAGGCCGCCTTGTGTCCTTCGAAAAGTTTACGCAGCTTCGAGGCAGGTTTCAGCGGACCGGCGGTCACCACCAGCACGGCATCCCCCGGTTGCCATTCCTCCAACGCGGCAGAGACGGCATCGATCACCGCATCATTGGCCTCTTCCAGAAACGCCACGCGCTGTCCGGGGAAAAACCCTTGCGCCTTCATCGCGGCATCCAGCATCGCGGGATCTTTGCGCAGATCGGCCCCCGACAGCCGCGTCAGGCGCATCTCTTCCTCACCTTGCGGTCCGACCAAGGCGGCGATCACCTCTTGCCGCCTCAGCGCCACCCGCATGGCATCCGTGCCATAAATCAACAGACCCGGTCGCCCCGGATCGGGTTTGGCAAAATAAGCAGGGGTATCCCGGGGGGAGAGTTTCATGCCAACCGCGTCACGCGCTCAGCTGGGCCGCCTGCGCGGTAAGCTGCGTGATCATCTGATCGGTCATGATCACCATCAGACGTTCCTCGGCGTCCTCCTGCGCGGCCTGGGTGGCCACGGTGGTGTCTTCCGCCGAATAGCTCGTGAACTGTTCCACCTTTCCGGTGGTCAGGACTTTTTCGGTCGTCATATCGCGCAAGGCGTAGGTGACAGACCCCAGAAGGTTAAACCGCGTCACGATGTTGTTGGACGAGATCGCAATGGATTCCTCGCTTAGCGAAACTGAGTATGACAGCCCATAGCGCGCGGGCGAGGCCTGCCCCAACCGTTCTTCAAAGTGCCGTACAAGGATGTAATCCGCCCGATCCCCTGGATCGTCCAGCAGGACCGAATTCTGCAGCCGTGTCGCCGCGCCGCCCGGCCCGAACGCGGGTGAAAACCCGCAAGCAGACACACCTGCCAGCGCAGAGATCAGAAACAAACGGCGATCAAACAACAACATTCACGATCCGTCCGGGGACAACGATGACTTTCTTAGGCGTGGCCCCATCCAACGCCCTGACGACAGCATCGGTCGAGAGCGCGATTTTTTCAACCTCTGCTTTGTCCATGTCCTTGGGAACGCTGATTTCGGCGCGGCGCTTGCCGTTGACCTGAATGGGCATGGTGATCGTGTCATCGACCAGCATCGTCTCATCCGCCACGGGCCAGGGCGCGGTTGTGACCAGCCCTTCACGGCCCAGCTTCTCCCAAAGCTCCTCGGACAGATGCGGCGTCATCGGTGCCATCAATTGCACCAAGGCAGTGGCCGCCTCTCGCTTGGCACCGCTGCCGGCCTTGGACCGCGATAGTGTGTTGGAAAACGCATAAAGCTTGGCGATTGCGGCGTTGAAGCCAAAGCTTTCCACGCCGCCGGTGACGTCATGGATCGTCTTGTGCATCTCCCGCAACAGCGCCTCGTCCGCCTCGGGTGACGCCGCCTCAGCGCTTTCGGCGATATCTGCCACAATCCGGTGAACCCGGGTCAGGTGCTTGTGCGCAGCCTCGGCCCCGGCGGCCGTCCATTCCACATCCCGCTCCGGCGGGCTATCGGACAGAACGAACCACCGCGCGGTGTCGGCTCCGAACTCGCTGATGATGTTGACCGGATCGACCACGTTGTTTTTCGACTTCGACATCTTGGCGGACGGAATCACCTTGATCTTCTCACCCGTCTCGCGCAGCACAACGCCGCCCTCGCGCTCTTCCACCTGTTCCGGATAGTGGTAAATCGCGCGCCCGTTTTCATCCCGCCGTTCGGCGTTTTCATAGATCGCATGGGTCACCATGCCTTGCGTGAAAAGCGCGTTGAATGGCTCTTTCGATTTCTCGGGCAGGTGGCCGCAGATATGCATCGCGCGCGCAAAGAAGCGCGAATAGAGCAAATGCAGGATCGCATGCTCAATGCCGCCGATATACTGGTCCACGTTCATCCAGTAGGCCGCCTCGTCCGGGTCCGTCGGTGTCTCCGCCCGTGGCGCGGTGAAGCGTGCGAAATACCAGGAACTGTCGACGAACGTGTCCATCGTATCTGTCTCGCGCACGCCGCTTTCCCCGCATTTGGGGCATTCGCACTGACGCCACGCGTCGTGGCGGTCCAAAGGATTGCCTGGTTTGTCAAAGCTGACATTGTCGGGCAGCACTATGGGCAGGTTCTCTTTCTTCTCCGGCACGACGCCACAGGTTTCGCAGTGCACCACCGGAATAGGACAACCCCAGTACCGCTGCCGTGACAGGCCCCAATCGCGCAGACGGAACTTGGTCACACCCAGGCCCCAGCCATCGCGCTCGGCCACATCAATCGTGGCATCGATTGCCTCTTGCCCCGTCGCCTCATCCAAACCGGCAAAATGGTTCACCCACTTCACCTTCTCGGTTTTGGGCGGCACGAAGGCCACGGTCGTGACCGAGGTTTCGTCATTCAGGGCATAGAATGTATCAATCACCGGCAGATCGTACTTGCGGCAGAAATCGAGGTCGCGTTGATCATGGGCGGGGCAGGCGAAAATCGCACCCGTGCCGTAATCCATCAGGATGAAATTCGCGATCCAGATCGGCAGCTCCCAATTGGGATCCAGCGGATGCTTGACCTTGAGGCCGGTGTCATAGCCCAGCTTCTCGGCCTTCTCCAACGCCTCTTCGGTCGTGCCACCTTTGGAGCACTCCGCGCGAAACGCCTCGATCTCCGGATTGGTCTCAGCCAGTTCCTTGGCGAGCGGGTGATCAGGGGAGATACCCACGAACGACGCCCCCATCAGCGTATCGGGCCGTGTCGTGTAAACCTCAATCTCACCGCCGCCATCCGTGCGCTCAAAGCTGAACTGCAAACCGCGCGATTTGCCGATCCAGTTCTCCTGCATCAGCCGCACCTTGGCGGGCCAATCGTCCAGACCGTCCAGCGCCTCAAGCAACTCTTCCGAGAAATCCGAGATCTTGAAGAACCACTGCGTCAGTTCACGCCGTTCCACATCCGCGCCAGAGCGCCAACCCTTGCCATCGATCACCTGTTCATTGGCCAGCACCGTCATGTCGACCGGGTCCCAGTTCACCACGGCGTTTTTGCGATAGACCAGACCCTTTTCGAGGAAGTCGATAAAGAGCGCTTGCTGTTGGCCGTAGTATTCCGGATCGCAGGTCGCAAACTCGCGGCTCCAGTCGATCGACAGGCCCAGCGGCTTCATCTGCGCGCGCATGTCGTCGATGTTTTTGTAGGTCCAGTCCTTGGGATGACCGCCAATTGCCATGGCCGCGTTTTCCGCCGGCATGCCAAACGCATCCCACCCCATGGGATGCAGCACGTTATGCCCTGTTGCCAACCGATGCCGCGCGATCACGTCGCCCATCGTGTAGTTGCGCACATGCCCCATGTGGATGCGCCCGGACGGATAGGGGAACATCTCCAGCACGTAATATTTGGGTTTGTCGTCCGCACGGGTCGCCCGAAAGACATCAGCCTTGTCCCAGGCCGCCTGCCACTTTGCTTCGATCTCGGCGGAGCTATAGCGCGTCATCTCTGCCGTCCTTTGGCGTTTTAAGAAAGTCCTGCAAGCCTTAGAAAGGTTAGCACGGGGCGTCCAGTGCGAAAGGTGACAAATAGGCACTCTTGCAGCATGCGCGCCCAACCCGTTAGATGTGGAGCAACAACAAGACAGCGCATGCGCCGGGCACAACAGGCATGAAGATCCTTTTCATTCACCAGAACTTTCCGGGCCAGTACAAGCATCTGGCACGGGTCCTGGCAGGACAGGGCCACGATTGCGTGGCGCTGACTTTGCGGGTGAAGGAACCCACCACCTGGATTAAGGTGCGAATGGTTCCCTACGGCATTCCACGCCGCGCACAGCAAAGCACGCATCCATGGGTGCTGGATTTCGACACGAAACTGACCCGGGCCCATGCCTGCTTCCGCGCCGCACGAGAGCTGAAAGAGCAGGGTTTCACACCCGATCTTATCCTCGCCCATCCAGGCTGGGGCGAGTCGATGTTTCTCAAGGATGTCTGGCCCAAGGCGCGGATGGGCATTTATTGCGAGCTTTATCACCTCACAGATTTCCCGCACGCGGGATTTGATCCTGAATTTGAACGTGGCGACCTAGAGGAACAGGCCCTGCGCATCCGCATGAAGAACCTGCACAACCACATTCACTTTGAGTTCGCCGACGCGGGGATCAGCCCTACAATATTTCAGGCCGACACATTCCCTGAACCGTTTCGCGACAAGATCACGCTGTGCCATGACGGGATCAACACGGAACGATCTTGCCCCGACCCGAACGTATCGCTGACTTTGCAAAAGCACGGGCAGCTTACGCGCGAGAATGAAATCATCACCTTCGTGAACCGCAATCTGGAGCCCTACCGCGGCTATCATATCTTCATGCGCGCCTTGCCTCGGTTATTGAAAGAACGGCCCGAGGCGACGGTTCTGATTGTGGGCGGGGATGATGTCAGCTACGGCGCGCGCCCACCGGAGGGCACGACATGGAAGCAGGTGTTCATCGACGAGGTACGCGGGGGCATCTCAGATGACGATTGGGAACGCGTCCGCTTTCTGGATCGCATTCCCCATGACCAGTTCACCAAGCTGCTGCAGATCAGCCGCGTGCATGTCTACCTGACATATCCCTTCGTGCTAAGCTGGAGCCTGATGGAAGCGATGAGCTGCGGGGCAGCGATCGTCGCCAGCGGCACGGAACCCGTGCGCGAAGTGATCACGGATGGCGAAACCGGGCAATTGGTGGATTTCTTCGACGTGGACGGGTTGATCGATGCGGTGTCAGACTTGCTTGATGATCCAGAGCGGCGCGAGGCATATGGCCTCGCCGCCCGTGCGCATATGATCGAAAAGTATGATCTGACCCAAATCTGCCTGCCAAAACAGATCGACTGGGTCAAATCCCTAATGCGTTAGGATGCGTCAGACGGGCCCCAAGAAAATTCTGCGAATTTTCTTTGACAGCGCCTGTTTTACTCGCCCTGCGCCACGCGTGCTGCAGCTGCCATGGTGCCAGGTCCCACAACCGCATCCAAGAAGCCAAGATAGAGCCCGCGATCCTGCAGGATGACCTGGAATTCCAGCGCGGTTTCCTGATCCCAGCGCACAAAGCGTCCATCGACCGTGCCGCGCATCTCCTGGATCGGCAGATCACCCGTCTCCAGCGCTTCGATGTAAAGTTCCGCCGCCCGCTTGGGATCATACTCCACGCCATCGCCGCGCTCATGCATGAAGCCCAGCGCGTTGATCGCCGCCGCCTCGCCGCGCTCTACCCCGCGCTTGATCAGTTTCAGGCGCACCGCGGGGTCGTTGAAGAGACCCTCTCCATCGGCGGCCTTGTCTAGTTCGGCCCGTGCGGTCGTGTTGCCCTGTGCTGCGGCCAACTCATAGAACTCCGTGGCCTTCAGTGGATCGGGCAGGTCAAGCTTGGTCGCCAGGACTTCGGGCACGGATTCGGGGCTCATGTACAGCTCCGCCAGCCGCAGCTGCGAAAAATGATACCCGCCATCTGCCGACTCTTTGAGCAACGACAGCATCTTGTCGAAATCCTGCGGCACTCCGCGTCCGATCTGGTGCATGATCGCCAGCGTGGCTTTCGCCGGAAGATCACCGGCCTCAGAGGCTGTCGTATAGTTCTGCACGGCCAGCTTGTGGTTTTCGCGAATGCCACCAATGCCGAAATTGTAATAATCGCCGACCTTCGTATAGGCAGGGATCACACCCTTTGATGCGGCCATGTTAAACGCGCGCAGCGCATATTGGTGAAACCCTTCCCGCTGCATGATCGCGGCCATGTGGAACAGCACTTCCCCATCCTGTTCCGGCGTAATCAGCGCCGCCTCGCAATGGGCGCGCGCCTTGGCCAGCGCACTGAAATAGGCCGATGCGGCATCACGGCTCACCGGGGCCTCGGCGGTGGGTTCACCCGCCAGTTTGCGGCATTCCTCCAACGCGCCGGGCATCTGCGCCAAAGCGCCCTGTCCCAGCATCATTGTGCCCGCGCATACCAACCCGAGCGTTGCGCTCCGTGTCATCCAACCCATCAGAAAATCCTTTATGTCTTTCAGCGCCGCGCCAATACCGCGCCGCCCCCTGTTCTGTTGCGCCCAAATTGCCAGTCATTATCGCAAAAATCCACTGCTTGATTGCCGCACAGCCCGCGCGTGATACGGGAACAACAGGGCACGTGACTTGGCGTCACGCAGCGCCCGCGCATGCTTTTCGGCAAGTGTTCGCTCAGTAGGGACTCAACAGGCGGCAGTTTGCCGTCTATGGTGGCAGCAAGTTGCGCAACGCGGGCCGGCTTATTGCAGGGTTAAATTTTCGGCTTTATGTGGCCGCTCTGAGAATTTTGACCCCTGCTACAGGCAAGACAACAAGGGAATCGAGCCCTGCCAAACCGAGCTGCACATAAGGCTTTCGCCAACCAAGGCGCGCTGATCATTGGCGTCTACCTCTTTGGTATGACCGGAATCGCGGCGGGCGCATACGCGCTGCGCGACCAGATTTTTACGCCGCCACTGGCCAGCACTGACATCACCGACACCATGCCGGTCCCGTCCTTGCCGGGCCTCGACGACATGGTGCCAACCTTGGGCGCCACCGCGCGCCCCTCCGCTTTGACGCCTGAGGCACCGCGCCTTGCACGATTGAACCCGTCGGACACTTTGCTGGAAGATGGCCTGTTCTCACCGCTTTCCCGGATTTTCCTGGGCGCGCCGCCGGTCTCACCGCCGTCCCGCCCCAGCCTTGAAGAACCGCAAACCGCTGCCGTTGATCCGGAGGGTGAGGTCGAAGGCGCTGATGTGGAAGCTCAGGAAGAGGTCGCAGGCCTGGGCGTGTCAGCCCGTCCCCGCTTGCGCCCGCAAGACCTGGCCCGCAATGCCGCCGTGGAAGAAGCCATTCGTCTGGCCAGCCTGTCCACCCCGGGCAGCTTTACCGAACCATCCATACGCGACGAACCGGAGGCCGTGCCGGAAACGCCGCGCATTGCAGCCCCATCCGCCCGATGCCCGCGCCGTCTGGCGCGTGACATTCCGCGCCGCCGGGGCAATGCCAACAGCGTCGATGCCGTATTGGCGTCCGTGCAAAGCGTCGATGGCGTGACCCGCGACCGCACCGTGGTGGCCGAACTGCTCAAGGGCAATATGCCCAGCTTCCAACGCAACCTTGTGCCGGTCACTCTGCGTGGCGAAACCTCCGACGGGCGTCAGGCCAATATCACGCTCTGCGTCACGCCGGACTACCTTGCCCTTGGCAGTGATGCCGACTTTGTTCGCGTGCCGCTTGGCCTCAGCGGGGCCGCACAAGTCGCACGGTCATTCAACATGCTTCTGCCCACGCCGCGCATGGTGGATGCCATTTATCGCCAGGCCCAGGTCCGCCTGACCCCCAGCCCGATGACACCGGGCGCGCAAATGACCTCGACGGACTATTTCATTCGCCACAACAACACCGTGGAAGGCCAGCGCCGCAATGCAGGCGCCGCCCACGGCTTGCTGATCTCCGGGCATAAAAAGGACGTGGTGCTGACCTCTCGCTTGGCCTCCAACCGCGGACGCGTCGCGATCTACGGGTGGCACCGTCGCAACGGCCAGCCGATCCAGCCGCTCTCGACAGTGCACGGGGCAGGGTATGCTGATTACAGCCACGGTATTCGGCTTGTCAGCCGCACGGCTTATCTGGATGGGCAAGAGGTTGATCTTCAACGCCTGATCGCCGATCCGCGCTACGCCGGTCTGATCAGCCACGAAGGCCCGCTTGGCCGCGCCGTTCTGGCCTCCAACTGACGCACCAAACCTCAGATCAAATTCTCTGATTGCGGGGATTTCGCGAAACGCATTAGGCTTGGCCCATGACGCGGGATCGGGTGAACAGGGTTTTGGCCATCGCTTTATGCGTGGTGCTGGCGGGTGTCAGTGCGGCGGGCGTGGGTCGTTATGCCTACCTGCAAGCCCTGGCCCAGACCGAAAAGCAGGCAGCAGGTGACCTGACCCTCGCCACGGACCGCTTCACCGGTGAATTGCGCCGGTTCCGGGAATTGGCAGTTCTGCTGGCCGACCATCCCGTTCTGGCGCAATTGCCCACCGATCCCGCCCTGCGCGCCTCGGCCAATGCCACCTTGCAAGCCGCCGCCGATCGCAGCGGGGCAATGGCCTTGTTCTACACAGATACATCTGGGCGCATCCTCGCTCTTGCCGGTGGCGTCAATCTGGAGCCCGCCGGTGCCGCCTATTTCGAACGCGCCATGCAAGGTGCGCTGGGCTCTTTCTTCGGGCGCATCGGCCCCGATGGTCAGCGGGTCTACGCATACGCCGCGCCGTCTTTCACCGAGGACGGGCCGGTACGGGGCAGCTTGATTGTTCTCGTGGATATTGCAGAGGTGGAATGGGACTGGATCGGCGATCAACCGGCGGTCTTCTTCACTGATGGCGACGATCGCGTGTTCCTGTCCAACCGCTCCGACATTCTTGGCTGGCGCAAACGCTCTGACAGTCAACCTCTCGTGCCGGACACTGACCCGGCCCCCGCGTTCAAGCGGGTCGATACGGGCGGCTTTGACATCTGGCACATGGATTGGGGCGATTACCTGCCATCGCGCGCGCTGCATCTGGGGCGGGATGTGCCTCTCATCGGCATGCGCGCTCATGCGCTGCTCGACACGGCCCCGGCCACGCGGGTGGCCACCCTGCAGGGCGCGATCATTGGCCTAATCTGCCTTGTGTTCGGTCTGGGCTTTCTCTGGCTCACCGACCGCCGCCGTCGTCTGGCGCTCGCCAATGCCAACCTCGAACGCCGCGTCCGTGCCCGCACGGCAGAGCTATCCGCCACAAACCGTACCCTGCGTCGCGAAGTGGCCGAGCGGGAAGAGGCCGAGGCCGCCCTGAAACGCGCGCAGGCCGATCTCGTGCAGGCCGGCAAACTCAGCGCGCTTGGCCAGATGAGCGCAGGCATCAGCCACGAACTGAACCAGCCTCTGATGGCGATCCAGCAATTTGCGGACAATGGCACAGCGTTCCTCGACAAAGGACGCACGGACATGGCCGCCGACAACCTGTCCCGCATCGGGCAACTGGCCACCCGCGCAGGCCGCATCATCAAGAACCTTCGCGCCTTTGCCCGCAATGAAAGCGAACCCATGGGCAAGGTTGATCTGGTGCAAGTTATCGAAACCGCGGTGGAGCTGACCGCGCCGCGCCTGTCCTCCGACGGGGTTCAACTGGACTGGACTGCCCCGAAGGCCCCAATCTACGCTGTTGGTGGCGAGGTGCGCCTCGCCCAGGTCTTCGTCAACCTGATCAACAACGCCACAGATGCCATGACCGGGCGCGACGAAAAGCGAATTAGCATTTCGCTCGAAACTCAGTCGCGCCTCAGTGTCAGCGTAGAAGACACAGGTCCCGGCCTGACCGAGCCAGACAAGATTTTTGAGCCTTTTTACTCCACCAAGTCGGTGGGGAGTGACGAAGGTATGGGGCTGGGCCTGTCGATCTCCTACGGTCTCGTGCAAAGCTTCGGTGGCAATATCCGAGGCTCCAATGCCGACGGCGGCGGAGCCCTCTTCCGCGTGGAGTTGGAGCCTTGGACAGGCCAAGAGCCGCAGCAGGAGGCGGCGGAATGAGCATTGATGTTCTTGTGGTTGATGACGACCCGGCGGTGCGCGACGCGCTTGTGCAAACGCTGGAACTGGCCGACATCCGAGCGTTGTCTGCTGGGTCTTTTGTTGAAGCCAAAGACCACATCACGCCTGCATTCTCTGGTGTCATCCTGTCTGACATCCGCATGCCGGGGCGCGACGGTTTTCACCTTTTGAACTACGCGCGAGAGGCAGACGCGGAACTGCCCGTAATCCTTCTGACCGGCGAGGGCGATATTCCCATGGCGGTTGCCGCGATGGGGCAGGGGGCGTTTGACTTTCTCGAAAAACCCTGCGCGGGCGAAGACCTGATCCCGGTGCTCAACCGCGCGTTGGGCAACCGCCGCCTGGTTCTCGAAAACCGCCGCCTGAAGGCGCAGCTGGAAACCGGTGATCCGGCGTCGCGAATGCTCTTTGGAACCTCGGAACAGGCCAACGCCTTGCGCGACCGAGTGCGCAGCGTGGCGCGCATGGGTGCGGAGGTGCTGGTCACCGGCCCACCCGGCGCGGGGGTATCAAAGGTCGCCGAGGTCATCCACCTCCTGTCGCCCGTGGCGCGCGGACCGTTTGTCAAACGCATGGCCTCGGGTCTTGCCCCGTCAGAGCTTGCCGAATGCCTGACCAAAGCCGCGACAGGCTCGCTCTTCATCGACGAAATCAGCGCCCTACCAGGGGCCAGCCAGTTTGCGCTGCTGGAAGCCTTAGAAACCGGCGGCCCGGCCCGCGTGATCGTGGGCACCACAGTCGACCTCAAAGACGAACTTGATGCGGGTCGGCTGAACGCCGATCTCTACTATCGCCTCGATGTCACGTCCGTGCGCATCCCCTCTCTGGCCGAACGCCCCGAGGACATCCCCGATCTTGTCCGCAGCTATGTGGCCCAGGCAGCAGAACAAGCCGGGCTTCCCGTGCCGGACATCGCCCCCGATCACATGTCCCGCCTGATGGCGCAGGATTGGCCCGGCAATGCGCGGTCTTTGATGAGTGCCGCTATGCGCTTCGTCCTCGGCATGCCGGATGCGGATAGTGAACAATCCGAGATGGGCCTCAGTGACCAGATGGCCCGCGTCGAACGCGCGCTTTTGATCGCCGCTCTTGGTCGCCAGAATGGCCGCGCCTCCGAGGCTGCCAAGGCGCTGAAGCTGCCGCGCAAGACCTTCTACGACAAACTCGCCCGCCACGGGATCAAACCCGAAGACTACCGTCGCTGAACGCTATGCGCATCCTCGGTTTGATGTGCGAAATCCCGCACAGACCGCAGTCGAGGCTGTGCGAAAACCCGCACAAAACTTCTGGTTTGCAACTGGGCGCCAAGGTCTTAGAAGTATTAAAATTTTGAAAAATATGATCTTTTCAGACTGCGCCGGGGCAATGTAACATTTTCTTGAGCAGCAGCCCGTCTTCGCCAAGATGAGATGAGCACACGCGGTTTTCCGCGCGATGCCAACACATATGCAATCTCATAAATGGGAGGATACCAATGAGATTTCTGACCGCTGCCGCCACCGCGCTGGCGCTGAGCGTAACCGCCACAACCGCTATGGCCGCCTGCGACGATGGCGAAATCGTCGTCAAGTTCAGCCATGTCACCAACACCGACAAACACCCCAAGGGCATCGCCGCGTCCCTGCTGGAACAACGCATCAATGATGAGATGAACGGCACCATGTGCATGGAGGTCTTCCCGAACTCCACGCTCTACAATGACAACAAAGTGCTGGAAGCCATGCTTCAGGGCGATGTTCAACTGGCCGCGCCATCGCTGTCGAAGTTTGAAAAGTTCACCAAGCAGTTCCGCATTTTCGATCTGCCCTTCATGTTCAAGGACATCAACGCCGTGGAAGCGTTCCAGGCTTCCGAGAACGGTCAGGCCCTGCTCGACAGCATGCAGCGCCGTGGCCTGCAAGGCTTGGCTTACTGGCACAACGGCATGAAACAGATGTCGGCCAACGTGCCGCTGGTTGAGCCAACCGACGCCAACGGTCTGAAGTTCCGCGTGCAAAGCTCTGATGTGCTGGTCGCCCAAATGGAAGCCATCGGCGGCAACCCGCAGAAAATGGCCTTCTCCGAGGTCTATGGCGCACTGCAGCAGGGCACCGTGGACGGACAGGAAAACACATGGTCCAATATCTACGGCAAGAAGTTCTTTGAAGTGCAGGACGGCGTGACCGAAACCAACCACGGCATCATCGACTACCTCGTGGTGGCCAGCGTTGACTGGCTCGACAGCCTGGATGCTGATGTGCGCGATCAGTTCATGACCATCGTGGCCGAGGTGACAGAAACCCGGAACAAGGAATCCACCGCTGTCAACGCGGCCGCCAAGCAATCGATCATCGATGCAGGCGGTGTTGTCCGTCAGCTGACACCGGAACAGCGCCAGATGTGGGTCGACGTGATGAAGCCCGTCTGGGAGAAGTTCCGCGATGACGTGGGTCAGGAAAACATCGACGCGGCACAGGCCATCAACGCCGCATCGTAATCTTGGCGGGCGGCGGGCCTTAACCTGCCGCCCAGGCACACCCGCCCCGGGTCAAGCTCGGAGCGGGATGCGCCAAAAGCGTCAAGGACCGGCCGCCCACAAGCGGCCCGATCACCAAAAAACGCACTAAGAATACCAAAGGGACAGCACGGGACATCCACCATGACCCCCGACAAAAAACCGCGCGACATGCGGCTTTCCGATCATATCGAAGAAACCATCATTGCCGTGCTTCTCGGCCTCATGACGGTCATCACCTTCGCCAATGTCATCGCTCGCTTCGTTTTCAATTCCAACATCCTCTGGGCGCTTGAACTCACCGTGTTCATGTTCGCCTGGCTGGTGCTGCTTGGGGCCTCCTACGCTGTCAAAACGCATTCGCATCTGGGCGTGGATGCCATCGTCAACATGCTTGACGCACCCGCCCGCCGTATTCTCGCACTGATCTCTGTCGCCGCCTGCCTCACCTTCTCGCTTCTCTTGCTGAAAGGCGCGTGGGACTACTGGGCGGTGTTCGCCGAGCTGCCCCCGACCTCCGGCCGCTGGTTCCCAACAGGCTTCGAAGACAAGTTCCGCGGCCAGGGCTGGTACGAGGTGCAGGACGTGCCCATGATCGCCCCTCTGCGCTTTCTTGAAGACTGGATCAACTTCGGCGATTCTTACGAAAAGATGCCCAAGACGATCCCCTACATCGTCCTGCCCATCTCCATGTTGCTGCTGACCTTCCGCTTTGCACAGGCCGCCGTGGCCATCTGGAAGGGCGATCTCGACCGCTTGGTCGCCAGCCATGAAGTCGAAGATGAGCTCGACGAAATCCGCGCCAGCCATGAGGAGCAACGCTGATGGAAGTCGCTCTCCTCTTTTCCATGGTCATTGGCTTTCTGCTGATCGGCGTGCCGATTGCCGTCTCTCTTGGCCTTAGCTCCACGCTTTTCCTGCTGTGGTTCTCAGAAAGCTCTCTGGCCTCGATCGCGGGCACGCTGTTTGAGGCCTTTGAAGGTCACTACACTCTGCTGGCCATCCCGTTCTTCATCCTCGCGTCAAGCTTCATGACAACCGGCGGCGTGGCCGCGCGCATCATCCGCTTCTCCATCGCACTCGTGGGCCACTTACCGGGTGGTCTGGCCATCGCGGGCGTTTTCGCCTGCATGCTCTTTGCCGCGCTCTCCGGGTCTTCGCCCGCCACGGTGGTCGCCATCGGCACCATCGTCATCGCAGGCATGCGGCAGGTGGGCTACACCAAGGAATTCGCCGCCGGTGTCATCTGCAACGCAGGCACGCTCGGCATCCTTATCCCGCCCTCCATCGTGATGGTGGTCTACGCGGCTGCCGTGGAGGTCTCCGTTGGGCGAATGTTCCTTGCGGGCGTGATCCCCGGTCTTCTGGCGGGCTTCATGCTGATGGTCACGATCTACGTCATGGCCAAGGTCAAGAACCTGTCCAAGGGCGACTGGCAAGGTTGGGGCGAGATCGCCGAGTCCGGTCTTCAGGCCGCCTGGGGATTGTTCCTCATCGTTATCATCTTGGGCGGCATCTACGGCGGTATCTTCACACCGACCGAGGCCGCGGCGGTGGCGGCGGTCTATTCCTTCTTCATCGCATCCTTTGTCTACAAGGACATGGGCCCGCTTGCGACGCCAGAGGGCAGCCCCAACCACCGCCTGCTTTCGCGGCCCCAGGCGCTGATCACAGCGTTTTTCCACCCCGATACCAAGCAGACACTCTTTGATGCGGGCAAGCTGACGGTGACGTTGCTCTTCGTGATCGCCAATGCGTTGATCCTGAAGCACGTCCTGACCGATGAACAGATCCCTCAACAGATCGCCGGTGCGATGCTGGACGCAGGCTTCGGCCCGGTCATGTTCCTCGTGATCGTCAATGTGATCCTGCTCATCGGCGGCCAGTTCATGGAACCCTCGGGGCTTCTGGTGATCGTGGCACCGCTCGTGTTCCCGATTGCGATTGAGCTGGGTATCGACCCCATACACCTCGGCATCATCATGGTGGTCAACATGGAGATCGGGATGATCACGCCGCCGGTGGGTCTCAACCTCTTCGTGACCTCAGGCGTGGCCGGTATGCCGATGATGTCGGTGGTCAAAGCCGCGCTGCCCTTCCTGGCCGTGCTATTCGTCTTCCTGATCATGGTGACGTATATTCCGTGGCTATCGACCTACCTGCCAAACTCGGTCATGGGACCAGAGATCATCGTGCAATAGATCAATCGAGGCGCGTCCGTCAGAAAGCGGCGCGCGCCTCGCCTTAGCCACACACCATCGCGGCATCCAGGCTGTCCGGCCCCGTAAAGGCCGACAGATCGCGCACCGTGACGACATCGCCTTGCAGCCGTGCCGCGATCACCCGGAACCAGTTGCCGGTGGCCAAAATCATTTCAGGCCCCGCGCCACAATCGCGAATGCCGCCCGAGATAAACGGCCAGCCAATCTTGTGATTGGAAAACCCCTGTTGCGCGGTGACCTCTTCCAGCCCGCCATCACGATAGCGCCAGATGCGCAGGGTTTTGGCCAGATGCGGGCGGTCGATGAAGGCAATTTCCATATGCCCGTCCCCATCAAGGTCTGCCGCCCCCAAAGGCGCAAGCCAGCGGAAGGAGGTGCCGATATAGGGCGTATGGGCCAGCAGCTGAAAATCCTGTCCAAGTTCAGGATAGCCGTATACTTCCAGACGTGCCCCGAAACTGGCGTGGGAAGCCACGGCGATGACCTCGTTCACTCCATCTCCATCAAGATCTGCCAATCTCGGGCTGGTATCTTCGAACACCCGATCAGGGCCAGCCTCCACCGTGTCACAAATCACCCGGTCGCCCGCGTCATAGCGCACAAGCAGGCCTTCTCCCTCGACGCCGTCGCCCAACACGCCATGGCCGTAAACCGTCGTTGCCCCGAAATATCGCGCGGCCACAACCGGACCGGTCTCGGACGTCACAACCTCGGAAAATGGTGGCGGGGCAGGGCGGTCACAGCCGTCTTCCGGCCCGCGCCCTGCATCCAGAACCTGCGCGCTTGCCGCGCTGCCCCAAAGGACTGCACAGACCCCAAGCGCGCGCCAAAAGATCAAATCTGGCGCTCGGGCATCTGAACGATGAGACCGTCAAGCTCATCCGTCACCTTCAGTTGGCACGTCAGGCGCGACCGCTCAGGATCAGGCTCATAGGCAAAATCAAGCATGTCTTCTTCCAAATCGCCTCGCGCGGGCAGGCGATCAGTCCACGCGGGATCCACGTAAACATGGCAGGTCGAACAGGCACAGGCCCCTCCGCAATCTGCCTCAATGCCCGGGATGTTATTGTTGCGCGCGCCTTCCATAACGGTCAGCCCCGGCTTCACATCCACGACATGCTGGGTCCCATTGTGTTCAATATAGGTAATCCTGGCCATAATTTGTCTCCATTTTCCGGGGTAATCTAGGCGATCCAGGCCGTTTTGCACAACGCGAAAATTGAATGCTTCTGATGCTGTCAGGGCTTGCGATCAGGCGCAAATGTTCTATTTTTGTTCTTATGCATCGTTTGGCCCAACCCTTTAAAAGACAACGCCTTGCGCGCGGGCTGGGGTAGTCTATGAAAATCTTCACGCCCAATCCCATCCGCCCCTGGCCCCGCCCCCCTGCGGCTTTGCCCGCCGACCGGCTGGACGATCCCCCCGCCGGGGCACGCATCACCGTGGCGGGTCTCGTGATCCTGCGCCAGCGTCCCGGCACCGCCAAGGGCGTGATTTTTCTCACCCTGGAAGACGAAACCGGTGTCATCAACGTGGTGGTCTGGCGCGCGCTTTATGAACGCTTTCGCCGGGCCGTGATCGCCGGGCGGTTGTTGCGCGTGACAGGCCGGGTGCAGCGCGAAAATGCCGTGGTGCATGTCGTCGCCGAAGAGATCGAGGATATCTCGCCCATGCTCGATCGTTTGCTTGATCCCGACGCGGGTCTTCCCAGAACGGCCAAAACCGGGTAGTATATTGCCAATGAAAGGCCCGCAGAGGCCGTTTTGAGGCAAGTGGTATGTTCCAACGATCCCTTTCGATCGCCCTTCTGGCGTGCGTCTCCTTGGGCGCGTGCCAGTCCAGCGTCTACGAGACTTTGCCCACGGCAGAGGTCACATCGCGTAACATGGCCCCTCCGGGCGCGGCCCCGGGAACATGCTGGGGACGCGACGCCACGCCTGCGGTGATTGAGACGGTGACAGAACAGGTCATGCTCCAACCCGCCGAAATCCGCGAGGACGGGTCCATCACGGAACCCGCCATCTACAAGACAGAAACCCAGCAGAAGATCGTAACGCCCCGTCAGGACACGTGGTTCGAAACGCCTTGTGACGACATGATGACCCCGGAATTCAACGCCACCGTACAGCGTGCGCTACAGGCGCGCGGGCACTATCGCGGGGCGATCAACGGCAGGATGGACGGACGCACCCGCGCGGCCATTCGAGCCTATCAAAAACCGCAGGGTCTCGACTCAGGTATGCTGTCCCTGGCTGCCGCGCGTCAGATGGGGCTATTGCAGGTAGATCTTGAAGATGCCGGCATTGATGTGGAGATGCCTGACATCTCCGTTGCAGTGCTCGATGACAACACCGACGTCGCCGCGCCCGTCGCCGAAAGTGCATCGGCCGCGGCCACGCGGATCACCGAAGAACAGGCCGAAGAGCGGATTGCCCGCGAAGCTCAAGAAGCAGCACGTGCCGAAGAAGCGGCAAAACTGGCCGAGGCCGAAGCCGCCTACAGGGCGGAAGAAGAAGCGCGCGCCGCTGAAGCCGCCCGAATTGCCGAAGCGGAAGCTGCCGCCGAAGCGGCCCGTAAGGCAGAAGCCGCGCGTATCGCCGAAGCCGAGGCGGCCGCCGAAGCGGCCCGTAAAGCTGAAGGCGCCCGCGTTGCCGCCGCCGAGCGCGAAAAGAACAAGCGCGCCAAGGAACTGGCCGAGGCCCTGGAAGAAGAAAAAGCGCGCACCGGCAATCGGACATTTGAGCCACTGCCGATCTCGTCGGAAAGCTACTAATTCCACAAGTATGAACACACGCCCCGGACTTGATCCGGGGCCTCGTGCAACCCCGCAGGCGGTGCTGGACAACCCCACCTGCACCCCCAATAGTGCCTCCATGACACACGCGAGGCACCCATGACAGCATGGACAGGCGAAGCAGAGCCGGGCCATCCCTACTGGTGGGAGGCCGCCGCGCCCACAGCTGCGGACGACCCCCTGCCCAAGCATTGCGACGTCCTGATCATCGGGGCAGGCTATGCCGGGCTCTCCGCCGCCATCGCCGCTCATGACACAGGCGCGTCCGTTGCGGTGGTCGATGCCACTGATCCCGGAGAGGGGGCCTCAACCCGCAACGGTGGCATGTTCGGCGCCCACCCCCGGCTCAGCTGGCCACTTTTGAACAAACGCTTCGGCGCGGACGTGGCCGATGCGATTTTCGCGGAAGCAGCGCCTGCGCTCGTCTGGGCCAAGGCGCTGATTCAATCCGAAGGTATCGACTGCGACTTGCAAAACACCGGCCGCATCCAACTGGCCTGGACGCCGAAACACGCCGAATGCCAAAAGACCATGGCCCGCAGCGTGGCGGAGAAATCCGACGTTGCGGTTGAGCACCGCAGCCGGGGCGACCTCAGCCAGGAAATCGGCACCGCGCGCTATTTCGGTGGCATTGTCTTTCCCGAACATTGCGGCCTGCACCCGGCAAAATACCACGCAGGCCTGCGCGCCGCTGTGGAGCGGCGGGGTATCCCGATCACTGGCCAGGCCGAAGTCACCCGCCTTGAGCGCACGCCCGGCGGTTTCACGGCGCACACTCCCAAGGGTCAGATGGAAGCCGACAAGGTCGTGCTTTGTACTAATGGTTACACCACCCGGGCGTTTCGCTGGCACATGGCGCGGGTCTTTCCCTTGCCGTCCTACCTCATCGCCACGGAAGAGCTGCCTGCGAACCTGATCGGCCACCTCGCCCCGGGACGCCGGATGATGGTCGAAACCCGCGCGCGGCACAGCTACTTCCGCATATCCCCCGACGGCAAACGCATCCTATGGGGCGGACGCGCGTCCTTGCGGGGCGTGCCCGCCACTATCGCGGCCAAGCGGTTGCACGAGACAATGGCGGGCGTCTGGCCAGAGCTGGCGGATGTGAAACTCAGCCATGTCTGGTGGGGCAACACAGGCTACAGCTTCACGCACATGCCCCATGTGGGCGAAGATCGCGGGCTGCATTACGCCATGGGGTTTTCAGGCTCAGGCACGGTGTTGGCGCCCTATTTGGGTGCAAAAGCCGCACTACAGGCCGTGGGCGATGCGCGCGGGCAGACAGCCTACTCTGCCACCAACCTTATCCGGCATGTGTTGCATCCATTCCAACGACCGCATTTTCTTTATGCGGCGGATCTTTGGTATCGCAACGCAGTGGATGCCCTGGAAAACTGGCAGGCGCGCTGACTGGCATTTTTCTCGACTTAATAGGGACTTCGTTTTTGCCGCGCATTGCCAGGCCGCGGAGTGGCGATCCGACCGCTGATCGGCACGCTTTATCGTGCAAAGCCATTGCTCCAATCGAACGCGGCGCTGACCCAACCAAATCGCCAGTCCGTCGCGCCAAAGGCGCGCCACCTATAGTCGGCACACCCCTGGTGTGACGGTGCGGCCTGGCGATGCGCGGCGGTGGGCTAGCCCACCTTGATTCCGCGCGTGTACGTTGCCTGGTGAGTCAATGCGCACGATCAACAGGCACCAACGCCAAACAAAAAACGCCCCGCCGGGACACCGGCGGGGCGTTCTCACGCGCGTCAAAGCGCTTTACTTATGGTCGCGGTACTTGCTGCTTTCCGTCTTCTGGCCCATGGCCAGCAGAACGATGCACACCACGATGGCGATCGCCGAAAAGATGCCCGGCAAAGCGGTGCCGTAGCCCATGTAGATCGCGCCAGAAACACCTTCCCAGCTACCTGTGTCGTAGGGAAAACCCATTGCTTTCTCTCCTTCTTAGCTAGAGGCCGGCGGCGATGCCGCGATGCCTTCGGGATAGGCCTGTGCCGGTACTTTGACGGTATCCAGACCTGCGAGTTCAACCGATTCCGGTACGCGCAGCATGCCCACCATCTTCAGGATCAGCGACGAGACATAGCCCGTGATGAAGCCGATCAGAACGAAGACGATGATACCGACAAGCTGGCCGACGAAGCTCACTGTTGGAACGCTGTCGCCTGCGAAGGCGGCGGCTTCACCCAAGGCCGGGTACCCCGAACCGAAGATGCCCAAAAGCAGCATACCGTAGATGCCCATGGTGCCGTGAACGGTGACAGCGCCAACCGCGTCATCGATGCCCATGTTTTCCAGCATCTTCGCAGCCGGCTTCAGAAGAAGACCCGCGCTGACGGCGATGAGGAAGGTGAGGGCCGGCCAGTAGATATCCAGACCGGATGCGACCGAGATCAGACCGGCAAGTGCGCCAGACATCATCCAGAACGGATCACGCGTCAGCGCCCAGGCCCCGATGATGCCGCCCGCAACACCCATCAGGATGTTGAAGCTCAGCGCACCAAGGTTGGTGGGTGTGCCGTAAATGGTCGTCCAGTTTGCACCCCAGGACCATGCCTCGCCACCGACAACCAGACAGGCCATCAGGAAGCCCCAGAAGCCCACAACGATGAGCATCAGGCCTGTCGCCGTGAAGGGCAGGTTGTGACCGGCCAGATCATTGGCGGTGCCATCAGGGTTGAACTTGCCAATCCGCGGGCCGAGGTTGATCAGCACGCCAAGGGCAAAGAAGGCCGCAATCGCGTGGACAAGACCGGCTGCGCCGAAGTCATGGACGCCCCACTGCTGAACCAGCCATCCGTCGGAATGCCAGCCCCAGGCCGCGCCCAGCGTCCAGCTGAACCCGCCAAGGATGATGGCCAGGATGACAAAACCCACGGTCTGGATGCGCTCGATGACCGCGCCCGAGAAGATCGAGGCTGTCGTGGCCGCAAAGAGCGTGAACGCCCCCCAGAACACACCGTCGATCTGGTCTTCCGTGTTCGGACCCATGATCTCTGCCGATGCGCCCCATGGCCAGCCGATAGCATTGGCATATTCCGCCCCGGAGATCCCGTTGGGACCCGCGGAGAAGCTGAACCCTGTGGGGAAGCCCCAGTAGACCCACCATCCGAAGAAATAGAAGGCCGGGATCACGAAGGCGAAGGCGAGGATGTTTTTCACACCCGACGACAATGCATTCTTGGCCCGCGACGCACCCATCTCGTAGGCCAAAAAGCCCGCGTGAATGATGATCATGAGTGGGATTGATAAGTAATAGTAAGTTTCGGCGAACATCGTGTTCGTCTTACTTTCTTGCAGTGCAGCCACCTGGGCCGCAAGCTCAGCGAGCTGTTCTTCCATCTTCCATGTACCTCCGTGCCGTTTGGCAATTGATGATGGTTTGCCTTATTGGTTTTTTGGTCCACCAATACCCGTGATGCTAAACTGGTACCCTTTCACAAGCGACCTTCTTTGGATCGTCAAAAACGTCAGATGACACCCCCAAAACCGCATCACTTGCCTGACGGTAATAATTCTTTCCCCACGCGGCAAGCTTCCTATTGCCGCTAACGCAACAGGAAGGGGACTGTGCCCAAAATGCAGTCATTGATGATTTCAGGTTGAAAGACGCGCCTTAGCTCGCCTTGGCCAGCACCCGCGTGGTCCCAACCCGCGCCGCAATCCGTGCGGCGATCTGGTCTGGCAGCATCCGCTGAGACGAGATACGCGGCAGGTCCATCTCCGGTATCACCCGTGCTGCGCGCTCTTCCGCGTTGTCGAAATCCATGGCCTCGCGCTCAATGTAACTCTCCGCCGGGCAGCCTTCGGCGAGCAACAACTCATGGGCTTCGGTCTCAACGTGATAGTAAGTGAACCCCTCCAATGGCATCTGCGCCACCTGATAGATCGTAGAACCATTCACCAGCACACTGGCATTCACCAGGCACCCATCCAACTCAATAGCATGATCCTGGCTCACCCAAAGATCGCGCTTGGGAAGGGTCTCCCCCAACGCCCCTGCCAAGATACAAATCGGATTGGTCTTGCGTGGGTTGCCCAAGCGGACATCCACGTCCTGCCGGCCAAGCCACTTGACCGTGCTGACCGTGCCATCCGCCGTCAACACAGTATCACCTGCCTGCAATGTCTCGACGGCAACCTCCCCCTCAGGCGTCGCGATCCGCGTGCCGGCGCAGAAGCAGTTGAAGTCAGCCCCGCTCAGCGAGTTCAGATTGATATTTGCAAAACCCGCCTCATTGGTCGAGGTGAATATCACGCCGGTGATGCCGGTGCCCACGAAGGTGAGGTTCCCGTTATCTTCGAACCGGGTGATCAGATACTGAGACCCCGTTGGGCTGCTGATGCCACCGCCCGAGGTTTCAAACCGCACGCTCCAGGTGCCCGCGACGAAATCCCATTCCAGATTGATCGGATTGGCCGTGGTCCCGTCGATCCTCGAGATCGGTGGAAAGGTCGAGCTTTGGAACCTCAGCGTGATCTGATCGTCCGGTCCGCTGTCGGTGATATTGAGCGTGACCGAGGGCGTCCCCGCATTGCCGAAGAGGAACCCCTCGCTCCCGCCGCCACCGTCTCCTGACAAAGTGAAGGTGACGCCGTCGGCCGTGTTTGACAGGGTGGCCGACGTGTCAGTGCTAAAGACGCTTGGACCCGAATTTGCGAAATCAAAGAAAAAAGGCATGTTTTACCCACCCCACGTGTTGGGAACCAAGGCTAGGCCAGTGCAGCCAACCTGTAAACGAAAACGCAAATCCGTGGTGCAGGGCATCATCCAACTCCCGTCAAGCCGCCACATCGCGTTTTGACACCTGCAACCTCGCCTTAAGGACGTCCGGCAACATCCGCGCGGACGCGATGCGGGGGAGGTCCATTTCGGGGATCGTGCGATCCTTTCGCTCCCTTGCGTTGTCGAAGCCTGCGTCGCCCTGATCGATATAACTCTCCGCCGGACAGCCCTCTGCCAGCAACAACTCATGCGCGTCCGTCTCAATGTGGTAATACGTGAACCCTTCCAGCGGCATCTGTGCGACCTGGTAGATGGTCTCGCCATTCACCAGCACACTGGCATTCACCAGGCATCCCTCAATCCCGATGGCATGATCCGGCGAAACATAGAGATCCCGCTCCGGCACACCTGTCGATAGCGCGTCGGCAGAGATGCAGATCGGGTTCACTCGAGGACTGGCCATACGCGTCTCAACACGACGGTGACCCACCCAAGTCACCTCCACCGCCCGGCCATCTGATGTCATAACCCTGTCGCCCTCGCGCAGGTCTTCGACCGCAACCTTGCCTTCGGGTGTTGCAATGCCCGTGCCCGTCAGAAAACAATTCAACGCATTGGCCGACAGCCCGGTCAGATAAACCGCATCAAACCCGTCTGTGAGGGTCGTGAAGCGAATGCCGTTGATGCTGCCAATCCCCAGTTGGATCGTCGAGTTGGTGTTGTCGCCGCTGATCAGGGCACTGCGCAGAACGGATGTCCCGTTCAGCAACTCAACCCGGATCGAGCCAATCGCCACCGACCCGATCTGCAGCGCCAGTTGGTTGCTTTCTGTCCCGCTCAGCCGCGTGAAATCAGGGTTGGCCGTGTCTTCGAAGGTCAGCGTCCAGACGTCATTGGCCGCGCTGCCGCCGACCGACCCGTCGTCATTGAGAGACAAGGGAACGCCGACAAAATTGGCATTGCCAAAAACCACCTGCGCCGTTCCTCCGGCGGCGTCTGAGGACACTGTAAAGGTCACTGTCTGACCGCCGCCCGCGTCGTCCGTGTCGGTGCTTGTTATGGGCGGCGGAGCAGAGGCATTGGTAACGGCGAATGTGCCGTCATTCACGAAATCAAACGAAACTGGCATCCCCGCTCCCCCAAGCTTGGTGATGGCGTGTGTCGATGGGACCGGCGTCTTCAGCGCAACGTCATGTCCCGTTGATCACGAGCCTAGATCAAACCCATCGATATGGCTCGGAAACACACTGTTTCCCAACCATGCAAACATGGCGTGCAAAAGCCCGTTTATTGAGAGTGTATTTGTGTCACCCCGCCAATCGGCGGTCACGGATCACATCGGCGCGTGCCATGAGTTTGGCCGCCAACATCTCCGGCAGCAATCGACGCGACGAGATGCGCGGCAGGTTCATCTCCTCAACCAACCGCTCTACGCGCTCCCCCGCGTTGTCGAAGCCATTTGTTTCTTCTCGATCAATAAAGCTTTCGGCCGGGCACCCCTCGGCGAGCAGAAGCTCGTGGGCGTCTGTTTCCACGTGGTAGTAGCAGAATCCCTCCAGCGGCATCAGCGCGACCTGATAGATCGTAGAGCCATTCACCAGCACGCTGGCATTGACCAGATAGCCCTCCATGCCTACCGCGTGATCTGGCGAAACATAGAGGTCTCGCTCCGGTACGCCATGCGCAAGGGCCCCGGCGGAAATGCAAATCGGGTTGACCTTCTCAGGACGCGCCACGCGCAAATCCACAAACTGCGTCCCGACCCAACGCACCTCTACCGCGCGGCCATCAGCCGTCAGAACCCGATCTCCCGTCGCCAGCGTTTCAACGGCCGCCGCGCCATCGGGTGTGGCCAGCATGGTCCCTGCGAGGAAACAATTGAGCGCATTTCCCGTCAAGCCCGCCAAAACGATTTGGTCGCGGTCGTCGGTGAGGGTGGTAAATCGGATCGCATTGATTGACGCGGCATTGAACGCAACTGACCCGTTTGAAAACTCGGTCGTGACGGTTGTGCTGCCCACAACAGCGGTGCCGCTCAAGAGCTCCATCAAAACCGAGCCATCGAGATTTCCGCCAAACTGCACTGCGATTTGATTGTCTGCCGTTCCACTGATCTGTGTATTGACCGGATTTGCAGTGTCCACAAAGGACAACGTGAAAACATCGTCGTCCTCAATCACAAAGAGCGAATCCACGTCACCCAGGGCGAGCGGCACAGCGGTTACGCTGTTGCCGAATACGATCGCCTCAAGCTCACCAGGCGCATCTGACGACACCGTAAACCTGACACTCTGCCCGCCACCAGAATTGTCCAAGTCTGTGTTGAACAGTGTGTTTGGACCAGTCGTTAAGGTCGAGACCGGCGCTCCGGTATTCAAGAAATCAAACGAGACGGGCATCCCGGCTTCCCCCAGCGTGGTGATGGTTTGCATCGGTCAGCAGTCTCTGGATGTGCAGAGAGGCCGACGCATGTTTCGAAACCCTAAAGCAGAATGTGACGCAGTGCTCGGAAACAATGCGTTTCCCCGACCGTTGCTGCCGCCCGTCAGAGGCCTGCACAAAAACCGAGCAAAGGAACTATCCCGCCAGTCGGCAAACGCTCATGTCAGCCGCGCGCGCCTTCAGCCGGGATGTCAGTGTCTCCGGTACCATCCGTGCCGCCGAAATGCGCGGCCGGTCCATCTCTGGGATTACCCGCTCGGCCCGCTCGCCAGCGTTGTCGAACCCAAAGGTGACGGAGTAGTCGAGGAAGCTCTCCGCCGGGCAGCCCTCGGCCAGCAGCAACTCATGCGCGTCGGTCTCAACGTGGTAGTAGGTGAAGCCATCTAGCGGCATGTTGCGAACCTGATAGATGCTCTCCCCATTCACCAACGCCCCGGCATTGATCAGAAAGCCATCTAGCTCAATCGCATGATCTGGCGACACATAGAGGTTCCGCTCCGGCGCCCCCTCCGCCAGGGCACCCGCAGAAATACAAATCGGGTTCACTTTCGCTGGATGCGTCACCCGCGTATCCACAAACTGCCGCCCCAGCCAACGCACCTCAACGTCACGTCCATCTGCGGTAAGCACACGGTCGCCCGTCACCAAGGTCTCCACCTCGACGGTCCCGTCCGGCGTGCCAATCCGTGTGCCCGTCAAAAAACAGTTGAGCCCGTTGGCCGACAACTCTCTAAGCGTGATGACGTCCCGACCGCCACCCGTCGTTGTGAACCGGATGCCGGTGATCGATGGGGCGGTGAAGGATACCGTGTTGTTGGCCAAAAGGGCGGTCGCGGTCGTGCTGCCCACAACGGCGGTGCCGTTCAGCAATTCCACAAGGACCGACCCAGCAACCGTAGAACCAAACTGGAGGGATATGCGGTTGCCGGTTTTGCCGGTTAGAACCGTGAAATGCGAATTGTTGTCGTCGGCAAAGGTCAGCGTGAACACGTCGTCCGCTGTGGTGCCCGCGCTCGTGTTGTCTGCGTCGTCGAGGTAGAACGGAAAGGCTGGGAAGGCAGCGTTGCCGAAAAATATGTTCTCCGCGCCACCCGCCGCATCCGAAGACACCGTGAACGTCACCGTCTGCCCGGCACCAGCGTTCGCTATATCGGCGTTGGTCACCGTGTTTGGCCCTGTGACGGAGGTCAGTGCGTTGTTTGGTCCGGCGGTCAAAAAATCGAATGTGACTGGCATGTCTGGGTCTTTCGTCGTGCTGGTCGACTGGACGCTATTGGCTCGCTGCTCCAAAAGCAACGCAAGACTAAGCTGTTACGGGCGAACCGCTCTCATCACCTGGTCAGTGTGTCCCAACTGCATATCGCAGCATGGCCCAATGCATCACCCGGCCCGCCGCCACGCTCGCAGCGTTCTTGCGCGATCCGACAACCGCTCCACAATGGCGTCCGGCAGCATCCGTGTCGACGAAACTCTGGGCAAGTCCATCGCTTGGATCACCCGAGCGTCGCGTTCATCACCATTGTTGAACCCGAAAGTGTCAGAGTGTTCGAGGAAACTCTCCGCCGGACAGCCTTCGGCCAGTAGCAACTCATGGGCCTCGGTCTCGACATGGTAGTAGGTGAACCTCTCGAGGGGCATAGTGCGCAGCTGATAGATCGACTGGTCGTTCACCAAGACGCTGGCATTGATCAGAATGCCGTCGATGCCAATCGCATGATCCGGCGACACGTAAAGATCCCTTTCCGGCACACCCGGCGCTAAGGCACCTGCTGAGATACAGATCGGGTTGACCTGTTCGGGATGTGTCATGCGGGCATCAACGGTTTGCTGGCCAAGCCACCGCACCTCCACAGCACGACCATCAGCCGTCAGAACACGGTCGCCTTTGGCGATATCTTCGACCGCCACATGCCCGTTCTGCGTTGCGATCCGCGTTCCAGCAAGAAAGCAGTTCAGCTCGTTCGCCCTTAAACGTTCAATCCCGATCGCATCTGCACCGGACGACAAGGTGGTGAACCGGATTGCAGCAATATTGGGCAGATCAAAATCAATGCGGCTGCCTGCATCGTTGGATGTAAGAGTCTTGCCATCAAGGACACCACCCGCCTCCGACAACAAATCGAACCGGGCCGAGCCCCTGATAAACTCAAAGTCAAAGAAAAACGGGTTGCTGACCGTGCCGCTCAGAAGGTCCAGTGATGGATTGTTGGCATCAGAAAATCGCAACGTGAAGACGTCGTTGCCGGAATTCGTCGATGTGTTCGTGTCGCGGTCTGACAAGAAGAAGTTCGGAGCGTTCGCCCCTAGATTGTTGGCAAACAGACCTGATTGATCCCCCCCCTGCGGCATCCGTCGACAGACTGAACCTGACGAATTGGCCATTGGTTTCGCTTTGATCGGTATTCGTAATCGTCCGCGCAACACCAGATGTATTGATCTGCGTTCGGTCACCTGAGTTTGCAAAGTTAAACCTGACGGCCATGCGCCCCCCATGCGCTATACCCTTGTCCAGGTGTCCCAAGATAGCGGCTTCGCCGAAATCGTAGTGAGTCCCCTCAAAACAAAATGGCTCAATGGCACTGTTAGGCGCAAGTCAGCCGTGTCGCTAGGAAACACTCTGTTTCCCGGGACACCATTCTGGCCTCCCGGACTTGCTCTCAACACCTGTGCAGACACGTCCCCGGAAATTGGCTCCCGACAAAACCTCTGACATGCGGTGAGGGCGCAACGACGTAATACCGACGCGATACCGACGTGTTACCGACGTTGAAATTTGCCCGGTTTACTCCGCCGGGCTCATCTCCTCCGCCCGTGCCTTGGCGGCCACTTTGTACGCCGCTTCGGTCTGGACGAGGTCCTCTTCGGTGAGGGCCAGGCAGGGGTAGGTTTTGCCCGGCGCCTTGAAGAGGCCTTGCTCCCGCAGCACCGCGTTGAACCGCGTGGCGGCCTTGGTGTTGGCCTGCAGAACATCGCGATAGTCACGCACATCGCGACCTGTAAAGACCAGCTCAAAGAGCGTCGGGTCACCCACCACGCGATGTGGAATACCTTCCGCGTCAAGCGCCGCCGTGGCCGCCGCCATAAGCCGTTTGCCAATGCTGCGCAGAGCGTCGTACTGTCCCTCACGGCGCAGGATTTCCATCGATTTCAGCCCCGCCACAGCCGCCACCGGATTGCCCGACAGTGTGCCCAGTTGCATCAGCCACTTGTCCGCACCGACGGTGTTCTTGTCGAAGTGATCCATGATGTCCTTGCGCCCCACCGTGGCCGCCAGGGGGAAACCCCCACCGATGATTTTGCCCAGCGTGGCGAGGTCTGGCGTCACGCCATAAAGCTCCTGCGCGCCGCCATAGGAGAAGCGGAAGCCGGTCACGACCTCATCGAAAATCAGCACGATCCCGTACTTGTCCGCTTCTTCCCGCAACAACTCAAGGAAGCCAGGCAGCGGCGGGATAATGCGCTGTAAAGGCTCAACAATCATGCCCGCAACCTGATCGCCATACTCGGCCAGAAGCGACCGGATATAGTCAAAATCATTGAACGGCGCGATCAGCATTTCATCGGCCACCGATTGCGGAATGCCCGCACTGTCTGGCACCGCCTGCGGGAAGTTCACCATCTTGGCCGGCGCCAGCGACATCTGCGCCTCTGCAGACATCCCGTGATAGCCACCTTCGAATTTGACGATCTTGTCGCGACCCGTAAAGGCACGTGCGGCGCGGATGGCGTACATGTCTGCCTCCCCGCCAGAAGACACGTAGCGCAACTGCTCCGCACAAGGCACAGCGCGGCAGATTTCCTCGGCCAGTTCCACACCAAGCGTGTTGTTGGCAAAGAATGTCTGACCTTTGGGCAGCTGTTCGAAAATCACTTCCATCACTTCCGGATGCCCGTGCCCCAACAGCATCGGACCAGAGCCGATCAGGTAGTCGATATACTCGTTTCCATCGTGGTCCCATACGTGAGACCCTTTGCCTTCCGCGATGAACACGGTCGGATCAAAGTTCCCGAAACCCCCGCCCGGCAACACCGCCTTGGCGCGCTCTATCCAGTCTGCCTGAGTGCCAATCTTTTCCATGGTCGTCCTCCGTTTCAATCGAGAATGAGATCCGGGGTGCCCAGCACCTCGGTGTTGACAGTGATGCCAAGGCCAATGCCCTCGGGCGGGGCAATTCGGCCATTGGTGCGCACCGGTAAGTCTTCTGAAAGGTTTGGCCCGACATAGTCTGCCAGATCGCAGGTGTTCAGAATAGCCCGCGCTGGCGTCGCCGCGGCCAGATGCAAAAGTGCAGCCGTCGTCACAGCCGCGCCCCAAGTGTCTTCGATGCACATCCGCGCACCCAGGTAGAGGCACAGATCGCGTGCCTGGCGCATCTTTGAAAGCCCGCCAAACTTCGACAGCTTCAGCGCCACGGCATCCATGGTCCGGCGCTCGTAGCCTTCCAGCAAGGTGGCCGTGTCATGGGCGGACTCGTCAAGTTTCATGGGCAGGCCCGTCGCCTGTTGCACGGCGGCACATTGGGCAAGCGTATCGCAAGGCTGTTCCAGCATAATATCCAGATGCGCCACGGCCCGGCCCACACGGGTGGCGTCCAAAACGGTCGAACCACCGTTCCAGTCACCATAGACCAAAGGTCCGGCGCCCACGGCTTCACGCACTTTGGTCAGGCGTTCCACATCGGCGGTCCAATCGTCGTCTGCGCCCAGCTTGACCTGAAACTGCGTCATACCTTTGGCCTGCGCATCAAGCGCCATGCGCACCATCTCATCCGGCGCAACACAGGTGATGGAGTGGTAAAGCGGCATGTCCTCTTGCTGACGCCCACCCAGAAGTTTGTAGAGCGGCAGGCCCGCCGCCTGCGCCGTCAGATCCCAAAGCGCCGTGTCAATCGCGGATTTTGCGTATCGGTGGTCCATCAGGTGCCGTTCCAACCGGTCCATCAACGCCTCTGGCCCGATAGGGTCTGCGCCGATCAGCACTGGCGCCATCTCTTGCAGGGCAGGGGCCACGCCATGCGCATAGGCTGGCAGGTAATGCGGGATCGGACAGACCTCTCCCCACCCGCGAAGACCGGTGTCGGTGTCGATGGCCAGGATCACCGAGGTGACCGTGTCACACGTCTTGCCACCCGCCATGTAGTAAGTGGCGTGGCTGGTCAGCGGCAGGTGCCAAAGAGATACGCGTTTAATCTTCATGTTTCAGGTCTCATAAACAGCAACAGGATCACCCAATAGGTCGAGATTGGGCTGAACGCCCAGACCGGGCAGGGACGGCGGCGTGGCACTGCCTTGTGCATTGCGCGCGCCCTGTCCGGGAACAGGATCGACGGAAAGGTGGTAATGGCACAGCCATGACGCCAATCGGTTGGCGTCCGGCGTCGAACTGGCAAGGTGAATGGCCGCCGTGTCTGCGAGCGCCGATCCACCCACGTCTTCGATATGCATTTGCCAGCCCACAGAGACGCCGAAGTCCCTGATTTGGCGCGCTTTTGTCAAGCCACCCACGCGGTTGGGTTTGACCTTCACACCTTCACAAGCACCGCGCTTCCACGCGTCCAGATGGTCCCCAAATGTTGTCATGCATTCGTCCAGCAGAATGGGGTTCGACACCCGCGCGGCCACATGGGCGCACTGAGCCAGCGTCTCGCATGGTTGTTCCACCCAATCGCGCGCCTTTGTGGAGTTCAGCACTTCGATGGCCACCCCTGGCTGCCACGCGCGGTTGACGTCAAAGGTCACACGGTGGCCGGGTTCCAATGCCGCAGAAATCCCTTCAATACGGTCAATATCCGCGCTGATATCCGTGCCACCGACCTTGGCCGAATGAACGGTATAGCCCTTGGCGGCCGCTTTCTGGATCAGCGCGATCATCTCTTCCGGCGTACCGGTGGAAATCGAGGAATTGACCAGAACCGGATCAGCCGCGTCACCGCCTAGCATCTGCCAAAGCGGCATGCCCGCCACCTGTCCAAGAATATCCCAACAGGCCACGTCGACAGGCGATTTGACATAAGGATGCCCCGGTAAAGCCACGTCCATCACCCTGTTCACATGGTCGATAGAACGCGGATCAAGCCCAATAAGCGACGGTGCAAGTGTCGCCAATCCCGCCCGCAATCCCGGGCCGTGTGCGGGCAGATAAGTCTCTCCCCAAGGGCACCCTTCGCCCCAACCGGACACGCCTTCGTCGGTGTCGATCCGCAAAATGGTGCTGTCCAGACGTTCAAACTTCAACCGCCCGCCAGACAGCCAATAAGGCTCAATCAGCGGCAGATCGAGCTGCCAGACAGTGATACGAGAGATCTTCATTTCAGTTCAACTTCCACAAAGGACATGCGCGTATCCCCGGCGTTGATCACGTTGTGTTCCACACCCTCATCGCGTCGATACGCCGTGCCCGCGGGCACTGTGACGTTCTTCGTCGTGCCATCAGGGTTTTCCAGGTGCATATGGCAGTCCGTCAAGGCGGTGATCACGTAGTCCATTTCGTGCACGTGCCAGCCGGTTTCCTGCCCCGGTTCGAAATCGAACCGTGTGACGCGGACACGGGTGTCGTCGATCAGTGGCGTGGCGGTGCAGGTATTGGTCATCGTATTATGCCTCCTGCAACGTGTAGTCGGCTACCGGATCGCCGAGACTTTCGAAATCAGGGCTAACACCTAAACCCGGAGCGTTGCCCGCGTAGAGCTTTCCGCCTTGCGTGGTGGGGCCGCCGATGCCGGTGGAACGGGTGTTGTAGTTCATCAGGTCGGTTGAGTTGATCAGGTACTCTTCTGGAGTCGAGGCCGCAAAATGCGCGACGGCGGCCGTGGTGATCTCGCCGCCCCAGGTGTCCTCGGAAACCACTGGGATGCGGTTTTCAATCAGGAAGTCCCGCACGCGGCGGGCCTTGGACAAACCGCCCAGGTTGGAGATTTTCAAACAGCACATCTCCGCCCCCCGATCTGCCACGATGCGTTGCGCCGCGTGCAGGCCGGTGACACATTCATCCAGCTTCATCGGCTGTTGCGCCACGCGGCGGACCTGCTGGCATTCCTCATACGTCTTGCAAGGCTGTTCCAGAATGAAATCAAGGTCTTGGGTGGCCCGTGCCACGCGGATCGCATTGTCTACGCGCCAGCCCTGATTGGCATCGGCCATGGCTTTCTCGCCGGGTTTCAGCAAAGGCACGGTTTCCCGAATGCGGTCGATATCTGTGACCCAATCCGCGCCGACTTTGATCTGGAATTGCTGGTAGCCATTGGCGCGGTGGCGGTCCATTTCCGCGATGGTCTCTTTGATCGGTCGTTGTGGGGCCACGCGGTACATCGGCGCGCCATCTGTCAGCAACCCCCCCATCAGCATCCAGACGGGTTGATCAGACGCTTTGCCCAACAGATCCCAAAACGCGGCATCAAAGGGCGCTTTGGCATAGCCGTGTCCATGCACGATGTGATCCATCAGGCGTTCCATCGCCAACACCTGACGCGGGTCTTCGCCCAGAAGCCGCGGAGCGGCGAGGCGGGCGAAGGCCTCTGTCCCCTCAGAATGGGCGACCATGTAGTTGTCGCCGCAGGGCGTAAATTCACCACATCCTTGCAAACCTGCATCCGTGTCGACCACGACCACGGTCGATTTGGCCGTGTCGATCACGTTACCCGCGCCCCACGCATACGCGCCGTCTACATAGGGCAAGTCAGTGCGGTAGATGCGAATGCGGGTGATCTTCATAGCTCAGGCCTCATAGGTCGCGACGGGGACGCCGAGTTTGGACAGGTCGGGCGTGATGCCTAGGCCCGGCGTATTTGGGGCTTCCACGCCGCCGTTTTGAACCGGCGCATCGAGTGTGGCGACGGACACATCCACCATCACACGCGGATCAAGCGCGCAGCGCAGCAAGTGGCGGGGTGTCGATTGGGCGATGTGGAAAATCGTGGCGGCGGAAATCTCTGACCCGACCGTGTCTTGCACGGACATCACCAGTCCGGCGGCGGCGGCGATGGTGCGCTGGCGGGTCATGGCCGTCACGCCGCCTTGTTTGGAAACCTTGAGGCCCACACCGTCGCAAAGGTCCTGTGCTACGGCCTGCATCAGATCGCCTTCGGACTGGACCAACTCGTCCAACAAAAGCGGCAAGCGACAGCGGGCACGGACCGACGCAGTTTCGCGCCATGTGGCGCAAGGGGCCTCCAGCACGATATCGGTCCCGTCGGGCAAGAGTGAAATCACGCGCAGGATCTGCTCGGGCGACATACCATTGTTTGCGTCCGCCAAATACCATTCGCCCGACTGACGATCAGCCAGACAGGCGCGGATGCGTTCAGCGTCGAGCATAGGGCCGCCCTCGGCCTCTGCCGCACCGACCTTAATCGAATGACCCATGAAGCCTTGCTTGCGATGCGCGGCGACCTTGGCACGCATGGCATCGGGCGTATCGCCACCGATTGATGAAATCACCGGCACCGGGCCGGGAATGCGCCCGCCCAGCATATCACACAGCGGCAAATCAGCGGCCTTCGCTGTGATATCCCAACAGGCCACATCAAGCGCAGTGCGCGCGTCGCGGTGACCGAGCAGCGCCTCGCGCATCACCTCTTGCCGCCTGTCATGGGCACGGGGGTCTTGTCCCAAAAGCGCGGGCGCAAGCAAGTCCAGGGCCGCACGCGTGCCGCCAGCATGAGATGCGATATAGGTGGAGCCAAAAGGCGTCGACTCACCCCACCCCTCAAGCCCGGTGTCGGTGGTGATCCGGGCAAATGTCGCATCGTAAGAGGTGTATTCGCGCCCGCCCGATAGCCTGTAAACACCGCCCTTCACAGGCAGGTCACATTGATAGATCTGGATGCGCGCGATCCTCATGGCCCCTCACTCCGCGGTCAGGGCCGGGGCATCGCCAAGCCCGTCGCCACGCCAGAAAACCAAAGTCAGCACTGGGCTTTCTTGTGTCAAAAGCGCGTGCGGTTGGTTCGATCGGTGCAGGCGCGTGGCCGCGGGGCCCAGAACCTCATCTGCGTCGCCATCAGATTGAAACAGCGCCTCCCCAGAGACCACGGTATACAGCTCTTCCGCGCGGTGCTGGTGACGGGGGTAGGTCAGTCCCTTGCCCCAATACCCAACGGTGATCCGAGCCTGATGCGAGGTGAAATGCCCCGTCGGACCGGCCAGTTCGAACCATCCAAAGTGATCCAGGAAATGCTGACCTACTTCTTCCGCTGTATAGGTCAGACGCCATTCTAGGTGGGGCGCAAGTGACTGCAACGCCTGCATCAGTGGGGCGGAAGCCGCAGTCGCCTCACCCGGGGCGGTGACAATCTGTTCTGTGGCTGGCAACGTTGCAGCGGGCCGGTCTGTCCAGACAAAATCGTCTGGCCAAGGGCAGAATGCCTGCGCCTCTGGCAAGGCTGCGTGCCACGCTTTTGTGGCCTCTAGCGCCTCATCAAAAAGCGCACGGGCGTTCATTGCAATGTCTCCGGGTAGGTGAAGACAGGCTTCGTTGTTAGGTCTCCGCGCCAGAGCACGTATGCCAAAATTGAGCGATCCGTCGTCGTCAGCGCGTGCGGGGCGTTGGAGGCATGAAAAGAGACATCACCCGGTCGCAGGGTTTTGCTCTCCTCGCCTTCGATCTCAAATTCAGCCTCACCCGCAAGCACGAGGTAAATTTCTTCCGCCGGGTGTTGGTGCAACGGATAATGGTAGCCGGGCGTTTGGTATATCATGAAGCCGCGCATGGCGTTGGTTTTCAACGGCGTGTCCTGCCCCAAAATCTCATAGGTGCCGAAATGCGCGTGCAACACATCGCCAATCAGCGTGTCGCGATAAGTCCCTCGCCACCAGCCGTGGCTGGCGGCGCTTAAGCAAGCCGCTTGGAACGCTGCGTACGGCCCATCCAGCGTGGTGTCTTCCTTGAGTGTGTCGCAGAGCGGATCGATCTGAGGTTCAAACGTGTTTGCAACCTCGACCTCTGGAAAGGGACAGAACTCTGACAGCGCAGGCACCGAATTGTGCAGTGCCCGCGCCTCGGTCAGCAAATCTGTCCAAACGGTTGTCACGGCTCAACCACGATGTTGCCAGTGTGGCGCTTTTCGATGAAAGCGGTCTGGGCTTCGCGCAACTGCGAAAGCGGATAGGTCGCGGCCAGCATCGGTTTAATCTCACCGGCTTCGATGTACTTGATGATGTTGTGAAACACCTTCTGCGGGATGATGGTTGAGCCGGTAAATGTCAGGTCGCGCAGATAGAAGGTGCGCAGGTCAAGTTCGACAATCGGACCTGCGATGGCCCCCGAACAGGTGTACCGACCGCCGCGTTCCAGAACATCAATCAGCGCAGGCCAGCAGTCGCCACCCACCACGTCTGCCACCACGGTGATCTTTTCGTTACCCAACGCGGCACGCAGGTTTT
The DNA here is from genome assembly GCA_963422235.2 of uncultured Roseovarius sp. Taxonomy (GTDB): domain Bacteria; phylum Pseudomonadota; class Alphaproteobacteria; order Rhodobacterales; family Rhodobacteraceae; genus Roseovarius. The sequence continues at coordinate 2,696,247 of CAXMWV010000002.1, forward strand.
CGGGTGCGCGGGGCAGAATCATGTCAGGGCTGAGTTTGGCCACGTCCGCATGTTTTGCCTCGGACGCCATGGCAATGACGCGCGCGCCGCGGCGTTTGGCCAGCTGGATCAGACCGCTGCCCACCCCGCCCGATGCACCGGGGATGAGAACAGTATCGTTGGGGCCAACATTGGCGCGCTCCAGCATGCCCTCTCCGGTGGAATAGCTGCACTGGAATGTGGCCAGTTCGGCATCGCTCAGATCGCTGTCGATCACGCCGATATCGCGACGGTCGGCCATGGTGTATTCCGCGTAACCGCCGTCTTTTTCCGAACCAAAGTAATAGGTCGTGTCCATGTTGTCCGGGTCAGACCAATCCCGCATCCACCCGTCAACCAGCACACGTTTGCCCATCAAGTCCGGATCCGCATTCTCACCTACGGCCACCACTGTGCCCACTGGATCAGCGCCTTGAATGCGCGGGAACGTGATTGGGCGACCGCCCCAGGTGGGATCTTCCTCGTCCACCTCACTATAGGCCCCGCCGGTTGTGGCTTCGTCTACCGCTTTGGAATACCAGCCGGAGCGCGTGTTCACGTCGGTGTTGTTCAGCCCGCAGGCTCCAACCTTAATGACCACATCATCAGGTCCCGGCTGCGGTGTGGGCCAGTCTTCATGCCAATGATACATGTTGACGTCACCGTGCCCGGTCAAAACCATGGCTTTCATTGTTGCGGGCAGGTCAGTCATGGGGGTGTCTTTCTTGCTTGGGTACAACTTCAACTAGCTGTTCGAAAACGGGGCCGTCTTGCTGAAAAACGACCCCGACCTGTTTGTCAGGCGACCTCTAGCGCAGCATCCGTACGCGGCAGTAGGCTTTCCGGGTCATAGACGGGTGCGTCCAGAATGCGGCCTTTGCGTGGATGGCCGGCGACGATCACCTCGATCTCGGCCCCGGGAATATTGGCGTGCGGCTTGATGTAGGCGAACGCCAGGATCTTTCCGTAGGTATGCGCATACGCCACCGACGCGGTAGAGCCCACGACCTTGCCTTGGTAAAGCACCGCCTCACCGCCATGGCCGTCCTCAACTCCATCGGGTTCGATTTCCATGTAGGCGCAGACCCATGGCATCGTGCCGTTCTCGGAGGCTTCGGCGCTGGCACGGGTCGGATCAACACCCAGATACTCTTTGTCCAGCTTGGCAAAGCGCATCACGTCCGCTTCGGGCAGGGTCACTTCGTTGGTCAACTCGCCCGCGCCTTTGAACATCTTTTCCATGCGCATCGCGTTCATCGCGAAGGAACCGTAATCGGTGATGCCATGCGCCTCACCCGCGGCCCAAAGTGCGTCGTAGACGGCCAGAGCGCTGTCGCGAGGGATGTGGAATTCCCAACCCAGTTCACCGGCGTAGGACATGCGGAAGGCCCAGATTTTGTGGCCGGCGACAGTGATTTCTTGCGCCGTCAGCCAACGGAAGCCCGCATTGCTGAGGTCGGCATCGGTGCATCGCGCCAGCACGTCGCGCGCTTTGGGTCCGTTGAGCGTGATCGCCGCCCAATCGTTGGAGCGCAGGATGATGTCGGCGTTTTCACCGGCCTTGTTCTGGGTCAGGTGATCCATCAGGCGCTGTTCGAAGAACGCAGCACAGACCAGATAGAAGCGGTCCTCGGCCAGCTTCACCACGGTCGTTTCCAGCTCAATCCGCCCGCGACGGTTCAACATGTGGGTGAGCGCAATGCCACCGACTTTCTTGGGCAAGCGGTTGGCGACGAGACGGTCGAGGAAGGCCTCAGCGTCTGGCCCGGCCACCTCAACCTTGGTGAAGGCGGAGATGTCCATGATCCCCACGGCCTCACGCACCGCTTTGCACTCAAGGCCTACCATGTCGTGCACTTCGTTGCGGCGGAAGGAATAGTGATCACGCTGTTCGACGCCGTTTTTGGCAAACCAGCGGGGGCGTTCGTGGCCGAAGACTTCCTCGTATACGGCACCCTTTTCTTTCAGGCGTTCGTACAGTGGGGAAGGTTTGATTGGGCGACCGGCCAGGCGATTGAAATGCGGGAAGGGGATTTCGTGGCGCAGGCAGTAGTCTTCCTCGGCTTTAATGACCTGCCACTCTTTATTGGCATAGTCGCCAAACCGGCGCGGATCGTACTCACGCATGGAGATATCTGCCGCACCATGCACCATCCACCGCGCCAGTTCGCGGGTGAGGCCGGGGCCCCAACCAATGCCGATCTGCGTCCCGCAGCAGCACCAGTAGTTGGTCACACCAGGTGCGGGACCGATCAGAGGGTTGCCATCCGGCGGGTGGCTGATCGCGCCGTGGACTTCGCGCTGAATGCCCAGTTCGGCAAAGATCGGCATCCGGTTCAGCGACTCTTCCAAGTAAGGCATGATCCGGTCGTAATCGGCGTCAAACAGCCAGTTCTCATAGTCCCAGGGGCAATGGTCGTGCCAGACGGAGTTGGGGTTCTCTTTCTCGTAGATCCCGATCAGGCCGCGCTTTTGCTCCATGCGGATGTAGCCAGAGACCTTCTTGTCATCGCGGATGACGGGCAATTCTTTCTCAAGGTCCTGAAATTCCGGCACATTCTCGGTGACGAAGTAGTGGTGAGTCATTGATGTCATGGGCAGCTGAAGCCCTGACCATTCGCCCATTTGCCGGGCGTAAGTGCCGCCTGCGTTGACGACGTGTTCACAGGTGATCGTACCCTTTTCGGTCTCGACCACCCATTCGCCGGTGTCTTTCTGAGTGATGTTCGTCGCGCGGCAGTGACGGATGATCCGCGCGCCTTTTTGACGGGCCCCGGCGGCCATGGCCATGGTCACATTCGTCGGGTCCACGTGGCCGTCATCGGGGGTGTGCAGCGCGCCAAGGACGCCGTCGAGATTGTAGAACGGGTGATTGGCCGCGATGTGATCGGTGCCGACCAGTTCGATGTTGAAGCCCAGAGAACGTCCGACAGAAAGCGTATGGCGCAGCCAGTCCATTTCGTCTTCAGTGTAAGCGAGGCGGTATGACCCGCAGCCATGCCATGTGACGGCCTGACCGGTCTCTTTTTCCAGCTCAGTCGAGTAGAGTCCAATGTTGTAGTCCACGCATTTGCCCAAGCCAAAGGACGAGGTAGAGTGCGTTATCTGGCCTGCCGCGTGCCATGTGCTGCCGCTGGTCAGCTCTGCCTTTTCCAGCAGGACGGTGTCTTCGCCCCAGCCTTCATGGGCCAGGTGGTAGGCGAGGCCAACCCCCATCACGCCACCGCCAACAATGACCACGCGCGCGTGGGTCGGGAATGCTTTTTCGGACATCTGGAAATTTCCTTCTAACGAGTCGCGAATTTGCTCGACACAGTATCCGTACATCTGTACCATCGTCAATCATGAATGATACAAATGTACAATCTTCGGTTCTCGACCGCCTGACAGAAGAGTGGGATGCCCTGACGCCCGAGGCGCAGAAGGCCGCGCGCTATGTGCTTGAAAACCCGTCAGATGTTGGGGTTTCGACCGTGCGTGAGATTGCTGAAGCGGCGCGGGTGAAGCCCAACACATTTGTACGCATGGCCCGTCAGGTGGGATTCGAAGGCTACGATGATTTTCGCGAACCTTTCCGCGATGCCATCAAGCGCGGGCAGGTGTCCTATTCCGACCGGGCTCGTTGGTTGCAGGACATCCGCAAGGAGGGCGATCTGGGCGGGCTTTACGCCGATATGGTCGAGGCCGCGATTCGCAATATCGAAGAGACGTTTGCGGGCGTCACGGCCGACTCTCTGCAACAGGCGGCCGAAGCGATCTGGAATTCCCGGCAGGTCTTTACGCTTGGTGTCGGTGTAAACAATGCCAACGCGCGCAACTTTACCTATCTGGCGTCAACAGGCATGACGCGGTTTCACGCGATCCCGCGCCCCGGTTCGACCGCGATGGATGATTTGGCTTGGGCCGATGAGCGGGACGTGCTGATTGCCATGACATGCAGGCCGTATCGGTCCGAGGTGGTGGATGCGGTGCGTCTGGCGCGCGAGCAGAATGTCCGCGTGATCAGCATCTCCGACAGCCCCGCCAGCCCGATCATCCTCAACGCGCATCACCGCTTTGTCATCGCGACCGAGACGCCACAATTCTTTCCATCGTCGCTTTCAACGATCGCCCTGCTTGAAACGCTGCTCAGCTTCGTGATTGCTGTGGCCAGCGATGAAATCGTCGACCGAGTCGAAAAATTCCACCACCGCCGCCATCAACTCGGCATTTATCAGGAGGAGCCTGAATGAACGCGCCCTTGGTCCATTCCCTTGATGCCAGATACTACACCGATCCAGCGATATTCGAGCAGGAGATGCAGGGCTTGCTGAGCAAGACTTGGCAATTCGCGGGTCACGTCAGTCAGATTCCCAACGTAGGCGACTACTTTGCATTTGAAATTGCCGGACAGCGGCTCTTTTCGATCCGTGGGCGGGATGGCGAGATCCGCACCTTTTACAATGTCTGCCAGCACCGCGCGCATGAGCTGGTGAATGGCACAGGCAACACGCGCGTTGTGGTCTGCCCTTATCACTCCTGGACCTATGAGCTGACCGGCAAGCTGCGCAGCGGGCCGAATATCAAATCGGTGCCGGGTTTCGACCGCGAAAACATCTGTCTCACGGACGTGCGTACTGAGGATTTCAACGGCTTTATCTTCGTCAACCTTGATCCGGACACGGCCCCGATGGACGAATGGTTCCCCGGCGTTCGTGAGGAGATTGCGGAGTATGTCCCCAATATTCGTGATTTGGCACCTTTGGAGTGGGTGGAAATCCCCGAGGAGTGTAACTGGAAGGTCTCGGTTGAGAATTACTCGGAGTGCTATCACTGCCCGATCAATCACCAGACCTTTGCGACCGGTGTGATCAAGCCGGAAACTTATGACATTCAGCCGATGGAAAAGGGCTATGTTCTGCGTCACACGACAGAGTGTCAGAGCATGGACAAGATGACCTATCCGGTGGACCTGTCTGTGCCTCATGCGGATGAATACCGGTCCTGGTTCCTTTGGCCGATGGTGAGTTTCCAGTGCTATCCGGGCAATGTGCTCAACACTTATCATTGGCGCGCAAGGGGTGTGGCGGACTGCACGGTCTATCGCGGCTGGTTTACGCCGGGTGGTGTCGAAAGTGATGTGATCCGTGGTCTGGCCATCCAGGATCGTGAGACGACGGTTGAGGAAGACATCCGTCTGGTTGAATCCGTGCAGCGCGGGCTGAAATCTCGGGGATACCGACCCGGGCCCCTCGTCCTTGACCCGAATTGCGGCGTGAGTTCGGAGCACTCTATACAACGACTGCAGCAGTGGATGCGCGAGGCGGTGGACGGATAAAGGGATGCGATTTTTCTGCGAGAAATCAGATGTCGTACCGAGATGGCGACTTCGGTCATGATAGGTAGATGCAATATCGGCGCGACGGAGATGCTATGATGGCACGCGTCGATGTATTTTACTCGCTTCAAAGCGACTACTGCTACTTCCTTCTTGATCGGTTGCTCGGACTGGCAGAGCGCGGCGTCGACGTGGTCATTCGGCCTCTTTTGGGCGGTGTTTTGCGGCTGCCAGATCGTTACAAAGATCGTGACACGATGGAGCAAGAGTATTTCGGGCGCGATACGCATCGCGTGGCGGAGTTTCTGGGCCTGCCGTATGTGTACCCTGACCCTTCTCCCATCGACTTTTTGCCGGGTTCGTTGTGGGTGCCGGCTCTGGATCAACCGCGCAACATGCGCCTTTACCGGCTGTTTGTCGGCGCGTCGGAGGCAGGCAAAGGGCTGGCGTTTCTGGACAGCGTGGGTCGCATGTTGTGGGACGGCTCTGCGCCGGGTTGGGACAAGGGCGATCATCTTGTGCGCGGGATGCGGGCGATTGGCCTCGATCTGGATCAGGTTCTGGCCGATATGCCTGAAGACAAGGCCATCGCAATCCTGGACGGCAACGCCGCCAGAATTCTGGAGGCAGGCCATTGGGGCGTTCCCCTGATGGTTTATGACGAAGAGCCATTCTACGGCCAGGACCGGTTTGATCACTTGGTCTGGCGGCTGGAACAGAAAGGAGTGCTGTGATGTTGATGCCGGAAACGTGGCGGCCTGAGCATAAGCTTTTCCCCCACCAAGTGGGATTTACATGCCCGCCGTTTGATTACTGCGCAGGACCTTCTGATTTCATCCGAATGGCACCGGAAACGGTAGGTGTCCATGGGTGGATGCTGCACGCGCCGGACTACGCGCACGGCTTGGATCAGCGCAAAGCCAACTTCGGCATGCTCGACGATTTCGTCCACTGTATGGCGCGCAATGGCGTCGATGTGGCCGGGCAGGTGGGATCGAATTGGGTACATGCCAGCGGACTTGGCGTCGAAGGCATCAGGCAGCATTGCGAAGACCTTAGCGACAAGTATGGCGTGCGGTTTCACATGGCGGGCTACGCGATGGTGGAAGCGCTGCGTGCGATGAACGTCGAGAAAGTCGCGCTCAACGCGGCCTATCACTGGCCAGAATGGTGGCAGGGCACGGTTGGCTTTCTCAAAGAGGCTGGGTTTGACGTGATTTGGGCGGGCAACTTCCACGATCAGGGATGGTTTGACGGCCAGGAGGCCGTCAATGAATGCCGATGGGTGTTTGAGGGCGATCTGGCCACGAAGAGCTTTGACTACGTCGCCGAGCAGGCACCGGATGCAGACGCCTACCTGATCAACGGCATGTGCAATTTCCGCACAGGTCCTGGTGGCATTCCGCAGCGCCCGTTGCAGATCACCGAGATGCTGGAAGACCGTCTTGGCAAGCCCGTGATCGGGCACGACACGGCGCTCTACTGGCGCATCTTCAAATCTCTCGGTGTCGCACCGACCCATCCGATGGGCCAGCTTCTAGCATCCTTGTAACACCGATGTTTCTTCTGGCCTCAAAAATCCTTGCCGAAGGCAGCGCTGACAAGGCGCTTTTAAAGTAGGAGCTGCGTGCACCATGCATAAGATCGTTGCCCTCTGGGCGGTCCCCCGTTCCACCTCCACCGCGTTTGAATGGATGATGCGCCAACGTGGGGACCTAGACTGTCTTCACGAACCGTTCGGCGAGGCCTGGTATCAGGGTGAAAACCCGCTTTGGCACCGCTATGAGCCGGGTGCGGTAACGACGCCGGGCCTGACGCTGGAGAGCGTTTGGGAAGACATCAAAGCGCGCGCCGAAAAGGGGCCCGTCTTTCTGAAAGATTTTCCTCACTACATAAATCACATGTGGACGCCTGAGTTCCTGAGCCATTTCACCCACGCGTTCCTGATCCGAGACCCGGTTAAAACCATCACGTCAATGCACGACAAGTGGCCCGACTTTCACGAAGGCGAAGTTGGGTTTCCGGAACAGCGTGCTTTGTTTGATCTTCTCTGGGCGCTGAACGACGCGCCCCCACCTGTGATCGACAGTGACGATCTTCTCGACAATCCGGAGGCCGTGACCGAGGCGTTTTGCAACTCAGTCGGTATTCCGTTCCTGCCGGAAGCCCTGAGTTGGGAGCCAGGCGGTGATCCGTCCGAGCATAGCTGGTGGGACGGGGGGTCATTCCATTCAAATCTGGCGAAATCGACCGGCCTCACCCGGCAACCCCGAAAATATGTCGATCTCGACGCTTGCGCCCCGCGGGTGCAACAAGTGCATCGACGCATGTAACCTCATTATCAGCGCCTTTACGAGCACCGTCTGGTGGTCTAGCGCAGCACGTTCAAAGGACGAACCTAATGAATGACTATTGGCAGAATTACATCGACGGCGCATGGGTCGACGGTGGTGCGGGTCGGGTAGACGTGGTCAACCCCGGTTCGGGCGAAGTGCTGGCCGCGCAGGCACTGGCGGATGAAGCGGACGTGGACCGCGCGGTGCAGGCCGCAAAGAGGGTGCATCAAAGCGGTGTGCTGTCTGATCTGCGCCCTATTGAGCGGGGGCGGATGGTGCAGGCAATGGGCCGGTACTTGCTCGACCACTCTGATGAGTTGGCAAAGCTTCTGACATTGGAGCAGGGCAAACCTCTCTGGGAAGCGAAGATGGAGATTGCCGGCGCGGCGCGGTACTTTGAGTACTACGGCAACCAAGCGGAAACGGTTGAGGGGCGGTCCATTCCTCTGGGCTCAGGGTATTTCGACTTTACCCACTATGAACCCTACGGTGTGTCGGCCCAGATCATCCCTTGGAACTATCCGCTTGAGATGACGGCCCGATCATTGTCGGCCGGGCTGGCGACGGGCAATGCGGCGGTGATCAAAACACCGGAGCTGACCCCGATCAGCAATTACATCTTTGCGGAGGCGGCGGAAGCGGCGGGCGTACCGACCGGAGCCGTGAACATCCTGTGCGGTTGGGGCCATCAGGCTGGGGCGGCGCTTTCGGGGCACAAAGACGTCAATCAGATTGTTTTCACAGGATCTGTTCAAACCGGCATCGCAATCGCCACGGCGGCGGCGGGCAATGTTGTGCCCTGCGTGCTGGAACTGGGTGGCAAGTCGGCGGCGATTGTCCATGATGACGCCGATCTGGAAGCGTTTGAGAATGACATCCGTTGGGGCATCTATTTCAATGCCGGTCAGGTCTGTTCCGCGATGAGCCTTGTGATCGTGCACGAAAGCCGCAAGGACGAGTTGGTGGAGCGTGCCGAGAAGGTGGCGAAGTCGCTGTCCGTGGGCCCTGGCATTGATCGCGCAGAGGGCGGAGCAAATATGGGTGCCATGGTGTCTGAGGCACAGCGGGCTCGTGCGGCGGGCATGGTAAGCGAGGCCGAAGCACAAGGCGCACGTGTTGTAACTGGAGGCCGCAAGATGAACATCCCTGGCGCATTCCTGGAACCCACGGTGATCGCTGATGTCACGCCGGATATGACAATTGCGCAAGAAGAAGTATTTGGCCCGGTCCTTTCAGTCCTGTCTTTCAAGGACGAAGCGCATGCCTATGAAATCGCAAACGGCACGGATTACGGACTTGTCGGTGGCGTGTTCACCAAGGATCTGGATCGCGCCACACGGGCCGCACAGAAAATTCGCGCTGGGCAGGTTTTCGTGAATGAATGGTTTGCAGGCGGTGTGGAGACACCTTTTGGCGGCTACGGCAAATCCGGGTATGGGCGCGAGAAGGGGCGCGAGGCGCTCTGGAACTACGTGCAAACCAAAAACGTCGCGATCAGCGTGCGAGGTAGGGCATAGAAATGGACTTCAATAGGATATGAGCGCCATACCCGCACAGTGCTCGCCCGTGTCTATCAGAGAGGTCGTGGAAAATGGCCTGTGCATCGGATGTGGACTATGTGAGGCGTTGGCCCCGAAGCGCTGGAGAATGAACATGACCCGCGCAGGCCGCTTGCGACCTGCGCCATTGGTCGAAGAAAACCAAATGGCCGATGCGGAGATTATGGCCGCGTGTCCAGGCGCGGTCGTGGAAGCGGAAGCGCAGGGCGATCACGAAGACAGCATCTGGGGCAGCTACATGTCTATGGGCGAAGCCTGGGCCGGGAACGCCGATGTCCGATTTCGCGCAGCCACGGGCGGATTGCTGACCGGGCTTGGACGGCACTTGCTGTCATCGGGCAAAGCAAAGTTCATTTTGCATTGCGGGGCCGATCCGGATGCGCCCATGCGCAGCAAGTGGATGATCAGCGAGACACCCGAAGAGGTCACTCAACGGGCGCAGTCACGCTATGGCCCATCGGACACGCTGACCGGGTTGGAAGCGGCCCTGAGCCGCAAAGAACGCTTTGCCATCATTGCCAAGCCTTGCGACGCCAATGCGGTGCGTGCGCGGGCGAAGGCCGACCCGAGACTGGGTGAATTGCTTGTCGCGGTGCTCGTGATGGTCTGTGGCGGGGCGTCTGACCTTGGCAAATCATGGAACTTGCTGGATGACCTGGACATCGCGGAAGAGGATGTCAGTGTTTTCCGCTATCGAGGGTATGGAAATCCCGGCCTCACGCGCATTGAGACCAAGGACGGGCGCGCGTTCGAGACGACCTATCTTGATCTATGGGCAGATGAGGCCGGGTGGCGCATTCAAAGCAGGTGCAAGATTTGTCCTGATGCAATTGGTGAGGCCGCTGATGTAGCCGCCGCTGACATTTGGCCGGGCGGTGCGCCTGTCGGTGAAGATGCAGGTTTTAATGGTGCGATAACGCGTACACCAAGGGGGCAAGCATTGCTGGACGATGCTGTGGCCGCTGGCGATATCGTCCTGGGAAAACCCCACATTCCTCGTGACTATGACGATTTTCAACCTCATCAGGTGAGTAAGAAACGCCACATCGCCGCGCGTTTGCGTGGCCTGACAAAAGCGGGCCAACCTGTGTTTCGCCATGCAGGTCTGCGCATTGATAAATTGGACGCCAAGGACATTAGACAAGAAGACGGGTCTGAGGCGCGCGCGAAAGCAGACCGGTTCCGTGAACCGATGCCCGACCCGAAAGATACGTTTTGACAGAAAGGACAGCACGAAAATGAGCACGTTTGACGAAGACCTGTTTCTAAAAGGCCTTGAACAGCGCAAAGGTACCCTTGGGGGTGAGTATGTAGAAAAGAACCTTGCTGCAGCTGATGATTTCACCCGGCCCTTTCAAGAGGCGATGACAGCGTGGTGCTGGGGCTTTGGTTGGGGCGATGATGTGATCGAACCCAAGACACGCTCTATGATGAACCTCGCCATGATCGGGGCATTGGGCAAGATGCATGAGTGGGAAATCCACTGCCGCGGGGCGATCAACAACGGCGTGAGCAAGGAAGAAATCCGGGCGATCATCCACGTTGTGGCCATCTATTGCGGCGTGCCACAGGGGTTGGAGTGTTTCCGCGCTGCCAAGAAGGTGTTCGACGAACGTGGGATGTAGGCGCTGCGCTAATCGCTCTCTTGCGATTGTGCCTCGCAGAGGTTTGCAGACCAGCGTGTGAGGGGGTAGAGGTGAGACATGGGAAAGGGAGTGCGCCCATGTCCAAACCTTGCATTATTTGCGTGGCCATCACAGGGTCGGTGGCGCAGAAGTCTGACAACCCGGCCGTACCCATCACCGTCGAAGAGCAAATTGAGAGCGTGCATGCATCCTTTGAGGCAGGCGCCGCCATTGCCCATTGCCACGTGCGCCTTGATGACGGATCTCCAAGTTCAGACCCGGAGCGCTTTGCGCGGCTTAAAGAAGGTATCGAGGCGCATTGCCCTGGCATGATCGTACAGCTCTCAACCGGTGGCCGTTCAGGCGCCGGGCAAGCGCGGGGAGGTATGCTGCCCCTGAGGCCGGACATGGCCTCGCTCTCGGTAGGCTCCAACAACTTCCCGACGCGGGTTTATGAGAACCCTCCTGACCTTGTAGACTGGCTGGCCTCCGAAATGCGCACCTATGAAGTAGTGCCGGAGATCGAGGCGTTTGACCTCAGCCATATTCTGCGGGCGATTTCCATGCACGAAGACGGTGCGCTTCACGGCCCGCTATATGTACAGTTCGTCATGGGGGTGAAAAACGCCATGCCTGCGGACAAGCCTGTCTTTGACTTCTACGTGGAGATCATGAAAACCCGCGCTCCGCATGCGCAATGGTGTGCGGCAGGCATCGGGGCCAATCAGATTGTTGTCAATGAATGGGCCATCGCGGCAGGCGGCCACACCCGCACCGGACTTGAGGACAACGTGCGTTTGGACAAACACACTCTTGCCCCGTCGAACGCCGCTCTTGTGGCGCGCACGGTCGAGCTTTGCGAGAAGTATGAGCGTCCTGTCGCGACGTTTGCGCAGGCGCGCGGGATTCTCGGTTTGAGGCCAGCACCGTGAGCGCAGATTGGGCTTGGCAAGAGGGCGTGACCGGTGACCCGGAGACCAAGGCGCGGCTGTCCCCTGAACGGCAGATCCAAGACATGATTGCGGTAGAGGCGGCGTTTTCGCGTGCATTAGGCACGGTAGGAGGCGTTTCGGAGGAAATCGCCGAGGCCGCCGCGCGCACGATCGAGGCCGCCAAGATTGATGCAGACCGTCTGGTGCAGGATGCCGCACGGGACGGTATGCCCGTTCCGTCCTTGTCACGGCAGTTGAAGGAACAGGTCGATGATAGCCTGCATCCTGCGGTGCATGCCGGTCTTACGTCTCAGGATGTGATGGACACCGCTTTGGTGGTTGCTGTTCGGGACTTACTGGCGATCTTCGATGGAAGATTGACTGGTCTTCTTGGGGAACTGGCCCGACTTCGGGACGGTCACGGGCAAAAGTCATTGATGGCGCGAACACGCATGCAAGCGGCTCTGCCCGTCACGCTTGGTCACAGAATTGGCGGTTGGGAAGCCCCTTTGATGGACTTGCACGAGCAACTCGAAGGGCTAGGAGAGCGTTTGGGAGTTGTGCAACTGGGCGGCCCAGTGGGCGCCGGAGATAGTTTTGCAGCGCCGCTTGAGGCGCTGCAATCCGCATTTGCGAAGAAACTCGGACTGCGCGCAGGTCCGGTTTGGCATACAAACAGAACCCGTTTGGCAGAACTTGGTGCGTGGTTGAGCCAACTTTCCGGGGCATTGGCGAAAATGGGGCATGATATTGCCCTCATGGCCCAGCAGGGGGTGGACGAGATCCACCTCAGGCAAGGCGGCTCATCGTCTGCCATGGCGCATAAATCAAACCCTGTCAGAGCAGAGACATTGATGGCTTTGGGCAGGTTCAACGCGGTTCAATTGGCGGGTTTACACCTGGCGCTGGACCACGAACAGGAACGTTCAGGCGCGGCATGGACTCTAGAATGGTTAATTCTGCCGCCGATGTTGGAGGCTACAGGGGCTGGGTTGCTACGCGCCTCGGAGCTTGTCGCGGACCTGGAGTTTGCCGGTTGAGAACCACTTTGACCGGCGCCTGTTTGCCCACCTTAAAACCCGAATCTCTGGCACCGGACGGCGCACATTTCAGGGCAGAATCGGTGGTCAGAGCGGGGTGGTATTTCGGCCTTGTGGTCAAGCGACCATCAGGGCGAAAACAGGCCCATGCGCTTAAAATATTGGGTTTTTTAAGTGAATTTTGGCCAAATTTGGCCGAGCCTGTGCCGAACTGTGTGATTTATACGTCACAACGCAGGCAACTTCCGCGCAAGCCGGGGAGGCTTCGTTGACGTTGTCGGGGATTTCGACCATTCCATGATCAAGCCGTATCTATATGTTGGTGCGGTGGATTAACCGATATCCTGCTTACTAGGAGGGATAACCTTGAAAAAGCAACTTCTCTGCACCAGCGCAATCGCCCTTGGCGTAGCCGCTGCGCCCGCAGCAGCCCAGGACTGGAACCTGGACTGGGGTGGGTTCTATAACACGCATGTTGCCATCGGCGACATCAGCACCCCTGGTGCTCCTGGCACAGACTTCGAAGGCGACGGTCTGGACGTACACATCACTGGTGAGATCATCTTCACGCCGAGCATCGCGCTCGACAACGGTCTGACCTTTGGTATCAACGTTCAGTACGAAGCACAGAACGCAACCAACGTTGACGAAACCTACATGTCCATCAGCTCCGACTCGTTCGGCCGTCTGGACATCGGTGGCGAAAACTCCGCTGGTTACAAGCTGATGACAGGCGCACCTGGTGTGACTTCCATGTTCATCAACTCGCCGTCGACATCTGCGTTTATCCCGTACACCGGTGTTGACGCTGCGACTGGCTCGCTGACTGCACTGCCGTTCCGTCAGGCTGGTCTGTCTTCCTTCACGGAAGTTGCAGGCAACAACGACGTTCCGCGCATCACTTACTACACACCGGACTTCAACGGCCTGACCGTTGGTGTGTCTTACGCACCTGACGGAAGCACAAACGCCGGTTCGACATACAGCATCAACAAAAACACTGTTGTTTCTGACATCTTCGACATTGGTGTTAACTACTCCGGTTCCTTCGGCTCCACCGACATCACGTTGGCGGCTCGCTGGGGTACAGGTACAACCCAAAGTGTTGTGGCCGGTAACTCCGACCCTGAAACATGGGGTGTAGGTGCATCCATCTCGTTCGGCGCAATCACCGTTGGTGCTAGCTACAACGAGAACGACAACGACGAAACACTGGTTCGCTCGGTCGCTTCTGCTGCTGGAACAGAGACATCGTTCGCAGTTGCTTCCGATTCCGCCACCGCGCTCGGTGACTCGGAAGGTTGGAGCTTCGGCGTAGTGTACGATGCAGCTGGTCCGTGGGCGTTTGAAGCGCTGACATATCAGTCCGAAACTGACATCGTTACTGCGGCTGCAGCCGGTGCTGTCAGCAGCATTGGTGCCGACACTGGCCTTGACGTTGAGCGTCAGGCTTACCGCATCGGTGCAAGCCGGGATCTTGGACCGGGTGTCGATTGGGACATCTACGTTGTCTACGAAGAGCGTGATGATGAGCGTTCTGCCGGTGTGACCGACATCAAAGGTACCGTTCTGGGTACAGCGATCAACTTGGCATTCTAAAGCCAGATGATTTACAAAGGTCGGCGGGGGGCAACCTCCGCCAACTTTTTTTTGCCTATCTGCCAAAGGCTTACGCCATGAAAAAAAGCATCGTTTGGCTCGCGTCGTTTCCGAAGTCTGGAAATACTTGGGCACGGATATTCTTGGCCAACTACCTTGCAAATGAGAATAGACCTGTCGACATCAATCACGTGCATCGGTTCGCGATGGGCGATTCTAGCATAAACACCTACCAAATGGTCGCGGGTGGTGATTTTGATATCAATGATCACGAAGTTGTCTTGGGTCTGCGTCACAAGGTTCTTCGTGGGATCGTGGCGAACAACGCCGACGTCAATTTTGTAAAGACTCACAACGCGAATGGAACATCCTTTGGTTACAGGCTGATTCCGGAAGAAGTGACCAGATCGGCAGTGTACTTCGTTAGAAACCCGCTCGACGTAACGCTGTCTTTCTCAAGGCACTTTGGTGTTTCGCATGAAGAAGCCGTAGATAATTTGTGGAATCCTGATCACGTTACTGTCCCCGACAAGTTCACCATTTGGCAGTATCTGGGGAGTTGGTCAGAGCACGTCAAAAGCTGGTCGAAAACAAACCCTTTTCCAACACTCGTCATTCGCTATGAGGATATGGTGGCGGATCCGGAGGAAGCCTTTAGCAAAATGTTGCAACACATCGGAATTCCAGTGGAACCAGACCGTCTGACTAAGGCCGTGAAGTTTGCAAGCTTTGAGGAATCCAAGAAACAAGAAGACGAAGGCGGTTTCCTGGAAACGTCTCCTAAGGCGGAGAAGTTTTTCTCTAAGGGAAAGTCCGGCCAGTGGAAAGACGACCTTTCACCGGAATTGATTAGTAAAACCCGCCGTTGGCACCGTAAAGTCATGAAGAAATATGGATATCTGAATGACTGATCTGCGCAGGATCGTCTGGCTGGCCTCATATCCCAAATCCGGAAACACCTGGACCCGAATTTTTCTTGCAAATTACCTTGTGAATGGCGACAGGCCCGTTCCGATCAATCAAGCGCACCGTTTCGCGATGGGCGACGCGATCGCGAAAACCTACAACATGGTGGCCGGCAGGCCGATAGACGCCAAGGACGTCAATTTGACCCTACAATTGCGCGAGCACGTACTTCGCGGGATCGTTGCGAACGGGGCGGACGTCAACTTTGTAAAGACCCACAACCAGATGGGAGAGGTGGAAGGTAAGTCTCTGATCCCGAATGGTTTTACCCGTTCTGCGGTGTACATCCTCCGAAATCCACTGGACGTCGTTCTCTCCTACGCACGGCATTTTGGTGTATCGCACGAGCAGGCGGCCCATTCCCTTGCGGATCCTGACCATGTGATTTCGGCGACTGAGCACACCGTTCAACAGTTTCTGGGCCGGTGGGACGGCCACGTAACCGGCTGGGCAACGCCTGCTGCGTATCCTCAATTGATCCTGCGCTATGAAGATTTGCTTTCAGAACCGCAAGAACACTTTGGAAGACTTTTGACCCATATTGGTATCCCGGTCGACAAAGCACGCCTTGACAAGGCCATCCGCTTCTCGTCTTTCAAAGAATTGTCGGGACAGGAAAGCAGTGCAGGTTTTGAAGAGAAGTCGCATCACACCAAGGCATTCTTTGCAAAAGGGCGTGCCGGCCAGTGGAAAGATGACCTCGACCCGGAACTGGTGATGCAAATCCGCAAGGACCATCGCAAGGTTATGGAAAAGTTTGGATATCAAGATGAGTGATCTCAGACGTATCATCTGGCTGGCATCTTATCCCAAGTCCGGTAACACGTGGATGCGGACCTTGCTGGCGCACTACTTTTTGCCGCCGGGAATGGCACCTGATATCAATAACTTACGGCATTTCACGACGGCCGACATCCGGCAGGACTTTTTCGACCGAGCCAATGGCGCGCCGTTCTCGTCTCAGAACATCGACGATTGGTTGCGGGTTCGACCCAAGGCTTTGGCGATGATCGCGGCGTCTCGAACAGGAACACATTTTGTCAAAACGCACTGCAAAGTTGTGAATTTTCGAGGGCAGGATTTGATCCCGCCACAACTCACGGTCGGGGCCATTTACATGATGCGCAACCCCTTCGATCTGGCGCAGTCCTTTGCTCGCCATCAAAGCGCCGATCTGGATACGACAATTGATCGGATGTGCAACCCGAACACGATGATGGGCACACAGACGGGCATCCGGGATGCCATGGGACGGTGGGATGATCACATCTATAGCTGGACCGAAGCGCCGGGGCTGTCACGCCATATCATCAGATATGAGGACATGTTGAACAATCCGGCGAAGTGTATTCGCGGGCTGCTCGACTTTATGAGCCTGAAGCCAGACGCACCGAAACTGGCAAAAGCGATCAAGGCCACGACTTTTGAAGCGCTCAAAAAGCAGGAGCAGGAGTTAGGGTTCCAGGAACGCCCAGAGGGCGTTGACGCGTTCTTTGCCAAAGGACAAGCAGGTGTTTGGCGTGATGAACTGACCCCGCAGCAAGTGGCGCGCATGTGGGAAGAATTCATGCCAACGCTTGAGAAGTGGTATCCGGAAATGCTCGACGAAACGGAAGAGTTTGCGAAAGCCGGGTGATGTGGCGGGATCCTTTGCATCAACACGCACGTCTGTCTGTCGCTCCGATGATGGATTGGACAGATCGCCACTGTCGCTTTCTGCATCGTCAGTTTTCGAAGGAAGCGTTGCTATACACGGAGATGGTGACCGCACCGGCGCTTGTGCGCGGCGGTGCTTTGCACTTGCTGGAACATACACCGGCTGAACATCCTGTTGCATTGCAACTGGGCGGGTCGGATCCGGATGAACTCGCCCGGGCCGCGAAAATGGGCGAGGACGCGGGCTATGCCGAGATCAACCTGAACGTGGGGTGCCCGTCAGACCGGGTGCAATCTGGCACGTTCGGCGCGGTCTTGATGGCATCGCCCGGGTTGGTGGCAGAGTGCTGTGCGGCAATGAGTGAGGCCTTAAAAGTGGACGTCACTGTGAAGTGCCGGATTGGCATTGACGATCAGGTGCCAGAGGACACCCTGCCAAACTTCATCCAGACCGTCGCCGATGCTGGTGTGACACGCTTTACAATCCATGCTCGCAAAGCGTGGCTTCAGGGGCTTTCTCCCAAGGAAAACAGAGAGATACCGCCACTAGACTATGATCTTGTCGAACGCATGCTGACGAAATTTCCGCGACTGCACCTGTCGATCAATGGCGGTGTTGCGTCATTGGACGAGGCCAAGACACTATTGGCGCGCGGATTCCATGGGGTGATGTTCGGACGGGCCGCATATCACCATCCTGCGGACATACTCAGCGCGGCGGATCGAGAAATCTACGGGAAAGAAGTGCCGGATACCGCACCGGAAACCGTCGTCCGGGCGATGCTGCCTTATATCGAGGCGCATTTGGCATCCGGCGGCAAACTGCACCAGATCACGCGGCACATGCTGGGTTTGTTCACCGGACGACCCGGCGCGCGCGCGTGGCGCAGAACCCTGTCGGAAGGGGCCAATCGACCCGGTGCTGGCCCTGACTTGGTCGAAGCAGCGTTGCACGATTTGGAAGCTGCGGGCCTGCCGGAACAGGCAAGTGCTGGTTGAGTGGAGAAAGGTTCCGGATATGACAGGGTCTGAACATTTCTTTCAGTGCGGATGGGTGAAATTTCCGTCAGACCAAAACCTTTTGAACTGGGTAAACTCAGTTTTCGACATAGCGCTTGAGCGGGTCAATGATGCCGAAGAACGCCGTGTCTGGCTACAATGCGAAGGGACATGGTTTGTCGGCGTGGATGCCTTGCCCAACGATCCGGATGGTATGGTTGGGCACAGCGGTCCTCTGGTGGGTGAAGCCTATGATTTTGCCCGAGAAGTCTACGGTACCCTGCCACTGCACAAGGCGCAGGTCTCGGTGATATACTCTGGCTATCCAAAACCGCGCGAGGGGGAGAGTGATGCAGCTTTCCGATACCGTCTGAAACGAGATGCGGCGCATGTCGATGGCCTGCTTGGCGTTGGTGACCCGAAGCAGCGCATGTTGAAGGAACGGCACGCTTACATTCTGGGCCTGCCGCTGACTGACTGTGATGACAAAGCCAGCCCGCTGAGCATTTGGGAAGGAAGCCACACGTGCATGCGGCAGGTCTTTGAAAAGGCGCTTGGCCATCTGGATGAGGCAGACTGGGCTGATGTTGACTTGACGGAAGTTTACAAAAAGGCACGGCAGGAGGTGTTTGAGACCTGCCCGCGTGTGACCGTTACTGCGAAGCCGGGCGAGGCGTACCTCGTACACCGTTTGGCCGTTCACGGCGTCGCACCGTGGGAAGATGGGGCAAACGCACCGAAAGAGGGTCGGATGATTGCCTATTTCCGTCCCGAATGGCCTGAGGCATCCGATCTTTGGCTGACTGCGCCCTGACATAAGGAGATTGAGCCATGAAACAGTGCAAGCTTGGCAAGGATGGACCAACAGTCGGCGTGGTCGGCTATGGGGCGATGTCGTTTTCTGATTTCTACGGACCGACCACCGATGAAGGATCCATGGCCATTCTGGATGAGTGTTTGGAGTTGGGCATCAATCACATTGACACGTCCGACGTTTATGGCTCTGGCCGGTCGGAGACGGTGATAGGTGAGTGGCTCAAGAAACGTGGCGGTGAAAACCCGTTCGTGATCGCGACCAAGGGCGGCATCACGGGGCAGGCGGATCGGCGGTTCAACAATGACGCGGACTATTTGACAGAGACGTTGGATGGCAGCCTGCGCCGTCTCGGCGTGGACGCCGTCGATCTCTACTACGTGCATCGCCGCGATACCGCGCACGAGATCGAGGAAGTGGCCGAGACCATGGCCGGCTTCGTGAAAGCAGGCAAAGCCAAGGCTATCGGGTTTTCCGAGATCGCGCCCAGTTCTTTGCGGCGTGCTCACGCCGTGCATCCGGTTGCCGCTGTTCAGTCAGAATATTCGCTTTCGACCCGCTCACCAGAGATGGGTCTTGTCCAAACCTGCGCGGAGCTTGGCGCCGCGATGGTGGCGTTTTCGCCGGTCGGACGGGGTCTTCTGACAGACAGGCCGCATGACGCGGACACCGCGCAGACCATCGGGTTTCTCAAGGGAAATCCACGGTTTACTGGGGCGAACCTGGCGGAGAACCTACGGATTTCCGGGTCCTTTCGTGCTTTGGCGACCGATATGGGTGTCAGCGCGGCAACCTTGGCGATCGCGTGGCTTGCGCATCAAGGCGATCATGTTCT
Source organism: uncultured Roseovarius sp. (assembly GCA_963422235.2). Classification (GTDB taxonomy): domain Bacteria; phylum Pseudomonadota; class Alphaproteobacteria; order Rhodobacterales; family Rhodobacteraceae; genus Roseovarius. The sequence goes on from CAXMWV010000002.1 coordinate 2,715,943, forward strand.
TCCCATTCCCGGCACTCGTCACATAGACCACTTGCGCGAGGTGGCGGCCGGCGGTTCCATGGTGCTGAGTGATGACGATGTTGCCCGCATTGAAGCAGTGCTGCCCGTCGGTTGGGCCCATGGTGACAGGTATTCGGCGCGCCAGTGGGAAGGACCTGAACGGTATTGTTGAAACAACGGTGGGGTGGAAACGCCCGCCCCGCGTTATCCCCGCGACATGCGCGCCGCGCGGCCGCCTCGGCGCTTGCGCAAAAGACCGGCGCGGGACGGCAGCTCTTCCATGATCGTGCGGCGATCTTCTGGCGCCAACTGGGACCAGCCGCCAATCTCTTCCATCGTGCGGTAGCAACCCGTGCAAATACGCGCCTCGGGGTGCACGACACACAGCTTCACGCACGGGCTTTCAATCTCGTCTCGGGTCCAAACGGGGTCGGTGCTCATGTGCCTGCCTTTATGTGCCTTAGCCTGTCCAACGCTCCCTGCAAGATATACGAGGCCGCGACTGAGTCGATGATCTCCTTGCGACGTTTTCGGGTCAAATCTGCCTCAATCAGCGCGCGTTCTGCCGCCACGGTGGAAAGGCGTTCATCCCAATAGCCGATGGGAAGGTCTGTGAGGCCCGACAGATTGCGGGCGAAGGCGCGGGTTGACTGACAGCGTGGCCCCTCAGAGCCGTCCATATTGCGGGGCAGGCCAAGGATGATGCCCGTCGCCTCGCGTTCGCTGGCGATGTCCAGCAACTTGGCCGCGTCCAACCCAAACTTCTTGCGCTTGACCGTCACAACGGCGTTTGACGTCGATAACAACCCGTCCGAGGCGGCGACCCCGATGGTTTTTTCGCCAAGATCGAGGCCCAGAACCGGACGCATGGGGGCAAGCATCCCGGCAAACTCAGCAATGTCTTCAAAGATCATTCCAACACCCCCGCGCCATCTGCTGCTGCGCGCAAGGCGGTCAGAGCCGCGTCATCATTGGCAAACGCCTGCTGCGCTTCTTCCCAAATGGCGCGGGCCTGATCTGCGTTGCCCAACACGCCATGCGCGCGAATGAGGCGGGCCCATTCTTCGGCCGTTCCCCCTTGCGAGGCGAGCCGCGCGGAAAGGCTCGCCACCATGTCCTGGATCATGGCGGCGCGGTCTTCAGCACTCAGTTGTCCGGCGGCCTCGATATCCGCGTCAGTGGGTCCGGGCATCAAGCCTGGCATGTTGGGCAGGTCATATTGCACGCCCGCCCGCAAAGCGACTTCGCCGATGCGGTTCAAAACCGTGCTGGTCCAAGGGTCTTCCAACGTGCTGTCTTCCAGCAAATCCCGCCACAGCCGGAAGGCAGCATCCGGTCTGTCCACTTGCATCATCAACACGCCCAAGTAATACCGCGCGCGGGGCTCATCGGGGTCGCGGGCGAGGGCCGCACGCAGGGCAAGTTCCGCATCACTTGAGACATAGCCGTGCGCTGCCGTGACCATTAGGTCAGCGAGTGTTGCGAACTCTGTAGCCGTCGCATCGTCGCCTTTCACCGCCAGCAGCCGGGTCTGCGCTTCCCGCGCGGCACGGAAGTTGCCTAGACCGGCCTCATGTCGGGCCAGCAATGCCAACCCTTCGGCATCGTCGGGTCGCGTGGCCACCGCCGCCCTCAATTGCTGGATCAGTTCGACATAGTCCGGATCGGCATCTTCTTCTGCATTGCGCTCGGGCAACCGCGCCTCGACCTCTGCCTGACTGAGCCGATTCTGGCGTGCCTCTTCAGACGCGGCGATCCGCTCGGCAAGGGGAAGATCCCGCAGACCCGGCGCGCCGATTTCTGAGTAAAGCCACAAGGCCCCGCCTAGGGTCGCTGCAACACAGATAGCGCCCGCACCATAGACCGTGGCTTTTGACTGTGCTGTAGTGCCCGAGGTTTCGCTTTGTAGCTTGGCATCCGCCGCCAGGATCCGGCGCGACACTTCGGTGCGCAGGCGTTCGGCATCTTCTTCACCAATCACACCACGGGCCACGTCGCGTTCGACATCTTTGAGCTGATCTCGATAAACCTGCAGATCATACGCCGCCGCAGGTTTGTCCGCTGCGCGCCCCCGGAGCGCGGCACGTATCAGCACCGCGCAGCACAGCGCGGCCAAGCCCAAAACGATGATCCAAAACCCTGTCACAACGCGATCTCACCCCTTTGATCCCATGTAACCGTCCCACCCCATGCGCAAAAGGCCCTTTGAGGCGAAAAACGAAGGCGTGACAAAGCAGCCCATGTCGCAAACATGTCGCGATTGAAAGGTCTTATGCCGCCTCGGTGATCCTGACATTGGCTATGATATCGCATATAGCTTTTCAGATTGCGCCGCTGCCGCGCGAACGGGACCCGAGAGACATTATGAAACGCTATTCTGCCTTTGCCGTCGCCAAGGAAGCTTTGAAGAACCATCTAGGCTGGGAACGGGCCTGGGCCTCGCCAGAGCCGAAGGATCGCTATGATGCGGTGATCATCGGGGCAGGGGGCCATGGTCTGGCCACGGCTTATTATCTGGGCAAGAACCACGGGATCAAGAACGTGGCGATCCTTGAGAAGGGTTGGCTGGGTGGCGGCAACACGGGGCGGAACACGACCATTATCCGCTCGAATTATCTGCAGGATGCCTCGGCCGCGCTCTATGAGAAATCCCGCTCGCTGTATGAGACGCTGAGCCAGGATCTGAACTACAACATCATGTTCTCGCCGCGTGGGGTGATCATGCTGGCGCAGACGGAACATGAGGTGCGTGGCTACAAACGGACGGCGCATGCCAACGCGCTGCAGGGGGTGAAGACCGAATTCATCACGCCGCAGCGCGTCAAAGAGATTGTGCCGATCATCAACCTCGAAGGCCCGCGGTATCCTGTGTTGGGTGGCCTCTGGCAGGCACGCGGTGGCACGGCGCGGCACGATGCAGTGGCCTGGGGCTTTGCGCGGGCGTGCTCGGACATGGGCATGCATGTCATCCAGAAATGCGAAGTGACCGGCGTTCAGACCGAAGGCGGCAAGGTGACGGGTGTCACCACCTCGCGCGGAGATATCAAATGCGACAAGCTGGGCATCGTTGTGGCGGGCCATTCGGGGCATGTGGCTGATATGGCTGGGTTCCGCCTCCCGATTGAATCCGTCGCCCTGCAGGCACTCGTGTCCGAGCCGATCAAGCCCTGCATGGATTGCGTGGTCATGGCCAACACCGTGCACGGCTATATGAGCCAGTCCGACAAGGGAGAGATGGTCATCGGCGGCGGCGCGGATGGCTACAACAACTACACGCAGCGCGGGTCGTTCCATCACATCGAGGAAACCGTGCGTGCATTGTGCGAAACCTTCCCGATGGTCACACGTCTGAAGATGCTGCGTCAGTGGGGCGGGATCGTGGACATGACAGGGGATCGCTCTCCCATCCTGTCCAAAACGCCGGTTGAGAACGTGTTCATCAATTGTGGCTGGGGCACGGGCGGTTTCAAAGCAACACCCGGCTCCGGTTGGGGCTTTGCAGAGCTGATGGCCAAGGGGTCCTCGCCGCTCTGCGATGAGTTCTCCCTCGACCGCTTCAAGGAAGGCCGCTTCATCGACGAAAGCGTGGCCGCGGGGGTGGCGCACTGATGAAGGCATCATCGATCATATCGTCGATGGAAAATCGGATGCGCTCAAATCCGCTGACAGCCATTTTTGGCCGATCCCTTGCCGCGCAAATTGCGGGGAATGGCTCAAAATACCCGGGGATTTCCGCTCAGTCTTCTCAGCCGTTCAGACCATGCCCATCCTCCTTTTCACCTCGAAAGGAGAATGCTTCATGTCTGACTACGAACAATCCCGTTACGCCCGCGCCCAGCATCCCATCGACACCGGTGGGACCGGCGCGTTCTGGTTCCTTGTCGTCGTCGTGGCGCTTGGTGTGCTTTTTCTCATCATGGCGCTCGGGGGCAGTTCATCGCCCGTCGTCGACCCGGCTGCCAGTGCCGACCCTGTCATCACGCCAGCTGCGCCTGACGCAGCCGCATCTGATGCCGCAACAGGCGCAGCGACCGGCACAGCCGTCGAATAAACAAACCTGCAAAACACGTCTCGGGCGGGTGCCTTGCGGTGCCCGCCCGTTTTTTGTGCGCGGACCTTTGGCAGAGGGGTCGCGCCCCCACGCCTGCACTGAAAGGACACGTCCATGCTGATGCTGACTTGCCCCTATTCCGGCGTGACTGCCGAGGAAACCGAGTTCACCAATGGCGGTGAGGCGCATCTGAAGCGCTTCGGTCCCGGCTCCAGTGACGAGGATTTCAACGGTTACCTGTTTTCCAAGGTGAACCCCAAGGGCGTGCATTTCGAACGCTGGCGGCACAGCTTTGGCAGCGGCAAGTGGTTCATCGTGGCCCGTGACACGGTCACGCTTGAGGTGTTCGGCAGCTACCCGGCTCAGACGACTGAGCCGCCACAATGGATCAAAGACAAGATCACGGCCAAGTATCCTGGCTGGTCCCGGAGAGAGTTCTCATGAGCACACGTCTTGCGCAGGGCGGGCGGCTTCTGAACGCCGCAAAGCCCCTGAAATTCCGTTTCAACGGTAAGAACCTGACCGGTGTGGTAGGCGACACGCTGGCCTCGGCGCTTTTGGCCAATGACCAAATGCTGGTGGGCCGGTCGTTCAAGTACCACCGCCCGCGTGGGTTTGTCGGCTCAGGCGCGGAAGAGCCCAATGGCATTTTCAACATGGGCACAGGCGCGGCGTTTGAACCGAACCAACGCGGCACCACGACTGAGCTATATGACGGCATGCAGGTGGAAAGCCAGAACCACTGGCCGAGCTTGGAATTTGACGTCGGCGCCGTGAACAACAAGCTCGCCCGCTTCCTGCCTGCGGGCTTTTACTACAAGATGTTCATCCATCCCCGTCCGCTCTGGAAACACGTTTATGAGCCGTTCATCCGTCAGTCTGCGGGCCTCGGCAAAGCGCCCAAGCAAGGCGATGACGACAAGTACGAACATTTTTATGCTTACGTAGATGTCCTCGTGATCGGCGGCGGCATTGCTGGCTTGCAAGCGGCCCGTGCTGCCGGTGAGGCCGGCGCGACGGTTCTCCTCTTAGAGCAGAGTGCTCATTGGGGTGGTCGCGCTATGGTGGATGGCTCGGTTGACAGCAGTACTGTCAACGCCAAGCCTGTGGATAACTTCGTGGATGAAACGCTCGCGGCACTTGAGGGGATGGACAATGTCACCTTGCGCAATCGGACCATGGGTGCAGGCATTTATGACCATGGTTATGTGCTTGGTTATGAGCAGGTCAATGACCATCAGCCCGGCGCAAAAGGCCCGCGTCATCGCCTGTGGCGCATCCGTGCCAAGCAGGTGGTGACAGCGACGGGGGCTATTGAACGCCCGATCAGCTTTGCCGGGAACGATATTCCGGGCGTGATGCTGGCCTCTGCGGTGCGTGACTATGCGGTGAATTTCGGGGTATCGATTGGCGATCGCACTGTGGTTGTGACCAATAATGATGACGCATACCTTACAGCGATCACCCTTAAAAATCTGGGTTTGGACGTGCCCGCCATTGTCGACGCGCGACAATCGGGCGGCGGGGCTTTGGCAGAGCAGGCCAAAGAACTCGGCATTCGCGTGGAAAACGGTAAGGGCATCGCCAAAGTCAAAGGCGGCAAGCGCGTCACTGGCGTGGCGATTTGCGCGCAGGCGGGCGAAGGCTCGGTTCTGGAAGAGATTGCCTGCGACGCGGTCGCCATGTCGGGCGGCTGGTCGCCGGTTGTCCATCTGTGGTCCCATTGCGGCGGTAAACTGATTTGGGATGAGGAGCAGGCCCATTTCCGTCCCGATGTGGATAAAGCCCCTACCGGGCATGACGGTGAGGCCTTTGTGGCCGCCGCTGGCACGGCCAATGGGGCGATGTCACTGGCAGATGTGCTTAAGGATGCCGATGCGACGGGCAAGGCGGTGGCGAAGGCCGCAGGGTTCACCCCAAAACGCAAGGCTGCACCCAAAGCCGACACTCCCGAAGCAGCCGCGATGGAGGCCGTTTGGCTGATGCCGCAGGGTGCGGGCATTGAGCTGCGCATGAAATCCTGGCTCGATTTTCAGAACGACGTGAAGGTGTCCGACGTGCAATTGGCCGCGCGGGAAGGGTTTGAGAGCGTCGAACACGCCAAGCGCTACACCACGCTCGGCATGGCCACGGATCAGGGCAAACTTTCCAACATCAACGGTCTAGCGATCCTCTCAGATGCTCTCGGTCAGCCGATCCCGCAGACCGGCACCACCACCTTCCGCCCGCCGTACACGCCAATCTCCATGGCGGCCATCGCGGGCGAGGCACGGCGCGAGTTGTTCCAGCCCATCCGCAAAACGCCGATGCACGCCTGGAACGAGGAAAACGGTGCCCATTGGGAGCCTGTGGGCGGCGGCTGGCGGCGGCCTTACACCTATCAGAAATCGGGTGAGAGCGTGGCCAATGCCGTGAAACGCGAGATCAACAAAACCCGTGAGAGCCTGGGTCTGCTCGACGCTTCCACCCTCGGCAAGCTGATCGTGAAAGGCCCCGATGCGGGCAAGTTCCTCGACATGCTCTACACCAACATGATGAGCACGCTGAAACCGGGGCGCTGCCGCTATGGTCTGATGTGCAACGAAAACGGCTTCCTGATGGATGACGGCGTGGTTGTGCGGCTCGATGAGGATACGTTCCTCTGCCATACCACCACAGGCGGCGCGGACAGTGTCTTTGCCCATATGGAAGACTGGCTGCAATGCGAATGGTGGGACTGGAAAGTCTACGTGGTGAACGCGACGGAACAGTACGGCCAGATCGCCGTGGTCGGCCCCAAAGCGCGCACAACGCTAGAGAAGCTGACCGACGATGACATCAGTAACGATGCGCTGCCCTTCATGGCGTTCAAGGACATCACACTGGCTGGGATCAGTGCACGGGCCTATCGCATCTCTTTCTCGGGTGAGCTGAGCTACGAAATCGCAGTACCGGCCAGCCAGGCCAAGGCGCTGTGGGATGCGCTACGTGAGGCCGGTGCCGAGTTTGATATCACTCCCTATGGGACCGAGGCTTTGCACGTTATGCGGGCCGAAAAGGGCTTCATCATGATCGGTGACGAAACCGATGGTACGGTGATCCCACAGGATCTGGAAATGGGCTGGGCGATCTCGAAGAAGAAAGAGGACTACCTCGGCAAGCGCGCGCAAGAGCGCTCTCACATGACCGATCCCAAGCGGTGGCGTCTGGTGGGGCTTGAGACTGTCGACGGGTCGGTTCTGCCGGATGGGGCCTATGCGACGGCGGCGGGCAACAATGCCAACGGGCAGCGTAACGTGCAGGGCCGTGTGACCTCGACCTACTATTCGCCGACGCTCGACAAGGGCATCGCCATGGGCCTCGTGGAACACGGGCCAGAGCGGATGGGCGAGGTGCTGGAGTTCCCGAAAGTGGATGGCACCATCGTCAAGGCCAAGATCGTGAGCCCGATTTTCTATGACCCGGACGGGGAGAAGCAGAATGTCTGAAGCAGTCAGCGCGCTGCAGGGCGCAAGCTATGAGGGCTATGTCTTGGTCCGTGAGATCGGCTTGCAGGGGATGGTGACCCTGCGGGGGGATCACACGGCGGCCAAGATCAAGGCGGCCGCCAAGAAGGTCGCGGGCGTTGATGTGCCGGATATCCGCAAGGTGGCTATGAAAGCCGACAAGGGTCTGGCCTGGATGTCTCCCGACGAGCTGTTGGTGATGGTGCCCTATGAGGCGGCGGGCAAGACGGCGGCGGATTTGGACAAAGCGCTGAAGGGTCAACACTTTCTGGCGGTGAACGTCTCCGATGCCCGTGCTGTGTTTGAGATCAAGGGCGCGCATGTGCGCGAAGTGATCGCCAAGCTGAGCCCGGTCGACATGGCACCCGACGCCTTCATGCCGGGTGATTTCCGCCGGACGCGCATGGCGCAGGTGGCGGCGGCGTTCTGGATGATGGATGAAGAGACCGCGCGCATCATCTGCTTCCGGTCGGTGGCAGATTACGTCTTCGGCTTGCTGAAAGATGCTGCTGAGCCGGGTGGGGAAGTCGGGTTCTTCGGCTAAGGTCCCGGCATCCGTAGGCCAGGGTTCACCCGGGCACTTCCCCAAAAGTTGCCGCCTGCCAAAGACGAACAGCCTCCGCCGTTTCGCGCACGTCATGCACGCGCAGGATTTGCACACCATGAGCCAGCCCGGCCAGAGCCACGGCCAAGGACCCCGGCGCACGGTGGCGGGCCTCTTCGGTGCCGCCGATGGTGCCGATGAATCTTTTGCGGGAGGCACCTAACAGGATCGGGCAGCCAAGCGAGTGGAAAAGCGCGAGGTTCTGTAAAAGCTTCAGATTGTGTTCCAGCGTCTTGCCGAACCCGATGCCCGGATCGACGATGATCTGGTCGCGCGCAATGCCCAGGGCCACAAGGGCACCGACCCGTTCGGACAGATAGTCGTAGACGTCCAAAGCCACGTTGTCGTAGCGCGGGTCTTTTTGCATGATATCGGGTGTACCTTGCGCGTGCATGACGCAGACCGGCAGGCCGGCCTCGGCGCAAAAGGGCGCGAGATCTGGGTCAAAAGTGAACCCCGCCACGTCATTGACGAGACTTGCGCCCGCCTCATGCGCCGCGCGCGCCACCGGGGCCTTGCGCGTATCGATGGAGATCGGCGCGGGCGTCGCGGCGCGGATGGCGGAAATCACCGGCGCTGTGCGTCTGATTTCTTCCTCGATGGCCACTTCCTCGGCTCCCGGACGGGTGGATTCGCCGCCCACGTCGATCATATTCGCCCCGTCTGAGAGCATGACCGTCGCGTGGGCGAGGGCATCTTCGGGGGCGAGATAGGCACCCCCGTCGGAGAAACTGTCAGGCGTCACGTTGAGAATGCCCATGAGGGTGGGCTGAAACATCGGCAGCCCGGCAATGGGCGCGCGCGGTGTGGTCAAACGATGAAGTGCTTCTGAGGTCAGCTCGGCTACGGGCAGGATTTCAGAGGGCGCATCACGGTGGATCACCTCAACCTGATCGAACCAGCACCATCCACCCGCCAGCGAGAGCGCGTGGCTCGGGCGGGCGTGGTCAGTGCGGGGGATGGGGCGGATGTAGGCCATAGGGACTTTCAGGAGAAAAGTGCGTCACTCCCGCTCGGGCGGGTCTCGTTGGATTTAGAGGCCGGCTCGGTCGGCGGCCTGGATCATGACTGGCACAGGCGGGTCGGCCGGGGGTGCTTCACCAATCAGCAACAAATCCGATGCGTCGATGTGACCGGCAAACCAGGCGGTCAGCGCCACTGGATCGTCCGGCCCTGTTGTCGGTCCATCCACAGCATCAAGCACGATCTTCGAGGGCGCCCAAACGCTGATCTGACCGTTCTTCATGGCCCAATCAAGCTCTGTCCGGGTGCCGACCACAACGCAGCGATCATCACGGCCTGCCAACACCCAGGCGTTCTGTTCCAAAGCCAGCAAGTCCACCCGGCGCTGTGTCATCTTGTGACCCGTCTTGGGGGCGTCGACATCTGCATGGCCCACGCAAAGGATCACGGGTTCGGCGCGGGCCTGCAGCTGATCCAGCCATCCTTTGAGATTGGGCGACTGAACAGCGGTGTTGGTCAGGTAAACCACGTGAGGGTGAGGCACAGCGTCGGCTTGCGGCATCTTACCCGCGACATCATCGACGGAGCGGACAATTTCAACGCCAAGCGCACCCGGGCCGCGATCCAGCTTCTCGATCCGCACAAAGGTTCTAATCGCCTGCGGTTCCCACAGGATGCGTTCAGCAACGCGATCGGCGAGCGTTTCAAGCAAATTAAGGCGTTCTTCGGAAAGCGCGGCCTCAATAGCCTCGGTCACTTTGTCATAGCTGAGAATACGATCGACGTCGTCGTCGATTACATCTGTCAAAGGGCTGACCTCGACCACGACATTGAAGCAGATGCGCTGAGTGGTGCCGCGTTCTGCCTGAAACGCCCCGATCTCCACGTCCACAGTATGGTCGCGCACGGAAATCCGATCCAAAGGGCCATCTGGAGCCGTCGCATGGGAACGGCCTGCGGGGTGCTCAAAGGCGAGGCGAATTTCATTGGTCATAGGGCAGGTGCCTTTGGTCGAGTTTCATGCGGTGTATCACGCACGCGCCAAGAGCCGCAAAAGAAAAAGGCCCCCGCGATCGAGGGCCTTTCTTGTTTATCAGACGCTTAGTGCGCGCGCTGTTTGTCCCAGTCTTCCTGCTTTGGCAGGATCTCGAACGTGTGTTCCGGCGGCGGGGAGGGCAGTGTCCACTCCAGCGTATCGGCGTACTCGTTCCAAGGGTTCGCCTCGGTGGTCTTGGCCCCGCGGAAGATCGAGTAGATGATCACCACGAAGAAGAAGATGAAGGACGCAAACGAGATGAACGCACCGATGGACGACCAGTAGTTCCAGAGGGCGAAGGCCTCAGGGTAGTCGATGTAGCGGCGGGGCATGCCCTGACGGCCCAAGAAGTGTTGTGGGAAGAAGGTCAGGTTGGCACCGATGAACATCGCCCAGAAGTGCAGCTTGCCGGCCCATTCAGGGTACATGCGGCCGGTCATCTTGGGGAAGTAGAAATAGACCCCGGCGAAGATGGCGAACACGGCGCCCAGCGACATCACGTAGTGGAAGTGTGCGACCACGTAGTAGGTGTCATGATAGGCCCGGTCGATGCCCGCCTGAGAGAGCACAACCCCGGTGACCCCGCCCACGGTGAAGAGGAAGAGGAAGCCGAAGGCCCAGAGCATGGGTGTTTTGAACTCGATGGAGCCGCCCCACATGGTGGCGATCCAGCTGAACACCTTCACACCTGTGGGCACCGCAATCACCATTGTGGCCAGCATGAAGTAGCTCTGCTGCGTCAGGGACATGCCCACCGTGTACATGTGGTGCGCCCACACGACGAAGCCCAAAGCGCCAATCGCGATGATCGCCCAGACCATCGGAATGTATCCGAAGACCGGCTTGCGCGAGAAGGTCGCGATGACGTGGCTGATGATGCCGAAGCCAGGCAGAATGATGATGTACACTTCCGGGTGGCCGAAGAACCACAGGATGTGTTGGTAAAGGATCGGGTCCCCACCACCTGCCGGATCAAAGAAGGTCGTGTCGAAGTTACGGTCGGTCAGCAGCATTGTAATGGCACCGGCAAGCACCGGAAGGGCCAGCAGGATCAGCCATGCTGTCACGAAGATCGACCAGCTGAAAAGCGGCACCTTGAAGAGTGTCATGCCCGGCGCACGCATGTTCAGGAAGGTGGTGATCATGTTGATCGCGCCCAGGATCGAGGATGCACCCGACACGTGAACCGCGAAGATCGCGAGGTCCATCGAAACCCCGGCTTCCGTGGTCGACAGCGGCGGATAAAGCACCCAGCCTACGCCAGAGCCCAATTGTCCATTGCCACCAGGCGCAAGCAGGGAGGCCACACCAAGTGACGTCCCTGTCACATAGAGCCAGAAGCTCAGGTTGTTCATCCGCGGGAACGCCATGTCGGGCGCACCGATCTGCAAGGGCATGAAATAGTTGCCAAAACCCCCGAACAGCGCCGGGATCACCACGAAGAACATCATCAGGACACCGTGGTAGGTGATCATGACGTTCCAAAGGTGCCCGTTGGGCGTACACGCTGCATCAGAAGCGATGAAACGTGCACCTTCGAGGCACATGTACTGCACGCCGGGCTCCATCAGCTCCAGGCGCATGTAAACGGTGAACAACACCGCGATCAAACCGACGAAGGCCGATACGATCAGGTACAGGATACCGATGTCTTTGTGGTTGGTAGACATGAACCAGCGGGTGAAAAATCCGCGTGTGTCCTCGTGTCCGTGGCCGTGTACGGCTGCGTCTGCCATTGGCTGTCTCCCGTGGGCTAATTGGCGCGGCCCGAGCAATGATGCCAGGTCTTTTCGGGCACTGTAAAAGGCAAGCAAGCCCGGAGCAATGCGAGATGTCGTTTGACGCGCACCATAGTGTCGCACCCCTCTTGCTATGAAACACGAAGATACAGGGCGTCAGTTCCGTCTTGCCTAGTCATTGGGCAAATCTTTCCGCGGATGGCAAGCATAGGTTTTAGACGTGGAGACAAGCCAAAGAGGCATTGCCCCTGTCACACAAAGCGCTCTTTATCTGCGAATTGGACTGTCAGACGTCAGGGCTCACTGTGGGCCGAAGACCTTTGAGAAAGTCTTCTTGAGCGCCGTGTCCACATCGCCAATCTCGACAGGTAACCCAAGGTCCACAAGCGATGTCACACCATGCTCTGCGATGCCGCAGGGGACAATGCCGGAAAAATGCTCCAGATTCGGCTCTACGTTGATCGACAGCCCGTGAAAACTGACCCATTTGCGCATCTTGATGCCAATGGCCGCGATCTTGTCTTCCGCAGGCTTTCCCACGGCCGTCAATGGTTTGTCGTGGCGATCAACCCAGACCCCCACGCGGCCAGGGCGCACCTCGCCCACCACGTTGAATTGATCAAGCGTGGCAATGACCCAAGCCTCCAGGTTTTCTACGAAGCGGCGCACGTCCCGCCCTCGCGCGCCGACGTTCAGCATAACATAGGCCACGCGCTGTCCAGGTCCGTGATAGGTGTATTGCCCGCCACGGCGCGTCTGGTGCACGGGGAAACGGTTCGGCGTCAGCAAGTCCTTTGGGTCTGCCGAGGTGCCGGCTGTGTAGAGCGGTGGATGCTCGAGCAACCAGATGACCTCATCAGCTTCGCCCTCTGCGATGGCATTGGCGCGGCGTTCCATCTCGGCACAGGCCGATGCGTAGTCAGTAAGGCCCGGAGAGGTGATCCAGGTGACCATCTTGATTTCAACTCCGCAGAGATGCCGATTCGTGCATAGACATAAGGAAACCGGGTAGAGGTTTGATTGAAAAGCTGAAAGTCGCGGCCATCAAGGCAACGGGTATTCCGAAATCACAACACGACGAAGCGAGGCTCGGCTCTAAGCCTCATGCGGGCAAGGATTGATGTGCGGGGCGCTATTTTTCCTCTTCACATCGTATAGGCGATTGCGTAGAAGCCCCTCACTTGAACAGTCACGTGCGGTCGTGGCGGAATTGGTAGACGCGCAGCGTTGAGGTCGCTGTGGGGTAACACCCGTGGAAGTTCGAGTCTTCTCGACCGCACCAAAACCACTCTTACAACCTGTAAAACCTGTCTGATGGCTTGAAGAGAAGTGCGATTTCGCTTCCGACCGTGATCCCAATATGCGCACATTGGGGCAAGCCCAGTGCAGCAAGTCGGTTCGCTCTGGAGGCTAAAAGAGCGTCGGTGAATTTTTGTACGGCGAACCAGTGGCGTGCGATCCAGTCGGAAAGCTCTCGCGTTCTGATCCCGAAGCGGGCGCTTCAGGATCAGGTTTCAAGCGGTTGGTCGCTGTTTAACCATGTTGTGACGGCAGACTGAGAGGCGCCATGGATTTTGAATTCGTTCAAATCCGACAGTCGAAACTTGCTTCTATCAAGTGGTTCGGGCGTTCTCTGGTGTTCTCTTTGAACCCATACCCACTCAATTTTTCCAAGTTCATCGGTTTCTGCGATCAGATAGCCTTGCATCGATTCCCCCGGCTCAGCACTTATGGAAGTCTTGGTTAGAAGTGGAACTATTGCAAGTGATTGTCGTGCGGCCCGGCCGGTTTCAGCGTTTCATTGAAAAAGAACAGCGGGCTGCCGCTTTTTGCTGCAGTCCGGGCCAGGGTCTTGACGGGTCGAACCAACGGGTTTCGCAACCGGCGGGGCGCAAATTTTCGTAGCGCTCTATACCCTTAGAATGAAACGGAGAATTGAGCTTTGGCAGAGTACTCTTCCAAGCTGGATCCAATGCCACCTGCTTCCACGCCGAGCGAAACGTCGCCGTTGCCGAAAATCGGAAATCCGGTGCCAAGCTTGATGCGCGCGCTTACGCCATCGGGATTGCTTGAACCCTGTTTGCTGAAGGATAGGATACTTTTCTGATCGTGCTCGGAGTTGCGGTTACATACGCACCCCTTCGCGGACTTGAACCACAAGTCTAAAGAAGTTTGCGAAACGTGACCTTGTCATCACCCGGGCCCCAGTATTCCCGAATGCGCGCTTCTTCGTCATAACCGTTGCGCGCGTAAAACGCCCGGGTGCCGTCAAATTCTTCCAGGCTAGAAGTATCCACGATCAAAAGCCGCTGTTGCTTGGAACGCAGCTCCTCTTCCAAGGCGCGAACCAGGGCTGTTCCAAACCCTTTCCCTTGCTGGCCCGGGGCCACCGCAATCGCCGTCATGTTCCATGTGCCTTCGGTCAGCATCTCAGGTGTGCAAAAGCAGAAGCCGACCGGACCATCCGCATTGCGACACGTGAACCAGATTTCCGGCGATGTGCCAGACAGGAAATGTGCGACCATATCGGGCAGCAGGTTGCTCGGGAAAAGCGCCGTTTCATGCACCACTTGGCGCAGAGCGGGGATGTCATCCTCGGTGGTTTTTGAGATTTCAAAATCGGCCATGATCGCGTCCTCCGGCGTGAGCTAGTCTGCGCCGTTGGGAAGGAAAGACGAGAGAGCGCCTTTGCCGATGATGGCGTCTGAAAACAGTGTTTTCACGTCGCGCATGGACTGACCCAGATCGACGAAACGTTCCGGTGTGAATGGCACGACGTGCCGAGCGATCCGGTCGTAGAAATCGGTCAGGGGCGCAGGCCGTGCACGGCCGGACAGGCGGTAGGCCTGTACCATCGCGACACACAAAACTGAGAGCGCACCGGCCACATCATCGGAGATGTCCATGTGGCGTTCATAGGCAAGGAACACCGGAGAGGCGACATCAGATTGCGCACCGCCTGGGTCTTCCAGGCCCGTGGGCAAGGTGGCCGGGGCCGCCGACAAACGCGCACGATCCGCAAGGCCTGTTTGTGTCCAAGTCAGGAATTCGGTCCCCACAACGCCCGTGCCTTCTTCCACCAGCAGCTTGGGCAACCCAAAGGGCGCGCCGTCCATCAGACGCGCGGTTTGTTTGCCAGCCAGCACGCAAACATCCGCGCCTGCGGCATTCAACCCGTCGATCGCGCGGCTGGCCTGTTGATTGTGATAACCGCCGTTCGACAGAACGCGCCCGTTCGGGTGGTTGGCATCCGGAGGAACGAAAAGAGGGTTCTGCGCCACCGACCGGACCGAATTCAGGGCTGTCTCCTCGGCGTGGATTACGACCTGTCTTTGGGCGGCTAGCATCGTGGGAATGATCCGCCAGCTGACGGGCGCCTGGTGGGGCAACCGGCCATCGCGCGAAACGTCCTTGAGATACGTGCCCAGTGTCTCAAACGCGGCCTTCATATGCGGGTCAACGCTGACGTTCGCGATAGCCGGATCATACGCCTCCAACGGTGCACCTATGGCCTCTATCACGAGCGCCATGATCCGCGTTACCAGCTCAAATCGCCGTCGGGCGGTCAGTGCGGCGTCAAGAGCCAGCCCGGTGGCGCAGGGCGATCCGTTGTAAAGCGCCATGATCTCGCCCGCCTTGAGCCGGATGTCCCACTGATTTGGGTAAAGACAGCTGAGCGCCATCACCTCGCCGGGACCGGTGGCGGCCTCCAGTGGAAGCTGTCGCATCGGGTGGTGACTAAGATTGGTCACCCATTCTGCCGTTGGCAGGCTGATGGCCGTGTTGCCTTCGATGTAGCTGGCCACCCGCGCCATCAGGATCAGCCGCATCGCATGATCGGGCACGTATTTCTGCCCCATCCCGATTTCCCGCGAGGCCCACATGTTTTGCAACTCAACCAACCGGGCTTGATCCGCGTCTGAAAGGGGCTTTTTCGCTCTGGCGCCCGGCGCGGTGGTCGAGCCATAGATGTAGGGTGGATTGTCACTTGCCAGCAGGCGTTCGAACGCGTCGCGACAGGTCGTGATCTTTTTGCGCGCGGCATCAGAAAGCGTAAGTGGCGTACCACCGAACCCCACACGCCATGCATCTTCCAGCGTAATCTCAGAAAGTCGGTTTAAGGTAACGAGCATGGGAAAGATTTTGGGGTTAGGGGCTTGAGGTGTAGGTGTATTGTCCGACTATCGAGGAAAACCAATCCAATGGGAAGCGGGGCTCCGGGCCTGCCTTAAAGGAAAGTTTGTAATTCCACCCTCCTTATCTGGTCATTCCCTATCAACCGACTTACGTTGCACTCTACCGTGGCGTGGCCTTGAAGGTCATTGGGCGCGGGACTAAGACTCTTTTAGCAACTGATCGCTAAGCATCGGCAATCTCAGACAGGCAGTTCGTCATGAAAGATCCCTACGACGTTTACATGAACACCCTCGTCCCCATGGTGGTCGAACAGACCAGCCGTGGCGAACGGGCATATGATATTTTCTCTCGACTGCTCAAGGAGAGGATCATTTTCCTCTCAGGCCCCGTCCATGACGGCATGTCGAGCCTGATCGTGGCGCAGCTTCTGCACCTGGAAGCGGAAAACCCGTCGAAAGAAATTTCCATGTATATCAACAGCCCCGGTGGCGTGGTGACCAGCGGTCTGTCGATCTACGATACGATGCAGTACATCAAACCCAAGGTGTCCACCCTGGTGGTAGGGCAGGCGGCGAGCATGGGCTCGCTTCTGCTGACAGCGGGTGAGAAGGGCATGCGGTTCTCGCTGCCCAACAGTCGAATCATGGTGCACCAGCCCTCTGGTGGTTACCAAGGGCAGGCCACGGACATTATGATCCACGCGGAAGAGACGCTGAAACTGAAGCGGCGTCTCAATGAAATCTACGTGAAGCATACCGGTCAGACCCTCAAGAAAGTGGAAGACGCGCTTGAGCGGGACAACTTCATGGATGCGGCGGATGCCAAGGCGTGGGGCCTGATTGACGAGATCGTCGAAAATCGCGCGAAGGATGACGAAGAATAAGGCAGGCTTTGGCGCGAAGGGCACAGTGCCAACTTGGCGCAGCATTTTGACATTGTGGTGGTCTGGATGCTGGCCTAAGCTGCTTTGGAACGGATCGAAAGCCGGCCAGACGTCGCGCCTCGCGTTGGCGTTTTGGGCCCACAGAGGTTGAGACATGGCAAACAGTTCAGGCGGTGACAGCAAGAACACGCTCTATTGCAGCTTTTGCGGCAAAAGCCAGCATGAGGTGCGAAAGCTGATTGCGGGGCCGACAGTCTTCATCTGCGATGAATGTGTTGAGCTGTGCATGGACATCATCCGGGAAGAGACGAAGACAGCCGGTCTGAAGTCTTCCGAAGGCGTACCGACCCCGCGTGAGATTTGTGATGTGCTCGATGACTACGTAATCGGTCAGGCAATGGCGAAACGGGTTTTGTCGGTCGCCGTGCACAACCACTACAAGCGCCTCAATCACTCCGGAAAGTCGGGCGAGATTGAGCTGCAGAAGTCGAATATCTTGCTTATTGGCCCCACAGGTTGCGGCAAGACCCTTCTGGCGCAGACCCTGGCGCGCATTCTGGATGTGCCGTTTACCATGGCGGATGCAACCACGCTTACGGAAGCGGGATATGTGGGTGAGGATGTCGAGAACATCATCCTCAAACTTCTTCAAGCCAGCGAATACAATGTTGAGCGTGCTCAGCGGGGCATCGTCTACATCGACGAGGTCGATAAGATCACGCGCAAATCCGAAAACCCGTCTATCACCCGCGATGTTTCGGGCGAAGGCGTGCAGCAGGCCCTGCTCAAGTTGATGGAAGGCACCGTCGCCGCTGTGCCGCCGCAAGGCGGGCGCAAGCATCCGCAGCAGGAGTTCCTGCAGGTGGACACCACCAACATTCTGTTCATCTGTGGCGGAGCGTTCGCCGGTCTCGACAAGATCATCGCGCAGCGGGGCAAAGGCTCGGCCATGGGCTTTGGCGCGGATGTGCGGGATGTGGACGATCGTGGTGTGGGCGAGATTTTCACCGATCTTGAACCGGAAGATCTGCTGAAGTTTGGCTTGATCCCGGAATTCGTGGGTCGCTTGCCGGTTATAGCGACGCTGGAAGATCTGGACGAAGACGCGTTGGTCACAATTTTGACAGAGCCGAAAAATGCTTTGGTCAAGCAATACCAGCGTCTGTTCGAGCTGGAGGACGCAAAGCTGTCCTTCACCGAAGACGCGCTATCCGCCATTGCCAAACGCGCGATTGAGCGGAAGACGGGCGCACGCGGTCTTCGCTCTATCCTCGAAGATATTCTGCTGGATACGATGTTCGAACTTCCAGGCATGGAGAATGTCGAAGAAGTGGTCGTCAATGAAGAGGCGGTCAATTCGGACGCAGCCCCGCTGATGATTTATTCCGATGCCAAGAAAGAAGGGGCAAGTGCCGGGTAACTTGCCGCGGTTTTTCGTAGGAAAAATCGGTTTCGAAAATTCTGCGAATTTTCATGAGAGTGGATGAGATGGGACTTCTGAAAACACTGCTGAGGGCCGTCACCTGGTGGAACGGGGCCACACTCAATACATCGTTCTACACTTGGCGCCATGGCGTTCGTGTGGGGGAGGACGAGGAAGGCAACGTCTTCTACCGGAATGCGGGCGACACGCGTCGTTGGGTGATGTTCAACGGCGAAGCCGAAGCCAGTCGCGTCAGCCCGGATTGGCATGGATGGTTGCATCACACGTTCAAGGAACCACCGACAGAACGCCCCTTGGCGCGCAAGCCTTGGGAAAAACCGCATGAGGAAAACCTGACCGGAACAGCCATGGCCTATGCGCCAGCCGGGTCTATTCGTCGGGCAGAACCTGTAACGCGTCAAGACTATGAGGCCTGGACACCTGAGTGACGTCTCGGGGGGCCTAACGACGAAAGACTCTGACATGTCCGCACAACAGACAACAGAAGTGGTCGTGGGCGCCGCCGTATTGGCGGTGGCGGCCGGGTTCATGATCTATGCAGGACAGGTCGCTGGCGTGACGGGAAATGCCTCTGAGTACGAACTCAGCGCCAGCTTCCGCAGTGCTGATGGTGTAAGCGTGGGTACGGATGTCCGCCTTGCCGGGGTCAAAGTCGGCCGTGTCACCGGGCTTGAACTCGATCCGGCCACGTTCCGCGCGACCGCCGCGTTCACCGTGCGGGAAGGCATTGAAGTGCCTGACGACAGCGCAGTCGCCATTTCGTCCGAAGGATTGCTTGGCGGAAACTTCGTGGAAATCCTGCCAGGCGGGTCGCCTTTCGCTTTTGAACCGGGCGACGAAATTCAATTCACTCAGGGCTCCGTCAGCCTGATCAGCCTGTTGAACAAGTTCGTCTCCGGAGGCGAAGGAGACGAATGAGCCTTTGGCGCTGTGCCAGCCTAGTTGCTTTGATGGGGCTTGCGATGCCTGCATCTTCTCAGGACGTGGCGGTCGGGCAGGGGGCGATGCTGCGCGGTCTCGACAAAACCAACGCGCAAGTCAGTGAGTTTGAGATTGCAAACGGGGGTGAGGTGTTTTTCGGGCCGCTTTCTGTCCGCATGACAGAATGCCGCTATCCCGAAGGCGACGTCGCGGCGGAGGCCTATGCTTTCCTCGTGATCCATGATACCACGCGTGATCAGACCATGTTCAGCGGTTGGATGCTGGCCTCATCTCCGGCGCTCAATGCTTTGGAGCATCCGCGTTACGACGTTTGGGTGCTGCGCTGTATCACGGAATAACGGTCTTTTTCCAAAGGCTTGGCGTGGATCGACGTTTTGATCTCCAAGGCTTCGAACAATCTGGCGCGATACTCGGCCCGAGAGATTTCAATGGCGCCCAATGAAGACAGGTGCGGTGTGATAAACTGCGTATCGAAAAGGGAAAACCCGCACTGGCGCAGATGATCTGTTAGGTGGGCGAGCGCGAGTTTGGACCCGTTGGTGCGCGCCGAAAACATGCTTTCTCCGAAAAACGCGCCGCCAAGCGCAACGCCGTAAACACCGCCAGCCAAAACCTCACCTTCCCAAACCTCCAACGAATGGGCAAAGCCGCGCTCGTGCAAACCGGCGTATAAGTCCTCAATTTCGAAGCTGATCCAGGTGTCCTCGCGCTCTGCACAGGCGGCGACGACGGCACGGAAATCTCGGTTCAGGGTGACAGAGTATTCGCCCTTTCGCATGTGACGGGCCAACGACCGAGAGATATGGAACCCATCCAGCGGCAGCACCCCACGGTGACGCGGATCGACCCAGAACATCCCCGGATCCCCTCGCGACTCCGCCATCGGGAAAATACCCGACGCGTAGGCCCTGAGCAAAAGCTCTGGTGTCAGAAGAGGGTCAAAATCCTTCATTGTCGGCTCCTCGGAACCGGGGTTTGATCAACCAAAATGAACAAGCGCGCCACAAGGATCACGCCACGCGCATCAGTCCTGAAGGTTGGTTTCCAGCCATTTCTCAAGCCAGTGGATGTTGTAGTCGCCCGTGTGAATATCGTCTTCCGCCAGCAGCGCATGGAAAAGCGGCACGGTTGTGTCTATCCCGTCCACGATCAATTCGCCGAGGGCACGTTGGAGGCGCGCCAAGGCAGACGCGCGGTCCTGTCCGTGAACGATCAGCTTCGCGATAAGAGAGTCGTAGTAGGGCGGGATCGAATAGCCGTCATAAAGGGCCGAATCCATCCGCACACCCAAGCCTCCGGGCGCGTGGAACTGCGTGATCTTGCCCGGGCGCGGCGCGAATTCGGGCAGTTTTTCCGCGTTGATGCGCACCTCGATCGCGTGACCGTTGATCACCAAATCGCCCTGACCGAACGACATCGGCAGGCCTTCGGCGACCCGAATTTGCTCACGCACCAGATCGACACCGAAAATGGCTTCCGTCACGGGGTGCTCCACCTGCAGCCGGGTGTTCATTTCGATGAAGTAGAACTCACCCTTTTCGTAAAGAAACTCGATCGTGCCCGCACCGGTGTAGTTGATCCGAGCCACTGCATCGGCGCAGACCTTGCCGATCTTGGCACGTTCTTCGGCGCTGATTGCGGGGCCTGGGGCCTCTTCGAAGACTTTCTGGTGGCGGCGTTGTAGGGAACAATCTCGTTCTCCCAGATGCACGGCTTTGCCTTTGCCGTCACCGAACACCTGAATTTCAATGTGGCGCGGCGTTGTGAGGTATTTTTCGATATAGACCTCGTCATTGCCAAACGCGGCCTTTGCCTCAGACCGGGCAGTCCGAAAAGCGGTTTCGATGTCGGCTGCGGAGTTTGCCACCTTCATCCCACGTCCACCGCCGCCTGCTGTGGCTTTCACGATGACCGGATAACCGATTTCGTCGCACAGCTTTTTGGCCGCATCCAGATCCGGCACACCCCCGTCAGAGCCGGGCACGCACGGCACACCAAGTTCTTTCATTGTGTCCTTGGCGGTGATCTTGTCGCCCATGATGCGGATGTGTTCCGCCGTGGGACCAATGAAGGTCAGCCCGTGGTCCTCCACGATCTGAACGAAAGTCGCGTTTTCTGACAGAAAGCCATAGCCCGGATGGATCGCTTGTGCGCCGGTCACTTCGCACGCGGCGATGATCGCGGGGATTGACAGGTAACTTTCCGACCCCGGTGGGGGGCCAATGCATACGCTCTCATCAGCCATGCGCACATGCATCGCATCTGCATCCGCAGTGGAATGAACGGCGACCGACTGAATGCCCATCTCACGAGCGGCGCGGATCACGCGAAGGGCAATCTCGCCCCGGTTGGCCACAAGGATTTTGTCGAACATCAGCCTGACTTACTCGATGATCATTAGCGGCGCGCCGTATTCCACGGCGGCCCCGTCTTCGACCAGAATGCGCTTCACGGTGCCGGAGCGCGTGGCGGGAATGTGGTTCATGGTTTTCATGGCTTCGATAATCAGCAACGTGTCGCCTTCGGAGACCTTGTCGCCGGTCTGGACAAACGCCGGCGCGCCGGGCTCTGCCTGCATGTACACCGTGCCGACCATCGGCGAGGTTACTGCACCCGGGTGATCGGCTGGGTCCTCCAACGGTGCCTCAGGTGCGGCCGCTGCGGGTGTTGCCGACGCCGGTGCAGGGGCCGCAGCAGCGGGTGCGCCACCGCCGCCCATCATCGGGGCCGCCACGTGGGTGACCACCTCTTCACGACGGCTTACCTTCACGTTCAGGCTGTCATTTTCGCCATATTCTCGTTTGACCTGCAACTCGGTCAGGTCATTTTCGTTCAGCAGCTCCGCCAAAGCGCGGATAAACGCCACATCAGTTTCACGGGATTTGTTCGCCATACTTGTCCTCGGGCACATGTGCGCGCAACGTGTCGCACCCTATTTTATGCCGCTTATAGGTCAGGAAAACCACAGTGAAAAGGTGCCGGATGCTGCTCTGCGCGGGGGACAGCCAAAAAAGCTGACGCTGCGGCAGCTTGTTCAGGTTGCGACGGGCAGGGCGTCGCGTTTCTGCAAGACAAACACTTGCGAAGTTCGTTCCATAGCCAAAGGGAGGTCGGCATGAACTACGATGCAAACGATTTGATCAACCTCGAACAGTACCCCATCCACGAGATGGGAAAGGCACGAGACGAAGTGATCTCAAAAGTGCGCCGGGATTTAGCGCGTGATGGGTGCGCAGTGATCCGGAATTTTCTGACGCCCTTGGCCATCAGGGCATTGACGCGAGAAGCGGATGCCGTGTCCGACAAAGGCCATCGGTCTTTCAATCGGACGAATGCGTATTTCACCAAGGATGATCCCAGTCTTGCAGTAACCGACCCGCGTCGACAGTTTTTCGAACGATCCAACACGTTCATTGCCGCGGACAACTTTGCCAAGTCCGGTCCGTTACGGCAGATCCACGATGCGCCCGGCTTTGACAGGTTCATCCAGGACTGCCTGCAGGAAGAAAGGTTCTTCCGCTATGCCGATCCGCTCGCCGATGTGATCGTCAACATGGCGGAGGAGGGTAACGGCTTTCCTTGGCATTTCGATACCAACAATTTCACCGTGACGCTGGCCATTCAGAACGCGGAGGACGGCGGGGCGTTCGAATATGCGCCGGGTATTCGTAAGGATGACGAGAACTTTGAGGAGGTGGCTCGCGTTCTTGACGGGCGTTCAGACAAGGTCACGGTGCTGGAGCTACGCCCGGGCGATCTGCAGCTTTTTCGCGGCCGATACTCATTGCACCGCGTGGCACCGCTCAAAGGGCCGACGAAACGCTACGTGGCCATATTTTCCTATGTGGAAGAACCCGACATGGTCGGCGCGCCCGAACGAGCCAAACAACTTTACGGTCGCGTGTTGCCCATCCATCTGGAACGTGCTGGTCTGCGTGCAGACGCGTTCATCGACTAGTCTGGCGTGGCGGCTTTGATCGCGAGGCCAATCTCCGTGCGGTAGACTGTGTCCCCTGCGGCCCAACTGCCGCTTTTGACCTCGTGAATACGGGCCGAGGTGTTCTCTTTCATTCGACCGCCTGCCGCCTCGCCAAAAGCATCAATGACGCTCAGCAGAATCCGCTCTTTCTCCTCATCGGAAAAAACGCCTTCCAGAACATGGATGTCGATCAATGGCATGCAAATCCCTTCCCAGTAAAAGGCAGGGCATTTGAATGGACGCTAAATCAGAATGCGTCTCAGCTTGCCCGGCGGTCTTCAAAACTTTTGGCGATGAAACTGGGCATATGATCGCCCATGCCAACGACACCCTTGCCGTCTCCGCGGCGTGACCGGCTCGACGACTTTGGTTTTTCTTCAACCGCGGCGCCAACTTCTTTGACGCTTTCGACTTTGTTGTCGTCTTGTTTGCGGCTGCGAGAGTGTTTCGGCTTTTCGTCGCGGTTATCCGGCTTGGCGTCTTTCGTATCACTCGAGCCCGACCCACTGGCCTTGCCCTTGACCGGGTTTTCAATGCGCGGGATTTCCTTTTGTATCAGGGCTTCGACCGCGGCGAATGATTTGTCATCGCGCGTGCTGCAGATCGTGATGGCTTTACCGTCGCGACCGGCACGGCCCGTGCGCCCAATGCGGTGCACGTAGTCTTCAGCGTGGCCGGGAACATCGAAATTGAAGACATGGCTCACCGAAGGAATATCAAGCCCGCGCGCGGCGACGTCAGAGGCCACCAACAAACGCAGCTCCTTGTTTCGGAACGCCTCCAACGTGCGTGTGCGCTGTGACTGATCCAGGTCTCCATGGATGGCCGCCGCATCGTATCCGTATTTTTTCAACGATTTCGAACAGATATCGACGTCTGTCTTGCGATTGCAGAAGATGATCGCGTTCGTCAGCTTCTCACCTTCGCCGTCAATCAGCTTGCGCAGCACAGCGCGTTTTTCACTGTCCGCCCGATCCCGGCGGGAGGGTTTGAACATCACGATGCCCTGTTCGATTGTCTCAGACGCCGTAGCTTGACGAGCGACCTCGATCCGGGCGGGGTTTTGCAGGAAAGTATTGGTGATCCGCTCAATCTCCGGCGCCATGGTTGCCGAGAAGAATAGCGTCTGTCGCGTAAACGGCGTCAGACCAAAGATACGCTCAATATCAGGGATGAACCCCATGTCGAGCATCCGGTCGGCCTCATCCACGACCATCACCTTGACGTCGGACAAGATCAGCTTGCCGCGTTCGAAATGATCTAGGAGACGGCCCGGCGTGGCGATCAGAACGTCCACGCCCTTGTCGATGATCACCTCTTGCTCTTTGAAGCTGACCCCGCCGATCAGCAGCGCCTTGGTCAGCTTGAGGTTCTTGGAATAGGTGTCAAAGTTCTCTGCTACCTGTGCGGCCAACTCCCGCGTGGGGCACAGGACCAACGATCGCGGCATGCGCGCCCGTGCGCGACCGCGCGCGAGAAGCGACAGCATGGGCAGGGTGAAACTGGCCGTTTTGCCGGTGCCGGTCTGGGCAATGCCCAGAACATCGCGACCCTCAAGGGCAGGGGGTATGGCCCCTTCCTGGATCGGGGTGGGCGTTTCATAGCCCGCCTCTTCAACGGCTTTTAATACTTTCGGGTTGAGGTTCAGCTCAGAAAACTTCGTCATATGTATCCACAGGTTTGCGGACACGTTCCTGGCCCGCCTTCACGTCAACTGTCTGAAAGGCTCTGCGCTTAGTCCCGCCTCTGGCCTTGTCAGACGCCCCGCCTCTACCGGAGGTGGCAGGGTAGGGTCAATCGTAACCGTGAATTAGTGCGAAAGACGGCGGATTTAAGGGCATTTTTGCCGATAAACCGCCGAAAATCCGGGCATTTAATCCAAATCAGAAAACTGCGCGCGGCGTTTCCTGTCCAGATCGAGTCGCACCGCGTGCAGATGTCCGAACTGATCCAGCCGCGCCCTCAGCTCTGGCGTGGCGGTGCAGACCTCTCGGTAAAACTGTGTCAGTGCGTCCTCACCGCCGTCCTGTTCCAGCATCGCGAACAGCTGATGCATGTTCATCGAAACACCATCAGGCATCGGCACGGGCTTCAGGCTTTCGCGGTAAGAACCTTGTTCAATCCGAAAGTGGTAAAGGCTCCGCCAATGTTCCAGAGAATGGGCATGCATGTGCACCAGCTTGGTCTGCTCCAACTCTGGCGGATCGGGGTCGGAGATTTTGTCGAAAAACGCGTTGTGGATGCGCAGTGACACGTTCTGCAAACCCGTACGCACGAACACCTTCCCGCCCACATGGCTCAGAAATCCGCCGTTCAGATGGTCGCCATACGTGTCATAGATCGCATTGGTTTCCGCACGGCGCTGTTTTTGCTTGCGCGCAAAGCCCTTGGCCCAGATCTGGCCCTCAGGCGGTCGATCGTTTGGATCATCGGCTAGGGCCTCTATGGGCCTGACGCGCGCGCTGCGAGCCTCTTTCGGCACGGCGGCCAATTGGACGGGCAAGGGTGTGTCAGGCCAGAGAAACTCATCCACGTCGATATGGGCCAGCCAATCGACCTGCGGTTTTCGGCTGTAACAATGCGTGGCGTTTGCTGTCTGGCGCGGCTGGTGCTTGTCGGGCCGTCCTTTGCGCCGGCGCCAATAGCCCTCATCGGTCAGCGTGACCCGGCATTTGGGATGCGCCTTGAGCGCTTTGAAGGCGTCGTCATTGGGCGCGTCGAGATAGATGAACACCCGCTGCGCGCCAAGTTCCAGGTGGTGGGCGGCGAAGTTGAGGATGTCTACGGTCGGGGCCTTGATCGTAGAGACCACGCCCCAAGTGGGATTGCTGCTCATGGATAAAGGATGCGGCGATTGGAGGAACCGCGCAAGCGCAAACAAATAGACGCGAACGCTACACCATCATCTCTTTCGTCGCTGACAGCGTCACGTCCGGATAGTCCCGCTCAACCCGGTCAATGTCCCATTTCAGCCGCGTCAGGTAGACGACATCGCCGTCATGATCATGGGCAATGTGCTGTTTGTTGGCGTTCAGGAAGGCGTCGAGCGCATCCTTCGGCCCCGTAGCCCAACGGGCAGAGGTGAACTGCGAGGCTTCAAACCGCACGGGCAGGCCGTATTCCAATTCGATCCGGCTGCCCAACACTTCAAATTGCAAAGCGCCCACTACGCCCACGATGAAGCCGGATCCAAACGTCGGTTTGAACACCTTCGCAGCACCTTCCTCGGCGAATTGCATCAGGGCTTTTTCCAGGTGCTTGGCTTTCAACGGATCACCTGCGCGGCAGGTCTGCAGAAGTTCGGGCGCGAAGGACGGGATGCCTGTGACGCGCAGCGCTTCGCCCTCGGTCAGTGTGTCGCCGATCCGCAGTTGCCCGTGGTTGGGGATGCCGATGATGTCACCGGCCCAAGCTTCTTCGGCCAGTTCGCGATCGGCGGCCAAGAAGAGGACAGGGGCGGAGACGGTCATGGGTTTTTTGGACCGCACATGGGTCAGTTTCATGCCGCGTTTGAAGTGCCCTGACGCCATACGCAGAAACGCAACCCGGTCGCGGTGCTTGGGATCCATGTTGGCTTGCACTTTGAAGACAAAGCCAGAAACCTTTGATTCTTCTGGGGAAATCTGGCGCGGCTCAGCGGATTGGGGTTGCGGCTGAGGGCCAAGAGAGCCGATGCCGTCCATCAATTCCTTGACGCCAAAAGAGTTGATTGCCGAGCCGAACCAGATGGGTGTCATGTGCCCTTCGAGCACCGATTGCGGGTTGAGGGTGGGCAGTAGCTCTCGCGCCATCTCGATCTCTTCGCGCAGTTGGTCGATCAGGTCAGCCGGGACATGCTCTTCCAGCTTTGGGTCATCTAACCCTTTGATTTCAATCGTTTCCGCTACCTTGTTGCGGTCAGCGCGGTCCATCAGTTCCAGCCGGTCATTCAGCATGTCATAGCATCCGATGAAATCGCGCCCCTGGCCTATGGGCCAAGAGGCAGGCGTGACATCAATCGCCAACATTTCCTGAATTTCGTCAATGATTTCAAAGGTGTCGCGGCTTTCCCGGTCCATCTTGTTGCAGAAGGTCAGGATCGGCAGGTCGCGCAGGCGGCAGACCTCGAACAGTTTCTGCGTCTGGCTTTCCACACCTTTCGCGCCGTCGATGACCATCACGGCCGCGTCCACGGCTGTCAGCGTGCGATAGGTGTCTTCCGATAAGTCTGAGTGGCCGGGTGTGTCCACAAGGTTGAAGCGGAACGTCTTGTTTTTGCTTGAGAAATCAAACGACATTGCGGACGCGGATACAGAAATACCGCGGTCCTTTTCCATCGCCATGAAGTCCGACCGCGTGCGCCGCGCCTCGCCCTTAGCGCGCACCTGACCGGCCATCTGAATTGCGCCGCCGAAAAGCAGGAACTTTTCAGTCAGCGTGGTCTTGCCCGCATCCGGGTGCGAGATGATCGCGAAGGTCCGGCGGCGGGCAATCTCGGGCGGAAGATCGGGTCGGTTATGGGCGGTATCTGGCATGGGTGGCGCTATAGAACGGTGGGTGCGCGCGTGCAAGCGCAGGACAGCGGTGGCATGGTCGAGTTTGGTGTTTGGTACAAAATGGGGTCACTCTCAAAGGGGCAAAACCCAAAATGTACAGAGTCAATCATGGTGAACGCACATTAAGACCTCTGCTCTGTCACCGGTCATAGTATCCCGCACGCACGCAGGCCCCGATGAAATTGCAGAGCAGTCTTTCGGCATGGACCATCGTCGTGCCACCCACATCCATGCTGGGGGCAATCTCGACCAAGTCCATTCCAACAACACGGCCTTTGTTAACCAACCCGTGCACAAGGCCGCGCGCCTGCATCCAGTTCAGCCCGCCGGGTGTCTGCGCCATGACGCCGGGCATGATCGTGGGGTCGAGGCCGTCTGCATCAACCGTGAGGTAATAAGGACCGCCATCGGGGATGCGATCCAGCACCGCTTGCATGCCCATTTCATGCATCTCGTACGCGGTGATGATGTCCGCGCCGTAGGCTTTCGCATCCTCCACTTCGCCAGTCCGCGCGCTGCCGATGCCGCGAATACCGATTTGGACGATGTCGCCGATCCAATCCATTTCCGAGGCGCGCCGGATTGGGCTGGAATAGCCGTTGGGTTCGCCATTCACCTCCTGGCGCCAGTCGATATGCGCGTCGATCTGAACCAGAGTGATTTTCTCGCCCACCTCCTCCATCGCCCGCAGTACCGGGATCGGAATGCCATGATCACCACCCAGAGTGATCAGCGTCGACCCTGCTTTCAGGATTTTGCGCACCGCTGCTTCTGCATTGCGGTAGGAGGCGCTGTGATCGCCCATGTCAGCGACAACGTTGCCGCAATCGACAATCTTGATGTCGCGCCCATCGAGCAGCGGCCCACCGAGATCGAAGTCGTAATGATTGACTGCGTAAGACACATCCGCGCCATTTGAGGCCGTGCGCAGAAGATCGGGCGCGCGGCTTTGGTCATTGGCCATTTCTTCGGGGCGATAGGGCATGCCGTAGGGAATACCCAGAACGGCGATGTCAGCCTTCAGCGTGTCCAGATCACCATGGAACGGAAAATGCAGGAAGGTGCCCGGAACACCCTTAGGTCTTTCGGTGATGTGCTCCCCCATGCGCTGTCCCCTTTTAGATCTGTTCGATTGTCACGGCGTCGGTCGGATAAAACGCGATGTGATCCTTGATCACTTCCACGCCTTCCATTGGGTCTTCATAGCTCCACGCCGCATTCTCCAGTGTCTGGCTTTTGGTCACGACGGAGAAATAGCTGGCGTCGCCCTTGTGGGGGCAGCGTGTTGATTTGTCGGTCGCGTCCAGAAAGGCCATCGCCACGTCATCACGCGGGAAATAGATCACCTCGTCATAGCTGCCCTCGGCCAAGGCCAGTGCGTTCTTGCTTTCGACCAGTATGGCCCCGCCCGCCCGCACGCTCCACGTGCCGCCGGCCTTGCGAATTGTCATTTTGACCATGGGTCTCCCCCCTCCCGTTTGTTTGCTACCCTACGCTCTATCCGCGGCGCTTGGCAGATTTTTTCACATCGGTTTTGTCGCACGGTCCAGCCAGACCGCGGCATCAGACGACAGGCTTGGCCCGATCTTGCTGCGGCATTCTGCGTGATAGGCGTTGAGCCAGGCCCGCTCATCCGTCGACATCATGTCTGCCACGATCAGGCGCTGTTCGATCGGCACGAAATTCAGCGTCTCAAAGCACAGCTTCCCGGTAACATCACCACCCGGCAGGGTCTGTGCATTGCGCACAACGACCAGGTTTTCGATCCGGATGCCGAAAGCGCCCTTGCGGTAATAGCCCGGCTCATTCGATACGATCATGCCGGGTTCGAATGGCACCTCGGATATCTTGGACAGCCGCTGTGGCCCTTCATGCACGCAAAGTGCCACGCCAACGCCGTGGCCGGTGCCATGCGCGTAGTCCTGATCTGCAAGCCAAAGTGGGTAGCGCGCCAAGGCGTCCAGATCACGACCGGCCAAACCGGCTGGCCAGCGTAGCCGGGAAATGGCGATCATGCCTTGAAGGACGCGCGTAAAAGCGGCGCATTCGTCCGCGCCCGGCGTGCCAATGGGCAGCGTGCGCGTGATGTCGGTTGTGCCGTCGGCATATTGTCCGCCGCTGTCGAGCACCAGAAGTTCACCGTCCAGCAGTTTGCGGTTGGTGGCCTCTGTCACGCGGTAATGGGGCAGGGCGCCATGGAGGCCGGATCCGGCGATGGTGTCAAAACTGATGTCGAACAATTCCCCCGTGGCTGCACGGCAGGCTTCGAGTTTGCGCACCACGTCGATTTCGGTCAGCGAGCCGGGCGCTTGCGCGTCGAACCATGCGAGGAATTCGCACATTGCGACGGCATCACGGAGGTGGGCATTCGTCGTGGCGGTGATCTCGGCCTCGTTCTTGCAAGCTTTGGGCAGAAGGCAGGGGTCCTCTCCCCAAGCGACGTCCAGGCCTTTCCCCTCGCGCGCGCTTGCAAAGCAAATGGGCGCGCTGGATTTGTCGAGCCGCAGCACGCCCTCGAACGCCTCCACGGCATTGAAAACACTGTCATAGGGCGCAAGCGTCACCTCATTGCCCAGATGAGCGCGCACGTCATCATCCAGCTTGCGTTCATCCACGAAGAGCGTGACGGTCGCGTTGTCGTGCAGAAGCGCAAACGCGTGCGGGATCGGGTTGCGGGGGATATCCGAGCCGCGCATGTTGAGCAGCCAGGCGATGGCGTCCGGAAGTGTGATCAGCGCGCCCTTGTGACCGGCGGCGACCAGATCATCGGCGAGGCGCGCCCGTTTGCTGGCATGCGGCTCGCCTGCATAGGTTTCAGGCTGAACACGGATGGGGCCGACGGGCGGGTCTGGCCGGTCGGTCCATAGCGGGTCAATCAGGCTGGGGCGGGCTTCAAGGCTGATGCTGTTTGGAAGCCCTGCGCGCAGTTTTTCAATTTCACCAGCGGTGTGCAGACGGGCGTCATAGGCGACGAGGCCGCCCTCTGGTAGGGCGTCTTTCAGCCAGTCTGCAGGCTTTGTGGCGGGCCAGTTCACGGGCGTAAAGTGCGCAAGGTCCACCTGTGCGGCGACTTGTTCGGTGTAGCGGCCATCGATAAAGACACCGGCGGTGGTCTGCGTGGCGATGCAAAACCCGGCGGACCCGGTGAAGCCGGTGAGCCAGGCCAGTCGTTCATCCCTAGGTGCCACGTATTCCCCTTGGTGGATATCGGCGCGCGGGATGAGGGTTGCGTCAACACCTTCCTTCATCATCAGCGCCTGCAGCGCTTTCAGGCGGGGCGGGCCTTGGTCAGGGCGGGCGGTTTCGGAGAAGGATTGGAACACGTAAGAGGCCCCTCATTGCAGTTGAGGGCAGGGGAGCAAAACTTGCGCTGTGGTGCAATGGTCTTTTTTGGGCAAGGGGCGTTCGTTGCTCGCTTGCGGTGGTGTCTCACTGTTGAAATGGGTGGCGCAACGACTTTAGCGCACGTCCGGAAAAAGATCTTTGAAGCGTAGTTCTGGAAAGAGAATTCATGCCCCAGTACACGATTTGGCCGGGGATATTTATAGCAAAAAGAAAGGCTTGAGGTGATGCCACATTTCGCTCTGCCGACGGTATCGTGGGGTTTGGTGGCAGTGCCCAAATTTGGAACCGTTGTGCTGAACGCGTTCTAGCTCGCCTTGCGCATGCCCATGACCCGCGCCCGGGCACGTGGGTCACTGTCGAACAGGGCCGCAAGTTGTTCCGTCATGGCACCCGCCAGCTGATCGGCGTCCGTGATGGTCACCGCGCGTTGGTAGTAGCGGGTTACGTCATGGCCGATGCCGATGGCCAGCAGCTCCACCTGTTTGCGTTTTTCGACCATGGCGATCACGTCACGCAGGTGCTTTTCAAGATAGTTGGCCGGGTTCACGCTAAGCGTGCTGTCATCCACGGGCGCACCATCCGAGATCACCATCAGGATCTTGCGCGCCTCACGTCGGGCCACGATCCGGCGATGCGCCCATTCGAGCGCCTCCCCGTCGATGTTTTCTTTCAAGAGCCCCTCTTTCATCATCAGGCCGAGGTTGTTCCGGGTCCGGCGCATGGGCGCATCGGCGGATTTGTAGATGATATGGCGCAGGTCATTGAGACGCCCGGGCAATTGTGGGCGACCATCATTGAGCCATGTCTCACGCGATTGCCCGCCTTTCCAAGCGCGGGTGGTGAAGCCCAGAACCTCGACCTTCACCTGGCAGCGTTCCAGCGTTTTGGACAGAACGTCGGCGCAGATGGCGGCAATCGAAATCGGTCGCCCGCGCATGGAGCCGGAATTGTCCAGAAGCAACGTCACGACAGTGTCGCGGAACTCCGTGTCTTTTTCGACCTTGAAGCTGAGCGGTGTTGTGGGGTTCGCAACCACACGGGCCAGACGCCCGGCATCCAGAATACCTTCTTCGCGGTCAAACTCCCACGAGCGGTTCTGTTGCGCCTGAAGACGGCGCTGCAATTTGTTTGCAAGCCTTGAGACCGCGCCCTTGAGCGGCTCCAACTGCTGGTCCAGGTAGGCGCGCAGGCGTTCCAATTCGACCGGTTCGGCCAGTTCTTCCGCCGCGATCTCTTCGTCGAACTTGGCTTCATAGACTTTGTAATCCGGATCAGCCTCGGAGAACGGGGCAGGGGGTGGCGGCTCAAACGGAGCCTCACCTTCCGGCATCTCGGTTTCGTCGCCCAGCTCTTCCTCGGCCATGTCATCTATGCTGACCTGGGCCTGGCTGTCGTCCATCTGCTGTTCTTGAGACTGCTCCGGGTCGGCATCGACATCGCTGTCGTCGCTGTCATCCTGACCAGTGCTGTCGGGCTGTTCTTCTTCCTCGGTGTCCTGCTCGGCGTCGTTTTCTTCTTCGTCGTCAAGCGCATCCGGGTCATCGCCCAGCTGGTCGCCATATCCGAGATCGGTGATGATCTGGCGGGCAAAGCGGGCGAACTCGGCCTGATCCGACAGTTTTTCCTGAAGGTCATCGAGCGTGCCGCCCGCGTGATCCTCGATAAAGCCAGACCACAGCTCCATTACGTTCTTCGCGCCTTTTGGCAAGTCGCGGCCCGTGGCCAGATGACGGATCAGGTAACCCGCAGCGGTGGCCAAGGGGGCGTCCGCCGAGTTGGTGATGGTGTCGTAGCCGCGCCGCAGGGCTTCAGCCTCGATCTTGGCGTCGATATTGCTGGCCGTGCCGGGCATGTCGCGCGCGCCCATTGCCTCGCACCGGGCGGTTTCCATGGCGTCATAAATCTCACGCGCCATATCGCCTGACGGGCAATACTTACTGTCTACGCCGGAGTCGTGATACTTGTGCTTCAGCGCAAGCGCATCCGCCGTGCCGCGTGCCTGCAGCACTTCGTCTTTCGTCATCCGGCGACTGACCTGCGGTAGGCGCATCGCATCGCCAGAGACGCCTGACGGGTCGACCGAGTAGCTGACCGACAGATCAGGATCATCGGCCATGACCTTGGTGGCCTCGGCCAGGGCCTTCTTAAACGGTTCTGCAGGGTTGTCGGAAGAAGTGGCCACAGATCAGCTTTCTGAAAGATCAAGCCGCCGCTCGATCCGCTCAATCCGAGCCTGGATCGAGGCGAGCGTACTATCCTGAGCGATTTCAGTTTGCATGAAAGACGCCATATGACCTTTGATGCCACGCAATTCGGTTTTGACGTCCTGCACATCAGATGAGACGTCAGACAGCTTGGCTTGCATCGCTTTCAGCGTTTCCAGCAGTAGTTCGTTCGTGACATTTCCAGGCGCCATTCCGAAGCCTCCAATCTAAGCCCGCTCAAGCGGGCTTTGTCTTCTTCTCACATGATAGTCTGGCAAACCTAAAGTGTCCAAAACCTTGTTACGATACGATCACTTCGAGCATAGAGAGCACGTCGTCAGCGAGGGTCATAAACAGCGTATTCATTTCAGTTGCCCAGACAGTTGCCCAGACAGTTGCCCAGATGGGCCGGGTTTAGCCCAGTGACGTGCTCGCCGCGCTTTCGGGCAGTTCCTCGTCAAAGCAGCGCTGATAGAACTCTGCCACGGTCTGGCGCTCCAGCTCATCGCATTTGTTGAGGAAGGTCAGGCGGAAGGCATAGCCCACATCGCGGAAGATATGCGTGTTCTGCGCCCAGTTGATCACCGTTCGCGGGCTCATCACTGTGGAGAGGTCACCGTTCATGAACGCCGTACGGGTCAGATCAGCCACCGTCACCATCTGGCTGATTTCCTGGCGGCCTTTTTCGGTGTTGAACAGCGGGTTCTTGGCGATCACGATCGCGGTTTCCGCGTCATGGCTGAGGTAGTTCAGCGTAGCCACCATCGACCAGCGGTCCATCTGCGCCTGGTTGATTTGCTGCACACCGTGGTAGAGGCCAGTGGTGTCCCCCAGACCAACCGTGTTGGACGTGGCAAACAAGCGGAAGGACGGATGGGGTGTGATGATTTCGTTCTGGTCCAGAAGCGTCAGTTTGCCGTCATGTTCCAGAACACGCTGAATGACGAACATCACATCCGCCCGGCCCGCATCATATTCGTCGAACACGATTGCCACCGGGTTGCGCAGCGCCCAGGGCAGGATGCCTTCGTGGAATTCCGTCACCTGCTTGCCATCGCGCAGCTTGATCGCGTCCTTGCCGATCAGGTCAATCCGGCTGATGTGGCTGTCGAGGTTCACCCGCACGGCGGGCCAATTCAATCGCGCCGCAACCTGTTCGATATGCGTGGATTTGCCGGTGCCGTGATAGCCCTGGATCATCACCCGGCGGTTCGATTGGAAACCCGCCAGAATGGCTAGCGTCGTATCGGGGTCGAACTTATAGGTGTTGTCGATCTCAGGCACCCGGTCCGTGGCTTCAGCGAAGCCTTTCACCGTCATGTCGGTGTCGATGCCAAACACATCCCGAACCGAGATTTCCTCGGTGGGTTTCATGAGTGCGTCGCTGCTTCCATCCGCCATTGCCTGCGTCCTTAAATTTCGGGTGGGCTTGTTTGCGCCACGTCGTGCAACATAACGCGGCGAGAGGCAAGGGGTAGGGCCAGAATTCGGGGAAGTGTTGATGGGTCTGGTCAGGTGGTGCCGCTTTGGCGGTCGCGCAGGTCGCGGGGCGGGTGGCCGAACTGCGCTGAGAACGCCCGGCTGAGCGCCTCGGACGAGCCATAGCAATAGCGCGCGGCCACGCGCTGAATGCGGTCGCCGCGTTCAATGTCCTGTTTTGCGAGGATCAGGCGCCAATGGCGTAGATAGGCCAGCGGCGTCTGGTTCACGCGGGTGCGGAAGAGATCGGAAAACCGGCTGGGGGAAAGACCCGCTTCGCCTGCCAGTGAGTCCAGCCGCCAGGGGTGGTCGGGTCGGTCGTGGATCGCCACGACGGCGCGGCTGAGGCGCGGATCGGCGAGGGCGGCCAGAAGGCCTGGTTGCAGCGCGCCTGCCTCGATCTGCGCGCGCATCAGCCGCACGATCAGCACCTCGCCCAGACGGTTGAGCACCGAAGCCACACCGCAGCGCGCGGCATCCATTTCAGCCACGAAGAGCTTGGCGATAGTTTGCATCTCCGTGTCTTCGGTCAGATCGTGGTGCACTTTCGCGGGCAAGGCAGAGAGCAGCGGGTTGTCATGTCCGCCCCATGTGACCTGCGCGCAGGCGAATGTGTCTGCGCCCGAACATGCCCCGCCATCCGCCAGCAGTACCAGCGTGGACGGCCCGGCCTCATCTCCCAAAATCCAAAAGTTTGCGTCATTGGCGTCACAGGGCATGACTGCGAGTTCAAAACGCGTCATCAGGGCGGAGAGGCGGTCAATCCGAAGCATTCAGTAATCCAAATCATGTTTCTAGGGTTTATTTGATAAATACGATGCTATTTAGAAGGCTGTCAAACGCTCCCTACTGAAAGGACCCCCAATGCTGATCCCTCGCCAGAAAACACCCGACCTGAGCCTGCCAACGCTGGACCATGGCCAATTTGAGCTGTCCGCCGAAACCGCCGAGCGCGGCACGGTCATCTGTTTCTATCGCGGCCTGCATTGCCCGATTTGCGCCAACTACCTGACCGAGCTGGAGAAGCGCGTCGGTGATTTTGCAGAGCGCGGCGTGGCGACGATTGCGGTGAGTTCGGATGGTGAAGAGCGGACCCGCGCGATGGCCGAGAAAATTTCTGCTTCAAAACTGCGCTTTGGCTATGATCTGTCGCTGACCAAGGCCAAGGCATGGGGGCTTTACATCTCCACCTCGCGCGGCAAGACGTCGATTGGCATCGAAGAGCCTGCGCTCTTTTCCGAGCCGGGGCTCTTTATGGTGACGCCGCAGCAGACGCTGTACTACGGCTCGGTTCAGACCATGCCGTTCGTGCGGCCGCATTTCTCTGAACCGGTGGGCGCGCTGGATTTCGCGATTGCCAATGAGTATCCGGCGCGGGGCGAGTATACGGGTGCAGTCTGAAGCAAAATGAATGGGGGACCAGCCCCCCAAACCGCATGAAAGATGGGGGGCCAGCCCCCCAAACCCCCCGGGATACTTGTGGCAAGAAGAAAGGCAGGCTTACGTGAGCCTTTCTTCTTACTGGAAATATCCTGGGGTTAATTGGCCAGCGGCCAAGAGGGGCCACGCCCCTAAGCTCACTTGAAGTTGCGGCTTTCCTTGATCTGGTCCCATGCCCAGACCACTTGTTGCAACTGCTCTTCCTGGCTGCGGTCACCGCCGTTGATATCGGGGTGCAGCACCTTGATCAGCGCCTTGTAGGCCTTGCGTATTTCCTGCTTGGTCCAGTGATCCTCGGCCTCAAGAATTTCCATCGCGCGCCGCTCGGTCGGGGGCAGTTTGCGTTTTCCAGAGCCGCCCTTGCCGGGGTTCTGCGTGGCGTTGCCGCCCAGCACTTGGTGGGGGTCTTCGATGCCCAACCGGGCCCAGGCGCGCGCTTCGGGGTCGCTGATCGGGCGGGTCTGGCGTTCCCACACCTTGTCCTTCGACATCTGCGCGTTCATCTCCGCCTCAGTGGTGCCATCAAAAAAGTTCCACTTGGCATTGTATTCTCGCGCGCAGTCTTTGCAGAACCAGAAGAAATCATCCAACACGTCCGGCGCCTTGGGTGCACGGTAAAGACCGGGCTGGTTGCAGCCCTCTTTCTCGCAGACGCGGGTCGAAGTTTCCGACGCACCCGACATGCCCCGGCGGCCGCGCGGATTTTTCTTCTTCGAGGCACCGACGGAGATATCGAAACCGAATGGATCTTCCTTGGTCATGGCAACGCCTTCGCTGGACATGTTTGCGAGTCGGAGACGGGAGTGTACGTGACTGAGCTGCGATTTGAAGGGGCGGGATGCAAGAAAATGGTCGCAGTGGCCGATATTTTCCGAACCACTCGCGCCGCGTCACCGCCGGTATTCGAGATTTTCGCTGTAGCGGTGGTCGTCTTCCGCGCCATGCTGGCCGTCCACATGCGGGGCGGCGAGGGGTGGTGCGCCGCTGTCCTCTGCCCTCCGCGATGGGCGCAGCGAGGAGAAACTTGCCGCGCGTGGTTCGGGTTCCGGGGCAGGCTCTGACGCTGGTTCTGCAGCGTAGCTATCGTCAGGCATCTCAACCGGCATCTCTTCTTCCGGAGGCGCATAGGCTTCGACCTCTCCTGCATCGATGGCACGACGAAACACCAGGACCGAGCGATAGACTGTGTGGCTGGACGCAAAGCCCTTGCGCTCTTCGCTGGGCAGGATGTCGGAGCGCTGATACTCCCATCCCTCAGTGGCCAGCTCGTTCATCACCGTTTCCAGCCCGTGGGCGAACTTGGCTTCATTGCCTTTGACACGCGTGCCTTTGCGGGGTTTGGAGGGCGCGGGTACGACCTTGTATTCATAGGGCATTTGTCAGGCTCCTCTCAAATCAGGGCGGACCATAATGGGTTTTGCAGGGAGATTGAATGCCCTGTTTTGTCAATCGCGTAGGGTGGGAGAAAACCCACGCATGTCTTATCGCCCACGCCCACGCGGGTCGAAGGCATCCCGCAACCCGTCCCCCATGTAATTCACGCTCAGCACCGTCAACGAGATCGCCATTCCTGGCCAGATCACCCGCTCAGGGTAGTCACTGATGAACACGGTTGCGTCGTTCAAAAGCCGGCCCCAGGTGGGAAAGTCCGGCGGAAAGCCCAGCCCAAGGAATGACAGCGCGCTTTCTGTGATGATTGCATTGGCAATCCCGAGGGCCGCAGAGACCAGAATGGGCGAGGCCACGTTGGGCAGAATGTGGCGGGTGATGATCGCGTGCCTCGGTGTGCCGATGGAGCGTGCCGCGAGGATGAAGTCGCGTTCTTTGAGCGCCAGAACGTCGCCACGCACCACCCGCGCCGTGGGCATCCAGCTGGTCAATCCGATGGCCACCACGACCAGCAGAAAGATGCCAGTTTCTGGGCCAAAATGAGTGGAGAGCGCCTCGCGAAAGAGCATCACCATGACGAGAAGCAAGGGCAGCAGCGGCAGCGATAAGAAGAGATCGGTCAGCCGCATCAATGGCCCATCGAGCCAGCGGATATATCCGGCCAGAACCCCGACTAACGTGCCAAACGCCAGGGACAGCGCCATGGCTGTCAGACCCACGGTGATCGAGATCCGCCCCCCTGCCAGCACGCGCGCCAGTGTGTCCCGACCCAGCTCATCCGTGCCAAGGGGATGAGTAAGGCTTGGCCCTTGGTTGCGGGCAAGGATGTCGATGAAGGCGGGATCGATGCGCCAGATCAGCGGGCCCAGGAAGACCGCCAGCACGATGAAAAGGAACATCACCGCGCCCGCTAAGGCGCCGCGATGGCGGATGAATTCGTCCCAGACGTCACGCCATTGGCTGCGGGGTGGTGGCAGGTGGGGATCGGTCTGGTCAGTCATACCTGATCCTCGGGTCCAGCCAGCCGTAAAGCAGATCGGCCAGAATGTTGAAGAGCACGATCAGCACTGCGAGCATGAAGGTCACCGTCTGGACCATGGGCAGGTCATTGGCCTGGATTGCCGTGATGAGCAGCTGGCCCAGCCCGTTCACCTTGAAAATCTGTTCAGTGATGATCGCTCCGCCGAACACCTGTGGCAGGCCAAGCGCAATGATCGTGATCACCGGGATCATCGAATTGCGCAGGACATGGACCAGTACCACCGATGCCTCGCCCAGACCCTTGGCCCGCGCTGTGCGCACGTAATCCTGGCTCAGCGCGTCCAGCATCGCCGACCGCATGTAGCGGCTGATCATGGCGGTCGTTTGCAGGGAGAGGACCATCACCGGCATGACCATCTGCTTCAGTTGCACCTTGAAGCTGTCCCAGTCGGTCACCTGATGGGTCGTGTCGTAGATCGACGGCAGCCATCCCAATTGCACCGAGAAGATCACGATCACCAGAACGCCGGAGAAAAACGGCGGTACAGAGTAACCGACCATGGAAGTGAACGTGCCCACCTGGTCAAATATCGAATACTGGCGATAGGCCGAGTAGATCCCGATGGGCAAGGCGATCAGAACGCCCACCACATAAGCCATCACCACCACCCATAGTGTCTGTGGCAGGCGCTCAGCGATGATGTCCATGACCGGGGATCGTGTCTGCCAGCTGATCACCCGGGCCTCACCTTCCGCCCAGGCCGTGCCAAAGGCTGCATCCATCCAGACCAGCGGTTCAATGACGAAAAACTGCCAGAGCCATTTGCCGAAGCGGATATGGATGGGTTCGCCCAGCCCAAGCGCCTCGCGCATCTGCGCTTTGACCTCGGGCGGCACGGTCAGCGGTATCTGCGCCATCGGATCGCCGGGGGCCAGCTCCAGCAGGAGAAAGATCACCAGTGAGATGAAAAGCAGCGTGGGCACTGCCAAAGTAAAGCGCCGCAACGCGTAGCTCAGCATGCCTTGGGTTTAACCCCGCCCGCGCTGGGCGTTTTGGTGCTCAGCCACAGGTCACTCAACGCGGTACCAATCCGCAATGTTCCAAAGTTCGCTGTCCCAGGTGCTGAGCACGACGCCGCCCAGAGAATTGGCATGGGCCGAGACGCGGCCGCGATCCACCAGCGGCAAAACAATGTAGTCCTGCATGAGCATGTCGTTCATTGCCTTGGCCAGGTCGGCGCGCTTTTCCAGCGCGCCCGTGCCTTCCATCGTGTCTGCCAACCGATCATAGGCTTCCGAGCAGAAGCGGGAGATATTGCTGCCCTGCCATTGGTTTTCGGGTGAGGGGATGCGGTCGCAGCGCCAACCGGCCATGAAAGCCTCTGGGTCGGTGCCGTCAAAACTGGCCGCGTACATCTGCACATCGGCAAAGAACTTCTGGAACGTGTCCGGATTACCGGGGTCCGAGCCGAAGAAGACGCTGGCGTTGATGTTGCGCAGCTCGGTTTCCACGCCGATGGCGGACCACCATTGCTTGATCACGGCCTGAAAATTCTGCCGGACCGTGTTGGTGGAGGTCTGGAACAGCAAGGACAGGGCTTGGCCATCCTTGTCGCGTATGCCGTCGCCATCGCTGTCGATCCAGCCAGCCTGTTCCAGCAGGGCCTTGGCCCCTTCGATGTCCTGAATGAGGCAGCTTTCATTGGCAGAAGAGGCATAGATTTCGGGCGCGGGCAGGATGTTGCATGTGGTGCGTCCGGTGTCGCCGTATCCGATCTCAATTAAAGTCGCGCGGTCAATGGCCATCGACAGGGCTTGCCGAACTAATTTGTCTGACAGAATGGGATGCGGATGAGCCGTGGTCGAACGGGTCTCTCCCAGATCGCTGGAGGGGTCGGTCAGGTTGATCATCAACCGTTCCACAAGCGTGCCGAAGCCTGACACGACTGTGCCATTGCCGGTGGCTTCCATGCGCGTAAGCACGTCAGGAGACAGTTGCAGGTTCCAGGCGTAATCGAACTCCCCCGTCTCCAACACGGACCGTGCGGCCGCCGCTGCGTCTCCGCCACCTTTGAGCACCACGCGGGCGAAGGCAGGCTTGGCGGCGTCACGGTAATTCGGGTTGGCCTTATACACAGTCACGTCATTGGGGCGGAAGTCGGTCACAACGAAGGGGCCCGTGCCAATCGGGGCGAAATTGGCCTCTGTGCATTCCGGCGCCCGCGCGCCGAGGCAATCGGCAAATTGCGCGGCCTGAATGATTGGGGCCGTGGCGCCCACGAAGGCGTCATAGGGATAGGGTTTGGGGCCTTCAAACCGGACTACCACCGTGCGCGCATCGGGCGTGTCGATCGCGGCGATGCCCTTGTATTTTTCAGCTTGCGCGCATCCA
The DNA here is from genome assembly GCA_963422235.2 of uncultured Roseovarius sp. Taxonomy (GTDB): domain Bacteria; phylum Pseudomonadota; class Alphaproteobacteria; order Rhodobacterales; family Rhodobacteraceae; genus Roseovarius. The sequence continues at coordinate 2,756,971 of CAXMWV010000002.1, forward strand.
CCGCCCGGCGCTGTGCAGTATTCCCAGCTGAACTTTACGTCCGTCGATGTCAGCGGTGTGCCGTCGGACCACAAAATGCCATCGCGGATCGTCCAGGTGATGGATGTCATATCGTCTGCGACACCGCCATTCTCTATGGTCGGGATGGATTCTGCCAACCAGGGGACCATCGTGCCGGTCTGGTCAAACCTTGCGAGCGGTTCGAGAACAAGGCTTGCCGCCTCCATCTCCTTGATGCCACCGGATAAATAGGGGTTCAGGATGGACGGGGCCTGCCAGTAGATGATGTTGACCTGACCGTCGCTGCCGCGCTCTGCCATGGCCTGAGAGGCCGCTGAGACCGCCATGATGCCTGCCGCGCAAATCGCGCCAAGGCCTCTGAATGCCATAGTCCTCGTCCCCCTACTATTTCTTTCGATAATGACGCGACCGTGCTGAATTTCAAGCTTTAAGACAGCAAAAGCCCGCGATGCAGTGGGTCGCGGGCTTTCACGTTTCGAGAGTTTGAGGGGTGTCGCCGGTTACTTTCCGGACGGCGCGATGATCATGATCATCTGGCGGCCTTCCATCTTGGGCATGTTTTCCACTTTGCCGAGCCCTTCGATGTCATCGGCCACGCGCTCCAGCAGGTCACGGCCCAGATCCTGGTGCGCCATTTCCCGGCCGCGGAACCGCAGGGTAACCTTTACCTTGTCGCCATTTTCCAAAAACCGCGTCACGTTGCGCATTTTCACGTCGTAGTCATGGGTGTCCGTGTTAGGGCGGAACTTTACCTCTTTGACTTCAATGATCTTTTGCTTTTTGCGCGCCTCGGACTCGCGCTTCTGCTGTTCGTACTTGTACTTGCCATAGTCCATGATCTTGCAGACGGGCGGGTTGGCATTGGGGGAGATTTCCACCAGATCCAGTTCCGCGTCCTCGGCCATCTCCATCGCCCGCTCCGGGGTGACGACGCCGATATTTTCGCCTTCTGCACCGATCAGGCGTATTTCCGTTCCGCGAATGCGGTCATTGACGCGCGGGCCGGTGTCTCTTTGCGGCGGCGCGTTGTGTGGTCTGCGAGCTATGGCTGTTTCTCCTTACGAGCAGTTGTATCCATGGGGTCGGAACCTAAACGCGCCCCCGGGCTGATACAAGCAGCAAAATCAGCGATTCTGAGCCGATTTCGGCAAGTTTCCCCCTTGCTGCTTTCGCCCATTCGTTGCATTGGGCACAGTCACGTGGGGTGTCCGCTGTGCTGCAGCGCATCCCGAGACCAGTAATGAGGGTTAGACATGAAAAATCTACTTTGGGTCGTAATTGCCGTGGTCGTGATCGGTGGGGGGTACTTCCTTTTCTCTAGCCAAGGAGAAGAAGAAGCGGCGCCCGTAGTGGAAACCGAAACGGAAGCGGCTGAAGAGGCTGCGGAAGAAGCTACTGAAGAGGCCGAAGAAGCAGCTGAGGCAGCAGAAGAAGCGGCTACAGAAGCTGAAGAGGCCGTGGAAAGCGCGGTTGAAGAAGCTGAAACCGCTGTCGAAGAAGCCGTTGAATCCGCAACCGAAGCAGCGGAAGAAACTGTTGAACAAGCTGAAGAGGCTGTAGATGAGGCCGTTGATCAGGCCACTGAAGCCGCCACTGATGCGGCCAGTGACGCGGCAGATACTGCCAGCGATGCGACAGAAGCGGCCACAGATGCGGCGAGCGATGCTGCAGACGCGGCCACAGATGCAGCCAGTGAAGCAGCAGATGCGGCAGCAGATGTCGCCAGCGATGCCGCGGAAGCAGCATCTGACGCTGTTAATGACGCCGTGGATGCCGTCGGCGACGCGCTGGGTATCTCGGATGACAGCACGTTGCCCGAGGTTGGCAGCGACACGCAGACCGGTGTGAACGGCGAATAAACCGCGCACACGTTAGAAAATCGAAACCCGCGCTGCTTTGGCGCGGGTTTTTTCTTTTCAGATGCGGATCAAGCATGCGGCAGTGCGCATCGTGGGCTCGGTCTACAACGGCTCGATATCGCCTTTGGCGCGTTCCGCGTGGAAATTGGCTTCCCATGCGTCGAACGTACCTTGTGCAATCGCCTCGCGCATTTCCTGCATAATCTGCTGAAAGTAATGCAGATTATGCCAAGTCAGCAGCATGCCAGAGATCATCTCGTTGCTGCGGAAGACGTGATGCAGATAGGCGCGCGAAAACTGCGTGCAGGTCGGGCAGGTGCATTGATCATCGAGCGGTCGGGGGTCGTCGGCATGGCGGGCATTCTTGATGTTGACAACACCCCGGCGTGTGAAGGCCTGCCCGGTGCGCCCTGAGCGAGTGGGCAGAACACAATCCATCATGTCGACGCCACGTTTGACCGCGCCGACGATGTCTTCGGGTTTGCCCACGCCCATCAGGTAGCGGGGTTTGTCCACCGGCAGCATATCGGGCGCATAGTCCAGCACGCCGAACATGGCCTCCTGGCCTTCGCCCACCGCCAGCCCGCCGATGGCGTAGCCGTCAAAGCCTATGTCGATCAGCGCCTCGGCGCTTTCGGCGCGCAGATGTTGCGTCACGCCGCCCTGCTGGATGCCGAAGAGGGCATGACCGGGCCGGTCGCCGAATGCGTCCTTGGACCGCTTGGCCCAACGCATGGACAGCCGCATGCTGTCTGCTACGGCTTGGTCCGTGGCGGGTAGGGCAGGGCATTCGTCGAAGCACATGACAATGTCGGAGCCCAGCAGCTTCTGGATTTCCATGGATCGCTCCGGGCTGAGCTCATGCTTTGAGCCGTCAATGTGCGATTTGAACGTGACGCCGTCTTCGGTGAGTTTGCGCAGACCGGCAAGGCTCATCACCTGAAACCCACCGCTGTCGGTCAGGATGGGTCGGTCCCAGTTCATGAATTTGTGCAATCCCCCAAGGCGGGCGACGCGTTCTGCGCCCGGACGCAGCATCAGGTGATAGGTATTGCCCAGAAGAATATCCGCCCCGGCGGCACGCACGCTGTCGGGCATCATCGCCTTGACCGTGCCAGCCGTGCCCACGGGCATGAAGGCCGGGGTGCGTATCTCGCCACGCGGAGTGGTGATCAGCCCTGTGCGCGCCGCCCCATTCTGCGCTTTCAGTTCAAATCCAAATTTCACCGTTTGCACCGTCTTTGCTGCTTTCGCGGGTCTTTAAAGCGCTTTACTCTAACTTGCAAAAGAAGGGGTGCATTCCCATATGTATACCAATGCATACTAAAATGGAGGGACCTGCATGGAAGACATGATCCTGGATCTGATCTCAAGCAATCTGATATTCATTCTGATCGCCGTTCTGGCCTTTGTGCTGATTTTCAAAGGTGTGAAAATCGTGCCGCAATCGGAACAACACGTGGTGGAACGCTTTGGTCGTCTGCGGTCTGTTCTGGGACCGGGGATCAACCTGATCGTGCCATTTCTGGACGTGGTGGCGCACAAAATCTCAATCCTCGAGCGCCAATTGCCCACGGCAAGCCAGGACGCGATCACCAAGGACAACGTGCTAGTGCAGGTGGATACATCAGTCTTCTACCGTATCATTGAGCCGGAAAAGACGGTTTACCGTATCCGGGACGTGGATGCGGCGATTGCGACCACTGTGGCGGGGATCGTGCGTGCCGAGATTGGTAAGATGGATCTGGATGATGTGCAGGCCAACCGTTCGCGTCTGATTGAGACGATCAAGACCTCGGTGGAATCGGCCGTGGATGACTGGGGCATCGAAGTGACCCGGGCGGAGATTTTGGATGTGAACCTTGATCAGGCAACACGCGACGCGATGTTGCAACAGCTGAACGCTGAACGTGCCCGCCGTGCACAGGTGACGGAAGCCGAAGGTCAGAAACGCGCGATTGAGCTACAAGCCGAGGCCGAGCTCTATGCTGCCGAGCAGGCCGCTCTTGCACGCCGGGTAGAAGCCGAGGCGGAAGCCTATGCCACCGGAATTGTTGCAAAGGCGATTGCGGATAACGGCTTGGAGGCTGCGCAGTATCAGGTGGCGCTCAAACAGGTGGAATCGCTCAATGCGCTGGGCTCTGGCCCGTCCTCGCAAACAGTCATCGTGCCCGCGCAGGCCATGGAAGCCTTCGGGAACGCCTTTAACATGCTGAAAGGAAAGTCGTGATGTTGGCCTATTGGACGCTCTGGTGGGTCTGGGTCTGCGCCGCCTTGGCGCTGGCCATTCTGGAAACGCTGGTCCCCGGGTTCATTTTCCTTGGCATCGCGATGGGTGCCGTTGGCATGGCTATCATCGCGGCTTTGCCTGGTACGTTGAGCCTTGCCGTCTCACTGGCGATTTTTGCAGGGTTGTCGTTGATCAGCTGGGTGGTGCTGCGCAAAGTCTTCAAGCCAGCCGATGACCAGACCCGTGTGATTCACGAGGACATCAACAAGTGATTTGCCTATTTCACGCCCCCTGAGATCTCAATTCTGACGAGAGATTTCATGCCTCCGGCGGGGATATTTGAGGCAAGAAGAAAGGCTTACGAATACTCTGCCATTCTTCTTGCTATCAATATCCCGGGGGTTTGGGGGCAGCGCCCCCATTTTGATACTTTCGATCAACGCTGAGTAGATGCAGCCAACACAGTGGCGCAGGAACCCGGTTGCAGTCTGCCCGTCATCCGTCATGATATGATCCAGGAAGACGGAGGAGCAGGCGCATGGCCGAAGACGACATCCCACAGTTGCAGTTCGGGTGGGAAGAATGGATCGGCCTGCCAGAGCTTGGGGTGCCAGCCTTGCGCGCCAAAGTGGACACTGGCGCGCGCACCTCGGCGCTGCACGCCTTTGATATTGAGACCTTCGGGTCGCAGGCAAAACCCAAGGTGCGTTTTACCGTGCATCCCATTCCGGGGCGTGAGGACCTGGTGATCCCATGCTCCGCCCCCCTCATCGATCGACGCGAGGTTGTGTCCTCCAATGGCGAAAAGGAAAGCCGCTACGTGATTTCCTCGGATCTGGAGGTGAACGGCCAGAGCTGGCCGATTGAGATCACCCTGACGGACCGGTCGTCGATGACCTCTCGGATGCTTTTGGGCCGCACAGCTTTGCGCGACAACATCTCAATTGTCGCCACCGAGAGGTTTCTGCAGCCAGAACTGAGCTACGATGTCTATCACACCGCCCGCATGAGAGAGGCAGCCCCGCAGCGGGCCTTGCGCATTTGCGTGCTGAGCCGGGAGGACAATTACTCCACCCGCCGTTTGGTGGAGGAAGGCGAAAAACGGGGTCATACTGTGGAAGTGATCAACACCACGCGGTGCTACATGGCGATCAACGCGCTTGCGCCGGAAGTGCATTATGACGGCAAACGCCTGCCGCGCTTTGATGCTGTGATCCCGCGCATCGGTGCGTCAATCACATCTTATGGTGCTGCAATCATTCGACAATTTGAGACCACCGGTACGTATTGCGTGAACGGCGCGGCCGGGATTACGGCCAGTCGGGACAAGCTTTATGCCCATCAGATCATGGCGCGCGCGCGGATTGGCATGCCGAACACGGCATTCGCGGCGTCCCCTCGTGATACAGCCAATATTATTGGCCTTGTGGGCACGGCCCCTTTGATCGTGAAGCTGTTGGAATCCACCCAAGGCAAAGGCGTTGTGCTGGCGGAAACGAAGAAGGCCGCCGAGTCGGTGATTGACGCGTTTCGTGGCCTGAAAGCGAATTTTCTGGTGCAAGATTTCGTCAAGGAAAGCGCTGGTGAAGATATCCGCTGTCTGGTGATCGGCGGCAAAGTGGTGGCGTCGATGAAGCGCACGGGCGCGGATGGGGATTTCCGGTCGAATCTGCATCGCGGCGGATCGGCAAAATCCGTGCGGATATCAAAAGAAGAACGCGACACGGCCATCCGGGCTGCGCGGGCGTTTGACCTCAACATGGCTGGTGTCGACTTGCTGCGATCTGAAACAGGTCCGAAAGTTTTAGAGGTCAATTCCTCGCCCGGGTTTGAGGGGATTGAGACCTCCACGGGCAAGAATATCGTCGGCAAGTTGTATGAAACCATCGAAACGCGGGTGCGTCCGGCGCCGATCCGGCGACGCAAATCTGCGAAAGCCGCAGAGTAACATGGCACGCGCGGCTCTGGACGATGAGCCTTTGATTTCTTATATGACTTGGAACGACGTTTCTCGAGACCCGAGTTGAGACCCTCATGACCAATGCTATGGATTCCATGGAAGGCGAGCCGCTGATTGCGCCCTCAAGCACCGATCATCCGATTTATGATCAGGTGGTTGAGGCGATCCGGTCTGTTTACGACCCGGAGATCCCGGTAAACATTTACGATCTGGGCTTGGTCTACACCGTCCAGATCGACGACGAAAACGCGGTCAGCGTGGTCATGACACTAACGGCCCCGGGATGTCCTGTGGCGGGGGAAATGCCAGGGTGGGTCGCGGAAGCCATTGAGCCGCTGCCAGGTGTCAAACAAGTCGATGTTGACCTGACCTGGGAGCCACCCTGGGGCATGGATATGATGTCGGACGAAGCTCGGTTGGAACTGGGCTTTATGTAAGCCAATTGAACGTCTTGAAAGGCGAAGGTGATGTTTGCAATTCCCGGAAAACAAGCGGTCACGATGACCCCCACGGCGGTGGCGCAGATATCGAAGCTGATGTCCAAGGGTGAGACCAAGGGCCTGCGAATTGGCGTCAAGAAAGGTGGCTGTGCGGGTATGGAATACACCATGGATTACGTGGCCGAAGTGGATCCGTTGGACGAGGTGATTGAACAGGATGGCGCGCGGGTGATGATCGCGCCCATGGCGCAGATGTTCCTGTTCGGCACAGAGATCGACTACCAGACATCCCTGTTGGAATCAGGCTTCGTGTTCAACAATCCGAACGTGACTGAGGCCTGTGGTTGCGGCGAGTCGATCAAGTTCAAGGACATGTAGATCGGGCCGCAACGCGTTGATCTGGAAATGAAAAAGGGCGTCTTTCATGCGGCGTAAAATGGCGGCTGGCAATTGGAAAATGAACGGCTCGCTGGCCGCATTGGCGGAAATTGAAGCAATTGCGGTGCAGACCCACAGATTAAACGTCGATGTGCTGATCTGCCCGCCTGCTACTCTGATGTCCGACGCCATGGGGGCCTCTGCCGGCACGAAACTGTACATCGGCGGGCAAGATTGTCATTTTGCAACATCTGGTGCGCATACTGGGGATATCTCTGCTGCGATGATCGCAGATTTGGACGCAACGCATGTCATTTTGGGGCATTCGGAACGCCGCGCTGACCACCATGAAGACAGTGAAGACGTGCGTGAAAAAGCGCGGGCGGCGTTGGGTGCCGGGCTGACCGCGATCATTTGCGTGGGTGAATCCGAAGATCAGCGTCTGGCGGAGAACACGTTGGAGATCATTGGCGGGCAGTTGGCGATTTCGGTGCCGGATGCCACGACGGCCGCCAACACCGTGATCGCGTATGAGCCTGTCTGGGCCATCGGCACCGGTCGCACGCCCACGACGGAGCAAATCGACGAAGTCCATGACTTCATTCGGCAGCGTTTGATCGAACGGTTCGGAGAGGGAGAGGGCAGCGCGATCCGGTTGCTTTACGGCGGATCGGTGAAGCCTGGCAACGCCGCTGAGATTTTTGCAACGGATAATGTGGATGGCGCACTGGTTGGTGGTGCGAGCCTCAAGGCAGACGATTTCGTGCCGATTATCAAAGCGTTGGCCGCAAGCTAACTCATAACGGCAGCATCGTTGTCGACTTAATCTCTTCCATCGAAAGCAGCGCGGTCACGTTGTAGACTTTCACCTCGGAAATCAGGGCCTGGTAAAACACGTCGTAGGCGCGCGCGTTGCTGACGCGGACTTTGAGAATGTAGTCGATGTCGCCCGCCAACCGATGTGCCTCTTGCACCTCGGGCCGTTCGTTCAGGGCCTTAAGAAATTTTCCCTGCCAGGCCGCATCATGCTCGGAGGTTCGGATCAGGACGAAAAAACACGCCTCGAACCCAAGCGCCTCGGCATCCAGCAAAAACGTCTGCTGTTTGATCACTCCGGCCTCGCGCATTTTGCGAATGCGGTTCCAAACAGGGGTCTTTGAGCTGCCCACGAGCTTGGCAATATCATCCAGCGACAGCCCGCCATCGCGCTGCAATTCGTTGAGAATTTTCCGGTCCAGATCGTCGATGCGAACAGACATTCCGGTTTTCCTTCCATTGTGGAACGTTTCGATTAAGCGCGCCCCAAAGGTGAACATACGTCCTTATTTGCGCGGGCGTATGGCGGTTAAACGGGAATATTTTCTATATATACCTGTAAGTCAATCGCGAAACGGACAGGTCCAGTGAAACACTTTCCCATCTTTGTGGCGCTTGAGGGACGGCGCGTGGTGCTGTCTGGCGGCGGAGAGGCTGCGTTGGCCAAGTTGCGTCTGATCCTGAAGACGGAGGCGCATGTCACGGTCTTTGCAGAAGATGCCGCACCGGAGATTAAGGCGTGGCATGACGCCGGTCGCGTGCATCTGGTCGCGCGCCGGATGGAGCCCGGGGATGCGTTGTGTGCAGTGCTGTTTTACGCGGCAGATGAGGATGACGCGGAAGATGCCCGCACCTCCGCTATCGCCCGCGCGGACGGGGCACTTGTGAACATCGTCGATAATCTGGGTGATAGTCAGTTCATTACGCCTGCCATCGTTGATCGCGACCCGGTGACCGTTGCCATCGGCACGGAAGGAGCCGCCCCTGTTCTGGCCCGTGCCATCAAAGCTGACATCGAAGAGCGCCTGCCGGCAACGCTTGGCCCGCTGGCGCGCATCGGAAAAGCATTTCGACATGCGGTAGAGGTGCTGCCCTTTGGCCGACCACGCCGTGATTTTTGGCGGGACTATTATTTCAGCGCGGGACCACGTGCGATGGAGCAGGGCGGTGAAGAAAGCATCAAAACGGCCCTGCAAACCCTTCTGGAAAAACACCAAAACAAAGACCGGCGTGAGGGTCATGTGGCCTTTGTGGGGGCCGGTCCAGGTGATCCGGAACTGCTGACGCTGAAGGCCCGTAAAGCGTTGGACGAGGCGGATGTAGTCATCCATGATCGGCTGGTAACAGCGGAGATTTTGGAGTTGGCCCGACGAGAGGCCATTCTGATTGACGCTGGCAAAGAGGGGTTCGGTCCCTCCACGACCCAGTCAGAAATTAATGCGCTAATCGTTGAGCATGCCGCTGAGGGCGCGCAGGTTGTGCGGTTAAAAGGCGGGGACCCCACGTTGTTTGGTCGGTTGGACGAAGAAATCGACGCCCTGTCAGAGGCAGGAATCTCATGGAACATCGTGCCTGGGATCACCGCCGCATCCGCAAGCGTTGCGGCAATTGGTCAAAGCCTCACGCGCCGCGAACGCAATTCGTCCGTTCGGTTCCTGACCGGGCATGACATGAAAGGCTTTGCCGAACATGACTGGCGCAGTTTGGCCCAATCTGGGGCTGTTGCGGCGGTCTATATGGGCAAAAGGTCAGCGCGTTTCGTGCAAGGGCGTTTGTTGATGTATGGCGCGCCGCGGGATTTGCCGATTACTGTTATCGAGAACGCCTCTCGCCCGGATCAGCGGGTTCTGACCACGCGGCTTGATCTGTTCTCGCAAGATTTGTCGGAGGCCAATCTGACTGGCCCCGCCCTGACCTTCATCGGCCTGGAGCCACGAGCCGCCCAATCCGCACTAACCTCTGCAGGTCAAGACCTTGCGGGACATGCCTGATCCACGTGCATAATGGGATCAGGCTACGGTCTACACCTGTAGGGGCAGTCACCGACGACACCTGTAAGACGCGCCGTTTGAGCGGACAGATACTCCAGCGACGATGAAGCCAAGCCCGCCCCGGTTCGGGCATGCAAACTGTATGCCTGTCAACCAGACTGGACAGCGGCGGCGGGTTCTGACTAGATGCGCGCAAATCTGTGCCCGTTATGGGCACTCCAGCCAAGGCGCTTAGCGCCAGCCAACACTTCATTGCAGACCGCCGGTTGTTCCCGGCCACGGTGTTTAGAATGACTGATGCCCAACCTGTGACCCCCTCCAAAGCCGTTAAAGCGATGCCCGATGCGCAGACCGTTACGTATGTAAAGCACTGGACAGACAGACTTTTTTCATTTCGCGTGACACGCCCTGCGTCCTTACGCTTCCGCTCGGGCGAGTTTGTGATGATCGGCTTGATGCAGACGGATGAAAAAACCGGCCGCGAAAAGCCTTTGTTGCGCGCCTATTCCATCGCCAGCCCGTCCTGGGCGGATGAGTTGGAATTTTACTCGATCAAGGTGCAGGACGGCCCACTGACATCGAGACTGCAGCACATCCAGCCGGGAGATGAGTTGATCCTGCGGCCCAAACCTGTGGGCACGCTGGTGCATGACGCGTTGCTGCCGGGCAAGCGCGTCTGGTTTTTTGCCACGGGCACCGGGTTCGCGCCCTTTGCCTCGCTCTTGCGCGATCCGCAGACTTATCAGGACTACGACGAAGTGATCATCACACATACATGTCGTGAGGTGGGGGAGCTGACCTATGGTCGCGAGTTGATCGAGGAGATCCGGCAAGATGAGCTTTTGGCCGAGTTGATCGGCGAGGGGTTCCACGAAAAGCTGCGCTACTACCCGACGACGACGCGTGAAGAGAGCGCAAAAATGGGACGGATTACCGACCTGATGCGCTCAGGTGAGGTGTTCAAGGACCTGGGCGTCGATGCGATCAACCCCGAACAGGACCGCGCGATGGTGTGTGGTAACCTTGCGTTCAATCTTGAGATCAAGGACATGCTGGAAGAGTATGGTCTGCGCGAGGGCGCCAATTCCGATCCCAAAGAATATGTTGTGGAAAAAGCGTTTCTGGATTGATTTTGTTGAGAAAACACTTGCCCCGGACTTGATCCGAGGCCTAGCCGAAATCGGTCCACAGGAGGCCCCGGATCAAGTCCGGGGCGGGTTGTCGTAAGTTCAGACATCTGCCCAGAACCGTACGAATGTTCACCACCCGATCATTATGCTCTTGAGGCCCGCCCAACGGAGCGGCACACTGCCCTCACGAGTCAGTTGAAAAGAGGGCCCAATGGCCCCATTTCTTTAAAACTAGAAACGGAGAAAGACGGGGCTGCCTAATAGTGGGGCCAGAGCTTTCTTGCCAATAACAGGATAAGAGCATGCAAGACCCTCTCAACACATCCTATCCGGTGCTGCCGCTGCGCGATATCGTGGTGTTCCCCCACATGATCGTGCCGCTTTTCGTGGGCCGGGACAAATCTGTACGCGCCTTGGAAGAGGTGATGCAGGATGACAAGCAAATCCTGCTGTCCAGTCAGATTGACCCTGGTGATGACGATCCGGACGCGGATGGGATTTACCGCACGGGCGTCCTCGCCAATGTGCTGCAACTGCTGAAACTGCCCGACGGAACCGTGAAGGTGTTGGTCGAGGGCGTGTCTCGCGTGCAGATCGTGGAATACCTTGAAAACGATGATTTCTTCGAAGCGCGGGCTGAATACCTGGCCGAGATGCCCGGCGATGCAGCGACGATCGAAGCGTTGCTGCGCACCGTCTCGGACGAGTTTGCGCGCTATGCGAAGGTGAAGAAAAATATTCCAGAAGAAGCGCTTGCTGCGGTTTCTGAAAGTGATGAGCCGGCGAAGCTTGCCGATCTGGTGGCCGGCCATCTGGGCATTGAAGTGGCCCAGAAGCAGGAGTTGTTGGAAACGCTCTCCGTCAGCGAACGCCTGGAGAAGGTCTATGGCCTGATGCAGGGCGAGATGTCTGTGCTGCAGGTTGAAAAGAAGATCAAAACCCGCGTCAAATCCCAGATGGAGCGCACGCAGCGTGAGTATTACCTGAATGAGCAAATGAAGGCCATTCAGAAGGAGTTGGGCGACGGCGAAGAGGGCGAAGGCGAAGTTGCCGAGCTCGAACAGAAGATCGAAGAGACCAAACTGTCCAAAGAAGCGCGCGAGAAAGCGGAAGGTGAACTCAAAAAGCTCAAGAACATGAGCCCGATGAGTGCTGAGGCCACCGTGGTGCGCAACTATTTGGATTGGATGCTATCGATCCCGTGGGGCACGAAATCCCGCGTGAAGAAGGATCTGAACAAAGCGCAGGCCGTGCTGGATGCGGATCATTTTGGCCTTGAGAAGGTCAAAGAGCGCATTGTCGAATACTTGGCGGTGCAACAACGGTCGAAGAAGCTCAAAGGCCCGATCATGTGCCTTGTGGGTCCTCCTGGCGTGGGTAAAACCAGCCTTGGTAAATCCGTGGCGCGCGCCACGGGGCGTGAATTCATCCGGATCTCCCTTGGCGGTGTGCGCGATGAGAGCGAGATCCGCGGTCACCGTCGGACATACATCGGCTCTATGCCCGGCAAGATTATCCAGGCGTTGAAGAAGGCGAAAACGACAAACCCACTGATCCTGCTCGATGAGATCGACAAGATGGGTCAGGATTTCCGGGGTGATCCGGCGTCGGCGATGCTTGAGGTGCTTGATCCGGAGCAGAACGGGACCTTCACGGACCACTATCTGGAGGTGGAGTATGACCTTTCCAACGTGATGTTCCTCACAACCTCGAACAGCTATAACATGCCTGGGCCGCTTTTGGATCGGATGGAGATCATTCCGCTGGCGGGTTACACCGAGGATGAAAAGCGCGAGATTGCCAAGCAGCACCTCATACCCAAGCAGATCAAGAACCATGGCCTGAAGGCCAAGGAATTTGAACTGACAGATGACGCGCTGACCGACATCGTGCGGTACTACACGCGTGAGGCCGGTGTGCGGAACCTGGAGCGGGAGATCGCCAAGGTCGCGCGGAAATCTGTGACCAAGATCATTAAGAAAGAGGTGGAGGCGGTCTCCGTCACCGCCGAGAACCTTGATGACTTCCTGGGCGTGCGCAAACATCGCTTTGGTCTGGCCGAAGAAAAGGACCAGGTGGGTGTTGTCACCGGGCTGGCCTATACCTCTGTCGGCGGTGAGCTTCTGAACATCGAAGCGCTGCGTTTGCCGGGCAAGGGCCGGATGAAGACCACGGGTAAGTTGGGCGATGTGATGAAGGAAAGCATCGACGCGGCAAGCTCCTACGTGCGGTCCATCGCGCCGGAAATTGGGGTGAAGCCGCCGAAGTTTGAAAAGTGGGATATCCACGTGCACGTGCCGGAAGGGGCGACACCGAAGGATGGTCCAAGTGCCGGTCTGGCAATGGTGACGTCGATTGTCTCCGTCCTGACAGGCATTCCGGTGCGCAAGGACATCGCGATGACCGGTGAGGTCACCCTGCGCGGCAATGCCCTGGCGATTGGCGGCTTGAAGGAAAAGCTTCTCGCGGCCCTTCGTGGTGGCATCAAAACTGTGCTGATCCCGCGTGAGAATGAAAAGGATCTGGCCGAGATCCCGGACAATGTGAAAGACGGGTTGGATATCATCCCTGTCGATCACGTGCGCGACGTTCTCAAGCTTGCTTTGGCAGATGTGCCTGAGCCGGTGGAGTGGGACGAAGCGGCGGAGGAAGCCGCCGCCGCCGAGGCCGCCCGCGCGGCGAGCGGTGACGGGTCAAGCGCGATCACGCATTAAATCAAAATCGATGCGCCCTGCACAACGCGGGGCGCATACCCTCCAAACGAAAGAAGCGCCCGAATTGGGCGCTTCTTTTGTCTCGATTGTCTCAAGTCAATTTGCCGCCGTTAGATCGGCGGTTCGGTGACAAAACCTGGCCTCAGACCTTTCGGTCTTCAGAATGCGCCAGCAGCGCCCAGAAGGATTGCGATCACGGCCAGAGCCGCGAAAATCTGCAAATACGTGTGGTCAGCCGCTTCCGCAGCGATCACTTCGGGTTCCATGAACGGTTCTGTCATTCCGGATGCATAGGCTGTTCCCGCCATCAGCGCGAAGAACATAGCAACAGTTAGTATAGTTTTCACGAGCAGCCCCCAATAACTATATGTAGCCCCATGTAACGGTCGAGGCTGTCAAACGTCAACTCAGCGGTGGTCAAATCCGGTGCAAAGAGGTATGCTTGCAACAATAGTGAAACAATTCGGGCACACCTTGGGGCGAGAGAATGGCGACGAAAACATCTGTGAAATCTTCGACGGCGAAAAAGACCACGACACCGAGCAAGACATCTGCCAAATCTCCACCAGCGGCCAAGCCGTCCACTGCGTCTAAATCCGGCGCAACGGCAGCAACATCTGCCACATCGCCGAAACCCTCAACGACACCTCCAACGACGGCTGTCGTGACGGACACACAAACCATGTCTGCGGCTGAGGAGCTCAAGAAACGTGAGCTTCTGGATCAGGTTTTGGAGCGGTCCGGAGTGAAAAAGAAGTACGCCAAGCCTGTGGTCGAAGCGATGATTGAATTGCTGGGCGAGGCGGTGGCCGATGGACGGGCGTTGAATTTGGAACCGCTTGGCAAGGTGATCCCACAACGCGTGAAGGACGCCGGTAAACACCGTGTCGTTGTCGCGCGGATACGGCAAAACAAAAAAGACCCATCATCTGAGTCTGATCCGGAACAGCCTGTTGCAGCAGTTGCCGAATAACGGTAACAGCCAGCCCGGCGGGTGATTAGCTCAGTGGTAGAGCGCTTCGTTCACATCGAAGATGTCAGCAGTTCGAATCTGTTATCACCCACCATTCACGCCTGACCTGTGTGAGGATCGCCCGTGCCGCGTTACCACAAAATTTGGTTCCTGCGCCACGGGCAGACAGAATGGAACCTGGAGCGCAGGTTGCAAGGTCGACAGGACTCTCCGCTGACAGAGTTGGGCCTGCAACAAGCAGCTGATCAAAGCAAACTGATGACGCCGATCTTAGCAGGCGATGAAGGATCAGCGCTGCGTTGTGTGGCGTCTCCGCAAGGACGCGCCATGCACACGGCGCAGATCGCTTTGGCCGGACGAGACTTTGAGACAGATGAGCGACTGGCAGAGGTCGCCACGGGTGAATGGGAAGGGCAACTGCGCGATGAGTTACCCACCGGCGGGCGCAATGACCTTATGCTCTATACCGCAGCTCCGGGAGGGGAAGGGTTTGATGCGCTTGAAGCGCGGGTGCGTGGGTTTCTGGATGAATTGGAAGGCCCTTGCGTGGTCGTCTCGCACGGGTTGCTGGGCAAAGTGCTGCGCGGTTTGGTCCGGGGCCTGTCGCGCGACGAGATGGACGAACTGAGCAACAAGCAGGGATGCGTCTACGTGCTGGAAAACGGGCAGGAGACCTGCCTCGAACTCGACCAGTAAAAGCGCGGGTCACCTAGCCCGCGTTGTGACTGCGCTTTTCGAACCGGGGCAGCATGGCTGAGAAGTCGCGGCCTTCGCCGTCTTCCTCTTCTACAAACTGCGCGTAGAGCGCTGTCGCGGCTTGACCCATGGGCGTGTCCGCATCGGCCGCTTTCGCCGCATCTTGTGACAGGCGCAGATCCTTGAGCATCAGGTCGGCCGCGAAGCCTGGACGATAGCCGTTGTCGGCAGGGGACTGCGGCCCAATGCCCGGGGCAGGGCAATAGGCATTCATGGTCCAGCTGTAGCCAGACGAGGTGGAGACCACGTCAAACATCGCTTCCCGCGAGAGACCCAGTTTATCGGCAAGTGCGAAGGCTTCACAGGTCACGATCATCGTGGCGCCGAGGATCATATTGTTGCAAATCTTTGCCGCTTGTCCGTTACCCGACGGCCCGCAATGCACGGCCTTTTGTCCCATGATGTCAAAGAGATCCTTGGCAATCTCAAAGCCAGCTTCATCACCGCCCACCATGAAGGTCAGCGTGCCGCCTGCCGCCCCGGAAATGCCGCCGGAGACAGGCGCATCCAGGGCAAGCACGCCAGCATCGCGCGCCTGATCGGCCACGGCGCGGGCGCTTTCCACGTCAACGGTGGAACAGTCCAGCAGAACGGTCCCGTCGCGCATGGCCGGGATCACGTCGCCCGCCACAGAACGCAAGATCGCACCATTGGGCAGCATGGTGATCACGACATCCGCCCCATCTGCGGCCTCGGCGGCACTTCCGGCCATGCCAACCCCGTCGATGGTCACGTCTGCGGTGTCAAAGCCCGTCACCTCATGCCCGGCGGAGGCCAGGTTGGCCGCCATCGGCGCGCCCATGTTGCCCAAGCCAATAAACCCGATCTTCATGGGGTGTCTCCTTTTGCGTCGAAAGTCAGTTTGTCTGCGCCCAGTGGCATCAGCATGCGGGTGACCGCCAGCGAAATCGGTGTGGTCAAATCATGCTGCCATTTGGGGTTGCGGTCTTTATCGATTACGGCTGCGCGGATGCCTTCGAGAAAATCGCCATGTTTCATCGCGCGGAAGGTGAATCGGTATTCCAGTTCCAGTGCGCGCCGGATGTCGGCGGCGGGGCCGCGCGCGCGGTGGATGATTTCAACCCCTACGGCCATGGACAGCGGCGAGTTGCGGGACAGTTTCTTCAGTGCGGCCTCTGCAAAACCATCGCCTGCCGCGTGCAGAGCGTTGGTAATGTCGCGCAGGGTTTCGCCGCCGAAACTCGCGTCTATGTCGCCTTGCATGGTCTGCAAGGTGCTCTCGGGGGCGTCTTGCGCAGCTTGGGTCAGAGCAGTCACATCGCCGGTCTCACACAGTTTTGCGATCACCTGCGGCCAGGCGTCTTGCGGCACATAGAGATCCGCGAACCCGGCATAGATCGCATCGCCCGGACCCATGCGCGCTGTTGTCAGGCCCAGATACTCCCCCAGCCGTCCCGGCGCGCGGGCCAGAAGAAGCGATCCCCCGACATCCGGTACCAAGCCGATGCCGCATTCGGGCATGGCAATCTGAGAGCTGTCGCAGACCACCCGGTGGGAGCCATGACAAGAAATACCCACGCCCCCGCCCATGGTGAAGCCCTGCATGAAAGCGATGTAGGGTTTGGGGAATTCTGCGATCTTGGCGTTGAGGCGGTATTCGTCGCGCCAAAAGGTCTGCCCATAGGCGAAATCGCCTGCCATGCCAGTGTCGTAGAGCTGCTGGATGTCGCCGCCTGCGCAGAAAGCTTTGTCACCTTCGGCGTCGATGATCACCAAAGCCACCATGTCATCCGCGGCCCAATCGTCCAACGCTGCCTCAATCGCCAGACACATGTCGTAGCTCATGGCGTTTAGCGCATGCGGCCGGGTTAACGTGATGCGCCCGGCGAGGCCTTCTTTGCGGATGTGGATTTCACTCATGTCTCGGCCAGCATATGGCGCGCCACGATCATGCGCATGATCTCATTGGTGCCTTCCAGAATTTCGTGCACGCGGACGTCGCGGACCAGTTTTTCGATCCCGTAATCGGCCAGATAGCCGTAGCCGCCATGCAATTGAAGGCACTGGTTGCAGATGCGGCTGCCCGCTTCTGTTACAAACTTCTTGGCCATCGCGCAAAACTTCGTAGCATCCGGCGCGCCTTGATCGAGTTTCCATGCCGCCTGCCGCAGGAAGGTGCGCGCGGCCTGCAACTCGATCTCCATCTCCGCCAGTCGGAATTGCAGCGCCTGGAACTGGTCGATGCTTTTGCCGAAGGCTTTGCGCTCGCCCATGTAGGATTGAGTCGCGGTCAAAGCTGCCTGCGCCGCGCCAACGGAACAGGCCGCGATGTTCAACCGCCCGCCATCAAGCCCCATCATGGCGTAAGAAAACCCGCGCCCCTCTTCGCCGACGAGATTGTCGGCGGGAATGGCGCACTCGTCGAACTGGACCTGTCGGGTGGGCTGCGATCTCCAGCCCATCTTATCCTCCAGTGCGCCAAAGGACAGGCCGGGCGTGCCGTCTTCTACATAGACCGTCGAAATGCCCTTGGGCCCATCATCGCCCGTGCGCACCATCGTCACGTAGGCGTCTGAGTAACCGCCGCCGGAAATGAACGCCTTGGTCCCGTTGAGTACGTAGCCTTCGTTGCTGCGCGTGGCACGTGTTTTTAAGGCTGCAGCGTCGGAGCCGGAACCGGGCTCGGTCAGGCAGTAGGACAGTACGATTTTGAGCGACAGAACGTCTGGCATGACGCGGGCCTTCAGCGCGTCGTCTGCGAAACTGTCGAGCATCTTTGCGCACATGTTGTGGATCGACAGGAAGGCGGCAACAGACGGGCAGGCCATGGACAGCGCTTCAAAAACCAGCGTGCCGTCCAGACGTGTCAGGCCCGAGCCGCCGTGATCGGCGTCCACGTAAAGCCCGCCAAAGCCCAGCTCACCGATCTGTGGCCAGAGGTTTTTGGGGATCGTGCCGTCTTGTTCCCACTGGCGCGCATGAGGTGCGATATGGGTCTGGCCGAAATCATGGGCCATATCAAAGATCGCTTGTTGTTCTTCACTCAAGCCGAAATCCATGTGATGCGCTCCCGCTGTGCCATGGAATTGAACATGTGTTTAATTACCGGCGAATGGGGAAGTATTGCAAGGGGCAGGGGGCATAACAAGCGTCTGTTGCATGTCAAAGGACGTGCCAAGGGCACGACGGGGGCAGCGCCCCTGACACCTTTGGGACACTATCGAAACTCTTCGGATGGACGCAGCAGATGCAAATAGTAGGCGGGCACTTTGTCGATGCTCACCACCCCGTTTTGGCGTGCCACTTCCAGCACGCGGGCCGGGCTGCTGCCCAAGTGTTCGTAGACCATGCGCATGGCGCGCCGGGCCGAGACCTTTTCGCGCACGGTGCGAGAGGCGTAACCTTCCCAAATGTTGGACTGAAAGGACGTGTCCTGCGCCAGGAAGTTGAACGAGCATGACATCGCGTCCCGGTGCGTGACCACCGCCATAACGCCTTCCTCCTGGCGCATGATCATGCCACGAAACTCCGCCGTGTAGGTATGGGTCGACAGGCCCTGTGCCCGAAGCGCGCTACGCGGTTCAAACCCGCGCAGAAAGGTGTAGCCGTCCTTTCGCTTGACCAGCACGAGCCCCATAACGAAGCGGCTGGAATCGAGAAAACTTTGACGGGCGAAGCGGTAAAATCCGCTTGGGAAGAGGGATTCGGGCACTTCAATCGTTGGGCCATCAAAGAAATCTTGCAGGAACGGATGGCTGACCAGACCGGCCATGCCGACTTGCACGTCATCCAGCGGTTCAAGAAGAACGCGTGCATCCACGTCGAAAAATGTGCAGATCCGGTGCAGCACATCCGGACGTGGAAAGCTTTCGCCAGACAGGTAGCGGTTGAACTGCGTTCGATTGATCCCGAGTGCGCGGCAGACTTCCGAGATGGATTTGTAGGCGCGGCTGAATGCCCGAAGGTTGTCTCCGAAAACCTGTCGCAATGCCGCCGGGTCTGGCGCCGCCGTTGTCCGTGGGCGCGCTTTTTTCTGGGCCAATGCTCTGTTCGTCCCTTGGGTTGGAAGTGTTCAAAGAGATCAAATGCGAAGCGTACTGAAATAAGGTCTTTGACACTGCGGATTGCAGCGGGCGAAAAATGACGCCAATTAGCGTCAGGTTACACCACTTCTGTCACAAATTGCAAAAGGAAATCTTTGAAACGCTCTTATCGGCTTTTCGAAAGAAAGCGTGAACGACGCGAGACATGTTGGGGAAGCAATGTACGGAGTGGTTCTTTGGAGCGACCGCCAGAAAAACTGTGCGGTCATTTGGTGTGAAGATCACAGACAGTTGGCGTTTTTCCGAAAGGAAGAGCACGAGGCACTGGATACGATGGCGTTTGATGCCGGAGACCTGGTCGAATTCGACATCCGCCAAGAGGACGAATTGCGGTTGGCAATCGATCCCAGCGTGGTGACAGATCGATATCACACGTCTCTGGCGGGTGACCTTATCCATGCCTGCGCGAACACGTCTGGTGCACGTGCAGAAGTTGGGGAGTGTCGAACAAGTTTGCCGGGGCAAGAGCGCGGGTTGTCCCATGTTCTGCGTTTTCCGGACGTGTTTGGCGCGGCATCGAAGGGCGATACGTCCGTCCCGGACAAAAACGATACCTCGAGTTCGGGGCGTAAAGCCGGCTGACATCTGCGAAATCGTTCGATGAGCCAACCGGAAACCGCCGCGTTTTGAAACATTCTCTGCGATCGCGGACGAAGTGACGTTGGGGAAATATTTCAAATATGTCCCGCTTACATGCCAAACGCCCAAGATTCATCGCTTCGGGTCACGCTGGCGTGTGAGCTATGGCCGTATGCAAAGGTACACACAATCTATTGGTCATGTTCCGAAACCCAAAACGAGGGAAATGACCCATGGCCTACACAACTCAAACTGCTCCTCAGAGCATCACATCTCACATCAATATGGCGACGCTTGTCGCCTTCCTGACCGCCGGTGCTGCCGCCTTCATCGCCTTTGACCTTTTCGGTCAGGTGATCTCTCCGATGCTTGGCTTTGCGACGCTGGCACCAGTGGGGCTTGCCAACGCCACCATCAAAGCCGTCTTCGGCGCAGGTTACCGCCCGGGCGCCGAGTTCCTTCACTTCTTTGCCGGTCTGGTGGCTTATCCCCTTGGCTGGGTCATGATCGCCGAGCCAATCCGCGCCAAGTTGACACCTTTCGTGCCCTGGCTGGTGGCCTCCGCCATCTACGGGGCTGTGTTGTGGGTCTTTGCGCTTTACGTCATGGCGCATCTCGTCGCCGGCAACGCACCGTTCCTGGGCTTCACGGGGATCACCTGGGTGGCGCTTGTCGGACACGTCCTCTTCGGGGTGGTTGTCGCCGCGGTCTGGAAAGTGATGCGCCCTAGCTGATCGGAATTGCATAGCAAAAAAGAAACCGCGCTTCGTTCGGAGCGCGGTTTTTTCGTTTCAGACGGTGTTGTTTGGTTCAGGTGCCGCGCAAAAGGGCCGCCACGCCCGTGCGCGCGATCTCGACCAAACCAAGCGGGCGCATCAAATCGGCGAAGGCGTCGATTTTCTCGGGCGGGCCGGTGATTTCAAAGACGAAGCTGTCGAGCGTGCTGTCCACTACGTTGGTGCGGAAGATATCCGCCAGCCGCAACGCTTCTACCCGTTTGTCGCCGGTGCCTTCGACTTTCAGAAGCGCCAGTTCCCGCTCCACCGAGCGCCCCTCGACGGTCAGGTCGTGTACTTCGTGCACCACCACGATGCGGCCCAGCTGTGCCTTGATCTGTTCGATCACCTGCGGGGTACCCGTCGTGACGATGGTGATGCGCGACTGGTGGCCCTGGTGGTCCACCTCCGCCACAGTCAGGCTGTCGATGTTGTAGCCGCGCCCAGAGAAGAGCCCGATAACGCGGGCCAGAACACCCGGCTCGTTGTCCACGATGACGGCCAAGGTATGGGCCTCCGGCGTGTCTGAGAAATTGGGCCTTAGGTTGTAAGCAGAGTGTTTGCTGGCACCCTTCTTGATTTTCAAAGCGGACA
Organism: uncultured Roseovarius sp.; assembly: GCA_963422235.2. Lineage (GTDB taxonomy): Bacteria > Pseudomonadota > Alphaproteobacteria > Rhodobacterales > Rhodobacteraceae > Roseovarius. The sequence goes on from CAXMWV010000002.1 coordinate 2,778,252, forward strand.
TGGCGGGTCTCTTTCTCGGTTCAGATCTCGGACGGGTGTGCGGGGCTGCGCTCGGGTCGCAGCGTATGGGACAAACAGGTGGCCAGTGCAAGCAGTGTGAGCGGCACGGCGTAGTAGCGGTGAATGTCGATGTCGGGGGTTTGCATCTCCATGCTCATCCCGAAGACAAGGCCCAGCCACATGGCCAGACCGAGCAGAATGCCAAACGGTGTGAGGCGCAGGATACCGGCGCGCAGCATAAACAGCGCTGCCGGGGCCAGAAGGGCGGTCTCGTAGGCCCAGACGTAGGGCGAGGCCAGCGGGATCGCGGTGAGCAATGTGGCGGCTTTTGCGTCGAACGCGACGGGGGCGCGCCAGACCAGGATCACGGCCACGATGCAGGCCGCAGTGAGGACCCATTGCAGGGCGAAAGCAGTGGTCTCGGGGAGGCCGAGACCGGCCAGAAGGGAGTAGGGGCTGACCATGAAGGTGAGGTCCGCGATGGCCCCGCGCACGGTCTCGCCATGCAATTTCATCATGGTCAAACACTCGGCCCAGTAGTCCATGCCGAAGATGGCGGTAGGGATGGCGGCGGCGATGATGGCGGTGACCGTCGCGGCGATGAAGGCGCGCCATGCGCCGATGGCGATCAGAGCGAAGGGCAAGAGCAGGCCAAGCTGGGGTTTCAGCGTGAGAAGCCCAATGAAGATACCCGCCAAGACGGGCCGTCCGCTTTGCAATGCCACGAGGGCTGCGATCAAACCGGCAGTCCAGAGCGTGCTGGTCTGGCCCATCAGGAACGCGGGGACGAAAGCCGGGGCGAGGGCAGCGGCGGCCAGCAAGTGCATCCGCCCGCCGGTCAGGGGTTTCGTAGCCAAGACAATTGCGATGGCGGAGACCACCGTGAACACCGCCCAAGCCATGGGGAAGGACAGAGCGCCCAGCGGGGCCAGCAACAACAGGAAACCGGGCGGATAGGCCCAGGGCATCCAGTCGCCGCCCACAATCCCCGCCGCTTCGCGAATGCGGTCAGGGTCAAAGGCATCAAGCGGCAGGCCCTGAGTGGCCAGCTTTGCCGCGCCCCAGAAGACGAAGAAGTCGATCTCCACCGATTGCTGATCACTGCCCGCCAGATTTGCGATGGTCTCGGCGAAGAGCATGACAGTGAGGCCGAGTGTTACGAGCACACTGAATAGCCCCATCATCCGCCCACGACGGTGGCCAAACAGGGCCAGACGAGTTTCTATGTCAGGTGTGTTCAGCATGCCATAGCCCGTCAAAAGCGATCTTCGGGAAAATCAAACGTGTAGCCGCGCTTCATAAGTACGTCCCGCGTCCGAGCTGCGGATGCGACGTAATCGTGCCAAAAGGGTTCATTTTGAAGCTCACGAATTGGCCGCAAAGTCCCTTCCACCCGCGACCAAACCACCTCGACAGCCTTGTCGAACTGTCTGACCGCTCGGATTTCCTCGTCAGAATAAACCTCTCGCGGGAACGCATCTTGGGATGTGCTCAACGGTTGTCCCATATTCCAGTTCACAATCATTTCGTTCTGAACTTGTGCGGATGGCACGTTTTCCTCGTATTCTAGCTGCTTTGGGATCGAAGCCGCGATCTCCAGAAACCCGAGTTTCTGATCGCGGCTTCGAAGCTTCATGTGAAGCTCGTTATCCTTGTCAAAGGTCACACCAGAACTGCGCCCGAGGACCCAATCGCATCCTGAGTGGAGGCCTCGCCCAGCAGCATCTTGTTATGCGGCTCGCCCGACGGGATCATCGGGAAGCAGTTTTCGTGCTTTTCCACCAGACAGTCGAAGATCACCGGCCCGTCATACTTGATCATCTCCATGATCGCGTCGTCGAGATCGGCCGGGTCGTTGACCAGAATGCCCTTGCAACCAAAGGCCTCGGCCAGCTTCACGAAATCGGGCAAGGCTTCGGACCAGGAATGCGAGTACCGTTCCCCATGAAGCAACTCCTGCCACTGGCGCACCATGCCGAGGCGTTCGTTGTTGAGGATGAACTGTTTCACCGGCAGGCGGAACTGCACAGCAGTGCCCATCTCCTGCATGTTCATCAGCCAGGAAGCCTCACCCGCCACGTTGATCACAAGCGCGTCGGGATGGGCAACTTGAACCCCAATGGAGGCCGGGAAGCCATAACCCATCGTGCCCAGACCGCCGGAGGTCATCCAGCGATTGGGATCTTCAAAGCCCATGTATTGCGCGGCCCACATCTGATGCTGGCCCACTTCGGTGCAAACATAGCGGTCATGGCCCTTGGTCAGGGCTTCAAGGCGCTCCAAAGCGTATTGCGGCTTGATCGTTTTGCCTTCCTGTTTGAAGTCCAGGCATTTGATTTTGCGCCACTCTTCGATCTGCGCCCACCATTTGGCGACGCCTGTTTTGTTGGTCTTGCGGCCGCGGGCCTTCCAGACCTTGAGGACGTCTTCCAGAACATGAGCGATGTCACCGATGATCGGGATATCGGTCTTGACCACTTTGTTGATCGAAGACGGGTCGATGTCGATATGCGCCTTCTTGGAGCCGGGGCTGAACGCGTCGAGCCGCCCGGTGATCCGGTCGTCAAATCGCGCGCCGATGTTGATCATCAGATCGCAATCATGCATCGCCCAGTTGGCCTCATAAAGCCCGTGCATCCCAAGCATTCCAACCCAGGATTCGCCGGAAGCAGGGTAGGCGCCCAGACCCATCAGAGTGGAAGTGATCGGGAAACCTGTGGCCGCCACCAATTCTCGGAGAAGCTGGCTCGCCGCCGGGCCGGAATTTATTACACCGCCGCCGGTGTAAAAGATCGGGCGCTTGGCGGTTTCCATGGCCTCGACCAGTTCGGTGATCGTGTCCATGTCGCCTTTGACTTGCGGCTGGTAGTGGCTTGTCGTGGCCTTCTGGGGCGGGGTGTAGTCGGCCGAGGCGAACTGTACGTCCTTGGGGATGTCCACGAGAACCGGACCGGGTCGGCCAGAGGTCGCCACATGGAAGGCTTGGTGCATGACGTCCGAGAGTTTCGACGTATCATCCACCAGCCAATTGTGCTTGGTGCAGGGCCGCGTGATGCCCACGGTGTCGGCTTCTTGGAAGGCGTCATTGCCAATCATGAAGGTCGGGACCTGACCGGTCAGAACCACGATCGGGATCGAATCCATCAGCGCATCGGTCAGCCCCGTTACGGCGTTGGTTGCCCCCGGACCAGATGTCACCAGAACAACTCCGGGCTTGCCGGTCGATCGTGCATAGCCTTCGGCAGCGTGGACTGCGCCCTGTTCGTGGCGCACCAGAATGTGGCGAATATCGTTTTGCTGAAACACCTCGTCGTAAATCGGTAGCACCGCGCCCCCGGGATATCCGAATACGACGTCCACACCCTGATCCTTCAAGGCCTGAACCACCATTTTCGCTCCGGTCATTTGACGTGTCATCGCTTTGCTCCGTTTATGACGTGTCTGTCTTTCGTGTTGCGCAAAAAAAAGCCCCCGGTTGATCGGGGGCGCATGGGGTACCTTTATGGTGTCCGTTACCGGCCCATGCGCCAAATATCTACCAGAATGACCACTAGCCGGATCATGTGGGGTCTCCTTTACGTGCGCGTGACATTATGTATGCGTCCGTGGACCGTCAACAGGGTTTTTTGAAAAATATGTCGCATGTGGCGCGATTTCTTTTCATTTATTGCGCACTTTGAAAATGCGGTGCTGACATGGGGTGTCAGGGCCCTTGGGTAGTGTGTCGCGACATGATGAGGTCACATATGCTGGAAAACTACACAGCCAAGTCTGGTCGGTTGCAACCGGCCTTTACGTTGGAAATCCAAACCCTTGAGGGCGATACGGACCGCATTCTGGATGCCGTGATGGCGGTGCACCCACTGGGCTATGGCCGCTATCAGCGCAATGCATCCATCTCTGCCGTGGGTAAGGAAACCGCGCAGCCGGAGGTGGGGTCAACAACAACGACCCACAAAGAGGGATATCAGGCCGGTCAGACGGAAACTTATCCGATGGTCGAGCTGAAGATTTCGATTGAGCGCGATCTGAATGTGCTGGCCCACGTGATGGATGCGATCATTGAGGTGCATCACTACGAAGAACCGGTGATTTTCCTGCGCGAGGATTGGGTCAGCCGGGCGGCTTATGACCCCAACAGCGACAACCCGCACCGGTGGTGGAACAATGGGCGTGGGCTGCCCGAGCCGCTTGAGTGAAAGCTTCAGGTTTGGTGGGGTGAAACCCCACCCTACGAAAGGTACGAGATGATCAAATATTACTACCCCAACGGCGACCACTGCTACCGCGCGCTGCACACTGCGCATGCGGTTTATCACTCTGACGATGGCAAACTGATCGCGCGGGCCATGCGGCCGGACAACAGTGAGCTTTACGAGTTTGAGATCACGGCGTTCGAGCTGGTCCCGACCGGCGTGCGTTGCGATTGACAGCTAGAAGCGCGCTACTGCCCATGAATGACCGGATTGAGCCCAGACCTACCGAAAGCTGCAACAACCTCCGATGTCTGCTATCGGTCGTCTTGAGGTCGCTTGGAATTTTGGCCGTCAGGCTCCAACGTTCTCGTTGGTTGCAAAGTGGAGTACTCTACTCTTACTCGATTGGCGAGGCTAGATGCCTAGCCGCGGTCGTTTGGTGCCGTTTATCGGGACCAGCAACCAACGACGTGAGAGAGGTCAGGCCAATCGGTCCGGATCTGTTCGTCAAGGGACAATACGGGTGTCACACAAGCATCTAAAGGTTCAAAAAGAGCGGCCCACTCAGCCATGGGTTTTGCCTTAAAGCGCGCCGTAAGCCCGTCCTTGGCGGCAGGCCAAGTGGCTTTATTCTCCATCAACTCGCTCAGCGCGGGCCAGTGCAAAGCCTCACCCAGGATGGCGATGAATTTCGGCTCCAACGCGCCAGCGGCCACCCAACGGCCGTCAGATGTCTCATAAGTGTCGTAGGTAGGCATGCCCCCGTTTAGCGTTGCGCGCCAACTGTCCTCCGGGTGGCCAGCGGCGACGCTCGCCGCAGCAATGTCGGATATCAGGTAACGGATCCCTTGTGTCATTGAGATCACCAGATGTTTCCCCATCCCGGTCCGTTCGCGTGCAATGAGAGCGGCCAATAACCCCGTCACAGCGAGGGTGCCGCCCGCCGCATAATCCCCTATCACGTTCTGCGGAGGCACCGGTTTGCCATTTTCGTCCCGGATCAATGACAGGGCGCCGGACAATGCCATGTAGTTCAGGTCATGACCAGCGCGCTGTGCCAAGGCGTGATCTACGCCATAGCCCGTGATCTCACACAAGATGAGATGCGGCGCGATTTGCTGCAACTGATCCCAACCGAGCCCCAGCGCGTCGAGTTTGCCCGGTCGCATCTCGCTGATCAGAACATCGGTCTCAGCAAGGCGACGCTTGAGGTCTTCCAGATCCTCGGGGTGTTTCAGGTTGAGGGCAATCGTCGATTTGCCCCTAGCCAGCAGGTCATGTGGTCCGCCACGTCCGGCGAGCATGGGATCATCGCCTGCGCCCGCATAGTCCGGCGTAAGCTGTGCTGGGTTCACCACGCAAGTGACCTCCGCCCCAAGGTCCGCGAGCATCCTTGAGGCAAATGGGCCCGGGGCATTCACCGACAGGTCGAGCACGCGGATATGGCTGAGCGCGGCTTTCACGAGGCTAGACCTCCATGAAGGCGACAGGCGCGCCAAGAACGGCCTCATTGACCTCTACCCCCAGACCCGGCCCGCAATCCTCTGGCAGGGCGACCTCGCCGTTCTTCACGTTGAGCGGGTTATGCACCATGGGCAGGTTATCGCTGACAAAGTCATAGAGGCCAAAGACAAGGCGGCGTGGCAGGGTATGGGCCATGTGCGTCACACAGGCCAGCAGGATGCCGGTGCCGTAGTAATCCTCGATCCGCAACGGCACGCCGTGAATAAGCGCCAGCCCCATCACCTGCCGCGTGGCTTCAATGCCACCCACGCAGGAGGTTTTCAGAGAGGCCACATCGAGGACCTGGTCGTGGATGGATTGCGCAAAGACCTGCGGGCTGTCCAAAACCTCGTCCAACATGATCCGGCATCCTGTCCGCTGCGCAACCGTACGGCATTCCTCGTAGGTCTCGCAGGGGTTTTCGATCATCGGGTTCAGATGCGCCGTCGCCTTGATGACACGGATTGCATCGTCCACCAGCCAAGCGCGATTAGGGTCGTACCAGATCCGTTCATGGGGCAGAGCAAGTTCTTCGACGGTGCGGATCGTGTCGATGTCCTGATGCGGATCGCCAGCGCCGACCTTGATCTGGAACCGTGCATAGCCTAAGGCGCGTTGTGCCTCAAATTGCGCCAGCATCTCATCCCGGTTGCCGATCCGCACGACATTCAGCACGGGCAAGCTTTCGGAAACGCGCCCGCCCCAAAGGTCGATCAAGGGCAATCCGTGGGCCTTGGCAGCGAGATCCCAAAGCGCCATTTCGATCGCTGTTTTGGCATTGCCATGCCCGCGCAATGCTGCGGAGATGTCGCCAAGGGTCGCCGCGACCTGGCGCGGATCGCGCCCCAAAACGACGGGCGAGATATGGCGGATGCCCTCTCGCGCGCCTGCGGACAGTTCCGGCAGATAATAGGGCGGGGCTGAACACACCTCACCCCAGCCGATCAACCCGGTATCGGTCTCCACCTTGACCACCAGCACATCCAGCGCGGGGTTGATCGCCTGGGTCGCCACATAACGGGTCAACTCCATGCCGACGTCAATCGGGACAGAGTAGAGGGTGATGCGTTCGATCCGCATCATCTTACCTCTTGGCCAAGGCAATGCCCTGTCCGGAATGGTCCGGCCTGCCCAAAACCGAATGCGCCGCTTGGATCGCCCCCAACCGCTCAGCCACACCAGGTTGCCACGCTTCCGGCCGCCGGGTTTCGAGGTTGAAGCCGAGGCACTTCACCTCGTTCATCGCGGCGACATTGCCGTCCGGATCCAACACGCGATGAAAGAGGATGAAGCGCTTGCCATCCAGATCGGTCAACTGCGTGTCGATGGAAAACGCGGCACCTTCATGGAGCTCGCCCGTGTACCAAACATGGTTTTCCACGATGACGTATTCATGGCCTTCGCGCGCTTCAATCGTTTGCAACGGGGCGTTGATCCAGTTCCAGAACGCCCAGTTCGCCTGATCGCAAATCGTCAGGTAATGCGCCATGTTCAGGTGCTGATACTCATCAACCCATTCAGGTTTGACGGTGTTTTCAACGAGTGTGCACGGCGCGCCTATGGCCCCGGTCCAATCATGCAGGAAGGTTTCGGTAAACGACATGGGCCTCAGCGTCCTTTCCAAACGGGGTCGCGTTTTTCAGACAGAGCCGCCATACCTTCGGCGGCGTCCTCGCTGTCATAAACACGGTTGTAAATGGGCAAATCCGCCTCGCGCATGATGCGATACGCGTCGCGTTCGCTCACGCCTTCGGTGGCCCGGTCGATCTCTTTGATGGCTTGCAGGGACAGCGGTGCGCAGGCCGTTACGCGCTCTGCAAGCGCACGCGCCGTGTCCATCAAATTCGCTTGCGGCACCACCTCATTCACAAGACCCCATTGCGCCAGCTCGGCCGCCAGAACCCGCCGCCCAGTCATCATCATTTCCATAGCAATTGCACGGGGCAGACGGCGCGGCAAACGGATCACACCACCCGCGTCTGCGATCAAACCAATCGAGGCCTCGGTCAACGCGAACTCTGCCTTGTCAACGGCCACGATCATGTCAGCGGCCAGCGCCAGCTCGAACCCGCCGCCAAGCGCCATGCCATTCACGGCGGCGATCACCGGTTTCTTCAGGTCCCAATACTCGGTCAACCCGGCGAAGCCACCGATGCCCTGATCGGCATCGGGCGCTTCCCCTTCCGCGGCGGCCTTCAGATCCCAACCGGCAGAAAAAAAGCGCTCACCGCCGCCGGTCACAATGCCAACGGACAGGCCATCATCGTTTTGCAATTCTTCAAAAGCAGCACCCAGCAGCTTGGAGGTCGCCGCGTCGATCGCGTTCGCTTTGGGCCGGTCGAGCGTGATTTCTAGAATACGCCCCGACCTTTGGGTTTTGACCGCGTTGCTCATTCTGTGTTCTCCCCTTCCTGCAGGCGCAAATCAGTTATCGTTTTGGAAATGGCATGCATGGTTAGGCTCCCAGAGGTCTTAACAGTTGGCGGCTGATGATGTGGCGTTGGATCTCGGACGTACCTTCCCAGATGCGCTCCACCCGTGCATCGCGAAAAATCCGCTCCAGCGGCAGGTCGGCCATCACACCCATCCCACCACAGGTCTGGATCGCCTGATCCGCGACCCGGCCCAGCATTTCTGAGCACCAGACTTTGGCCATGGCGCAGTCTTCGGCCTCAGTCGGTGCACCCTGATCGATTTTCCACGCGGTGTTCATCAACAACAGATCGCCAAGGCGGATATCTGTCGCCATATCCGCGAGCGGGAACGAAATCCCTTGGAACTTGCCGATGGCTTGGCCGAACTGTTTGCGCTGTGCGGCGTAATCGAGAGCAACTTCGAAGGCGCGTTCTGCCCTAGCTACGCAAACCGCAGCAACGGTCAGGCGGCCAGGGCCCAGCCAGTCACTGACGACCTTGAACCCCTCTGCTTCCGCCCCGACCATCTGCCAATCACCCACGCGCACATTGTCGAAATGCAGGATGTCGTTGTAGTAGCCGCGGTGCCCCATGTGGTCATATCCGGGCGCAACAGTCAGCCCCGGCGCATCCAGATCCACAAGAAAACACGAGATCCGTTTGCGCTTGCCCTTGGGCGTGTCATCCTCCCCCGTCGCCACGAACAAGACGACAAAATCAGAGAGCCTCGCATTGGAAATAAAGTGCTTGGTGCCGTTGATGATCCAATCGTCCCCGTCCCGGCGCGCGGTGGTTTTCATACCCTTCAGGTCAGATCCAGCATCCGGTTCCGTCATCGCGATGCAGTCCCGCTTTTCGCCGCGCATAACCGGCTCCAGAAAATGGGAGATTTGTTCGCCCGTGCAGGCCGCCAATACGCTGGAGGGGCGGCGAATACATTCTGCCAGGGCAAGAGACGTCCGGTTCAAACCCTTTTCAACGAGCGTGAACGGAACGCAGTCCAACCCCGCGCCGCCAACGCTTTCCGGCAGGTTACAGGCATGCAGACCCAACTCGATGCCTTTCTGCCGCAGTTCCAGTTCCAGCTCGCGCGGCAGCTGCCCTGTCTTTTCCAGCAGCGCCTCATGAGGGATCAGTTCGTTTTCACAAAAGGACCGCGCGGTGTCGTAGAGCATTTGCTGCTCCTCAGAGAGGGCGAAATCCATCAGTCGAGCCCTTCATACCGGGCGTTAGCATGATCGAGCGCGGCGCGCAGACCCTTGTCTATCGTCATCTGGCTGAATTCAGCATATTCCGCCACCGGTTGCGCACCCATGATCGCGACCTGTTCAAGGTAGTAATCTGTTGCGGTCTTCAGGCCCTGAATTTCATAGACCTTGTTGAGGTACATCTTGTGCATACGCTGCATTTCGCGCGGCAGACGCGCCATCAGCGTCGCCTTTTTGCGGGTCGCCTCTGCCAGATCCTCGGGCGCTACGACATCGGTGACGAGCCCCATCTCCTTGGCTTCCGCAGCCGTCAATTCGCGACCCGTAAGAAGCAGATCCTTGGCGGTTTTCATGTTCACTAGCCACGGCAGGAACATGCAATGGCCGGAGACACCGTAGCGCACTTCGTTGTAACCCATCGCCGTATCTGACGTGACGATGGAGGCATCACAGAAGAGCGAAAGCTCAAACCCTTTGCCAATCGCGTATTTGTGGATCGAGGCGATCACCGGCTTGGTCACCCGCCACGGCGTGGTGAATTCGTCGAACTGATGGAAGTAATGCGCGCGATACTCGTAGATTGACGTTCGGTCTTCCGCCGCGTCTTCGTCAAGGTCATGCCCGGCGCAGAACCCGCGCCCGTTGCCGCGAATGACGATGACGTTCACATCGTCATCCGCATCGGCCCGCAAAAGACCGGCCCGAAGTTCCGCAATCAGGCGCAGGTTCATCGCGTTCAGCTTTTCAGGCCGATCGAGGGTTAGCCAGCACACATGTTCGCGATCGACCTCGTATATCAGGTGTTCATAGTCTGTGGTGTCCGGAGAGATATGCATGGCGCACTCCTTTCTTGCGTCACGCGACGCGTTCTCGGCTCGTGTTGAGTTTCAGGACCGCATCCACGGCAACCGCGCCAGAGCGGCCGACGAGGATCGGATTGATTTCAATCTCTTCTGCACCGCTTTGCGCGGCAAAGCTGGCCAACGCTTCGAGCATGTCGAGCAGGGCCTCCCAGTCACCCGGCGGGGCACCGCGCCAGCCCGCGATCCGCTTGGTCACCTTCAGGCCGTCCAAGGCGCGCTCAATCGCAGTGCGCGCGAAGGGCGCGGCGAGCAATACACTGTCGTTCCAAAGCTCAGCTTCGACGCCGCCGCCTGCGATCATCATCATTGGTCCGGTGGCTGGATCAAAGGTGATTGAGGCCATAACCTCGGCCACAACATCCGGCGCCATGGTTTCGACAAGCACTTGGTCCAGGGCGATGTCTGGCGACAAACGCTTCATGTCTTCGCGCATTTTTTGTACTGCCGCGGTCACCTCATCCGCAGAGCGCAACCCGATCCGAACCGCACCAACCTCAGTCTTGTGCAAAAGGCGCGCGTCCAAAGCCTTGATCGCGACGGGGAAGCCAAGCTGCGCGGCCGTTTCTGCCGCGGCCTCGGGGGCACACGTCCCAAATTGCGGAACCATAACCCCAGACTGACCCAGCAACGCCTTTGCCGCCGCCTCGTCCACACGCTGGCCGGTCGCAGGTAGAGCGGCGCTGACACGAGTGAGTGTGTCGAACCCTTCGCGGCGCAGCTCGTCGCGGCGCTCGCGCCACCAAGAGGCGTGCTTCAAGGCCAAGATGCATTCTTCAAGGCCCTGCATGGCAGCAAGCCCTAAATCGCTGGTGTGACGCCGGGCATCTTCCGGGAAACAGTCGACCATCGGCGCCAGCTGCATCGCTGCCGCGTCTCGGCCTTCACAGGCCGCACCTAAAGCCTCAACCTGCGCTTCGTACTCGTCCAGATCCCACATCCCCTCGCGCGGATAATTCTGAACCATCAACGCAATGTCGTACCCTTCGTCGAGCAATGCGGAGTAAATCGCCTCTTGCCGTTCCTTATCATTCCAAGCGGCCATGGTGACGTCCTGCGGATTGCAGGGCGTGGCGATCTCGGGCAACAGCGCACGCAGACGGTCTGCCTGTGCACCGGTTGGCTGAGGCAATTCAAACCCAGCCGCGCTCAGGTGATCGGCAAGCATCACCCCCATAACCCCCGAAGCGGACGTGACCAACGCCCTCCGGCCTTTCGGCATCTGGCCGGAGTTGATCAGCTTCATCGTCTCGAAAAACTCGCTTTCTGAGTTGGTCGAGATGATCCCGAGCCGGTCAAACAACGCATCCCAGGATGCCCCTGCGCCCGTCATAGACGCGGTATGCGACGCCGCTGCCTGCGCGCCTGCGGCGGTTTTGCCGAACTTGATGGCGACGATGGGCTTGCCCAATTCCAGCGATTTCGCTGCGGCACGGCGGAGCCCTGCTACATTGTGCAACCCTTCGAACGAAAGCCCCACGGCACTGACGCGTGGATCGTCGAGCAGGTAATCGACGCAGGCCTCGACACCGGTCACGGCTTGGTTGCCACACCCAACCATATGGGTGATCGGCAAACTCCGGTCACTGAACACGGCATCACATAGAAAACCACCACCCTGGCTGACGATTGCGACACCTTTTTCCACGCTATGAACACCAAATTGATCCATCATGGCCGCCATCGGGTCGACATAGTTCACAAGGCCGACCGCGTTGGGCCCAAGCAGGGCCATGTCCCCTGCGGCTTCGATCAACCTCAGCTGCAAGTCTTGTCCGTGCGTGCCTGTTTCGGCAAAGCCCGCAGCATTGCAGACAACGGCGCGACATCCCTTCCGCCGCAGTGCCTTGATGGTGTCAATCGCCGCCTCTCGATTGATCGCGACAAAGGCAAGATCCGGCACATCGGGCAGATCATCGAGCGACGCGACACAAGAAAAGCCTTCGATGCTGTCGTGTTTGGGGTTCACGACCCAGGTCTGCCCGGCGAAACCAAGATCTCGGTGGTACTTTAGAGCAGGCGTCAGGTTGCGCCCCCCGACGAAGACGAGATTGCGCGGTTTGAACAGAGGGTCGAGTGTGTGGGTCATCGCCATCTCTTGCAGATCCTTGTTGTGTTCAGCTTAGGGATATGTAGGGCTTTAAAGATGACTTCAGGGAGCGATAATTTGACTGAAAACAACAAAAAAATCGTATTCATACTCATCGGTGAGGGCTTTCCGCTTCTGTCGCTTTCGTTGGTGATGGAACCACTCAGGATCGCCAACCGCGAAAGCCCGCGTCCAATCTTCGATTGGAAGATCCTGAGTGTGAACAAAAAAATGCCGAGATCGTCGAGCGGCCGCCGGCTGCCAGCGGATGGATTTTTGGACGAAAGCGTGGCCGATGCAGTGATCCTGTTGGCATCTTATGCGCCGGGTCAAATGCGCTCCGAAAAGCTTATGGCTTGGCTTCGCCGACAGGCGCTGCGCGGCGCAGTAATGGGCTGCGTGGACACCGGTGCGTTGCTTTTTGCCGAGGCAGGATTGCTCGATCGCAGACCCGCCGCAGTGCATCACGAAGCAATCGTCGGTTTTCGTGAGAAAAGCGGTGATGCATTCTTTGTCGACCGGCTTTTTGATTTCGACCAGGATCGTTGCTCGGCGGCAGGCGGTGTTGTGACGATCGACATGACGCTGGAGCTGATCGCGCATTTTGCGTCGCCGCGCCTGGCGCGCAGGGTGGCTGAGGTTCTGAATTACAAACCGCTCGACACAGGCCGCGCCGAGGGGCGTTTTGGCATCGACTGGTCCATTCCGCGCGTCGACCGGATGCTCGGCAAGGCTGTGGAAATCATGCAGGCAAATGTTGAAACACCCGCTGCCATCGCGGAGATCTGTGCGCGTCTGGATATGCCGAACTGGCAGTTGCGCCGATTGTTCCACCGGCATTTGGGAATGTCGCCACAGGCCTACTACCTTGAAATCAGGCTGGACAGGGCGCGGAACCTGCTTCGCAACTCTCAAGAGACTGTCGGAACAATTGCCCTGATGTGCGGATTTCCGGCCAGCGAAAGCTTGAGCAGAAGGTACAAAGATCGGTTCGGCGTTTCCCCAAGCAAGGACCGAAGGCTCTGATGAACGGGGAGTAAACGCAACCTAGACCTGCCAATTTCAAAGACAGCAGACATTGGCGCAAACGTGGCGAATGGCAGGTGTGTCCGCATAGCGTACAAAAAAACCCTTTGCGTATTTTGGCGCCTAGGGGGCTGAACTACATGTTCAGTTTAGTCGTCCAACGCCCGCGCCTCATCGATCAGCAGGATCGGAATGCCGCCCCGAATGGGAAAAGCCAGGCCTGCGGGTTTGCTGATCAGTTCCTGCGCCTCGGCGTCATAGCGCAATGTGGCGTGGGTCTGCGGGCAGATCAGAGCCTCCAGCATGCGCCGGTCGGTGGCGGGTGTTTTGTCGGAGTTATCGCTCACTGCAACAATTCCGCTTCGTCCCCACCGCGCAGGGCGTATTCCATCAATGTGACCAGTGTTTCCCGACGCGTGCTCAGCGACGGGGCCTCAAGCAGCGCCTGCTTGTCCTCTGGTTCAAACCCCAGCAACATGGAAAGCGAGTTGATCAGAAGCTCGTCATCGGCCTCTTTCAGTGTTTCCCAGTCTGCATCCAGTTCCCGCGCGCGGAAATACCGCGACAGAAGGTCCATGAACTTTGGTCGATCAAACCCCACGTCCACATCCGTCGGACCCAGGTCGCGCTCAAACCCAAGCCAGGAGACGCGGGTGCGGCGATAAGGGGTGAAGCCGTCGATCTCTTCGAGAATGCGGAAACGCGACATGCCGCTCAGCGTGATCATGTAGCGGCCATCCTCGGTTTCCGAAAACTGTGTGACGCGGCCCACGCAGCCGATGGTGTGCAGCGGTGGGGCCTCATTGCCATTGGCGGATTTGGACGGCTGTACCATCCCGATCAATCGTTCTGGTGTTTTCAGCGCGTCATCGAACATCGCCAGATAGCGGGGCTCGAACAAATGCAGCGGCAGCCGCGACCTTGGCAGCAAAAGTGCCCCCGGCAGCGGAAACACAGAGATCACATCGGGGAGGTCCACCTGCTTGAACATGCTTAGTAGCTAGGCTGTTCGCGGCCTCAGGCAAATATCATTGACGACAGTTTCCTGCGACCGTTCAGCACAATCGGATCATTGGGCTTAAGCGCCTCAAAAATCGTGAAAAGCTGCGTCTTGGCGGCGCCGTCGTTCCACTCTCTGTCACGCTTGAAGAGGTCCAGCAACTGCGCCACGGCCTCTTCCGTTTGTCCGGCGGCGTGCAAGGCTTGCGCCAGGTCAAACCGCGCCTGGTGGTCGTCTGGGTTGGCGTCGACGGCTGCGGTCAAATCTCCCAACGGGCCAGCATTGGCAGCCTGACGGGCAAGTTCAAGCGCGGCGTGAGCAGCTTCCAGTTCCGCCGCGGTGGAAATCTCAGCCGGGGCTCCGTTCAGAACGGCCTCGGCCTGATCCAGATCGTCGAGCGCGATGTAAGACCGGGCAAGGCCCGCATAAGCGCGTGCACTTTGGTCGTCTTCCTGCAGGATCGCGGCATAGGTTTGGGCCGCGTCCGAGGCCGCTCCAGCCTCCAGCATTTCATCTGCTGCATCAAGCGCATCATCAAGGCCACCGCTGGCGTCGCCGCCGGATGCCGCGATCGCACGGTCAATGAACGCATCCATTTCAGACTGTGGTACAGCGCCTTGGAAGCCGTCGATCGGCTGGCCCTGCCAGAACGCATAGACGGTGGGGATCGACTGAATGCGCAGCTGGCCGGCGATCATCTGGTTCTCGTCGACATTCACCTTGGCCAGCTTCACGGCACCCTTGGCTTTGGTCACAGCCGCTTCGAGGGCAGGGGTCAGCGTCTTGCACGGCCCGCACCAGGGTGCCCAGAAATCCACAATGATCGGCACAGTTTGAGAAGCTTCAATGACCTCAGTCATGAAATCGGCTTCCGAGACGTCCTTTATCAGATCGCCCGCGGCGGGGGTGTCCTGTCCTGTGCCAAGCTCAAGCATTGCAGCGCTCCTTTTCCGTGTGGCTTCTCATATGGGAAGCGAAACAGGAAATCAAAGATCAAACGTCGCAAAGACGGGGGCGTGGTCGCTTGGTTTTTCCCAGCCGCGCGCGTCGCGCAGGATGCGGCTTGAATGGGCGGCGTTGGCGATGTCGGAACTGGCCCAGACATGGTCCAGCCTGCGTCCCTTGTCGGCGGCGTCCCAGTCGCGGGCGCGGTAGCTCCACCAACTGTAAAGCTGCCCTTCGGGGATGTCATTGCGGGTGACGTCTGACCAGCCGCCGGTCTCAATCACGTCGCTTAGGTGATCCACCTCAATGGGGGTGTGGCTGACCACTTTGAGCAGTTGCTTGTGCGACCAGACATCATCCTCACGCGGGGCGATGTTGAGATCGCCAACGAGGATGGATTTCTCCGGCCGGCTGTCGCGGCACCAGTCGCGCATATCGGTGAGGTAGTCGAGCTTTTGGCCGAATTTCTCGTTCTTGTCGCGGTCCGGTATGTCGCCGCCAGCGGGGACGTAGAAATTGTGGATGGTGACGCTGTTTTCCAGCTTGCCTGCGATGTGGCGGGCATGGCCGAGGGACGCAAAATCATGGCTGCCGACCTCCTCGATGGGCTGTTTGGAGAAGATCGCGACGCCGTTATACCCCTTCTGCCCGCGCGCGATCATGTGGGTGTAGCCGAGTGCGGCGAAAACCTCAGCCGGGATCTTCTCCACCGGGCTTTTGCATTCCTGCAGGCAGAGGACGTCGGGGCCTTCTTCCTTCATCAGCTTCGCCACAAGATCGGCCCGCAGGCGGACAGAGTTGATGTTCCATGTGGCGAGGGTGAAGGGCATGGGGATGGCTCCTGAATTTATTTGTGGTCACCTAGCCTCAGGCGCGTAAGAATGGCAAGGTTTGGTGCGTTTGGGGTCAATTGGATTATGCGGTCCAGTCAGCTAACGTCTGCAGAAAGTTACCGTACACCGACGGCCACAAACAGGCGTGGCGCTTAGTCAAAAAGAGATTTTACGCACATGCAACCAAAGAACACGCTGATCATCCTCTCTGATGAACACAACCGCGACATTCTCGGCTGCTATGGTGACAAGATCGTGCTGACCCCCAACCTCGATGCGCTCGCGGCGCGCGGGGTGGTGTTTGAGGCTACCTATTGCAATTCACCCGTTTGCGTGTCCTCCCGAGCCTCGATTGCCACAGGGTGTTGGCCGCATGAGATACGTGCCTGGGACAGTACTGCGCCCTATACCGGGACACCTGCCGGTTGGGCGCGGCGGCTCAGGGATCGGGGGCATGAGGTGGTGTCGATTGGCAAGCTGCATTACCGCACGGCGGAGGAGGATTGTGGGTTTGATCCCGCGCTTTTGCCGATGCATGTGCATAACGGGGTGGGCTGGTTGTCGAGCCTGCTGCGTGAGCCGCCCGTGCCGATTGCCGCCGCCGATCAGATGGCCAAGCAGATCGGGCCGGGAGAAACCGCCTACACGCGTTATGACCGGGATATCACCGAGGCCGCTTGCGCGTGGATTGGGGAGCGCGGGGCGCGAGAGCAAGCGGCCCCGTGGGCGCTTCAGGTCGGCCTCGTCGCGCCGCATTTCCCGTTGATTGCCCCGCCGGAGTTTTATGCCCTCTACGCCGATCAGGACATTCCGCCGCCGAGGCAATACGCCAAAGCTGACCGCCCGAGGCATCCTGTTCTGGACGCCCTGCGCCTGTCGTCAAATTACGATGACTGGTTTGATGAGGAGGCGGTATGTGTGGCGCGGAAATCCTATTACGGTCTGGTGTCCTTTCTCGATCACAATATCGGCCGGCTGGTGGAGGCGCTCGACCGTGCGGGTCTGCTGGAAGACACGCGCATCCTCTACACCAGCGATCACGGCGACAATCTGGGCCATCGCGGGCTTTGGGGGAAGTCGGTGATGTATGATGATGCCGTGGCGGTGCCTTTGATTTTTGCCGGGCCGGATGTGCCGGAAGGAGTGCGCGTTCGGACGCCGGTGTCCCTGGTGGATCTTGGTCCAACGATCATGAATTCCGTCAGTCCCGAGGGGGTTGGCGATGATCACGCGGGGGCGTGCTTGTCCGAGCGGTTTGAGAGCCCAAAGGCGGATCGGGACGTGTTCAGCGAGTATCATGACTGGTCGTCGATCACGGGCATGTTCATGCTGCGTAGCCTGCGATGGAAACTCGTCCGCTATCCCGGCCATGAGGATCAGTTGTTTGATATGGAGCGGGACCCCTATGAGGTGAACGATTTGGCCCACGATCCAGCGTACCGCGACGTGCTGGAGGAGATGCGGGATCGGATGTCCGCCATCGCCGATGTGGCGCAGATCAACGAGCTGGCTTTCCAGGACCAACGCGCCAAGATCGCAGCTTTCGGCGGGCGCGAGGCCATTCTTGAGGGGGAAGAATTCGGCTACACCCCCGCGCCGGTCAACGCACAGCCGGGTGGTGTGTTGGCGGACAAGTATGAGCCTTGATTGCGCTTAGTCTCTGAGACGATGTCGCCGAGAGATCGTTGCATATGCGTTCGTGATAGTTCTCGCCCTTCTTAAACTGTTCGCTGCTTCCAGTTGCAAAGAGCAAAAACCAAATCACGCCTTTCACTTTGCCATAAGTATCCCCGCCGGGATCTTCTCCACCGGGCTTTTGCATTCCTGCAGGCAAAGCACATCCGGGGCCTCTTCCTTCATCAGCTTCGCCACGAGATCGGCCCGCAGGCGGACAGAGTTGATGTTCCATGTGGCGAGGGTGAAGGGCATGGGGGTGGCTCCTGTTTTCAGATGCACGCACCAAGCCTCAGGGATGAGGGAATGGCAAGAACCGGTGCGGTTGAAAGCTGTCAGTAGGACGTAGTTGGCAAACCCAAGCCGTGGCTGTCCGTCGATAAGACCATCTGAGTGTGCGTCAAACATGGTGCCTACTGTTCGGAAAACCGACAGGCGGTCCATCAGCTCGGCGTTCGACGACACGCCGACCTTCTCGTAGATCATCTGGACCTGATTGCGCACGGTTTTGGGGGAACGGTGTGATGTCTCTGCGATGTCGGACACGCTGGCCCCGGCGAGAAGACTTTTGCAGACCTCCGCCTCGCGCTTGGTCAGATCGAACACGTCTTCCAAAAGGCCTGTGTTCATGGCGTCCTGCTCCGATTGTCCCACGAAGATTGCGAACATGCGTTCTTCGTCAAGCAGATGCCTGTCAATGGCACTGGCATCCCGCATGGAGGGGCGAAACGGGAAGATGGCCAGCATCAGGGGCGATTCATCGGTTTCAACCCGCAGGCCGCTTTGCACCAGGTCACGGTTGGTCTGCGCCAGTTTGTGCACCAGATCGGCCGTGTCGTAGTCATTGGCGAGCTTAAGATGGCCGTCACTGGCCTGCGTAAAAGGTTGAGTGCGTTCTAAAACCCGCCGTCCAGCCGCATTGCCAAATAGGTATTTCCCATGCACGTCCGTCACCAGCATCGGCAGGATGATCCCGTCAAGAAAGCCGCTGAACACTTCCGTGGATTTCTTGGCCAGCGCCAAGGCGCGCGCAAGCTGACTGGCGCGGACAGCATGAGGGGCCAGAAGCTTCAGCGTCTCAAAGAGCGGATCGTGCAATTTGTCTTCCAACTCGGGGTCTTTGGGTGTTGCAAAGGTCACAAGTGCGCAACGGTCGCCGTTGTGATCGACCTTCATCTGGAGCATTTGGTGAAATCCTGCCGGGCTGAGGTGATCCCGGTACACCGATGACTGGACGTAATCATCTTGATCGAAAAAGAGTTTGGTTCTTGAAACATATCCGTTCGGTGTCCGCGCAGTCGCTTCTGTACAGCTCATGCCGGTTTTGGTTTTGAGATCGACGGTAATGTCCTGTGAAAGAAACTCTTGCTTGACGCCAGACAAGGCAAACGCCGGAACAATCGTGTCTCCGTCCATGCCAAAAGCAAATCCTCCGACCCCGGGATAATATGCACAGATGCGGTTCAAAAGAGATTGCCACTGCACCTCTTCAAAGGCGGAGTCGTAGACAAGACCGATCAGGTCAGAAAGCTCTTCAGGCGATAAGTCGTTCTTGGACATGAACGCAGTCTACATGGCGCGCGCAAAAAGGCATGGGCAAAATTACCCAAACCATCTTGGGCAATCCGGCTCATGAATCACCGGGGTCAGCTGGCAGAAGATAGTCTCAGTCAAACACAGGAGACCATCCCATGACCCATTCCATCAAAACCATCGCACTCATTGTAGCCTTCACCGCACAGGCCATTGCCGTCACGGCCAGTCCGTCACACGCGTTGACCTTCAATTTTCCAGATGTCAGCTTTCCGGACGCGCAAAGCGGTCAGGGCTGCCACTTCTACGGTACCTGTGACGCCCCCCAATCTGTCGACAATCCGGGCTTTGTCTCGACATCGGGGTTTGAAAATCCTGACGCGTCTCCCGAGCGTGTGCACAAAAGCGATCGCTGATGTCGGCTCGGGCAAGAAAAGCACGGCCGCACCACGCCGAAATCCGACAAAGGCTCTCTCAAGTTAAAAAAATCCCCGGCAAAAGCCGGGGAAGTCCAACAGGGAGGTATTCGGGATGGGGCAACCGGAAAGGAGCACTCTGCACTTTACTCCCCTCCTGATTACCTCATGACATCAGGCGGTACCCGCCAGATTCCGTCACCAGAAGGCGCGCATTCGACGGATCGGGCTCAATCTTCTGGCGCAAACGGTAAATGTGGGTCTCCAGCGTGTGAGTCGTCACGCCCGCGTTGTAGCCCCAGACCTCGTGCAGCAGCACGTCGCGGGGGACCACGCCTTCGGTGGAGCGATAGAGGAACTTGAGGATGTTCGTCTCTTTCTCGGTCAGCCGGATTTTCTTTTCGTCCTCGGTGATCAGCATCTTCATCGACGGCTTGAACGTGTACGGTCCAAGTTGGAAGATCGCGTCCTCGGATTGTTCATGCTGGCGAAGCTGGGCGCGGATGCGGGCCAGCAGGACGGGGAACTTGAAGGGTTTGGTGATGTAGTCGTTGGCGCCTGCGTCCAGCCCCAGAATGGTGTCTGCGTCGCCGTCATGGCCTGTCAGCATCAGGATCGGTGCTTTGACGCCCTGCTTGCGCATCAGGCGGCACACTTCACGGCCGTCATTGTCGGGCAGGCCCACATCGAGAATGATCAGGTCATAGATCGTGTCTTTGGCTTTCGACATCGCTTCATGCGCGTTGCCGGCTTCAAAGACATCGAAGTCTTCCGTCATGATCAGCTGCTCTCCGAGCACTTCGCGCAGATCATCGTCATCATCGACAAGCAGGATTTTCTTAAGCTGGGCCATCGTAGGTGTTCCTCGTTTGCTTTCCTAGCCATGTGCGATCTGGGCTGCCAGAGACAAGAGGTGTGACAGTCCTTTCACGGCGACGTGTAGGTGCGCTAGCGATTGTTTCAATTTCTTGCAAAAGCCTGTAGGCCTGTGCCGACATTGACCGCCAGACAGGGCCTCGAATGAGTCTCGCACCTTCTCCCGTTGATCTTTTGGCCCGCGCGCGTTCGGATTTGCGCATGGGGGTGCCGGTGTTGTTGTGTGACGGACCGGCGGGAGTGCTTGTGGCCGCGGCGGAGACTTTGGATGCCGAGCGGTTGGCGGATTTGCGCCAAACCGGCGATCCGGTTCTGGTGATCAGCGCGCGCCGGGCTGAGACGCTAAAGGCGCGCGCCTATGACGGGGATATTGCGCGGATTGTGCTGCCCGGCGATGCAGGTCAGGCCTGGGTACAGTCGGTGGCGGACCCGGCGGATGACCTGAGCCACCCGATGAAAGGCCCGTTGATGAGTGCGCGGGTCGGGGATGCGGGGCTTTACCGGCTGGCGATGCGGTTGGCGAAATCTGCGCAATTGCTGCCTGCGGCGGTGGTGGTGCCGGTGGAAGAGGCGCGGGCGTTTGCGGGGAGCAATGGGCTGACCTTGCTCGACGGGCCGCAAACTGTGCCGCATCTTGATCTCAACAGCCCAATGCATTCGGTCGTCAACGCGCGCCTGCCGATGCAGGCCTCCGAGGCGGGCCGGCTGCATATCTTTCGCCCTGATGACGGGGGGGAAGAGCACTATGCCATCGAAATCGGCTCTCCGTCCCGCGAGGCGCCGGTGCTGTCGCGGTTGCATTCGGCCTGTTTCACGGGGGACGTGATGGGATCGCTCAAATGCGACTGTGGCCCGCAATTGCGGGCGGCATTGGCGCAGATGGGGGAGGAAGGCACGGGCGTGCTGCTTTACCTCAACCAGGAAGGGCGCGGGATTGGGCTGGCCAACAAGATGCGCGCCTATTCTTTGCAGGATCAGGGCTTTGACACGGTCGAGGCCAACCACCGGCTGGGGTTTGAGGATGATGAGCGCGATTTCCGCATTGGTGCGGATATCCTGCGCCGGCTGGGGTTTTCCGCCGTGCGCCTGCTGACCAACAATCCCAACAAGATCGACATGATGCGCGCCCATGGCATTGATGTGACCGAACGGGTGCCGCTGAAAGTGGGCGAGACGCCACAGAATGAGGCCTATCTGGCCACCAAGGCGAAGAAGTCCGGGCATTTGCTCTGATTGGAAACTGGGATGCCTCCGGCGGGGATATTTTTAGCCAGAAGAAACACTGGCGCACTTTCCCCTGCTTCTTCTGGCCTGCAAATATCCCGGGGGTTTGGGGGCTGGCCCCCAAGGGGTCACGTGGCTTTACGCGCGCGCTTTTCCATGGCGTCCTGGCCGAGGGTCAGGGTGTAGGCGGCGAGGTCTTCTAGTTTTTGATCTGCTACGCTTGCGTCATGCGCTTCGAGAGCATCGGCAATGCCTGTGTGCAACCCGACAATTTCTTCGCGGGAGCGTTCCGTGAAGGTTTTCATATTCATGAGCGGTTGCATCGCTTCGACCGCGCCTGCCAGCTGATAGCTGAGCACCGGGTTGCCCGCTGCATCGACCAGCGCCCGGTGGAACGTCACGTCAGAGGCGCAGAAGCTTTCATCCGACAGCCCCGGTTGCTGCTGGCGGTGGATTTCGGCGCGCATGGTGGCGAGGTGATCAGGGCTGCGGCGTTCGGCGGCCAAGGGCGCGCAGGCGCGCTCAAGCGCATAGCGGGCCTCGCACGCGGTCTCAAAGCGGACCGCGTTCATGGACAGAAGCAAAGTCGAGGTGGTGATTTGTTGACCATAGGCTTCCTCGTAGGAAAGCCGCTTGACGAAAGCCCCGCCAAAGGCGCCGCGCTGCGTGCGGATCAGGCTTTGGGCAGCCAGTCGTTTCAGCGCTTCGCGCACGGTGGGCCGGGAGACATTGAACTCTGCCGCCAGCTCTGCCTCCGACGGCAGGCGCTCATCAACAATCATGCGGCCCTCCACAATCGCATCGCGGATGGCTTTGGCGATCTGGGCCGACAGATCGGAGGGTGTTTTGGCTTCAGATTTCATTTGTCTTACATTTAATTGTCTGACATTTTCCGCGCAATGCCCACCCTGAGTCTTTGCAGGGTCTGGTCGAGGGTCTTACGCCAAGTCGAAGGACGTGCCAATGCGCACTGAATTTTTCACGCCTGTCCGCTCTGTGCTTTGGCTGGTGTTTTTCGCCGTGATCCTTGGGTCTTGGTGGATGCTCTACATGATGGCCATCGATATGGACCTGGACCTGATCGGGCGGCCCGGCCCCGAGGGTCAGATGATGCAGAACATGGACCCACGGATGCCCATGTATATGCCGATGGCCAATTTCGGGCCGCTTTTCCTGATGTGGGCGGTGATGATGGCGGCGATGATGTTGCCGACGATGGTGCCCACTTTGCGGGCCTATGAAGACCTGATGGTGTCCGCCGATGGCACATGGCCGGGATGGATGGGCGTCGTTCTGGGGTATTCCATCGTCTGGGTGGCCTTTGCGGCGCTGATAACGGCGGCCCAGCTGGCGCTGCTTTTTGGTGGCGTGGTCGACATGCTGGGTATTGCGAAATCAACATGGGTGACCGCCGGACTTTTGATCGTCGTTGGCGCGTTTCAGTTCACCCGTGCCAAAGAAATCTGCCACGTTGTGTGTCATTCACCTATGGGCTACTACCTGAGCCACTGGAAAACCGGGTTCGGTGGCGGGCTGCGGATGGGGCTGGGCCTTGGCGCGTTTTGTGTTGGCTGCTGTTGGGGCTTTATGGCGCTTGGCTTCGTCGGTGGTGTGATGAGCCTGCTTTGGATGGGGCTGGCAACGCTCTTTATGGTGATCGAAAAACTCCCCCAAATTGGGCATGTCGTGACAAAGCCCATGGGTGGTATACTAATCGTCTCGGGGCTGGCCGTGTTGGCCGCGCCGCTGGTGACAGGAGGATAGGGTATGGCCCTCAAACGCAAACAAGATGCCGACAAACTGCCAATCAGTCAGCGCATCGACAACCGCATGGCCAACCCCAAACGGCGCAAGATGACGCCGACGGAATGGGCCATAAAGGGCGAACTCTTTCTGAACTGTTCCTGCACCGTTTTCTGCCCCTGCGTTGTATCGCTTGGCGCGCATCCCCCCACGGAAGGGTATTGTCAGGCGTGGATGGCGATTGCGATTGATGAAGGTCATTTCGAAGGCGAAGACCTGTCTGGCCTGAACGTGGGCCTCATGGTCGATATCCCGGGGCGCATGGCCGAGGGCGGCTGGAAAGTTGCGGCCTATGTCGATGAGCGGGCCAATGGGAAGGCCTATAATGGCATCCTGCAAATCTTCTCTGGCCAAGCGGGCGGTACGACAGGTCTTTTCACTATGCTAGTCAGCGACATTGTCAGTGCAGAGCGCGAGAAGGTAGAGATCGTGCGTGATGGCAAGAAGCGTGGGCTTTACATCGGGCGCAAGATTCAAGGCGAGATCGAAATGATTGACGGCGGTGACCCCGACCATCCGGTGATGATCACCAATTCCAAATATTGGATGGGTCCTGACATCATTGCTGCGCGCGGTTTGAAATCCAAAGTACGTGATTTCGGACGTATCTGGGATTTCGGCGGCAAGTCAGCCGAGATTTGCCCCATCGACTGGAGCGGCCCCAAGTAGCGGGCCTTTTCCTCAGACCAGAGCCTTTTCATGATCACCACCGCCTATTGCAGCCTGATGGCCCGTTACAACATCTGGCAAAATCGCCAGTTGGTGACGGCGCTTGATCCGGTGCCAGCCGAGGAATTGATGGCGGATCGTGGATCATTCTTCGGATCGATTCTGGGCACGCTGAACCACATCCTGTGGGCGGACCAGATTTGGATGAGCCGGTTCGATGACAGCTTTGATAAGCCCGCAGGCGGTATCCCTGACAGCCCCAGCCTGTGCCCTGATTACGCCACGTGGCGCGATGAGCGTATGGCGATGGATGACCGGATGGCGGCCTGGGCCGACGCCGTCTCGCAGGTCGATCTGACGGGCGATGTCGCCTGGTATTCAGGTGCTGCAGAACGCGATGTGGTCAAGCCACGCGCGTTTTGCATCACCCACATGTTCAACCACCAAACCCATCACAGAGGGCAGGTGCACGCGATGATGACCGAGGCGGGTCTCACCGGGAACACATCTGACCTCTTTCTTCTACCGGAGTTCCAATGATGGCAGCCCTCCTTTCTCCGTCCCGCCGTCTGCGCCGCACGCCCTTTTCCGATGGGGTCGAAGCGTCAGGGGTCAAAGCCTACACCGTCTATAACCGCATGCTTCTGCCGACGGTTTTCCGGTCTGTCGAAGAAGACTATCACCATCTGAAATCTGCTGTGCAGATCTGGGATGTCGCGGTGGAACGCCAGGTCGAACTGCGCGGACCCGATGCAGGGCGGCTGATGCAGATGCTGACCCCGCGCGACCTGCGGGGCATGAACCCCGGGCAGTGTTACTACGTGCCCATTGTCGACGAGACGGGGGGGATGCTGAACGATCCGGTCGCCGTCAAGCTGGCCGATGATCGGTGGTGGATCTCCATTGCTGACAGCGATCTGCTCTTGTGGGTCAAGGGCGTCGCCAATGGCTGGCGGCTGGATGTGCTGGTTGATGAACCCGATGTGTCGCCGCTGGCCGTGCAGGGGCCCAAGGCCGACGATCTGATGGCGCGCGTCTTTGGTGAGAGCGTGCGGGACATTCGCTTCTTCCGCTATGATATGCTGGACTTCCAGGGCCGCAGCCTCGTGGTGGCGCGCTCGGGCTATTCGAAGCAAGGCGGGTTCGAGATTTATGTGGAGGGTGGCGACATCGGTATGCCGCTCTGGAATGCGCTGATGGAGGCGGGCAAGGACCTCGACGTCTATGCGGGCTGTCCCAACCTGATCGAACGCATTGAGGGCGGGTTGCTGAGCTACGGCAACGACATGACGGACGACAACACGCCCCATGAATGCGGGTTGGGCAAGTTCTGCAACACGCACAGCGCTGTCGGCTGCATCGGGCGTGACGCGCTTTTGCGCGTGGCCAAGGAAGGGCCGGTGCAGGAAATCCGCGCGATCGCGATCGAAGGCGGCCCGGTACCGTCTTGTGACCGGTGGTGGCCTTTGCGTGCGAACGGGGAAATCGTGGGCCGGGTGAGTTCTGCCGCATGGAGCCCGGATTTTGACACCAATGTGGCCATTGGCATGGTGCGCATGACTCATTGGGCCCCAGGCACGCATTTGGAAGTGGAGACGCCCGACGGCACACGCGCCGCGATGGTGCAACCGAAGTTCTGGCTGTGATGGTCGGGATTGTAAGTATTTTTGGCAAGATGAAGCCGGGTGGAATGCTTGGCAGAAAAGGAGTTCGAGATGTTTAACGCTTTGGTGGTGGAGAAAGACGAAGAGAGCGGAAAGACATCCGCGGGGGTGCAGGAGATCAGCGTAGATGATCTGCCCGAGGGGGACGTTATCGTCGCGATTGATTACTCAACTGTGAATTACAAGGACGGTCTTTGCATAGGTCCGGGTGGGGGCCTTGTGCGCAAGTATCCGCATGTGCCGGGCATTGATTTCGCGGGCACAGTCGAGGCCAGTGACAACGCTGCTTACAAGCCTGGCGACAAGGTTGTGCTGACCGGTTGGCGTGTGGGTGAGGTACATTGGGGCGGCTATGCACAGAAGGCGCGGGTGAAGGGTGACTGGCTGGTGCCGCTGCCCGAAGGGCTGGACGCACGTGCGGCGATGGCTGTGGGCACGGCGGGCTTCACAGCGATGCTGGCGGTGATGGCGCTGGAAGATCACGGGTTGAAACCGGGGCAGGGTCCGGTGCTGGTGACGGGCGCTGCTGGCGGCGTTGGCTCTGTGGCCACGGCGATCTTGGCCAATCTTGGGTATGAGGTGGCCGGTGTGACCGGGCGACCCGAGACGGCGGACTATCTGAAGTCCCTCGGCGCGACTCAGATCGTGGCGCGGGAAGAGATCAACGAGACAACCAAGCGCCCGCTTGAGGCGGAGACATGGTCGGGTTGCGTGGATGCCGTGGGCGGCGACATGCTGGCGCGCGTGCTGGGGCAGATGAAGTACGGGGCCTCTGTGGCGGCTGTGGGTCTGGCCGGGGGCGCGGGTTTGCCTGCCACGGTCATCCCATTCCTCTTGCGCGGTGTGAACCTGCTCGGGATCGACTCTGTGATGCAGCCCTATGACAACCGCGTGCGTGCGTGGCAGCGGATTGCCTCTGACCTGCCGATGGACAAGCTGGAAGCGATGATCCAGCCGGCGACCCTATCGGACTTGCCGGGGCTTGGGAAAGACATCCTCAAAGGTCAGGTCAAAGGCCGGGTCGTGGTGGATGTGAACGCCTGATCTCGCTCTTTTCGGCCCCCAAATGGTTAACGGCCATATTTTGCTGGAATTTGGGGGTCGGTATTGCGTCGGTATCACGTCGGTATTGCATCGGTGCGCTTGGTTGAAATGCCGAGCGTTACCGTAACGCGCGTTGCCTAGTCCGGAACATGCGCAACGTGCAG
The DNA here is from genome assembly GCA_963422235.2 of uncultured Roseovarius sp. Taxonomy (GTDB): domain Bacteria; phylum Pseudomonadota; class Alphaproteobacteria; order Rhodobacterales; family Rhodobacteraceae; genus Roseovarius. The sequence continues at coordinate 2,805,393 of CAXMWV010000002.1, forward strand.
TTTGTTGCCTTGCAGGCCGCGGCAATAAGCGCCGTAATATCCCGGCTTATAGGCGCGTTCGCCGGGCGCGCCTTCGTCGGTGCCGCCCAGTTCGAGGACCTTGGCATGAAAACGGTCCACCGTGGCGCGGTCGGGTGCGGCGAAGCTGACCTGCGCGCCATTGCCGGGCGTGGCGGGTTTCTTGTTGTAGGGCAGATTGACGTAGAAGAGCGGCGGCGTGCCCGGAACGCTGTAGCCGATCTCTGAGGCGTTCTGAGCACTGCGTATGATCCCCAGAACACCGAGTGCTGCGTCGTAAAAGGCCATTGAGCTGTCCAGATCATCGGTTCCAACGCTTACGGCGATCAGCATTTGTTGCCTCCCTTGGGTTTGGGTTTGCATGATTGCCATTGGTGCGGCGTGGGGACGTTCCTGTCAAACGGGACGCGGCATACGCGCCGTGGGACGTGGCGGGATATGGGATGGGAATTTGTGGCACCGGGCACGAATCACCCGGATTCCCGCATGGTTTTCCATGGGACTGCCCCGATTTTCGAGTGAAATTCGGCTGGATTTGAGCGGAATTTCCGTGTAGGCCCCAAAAATCTGGGAAATCGAGGGAAATTTTGGGCGCAGCTGTGATTGTCTACATATTGTGCCTAATTACTAGAAAATCACTAATTAAGGGAATATTTTGGAAATTTCAACCACATCATCTTGTTTTTGAAGGTTCTGTGAAACAACATCCTGTGCAAATTCCCGTAGAAAGTTATTGATTTCCATAAATTCCCATGTCATCCCTTAACTCACGATGAGGACGGGATCATAAGGGGCGAACAAAAGACCCCGACGAAAATCCCAAGTCAGGTTTCATACAGGCACCCGCTTTCATCGAAAAAGAGAGATCCGGCGCGCGGGCGAGCAGACATCCCCCCAGGTGGCGCGCGCAGTCGGACACCCGCTAGGCGGGACGAGGGCGGCGGATTGGACAGTGGCAGCAGTTCAATCCGCCGTTTCGTTTCCAGAGGGTCGCCAAGGTTCAAGCGCGACCTGGAATTGAATTGGGGGAAGAACGAGAGGGCCAGGGACAGTGGTTCGCAGGTTCAGAGGTGAAGGGCTCCACAAGGTGGATGCCAAGGGACGGGTGTCTATCCCGGCCCATTTTCGCCGTGTGCTTGAAGCCAATGATCCGGCCTGGACGGACGGTTTGAACCCCGAGCTTGTGATTGTTTACGGGGATCACCGCCGCAAATACTTGGAATGCTACACGGTCAAAGCCATCGAAGAGGTGGATGAAAAGATCGAAGCGCTACCCCGAGGGTCGAGAGAGCGCAGTATTCTGGCGCGGCTGTTTAGCGCGCAATCCATTCACACCAATGTTGATGAGACGGGGCGTCTGGTGCTTCCCGCAAAGCTTCGTGAGAAGATCGGTCTGGAGGGCGAGGCCTTGTTCCTTGCTGCTGGCGACACGTTCCAGATTTGGAAGCCGGAAACCTATGAGGCCGAAGAGGTCGCGCGGACCGAGGCGTTTCTGGATGAATTGCCAGATGATGTTGACCCGTTGGTCTTCCTGGACGGGCCTCCGGGCCATATGGCGGAGGGTTGATGGATGTCTGCTGCTGCCGCTGCACCCGTTAACACCCCGTCGGATACCCCACACATTCCTGTTCTTTTGCGCGCCATTCTGAATGCGGTGCGCCCGATAAATGGGCGTTGGATAGATGGCACATTGGGCGCGGGCGGGTACACGCGAGCCTTGCTGGACGACGGCGCGGATGAGGTCGTGGGCATTGACCGTGATCCGATGGCGATTGAGATGGCGGGCGATTGGGGGGCTGAATATGGCGACCGGTTGCGCACCGTTCAGGCCACGTTTTCCCAGATGGATGAGCATGTGGAAGAGGCCGACGGCGTTGTCCTTGATCTTGGCGTGTCGTCCATGCAGCTGGATCAGGCAGACCGCGGGTTTTCTTTTCAAAAAGACGGACCGCTGGATATGCGCATGGGGCAGGCGGGTCGGTCAGCTGCGGATATCGTGAATGAGGCCTCGGAAGAGGCGCTGGCGGACATTCTCTTTCTTTATGGGGAAGAGCGCGCCAGCCGCCGGATTGCGCGCGCCATTGTCAAAGCGCGGGATATCGCGCCGATCACCACCACATCGGCCTTGGCTCACATTGTTACTGGGTGCCTGCCGCGGTCGAAGCCGGGCCAGGCCCATCCTGCGACGCGCAGCTTTCAGGCGCTGCGCATTGCTGTGAACGATGAATATGCAGAGCTGGTCATGGGGTTGGAGGCCGCAGAGCGGGTGTTGTCACCGGGTGGAACGCTGGCCGTGGTCACGTTCCATTCTGTCGAGGACCGCATTGTGAAGCGGTTTTTGCAGGCCAAGGCCGATACGGGCGGGGGTGGCAGCCGCTATGCGCCTGAAACCGCCGAACGTCAGCCGCAGTTCACCCTGACCTCGCGCAAGGCCATAGCCCCAGATGCGGAAGAGCTAGCCGCGAACCCCCGGTCGCGCAGTGCAAAACTCCGGATTGCCATTCGAACCGACGCAGCCGCAGCACCTGCGGACCGACGCGGTCTTGGCATGCCCGAATTGAAAAGGTCGATTTGAGATGCGCAGTTTGTTTTACGCCCTGACCACCGCCGTTGTCGTTGCCATGGCGTTCTGGGCCTATCACGAGAACTACAAGACGCAGGAGGCGCAATCGCGCGCCGAGGCGCTGCAAACGCAAATCTCGGATGCGCGCGACCGGTTGCGGATGCTGCGCGCGGAATGGGCGTATCTCAACCGTCCGGACCGCCTGCGCGATCTGGCGGAGATCAATTTTGACAAGCTGGGCCTGTTGCCGCTGCAATCGCATCAGTTTGGGCGCGTGGCCGATGTGGCCGACCCGTTGCCGCCCGATATCGTGATCATCGAAAACCCGGTGGATGTGTTTGAAGATCGCTCTGAAGGGGGGACGTTCCCATGATCCGTACCCCCCTGCGCCCGTTGGCGCGTATCCTTCCGGCCCGTGATCGTGGTGAAAACCCTGATACGATTGAGCGTGAAAACATCCGTGCGCGCCATGAGGAAATGCGCGACAAGGCCCGTCAACGCGCCGAGGGGCGGCTGTTGGTGCTGGGTATCTTCTTTCTCTTTGCCTTTGCCACCATCGGGACGCGCATGGGCACGCTGGCCAGCTCCGAGCCGGTCGAGCCGCGCACCCACGCGGCAGGATCGCAAATTCTGGCGCAGCGGGCGGATATCGTGGACCGCAAGGGTCGCCTGTTGGCCACGAATTTCGAGACGCATTCGCTTTACGCGCAGCCGCAGCACATGATCGAGCCGGAACATGCCGCCGACGCGTTGGTCAAAATCTTCCCCGATCTGGATCGGGAAAGGCTGGTCAAGGATTTCACCGGCAAGCGCAAATTCCTGTGGATCAAGCGCAAGATCAGCCCGGAGCAGAAACAGGCCGTGCATGAGATTGGCGAGCCGGGGCTTCTGTTTGGACCGCGCGAGATGCGGCTTTATCCCAATGGCGCCGTGGCGGCGCATGTCCTTGGCGGGGCGGGCTTTGGCGAAGAGGGTGTGAACTCTGCCGAGGTGATTGGCGTGGCCGGGGTGGAAAAGCAATTTGACGCGCGTCTGCGCGATCCTGCCCGTGGGCATGAGGCGCTGACGCTGTCGCTGGATCTGTCGGTGCAGGCGGCTGTGGAGCGTGTGCTTTACGGTGGCATGACCTTGATGAACGCACGTGGGGCCGCCGCTGTGCTGATGGATGTGGAAACGGGGGAGTTGCTGGCGCTGGCCTCCTTGCCGGATTTCGACCCCAATGACCGCCCGCCGCCGCCGGCGCAAGGATTGGCCTCGGACAGTCCGATCTTCAATCGCGCGGTGCAGGGGCTTTACGAGCTGGGCTCGACCTTCAAGATCTTCACCGTGGCGCAGGCGCTGGACCTTGGGTTGGTCAACCCGTCGACCATCATCGACACGCGCGGCCCGATCCGTTGGGGCAAGCACCGTATCCGAGATTTCCATGACTATGGACCGCAACTGTCCACGACGAATGTGATCGTAAAGTCATCGAACATTGGCACGGCGCGGATTGCACAAATGATCGGTGCACAGCGTCAGCAGGAATTTTTGGGTGATCTGGGGCTTTTGGAGCCGACTGGCCTTGAACTGGTGGAAGCCCCCTTGGCGAAACCGCTGACGCCGAAGAAATGGTCGGAACTGTCCACCATGACGATCTCTTACGGGCATGGTCTGTCGTCGAGCCCGCTGCATCTTGCAACGGCCTACGCGACACTGGCCAACGGTGGGTACCAGGTGACACCATCCATCCTGCGGCAACCGCAGGGTCAGCGGGGCGCGCAGGTGATGTCGGAAGAGGCGGCGGCCATGTCACTTTCCATGCTGCGGCAGGTGGTGACGGAAGGGACCGCATCTTTGGGTGAGGTGCCGGGCTATGCTGTGGGTGGCAAGACCGGCACGGCGGACAAGCCTTTGGAGACCGGGGGCGGGTATCACGAAGACAAGGTAATCGCGACCTTCGCCAGCGTCTTTCCCGCGCATGATCCGAAATACGTGCTGATCGTCACGCTGGATGAACCGGTTGAAACCTCCGGAGATGAGCCACGCCGGACGGCGGGTTGGACGGCTGTGCCCGTGGCCGCCGAGATCATCCGTCGGGTCGCACCGTTGATGGGTCTGAGACCCGAGATTGAACCCGCCGCGCCCACTGGTATAACGCATGTATCGCATGCGGCGGAGTGAGCCGACAGCGGTTTGAGGACGAAGCAACGGGCCAGTAGGCGGACCAGAAGGCGAAGTGGGCGCAGTGAGCCAAGTGAAATCTCTTGATCAGCTGGGTCTGACGGCCCAGGGCGGCAAAAAGGCCGATATCACGGGCCTAGCCGTGGACAGCCGTGAGGTTGAAAAAGGCTTTCTATTCGCCGCACTGCCCGGCACCAAGGTGCACGGCGGGGAATTCATAACATACGCGCTGCGGATGGGGGCGGCGGCGGTGCTGACGGACGCGGAAGGTGCGCGCATCGCGGCGGATGAGCTGGCCGGTTCTGACGTGGCGGTGATCATTGCCGAGGATCCGCGCCAGACGCTCGCCTTTGCCGCCGCGCTTTGGTTCGGGGCACAGCCTGAGACGATGGTGGCCGTGACCGGGACCAATGGCAAAACGTCCGTGGCCAGTTTCACCCGGCAAATCTGGGATGCGCTTGGGTTTGACGCCGTCAACATTGGAACGACGGGCGTCGAAGGGGCCTATACCGCCCCACTGGCGCACACGACGCCGGAGCCCATCACGCTGCATCGTATTTTGTCGGAGGCAGAACACCATCACGTGACGCATGCCGCGATGGAGGCCTCTAGCCACGGGTTGGAACAACGCCGGTTGGATGGGGTGCGGCTCGTCGCGGCGGGGTTTTCGAATTTCAGCCAGGATCATCTGGATTATCACGACACGTTCGAGGCGTATTTTGCCGCCAAGGCGGGGCTCTTTTCCCGCGTTTTGGCGGAAGACGGTGTGGCCGTCATCAATATCGACGATCATCGCGGTCAGGAAATGGCGGCGATTGCGCGGGAGCGGGGGCAGGAAGTGCTGTCCGTCGGGCGCACGGAAGGGGCTGATCTGCACATTGTCGCGCGAAGCTTTTCGCCGACTGGTCAGGTGCTGCGATTTGACTGGCGCGGTCGCGTGGCGCAGGCGGAGTTGCAGCTGATCGGGGGGTTTCAGGCAGAAAACGTGCTGTTGGCGGCGGGGCTGTGCATTGGCGCGGGCGCTGATCCGGAGCAGGTTTTTTCAACGCTCTCGTCCATGCGCACGGTGCGTGGGCGGATGGAGCTGGCGGCGCGCCGGGCAAATGGCGCGTCGGTGTTCGTGGATTACTCACACACACCGGATGCGGTATCGACCGCGCTCAAGGCGTTGCGTCCGCATGTCATGGGCCGGATTGTTGTGATCGTGGGCGCGGGTGGCGACCGTGATCCCGGCAAGCGGGTTTTGATGGGTCAGGCGGCGGCGGAACATGCCGACCAGGTCATTGTGACAGATGATAATCCGCGCAGTGAAGATCCGGCCTTGATCCGGGCGGCTGTGATGGAAGGTTGTCCCGAGGCCACCGAAGTGGGGGATCGCGCCGAGGCGATCCTGCGCGGTGTGGATGCGCTGGGGCCGGGGGATGCGCTGCTGATCGCGGGCAAAGGCCATGAGACCGGGCAGATTGTTGGCGACGATGTCTTTCCGTTTGATGATGCCGAACAGGCCAGCGTCGCGGTGTCCGCCCTTGACGGAGACGCGGTGTGAGCCTTTGGACCGCAGCAGAGGCCGCCCAAGCCACGGGTGGCAAAGCGACGGGAGACTGGCAGGCAACAGGCGTTTCGATTGATACCCGCACGCTGGCCCCCGGTGATCTGTTCGTGGCGCTGAAGGCCGCACGAGACGGGCATGATTTCGTGGCACAGGCGTTGGAAAAGGGGGCGGCGGCAGCACTTGTGTCACGCGTGCCTGATGGTGTTGCTGAAGATGCGCCGTTGCTTCTGGTCGATGATGTGCTGCAGGGGTTAGAAGAGCTGGGCCAAGCCGCGCGGGCGAGAACAGACGCGCGGGTCGTGGCGATCACTGGCTCGGTGGGCAAAACCTCGACCAAGGAAATGCTGCGCGATGTGCTATCGGAGCAGGGAAAAACCCATGCGGCCGAGGCGAGTTACAACAATCATTGGGGTGTTCCGCTGACTCTGGCGCGTATGCCTGCGGACACGGAGTTTGCCGTGATCGAGATCGGCATGAACCACCCAGGTGAGATTGCGCCGCTTTCCAAAATGGCCCGTCCGCATGTGGCGATGGTGACGACCGTGGCGCCGGTGCATCTGGAGGCGTTTGACGACGGGATCGACGGGATCGCGCGGGAAAAGGCGTCGATCTTCGAAGGGCTGGAGCCCGGTGGCTTGGCGGTGATCAACGATGATGTCGGCACGCTTGGTATTCTCAAGGCGGCGGCAGAAGACGCCAAGGCGACGCAGATCGGGTTCGGCGCGGATGGGCGTGATTACAAACTGAAGCAGGTCACGGTCGCGGAAGGGGTGAGCGTGGCCAGTGCCGACGCCCCGGAAGGGCCGTTTTTCTTCAAGCTGTCCACCGCGGGCCAGCATTTTGCGATGAACGGGCTGGGCGCGCTGGCCGCCGCCAAGGCGCTGGGCGCTGATCTGGCGTTGGCGACAGCGGCGTTGGCCAAATGGCGGCCTGTCGATGGGCGTGGCGTGGTGGAACGGATCGAGCTTGATCCGCAGAGACCGGAGGCCGCGCTGACCCTGATTGACGACGCGTATAATGCCAATCCCACGTCCCTGGGCGCGGGGTTTGACGTGCTGGCCAGTGTGACCTCGGGCGGGCGCAGGATCGCTTTTGTGGGCGACATGAAAGAGCTGGGTCCGGACGAACTGTCCATGCATGCGGCGATGGCGGACCATCCGGCGATGGCGAAAATCGACATCGTGCATTGCGTGGGGCCGCTGATGAATGCCCTCTACCAAGCCTTGCCGCCCGAAAAACAGGGTATGCATACCGACACAAGCGAGGCCTTAGCGCCGCATCTCAGAGAACTTGTGCAGGCCGGGGATACCATTCTGGTCAAGGGATCGCTAAGCATGGCCATGGCGCGGATCGTAAAGGGCCTGCGCGCATTGGGGTGGCGCTTGCCGGATGAGGCGCGGGCAAGGCTGGATAAACATAAGGATACCGGATCGCAGAAATCCGGCAATGAAGATGACAGGCATGGGGGCGCATGAATGCTCTATTGGTTGACCGTTTGGTCTGATGGCGGGGATTTCTTCAATCTCTTTCGCTACATCACGTTTCGGGCAGGCGGCGCGTTTCTGACCGCGCTGATTTTCGGGTTTCTCTTTGGGCGACCGCTGATCAACGTCTTGCGCCGTAAACAGGGCAAGGGCCAACCGATCCGTGATGACGGGCCGGAGACGCATTTTGCCAAGACAGGCACGCCCACCATGGGCGGGTTGCTTATTGTCGGTGCGCTTCTGACGTCGTCACTGCTTTGGGCGCGGCTTGATAACCCTTACGTGTGGCTGGTGCTGTTTGTGACGATGGCTTTCGGGTTGATCGGGTTTGCCGACGATTATGCCAAGGTGTCCAAGCAGAACGTGTCCGGCGTGTCCGGCAAGCTGCGCCTGGGCATTGGGTTCTGCATTGCTGGTGTCGCCGGGTTCTGGGCGTCGGCCTATCACCCTGAGGGGTTGCAGTATCAGCTGGCCTTTCCGTTCTTCAAAGACGCGCTGTTGAACATGGGGATTTTCTTTATTCCGTTCGCCATGTTCGTGGTCGTCGGTGCAGCCAACGCGGTGAACCTGACAGACGGGCTGGATGGGTTGGCGATCATGCCGGTCATGATCGCGGCGAGTGCGCTGGGCATCATTGCCTACGCCGTGGGCCGGGTTGATTTCACCGAGTATCTGGAGGTGCACTACGTCCCCGGGTCCGGAGAGATTTTGGTGTTTGTCGCAGGGCTTGTCGGCGGGGGCCTGGGCTTTTTGTGGTACAACGCGCCACCGGCGGCGGTTTTCATGGGCGACACCGGGGCGCTGGCGCTGGGCGGGGCTTTGGGTGCGATTGCCGTTGTAACCAAGCATGAGATCGTGCTGGGCATCATCGGCGGGCTGTTTGTGGTCGAAGCGCTGTCGGTCATCATTCAGGTGTTTTACTTCAAAGCCACCGGCAAGCGTGTTTTCCTGATGGCACCGATCCATCACCACTATGAAAAGAAAGGCTGGGCCGAGCCCACCATCGTGATCCGCTTCTGGATCATTGCGCTGATCCTCGCCATGATCGGGTTGGCCACGTTGAAGGTGAGATGAGATGCCCCATGCCGAGCTGCGCTATTCCGATGATCTGAGCCTTGATCCGGGCGCGGTGCTGAGCCGCATTGAAGAGGTTCTGCAGGCCCATGATGCCGGGTCGGGAGAATGCAAGGGGCGGGCCTATCCGGCGGCGGTGTTTCACCACACCCACTGTCTGGTGACCATCTCTTTGCTGGCCAAGCCACATCGCAACGCCGCCTTTATTGCCGCGCTGGGTGCGGATTTGGAGCAGGCGATCAAAGCGTTGATCCCGGAGCCGTGTTTCTTCACGCTCGACATCAGCTTTTCGTCGCAGATTTACATCACCAACCGTCATGAGGGCGCGGGGTGATGGGGGAGGTGGTCAAGGACCGCGCGGCGATGATCGCGGGCATGGCCCCGGCGTTGGATGCGCAGGTTTGGCATTTTTGCACCAGCGCGGATAAGGGCGTGGATCGGAGCGGGGCTTTGACCGTTTTTGAAGAGGATGAGGGATGTTCGCTTGTCCTGCCCGGACAGCTGGCGGTGGAGCGTGGCTTTGTCACCGATCAGCCCATGGCGCGGATCAGGTTGATGGTGCACTCGGCATTGGATGGTGTTGGGTTGACGGCAGCGGTGGCTGGCGCGCTGGCGGATGAGAATATCCCCTGCAACATGGTGGCCGCCTATCATCATGATCATGCGTTTGTGCCATGGGGCATGCGGGAGCGGGCGATGCGCATTTTGCAAGATTTGTCCGCTGCGGAGAGTGCCGCGTGATCCCGGTTCAGGGATGTCAGGGACAGCGGGTGGCTGTTCTGGGGCTGGGTCGGTCCGGCCTGTCGGCGGCGCGGGCGCTGCGCGCTGGCAAGGCGCAGGCTATTTGCTGGGATGACAACCCGGTGGCACGGGCGGCGGCCGAAGCCGAAGAGTTTGAATTGCGCGATCTGGGCAAGGCGGGGGCGTTTGACGACATCGACCTGATGATCCTGTCGCCCGGTATTCCGCATCTCTACCCGGAACCCAACCGGATCGTCGCGGCGGCGATGGCGGCGGGTGTGCCGGTGGACAATGATATCGGACTGTTCTTCCGGTCCTTCGCCACCGAGGAGTGGCAGATTTTTGACACGCCGCCCCGGGTCATTGCGATCACCGGCAGCAATGGGAAATCGACCACTTCCGCCCTGATCCATCACATCCTGCAAAGCGCAGGCAAAGAGGCGCAGCTGGCCGGGAATATCGGGCGCGGGGTGCTGGATATAGACCCGCCGGGCGATGGCGGCGTGGTGGTGTTGGAGCTGAGTTCATATCAGACCGAGCTGGCGCGCGCGTTGACGCCCGATGTGGCGGTGTTCACCAATCTCACGCCGGATCACCTGGACCGTCACGGCGGCTTTGGCGGTTACTTTGCAGCCAAGAGGCGGCTGTTTTCCGAAGGAGGGCCGGACCGCGCCGTGATCGGTGTGGATGAGCCCGAAGGTGTGTTCCTCGCCGGGCAACTGGCGGAAGGGGCCACGGATGACCGGGTGTTGCGTGTCTCGGTGAGCCACAAATTGACCGGGCCGGGCTGGAATGTTTTTGCCCGCAAGGGATTTCTGGCCGAGTACCGCAAGGGGCGGCAGGCGGGCTCGATTGATTTGCGCGGGGTTGAGGGCCTGCCGGGGGCGCATAACCATCAAAACGCCTGTGCGGCCTATGCCGCCTGTCGTGCCATTGGGCTTGCGCCGAAACTGATCGAGCAGGCGTTTCATTCCTTCGACGGGTTGCCGCATCGCAGCCAGATCGTCGCGCGGGACGGTGGCGTGGTCTATGTCAATGACAGTAAGGCCACCAATGTGGATGCCGCCCTGAAAGCGTTGCAGGCGTTTGAGCGGATCAGGTGGATCTGTGGCGGTTTGGAGAAAGACGGCGGACTTGCCGGTCTGAAACCCGGCCTGACGAACGTGGCGAAAGCCTATGTGATCGGGCGAGAGGCAGCGCAGTTTGCGATGCAGCTTCAGGGCGTGGAGGCCGAGGTGTGCACGACCATGGCCGAGGCGGTCGCGCGGGCCATGGTGGAGGCGAAAGAGGGCGACACGGTGTTGCTTGCGCCCGGCGCTGCGAGCTTTGACCAGTACGACAATTTCGAAGAGCGCGGCGATGATTTCGTGGCCTGCGTGAAGGCCGGTTTGGGCAAAGACTGATGTCTGACCAAGGCACGTTCACTTACATCGTGTCCAATGGGCGCTGCGGGACGCAGTTTCTGGCCCGCCGCCTGGCCGAGCATGCGGATACGCAGAACGTCATACATGAACGTGTCGGTCGCGAGCTGCGCTCTCGTCACGTTTTGCGCGACCGGGAGGCCCGCTTTCGTCAGATCGGACGGGAACCGTTGGTGCAGCGCCTCTTCCTGAACATTGAAAACACCCTGCGCAAAGGGCGCGACTTCATCTTCTTCGGATGGCAGGCTTATGGGTATGTCGACTACTTCCAAGACAGGTTCGGGCCGCAGTTTCGGTTCATGCATCTGGTGCGGAACCCTTACCTGAATGCCATGTCCCACGGCACGCATCACCCGATGATCGCGCCGGGGCTGAATGCCGCCCAACTGGCACAGAAAATCTTCGGAGGGGATCCGTCGGTTACCTATCGTGAGTTGGCCAAGGGATATGAGCAGTTCAACACGCTTGAGCGGCAACTGTTCCATTGGTTGGAACAGACGCGGTTTTTGCAGGAGCAAAACAGCCTTTCTGGGTATCGAGGGGTCCTGCGGTTTGAGGATCTGATGAATCCTGAAAAAGAGGACCTGAACGCCTTTGCCGGCGATCTGCTGGGGCATGATGTGACTTTGGACAACACAGCCCCGTTTGACCGGATCCATGGGCCCTATCGGGGCGTGGGCGGTGTGGGGATTGCGCCTGAGCTGATCAAAGAGGTGGACGCGTTGGCGCGGACACTTGGGTATTCTGATGTTGAATTGGAGGCCGCGCGCCAGCCGGATGCGCTTTTGGCCAAGTACAGCACGAAACGCTACGACCTGCCGCTTGATCCGTCCCTGCCGGTGGTGAAACGCAAACCGCGCAACGCCTGAAAACCAACCATTGAAACGCTTCCCACACGGGCCGTGACCTGTTAAACTAAATGGACAGCCCCCGACAAAGAGGGGCAGTGCAGAGGCAGTACGGCGGTTGTTATGACAGAGATGGTCTATGGCGCGGTCCCGGCGCGGGACGGCGAACCGGTTTTACCAAAGTGGTGGCGCACGATCGACAAGTGGTCGATGTCCTGCGTGTTGCTGCTCTTTTGCATCGGGATTTTGCTGGGTCTTGCGGCCTCGCCCCCGCTTGCGGAAAAGAACAGCCTTGATCCGTTCCACTATGTTGAGCGACAGGCGATCTTTGGGGGTGCCGCGCTGACGGCCATGCTGATTGCCTCGATGATGGGCCCACAGCTTGTGCGGCGTTTGGCGGTGCTTGGCTTTATCGCGGCCTTTGCGGCCCTGGCCCTGCTTCCGGTTTTCGGCACGGATTTCGGCAAGGGCGCGGTGCGTTGGTATTCGCTGGGCTTTGCGTCGGTGCAGCCGTCGGAGTTCCTCAAACCTGCCTTCGTCGTCGTGGCGGCGTGGCTGATGGCGGCCAGTCAGCAGATCAACGGCCCGCCCGGGAAATCGTGGTCCTTCCTTCTGACGCTGGTCATCGTGACATTGTTGGCCCTGCAGCCGGACTTCGGTCAGGCGTGTCTGGTGCTGTTTTCCTGGGGCGTGATGTATTTCGTGGCCGGGGCGCCGATCCTGCTTTTGGTGGCGATGGCGGGCTGTGTGGTGGCTGTGGGATCATTCGCCTATACCAATTCAGAGCATTTTGCCCGCCGCATCGACGGGTTTCTCAGCCCGGATGTGGACCCCAACACGCAGCTTGGTTTTGCCACCAATGCGATCCGCGAGGGCGGGTTCTTTGGGGTTGGCGTCGGTGAGGGTGAAGTGAAGTGGAGCCTGCCGGACGCGCATACGGATTTCATCATCGCGGTGGCGGCTGAAGAGTATGGCTTGGTCCTGGTGGTGTTCATCATCGCGCTGTATTCGATCATTGTTGTGCGGTCTTTGTCGCGCCTGATGCGCGAGCGGGACACGTTCGTGCGGCTGGCTGGCGTCGGCTTGCTGTCGATTTTCGCGGCGCAAGCGATGATCAACATGGGGGTCGCTGTTAGACTGCTGCCCGCGAAAGGCATGACATTGCCTTTCGTAAGCTACGGTGGGTCATCGCTGATTGCCGGGGGGATATTGGTCGGCATGCTGTTTTCGTTCACACGCAAACGCCCGCAGGGTGAAATTCGCGATCTCTTGCGCGGGGCAGGGCGGTGAGCGACGCGCCCCTTCTGATCATCGCGGCGGGCGGCACCGGCGGGCACATGTTCCCGGCACAGTCGCTGGCGGAGGTGATGTTGCAACGGGGCTGGCGGGTGAAACTGTCGACCGATGCAAGGGGTGCGCGGTATTGCGGTGGATTTCCGCGAGATGTGCAGGTGGAGCAAGTGGCCTCGGCGACCTTTGCCCGGGGCGGCCTTGTTAACAAGCTGACGGCGCCGTTCCACATTCTGGGCGGTGTGCTTGGTGCGGCCATGCGGATGCGTCGGGATCGGCCCGACGTGGTGGTGGGGTTTGGCGGCTATCCGACCATTCCGGCGCTGGCGGCGGCCTGGCTTTTGCGGATGCCGCGCATGATCCATGAACAAAACGGTGTTCTGGGGCGGGTGAATCAGCTTTTCGCCAAGCGCGTGGACAGGATCGCCTGCGGCACCTGGCCTACGGAATTGCCGCAGGGCACCAAGGGCGTGCATGTCGGCAACCCGGTGCGCGCGGCCATTCTGGAACGGGCCGAGGCGGCCTATATCCCGCCCGGCGATTACCCGATGTCGATCCTCGTGATTGGCGGGTCGCAGGGTGCACGGGTGCTGTCAGATACGGTGCCCGAGGCGATCGCGGATCTGCCCAATGAGATCCTGCAGCATTTGCGCGTGAGCCATCAGGCCCGCGAAGAAGACCTGGAACGGGTGAGCGACTTTTACGCCCAGAACGGGATCGCCGCCGAGGTGCAGCCGTTCTTTGGCGATGTCCCCAATCGGATGACCGAGGCGCAGCTGGTGATCAGCCGCGCGGGGGCCTCGTCGGTTGCGGATATTTCTGTCATCGGGCGGCCCTCCATCCTGGTGCCGCTGGCCATTGCCATTCGCGATGAACAAACCGCCAATGCCCGCGGTCTTGCGGAGGTGGGCGCGGCTGTTGTGATGCAGGAGAGCATGTTTACGGCAAAAGCCCTGACCGAGCAGATGGAGGCCATCCTGAGCGATGAGAAACAGGCGAGCAAAATGGCCGAAGCCGCCCTCAGCGTGGCCAAACCCGACGCGCCGCAGGTGCTGGCGGATATGGTTGAGGCACTTGCCTTAAGAGGACAGAACACATGAATGCAGCCACCAAACTGCCCGGTGACGTGGGGCCGATCCATTTTGTGGGGATCGGAGGGATTGGTATGTCGGGCATCGCCGAGGTGCTGCTCAATCACGGCTATGTGGTGCAAGGATCAGACCTCAAGACGTCGAAAATCACCGACCGTCTGGCCAATATGGGCGCATTGATCTTTGAAGGGCAGCGCGCGGAAAATATGGAGGCGGCAGAGGTCGTGGTGATTTCCTCCGCGATCAAACCGGACAATCCCGAACTGATGGAGGCCCGGCGGATGGGCCTGCCCGTGGTGCGCAGAGCCGAGATGCTGGCCGAACTGATGCGGCTCAAATCCAATATCGCGGTCGCGGGCACCCATGGCAAAACGACGACCACGACGATGGTCGCCGCGCTGCTGGATCATGGGAAATTTGATCCGACGGTTATCAATGGCGGGATCATCCACGCCTATGGCTCCAACGCGCGCGTGGGTGACGGCGAATGGATGGTGGTTGAGGCCGACGAGAGCGATGGCACCTTCAACCGCCTGCCCGCGACCATTGCGATTGTCACCAATATCGACCCCGAGCACATGGAGCATTGGGGCGATTTCGACGCGTTGCGGCAGGGGTTTGACGACTTTGTCGGCAATATTCCGTTCTACGGTCTGGCCGTGTGCTGCACCGATCATCCCGAAGTGCAGGCGCTTGTGGGGCGCATCACGGATCGCCGGGTTGTGACCTTTGGCTTTAACGCGCAGGCTGATGTGCGGGCCGTGAACCTGAAATACGAAGCCGGTGTCGCGCATTTCGACATCGCGCTGCAGCCTGACGGGATGGTCATTGAGGGCTGTTCCCTGCCCATGCCGGGGGACCACAATGTCTCAAACGCGCTCTCTGCTGTGGCGGTGGCGCGGCATCTGGGCATGCGGGCGTCTGAGATCCGGGAGGCGCTGGCCAGCTTTGGAGGCGTGAACCGGCGTTTCACGCGCGTGGGCGAGGTGGACGGTGTGACGATCATCGACGATTACGGCCACCACCCGGTGGAGATCGCCGCCGTTCTGCGGGCTGCGCGCCACGCCACGGATGGCCGCGTGATCGCCGTGCATCAGCCGCACCGCTACACGCGGCTGTCGTCGCTTTTTGATGATTTCTGCGCGTGCTTTAATGATGCCGATGTCGTGGGCATCACCGAGATTTACGCCGCGGGCGAAGACCCGATACCGGGCGCAAGCCGGGATGATCTGGTGGCCGGTCTCACGCGCCACGGGCACCGCGATGCGCGCGCCGTTGACGAAGCCGACGGGCTTTTGGCGCTGGTGCAGGAGGTGGCGCGGCCCGGTGACATGGTGGTCTGTCTTGGGGCTGGCACGATCAGCGCCTGGGCCAATGCATTGCCGGAGCGGATGGCAGGCAAGGGCGCTGCTTGATAGAGTTTTGGGGGCGCTGCCCCGCCGCGCGTGCCGCGCGACTCCCCGGAGTATTTCTGACCAGAAAGAAGCGAGGGTTGGAGCGCTTTCCAGGCTTCTTTCTGGTCAAAAATACTCAAATCCGAACGGTGCAGCTTGCGATGGTCCTGAGGGTGGCGCGCGCAGGCCCACCCAGAAAATTCCAAATTTCCGGCCCAATTTGCGCCAAGATTGACATTACGCCCTCTCCGACGACCTGAGATGAAAGCGTTGCAATGACATTGATCGTGATCAGCTGCCTGTGGGTGTTTGCCGCCGCGGGCGTGGCGATGCTGCCGATGCGGCGGCAATATGTGCCCGGTGTGCTGCTGATGTGTGCCGCCCCCGTGCTGATCTGGCTGATGATGCAGCAATTTGGCCTGATCGTCGGCCTTTGCGCGCTCTTTGCGTTTTTGTCCATGTTTCGAAACCCCCTGCGGTACTTCGCGCGCCGCGCCATGGGGCAGCGACCGGAGATACAGAAATGAGCCTTTCCCTGATCCTTGCCTGCATCTGGGCCATCACTGCTAACGTTCTGGGGATGATCCCCAGCCGCGATAATCACTGGTTTCGGGCCTATGTGCTGATCGGCGTGGGCCTGCCTCTACTGGCCTTTGTCGTCTACGAAAATGGTCCTTGGTGGGGTCTTTTCGTGCTTTTTGCTGCGATGAGCGTACTGCGCTGGCCGATGATTTATCTGGGTCGTTGGGTGCGCGGGTGCTTCGCACGGGGGTGATCTTGCGCCCGCGTCCGGGTCTTGCCTGACAGTATCTCAATCCCGTAACATCGCCGAATGGTGTATGTTGTCCCGCTTGTTTGCCTTGTCATCCCCCTCATTATGGCTGTCGTTCTGGTGCGAAACGGTGTGGGCTGGGCCATACCAGTTCTGATGCTGGTCGGCGTGGGCGCGATTTTCTGGGCAATCAGTGAAGGTCAGAAAGTGCAGGGCTGGGATGGAATGGGCTATGCTATCTTCGCCATGCTGATGGTGGCACCTGCAATTTTGGGCATGTTGATCGGCGGCGTCATAGGATGGGTTCGCCAGGTCCGCGCGAGACGGGCAGGGCCTCAAAACCCTGCCTGAGACTGGCCTTGCCCTCAGAGGAACAGATCGCTAGCAGATGAGGCATGACCGACATGCCCACTTCACGCGGGAAACTCTCCCAGAACCGCGACCTCGCGCCGCTGACATGGTTGCGCGTGGGCGGGCCTGCGGATTGGTTGTTTCTGCCTGCGGATTTGGACGACCTTTGCGCCTTCCTGCGTGATCTGGCCCCGGATGTGGCGGTTTTTCCCATGGGGGTCGGCTCCAACCTGATCGTCCGCGATGGTGGGTTGCGCGCCGTGGTGATCCGGCTGGGGCGCGGCTTTAACCAGATTGAGACCGACGGCACCCGCGTCACGGTCGGGGCCGCGGCACTCGATGCGCAAGTGGCGCGCAAGGCGGCGGATGCCGGGATTGACCTGACGTTTTTGCGCACCATTCCCGGCTCCATCGGTGGTGCGGTGAAGATGAACGCAGGGTGCTATGGCACCTATACCGCGGATGCGTTCGTGTCGGCGCGGGCGGTCACCCGGACGGGCGAGATCGTGACGCTGACGCCAGAGGATATGCATTTTCAGTACCGCCAGACGGAGTTGCCAGAGGGCTTGGTGATCGTCGAGGCCACGCTGCAAGGGCCAAGCGGCGATCCCGACGAGCTGCACGCGCGGATGGAAGAGCAGCTCAAACGCCGGGACGAAACCCAGCCCACCAAGGACAGAAGCGCCGGGTCCACCTTTCGCAACCCGGCCGGGTTTTCCAGCACGGGCCGGGCCGATGATGTGCATGACCTCAAAGCCTGGAAGGTGATTGATGAGGCTGGCATGCGCGGGGCGCGGCATGGCGGTGCGCAGATGAGTGAAAAGCACCCGAACTTCCTGATCAACACCGGAGAGGCCACGGCGAGCGATCTGGAGTCTTTGGGGGAAGAGGTGCGAAAAAGGGTTTTTCAAAACAGTGGAATAGAGTTACAATGGGAGATCATGAGGGTCGGTGAACCGGCCCCACCTGCCGGATAAGGCAAAACGAGCAGCCCTCAGGTCAATTTCAGGGCTAAAAACAAGCGCCGCAACAGGCGTGGGCAAACAACACGGGCCAAAAAGGTCCGGGCAATGAGGCAGTATAGTGGGACAGTCGGGCGGACATCCCTCAGACGTGGCGAAACACGTGGCCGTCATCATGGGCGGTCTATCAGCGGAACATGAGGTTTCGTTGTCGACGGGTCGTGAGTGCGCCGCCGCCCTGCGCGAGGCCGGGTTTCGCGTCACCGAGGTGGTGGCAGGGTCCGACCTGTATGCTCAGCTCAAAGAGCTTTCCCCTAACGTGGTCTTTAATGCTTTGCACGGTCGTTGGGGCGAGGATGGTTGCGTTCAGGGCATGCTGGAATGGATGCAAATTCCCTACACGCATTCGGGCGTTCTGTCCTCGGCATTGGCGATGGATAAGCAGGCGGCGAAGGCGGCCTATGTGGCGGCTGGATTGCCCATCGTGGACAGCGGGATTTTTGCCGCCGACGATGTGCGCGCCCGTCACGTGATGGAGCCACCTTATGTGGTCAAACCCAACAATGAAGGGTCGTCCGTGGGTGTCTACCTTGTGCAGGAGGCTGCGAACGCGCCGCCCATGTTGTCCGAGGATATGCCCGACCAGGTGATGGTAGAGGCCTATGTGCCGGGGCGGGAGTTGACGACGTCGGTGCTGGGCGACCGGGCGCTGACGGTCACCGATATCGTGACGGATGGCTGGTACGATTATCACGCCAAATATGCCGATGGTGGGTCGCATCACGTTGTGCCCGCTGTTGTGCCGGGCACTATTTTCCAGGCCTGCCTAGATTACGCCCTCAAAGCGCATGAAGTTTTGGGTTGCCGTGGTCTGAGCCGCACGGACTTTCGCTGGGATGAGGCGCGGGGCCTTGATGGGCTTGTGCTGTTGGAAACCAATACGCAGCCCGGGATGACGCCGACCTCTCTGTCGCCTGAGCAGGCGCAGGCCGTGGGCATGGGGTTTCCCGAGCTTTGCCGTTGGTTGGTGGAGGATGCCTCATGCAACAGGTGAGCCGCCAGACCGCCCCACAGCAAAGCAAGCCGTGTGATCCCGCGCCGTCGCGCTGGTCTTACCGGTTCCAGCGGTTGATGCTGACGCCGCTTTTTCGGCACGTATTGCGGGTCTGGTTGCCGTTCTGCCTGACCTTCGGGGTGGCCACCGCCTATCTGACCAGTGCGGACCGGCAGGAGCGTATCCTGCTGGCGCTTTCTGATATGCGCCACCAGATCGAAACGCGGCCTGAATTCATGGTGGAATTGCTTGCCATAGAAGGGGCCAGCCAGACTGTCGAGGAAGATATTCGCGAGATCTTCCCTTTCGATTTCCCGACAAGTTCGTTCGACATTGATATTGAACACGTCAAGGACATGATCGCGGGGCTTCCTGCCGTGCGCTCTGCTGATGTGCGCATCCGGCGGGGGGGCACGATGGTGGTGACTGTGTCCGAGCGCATCCCTGTGGCGGTGTGGCGCACATGGGACGGGCTTGCGCTTGTTGACGGAGAAGGGTTCGTGGTGTCCGAGCTGGGATCACGATCAGAGCGGGCCGACCTTCCGGTGATTGCAGGCAAGGGCGGCGATGCGGATGTGCCCACGGCGATGGCGATTTTGGCGGCGGCAGAACCTTTGGGCGATCGGGTTCTGGGCCTCGTCCGGATGGGAGAGCGGCGTTGGGACGTCGTACTGGACGGTGATCAGCGCATCTTGCTGCCCGAGACGGGTGCAGTGCGCGCGCTGGAGCGGGTGATCGTTCTCAACCAAACGCAAGACATGCTGAGCAAAGACCTCAGCACAGTGGATATGCGCCAGTCGGGACGCCCGACCGTGCGCATGAAAAAAGACGCGGCGGAAAGCTGGGGGCGGGCGCGGCAGGTTTTTACAGGGACTGGTACTGATGATTGAGCTTTATGACAGCCAAAGGGCGATGCGGAACATGCGCAAGGCCGCGATACAGCGGGGCGTTGTGGCGGTGCTGGATGTGGGCACCTCGAAGATTGCCTGCCTCGTGTTGCGCTTTGACGGCACTGAGCGTCTGCATGAAGGCGACGGGGTTGGGGCGCTGGCCGGTCAGGCGGGTTTCCGCGTGATTGGTGCGGCGACAACCCGGTCACGCGGCGTGCGCTTTGGTGAGATTTCCGCGATGCAGGAGACGGAACGCGCCATTCGCACCGCTTTGAAGGCCGCGCAGAAGATGGCGCAGATCCGGGTGGATCACGTGATCGCCTGTTTTTCGGGGGCTTTGCCACGCTCATATGGTCTGGCCGGGCAGGTGGAGTTGGAAGCACCGACGGTTTCTGAACAGGATGTAAGCCGCGTGCTGTCCGCCTGTGATGTGCCGGAATACGGTGAAGGCCGCGAAGTGTTGCATGCGCATCCGGTGAACTTTGCCCTCGATCATCGCTCTGGTCTGTCTGATCCGCGCGGTCAGATGGGGCATACACTGGCCACCGATATGCACATGGTGACCGTGGATGCGGTGGCGGTTCAGAACCTGGCGCACTGTGTGAAGCGGTGTGATCTGGAACTCGCGGGTCTGGCGTCGTCGGCTTATGTGTCAGGTGTTTCGGCCCTTGTGGAAGATGAACAAGAGCTGGGCGCAGCCTGCATTGATTTCGGAGGTGGCAGCACGGGCGTGTCGATCTTCCTCAAAAAGCACATGATCTACACCGACAGCGTGCGCATGGGCGGGGATCACGTGACGGGCGACATTTCGATGGGGCTGCAGGTGGCCAAACCTGTGGCTGAGCGGATCAAGACATTCTATGGCGGCGTTGTGGCCACCGGGATGGATGACCGCGAGATGATTGAGATCGGCGGCGAGACCGGTGACTGGGAACATGACCGGCGCAATGTCAGCCGGGCCGAAGTGATCGGCATTATGCGTCCGCGTGTGGAAGAGATCTTTGAAGAGGTCAAAACGCGCCTTGATTCGGCGGGATTCAACCGTCTTCCGAGCCAGCAGATCGTGCTGACAGGGGGCGCGAGCCAAATTCCGGGCCTTGATGGCTTGGCCAGCCGCATCCTGGGTCAGCAGGTTCGTTTGGGTCGCCCATTGCGGGTGCACGGGCTTCCGCAAGCCGCGACCGGACCCGGTTTTGCATCTGCCGTGGGTATGTGTCTTTTCGCAGCAAATCCTCAGGATGAGTGGTGGGATTTCGAGATTCCCGTGGATCGCTACCCGGCCCGTTCGCTCAGGCGTGCCGTCAAATGGTTCAAAGACAACTGGTGACCGCAATATATGGACCCATCGGCGAAATCCCGCGTCTTGCGCACCAAAAACCGCCATATTTGGGGGTTTGCAGTGGATTTTAGGGTGACGTGACGGCCCATGATCGGTAGTATTGACACAATTTAGGCGAAAATAAGCCCGACTCTACGGGCAAGCAGCAGGCGGAACTAGCAAATGACGTTGAACCTCACCATGCCCGGTCAGGAAGAATTGAAACCACGCATTACCGTTTTTGGGGTCGGTGGCGCAGGCGGCAACGCGGTCAATAACATGATCGAAAAGCAGCTTGAGGGCGTCGATTTCGTGGTTGCCAATACGGACGCACAAGCCTTGGCGCAGTCGAACGCTAAAGCGCGCATTCAGTTGGGTGTGAAGGTGACGGAAGGTTTGGGTGCCGGTGCCAAAGCGTCCATCGGCGCGGCTGCTGCTGAAGAGAATATCGAACAAATCGTCGACCATCTGGCGGGTGCGCACATGTGCTTCATCACGGCCGGTATGGGCGGTGGCACTGGAACGGGTGCCGCGCCGATCATCGCGCAGGCCGCGCGGGAACTGGGCGTTCTGACCGTAGGCGTTGTGACCAAACCTTTCCAGTTTGAAGGTGGTAAGCGGATGCGTCAGGCCGAAGATGGGGTTGATGCCCTGCAGGCGGTTGTTGACACGCTGATCATCATTCCCAACCAGAACCTGTTCCGGCTGGCCAATGAAAAGACGACCTTTACCGAGGCGTTCTCGATGGCAGATGACGTGCTCTATCAGGGCGTAAAAGGTGTGACCGACCTGATGGTCCGCCCGGGCCTGATCAACCTCGACTTCGCAGATGTTCGCGCCGTGATGGACGAAATGGGTAAGGCGATGATGGGCACTGGCGAAGACAGCGGTGAAGATCGCGCCATTCAGGCGGCTGAGAAGGCGATTGCCAATCCGCTGCTGGACGAGATCAGCCTGCAGGGTGCCAAAGGTGTGCTTATCAACATCACCGGTGGCCATGACCTGACGCTGTTTGAGTTGGACGAAGCCGCCAATCGTATCCGCGAAGAGGTGGATGCAGATGCAAATATCATCGTGGGCTCCACGCTCGATACATCCATGGACGGTGTGATGCGCGTGAGTGTTGTCGCCACGGGTATCGATGCCTCCGAAGTGCATACCGAATTGCCCGTGCCGCGCCGGTCGCTTGCCGAGCCGCTGCGCCCGACAGCTGAAATGAAGGTCGAGACGCCGGAAGAGGACATCGCTCCGGAGATGCCTGAGGTGGCCGAAGAGCTGGCGCCTGCCGCACGTGTGGCGGATCCTGAACCAGGTCTCTTTGATGCGCAATCCGCCGCCGCAGAAGACCAGATGGAAGATATCTTTGGCACTGACGAGGTTGCCGCCGTTGCAGAAGATGATCTGCCGCCGCCGGCCTATCGTCCTGCCCCGACGCAGACCCGCCCATTGGCTGCGGAAGAGGAAGAGGATATTCGCGAAAGCTTTGTCGCACCGCGCGGTCCTGCCGTTGGTCAGCCCTCTGCCGACACCATGGCCCGCCTTCAGGCTGCCGTGGGTCGTGCGCCTGCGTCTCGTCCGCTGACGACGCCGGAACAGCCTGCTGAGGCCGCCGCGGAGCCGCACGAGGTGGAAAAGCCACGCTTTGGCATCAATTCACTGATCAACCGGATGACTGGCACGGGCAGCACTGACGCGGCACCCGCCGCCGCGCGCCCTGCACGCCAGCAACCACAGTTGCAGGCCGACCCTGCGCCGGAAACGGCGGAGCGTGAGGAAGAAGATCAGATTGAAATCCCGGCGTTCCTGCGACGTCAGGCCAACTGATCAACGGTTTCAAACACTGTTTCAAAAACGGGTCGCATATGCCGGCCCGTTTTTTCGTTTGGGTCTGAGCGCAGTTGGCCCCATGGCGGGGCCGCTTTGGTTTCTGTAAGCGATTTCTGAGTGTTACGTCCTGGTGGTACGATCACTTCGCCGTGTGCAGGACGGATAAACCAACGTGTCGGCTGCCGGGCGAGAATCGTGATACGCGGATCAAGTGGATGTTTCGGGTTGTGTTACAAGTGACTGATTTGGCGCGACCTGGCACACAAAAATGGCGTGTTTTTCGTCGCAAGTGACCAGATTATTTCAATAAAAACAGAGGCTTGAAAATTTTAGGCAGATTCCCGCCAATCCTGTTTCAGCGATGTTTCATACCGTTGCAAAGATTGAATTGAGGTCGTGGCCCCTGCCTTTTAATTTCGCGTAAATTTTGCACGGCTGAACTGGGGCTGCTCTTGCAGGGAACTCTGAGACAATCAATCACTTTCAATGGTGTGGGGCTACACTCCGGCGTAGAGACGTCTGTGACCGTGCACCCGGCCCCTGTTGGTCATGGTATCCTATTCCGTCGCCTGGACGTGGTTGACGCGCAGGGTGACATTCCTGCCGCGTGGGATCTGGTGGTCTCGTCTCCGCTGTGCACGCGCCTGATCAATGACGATGATGTGTCGGTCTCAACTGTTGAGCACTTGATGGCGGCTTTGATGGGTTGCGGGCTTCACAATGCGTTGGTCGAGGTGGATGGCCCTGAAATTCCGATCATGGATGGCAGCGCGTCTGTTTTCGTGCGTGGCTTCCTGCAGACGGGTATCCAGTTGCAGGCGGCACCGATCAAGGCGCTGCGTGTGCTGAAAACCGTGGAAGTTCGTCGCGGTGACGCGGTTGCGCGGATCAACCCGCACAACACCTTGCTGATCGAGTTCGGTATTGAGTTCGAAGACGCAGCCATTGGTGCGCAGAAAAAGACACTGAACATGTCCAACGGCAGCTTCGTACGCGAGTTGTGCAGCAGCCGTACCTTCTGCCGTCAGGCCGATGTCGACACGATGCAGGCCAACGGCTTGGCATTGGGGGGCAGCCCGGGCGAGAACGCGGTGGTCTTTGACGGCGACCGGATCGTATCGCCGGGTGGTCTGCGCCATGATGACGAACCGGTGCGCCACAAGATGCTGGACGCACTGGGTGATCTTGGCCTGGCCGGTTACCCGATCCTTGGTCACTATCAGGGGTTCCGGGCCGGTCACGCGCTGACGAATGATTTGCTGCGGGCGCTCTTTGCGGATGAAACAGCCTATGAAATCGTCGAATGCGACGACGATATGGTGTCACTTCTGCCCGGGGCTGGCGTGCACTTGGGCGAAATGCCCGAGGTGGCCTGATCAAGCCTGATCAACCGCGCGCGAAATCCTGCCAAATCCATTTTGCATTCCGAATTTATATGCTACCACCCTAGGGCAATCCGGGGGGTGTCCGGTTGCGATCGAGCTGCAACAGTGATGAGAGATCTGGCATGACAACGACCAAGCGGCGAGTGGCTTTGGCTGGCGGGTTTCTGGCGGTTGGTGTGCTGGCGGCCTGTGGCGGTGCCGACAAGGTCGAACTTGGCAAGGTGAATTATGAGAACTTCACCGCGCAACAGATCTATGAACGCGGCGAGTTTGATCTCGCCCGGGACAACCCCAGCCTTGCGGCACAGGTGTTCTCGGAAGTTGAACGGCTTTACCCCTATTCGGATTGGGCGCGTCGGTCTGTGATCATGCAGGCATTTGCCCATCATGAAGCCAAGGAATATGAGGACAGCCGTGCCTCTGCGCAGCGGTTTATTGACTTTTACCCCACCGACGAAGATGCGGCCTATGCGCAGTATCTTTTGGCGCTGAGCTATTACGATCAGATCGACGAAGTGGGCCGTGATCAGAAACTGACATTTGAGGCGCTGCAAGCGCTGCGCGAAGTGATCGAACGCTATCCGGAAAGCGAATACTCCCGGTCTGCGAAGCTGAAGTTTGAGCTGGCTTTCGATCACCTGGCGTCCAAGGAAATGGAAGTGGGGCGGTACTATCTGCGCCGGGATCATTACACATCCGCCATCAACCGGTTCCGTGTCGTCGTTGAGGATTTCCAGACCACGACGCACACAGCTGAAGCCCTTCACCGTCTGGTCGAGGCCTATCTGTCGCTTGGCCTGACCAATGAAGCACGGACCGCCGGGGCCATTCTTGGTCATAACTTCCGCGGGACGGAATGGTACGAGGACAGCTACAAACTGTTGACCGGCCGTGGCCTGACGCTGGAAGCTGTGGGCGATACCTGGCTGCGTCAGATTTACCGTCAGACCCTGCAGGGCCGTTGGCTCTGATTCCAGACAGATTGACGGACGGGGAGGGGGCGGACTGCCTGACATCCTGATGCTGCGTGCGCTCGATATCCGCGACATCCTGATCATTGACCGGTTGGACCTTGGGTTTCAGCCGGGCCTGAACGTGTTGACCGGGGAAACGGGTGCGGGCAAATCCATCTTGCTGGACGCGCTTGGTTTCGTTCTGGGCTGGCGCGGGCGGGCGGAACTGGTGCGGCAGGGGGCAGAGCAGGGCGAGGTTCTGGCGGAGTTTGACCTGCCAGAGGGTCACCCGGCCTTGGGCGTGCTGCAGGAGGCCGGTTTGCCGGTCGATGACACGCTTATCCTGCGCCGGATCAACAGCCGCGACGGGCGCAAGACGGCCTTTGTCAATGACAGGCGCTGTTCGGGGGAGGTGTTGCGGCAGCTGTCGGATTGCCTGGTGGAGTTGCACGGTCAACAGGATGATCGCGGTCTGCTGAACCCGCGTAACCACCGGATGTTGTTGGACAGTTTCGCCGGGCTGGACGCGGAACGCGCGGCGGTGCGTGCGGCCTGGAAAGACTGGCGGACAGCGCGCACGACGTTGGAGGCCGCGGAAGAGGCCATTGCGAAGGCGCGCGAGGATGAAGACTTTCTGCGCCATGCGGTGGCAGAGCTGGATCAACTGGCCCCCGAGGCCGGAGAAGAGGCCGACCTCGATCGCCGCCGCCGCATGATGCAGGCCGCAGAGCGCATTCGCGAAGATGTGGCCAAGGCGCAGACCGCTTTGGGGCACGAGGGTGCAGAAGGCGCGGCGGGGGATGCGTTGCGATGGCTGGAAGCCGTGGCTGACAGTGCGGAAGGTGGTTTGGATGAGGCACTGGCCGCATTGGGCCGGGCCTTGGTGGAACTGGATGAAGCCAGCAGCCATGTCAGCCGGTTCGCCGAGGCGTTGAGTTTCAATCCGAGCGAGTTGGAAGAGGCGGAGGAGCGCCTGTTTGCCATTCGTGCCTTGGCCAGAAAGCACGGGGTGCAGCCGGATGACCTGAGCGCGTTTGCGGAAGAAATGCGGGAGAAATTGAACGCGGTGGAGCGCAGTGACGCCGATCTGGCGGCTGCGCGCGAGGGCGTTGCCAAGGCACAGGCCACGTTTGAGGCCAAGGCTGGCAAACTGGGCAAGCTGCGCCAAGCTGCCGCGAAAAAGCTGGATAAGGCGATGGCCGAAGAATTGGCGCCTTTGAAGCTGGAACGCGCCGTTTTCGCCACCGAGGTCGAAGACGGGGAACCCGGCCCTGACGGTGCGGACACGGTCACGTTCACCGTGGCGACCAACCCCGGCGCACCCTCGGGCCCGCTCAACAAGATTGCGTCCGGTGGGGAACTCAGCCGGTTTCTGCTGGCGCTCAAGGTCTGTCTGACCGGGCAGGACAGCGGCGTGACGATGATCTTTGACGAGATTGATCGCGGCGTGGGCGGGGCGACGGCCGATGCCGTGGGCCGCCGTTTGGCGCAATTGGCGGAGCAATCTCAGGTACTGGTCGTAACGCACTCACCCCAGGTCGCGGCCCGCGCGGCGCATCACTGGCAAGTGGCCAAGCGCGTGGAAGGGGAGGCGACGCTGTCGACGGTGACGCCGCTCAACGGGCCGGACCGGGTGGATGAGATTGCCCGCATGCTGTCCGGTGACACGATCACGCAAGAGGCCCGGGCGGCGGCAGAAAAACTGATGGCGGGTTAGTTTCTGGGCGGCACCAGTTTTCCGGGGTTCATGATGTTGTCGGGGTCGAACACCGATTTGATCGCCCCCATCATGGCCCAACCGGCCCCATGCTCGCGCGTCATGTAGCCCAGCTTGCCGATCCCGATGCCGTGCTCGCCAGTCACCGTGCCACCCAGGGACAGGGCAAGCTCTACCAGTCGTTCAGAGGCGTCCAGCACGCGCTGCTTTTCGCCAGGATCATCCGGGTCAAACATCAGGATCGCGTGAAAGTTCCCGTCGCCCACATGGCCCAGGATGGGCCCGTCAATGTCGGCGCGCTTGAGGTCATCGCGGCAGGTCTCAATCGCCTCGGCCAATTTGGAGATCGGCACGCAGACATCTGTCACGACCGCTTTGCACCCCGGTCGCGCGGCGAGGATCGACCAATAGGCGTGGTGCCGCATTTTCCACAGTGCGGTTCGGTCCTCAGCGCGGGTGGCCCAGTCGAAATCCGACCCGCCATGCTCTTCCGCGATGGCCCCGAAGAGAGCGGCCTGTTCTTTGACACCGTCGTCCGAGCCGTGAAACTCCAGCAGCAAATGCGGCGCTTCGCGCATGGTCAGACCATTATGCGCGTTGACGGCTTTGACACTTTCCACATCCACCAGTTCGATCCGCGCCATGGGCACGCCCATCTGGATCGTGTCGATGACGCAAGTGACGGCGTCTTCCACACTGTTGAACGCGCAAATGGCAGTGGCCGTGGCCTCCGGGATGCCGTGCAGGCGCAAGGTGAGTTCTGTGATCAGGCCCAACGTGCCCTCGCTGCCCACAAAGAGCGCGGTCAGATCATAGCCCGCAGAGCTTTTGCGCGCGCCTGTCCCGGTGCGGATCACCTCACCCGATGGTGTGACCACTTCCAACCCCAGCACATTGTCCCGCATCGTGCCATAGCGCACCGCCGTGGTGCCACTTGCCCGGGTCGAGGCCATGCCGCCGAGGGATGCATTGGCACCGGGATCAACTGGAAAGAAGAGCCCCGTGGCGCGCAGCTCTTCATTGAGCGCCTCGCGCGTCACGCCGGGTTGCACGCGCGCGGTGAGGTCTTGGGCGTTGATTTCCAACACTTTGTCCATGCGTGTGAAGTCCACGCTGACCCCACCTTGGGTGGCTTGTGATTGCCCTTCGAGAGATGTGCCCGTGCCCCAGCCCACCACAGGCGTGCGGTTGGCAGCACAGACCTTCATAATCTGCAGGACATCGTCGGTGTTTTCGGGATAGGCGACGGCATCGGGCGGGGAGAGTGGGAAATGTGTCTCAGAGCGGCCATGCACCTCCAGATCGGACTTGGACCGGGACAGGCGTTGTCCTAGAAAAGAAGACAACTCCTCGATTGCGGTCTCGTGCGCCATGTCTGTCCACCTCACTCCCTATTCTCGGCACTTTAAGAGAAGCGCGGCGCGGTGGGAAGCATGTGCAGAGCTGGAGGCGGCCCGCCCATGACCGTGTCGTCGCGCCGCTTTCTGAAAGAGAAGATCGCGGCGGCGGCGGTGGCGATGAAAAAGGCCTGGGCGGTGATGCTGGACCGGGGCCCAAGCCAATTTCAGTTCTGGTTGATTGCTCTGATTATCGGGATTGCCGCCGGTGTTGCGGCCTCACTGTTCCGGATGGCGATCGAAACGCTGCAACGTTTCGTTTACGGGACGGACGATGTGGCGAGGTTGCACAGCTTTGCGGAAACACTGCCGTGGTACTGGATTATCCTGGTGCCCACTTTTGGTGGGTTGGCCGTTGGCATCATTTTAAACCGATATACGCCTGACGGAAGGGCCCGCTCGGTCGCGGATGTGATCGAGGGGGCCGCGCTTGAGGACGGGCGGGTCGAGACCAAGGCAGGCATCGCGTCGATGTTTGCCTCGATCATCACGCTTGGCACCGGGGGGTCCAGCGGCCGGGAAGGGCCGGTGGTGCATATGGCGGGTGTTATTTCCACCTGGGTCAGTAACCGGATTCAGGCCAACGGGATCACCGGGCGCGATCTGCTGGGTTGTGCGGTGGCGGCGGCGGTGTCGGCGTCGTTCAATGCACCCATTGCCGGGGCATTGTTTGCGCTTGAGGTCGTGCTGCGCCACTTCGCCATTCATGCCTTTGCGCCCATTACCATTGCCGCCGTGTCCGGGGCTGTGATCGCACGGCTTCAATTCGGAGAGATGGCAGAGTTCGCGCTGCCCCTGGCCAGTGCGTTGGAGTTCTACGTCGAATTGCCCGCCTTCATGCTGTTGGGGCTGGTGTGCGGTCTGGTGGCCTCTGCCCTGATGTATGCCGTGTTTTTTGCCGAGGATGGCGCGAACATGGTGCAGGAGCGCGTGGGCCTGCCGCGTTGGCTGCGCCCCATGGTGGCTGGGGCGATGCTGGGCGGGATCGCGATTTACTTCCCGCACATCATCGGCGTTGGATATGAGACGACCTTTGCGGCCCTCAACGGAGAGCTTTTGCTGCATGAGGCGGTGGTCTTTACCATTCTCAAGGTTGTGGCCGTGGCGATTACCCTTGGCGGTCGCATGGGCGGCGGGGTGTTTTCCCCGTCGCTGATGATCGGGGCCTTGGTGGGGTTGGCGTTCGGGATCGTGGCCACGGGGCTTGTGCCTGAGTATTCCGGGGCCAGCACGGTGTATGCGTTGGCTGGCATGGGGGCGGTGTCGGCGGCAGTTCTTGGTGCGCCGATATCGACGACGCTGATCGTGTTTGAACTTACGGGCGACTGGCAGATTGGTCTTGCAGTCATGGTCGCGGTCTCGATCTCAACCGCGCTGAGCGCCAACCTGGTGACGCGGTCGTTCTTCCTGACACAGCTGGAACGGCGCGGTGTGCGCTTGGCGGCAGGGCCCCATGCCTACGTGCTGTCGATGGTGCGGGTACAGCGGGTGATGCGGCTGCCAGACCACGAGCGTGCCGCACCGGAAGACGAGTGCTGGCAGATGATCGAGGACGGGATTTACGTGGATGCGGCGGCCACGTTGGAAGTGGCCATGACCATTTTCGAGCGGACCTCGGCCAGGTTCATTCCTGTTGTGCAGATTTCCGGGGGTGACGCGCCGCCCGAACTTTTGGGGGCCGTTTTCCACGTGGATGCTTTGCGGAATTACAATCGGGCCTTGGCGGAAATTTCGCGGGAGGAGCACAGTTGAACCCTAGGCTGCGGTTCATTTAGCGCTTTTCTTATAAAAATAATCAAGAATCTGCTTGTTTCTAGCGTCAAATAGAGTACCTCACTCAAACAGTCAGGATTTCCAACTGGGAGAGTATTATGAAACTGGCCAATTCCGTATCCACCCTCGCCATCGCTGCGACCGTCATGGTCGGTGCTGCCAGTGCGAGCTTTGCTGAAGGCGAATTGAACCTCTATTCGTCTCGCCACTATGACACCGACGAGCGCCTCTACACCGACTTCGAAGAGCTGACGGGCATCAAGATCAACCGGATCGAAGGCAAGGGCGACGCCCTGATCGAACGGATCGTTGCCGAGGGTGCCAACTCTCCGGCTGACGTACTGATGACTGTGGACAACACCCGCCTGGAGCGCGCGAAAGCCGCCGGCATCCTGCAGTCCGTCGACAGCGACGTTCTGGAAGCGCGCATTCCTGCCAACCTGCAGGACGCGGATAACCAGTGGTTTGCCTTCTCACAGCGCGCACGGATCTTCTTTTACGACAAGAACGACGTATCCGAGCCGCCGATGACCTATGTCGATCTGGCCGACCCGAAATACAAAGGCTTGGTGTGCCACCGGTCCTCATCCAACGTCTACTCTCTGACGCTGCTGTCGGCCGTCATTGAGAACTACGGTGCGGACGCCGCCAAAGGCTGGGCGCAGGGCGTTGTCGACAACTTTGCGCGTGAACCGCAGGGTGGTGATACCGACCAGCTGCGCGGTCTTGTGTCGGGCGAGTGCGACATCTCTGTCTCCAACACCTACTACTTCGCCCGTGCAATCCGTAAGGATGTGGATGGTCTGGCCAAGGCGGACCTGGAAAACATCGGTTGGGTCTTCCCAGATCAGGGTGGCAATGGCGCGCATATCAACACCTCGGGTGGCGGCGTCGCTGTGAACGCGCCGAACCGTGAGAATGCAATCAAGTTCCTCGAGTATCTGGCCTCTGACGCGGCGCAGGAATACTTTGCCAACGGCAACGACGAATACCCCGTGGTCGACGGTGTGGCGATTGGCGCACCTGCGGCATCTTTGGGAGACTTCGAGGCGGATGACGTTGATCTGAGTGCAGCTGCTGACAACATTGAGCAGGCGGCGCAGATCTTCAACGAGGTTGGCTGGAAGTAATCCACCAGGCCTTACGAGTTCGGGAAAGGGCGCGGGCAATCGCGCTCTTTTCTTTTCGTGGGCTGAAGTAGAAAATTCTGCGAATTTTCTTTGTGCGCGTCAGTCGTCTTTCAGGGGAACGCCGTAGAGTTCCAACTTGTGGCCCTTGAGCTTGTACCCAAGTTTACGCGCGATCTTGTCTTGCAGCGCTTCAATCTCGGAATCGACAAACTCGATCACTTCGCCGGATTGCAGATCGATCAGGTGATCATGGTGGTCGCGCTCTGCATCCTCATAGCGCGCGCGGCCATCGCCGAACTCCAGCTTGTCGAGGATGCCGGCCTCTTCAAAAAGCTTCACCGTGCGGTAGACCGTGGCGATGGAAATCCCGGCATCCAATGCTGATGCCCGCGCGTAGAGCTCTTCGACGTCCGGATGGTCGTCGGCCTCTTCCAGTACCTTTGCGATGGTGCGTCGCTGATCCGTCATCCGCAGACCCTTGGCTTCGCACCGGTCGGTAATCGTATCGCTCATGGCGTTTCTCGTCCCTGTCCGACCGTCGGGATAGCGAGTTTACCTGCGTTTTTCCACCGGTTTTCGCCCATTGCACGCATTGGCAGGGCAAACCCCGGCCTACGTGCCACAGAAGGTTTGATGCACCACTTCGGCGGGTTCCGGGGGGCGGCGCAGGTCAGCGGCATCCGGTTGGTCTTGGAACGGTTTGGCCAAAACGTCGACCAGTCGCTCAAAGGGCGCCATGTCACCGGCCACGGCAGAGGCAATCGCCTCTTCAATGCGGTGGTTGCGCGGGATGAAGACGGGGTTGGCGGCGGCCATGACGGCCTGCGGATCGTTCTCGGCTTCAAGCCGCGTGCGCCAGTCCATTTCCCAAGCATCAAAGGAGGTCGGGTCAAGAAACTGGTCACGCGCCTTGCCGTCCAGCAGGGCCCGGAACGTATTGGTGAAATCTGCACGGGCGTCGGCCATGCGGCGCAAAAGATCGACGATGAGGTCCAGATCTTCCGCCTTGGCCGCTGCAATCCCGATCTTGCGTCCAAAGGCTTGCAGCCATGCGGCCTCCAGCTTGGGGGGCATGGCGTGGACGGTGCGAGTGAAGACCTCGATCGCCTCATCCTGATCGGGCATCAGTGGCACAAGGGATGTGGCCAGCTGAGCCATGTTCCAGACGATGACATTGGCCTGATTGGCATAGGCATAGCGGCCATGGGCGTCGATGGAACTGAACACGGTGTCGGGGTGGTAGACATCGAGGAAGGCGCAGGGGCCATAGTCGATGGTCTCGCCCGAAAGGGTCGTGTTGTCGGTGTTCATCACGCCGTGGATGAAGCCCACGGACATCCATTTCGTGATCAGAGTGACTTGCCGGTCGATTACTGCATTCAGCAGCTCGACCGGGTCTTTTGCATCCGGATAGTGCCGTGCCACCGTGTAGTCGAAAAGCGCTTGCAGGCCTTCCAAATCACGCCGCGCGGCGAAGAACTGAAACGTGCCAACGCGGATGTGGCTGGAGGCCACGCGGGTCAGCACCGCGCCGGGCAGGGAGCCCTGTTCACGGTAGACGGCCTCTCCGGTGGTCACAGCGGCCAAAGCGCGGCTGGTGGGGACGCCAAGGGCGTGCATGGCCTCTGACACCACGTATTCGCGCAGCACTGGTCCCAGCCAGGCGCGTCCGTCTCCCATGCGCGAATACGGCGTGGGGCCGGAGCCTTTGAGCTGAATGTCGAAACGCTTGGCGTCGTGCACCGCTTCGCCCAAAAGGTTTGCCCGTCCATCGCCCAGTTGCGGGGAAAAGCCGCCGAACTGGTGACCTGCATAGACTTGCGCCAAGGGGTCGGCCCCGTCCGGCAAGGCATTGCCCGCGAAGACCTGTGCCATCTCATCCGAGTCGCCCGGGGTGATGCCCATTTCTGCCGCCAAGGCATGATTGAACCGCAATAGTTTGGGGTTCTGCACCGGTTTGGGGGCCATGCGGGTGAAGAAGCGGTCGGGCAGGGTGCCGTAGGTGTTCTGGAACGGGATCGAAAGGGTCATGCAGCGAAGATAGGGGGTGCTTCGGGAAAGTGCCAGACGGGTCAGAGCTTGCGCGACATCAGCACATATTGCTCCCGCGCTTCAAACCCCATCTTCTGGTAGAGCGCCCTGGTCTTTTCCTTGCTGCGCTCGACCTCCAGATGGACGGCTTTCAGGCCGAACTGTGCCAATTGTCCCGGAAGCCCGTGCAGGATTTCGGTGCCGATGCCACGCCCGCGCACGCCGGGGCGGATGTAGATCTCATCGACAAACCCGTCCATGCCGCCAAATTCCAGAGACCACCCGAAGGTCAGAGCCACGTAGCCCACTGGCGCACGTGCGGGCCCCGCCAGATAGATGGCCCCATGCGGGGAGCCTTCCAAAAGCGGCATGATGGCTGCGGCGCGGGCCTCGTCTGTTTGCTCGATCCCATCCTCGGCATGAAAGTCCGCCACCAGTTTGGCGACCGCCTCAAAATGTTCGGGCTTGGCAAGGGTGAGTTGGGTCATAGGCGGGCCAGCCTTTCTGTCAGTAGGTCAAAATAGCCGTCGGCGTTGATGTCACTCATGAACATGGCGTTGGCCGGGCGGTCGGTCACGCGCCACCAGTCGGTGACCGTCATTCCCATGGTCAGCTCGGATGTCGTTTCAACAGTGACATTCACGTGGCGGCCATCGAAGAGGTCCGGGCGGATCAGATAGGCGATGGTGCAGGGGTCGTGCAGCGGGATGCCTTCGGAGGCGTATTTGTCTTTGTCGAAGCGGTCAAAAAACCCGGTCATATCGGCCACGGCATGACCTACATCCGTGCCGATTTCGCGGAAGGCGGTGTTGCGGGCGGGGGTGACGAGGGCCTTGTAGGTCATATCAAGCGGCATCACCGTTATGGGCACGCCTGAGCGGAAGACGATGTCGGCAGCATGCGGGTCGGTGTAGATATTGAATTCCGCCGTGGGGGTGACGTTGCCCACCTGAAAATAGGCCCCGCCCATGAGGACAATCTCTTCGATACGCTCTGTAATGTCGGGCGCGCGGGTCAGGGCCGTGGCAATGTTGGTCAGCGGGCCGATGGGGCAGAGGGTGACCGTGCCCATGGGTTCGCGGCGCAGCGTGTCGATGATAAAATCCACCGCGTGACCCTCGGCCAGAGCCATCTGAGGCTCGGGCAAGGTGGGGCCGTCGAGGCCGTTTTTGCCATGGATCCGTTCCGCCGTGCTGAGCGGGCGCATCATTGGCGTGTCGCAGCCTGCGTATGTGGGTATATCCGGACGCCCGGCCAGTTCGCAGATCATCCGGGCGTTGCGGGTGACCATGTCCAGCGGCACGTTGCCCGCCACGCAGGTCAACGCCAGGACATCGAGTTCCGGGCTGCCTAGGGCCAGCAGGATCGCCACGGCGTCGTCTTGGCCGGGATCGGTGTCTATGATGATCTTGCGCGCGCTCATGGTCGTGGCATTTCACGGGCGGGCTGGATTGTCCACCTTAGCTGTGCACGTCAGCAAGGGTTTGCCTTGGGGCGCGTGAAGCGCGGCACCTACTCCGCCGCGATCAGGGGGCGCAGGCGGTCGCGGATGTGGGCGGGCACCATGCGCGCAGCCGAGATGCGGGGGAGGGGCATTTCGGGGATGACGCGGTCAGGCGCTTCATCGGCGTTCTCAAACGCGTCGCGATCCGTGTAGTCCACGAAGGTCTCTGCCGCCACGCCCTCGGCCAGGATCAATTCATGCGCGTCGGTCTCGATGTGATAGTAGGTGAAATTCTCGCTGACGTTGCGCTCCTGGTAAATCGTCGTACCATTCACCAATGCACCTGCGTTGATCAGGTATCCGTCCAGTGCGATGGCATGGTCAGGGCTGACGCGCAGGTCGCGCTCTGGCAGGCCGTCGCCAAAAGCGCCGCGCGTGATGCGGATGGGGTTGGCCTCATGCGGGTTGGAGCGCGTTATGTCCACTGGCTGGCGACCAATCCACCGAACCGTTACATCGCGCCCGTCGGCCAAACGCACGGTGTCGCCGGGCTGCAGGTCTTCGACGAGACTTGTGCCATCTGGAGTGGCAATACGAGTTCCAGCGCAGAAGCAGGTGAAGTTCACGTTCAACGAAGACACCTGGAAGGCTGTGACAGGGTTGCTGATTGTGAAAACAACGGAATTCCCGGACGCAACCGCGTTGAAGCTGTCCCCACCTGTCGTCACCAGTGTCGCTGTGCCGGTCAGCCCCGTTGCCCCGCCGATTGTGGCGCCAGATAATGCGAACGAGATGGACGCGCTTGCTGCGCTGATGGTGGATCCCAGAGAGACGGTCGATGCGGAATAGAAAAACGATAGGCCCGCACCTGTGATGTCGGCGATGGTGGCAGAAATGTTGTTTATCGCGGGGCCCGGTTGAGAGAACTGCAAATTGTAGGACACGGTGAAGGTAACCGTTCCCATCGTGTCATTGGCGGTATCGGACAGCGTGGCGAAAACCGATAAGTTATTGGTGTTGCTCGTGCTCCCAAAATCTGGAGCTGAGCTTTGGTCGAAGTCAAACTGTGGCATGAAATGTCTCTGTTATGGAGGTGATGTACAAGATTTGGTGACACCATGCACCGCGAAACGTGGCAAGAAAAGAACAAAGCTGACCCTAAATCAAAACAGTTGCGGATATGCTCAGGTCATTGCTTCGAAAACAGGCAAAGTGCTTGAAATCAGACGCTTACTCTGCCGCGATCAGGGGACGCAGGCGGTCGCGGATGTGATCCGGTACCATGCGCGCGGCTGAGATGCGGGGGAGGGGCATTTGGGGGATCACGCGTGCCGGTGCTTTGGCCGCGTTGCTATAGATGTCTCGGCTGGCCTGATCGAAGAAAGTCTCGGCCGGTACACCCTCGGCGAGGATCAGTTCATGGGCGTCCGTTTCGACGTGGTAATAGGTGAACACGTCCGGTACGCCCGCGCCTTCCTGATAGACTGTCGTGCCATTGACCAAAGCGCCCGCGTTGATCAATACGCCGTCGATGCAAAGCGCGTGATCTTTGCTTACGCGCAGGTCCCGTGCAGGCACACCGTTGGCGAGGGCACCCTGCGTGATACGTATCGGATACGCGGAACGGGGATGGGCCTGCGTGGTATCGACGACCTGCTCTCCCACCACCATCTGCCCGCCGCAAAACATCCCCCGGCCGCAGCTGTTCGACAGTTTTGTACCCGTCCGGCGTGGCGATGCGGGTGCCCGCGCAGTAACATACGAAATCTGCGGTAAGCGATTGGACATTGACCGTGTTGGCCGGGTTGGACAGGGTGAAGGTGACCGTGTTGCCGCCGTTGGAAACGACCCCTGTCAACGTTCCAAAATTGCCGGTCAGTTTCGGGGCGGTTGTGAACCCGGTTCGGTTCGCCGTGGTCATAAATGAGAAAACGATGCTGGCGTTCGAGGCAAAGGTGGGTGATGCGAAGCCTGATGTTGACGCGCTGTAGCTGAAATCTATTCCGGTCGCACCCGTGGCGGCGTTCAGCGCCGCGACGGTGATGTTGCCGACGGCCAGATTGGGGAAATCCAGAATGTAGGACACTGTAAATGTCACGCCTTCGGAGGCATCACTGGCGACAATGGAGGTCGACGTGGTGCTGGTGAAGCTGATGGTGTTTCCGTTGAGGCTGTTTGCGCCATCGAAGTCAAAGATCGGCATGTCGCGTCTCCTATGGGGTCCATTCCGCCGCGATCAGTGGACGGAGGCGGTCCCGGATGTGGGTGGGCACCATGCGCGCAGCCGAGATGCGGGGGAGGGGCATTTCCTTGATCTTGTGATGAACCCTATCGGCGGCATTTTCAAACGCGTCGAGGGTAGCTTGGTCGGCGAAGGTTTCTGTCGGCACACCTTCGGCCAGGATCAGCTCATGCGCGTCGGTCTCCACGTGGTAGTAGGTGAAGCCATCCTGCGAGGTCTGGTTTTCTTGATAGATCGTCGTCCCGTTGACGAGCGTGCCCGCGTTGTAGAGCACACCATCAATGCAGATCGCGTGGTCCTTGCTGACCCTCAGGTCGCGCTCTGGCAGGCCGTGGCCCAACGCCCCGCGCGTGATGCGGATGGGGTTGGCGGCCGTGGGATGGGCGCGCGTGGTGTCCACCTGCTGACGCCCCAGCCAGCGCACGGGGACAACGCGACCATCGGCAAGGCGGACATCATCGCCGGGCTGCAGGTCTTCCACGTTGGTCCAGCCCTCCGGCGTAGCAATCCGAGTGCCTGCGCAGAAGCAAGTGAAGCCAGCGGTGAGCGTATCAACACGGAGGTTCCTGCCAGGGTCCGTGATCGTAAAGGTCACCGATCCGCCACCTGCCGCGACCACGCCGCTGGCGCCCGGGAAACCGAAATCCAGAAAGGGCACAGAGCCTGTGTCAAAAGCGGATCTCGCGGCTGTTGGCGTGGCCAGCGCAAAGGTGACGATGAAGGTGTCGATGGAATTTCCACTGGTGCTGTCACCTTCGATCAGGAAGCCCGGACCGGTTGTGTCGCGCAGACTGATAAAAGGCCCGTTACCAATGCCGGTGACCGAAATGGTGAACGAGACCCCATCAGTCGGGTCGGTGAATGTGTTTGTAATCGTGGTTCGCGTGACGCCCAAACCGAAGGTCGGCGCCGCCGTGCCGTCAAAATCAAAGACTTCCATGATCGTCCCCCTCCATGCCGCGTGCCCTTACAAGGGCGGCAGTTGGGGCGCAGGTGTTGAATCAACGATATCGGTTCGGGCCAGCAACGTGCTGAACGCAAGGCCGACCTTGGACATGCGGCCGCAGTCGAAATCGAAAAACGTCATCAGAGCCCCCACGGCTGATGCTTTGAGCATATCCGTGGAAAGGCATTATTGGAAAAGATTTTGCTGATCGGTTCCTGTTCGCGGACAAAGCCGAAATCTGGTCAGTATTGTTTCGCCTTTTAAGGACAAGAGCGGCTTACTCCGCCGCCAAAACCGGCGCAAGGCGGTCTTTTATGTGGTGTGGCACGAGCCGCGCCGATGAGATGCGCGGTAAGGGCATTTCCTGGATCATTCGATCAGGCGCCTCATGGGCGTTTTCGAAGGTGTCGCGGGTGGTGTAGTCGATGAAGGTTTCCGCTGTTACACCCTCGGCCAGCAGCAACTCATGGGCGTTGGTTTCGATGTGGTAGTAGGTGAAATCCTCCCGCACATCGCGCTCCTGATAGATCGTCGTGCCATTGATCAATGCGCCTGCGTTTATCAAAAATCCGTCGATGGCAATCGCGTGGTCCGGGCTCAAGCGCAGATCGCGTTCGGGCAGGTCGCCCCCCAGAGCGCCCTTGGTGATGCGGATCGGATTAACCTTTCCCGGGGCCGCAAGTGTCGGCTCCACCCGCTGTCGGCCCAGCCAGCGGACAGCCACATCGCGCCCGCAGGCCAGACGCACCAGATCGCCCGCGCGCAGCTCTTCCACGGGGCACGTGCCCTCGGGCGTCGCAATCCGGGTGCCCGCGCAGAAGCAATTGATTTCAGCGTCGAAAAAAGTGATCCGGAAATTTACACTACCGGCCCCCACATTGCCGAGGTTGTTCAAGGTGAACTTGATCGCGGTGAACTGACCAGGGCTTTGGAGAAAGGCGCTGCCTCCTGGAGATGTCACAGGAAAGGTGGTGGGAGATGCCCCATCGAACACGACCGAGCCGTTCAGGGTGACGAATGCATTGTTGATGGCAAGCGTGACAAACCCGGAGCCATCGCCGAACTGAGTTCCCGGCTGCACGGTCGCGCCGGTGCCGCCCGAGACGTCGAGGGTGACCTGCAGATCCTGGAAGCTGCTGGTAAACCCATAGGAAATGAGAAGAGAGTCTGCGTTGTTTCGGATAAACCCATTGCCCTGTTGCGCCCCGCCTGATGTGGTGCCTGCGGTGATGGACAAGGTGAAGTTGACGCCGTCTTCCACAAAAGAGATTTGCGCGGTCGAGCTGCCGCTGCCGACGTTGAAATTGTCGAAAGTGCCTGAAGCGTCGTCAAATTCAAATCGGGGCATGGTCAAACAACTCAATGAACCTGTGCAGACAGGCTATGTTATAGCTGCGTTTGGAGCAACACTGCCCTAAGGCCCTTACGTGGCGATTGAGACGCCATCGCATCATTTTCGAAACGATTGCCGCAAATGCAGAGCTGATCCTGCCTTCGCCTACTCCGCCGCAGTCAGTGGCCGCAGGCGGTCGCG
This sequence comes from uncultured Roseovarius sp., assembly GCA_963422235.2. Lineage (GTDB taxonomy): Bacteria > Pseudomonadota > Alphaproteobacteria > Rhodobacterales > Rhodobacteraceae > Roseovarius. The sequence continues at coordinate 2,844,758 of CAXMWV010000002.1, forward strand.
GATATGCTCCGGGACCAGCCGCGCCGCGGAAATCCGGGGCAGGGGCATTTCGGGGATCATGCGATCCGGGGCCTCATGGGCGTTCTCGAACGTGTCTCGGGTCTTGTGGTCCATGAAGGTTTCGGCCGCGATGCCCTCCGCCAGGATCAACTCATGGGCGTCGGTTTCTATGTGGTAGTAGGTGAACGCGTCTTGCGAGTTCGTTTCCTGGTAAATCGTCGTGCCGTTCACCAGCGCGCCTGCGTTGATCAGGATCCCGTCAATGGCGATGGCATGGTCCTTGCTCACCCGAAGATCACGCTTGGGCAGGCTATTGCCCAAAGCGCCTTTGGTTATCCGGATCGGATTGGCCTCCGCGGGGTGCGCCAGTTTCATATCAACGCGCTGCCGACCAAGCCAGCGCACTTTGGTGGTGCGACCGTCGGACAATCGCAGCGCATCGCCCGGGCGCAGGTCTTCGACCAGAGTGAAGCCGTCCGGAGTGGCAATGCGTGTGCCCGCGCAAAAGCACGTGAAGTTGGTCATGAGCTCGGAGATGGCAAACCTCGTGGCCGTCGGGTTGGAGATCGTGAAGGACACCTGTGCCCCGCCATTGATCACGGTTCCGGTCACGGTGGCCCCGTTCACAATCAGCAGCGGGTTCGAGGCCGTGGTGAAGCCTGCACGCGAGGCGGTCGGCGTCGCGATGCCGAACGTGATGTTCAGCGTGTTGACCGGCGTGCTGACCTCGGAAAACGTCGTGGGCTGTGCCGTGACCCGTGCGTCAATTTCGAAACCGGGTCCACCGGGATCTTCAATCCCGCCCCAGACGAGCCGGCCCGGCAGTTTTGCTGCGAAGGACACGGTGAAGGTCACCGGGTTTGGTGTTGAGTCGGTCAGTTGCTTTGACAGGCTCAGGGTGTCACGGACGACAGACCTCTGTCCGCGGGCCGAACCGTCGAAATCAAATGTTGCCAAGACGTCCGCTCCCAAATTGTAACACGGTTGGCGCACCGTAATGGGCGCGCGCCGGGCTGTCTATTGACACTCTGAAGCAGCAGAGGGGGTGTTTGCTTTGGGACATTTGAGACGACACGGAGAATGGATTTTGATGCTACTCAGCCGCAATCAACGGGCGTAGCTTGCGTTTGATATGATCAGGCACCAGCCGCGCGCTGGAGATGCGGGGGAGGGGCATTTCGGGGATGACACGGTCAGGGGCCTCGTGGGCGTTTTCGAACGTGTCGCGGGTGGTTTGGTCGACGAAGGTTTCCGTCGCCACCCCCTCGGCCAGGATCAATTCGTGGGCATCGGTCTCGACATGGTAGTATGTGAAGGCCTCTCTCACATTGCTTTCCTGATAGATGGTGGAACCATTCACCAGACACCCTGCATTGATCAGAACGCCGTCGATGCAGATGGCGTGGTCTTTGCTCACGCGTAAGTCACGCTCAGGCAGGCCGTGGCCCATCGCGCCGCGTGTGATCCGGATAGGGTTTGCTTCCGCCGGATGCGCTACGGAACTGTTTACGACTTGACGGCCGAGCCAGCGCACAGGCGCAACACGCCCATTCGCAAGACAAACAAGATCACCGGGTCGGAGATCTTCCACGTTCTTGACACCATCGGGCGTCGTCACGCGTGTGCCCGCACAAAAGCACGTAAAACCAGCAGTGAGCTGCGAGATGTTCAGAGACGTTTCGGGATCCGAGATGGTAAACCTGATGGCGCTGCCGTCCGGCGTGACCGTGCCTGTTACCGTTTCGCCATTCACCAATAAAACGGGCGCGGACCCAGTATCAAACGCGGTGCGATTTGGAGTTGTGTTGAGGTTGAACGTCAAAAACGCCTCAGATGGTGGGCTTGTGGTAAAAGTCAATCCGGGAACGCCGAATGTGTTTGATACAATGGTGGAGGTCTCTGAAACGAGGACGACCCGGAAGCCGGGCCCAGTAAAGTCAAGAATGGCAGCCAGGCCGTTTCCATTGGGCACTTCAGTCGCATACGTCCCCGACGCAGAAAGCGTAAATGACACGCCGGGTGCCGGATTTATGTCTTGCACGGTGCCAGTCACAGAGAGGGTGAAGCCAGAGTCGAAGGTCGCGTTTTGCGGCGCGGTGCCATCAAAATCAAATGTTTCCACGGGTGCCCCCTCTTGAACCCCAGTGATGTGAGTGCGTCGGTCGCGGTGCCAAAGGGCGCGCCGGATGTCTCACTCGTTCAATTTGGACTTGCTACTGTTAACTAGTACACGGATCGCACGGCCTGTCATAGACGATCCAACCGTCTGATCGAAAACGATTTGTTTCGCTCTGAGGCACAATGCCCCGACCCCGTTTCACTCCGCAGCCAAAACGGGTTCCAATCGGTGTTTGATCTCTTGGGACACCATGCGGGCGGCTGAGATGTGGGGAAGGGGAATTTCGGGGATGACACGGGTGGTGACCTCGTTTGCGTTTTTTCCGTGTCATGAGTGGTGGGACTAACGCCCCAAGTCACGCATCCCCGCTTCAATCCCCGCCGGCGTCATGGGGACCATGCGGCCCTCGAAGATCTCAGTGATCATCTGGATGGATTGAGTGTAGCCCCAGTACTTCTCAGGGATCGGGTTGATCCATAGGTGGTTGGGCCATTGCTCCCGCGCGCGGTTGAGCCAGACCTGACCGCTTTCCGCGTTCCAGTGTTCGTTGGCCCCGCCCGGGTAGGCGATCTCGTAAGGCGACATCGAGGCGTCGCCCACGAAGATGCACTTGTAGTCCGGCCCATAGGTGCGCAGGACGTCGTCGGTTGGGGTTTGTTCCGACCACCGCCTGCGGTTGTCGCGCCAGACGCCTTCATAGAGGCAGTTGTGGAAGTAGTAGTATTCAAGGTGCTTGAATTCAGTCCGGGCGGCGGAGAAGAGTTCTTCCACCACCTTGATATGGGGGTCCATGGAGCCGCCCACGTCGAGGAAGAGCAGCACTTTCACGGCGTTGTGCCGTTCGGGGCGCATCTTAACGTCGAGATAGCCGTTCTCTGCCGTGGCGCGGATGGTTCCGTTCAAATCCAGCTCATCCTCGGCCCCTTCGCGGGCCCAGTTGCGCAGGCGTTTCAGCGCCACCTTGATGTTGCGCGTGCCCAGTTCCACGCTGTCATCAAAATTGCGGAACTCGCGTTTGTCCCAGACCTTCACCGCGCGCTGATGGCGGCTTTCATGCTGGCCGATGCGCACGCCTTCGGGGTGGTAGCCATAGGCCCCGAAAGGCGACGTTCCGGCAGTTCCGATCCACTTGTTGCCGCCCTGGTGGCGGCCTTCCTGTTCTTTGAGCCGCTCTTTGAGCGTCTCCATCAGCTTATCGAACCCGCCAAGCGCTTCAATCTCGGCTTTCTCTTCGTCGCTGAGGTGCTTTTCGGCCATCTTTTCCAGCCACTCTTGCGGCAGGTCCACGGCCTCCATCACCTGATCGACGGTGATGTTTTCCAATCCCTTGAAGCTTTCCGCGAAGGCGCGGTCAAAGCGGTCGATCATCCGCTCATCTTTCACCATCGCGGCGCGGGCGAGGTAATAGAACCCTTCCACGTCATAGGTGACCAGATTGCGCCCCATGCCTTCCAGAAAGGTCAGATATTCACGCAGAGATACCGGGACACCGGCCTGTCTTAGGTTCTGAAAGAAGGGTTGAAACATCGGCCCGCCCCCTCAGACAGAGAAGCGGTGGATCATCAGTGTGAGGAACAACCCGGCCACGGCAAAGGCCATGGCGTACACAACGCCGTATTGCAGGATGTCAGCGCGGTTGCCTTTGCGCTTGCGCGCGACCAGAGCGCCAGTGGTTGCGCCCAGAAGAGCCCCCAAAATTACGAACATTCGTTGATCCGCCTGCCAGTCTTACGGGTTTGAAGTTACGGGTTTGACTTCACCGGGCTGAGCGACGCAATTTCGCGCATTTTCGCGCGCACCGCCCAATCCGTGCCGAACCCGTATCGCGCCCAGCCCAGACTGTCCAGACGAACGGCGCGGGCTTCATCCACGCGGCCCAGCTGTTCGAGTGCTTCGGCGCGCAGCATTTGCAGGGTGGCCAGAAGGGCCGCGTTTTCGAACTTCTTGGCCGTTTCGATATGCGGGTCGAGCAGTACAAGCGCGTCCTGCCCATGGCCCTGGCTGATCGCGTAAGCCGCCAGTTGTGAGGCAGAGTAGGCCTTGTGCAGCCGCGTGCCCGGCGCGCGCCTGTAGGCGACTTCGGCTTTGACGAAGTTGAGGAACGCGTTCTCGGGGTCGGAGGTTTGGGTGATCCGGGCCAGCGCGAAGTGACTGAACCCCAGCCGGTGATCGGTCCAACCGCGGGACTGTGCGATGTCAAGGGCTTCGGTCGCGGCGCGGCGGCGCTGAGCGGGGCCGGTGTCCGGGCCAAGTGCAGTTTGAATGGCGCGGATCCAGGACCGAGGTGTCGCCTCCACATTGCGCGCAGGCAAGCCCTGGCCGCCCGGGTTCAGACGGGCCAGAATGGCGGGAAGGCGCTGCGCCACCTGATTGCGCGTCATGCCGGAGCGTAGTTCGGGCGCGTAGTAGGCGCGCAGGATCAGCATGTCGAAGCCGGTCAGAACGGTGTGGACATTGTCATCGTTGAAAACACTGTCGGGCAGGCGGTAGAGGTCATTGAGCGGGCCAAGCGCCTGCGCCAGTTCCTCATGCAGGCAGTCGCGCACTTCCTGGGGTGGGCTGTCGCCCGGAATGAAAATGGCGATCCGGGTGCGCTGTGTCAGCGTGGACCAGTTCGTCTGCGCACTATGACGGGCAGTGCGGTATTCCTTCAGGCTGGACACGTTGGGCACGACAAAGCACGCGGCCTTGGGCAGGAAGCGGCGGATGTCGGCGCGCGACACGGCCTCAATCGTGATGACGGCGTTGCTGTCGTCTGCGTCTTGCGCATTGGCGATGTTGATACCTGCCTCATTGCGCAAGCGGTTCACCAACCGGTTCAGGTCCGGCATCAGCGTGGGCGGCGGGTTGCCTGTCACACGGATCGAGATCGGACCTTCAAACCGCGAAAAGCGTTGCAGTTCACGGCCGGATTCCAACTGAAAGGCCAGTTCGAGGAAATCGCGTTGTATGTCCAGATTGGACCGTGCCGGCGCGGCCGGGCGCGGCGCGCCAAACGTCTTCATAGCCGGCAGGCTAGATTGCGCTGGCGTCGCCGCGCGGGAGGTCACATCAGATGGCGCTCCCATACATGCCGTCAGCATCATACACACGGGAAGAAGTAAAAATCGACGCATGGTCAAACTACGAAACCCAAACACTACACCTTCCCGCACCGACGCTTCACCGAATGACGGCCGCGATCGCACGTTGTGGGATATGTCTGACACGCCACTTGGCCGCCCATGAGGAGCAATCGGGGCAATTTGAAGGCTTCGAACAAGGCGTTGCCAGCATCGATGAAGTCTCTCTCTGCGCATCAAAAGTAGCCTTGTTGGTTGGTTTCGTCCTGCACTGGACCAAAAGAGCCGACCTGCAAGCATTTGTCTACTCGATAAAACTCCGGTTTGCGAGAGTCTTGCAGCATCTCGGGCCCGTGCTGGTGTCTTGAGCCTGAGATCGTGCGGAATATTCCTGCCTAGCGGTGTGCAGTTGAAACCCGGGACGAGGCGGAATTCGGTGCTTACCCAAGCCTACAGAACCCCGTCACTATGCAAATGGGAGAAAATCAGGGATAGTTGCTCTACTCAAAGTAGATTTTATTGAAGGAAATTGTCCGATGAAAAGCTTATTGCTGGCTCTAACTGCGCTCGTTTTGCTGCTTCCTTCCCCGGTCGTGGCAGAGGATGCGCCTGAAGTCATACCTGATGTGGAAAGCGTGCCCAGTTCGCTTTCAAGGGCGTTGAAAAAGTTTCGCGATGACCAAAGGTTTCAAGACCTGCGCGAAGAACGAATTGAGTTGCTGCAGTCGATCCCGGAGCTTCGAAACCTTGTCACTACGAATGAGACCAAGCTTGCAGAAATCGATGCGGAGATTGCGAACTTGCAGAGCAGGCTCAGGGCCTCGGAAAGCGCGGTGGAGTCGCAGACCCTGGTCGACCTGCGCAGCGACCTCAGACGGATGCAGACAGAGGATGACGTAGAACGATCTCGCTTGGCGTCCGCGCAGGAACGCCTAACCGAGTTGCAAGAAGAAAGGTTAGAACAAGCGACGAAGTTGGAAGGGCTTCGCGCCACGTTGTCTGAGGCGAGGACAAATTTGGCCTCGGCGGTTCTGCAACGTGATCAAGCCATTTCCGAGGAACGCAAACTGCGTCGTGCCCTCGATGCGAAAGAAACGGAACTGAGAGGTCTGGTTTCGATCCTGGAAATGGAACTCAAAGATGGTCTCGACGTGGATCTGGAGGATTTGGCCTCAAAACGAAGGGAATTGCTGGCGGTTCAAACGAGTTTCAACGGGCCCGAGGTCATTGCGGCCGTCGAAGCGGTGAGCACAGCAGAAACCAACCGGGAGCTTCAGGCCGAAGCTGTTCGGATTGCCGAGTTGGAGACCAAGAAAGCCGAGGAAAAAGCGCTTAGCACGTCCGAAGAAATCTTGGACATTGAAAACTGGATCGTGCGCAACAACGGCGATCTTTTGGAGATTGCAGGTGAGATCGAGACCCTTGAAAAGGCCTTGGAACGGCAACTGACCCTTGAGCAGCAAAGCGCGGACAGCCCAGAGAACATCCAAGCCATGTTGGACGTGCAAAGTGGTAAGCGAGTTGCTGCTTTGGAGGCTGTTCAGAGTGCCAAGAGCAATCTGCAGACCGCCGTTTTGCGCCAGACGACCGTTGAGAATGAGATCAACGACCTGTTCGTGCCGAGGTCGGCAGAGAACACCTTCAAGCTTTGGATGTCTTTTGCGTTTGCCCTGCTCGTCGGGCTGGTCATTTGGAAGTTCTTCCAGGTCACGCGTGAAGATGAAAAAGTGCGACGGGTGGTCTTTTCTGCCGAAGCCGGCATTCAGTTCGTCACTTTGTTCTCGCTTGTGATTGCGATCATCTTGTTTGGCATCACGGGCATTCTGGAAGGCAAGGAACTCTCGGCTCTGTTGGGTGGCATCTCTGGATACATCCTTGGCCGGTCCACGCCCGTCCTTAAAGCGGCGGCGGACCCGGGAACTGATCCTGCGGGAGGAGGTATGCCCGCCGCAGCGCCGGCTGCACCTGCCGCGCCGCAACAGCCTGGAGCTGCGCCGCAACAACCCGCCGAAGGGGATCGGGCTTAATCTGACAGCCTTGGTTGCGCCTTGTCCCCATGGGGCAGGGCGCAACAAGGTCGCGGGTTAGAACGGCATTTGCCGTGGTCCGCAGGGTGGCGGTTAGCTCTGTCGCCGCGCCATGAACGCCAGGCGTTCGAACAGATGTACGTCCTGTTCGTTTTTCAGCAGCGCACCATGCAGCTTGGGCAGGGCGTCCGACCCGCCGCGACGCAGGTCCTCGGCGGTCAGATCCTCGGCCAGGATCAACTTCAACCAGTCGAGCACTTCCGAGGTAGAGGGCTTTTTCTTCAGGCCCGACTGTTCGCGGATCTCGTAGAACTGCGTGAGTGCGGTGGTCAGCAGTTGTTCCTTGATACCGGGGTGGTGCACCTCCACGATTTTCTTCATCGTTTCGGGGTCGGGGAAGCGGATGTAGTGGAAAAAGCAGCGGCGCAGGAACGCGTCGGGCAGTTCTTTTTCGTTGTTGGACGTGATGATCACGATGGGGCGCGTTCTGGCGCGAATGGTCTCACCGGTCTCGTAGACGTGGAACTCCATTTTATCGAGTTCCTGCAGCAGGTCGTTGGGAAACTCGATATCCGCCTTGTCGATTTCATCGATCAGAAGAACGACTTTCTCATCGGCCTCAAAGGCCTGCCAGAGCTTGCCCTTCTTGATGTAGTTAGCCACGTCATGGACGCGCTCTTAACCCAATTGACTGTCCCGCAAGCGGCTGACGGCGTCGTATTCGTAAAGGCCCTGCTGGGCGCGGGTGGTGGATTTGATGTTCCATTCCAGCATGGGTAGCTCAAGCGCGGCGGAAACCTGTCGGGCCAGTTCGGTTTTGCCGGTGCCGGGTTCGCCTTTGACCAGCAAAGGGCGCTCCAACGTGACGGCGGCGTTGACCGCAACGGTGAGGTCTTCGGTCGCCACATAGGACTCTGTTCCGGAAAATTTCATTGCCCATACATCCTCTTAGTGCCCATGCTTTGGGCGTTTGCGCGGCACATTAGTGCGTGAGTGAAAACACATCAATGCGTTGTGATTGCCTAGTGACAATCCTTAAGCGTCAGTGTATCCCCGCCTCAAACGGGGTGGCTTGTACCTGTCAGACGCGCGTTATGGGTACAGGCAAAACAAGAGGACCTTCTCATGAAAGCTGAATCTTTTTTGCCCGACGATTACCGTCCAGCAGAAGACGAGCCGTTTATGAATGAACGCCAGTTGGAGTACTTCCGTCGCAAGTTGCTGACGTGGAAGGACGAACTTCTGGAAGGCAGCCGCGACACGATTGAGGGGCTGCAGGACAACACCCGCGCAATCCCTGACGTGGCCGACCGTGCCAGCGAAGAAACGGATCGCGCGCTTGAACTGCGCACCCGTGATCGTCAGCGCAAGCTGGTGGCCAAGATTGATTCTGCGCTGCGCCGGATCGACGAAGGTGAATATGGATATTGCGAAGTGACAGGTGAGCCGATCAGTCTCAAGCGGCTGGACGCGCGCCCGATTGCAACCATGAGCCTTGAAGCGCAGGAACGTCATGAGCGCCGTGAAAAAGTGCATCGCGACGACTGACGCTTTGCGCATAAGATGAGTGACAACGCCGGGGCACATGCTCCGGCGTTGTTTGTTTCGGCAGGGCGCATAGAAAATTCGTCGAATTTTCTTTTTTGGACGCCCTGCGAAATTTCCCGGATATACTCCAGCCATGACAATTGCAGGTCAGAATATCACGGTGATTGGTGCGGGCATTGGCGGGCTGGCGGTTGCGCAACGCTTGGCGCAGCTTGGCGCGCATGTGACGGTGCTGGAGCAATCCGATGCCATCCGCGAGGTGGGGGCGGGTATTCAGATTTCACCCAACGGGGCGCGGGTTCTGGATGCGCTTGGTCTGGGTGAGCCCTTGCGCGCCCGTGCTGTTCAGGCTGAGGCGGTCCGGCTTTTGGACTATCGCGGTGCATCGGTCACGCGCCTGGATCTGAGCCGTCTGTCAAACCGGGATTACTTTTTCCTGCACCGTGCCGATCTGATCGACATGCTGGCGGAAGGTGCGCGCGGGGCCGGTGTGTCGGTGGAGCTGTCTGCACCGGTAGAACAGGTTGTTCCTGGTCCGCACCCGGTCGTGCGGATACAGGACGGGACCGAGCGTGAAACGGACCTCGTCATTGGCGCAGATGGTCTGCACTCCGTCCTGCGGCGGACCATCTGCGGGTCGATTGCGCCATTCTTCACTGGTCAGACCGCCTGGCGCGCGCTTGTTCCCAATACATCGAACCGCCCGCCCGAAGCGCAGGTCCATATGGGCCCGCACCGCCATGTTGTCAGCTATCCGCTGTGTGGGGGTGAGATGCTTAACCTTGTGGCCGTGCAGGAAAGGGCGGATTGGAAAGAGGAAAGCTGGAGCCAAGAGGACGATCCGGACACCCTGCGGGCCGCCTTTGCCGATTTCGGGCCGGATGTGCAGGCGATGTTGGCGCAGGTTGAGACCGTGCATCTTTGGGGGCTCTTCCGCCACCCCGTGGCGCCAGAGTGGTACGCGGACGGTGCGGTTTTGCTGGGGGACGCGGCGCATCCGATGTTGCCGTTTCTGGCGCAGGGCGCGTCCATGGCGTTGGAAGATGCCTGGGTTCTGGCCGAGGCTTTAGCGTTGCCTGGTCGATTGGAAACACGGCTTGCGGCCTATCAGACCCGGCGGCGTGAGCGCGTTTTGCGCGTGGTGGATGCGGCCAGTGGCAATGCGTGGAAGTATCACCTGGCCTTCCCGCCACTCAGGTGGGCGGCGCATCGGGCGATCGGTTTGGCGGGCCGCATGATGCCCGACCGGATGATGGGCCAGTTTGCCTGGCTTTATGAGCATGATGTCACGCGCAGGTAGGGCGCATTTCTAGGCGGCAAGGTCCACCCAGATCGGTACGTGGTCAGACGGCTTTTCACGACCGCGTACAGCTTTGTCGATCTGGCAATCGGTCAACATGTCCGCCGCCTCGGGGCTGAGCAGGAAATGATCAATCCGAATGCCGTCATCGCGGTTCCAGGCGCCTGCCTGGTAATCCCAGAAGGTGTAGTGCCCTGGCGCGGAGGGGATACGCGCCCGGAATGCCTCTGTCAGGCCCAGATTGACCAGCCGCCGGTAGGCCGCGCGGCTTTCGGGGCGGGCGAGCGCATCTTCCCGCCATGCATCGGGGCGCTTGGCATCTTCATCCTGCGGAATGATGTTGTAATCGCCCGCCATCAGAAACGGTTCTTCCTGTGCCAATAGGTCCATCGCGCGGTTGCGCAAGCGTTCCATCCAGGCGAGTTTGTAGTCGTATTTCGGACCCGGAACCGGGTTGCCATTGGGAAGGTACAGACCGCAAACGCGAATGGCTGCGCTCTCTCCCATGACGGTCGCTTCGATGTAGCGGGCCTGCTCATCCTCGTCATCGCCGGGCAAACCACGCGTGACATCTTCCATGGGCAGCCGGGACAGGATCGCCACGCCGTTGAAGCTTTTCTGACCATGGGTTTCGACTTGGTACCCACGGTCTTCAAACAGCTCACGGGGCACATTTTCGTCGATGGACTTCAACTCTTGCAGTACGACCACGTCCATGTCGGCCTCATCCAGCCAGTCGCCAAGGGCTTGAACGCGCGCTTTGATCCCGTTGATGTTGAAACTGGCAATCTTCACCTGCGTGTCCCCCTGAAATTCGGTCTTTCCTTGTCTATCACGACGATGGTTAGGAAGGGCAAGGGGCAGATCCGAAGGGGCCGTAGAATTCAGGGAAAATTCAGATTGATTCGGGAGAAAGAAACTCATCTTTAGGGTGAAAAACGTTCAATCTCAGGGGTGTGGATAAATTTTTTTCGCTCAATTTTTGTGGGAAAATAGAAAATAGTATTCAGTAAATTGCAAAGTTATCCACGGGTAAATGGGCCTGTGGATAACCCTTTTGACACGAAATACGAGTTGTCTACTCGCCTTATGGCTGCAACCGTCACTGGGCCGGAAACGGCGTAGATACGGGAGAAAACCATGACTGCACTACTCAAGACACTCGATCACACAGATGTTCAAACATCCCAGACCGAGGCCAGCCTGCACGATGGCGCAGCCGTCGGAGCATTCACGTCTTCCATGACGCCGATCATGGAAGGTGATGCGCAACTGGGCGACGCGACGGAGCTTTTTACCTCCTCGATGGGTCCGGTCACTGCAAGTGACGCTTCTGCTGGTGACGTAACGGGTCTTTTCACGTCGTCGATGGCACCGGTCGGTGGCTCTGACGCGAAATCCGGTGACGCAGTGGAAATGTTCACATCGTCCATGGGACCGATCGCTGCATCCTCGGCCCAAAGCGGTGACGCGGTTGAGGCGTTTACGTCTTCGATGGGGCCCGCGACCACGGTTGAGGCCGAGGCCGGCGACGGCTGCGAGATGTTCACCTCGAGCATGTGATCCAAGATGGCGTTGGCAAACGGAGAGAGCGCGATGCGCGAGGGGGCGGGGACTGGCCAAGTCATCCGTCTCAACACACCGTTCCGCCAACGCAGCAAACCCTCTCGGCAAAGCGCGATTATGCAGCGCTTTGCCGAAACCCGGCGCGGGCCGGAGGATGTTTTCTGGCTTAAGGAAAACGCCGAGGTGCTCAATGTGTTTGAGGCGACAGGCGCTGAGCTGACACAAGACACGCTTGAGGTTTACGCCGCGCACTATTCAGATATCGAAACCCGGATCGGGTTTTTTCCGCAATATTACCGCTTCTTTCTGTCGATCTGTCTGGACCTCGAAGAGCTCGGCATGGCTGGAAACAAGGGTCAGGCGATGGCCCAGTGGGTATTCGATTGCGATCTTGCTGGGGCTGAATTGTCCGATTTGCAGCGTGCCGAAGCGCGGCGATTGTGCCTGCGGCGCGGGGTCGACCCTATGGCGTGGGATGTTGGTCTGGATGACCGCCTGCGCGCGTTCACTGAGCGGTCGGCAACCTTCAGTTTGCCCAACAAGAAAGCCGCGTACGAGCTGACGCATATCCTGTTTTACCTGTCGGAGTACGGGCGGCGTGACCCGGACGTGGGGCAGGCGACGCTCGACAGCTTGCACTTCGCAGGCACGCTGGCCTTTCTGGAACTCAACATTGATCTGCTGTCCGAGATTTGCATTGCTTTGCGCTTTGCGGGCGTGACCCCGCCCGAGGTGTGGGCGCGGTGGTTGCGCGATCAGGCACGGCGGTTTGTCGTGAAGCAAAGTGACAGGCCAGTAGCGATGGATGATTACCACCCGTGGCTGATGCTCAACTGGTTCATGGATGTTTCTGATCAGGGTGGCTTCGGGGCCGAAATGCCGGAGGGGTCGGTCGTGTTTGCCGCGCCCAAGCCCGCATCCGGACCTCTGAGAGAGCTGTCGGACAGCATCTACAAACTGGGCGGCGCGCGCAGTGCGGATTGGGCGGATATGCGCGACAACGTGGGCGAGGGGATGTCTGATGCCTCTCGCGATGTGCTGGAAGCGGCGGAACGCGCGGTGGATTTCGAGGCGTTTTTCCGCGGGTTCGCCCGCGCGGGTGGGCCTGCCGTTTCGGGGGGCATGGGATGATTGGCCCCGCGCAGCCTCAGGTTTGGCGTGTTGTGGGCATGGCCGGTGTCGGGCTGACGGCGCTTTACACGCTTTTGATCACGTTTGCGGATGCGATCACCAAGCTTTTTGCGGAAAGCTATGCCGCCCCGCAGCTTTATGCGCTTTCGGGTGGGATCGTTGCGGTGCTGAGCCTGCTGTCGAATAGGGACAACGGACGCCGACGCGAGATGACGACGCGCTGCCCTAAAGCCATGGCTGTTCGCGTCGCGGCCACGGTGGCCGGGACGGTCGCGTTTTTTTACGCCTTTCGCCTGTTGCCTTTTGCCGAGGTGTTTTTGTTTATCGCGCTGATCCCGCTTTTGGCAGCGTTGTTGTCCGGTCCGGTCTTGGGAGAACGGGTGCGCCTTCAGGTCTGGGCCGCTTTGGTGTTTGGGACGATTGGCGTCATGTGCCTGTTTCCCGCTGGGTTGAGTTCCGTGTCATGGGGCCATGTGCTTGCCTTTGCCGCTGTGTTGCTGGGCACTGTGTCGATGGTGGCGTCCCGCTATATCGGGTTGCGTGACAGCAATATTCTGGCGCAGGTCTTTTACCCCAATTTGGCGCTGATGGTTGTGATGGGCCTGGCCTTGCCGTTTGTCTTTGTTCCGATGGGATGGGTCGACCTGGGATGGGTCCTGATCTATGCCGTGGTGCTGTTCGGTGCACGGTGGGTCCTCGTGGCCGCGCTGAAGGCGTTGCCCGCCTACGTGGTCACGCCCCTGATGAATCTGCAGTTTGTGTGGATGGTGGTGATCGGGTTTGCAGCTTTTGGCGAGGTTCCGGCGACAGGTGTGTACCTGGGCGCGGCCATTCTCATCGCGGCGAGTTGCTGGCTGGTTTGGGATCAGGCGCGCAGCGCGCAGCGTGCCATAGACAGGCCCGGGTCTGTTGTTCCTGCTGAGTGAGTGAGGGCGGCTTCGCGTGCGTCTACATCGAGAACGAAACACCACAACCGCAAGAGCTTGATGCGTTCGGGTTTTCAATAGTGAACCGAGCGCCGATCAGCTCTTCAGTGAAATCAATCGTGGCACCGCTCAGGAAAGGCAGGGAAATCGCGTCAACGACGACTTTCTCACCGTCGCCTTCCAGCACAAGGTCGTCATCCGCCGGTGCGTCCAGTTTGATTTCATACTGAAAGCCAGAGCACCCGCCGCCTTCCACGGCCACACGCAAAGCAACGCCATCATTGGCGGCGCCGATCTCGGCCAATCGTGCAAAGGCGCGATCTGTGACGGTCGGGGGCAAATCCATGGTGCGTAACTCTCGTGTTTCGCGGTGTGTTGAGGCATAATATATGGGGGCAGGGATGAGGCGACAAGGACCTGAATGATGCAGGCCGCATATGCATTGCATCCGTCATCGGCGCGCCCGCGTTTGGTGGCGGAGAAAGAGAGTGACTATCGCTCCTGTTTTCAGCGGGATCGCGACCGGATCATTCATTCCAGTGCGTTCCGGCGGCTCAAGCACAAAACGCAGGTATTTGTGGAGCATGAGGGGGATTACTTTCGCACGCGGCTTACGCATTCCATCGAAGTGGCACAGGTGGCCCGGACCATTGCAGGCGCGCTTGGTCTCAATCAGGAACTGACTGAGGCGGTGGCCTTGGCCCATGATCTGGGGCACACGCCGTTCGGGCACACGGGCGAGGATGCGCTGAATGCGTTGATGGAACCCTATGGTGGTTTTGACCACAACGCGCAGGCCTTGCGGATCGTGACTTCGCTGGAGCGGCATTATGCAGAATTTGACGGGCTAAACCTGACATGGGACACGCTCGAAGGGATCGCCAAGCACAATGGGCCGGTGACGGGTGATCTCCCGTGGGCCTTGACCGAGTACAATGCGCGGCACGATCTGGAATTGCACACCCATGCCAGTGCCGAGGCACAGGTGGCGGCGCTGGCCGATGACATTGCCTATAACAATCACGATCTGCATGACGGGCTGCGGGCGGGGCTCTTCTCGGAAGAGGACATCGCGGTGCTGCCGATTGTGGGGGAGTGCTATGCCGAAGTGGACGAGGCCTATCCGGGTCTTGACCCTTATCGCCGCCGCCACGAAGCGCTCAGGCGAGTGTTTGGGGTGATGGTGGCCGACGTCATTGAGACCGCGAAGGCGGGGTTGGCCGAGGCCAAGCCGGGATCGGCGCAGGAGGTGCGCGAACTGGGTTACGCCGTCATCCGGTTTTCGCCCCAGATGTGGGCCAAGCTGACAGATATTCGCGCGTTCCTGTTTGAACGCATGTATCGCGCGCCGTCTGTGGTCGAGATGCGGGAGCAGGTGACGTTCGTAGTGGAAGAGCTTTTCCCCTACTACATGGGGGCGTCGGAAAACCTGCCGCGCCGCTGGCAAGAGGACGTTTATGCCGCGAAAGATGACGTGTCGCTGGCCCGTCTGGTCAGCGATTATATTGCTGGCATGACGGACCGCTTTGCCCTGGAAAGCCATGCGCGTCTTCTGGGCGGTCCCGGTGGCGCGGGGGAACGGCGGGGGTAGGGCGAAAACTCAACGGTTCCGCGACCGAATGTCATTGGCTGCGGGGTGAGCGCGAGACTATACTAGACACATGATTGCAGAGCTTGGTCATTTCGCGCTGATCCTGGCATTTGTGGTGTCCCTTATCACCGCAACCGTGCCTCTGATTGGCGCCCACAAACGATGGCATGGTTGGATGGCCGTGGCCGAGCCCGGTTCCGTGATCCAGTTTCTGCTGACCGGCATGGCGTTCTCGGCCCTGACCTACGCTTTCGTCGTCTCGGACTTCTCATTGCGCCTGGTGGTGATCAACTCCCATTCGCTGAAACCAATGCTCTACAAAGTCACTGGTGTCTGGGGCAATCACGAAGGGTCCATGCTGCTTTGGGTGCTGATCGTGACGCTTTTCGGCGCGGTTGCGGCAACGCGGGGCAGTGGCCTGCCGCCCAGCCTGCGCGCGCGGGTTCTGGCCGTGCAATCCATGGTGGCGGCCGCGTTCTTTGCGTTCATCATCTTCTCGTCGAACCCGTTTGAGCGTATGGCGATACCGCCCTTTGACGGGCAGGACCTGAACCCGCTTTTGCAGGATCCCGGCCTCGCCTTTCATCCGCCATTTCTCTACCTCGGCTATGTCGGGCTTTCGATGACCTTCTCTTTCGCCTTGGCGGCTATGCTGGAGGGTCGCGTTGATGCGGCATGGGGTCGATGGGTCCGGCCCTATACGCTGGCGGCCTGGATGTTTCTGACGGTCGGGATCGGGCTTGGCAGCTGGTGGGCGTATTACGAACTTGGCTGGGGCGGGTTCTGGTTCTGGGACCCGGTCGAAAACGCGTCTTTCATGCCCTGGCTTATCGCGGCGGCGCTGCTGCATTGTGCGATTGTCGTTGAAAAGCGCGAGGCGCTGAAAAGTTGGACAATCCTGCTGGCCATTATCGCGTTCGGATTTTCCATGGTGGGCGCGTTCATCACACGCTCGGGCGTTCTGACCTCTGTGCACGCCTTTGCGACCGATCCGGAACGCGGGGTCTTTCTGTTGATGATCCTGGGTGCGTTCATGTTGCTGGGGCTGACCCTGTTCGCGGCCCGCGCGCCGGTGTTGCAGTCAAAGGGCGTTTTTGGATTGGTGAGCCGCGAGTCGGTGCTTGTTCTGAACAACCTGATCCTAGCGGTTTCGGCTTTCGTGATCTTCGTGGGCACGATCTGGCCGCTGGTGAGCGAGATTTTCTTTGACCGCAAGCTGTCTGTCGGGCCGCCGTTTTTCAATCTGGCCTTCGCGCCCTTCATGCTGGCCCTCGGGCTGGTGCTGCCGATTGGTGCGATGCTGCCATGGAAGCGGGCGAAGCTGGGCCGTGTTGTGCGTAAGCTGGTGCCGATTTTCGTGCTGGCCTTGGCCATAGGTGCTTTGGCCTATGCGATGCAAAGCGGGCGGTCGGCGCTTGGCCCGATCGGGCTTTTCCTCGGCGCATGGCTGGTCATGGGGGCCTTTGTCGATCTGATGGCCCGCGTGGGTCGGGCCAGTCTGAAAGAGCGTCTGGCCCGCATGATCCGCCTGCCGCGCGCGGATTGGGGGAAGGCCGTGGCGCATTCTGGCCTGGGCGTCACCATGGCGGGTGTGGCGGCGATGATGGCGTGGGAGTTGGAAGATATCCGCGTGGCCCACCCCGGCGACAGTTTTGAGCTGGCGGGCTACACCCTGACGCTGGACGCGGTACGAGAGACGCGAGGACCCAATTACATCGCCACGGTGGGGGATTTGACGCTGATGCGCGGGGACAGGTTTGTCGGGACGATGCATCCTGAAAAGCGCGTCTACCCCGTCGCCAATATGCCCACCACGGAAGCCGCGCTTGATATCGGGTTTTTGCGCGATGTGTATGTCTCGCTCGGCGATCCGCAGTCCGACGGCGGATGGGCGGTGCGCAGCTATTACAAACCCCTTGCGAACTGGATCTGGGGCGGCTCGATCCTGATGGCTTTGGGTGGGTTGCTGTCGCTCACCGACCGACGCTACCGTGTGGCGGCGGGCGCACGGAAGGGCAATGCGCCCGGGGTGCCCGCGGAATGAAGCGGCTTTTGTTCATTTTATGCCTGCTGGCGGCCCCGGTTTGGGCTGTGCAGCCCGACGAAATCCTGGATGACCCAGTGCTGGAGGACAGGGCGCGGGCGCTGTCGGAAGAACTGCGCTGCCTCGTGTGCCGAAATGAAAGCATTGACGAATCCAACGCCCCCCTGGCCCGAGACCTGCGTATTCTGGTGCGCGAGAGGTTGGTGGCCGGTGACAGTGATGAGGAGGTCATGGCCTTCGTTGTCGACCGCTTCGGTGAGTATGTGCTGCTGAAACCCACCGCGACGGGGACCAACATGATCCTGTGGCTGGCGGGACCTGCGATGTTGCTTGTGGGTGTGGGGCTTGGAGTGGCCTTTGTGCGCAGACGGGCGAGCAGTGAGGCGGCAACGGAGGCGGTCTTGACCGATGAAGAGAAATCGCGGCTTGACAAGATCCTAAGCGATTAAGGCAACCTAGCCACGACCTGACGTGTAACACTTCAAACAAAGACATTGCCTGATGGGTACCAACAGGCCGCGCCGACCCGCCCCCCGGGTCGGCGCGTGATTTCCCTTTTGAACTGCCTCGGATTTTGGTCCAGTCAATCTAACGCGCCGTCGTCATTTTCTCTGTCGCCGTTCCGCGCTATGAGAGGGCAAACCTCTGATCAAAGGCGGGCTGCGCGGTGAAAGACTATCAAACCATCACATTCCAGATTGAAGACGACATCGCGGTGCTGCGCCTCAACAGGCCGGATGTCATGAACGCGCTCAGTGCAGAAATGCGGGCGGAGATCATCGATGCGGCGCGCACCGCAGGGCAGCAAGCGCGGGTGCTGGTTCTGACCGGGGAAGGGCGGGCCTTTTGCGCGGGCCAGGATCTGAGCGACGGTGGTGTGGCCACGGCGGTCAACCTCGAACGGGTGCTACGTGACGAATACGTGCCGATGATCCAGGCCGTGGGAGAGTGCCCGATCCCGACGATTTCCGCCGTCAACGGTGCGGCGGCCGGCGCAGGGGCTAATCTGGCGCTTGCCGCCGACGTGGTGATTGCGACGGAGAGCGCGTATTTCCTGCAAGCCTTTGCACGCATTGGCCTTATTCCGGATGCGGGTGGCACCTTCTGGCTGCCGCGCCAGATGGGGGCGGCCAAGGCCATGGGGGCGGCCCTGTTCGCCGAACCGATCAGCGCGCGGCAGGCCGATGAGTGGGGCATGATCTGGGAGGCCGTCCCGGACATGGAGTTCGATGCGCATTGGCGCGCGCGGGCTGCGCATCTCGCCAAGGGGCCGACGGCGGCTTATGGCGCGATGAAGCAGGCGATCCGGCAAAGCTGGGACAATGAGCTGAACGCGCAGCTGGACGTGGAGGCGCGCCTGCAAGGGGAATGTGGCCAGACGCGGGATTTCAAGGAAGGCGTGTTGGCGTTTCTGGACAAGCGTAAAGCGACCTTCGAAGGTCGGTGAGGGTTTGGGGGCGCTGCCCCCACAGCCTGCGGCTGTTCCCCCGGAGTATTTGCAGCAAGAAAGAAGCGTGGTCCGGGCGCTTAGCCGATTGGTGGTGCCGCCCGTCGCGTGAGGTCAGATTGGGGGCTGGCCTCGATCACAACCACATCGGTCAAAGACAGGCCCGCGGGCATGTCTGAAATATGGGCAAGAGGTTTTCCGTTGGCCATCAGTTGGACGCCATTTGGCACCGTCTGCAGGTGAAGGTCCGGAGGGCGTTGGCCTGGGTCGATCACCACGGACAGCACATCTTCGCGGGCATCAAAGCACGCCATTCTGGTTTTCGGCGTGGGGCCGTTCAGGCCATTGATGCGCGTTTTGCGTGCTGATCCACAGTGTCTCAGGAAGTCAGGAAGAGCCTTATGCGACGTAAAGGGACTGGTCGCGGGAACGCGAGGAATGGCTTGGCGTCGCAAAATGGAAGAATGGGGGACAGGCAAGGCAAGGCGCTCCGTGTTGAAGAGTTTGCGGCAGCCTGCCCTCGACGCGTTAATCCGTGGTGAAGCGACACCCGGCGCTACGCGGATAAATCACGGAAGATTTAAATCAAAAAGGCCGCGGCGGTGTCCCGTCGCGGCCCTGTTGTACAAATTGCGTGGCGTCAGCGTTTTTCCATATCCACATAGTCGCGCATCGTCTCCCCCTGGTAGAGCTGACGCGGACGGCCGATTTTCAGCTGAGGATCGGCGATCATTTCTTTCCACTGCGAAATCCAGCCCACCGTGCGCGACACAGCAAAGATCGGTGTGAACATCGACGTGGGGAAGCCCATGGCCTCAAGAATGATGCCGGAGTAGAAATCCACGTTCGGGAAGAGCTTCTTGTCGGCGAAGTAGTCATCCTCCAGCGCCTGTTTTTCCAGCTCCTTGGCCACTTGCAGTGTGGGGTTGTCTTCCACACCAAGCAATTCCAGCACTTCGTCGGCGGATTGTTTCATCACCTTCGCGCGCGGATCGAAGTTCTTGTAGACCCGGTGACCGAAGCCCATCAGGCGGAATTCATCATTCTTGTCCTTGGCCCGCGCAATGTATTCGGGGATGCGGTCCACAGTGCCGATCTCGCGCAGCATCTCAAGGCAGGCCTGGTTTGCCCCACCGTGGGCCGGGCCCCAAAGGCAGGCGATGCCAGCGGCGATGCAGGCAAAGGGGTTCGCACCTGAAGACGACGCCAGACGGACCGTAGAGGTCGACGCGTTCTGCTCATGATCGGCATGCAGCGTGAAGATGCGGTCCATCGCGCGGCTCAGGATCGGGTTCACCTGATAGTCTTGTGCGGGCACGGCAAAGCACATCCGCATGAAGTTGGACGCGTAATCCAGCTCATTGCGCGGATAGACGAACGGCTGACCTATGGAATACTTGTAGGCCATCGCCGCAATCGTTGGCATTTTCGCGATCAGGCGGATCGACGCGACCTCGCGCTGCCACGGGTCGTTGATGTCGGTCGAGTCGTGATAGAACGCAGACAGCGCGCCGACCACACCCACCATGATCGCCATGGGATGCGCATCCCGGCGATACCCGCGGAACAGGAAATGCATCTGTTCGTGCAGCATCGTGTGATTTGTCACACGGCTTTCAAAGTCTTCCAACTGCGCCGCTGAGGGCAGATCACCGTAAAGCAGCAGGTAGCAGACTTCGAGGAAGTGAGACTTCTCGGCGAGTTGATCAATCGGGTAGCCGCGGTGCAGAAGTTCGCCCTTGCCGCCATCAATGTAAGTGATCGTGCTGTCGCAGCTCGCGGTGGATGTGAAGCCCGGATCGTAGGTGAAGACACCCGCCTGTCCGTAGAGCTTGCGAATGTCAATTACGTCTGGTCCGGCTGTCGGCGAAAACATCGGCAGGTCATACTCCGTGCCATCAATGGACAGTTTCGCTGATTTGGTACTCTCCGCCATGGGCGTCCTCCCTTTCTCCGTCGCGCTGACCTTACATGAAGGGAGCGCATTTTGTCTGCGCCCTTGAGCCTTTTTAAGCGAAGGGCGCGTCGTCGGCGTTGGCTGCATCCTGCAACCGTGCAAGCGATTCATCGGGTCCCAGAACCAAGAGCATGTCGAACACGCTCGGTGTGGCGCTGCGCCCTGAAAGCGCAGATCGCATGGGCCCTGCCAGCTTGCCGAATTTGGTTTCTTTTGCCTCCACGAACGCTTGCGTGGCGGCCTCTAATCCCTCACGCGTCCAAGTAGCATTTTGCAGATGCGGCGTCAATTCTTTCAGTATACTACGGGATACATTGTCGAGTGCCTTGGCCGCCTTTTCATCCGGCTGAACTGGGCGGTGTGTCAGGATAAATTTTGCTTTCTCAATGAGTTCTGGAAATGTCTTCGCGCGTTCCTTGAGGCAGTACATACCTGTCTCCAAAAGCGACAATTGATCACCTGTGAACGCAGGTGACCCTGTGGCGGCGCGGAATTGGACCAATTCATGCAGCAGTGCAGCATCGTCTGCCGCCGCGATATGCTGCCCACTCAGGTGATCGAGGCGTTTGAAGTCAAACCGCGCGGGCGACTTGCCAATGCCGTCAAGATCAAACCAGTCCTGCGCCTGCTGGTCGGTAAAGAACTCATCATCCCCATGGCTCCATCCAAGGCGGGCCAGGTAGTTGCGCATCGCGGCGGCCGGGTAGCCCATGTCGCGATACTCCTCGACCCCGAGGGCGCCGTGGCGTTTCGACAGTTTCTTGCCATCGGGGCCATGGATCAGCGGGATATGCGCATAGGTGGGCAGGGGCCACCCCATGGCGGTGTAGATCATCATCTGACGCGCGGCATTGTTGAGGTGATCGTCCCCCCGGATCACATGGGTGACGCCCATGTCGTGATCATCGACGGCCACGGCCAGCATATAGACAGGGGTGCCATCGGAGCGCAGCAGGACCATGTCGTCGAGTTGATCGTTGCGGATGGTAACATCGCCTTGGACGGCATCCTTGATCACGGTCTCGCCGGACTGAGGCGCTTTGATTCGGATTACAAAAGGTGCATCTGGGTGTGTGGAAGGATCGGCGTCGCGCCAAGGGCTGAGAAACAGTGTGGAGCGACCCTCGGCACGGGCCGCATCGCGAAAAGCCTGAATTTCTTCTTGTTTTGAAAAGCACTTATAGGCCGAACCTGATGTCAAAAGCTCTTGGGCCACTTCCGCATGACGGCTTGCGCGGTCGAATTGGGAAATCGCCTCACCATCGTGATCAAGGCCCAGCCAGGCCATCCCATCGAGAATCGCCTGCGTCGCTTCGGGCGTGGACCGCGCGCGGTCGGTGTCTTCGATCCGCAGCAAAAACTGCCCCCCGCGCCCGCGTGCGAAAAGCCAATTAAAGAGCGCCGTGCGTGCGCCGCCGATGTGCAGAAACCCCGTGGGCGACGGGGCAAAGCGTGTGACAACTCTCTGAGACATCTCTCGGATTAACCTTTCGCTAACGTTTTGGAAGGTAAGCCTGAACCGGCGCACCCTGACTGTCTATCGACCCGCACGGGGGGAAACAAGCC
Organism: uncultured Roseovarius sp.; assembly: GCA_963422235.2. GTDB lineage: Bacteria > Pseudomonadota > Alphaproteobacteria > Rhodobacterales > Rhodobacteraceae > Roseovarius. The sequence continues at coordinate 2,867,042 of CAXMWV010000002.1, forward strand.
TTGCGCAGCCCCGATGATACAGTGAACGAACGGCCCGGGCTTTGGTCTTCCTTTTGGCTTGGCCAGCGGGGGTATCTCTTTCCGTGGGCCCCGGTGTTTTTCGGCGCAGGCGTCGGGATTTACTTCCTGTTGAGGTTTGAGCCGGGCACGGGCGTCTATTGGGTTTTGGGGACGGCCATTTTCGGCCTGGGCGCGGTGATCGGTTTCTGGCGCAGCCTGCACACGCCGCTGATTTGGGCTATTTTGTTGATTTGTGCGGGGTTTGCTGCCGCAGGGCTGCGGGCACATTCGCTGGCGGAACCGGTGCTTGGATGGCGCTACTACGGCCCGGTGGAAGGGCGGATCGTGGGGATGGATCGATCCAGTTCCGATGCGTTGCGTCTGACTCTGGATCGCGTTGTGCTGGCCAACACGCGCCCGCATCGCACGCCCGACCGGGTGCGCGTCTCACTGCATGGAAAGCAGGGGTTCATTGATCCGCAGCCAGGAATGATCGTGATCATGACCGCGCATTTGTCACCGCCTTCGGGGCCGGTGGAGCCGGCGGGGTTCGATTTTCAGCGTCATGCATGGTTTCAGGGGCTTGGTGCCGTGGGATACACCCGCACGCCGGTTCTGACGCTGGAGCCAGCGGCGGGCGGGCAATGGTTGTTCAAAGCGCGCATGTGGCTGGCGGACCGCGTCAAGGATCGCCTCCCGGGGGAAACGGGTGGATTTGCGGCCGCGATCATGGCCGGGGATCGCTCCGGGATTGGGCAAGAGGCCCTGACGGCGCTGCGGGTGTCCAACCTGGCGCATTTGCTGGCCATCTCAGGCCTGCATATGGCGTTGTTGACGGGCTTCGTCTTTTCAGCGCTGCGTCTTGGCTTTGCCGCCTGGCCGCGCGTCGGCTTGCGGGTGCCGGCCAAGAAACTTTCGGCTGTGGGGGCGTTGTTGGTGGGCGCGGGGTATCTTGCGCTGTCCGGTGGCAACGTGGCGACAGAACGGGCCTTTATCATGGTGGCCGTCATGCTCTGCGCCATTCTCGTGGACCGGCGTGCGCTGTCTTTGCGCGCGGTTGCCATCGCGGCGCTGATCGCTTTGGCGCTGCAACCTGAGGCGCTTCTTGGACCCGGGTTTCAGATGTCGTTTGCCGCGACCACGGCCTTGGTGGCGGTCTTCAACGCATTCCGAGATACCGAATTCACGTATGTTCCCAGATGGTTGCGGCCCGTCATTGCTGTCTTCATGTCATCGCTTGTCGCAGGCCTCGCCACGGCCCCCATTGCCGCGGCGCAGCGCATTACGGGCTGATTGCAAATCTGCTGAGCGTGCCCTTGATGGGCGTCCTTGTGATGCCCGCCGCCGTGTTGGCCGCGTGCCTGATGCCGCTTGGGCTGGATTTCGTTCCGCTTTGGGTGATGGGGGTGGGCCTCGACTGGATCCTTGGCGTGGCGCACTGGACCTCTCACTTGCACGCAGCGCGGGGGATGGTGCCAACACCGGGGCCTTTTGTGCTGCCTTTGATCGCTTTGGGGGCGCTGTTTGTCATGCTGTGGCAGGGCCGTGCGCGCGTGATTGGCCTTGTGCCGTTTGTGGCCGGGTTTTGGATCTGGGCGGGGACGGAACGCCCGGCGGTCTTGATTGCCGACACGGGTGGCCTGATCGGGGTCATGACCGAAGAGGGCCGCGCGCTCAACCAAGAGCGGGGCGCGGGGTTCGTCGCCTTGAACTGGCTGGAAAATGACGGGGACAAGACCACGCAGGAGGGGGCATTTACCAAATGGGCGGCGAATGATCCGGCGTTGTGGCCCATCGTGGCTTTGCGGGGTCAGCGCGCGGCGGATGCACTTTCCGACTGTCACGGCGCAAAATGGGTGGTGCTGAATAAAACGCCCGCCACCGATATCCGTTTGAGCAATTGCGAAGTTTTCACCCCGGCCAGCCTGCGCCAGACGGGTGCGATTGCGCTGTATGATCGGGAGGGCAGGCTTGTGCCGGTGACCGCGCGCCAGGTGACCGGCACGCGGCTTTGGAACACTCAGTAAGTGCGGATCAAGCCGACAAGACGGCCCTGCACGCGCACTTTGTCTTCAGGCAGAACGCGGGTTTCATAGGCCGGGTTTGCAGCCTCAAGCGCGATGGCGGTGCCGTTGCGGTAGAATTTCTTCAGCGTCGCCTCCTGATCTTCGACGAGGGCCACAACGATATCACCATTGTCTGCCACCTCGGTTTCCCGGATCACCACAACATCACCGTCATTGATCCCGGCGCCGATCATAGAATCGCCTTTAACTTCAAGCGCATAATGCCCGGCCTTACCGCTGATCATGTCACCGGGTACAGAAACATTCTGGCTGCCATCAGCAATCGCTTCAATCGGAACACCCGCAGCAATGCGGCCCATCAGAGGCACGCCAAACACCGCCGCTTCAACCGGTTGAGAGGCAATCGGGGCAGGCACAGGGGCTGCTTTCGCACCCTCAATCACGCGAGGCACGAAACCGCCCGTGCTGTCGCCACCAAGGCTTTCTGGCAGCTTCACGATCTCAAGCGCGCGCGCCCGGTGCGCCAGACGGCGGATGAACCCGCGCTCTTCCAAGGCTGTGATCAGCCGATGAATGCCTGATTTAGAGCGCAAATCCAGCGCATCTTTCATTTCATCAAAGCTGGGCGGCACACCGTCGCGCTGCACCCGTTTGTGGATGAATTCCAGCAGGTCGAGCTGCTTTCTCGTCAACATCGTTCGCACCCTCCGAGGTCCATACGTTTACGTTTGTTCTACGCATGTTCTCGTTTTGTGTCAACTATGCTGTGGATAACCCGTGGAAATCGCGGCAAGTATCACAGTGGAATGTAGTCCATCATGGCGCCCTTTTCGCGCGGGCCGTCACCTGGCGGGCGCACCATCAGGGCATTGGATCCCGCCAGCACGGTCAGCAGAGAGCTGTCTTGCCGGTCCGCCGGGGTTAGCGCGCCATTTTTCAGAACCGCCCGCATGTAATGCTCACGCGGGCCACCCTTTGGTAGATCAATGGCGAGAGGGGCCGTGAGGCGCGGGGCAGGTGCGGCGTCAAACCCCAGCATCACGCGGATCATCGGGATCAGGAACACCTGGCCGCAGACCATGGCAGAGACCGGATTTCCGGGCAGGCCGACCATGGCCGCGCTGTCCATTTTCCCGGCCATCAGGGGTTTGCCGGGGCGCATGCGGATTTTGTAGAAGGATTGCTGTAGGCCCAGCTCACCCGCCACGTCGCCCACCAGGTCATGATCACCGACGGATGCGCCGCCGATGGTGACAATCAGATCGGCCCCGCGCGCAAGCTTGAACGCTTGCTCCAAGGACGGACGATTGTCGCGGGCAATGGGCAGGATGCGGGGATGCGCACCTGTGGCGTCCAACATGGCTTTCAGTCCAAAGGTATTGGAGGCGATGATCTGGTCAGGGCCGGGGTCTTCACCAGGCAGAACCAGTTCGTCGCCCGTGGAAATCAGAGCAACAACGGGTTTGCGCGCAGCCGACACCTGCGCCACGTTCATCGAGGCCAGCAGAGCGATGTCAGATGGTTTCAGCAGGCGAGGCGCGCTGAGCGTGTCGCCAATTGCGAAATCAGACCCTTGGGCGCGTTTGTAGGGCTTTTCGTCGAGGGCGTCCTTCAGCGTGATCTGATCGCCTTCGCGTTCAACATCCTCCTGAATGACAATCCTGTCCGCGCCGTCTGGCACGGGCGCGCCGGTGAAGATGCGGACGGCCTGGCCGGGGTTTACGTCGCCGGCAAAGCCGTGACCTGCGGCGGCCTCACCAATGACCGTCATCTTGGCCCCGGGGCGGGCATCTGCGGCGCGCACGGCATAGCCATCCATGGCGGAAGAGGGGAAGGGTGGATGGTCTCGATTGGCCGACGCGCCGTTCACCATCACGCGCCCTGCGGCCTCTTGCAGCGGGACGGTCTCAGATGGCATCGGCTGGACCAAGGCGAACAGATGCGCCAGGGCCTCATCAACTGAAATCATGTCGCCTCATACCGGCCTGATTTGCCGCCGTCTTTCAGTGTGACACGAATGCCGCCAACTTCCATCGCGCGATCGACGGCCTTGACCATGTCATAGACGGTGAGTGCGGCGGCGCTGACGGCGGTCAGCGCTTCCATCTCGACCCCGGTCTGGCCGGTCGTTTTGACCGTGGCAGTGATGCGCACGCCCGGCAGGTCGGGGTCTGCTGTGAGATCGACGCTGACCTTGGCAATGGGAAGGGGGTGGCACAATGGGATCAGATCGGACGTTTTCTTGGCGCCCATGATGCCCGCCAGCCGTGCGACCGAGAGAACATCCCCCTTCTTGGCGCGACCTTCGGTAATCATATCATAGGTTTGCGCGGCCATCGTGATGTGGCCTTCAGCTTGTGCGATCCGGTCTGTCACCGGCTTTTCCGACACGTCCACCATGTGCGCATCGCCCTTGGCGTCAAAATGCGTGAGCCCCGCCATCAGATCCCGGCACCTGCGGTCGATGCGCCGGACAGGATCGTTTTGGTGGCTGCGGTGACATCCTCTTGGCGCATGAGTGATTCCCCGATCAGGAAGCAACGCGCGCCGTAGCGGGCCATGTCGGTCAGGTCGTCGGGCGACGCCAGACCGCTTTCGCAGACGATCAACCGGTCCTCTGGCACGAAGCGAGACAGCGTTCGGGATGTATCCAGCGTGGTTTCGAACGTGTTCAGGTTGCGATTGTTAATACCGATCATGCGCGACGAAAGGCGGGTTGCGCGCTCCAGTTCAGCTTTGTCATGCACCTCAAGCAAGGATTCCATGCCCCATTCCGTGGCCGCCGCTTCCAACTCTGCTGCTTGCGCGTCCGAGACAGAGGCCATGATGATCAGGATGCAATCAGCGCCCCAAGCCCGCGCCTCAGCCACCTGATAGGTGTCATACATGAAATCTTTGCGCAAAGCTGGTAGGTTACAGGCCGATCTTGCTGCGGTGAGGAACTCTGGCGCGCCCTGAAAGCTGGGTGTGTCTGTCAGAACCGAAAGGCAGGCGGCACCGCCGGCTTGATAGGCCTGGGCCAGGGATGGCGGATCGAAGTCTTCGCGGATCAGGCCCTTGGACGGGCTGGCCTTCTTGATCTCCGCGATGAGGCCGTAGCCGTGTTTGCTGGCTGTGATCAACGCCTCGGAAAACGGGCGGACGGGTGAAGCCTCTCGTGCCATTGCCTCAACTTCGTCCAGTGGGACAGCGGCCTTTGCGGCCTCGATTTCGTCAAGCTTGTAGGCTTTGATCTTTTCCAGAATGGTGGGCGTGCTCATGCGGCCTCCGTCGTGACGCGGGCGAGGGTTTCGATTTTGGCCTTCGCCGCACCGCTGTCCAGGCTTTCGGTTGCAATTTCCACCCCGGCCTTCAGATTGGCGGCTTTGCCTGCCACCATCAGTGCGGCTGAGGCATTGAGCAACACCGCATCGCGATACGCCCCGGGCGCACCGTCAAGCAGGGCGCGGAAGGCGGAGGCGTTGTCTTCGGGCGATCCGCCAAGGATGGCCTCGAACGGATGGATGGGCAGGCCCGCTTCCTCGGGGTGCAGTTCCGTGTCGATCACGTCGCCATTTTCTTCAAGGGCGGCGACCCAGCTGATGCCGGTGATGGTCAACTCATCCGTGCCGTCCGAGCCATGAACAAGCCATGCTTTTTCAGAGCCCAGTTTGCCCAGGGTTTCGGCCATGGGCCGGATCAGGTCGCGCGAAAACGCCCCGGTCAGTTGGCGTTTGACGCCCGCGGGGTTGGTTAGGGGGCCGAGGATGTTGAAGATTGTTCGCGTGCCAAGCTCGGCCCGTACGGGCCCCACATGAGCCATGGCAGGGTGATGCATAGGGGCCATCATGAAGGCGATGCCGACCTCATCCAGTGCGGCCTGCACAACCTCTGGTCCGACCATCACGTTGACGCCCATTTGCCCAAGCGCATCGGCTGCGCCTGATTTAGAGCTAAGATTACGGTTACCGTGTTTGGCCACCGGGACGTTTGCCCCGGCCACAACGAATGCCGTTGCGGTGGAGATGTTCAGTGTGCCCTTGCCGTCACCGCCTGTGCCCACAATATCCATTGCGCCCGGCAAGCCTTTGACCTTGTTACACTTTGAGCGCATGACGGCGGCAGCCGCGGCGTATTCATCGACTGTCTCTCCGCGCGTGCGTAGCGCCATCAGCAGGCCACCCACCTGCGCCGGCGTGGCTTCCCCGTTGAACAGGATGCCGAACGCGTCTTCCGCTTCCTCACGCGTGAGCGCTCGGTCGGCGGCGGCACCAATGAGGGATTTGATGTCGCTCATGCGGGCACCTTCATCTCATCGAGGAAGTTTTTCAGCAGGGCGTGCCCGTGTTCGGAGGCGATGGATTCAGGGTGGAACTGCACACCGTGAATGGGCAGCTCTTTGTGGCTGAGACCCATGATCGTGCCGTCATCCAGCTCTGCCGTGATCTCAAGCACATCCGGGCAACTGTCGCGATCCACCACCAGTGAGTGATAACGCGTTGCTTCAAAAGGCGACGGCAGGCCTTTGAAAACGCCCCCATTTTGGTGCGTGATGGTGCCCATTTTGCCATGCACGATTTCGGAGTGGCGTACGACCTTGCCACCGAACGCCTGACCAATGGCCTGATGGCCCAGGCAGACGCCCATGAGCGGCGTGCGGGTTTCGGCGGCGGCCTCGGTCAGGGCCAGACAAATGCCCGCCTGATCGGGATCGCAGGGCCCCGGCGACAGCAAGATGCCCGCGGGTCGCATGCCCATTGCTTCTTGCACATCTATCGCGTCGTTGCGGCGCACGACCACGTCGGCGCCAAGCTCGCCCACGTAATGCACGAGGTTGTAGGTGAAACTGTCATAATTATCGATCAAGAGCAGCATTTTGCTTGTCCGGAATGTATTGGGGCTTTAGCCCCGGGTCTCAGTCGCGGTATACTTGCTCCGGGTTGCAAGGCAGCGTCAAGGGGCGCAATACTGCCGGGGCGAGCGAAACAGGGGGTTAATCCCGTGAAGTCAGGCATTTTGGGTGGATTTTTGACGGGCACTGTCCTGTCGGGGCTTGTTCTGGGTGGGGCGTCGCTGATGACCTATCCCACGGATGCCGTGCCAAGTGCCGGGGAGGTGGATGTCCCGGCGGGATCCGAATTCCGTCAAGCGCGTGAGGACACGGAGGCCAGTTTGCCAGCCTCGGACGAAACGCCTGATGCCGCATCAGGCACATCGCCGGTCGAAGCGCCGGAACCAGATGATCTGGCGTCGCTTGAGGACGCGGATACCGAGCCTGCATCTCAGCCAAGTACAGGTGAGGCACAAAGCGGCTTGACCGCGCCTGACGCTGGCGTTGATTCATCGGGGTTTGACCTCGATACGGACGATCCCGTTCTGCCCAGCCCACAGACCCTCGCCCCGGAAGTGCCCGAAAGCGAGGATGATCTGGCAATCTCGACCGAGCCCGCGCAGCCCGTACAGCCAGAGATTGAAGAGCAAAGCGGCGCGTTTGATACGGACGCGGAGCCAGAGCCCGAACAACAGCCCGCTGAAGAAGAGCAGCAAGCGGCCTTGGCCCCGGAGGTAACACCAGAGGCGGAGCCAGAACCCGCGCCCGAACCGCAAACCGAGCCCGAAACTGCAGAGGAGCCGTCAAGCACGATCGGCAACCAGGCAGAAGGCGTGACCACGGGGCGCCTGCCATCCGTCGGCGACGAAGAAGAAGCCGCGCCTGAACCGGAGGTGGAGACGACCACCGCTGCCGACCCGAATGCGATGACGCCGCTGGAGCGGTACTCTGTTCCGTTTGAAAACCCCGAAGGCAAGCCGTTGATGTCCTTTGTCTTGATCGACCAGGGGGACAGCCCCATTGGGTTCGACGCCTTGGCGGCCTTCCCGTATCCGATCAGCTACGCGGTGGATGCGAACTGGTCCGGGGCGGCTGATGCGATGCAGCGGTACCGCGACGCCGGGTTGGAGGTTCTGGCCATGGTCAACTTGCCGGAAGGGGCAGGGGCCGCTGATACAGAAGTTGCCATGCAGACATATCTCTCTGCCCTGCCGGAAGCGGTGGCTGTGATCGAAGGGCCGGGCTCTGGTCTGCAATCCAATCGGGAGGCGACGGAACAGTTGATCCCGATCCTGCTGGAAAGCGGTCATGGGTTGGTTCTGAATTCTGAGGGCCTAGACACCGCACAAAAGCTGATCGCGCGCGAAGGTGTCCCGGCGCTTTCCGTTTTTCGCGACATTGACGGCAATGATCAGTCGGCGACCGTGATACGGCGTTTTCTGGATCAGGCGGCGTTCCGGGCAGGGCAGGAAGACGATGGCGTTGTCATCGTGGGGCGCTTGCGGGGTGAAACGGTGAGTGCGCTGCTCCTCTGGGGTTTGCAGGACCGCGCATCCAGTGTGGCGATCGCGCCGGTGTCCGCTTTGCTGAAAGCGCAGATCGCCGAGTGAGCAAAGGCGCGCCTTGCAGGTTTCGATCAGCCGGTATGTGCCGCGTCACTGTCGCGCCACGCACCGGGGGCGAGGCCATCGAGGCTCCACTCCCCGATTTTCCAGCGAATGAGGCGCAGGGTTGGGTAGCCCACATGGGCCGTCATACGCCGGACCTGTCTGTTGCGGCCTTCGCTCAGAACAATCTCGATCCAACTGTCAGGTACGGATTTGCGGACGCGAATCGGCGGCGTGCGTGGCCAGATCTCAGGCGGGTTGATCCGGCGCACACGGGCGGGGCGCGTGGGGCCGTCGTTGAGGGCTACACCGGTTTGCAGTGCCGTTAGTGCCGTGTCGTCGGGAACGCCCTCGACCTGCACCAAATAGGTTTTCTGCGTCTTGAATTTCGGGTCCGAGATGCGCGCTTGCAGCCGCCCGTTGTCCGTCAGCACCATCAGGCCTTCGCTGTCCCGGTCCAGCCGCCCTGCCGGATAGACACCCGGCACATCGATGTAGGCCGACAGTGTCGGGCGGGGGCTGCCTTGGGTGCCGCGATCGGTGAATTGGGGCAGCACGCCGAAGGGTTTGTTGAACAGGATCACGCGGGTCATGCGCCCGGCATAGGCTTGGGTGAGCAGAAATAAAAGCCTTCTGTTGCCCCTCGAAACGGCGCATTGTGACGGAAGGGCCCCAACCGTGACCGGGGCTGTGCGAAAGGGCCAGGGCGGTGTCTGCAGGGTTTTACATGCGCAGAGCATGGGTGGCGTGGTGGTACCGCGCGATCTTTGCCCGGCTGTCGGGCCAACGCGACATCACGCGCAGCAATCTGGAAACAGCCTATCCCAACATGGGCACATGGCAGCGTCGCCGTTTGGAAGGACGTATCAAACGTGCGCAGGGCCGTTTTTTCGGGGAGGTGGTGCATTTTGAAGGGTTGTTGCAGTCCGCCCCCGTGCCCGACATAGAAGGTGACGGGCGCGAGGTGTTTTTGCAGGCTGTGGCCGACAAGCGCCCGGTGCTTTTGCTGACAGGTCACATTGGCAATTACGCATACGGCCTGCATATCCTGAAACAGCACGGCATCGACGCCGGGTTTCTCTATCGAACGCGGGGCAATATGCTGCTTGATGGCCGGTTTGATGCGATCTTACGCATGACCGGGCAGCGCGGGTTCAAGATCGGGCACCGCAGCCAAAGCGGGTATGAGGGAAACCTAAAGGACTTCATCACCTTCCTGTCCGAAGGTCATGTGGCCGTCATGCTGGGCGACCATCGTGATCGCAACGGCGAAAAAATCCGGTTTCTGGACAAGCGCGCGCCGACCTCTCTTACCCCGGCCAAGCTCGCGCGGGCCAACAAGGCGCTTTTGATGCCGTGTTTCGTGTTGCGCGACGGGGCGGGCGCGCGGTTTCGTGCGGTGATTGACGCGCCTATTCCCAACACTGGCAGCTTGCGGTCGATGATGCGGGTGTTCAATGACCGTATGACCGAGATCATTCGCGACGACCCGGGCCAGTGGTCCTGGACCGTGCGACGGTGGTGATTGGCATGGCTGCAGGCGACAAACCGGAACTTCTGATCCACGTGCCGCGCGACATGTTGGAACGCTACGGGCAGGCGGGCTTTGGGCTTTATGAGGCATTGGCGCCAGGGTTGCGGGATCGGGGTGTGTCGGTCCGCTTCGTTGAGCGGCGTGCGACAACTGACATTGCCCACTACACCAAGACCGATTTCCACCTGGTCCATCATGGGTTTCTTAGGCGGTTTAACCTGTTGAACACCGGGATCGCGTATCTTTGGCCTTATTGGTACTTCGATCAGCGCGGTGTGCTTTGTGATAGCTCACTTGGCCGGGCGCATCCTGACCTCAGCCAGATCCCGCAGGACAAGGCGCAAAGGTTCGTCAATCGGGTCGGCGGACATTTGATCCGCTTGGGCAAATCCAAGCATGATCAGCCTGAGCGGACGGGCAGCATTGGCAAGGATCGGATCGTTGTTTTTCTGCAGGGCATGTCAGACCCGGTTTTGCGCAATCTCTACATGTTAGAGACTGAAATGCTGGAGCTCGTCATGGAACATCGCGCGGAGCGGGAGGTTGTGATCAAGGTTCATCCCAAGTTCCCCGACACCATGGCCGCCGCCTATGCCACGAAATTGGCGACGCGAGAGCAGGGTGTCGAGGTCGTCGACGCCAATGTGCATGACATGTTGGAGGGGGCGTATTGCTCCGTTTCGATTTGTTCAGGCGCGTCCTTCGAAGGGCTTTTCCATCACACACCTGCGGTGCTTTTCGGACGTGCGGACTTTGCGGGATGTGCGTGGAGCGTTGAGACGGCGGACGAGGCGGGCCGGGCGTTGCGTGAAGTGGGGCAGGTGGCCTTCGACTATGATCGGTTTTTGTACTGGTTCTTGCAGCGCAAGATGTTCAACGCGCAGGATGAAAGCCTTGTCGACCGGGTGATCCACCGCATCACGCGGACCGGTTTTGATCTGGGCGTGACAGCGAACCTGTCAGAAGAAAAAGGCACACCGCGTGTGGCGCAAATTCGGACAGGGCCGAAAAATGGCTAAACTGTTTTAAATCAGTGGTCTGTTGGGTGGATTTGAGGTACTTTTTCGGAGATTCTGAACAAGAAAATTCGCAGAATTTTCTTTGACGCCGTCTTCGCAGTCATGGGGCCTGGTTATTGATTTCCGCCGTCAAACCGTGCTGCATCGGCTGCGGCCCGCCGGATCGCATTCGATTTGTGCACGGTTTCCATGTATTCCGCTTCCGGATCGCTGTCATAGACCACGCCGCCGCCTGCCTGAATAAACAGCTCTTCGTCCTTCACCACAGCTGTGCGAAGCGCGATGCAGATGTCCATGTCTCCGCCCGAGCTGAAATACCCCACGCCGCCACCGTAAACGCCGCGCTTCTCGGGCTCCAACTCGTCGATGATCTCCATCGCGCGCACTTTCGGCGCACCGCTGACCGTGCCGGCCGGAAGGCCCGCCAGCAGGGCAGAGAGTGCATCCTGATCTTCGGCCAGTTCCCCCACCACGTTGGAGACAATGTGCATCACGTGACTGTAGCGTTCGACGATGAACTCTTCTGTCGGATGGACGGAGCCTATCTTGGCCACGCGCCCCACATCGTTGCGCCCCAGATCGAGCAGCATCAGGTGTTCGGCCAGTTCCTTGGCATCGGCCATCAGGTCGGCCTCGTGTGCACGGTCTTCCTCCGGCGTTGCCCCGCGCGGGCGTGTGCCAGCTATGGGGCGAATCGTGACTTCTTTGTCAAACACCCGCACGAGGATCTCGGGGCTTGCGCCGATCACCTGGAAGCCGCCGAAGTTGAAATAGAACATGAAGGGCGACGGGTTGGTGCGCCGGAGAGAGCGGTAAAGTGCAAAGGGCGGCTGGCGGAAGGCCTGCGTCCAGCGTTGCGAGGGAACAACTTGAAAGATGTCCCCTGCCTTTATGTATTCTTTGGCTTTTTCGACTGCGGCCTTGTAGCCGTCGCGTGTGAAATTCGACACCGGTTCCGCGTCTTCATGTGCCTCACCCAGGTCGCGAGAGGTTTGCGGCAATGCGCGGTCCAGATCACGGACAGCATCCATCACTCGCTCTGCGGCCTGCGCATAGGCAGCCCGCGCGGACAGCCCGGAAGAGACCCAGGCCGGGGCGACCACGGTGACATCGCCCTTCACCCCGTCCAGCACCGCTATAACCGACGGACGCAGCATGACAGCATCTGGCAGGCCCAACGGGTCAGGGTTCACATCCGGCAGATGCTCCACCAAGCGGATCATGTCGTAGCCCAAATAGCCAAAGAGCCCGGCACTCGCCGCAGGAAGGTCCGTGGGCAGGTCAATTCGGCTTTCAGCGATCAGTGCGCGCAGGGATGCCAATGGATCGACTGCTTCATCCTCAAACGCCGTTCCGTCAAAGCGGGCCTGGCGATTGATGCGGGCCGTCGTGCCGTGACACTGCCAGATAAGGTCGGGCTTCATGCCAATGATCGAATACCGACCTCGCACCTCACCGCCCGTCACAGACTCAAGCACAAAGGCATCCTGTGCCGCCCCTGTCAGCTTCAGCATCAGCGAGACCGGGGTATCGAGGTCAGCGGCCAAACGGCCGTATACGACCTGATTTTCTCCGGCCTCATAGCCTTTGGCGAAATCCTCAAAGGAGGGTGTCAGTTCCACCGCCCATGCTCCCTAGTTGAAATTGGCGTGCACGGCGTTGATGGCCTGGTAATCCAGATCAACCCCGGCGCGGGCGCGGAAGTCTTCCGCCACGATGGCGAAGAGATCCTGCGAAATACCTGACGCGGCTTGGTTTTCGAGGAAGGTCTGCAACTGTGCAAGGTCTTCATCATCGGGGTCTGGCGGGCTGACGTCGTCCAGTTTGAGCACGTAAACGCGGCCCACGCCGTCAATCAGACGTGCCTCGCCGGGTTCCATCTCAAAGACCTGATTGATCAGTTCCGGCGGTGTCTCATCAGCGAGTGAACGGCGTGTCAGGGCTTGTGCCCCGTCAATGGGCAGGCCCACATCCTCAAAGCTTTCACCCGCACTCAGACGCGCGGCCAATGGCTCTGCCAGAACGCGCAGGGCGTCGACCTCTGACTGGGCGCGCCAGGCGGCTTCCACTTGATCACGCACGTCTTCGAAGGGTTGCAGTGCAGGCGGGACAACTTCATCGAGGCGCAGGGCGAAGATGCCGCCGTCTTCCAGTTCAATAACCTCAGGGTAGTCGCTTGCCGTCACCTCAGCGGCGGCGCGGCGGAAGGCGTCATAGCCCGCGATCCCTTCGGTGACGCCGCTGTGCCAGTCAATCTGGCCGGTTTCGAGTTCTGTCTCTGCTGCCACATCCTCAACAGATGCGCCTCCCACCAGAAGATCATCCACGGTGTCGATCATCTGGTTGATCACGCGGCGGGAGCGGTCTCCGGCAAGTTCATCGCGCAAGATCGGTTGGGCGTCTTCAAAGCTGGTTTCCTGTGCCGACAGGATCGCGTTCACGCGGAAGAGGGCAGGGCCGAGCGAGGTGTCCAGTGGACCGACCACATCGCCCACACTGGCCGCGAAGATCGGGTCGGCATTGTCGCCAAGCGCGTCGCGGTCCAGATCACCCATGTCGATATCGGCGAGGTCCAGACCGCGCTCTGACACGATGTCTTCGAACGTGGCCTCTTCGCTGTCGATGCGGGCTTTCGCGGCGTCGAGATCGGAGGCGTTACCGAAGACCAAACGTTCCACCAGCCGGCGTTCAGGCTGATTGAACATCTCAAACGCGTCTTCATAGGCATCGCGCAATGCCGTTTCATCCACTTCGACAGTGTCGATCACCATCTCGGGCGTGACCCAGGCATAGGTGATACGCTTGGATTCTGGCGTCGTGAACAGCTCTGCGTTTTCTTCGTGGAATGCTTCTAGCATGGCGTCATCTGGCACCGGCAGGCCTGTTGTGATGTCCGCGCGGTCCAACAACGACCACGATACATCCCGCCGCTCCCCCAGGTAATTGCTGAGTGTCTGCGAATAGGCGGCGGGTGCTGTGATCCCGGCAATGACAGAAGCCTGAAGAACCGAACGGGCGGTGTCCGCCCGGACGTCCGCTTCGAACTGGCCCTCAGTCAGCCCGGCATTTTCCAAGCCGAATGTGTAGGCATCTCGGTCAAAGTTACCATCTAGGCCCCGGAACTGAGGCATGGCTAGGATTTCATTGCGCAGGTTTTCGTCTCCGATAGATAGGCCCATGCCTTGAGCCTCGGCATCGAACGCGGCCTGCGCCACCAATTGCGCCAGAACCTGATCGCTGATGCCCATCTCTTGTGCCTGCGTGAAGCTGACAGCCGAACCGGTTTGCGCCTGAGCGGCCTGAATTTCGCGCTGCAACCCGCCGAAGTAGTCTTGAGTGCTGATATCAACACCGCCGACCGACCCGATGGATCGGATAGACCCGCCGAAATTGGACGCGCCGAACCCACCAAGGGCGACAATCAGAAGGCCCATCAGGACCCACATTACAGGGTTTGATTTCTTGGCCATGGGTAGCCTCTCAGATCAGGTGTAACAGTTGGGCCCGTTTCTATGCCCTGTGTCTATGCGCTGTCTCCGGCCTCGGCAAGGGGCCAAGGCAGGGTGGCAAGCCGCGAAAACAGGGTTTTGATCACGGCGCGATCGACATTGGCAAAGGCGATGCGCAGCTCGGATGCGCCGCGGGGTTCGCCTTCGGGGTAGAACATGGTCGCTGGCAGCAACAGCACGCCGGCCTCGCGCACAAGGGTTGGGGCCAGATCATCGGAGGACATGGCGAAGGGGTGCTGAACGTAGGCAAAGAACGCGCCGACGCCCTGCAGCCGCCAGCCTTTGTCTTCTAGCATGGGCCAGTATTCCTCGATCGCCGCGCGCCGATCGAGGATTTCCGCCCGCTCCCCGGCGCACCATTGGGTCATGTTCTGCAACCCCCAAAGGGCTGCGATCTGGCCCAATTGATTTGGGCAAATGGTGACCGTGTCGAGAAATTTTTCGATTTCGAACAATAGGCTAGGGGACGCAATTACAGCACCAACGCGATGTCCGGTGAGCCGGAACGCTTTTGAAAAAGAATAGAGGTGGATGAGCGTGTCCACCCATTCCGTATCCTGAAACAGCGCGTGAGCCACATCTGAGCGCGAGTCAAAATCGCGATAGGTCTCATCAATGATCAGTTTGATGCCACGAGACTGTGCGAGACGGTAAAAGGCCTGGACCAGTTCAGCAGGGTACTCGACGCCGCCCGGGTTGTTGGGCGTCACCAAAACGATCGCACGGGTTCGGTCCGTGATCAGGGCTGCGGCATCCTCTGGATCGGGCAGCAAGGTGGTGCTCGTCGGCAGGGCCACGGATGTCACGCCGGTCATATCCAACCACATTTTATGATTGAAATACCATGGGGTTGGCAGGATAACTTCATCTCCCTCCGCACAGAGGGCCGTCATCGTGGCGCAAAAGGCCTGATTGCAGCCTGAGGTGATGGCGACCTGCGTGTCTGAAATGCTACCGCCGTAAGCATCGCTCCACTGCTGGGCGATCTCAGCCCGAAGCTCCGGCAGGCCCAGTACGGGACCGTAGAAATGCGCATCCGGGTTATCAAGCGCGGCTTTTGCAATCACTTCGCGCAGCATCTCGGGCGGGGGATCGGCGGGGGCGGCCTGGCTGACATTGATCAGCGGTTGGTCCGCCGGAAACGTGATACCATCGAGCCATTTGCGCGCGGCCACGATGGGTGGCGCGAAGGTCTGTTTGGTTCGCGAGGGGGCCGCCATCACCGATCAACGTCCCCGATAAGGTTCGACATATTGCAGTGCCAGATCCCACGGGAAAAAGATCCAAGTGTCCTGGCTGACCTCGGTGACGAAGGTTTGTACCCGGTCACCGCCCATGGGTTTGGAATAGACAGTCGCAACATGCGCTTTGGGCATCAGTTTGCGAACAACATCGAGCGTGCGACCTGTGTCGACTAGGTCATCAACGATCAGAACGCCCTCCCCATCGCCGACGATGGATGGGTCGGGGGCCTTGATCACCACCGCGTCTGATTGCGTCTGGTGATCGTAGGATTTGACCGAGATCGTATCGACCGTTCGGATGTCCAGCTCGCGCGCCACGATCATGGCAGGCGCCATGCCCCCGCGCGTGATGGCCACAATGGCCCGCCACCCGTCTTCTGGGGTCT
The DNA here is from genome assembly GCA_963422235.2 of uncultured Roseovarius sp. GTDB lineage: Bacteria > Pseudomonadota > Alphaproteobacteria > Rhodobacterales > Rhodobacteraceae > Roseovarius. Next base: position 2,883,178 of record CAXMWV010000002.1, read on the forward strand.
CATCCTGCAACCGCCACGCCAGTGCGCGCGCATCGCGGTGCAGCTGATCCCAGCTGACATGAAAGCCTTTTTCGTGGGGCAGGCGGTCTGTGTTCACGAAGGTCTCCTTGAAAATCAGCGGGTCAGCAGCAGGCGCAGACCCAACGCACCGAGGATGGCCGCTGTCACGCGGTCGATTATGGGCTTGGCCGAGAGATACTTCGCCCGAACGACACCCGTGGAGAGCATAATGGCCAAGGCTGGTTGAACAATAAGTTCGACGGTCAGGTGGTTCAGAAATATGATGAATTTTTCACCCATGGTCAGGTCTGGTGGGAAAATCACCACAAGGACGGCCGCTGCGAAAAACACGGATTTCGGGTTGCCGAGGTTGATCATCAGCCCGGACAGAAAGGCCCGCCCGCGAGATGCGGCTTCGGTGCCTTCGGGAACCGGCGTGCGTGCATGCCGCCATGTCTGAACGGCAATCCAGATCAAATAGGCCGCACCAAGCGTTTTCAGCAGGGCATAGGCCCATGGAAAGAGTGCGAAGATACCGTCCAGTCCGAGAAGAGCCGCCAAGGTCCAAAGGGCCGCCATCACAGCCAGGCCGGCGGCCGCCGCGATACCGGCGCCGCGTCCGTTGGTCAGTGTTGTCTTGATGAGGTAGAGCAGGGACGGCCCCGGGCTCGCGATCGCGGCCAGCAAGGCCAGGTTGAACGCCAGCAGATGGGCAAACTCCATTGCGTCAGCTCTTTTCGATGTCCGGTGCGTCGACCGCTTTCATGCCGACGATGTGGTATCCGGAATCGACATGCAGAACTTCACCTGTCGTGCCGCTGCCGAGATCGGAGAGAAGGTAAAGCGCAGAGTTTCCAACATCTTCGATGGTGACGTTGCGGCGCAGCGGGGAGTTCAACTCGTTCCACTTCAGTATATACCTGAAGTCGCTTATCCCGTTTGCGGCAAGTGTCTTGATCGGCCCGGCGGATATTGCGTTCACCCGCACGCCGTTTTTGCCAAGGTCCTCAGCCAGGTACATGACTGATGCTTCAAGGGCTGCTTTGGCAACACCCATGACGTTGTAATTGGGCACGACCTGTTCGGCGCCGTAATAGGTCAGGGTCAGAAGGGAGCCCCCATCGGGCATGATCTTTTCAGCGCGCTGTGCAACTGCGGTGAAGGAGTACACCGAGACATCCATCGTCGTGGCGAAATTTTCGCGCGATGTGTCCACATAGCGGCCGCGCAACTCGCTCTTGTCGGAAAACCCGATGGCGTGGACGAGGAAATCGATCTTGCCCCAGCTGTCTTCGATGGCTTTGAAGCACGCATCGATAGACGCGGCATCGCCGACGTCGCAGTCGAAAAGCTGGGTCACGCCCATCTGTTCGGCCAAAGGTTCGACACGTTTTTTGAACGCGTCTCCGACGTAAGAAAAAGCCAGTTCGGCCCCGGCGTCGTGACAGGCTTTGGCAATGCCCCACGCAATCGATTTGTCATTGGCAAGGCCCATGATCAGCCCGCGTTTGCCTGCCATCAATCCATTAGACATATATTGCCTCCGACTTCCGCCCCCGACTTCGCATCGGATCATTTTCCTTTAGGCGATTGGTCTGCGTGCTTCAAGGCTTCCCCGCCAGCCTTTCAATTCCGTCATGGCAGCTATGCAATACGGCAGCGGGCCTTGTCTTGTTTGTCACTCTGATCTAGCTGAGGAGGAAATACTAAGGTTTTAGAGAGCTGCATGATGAAGCGAACAGGCATCTTTGCAGGCGATAACCCCTTCAAGATCGCGCGCGACTGGCTGGCAGAGGCCGAAAAGAGTGAGATCAACGATCCAAACGCCGTGGCACTGTCCACGGTGGACGAAGACGGTTTGCCGAATGCCCGTATGGTTCTGTTGAAAGACATCACCGATGACGGGTTCTGGTTTTACACCAACTATGACAGCAAAAAGGGTGAGGAGCTTGCCGCGTCTGGCAAGGCCGCCATGGTGCTGCACTGGAAGTCATTGCGTCGGCAGTTGCGCGTGCGTGGGACAGTGGTGCGAGAGGACGGGCCGGAGGCGGATGCCTACTATGCGTCGCGGTCTCTCAAAAGCCGGCTCGGGGCGTGGGCTTCTCGTCAGTCGCAGCCGCTTTCGTCGCGTAAAGCGCTGATGGCAGAGGTGGCGAAAGTGACCGCAAAACACGGCACGAATCCGTCACGGCCCCCGTTTTGGGGCGGTTTTCGCATCGAGCCTGTCGAAATCGAATTCTGGGCCGATGGGGCGCACCGCTTGCATGATCGTTTCGTCTGGCGACGTAAAACGATTGAAAATAAATGGGAAATATCCCGTCTGAACCCGTGAAATTCGCGTTACGTAAAATGCAAAGCCCTGAAAACAGAATGTTTTTCTTGCGAGAACGCTTACAACGATATCTAATGCGCACGGGGGCGTCGTGCGTGAATGGGAACCCAGTTTTTTGACCGAAGGTAAGGAAGAAACACAACGGATTTATGGCCGCTTCAAATGGTTTGATCCGGTTAAAGGTTTTGGATTCGTTGTGGCGGAAGAAGGCGGCCCTGATATTTTGCTGCATGCCAACGTGCTGCGCAATTTCGGCCAAAGCTCGGTCGCGGACCGGGCCGGTATAGATCTAGAAGTGCAACGCACCCAACGCGGCATCCAGGCGACGGAAGTCTACGCCATTGATCCGCCGGAAGGCGACGCCATCGCAGAGTTGGCCGATATTGACAGCGTTGATTTTGAGACGCTGCGCGACACGCCGCTGGAACCGGCGAGGGTGAAGTGGTTCGACAAGGGCAAAGGGTTTGGGTTTGCCAATACCTTTGGCCGCGACGAAGACGTCTTCATTCACGTCGAAGTGTTGCGCCGGTCTGGTATGGCGGACTTGCAATCCGGTGAAGCTCTTGCCATCCGTGTCATTGACGGCAAACGCGGTCGAATGGCGACGGAGGTGTGCGGATGGGAAAGCGCGGTGCGCGACGAGGACTGACCCTCAGCAAGACAATCAGTGCATTTTTTGCGTCATGCCTTTTGGCGGGCGCAGTTTCGGCTGGCGAATGTCGGGACAGCGCGGTGCAGATGCGCGGTGATTGGGGCGAGGCGCAGTTCACCGTCGCGGTGGCCGATGACGCGGCGGAACGATCTCAAGGGCTGATGCATGTGGAAAGCATGGCCCAAAGCTCAGGCATGCTGTTTGTCTATGACAAACCGCAACCAGTTCGGTTCTGGATGAAAAACACGCTGATCCCGCTCGACATGATTTTTGCGGACGAAACAGGCACCGTGCAGAAAGTTCACGAGAACGCAGAGCCGCTGTCGGAGCGTGGGATTTTCGGCGGGCGCAGTATCCAATACGTGCTGGAGGTCAACGGCGGCGTGGCGGCGCGCTTTGGCATCGGCGAGGGGGATCAGCTGCGTCATCCTGCCATTGGCCAAGATCGTGCGGCTTGGCCGTGTTAGTGCTTTTCATCTGATCGAAACCTCGTTAGAGAGGCGCACGGTCCGGGGCGTGGCGCAGTCTGGTAGCGCACCTGTTTTGGGTACAGGGGGTCGTGAGTTCGAATCTCGCCGCCCCGACCACTTCTCCTCATGCTGTTTTGCACGATACGTTGGGTTGCAAATTAATTGTGCAACCTGAAGGAGAGTCCTTGAGATTGGCGTTTGGACGTGCCGTTGGTGCAACATGTGCCGCTTTCAGGGTCCAAAAACACCGACTTCAAATTTTTTTTTCGGCTTCGGGATTGGATATCGAACCGTGCAATCGTCGGACCGTCGTGGACTGAGAGATTCAGCCGTTAGATCAGCAGGACTCTCTAAGCCAGCCGGTTTTCAAAGAAGTTTTACATTTCGCGTCTGCAGCATTTCACGAATGTAACAATTTGATGAATCACTGGCGGTACGAGCGGGATCAGACGCCACGTAAACGTCAATCCGTTTTTCTGGAAAAAAAGAAAAAAAACCCGTTGACCGTCTATGGGTATATACGCCACTTTGTAGCTCACCGCGGCAACGACACAACATATAGTGTTGAGCTTCGGAAAGGTAGGGTCAGCATCCTTATATGCGATTTTGCACTGAAAACGACCGCTGTTGATGCGTCGCGCAGCCAGCAGACGGGTGTATTCGGGGTGTCGACTGGGCCGAGGGTAACTTGGGGTTGGGGCTTGAATACCGAACCTTTGACTTGAACAGCTGATTACGGGGCTTCAGCGAATGAAAATCGAACGTAAATTTACCAAGGCAGGGCAGGACGCATATGCGGACTTGGAATTTGTAACCACGACGTCGGAGATCAGGAATCCGGACGGCACAGTCGTGTTCAAACTCGATGATGTTGAAGTGCCGAAAAGCTGGTCACAGGTTGCCAGCGACGTGATCGCGCAGAAGTATTTCCGCAAGGCCGGCGTGCCTGCGAAAATGAAGAAGGTGAAGGAAAAGGGCGTGCCGGAGTTTCTGTGGCGCTCTGTTCCGGCCTCTAAAACCACCGAGAAGACGGGTGAGACATCTTCCAAGCAGGTGTTCGACCGTTTGGCAGGTGCGTGGGCCTATTGGGGCTGGAAAGGTGGCTACTTCTCCACCGAAGACGATGCGCGGGCTTACTTTGACGAGATGCGCTACATGTTGGCGCGCCAGATGGCGGCGCCGAACTCCCCTCAGTGGTTCAACACCGGTCTGAATTGGGCTTACGGTATCGATGGGCCCAGCCAGGGCCACCACTACGTAGATTTTGAGACGGGCGAACTGACCAAATCGGCCAGCGCCTATGAGCACCCGCAGCCGCATGCATGCTTTATTCAATCCGTCGCGGATGATCTGGTGGGCGACGGCGGCATCATGGATCTGTGGGTGCGTGAAGCCCGGCTGTTTAAATATGGCTCGGGCACCGGCACGAACTTCTCCTCCCTGCGTGCCGAAGGGGAAGCCCTATTGGGTGGTGGCAAGTCAAGCGGCCTGATGGGGTTTCTCAAGATCGGGGATCGGGCGGCGGGTGCCATTAAGTCTGGTGGTACCACGCGGCGCGCGGCCAAAATGGTCATTTGTGACGCCGACCACCCCGACATTGAGGAGTTCATCAACTGGAAGGTCAAGGAAGAGCAGAAGGTGGCGTCCATCGTTGCCGGGTCCAAGATGCACGAGGCCAAGCTCAATGACATTTTCGGTGCGATCCGTGCCTGGGATGGCAGCTCTGAAGACGCGGTTGACCCATCCAAGAACGAACAGCTTAAAACAGCTATTCGTGGCGCCAAGAAAGTGTCGATCCCGGAGACCTATATCAAGCGCGTGCTGGACTATGCGCGCCAGGGTTATGACAGCATCGAATTCCCGACCTACGACACCGATTGGGATAGCGAAGCATATGCGTCTGTCTCGGGCCAGAACTCCAACAATTCCATTCGCGTCACGGATGCCTTCCTGAAGGCTGTCGAAAACGATGAGGACTGGGCGCTGATCAACCGCACGGACGGGTCCGTTTCCAAGACCATCAAGGCGCGCGATCTGTGGGAAGATGTGGGCCACGCGGCTTGGGCCTGTGCCGATCCTGGCATTCAGTTCCACGACACCATCAATTCCTGGCATACCTGCCCGGAAGAGGGTGAAATTCGCGGCTCAAACCCTTGTTCTGAGTACATGTTTCTTGATGACACGGCCTGTAACCTGGCATCGATGAACCTGCTGACTTTCTACAAGGATGGCCAGTTCGAGGCCGAGAAATATGTTCACGCGACACGCCTTTGGACGCTGACGCTGGAAATCTCGGTTCTGATGGCGCAGTTCCCGTCAAAAGAGATCGCGCAGAACTCTTACGATACGCGGACATTGGGTCTTGGCTATGCCAATATCGGCGGCCTGCTGATGAACATGGGCTACGGCTATGACAGTGACGAAGGCCGTGCCATGTGTGGTGCGCTGACGGCGATCATGACCGGTGTGGCCTACGCAACATCGGCCGAGATCGCCGGCGAGTTGGGGGCGTTCCCGGCTTATGCGCGCAACAAAGACCACATGCTGCGCGTCATGCGGAACCACCGCAACGCAGCTTATGGCGCAACGGAAGGGTATGAGTTCCTCGCTACGCCGCCGGTGCCGCTGGATCACGCCAATTGCCCCGACACACGCTTGATCGAGCTGTCGATGGCCAGTTGGGATGAAGCGCTGAAGCTGGGTGAAAAGCATGGCTACCGCAACGCGCAGGCCACTGTGATTGCGCCCACGGGCACCATTGGCCTTGTGATGGATTGTGACACGACCGGGATCGAGCCTGACTTTGCCCTGGTGAAGTTCAAGAAGCTGGCCGGTGGCGGCTACTTCAAGATCATCAACCGTTCCGTGCCGTCTGCGCTTGAAACGCTTGGCTACGGTTCTGCGCAGATCGAAGAGATCGTCAGCTACGCGGTCGGTCATGGCACCATTGGCAATGCGCCGGGCATCAACCACACCTCTTTGGCAGGGCACGGCTTCGGCCCGGCTGAGCTTGAGAAAGTGGACAATGCTGTGGGCTCCGCCTTCGACATTCGCTTTGTCTTCAACCAGTGGACCCTGGGTGAGGAGTTTTGCACCGGTGTCCTTGGCATCCCGGCGGAGAAGCTGAACGATCCGACCTTCGATATGCTGGCGCATCTTGGCTACTCCAAAGCGGATGTCGACGCGGCCAACGACCATGTCTGCGGGACGATGACGCTGGAAGGCGCACCGCATCTTTCGGAAGAGCACTACAAAGTGTTCGACTGCGCCAACCCGTGCGGCAAAAAGGGCAAGCGGTTCTTGTCCGTCGATAGCCACATCACCATGATGGCGGCAGCGCAGAGCTTCATCTCGGGCGCGATCTCCAAGACGATCAACATGCCCAATGACGCGACGATCGAAGACTGCCAGAAAGCCTATGAAAAGAGCTGGTCCCTGGGTGTGAAAGCCAACGCGCTTTACCGCGACGGTTCCAAACTCAGCCAGCCTTTGGCCGCGGCCCTTGTTGAAGATGACGAGGACGCGCAGGAGGTGCTGGAGACTGGAACGCCGCAGGAGAAGGCGCAGGTTCTGGCCGAGAAAATCGTCGAGAAGGTGGTCGTCAAAGAGATCATCAAGACGCATCGCGAAAAGATGCCTGATCGCCGCAAGGGCTACACTCAGAAGGCCATGGTTGGGGGGCACAAAGTGTACCTGCGGACCGGTGAGTACTCTGACGGCAGTCTGGGTGAGATCTTCATCGACATGCACAAAGAGGGGGCTGGCTTCCGCGCGATGATGAACAACTTCGCCATCGCCGTGTCCGTGGGCCTGCAATACGGTGTGCCGCTGGAGGAGTTCGTGGATGCCTTCACGTTCACGAAGTTCGAGCCGGCAGGCATGGTGCAGGGCAATGACTCGATCCGCAATGCGACGTCGATCCTTGATTACATCTTCCGCGAACTGGCGGTGAGCTATCTCGACCGGACCGATCTGGCACATGTGAAGCCGGAAGGCACCAGCTTTGACGATCTCGGTCGGGGCGAGGAAGAGGGTGTCTCTAACATCTCGGAAATGAGTGAAGATGCGGCCAACAAGTCCTTGGAAGTGCTGAAACAAATCAGCTCGACTGGGTACCTGCGCAAGCGTCTGCCGCAAGAGCTGGTGGTGCTGAACGGTGGTCAGTCGATGGGGGCCACAGCGCTTGATACCGCAACGGATCCGGTCGGGGCATTGCAGACCTTGGTGCCGGAGACCGTGAAAGCGCCTGCTGCCGCGACGACGACCATGGGCAGCGCGAGCGTGGGCCTGTCGGCGTCCGCCAAGGCGAAGATGCAAGGCTACGAAGGAGAGGCCTGCGGAGACTGCGGCAACTACACGCTGGTCCGCAACGGCACCTGCATGAAGTGCAACACCTGCGGTGCGACGAGCGGGTGTAGCTAAAGCGAACACAGATCGCGTCCTGAGGGGGATGCGTAGGGGTCTTGGGCGTGTCTCGCAGCCCGCCCGGACCCCGACGAAACACGAAGGACACGGGGCGGGTGCGCTCGCCCCCTGACGCAGCTCAGGCCGCAGGCAGAAACCGGGCGGCATAGTAACAGAGCTTGAGAGGCGAAACTTATACCGGGGGGCTTCGGCCCCCCGTTTTTCTTTTGGGCACGAGGTCTTACGATCATGTGTTGTGATTGGAGTCGCGCATCGACAGGCCGCGGAATGGCGACCCGGTTGTCTAACGACGCGCTTTATCGTGCAAACCCGTTACTCCAGTCGAGCGCAGTGCCAACCCTACAAAGTCGCCAGTCCGGGGGTGCGGCCTGGCGATGCGCGGCGGCGGGCAAGCCCGCCTTTATTCCGCGCGGGAAGACGGAAGGGGCCGCTATGGGAGCAAGGCGACACTCTGCGCACGCATGTGTGCGAGCGCCGGGGTGAACCCCGGCCTACAGCAGTGCTGACAGCCGGGCGGCTTCCACTTTTGGATGCACCAAGGCGTCGCGGTCTTCACCGGGATAGAACCGGGCACGTGTCGCCGTGGGCATGGGGTTGGGGGTCAGGATATGCACCTTGGGGCCCGTTTTGACGGTCTCGGCCTGCCAGCTGCGCGCCAGGGCCATCTGTGCGGCCTTGGATGCGCCATAGGCGCCGAAGAACTTGCCCTGCGCCTCAGCGTCATCAAAGAAAACGGCCTGTCCGTCGCACCCCAGTAAAGGCGACACAAACGGGATCAGCGTGGCCGTCGCCGTGACATTGATCTCGATAGACTTGGCCATGTCCTTGGCGTCAATGTGATCTGCGGGGGCCAGAGGAGCCGCGTGGATCGCAGGGTGGAGCCACAGATCAACCTTGCCCCACCGGTCGTAGATGGAGCGACAAAGCTGGGCCATCGCATCAGGCTTGGTGATGTCCATGGGCGCCAGGGTGGCCGAGCCGCCCTTGGCCTGAATGCGATCGTCCAGTTCTTCCAACGCGCCGGTTGTGCGTCCGACGGCCACGATGTGGTGCGTCTCGCACAGTGCCTCGGCCAAGGCTGCGCCCAAGCCCCGCGATGCGCCGGTGATCAGGGCCAGTTTGGTGTCATGTGCTTGCGTCATGGCGCGATGCCTTCCCACTCCGGTGGGCGGAAATCAAGCGCAATTGCTTGACTCTGACGCGGCGGAGGCCAAAAAGGCCAAGAAACCAAAACCACACGAGGGGATCGCAATGAGCGACATGGTGTTGAGCAAGGCCCTGATTGGCCATGACAGTGTTATCAAGAAGGTTGGGCTTGTGCTGGCGGGTTCCATCGCCCTGGCCATCGTGGCGCAGCTGAGCGTCGGCTGGCCGGTGCCCATGTCGCTGCAGGGTCTGGCGATCCTGATCATCGGCTTCACCTATGGTTCGCGCCTCGCGGCAGCCACGCTGGTGGCCTATCTGGCCTACGGTGCCATGGGTCTTCCGGTCTTCTCCAACGGCGGCTCACTGCCGTCGCTGTACGGCCCCACGGCGGGCTTCCTTTACGGGTTTGTCGGCATGGCATGGCTTGCCGGTCTGGCGGCGGACAAAGGCTGGACCAAGAACATGTTTGTCACCCTGATCGTCGGTGTGATCGTGTCCTTCCTGCTTTACATTCCTGGCCTTGCCTGGCCCGCGGCCTTCCTGGGCAAAACCATGCCTGAGCTTTGGTCGGGCTGGATGGCACCGTTCCTTCTGGGCGATACCATCAAAGCCGTGATCGCGGCCATGGTTGTTGCGGGAGGCTGGCAGCTTGTGAAAGCGCGCAAGGGCTAAGCCTGACCTGAAAGACTTTGAAAGCGCCGCTCCGTCCTCGGGGCGGCGTTTTTCTATGCCGCGCCTGGAATGGTCAGACGGTGAACTTGGCCCAGAAGCGCCATCTCCAAATGACCTTCCGCGACAGACACAATCCTGGCTTGACCGATGTGGTCATCGCGCCGCATTTCGCGAATCTCACCGTCCGGCAGCCGCACAAGCGCCTTTATCCCCTTGGGGCCAGAGAAGGTGCCCAGAAGGGTCGGGCGTTCCATGGGCAGCAAGCCCCGTTCCGTGGAGGACAGGTATGTTGGGAAGGACAGGGGTGTTGTGTCGTCTGGTTGGCTCATCAGTGCGGCGCTTCGTTGTTTCGAGAGCGCTGACATATGCCTGAGTTGGAACAGGGAAAAGAGGGGGCAAGTGCCGTCGGCGGGAAAGCGCCAGAGGGGTGTTACTCAGCCGCTTTCAACTCAAAGCCCTGTTCGAGCATGTCCTTGGGTTCAATGGGATAATCCCCCGTGAACACCGCGTCGTAATAGGCCGGTGCTTTCGGGTCGCGACCCTCGGGAATGCCCACGGCACGGTAGAGCCCGTCGATGGACACGAACCGCAGCGAATCGACGCCGATATAGTCGCGCATTTGATCTTCGGTCATGTTTGCCGCCAGCAGTTCTTCGCGCGTCGGCATGTCGACCCCGAAGAAGCAGGGCCATGTGGTGGGCGGGCTGGCAATGCGGAAATGCACCTCGGCCGCGCCGGCCTCTAGGATCATGTCCTTGATCTTGCGCGAGGTGGTGCCGCGCACCACGCTGTCGTCCACGAGAATGACCCGTTTGCCCTTCATTAGGGCCCGGTTCACGTTGAGCTTTAGTCGGACGCCAATGTTGCGGATCTGCTCTGTCGGTTCAATGAAGGTCCGACCGACGTATGAGTTGCGGATGATCCCCATTTCGAACGGAATGCCGCTTTCCTGGCTGTAGCCGATCGCGGCAGGCGTGCCACTGTCGGGCACGGGACAGACCATGTCGGCCTCGACAGGCGCTTCACGGGCCAGCTCCTTGCCGATGTTGCGGCGCACCTCATAGACGGATTTGCCGCCCAGAACGGAGTCGGGGCGGCTGAAGTAGACGTATTCGAAAATGCAGGGTTGCGGGCGCACGGGTTCGAATGGGCGGTAGCTGTCGATGCGTTGATCTTCGTTGATCACCACCATCTCACCGGGTTCGATCTCACGCACGAATTTCGCACCGATAATATCTAGCGCGCAGGTCTCAGACGCCAGCACCGTGGCATCGCCCAGCTTGCCCAGAACCAGCGGACGGATGCCCAGTGGATCACGCACGCCGATCAGCTTGTGACGGGTCATGGCCACGACGGAAAATGCGCCTTCGACCTGGCGCAGCGCCTCTTTCATCCGGTCGGGGATCGTGCGGCCCATGGAGCGCGCCATCAGGTGAATGATGCATTCGCTGTCAGAAGAACTTTGGAAGATCGAGCCGCGTTGGATCAGGTCGCGGCGCAGGGAGTTGGCGTTGGTCAGATTGCCGTTATGGGCAATCGCCGCGCCGCCCATTGAAAACTCTCCAAAGAATGGCTGCACGTCGCGGATCGCGGTGTTTCCTTTGGAGCCAGCGGTCGAGTAACGCACGTGGCCCACACCGATGGAGCCGGGCAGCATCGAGATCGTCTCGGACGTGGTGAAGTTGTCGCGCACATAGCCAAAGCGCCGGACCGAGTTGAACCCGGTTTTGGCGTCGTGGGTGACGATGCCACCGGCCTCTTGTCCACGATGTTGCAGGGCGTGAAGGCCCAGGGCGATGAAATTGGCGGCATCGGAGAGGCCAGTGACGCCGAATAAGCCGCACTCCTCTCGCAGTTTATCTCCGTCAATGTCGGGGGTGAACGGGTCGTCGGCAAACGTGTCAGACGATGTGTCTGAACCGGTGACGGCGGGCGTTTCTCTGGACAAGGTGGCAGCTCCGAATCCCAGGAATGCTGATGGACCCAGTACATAGGGTGTCCTAGTGCTTATGTCACGGTTTCATGACGCTACGGCACAGGGTTATTTTGGATTGTGGCGAATGGGCTGCGCTACACGCTTTATTGCGGCGTGTCGCACTGTCCGACAAGCTGCTCATATTGGCGCGTGATCCAGCCGACAGCGGCTTCCGGGTCTTGCTCTCCGACATTGCCTGTGAGCGAAGCAAAGATACGAGCGGAGCGGCTGTCGTCGATGATCTGGATGTCCTGCGCGGTGACCACGGTTTCATAGACGAAGTAGGCAATGGCCACCAACAACACGCCGCGCGCGATACCAAAGAGGAACCCAAGCCCCTGATCCAGCCCGCCGAGGATTGAGCGTTGTACCAGCGATGAGAAAAGCGGTGTGATCAGCGAGGCCACGATGAGCGCCACCGCAAGCACCACGAAGAAGGCTCCGATCATGCCCAGCTCACAGCTTTCGGCAATGAAATCACCCACAAACGGGATTTCTTTCACGAGAGGCTGCACCTGAGGCGCGAACATGAAAGCCAGGATGGCGGAGACGACCCAACCTGCGATGGCCAACGCTTCGCGCACGAACCCGCGGGAATAGGCCAGAAGGCCAGAAAGCACGATGACGAGGGCGACCACGCCGTCGATAATGGTGAAGCCTTCCATGCGCTGCCCGCTCCCTTATTCCTTAGCCTGCGCCGAACATTTCGCCGACGAAACCGCTGAGATCTTCAAAGGCCTGAAGGCCGATTTTTGACGTGCCTACTGGCTTTCCACCCTTTGGCACAATGGCGGAGGTAAAACCAAGTTTTTGCGCCTCTTTCAACCTGTTTTCGGTTTGGGCGACGGGACGTAGTGCGCCGGAGAGGCCGATTTCACCGAAAACGGCGGTGTCTTTGGGCAGGCTCGTGTCTTCGCGGGCGCTCAGGAGTGCTGCCGCTACGGCGAGGTCAGCGGCGGGTTCGGTGATTTTGATGCCGCCTGCGACGTTGAGATAGACGTCAAGGCCAGCAAAGGGGATGCCGCAGCGGGCCTCCAGCACCGCCAGCACCATGGCCAGCCGTGCGCTGTCCCAGCCCACGACGGCGCGGCGGGGTTGGCTGTGGGGGGTGGGGGCGACGAGGGCCTGGAGTTCGACCAGCAAAGGCCGCGTGCCTTCGATGCCGGCGAAGACCACAGAGCCGGGCGAGGGGCTGCCGCGACCGGCGAGGAAAAGCTCGGAGGGGTTTGTGACTTCTGAAAGGCCCGCGCCGGTCATCTCGAACACGCCAATCTCATCCGCCGGGCCAAAGCGGTTCTTCACGGAGCGCAGAATGCGAAACTGATGGCCGCGTTCGCCCTCAAAGTAGAGCACCGTGTCGACCATGTGTTCCACGACGCGGGGCCCCGCGATCTGGCCTTCCTTGGTGACGTGGCCCACCAGCACCACGGCCGTGCCCTTGCGCTTGGCGAAGGTGGTGAGTTCATGGCAGGCCGCGCGCACCTGCGAGACGGAGCCCGGCGCGCTGTCCACGGTGTCGGCCCACATGGTCTGGATCGAGTCGATGATCACGAGGCCTGGGTTTTCGGCCTCCAGCGTGGTCAGGATATCGCGCATGGACGTGGCGGTGGCGAGCTTCACCGGTGCGTTGGCGAGGCCCAGACGTGCCGCCCGCATGCGGATTTGTGCACTGGCTTCCTCACCCGAAATATAAAGCACTTTCATGCCGTTATTGGCAAAACTTGCAGCGGCTTGGAGGAGCAGCGTGGATTTCCCGATCCCCGGATCGCCGCCGACAAGTGTGGCCGAAGCTGGCACCAATCCACCACCCAGCACGCGGTTGAATTCGGCAATGGAACAGGCGGTGCGCGGTGGTGGGGCCTCTTCGCTGGACAGGTCGCTCAGCGCGATGGACGCACCACGTTTGTTGCCCAAGGCCGCCTTGCCCGGACCTGTGGACAGCGGCGCCTCTTCCTCGATCGTGTTCCAGGACCCGCACTCATCACAGCGGCCAGACCATTTGGCATGGGTGGCACCGCAGGCGGTGCAGATGAAACGGGTGAGCTTGGCCATGGGTTTTATTGACCTGAAGCGCCCGCACTGTCCACCCGCGTTTCGCGTGCTGTCAGGATCGATATGACCAGTGAGGCAAGGATGCAGAAGGTGAAGAGGTAAAGCCCCCAGGCGGTCTCAATCCGGCCCACGCCGATGCCCTTGGCGATGGTGATGTAAAGCGCGATCAGGAAGATATCGGCCATGGCAAGTTTGCCCAAGAGCGTGAGCGTGGGCAGGGTGCGGCGGTCGAGCAGGTTGAAGTGGAGAAGAGCGAGGCCGATGGTTTTGAGGTAGGGCGCAAAGATGGCAAAGATCGTGACGACGAGGGCGAGGATCACATCGCTGCCCCAGAGGCTTTGCAGGCCGGTGATCACGGAGATTTCGGATAGCCCAAAAAGCGGCAAAAGCCCGGCCCGCATGAGAGGCGCGAACCAGGCGATGGGGAAGAGAACAAGAAGGGTTAAATTGGCGAATTTGAGCATCGGTTAATTTCGGGTCTTCGTTACGGAGAGGTAAACATGGGGGTCGCAGGGTGCAAGCTGCGTGTTCTGTGTGGGCCGCGCGAATCGCTTTGTTAACAAGGGAAATAGGCCGATTTCGAGGGTCGGTTTTGCGTCGGTATCACGTCGGTATTGCGTCGGTGCAACGCGGCGCAGACCCCGGGTTAAGGCTGCGCGCGGTGCGTTAGGGGTCTGCGCGGTGGCAGGTGATTTGCGACAGGATTTGCTGCTAGGTTGAGGTGAACAACGGGGAGACCATACATGGGGTATGCAAGCGACTTATCGGAGATCGCCAATGTGGCATCCATTCTGACGGCCATTGTGGCGGTGCTGGCTTATGGTCAGTACACGCTACAGGCACAGGCTCGAAGATGGCGGTTGGAGCGGTATCTGAAATCCGTACGGCATGAGGGGAAGGGGCAGAAAACGGTTCTGCATCTCATGGCGCGGTTGTCGATGACGGAAGCAGAGGTGCTGGCCGCCGGGTTTCATAGCCGAAAGGTGGTGCCGAAGGTGGATACGGATGGGGACGGGAAGGCGGATAAGTTGTTGTTTCAGTATCGTTAACCGATTCTATCTTGTTGACCGGGTTTTTCGAATCTTCGAGATCAGTTTCTTCAGCCTCGCGTAGTCTAGAAATCCAAAAGTCATTCGGCGAGGCAAACGCATTCAATAGCGCGGCGCGAAAAATGCTCTGGAAACGGAGTTGGTTTGAATTTCCCGACCTTGTCTTTGTCATGATAACAATTGCTTCAATTGTGACCGGAGATCGTTTGAGAGCCTTAGACGCCGGGCCAATTGTTTCGCTATAAATTAGGGGCTTTGCATGGGTTCGAGTGATTGTCGCAAAAACCGAACAGATCAACCAAAACGTGCAGCACTCGCATTCTTTACTTGTCAAATTCTAGCGCGTTTACGTAGGATTTTCGTCAAATTTACCAAGGGCCGCCGGTTGTTTGAAAGTTACCTTTAGGCCGTTATTTATCAAGCATTTTCGGGGGATATAGAAAAATGAAAATGAGCAAAGCGCGGGATACAATCTGTCGAGATATACCGTCCGGCAAGAGCTTTGATGAGGGAAGGCAGTGGACAGGTGTCGGGAAAGTAGATGTTGCAAAGTTCGACTACCTCATGCGCGGTACCGATCATCCAAACTTCGGGTATGTTCTTAAAGCACCGCATCGCAGTTACGTTTGTGTGCAAAAAGACGAAGACGTTTTTAAGTACATTGCTGAAATTGAGGAAGCGACTGGTGCTTCGGAAGCTGACACCGGCAGAAGTGGGGTTGTAGACTTGGAATCTGTGACGCTTCCACAAATCACTGGCATGGTTTTGCTGACCGCGACCGTGTTTGTTGTCCTCTTTGGAGCTTTTCAGCATCGTTCTGATATTTTCGCTCTCATGGTTAGCTCTCCGAATGGAGCGAGCATCTTTTATGCGGCGTTCACGTTCATGTTTGGAATCTTGGCTGGTCTTGCGGCAGGTAAGCTAGTCGATCCTATTGGCTTGATGGGAGCGATCAAGGACAGCATTTTTGATAGTATGCGCAGCACAGGTAAGTGAAGCTGCATTGAACCTCGGTACATTCAGTTTGTGAGACTGAAGGGGCGAAGCGGGAGCCTTAAGCCAGAGGGTCAAAGGTCAGGCAATCAACGCACCGCTTCAATCGGCCCTTCAGCCCGACCAGATATGAATTGATCCAGGTAGGGATCCCCAGACTGATCCATATCCGCCACGGGTCCCGTCCACTGGATCACCCCGCCGTGGAGCATGGCCACGTTGTCGGCGATAGCGCGTACGGAGGTCATGTCGTGGGTGATGGTCATCGCGGTGGCGCCCATTTCGGTCACGATTTCGCGGATCAGGTCGTTGATGACGCCTGACATGATCGGATCGAGGCCTGTTGTTGGCTCGTCAAAGAAGATGATCTCTGGCTCGGCGGCGATGGCGCGGGCTAGGCCCACGCGTTTTTGCATGCCGCCCGAAAGTTCGGCGGGGAACTTGTCGGCCTGTTCGGGCGTCAGGCCCACGCGACGAAGTTTTTCGATGGCGATCTCGCGGGCCTCGTCTTTGGGCCGTTTGAGCGAGCCGCGCATCAGGCGGAAGGCGACGTTTTGCCAGACGGGGAGCGAGTCAAACAGCGCACCGCCCTGGAACAACATGCCGAAACGGGCAAGGAAAGCGTCGCGGGGGGCTTTGGTCACGTCTTGCCCGTCGAGCGTGATCAGGCCGCTGTCGGGTTGCACCAGACCCAGGACGCATTTCAGAGCCACGGATTTGCCCGTGCCCGAGCCGCCGATGATCACCATTGAGGTGGATTTCGGGATGCTCAGGTTCACACCGCGCAGGACGCGGTTGGAGCCGAATGCTTTATGAACGTCCTGTAACTCGATCATATCGTGAAGAAAATGCTTGTAAGGATGAAGTTTGCGGCGAGGATCAAGACGGCGGCTGCCTCGACCGCCGATTTTGTGGCTTGGCCAACGCCCTGCGCGCCACGGCCGGTGTTCATGCCGTAGTAACAGCCCAAAAGCGTGGCGATAAATCCGAAGGCCGCGCCTTTGACGAGGGACGAGATGACATCGCGGGCTTCGATGAAGTTGACGGTGTTGGTGAGGTAAGCGGCCTCGTTAAACCCGAGGGACTTGGTGGAGACGAGGTAGCCGCCCATCACGCCGATGATGTCGCCCACGCCTACCAGAACCGGCACCATGATCAGCCCTGCCAGCACGCGGGGGACGGTGAGGTATTTCATCGGGTGGGTGGAGAGCGTGACCAGCGCGTCGATCTGTTCGGTCACTTTCATGGTGGCGATTTCCGCGGCGATGGAAGAAGTGACGCGGGCGGCGACCATAAGACCCACGAGGACGGGACCCAGTTCGCGCACCATGCCGATGGCGACGATCTGGGGGACGACCGCCTCGGCATTGAAGCGCGCGCCGCCGGAGTAGATCTGGAGCGCGAGCGCGCCGCCGGTGAAAACAGCGGTGAGGCCCACGACCGGAAGGCTGAAATATCCTACATTCACAAGGGATTGCAGGATTTCCTTCGGGTAAAGTGGCGGGCGGACCATGTGGCTGAGCGTTTGACCCGCGAAGATGGCGATGCGGCCTACGAAGGCGAGCGCGCCCAGGACGGCCGCGCCGAGGGCGGCGAGAGGGCTGAGCACCCAGCTCATGCGCCTAGGTACCTCCGGGCGTAGCGGGCGCCGAGCGATGTCAGGATTTCATAACCGATGGTGCCGGCGTTCTGGGCGAGGTGATCGACGCCCTGATAGGCGCAGAGCAGGTCCAGGTCCTTGGGATCGCGGCCCAGATCGGTGATGTCGACGGTGATCAGGTCCATCGAGACGCGGCCCGCGACCGGGCAGGGTTGATCTTCGTGGTAGACATGGGTGAGCGGACCCATGGCGCGGATGAGGCCATCGGCGTAACCGGCTGATATCGTTGCAATTCGGGTTTCCCGTTCGGCCACGAAAGCGTTGCCATAGCCCACAGTTTCCCCTTCCACCAACGTGCGGCATTGCAGGACCGGCACGGAGAGTTCCACCACCGGCTGGGCGTCTTCGAATGGCAGGCCGCCATAGGTGCCGATGCCGGGGCGCGTGAGGTCGAAATGGTACTGGGGGCCAAGCAGAACGCCGCCGGTATTGGCCAGTGATAGAGGCACGTCGAGCCCCATGGTCATGTCGCGGAACGCGTCGAGCTGTCGGATGTTCATGTCACGCTCAGGCTCATCCGCGCAGGCCAGGTGGCTCATGATCAGTGTTGGACCCTGTTCGAGGGCCACGTCCCGGACGGCGGCCCATTCGGCGGGCTCCATGCCGAGACGGTTCATGCCGGTGTCGAGCTGCACGCCGAAGGGGTGGCCGGGCAGAGCCTCCACATGGCGGATCAGCTGGTCGATGGAGTTGATCATCGGCGTGAGCTGCATGTCAGAGATCATGTCGGCATCGCCGGGCATGTGGCCGGAGAACACGTTGATCACGGGGCCGGGGCCGAGGGCGTCTCGGAGCGCGGCACCTTCCTCGGCAATGGCCACGAAGAATGTCCGCGCGCCAGCACGGGCCAGCGCCCGGGCGGCCCGGTCGGCGCCCAGACCATAGGCATCGGCCTTGACCACGGCGGCGGTTTCGCAGTCGGTCATCGCATCCAACGCCTGCCAGTTGGCGACAAGCGCGTTGAGGTCAATTGTCAGCGTGGCACTTCCCATGGAATGGGTTTTGACAGGCTGGTGCGGGGGGTCAAGGGGAAACGGCGATGGCTATTCAGCGAGGCGGGCTTGGAGGCGGTCGCGGAGGGCGGTGGCTTTAGCGTGGTCGTAAGGCATGTGCTCGGGGTCGAAGATGCAGAGGGCGGCTTCGACGTGGTCTAGGGCCGCTCTGAAATGCGGGATTGGGTCCGTAGTGCTGTTGTGGTCAGAGCGCAACTCTTCCAGTAAGGCCATGTTGTTCCTGGTCATGGCCCATTCCACCGGATGGTCCGTCTTAGTACGGATGCTCAAAGCGTCCTCATATGCGGTGACCGCGCGTGCGAGAAGGTCGATCCCTTGTGCGCCGTCAGTGCGGTTGCCTTGGGTTGCCAGTGCAGAGCCGAGGTTGTTCTTGGTCCTGGCCCAATCCAACGGATGTTCTGTTTTGGTGTAAACGCTCAGGGCGTCTTCATATGCGGCGACGGCGCGGGCGAGGAGATCAGTCCCCTGGGCTCCGTCAGTGCGGATGCCCTGGATTCGCAGGGCAATGCCAAGATTGTTCTTGGTCATAGCCCAATCCACCGGATGGTCTGTCCTGATGTAAACGCTCTGTGCGTCCTCATATGCGGCGACGGCGCGGGCAAGGAGATCGGTCCCTTGGGCTCCGTCAGTGCTGGTGCCCTGGTCTTTCAGTGCAGTGCCAAGGTTGTTCTTGGTCATGGCCCATTGCGCCGGATGGTCTGTTTTGGTGTAAACGCTCAACGCGTCTTCATATGCGGCGACGGCGCAGGCGACGAGATCAGTCCCTTCGATCTCGTCAGTGCGGGCACCTTGATTTTGCAGGGCAAGGCCGAGGTTGTTTTGCGCGTTTGCCCAGAGGTCCGGGGCCGAATTTTTTTCTATTTTGCCGATAGCGTCCTGAAGCATTTGCGCCGAAAGCTTCATGCCCTGTCCGCCATATCGAAGACCATGACTAAATAGGATGTCTTCGTATTTTACCCGTCTGCGAACCGGTTCCAGAGCGTCCAATACTGCGAAGCTGTCGGCGGCTTCAGACAGTAACCGAAAAGCCTCCTCTGCTCGACCATCAAGCAGGTCAATCTCCGCGATCTGTACCGAGAGGGCTGCGTCAGTTTCTAGGGCCTCGCGTCTAACCTCCTTTTGAATGTCTTTGGCCTCCAGAAGTAGCCGACGCGCTTCTTTTCGGTCGCGCCTTTCAAGTGCTTCGGAGGCTGCGGCTGCGAGATTAGTTAACCGCTCGGAGTGACCGGGTAGGGCCTTGATCGACAGTTTGATGCGTTTGTAGTCGGCGGCAATTTCGGTCAAGAAGTTGACGATTTCTGGTGTGGTTTCTGGCGCATCGTCGCCGTATTCCAAAGCCAGTGCGCGAAGTTTCTGGAGGTTCAGGCCATCTTCCGCGCTTTTTTTTGGCACGAAGCCCAGTTCGATCAGTTTAGCGACGACTTTGTCTGGTATTTCATCGACTTGGCTTTCGATTCCTTCAACGCCGCGGGCGATGTCGGTGAGCAATTCGCGCTCGATTTGCTCTTTGAGGTCGGCGTCGTTGTAGCAAACGGTCATTGACGCGGTGAGGGCTTGGCGAAGGACGGATATGGTCAGGGGGTCTTCGTCCTGGACAGGGATTTTGGCGATCAGGAGGTCGACGAGGGCGTTGATGCGGTCGTTTGGGGTTTCGCCTTTGTGGGCCTCCAGCACTTCAGAGTGAGTGAGGCTGGCGTGTCCGTCGGTTTTGGAGAGAAGCCTGGCCACGTCTTTAAAGTTCGCGTCGGCGAACTCGGGTGTGTCTTTCAGAGCCTTGATCGTTTGCTGCACGGCCTTTGCGCTCGCGTTTTCCGGGCGATTTTTGTTGATGGCCAGTCCCAACGCGGCAAGCCCGCCGACGCCTGACGCAACGGCCGCGCCGCCGCCTGTGTAGTCACCCAAAGCCATGGCCAGAGTGCCCACGCAGATGGTGCTGGTTTTGTCGGCGATCTGGGCGAAGGTGCTCATGTATATCCAATGGGTGATGCGCTAGGCTAATCCCCGCACTATGGGATGCCGGACGAGCATCGCACAAGTGGAAGTTGTCAGATGGTTCTCAGACCGCCGGGACTTGTTGGGTGGCGCAGTGGATGCCGCCGCCCAGCGGGATCAGGAGGTCAGTGTTCAGCGCGATCACCTCGCGGCCCGGGTAGTGGCGGCGCACGGCGTCGAGCGCGATGGCGTCGGGTTCGGGATCGCCGAATTCGGACATGATCACCGCGCCGTTGCAGACGTAGTAATTGACGTAATAGCAGACCTCTTTGATGCGCCCGTCAAAGGCGTAGGGGATGGTCTCAATGTCGAGATTTTCGGCCTGCAGCCTGGCGAGCATGACCTCCATCGCCTTGTTGTAGGGGTCGTTGGGCGCGGTGGTGTCGCGCTGCATCAGGACGCGGCGTTGAGACGTGAAGCGAGCGAAGCCGTCGATATGTGCATCCGTGACATCGCGGCCCTTCACACCGGGGCCCCAGATGACGCGGTCTGCCCCATAGGCGGCTGCGAGGCGGTCGGTCACCTCGGCCTTCGACATGCCCGGGTTGCGGTTGGCGTTGATCCAGCTGCTTTCATGGGCCATGACCAGCCCGTGGCCGTTGGCCTCCGCTCCGCCGGGTTCGCCCACCAGCCCGCTGTCATAGATGGGCAGGCCCATGTAGTCGGCGACACTTGGGCTGATCGCCTCGTCATTGCGCAGGCGGTAGCGGCCCCAGCCGTTGAAATGGATCTGGCTGACGGCCAATTGGCCCGCGTCATTGACGACGAAAAGCGGGCCGGAATCGCGGCACCAGAGGTCATCGGTGGGGATGGGCCAGAGCTCAACATTGCCAGAGAGCAGTTTGCGGGCGGAGGCGTGGTGATCGGGCGCGGCGAGCATCATGACAGGCTCAAACTGGGCGATGGCGTTGGCGATGTCGGCGATCACCTGCTGGACGTTGCGAAGCGCGCGTGCGGAGGCGTAGGCGTAGCGGTCCACCGGCCATTGCATGAGCGTCATCTCATGGCGGTTTTCTTCCGCGGGGACGTAGAAATCAGGGGGCAGGGCGGCCATGGCGGGGCCTCCGAGAGTGGCGGCCGCGGCGGTTGCGGTGGATTGGGCGAGGAAGGTGCGGCGGGTTTGCATGAGGGGGAGGGTACTTGTGTGCGACGGGAATTCAAGTGCCCCGCGCGGAATCAAGGGCGAAGCCCGCCGCGCATTGCCAGGCCGCGGAGTGGCGATCCGACCGCTGATCGGCACGCTTTATCGTGCAAAGCCATTACTCCAATCGAACGCGGCGCTGATCGTACCAAATCGCCAGTCCGGGGGGCGGCCTGGCGATGCGCGGCGGCCCCAAGGGGCCTTGACTCCGCGCCATTTCAATTTGCAAGCCAATCTGCCTCTAAAACTCCCGGTCGCCGTCCTGTTGCCAGGGTTTGGCGAGGTTGCCGAAGCGGGTGAAGCGGCCTTCGAAGCTAAGCTCCACGGTGCAGATGGGGCCGTGACGCTGTTTGCCGATGATCACTTCGGCCTTGCCGTGCAGGCGTTCCATGCGTTCCTGCCAGGCGGCCATTTCTTCGAGCTTGTCATCCGACGGTTTTTCACGCTCGGCGTAGTATTCCTCACGGAAGACAAACATCACCACGTCGGCGTCCTGTTCGATGGAGCCGGATTCCCGAAGGTCCGAAAGTTGTGGGCGTTTGTCGTCGCGGTTTTCCACCTGGCGGGAGAGCTGGGAGAGCGCGATGACGGGGATGTCGAGTTCCTTGGCGATAGCCTTCAAACCTTGCGTGATCTCGGAGACCTCGTTGACGCGGCTGTCTTTGGCCGAGGCAGGGCGCACGAGTTGAAGATAGTCGACGATCAGCACGTCCAGTCCCTGGGTGCGCTTCAAGCGGCGAGCGCGGGCGGCGAGCTGGCTGATCGGCAGGGCGGCGGTGTCGTCGATATAGAGCGGGCAGGCCTCAAGCGTTTTGGCGGCTTCGACGAAACGGCGGAATTCGCCTTCAGTCATGTCGCCGCGCCGGATCTGTTCAGAGGGCACTTCCGATGCCTCTGACAGAACCCGCGCGGCCAACTGCTCGGCACTCATTTCAAGCGAGAAAAAGCCCACCACGCCGCCTTGCGTCGCGCCTTCCGACCCATCAGGCAGGGTGCCGCGCTGATAAGTCTTGGCGATGTTGAAGGCGATGTTCGTGGCCAGCGAGGTTTTCCCCATAGACGGACGACCCGCGAGGATCAGGAGGTCGGATTTATGCAGCCCGCCCAGTTTGCGGTCCATGTCGGTCAGGCCTGTGGGAACGCCCGCCAGACCGCCTTCGCGTTTGAAGGCGGCATTGGCGACATTAACAGCGTCGGTTACAGCACTGAGAAAGCTTTGAAAACCGGACTCGGATTTACCCTGTTCGGAGAGGGCGTAGAGCTTGGCTTCGGCGTTGACGATCTGGTCGCTGGGTTCGACTTCGACATCGGCACGGGCGGCTTGACCCACGATGTCGCGACCCAGACCGATCAGTTCCCGGCGGATCGCCATGTCATAGATCATCTGGGCATAATCGCGCGCGGCAAAGGCGCTGATCGCGGCGCCGGCGAGGCGGACGAGGTAAGCCGGCCCGCCCAGCTCTGCCAGGCCTTCGTCATCTTCGAGGAACGTCTTGAGCGTCACCGGGGATGCGAGGTTGCCCTTGGCGATGCGGGCGGAGGCGACCTCGTAAATCCGGGCATGGACGGGGTCGTAGAAATGGTCCGGCGTGATCAGGCTGGCGACTTTGTCGTAGATGTCATTGTTGGTCAGGATTGCGCCCAGCAGCTGCTGTTCGGCCTCGATCGAATGCGGCAAAGTCTCGACATCTTGGACTTCAACGCCGGTCGCATTGAAGCTTGGTAGTGTGTTCATGGCGTTTCCCGTCCCGTTAGAGGTTTGTCATACATCTGTCATCTTGAGCGATGCAAATTGTATGTTTCTGTGGATGGAATGTGGATGGTCTGAACCTACCAAATTATGGGATACGTACCGGCAAGAGTACCACATATTGTGTCAGTTCCGCTAGACAGTTTCCGGCCCAAAACTTTTTTTGCTTTGGTTCGGCTGGGTTAGAAGAAATTCAGCGGCAGCTGTTGGAGCGGCCAGTTTTGCCTCTCTGGTTGGCGCCTGTCCCTTGCCTTGCCCGCTGGGTGGGCACGCTGAACGCGCGCGCCTGATTTGCTTTCGCCATGTCGCTCTGTCTATGATGCTGTCACTCACGCAGTGAAACGCGGAGTGGGGGAAAAGCACATGCCTTTTACGTTCGATTTTGGAAATGGCGGCGGCACGAATGGCGGGCCGGGCTTTGGCACAAGCGGGACGCTTTCGAACGATGCGGGCGGTGTCCGCTTTACGATCTCTTCAGATGGCAAAACAGATTCGCGTCTGATCCAGTTCCTCAACGGAGCCAATGGTGGATTTGCCCTGTCTGATTCAGGCAGCATCAGCCCGACGGCTGGTGGGTCGAGCAACAACGTTTTCACGCTGAGCTTTCAGAGCCTGGCCAATTCGGGCAACACGCGCATCAGCGGGACCATCACGAGCCCCATTGCGCTGCAGGTTGATTTTGCGCGCTTCGTCTGGGACATCGACTTTCTGACCACGGGCGGGGGCACCGTTGCAGGGCAGATTTTTACGGATCAGTTGACGGGAACGACGGTGACCGCGCAGGCCAGCAACGTAAATGGGATCCGATTTACGTCGCTGAGCAGTGGTTTCGACTCGATCATCATCGGGGCATTGAGCGGCAAGGAGCTCAATTGTTTTTGCGCGGGCACGCGGATTGCGACGCCGGAGGGTGGATGCCTCGTGGAAGAGCTTGCGTCGGGTGATCAGGTGGTGCTGGCCGGTGGCGAGACCTCAACGGTCCGGTGGGTTGGTGAGCAAAGGATTGATACGCGGCTGAGCCATCCTTCGCTGGTCAACCCGATCCGGATCACGGCCGGGGCGTTTGGGCCGGGCCTGCCGGAGCGGGATTTGCTGGTGAGCAAGGATCACGGCATTGGTCTGGGGGGCGCACTGATCAACGCAGGCGCGCTGGTGAATGGCGAGACGATTTATCAGGAACCAGAGATGCCGGACGCCTTTACCTATCTCCATGTGGATACCGGAGCGCATGAGTTGCTGTTGGCCGAAGGGCTGGCAGCGGAAAGCTTTGCCGATGCGCGCGGTCGGGTGTTTGACAATGCCGAGAGCCAGGGCGAGGTGGCGGTGATCCAGGAGATGGATCTGCCGAGGGTGTCGTCAGCGCGGTTCGTGCCTGACCATTTGCGCCCGATGGTGCGCAAGGCGGGTTAGATCGTTTCCACTTTGGTGCAATGTATGACACGCCCCGGCCTTGAGTGGAGAGCCTGTCCCGGCCTTGAGCCGGGAGGGCCTTTCAATTCAATGCGCGAGGTCCCGGGTCAAGCCCGGGACGGGTGGGCCAGTAGTGGTCAGATTCCCGTCAGAGATCAGCTGCGCGCGGCTTGCCAGGCGCGGGGGTCGTTGAGGAACTCTTCCACACCGTTGAGCGTGCCCGCATCGAACGCACCCTTCTCGCGAGCGACGGCCAAAACGTCCCACCACGTGCACAAAGAGTGCAATTGAACCCCATGATCGCCCAGTGTTTTCTCGGTTTCCGGGAAAATGCCGTAATAGAAGATCACCGCCGTGTGCCCGCAGGTGGCACCCGTTTCGCGGATCGCATCGACGAAGCTGAGCTTGGAGCCGCCATCGGTGGTCAGGTCTTCAACAAGCAACACACGGTCACCTTCACCCATCGTGCCTTCGATGCGCGCGTTGCGCCCGTAGCCTTTGGGTTTCTTGCGCACGTAAGTCATGGGCAGGGCCATGCGTTCGGCCACAAGGGCGGCGAAGGGAATGCCCGCTGTCTCACCGCCTGCCACGTTGTCGAAAGCCTCGAGCCCTGCGTCGCGCATGACGGTGACGGTCAGGAAGTCCATCAGGGTGGAGCGGATGCGCGGGTAGGAGATCAGCTTGCGGCAGTCGATATAGGTGGGCGAGGGCAGGCCGGAGGAGAGCGTGAAAGGCTCATCGGCGTTGAAATGCACGGCCTTGATCTCGAGCAGCATGGACGCGGTGAGGCGGGCGATCTCGTCTTTGGGAGGGAAGGAGCTGGGGATCATGGTGTGGCGTCCTTTGAGGAGAGGTTTTCGTGCCTCCGGCGGGGATATTTTTAGCAAGAAGAATGGCTTACGCGACTTTCCAATGAAGCGGGAATTGCGGATCGAAGAGGGTGACGGGGCCGTCGCCCGTTTCGATCTGATCGGGGTACGTCACGGGTGTGTCGGATTTGGTCAGCGTGATCGTGTCGGTGTTCGCGGGCAGGCCGTAGAAGGCGGGGCCGTTGAGGGAGGTGAAGCCTTCCAGCTTGTCGAGCGCGCCGTCCTGTTCAAACACATGCGCGAGGATCGACATGGTGTTGGTGGCCGTGAAGCAGCCTGCGCACCCGCAGGGTTGGAGTTTGAGCGCATCGGTGTGCGGCGCGCTGTCAGTGCCCAGAAAGAAACGCGGATCGCCCGAAGTAGCTGCCTTGCGCAGGGCGAGGCGGTGGTTTTCACGCTTGGCGACGGGCAGGCAGTAGTAGTGCGGTTTGATCCCACCGGCGAGGAGGTGGTTGCGGTTGATCACCAGGTGGTGCGTGGTGATCGTGGCGCCCAGATCCTGCGGATTTGCTTCGACATAAGCCACGCCGTCGGCGGTGGTGATGTGTTCCATGACCACGCGCAGCCCCGGGGTGGCGCGGCGGATGGGGTCGAGGACGCGGTCGATGAAGACGGCCTCGCGATCGAAGATATCGATGTCGTTGTCGGTGACCTCCCCATGGACGCACAGGGGCAGGCCGATCTCGGCCATACGCTCCAGAACGCCGCGCACCTTGTCGAAATCGCGGACGCCGCTGGCGGAGTTGGTGGTGGCCCCGGCGGGGTAGAGTTTGACCGCATGGACGATGCCGTTCTCTTTGGCGAGGGCGACGTCGTCGGGATCGGTGTCCTCGGTCAGGTAAAGCGTCATGAGCGGGGTGAAGGTGCTGCCCTCGGGGCGGGCGGCAAGGATGCGGTCGCGATAGGCGTCGGCCTCGGCCCCGGTGACCACGGGCGGCACCAGGTTGGGCATGATGATGGCACGGGCGAAATGGCGGGTGGTTTCCGGGCAAACGGCCTGCAGCATCGCGCCATCGCGCAGATGCAGGTGCCAGTCATCGGGGCGGGTGATGGTCAGGCTTAGGCTCATGCCATTGCCCTTACACAATCGTTTGGGGGCCTGCCAGTGGGCACTTGCATTCTTACGCGTCGTCGAGCCCGAGCGCGCGGTTGACCCGGATCAGGCCACGGCGAATGGGGCGCAGTTCCTGGTCGCGCAGCACCGCCCGGCACATCTGGCGGGCGCGGGTGAATTGCTCTTTGCTTTCCAGTGAGAGCATCAGGTTGGACAGGTATCCCCGGTCGGTGCGGCGGGCGCGCATCAGGCGGGCGAGGCTGAGGTCGGTCAGTTTGCCGGAACTCATCTGCGCGAGCATTCGGAAGAGGACGTTTATGCGCATCAGGGCCGGTTCCAGCGCGTCGCCCAAATGCCGCGCGCGGATCTTGGTGACGGTGTCGGAGGTGAACAGGCTGGCGTGCATGGCGTCCAGCGGATCGCCGGGGTTGTAGGCGATCCACGCGTGGTCAGCAGCCTGCAGCATGTCGGGCGCATAGCCGAAGCGGGAGGTGAAATCGCGGCGGCGGTGCTGTGTGAAACGGTCGTCCCATTCGGTCACGCGGGGATCAAGCGTGGCTTGTGGCTGCAGCGCCAGAACGCGTGCGCCCGGGGCGGCCACGGAGAAGGCACAGGCGGCATACCCTGAAGCACCCGCGCCATAGAACAGGACCTGGTCGAACTCGTCGAAAAACCCGTCATCGATCAGGCGGTCGAAGAAAGCGTAGACATGCGGATCGCGGAACCACGTGTCGCCGTTGGAAAAGAGTGCGAGATGTGACCAGTCGAGCGCATCCGTCAAAGGCCAGGCCATGGGCTGGCCCGAACGATCTGCGGAGTGCATGCTTGCAAAGCTTTCAAAGGTGACCAGGAGGGTGGGTTTTTTCTCAATGAATAGCGCTGCATGAGATGGGCCGAGCGGGTCGCAATACCCATCCTCGTCCGCGATCTGGTCGAGCATGAGGCACCAATCTGTCCAATCCAGATCGGCCAGCTCAGCCAATGCGCCTTTCTGCGTGTCCTTCATATCGGTCAGCCCCCTGCACTCCCCAAAGTGCTTGGGCGAGAGTATGCCTTAACTCTCGTCGTGAAGTCCAGCCAACAGGCACGGCGAGCCATTCACAGCGTGCGTGACCCCGGCACCTTGACGCCATGAGAGCGGGCATGCAGTCTAAAGAGCCAGCCAGGAAAGATGTCATGACCCAGTGGACCAGTATTGACGATATTCAGGCCCTTTTGGCCGGGCAAGGATACGTGTGTGATCGCGCGCTGGGGACTGTGGCGTTTCTGGCGCTGACGCTGGGACGGCCGCTGTTTTTGGAAGGCGAAGCGGGCGTCGGGAAAACCGAGATTGCAAAGGCGATTGCGGCGGCGACCGGCAAGCGTCTTATCCGGTTGCAGTGCTATGAGGGGCTGGATGCCAGCACGGCCGTTTATGAATGGAATTTCGCAGCCCAGATGATCGCCATCCGCGCGGCGGAAGCGGCGGGCGATGTGGACCGGGTCGCGCTCAATGATCAGCTGTTCACCGAAGAGTTTCTGATTGAACGCCCATTGCTTGAGGCGATGCGCCCGCAGGAAGGCGGCGCGCCGGTGTTGTTGATTGACGAGCTGGACCGCACGGATGAGCCGTTCGAGGCCTTCCTGCTGGAAGCGCTGAGCGATTTTCAGGTCACCATTCCAGAGCTTGGCACGATCGCGGCACCTGAGCCGCCGGTTGTGATTGTCACCTCGAACCGTACACGGGAGGTGCATGATGCGCTCAAGCGGCGGTGTCTCTATCACTGGGTCGATTACCCGTCTTTTGAGCGAGAGATCGAGATTCTGCAGGCCCGGGCGCCCGAAGCGGCCGAGGCGCTGAGCCGGGAAGTGGTGGCATTCGTTCAGAAGTTGCGCACGGAAGACCTGTTCAAGAAGCCCGGCGTGGCAGAAACGATCGACTGGGCCAAATGCCTGCTGGCGCTGGATGTGATTAACCTCAGCCCGGAAGTGATTGCCGATACGGTCGGCGCGATCCTGAAGTATCAGGATGACATTCAGAAGCTGCAGGGGTCAGAGGCCAAGCGCATTCTGGATGAGGCCAAAGCCAGTTTAGAACCCGCCTAGTGTTTCTTCTGGCTGAAAATATCCCGGGGGTTTGGGGGCAGCGCCCCCATGGGCGTCATGTCTGAATCCGCCACGCTCTCCTTGCCGGACAATCCACGGCTGAGCCACAACATCACGCATTTTGCGCGCGCGTTGCGAAAGGCGGGGCTGAAGGCGGGGCCGGGGCGGGTGATTGATGCGATCCGGGCGGTGGAGGCGGCGGGGTTCACCTCGCAGCAGGATTTTTTCTACACGCTGCGGGCCTGTTTCGTGTCGCGCCCCGAAGAGCGGACTGTGTTTGCCCAGATCTTCCGATTGTACTGGCGTGATCCGCGTTACATGGAGCATATGATGGCGATGATGCTGCCTGCGCTAAGGGGCGCGCAGGAAGAGCATGCCGCCACACCCGGTGAAAAGCGGGCCGCAGAAGCGTTGCTGGATGGTGTCGACCGGGAGGTGCCCACGGCGGAAGAGGAAGACGCTGAGGAAACCGAGATCGAAATTGACGCATCGCTCACGATTTCAGCAGAGGAAAAGCTCAAGACGCTCGATTTTGAGCAGATGAGCACGGATGAGATTGCACAGGCCAAGCGGATGCTGGCGAAGCTGAGCCTGCCGGTGAAGCCCTTTGCCTCCCGTCGGGGACAGCCGAGCCTGAGCGGGTCGCGCATTGATGCGCGTCGCACGTTGCGGGCGGCGTTGCGGCGCGGGGGAGAGTTGCGGCGCATTCACAAGGCCAAACCGCGCCCGCGCTGGCCCAATCTGGTGGTCCTTTGCGATATCTCTGGATCCATGAGCCAGTACAGCCGCATGGTGCTGCACTTCCTGCATGCCGTGGCCAATCAGAAGGGC
Source organism: uncultured Roseovarius sp. (assembly GCA_963422235.2). Classification (GTDB taxonomy): domain Bacteria; phylum Pseudomonadota; class Alphaproteobacteria; order Rhodobacterales; family Rhodobacteraceae; genus Roseovarius. The sequence goes on from CAXMWV010000002.1 coordinate 2,912,749, forward strand.
GCAGGGTGGGCGCGTGTGCATGCATTCACCTTTGGCACGCGACTGACCAATATCACGCGGCATCTGGCCACGCGGGACGTGGATGCCGCGCTGGCCGCTGCCGGACGTCAGACGCAGGATTGGGAAGGCGGCACGCGGATTGGGGCGTGCCTGCATGACTTCAACCGTGATTGGTCGCGGCGGGTGATGGGGCAGGGGGCCGTGGTGCTGCTGATCACCGATGGGTTGGATCGTGACCCGGCAGAGGCGCTTGAGCGTGAGATGCAGCGGTTGCAGCTGTCGTCGCGGCGTCTCATTTGGCTCAATCCCTTGCTGCGCTGGGAAGGGTTTGCTCCCAAGGCCGCTGGCATTCGGACAATGCTTCCTTATGTAGATAGCTTCCGCGCGGGGCATTCGATTGCGACACTGGAAGATCTGGCGCGGGTGATTTCGACGCCGGGGGATGCGGGCGAAAAGGCGCGGCTGATGGGAGAGGTATGAGACATGGATCGCTTTGACGCGATACCCGAAACCGCGCTGGCCTGGCATCGGGAAGGCAAAGGCGCGGCCTTGGCGACGGTGGTGGAAACCTGGGGCAGTGCGCCGCGCCGGGTGGGGTCTCAGCTGGTGATATCTGGCGAGGGCGAGATTGAAGGGTCTGTCTCAGGCGGGTGCGTTGAAGGTGCGGTGGTGGCGGAGGCGTTGGACGCCATTGCAGATGGCAAGCCCGTGATGCTGGAATACGGGGTGAGCGACGGGGATGCGTTTGCCGTGGGGCTGGCCTGCGGCGGCACGATCCGGGTGCTGGTGGAGCCGGTGGGCCGCGTGATGCCCGAGGATGTGTTGGCAGAGTTGGTGGCCGCGCGCGCGGCGCGGGAGCAAGTGGCCTATGTCACGCGGGGCGATGGGCCGGGGCACTTGGTGCGTGAGGGGTATGGGGAGCGGTTCCGGGCGGACCGGTCGGGGTTTGAGGAGGATGGCACAACGTTTGTTGCCGTGCATAACCCGCCGTTGCGCCTGATTATTGTGGGCGCTGTGCATATTGCGCAAGCCTTGGTGCCGATGGCGCGGATGGCGGGGTATGATCCGCTGATCGTCGACCCGCGCGAAAGCTTTGCCTCCGAGATGCGCTTTCCCGGTGAGGAGATGCGCCATGATTGGCCGGATGAGGGCGTTGCTGCCTTTGGATTGGACGCAAGGACGGCACTGGTTCTGCTGACCCATGACCCCAAGCTGGATGATGCGGCCCTTGAGGTGGCGCTGCGTTCGGACGTGTTTTACATCGGTGCGCTGGGATCGACCCGCACCCATGCCAAGCGCGTGGCGCGGTTGAAGGAGCGGGGGTTTTCCGAGGCGGAGATCGCGCGCATTCATGGGCCTATTGGTTTGAATATCGGCGCGGCCAGCCCGGCGGAGATTGCCCTGTCCACCTTGGCGGAGATGACTCAGGTTCTGAGGACAAGCGGGTGAAGTTTGGCACGGTCAAGCTGGCGCAGGCCGAGGGCGCGCTGCTGGCCCATTCGGTGCGTCTGGCGGAGGGACGCTTGCGCAAAGGGCTGCGCCTGAGCGGGGATGACATCGCACGCCTGAAAGAGGCCGGGCTGTCTGAGGTTGTTGTTGCGGTGCCGGAGGAGGGGGACCTTCTTGAGAACGACGCGGCCGAGAGGCTGGCCAAAGCCATTCACGACGCGGCAGAGGGGGTGAGTTTGAGCGAGCCTTTTACCGGCCGGGTCAACCTTTTGGCCGATCATCCCGGGATCGTGGTGGTGGATGCTGAAAAAGTGACGGCTGCCAATCGGATTGACCCGATGATCACGGTGGCGACGGTCCCGCCGTTCCATCAAATCCATCCTGGGGGCATGGCGGCGACGGTGAAGATCATCTCTTACGCGGTGCCTGCCGTCGCTGTTGAGACGGCGGCAGAGGTGGCGCGCGGGGCAGTGCGGTTGGCGCGGCCGGTCTATGACAGCGCAAGCCTGATCGTCACGGATGTGGACGGGGGCCCGGGCTTGAAAGGGAAGGACGCCATTGAGGCACGCCTCAAAGGGCTTGGCATGCACCTGGTGGAGGTTGTGCAGGTGGCCCATGATGAGGACGCGCTGGCCAAGGCGCTGAGCCAGGCCGGGGGTGAAATGATCTTGATCCTCACCGCGTCGGCGACGTCTGATATCTCGGATACCGCGCCAGAGGCCTTGCGCCGTGCCGGGGGAGAGGTCGACCGCTTTGGCATTCCTGTTGATCCGGGGAATTTGCTGTTTCTGGGCGAGCTGGGGGAGAGGCCGGTGATCGGCCTGCCCGGTTCGGCGCGATCGCCTGTTTTACATGGGGCAGATTGGATCTTGTCGCGGGTGGCTTGCGGGCATCCCCCGAGTGCAGATGACTTTGCCGCGATGGGGGTCGGTGGGCTGCTCAAAGAGATCCCGACGCGGCCTCAGCCACGGTACCGATCCAGACCAGAGTGATAAAGTTGGTCTGATCCGTTGATTTTGCCCAGATATTTTTCTTCTCATGTGGCCGACGACATGCTTAACTCTCGGTAATATCAAAAAAGAACCTAGGGAGGAGCCAGATGGCGAAGGTCGAAATGACCGTGAACCAGCAAGCTGTGTCCGGCGACATTGAAGGTCGAACTTTGCTTGTGGAGTTTATCAGAGAAACACTCGGACTGACCGGCACGCATGTGGGCTGTGACACCAGCCAATGCGGGACCTGCGTGGTCCATGTGGATGGCAAAGCGGTGAAATCCTGCACCATCTTTGCCGCCGAATGCGACGGCGCGGAGGTGACCACGATCGAAGGCATGGAGGAAGCCGACGGATCGCTGGGCAAAGTGCAGCAGGCGTTTCAGGATCATCACGGGTTGCAGTGTGGATTTTGCACACCCGGCATGGTGATGTCGGCCTCGGCCTTGCTGGCGGAAAATCCCAACCCATCCGAGGCGGAAATTCGCGACTACCTTGAAGGCAACATCTGCCGGTGCACCGGCTATCACAACATTGTTAAAGCGATCATGGCTGCGGCCGGACAAGACATGTCGAAGATCGCAGCGGAGTAAGGACTGATATGAACTGGATGAAGACGACCCGAAATTGGATTGCAATGGCCCTGATCGCGACTGGTGGCAGTGCGCAGGCTGAAACATATGATGTGATCGAGCTTGGCATCACGTATGATCGCGCGTCCTGCATGAACTGGGCGGAGAGCGTTCTCTACCGCTACAAAAACTCTTACGGCGGCGGCAACATCGCGCGCGGCAGTTGGGTTGTTTACGGATGGGACATGCGGCCAGGCGATCAGGACGTGGTCATCATGTGCCCCATCGTATCGGGGACCGTGGATGCGTTTTTGGTGGTGAATGGAGAGACCAGCCAGAACGACGTGAGTTTCACGGTCGGCAACATCCAGTCTTTTTGGAACCAATAACCTAAACGATCGACACAGCAAGCAATCGACTTTTCCCGGGTGGTCTGGGCCACCCGGCGACATAAGGGAGAGAGAGAATGCCAGCAGATGGAGGCATTGGCGCCCCGACACCACGGCGCGAAGATGTCCGGTTCCTGACGGGGGCCGGAAATTATACGGATGATATCAACCTGAACGGTCAGGCCTATGTGCATTTCCTGCGCTCGAACGTGGCGCATGGGACAATCAAGAACATCGACGCGTCGGGCGCCGAGGCGCTGGACGGCGTGCTGCGCGTCTTTACCGGCGCGGATTTTGCCGAGGTAGGCGGTATTCCCTGTGGGTGGCAGGTGACCGACAAGTTTGGCGAACCGATGCAAGAACCGGCCCACCCGGTTCTGGCGCAAAACAAGGTCCGCCATGTGGGTGATCCGATCTGCGCAATCGTGGCGACAAGTGCCGAACTGGCGCGCGACGCCGCCGAACTGATTGAGGTCGACATTGATGAGCTGCCGGCTGTCATGGATATGAAAGCGGCACTCGATGATGGGGCGACCAAAGTCCATGACGATCTGTCCTCGAACCTTTGCTATGACTGGGGCTTCGTGGAGGAGAACAAGGACGCCGTTGACGAGGCGATCAAGAACGCCGCGCATGTGACGACGCTGGAGCTGGTCAATCAGCGCCTTGTGGCCAACCCGATGGAGCCGCGTGTGGCCGTGGGCGACTATGATCGCGCAGGCGATAACAGCACGCTTTACACCACGTCGCAGAACCCGCATGTGATCCGGCTGCTGATGGGAGCCTTCGTTCTGGGCGTCCCGGAGCACAAGCTGACCGTGATCGCGCCAGATGTGGGCGGTGGGTTTGGCTCAAAGATATATCACTATGCCGAAGAGGCGTTCGTGACCTTTGCCGCCAAGGCGCTGAACCGTCCGGTGAAGTGGACGGCCAGCCGGTCGGAAGCGTTCATCTCTGACGCGCAGGGCCGGGATCACGTGACGAAGATCGAACTGGCGCTCGATGCTGACAACAACTTCACCGCGATCCGGACTGAGACCTATGCCAATATGGGCGCTTACCTGTCCACGTTCGCACCCTGTGTGCCGACCTGGCTGCATGGCACGCTGATGGCGGGCAACTACAAGACGCCTGTGATCTACGTGAACGTCAAAGCGGTCTTCACCAATACGGTGCCGGTGGATGCCTATCGCGGGGCCGGACGGCCCGAGGCGACGTATCAGATCGAACGCGTGATCGACAAAGCCGCGCGAGAGTTGAGCGTCGACCCGATTGCGCTGCGCCGTCAGAATTTTATCACAGAGTTCCCCTATGCCACGCCGGTGGCCGTGGAATATGACACCGGCGATTATGTGGCTACGATGGACAAGCTGGAAGAGATCGCGGACATCGCGGGCTTTGACGCGCGTCGCAAGGAAAGCGAGGCGGGTGGCAAGCTGCGCGGCTTGGGTGTGAATTGCTACATCGAAGCCTGCGGGATTGCGCCCTCGGCCCTGGTTGGTGCGCTGGGCGCGCGGGCCGGTCTTTATGATGCCGCCACGGTGCGGGTGAATGCCACTGGCTCCATCTCCGTCATGGTGGGCGCGCATAGCCATGGGCAGGGGCATGAAACCTCCTTCCCGCAGGTTGTGGCTGAAATGCTGGGCATTGATGCCAGCATGGTTGAGATCGTGCACGGCGACACCTCGAAGGTGCCGTTTGGCATGGGAACCTATGGATCGCGCTCTCTCGCGGTGTGTGGGTCTGCCATGGTGAAGGCGACTGAGAAGATCATCGCCAAGGCCAAGAAGATCGCGGCGCACCTGATGGAAGCCTCTGATACGGATATCGAGCTGAAAGACGGACAGTTCAATGTCGCTGGCACGGACAAGTCTGTGGCCTGGGGAGATGTGACGCTGGCCGCTTACGTGCCGCACAACTATCCGCTGGAAGAGATCGAACCGGGGCTGGAAGAAACAGCCTTCTACGATCCGGCGAACTTCACCTATCCGGCGGGTGCCTATGCCTGCGAAGTGGAGATTGATCCGGAAACTGGCAAAGTCAGTGTCGAGCGGTTTTCGGCCGCCGATGACTTTGGCAATATCATCAACCCGATGATCGTGGATGGTCAGGTGCATGGGGGGCTGGCGCAGGGGATTGGGCAGGCGCTGCTTGAAACCTGTGTTTATGACGACGAAGGTCAGCTTCTGACCGGGTCGTTCATGGACTACGCCATGCCGCGCGCCGATGATGTGCCGTTCTATGCGGTCGATCATTCCTGTCAAACACCGTGCACGCACAACCCATTGGGTGTGAAAGGCTGCGGCGAGGCGGGCGCAATTGGCTCACCGCCCGCGGTGGTCAACGCGGTTGTGGACGCGCTGCGCTCTGGCGGGCATGACATCACCCATATCGACATGCCGGTTTCGCCGTCGCGCGTCTGGCAGGCGATGCAGGGTTAAGGGAGGAACAGAGATGTATAGTTTCGATTTCGAACGCCCAACGACCATTGCCGATGCGGTTGCTGCGCTGGGGGATGACGAGGCCCAGGCGCTGAGTGGGGGCCAGACACTGATCCCCACGCTCAAGCAGCGGTTGGCGCAACCGTCCAAACTGGTGAGCCTTACCGGCGTGGGTGAGATGCAGGGCATCTGCACCGATGATGACGGGCGCATCTGCATTGGCGCGGCCACGATCCATGCGGATGTGGCGGCCATGGACGGCTATCCGGCCCTGTCGCATTTGGCGGGCAATATTGGCGATCCGGCGGTGCGCAATCGCGGCACGATCGGTGGCTCGCTGGCCAACAATGACCCCTCTGCCTGCTACCCTTCGGCGGTGCTGGCCTCTGGTGCGACGGTTGTGACCAACGCGCGCGAGATTGCCGCCGATGATTACTTCCAGGGGATGTTTGATACCGCTCTGGAGGAGGGCGAGATCATCACTGAAGTGAAATTCCCGGTGCCTGAGGCGGCCGCCTACATGAAGTTTGAACAGCCTGCCTCGCGCTTTGCGCTGGTGGGCGTCTTCGTGGCCAAGTTTGCGGATGGCGTGCGGGTGGCGATCACGGGCGCATCCAATGACGGTGTGTTCCGCTGGGCGGAGGCCGAAGCCGCGCTGAGTGCGAATTTCTCGGCGGATGCGTTGGAGGGGTTGAGCCTGGATGGGTCCGACATGATCTCTGATTTGCACGGCACGGGCGACTACCGCGCGCATATTGCGGCTGTGATGACCAAGCGGGCCGTCGGCGCGGCCTGACGCCCGGTCTTTTTTTGAACGCGAAGCGCTCCGGCCCAGGGTCGGGGCGTTTTTCTTTTGAGATTTCATGCCTCCGGCGGGGATATTTGAGGCAAGAAGAACGTGCAGATTGTGCCTTTCTTCTTGCTGTAAATATCCCGGGGGTTTGGGGGCTGGCCCCCAAGGGGAAGTGCGTTTGGGGGCTGGCCCCCAAGGGGAAGTTCGTTTGGGGGCTGGCCCCCAAGGTATAGGGATGCGTTAGGCCCTAGTCGTCAAACCAGAGGCGCGGTTCTGCGATCTCGATGGAATTTCCAGCCGGGTCGCGGAAGTAGATGGACCGTGCACCCTCTGGCCAGTCGAAATCGGCCTCAATCGGGTACCCGGCGGCGGTGAGGCGGGCGCGCCACTGATCTATCTCTGCGCGACTTGCCGAAAAGCAAAGATGGCCGGGCCCGTGCGCGCCATGGGCTGGCACCGGAAAGCGGGGGTTGGAGGAGCCTTCCGCTGTCACCTTGGGATCGAAGAGCAACAGGATGGTCCGGCCCACGGTGAAAAACACGTGGCGCCCGGGCACGTGAAGCTCTTCGTTCAGTCCCATGACATGGCCGTAGAAATGCGCCGATGCGTCCAGATCATCGACATAAAGCGCGGCCTCAAGCACAGCGGACGGAGCGGGGGCGGGGGGCAGATCTGTCATGACATAAGCCTAGGGCAGATTTGGGGATGGTCGCAATGGGGACGCGCGCCGTGCCCCGCTGGATACCCTGTGGATAACTGTCACATCCCGGTCACAGATATCCGCTAATCCAGACACTAAATATACGGTTGGAACACGGTCTTGTCAGGTCGAAAACACGATATATAGTGGGCACATGAGACGGGCGTCTGCGCCGCCCTGACAATGACAAAGTGCATATGAGGGACGAACACAGGATTGGTAAACGGGGCAGGGGGACAGCTCGCCAATGGAAGCAGAATTTAGAACTGAATTTGTAAGAGAGCCCACGGCGCTGAAACAGCATCCGGCGCTGGTTCTCAACGCTGATTATCGACCGCTTTCTTATTATCCCCTCTCTCTTTGGTCCTGGCAGGATGCCGTGAAGGCCGTGTTTCTTGATCGTGTCAGCATTGTTGCCGAATATGACACCTGCGTGCGCAGCCCGTCGATGGAGATCAAGATCCCCTCGGTGATCGTGCTGAAGGACTACGTGAAGCCGCAAAAGAAGGTGGCCTTCACGCGCTTCAACCTGTTTCTGCGCGATGAATTCCAGTGTCAGTATTGTGGCGCCAAAGGCGACCTGACCTTTGATCACGTGGTGCCCCGCGCCCGGGGCGGCATCACCAGTTGGGAAAACGTGGTGGCCGCCTGTTCGAAGTGCAACTTGAAGAAGGGCGCGCGGTCATTGAAGGAGGCGGGCATGTCGCTGCGCAAACAGCCGCGCGCACCGGGTGCGGAAGAGCTGCGCAACATGGGCCGGAAGTTTCCGCCCAACCACCTGCACGAAAGCTGGATCGACTTCCTTTACTGGGATGCAGAGCTCGACGCCTGATCGCTTGCAATCGGACGCGCATTTGACCATGCTTCGACCCTGTTGCTGCGAGAAAGGGCGTGGGCGTGAACGTCACCAAGCTTGATCAGGACCCTCACAAAGTCCGGGAGGTTCGGGAGAAGAACCTTGAGACCGCCATCGGTCGCGAAGTGCGTGATTTGCGCAAGGCGCGCGGCATGACGGTGGCCGACCTGGCGGATGCGACGGGTCTGTCGGTGGGCATGCTCTCCAAGATCGAAAACGGTGTGACCTCGGCCTCGCTGACCACCCTGCAGTCGCTGTCGAGCGCCCTGTCCGCGCCGGTGACCGCGTTTTTCCGACGCTATGAGGAGCAGCGCGAGGCAGTGCATGTGCCCTCGGGCGAGGCGATGGAAATTCAGAGGGCGGGCACGCGGGCCGGGCATCAGTATAACCTTCTGGGTCATCTGGGCGGCAACAAGAGCGGTGTGGTGATGGAGCCATATGTGATCACGTTGACCGAGCACTCCGATGTGTTCGAGACGTTCCAGCATGACGGGATCGAAATCCTATACATGCTGGAAGGCGAGGTCAGTTACCGCCATGGTGAGCAGCGCTTCCACCTGCGCCCCGGTGACAGCCTGTTCTTTGACGCGGATGCGCCGCATGGGCCGGACGAGCTGATCAAGCTGCCGATCCGGTTTCTGTGCGTGATTTCCTATCCGCAAAGCCGGACCTGATTTATATTCCCCACAGGAAAATTTAATTCTTTGTATTGAACGTTTCTGCGTCCCGCGTTAGGTAGGCATCAGAAGCTGCAAGGGATGTTGATATGTGCGGAATCGTCGGCCTCTTTCTCAAGGATAAATCGCTGGAACCCCGTTTGGGCGAGATGCTCACAGACATGCTGATCACCATGTCGGACCGTGGCCCGGACAGTGCCGGGATTGCCGTTTACGGCACCGACAAGGAAGGCTTTGGCAAGCTGACGGTGCAGTCCTCGGATCCTGCTGGATTTGAGCGTCTGGGGGCCCTGTCGGCCGCTATCGGCGCGGAGGTCAATGTGCGCGTGATCGACACGCATGCCGTGCTGGAATTGCCCGAGGATAAGATCAGTGAGGCGCGGGCGTATTTGCGCGAAAACAACCCGGATATCCGGGTGATGAGCGCGGGCGAAGTGATTGAGATTTATAAGGAAGTGGGTCTTCCCGGTGATGTGGCAGAGCGGTTTGATATTCCGCAGCTGAAAGGTTCTCATGGGATTGGGCACACGCGGATGGCGACCGAGTCGGCGGTGACGACATTGGGCGCGCATCCGTTTTCGACCGGGTCGGATCAGTGCCTTGTGCACAATGGATCATTGTCCAACCACAACAGCCTGCGGCGCAAGCTGGCGCGGCAGGGCGTGACGGTGGAGACCGAGAACGACACCGAGGTCGCCGCGGCCTACCTGACTTGGAAGATGCAGGAGGGCGAGAGCCTGGGCGAGGCGCTCGAATCGGGGTTGGATGATCTGGACGGGTTCTACACCTTCGTGGTGGGCACCAAGGACGGTTTCGGTGTGGTGCGTGACCCGATTGCGTGCAAACCGGCCGTGATGGCAGAGACCGATCAATACGTGGCCTTTGGCAGCGAGTATCGGGCGCTTGTGAACCTGCCGGGGATTGAGGATGCCCGCGTGTGGGAGCCGGAACCGGCCACCGTCTATTTCTGGAGGCACTGACCGGTGCCAGCCACCGCCGAGGATAGCATCGTCACGGGCGTGCCTGCCAATGTGCAGGTGAGTGGGATCCCCCGCCCCATGGCCTATCGTCGGACGCGGTGGGGCAAGGACCCGTTTGCGCTGTGCAGCTATTCAACGCTGCCGCATGGGGCGACGGCGAAGGATCGCAAGCGTATCCGCAAACCGCTGGGCGACGTGGTGTATTTCGCGGGCGAGCATGTTTCGAAGGATTTTCCCGCGATGGTGCACGGCGCGTTGGTGACCGGACGGCAGGCGGCGGCGAAGATACTGAAAACAGGCGCGAAACGTGTGGGCGTTGTCGGCGCAGGCATGGCTGGTATGGGAGCCGCACGCGATTTGGTGGATGGCGGTTGCGCGGTTGAGGTGTTCGAGGCGCGCGATCGCATTGGCGGGCGCACCTGGACAGATCACTCTCTGGGTGTGCCGATGGATATGGGGGCGTCGTGGATCCATGGGCCGAAGGGCAACCCTTTAACGCCCTTGGCGAAGAAAGCCGGCGCGGTGCGGGTGAAGACGGATTACGAGGACTTTTACGCGCTGACGCCCGAGGGCGACGCGTTGGGCGAAGGTGAAATTCCGGACTGGACCTGGGAGTATTTCGAGGTCGACCAGAATTACGGGATGTCGCGGGCGAAGCTGTCGAAAGAAGCCTTTGAAGAGGGCGAAGACCTGCCGGGGAAAGACACGGTGTTTCCGCGTGGATACGCGTCGCTTTTCCCCACGTTGCTGGGGGGTTACGAGATCAACCTCAACTATGCGGTTGAGGCGGTGGAGTGGGGCGCGGATGGCGCAACGCTTGTGGTTGGTGGCGAGGCCCATGCGTTTGACGCCGTGATCGTGACGCTGCCCATAGGGGTGCTGCAGGCCGGGACCGTGCGTTTTGACCCGCCGCTGCCCAATGAAAAACAAGACGCCATCGGCAAGCTGGGTCTGGGTCTGCTCAACAAGCTGTACCTGAAATTCGACCGCCCGTTCTGGGACGTCGACAAACCTTGGATCATGTTGGGGGCCAAGACACCGCGCCCGTTTTCATCATGGTTCAACTTCACTTACGTCACCGGTGCGCCGGTGCTGTGTGCGTTCCTGGGGGCCGATCAGGCCTGGGACTGGGAAGAGAAATCCGACGCCGAGGTGCTGCAACGCGCGCTTGAGACGTTGGCTGGCATGTATTCGAAAGGAGGCGCCAATGCAGGTGCTTGATCTGACCGACATCACGCTGAGGGAGGCCAATGCGGCCCTTCAGAACCCGAGTGAAGGGAGCAATGAAACCGCGTGGGAGATCGTCAATGCCCGGGGCAGTCATGCCATTGCCGTGGGCCTCGATGCGCCGATTGACGTGCAAGTGCGCGGCTCGACCGGGTATTACTGCGCGGGCATGAACCAGCAGGCCACCATCCGCGTGGATGGCAGTGTGGGGCCGGGCGTGGCTGAGAACATGATGAGTGGAACCGTGATCGTGGATGGCGATGCCAGCCAGTATGCGGGCGCGACAGGTCATGGCGGCCTTTTGGTGATCAAGGGCAATGCGTCGTCGCGCTGCGGGATCTCAATGAAGGGGATCGACATCGTGGTGCATGGCAATGTGGGCCATATGTCGGCCTTCATGGCGCAGCGCGGGGCCTTGGTGGTCTGCGGCGATGCAGGCGATGCGCTTGGCGATTCGATCTACGAGGCGCAGCTTTTCGTGCGCGGATCAGTGAAGTCGCTGGGGGCGGATTGCATAGAGAAAGAGATGCGGCCCGAGCATCTGGAGAAGCTTGCGGAGCTGCTGAAGGCTGGTGAGTGCGATGCCAAGCCGGAAGAGTTCAAGCGCTATGGCTCGGCCCGGCAGCTTTACAATTTCAACATCGACAATGCGTATTGAGGAGGCGACTGATGGCCAAAGATGACGCGACACCGCCCCAGACTTTACCGATTTATTCCAGCACCTTCACGCCCGCAGTGAATGCAGAAATCCGGCGCGCGGCTGCGACCGGCATTTACGATATTCGTGGTGGCGGTGCGAAGCGCAAAGTGCCCCATTTCGATGATCTGGTGTTCCTTGGGGCGTCCATGAGCCGGTACCCGTTGGAAGGCTATCGCGAGCGTTGCGACACCAATGTCGTGCTGGGCACGCGGTTTGCGAAAAAGCCGATTGAGCTGAAGATCCCGATCACCATTGCGGGGATGAGCTTTGGCGCGCTGTCGGCCCAAGCCAAGGAGGCCTTGGGCCGGGGTGCGTCCGCGGCGGGGACATCGACCACCACGGGCGACGGCGGCATGACCCCGGAAGAGCGGGGCCAGTCCAAGCATCTGGTCTATCAGTATCTGCCCAGCCGGTACGGTATGAACCCGGTCGATCTGCGCAAGGCGGACGCGATTGAGGTCGTCGTCGGTCAGGGCGCGAAACCCGGCGGGGGCGGAATGCTGTTGGGGCAGAAGATTTCTGACCGCGTGGCGGAGATGCGCACGCTGCCCAAGGGGATTGACCAACGATCCGCCTGTCGGCACCCTGACTGGACAGGGCCGGATGATCTTGAAATCAAGATCCTTGAGCTGCGAGAGATCACAGGTTGGGAGAAACCGATTTACGTGAAGGTCGGTGCTGCAAGGCCTTATTTTGACACGACTTTGGCTGTGAAGGCCGGGGCGGATGTTGTGGTGATTGACGGCATGCAGGGCGGCACGGCGGCCACGCAGGATGTGTTCATTGAACATGTGGGCATTCCGACGCTGGCCTGTATCCGAGAGGCGGTTCAGGCGCTGCAGGATCTGGATATGCATCGCAAGGTGCAGTTGATCGTGTCGGGCGGTATCCGCTCTGGCGCGGATGTGGCCAAGGCGCTGGCGCTTGGCGCGGATGCGGTGAGCATTGGTACAGCCGCGATGATCGCCTTGGGCGACAATGACCCGAAGTGGGAGGCGGAGTACAACAAGCTGGGCACCACTGCGGGGGCCTATGACGATTGGCACGCGGGGCAGGATCCGGCGGGGATTTCGACCCAAGATCCGGAATTGTCAAAGCGGCTTGATCCCGTGGAAGCGGGGCGGAGATTGAATAACTACCTCAAGGTGATGACACTGGAAGCGCAGACGCTGGCACGGGCGTGTGGGAAGAACCACGTCAACAATCTGGAGCCCGAGGACCTTGCGGCGCTGACCATGGAAGCGGCCGCGATGGCGAAAGTGCCACTGGCCGGAACAAGCTGGTATCCGGGGATGCCGGGCGGTGGGATTTAGTGCCAAAATTCATGGTCATCGAACGGTTTCGGGCCGGGCAGTCCGCGGCTGTGTATGAACGGTTTGCCGAGAAAGGGCGCATGTTGCCCGATGGCCTGACATATATCGACAGCTGGCTGACTGCCCAGGATGACACCTGTTTTCAACTTATGCACGCAGACCGGCGTGAATCTTTTGACAAATGGGTGGCTCGCTGGAACGATCTGGTCGATTTCGATATCCTAGAACTCAAAGAAAAACCAAACACGACGATCCAACGGGGAGCTTAACCGACATGACCACCGATCTGGCCGCCTTTGCCGCTGAAAATGGCGTCAAATACTTTATGATTTCCTTCACCGATCTGTTCGGTGGGCAGCGGGCCAAGCTGGTGCCTGCACAGGCGATTGCCGATATGCAGGAAGAGGGCGCGGGGTTTGCGGGGTTTGCGACGTGGCTCGATATGACACCTGCGCATCCGGATATGCTCGCCGTGCCGGACCCGTCTTCGGTTATTCAATTGCCCTGGAAGCCGGAGGTGGCCTGGGTTGCCGCCAACCCGGTGATGGAGGGCGAAGATGTGGCCCAGGCGCCGCGCAACGTGCTGCGGCGCTTGATTGATGAGGCGGCGGGCGAAGGGCTGCATGTCAAAACGGGCGTGGAGTGCGAATATTTTCTACTGACGCCAGATGGGAATGCCCTGTCGGATGAGTTCGATACCGCGGAGAAGCCGTGTTATGACCAACAGGCGGTGATGCGCCGCTACGATGTGGTGCGTGAGATTTGCGACTACATGCTCGAGATGGGCTGGGGGCCGTATCAGAACGACCATGAGGACGCCAATGGCCAGTTCGAGATGAACTGGGAGTTCGCAGATGCCCTGGTCACGGCGGACCGGCATTCCTTCTTCAAGTTCATGACCAAGTCCGTGGCGGAAAAGCACGGCTTCCGCGCGACGTTTATGCCCAAGCCGGTGGAAGGGCTGACCGGGAATGGCTGTCACGCGCATATCTCCGTCTGGGATGCACCCGGAGATGCAGCCAAGACCAACGTCTTTGCGACCGACAAAACCAGCGGCAGCGAGACGGCGGAAATGGGCCTGTCGGACAAGGGCGCGAATTTCCTCGGTGGGATCATGAACCATGCCTCCGCGCTGGCGGCGATCACCAATCCGACGGTCAACAGCTACAAGCGGATCAACGCGCCGCGCACCATGTCGGGGGCCACGTGGGCGCCCAACACGGTGACATGGACCGGCAATAACCGCACCCACATGGTCCGCGTTCCGGGGCCGGGACGGTTTGAGCTGCGCCTGCCCGATGGGGCGGTGAACCCATACCTGCTGCAGGCGGTGATCATCGCGGCGGGGCTGTCAGGTATCCGCTCAAAGGCCGATCCTGGCAAGCGGTGGGATATCGACATGTATGCCCAAGGTCACAAGGTGCGGGGTGCGCCGAAGCTTCCGCTGAACATGCTGGATGCGATCCGCGCGTTCAATCGCGACAAGCTGCTCAAATCCTCACTGGGTGAGGAGTTTTCAGAGGCCTACATCAAGCTGAAAACCAACGAATGGAACAGCTTCACGGCGCATTTCAGCCAGTGGGAAAAGGACAATACGCTGGACATCTGAGGATTTGTTATTCTTCTGATAGCAGATGGTGGAGTAGCATGACCGTAGGTTGTGAAAGCAGTTGAGTGCTCGCTCACGGCATTCATTGAGGCCAAAAACGACGTTCCGCCGTTGTTGGTCCAATATGCCTGTTGTGTTTGTGGATCGCCGATGTAAGTTTTCAACCATAGGAGATGCTGTCGCAAATTAGCGCTGCTAGTGGGTGTGAAATTCAGGGCTGTTTATGGGTATTCTAGTGAGTTTGATACTGGCCCTAGTGACGATGCTCGTAGTCCCAGCAACCACTGTCAGTGCGCAGGATGTCATCCCGATCGAGGACAGAGGCGGGTTGCATTCCGCCTACGTTGTTCCGCGGGACCGGTTCGAACGCGTCGATGTACAACTGATTGTTCTGTCGGGCAACTACGACGATCCGAACTTGTCGGGAATTGCGCACCTTACGGAACATTTGGCGGCCTTTTCCGCGGACCGGACTGTTTTGCGCAGGGCACGCGAGCGCGACGTCAATGCGCTTATCTTCGATGTCGCAACGGTTTACACGAACTCTGGTGCGCCGGAAGAAATTGAGACGCTGTTGCAATTGTCGCGCGCCGTGCTTGACAGGCCTGATTTGCCGCCGGGTTTTGCCGAAAGCGAGATCAAAATCCTGCACCGGGAAACCTTGCTTCGGGAACGAAACTCTCCCAATAGATGGTTGAGGCGAAGGGCCCTCAAAAACCTGTTTGGATCATCATACGGCCGCGCGAACAACGTGATCGAAGATCTGCCCAGGCTAAATCTGGAAGACGCATACAAGTTCCATGAAATCCACTATGTGCCCTCGAACGTCTCACTGATCATTTCTGGAGATATTGAGCCTGATGAGGCCGCGAAGATGGTGGCCAAGTATTTCGGAGATACGGACGTATCGGCTGTGCCAGAAAAGCCCTGGCATGACCAAAAGCCTGACAAGTCCCTGCGCACAGTCGAAGAACTGTCCTCTGACCGCTTGTCAGATGACACCGTCGCGCTGGTAAAGTTCGTGGACTTTGAGGACCGCGCTACCAGCATCGACTTGCAAGGCGAATTCTTTTTGGCGACAACGGTGTTGAACAACCGTATTTGGAAAGCCCTGTTTTTCGAAGACACGTCGCTGGTTGACGTGAGTGTCGACTGGTTTTTCTCCAAAGTAGCTGATGTGGAACTGTCGCTCGCCGCTTATCCAATGCCTGGTGTTGATTTGCACTCTGCGCTTGCTTTGGTGGAGGAAACACTGAGCGGATTGTTGGATGAGCCAATTACGCGAGAAGAAATTGAACAAGCGCGTCGTGAAGAAAACGTTTACGCCGAAAACGCGTCCCGACGGACCACAGACTTTTTGCGGTATCTGCGCAATGTTGCAATGGATGGATTTGCCCCAGTCACCCCGACAGGCAATCAACGCCTGATCGAAAGCACGAGTGATGAGGACGTGATCCGTTTCGCGAGGAAACTGGTCGAGCCCGCCGCCACCTCTATTGTCTTGGCAAGCACGGAAAAATGAGTCTGCGTCCGGCCTTGGTTTTCGCGGCGTTGTGCTTGATTTTTATGCCAAACATCGGCATTGCGCAGGAAAGAAAAGAGACACTGATCGCCTCAAGCGATGATCTTCGTATTGTGACGCTGTTACCAATGGACAACGGTTTGTCAGCTTTGACCCTTGTCTGGCCAATCCGCGATCAAACGTCGCTGTCTATGATGGCCATCGAAGCTGGGCTCTTGAGTGTTTTGTTGGGCGGTACCGATAGTCGAACGCCTTGGGAAATTGATACCTATCTTGGCTCGAAGGGCGTTTTTCAGCGTACGTCCACCTATCGAGACAACCTGTTTTTGACGATCACCGCTCCCGACGAGGTGTTTGGTGAGGCTTTGGAGCATCTGAAGAATGTTCTGTTTGATTTTGAATACTCGGATGCCTGGTATGCCCGTGAGTTGCATGCGCTGCAAAGGCCACTGGCCTCGAAAAGCCGACGGACATCGGATGTCTTGTTTCGAGTAGAGCGCTTTTTAAACGATGTCCGACCGAACAAGAAAGACCCGCCGCTTGGCACTCGCTTTCGTTTTGGTCGACCAAGCCACGCCATACTGAGGTCTGACGACGACGACGTCGGTACGCGTGTTCGGCGTCTGCTACAGAAAATGCCTGCGGCCGATCCGCCGTCGTTCATCAGCAAGTGGTCCGATTGGTTGAAA
This sequence comes from uncultured Roseovarius sp., assembly GCA_963422235.2. Classification (GTDB taxonomy): domain Bacteria; phylum Pseudomonadota; class Alphaproteobacteria; order Rhodobacterales; family Rhodobacteraceae; genus Roseovarius. The sequence goes on from CAXMWV010000002.1 coordinate 2,929,658, forward strand.
AAGTTCAACGCTGAAAAATTTGCCCTACCGACCGGGGTTGTTCATTTTGAAGATCCGAGTTCCAGCGAAACAATGCTGCTATTGGTGAACGCCAAAGAATTCGAGAACGAAGATCAACAGGTCGGTGCGAATGTGCTGCTGGACTATATCGGGTCTGGCATAGGGTCAGAGATGTTTCGGATCATTCGCCAAGAGCTGCGCGCCTCCTATGATCCTAAGTCGCGTTTTGCTATTTTGGGTCCACGACGCGCGCTTCTGACCATGAGTGCGACAGTTGAAGCCACAGAATGGCCTAAGATCTACGATCAGATGCGCGGGATTTATGAGCGTGTCCTGAAGGGAAATGTCGACCAGGAAGGATTGAACCTGCAACATGATCGGTTGGTATCAAACTACCGGGTAAAATTCTTTCGCGATGCAAATTGGACGGCTGAGCATTTCGTTGACGCGTATCCGGCAACAGTATTGGGTGAAATACAAATCCCTCTTTTCAATTCGATTGAAGAATTGGACGTCGAAGCCGTTCCTGCGCAGGCCGACGTCGTTTTGCCTCCGTTTGAAGAGTACCTTTTGGTTGTCATCGGGGGCGGAATTTCACCGACTGTCGTCTTTCCAGAGGCAGCGTATTGCTCATTAGGAAAGCATGAGGCGATTGATCGTTGCCTTGAACGTTTGTCGTCTCCGCGTGACTAACCCGAGCTTCTTTTCGTAGAGTGCTCGAAACTCTCGCTGGCTGACGTTTCCAGTCCAGCAAACAACAGGTTACACGGTTGGCCACGACGTGGCTTGGAGGTGTCTAAGCGTTGGCTTCACGGATCTTGTTGGCCGCGTCTTTGTCGTAGCCTACGCCGTTGTCTTCAAACAGCTGATCCAACTCACCAGAGAGCGTCATTTCGGTGATGATGTCGCAGCCGCCGATGAATTCACCTTTAACGTACAGCTGGGGAATCGTGGGCCAGTCGGAGTAGTCCTTGATGCCCTGGCGCACCGCGTCATCGGCCAGCACGTTGATGTCCTGATAATCGACGCCCATGTAGTTCAGAACCCCGGCCACGCGGCTGGAGAACCCGCATTGGGGCATGGATTTCGTGCCTTTCATGAACAGCACCACGTCGGTGGATTTCACTGTCTCTTCAATCTGTGTCTGGGCGTCTGCTACGGGGTCGCTCATGGGCGGTGTCCTTTGTGTGATCTCGGGTGCGCCGATCAGTCTGGCGCTTTTGTGGTCAAGGCAAGGGCGTGGAGGTCTCCGGATGGTCCATCCATCTTGCCTTTGAGAGCGGCATAGACCGCGCGTTGTTGCTGTACCCGGTTCATCCCTTTGAAGGCAGCATCGATCACTTCTGCCGCGTAGTGGTTCCCGTCGCCGGCCAGATCAGTGATGGTGATCTGGGCATCAGGGAAGGTTTCGCGGATCAGGTCTTCGATTTCCTGCGCCATCATCGGCATGCGCGGGTCCTTTCGGTTTTGGCTTGAGTTCAGATTTAGGCTGGAATTCGCGGGCGTTCAAGCGCCGCTGTCTTGCGGGCGGAGGACCGTGACGTCATCGCGGGCCATGAGTTGGGTGATATCTTTTTCATAAGCCGCGTTCAGCGCGGCCAGTTCGTCATCCGTCCACGGGATGTAGGCGTCTTGTGGCCCGGTTTTGGGAAAGCGTTCCCGGGCCTCGTGAACGGTGGTCTTGTCCTGGACGGGTTGGGCCTGAAACCATGCGGCGGCCTTGGCGGAGAGGCCGGTGCGTCGGCGCTGTGGATCGGGGGTGATCAGCGGTGTCGCGGCGGGTTTGAGGAGCGTGTCGAACAGGGATGGCCAGAGCGCGTCGTAGTCTTCATAACGCCACAGTGTGAGGCGTGTGCCGGGAGCGGCGGTGAGGATGCGGTCGACAAGCGCGCTCCAGATATCTGTTGCGGCATCAAAGCCTTGTGTGAAACTTTTGAAGTCCAGATGGCGCCTGTGGTGCAGGCTTTCGCTCCAACACGACGGCAGGAAGGTCGCGGGGTTGCGCACGGCAATCGTGAGGGTCACGTCCTGGCCGTCTAGCAGGTGCAAAAGACGGGCGATGCGGCGTGGGGCCCAGGGGTAAAGGCGGCCCTTGCGCATCAGCATTTTACGGTCGGTGCCGCCGAGGATGTTTTCGTCCATCAGGGCCACGGTGTCGGCGGTGCCGCTGTAATGGTCCAGAAACCCGGCCACGCCCGCCTGCACGATGCCCGGTGTCATCCCGTCATGCAGAAGCTGGGAAAACGGTGTCAGGTCCTGGCGCATGTTTTTCGGGCCGATGAGGGCCACGCCCACGTCGCTGAGCGCATCTTGCGACGCCAGAAGGCTGTGCTGAAGGTGGCTGGAGGCGGTTTTGTGCGCGCCCGCGAGGATGACCAGCCGCCGGTTGGGGTGCGTCTGGTCCGTGCGCGGGGCCATGTTTAGCCCAGATGCCGGTCAAAGCTGCTGCGGAAGAGGGTGGAGAGCTCTTCCAGCGGGGCTTTGGAGCCGCCCAGATCGACGGTTTGGCCCATGAAGCGGCCCACGCTTTGGATCGGAACGCCGGCCTTGCCTGCGGCGATCATCAGCGCCTCGGCTTGGTCGAACCCGCAGGCGATGAGGTAGCGGCCCTGCGTTTCGCCGAAAAGCGCACCCATGTCCGAGCTGTTCAGGTAAAGCCCGACGCCTGCTTGCTCAGCCATTTCAAACGCTGCAAGGGCCAAGCCGCCGTCCGAGATATCGGTGCAGGCGCGGATGGTGGCGGCGTTGTCGCGGATGAAATCCCCGTTGCGTTTTTCCGCGTCAAGGTCGACCGTGGGGGCCTCACCTTCGACACGGTTGAACACTTCGGCGAGGATGGCGGATTGGCCCAAATGACCGGTGTCGTCGCCCACCATGAGGGCAACATGCCCGTCGCGGACCTGACCGGTGATGGCGGTGTCTGGGTTTTCAATGAGGCCCACAGCGCCGATGGTGGGCGTGGGCAGGATCGCGCTGCCGTCGGTTTCGTTGTAAAGCGAGACATTGCCCGACACGATGGGCATGTCGAGGGCTGCAACCGCTTCGCCGATGCCGCGGATGGCAGCGACGAACTGGCCCATGATCTCGGACTTTTCGGGGTTGCCGAAGTTGAGATTGTCTGTACTGGCCAAAGGCTTGGCGCCCAAAGCTGATAGATTTCGATACGCTTCCGCAACGGCCTGTTTGCCGCCCTCGTAAGGGTTGGCTTTGAAATAGCGGGGTGTGACATCTGAGGTGAAGGCAAGCAGTTTTTCCGTTCCATGCACGCGGATCAGACCCGCGCCTTGCCCCGGTGTGCGGGCGCTGTCCGCCATGACCATGGTGTCGTATTGTTCGTAGACCCACTCGCGAGAGCAGTAGTTGGGCGAGGAAATCAGCGCTTTTAGCCCTTCGATGGGGTCCACGGCGACAAGGCTGGCCGGATCGAGCGGTTCGGCGGGCGTTGGTTCGTCCCACGGGCGGTCATACTCAGGTGCAGAGCCAGAGAGCGTGGCCAACGGCAGGTCGGCCTTCACTTCATTGCCGTGCAGGACGAGGAAGCGGTCTTCGGCGATGGTTTCGCCTACGATGGCGAAGTCGAGGTCCCATTTTTCGAAGACGGCACGTGCTTCGGCCTCCAGTTCGGGTTTGAGCACCATGAGCATGCGTTCTTGGGACTCAGACAGCATCATCTCGTAGGCGGTCATGTTTTCTTCACGCTGCGGGACGGCGTCGAGGTTGAGCTGCACGCCCAAGCCGCCCTTGTCGCCCATTTCGACCGCTGAGCAAGTCAGGCCCGCCGCGCCCATGTCCTGAATGGAGATGACCGCGCCGGTTTTCATCAGTTCAAGCGTGGCCTCCATCAGACGTTTTTCGGTGAAAGGGTCACCGACCTGCACCGTGGGCCGCTTTTCTTCGATGCTTTCGTCAAATTCGGCGGAGGCCATGGTGGCACCTCCGACGCCGTCACGGCCGGTTTTGGCGCCGAGGTACACCACCGGCATGCCAACGCCGGAGGCTGCCGAATAGAAGATGGCGTCACTGTCGGCGAGACCGGCCGCGAAGGCGTTCACCAGGCAGTTGCCATTGTAGGCCGGGTCAAACCGCACCTCGCCGCCCGCGCAAGGTACCCCGAACGCATTGCCATACCCGCCGATGCCCGCCACGACGCCGTGCACCAGCTGTCGGGTTTTGGGGTGATCGATGGCACCGAAGCTGAGCGAGTTCATCGACGCAATTGGCCGCGCGCCCATGGTGAAGACGTCGCGCAGGATGCCACCCACGCCGGTCGCGGCCCCTTGGTAGGGTTCGATGTAGGACGGGTGGTTGTGGCTCTCCATTTTGAAGATCACGGCCTGTCCGTCGCCGATATCGACAACGCCCGCGTTTTCACCCGGGCCGCAGATGACCTGCGGGCCGTCTGTGGGCAGGGTGCGCAGCCATTTCTTGGAGGATTTGTAGGAGCAGTGTTCGTTCCACATGGCGGAGAAAATGCCCAGCTCTGTGAAGCTTGGCTCACGTCCGATGATTTGTTTTATGCGGAGGTATTCATCCGGTTTGAGCCCGTGGCTTTCGATCAGTTCTGGCGTGATGGCCGGTTCCTGCATCTGTCCCTCATCCCCCGATGACATGCCTGTTATCCGTGTCTTTAGGCGATTGGCGGGGCAGATAAAAGGGATTCGGAGCATGCGTGCGCGGCTTGACGCGTGGCAAGGTTCGGTCATGGTGTGCGGGCAACAGGCAGGCGACGGAGGAGTGTCCCATGCAGATCACTGAAAACCCTTGGCGGGGGCGTGGATTGGCGGAGGATGTGCTCTCTGGTGCGCCGATGGCGAGTGTGGAGGCCGACCTCGCCGAAGAGGTGGTCAGCACGCATCTGATCGCCGGGCAGACGCCGTTGGTTCTGGCCGAAGGCATGGGCTGTGAGGCCTGGGTCAAGGATGAGCGCGGACGCATGGGGATGGGCAGCTTCAAAGCGCTTGGGGCGGCTTATGTGATTGCGCATGATGCGATGAAGGCGAGGGCCTCAGATAAGTCTCTTGATATATTTCAATCTCTTGCGGGGCAAACTTACGCCACGGCGAGTGCGGGCAATCATGGGCTGTCGTTGGCGTTTGGAGCGAAACGGTTTGGGGCTGATGCGGTCGTGTTTATCGCGGAGACCGTGCCCGAGAGTTTCGCGGAACGGTTGCGCGCCGTGGGCGCGCGGGTGGAACGGGCTGGCGCGGATTATGAGGCCAGCATGGCAGCGGCGATGGAGCGGGCCGAGGTGGAAGGGTGGATATTGCTCTCGGACAGTTCGTGGGCGCACTACTATGACCGCCCGCATCGGTTGATGGAAGGGTATCTGGTCATGGCGGCGGAAGCGGCACGACAGATACCCGCGCCGCCCACGCATATTTTCCTGCAAGCCGGGGTTGGCGGGTTGGCCTGCGCCTGTGCCGCGCATTTTCGGCAGGTTTGGGGGGATGGGCCGCAGATCATCGTCGTGGAGCCGGAATTCGCGCCTGCGTTGGAGGCCAGTATCCGGGCGGGCAAGCCGGTGGAAACGTCCGGGCCTGTGTCCGAGATGGGTCGGCTTGATTGCAAGGTGCCGTCACTGATTGCGCTGCGGCAATTGGCGGTGGATGCGGATCAGTTTGCGTTGATTTCCGAAGAAGAAGCCGCGGAGATTTTGCCATTGTTGGCGGCGCAGGACTTGTCCAGCACGCCGTCGGGTGCGGCGGGGATTTCGTGTCTGAAAGAGATGGGGCTGGGCCCCGATGCACGGGCCTTGGTGTTTCTAAGCGAGCAGGCCGACGCATGAGCGAGGGGTTTCCAGAGGCCGAATATGCAGGCCGGGTGGCACGGGCGCAGCGTGCGATGGCGGAACATGGCTTTGGTGCGTTTTTGCTGACGACTGAGCCGGATGTGCGGTATTTCACCGGGTTTTTGACGCGGTTCTGGGAATCGCCCAGCCGGCCCTGGTTTCTTGTGGTGCCTGCCTCGGGCAAGCCCATTGCGGTGATACCCTCCATTGGGGCCGCGCTGATGGGGTCCACATGGATCGATGACATTCGTACCTGGTCTGCCCCGCAGCCCGAGGATGACGGGGTGTCGTTGTTGAGCGATACCCTGCAAGAGGTGAGTGGCCCTGTGGCGGTGCCAGCGGGCTATGAGACGCATCTGCGCATGCCGCTGAATGATTTTGAGCGTGTGCGGGCTGAGGTTGACGTGGTGCCGGATCAAGGCGTGATGGCGGGCCTGCGCGCGATCAAGTCGGATGCGGAGGTGGGCCGGATTGCTGAGACCTGCGCTGTGGCAGGTCGGGCCTTTGACCGGATGGGCGAGATTGCGCAGCCGGGGGCGGCGCTGTCACGCGTCTACCGGGATTTTCAGCGGCTTCTGCTGGAGGAGGGTGCGGACTGGGTGCCGTATCTGGCGGGTGGCTTGGGGCCTGATGGCTACGGCGATGTGATTTCGCCTGCCGATGACCGGGCCTTGGCATTGGGTGACGTGCTGATGCTCGACACCGGGGCGATCAGGGCAGGGTATTTCTGCGATTATGACCGCAACTTTGCCATTGGCCGAGCCGGGGACGCTGCGCGGGACGGGCATGCGAAGATCATCGAGGCGACCTTGGCCGGGTTCGAGATGGCGAAACCTGGCGCGGAGGCGCGCGAGGTCTGGCAGGCAATGGCCGCGATTGTCGGCGGTGGAGACGGCGCGGGCCGCATGGGGCACGGGCTGGGGATGCAACTGACCGAAGGGCTGTCGCTGACGCCGGAGGACACCACCGTGCTGGAGCCCGGCATGGTGATCACGTTGGAGCCTTACGTGATGACCGGGGCGGAGACGCTGATGGTGCATGAAGAGAATGTGCATATCACCGACGCTGGCCCCGTGGCGCTGACCAGGTTCAGCGAGGCAGAGATCCCGATCTTAGGATGACGCCAGATCCAACCGCAGGAGCGGGAGCATACGGTCCTTGATGGCCGCAGATGGGGCCTCTCCGATCCGGACGGCACCCATGCGTTCATAAAAGCTTGCCGCACCCGGGTCGGCCTCGATCCGCAGATAGGGCGCGCCCATGGATTTGGCTGTGTCCACGCACCAGTCAAAGAGGACGCGACCGCAGCCGGTGCCAATAAAAGGCGGGTCGACGAATAGCGCGTCGATTTCCAGCTCTTCGCCCACATAGGCCAGCTGCGCCATGCCCGCCATTTGATCGCCAACCTGCGCCACGATGAGGGGCGAGACGGTGAGGTCGGCCTCGGTCAAGGTCAGGGTTTCGACGCAGGCGGCCATGAAGGCTTCGTCATAGCCCCAATAGGCCTTGGACCGCAGGCAGAGCGCGGAGAGGGCAGGAAGTTCCTGCGAGGTGGCGGGGCGTAGGGCAATGGCGGCTGTCATATGGGTGTTTCGCCGGTGGTTTAAGGCGTGTCTACGCGGCGCGGCAAGTGTGTTCAAACCCTCAAAAGGTGACGCCCAAAAAAAAGGCCGAGCACTAAGCTCGGCCGAAGTCCAACAGGGAGGTATGAAAGTCACTCGCGTGACCGTCACGATCCGGAAGTAGGCCCGCTTTTGCCTCCGATCAAGAAAAAATATTCTGCGTTTGCAACATGGCCGCTATGTGTTGCATGCATATCTCATGAGCGTTTGCCCAATTATTTAGCTATCTGACTGATTTTGCAGCTGTTTTCGATAAAGAACAATTTCTTCCTGAACAAAGTCACGGAAGGCGGCGATGCGTTGTGAATGCCTCAATTCTGACGGATATGCCAAAAATACGGGCACGTCTGAACTGTAAACATCCGGTAAAACGCGGACCAGCTCTGGAAAATCATGGGCGACATAGTTCGGCAAAACCCCGATCCCGAGGTTTTGACGCACGTTTTGCAGAACGCCGTAATAATTGTTCACGGTGAGCAATGCAGGAATCTCATAGGTCATCAATTCCTGCACCAGCGTGGCCCCGGCGCCCACCTGGGCGGAGCGGGGGTTCTGGCAGATCAGGCGATGCTTGGTCAGATCGTCCTTGGTGGCGGGTTCACCCTGTTTGTCCAGATATTCACGCGAGGCGAAAAGGCACATGTGGATGCTCATCAGGCGTTTGCGGATCAGGTCGGCCTGGCTGGGTTCTTTCATACGGATGGCGACGTCGGCCTCTCGCATGGGCAGATCCAGCACGGACTCTTCCAGCATCAGGTCGATGTTGAGGTCGGGGTATTTCTCGAACAGCTTGGGCAGGCGCGGGGCGAGCCAGAGCGTGCCGAACCCGATGGTGGTGGTGACGCGCAACTCGCCAAACACCTCTTCTTCACTGTCGCGGATACGCGCGGTGGCGGTGTCGAGGCGGCGGGCCATGGCCTTGGTGGCGTCAAACAGAAGCTCACCCTGTTCGGTCAGGATCAGACCGCGCGCATGGCGGTGAAACAGCACCACGTTGAGTGATTCCTCAAGCGCGCGCACTTGCCGGGAAATGGCAGATTGGGACAGATGCAGCTGATCCCCGGCATGGGTCAGGCTGCCCGCATCGGCGACGGCGTGAAAAATTCTTAGTTTGTCCCAATCCATTACAAAATTTTCCGAAGCCCCAGCCGTGTGATTACGCAATATCAGAAAACACTGGTTAGTATAGGGTGAAGAGACGGACTGCGCTTGATTTACGCATGGGTAGGTCATATAGTTTGACCTAATTAGATGCTATAATCAGCACGCAAGCGAGACCTGTCTGGGAGGATCGGAATGAGCAAGCCGAAGATCAGTCTAAACGACAGGTATGATCTCGAAAAATCACCGATCCTTCTCAATGGGACGCAGGCGCTTGTGCGACTGATGCTGATGCAGGCGGCGCGGGACAAGGCGGCAGGGCTTAACACGGCAGGCTACGTGACAGGGTATCGCGGATCGCCGCTGGGCGCGGTGGATATGCAGATGAGCCGGGCCGAAAAGATACTGGCCGAGGCGCAGGTCAAGTTTCATCCGGGACTGAATGAAGACCTGGCGGCTACCGCCCTGTGGGGCACGCAGCAAGCGGAATTGCGGGGCGAGGGGCGGTATGATGGCGTCTTTGGCCTTTGGTATGGCAAGGGCCCGGGCGTGGATCGGTCGGGCGACGTGATGCGGCATGCGAACATGGCCGGTTCATCGCGCCACGGCGGTGTGCTGATGGCGATGGGGGATGACCATACGGGTGAAAGCTCCACCGTGTGTCATCAATCCGACTGGGCGATGGTCGATACCTACATGCCGGTGCTGTCGCCTGCGGGTGTGCAGGAGATCATGGATTTCGGGCTTTATGGTTACGCGCTGTCGCGGTTTGCGGGCGTTTGGGCCGGGTTGAAGCTGATGAAGGACACGGTCGAGGTGACCTCCGTGGTGGATGGTGATCCGTTCCGGATGTCTTTTGTGGAGCCGGAGTTCGACATGCCACCCGGGGGGCTCAATATCCGGTTGGGGGATCACTGGATTCCACAAGAAGCGCGGATCATTGATCACAAGAGGTTCGCGGCGGAAGCCTTTAGTTATGCAAATAAAATGGACAAGCGCGTTTGGGGCAAGCCGGGCGCAAAGATCGGGTTTGTGGCGGCGGGGAAGAACTGGCTCGATCTGGTTCATGCGCTGCAACTGTTGGGCATTGACGAGGGTGAGGCCGAGCGGCTGGGGCTGACCACCTACAAGGTCGGGCAAACCTTCCCGATGGACATGAAGGGCTTTCACGACTGGGCCGAGGGGCTGGACCTGATCGTGGTCGTGGAAGAAAAGCGCAAGCTGATCGAGATCCAGATAAAGGAAGCGATTTTCGACGACCGGCGGGGGCGGCGTGTCTATGGCTGGTACAAGGGCGGGGCGGGCAGCCTGCATCAGGAAGAGCTGTTCCCGACGCGTATGGCGCTGGACCCGATGATGATTGCTGAGAAAATCGGTGGCATTCTGAAAGAGGAAAACCGGGGCACGGACCGGATTTTGGCCGCTCTGCAGGGCATTCTAGAGGCCAAGAAGGCCGACAATGCCGAGGATATCGCGGCGCGTTTGCCGTATTTCTGTTCGGGTTGTCCGCATAATTCCTCGACTAAGGTGCCCGAGGGCAGCCGGGCCTATGCCGGGATCGGGTGCCATTTCATGGCGCAGTGGATGGATCGGGAGACTTCCGGCTTTACCCATATGGGTGCGGAAGGGGCAAATTGGATTGGTGAGGCACCGTTTTCGACCACGGATCATGTGTTCCAGAACCTGGGCGACGGGACGTATAACCACTCGGGCATTTTGGCTATTCGAGCCGCGTTGGCGGCGGATGTGAACATCACTTACAAGATCCTCTACAACGACGCCGTGGCGATGACTGGCGGGCAGGGCAATGAAGGCGCGCTCGGTCCTGACCGGATCGCGCGGGAGTTGCAGGCCATGGGTGTGCGGGATGTGGCTGTGGTTTATGATGCCAAGGAAGAACCAGATCGGGGGCCGTTTCCCGCTGGGCTGCGCTGGCATGAACGTGCCGAGCTGGACGCGGTTCAGCAGGAGTTCAGCAAAATCAAGGGCGTGTCGGCCATTATTTATGTGCAGACCTGCGCCGCTGAAAAACGCCGTCGCCGCAAACGGGGCAGTTTTCCGGACCCTGACAAGCGGGTCTTCATCAACACGGACATCTGCGAAGGCTGCGGCGACTGCGGGGTGCAGTCGAACTGTGTCTCCATTGTGCCGGTTGAGACGGAGCTGGGCCGCAAGCGAGCGATTGATCAGTCGTCCTGCAACAAGGATTTCAGCTGCGTCAAAGGGTTTTGCCCGTCGTTTGTGACGGTTGAAGGTGCGCAGTTGCGTAAGGAAGCCGCGACAGAGCTGACCCTGCCGGACCTGCCAGAGCCGGAGCTGCCGAGGATCAACGGCACCTTCAACGTGGTGATCACGGGCGTGGGTGGCACGGGTGTTGTAACCATCGGCGCGGTTCTGGCGCAGGCGGCACAGCTGGATGGCAAAGGCGCGGGCATGATGGAGATGGCTGGCCTCGCCCAGAAGGGCGGCGCAGTTCATATCCATTGCCGCCTGGCGGAGCGGCCCGAGGATATCAGCGCCATTCGCGTGGCCACGGGGGAGTGCGATGCGCTGATCGGCGGTGATCTGGTGGTCTCTGCCGGGGCCAAGACGCTGGGGCTGACGCAGCGGGGGCGCACGGGTGCTGTGGTGAACAATCATGAGATCATCACCGGTGAGTTCACCCGCGACACGGCCTTTCAGATCCCGTCGGACCGGCTGGAGCTGTCGCTGCAGTCACGTCTGCAGGAGCGGGTGCAGCTGTTTGATGCCTCTGACCTCGCCCGCGTTGCGATGGGCGATTCGATCTATTCCAACATGATGGTCTTCGGCGCGGCGTGGCAGCGGGGCCTGGTGCCGGTGCGGCACGAGGCGATTGCGGAGGCGATCACACTCAACGGCGCGGCGGTGGCACAGAATTTGCGGGCCTTTGAGATCGGTCGCTGGGCGGCGGAACATCCTGAAGATGCGGCAGCGCTGCTGACGCCGAGTGTTGTCGCGTTGCCGGAGACTTTGGACCAGAAGATCGCCTTCCGCGAGGCGCATCTGGTCGAGTATCAGGGGCCTGCGCTGGCGCGGCGGTACCGTGATGTCGTGGATGCGATTGAGGATCTTGAGGTGCGCGAGTCTGTGGCAATTTCGTACCACAAGCTGTTGGCATATAAAGATGAATACGAAGTCGCGCGCTTGCTTTTGAAGACCCGTGAGAAGGCGGAAGAGGCGTTTGCCGGTGACCTGAAGCTGACTTATCATCTGGCCCCACCGATGCTGAGCAAACCCGGTGCGGATGGGCGGCCCAAAAAGCGCGCATTTGGGGCGTGGCTGCAGACACCGCTGCGGATTTTGCCGAAACTGAAGATGCTGCGCGGGACGTGGCTTGACCCTTTTGGGCACACGGACGAGCGACGTATGGAGCGCGGTTTGATCACGCAGTTCGAGGCGGATTTGAAAGAGGTGCTGCCGATGCTCTCGGATGACACCAAAGACGCGATCCTTGCGCTGACGGATTTGCCTCAGAGCATCCGTGGTTTTGGCCCGGTGAAAGAGGCCAATGCGGCGACTGCGGCGCGGAGACGGGAAGAGATTTTGGCCAGCCTGCGCGCAGGTGGTGACGGGCTTTCAAAAGCGGCGGAGTAAATTTTACCTGTTTGTTGTAGAACCGTCATATTGATCTACGATATATTCCGTCCTGAGCAGAAAACGCGCAAAGACGTCCCAAGGATTCGACATGCCGCAACCCGGTCAGACCGCCCGTGACATCAGCTATGCCCATTCCGCCCAAACGCGGGGCGGGCGCGCGGTGATCCGTACGATGGAGAACCTGACCGGGCGCATCAAGCTGATCAAACGCGCGGAAGGCTATGAACGGGATGTGGCCGAGGGTCAGGACTTTTGGCAGGTCATGGTGGAGCGTTATGGCCTATCTCTCGATATTGTGCGTGGGTCACTGGATGCCATTCCCAGATCGGGCCCGGTCATTCTGATCGCCAACCATCCGTATGGCATTCTGGATGGCCTGATGATGGGCCATATTCTGAGTCAGACCCGTGGGGATTTCAGAATTCTGGCCAACTCCGTCTTCCAGAAAGCCGAGGACCTGAACCGCGTGGTCTTGCCCGTCAGCTTTGACGAGACCAAGGAGGCCATCGCGCTGAACCTGAAAACGCGCAAAGCCTCGCTCGACTATCTCGCAGATGGCGGGGCGATTGGGATTTTCCCGGGCGGCGGGGTCAGCACGGCCCCCAAACCCATGGCACGCCCGCTCGATCCCGGCTGGCGCAGCTTCACGGCGCGCATGATTTCCAAGTCGCAGGCCACCGTGGTGCCGATTTTCTTCGAAGGGCATAACAGCCGGGTGTGGCAGATCGCCAGCCACTTGCATGTGACCTTACGCATGGCGCTTTATATCAATGAGTTCGGCAAGCGCGTGGACACCTCCGTGAAAGTGCATGTGGGAGAGCCGATTCCGCGATCCACGCTGGATGACCGCGTAAAAGACCCGAAATCCCTCATGGCGTTTCTCCGAGATAAGACGTATGAGCTAAGCCCCAAGCCGGTCGCCCCTGGGGCGGTCGGGTATGAATACTAAGGCGGTCTGCGCGTCACGCGCTTTATCGGAACATGGCAGTTGGTATCTTTGACAGTGGCCTTGGCGGCCTGACAGTGCTGGATGCGGTGGCGGACAAGCTGCCCGACCAGGCGTTTGTGTATTTTGCCGACCATGCCAATGCGCCTTACGGGGTGCGGACGGCTGATGATATCTTTGGACTGACCAAGGCGCATGTGACCACGCTGTGGACCCGGGGCTGTGATCTTGTGATCCTGGCCTGCAACACGGCCTCGGCGGCGGCGTTGCGGCGGATGCAGGAAGAGGGTGTGCCGGAGGGCAAGCGGGTTTTGGGTGTCTTTGTCCCGATGATCGAGGCGCTGACGGAGCGGCAATGGGGCGACAATTCCCCGCCGCGCGAGGTGGCGGTGAAGAACGTGGCACTGTTTGCGACGCCCGCGACCGTGGCGAGCCGCGCGTTTCAGAGGGAGCTGGCGTTTCGGGCGATTGGCGTGGATGTGGAGGCGCAAGCCTGTGGTGGCGTTGTCGATGCCATTGAAGAGGGCGACATGATGCTGGCCGAGGCATTGGTGCGGTCCCATGTGGATGCGCTGAAGCGAAAGATGCCGGAGCCGCAGGCGGCCGTGCTGGGCTGCACGCATTATCCGCTGTTGCAGGACGCATTTCAGGCGGCCCTTGGCGCGGATGTGAAAGTGTTCTCGCAGGCCACGCTTGTGGCGGACAGTTTGGCTGACTACCTGACCCGGCACCCGCAGATGGTTGGGGAGGGCGGACCGATCGAATACCTCACCACCGGCGATCCGGCGCGCGTGTCGGACCGGGCGACACAGTTCCTCCGACGACAAATCACGTTTGACGCCGCCTGATACGCCCGAATGTGAAGGACGGTCGCATTGCGGTGGCCCTGATTTCTTCTTACATCCCGCACTAACTGCATATGAAAGAGGTCTGTCATGACCCATAAAATCGCTATTCTGGGCGCTTCCGGCTACACGGGCGCCGAACTGATCCGGCTGATTGCCACCCATCCGGGGATGGAGATCGTGGCCCTAGGGGCCAATTCCAAGGCGGGGCAAAGCATGGCGCAGGTGTTTCCGCATTTGCGTCATTTGAAGCTCCCCACGCTTGTCACCATTGATGAGATTGACTTCGCGGGCGTTGATCTGTGCTTCTGCGCGCTGCCCCATGCCACCAGCCAAGCGGTGATCAAGGCGCTGCCGAAGGACCTGAAAATCGTCGATCTGAGCGCGGATTTCCGGCTGGAAGATCCGGAGGAATACGCCCGCTGGTATGGCGGGCAACATGATGCGTTGGAGTGTCAGGCGGAGGCAGTTTATGGCCTCACCGAGTTTTACCGCGATGAGATCAAGGCCGCGCGGCTTGTGGCCGGGACAGGGTGCAACGCGGCGACGGGGCAGTATGCGCTGCGGCCCCTAATTGCGGATGGCGTGATTGATCTTGATGACATCATCATTGACCTGAAAACCGGGGTCAGCGGGGCGGGGCGCGCGTTGAAGGAAAACCTGCTGCATGCGGAGCTGTCCGAGGGAAGCCATGCCTATGCGGCAGGTGGCACGCATCGCCATCTGGCGGAGTTTGACCAGGAGTTCTCCAAGGTCGCAGGCCGTGAGGTGAAAGTGCAGTTCACACCGCATTTATTGCCTGCAAACAGGGGGATACTCGCCACTGTTTATGTAAAAGGCACGCCTGAGGCGGTGCATGCAAGCCTGGCCAAGGCCTATGCCGATGAGCCATTTGTCGAAGTTCTGCCCATGGGTGACCACCCCAGCACGCATCATGTGCGGGGCAGCAATTTCTGCCATGTGGGCGTGGTTGGCGACCGGATCGGGGGCCGTGCGATTGTGATTGCGGCGCTTGATAACCTCACCAAGGGCTCCAGCGGGCAGGCGTTGCAGAACGCGAACCTGATGCTTGGATATGATGAGACCGAGGGGCTGATGCTGGCCCCTGTGTTTCCATGAGGGTAGGGCTGTAGGGCAATGAAAACACAGAAGAAACAGCGACGTATTCAGATCCTCGCCATCACGGCGATTGCGCTTGCTGTTTCCACCGCTCTGATTGGCTATGCCATGCGCGACGGGATCAATTTCTTCCGCTCGCCGTCTCAGGTCATTGCCGAGCCGCCCCCGCCGACGGAGGTGTTCCGCATTGGTGGCTTGGTGGAAGAAGGTACGCTGGTGCGCGGTGAGGGCGAGGAGATTACCTTCAACGTGACCGATGGCGGGGCGAGCGTGGCGGTGAGCTATGTGGGCATCCTGCCCGATCTCTTTGCCGAGAACGAAGGCATGGTGGGGATGGGGACCTATGAGGACGGGGTGTTTCAGGCCATCGAGATCTTGGCGCGCCATGATGAGGAATACATGCCACGTGAGGTCGTGGAAGCGTTGAAGGAGCAGGGTGTTTATAAGGAACCTGACGGGGGGTCTTGATGACGTTTCCTCTGCTGTGCGCCCAAGACTCTAAAACCCAAATATATCGTTCAATCGAGCCAATCAGGCGTTTTTTAGAAGGGATCGTCAGAAGTTCCAAATGGGTCTTTTTGTTTGCTGATCTTATTCCAACAGTCGAACAGCGCGGTTATGGCGGCGGACGATCCACTGAGAGAAAACGTTGCAAGGCGACTCAGCTTTTCATTGTAGACAGCTACTGAATTGCCCCGTTGCAATTGCCTTAGAAACCGGGTCGTTTTTTCAACGTCATTCATTGTGACCGACACACTGGATTCTTGGCTTTGCCCATCAATTTCCCACCGCGATCGGTCGATGTCTATCACGAACCGAACGGCCCGCGGGCGCAAAGACCAAGCTTGGTCAAAAACGAACAGTGCCAAGACATCACTATCATATGCGACGACGCTGAGTGCCTGAGAGTTTCTATTGATCGTGGTTGCGTCGCACCAAAACTCGGCGTCAGAACTGTCGTATGTTACCTCTACCGACCAAGCGACTTTGCTAAAAAGTTTTTCCGATTCGTACTGTTGTGCAGACGCATTGGGTGCCAGAAAGCT
Source organism: uncultured Roseovarius sp. (assembly GCA_963422235.2). GTDB lineage: Bacteria > Pseudomonadota > Alphaproteobacteria > Rhodobacterales > Rhodobacteraceae > Roseovarius. The sequence goes on from CAXMWV010000002.1 coordinate 2,945,743, forward strand.
AAATCCCAAAAAAAATCCGATTGTGAAAAGCATCTGTTTCATTGGCAAAAGGGTAGCTTACGAAAAATCGAAAATCACTTCTTTTTTCGCCGCTTCACATTCCCACCACGCTGCCCCGGACGCCCCGCTGTTGAGCGCCCTTGCGCCTTGACCGCGGCCTCGGAGGCCGCTTCAACCGCTGATTGGCGCGCCATGGGGTCGTCGGCGACGGCGAGGTCGACCGCTTCCAGCCGTTTGATTTCGTCTCGCAGACGCGCGGCTTCCTCGAATTCCAGGTTTTCGGCCGCCTTGCGCATGTCCACCCGCAGTGCATCCAGATGCGCCTGCATGTTGCCGCCCGCCGCGACCTTGTCGACCTTGGCGGTCACGCGGTTCATGTCCACGTCGCCCTGATAAAGCCCGGCGAGGATGTCCTCGACGTTCTTTTTCACCGTCTCCGGCGTGATGCCGTGTTCTTCGTTATAGGCGATCTGTTTGGCGCGGCGGCGGTTGGTCTCATTCAGGGCGCGTTCCATCGAGCCGGTGATGCGGTCGGCATACATGATCACCTTGCCGTCGGCGTTCCGTGCAGCGCGGCCGATGGTCTGCACAAGCGATGTCTCGGAGCGCAGGAAGCCCTCCTTGTCGGCGTCCAGAATGGCCACGAGCCCACATTCGGGGATGTCGAGGCCTTCGCGCAGCAGGTTGATGCCCACCAGCACGTCAAACGCGCCGAGGCGCAAATCGCGCAGGATTTCAATGCGTTCCAGGGTGTCGATGTCGGAGTGCATGTAGCGCACGCGGATGCCCTGTTCATGCAGGTATTCGGTCAGGTCCTCGGCCATGCGCTTGGTGAGCGTGGTGACCAGTGTGCGCAGGCCCCGTTCATTGACGCGACGGATTTCGTCGAGGAGGTCATCGACCTGCATGTCCACGGGGCGGATTTCGACCTCTGGATCCAAGAGGCCGGTGGGGCGGATCACCTGTTCGACGAAGACGCCGCCGGATTGTTCAATCTCCCACGCAGCGGGCGTGGCAGAGACAAAGACCGATTGCGGGCGCATGGCGTCCCATTCCTCGAACTTCAAAGGTCGGTTGTCCATGCAGGAGGGCAGGCGGAAGCCGTGTTCGGCTAGGGTGAATTTGCGGCGATAGTCGCCCCGGTACATCCCGCCGATCTGGGGCACGCTGACATGGCTTTCATCGGCGAAGACGATGGCGTGGTCGGGAATGAATTCGAACAGAGTGGGGGGCGGTTCGCCGGGTGCGCGACCTGTCAGGTAGCGGGAGTAGTTTTCGATCCCGTTGCAGACGCCGGTTGCTTCCAGCATTTCGATGTCAAAATTGGTGCGCTGTTCGAGGCGCTGTGCCTCCAGCAATTTGCCCTCGGCCACCAGCTGATCGAGACGGATGCGCAGTTCTTTTTTGATGTTGATGATGGCCTGCTGCATCGTGGGTTTGGGCGTGACGTAGTGCGAGTTGGCGTAGACGCGGATGTGATCCATCGCGCCGGTTTTCGCGCCAGTAAGAGGATCGAATTCTGTTATACTTTCAAGCTCTTCTCCGAAGAAGCTCAACTTCCACGCGCGATCGTCGAGGTGGGCAGGCCAGATTTCCAGGCTGTCGCCGCGCACCCGGAAAGAGCCGCGCTGAAACGCCTGATCGTTGCGGCGGTATTGCTGGGCCACGAGGTCGGCCATGATGTCGCGCTGATTGTACTCGCCACCTGCTTTCAGGTCTTGCGTCATCGCGCCGTAGGTTTCGACCGAGCCGATGCCGTAGATGCAGCTGACCGAGGCCACGATGATCACGTCATCGCGTTCCAGCAGCGCGCGGGTGGCGGAGTGGCGCATCCGGTCGATCTGTTCGTTGATCTGGCTTTCTTTCTCGATGTAGGTGTCCGAGCGTGGCACATAAGCTTCGGGCTGGTAATAGTCGTAATAGCTGACAAAATACTCAACGGAGTTGTTGGGGAAAAAGCCCTTGAACTCTCCATAAAGCTGGGCCGCGAGCGTCTTGTTGGGGGCCAGAATGATCGCCGGGCGCTGCGTTTCTTCGATGACCTTGGCCATGGTGTAGGTTTTGCCGGTGCCGGTCGCGCCCAAGAGAACCTGATCACGGTCGCCCGCGTTGACGCCTTCGGTGAGTTCCTTGATCGCGGTGGGCTGGTCGCCTGCGGGCGCGAATTCGGTGACCATCTCGAAACTTTTGCCGCCTTCCAGCTTGGGCCGGGCTTTCACGTCCGGGGCGGGGGCGTGCATCAGGGCATCGGACTTGTCGGAATGGGCGTAGGGCATGGATCGGTCTCGCGCTGTCAGACAAGAGGTGTGTGGTTTTGCGGCGGTTTCAAGCGCTTACCATAACCGGTCGCGGAGAACAGGGGGATGATGACAGAATTTGTCAGGTGAAGGCCGGCATCCGACCTCGCCATATCCCTTGTCCCATGGCTTCTTTCTTGCCGAAAGTACTCCCACCGGAGGCATGAAATCCTCAGGCAGAACAGCTGGCTCCGCCGAGGACGCAGAATTTGGCGCAGTGGGGGTGGTTGAGGCTGACAGGTTTTTCTGCCTCTTCCAGTGTCTCACCCATTTCGAACTGCGGGTCGTAGGGCAGCAGCGTGCAGGCCAGAACGGTGGGTTTTTTCGCCCCTTTCCGTTTGACGACCATGCGCGAGGACGAACACATGATGTCGGTGGGCGATTTGCCGAGGATGCCCCAGCAGGCGGTGGTGATCTCGGGCACCTCGATGCTTTCGTCCATTTCCGGAAAGAGGACAGTCGCGCCGGGGTTCATGGCGTCGATGTCAAAGCCGTGCTTTTCATAAAGCGCCTTGTAGCCTTTGCGCGCCTCAGCGTCCGTTTCGCCCCAGATGCTGCGGCCTGCCACGGTCATGTTCACGCCATTGTCGCGCAGCCAGCACATGCCTTCCAGCATCCGGTCAAAGCTGCCAGGCCCGCGCTCCTTGTCGTGGTTTTCGCGGTCCCAGTGATCGACGGAGATACGCAGGGTCAGCTTGTCGCCAAAGGCGTCTTTCAGCGCCAGAATGCCCTTCATCATCGACTTGCGCATCATGGGGCGCATCGCGTTTGTCAGGATCAGCACGTCGTAGCCCCGCGCCAACGGGGCGCGGGCCATGCCGATCATTTCGGGGTTCATGAAGGGTTCGCCGCCTGTAAAGGCAATTTCACGGACGTTCCACTGACGCGCGTCCAGCTGGTCGAGGTAGTCCACGATCTCGGCCTCGGTCATGTAGACCAGCCGGTCATTCGTGGGCGAGCTTTCAATGTAGCAATTCAGACACTCGATATTGCACAAAGTCCCGGTGTTGAACCACAGGGTTTCCGGTTTGGTGAGTGCCACATGGGCCCGTCGTTCCCCCTTGGCTGTGATTTTGGGATCCAGGAACTTTCCGACATTTGCCGTGACCTGAGAGACGTCTTTCATGAGCGGGCCAGATTTACCGTTGCTTTTCGCCCCTAACCTGTTCTTTTTGGGAATAAATGCAATCGTCTTGTGCTGACACCTTCGTGATTACCGCGCAGGTGGTGCACCACAGTGGCAGCGGGTCCCGGCCCGTGGTCATAACCCGGAGAGCTTGAATGGTATCGCGCGTCATCCCTGTTGACCCGTTTGATCTGGTGATTTTCGGCGGCACCGGAGACCTGGCGCGGCGCAAAATCCTGCCGGGGCTGTTTCGCAGGTTTTGTGCAGGCCAGATTGAAGATGATGTCCGCATCGTGGGCGCGGCGCGTTCTGAGATGGACACGGATGGCTATCGCACCTTCGTGGCCGAGGCGATTGCGGAGTTCAACGAGGGCCGGGCTTGCGATAACGGGGAAGATGAGCCGTCTAGCCTCGAAAACTTTCTGAACAAGCTGCATTACGTGATTGTGGACGCCATGGGCGATCAGGGCTGGGCAGAGTTGACCAAGCTGGCCCGGCCGGGCCGCATCCGGGCCTATTATTTCTCGGTCGCGCCGCGCCTGTTTGGGCCGTTGGCGGAGCGCCTCAATGATCATGACATGGTCGATGACGACGCGCGCATCGTGGTGGAAAAGCCGTTCGGTCGTGATCTGGAGACCGCGAGAGAGTTGAACAAGGCGCTGGCGCAGCATTTCACGGAAGAACAGATTTACCGGATTGATCACTATCTGGGCAAGGAAACCGTGCAGAACCTGATGGCGATCCGGTTCGGCAATATGCTGTTTGAGCCGCTTTGGAACAGCCAATACGTGGATCACATCCAGATCACGGTGGCCGAAGAGGTGGGGATCGGCACGCGGGCGGATTACTACGACCGCTCGGGCGCTATGCGGGACATGATGCAAAACCACCTGATGCAGCTTTTGTGTCTGATCGCGATGGAGCCACCGGCGAAGTTTGACCCTGACGCGGTGCGCGACGAGAAGCTGAAGGTGATCCGCGCGCTTGATCCTGTGGGCCCGGATGACGTGGTGCGCGGGCAGTATGAAGGCACGCGAGAGAGACCGGGATACAAAAACCAGGTGGGCAACCGGGACACGGCAACCGAGAGCTTTGTTGCCCTGCGCGCAAGGGTGAGCAACTGGCGATGGGCGGGAACGCCGTTTTACCTGCGCACGGGCAAAGGGCTGAAAGAACGGGCAAGCGAGATCGCCGTGGTCTTCAAGGACGCGCCGCATTCGATTTTCAGCGAGGACAGTGGGCGGCACTCCAATATCCTGACCATCAAGCTGCAACCCAATGAGGGGATTGAGCTGGGTGTGACCATCAAGGAGCCAGGGCCGGGGGGCATGCGCCTGATCGACGTGCCGCTGGATATGACCTTTGCCGAAGCTTTGGGTCCGGAGGATGCGGATTTCCCGGATGCGTATGAGCGGCTGATCATGGACGTGATCCGGGGCAACCAGACGCTCTTTATGCGCGGCGATGAGGTGGAGGCCGCCTGGCGCTGGACGGACGCTGTGATCCAGGGCTGGGAAGATCGCGGCGAGGACCCGCTGAGCTATGCCACCGGAAGCTCCGGCCCGGATGATGCGCTGATGCTGATGCATCGCGACGGGCGGCGCTGGCGGGAGATCCGGGCGTGACGCTGGTTGAGTATCCCGACACGGATCTGATGATCCTCGGGCTGGCCGACAGACTGGCCTCTGATCTGCGGATGGCGCTTGAGACCAAGGAACGGGTTTTGTTCATTGTGCCGGGTGGCACCACGCCAGGGCCGATTTTTGACACGCTGAGTGCCGTGGATATGGATTGGGAGCGAGTGACGGTGGTGCCCAGCGATGAGCGTTGGGTGGATGAACGCCATGACCGGTCCAACGCGCGGCTGATCCGGGAGCGGCTTTTGACCGGGAAGGCGGCGGGGGCGCGGCTTGTATCTATCTACCGAGAGGGATTGGCGCCGGAGGCGGCGGTTGGTCAGGTGTCGGAGATGCTGGCGCCAGAGCTGCCGATTGATGTCTGCCTACTGGGCATGGGGGGTGACATGCATACGGCCTCGCTTTTTCCCGGCGCGCCGGGGCTGGAGGCGGCTTTGGCACCGGATGCGCCTGTGTTGAACGTGCTAAAGCCGGAGGATCAGCCGGATGTGAGGGTGAGCTTGTCGGCCCGGGCGCTGCGGGAGGCGGTGGTGTCGTACGTTGTGATCACGGGAGCGGCGAAACGTGAGGCGGTAGAAAAGGCAAGGCATATGCGTCCCGAAGTGGCGCCAGTGGCGACGGTGCTGGACCGGGCCGAGGTGCATTGGGCGGAGTGACATGGGCGGAGTAGATTGGGGGCGCTGCCCCCGTCGGCGAGGCCGACTCCCCCGGGATATTTGAGGCAAGAAGAAAGGCAAAGAGTGGTCATGTTTGAAGCATTGAAACCAAAGACACAGCCCTCGATTGCCAAGCTGTTGCACGGCACTGACCGGGCGGAGGTATTTTCTGTGCGGGCGGACGGGATGCTCTTTGATTATTCCAAGACGACGATGGAGGACGCAGGGCGCGCAGGGCTTTTGGAGATAGCGCGGGAGAAGGATGTGGAGGCGCGGCGCGATGCGATGTTTGCAGGCGCGCTGATCAACGAGACCGAGGGGCGCGCGGTTTTGCACACGGCGCTGCGCAACCTGTCGGGGCGGTCGGTTGAGGTTGAGGGCGAAGATGTCATGCCGGGCGTGCTGGACACGTTGGCGCGGATGGGGGCCTTTGCGGAGGAGGTGCGTTCCGGGGCGTTCCAGGGTGCGGGTGGGGCAATCACGGATGTGGTTAATATCGGAATCGGTGGCTCGCATCTGGGGCCGGAAATGGGGACGCTGGCACTTGCGCCCTATCACGACGGGCCGCGCTGTCATTTTGTGTCAAATGTTGATGGCGCGGATATTGCCGATGCTTTGAAGGGGCTGGATCCGACACGAACGCTGGTGATCGTGGCCTCCAAGACCTTCACGACGATTGAAACCATTACCAATGCCGAGACCGCCCGGAACTGGATGGCGGGGCCGGTGGAGCGGCCCGGGGATCAGTTTGTGGCTCTGTCGTCGGCGCTGGACAAGACGGCGGAGTTTGGGATCGCCCCGGACCGGGTTTTCGGGTTCGAAGACTGGGTCGGGGGGCGTTATTCTATGTGGGGGCCGATTGGTCTGTCGCTGATGATTGCCATCGGGCCGGAACGGTTCACCGAGTTTCTGCGCGGGGGCGAAGCGATGGACGCCCATTTCCGAGAAGCACCGCTGGAGGAGAACATGCCGGTGATGCTGGCACTGACGGGGCTGTGGCATAGCCATGTGTGTGGCTATGGCTCGCGCGCGGTGCTGCCCTATGACCAGCGGTTGGCGCGGTTGGCCGCGTATTTTCAGCAATTGGAAATGGAGAGCAACGGCAAGGGTGTGACGATGGGCGGCGCGCCGGTAGAGGAAGGCTCTGGCCCTGTAGTGTGGGGGGAGCCGGGGACCAATGGCCAGCACGCATTCTATCAGCTGATCCATCAGGGCACGCGGGTGGTGCCGTGTGAATTCATGGTGGCCGCCAAAGGGCATGAGCCGGAGCTGGCACATCATCACGCGCTTTTGGTGGCGAATTGTCTGGCGCAGTCGGAAGCGTTGATGCGCGGGCGATCACTGGAAGAGGCGCGGGTGTTGATGGAGGCGGCGGGGTTTGAAGGCGCGGAACTGGAGCGGCAGGCGGCGCATCGGGTGTTCACCGGCAACCGGCCCTCGACAACGCTGATCTATGATCAGTTGACGCCTTATAGGCTGGGGCAAATCGTGGCGCTTTATGAGCATCGCGTGTTTGTCGAAGGGGTGATTTTGGGCATCAATTCCTTCGATCAATGGGGCGTGGAACTGGGCAAAGTGCTGGCCAAGGACATGGCCCCGATCTTGAGCGGAGAGGATGCGGGAGAAGCCAAGGATGCGTCGACCCGGCAGTTGGTGGCGTTTGTGCAAGCGGCGCGGTGACGTCATGCCTGTAGTTTACGAACGCCCGCCCCGGACTTGATCCGGAGCGGGCGTTCAAAAGGACCACGGTTGCGCGTTAGTTTTGACTGGCTTGCCTGATATGCTGTTCCAACAATCGCTCCAGCCGCACATCGGCACTGCGCGCGTGGCCTTCCATCCGCTCTTCGCGGCTGATGGCGGCGGTGACACGGGCGAGTTCGGGCAGGGCAGCCTCATCTACCTGTTGCCATGTCACCGTCTTGAGGAACTTGTGCACGCTCAAGCCGCCGGTGTAGCGCGCGGCACCTGAGGTGGGCAGAACGTGGTTGGGGCCAGCTGCCTTGTCACCGAAGGCCACGGTCGTGTTTTCGCCCAGAAAGAGCGAGCCGTAAGCGCGCAGCCTATTGCGCCACCAGCCCAGATCGTCGGTCTGCACATGAAGATGTTCGGGCGCTTTGGCATCGGCGTAGGCCGCCATGGCCTCTCGGTTCTCACAGACCACCACTTCTGCGAGGTCGCGCCAGGCGGCGTCTGCGGCGCTTCGGTTGGGTTCGGGCAGGGCCGCGATCAGGCGGGGGGCATAGGCCAGCACTGCGTCGGCCAGGTTTTGATCGGTTGTGGCCAGCCAGACGGGCGAGTTCGCACCATGTTCGGCTTGCCCCACCAGGTCGGCGGCCACCACCAGCGGGTCGGCTGTATGATCGGCAAGTACGAGGCTATCGGTGGGACCGGCGAACATGTCGATGCCGACGGGACCAAAGAGCTGTCGCTTGGCTTCGGCGACAAAGGCGTTGCCGGGGCCGACCAGGATATCTGCCTGCGGCGCACCGAACATGCCAAAGGCCAGGGCCGCGATGCCTTGGACGCCCCCGATGGTCAGAATGCGCGTCGCCCCGGCCAGGGTCATCGTGTAGAGCATCGCCGCCGGAATGCCTTGACCTGCACACGGTGGAGAGCAGGCGGTGATATCGGGCACGCCGGCCTCGCGCGCCGTGGCGATGGACATCAGGGCAGAGGCGATATGCGTGTACCGACCGCCCGGGACGTAGCAACCTGCGGCCTGCACCGGGATTTGACGCTGACCGGCGATGAGACCGGGGCGGAGTTCGATTTCCATGTCCTGCGCTGTCGCCCGCTGTGCTGCCGCGAACTTGGAAATGTTGTCATGGGCCCAACGGATATCGTCTTTCAGGCTTTGGGGCACTTGTGCGCAGGCGGCCTCTATGTCGTCGGAGCTGACCGTGACATCACCGCGCCAGCCGTCCAGCCGTTCGGCGTAGTCCAGGGCCACTTGCGCGCCGCCGGATTTCAGGCGGGCGAGCATGATCTGCACGGTGTCGGAGATGTCGCTTGCGGTGTGCGGCGGTTCTCCGGGGGCGGTCTTGAGGTAGGTCAGTGTCATGGCGGTCTCCGGCGCGGTGTCCCTGCGCGAAACCATTCGGCAGAGGGCGCGCGCGGGCAAGGGTAGAGCGCCGCGTTCGAGGGTGATTTTTCAGAGGCTGAAATAGCGTTTCAGAAAACCTGAACGAGGCTTAGCCACGCTGCCTTTCAAGGGCTTTGGCCAGGCGTGGCAGGCGCGCTTTCTTGAGCAGGCTGCGCATGGCCCAAGTTTCGCCTGAGAGGTGGTTGGCGACGCGCAGCACCTCATTTGCCGCGTCGGCGACAAGGTCGGGATCGGCTGCGTGAAACCCCATCAGGAACGCATCTGGGTCGGCGCGAGAGAGGCCTTCTTCGGCCAACACGTTGCGGGGAAAATCCTTGGCGTTGACCGTGATGATGGCGTCAGCATGCCCGGCGATTGCGGCGGCCAGGACATGCACGTCAGCCGGGTCGGGCAGCCAGAGGCGAGTTTCCAGTGACACGGGCCAGCTGACCTCGGCCTGTGGCCAGTCGCGGGCGAGAAACACCGCCTCACTTTGGGCCTGTGCCATGCCGTCCGGGCCGAGCTTGATGGCGGCGCGTTGCCATTCTTCGATGATGCGCGCCGACCAGAGGGGCGTGAATGCGCCGCGCTTGGCCACGCCCAGAAGCATCTGTCGCATCACGGTGGGGTAGATCACGCAGGTGTCGAGAAGGGCCTTCATAGGCGGAAAAAGAGCGACTTGAGATAGGCGGTTTCGGCCAGGTGAGGATGCTGCGGGTGGTCAGGACCGGCGAACCCTGTGTGGATCAGGGCCCCTTGGCGACCGGCCCGTCCGATGCCACGCACGCAAGCAGAGCGGAAACGGGAGAGGTCGGCAGCATGTGAGCAGGAGCACAGACCAAGAAGGCCGCCCGGTGCCACCAAGGGTGCGGCGAGCCGTGCAATGCGCTCATAGGCGCGCAAACCGGCCTCCAGTGCCTGTTTGTTGGGGGCAAAGGCGGGTGGGTCGCAGATGACGAGGTCAAACTGGGCCGCGTCTTCCGCGAGCGCGGTGAGCGTGTCGAACGCATCGCCCTGGCGGGTTTCGAACTTTTCTGAAACGCCCATGCGAACCGCGGCGTCTGAGGCCAGAGACAGGGCAGGGGCGGAGCCATCCACGGCAAGCGCAGACGTGGCGCCGTTGGCCAAAGCGGCGAGGGAAAACCCGCCAACATGGGAAAAGACATCAAGCACGCGCGCGCCGTTTGCAGCCGAGGCGGCAAAGGCGTGGTTGGGGCGCTGGTCGAAGAAAAGCCCGGTTTTCTGACCCTCGATCAGGTCCGCCAAATAGAGAGCGCCATTCATCGGAACTTCGATGGGGCCGCTTGGGGCGTCACCGGCCAGGATGCCGCTTTCCGCGTCCAGCCCTTCGAGGGAGCGCGCGCGGCCTGAGGCGTTCTTGAGCACGGTCGTCACGCCGGTCACGTCCTGCAGGGCCGAGACGATTTCTGGCAGGAGCAGCTCTGCCCATGCGGCGTTGGGCTGGATCACTGCCGTGTCGCCGAAGCGATCGATCACGACGCCGGGCAAGCCGTCGCCTTCGGCATGGATGAGACGATAGAAGGGCTCTGAATAGAGTTTCTGACGAAGGGCGAGAGCGGCGTCGATCCGCGCGGTCAGCCATGCGCGGTCCACGACGGCGGATGGATCACGGTCCAGAACGCGGGCGATGATGCGGGAGTTTGGGTTGACCGCAACAAGGGCCAGCGGTGCACGATCGGCATCTTCCAGTACGGCAATCGTGCCGGGGGTGATGTTGCGGGTGCGCCGGTCGGTGACCAGTTCATTGTCATAGACCCAAGGGCTGCCATGGCGGATCGCGCGGGCATTGGCTTTGGGTTTGAGGCGGATCACTGGCCCCGGCACAGAAAAAGAGGACGGCGTCATGCCGTCCCCTTAAGCGGTTTTCCTGGCTTGGAAAAGCTCAGAATTGGTTGAGTGCACCCATGAAGCCAAGGTTCTCGGCCACGTAGCCGCCCGGCTGTGTCAGCTCCATCTGGATGACACCCGCGAGGTGGTTGGTGATGCGCACTTTCTGTGTCTGACCGGCTTGCTCAGCCCGCACGGCGGCCTGACCGCCCAGGGCGTCAAAGTCAGCTTTCACGAACTTTGGCTCACCGTAGGGCTGACCTGTTTCAGGGTTGCGCAGCTGCATCAGGAACTGGATGGCATGTACGCCACCCACTGTGTAGCGGGCCTTTTCGGTCAGGGCGTGGAAGCGCTTGATCTCGATATGCAGCGTGGCCGGAACGGTGCCCGGTGTCATCTCGCGCACACCACGGACCATGGCGTCCTCGACGATCTTTTGTACCTGCACGTAGCGATCCCCAAGCGGGTCTTCGCGCCATACGATGTCACCGCCGGGATAAAAGCGGTTGCGCTCCGATACGGTCAGCGTGCGGGGCACGTTGACGACCACGGATTGAATGTTGAATGAGGTGGGAACCGGCGCGCTGGCCAGTTGGTCGGCCGGTGCGGTGGCCGGAGCGTTACGCGTTGTCTCAATCGGTGCGCCTGCGCATGCGGAAAGCGCGGCGGCTGCGACCATCGCGAAGATCAGCTTCAAAGTCTTCATGGCAACCTCCTATATGTGCCGAGGTGCCTTGCCCCTTGCCCGTTTTCCGGGTCTTGACGGACATGGCTCCGTCCTTGAATTGCAAGGAAAGTCGCCGCGAAATGAGGCGCATTTGAGACGAAATCAGTTCAAAAGCGCGATTTTTCGGGGTGAAAAGGCCTCGTGTGAACGGATTTTTCATAAAGCGCGGTCTAGAAAATTCGCAGAATTTTCTTGGGCTTGAACGGAAATGATGGATGTCAGACTGCGTCGGAGCGATCCCGGGAGCGCCATCCGCCGCGCCGTTTCGGCTTGACCGCAGCGCCTTGGCCTTCGCGCAGGACCTTGGTCATCGGGTGCTCTTCATCCCCGCCGGAATACCGCGCGATCATGGTGTCAATGGCGTCTCGCGCGTCTGCGCCTTCCGGCAAGGACAAGGCCCAGTCCAGAAAAATTGAGCGGCATTCGCCCCAAGTGATCCCGTCGATGCGATACGCATCCCAGATCAGACCTTTGACGTCCAATGGATCACGTTCCCTCATGCTTGCCCTCATAGCCGTGCAAAACCTGGTCAATCACATCTGCAGCCGCCGCGACCCGTTCGTCAAGATGTCTTTGCAGGCTTTCGATGTCGGGCTGGCCGGTGTCGCGCAAGAGCATGGCCAACCCGCCCTGGCCCAACCGGTCCACATCAAGTGCCTGATCGCCCAGCAAGCGGGCCACCTGCGTGATGGTGCGGCACAAAACATAGGCCTCGCGCAGGGCCGCTTCCTGTTTGGCAGTGAGCCAGCCTGCTTCTCGGCCTGACGCAAGACTGGAGAGGACGCCGCGCGTGGGTGCTGCGGACAAAAGCGACGCGGCTTGGGCCATCAGCTCGATATCCTGCATGCGTCCGACGCCCAGCTTGGTGTCCCAGCTGCTGCTGGGCGTTTTGGCCTGTGCAATGCGGGCGCGCATATCGGCCACGCCCGTCAGCACGCGTGTTTTATCGCCATGGGTTTTCAGCAAAGCGCAGCGGAAGTCTTCGACATCTTTTGCCAGATCCTCCGGCCCTGCCACGACGCGTGCGCGGGTGAGGGCGAGGTGCTCCCACGCCCAGGCTTCCTCTTGCTGGTAGGTTTGGAAGGCGGTCCAGCTGGTGGCGACGGGGCCTTGGTTGCCCGAGGGGCGCAGGCGCATGTCGACCTCGTAAAGACGCCCTTGCGCCGTGGGCACGGTCAGCGCGGTGATCAGGGCTTGGGTGACGCGGGCGTAGTAGGTGCGCGAGGGCAGGGGGCGGGGGCCATCCGAGCTGTCATCATGGCTGGCGTCGTAGATCACGATGAGATCCAGATCAGAGGCAGCGTTGAGTTTCTCGGCCCCCAAAGAGCCCATAGCCAGAACAACGGCCCCGCGTCCCGGTGGAGGACCGTGCTTGGTGGCGAAGTTGGCCAGCACCTGTGGCCAGAGCGCACTGACCACTGCGCTGGCCAGATCGGCATATTGACCACCGGCCTCTGCCGCGTCGATCAGGCCACGCAGGTGATGCACGCCGATGCGGAAGTGCCATTCTTTGGCCCAGGCGCGGGCGGCATCCAGTTGGTTTTCGTAGTCGTCAAGGGCTGCGAGGTGCGCGACCAGTTCCGACTGCAGGGCATGTGCGCCGGGCCAGGGGGTGAAGAAATGTCCGGCTATCACAGCTTCGAACACGCGTGCGTTGCGCGACAGGTATTGCGCCAGCCCCGGTGCGGTGCTGGCGATGTCGATGAGCAGGTCGAGAAGCTGTGGGCGTGCTTCAAACATCGAGAGCACCTGCACGCCCGCTGGCAAGGCCGACAGAAACCCGTCAAAGGCCAGAAGGGCCGCCTTGGGATCTACAGAGGCCACCAGACGTGTGAGGATTTCCGGGCGGAGGCGGTCGAAAATCAGCGCTGCCCTGTCAGAGCGCAATGCGGGGTAGCTGTTCCAACGAGCGATCAGGTCTTGGTCGAGGTCAATCTCTTCGGGCAGATCGGGATCGGTTTGACCGTCTTCGGGTTTGAAAAAGCCTTCGATCTGACTGTGAACAGTGGTCAAGCGGTCCAGAAGTTCTGTTCTCAATTCCGTCCGGTCGCGGTCCATCAGGGCGGCGAGGCGTTCGAACCCGGTCTCGCTGTTCGGCAATTCCTGAGTTTGGGCATCGTGGATCATTTGCAGCCTGTGCTCCACCTCTCGGTGGAAGGCGTAGTGATCGCTTAGATCTCGGGCCACGTCCTGCGGTATCCAGTCCTTGGTTGCCAGCTTCTGCAGCCCTTCGACGGTGCCGCGCACGTGCAGGTCGGCGTCGCGCCCGCCCGAGATCAGCTGTTGAGTCTGGGTGAAAAACTCGATCTCGCGAATGCCGCCGCGACCCAGTTTCATGTTGTGCCCCGGCAGAGTGATGGTGCGGCTGAGCTGTTTATGCGCACGGATGCGCAGGCGCATGTTGTGGGCGTCTTCGATGGCAGCGAAGTCGAGGTGGCGGCGCCAGACGAAAGGGCTGAGCGTCTTGAGAAAACGCGCGCCTGCCGCAGTGTCCCCGGCGCAGGGGCGCGCTTTGATATAGGCCGCGCGTTCCCATGTGCGGCCAAGGCTTTCGTAATAGGCCTCGGCCCGCGCCATGGCCATGCAAACGGGCGTGACGGCGGGATCGGGACGCAGCCTGAGATCAGTCCGGAAAACGTAGCCTTCTGCGGTGCGATCGTTGAGCGTGGCGGCCATGGCGCGGGTGGCCCGCACGAACGCGCCGCGTGCTGCATCATAGTCCGATGCGTCAAAGCGGGTCTCGTCGAAAAGGCAAATGAGGTCAATGTCGGAGCTGTAGTTCAGCTCACCCGCGCCCATCTTGCCCATGGCCAGCACGACCATGCCACCGGCATCTTCCAAAGCGTCCTCTCCCGCGCCGGGAAGCTTGCCGCGGTTGATCTCCACCAAAAGCGCAGCTTGGAGGGCGCGTGAGACGGCCAGATCGGCAAACCGAGTCAGGCGGGTCGTTACATCTGAAAGCGACCAGACGCCTGCGAGGTCGGCCAGGGCGATGAGAAGTGCAACGCGGCGTTTGGATTGGCGCAGGGTGTTGGCGACGTCATCAAGCGGGGCGGCGGCGGTGTCTGTGAGAAGTGTATCGAACTGCACTTCCGGGTCTTCTAGGGCCGGGATCAGCCAGTCTGCTTCGCTTTGGCAGAGGCCGCGCAGGTAGGGGCTGGAACCTGCCGCGCCTATGAGGAGGTCTTGCAAGGGCGCGTCGAGACCGGGGAACGCCGCGCGCATCTCCGCCCCCTGATCGGGATCAAAGGGGCGCGGGCAGCGGGTCATGCGGGCGGCGATGGACATGGGCGTAACTGTGCCCAAAGCCGGTCTCTGGTCAATGGCGTGTTGGCGTGAGATATGAGCTGTGATTGGCATCAGGAGGGTTGGGCATGTCCAAAAGCCTCAAGCGGGTGGTGGCTGCTTTGGCGGCGGCGGGGTCTGAGAGTGAGCCTGTCGAAGTGGGTCAGGCGACGACGGCGCAGATGGCCGCTGATCTGGTGGGCTGTGAGGTCGATCAGATTGCGAAATCCATCATTTTTCGCGGCGAAGAGAGCGGCGATGCGCTGCTTTTTGTTACGGCGGGCGGCAATCAGGTGGATGCGGAGAAGGCCAGTGCTTTGGCAGGCGAGGATTTGGGTAAAGCGGATGCAGCACTCATCCGGGCGCAGACGGGGTTTGCGATTGGGTGTGTGTCACCTGTGGGGCATTTGACGCCGCCGCGGGCGTTTTTTGATCCGCGCTTGTTGGAATTTGAGGTGGTCTGGGCCGCGGCCGGGACGCCAAGGCATGTTTTTGCCATTGCGCCGGGGGAGTTGTTGGGGATTTCGGGGGCAAAGCAGGCAGCGTTCACGGTGTGAAATTTTGGGCAAAGAGATTCAATGCCTCCGGCGGGGATATTTTTTGCCAGAAGAAACACTTGGAGGTGTTTAAGCCTTGTCCTTATGCTTTATCTTGGCCCACGGCGCTGACAGACCAGCCCCAAAACCGGCCCAGTAGCAGAACGGCGGCACATGCCAGACCCACGGCGAGGCCGACCCATATTCCGACGCCGCCGAAACCCAGGGTGAAGCCCAGAAGGTAGCTCACCGGCACGCCGATGATCCAGTAGCTGACGGCGGCGATGATCATCGGCACACGGGTGTCGTGGACGCCGCGCAGAAGGCCCAGGGCCATGACCTGTGCTGCGTCCACCATCTGAAAGAGCGCCGCTGCGGCCAGAAGGCCCACACCGGCGGCAATGACGGCGGCGCGCTCGGGCTCATCGGGTTTCATGAAGATGCCGATCAGGGGTTCGGGCAGGGTGAGGAAGAGCACCACTGTGGCGGCGGCAAAGAAGGCGGAAATGATCAGCACGACCCGCGCACCATCGGCCAACCCTGTGCGGTCTTGGCGGCCGTAAGCTTGCCCCGCGCGCACCGTGGCGGCGTTGGAGAGCCCCAGATGTATCATGAAGGTCAGAGAGGCGACCTGCATCGCAATTCCGTGAGCGGCCAGGGGTACCTTGCCCAGCCAGCCCATCATCACGGTCGAAGCTGCAAAAAGCCCGACTTCGGCGAGGTTCGTCAGACCAATGGGCCAGCCGAGGCGGAAGACCTGGCCGAAGGCTTCCCAATCGGGCCGCCAGATGCGTTGGAAGAGCGTGTGTTCGGGTGTGACCCAGGCCGCGTAGATCATCAGCACCACCAGCGAGGCGATGTTGACCACCAACGACGCAATTGCCGCGCCCCGGATGCCCATTTCAGGGAAACCCCAATTGCCGAAGATGAGCGCGTAATTGACGATCATGTTGAGGCCGACCGCCGCCAGCGTGACCCAAAGCACCACTTGTGTGCGCTCAAGCGCGGCGAGATAGGATTTAAGCACCATGACCAGAAGCGCAGGCAAGATCGCAAAGCCCACGATGGACAGGTAAACGCCCGCCAGTGCCGACAAATCCGGGTCCTGGCCCAAAAGAACGAACAGACCTTCCGAGAACACCATGATCGGGATCGCCGCGAAGGCGAATAGGATCGACGCCCAGGCCCCCATCCGGGTGACGCGACGGACTTGTGCGCTTTGACCGCTGGCCTCGGCGGAGGCCACCATTGGCATCACGGCCCAGGCAAAGCCTGATCCCATGATGAAGAAGACAAAGAAAAGCGTGCCGCCCAGGACTTCTGCCGCCAGGGCCTCGACCGAGTACCAGCCGAGCATGATCCCGTCGGTGAGTGTGATGGCGAACTGCGCGACATGGCTGCCGACCAGTGGCAGACCCAAACCCAGCACCGCTTTGGCGTGGCCACGATATGTGAGGTTCTGGGTCATAAATGCGCCCTATCGTGAGGGAGACGCGGGGGCAAGAGGCGCTTTTGCCGTCAGGCCGCCCGGACGCTTTGCGGTGTCAGGCGTTCTGCGATCAGCTTTGCTTCATGCTTTTTGAGCACCGGACGCGCCGCCGCGCCGTAGCCGCAGATCAGGCTGCGGAGTTGGGGGAAAAGCTCCAAGACTTCTTCGCGGGCTTCATCCGAAAACCCGTTGAGCCCCACTGGGCCCGGGTAGAAGCTTTCGCTGTCGCAGTTGCTGCTGGTGATCACCTGATGATCTTGGAACAGCAAATGATGATAGCGGGCGACATCCGTGGTGTCGCGCCGGATTGTCCTGCCGTTGACAAGATGCGCCACCGGGCAGAAGGCTTCCTCTTCACCCGTCAGCAGGTTGACCAGAGGGTCGCGCAGCAAAACGCGATGCATCGGCGAAAGGATCAGATCGCGGTCTGGCACGCCCGGGGCAAGGCTGTCCTTGCAAAGCCTGATGGGTTGAAAGACCTCCGCCGTCTTGGGATCAGTGACATCCAGATTGCGTTGTCCGGTCCAGCATATCTGCTGCACGCCGTGATCTCGGGTGATCACCTCGTCGCCGACACGCAGGTCTTCCACTTTCCGCGGGCCAAACGGTGTGTCAATGAGAGTTCCCGCAACAAAGCAAGGCGGTTCGTCGGCCCCGTTTATCGTGATGGTGATGGTCGACGTGCCATTGTTTGAGGTGACTGTGAACACCTCGGTCAGCGTGTCGCCGGTATCCAGTGCCTGAATGGCCGCATTGGAATTGTCCGCTGTGTACGTCCAGTTGCCGTCCGCATCGATCACCAGCTCTGACCCGTAGGCTCCGGCGATGGTTTCTGCTGTCCATTCGCCGGTATCATCGGTCAGAAAGTAGTCGATGTCACCTGATACGATCAGATCTCCACCAACATCGACGTCTTCGGTGACTGACCCGCTATCTGTGAGAGGAAAGCCCATCAGACGCCTCCGTCCGCTGGTCGGCGAAGATGGAAGCTTTGCATTCTGTCAGGCCCGCGTGCCCGGGCTTCGGCACGTACGACTTTCCTCACCTGGCCGGCCTTGTTCAGACGCGCGAAATAGAAAGGTTCCGGCGGGGGATTGCGGGCGATATGGCGGGCGACCAATTTGCCGTGATCGAAAGGGGCCAGAACATCCAGAAACCAAAGTGAGGCACCTGATGACCACACGCTTTCGTCCGGCGGTTCACTGTCCCGAAGCATGCGATCAACCGCGTCTTCGTCAAGCCGTGCCCAAATCAGAGCGGCGCAGACGTTGTTCTTGTCGTTTCGGAAAAACCGTACGCATTTCGAATTCACGGCAGGTATGAAGAGCTTTCCCAGCCACGCTGCAGGCATGCGTCGGTGCAGGGGACAGTAGGCAGCCAGAAAATGCAAATATCCCAAGGCTGCAAACTGTTCGTCAACAGCCTCCGTTGGGCCCATCGCGCTATACGATCGGGAACGTGCCTGCACTGTTTTACTCTTACTCTTTTTGTATGCCTTTCGGCTTATTGCGAAAAGACATACGAAAAAATGCATGTTTCGGCAAGAAAAACGCGCGGAAGTGCTTATTTTATTGGGTTAGTGTGTCCAAGCACCACGGCGGTTGGTGGCGAAGTTTTCACCATAGCCGCCCGGGCGGACATTTGGTTTGCGGGTTTTGGGGTCGGTCACGACCGCCTCGATCCCGTGTTCCTGCGCGTATTCAAGGGCGGCTTCTTTCGACGAAAACCGCAACCGAACTTGGCTTTGCGTGTCAGCAGAGGACGTCCAGCCCATCAAGGGGTCCACGTCGCGGCCGGTTTCATTGACATATTCCAGCACCCAATGCTTCGTCTTGGCCGTGCCGGACTGCATGGCGTTACGGGCTGGCTTGTAAATGCGCGCGGTCATGGGCGTACTCCTTGCTGGGGCGTATGGTAGATGGTTTCGCGATTGTCTATCAAGGGGCAACTGCGCCAGATGCGGTTAGGTCGCAGCTGAATTTTTGAGGTCTGGCACCGAGATGCGAAATCTGTTTTTGGCTTTGGTCTTGTTGTGGCTGCCCGCGACCCTCTGGGCACAGGAGGGGCGGCTTGAGAGGGCTATTGCGCTGTGGCTGGAGGGCAATGATCGCGACAGTCTGCCGATGCTGGCGGAGCTGGCGCAATCGGGGGACGCCACCGCGCGAATTCTCTTGGCGCAGATTGATGTGAAAGATCGGGGCCATTCGCCGTTTCGGGCAGGCTTAAGCCCATCCGAGGCAAGGGCGCTGTTCCGACGGGACACGGGCTATGGCGGGTTTTCCCAAAGCTGGCTGAAGATCGAGGCGGAGACCGGCAATGCGTTGGCCGAAGCTTTGCTGGCGACACGTCACCCAAGGCCAGATCCCAGCCTAATCTCAAGACTGCGTGGTTTGGGGGAGGTTGAAGCGACGGATTACCCCATCCGGGTTGTGGCGCTTTATGCAGACACGGAAACCAAGCGCCGCGTGCTGGACAGTGATGAGATGATGGAGGCCTTGCGCCCCTACGTGGAGCATCAGCTGGACCCGGTGGTGCAGCATGGTGATGGGCTGGGGGCGTTGCGGCAGATGGCGCCGTTTGCGGCGGAGATGATCCGGGCAGACGATCCTGACAGCGCCGGGATGGCGGGGCTGCTGGCACTGGGGTTTGCGTTCGGCGATGCCTCGGCCCAAAACCGGTGGCGCGGGTTGGTTGAAGAGTGGGTGCTGACCGCGTCAGCAATGCGACCGATGGCGGATCTGTGCCGCGAAAGTTGTCCCGGTGAAGTAACGGGGTGCGGGTTTGCGATGCTGGCGCTGTCTGGCGGATATTTCGAGGCCATTCGCCTTGACACACCTTTGGAGAGCGTGATTTCGCAGGAGCGATTTCTAAGCAGCCCACGGGCGCGGCTGATGACATTGCGCCGAGCGGCGCTTGCCGAGAAGAATGCAGGGCGAGGGTGGATTGCGAGCTATGACGAGATTGCGGAGATGTCGCAATGTGCGGCTGATCTGATCCGGGAGACGCGGGCAGGGTATGAGTGAGGAGGTGCGATCTTTAGCTCGGCGCGGAATCAAGGCGGGCTTGCCCGCCGCCGCGCATCGCCAGGCCGCCCGCACGGACTGGCGATTTCGTGGGATCAACGCTGCCTTCAAATGGAGCAATGAGGTTGAGAGATTAAACGCGTCGAACGGCAGTTGGATCGCCACTCCGCGGCCTGGCGATGCGCGCTCTCACTACTTCTTCGCGTTTTCATCCTCATCCTGCCCGCGCGTCAAACGACCAATCGTGAAAGATGTGCGCGGGGACCAGATGTAGCGGGTGCGTGTCTCCTGCGTAGGGCGCGCGCGCATACGCACCATCCCGAAAAGTATTAGCGCCGCGTGAGCAACGGCGATCATGATGAACATCGCCGCGGGGCCGAAGAGATCGATCAACTTGGAGGCCGCCAACGGTGCCGCGATGGCGCCGAGCGCATAGAAAAACATCAACGCGGCCGAAAGCTCAACCCGCTCTTCAGTGCTGGCGAAGTCATTGGCGTGGGCGGCCGAGACCGAATAGATCGGAAAGGATGTCAACCCGAAGAAGAATGCGGTGACCATGACTCCGCTGGCGCTTAGACCTTGCAGGCTGGCGGAAACGACGCAGGTGATGATGGCTGCGACGGAAAGCCAAACAAGCACGTATCGGCGGTCATACTTGTCAGCCAGCCACCCCACGGGGATCTGCGCCAACGCGCCGCCCAGCACGAAGGCCGCTAGGAACCAGGCGATCTGGCCCACGTCCAGCCCCACCTCGTCACCGTAAAGCGGGCCCACCATTCGGAAGGTGGCGCTTGAAAGCGCGGCTACGACGACGCCGAGAGCCGCAAGTGGCGAGGCTCGGAAGGCCAGCGAGGGCCGCAAGCGCGGGGCGGAGGGTATCGCGGGCTGGCTGACTTTGGTAAGGGTCAGAGGCAGCAGCGAGGCGCAGCATATCAAGGCGAGGATGTTGTAGGAGACATAAGAGGCAGGCTCCAAAACGGAAATCATCATCTGCGCGACCAGCGATGCCCCCATGTCTGTCACGCGGTAAACGCCCATCGTGCGCCCACGGGTTTCATTGGTGATCTTGGCGTTGAGCCAGGCCTCGATCACCGTGTAGCAGCCCGCCACGCACACGCCTGAGGCCACGCGCATCAAGGCCCAGGCCCATGGATCGACCACCAGCATATGCGCCATGAGCCCGATTGTGCCTGCTGCCGTGAAGGCCGCGAAAGCGCGGGAATGGCCGACATTCCCCATCAGGCGCGGAGCCCACCAGCAACCGATGAAGAAGCCGAAGAAATGCGCGGACCCCAGAAGACCGATCTGCGTGGTGGTGAACTCCAGCGCGATTCCAGAGAGCGCGTCGAGTGGGCCCACGCCTCCGGAGGAGAGCTGCATCAGGATGACAGACAGGAAGAGGGCCGCAAAGGAAATGAGCATGCGCATGAGGTGACCATGGCACAGGTCGGACCGGGCGCTTTGGGTTTTTTCGACGGCTGCGCGTCGTTTTTGGAATCAGGTGGGGGAAATCGTCCTGTCCGGAACCCTGAGGCATTCTATGACGTAGTTCACGCGCCGCCCCATGGGGGCGGGTCGGCGCGGCCTGATGGTGCCCATCAGGCGGGGTCATTGTTTGAAGTCATGCGCCTCAGGGTTTGAGTTGGTTGCTCTACGTCCCCTGACCGGAGGTGGTCTCGGTTCGATGCGCGCGGGGTTCCGGCTTGGCGAGTTCGCGGTTGATCAACCGCTCGAACACGCCGCGCGGTTTGGTGGCACGTGCCAGAAGGTCGTAGAGGACGGGCGTCACGAAAAGCATCAGAATGCTTGCCATCAACAGCCCCGCGATGATGACCGTGCCAATGGCGGAGCGGCTTTCGGCACCAGCACCCGTGGCCAAAACCAGGGGCAATGCGCCAAGAACGGTAGAGGTGACGGTCATCACGATGGGTCGCAACCGCAGGGCAGAGGCGCGCAGAACCGCTTCACGCACAGGCAACCCACGATCCCGGAGTTGATTGGCAAATTCGACAATCAGAATGCCGTTTTTGGCCACGAGGCCCACGAGCAAGATGATCCCGATCTGGCTGTAGATATTGAGCGACAAGCCCCCGAACGCGATGGCGTATATGGCCCCGGCAAGACCTGCTGGAACGGTCAGCATGATGGTGATCGGGTGGATGAAGCTTTCGAACTGCGCAGCCAGCACGAGGAACACGATCACCATGGCCATGGCCAAGACGAGGCTGACACCCGCTGATGTGTCCTTGAAGGTGCGCGATTGTCCTTCGTATCCGAGCTTGGCCCCGGGGGGCAGGATGTCTTGGGCGATCTCCTCGATCTCAGCAAGCACGGTGCCAAGATTATGATCCGGCCCAACTGTGCCCGACAGCTGGATAGACGGCAGGCGATCGAAGCGGCGCAGAGACGGTGCGGCGGCGTTTTCTTCCAAAGTGACCAAGGCCCCAAGCGGCACGAGCGTTTCGCCATCGCCAGCACGGATGAAGAGGTTGTCGATATCGGACGGGCTGTCGCGATCGGCATCCTCGGCTTGCAGGATTACAGGATATTCGCGCCCCCGGCTTACAAACCCGGTCACCTCGCGGGAGGCCAGCATGGTTTGCAAGGTGGTGGCCACAACCTCGACCGGGATGCCGAGGTCGTCCGCGCGATTGCGGTCGATATCAAGGTCGAGCTGCGGCAGGTTCTCTTCGAAATTGATCTCGGGGTTCACGAGGCCGGGGATGTCCTGCACGCGGTCCAGCAATTCGACCGCCCATTCCTCGACACTGTCAAAATCTGGCCCGCCGATGACCACGCGCACGGGCGTGGAGTTGCCGCGCAGGCCCAGTCCCGCAGGCGTGACGGGGAAGCCGCGCGCGATGGTCACGCGCCCCATTTCGCGGCGGAGTTCGCCGACCAACTCGTCGACGCTCATCTCCCGCTCTTCCCAGGGTTTAAGGCGATAGACCACAAAAGAGCGCCATGCGCGGTTGTTCCAGCCGGAGAAGGTGAAGACGGTCTCAACGACGCCGGCCTCTTGGTAGGGGGCGAGGATCTCCTCCACTTGCCGGGCTGCGATGTCGGAATGCTCGACCGTGCTGCCTTGTGGGGCGGTCAGGGGCACGAAGCCCACGCCACGATCTTCCTTGGGGGCCAGTTCGCGGGGCAAGCCGTCGTAGAAGAGCGCGGCCCCCGCCGTGATGCCTGCCGCGAGAAACAGCACGACCAACGGCATGTTCAGCGCGTGGCCCAGAAGGCGGTGATAGACGGCGGCGGCGCCGCGTATCTCAGGACGCGTCGTGTCTGTTTTTTTCGATTTGCTGAGCACGCGAGAGGCGAGCGCGGGGCAGGCAGTCAGCGCCACGAAGGTGGAGATCGCCACGGTGCCCGCCAGAACCCAACCGAATTCAACGAAAAGGCGCCCCACCTGGCCCGGCATGAAAGACAGTGGAATGAACACGGCGATGAGCGTGATGGAGGTGGCGATGACCGCGAATGTGACTTGTTCGGAGCCGCGCAGGGCGGCGACAAGTGGGCTTTCCCCGTTTTCAATGCGGCGCTGAATGTTTTCCAGAACCACGATGGCGTCGTCCACCACCAGCCCGATGGCCAGCAGCAGCGCGAGCAGGGTCAGCGTGTTGAGGGAAAAGCCCCATGCGCTGATCAAGATGAAACACCCGATCAGCGAGACGGGGATCGCGACCGCCGGGATCAGCGTGGCACGGGGGGAGCGCAGGAAGACAAGGATGACAAGCACCACAAGCGCGAGTGAAATCGACAGCGCGATCAGAACCTCGCGGATCGAGGCCCCGACGAAGAGCGCATCGTCTGAGCCCACGATGATTTTCATCCCTTGGGGCAGGGTGGGGGTGATCGTGGCGATCTCTTCTCGTACGGCGCGAGAGATGGCCAGCGTGTTGGACTGGCTTTTGCGCAGTACGGCGATGCCAACCGCGTCGGTGCCATTGGTGCGCACGATGGTGGTCTCATCGGCGACACCGGCCTCCACCCGGGCCACATCGCCCAGCCTGACCGGGTAGCCCGCCACCCGGTCGATCACCACGTCGCGAAAGTCATCCAGACTGGTCAGACGAGAATTGAGGCGCACAGAGAGTTGCCGGTTTTCCGACTTTACGATGCCGGAGGGCAGTTCGAGGTTGTTGCGCCGCAGGGCGGATTCGACATCCGCGACGGTCAACTGCCGGGCAGCAAGTTCGCGCCGGTCGAGCCAGATCCGCACGGCAAACGGGCGCTGACCATAGATGCGCAGATCGGCCACGCCGTCGATGGTGGCCAGCCTGTCGGCGAGGAAGCGGTCGATGTAATCCGTGATCTCGGCCGTTGTCATGCGCGGGGACGTGATCGCAAGGCGCAGGACTGGGTCGCTGTCGGCATCGGATTTTACGACGCGGGGATCATCGGCCTCTTCTGGAAGACGGGATTGAATGCGCCCGACCGCGTCGCGCACATCGGCGGCTGCGGTTTCGACATCTGTACCGATTTCGAATGCAAGACGAATGCGACTGCGCCCCTGACGACTTTCAGAGCTGATAGAGCGCAGCCCGTTGATGGCCGAGATTGCACCTTCGATGGGCTCAGTGATGTCGGTGTCGATCACATCCGGGGCGGCGCCAACATAGGTGGTGGTCACCGTGACAATGGCGTTGTCGACATCCGGCAGTTCACGCACGGGAATGGATTGCAGCGCGCCAAGGCCAAAGACCAACAGCAAAAGCGAGGCCACGGCCGCCAGTACAGGGCGGCGCACGGCAATGTCGGGCAGCGTCATGTGTCGCCGTCCGCGTCTTTAGCGGCGTCGGTTTCCGTCGTTTGGAGTACCTTGATGGCACCACCGTCTTTGACCCGTTGCAGGCCCCGGATCACCACCTGCTGGCCGTCTTGGAGACCTTCGGTGATTGAAACCAGACCGTTCTGGCGCTGCCCGGTTTTGACGCGCAGCCGGGTGGATATGCCGTCCTTGGCTTCAAAGACGTATGTTTCAGCGGCCTGAAACACGATGGCCTCTTCCGGGACAACGATCTCATCGCTTTCGCTCAAGATCAGGGTGAGGGAGATGAACATGCCAGCCGGCAACAACCGGTCCGGGTTCGGAATGATGGCGCGGGCGCGGAAAGAGCGGCTGACCGGGTCGATGCGGCTGTCGATGGCGGCGATCTGACCTTCAAAGTCGCGCCCCGGGAAGGCCGCGCTCCGGGCTGCAATCTGCTGGCCAATCTGGACGGCAGAAAACAGCGTTTCGGGCAGAGAAAATTCCACTTCTACGTCGCTGAGATCGTCGAGGGTGGTGATCTTGTCGCCTTCGTCAATCCACGCACCGACATCGACATCCGAGAGACCCACGATGCCGCTGAAGGGCGCCGTAATAGTCCGGTTGGCAAAGCGCTGTTCGGCGCGGTCCAGTTGCGCGCGAGCCTCGGCCAACCGGGCGGTTGTGTCCTCCAGCGTGGCCTGCGACACGGCGGCTGATCCGATCAGCTGTTCCACGCGTTCCAGCGCTTGCTGGCGTTCGATCACACGGGCCTCTGCCTCGGCAAGATCAGCGCGCTGGATGTCATCGTCCAACCGCACAAGAATGTCGCCGCGAGACACTGTTTGACCCGGCGAGATCAGCAGTTCGACGACGCGCCCGTCATCTTCGGGGACGATTTCCACGGATTGCCGAGCGCGGGTGGTTCCGACCGCATCGACCGTCTGCGCCATGCGGGCCACGCGCGCGGTGGCCAGTTCCACCGTCGTGGGCCGTTCGATGCGCGGGCTGTCTTCCTCGGCCACAGCGCCATAGCGCAACCACGCCTCATACCCGCCATAGGCAAGACCGGCGATGACCAGAATAAGTAAGAGCTGTTTGCCCAGTGACATGGTTTCCCCAAACGGCATGAACGCCCATGCGCATTGCGACGTGCAGGGTAACGCATATCGGGCGCTTGGCAACGGGGCAGGACGTTCCTGTGCAATGCGGAGTTCACCTTCGGGTGAGCCCGCAGCGCCGATCCTACCGTCGTTCCGTCTACAAAGAGCGCTGCGTTACTCGCTGATCCAGTCGGTATGACCGATGTCTTCTAGTGTTTTCTTGATCGCTTCATGGTCTTCTTCGCGGAAGCGGTCAATGGTGCTCTTTGTGTTGACCGCGCCCAATCGGAACTTCGTTTCGAAAGGTTCAAGTCCAAGGCATTCAAAGATTTCTGAAACACCGTTCTGAACAACACCGGAAAACGTTGTTTTGAGAATAGGACCGACGGCCATGGCTTCCAACTTCTCGAAATTCTTGTCGTTGCGCTTGGCAACTCGCAGAAATTCGTCGCGATCAAAGGATATCTTGGGCTGTTCGCGCTTCTGCTCACTGTGCCTTGTTCTGACCTGTGCTACGCGGGTTTTCTTTAGCAGTTTCGACGAAGAGTACCGCGCCAAAGAGTTTTGCCACCGATGAATGATCTTGTGAATGCTCGGCTCTTTCAGAATGTAATCAGCGGCCTCTTTGGACTGGGTGCGCCACATCTTGAAGCCAACGCATTTTGGTCCGGGCGTAAAATCAAGAAGCTTCTTGGTGAACTCCACGGGCGCAGTCAAACGTTCGCCGACAGCGAAGTTGTCCAAGAATTCAGGCTTGATCTTGCTACCGACGCCTTTGGCCGCAAACACCTCCCGGTGGGTGTACGTATCAGGGTGTTGTGACAGCATATCAATCGTCGTTGTCGTGCCGGAAAGTGCCATGCTGAGCAGGACAAATTTTATTTCTGAGGTGCCCATGGTATCTCGGTTCACTCGTAAATTGCTGTCGGACCATGGAGCAGAACCTACAGCTTTGCAATGGCCCCTCAAAGTTTGAACGTTCAGTAATACGTATCCCGAGGCCTATCAAAAAACGGCATAACCTGCGCTCACCAAGGCGATTGATCCAATCGGTTTGGGGTTTGGATGCTTAGAGGGCCGAAAAGAAAGATATGTGAGTTTATCGCCGCGACCGGATATCCGCCGCCAAGGCCTGCATCTGGTCTAGTGGCAGGTAGCCGCGCAGCATTTGATCATCCATCACGAAGCTTGGCGTGCCGTTGATCTGCATGGCGCGACCCAACTGGTGGTTCGCAGCAATCACCGCCGTGACCTCCGGGCTGTCCATGCCCTCGACAATGGCATCGCCGTCGAGGCCAAGCGCGTTGCCCAGCCGTTTCAGCGAGCGTTCGGTGTAGTCGCCATCAAAGGCGATCAGTGCATCATGCACAGCTTTGTAGGCCGCGTCGCCTTCGATCTGCAGGGTCGAGATGGCGAATTGCGAGGCCAGAGTGGATTGTTCGCCCAAGATTGGGAATTCCTTGACGATGATGCGGATGTTGCCGTCGGTATCGACCAGTTCTTCCACATCAGGTGCCGCGCGGCGGCAGAAACCACAGCGGTAGTCAATGAATTCCACCGGCGTGATGTCGCCTTCGGGGTTGCCGCCGGTCCAGGAGTTGGGGTCGTTGAACAAATCCTCGGCGTGGAAAGCCACCAAATCCTGATCGGCGCGGGCCTGCGCATCGGCATCGCGCTGTTCGAGGATGGCCACGGCTTCCATGATCACTTCGGGGTTGTCGAGGAGGTAGTTGCGGATTTCTTCACGCAGGACCTGACGCTCTGCATCGCTCATGTCCGAGAGATCAAGGGCGGCAGACGGTGTCGCAAAAGCAAGTGCGCCGCTCATAAGCGCTGCCGTACATGTTGCAGTGATCCAGCGTTTCATCTCACCCATTCCTCTCATATCCTTATTTGCGGCGCTTTTCAGCCTGTTCCACCGCGATTAAAACATCCTGTGCCTGACGCCATGCGGTCGATCCGCGCGGCAGCAGGTCCGAGGCGCGCTTGGCGTGCAGCCCCGCGTCTTTAATCCGGCCCACCATGGCATAGCGTTCCGCCGTCGCCAAGGAGGCCATGCCTGTGTTGCCGATCCCGGCATAAGCCTGCGCCATGTCGCGCAGCACGCGGGGGTCCCGGCCGTCGCGATCATAGGCTTCCTGCAGATACCGGATCGCCTCTGCGCTGCGGTTCACGGTCATCAACGACCGACCATAGGCCCCGAGGATCAGCGCGTTCTTGGGTTCCAGCTCTACCGCTTTGGCATAGGCCTCGGCGGCGGCCTGGAACTGGCGGCTTTCCAGCAAGATCTGGCCTTTGAGTTCATAATAGAAGGCGTCTTCGGGCCGGATCGCGAGGGCGCGGTCCATGGCGGCGACGGCGCGAGGAAGGTTGGCTTGGCGGTGATAGGCCACGGCCTCCCGCATGGCTGCGATGTCGTCGAAGCCGGATTCGCCCACGCGGTTCAGCGTCCAATTCGGATTGCGCTGAAAGGCGCTGAGTTTGCCCTTAGCGCGTTGGAACCAGTATTCGGTGTTGGTGTCAGGCAGGAACACGTCAGTCTGCGCATTGGCCAGGCGTTTGATCACCCGGAACCTGTCGCGTGACAGGGGGTGTGTTCGGGCATAAGGGTCCTGATACTCGGCCGAGACCAGATCTTGGCCGCGAAAGATGTCCATCACCTGCACCATACCCTGCGGGTCGATCCCTGCGCTGATCAAAAAGCGCATGGCGGATTGATCAGCGGCGTTCTCCTCGGCACGGGTGTGCACAAAGAAAAGCCTCAGCGCGGTGTTTTGCGCAGCAGACGCCCCTAGACCCGCGGTACGACCTTCGCCTGATGCCACTGCTGCCATGACGGCAAGGGCCGATCCAATCCCCGCCGCCGTGCGCGCGTTGCGCAGGTTGATCGGACGGCGCGACAGATGGCCATTGGTGATATGGGCCGCCTCGTGGGCGATGACCGCCTGCAACATGGGCGCGGTCTGCATTTTCAGAATGAGGCCCGAGTGCAGGAAGATGTGCCTGCGATCTATCACGAAGGCGTTGAGTGAACGGTCATCGACCATCAGGATCTGCATTTGCGTGGCACCAAGTCCCGCCACTTTCAGCAGCGGCTCGGCCATCCGCATGAGCGCGTGTTCAATATCCGGGTCGCGCAGCAAAGAAAGCGCCCGCACAGGCGCTGCTACCCACACGCTTAGCAACAGTACGGCCAGAAAAATCCGGACAAGCTGCATTGACGATCCCGCTCTTTTGAGTGCACCCCTGAGGGCAAAGCTTTTACACGCTTAATACATGGGGCAAGGTTAGGAAGAAATCCATGCGCAACTCAAGCCGATCCGAGGTCGATCCCTTTATCGTGATGGACGTGATGGAGGCCGCGCGCCAGGCGGAGGCGGCAGGCCGCGACATCATCCACATGGAAGTAGGCCAGCCCGGCACGCCAGCCCCTGCTGGGGCACGCGCGGCACTGGCGGCCCAGATGGACAGCGATCCGATGGGGTATACGGTCGCGCTGGGACTGCCGGCATTGAGAGAGCGGATCGCGCAGCTTTACAAGGACTGGTACGGGGTGACGCTGGACCCCGGGCGCGTGGTTGTGACATCCGGATCTTCGGGGGCGTTCATTCTGGCCTTTACCGCGCTTTTTGACAGCGGGGATCGCGTGGGCGTCGGCGCCCCGGGCTATCCCAGTTATCGCCAGATATTGAAAGCGCTGGGGTTGGTGCCGGTTGACATCGAGACCTCGGACGACAATCGGCTGCAGCCGGTGCCGGACGACCTGACGGATCTTGATCTGACGGGTTTGATGGTGGCGAGCCCGGCCAATCCGACGGGGACGATGCTGGGCCGCGATGCGCTTGGCGCGTTGATCAAGGCCGCGCAGGACGCGGGGACAGCGTTCATCAGTGACGAGATTTATCACGGTATCGAATATGAGGCCAAAGCGGTGAGTGCGCTGGAAATCAGCGACGATGTTTACGTGATCAACTCGTTTTCCAAGTACTTTTCCATGACCGGGTGGCGCATCGGATGGATGGTGGTGCCGGAGGACCATGTGCGCGTGGTGGAGCGGCTGGCGCAGAACATGTTCATTTGCCCGCCCCATGTTAGCCAGGTCGCGGCATTGGCGGCGATGGATTGTGACGCGGAATTGCAGGCCAATATGGATATTTACCGCGCCAATCGCACGCTGATGTTGGAGGGTCTGCCCGATGCAGGCTTTGACCGCATAGCACCGCCGGATGGGGCGTTTTATGTGTACGCGGATGTCTCTCACCTGACCGATGACAGCCGCGCCTTTGCCGCAGATATTCTGGAGAAAGCCGGGGTGGCGGTGACGCCGGGCCTGGACTTTGATCCCGCGCGCGGGGCGGGGACCTTGCGGTTTTCCTATGCACGCAGCACGGAAGACATTGCCGAGGGGCTGCGGCGTTTGAAAGAGTTTATGGCGGCAAGAACATAGGGTCGTTTCAGATTTTATGCCTCCGGCGGGAGTATTTTGAGCAAGAAAGAAGCAAGGCGTTGGAAGACGGCTGCCGGGGTAAACCCCGGCTTACAGGCGGAATGACGTCTCCTTCCTGGCCAAACGAGGAGTGGGCAAACGGGGCCGCGTGGTGTAGGCTGCGAAACAACAAGACCGAAAAAACGGCAGAGCAGGATGATCAGGTTTTTTGGAATGCTGGCGATGGTGCTGGCGCTGTGTGCGGGTCCGCGTGCAGTGCAGGCTCAGGATTTGTCCGGTTTGGCGCGTTTGGTGCAGGACGCATCAAGCATGGAGGATGTGCGCGGGGGCGCGCAGATTACGCTGGAGCTGACCCAGGGTGTGCCATTTCGTGTTTTCACGCTGGCCGATCCGGCGCGGCTGATCATGGATTTCCGCGAAGTGGACTGGTTCGGCGTGGATGCGGAGGCGCTGGATCAGGCTGAGGCGGTGTTTGCCGTGCGCATGGGCGGGTTCCGGCCCGGTTGGTCGCGGATGGTGGTTGATCTGAACGCGCCGTTGTTGGTGGAAACGGCCAATGCCGCGATCAATGACGAAACCGGCGCTGCAACGCTGGATGTGCGTCTTAGGGAGGTCAGTGAGGCCGACTTTGCAGCCGCCTCCGGCGAGCCTGCATTGCCCGGCTGGGCTGCGCCCGAAGATGGTCTGCCACCCGTTGTGATGGGGCGGCAAACCGGCAATGATGCGCTTCTGGTGGTGCTGGATCCGGGCCATGGCGGCGTCGATCCCGGGGCAGAGCGGGACGGGGCCAATGAAAAGACGCTCATGCTGCAATTTGCCAAGGAGCTGCGCGAGATGCTGATCCGTGCGGGCGGGTTCAACGTGGCGATGACGCGCAGTGAGGACGTGTTTGTCTCTCTCGATCGGCGCGTGGCGCTGGCGCACGATCTGGGTGCGGATGTGTTCATCTCATTGCATGCTGATGCGCTGACCAATGGGCGCGCCCGGGGGGCGACGGTTTACACGCTGTCGGAGACGGCATCGGACGAAGCCAGTGCGGCGCTTGCGGAACGTCACAACCGAACGCAGATTCTGGCGGGCATCGACCTTACCGAAAAAGACGACGTGGTGGCAGATGTGCTGATCGATCTGGCGCGCGCAGAGACGCAGCCGCGATCTGATCAGTTGGCGCTTGCAATCCGGTATGGGATTGAAGCCAAGAACCTCCCGCTCAACAGTCGACCGCTGCGGTCGGCGGGGTTCTCGGTCCTGAAATCGCCCGATATCCCGTCCGTTCTGGTGGAAATCGGGTTTTTGTCCAGCCAGCGTGATCTGGACAGTATCCGCGACCCCGACTGGCGTGCGGCCATGGCAGGCGCCATCCGGGATGCGTTGCAGGCTTGGCGGATCGCCGACGCGGCGTCGGCCAAGCTGGTGCGGCAATAGGCGGTCGCGTGCCTGTATTGGCGGCGATGTGTTTTGACGGGGACGTTCGGCGTACGTATATGGAGTTAAGACGCTAAGGTATTTGGCAAAGCTGGGGTATGTCGATGCTTAGAGGCATCATGTCTTTTTTCGGGTCTATTTTCAGCCTGCTGACGCTGGTGGTGCTGATGGTTGCGCTAAGCATTGGCGCGATCTTCTTTGTGTATGGCAAGGACCTGCCCAGCCACGAAAGCCTTGCCAACTATACGCCGCCGACGATCAGCCGGATTTATTCCACTGAAGGCCGCATCATTGATGAATTTGCCAAAGAGCGCCGCCTGTTCACGCCTGCCGAGGAAATCCCGGACATGGTCAAGCAGGCCTTCATCAGCGCCGAGGACAAGAATTTCTATAACCACGCAGGCTATGACGCGCGCGGTATCGCAGCGGCCCTCGTAGAGGCGGTGCAGACGCGCGGGCAAACGGTGCGCGGGGCCTCGACCATCACGCAGCAGGTGATGAAAAACTTCCTGCTGTCCGGTGACCGCCGGATTGAGCGCAAAATCAAGGAGATCATCCTCGCCACCCGCATCGAAGAGACGCTGGAGAAAGAGGACATTCTTGAGCTTTACATGAACGAGATCTTTCTCGGTCAGAACTCTTACGGCGTGACGGCGGCGGCGCAGACTTACTTCAACAAGTCCCTCGACGAGTTGGCCCCGCATGAGGCGGCGTTCCTCGCCTCGATGCCGAAAGCGCCGTCGGATTACCACCCTGTGCGTGAGAAAGAGCGCCTTAAGGATCGTCGCGATTTCGTTCTGCGGGAGATGTATGAGAATGGCTATATCAGCCGGGAGGTGATGGAAGCCGAGCGCGCGATGCCGGTTCTCTCGGTCCAGAACGGGGATTTCACGCCCTTCCGGGAATCGCTGCCGCCAAGGGATTACTTCACCGATGAAATTCGCCGTCAGCTGAGCCTTGATTTCGGAGAAGGGGAGTTCTTCACCGGTGGTTTGACGGTACGCGCGACGATTGATCCGGAACTGCAGGTGGAAGCGGCGCACGCATTGCAGCGGCAGTTGGAGAAATACGACCGAGACCGCAAGGAATGGCGTGGCACCGGGATTGTGCTGCCGGAAGAGGTGCTTGGCGATGAAGCCGCGTGGCGTGAGGCATTGGCCGCAACAGACGTGTCGCGCGATGTCGATCTGAACGGCAAATGGTACCCGGCGGTGATCCTGGAGATCGGCGATCAGCAGATGCGCATTGGTATTGAGGGCGTGGAAGAAACCGAGGCCGAGCCTCATATCGTGCCGCGCAAAGACATTGCTTGGCTGCCCGGCAACTTTCAGGAAACCTTCAAGCGGGGCGAGGTTGTGCATGTGCGCCGGATGACGGCGGATTCGGATGGTGCCTTCATTCGCTGGACCCTGCGACAGGTGCCGGAAGTGCAGGGCGGTTTTGTGGCCATGGACGTCAACAGCGGCCGCGTGCTGGCCATGCAGGGCGGGTTTTCCTATCAGCATTCCGTCTTTAACCGTGCTACGCAGGCGCAGCGACAGCCCGGGTCAAGCTTCAAGCCCTTCGTTTATGCTGCCGCCTTGGATAGTGGATATTCTCCGGCGACGATCGTGATTGACGCGCCGATTGAGATCGACACGCCCCAAGGCCTGTGGCGGCCCCGCAACTCGACCAACCAGTTCTACGGACCAACCCCGTTGCGCACCGGGATTGAGATGTCGCGCAACTTGATGACCATTCGTTTGGCAGAGGAAGTGGGCATGGACGTGGTGGCCGATTATGCCGAAGAATTCGGTGTCTATGAGAACATGGGCACGTTCCTGGCGAACTCCCTGGGGTCGGAAGAGACCACGCTTTATAATACGACAGCGGCCTATGCGATGTTTGCCAATGGTGGCGAACGGGTGCGTCCGACATTGGTGGACCGGGTGCAGGACCGCACGGGGCGGACGGTCTATGCCCATGACACGCGCGAATGTCTGGATTGTGACGACGCCAACCTGCCACGGTCGCAAGCCCCCGCGATCCGCACCAACCGGGAGCGGGTGATTGACCAGATCACCGCCTATCAGATCACGTCGATGATGCAGGGTGTTGTCGATCGTGGCACGGCGTCGGGCGCGATCAACCTGCCTGTGCCAATTGCCGGCAAAACCGGGACGACGAACGACGCTCGTGATGTATGGTTTGTCGGGTTTTCGTCGAACATCGTGGCAGGCTGCTACATCGGTTATGACCAGCCTCGAGGCCTCGGGCGGGGGGCGTTCGGGTCATCCATGTGTGGACCGGTGTTTCAGGCCTTCATGAAGAAGGCCATCGAAAAGCATGGCGGCAGCAAGTTCGCGGTGCCCACTGGCGGACGGTTCATCAAGATCGACCGCTTCAGCGGCGCGCGCCTGCCGGAAGGGGCGAGCGGGGCCTACGTGGTGGCGGAATTCTTCCGCGAAGGGGAAGAGCCGCTGTTTGGCTACGTCTTTGATGGCGGATTTGCCATGGGAGATGACCTCGATTTCTACGAAGAGCAGCGGTACACCGCAGATGGTACACCGGTTACAGATACAGTGGACGAGCAGGATGGCGACAAGGCAAGTTTCGGCTCTCTGAGCTCGGGCGGGCTGTACTGACGATCCTATACTTGTGAGCATTGTGGACCGTCTGATCTGCGTGCCCGGAATGTGGCGTAATCAGGGCAATCTGGGCGTCGCGAATCAAACAGAGCTTGTGTTTGGGCGATTGTTTCGGGGAATTTTGGAAGTTTTTGACCCGAAAAACGAAACAATTTCGAAAAAACCGCAAGACTGGTTATGGGTCGTTTGGGCAAAGTCCCAAAAATACACGCGAAATTGACATCTGAAGAGGTGTACTTGGCATCTCTTGTTGTTTCCAAATTGGAAACAAAATCGAGGGTCCTGAGCGTGTTCCCGGTTGCTTCGTTTCTGCATCCCTAGGTAGAAAGCTGTTTTGATACAGGTGTTTCTGGGGCCCAAAGTACTTCGTGGCTCTTTTTGTGCGGTCCTAAATACCGTCACTACTGTTGCTTACCCCAAAGGCAGAGGCACTGAGCCAAGTGACGTAACGTGACGAAAATGTGGCAAGTTTTTGGTCACTATTTGCTTTCCCGACGCAAAGCCGTTGGGTAGGTTCATGTCGTGCCTGACTGGGGGGTACTTCTAAGGTTTGGGGCGGCCGACCCGTGTGATGCGTGAAATATGCATTGCGTCGAAGGTTTGGCCGGCAATCTTGTCGGACAACCGCAGTTTCAAGGCGGCCTCTGGGGAAGGGGCATGCAAGGCTGGCCGGCGCTGTCGTTTTACGTGTGATTTGTAATTGTGCGCCGGACTGAAACGTTCGGAACGTGTGTGAGTAACGAGTGCAAGCGCCAGTTGAGTAGGAGACGACATGCCGACGACCGATACACAGAAGAATGCGTTT
Organism: uncultured Roseovarius sp.; assembly: GCA_963422235.2. Taxonomy (GTDB): domain Bacteria; phylum Pseudomonadota; class Alphaproteobacteria; order Rhodobacterales; family Rhodobacteraceae; genus Roseovarius. Next base: position 2,980,606 of record CAXMWV010000002.1, read on the forward strand.
GATCTTGGGGACAGCGCGACAGACGGTGCCACAGATGTGGCAACGCTTTCCAACGTGGTTCCGTGCTTTACGCCGGGCACCGTGATTGCGACGCCATTTGGCGAACAGCGCGTTGAAAACCTCAAAGTCGGTGATCGCATCCTGACTCGTGACAACGGACTTCAGGAAATTCGCTGGATCGGGTCCAGCCACCTGAATACTCAGGATTTGCAAAAGGCACCGGACCTCAAGCCCGTGATGATCCGCTCTGGCGCGTTGGAACATGGCCTGCCCGAGGCGGACATCCTTGTCAGCCCTTGGCACAATGTTCTGGTCCAGACACCGTCGACCCGCGCGTTTTTTGACGAAAACGAAGTGCTGGCTGCGGCGGCCCATCTGACGGATATCGAAGGCGTGGACGTGGCCGAAGTCGACGCGGTGACATACATCCACTTCATGTTCGACCGCCACGAAGTCGTCCTGTCGAACGGATTCTGGACAGAAAGCCTTCGGCCCGATGATGCGGTGATGGCGAGCATGGGGCAGAGCCAGCGCCAGCAGATTTTCAAATTGTTCCCGGACCTGCGGGAAGCAAAGGGCCGCAAGGCGTACCAGTCGGCGCGCCGGGCACTCACAGAAACAGAGTGCCGGTTGCTGTCCAAGTAATCACGAGTGATGCAGCGAGGCCGGCGGCGCGTTTTGCCGTGCGGGCCTAGAGAAACCGGAGCGGGGGCTTTCCTTCGGTTTCCAGTCTAACAGCCTCGGCCATGTGCCGGGGCTGTACTGGTTTTTGGATTCTTTTGGTGGTGCAGGTCTGTTCTAGCGGGCGGCGCGCCATGCGTCCCAGTCTTCGGGTGTGTCGAGGTCGGTCGTGGCGCGCAGGCCGGGCAGGGGGTGCAGGCGGCAGGACTGGCCTTGCAAAAGCTTTGCCGCACCTTGATCGCCTGTCAAATTGGCGATGTGATCCAAGAGTGCGGCCGGTAGAATAACCGGATGCCCCGGTTTGCCCTGTACATCAGACGCCCGGCAAGGTGTCCGGGGGTCTTCAGCAAAAACGCTTGCGATCTGAAGCATGTCGTCCGTGCCCAGATCCGGCAGATCAGGGAGCAGCACCATCATGGCCTGCGCGTCACGCTCAGCCGCCCAATGCGCGCCGGTCTTCAGGGACGCGGACATGCCATCGGCGGCATCTGTGACAATGGTGCTTTCAATCCCGGAGCAACCCATCAGCGCGTGCAACCGCTTTGGCCGGTCTGCAGGCAAGGTCACTAGAACCGGATAACCTGTCAGGGCCGCCCGCTCCGCCTGTCGCCGTAAAAGGGGCGCGCCATCGATCTCTTCAAGCAGCTTGTCGCGCCCTCCCATGCGGGATGACTGGCCAGCGGCGGGCATCAGGATGACAAGGTCCTTCATGCCGATTTAGGCGGGCAGGGGTGACGCCCGGCCTTGCCCACGAGGGCAAACTCACACCGGAGTATTTTTGGCAAGATGAAGCTGCGGATTTTGTTGTGTTTCATCCTGTTTTAAATACGCCCGCCAGAGGCTTTGGACCAGACCTGGCGGGCGCAAAGGTAGGGTCAACCGCGCATCCGGGTCCCGTCAGGGTCGAAAAGCGCGTCGGTCAAAAGCTTGGCGGCGCGCATTTCACTGAGGATTTCGATCTCCGCACTCAGCCCGTCCTGAACCGCGGCGCGTGGGATGAGGGCGAGGGCGATGGATTTCTCAGCAAAGTGAGAATAGCCGCCCGAGGTGCAGAAGCCTTGCACCTTGCCGTCGATCCAGACGGGTTCATAGCCGTTCACATCTGCATCGAGCGCGTCCACTTCAAAGGCCACCAATTCGCGTTCAGCACCGGCATCGCGTTCGGCCTCTGCCGCCGCGCGCCCGATGAAATCGGTGTTCTTTTTGAAGCTGATGAAGCGGTCCATGCCGGTCTCGCCCGGTGTGTAGTCGGGGGAGAACTCGGCCAGCCAGGAGCCGAAGAACCGGTCGAGGCGCAGCGACATCATCGCGCGCATGCCGAACGGGCGCATCCCGTGGTTTTGGCCCTCGGCCCAGAGCGTGTTCCAAAGCGCGCGCTGAGACATGGGATCGCAGTAAATCTCGTATCCCAAATCGCCGGTATAGCTGACCCGTTGGATCAGGCAGTCGACCATGCCCACGGTGGCCTTGCGGACATCCATGAAGCGCATGTCGGCGACCTTGTCCCGCGTGCAGGCGACCAGCACGTCGCGCGCTTTGGGGCCAGCAATCTGGAAGCCATTTAGGCGGTCGGAGATGTTCTCGACCGTCACGCCCTCCGCCTCGTTTCGTTCGAACCAGCGCATGTGATAGGCCTGCGCGCCGTAGCTCGCTGTCAGCTGGAACGCCTCATCAGAGAGGCAAGAGACGGTGAAATCCCCGATGAGCCGGCCCTTGGGGGAAAGCATCGGAGTCAACGAAACCCGTCCGATCTTGGGGATGCGTCCGGCCATGACCCGATCCAGCCAGGCGCGGGCATTTGGCCTTGTTACCAGATACTTACCGAAATTGTGCACCTCGTTGATGCCCACACCTTCGCGTACGGCTTTCACCTCGCGCTTGGTGGCCTCCCACGCGTTGGAGCGGCGGAACGATGGGGTCTCATAGCGAGGCTCATCGCCGGTCGCGAAGTAGTTCACCACTTCGAGCCCATACTGGTGGCCCCAGACCGCGCCCATGCTGTCATAGACGTCATACATGGGCGTTGTGTTAAAGGGGCGCGCGGCGGGCAGTTCTTCGTTGGGGTAGGCCACCGAAAAACGCTTTTGATAGTTCTCGATGGATTTGGGCAGGGTGTAGCCCGGGGTGATCCAATCGCCGAAGCGGGAGACGTCCATCGCCGTCACGTCGCGCTCGCATTCGCCTTCGATCATCCATTGGGCGAGCATCAACCCCACGCCGCCGCCCTGGCTGAAGCCCGCCATCACACCGCAGGCGGACCAGTAGTTGCGCAGGCCGGGGACAGGGCCGACAAGAGGGTTACCGTCGGGGGCGAAGGTGAAGGGCCCGTGAATGACGGATTTGACGCCCGCGCGTTCCAGCGAGGGGAAGCGGCGGTAGGCAAAGTTGATGGAGTGTTCGATCTTGTCGAAATCATCAGGCAGCAGTTCATGGCCAAATTCCCACGGTGTTCCGTCGACGGCCCAGGGTTTGCAGGTTTGTTCATAAAAGCCGATGCATAGCCCGCGCCCTTCCTGGCGAAGATAGCTTTCCCCGGCAGGGTCCATCACATGAGGATGTTCGCCGCCTGCGTCGATAATTTCTGCGATTTCAGGGACTTCCTCGGTGACCAGATACTGGTGCTCCATCGGGTAAAGGGGCACAAAAACGCCCGCCATCGCCCCCACTTCCCGCGCCCAGAGGCCGCCTGCGTTGACCACATGTTCGGCATGGATGGTACCCTTGTCGGTGACCACGTCCCAGGTGCCGTCGGGCCGCTGATTGGTCTCGCGCACCATGCAGTGGGTTTCGATCGTGGCACCGCCCATGCGCGCGGCTTTGGCGTAGGCATGCGTCGTGCCGGAAGGGTCGAGGTGGCCGTCAAGCGGGTCATAGAGCGCACCGAGGATGCCGTCGGTGTTGGTGACCGGGGCGATCTTGCGGATCTCTTCGGGGCCGACGATTTCCGTCTCCAGTCCCATGTAGCGGTGCTTGGCGCGTTCCGCGAGCAGCATGTCGAAGCGGTCCTGGTTGTCGGCCAGTGTCACACCGCCCACGTGGTGCAGCCCACAGGACATGCCGGTGATCTCTTCCAACTCCTTGTAAAGCTTGATGGTGTAGCCCTGGAGTGCGGCCATGTTGGTGTCGCCGTTGAGCGTGTGAAACCCACCCGCCGCGTGCCATGTGGAGCCGGAGGTGAGCTCTGAGCGCTCGAGCAGCATCACGTCGGACCAACCGAGCTTGGTCAGATGGTAAAGCACAGACGTGCCGACGACACCGCCGCCGATGATGGCCACTTGGGTGGTGGTTTTCATGGAGAACTCCCTGATTGGAACTTGGGCGTCAGAGTGCCAAACGGTCCAATGATGGCATGTCCGTAAGCGACAGATCGTGTCGTTTCACAGTGGTTTGTTTAACGGGGAGAATTCGGTCGAAATGGCACGTCAGTATCGCGTCGGTATTGCGTCGGTATTACATCGGTGCCGCATTGGGTGGGTTCGGGGCACTTAAAGGAGGTGTCGGTGAAGGGCACACATGGCGCTTCTATCGGATCCAGAGGCACACGGGCACCGCCTCATACAGTCGTTGGCTGCAACGCGCTGGCCGGGATGTCGGCGGGGGCCACGCCCTCGAGCAGCACTTTGACACCGGTGCCATCGTCACGTGTGATCAGCATTTCGGTGCCACCATCGCCGCTGTCTCTCAATTCGATCTCGTCGAAATCGAAATCCGCGATCCTGAGAACATCTTCAGCGGGGTCGAAATCAGTGATGGTCAAACTCGGGAGCGCGGTTGCGAAGTTAACGCTGAAGGGATTGCGGTCAAACGGATCGTTGGTGGCCGCTATCACAAAGCTGTCTTCTCCCTCTCCGCCTGTTAGGGCTATGTCTGGGAAGATTTCGTTGGCCGTACCGTTGCCTCGGGTTACGGTAAAGCCGTCTGGCTCAAGGTCGATGAAACCGGTCAGCGTGTCGTTGCCTTCGCCACCCTCCACCAACGCGGCGTTTAGGGCAGTCAAAACATCGTCCCCTTCGCCGCCGAAACCCGAACCATCCCCTCCGGCAAGAATTGTATCGTTTCCGTCATTGCCTTCCATCGTCCCGCCCTCAAAGCCGATGAGTTCATCTTCGCCCGGTCCACCGCTGCCAAATGCGAGCCTTTCTAACTCCAGCCTGTCATTTCCTTCTTCCCCGAAGCCCTGCGCGCGATTGTCGACGTTGAGAAAATCATCACCTTCGCCACCAAACCCGGTTGCCATAAAGACCAATCGAAGCGAGTCATCGCCTTCGCCGCCGAAGCCTGTCGCGCGGTCCTCGACGGAGAGACGATCGTCACCGTCCCCGCCGACGCCGGTTGCGAGGTCATCAACGTTGAGGATATCATTTCCTGAGCCGCCTCGGCCAAGGGCAAAACCTTCGACACGAAGGGTATCATCGCCAGCCTCGCCTCGAATGGTTGCGTTTTCGCGGCCCAATAGGTCGTCGTCGCCGTCGCCAGCCGCGCCGAACGCCTGATCGCGCACCACAATTCTGTCGTCGCCGTCTCCTCCGCGAGCGATGGCTGACCCGAGCGCTGAGACAGTGTCATTGCCCGGACCTCCTTCCACCGAGGACCTACCGATGCCGTCGACTATGTCGTTCCCAAAGCCGCCGAAGCCTGTCGCGCGGTCCTCGACGGAGAGACGATCGTCACCGTCCCCGCCGACGCCGGTTGCGTTGTCCTTAAGGTTGAGAAAATCATCGCCTGTGCCGCCCCGACCCACGGCATTGTCGTCAACGCGCAGCGTGTCATTTCCTGCCTCGCCCCGCACGGTTGCTTCTTCGCGGCCCAAGAGGCTGTCATCTCCGTCGCCCGCCGCACCGAAGCCCTGATCGCGGGCGACCACTCTGTCGTCGCCGTCGCCTCCGCGCCCGATGGCGTTGTCGCGCACAGAAACGGTGTCATTGCCCGCCCCGCCTTCGACGGAAGACCGATCGCTGCCGTCGAGGAGGTCATCCCCGTCCAACCCAAGCAATGTGTCAAAACCCGTCGCGCTCAGCGTGTCTGCGCTTTCGGAGCCCAGAATGTCTGTTGGAGGACCGTCTGAAGGATCTACCGGAGGGTCTTCGGAACCATCGGACCCATCCGCTGCAACGCCTTCATCTGAATCGTCATCCAGCAGTAAGGACAGGGCAAGACCGATGCCCAATAAACCAAGAAAAGCAAACCCCACAGCCCCAAGCCCCAGTTCCCAAAGGTTGAGTGAAGGTTAATCATCTCGCGCGGTGTCTGTCACGAGAACAGTTTGTTTCTTGTTCTGCGGCAAATGGTTAGCCGGGTTGTATTGATCCTTTGCGGCGTGTGTGTCGCCTATCGTGCGCCGGAGGGTGGTGGCGTGCTTGGGCAGGGGCAGGGCGGATTTGTGCCGAAGGAGACCCGGCCACAGGCATGGCTTTGCGTACAGGCTGACCCCACGAAAACGTGAGTGGAGTTCACGGTCTCACTGCGGTGTTAACCCTGTTGTGACACATTTGTGGAACGTTTGTGTGTGTGACCGGGTTCGTTTCGGCGGTGCTCGTTCAGTGTGAAAGGTAATGCGGATGGCGACGGTTCTCGACTTACAGTTTGGCGACCCTGCGGGCAGTGCGACGGCTGCGGATAGCGCTGGTCCGACGGCGGAAGATGGCACGTTTGAGAACGGCGCGACGACGAATGGCAACGGGCAGGCGCTGTTTGACGGCAACAATGACTACCTTGAGGTGGACCCGGACCCGGCCCTGGGGTTGTCGGAGGGCACGGTCTTTCTTCAGTTCACGCAGGATACGGCGTCCCAGGGGGATGTGCCCTTCGGGCGCAACGCCGCGCAGACGCTCTTTTCCGTGGATTCCAGTGGTTTTGACGCGGGCGGGCACCTGACCATTTTCATCCGCAGTGATGGCTCGGTCGGCGTCCGACATCAGGATACGTCGGACAGTTTCAATTTCTCTGGCGGGTCCGTCACCTTGGGGCAGCCGACCTCGGTGGCCTATTCCTGGGGGCCTTCGGGCAGCACGCTGGTTGTGGACGGGGTGGTCGTGGACAGCGGGACGCAGGCGTTGGTGCTGGGTGCGGATGCAGAGCCCATTGTCGTGGGCGCATCGCAGGCGCAATCTGGCAACGGCGTGGCCAACCGGCTTCGCGGTGAGTTCGACGGCTCGATTGATCGGGTGCTGATCTCTGACACGGCGGATGCCGGATCGGTGCCCTGCTTCACCGCAGGCACCTGGATTGAAACGGTGCAGGGCGCGCGCAAGGTGGAGACGCTGGCCGTCGGTGATGTGGTGATGACGCAAGCTGGCCCGAGACCCATCACGTGGATGGGCCGCTGGCGGATCAAACCCGAAATTCTGGAGGCGCGCCCGAACCTGTGCCCGGTGGTGTTCGAGCCCGGCTCAATTGGCAACGCGCGGCGGTTGAAGCTGTCGCGGCAGCACTGTGTGGTGATGCAGCGTGACGGACAAATGGTTCTGGTGCGGGCGGGGCATTTGGCCAAGCATGCCGACGGTCGTGTCCGGGTGTCCAAGGCCCAGCGGGGCGTGGAGTACGTTCATCTTTTGCTCGACTGCCACACGGCGGTGCGGGCGAACGGTGTGTTGGCGGAAAGCCTGTATCCCGGCGCGCTGGCGCTTGAGTATGTCCGGACCGACATCCTAACAGACACGCCTGAGGAGTGCGATACGTTCCTTCCCGTTTTGAAAAGCGCGGAGGTGAAGGCGGCCATCGATGCCGGCACGTTGAGCCCGGCGCCGCCCATGGGTCAGACACCTGCACTTCGGGCGGTGGGGTGATCTCATTTTTTGGTCAGGTCTAAACGCATTGCGAAGATCGCTAACCCTGCCTAGGTCTGCGTAACGTTCCTCAATCTCAACCTGAAGACCGTGTCCGTTATCAGGGCGCGGTTGCGCGGTGCGGCAGTTGCGTGGCTACATTGCAGGTTAAGGGCAAATCACAACCACCGCACCGATCCTTTGGGTTTGCAGACCCGTTGAGGGGGGCCCTGCGCGTCTATTGGTAAGGAGAGCGGGCGGGTTTGTGAAATTGATTTTTTGGCAGTTGTGCCATAAGAAATTATTATGAAAAATCTTCACAAGTCGATTCCGTCACCCCAGGCCCTGATCGCCTTCGAGGCCGCCGCGCGCCATCGCAGTTTTACCCAGGCCGCGCAGGAGTTGAATGTGACGCAGGTGGCCGTGACCTATCAAGTTAAAAAGCTTGAAGAAGACATCGACACGCCCCTTTTTCATCGCCATCACCGATCTGTGTCGCCGACCCTCTCAGGGCAGCGGTTGTTTGAAGCGGTGCGTCATGGCTTTGACCATATTGCAGACGCGGTTTTAGATATCCAAAAATTTAATGCAGGTGACACGGTGATTGTGGCGGCGAACAACGCAGTTTCGTTCCACTGGCTGCGCCCGCGTGTGACAGCTTTTCAGCGAGCCAATCCGAAGGTGGAGTTCAAGATCATCTCCAGCGATCTGGAGGATTTCGATCCCCGTGACGGGATTGATCTGAGCATTCGGTTCGGGCGCGGGGTGTGGCCGGGGTTCGTCAGTGAGCGCCTGTTCGACGAGGTGGTCGTGCCGATCTGCTCACCGGGATACCGAGACAGGAACGGAGGGTTCCGCTGGCCCGATGATTTCAAGGACGCGACGCTGTTGCAGTTTGAGCCGGTGACGACGACGGAGATCAACTGGACGTCTTGGTTGCAGGCGGCGGGCATGGGTTTTGTGCCCAGTTCAAGCAACAGGGTGCTGACGTTCACGAACTACCCGGTTTTGCTGGAAGCGGCGATCGCGGGGGAGGGGTTGGCCCTAGGGTGGCGGTCGATCATTGATCCTTTGCTGGAAGACAACAAGGTCGTGCCTGTTTGCGACCTGGAAGTGCGCACCGATGCCGCGTATTTCGTCTGCGTGCCTGAGAAACGTCAGGGCAAGGCCGTTGTGGATGACTTCATGAACGCGCTACTGGCGGATTCAAGGCTCTGACAGCGCGTCCATGAGCCATGTCTGCAGCGTGCTGATGGGTGCGTGGCGTTGGTCGCCGTCGCGGCAGACGAAATAGAGGGCTGTCTGTTGCTTTAGGCTTACGTCGCTCAGGTGAACCAACCGTCCCGCCGCAAGGTCATCTGCCACAAGGATATGGCGCACGAGGATTGCGCCTTGTCCGTCGATGGCGGCGGCGATCGTGACGGCGGAATCGGGGAACGCCGTGCTTTGCGATTGTAACCCCAGACCGGTTTGCCCGGCGGCCTGCGCCCAGGCATCCCAGGAGGGGTGGAACCGGTCGTGCAGAAGGGGGAGGCGGGCGATGGATGCCGGTGTCACGTCGATGTCCGGCGTAAGGGATGGTGCCGCGACGACGACAAGGCGCTCTTGCAGCAGGTGGTCTTGGTAAAGCCCCGGTGTCCTATCGCCGCCGTATCGTAGAGCCACATCGACATCGCTGTCGCGGAAATCGATCAGCTGGTCATCTGTGTCCAAGAAGACGGAAATCTCCGGGTGTCGTTGGCGAAAACCTTGCAACCTTGGGACCATCCATTTGATCGCGAGCGATGATGACAGCGAGATTGTGACCGAGCTGCGTTTCTGGTTGCGCCGCGTGGCGATGACCCCCTGTTCCAAGATTGGAAAGGCGTCTTGCGTGGCCTGGTAAAGACGTGCGCCGGCGTCTGTCAGTTGGACGCCGCCATGTTGGCGACGAAAGAGCGCTGTCCCGAGATATTGCTCCAACTGTTTGATCTGCCGGCTGACCGCGCCGTGGGTCACTCCAAGGTCCTGGGCCGCTTGGCTGAGGTTCAGACGAGAGGCTGCCGCATCAAAAGCCTGTAGGGCACGGAGGTGTCTTAGATGTGTCATAGCTATGAGCTTACCTCACATAATCTTCAGGTAAAGTCGTTATGAAGAAGGGAATTCGTCCGGTATTTTGGCGCGAGTGGAGAAATTTAGTAATATCGGAGATACCGACATGGCGGATGTCAAAGTAGCGTTGATGACGGGTACAGGTCAGGGCATCGGCAAGGGCTGTGCGATCGAAATGGCGAAGGCGGGATACAAGGTTTCGCTGATGTCGCCTTCGACGCGGTCCAAGGCGCTGGCAGAAGAGTTGGGCGGAATTGGGTTTCAGGGGTCCGTCCTTGATGAGGCGGACCTGCAAACCATGGTCGATGAGACGCTGCACACCTACGGCCGGATTGATGCTGTGGTCAGCAATATGGGCCATGGTGGCGGCGTGCCGGAGGCGATCAAGACCGTGGGGTTCGATCCGGAGTTCGACGGGCCGTTGCTGGAGCTGCCGGACACGCTTTGGCACGAAAGTCTGGATATGTATGTGCTGAATGTCGTGAAACTGGCGCGGATCATCACGCCGGTCATGATTGAGCAGGGGGGCGGATCTTTCGTGAACATTTCTTCCATGAACACGGTGGAGCCAAGGGCGCCGTATCCGATGAGTATGCTGAGAGGTGCGCTGCACAGTTTTGCCAAGCTCTTCGGGGACCGCTACGCGCGGCACAACATCAATATGAACAACCTGATGCCGGGGTTCTGCGAGAACGTGAACCTGTCCGAGCTTGCGCGGCAGTCCATCCCGGCGCAACGTCCGGCGACATTTGCGGAGATTGGCCAGGCTTGCGTTTTCCTCGCCTCTGACGGGGCGCGTTATATCAACGGCCAGAACATCCTGTCCGATGGAGGTATGAATCGCGCGGTGCGCTGACCGGCGCGCCAAGATCGTCCCGCACCTGCCGCAAATCGAAACGTCCTGCCGCAAACCGCCGTGACAAATGTATCCCCGCGACGAAAGATGTCGGAAAGGGGCATTTTGCGCCGTGAGCGCGGCGTCAGGATGGGCCTCAGGCGAACCGGGAGGAGCGAGACATGAAAACCCATGCACAGGCCGTGGTGATTGGGGGCGGGGTGATCGGGTGTTCGATCCTCTATCACCTAACGAAACTGGGATGGAAAGACGTCGTCCTGCTGGAGCGGGACGAGCTGACCTCTGGCTCCACCTGGCATGCCGCTGCGAACATTCACGGGCTGCATGACAGCGCCAATATCTCACGCATTCAGCACTATACGATGAACCTCTATAAAGAGCTGGAAGCGGAGACCGGGCAAAGCTGTGGCGTGTTTCAGCCGGGGTCGCTGTATCTGGCGCAGACTGAAAACCGCGAGCATCAGCTGAAGCTGCAGGCGGCCAAGGCCAAGCTCTATGGCATGGATTTCCATGAGATCAGCCGGGAAGAGGCCGAAGAGAAGCACCCGCTGGTGAATTTCGACGGCATCCGCTGCATCATGTGGGAAAGCAATGGCGGCAACGTGGACCCGTCGGGCGTGACCAACGCCTATGCGCTGGGCGCGCGGGCGCGGGGGGCGGAGATTTATCGCTTTACGCTGGTGACCGCCACCACGCCGCAGCCCGATGGCACGTGGATTGTCGAGACGCCCGAAGGCAACATTCAGACCGATTGGGTGATCAATGCCGCCGGTCTGTGGGGCCGGGAAGTGGCGGCGATGGCGGGGATCGAAGTGCCGTTGCAGCCTACCGAGCATCAGTATTTCGTCACCGAGGCAATGCCCGAGATTGAAGCGATGGACCGGCGCTTGCCTTCCGTCGCGGATCGCGATGCGGAGTATTACCTGCGTCAGGAGGGCAAGGGCCTGCTGATCGGGGCCTATGAGCGGGATATGAAGTTCTGGGCGGAGGGCGGCACACCGCTTGATTTTGCCCATGACCTTTTCCCCGATGATCTGGAACGGATCATGGAAAACGTGATGCGCGCCATGGAACGCGTGCCAGCGGCCGCTGAGGCGGGCGTGAAGCGGGTCATCAACGGGCCGATGATCTGGTCGCCCGACAGCAACGTCATCCTCGGGCCCGTGCCGGAGCTGCGCAATTACTTCATGTGTGGCGGCATCATTCCGGGCTTTAGCCAATCGGCGGGTATGGGCCTGATGGTGGCGCAGTGGATCATCGAGGGTGAGATGCAGTACGACATGTTCCCCTGGGATGTGGCGCGGTTTGGGCTTTGGGCCAACGACAAGAATTTCGTCAAAGCGAAGGTCGAGGATGTGTATGCGCATCGCTTTGCGATCCACTATCCCAACGAAGAGCGCGCGGCGGGACGGCCTTTGCGCACGCGGCCCATCTACGAGATGCAAAAGTCCCTGGGCGCGGTGTTTGGCCTCAACTACGGCTGGGAGCATCCGCAGTGGTTTGCCGGAGAGGCGGGCGCGGAAGACACCAACGGGTTCACGCGCCAGAACTGGTGGGGACCGGTAGGCGAGGAATGCAAGATGCTGCGGGATCGGGCGGGGATCATCGATATCTCCAACTTTGCCAAGTACCGTGTGAAAGGGCCGGGGGCGGAGGATTGGCTAAATGCCGTCTTTGCCAACAACATGCCCAAGTCGGTGGGTCGGTCCTGCCTGACGCCGCTCATTTCCGTGCGGGGCGGGATTGCCGGGGATGCGACGGTGACGCGGACGGACGAGGACGAGTTCTGGGTGATCTCATCGGGGATGGCCGAGCGCTATCACTCGCGTTTCTTCCAGATGGTGCCTCTGCCAGAGGGCACGACGTTCGAAAGCCACACGGAGACGATGTGCGGGTTCAACGTGGCGGGGCCGAAATCGCGAGAGATGCTGCAGCGGATGACGAACACGTCGCTGTCTACCGAGGATTTCCCGTTCATGCGATCAAAGATGGTGGATCTGGCGGGCGTGCGGTGTCTGGCGCTGCGGGTGAGCTTTACGGGTGATCTGGGCTGGGAATTGCACTGTGCCGAGGCAGATCAGGAGAAGCTCTATGCGGCGCTTCTTGAGGTGGGCAAGGATTTTGGCGCCGGGCCGGTGGGTGGTCGCGCCCTGATGTCGATGCGGGTGGAAAAGGGCTATGGCTCCTGGAGCCGGGAATACAGCCCGGAATACTTCCCCCATGAGGTGGGTTTTGGGCCGCTCTGCAAGATGGGTAAGGATTTCCTGCACAAGGAGGCGGCCGCGAAGGTGATGGCGGAGCCCACGCGCGAGGAACTGGTGCTGATCCATATCGACGAGGCGGCAGTGACGGCGTCGAATGCCGATGCCACGGGCGGAGAGCCGATCTTCTTCAAAGGCGAAGGGGTGGGTCGCGTGACGTCGGGGACGTACGGTTACACCGTGGGGATGTCTCTGGCGCTGGGCTATGTGAAGTCCGGCACGGCGTCTGCGGGCGACGAGGTTGATGTCATGGTGCTGGGCCAGCCGCACAAGGCGCGCATCCTGCATGAGCCGCCGTTTGACCCCAAGGGGGAGAAGCTGCGGGCGTGAGGCTCAACTTATCAGGCCTGCGCTTGTGCGTGAGTGCCGGATTTGAGTATTTTTGGCAAGAAAGAAGCCGGGACGGCGCGACGTACGACGCGCTGCGGCCCTTGTCAGTGGGAGCGGCGTGCGGCGCGTAGCATGCCGAAGATGCTTGTCATCACGGCAAAGATCACGGCGGCGACAGCCACAATGGTGGGGCCAGCAGGCGTATCGAAGATAAAGGCCGAGTTAAGGCCGACCAGGACGGAGAGCATGCCGATCAGGCCTGCCACCACGACCATCCGTTCTGGTGTTGTTGCCAGTGGGCGGGCGGCGGCGGCGGGGATCACGAGCAAAGCACCGATTAGCAGCGCGCCGACGACTTTGATCGCCACGGCGACGACCACGGCCAGGGCGAGGGTGAGGATCATCTGCTCGCGCCGTGGGCTGATCCCGGCAGCATAGGCCAGATCAGGGCCCAGAGTGGCGGTCAGAAGCGCGTTCCACCGCCAGCCCAGAAGGGCAATCACGGCACAAGCGCCACCGAAGATGATCACGAGGTCGGTTTTGCTGACCGCGAGGATGTCGCCGAAGAGATAGGCCATCAGGTCAACGCGGATCCCGTCGAGGAAAGACACGGCCACAAGTCCGAAGGCCAGTGCGGAATGGGCCAGTACGCCCAACAACGTGTCAGTGGCCACGCCGCGCCCCGACAGGACGGTGACGGACCATGCCATGACCAGTGCGACGACCAATGCGCCGGTGAAGATCGACATGGAGAAGGCCAGGGACATCGCCACGCCAAGAATGGCCGCATGGGCGGCGGCATCGCCGAAATAGGCCATACGGCGCCAGACCACGAAGCATCCCAAGGGTGCGGCGGCCAGGGCCACGCCAATACCGGCGAGCAGGGCGCGCCAGAAGAAATCATCCAGAAAGCTCATTCAGCGGCCTCGGACCGGTGCGAGACGTCGCTGTCATGATCACCTTCGTCATCATGGCGATGCGTGTGCTCATGCCGGTATAGCGCCAGGGCCCCGGCAGTGCCGGTGCCGAACAAAGCGCGGTATTCCGGAGCGTCGGCCACCTGTTCGGGCGCGCCCTGGCAGCAGATATGCCCGTTGAGGCAAATGACACGGTCTGAGGCAGCCATCACAACGTGCAGTTCGTGACTGACCATCAGAACCGCACAGCCGTGATCGGCCCGGACGCCCTCAATCCGTTGGTAGAACGCGGCAGAGCCGGGCTGATCCAGCCCTTGGGTGGCCTCATCAAGGATCAAAAGCTCCGGCGCACCAAGCAGCGCGCGGGCCAGAAGAACGCGCTGGAACTGTCCGCCGGAGAGATCGGTCAACTGTCGCGCGGCCAGCCCAGAGGCCCCGGCACTGGCGAGGGCCGCCGTTGCGTCCGCGTCGCTGATGCTGCGCGGCAGGCTTAGAAAACGCCGCACAGTCATGGGCAGGGTTGGATCGATATGCAGCTTTTGCGGCACATACCCGATGCGCAGTTCGTCTTTGCGCGTGATCTGACCGGAGGACAGCTCTACCGCGCCGGTGATCGTACGCAGCAGCGTGGATTTGCCGGACCCGTTGGGGCCGACAATCGTGACGATCTCGCCCGGGTCGATGGAGAGCGTGACATCGTGCAGGATTTTGGTTGAACCGAAGCTGACGCCTGCGCCGGTCAGAGAGACAAGGCTCATGCGGCCCCGTCTTCGCATTTGGGGCAAAGGCCCACGGCTTCGACCACCATACGTTCGATCCGGAACTCGGCGGACTGGGCGGCCTTGCTGAGCGCGCCGCGCACGGGGGCGGATTGGGCCTCGGCCACGTTGTCACAGGACCGGCAGATCAGGAACGCGGGCGTGTGATCTTCGCCCATGTGAGAGCATGCAATGAAGGCGTTGAGGCGTTCGATCTTGTGCGCAAAGCCGTTCTTGACCAGAAAATCCAGCGCCCGGTACGCCACGGGCGGTTGTGAGCCCAGACCCTCGGCGCGCAGCCGATCGAGGATGTCATAGGCCCCCAGAGCGCGGTGTTCTTCCAGCAGGATTTCCAGCACGCGACGGCGGGCCGGCGTGAATTTCAAGCCAGACGCTTTGCACTTGGTTTCTACCGCTTTCAGAGCGTCGGAAATGCAAGTTTCGTGATTGTGGGTTTCGAAGCCAATCATGGGCTGATCCTACGTGGTTTTTGCGGAGCGTGCAAAAAGCTCGGGCAGGGGATTGATATGTTATATTATTGCTTTTATCAACCGAGCGGTCTGCTGCTCTCATCTGCTTTCACCTAGGGAATCCCATCATGCGCCTCTTCCTTGCTTCTGTCAGTGCTGTGTCTCTTACTGTTGCCTCTCCGGCGTTGTCTGATGCGCCAAATGTCGTGGCCGATATCGCGCCGTTGCACTCCTTGGTTTCGATGGTGATGGAGGGCGTAGGCGAGCCTGATTTGCTTTTGCCGCCCGGGGTGTCTCCGCATGGTTATGCGATGAAGCCGTCGGATGCGCAGGCCCTGAGCGATGCGGATGTGGTGTTTCATGTGGGCGGTGGACTGACGCCGTGGCTGGAGACGCCACTGTCGAACCTTGCCGGGCAAGCGAAGGTGCTTGAGATGATCGAGGCGGAAGGTTTGACCACCTACGAGTTCCGTGAGCAGCGTATCTTTGCATTGCGCGATGCCGGGCATGATGATCACGATCACGATGACCACGGCCACAAAGATCATGATGACCATGGGCATGACGACCATGCCGATCACAAGGACGAGCATGATCACGATGACCACGGTCATGACGACCATGCACATGATGATCACGATCATGAAGAGCACGGTCATGATGATCACGGGCACGACAAGCATGCGGAAAAGCATGATGGCCACGACCACGATCATGAAGACCATGCCGAAAAGCATGATGACCACGACCACGATCATGAAGACCATGCCGAAAAGCATGATGAGCACGATCATGATCACGAAGAGCATGCCGGGAAGCATGATGACCATGACGATCATGCGGGCCATGATGATCACGAGGATCATGCCGGTCACGATCACGACCATGACCACCATCACCACGACGGGGTGGACCCGCACGCCTGGCTGGATCCGGTGAACGCGGCGATCTGGCTGGATGTGATTGCCGACACTCTGTCGGAGCTCGATGCGGAGAACGCGGAGGCCTATGCCGAAAACGCCCGCGCGGCCGCGGCTGAGCTGGATGGGATGACAGATGAGATCACCGCCAAACTGGCCCCGTATGGCGACAAGCGGTTCGTGGTCTTCCACGACGCGTATCAGTATTTCGAAGCCCGGTTCGGGCTGAACGCGCTGGGGTCGATCTCCAAAGGGGATGCGACACCGCCCAGCCCGGCCCGCCTGGCAGAGCTGCGCGATGAGGTGATTGAGGCAGGCGCGTCGTGTGCGTTTTCCGAGCCGCAGTTCAATAGCGGTCTTATTGACGCGATCAATGCGGATGGGACGTTGATGATCTCTGATCTCGACCCGTTGGGTGTGGATCTGGACATTGGGCCCAAGCTCTACGGTCAGTTGGTCAGCAGCATGGCGGAGAGCTTTGCCGGGTGCTTGTCGAAAGACAGCTCGGGCTGATCTGGGCGGCCCGATGCATGCCTGTTAGGACGGTGCGTTCGGGACAATCTTCAATAAATCCGCGTGAATTCCACCGTGTTCTGCGCGATTACGCTCCGGTTTTGACACATTGTGGCACCACCTCTGCATCGCGGGCGTGAGCAGGGCTGGCCCGTGAAGCACAAGCAATGGGCGGGCAGGATCAGACAGGTGGCAACGCGACGTGAAGGATGGTTGAACCAGGCCGGTCTGAACCTGATGCGGATCGTGGTGGGGGGGCTATGTTCTCGCCGCAATCTGGGGCGTGGTGGACGGGGTCGCGCCGGGGCTTGTTTTTGCGGCGGTGATGCCGGACGTGCTGTCGGGTCAGGTGGGGTTGGGTGTTGTGAGCCTGTTGGCAGTCAGTTTCATGCTTGGGGTCTATTTGCGTGCCACTGCGCTTTTGCTGGCGGCGTTGGTGTTGAGCAGCGGCATTCTTGGTGCGTTTCAGGCCGGGTCTGAGCACGTGCTTGGTATGGTTTGGCAGGATGTGATCCTGATCTGCGCGCTTTTGCAAAGCTATGCCGGCATCCGCCAGCATGACATGCACAAGGCGGCGCTGGTGTCGCTTGTGCCCTGGCGTGGGCATACGACGCGTTTGATCTCCAAGGACATCAAGCCGCGCCGGGTGCGTCC
The DNA here is from genome assembly GCA_963422235.2 of uncultured Roseovarius sp. GTDB lineage: Bacteria > Pseudomonadota > Alphaproteobacteria > Rhodobacterales > Rhodobacteraceae > Roseovarius. The sequence goes on from CAXMWV010000002.1 coordinate 2,997,821, forward strand.
GATTGCTGGAAGAGCAAGCGAGGACAGGCCAGACCCCGTTCTGCGCCCGTTGATTGCGCCGACGGAACGGATGCGCGTTGCGAACCGGACGCCGTGCTCTGTGTCAGACAGAAACGCGCGCATGGAGGACGCAGAGGACGTCAATATCTTTGCGGATTTCTGAGGGGTGTTCCGGACCCGGGGGCGCTGCTCCCGTCGCTTTTCAAGCGCCTCCCCGAGGTATTTGTGACAAGAAAGAAGCGATGGAGGTGGCTTCTTTCTTGCTGAAAATACTCATGTTCGAGGCTATGCACAAAGCGCATACCCGTGGTCGGCACGAGAGCCCGCGATCAGGGAATGATGCGCGTGTATTTCATGCCTTCAAGCGACGCACCAACAAGCGCGCCCGCCTGGCCGAAGACCACCGCCACGACAGGGGCCGTGGTGGTCACAGTGTCGGCCCGCAGGTTGGCACCCTGGTCGTTGAAGACATATTCCACATCCGCGCCAGCCACCCAGCCAGAGGCACGGCGGAAGCGCATCAGCGATTCCTCGGTCATGAAAAACAGAACGTGGGCAAACTGTTGCGCGCCGATCTGCAAGCCGACGCTGCCCTTGGTGGCCGAGTAGTAATCGACCGTGGCACCGCCCACGCGCAGCGCGCCGCGACCATAGCCGCCGCCCACGATCAGACCGCCCTCGGTCACCAGCGGCATGATCAGTTTGCCGGTGGATTTACGGTCGATTTCCTGCGTGGCGGGGAAGTTTTCAAAAAGGTAATTCATCGTCGCGTCCGCGCGCGCGTCGATTTCCTGGGATTTCGTGCTGCCGATGCCGTTGCCGCATGCCGCCACCAAAGGCGTGGCCGCTAGCGCAAAGGAGAACTTGCGTCGGGAGATGCTCATGTCGTTGCCTGTTTGCTGCCTGAATACCGCGCCGGGTTTTCCCGGTCTGTGGATAAGTATAGCGGACGGCGCCGGGCCTGTCATGCACGAAAGCGTGACATAGGCGGGAAATCGCAGGCCGGCTCGTGCTGCGATTTGAGACAGCTCAACACAAGTATTTTAAGCAAGATGAAGCGGTTGGGCGGTGATTTTCACCTAAAGTGAGCAAAGATCAGCGCAGGGTCGCCGCCACCGTCGGCGCGAAATAGGTCAGAATGCCCCGGCAACCGGCGCGTTTGAAGGCCATCAGGCTTTCCATCATCGCGCGGTCCTGGTCGAGCCAGCCATTCTGGGCCGCGGCCATGATCATCGCGTATTCACCCGACACCTGATAGGCGAAGGTCGGTGCGCCAAATTCGTCGTTCACGCGGCGGCAGATGTCCAGATAGGCCATGCCAGGTTTGACCATGACCATGTCCGCGCCTTCCTCAAGATCGCGGGCGACGCAGCGCAGGGCTTCGTCGGAATTGGCGTCATCCATCTGGTAGGTTTTCTTATCGCCTTTGAGCGCGCTGGACGCGCCCACGGCATCGCGGAAGGGACCGTAGAAAGCGGAGGCATATTTGGCCGCGTAGGACATCAGCATGACATTGTGGTGGCCGTTATCCTCTAGTGCTGTGCGGATCGCGCCGATGCGACCGTCCATCATGTCGGAGGGTCCAATGATGTCCACGCCGGCCTCGGCCTGGCTGAGCGCTTGCTTGACGAGGGCTTCGACCGAGGCGTCATTCACGATCTCCCCGTCGACGACAAACCCGTCGTGGCCGGTGTCGGAGTAGGGGTCGAGCGCCACATCGGTCATGATCGCGATGTCCGGCACGGCCTCTTTGATGGCACGGGTCGCGCGGTTGGAGAGGTTGTCGGGGTTCCACGCCTCCTCGCAGCCCGAGGACCGGTTATGAGCCTCTGTGTAGGGAAAGAGGCAGATTGCCGGGATGCCGAGGTCTGCGGCCTCACGCGCGGCCTCAACCACCCGATCCACGGAGCGGCGCACGACGCCGGGCATAGAGGGCACGGGTTCTTCGACATCATCGCCTTCGCGCACGAAGACCGGCCAGATCAAGTCATTCGTGCTGAGCGTTGTCTCGGCCACGAGGGCGCGAATTTCGGGCGATTGGCGGGTGCGGCGCAGGCGGGTGCGGGGGAAGGGGCCTTGGGTCGGGCGCATGTTGTGATGTGTCCTTCTGATCGCGCGCGCCTGCATGCAGAATTGTCACCATCTGCGGCGCGCTTGGCTGTCAACCTTGATTGACACGAACCGCCACGCATCTCAAGGGTAGGAATCGCCGCTGAGCTTCGGTAAGAGAGCGTAATGCGCGCAAAAAGCGCGATCCCGTAACAGGCAAATCGGAACTTCGGTGGACGTTTATTCGCAGATATTCGAGCTGATCGACATGCGCAGCTTTTCCAACCTCTGGTTTTGGATCATGCTGGCCGTTTTGTGGTCATCGACCAGTCACCGGGTGCTGGGCGTTCCGTGGGACATGGTCACACGGGCGCGTAAGGATGAGACGGCGCAGACCCATGCGGATTTGCACGCGATGGTGCGGATCAATGCGAACCGTATCAGCCATATTGCGCATCAGTCCGGATTGCTGATGGCGGGGTTTGGCGGGTTTATCCTGACCATGCTGGCCTTGCTTGGGTTTTACTACGAGCATGAGTTTTCGCAGTCGTTGTTCCTGCTTGGATTTCCGATGAGCCTTGTGGGACTTGTCTCGGTCGCTTCTGCCCGCAGAATCCTGCGCGAGGAAATGGAAGGCGAAGTGCTTTTCAAGATGATGCACCGTCACAGGATGATCACGCAGGTCATTGGTATGGTTGCGATTTTCGTGACTGGCCTGTGGGGTATGTACCAGAACCTGAACACCAGCGTACTTCACTGAGCGGTGTGGGTTCGGGCATGGGAGACGCCGCAAAACTGATCGTGGGCGGCGCGCCGGAAGGGTTTGATGCGCGCCTAGTGCTCAAAGAAGTTGAGCAGGGGGGCGGCCCGGTCATTCACGTGGCGCGTGATGATAAACGCATGGCGCAGATGGCCGATGCGTTGCGGTTTTTCGCGCCGGATGTGCCTGTCATTGCGTTCCCGGGCTGGGATTGTCTGCCATATGATCGGATTTCGCCCAATGCGGATTTATCTGCCGCGCGGATGGCCACGCTGGCGGGGCTGGTGGGGGGCAACGTTCCGCAGTTTGTTTTGCTGACCACGCTGAATGCCGCGACGCAAAGGGTGCCCGCACGGAAGGTTTTGAGAGGGGCATCCTTTACGGCCGTGGTCGACCAGCAGCTGGATGAGACTGCGTTGCGCGACTTTCTGGTGCGGATGGGATTCGTGCAAAGCCCCACGGTGACGGAACCGGGCGATTATGCGATTCGCGGTGGCATCATTGATATCTTTCCGCCTGGTGAGGGCGGGCCGGTGCGGCTGGACTTGTTTGGCGATGTGCTGGACGGGATTCGACGGTTTGATCCAGCGACACAGCGGACGACGGAAAAACTGACCCAAGTGGAACTGGCCCCGGTGAGCGAGGTCATTCTTGACGAGGCCGCGATCCGTCGGTTTCGGCAGAATTATCGCATCGAGTTTGGCGCCGCCGGCAGTGATGATCCGCTCTATGAGGCGGTGAGCGCAGGCCGCAAGCAGGCAGGTGTAGAGCATTGGTTGCCGTTTTTCCATGAGACGCTGGAAACCCTGTTTGATTACCTGCCCGGCGCATCGGTCACGTTGGATCATCAAACGGATGCCGCGCGGGATGCCCGGTGGGAGGCGATTGCAGATCAGTATGAGGCGCGACGGCACGCATTGGAGCAACGGGGCCGGCAGGACAGTGTCTACAAGCCCGTGGCGCCGGGGCAGCTTTACATGGATGACGCGGCATGGACGGCGGCCATGGAAGTACGGCGGGTGCTGTCATTTTCACCGCTGGCGCAAAGCCCGGGGCCGGGTGTGCTGGATGCAGGCGGTCGGATCGGGCGGAATTTTGCGCCGGAGCGGCAGCAGGAGAGCGTGTCGCTCTTCGGGGCGCTAAAGCAGCATATCGAAGAGAAGATCGTCTCAGAACCTGTTGTGATTGCAAGTTATTCCGAAGGTGCACGAGAGCGGCTTGAGGGGCTTGTGGAAGACGAGGGCCTCGCCGGGGCGGTTACGGTGCGCGATATCTCGGGCGTGGGCAAAACCGGGTTGCATCTGACCGTCTGGGGGTTGGAGGCCGGGTTTGAAGCGCCTTTCGAAGATGGGCGTCTGACGGTTATGTCCGAGCAGGACATTCTGGGGGATCGCCTGATCCGGGCCCCACGCAAACGCCGCCGGGCGGAGAATTTCCTGACCGAGACCCAAAGCCTGAGCCCCGGGGATCTGGTGGTGCATGTGGATCACGGGATTGGGCGGTATCACGGGCTGGAGGTGATCACGGCGGCAGGGGCGGCGCATGAGTGCCTGCACCTGGAATATGCAGAAAGCTCAAAGCTTTACCTGCCGGTGGAAAATATCGAGCTGCTGTCGCGCTATGGCCACGAGGAGGGCTTGCTCGACCGGCTTGGCGGTGGTGCATGGCAATCCAAGAAAGCCAAGCTGAAAGAGCGTATCCGCGAGATGGCGGAGCGGCTTATCCGGATCGCGGCCGAGCGGGCGTTGCGCAAGGGGCCAGTGCTGGCGGCTGAGCATCACGCGTGGGAGGCGTTTTCGGCGCGCTTTCCCTATCAGGAAACCGATGATCAGCTGCGCGCCATTCAGGATGTGCTGGGCGATCTGGAGGCCGGGGTGCCGATGGACCGCCTGATTTGCGGCGATGTGGGCTTTGGCAAAACGGAAGTGGCGATGCGCGCGGCCTTCGTGGCGGCGATGCAGGGCTATCAGGTGGCGGTGATTGCGCCGACGACATTGCTGGCCCGGCAGCATTATCAGAGTTTTGCAGAACGTTTCCGGGGGTTTCCGATCTCAGTGCGGCCCTTGTCCAGGTTCGTGTCTTCGACGGAGGCGGCGACCACGCGGGAGGCGATGTCACGGGGGCAGGTGGATATTGTCGTGGGGACCCATGCGTTGCTGGCCAAGGGTGTGCGATTTGCCAATCTTGGCTTGCTGGTCATCGACGAAGAACAACGCTTTGGCGTGGCGCATAAGGAGAGGCTGAAGCAGATGCGCTCTGACGTGCATGTGCTGACGCTGACTGCGACGCCGATTCCGAGGACCCTGCAGCTAAGCCTGTCGGGTGTGCGCGATCTGTCGATCATTGGCACGCCGCCGGTCGACCGTTTGTCGATCCGCACCTATGTGAGCGAGTTTGACACGGTGACGATCCGCGAGGCGCTTTTGCGGGAGCATTATCGCGGCGGGCAGAGTTTCTTCGTGGTGCCACGCATCAAGGACCTGCCGGAGATCGAAGAGTTCTTGAAAGAGCAGGTGCCAGAGGTGTCCTACGTTGTGGCCCATGGGCAGATGGCGGCGGGGGAACTCGATCAACGCATGAATGCGTTTTATGATGGGAAATTCAGTGTGTTGCTGGCCACAACGATTGTGGAGTCGGGGCTGGATATTCCGTCGGCCAATACGATGGTTGTGCACCGGGCGGATATGTTCGGGCTGGCGCAGCTCTATCAGATCCGTGGTCGCGTGGGGCGGTCGAAATTGCGGGCTTATGCCTATCTGACCACCAAGCCGCGCGTGCCGCTGACCCCGGCGGCGGAGAAGCGGTTGCGGGTGCTGGGCAGCCTCGACACGCTGGGCGCAGGGTTCACGCTGGCCAGTCAGGACCTTGATATTCGCGGTGCGGGGAACCTGCTGGGCGAAGAGCAGTCAGGCCAGATGCGCGATGTGGGCTACGAATTGTATCAATCCATGCTGGAAGAGGCGATTGCCAAGATCAAGGCGGGCGAGATGGAGGGCCTGTCGGAGGCCGATGATCAATGGGCCCCGCAGATCAATCTGGGCGTGCCGGTTCTGATCCCCGAGGATTACGTGCCCGATCTGGATGTTCGATTGGGATTGTATCGTCGTTTGAGTGGGTTGCAGAGCAAAGTTGAACTGGAAGGCTTCGCTGCCGAGCTGATCGACCGCTTTGGCAAGCTGCCGCGCGAGGTGAATACCCTGATGCTGATCGTGCGGATCAAGGCGATGTGTAAACGGGCTGGGATCGCAAAGCTGGATGGGGGGCCGAAGGGCGCGGTGATCCAGTTCCATAATGACAAGTTTGCCTCCCCCCAGGGGTTGGTCGAGTTCATTCAGGACCAGAAAGGGCTGGCCAAGGTCAAGGACAACAAGATCGTGGTGCGGCGAGACTGGAAAAAGGACGCGGACAAGATCAAAGGGGCCTTCGCCATTGCGCGTGACCTGGCAGAGAAGGTCGTGGCGGAGAGAAAGAAGGCCAAGGCAAAAGCATAGCGCGCGGGTTTTGGGTCTGGAAAACCCGCCCCGGACTTGATCCGGGGCCTCTTGTTCCCAGTCTGTCGAGGTCCCGGGTCAGGCCCGGGACGGGTGGTTTCAACTGCGCACGCCGGGTTATGCCGCTGTTTACGCCCTGAGATCAGGCTCGCACCTCAAATCAGAGAGGTCCGCCATGCCGTCCGTTCAAGACATCGCCAAAGAGATCGTCGCCCAAGAAGGTGGCTTTGTGAATGATACCGATGATCCCGGCGGGGCCACGAATTTCGGCGTGACCATTCATACCATGCGCCGGTTGGGGCTCGACCTGGACCTTGATGGGGATGTGGATGTGGGCGATGTGCGTTTGCTGACACGCGGGCAGGCGGAGGAGATTTTTGTCGACCACTACTTTGAACGCCCGGGCATAGCGCGCTTGCCGGAGCCCCTGCAGCCGTCGGTGTTTGACATGTATGTCAACGCAGGCGGCAACGCGGTGAAAATTCTGCAGCGATTGTTGCGGCAGATGGGGCATGAGGTGGCTGTGGACGGGGCGATTGGGTCGCAGACCGCGGCGGCGGCACAGGCTGCATTCTTTGCGGCACCCGACCATCTTGTCGATGCTTACGGGATTGCGCGGCGCAATTACTACTTTCGGATTGCGGATCGGCGTCCTGCGTCGCGCAAATATGCGCGCACCCGGGCTGGCGGTAAGGGCGGGTGGATCAAACGCGCGGAGGACTTCATGTCGCCGCGCTACCACCTGAGTGACGCGGAGTTTCAGGCACGGGTGGCGGCATGGGTGTGATCGGGTCGATCTTCAACTTCCTCTTCGGAGGTGGGCGTAACATGGTGGCGGACACGGCGGAGGTGTTCCGGGTGAATGCCGAGGCGGCCGATGTCCGCGCGGCAGACCTGCAAAAGGCGGCGTTGGCACAGTTGGCGACAGAGTTCCGGGCACCCAAACGTGGCATGTTTGACCGTTTCGTCGATGCGCTGAACCGAGTGCCGCGCCCGGCGATGGCCCTTGGCACGCTGGCGCTGTTCGTGTCGGCCATGACGGATCCGGTTTGGTTCAGTGCAAGGATGCAGGGGATTTCCCTGGTGCCGGAGCCGATGTGGTGGCTTTTGGGGGTCGTGGTGAGCTTTTATTTTGGGGCGCGGCATCAGGCCAAAGGGCAGGAATTTCAACGCTCTCTGGCGGAAACCTTGGCTCGGACACCGCAGGTGATGCGCAACATTGAGGGGCTGCAGAGATTGGCGGCCGAAACGCCAAGGATGGCGAGCGCAGGCACCGACAGTGATCTGGAGTTGGATGCTGTATCCCCAGGCGACAATCCAGCCCTGCAGGCTTGGCGCAGTGGCGCGTAAAACCATTGAAAACCCACGCACGCCGAAACCGCCGAAACCCATGTCGCAGAGACACGCCCGGAAAATTCACGCAAAAATTGTTGACAGGTTGAAGGCGGCCATACACGCTAAAGGGGCGCCAGGACTGTTTTTCACTTTTTTGTAGATTTATGTACCTGCGTCGCGCCTTTTGGGACGTGAAACAAGGGTTGCAAGCTTATGAAAATCAAAACTCTTTTGGGGGCTGTTGCGGCAAGCTGTTTGGCGGTGGTTGCATTTGCATCGGACGATGCTGCCGAGGAAGAGGCCTATGCCGAGGCTGAGGTTCTTCCGGAAGCCACCGATACGATCGAGGACTTCCGCCGGGTGGGTGAGTGGATGGTCTATGCCAACGTCACGCGCGGGTCATGCTTTATGACCCAGACAGATGATTTCGGGGCGGCCGTGCAGATGGGCCTGACGAAATCCGGTGAGTATGGGTATATCGGCATTTTCGTCAAAGGGGCCGAGGTCGAGGAGGGGATCAAGGACATCGTGATCTCGGTCAACGACAACATTTACGTGGGCGAAAGCTATTCCGCCACGCATCTGGAAGACGGGTATCAGGGCGGCTACATCCTGAGCAACAACACCGACCTGCGCTATGATCTTGGCAAGGCGGATGAGATGTATGCTTTCCCGGAATCACCCTTCATGGTGACCGTTGATCTGGAAGACGCGCGCAATGCCATCTTCGAGGTGCGCAAGTGCACGGAAGAGCTTCGCGAAGGCTAAGTCGATAACGCGCGACGGGGCGGAAGTGGCTCCGTCGCGCACAACGCGCGGCCCTTTCTTTTCAAAGCGTGATCAACCATCGGTGAATTTGTCGCCAAATGCGTCAATTGGCCTTCCGAAACGGCCCGGCTTTGGTTGACCCTCATTCGACGGAAAGGTACCGTTTCGCCAGCCAGTATCGCAGGTGCATCCTGCGACCCAGCAGTGAAAAGGAGCCGCCTTTTGGAAGACATGCTGAGGGAATACCTTCCCGTTCTCGTGCTTCTGGCGATTGCGATCGGTCTTGGGCTGATCCTAATCCTGGCCGCGGTCGTTTTGGCCGTGCGCCGGCCTGACCCGGAAAAGGTCAGTGCCTATGAATGCGGATTTAACGCCTTTGACGATGCACGGATGAAGTTCGACGTCCGGTTCTACCTCGTCTGTATCCTCTTCATCATCTTCGATCTTGAGATTGCGATGCTGTTCCCCTGGGCGGTGGCGTTCCAGGACATCTCGATGACAGCGTTCTGGTCGATGATGGTGTTCCTGGCGATCCTGACCGCCGGGTTTGCCTATGAATGGCGCAAGGGGGCGATGGAATGGCAGTAGCGGCAGGATTGAACCATGCGGGCGCTGATCGCGAAGTGGCCACGCAGGACCTGAACCGGGAGTTGCAGGACAAGGGTTTCCTGCTGACCTCGACCGAGGACATCATCAATTGGGCGCGAACCGGATCACTGCACTGGATGACCTTTGGCCTTGCTTGTTGCGCGGTGGAGATGATGCATACCGCCATGCCGCGCTATGATTTGGAGCGGTTCGGCACCGCGCCGCGGGCCAGCCCGCGCCAATCGGACTTGATGATCGTGGCGGGGACGTTGACCAACAAGATGGCACCGGCCTTGCGCAAGGTCTACGACCAGATGCCCGAGCCGCGCTACGTGATTTCGATGGGGTCCTGCGCCAATGGGGGCGGGTATTACCACTACAGCTATTCCGTTGTGCGCGGCTGTGACCGGATCGTGCCGGTTGATATCTATGTGCCCGGCTGCCCGCCGACGGCTGAGGCGCTTGTGTACGGGATTTTGCAGCTTCAGCGCAAAATCCGACGCACCGGTACGATTGTGAGGTGACGCTGTGAGTGCGGGACAACAGGAACTGGGCACGCATATTGAACTGAAGCGCGGCGATTGCGTTTTGGCGTGGGACGTGAGCCACGATGAGCTGAACGTCGATGTCGCATTGCCGGGGTTGGTGCCGTTTGTGGAATTTCTGAAATCGGACCCAAGCTGCAAATTTTCGACGCTGGTGGACATCACGGCGGTGGATTACCCGGAACGACCCAAGCGGTTCGACGTGGTGTATCACTTCCTGTCGATGTACCAGAACCAACGCATTCGCCTTCGCGTTGCTGTGAGGGAAGAGGACATGGTCCCCTCGATCACGGAAGTGCACCCCTCGGCCAACTGGTTTGAACGGGAAGTGTTCGACATGTTCGGCATTCTGTTCTCGAACCATCCCGATCTGCGGCGGATCCTGACGGATTACGGGTTTCGCGGGTATCCGTTGCGCAAGGATTTCCCGACCACCGGGTACACCGAAGTGCGTTATGACGAGACGCAGAAACGGGTCGTCTATGAGCCGGTGAGCCTTGTGCAGGAATACCGCCAGTTTGACTTCATGAGCCCGTGGGAGGGTGCTGAGTACATTCTGCCGGGGGATGAAAAGGAGGAGGCAAAGCCTTGATCTGGCTTATTCTCTTATCCCTGGCATTCGTTTTGCCGTTCTGGAAGCTGTTGCCGCAATACGGGATCAACAGCTGGTGGGCCGTGCTGGCGGTGGTGCCGATCTTTGCCTTGGCCTTGCTTTATATCATGGCCTTTGTGGCCAATCCGAAGGGTGACCGGGAATGATGGACGGATCCAAAGGGTTTTCTGACGCGCAGACATCAGAGCAGCGCATCCGGAACTTCAACATCAATTTCGGACCGCAACACCCTGCTGCGCATGGTGTTTTGCGGCTGGTCTTGGAATTGGATGGCGAGATTGTAGAGCGTTGCGATCCGCATATCGGCTTGCTGCATCGTGGTACCGAAAAGCTGATGGAAAGCCGGACGTATCTGCAGAACCTGCCGTATTTCGACCGGCTGGATTATGTGGCGCCGATGAATCAGGAGCATGCCTGGTGTCTGGCGATCGAGAAGCTGTGCAAGGTCGAGGTGCCGCGCCGGGGGAGCCTGATCCGGGTGCTGTATTCCGAGATCGGGCGCATTTTGAACCACCTTCTGAACGTCACCACGCAGGCCATGGATGTGGGCGCGCTGACCCCGCCGTTGTGGGGCTTTGAAGAGCGTGAGAAGCTAATGGTCTTCTATGAGCGGGCTTGCGGCGCGCGTCTGCACGCGGCGTATTTCCGTCCCGGCGGTGTGCATCAGGACCTGCCAGATGATCTGATCGATGATATCGAGACGTGGGCCAAGGAATTCCCGAGGGTGATCAAGGATCTCGACGATCTTCTGACGGAAAACCGCATCTTCAAGCAGCGCAACGCGGATATCGGCATCGTGTCGGAGCAGGAGATCCTCGATTGGGGCTTTTCCGGTGTGATGGTGCGCGGGTCAGGCCTGGCCTGGGATTTGCGCCGGTCGCAGCCTTACGAGTGCTATGATGAGTTTGATTTCCAGATCCCCGTTGGCAAGAACGGCGATTGCTATGATCGCTATCTTTGCCGGATGGAGGAGATGCGGCAGAGCTTGCGGATCATTCATCAGGCGATTGAGAAACTGCGCGCGCCGGACGGGAAGGGTGACGTGCTGGCGCGAGGTAAGCTGACGCCGCCCAAGCGGGGTGAGATGAAGACGTCGATGGAGGCGCTTATTCATCACTTCAAGCTTTACACGGAAGGGTTCCATGTGCCGGAAGGTGAGGTCTATGCCGCGGTGGAAGCGCCAAAGGGGGAGTTCGGTGTGTACCTCGTGGCGGATGGAACTAACAAACCGTATCGCGCCAAGCTGCGCGCGCCGGGGTTCCTGCATCTGCAGGCGATGGATCACGTGGCCGGTGGGCATCAGCTGGCCGATGTGGCGGCGATCATTGGGACGATGGACGTCGTCTTTGGGGAGATTGACCGGTGAGAGTTTGGGTACTGGTGGCGGCAGGTGCGCTTGCGGCATGTGGGGGTCCGCCCGAAGGCATAGGGGAAGAGGACGTGGCCCGATACAAGGCCGCGGTGGCCAGCATCGGGTGTGAGTTGCAGTACGATTCTGACTATGTGCCGGTGGAGTTTCAGGCGGGGCTGACGCGAGAGCAGAGCCTTGCGATTACGACATACATGCTGTCCACGGACCAGGCGGTGAAAGATGCCGATGGTGCCGTGCGGCTGACAACGGGGGCCTGTGCCTGATGCTAAGACGTTTGCATCCGGATCAGCCGGACAGTTTCGCGTTTACGAAAGCCAATCACGCCTGGGCGGAAGGGCAGATTTCCAAGTATCCCGAAGGCCGCCAAGCCAGCGCGATCATCCCGCTTTTGTGGCGTGCGCAAGAGCAGGAAGGGTGGCTGTCACGGGCGGCGATTGAGCATGTGGCGGATATGCTGGACATGGCCTATATTCGCGCGTTGGAGGTGGCCAGTTTCTACTTCATGTTCCAGTTGCAACCTGTTGGCAGTGTTGCGCATATCCAGATTTGCGGCACGACATCCTGCATGATTTGCGGGGCGGAGGACCTTGTCTCTGTCTGCAAGGAAAAGATTGCGGCCAACCCGCATGAGATCAGTGCAGATGGCAAGTTCAGCTGGGAAGAGGTGGAATGCCTTGGGGCCTGTGCCAACGCGCCGATGGCGCAGATCGGCAAAGATTACTTCGAGGATCTGACGGCAGAGCGGTTTTCAAACCTTCTGGACCAGTTGAGCGCCGGAGAGGTGCCAGTACCCGGGCCCACCAATGGGCGGTTTGCGTCGGAACCGAAGTCGGGCCTGACCAGTTTGCAGGAGTTCGATACCGGCAAGACGCGGTACAACGCCAGCGCGCAGCTTGCGACGGATCTCGGCGACGGGATCAAACGCATTCAAGGCGATGAGGTTCCACTGCTGACGCCGTGGTCCGACAAAGGCGCGAACCATGCGCCGGGGGCGTACAAAGCGAAGGCACCAAAGCAGGACGCACCTAAACCGGCGGCAAAACCGGCCGCGAAACCCGCTGCCAAACCAGCAGCGAAAGCGGCCAAGAAACCCAAGCTGAGGAAGGCCGCGCGTAAGGGCGGGCCGGATGATCTTAAGCTGATCAAGGGTGTAGGGCCCAAGCTGGAGACCCTGTTGCATGAGCTGGGTGTGTTCCACTTTGACCAGATCGCCGCGTGGGGTGATGATGAGGTCGCCTGGGTTGATGACGCGCTCACCGGTTTCAAAGGCCGGGTCAGCCGTGATGCGTGGGTGGACCAGGCCAAAACCCTTGTGAAAAAAGAGGGATGAGACAGAAGACAGCCGTGAAAAACATGGCTAAATTACCTGCGAAGAGGTCGAGCGTGGCCTCTGTTGACCAGAACAGGAAAGAAAAAAGGGGACTTTGATGTCGGATGTAAATGCAAGACAGCGCTGCATGTTGGGATGCGCGATTATGGGCACTTTGGCGGGCGTTTTGACGACCGTGTTGTTGCTCGTGTTTGCGGAAGACTATGGCTGGAACGGGTCGATCTTTCTGGGCATCGTGGCTGCTGCGTTTCTGACCGTTTTGTTCGTCGTGCTGTTCTGCAGAGAGCTGCCACAGGTCGGTGGTGCCGCGAAACCGGCCACGCCAGAAGCCAAACCTGCGGCCCCGGCACCTGCGGCAGCGCCCAAGCCTGCCGCGAAACCCAAGGCGGCGGCAAAGCCTAAAGCTGCGGCCAAACCCAAAGCCGCTGAAGCGGCAGCCCCTGCTGAGGCGGATAAGCCGCAAGGCCTTACAGCCGCGCGGGATGGAAAGGGTGATAACCTCAAGGAAATCAAAGGCGTCGGCCCCAAACTTGAGAAGCTTTTGAATTCCATGGGCTACTACCATTTCGATCAAATCGCCGCCTGGACCTCTAAGGAAGTGGCGTGGGTCGATGAAAACCTGGAAGGCTTCAAGGGTCGTGTCACGCGTGACAGCTGGGTGGATCAGGCGAAAATCCTGGCCTCTGGTGGGGAGACTGAGTTCTCCAAGCGCGTGGACGACGGTGACGTTTACTAAAGCGAGCGCGCAGCCATGAGCAAATCGGATCCATCAGGACGAAAAGGCCGGCAAGCGGCCTTGGTTATTGCCGGGACGGCACTGGCCTGGATTTTGTTTGGTCTGATTGCGGAAAAGGAAGGCTTTAGCCAGTCAACGCGGTTGATCTTTGATCTGGTCGCGTTGGCGGGTTTCTTGGTGGCCTTCTGGCTGATCTTTCAAACCTGGCGGGCGCGTCAGGACGGTGGGAGCTAACAACATGCTGGCCGATCAGGACCGCATTTTCACCAATCTCTATGGTATGCACGATCGCTCTCTCAAAGGAGCGATTGCGCGTGGACATTGGGATGGTACCGCGAAAATTCTGCAGAACGGGCGGGATTGGATCGTGGATCAGATGAAGGCCAGCGGTCTGCGCGGGCGGGGCGGGGCGGGGTTCCCGACTGGGCTCAAGTGGTCGTTCATGCCCAAGGAAAGCGATGGGCGGCCGGCGTATCTGGTGGTCAATGCCGACGAGTCCGAGCCGGGCACCTGCAAAGACCGGGAGATCATGCGCCACGATCCGCATACGCTGATCGAAGGGTGCCTGATTGCCAGCTTCGCGATGGGGGCGCATGCCTGCTATATCTATATTCGCGGGGAATACATCCGTGAGCGCGAGGCGTTGCAAAACGCGATTGATGAGGCGTATGAGGCCGGTCTGATCGGGCGCAACGCCTGCAAGTCGGGCTATGATTTCGACCTCTATCTGCATCACGGTGCGGGCGCCTATATCTGCGGTGAAGAAACCGCGCTTCTGGAAAGTCTTGAAGGCAAAAAGGGCATGCCACGCATGAAACCGCCGTTCCCGGCGGGTGCAGGTCTTTATGGCTGCCCGACGACCGTGAACAACGTGGAGTCCATTGCCGTGGTGCCGACAATTCTGCGGCGGGGACCGGATTGGTTTGCGGGGTTTGGGCGTCCTAACAATGCGGGCACGAAAATCTATGCGATCTCGGGTCATGTGAACAATCCGTGCGTGGTGGAAGATGCCATGTCGATCAGCTTTGAAGAGCTGATTGAAAAGCACTGTGGCGGCATTCGCGGCGGATGGGACAACCTGAAAGCCGTGATCCCGGGCGGATCATCCGTACCATGTGTGCGTGGTGAGACGATGAAAGACGCGGTCATGGATTTCGACGCCCTGCGCGAGGTCGGGTCGAGCCTTGGCACGGCGGCGGTGATTGTCATGGACAACTCCACCGACATCATCAAGGCGATCTGGCGGCTGTCGAAGTTCTATAAGCATGAAAGCTGTGGTCAGTGCACACCCTGCCGCGAAGGTACGGGCTGGATGATGCGGGTGATGGACCGTCTTGTAAGGGGGGAGGCGGAGGTCGAAGAGATCGATATGCTCTTTGACGTCACCAAACAGGTGGAAGGCCATACGATCTGTGCGCTTGGTGATGCGGCGGCATGGCCCATCCAAGGGTTGATCCGCAACTTCCGGGACGAGATTGAAGATCGTATCAAGGCGCAGAAGTCCGGTCGCATCAGCGCGGTGGCAGCGGAGTAGACCGGTGCAACTCGCCCAGTTCAACATCGGACGCATCCTTTATGATCTGGACGACCCGAGGGTGGCAGATTTCGTAAACGGTATCGACGAGGTGAACGCGGCGGCCGAGCGCAGCCCGGGGTTCGTGTGGAAATACGAGACCGAGTTCGGCGGCGCGGTTGAGGTGGACGTGGACAATGACCCGCAAACCTTGGTGAACATCACCGTGTGGGACAGTCTTGAAAACTTGCACCAGTTTGTATGGAAGACCCTGCATCGGGGTTTCGTGGCGCGCAAGGCGGAGTGGTTTAAAGGCCTCGACCAGGCGCATCTGGCGATGTGGTGGGTTCCCGACGGACACCGGCCCACGCTTTCCGAGGCGCAAGAGAAGCTGGATCATCTGAGAGAACACGGCGACACGGACGCGGCTTTTGGCTGGCGCTACGCCATGGCGCATCACCGTGGCACGGGTGACGCGGCATGACGGGACGCTATGAATTCGTGGGTGACGACCCGGCGGCGGATATCCGGGAGCGGTACAGCTATGACGGGGATCTGGCGGAAATCTATGCCACGAACCGCGACTACGAAGTGCGCAAGTGGCACCATTACATCCCGCTTTATGATCGTTACCTGACCCGGTTTCGGGGCACCGGGGTGAGGATGCTGGAAATTGGCGTCAACAAAGGCGGCTCGCTTCAGATGTGGCGGCGGTTTCTGGGGTCTGATGCCGTGATTTTCGGGATCGACATCAATGATGACTGCGCCGATTTGGACGGGCTTTTCGGGCAGGTGCGCATCGGGTCTCAGTCAGATACGGCGTTTTTGGAAGCGGTCGTGGAAGAAATGGGCGGGCTTGACGTGGTTCTGGACGATGGCAGCCACAAGATGTCGGACATCAAGACGTCGCTTCGCACGTTATTTCCGTTTGTCGATCTTTACGGTGTGTATCTGATCGAGGATTTGCACGCCGCCTATTGGAAGAAATGCGGGGGCGGGTACAAGTCGAAGCACAACTTCTTCAACACGCTGCGCCAGATGATCGACGATATTCACTATCCCTATCACAAAAGGGACCTGCGCTTCCCCGAGATGGATGGCATGGTGACGGGGATACATATCCACGACTCGTTTGTGGCGATCGACAAAGGGCCGATGCATAAACCGGCCCATTCCAAGATTGTGTAATGCAGATGCAGACCGCGACGGTATATCATATGGCGGCAGACGGAAATGACGGGTTGAGTATGTCTCGCGCCCGTGCCGTAAACGACAGTGGTGGGGGCGTGGCAGGCTGTGGCCGTGTGCTGCGTTGTCCTGACCCGGAAATGGTGGTGTGCTGTGGCTGATATCGCTTCGACAACTTTGCGCCGGTTGGTGCCTCTTCTTCTGGTCACAGCGGTTGCTGTGGCAGGGTGCGGCCCGAAGAACGAAGAACGCGTTCTGTTCAATGGCATCTACTACAAGACGAAATCGGACACCACGAACAAGGAAGATCGCAAGCAGTTTCAGTCGGTGGTGCGTCGGCCGGAACAAGACATTCGCGGCGCGCTAGAGGCGGGCCGTCATGAAGGGCAGAGGTATTGCCTGAAAAACTTCGGCACGTCAAAGATTGAATGGACCAGGGGACCGGACGATCCTGGTGCGGCGCTTTACGTGGATGGCAGTCGCCTTGTTCTTACGGGGACATGTGTGCTTTGGTAAAATTTTCCGACATATCAAAGGGATGGGGGGCGTGTTATTGCATATCACAGCGCCCAAGAGCCATCTTTTGCGGACCGGGCCACACCGCTGCGGTGTGGTTTGATCCCGATATGTATGGAGGTGTCTCATGACACGTGTAGTCACAGTTGCTTTTTGTCTTGCCCTTGCCGCCAACGGCGCGACCGCCAGTGCCCAAACCGGCCTGGCCAACGAAGAAGATATCAATAACGGCCTGCTGATCATTGCGGCGGCGGACAAGATCCGTCGGTCCTGTGACAGCATCGGCGGGCGCCTGTTCCGGGCGCAAGGATACGCCAACAAGCTCAAGGCGCTGGCCCGAGACAAGGGCTACTCTGACGCAGAGATTGATGCGTATCTCGACAGCAAGGCAGAACGCGCGAAGGTGCGTGAACGCCGCAACCAGTTTTTCGAATCCCAAGGGGCCAGCAATCTCGACCCCCAGAGCCTTTGCACTCTGGGATATGCCGAGATAGCCCGCAAAAGCCAGATCGGCCATTTGCTCAAAGCGAAGTGAGATCATATGCCAGACCCGCGGAACATCGTCATCGATGGACAGGAAATAGAAGTCGACGGGGCCATGACCCTGATCCAGGCCTGCGAACAGGCCGGTGTAGAAATTCCGCGGTTCTGCTATCATGAACGGCTGTCGATTGCTGGCAACTGCCGGATGTGTCTGGTGGAAGTGGTCGGCGGTCCGCCCAAGCCTGCGGCGTCCTGCGCGATGCAGGTGCGCGATTTGCGCCCCGGGCCGGAAGGCCAGCCGCCACAGGTGAAAACCAACTCCCCCATGGTCAAGAAGGCCCGCGAAGGGGTGATGGAATTCCTGCTGATCAACCATCCGCTGGATTGCCCGATCTGCGACCAGGGTGGCGAATGCGATCTGCAGGATCAGGCGATGGCCTATGGTGTGGATTTCAGCCGCTTCCGGGAACCCAAGCGGGCGACGGAAGATCTTGACCTCGGCCCGTTGGTTGAAATCCACATGACGCGCTGCATTTCCTGCACCCGCTGTGTGCGCTTCACCACCGAGGTGGCCGGGATCACCCAGATGGGGCAGACGGGTCGTGGGGAAGACGCTGAGATCACGTCCTATCTGGGCGAGACGCTGAACAGCAACCTGCAGGGCAACATCATTGATCTGTGCCCGGTGGGCGCGCTGGTCTCTAAACCCTATGCCTTCACAGCGCGGCCCTGGGAGCTGACCAAGACGGAAACCATCGACGTGATGGACGCGCTTGGCAGTAATATCCGGGTCGACACCAAAGGGCGCGAAGTGATGCGCATTCTGCCGCGCAATCATGACGGCGTGAACGAAGAGTGGATTTCCGACAAGACGCGGTTTGTCTGGGATGGGCTGCGTCGGCAGCGGCTGGACCGGCCTTACATTCGTGAAAACGGACGTCTTCGCCCGGCGGATTGGGGCGAGGCGCTTTCATTGGCGGCGGAAAAGATCAACGGCGCGGGCAAACTGGCCGGGCTGGTGGGTGATCTTGCGTCGGTTGAGGCGGCCTATGCCCTCAAGCAGTTGGTTGAAGGGCAGGGTGGCTCAGTGGAATGTCGCACGGATGGGGCGAAGCTGCCTGAGGGGAACCGCTCTGCCTATGTGGGCACCGCGCGGGTGGAAGAGATTGATGACGCCAAGGCCGTCTATCTGGTCGGGTCGGACCCGTCGGTTGAGGCGCCTGTTCTGAATGCTCGCATTCGCAAGGCGTGGCTCGCAGGTGCGAAGGTGACGCATCTGGGGCCTGATTGTGATCTGGGCTACGAGGCGACGTATCTGGGCGCTGATGCGGCGAAACTGGCCGAGCTGGCGAAAGGTGCGAAACCAACGGAAGGCGCGATGGTGATCGTGGGGCAGGGTGCCTTGCGTGGATCGAAGGGCGCTGAGGTTCTGGCCGCGTCCATGCAGCTTGCCGAGACGCTGGGCGCAGGGTTCATGGTTCTGCACACTGCCGCTGGGCGCGTTGGTGCGATGGATGCGGGCTGTACCACGGAAGGCGGGATGACCGCTGCGCTCGACGGGGCGGACGTGGTGTTCAACCTTGGCGCGGATGAGATCGAGATCGCGGCGGGGCCGTTCGTGATCTACCAGGGCAGCCATGGGGACAGGGGCGCGCATCGTGCCGATCTGATCCTGCCGTCGGCGGCCTACACGGAAGAACAAGGGCTGTTCGTCAACACCGAAGGCCGGCCTCAATTGGCGTTGCGCGCGGGACATCCGCCCGGCATGGCCAAGGAAAACTGGGCGGTGCTGCGGGCGCTGTCTGCTGAAATGGGGTCTGCATTGCCGTTTGACAGCCTTGCGCAGTTGCGTCGTGGCCTTGTGGAGGCGGTGCCGCATTTGGCGCAGGTTGATCAAGTGGCGGAAAATGCGTGGTCCCCCGTCGATGCTGGTGCGCCGTCAGGGCAGTTGGCCCATGCGATTTCGGATTTCTACCTGACCAACCCGATTGCCCGCGCCAGTGAGCTGATGGCGGAGTTGTCGGCAGGTGTGAAGGAACGCAGTAGCGCGCAGGTGGCAGCTGAGTGATGCGAGGCGGGCTGATCATAGCCGGGCTCGTATTGGCGGGCTGCAGTGAGGCGGGCGTGAATGAGCCCGCCGTCAGCAGTTTTGCGCCTGATTACGTTGGCATAGACACCCATCTTCTGGATGGGGACCTGGTCAATTTCCAGGTTGCCATGCGCGGCGCGCGCGACAGCACGGATGTCGACCGCTACGCCGAATGCGCGGCGGCGCAGTACACTCTCATTCGCGGATTCGGCTTTGCCCGTCATGTGCGCACCAATGTGGTGCAGCAGGACGGGCTGTGGCGGGGTGACGCGGTCTATACAATCTCGTCATCGCTTCCTGATGGCGTTAAGAAACTTGATGCCGAAGTTGTCGCGCAGGATTGCGCGGAAAACGGCATTCCCATGGTCTGAGGCACGGATGGCAGATTTCTTTTCCACCCCCGGCGGCATCCTCCTGATCATCGTGGCCCAGTGCCTTGCGGTGGTGGGGTTCGTGATGGTGTCGCTATTGTTCCTGGTCTACGGGGACCGAAAAATCTGGGCCGCCGTGCAGATGCGGCGCGGGCCCAACGTGGTGGGCACCTTCGGGCTTTTGCAGACGGTGGCCGACGCGTTGAAATACGTGGTCAAGGAAGTCGTGGTGCCCGCAGGGGCGGACAAGACCGTATTCATGCTGGCCCCCATGGCGAGCTTCGTTCTGGCCATTCTGGCCTGGGCGGTGATCCCGCTGAATGACGGCTGGGTTTTGTCCGACATCAACGTCGCCATCCTGTTCGTCTTCGCGGTGTCTTCTTTGGAAGTTTATGGCGTGATTATGGGGGGTTGGGCGTCGAACTCAAAGTATCCGTTCCTAGGGTCTTTGCGGTCTGCGGCGCAGATGATTTCCTATGAGGTGTCCATCGGCCTTATTATCGTGGGCGTGATCATTTCCACCGGTTCGATGAATTTCGGTTCGATTGTTGCTGCTCAGGATACCGATTACGGCTTCTTCGGTTGGTACTGGTTGCCGCATCTTCCCATGGTCTTCCTGTTTTTCATCTCAGCACTGGCGGAGACCAACCGCCCGCCCTTTGACCTGCCAGAGGCGGAATCGGAATTGGTGGCGGGGTATCAGGTGGAATACTCCTCCACCCCGTTCCTGCTGTTCATGGCGGGCGAATATATTGCCATTTTCCTGATGTGCGCGCTGACCTCTCTGCTGTTCTTCGGCGGGTGGTTGTCGCCCATTCCGGGCATTCCGGACGGGGTTGGCTGGATGATCGCGAAAATGGCGTTCTTCTTCTTCCTTTTCGCCATGGTCAAAGCGATCACACCACGGTACCGGTATGACCAGTTGATGCGCATCGGATGGAAGGTGTTCCTGCCGCTCAGCCTCGCTTGGGTGGTGATCGTTTCATTCTTAGCAAAATTCGAAGTGGCTGGCGGGTTCTGGGCCCGCTGGGCGATCGGAGGGTAGCCAATGACACAGATCGACTATGGCCGCGCGGCCGGGTATTTCCTGCTGAAGGATTTTGCCAAGGGCATGATGCTGGGCCTGAAGTATTTCTTCGCGCCCAAGGCGACGCTCAACTACCCGCATGAAAAGGGCCCTCTGTCCCCGAGGTTCCGGGGGGAGCATGCGCTGCGCCGGTATCCCAATGGCGAAGAGCGCTGCATCGCGTGCAAATTGTGCGAGGCAATCTGCCCGGCGCAGGCCATCACCATTGACGCCGAACCCCGAGATGACGGGTCGCGGCGCACCACGCGCTATGATATCGACATGACCAAATGCATCTATTGCGGCTTCTGTCAGGAGGCCTGCCCGGTGGATGCCATTGTCGAAGGCCCGAACTTCGAATTTGCCACCGAGACGCGGGAAGAGTTGTTCTATGACAAAGCCAAGCTTCTGGACAACGGTGAACGCTGGGAAGCGGAGATCGCGCGCAACCTGGAAACGGATGCGCCGTACAGATGAGTGACGCGAAGAACCCTTTCGAGGCTATGATGGCGCAGGCCCAGGACATGGCGCAGGAGATGGCGAAGGCCATGAACCCTGCCATGGCGTCCGGGATGGCGTCCTTTTCGCCCAAGGATCTGGAAAACCTTTGGCCGACTATGCCCAAGGACATGATGGAGATGTGGTTTGGCAAGGGGATCAGCAAGGATGGTCTGGACGCCAAGACGCGTCTTCTGATCACGTTGGCTGGGCTGACCATGCTGGGGGCGCAATCGGACACGCAGATCAGGCTGACCGTGCGCCACTTGCTGGAGGCCGGGGCCACCAAAGATGAGATCGCAGAGACGATCACCATGATGTCAATGTTTGCAGGGATCCCGTCCATGACCCGCGCGATGGATTTGGCGCGACAGGTGATGGACGGTGAAGAGGAGGATGAAGCATGAGCGTGGCGGTGATTTCCTTCTACCTCTTCGCCCTTTCCACATTGGTGGGTGGGCTTTTCACTGTGATCAGCCGCAACCCTGTGCATTCGGTTTTGTGGCTTATTTTGGCGTTTATCTCGTCTGCCGGGCTGTTCGTGCTGCTGGGCGCGGAATTCGTGGCGATGCTTCTGATCATCGTCTACGTGGGCGCGGTGGCGGTGTTGTTCCTGTTCGTTGTGATGATGCTCGACGTGGATTTCGCGGCCTTGAAGGCGGAAATGGCGAAGTACCTGCCGCTGGGTTTGCTGATCGCGGTGATCCTGACGATGCAGTTGGGCATTGCCTTTGGAAACTGGCAAATCTCGGAAGGGGCGCAGGCGGCCCTGCGCGCGCCGACACCGGGTGATGTGGAGAACACAGCAGCCCTCGGGCTGATCCTGTATGACCAGTATTTCCTGCTTTTCCAGCTGTCGGGTCTGATCCTGCTGGTGGCCATGGTGGGCGCGATCATTCTGACGCTGCGCCATCGGGCGGATGTGAAACGCCAGGACGTGCTGGCGCAGATGTACCGCGATCCGGCGAAGGCGATGGAACTCAAGGACGTCAAACCGGGGCAGGGGCTCTGATCCATGCGCGCCGGACTATCATATGCGCTTGCCCTGGGGCTGACGGTTTGGGCCTCAGGAGCACAGGCTTTGGCGCTGGCCGAGTGTACCCGGACCACGCATGTCAGCCATGGCGGCGAAGATATGCATCTGGACCTGGGGGACGGCCGGGTCATGTGGCGCGATTGGTGGTCCCAGGAAGGGACGGCCACGGATTACACGATCATGGATTGCGCGCCAGGTGAGGCGCTGACGTTCCGGACACAGGAAACAAACATGGGTGATCGCACCCCCTTTGACCGCACGGAAGATGCGCTGGAGGTGGTGGACCGTCATGAAAGCGGGGCGAGGGTGTTTTCTACGCTTGCGCGGATCGCCGATGATTTGGACCGGATTGCGCGTGACGTGTCGCAATCCAAATGGACGACAGAGGCTTGCGCCTGTGCCGCACTCTATGCCGATATGCGGGGGGACAAGGTGAAGTTTGAATTGAACGATCAAGACGCAGAGGGACAGGCGCAATGATCGGGTTGGAACATTATCTCACAGTGGCGGCGACGCTGTTTGTGATCGGGATTTTCGGTCTGTTTCTGAACCGGAAGAACGTGATCATCCTGCTGATGTCGATTGAATTGATGCTGCTGGCGGTGAACATCAACCTCGTGGCCTTCTCGGCCCATCTGGGTGATCTGGTGGGTCAGGTCTTTACACTCTTTGTACTGACGGTCGCCGCCGCCGAGGCCGCGATTGGCCTTGCAATTCTTGTCTGCTTCTTCCGCAACCGTGGCACGATCGCGGTGGAAGATGTCAACGTGATGAAGGGGTAGGCAGGTGGAAACGATCATCCTGTTTGCGCCTCTCGTTGGGGCGATTGTGGCCGGGTTCGGGTGGCGGATTATCTCGGATGTGGGCGCCCAGTGGGTGGCCACCGGTCTTTTGTTCTTGGCGGCAATCCTGAGCTGGATTGTCTTTCTGAACTTCGACGGCACGACGCAGAAAATTCATATCCTCGACTGGATCCAGTCGGGCACGCTGGACAGTTCGTGGTCGATCCGGATGGACCGGCTGACAGCGATCATGTTGATCGTGGTGACGTCTGTTTCAGCGCTCGTGCATCTTTATTCCATGGGCTACATGGCCCATGACGAGAACTTCAACGAAGACGAAAGCTATCGCCCGCGTTTCTTTGCGTATCTGTCGCTCTTTACCTTTGCGATGTTGATGCTGGTGACGGCTGATAACCTTGTGCAGATGTTCTTTGGCTGGGAAGGGGTGGGCCTCGCGTCCTACCTGCTGATCGGGTTTTACTTCCGTAAATCGAGCGCCAATGCCGCCGCCATCAAGGCCTTTGTGGTCAATCGGGTGGGGGATTTTGGCTTTGCCTTGGGCATCTTTGGGCTGTT
The DNA here is from genome assembly GCA_963422235.2 of uncultured Roseovarius sp. Classification (GTDB taxonomy): domain Bacteria; phylum Pseudomonadota; class Alphaproteobacteria; order Rhodobacterales; family Rhodobacteraceae; genus Roseovarius. The sequence continues at coordinate 3,021,526 of CAXMWV010000002.1, forward strand.
CTTCCTGACCGACAGCGTGAACTTTGATGATATCTTTGCCGCAGCGCCAGAGTTGGCAGAGACGCAGCTGACCTTCCTTTGGACCGACTGGAATGCTGCAAACCTGCTGGCCTTCCTGTTGTTCATCGGGGCGATGGGCAAGTCGGCGCAGTTCATTCTGCACACATGGCTGCCGGATGCGATGGAGGGGCCGACGCCAGTGTCGGCGCTTATCCATGCCGCGACCATGGTGACGGCGGGGGTTTTCCTTGTCTGCCGCATGTCGCCGGTCTTTGAGTTTGCCCCGGAGACTAAGGAGTTCATTGTTTATCTCGGTGCGATCACCGCGTTCTTTGCGGCCACGGTTGGCCTTGTGCAGAACGACATCAAGCGCGTGATCGCCTACTCCACCTGTTCGCAGCTGGGCTACATGTTCGTGGCCGCGGGTGTGGGTGTCTATTCGGTCGCGATGTTCCATCTGTTTACGCACGCCTTCTTCAAAGCGATGCTGTTTCTCGGGGCGGGCTCCGTCATCCACGGGATGCATCACGAACAGGACATGCGGAATTATGGCGGTCTGCGGAAGAAGATGCCGATGACGTTCTGGGCGATGATGATTGGGACGTTGGCCATCACCGGCGTCGGGATACCGCTGACCACCTATGGCTTTGCCGGGTTCCTGTCCAAGGATGCAGTGATCGAGAGTGCCTACGCGGGCACGGCGGGGGGCTTTGCATTCTGGATGCTGGTGATCGCCGCGCTCTTCACGAGTTTCTATTCCTGGCGCTTGATGTTCCTGACTTTCTATGGGGAGCCGCGTGGCGACCATCACACCCACGAACATGCCCATGAAAGCCCCAAGGTGATGCTGGTGCCGCTGGGGGCGCTGGCCATTGGGGCGGTGTTCTCAGGCATGGTCTGGTACAACAGTTTCTTCGGTCACACCGATGAGGTCGCGAAGTTCTTTGGCGTGCCTTACGAGGTTGAGGAGCATCATGAAGAGCATGGTGAGGATCACGGGGATGATCATGCGGATGATCACGCCAAGGATGACGACCATGCGGCAGAGGGCCATGGCGACAAGAAAGACGGCGGCAAGAAACCCCATTACGTTTTGGCGGGCGCGCCCGGAGACGGGGCCATCTATGCCGCCCCCTCCAACGATGTGCTGAACGAGGCGCATTACGTGCCCAAATGGGTCAAGGTCAGCCCCTTTGCGGCGATGCTGCTGGGCTTCCTCGTGGCGTTCTGGTTCTACATTCTGAACCCGCGGATGCCCAAAGCCTGGGCCGACACGCAGGAGCCGCTGTATCAGTTCCTTCTGAACAAGTGGTATGTGGACGAGATCTACGACGCGCTGATCGTGAACCCGGCCAAGAGACTGGCCACGTTTTTGTGGCGCAAGGGTGACGGTATGGTGATTGACGGGGCGCTCAACGGGCTGGCCCTTGGCATCATTCCGTTCTTTACGAAGCTCGCGGGCCGGGCGCAGTCGGGCTACATCTTCACCTATGCCTTCGCGATGGTGATCGGCATTGCCATCCTTGTCAGCTGGATGATGTTTGGCGGGGGGGCCCGGTAATGGACAACCTGCTTTCCATCACGACCTTCATCCCAGCCATCGCGGCGGTGATCCTTGGGCTGTTCCTGCGTGGCGATGACGAAGACGCGCAGCGCAACGCGAAATGGGTGGCCCTGATCGCCACGACCGTGACCTTCATTGTCTCGCTCTTCATCCTCTTTGAGTTTGACCCCAACGACACGGGCTTCCAATTCGTGGAAGAACGCGAATGGCTGCTGGGCCTGAAATACAAGATGGGCGTGGACGGGATCAGCATTCTGTTCGTGATGCTGACCACCTTCATCATGCCGCTGACCATCGCGGCGTCCTGGAACGTGAAAACGCGGGTCAAGGAATACATGATCGCGTTTCTGGTGCTTGAGACGCTGATGCTGGGCGTCTTCATGTCGCTTGACCTGATCCTGTTCTACCTGTTCTTCGAGGCAGGCCTGATCCCGATGTTCCTGATCATCGGTATCTGGGGCGGGGCGAACCGCATTTACGCGAGTTTCAAATTCTTCCTCTACACCTTCCTCGGCTCGGTTCTGATGCTCGTGGCGATGGTGGCGATGTTCTATGACGCGCAGACCACCGATATCGAAGTCTTGATGAACCACCAGTTCAGCTCTGACAGTTTCTCAGTTCTGGGGCTGTACATTGTGGGTGGCGCTCAGACGCTGATGTTCCTGGCGTTCTTTGCCAGCTTCGCGGTGAAGATGCCGATGTGGCCGGTGCATACATGGCTACCTGATGCGCACGTGCAGGCGCCGACCGCCGGGTCGGTGGTGCTGGCGGCGATCTTGCTGAAGATGGGCGGCTACGGCTTCCTGCGCTTTTCGATCCCGATGTTCCCGGTGGGGGCAGAGGTGCTGACGCCGCTGATCCTGTGGATGTCGGCGATTGCGATTGTCTACACCTCTCTCGTCGCCTTGGCGCAGGAGGATATGAAGAAACTGATCGCATATTCCTCGGTCGCGCATATGGGCTATGTGACCATGGGCATTTTCGCGGCCAATCAGCAGGGCATTGACGGCGCGATTTTCCAGATGATCAGCCACGGGTTTATCTCGGGTGCGCTCTTCCTCATCGTGGGTGTGATCTATGACCGGATGCACACGCGGGAAATCAAAGCCTATGGCGGGCTGGTGAACCGGATGCCCGCCTATGCGCTGGTCTTCATGTTGTTCACCATGGCCAATGTGGGCTTGCCCGGCACGTCCGGGTTCGTGGGTGAATTCCTAACGCTGGTGGGCGTGTTCCAGGTCAACACCTGGGTCGCCGTGGTGGCCACTGCCGGTGTGATCCTGTCGGCGGGCTACGGTCTGTGGCTTTACCGCCGCGTCGTGTTTGGCCCGCTGATCAAGGAAAGCCTGAAGTCGATCTCGGACATGACCCGCCGGGAGAAAGCAATCTTTGCGCCCTTCGTGGTGATGACCCTGCTTTTGGGGGTTTATCCGAGCCTTGTCACCGACATCATCGGCCCTTCGGTTGAGGCGCTGATCGTGAACTATGAAACGGCCCTTGCCGCCGCTGCCGAGGCAGCTGAGACGGCCCAGGCCCAGTTATCTGAATGATGGAGCGCCAGTATGCAGGCTGATCTGATCGTCATACTTCCTGAGATCCTGATCTCGCTTTACGCGTTGGTGGCGCTGTTGGTTGGGGCCTATACCAAGCAGGACGACATCGCCGGTTTGATGACGTGGATCACGGCGGCTGTGTTCGTTTTGATGGCGTTCTGGATTGGCACCACGGGCGGCAGTGCGCAGACAGCCTTTGACGGTATGTTCCACGATGACGGCTTTGCGCGGTTTTCCAAGGTCGTGATCTTGCTGTCGGCGGCGGCCGTTCTGGTCATGGGCCAGGATTACATGGCCCGGCACGGCATGCTGCGCTTCGAATACCCGCTTTTGATTGCCTTGGCGGCCGTCGGCATGATGGTGATGGTCAGTGCGGGCGACCTGATGGCGCTTTACATGGGGCTGGAGCTGCAGTCGCTTGCGCTGTACGTGGTGGCGTCTTTGCGGCGCGACAGTGCGAAATCGACCGAAGCGGGCCTGAAATACTTCGTGCTGGGTGCGTTGAGCTCCGGGCTTCTGCTTTACGGCGCGTCGCTGACCTATGGGTTTGCGGGGACAACGCTGTTTTCCGGGATCATCGCGGCAGCAGACGGACAGGCGCCACTTGGTTTGCTGATCGGTCTGGTCTTCGTGCTGGCCGGTCTGGCCTTCAAGGTCTCTGCTGTGCCGTTCCACATGTGGACACCGGATGTCTATGAAGGCGCGCCCACACCGATCACCGCGTTCTTTGCGACGGCCCCGAAGATGGCCGCCATGGCGCTCTTCGCGCGCGTGGTGCATGACGCATACGGGGGCGTGGTGGCCGATTGGCAGCAGGTGATCGCGGTCTTCTCGCTTGGGTCGATGTTCCTGGGCGCAATCGCGGCCATTGGGCAGCGCGATATCAAGCGGCTGATGGCCTATTCCTCGATCGCGCATATGGGATACGCACTGATGGGCTTGGCCGCTGGCACGGTCTTCGGCGTGCAGGCGATGCTGATCTACATGGCGATTTACGTGACGATGAATGTGGGCACCTTTGCCTTTGTTCTGTCGATGGAGCGGGATGGACGACCGGTGACGCGGATTGACAGCTTGCACCTGTATTCCAAGGCCGAGCCGGGCCGGGCCTTTGCCATGCTGGTGTTGCTTTTCAGCCTGGCCGGTGTGCCGCCGCTTTTGGGCTTCTTTGGCAAGCTTTACGTGCTGCGCGCGGCCTATGAAGGTGGGCTTTTGTGGCTGGCGATTGCGGGCGTGATCGCCTCTGTGATCGGTGCGTTCTACTACCTGAGGATCGTGTACTTCATGTATTTCGGCGAGGAGAACGAGGGCGTGGAGACGGAGCGGTCGCCGATCCTCGCGGCCTTGCTGATGACGTCGGCCACGATCATGGTGGTGGGCATCGTGAACCTTTTCGGAGTGGAAGGTCTGGCGGGCGTGGCGGCGGCGACGCTGGTGAACTGATCACTGTGCCTGCCTAGCGGGGGTTTTCGGGAACATGCAAAAGGGTGTCTGGCCAAACGGCTACGGCAGACGCGTTCTGGCAGAGGTGGACAGCACCAATGCCGAGGCCGCGCGCCTGGCGGGTGATCTGGCGGGACCCACATGGATCATGGCGCGACATCAGACGGCTGCACGCGGACGGCTTGGTCGGGGGTGGTCGATGCCGGAAGGGAATTTCGCGGCCACATTGGTGATGCACCCCGAAGAGCCAGCGGATCAGGTGGCTTTACGATCCTTCGTGGCGGCGCTGGCGTTGAATGATGCGGTCGTGGCCGTGACCGGACGGGCCGAGGGGTTGAGCCTGAAATGGCCCAATGATGTGCTGCTCAACGGGGGAAAGTTCGCGGGGATCTTGCTGGAAAGTGCGGGGTCTGGCGGGCGCACGGGGCATCTGATGATCGGGATTGGCGTGAACTTGCGGCACGCCCCGCAGCAGGCAGAGGTGGAAGAAGGCGCCTTGAGGCCCGTGTCGCTCCTGTCTGAATTGGGTGTGGACGTGGACCCGGAGGTATTTCTGGATCATCTGGCGGCGGCCTATGCCGGGTGGGAGAGCCAATTCGTCACCTTTGGCTTTGCGCCCATTCGTGAGGCCTGGCTTGCACGGGCCGCGCGGTTGGGGGAGGTGATCACGGCACGCACGGGCACCACCGAGACCACTGGCACGTTTGAGACGGTGGACGAGGCAGGCCAACTTGTTCTAAAGACGCGCGACGGGCGGCAGGCGATCCCGGCTGCTGACGTGTTTTTCTGACGGCGAAGGGGCAGGGCATGCTTCTGGCGATAGACTGCGGCAACACCAACACGGTTTTCTCGATCTGGGACGGGTCTGAATTCCTGTGCACGCTGCGGACATCGACACACCATGCCCGCACGGCGGATGCGTATTTCACATGGTACTCCACGCTGGTGAAGCATTACGGGTTGGATGTGGACATCACGGATGTGATCATCTCGTCCACCGTGCCGCGGGTGGTGTTCAATTTGCGGGTTTTCACGGATCGGTTTTTTGGATGCAGACCGTGGGTCGTGGGCAAGCCGGATTGCGCGCTGCCGGTGGAGCCGCGTGTTGATGAGGGTACGATCGTCGGGCCGGACCGGTTGGTGAACTCTGCGGGGGCCTATGACCGGCATGGCGGCAACCTGATAGTCGTGGATTTCGGCACCGCGACCACCTTTGACGTGGTGGCTGATGATGGGGCCTATGTGGGCGGTGTTATTGCGCCGGGGGTAAACCTGTCGCTGGAGGCGCTTGGCTCCGCCACCGCAGCGCTGCCGCATGTGGACGTGACCAAACCCCAGCAGGTGATTGGCAAGAACACTGTGGACTGCATGCAGTCGGGGGTGTTCTGGGGCTACGTGGGCCTGGTGAATGAGATATGCGCGCGCATCAAGGGCGAGTATGAAGCCCCCATGCGCGTGATCGGAACTGGCGGGCTTGCGCCGCTTTTTGCGCAAGGTGACATGCTCTTCGATACGATCGAAGACGATCTGACAATGCATGGGCTGACGGTAATTCACGCCCATAACGTGAAAGGCTAACGAGCAGAATATGAGCAAAGAACGTGTGGTGTATCTGCCCCTCGGCGGGGCGGGTGAGATTGGTATGAATGCCTATGTCTACGGCGTGGGTGCGCCGGGCAAGGAGCGCTTCATTCTGGTCGATCTTGGCGTGACCTTTCCAGATATGGACGGGACGCCGGGGGTGGACCTGATTTTCCCGGACATCTCGTGGCTAGAAGAACGCCGGGACCGGCTGGAGGCGGTGTTCATCACCCATGCCCATGAGGACCATGTGGGTGCTGTGGCGCATTACTATGACAAACTCGGCGCGCCGATCTACGCGCGGGCGTTCACGGCCAACATCGCGCGGCGGAAGATGGATGACAAAGGTCATCCGGAAAAGGCTGTGATCACGGCGAGCCCCTGGCCCGAGGTGATTGAGGTGGGCGACTTCAAGGTTGGGTTCGTGCCGATATCCCATTCTATCCCGGAAAGTTCCGGCCTTGTGATCGACACACCCGGTGGGCGTTTGGTGCATACGGGCGATTTCAAGATCGACGGCGACCCGGTGGTGGGTGAGGCGTTTGATGAGGCGCTGTGGACCTCATTGTCAGAGCCGGGCGTGCTGGCGCTGATGTGTGACAGCACCAATGTGTTCAGCCCGCATGCAGGTCGGTCCGAAAGCACGCTGGGCGGGGATATCGAAAGCTTGATTGCAGGCTCCAAGGGCATGTTCGTGGCCACGACATTTGCCTCGAACGTCGCGCGGGTGAAGACGCTGGCCGAGGCGGCAGAGCGGGCGGGGCGGTCTGTCTGCCTGATGGGGCGTGCGATGCGACGGATGATCGAGGCCTCTGTGGAGACCGGCGTTCTGACGGGGTTTCCCAAAACGGTCAGCGTTGAGGACGTCAAGAACATCCCGCGCGAGAACCTGGCGCTGATCGTCACCGGAAGCCAAGGCGAACGGCGCGCGGCCTCGGCCCAGTTGGCCAATGGCAAGTACAACGGGATCGAGGTGAAATCGGGGGATACGTTCCTCTTTTCGTCCAAGACCATTCCCGGCAATGAACGCGGCGTGAACCGGATCATCAACCTGTTCAGCGAAAAGGGTGTGGATGTGGTCGATGACAGTTCCGGCAACTTCCATGTCTCGGGCCATGCCAACCGCCCTGATCTGCAGCGGATGCACCAGATGGTGAAACCGAGGATCGTGGTGCCGATGCATGGGGAGCACCGGCATTTGCGCGAGCATGTGAAACTGGCCAAGCAGGGGCAGTTTGAGGCGGTGTTGGCCCCCAATGGCACGATGGTTGAACTGACCGGGCCATCCCCATCGGTGGCGGAATATGTCGAGACGGGCCGCGTTTATCTTGACGGTCATGTGCAGGTGGGCGCGCTGGACGGGATCGTGCGGGACCGTATTCGCATGGCGCTCAACGGGCATGTGACGGTGAATGTGATCCTGGATGAGGATGACGAACCGTTGGGTGATCCGTGGTGTGAAGTGATGGGCTTGGCCGAAGAGGGCAGCAGCCGGGCGCCTTTGGTGGATGTTCTCGAAGAAGACCTGAGCCAGTTCATGGGCCGCGCGGGCGACAAGACGCTGACCGATGATGACAAGATCGAGGAAGGCATGCGCCGGGTGGTGCGGCAGACGGCCATGGCGGAGATCGGGAAGAAACCGGAAGTGACGGTGATTGTGAGCCGGTTGAGTTAGATTGTCCGTGAAAAAGCGCATGTTGGGGAGTGGTTTCCCGCGCGGAACAAAGGTGGGCTCAGCCCACCGCCGCGCATCGCCAGGCCGCCCCGTCACGCCAAAGGCGTGCCAACTTTGGGTTGCGCGCCTTTGGCGCGACGGACTGGCGATTTGGTGGGGTCAGCGCTGCGTTCTAATGGAGCAAAGATCTTGTACGATAAAGCGTGGCGATCAACTGATGGTTCGCCACTCCGCGGCCTGACGACGCGCGGCATTCGCTAAACGCCGTAGGGCGGGGTTCACCCCGCCAAAAAGAGAAAGCCGGGGTGAACCCCGGCCTACTGTGGTTTCAAAATACTGATTTGCCCGGTCAGCACGGCCCGGTGGTGTAGCCGCCGCGTCCGTTGGCGTAGGCGCATTCATTGCGCGCTGTGTTGGTGGCGATCACCGTCCCGGCTGCGGCACCAGCCAGCGTGCTGACCGCGAGCCAGCCGTCATTCAATCCCAAAAGCGTGCCTGCGATGAAGCCGGAGCCCGCGCCGATGGCCGCGCCACCGACCTGACGTTCTTCGGTTGCGCTGAGGCAGCCCGCCAATGCCAGAGGAATTGCCAGAAGAGTGAGTTTTGCCGTTTGCCTGTACATGACATTTGCCTTTCTTTTGACTGTCATGGGTGCACCCTATGCCGTTAAAGCCTGTGCGGGAAGGGACCTCCCAAAGGGATGGCGAAATGTTGCCCTGTCGCTCATTTCAGATCGGCGTGTCTTTGCTTGTTGTTGGGCTTGTGCTTGGGCTTGTATCTGAGCCCGTATCTGGGCTTGTGCCGGCATCCGGTGCCGGGAAGCCCGGGGCCATCAGGGTCTCAGAGACGGCGGCGGGGTCATCGGACTGGTGGCTGTGACGCATCTCGCGGATGCCGATATAGACACCGCTTACGACCACCAAAACCATGCCGATCACTGTGTTAAGCGGGGGGACCTCGGCAAAAAAGACAAAGGCCATGGTGGTGGCAATGGGCAGATAGCAATAGTCGAAGAGTGAAATCCGGCTTGGCTCGGCCACCTGATAGGCGCGGGACAGGAGGACATAGCCCGTAAGTCCTGTCACGCCGATGCAAAGGATGCCGATGACATGGTCCATCGGGATCGACGGGAAGGCCCACCGGAGATGAGAAAACTCCGGCCCAAAGGTGAGAAACTGGTTCATGACAAAGCCCATGACCAGCACGATAGGACCGGAGACCGCCAGTGTGTAAAGCCCGACTGTCAGGCTGGATTCCCGCTCTCCGATGTGGCGGGCCAGTATTTGGGACGCGGCATAGAGGACGGCGGACAAGAGCGGTAGCAGTGAGATCCAGGTGAAGACAAGGCTGGTGGGGTTGATCGCGATGAGAACGCCGACAAAACCCAGTGCGAGCGCGCCGATGCGGTGCTCGCCAATGCGTTCTTTGAGGAAGACCACCGCCATGACCGCGATGATCAGCGGGGCGGAGAAAAAGATCGTGGTGGCCTCGGCCAGACCCATGAAGGGGAAGGCCATGTAGAAAATCGAAAAGCCCACGGCGAAAAGAGAGCCGCGCACAAGGTGAACCCACATGAATTGCGTCCGCAGCATGGACGGTGAGCCAATGATCACGATCAGGGGCACAAGAACCAAAACCGCCATGCAGGAGCGCAGAAAGAGCAACATCCAGATTGTGTAGGACGGCAGATATTCCTTCATCAGCGCGTCCTGGGCGGCGAAGAAGGTCATGCCGATGACCACGCAGGCAATGCCGGTAAGCGTGGCGGATGCAGCTTTCGGAGATATGGCGGTCGAGCCAGACATTGCGGCAGGCTAAGGGTGCCTGCCATGCTCGGTCTCGCCCATTTGCGACCGGGTGTCGCAAATGGTGTATGGGCCGATCACCTGCCGTTTCAGGCAGGCTTGACCGTTATCAGTCGCGGTTCATGCGGTTTTCGATGAGATCGTCCACCACCGCCGGCTCCGCCAGTGTCGAGGTGTCGCCCAACGCGCCATAGTCGTTTTCCGCGATTTTGCGCAGAATGCGGCGCATGATCTTACCCGAACGCGTTTTCGGCAGGCCCGGGGCCCACTGGATCAGGTCGGGCGAGGCAATCGGCCCGATTTCCTGACGCACCCAGTTGCGCAGCTCTTTGCGCAGTTCCTCGGACGGTTCTTCACCTGACATCAGCGTCACGTAGCAATAGATGCCCTGACCTTTGATCTCATGCGGGTAACCCACCACGGCGGACTCCGAGACCTTGGGGTGCGCCACCAGGGCGCTTTCGACCTCGGCTGTGCCCATACGGTGGCCAGAGACGTTGATCACGTCGTCCACGCGACCGGTGATCCAGTAATCCCCGTCCACGTCGCGACGGCAGCCGTCGCCGGTGAAGTAGTAGCCTTTATAATCCGAGAAATACGTCTTCTCGAACCGTTCGTGATCGCCCCAAACGGTGCGCATCTGGCCGGGCCAGCTGTCCTTGATGCACAGAACACCTTCGACGCCATTGCCTTCGATTTCCTTGCCGGAAGTTGGGTCGAGCACGATGGGTTCCACCCCGAAGAAGGGCTTCATGGCCGAACCTGGTTTTGTCGCGTGTGCGCCGGGCAGGGGGGTCATCAGGTGACCGCCGGTTTCCGTCTGCCACCACGTGTCGACGATGGGACAGTTTCCCTTGCCCACCACCTCGTTGTACCAGGTCCAGGCTTCGGGGTTGATCGGCTCACCCACGGTGCCGAGGATTTTCAGGTCGCTCAGATCGCATTTCTCGACAAAGCTGTTGCCCTGACCCATCAGCGCGCGAATGGCTGTCGGCGCGGTGTAGAACTGGTTCACTTTGTGCTTTTCGCACACCTGCCAGAAGCGGGAGGCGTCGGGGTAGGTCGGGACGCCTTCGAACATCAGCGTCGTCGCGCCGTTGGCCAAAGGACCGTAGACAATGTAGCTGTGGCCCGTGACCCAGCCCACATCGGCCGTGCACCAATAGATATCTCCGTCGTGATAATCGAAGACCAGCTCATGGGTCATGGCGGCAAAGACCAGATAGCCGCCGGTGGTGTGCACCACGCCCTTGGGCGCGCCGGTGGAGCCGGAAGTGTAGAGGATGAAGAGCGGGTCTTCAGCGCCCATTTCCTCAGGCGGGCAGTCATCGCCGACTTTTTCCGCCTCTTCATGCAGCCAGAAATCAAGACCATTGCGCCAGGCGATCTGATCACCGGTGCGTTGCACGACAAGGCATTTGACCTCATCAAAATCATTCAGCAGGGCCTGGTTCACATTGTCTTTGAGCTTTGTCACCCGTCCACCGCGCGGCGCGGTGTCGGCGGTGATGACCAGTTTCGCGTCACAGCCATTCACACGCGCGCCCAGGGCGTCCGGCGAAAAGCCTGCGAAGACGATGGAATGGATGGCCCCAATCCGGGTGCAGGCCAACATGGCATAGGCGGCTTCCGGGATCATCGGGAGGTAGAGCACCACCCGATCCCCTTTGCCGATGCCAAGGTTCTTGAGCACATTGGCCATTTTGCACGTCTGTGCATGCAGTTCTTTGTAGGTGATGTGCTGGGCGGGCTCATTTGGATCATCTGGTTCCCAGATGATGGCTGTTTGGTCCCCACGCGTGGCCAGGTGGCGGTCAATGCAGTTGGCTGACACGTTCAACGTGCCGTCCTCGAACCACTTGATCGAGACATTGCCGAAATCGTAGTTGACGTCCTTCACCGTGGTGAAGGGTTTGATCCAGTCGACGCGCTTGGCTTCCTCAGTCCAGAAGGCGGACGGGTCAGCCACAGAGGCGGCGTACATCTCGTTGTACTTGGCCTCGTTGATATGGGCGCTTTCGGTCAGGGATTTGGCGGGGGGGTAGGTTGTGTCAGACATCGTGTTTCAGCTTGTCCCGGTAGTGTCAGTGGGCCCGCCCCGGTTGGCCCGGGGCCGGGCTTTGGTCTTGGGGGAATGCCTGGCTTAGATTGCCAGGTATTCGGCGCGCAGCTCTTCGTTTTGCAGCACTTCCTCGGCAGAGCCGTCAAAGACGATGCTGCCAGTGTCGAGGATGACGGCACGATCGGCCAGTTCCAGCGCGCGGATGGCGTTTTGTTCCACGATCACAGTGGTGATGCCCTGTTCCTTGATCACGCTGAGCGTCTTTTCGATCTCATCGACGATCACGGGGGCCAGACCCTCGTAAGGTTCATCCAGCAACAGCACCTTGATGTCGCGGGCCAAAGCGCGGGCCACGGCGAGCATTTGCTGTTCACCACCCGAAAGCGTCACGCCTTCCTGCTTGCGGCGTTCCGCCAGGCGCGGGAAGAGTTCGTAGAGGCGATCCAGTGACCAGCCGATGGGTGGGGCAATCTGCGCCAGTTGCAGATTTTCCTCGACCGTCAGGCCCGGAATGATGGCGCGGTCTTCCTGCACCAATCCGATGCCGGCCTGGCTGGCCTGATAGCTGGACATCTGGTGCAGCGGCTTGTGGTCGAGCCAGATCTCGCCATGTTGCACCTGCGGGCTGTCCATCCGCGCGATAGAGCGCAGCGTGGTGGTTTTGCCAGCCCCGTTGCGGCCCAGAAGGGCGAGGATTTCGCCTTCGTGCACGTTGAAGGAAATGCCCTGAACGATGTAGCTTTCACCGTAGTAGCTTTTCATGTCCCAGACGGACAGATAGGCGGGGGCGGTTTCGGCCAGGTTCTTGCCCTTGGAGAAGTCGGGTTTGACGTTCATCTGATCGCTCCCTTAAACGCTTTCGCCCAGATACGCTTCGCGCACCTTGGGGTGGCCCTTTATGTTGTCGGGCGTGTCTTCGACCAGTGGGCTGCCCTGGGCCAGAACGGTGATGCGTTCAGCCAGAGAGAAGACCACATGCATATCGTGTTCGATGATCGCGATTGTGATGTCGCGCTCATCCTTGATCTGCTTGAGAAGGTCGATCGTGTTGTTGGTGTCGGCGCGCGCCATGCCTGCTGTGGGTTCGTCCAGCAGAAGAAGGCGCGGATTCTGAGACAGGCACATACCGATCTCCAGGCGCCGCTTGTCCCCACGAGACATCGCGCCCGCATGCATGTTGCGCTTGTCGAGCATACCGAGACTGTCCAGCATCTCCTCCGCCGTGTTGATCACGTCCTTTTCGTTGTCAGCATGGCCGATTGCATGCATCCGGAACGCGCCATCGCGGGCGGCAAAGATCGGGATCATCATGTTTTCCATCACGGAGAGGTCTGTGAAGATCTCTGGCGTCTGAAACACGCGACTGATGCCCATCTGGTTGATTTCATACGGTTTGCGCCCCAGCACGGACTGCCCGTCAAACATGACCGACCCGGTGTCGGGGATCAGCTTGCCGATGAGACAGTTGAGCAGAGTAGATTTACCCGCACCGTTTGGTCCGATGATGGCATGAACGGTTTGCTCGGCCACCGAGAGGTTCACAACGCCCAGGGCCTGCAGACCGCCGAAGCGCTTGTTGACGTTCTTGACTTCAAGAATTCCCATCAGTTTCGCTCCTTATTCTGCAGGGGTGGATTGGGCGGCTTCGGTGTCTTTCGCCTTGCCGCGTCCGAAGAGACGCGCCAGACGCTGTCCACCTTCCACAAGGCCGCCAGGCAGGAAGATCACGACGGCCATGAAGATGATACCAAGCGTGAGGTGCCAGCCTTTGCCCACGAAGGGGTAGACGATGGCGACAAGGAAGTCCGTGATGCCGTCAGGCAAGAAAGCAAACCATTCGTACAGGATGTCCTTGTTGATCTTGGACAGGATGTTTTCCATGTATTTGATCGCACCCGCGCCGAGGACCGGGCCAATCAAAGTGCCGGCACCGCCCAGGATCGTCATGAGAACCACCTCACCCGAGGCTGTCCAGAACATCCGCTCCGGACCCACCTGCGTGTCCATGGCCACCAGCAGACCGCCTGCAAGACCGGCATACATGCCAGAGATCACGAAGGCCGCCAAGGTGTAGGGACGTGCGTTCAGGCCGGTGTAGTACATCCGTGTCTGGTTCGACTTCACAGCCCGCAGCATCACACCGAAGGGTGAACGGAAGATGCGGATCGAGACGTAGAAGCTGATCAGCATCACCGCCGCCGCGATGTAATAGCCTGCGTTGAACGTGAAGAGCCAGTCGCCAACATTCAGCTCAAAGCTCTGACGCATGTCCATGCCAAAGAGGTTGGCGCGGCCGATCTCGCCCTCGCCGAGGTTCGACAGGATCGGACGGTCGGTCGGTTTGATCTGAAGGCCGGTCTCACCCCCCGTCAGCGGTGTCAGCACCGAGTAGGCGAGAGCATAGGACATCTGCGCAAAGGCCAGTGTTAGGATCGAGAAGTAGATCCCTGACCGGCGCAGCGAGACATATCCTACGATCAGTGCAAAGATTCCTGCGACGATCACGCCCATGATGATCGCTGGGATCACGTTGAGCGTCACCAGTTTCATCATCCAGATTGCGCCATAAGAGCCCACCCCGAGGAAGGCCGCGTGGCCGAAGGAGAGGTAGCCTGTGAGGCCAAAGAGGATGTTGAACCCAATCGCGAAGATGCCGAAGATCACGAAGCGCTGCATCAGGTCCGGGTAACCCGCATTGAACTGCGCCAGACCGGAGCTTTCAGGGAACGGGTTCAGGATAAAGGGGGCGAGTAGAGTGAGGCCCACCACGAATGTCAGAAGACGGAAGTCGTTTTTGTCTAGTCCCAGCATCGATTAGTCCTCCATCACGCCTTTTTTGCCCATCAGGCCGCGTGGCAGTGTCAACAGAATGATGATCGCTACGAGGTAGATGATGATTTGGTTGAGACCGGGCAGGATGGCGAGCACTTCGCGCATTGATGCAAAGCTTTCCAGAATGCCCAGGACGAAGCCCGCAAGCACAGCGCCTGGCAGGCTGCCCATGCCGCCCACGACCACCACAACGAAGGAGATCACCAGGAAGTCCATGCCCATGTGGTAATTGGGCGAGTTGATGGGGGTGTACATCACACCCGCGAGCCCCGCCACGGCGGCCGCAAGGCCGAACATGATGGTGAAGCGCTTGTCGATGTTGATGCCCAGCAAGCCCACGGTTTCGCGGTCGGCCATACCGGCCCGCACAACCATCCCGAAGGTGGTGAATTGCAGGAAGGCAAACACTGCCCCAATTAGGATCATCGCAAAGGTGAAGTAGATGATCCGCCAATAAGGGTAGATGATCAGGTTCGGGTCGAAGCCCAGCATGGCACCGAAGTCGAACGAGCCCTGGAACGCGTCAGGCGCGGGCGTCGGGATCGGGTTGGCGCCGTAGTAATACTTGATGATTTCCTGCAAAACGATGGCGAGGCCAAACGTCACCAGGATTTGGTCCGCGTGCGGACGCTTGTAGAAGTGCTTGATCAGGCCGCGTTCCATCACCACGCCGATCAGCATCATAATCGGGATAGCAAAGAGGATCGCCAAGGGCACAGACCAGTTTATGATGGCGTCCCCCGTCGCTTGGCCGAAATAATCGTAGACATACGGCACATCGACTTTCAGCGGGTTGCCCAGAAAGTCGGTGCGCGTTTCGTCAACCACTTCATGTGACAGTGTCAGGATGCGGTTGAGTGTCACCGCGCAGAACGCGCCGATCATGAACAGCGCGCCGTGGGCGAAGTTCACCACACCCAGCGTGCCGAAGATCAGCGTCAGACCGAGAGCGATCAGCGCGTAGGCCGATCCTTTGTCCAGTCCGTTTAAAATTTGAAGAATGATGGCTTCCATCGGATTGCCCCTCGCATCACAGGATGACTGTCTTGGCGCCGATCAGGTCGGGTGGCGCGGGTTGGGTGGGCACGATCTGCCCACCCAGATGGCTTAAGGTCGGCTTAGGCGCCCGGGTTGCATTCACCCAGTGTCGCTTCGGGGCCGCCCATCTGTGGGTGATCAGGTGCGTATGTCACCTGTTCAACCGGCGTTACCTCAACAACTTCGAGAAGGTCGAATTCGCTGTCGGGGTTCTCTTTACCCTTCACAACCAGAACGTCCTTGAAGCACTGGTGGTCAGCGCCACGATAGAGCGTCGGGCCGTTGCCCATGCCGTCGAACTCGAAGTCCTTCAGAGCTTCGCCAACCGCACAGGGGTTGAACGACCCGGCACGTTCCACGGCGTCTGCGTAAAGCAGGGCCTGAACGTAGCAGGTATGCGCGGCCTGGGACGGCGGGAAGCCATACTTGGTGCCGAAGGACTGAACGAATGCTTTGGAGCCTTCGTCCTGCAGCGACCAGTGCCAGTTGGTGGAACCGAAGATGCCAGCAACGTTTGCACCCGCACCCTTCGCCATCAGGCGAGAGTAGAGCGGAACGATGATCTGGAAGTCTTTGCCGTTCACCTGCTTGTCGCGCAGACCGAACTGAACCGCGTTGGTCAGCGAGTTCACCATGTTGCCGCCGTAGTGGTTCAGAACCAGCGTGTCGGCACCGGATTGCAGAACAGGCGCGATGTAAGAGCTGAAGTCAGTCTGTGTCAGCGGTGTTTTCACAGCCGCAACAGTTTCCCAACCCATGGCTTCCGTGGAAGACCGGACTGCTTCTTCGGTTGTGTAACCCCAGTTGTAGTCCGCTGTCAGGTGGTATGCCTTACGGTCGGTGCCATATGCGTTTGCAAGCACCGGCGCGAGGGCTGCACCAGACATGTACGAGTTGAAGAAGTGACGGAACCCGTTGGCCTTGCGGTCTTTACCGGTCGTGTCGTTGGAGTGGGTCAGACCGGCCATGAAGATGATGCCGGCTTCCTGGCAGAGAGCCTGCACAGCAACAGCAACACCAGAGGACGAACCACCGGTGATCATCACCGCGCCATCTTTTTCGATCATGGACTTGGCAGATGCGCGCGCCGCGTCAGACTTGGTCTGCGTGTCGCCTGTCACATACTCGACCTTCTTGCCCAGGATACCGTTACCCTGCAGCGCTTTGGACGAGAACGTGTTCATCATGCCGCCGTCGCCACCACCGTTCAGGTGTTCGACCGCCAGCTCATAGGCGCGCAGTTCGTCTGCACCCTCATCAGCGTAGGGGCCGGACTGCGGTACGTTGAAGCCAAGCGTCACCGTGTCGCCTGTCGGCTCATTGGTGTGGGCTGCAACAGACTGTGCAGTAAAGATCGTCGGAACCGCAAGGCTGGCACCCGCAAGGGAACCGGTCTTGATCAGGCCACGACGCGTCAGGTCAGTTTTGGACATGGAAATCCTCCCGTAATTGAACACACCGAGGGTTTCCTCTGTCCCCCGGGTTCGCACGAACGTGCTGCGTCTTTATGCAGGGGTGTTGGAAAACAGATCAATAATTGCCTCTAGGGAAAGGAATTTTTTGTAAATAAATGGACAACAGAGTTGGTAAATTTGTAAATTTCTTTGTATGACGTGAGGGAAGCCGCCAGTTTCAAAGGGAAAATTCGATATGGAACGCGCCTCTATGGTGGGCAGTCGCATTCGGGAACGCCGCGTGATGCAGGGGATCAAGCAGGCTGATCTTGCACGTGCAGCGGGGATTTCGGCCTCCTACCTCAACCTGATTGAGCACAACCGACGCAGAATCGGGGGCAAGACCCTCAACCAATTGGCAGAGGTGCTGGACGTGGCTCCGGGCCTTTTGGCCGAAGGTGCGGAGGCCACTTTGATCTCTGCGCTCAGAGAGGCAGCAGAGCACGAAGGCGAGCGGGACAATGGGCCGGAACTGGATCGGACGGAAGAATTCGCCGGGCGGTTTCCAGGCTGGGCCCGGTTGGTGACAGAGCTCGCGCATCAGCGGGATCAACTGACGCAATCGGTCAACGCGCTTACCGACCGGATCGCCCATGACCCGGAGCTGGCCTCTTCTCTGCACGAAGTAATCACCATGGTCACAGCGATCCGGTCCACCGCGTCAATCCTGACCGATGGGGAGGCGTTGGAGCCGCAATGGCAAAGCCGCTTTCATCGCAACATCAATGAAGACAGTGAGCGATTGGCTTCGGAAGCGGAAGCACTGGTGCGGTATCTCGAAGGGACGCCGGTGGCAGAGATGGCGGTGCGGTCTCCGCTGGAACAGTTGCACGCTTTTCTGGACGCCAGCGGGTTTCACTTCTCTTCGTTGGAAGGGGCGGGTGGATCGGCGAGGGTGGCCTCCATCGTGGCCCGCAGTGATGCTTTGACCAGCGATGCATCGCGTCGGATGGCACGTGCGGTGCTGGACAGATATGTGCGCGATGCCCGTGCCTTGCCGCTGAGAGAGATGGAAAACCTGCTGCAGGAGTTCGGTCCGGATGTGGGGCGTATTGCCGGGGAGACCGGACATGCGTTGGCCGCCGTAGCACGACGATTGGCGTTCTTGCCGGAAGAGATGGCGGGACCTGTTGGTTTGTTCGTCTGTGACAGCACCGGTCGGATGATCCTGCGCAAACCTGCCCTTGGCGTTGATATCCCTCGCGACAGCCTGACCTGCGTGCACTGGCCTTTATACGAAGTGCTGGCCCATCCCGGTCATGTCGTGCAGCGCCGTGTGCGGCAGGGGGAAGCAAGAGTTGTCGCACTGGCGGTCTCGGAAGAGGCACAGGCTGCGGGCATCGGTCGGGCAGCGCTTTACCATCCGCACATGGTGATCCTGCCTGATACCGGTGGGCCCGACGGGTTGCGCGATGTGGGGGCCAGTTGTCAGCTGTGCACGATGGGCGCGTGTGAGACGGAGAGCGATGAGAGCGGCGTTGTGCTTGTCTGATGGCGTGCAATCCGGGGTGAACCCCGGCCTACGGAGTTGATGCAGCCGTGGGGATTTGTCCATGACCCTGGCTCACGGTCCAAGAAACCAAATCCATACCGCCCAATCCGCAAAGATCTGATAGGCGCGGACATTTCCATACCGGGCACGTGGTGCTAGTCTTGTCTTACGGATGCCAGACCTTGCCAGCTTTCCGCGCTTGCCTGTTACGCTCAAAGGTTACGCCCATGTGTTTTTTCCGACTTGCTTCGCTGATTGGTGTTTTGATGGTCGCGCTGATGGCGTGCTCGCCCGTGGTTTACACGGACACAGACGCGGGCCATGACTTTTCAACCCTTCGCACGTTCACCTGGGCGCAAACCCCGCCGGTGATCACATCCGGCGAGCATCCGATCTCGCCGCTGGCCAAAGCCAAGATGACGGCGGCCATCCGGGCGGAGTTTGAACGCAAAGGCTATCGTTTTGTGCGTTCTGGTCCGGCAGATTTCGCGGTGTCCTACACTCTGGGCGCGCGAGACAAGATCGAACTGCGGCAGTATCCGGCGTCCTATGTCAGCAGTTACAACAGCTGGGTTTGGGGCGGTCGTTACTACGGTGTAGGGTACCGTCCGCCATTCGGGACGGCATTTCCGACAACACGGGAGGTGGAAGTGACCGTCGGCACGCTGTCGGTTGATGCGTTCGACACGCGGTCGCGGCGGCCCATTTGGCATGAACAGGCCAGCCGCCGTTTGAGTCAGGCAGAGCTGGCTGGGCAATCGGACACGCTGCTGGTGCAGGCCGCGCGCACGGTTTTGTCAGAGTTTCCGTTGGTTGGTGGCGCGGTGGAATGATCAATCTGGGTGGCTGATCTGACGGTCGCGTCTCCCGCTCCTGCGTGAAAATGCGTATTTCTGGCAAGATGAAGCGGGATGTGCCCTCGTCCCTTATTTTTTCCCAAATGCGCCCGCGCGGCAGGTAAGTGGACGGATGCCAGCAGGCGCGTCCTGCGATCTGTTTTTGACAGCCTCCGCATCTTTGTCGATAGTATCCGGAACGGGAAATCTATGCATCATCGGAGGGGAGGCCGATTGCATGGGAAAATCAGTGGCCAAAACAGTTATTGTGATCGAGGACGAGCGCAACATCATCGAGGCGATCAGCTTTATCCTGTCGCGCGATGGATGGGACGTGGCGACCCATTCGAACGGGCACGATGCCGTCGATGCCGTTCGGGCGCGCAGGCCGGATATCGTTATTCTGGATGTGATGCTGCCCGGGCGCAGCGGGTTTGATATTCTCCAGGACATTCGCGAGGACGCCGAACTGGGGCAGACCCCGGTTCTGATGCTGACCGCGCGGGGGCAGGAGAAAGATCGCGAAATGGCAGAGCGGGCAGGGGCAAGTGCCTATATGACCAAGCCCTTTTCCAATGCCGAGGTCTTGGATGCCGTGCGCGCGCTGGTGGCGGCATGAGCCGGCGCAGCACGGCCCTGTTTGTTCAGCAGGGCACCTACAAGCGCCGTCGCATGGCCGATGCGGCGCGCATCTTGCCGGTCTTTGGTGGTTTACTTTTCATGCTGCCGCTTTTGTGGATCACGGACGCGGGTACGGCACGCACCGGGGCAGTCATGATCTATCTTTTCGTGGTCTGGGCCGGGCTGGCCGGGATCGCCGCGGTGCTGTCGCGCAAGCTGGGCCCGCCAGAGGACGACGGCGACGCGCAGGATGACGGCTAGATGGCCACGCTCAACATCCTTGTTCTGGTCTGTCTGGGCTATGTGGCGCTGCTTTTCGTTGTGGCCTTTGCTGCCGATCGCGCGGCGCGGCAAGGCCGGGCCAGATGGCTGCGCTCTCCGCTGATCTACACGCTGTCGCTGTCGATCTATTGCACCGCCTGGACCTTCTATGGCGCGGTGGGGTTCGCGGCGCGGTCCGGGCTGGAATATGTGACGATCTATCTGGGACCCACGCTGGTGATGATCGGCTGGTGGTGGACCCTGCGCAAGATGGTGCGTGTGGGCCGGACGCAGCGGATCACCTCAATTGCCGATCTGATCAGTTCGCGCTTTGGCAAGTCGAACGCGTTGGCGATCTTTGTCACTGTGATCGCCGTGATCGTGCTGGCCCCATACATCGCATTGCAATTGCAGTCGGTCACGCTGTCCTTCAGCACCGTGGCCGCAACGGATTTCAGCGCGCCGGCCGATCCAAGCCTTCAACAAGCCACCGCGTTCTGGGTGGCCGCGGGTCTGGCCGTGTTCACCATCCTGTTCGGCACGCGCAATCTGGATGCCAATGAACGCCACCATGGCGTGGTCATGGCGATTGCGATTGAGGCCGTGGTGAAGCTTTTTGCTTTGTTGGCCGTGGGTGTGTTCGTGGTTTGGGGTCTGTCGGGTGGAATTGGCGCCACGCTGGAGCGGATCGACGCCTCACCCATTTCCGCCTGGGACGTGCCCGGTAGTCGTTGGGTCGGGCTGACTTTGCTGTCAGCGGCGGCCTTCATCTGTCTGCCGCGGATGTTTCAGGTCATGGTGGTGGAAAGCGAACATGAAGATCACCTGCGCGTCGCGTCCTGGGCGTTCCCCACTTACCTGATGCTGATGAGCCTTTTCGTGGTGCCCATCGCGGTGGTGGGGCTTGATATGTTGCCGGCGGAGGCGAACCCGGACCTCTTCGTGCTGACGCTGCCTTTGATGGAAGGGCGCGAGGGGCTTGCGATCTTGTCGTTTCTGGGCGGGTTCAGCTCTGCCACCTCGATGGTGATCGTGGCCGCCATTGCCCTGTCGACCATGGTGGCCAACCATATCGTGATGCCGATCTGGCTGTGGTCCACGGGCGGGGGGGCGATTGTGTCGGGCGATGTGCGCACGGTGGCCTTGCTGGCGCGGCGGCTGTCGATCGCGGTGATCCTGTTTCTGGGCTACCTTTACCTGCGCCTCTCGGGTGGAGGCAGTGCCCTTGCCGCCATCGGTCTGATTTCTTTTGTCGGGGCCGCGCAATTCCTGCCCGCGCTGATGGGCGGGCTGTTTTGGCGGGGCGCAACACGGTCTGGCGCGATGGCGGGTCTGGGTCTTGGTTTTGTCGTTTGGATTTACTGCCTGTTCCTGCCCAGCTTCGGACCGTCCGCCGTTTTGCCGCAAGCGGTCTTTGATAACGGCCTTTTCGGTTTGTCGTGGCTTCGGCCCCGTGCGCTTTTCGGCACGGAAGGCATGGACCCGGTCATCCATGCCGTGATGTGGAGCCTTCTTTTGAACACGGCCGCGTTTTTCATCGTCTCGATCATGACGCTTCCGCAGCCCATCGAACGCCTGCAGGGGGCGCAGTTCGTCAACGCGTTTGAGCATTCGGGCACGCCGGGTGGCTGGACCACGGGGTTGGCGCAATCCGAAGATCTGATGATCATGGCGCAGCGCATCATGGGGGCGAGTGAAGCCCAGGGGCTTTTTGCTGAGGAGGCGCGACGACAGGGGCTGGGGGGCTACCTGCCAGAGCCGTCGCCGGATTTCCTCAACCGGTTGGAGCGGGAGCTGTCCGGCTCGGTGGGGGCCGCCGCCGCCCATGCGATGATTTCCCAGATTGTGGGCGGGACGACCGTGTCGGTGGAAGACCTCATGGCTGTGGCCGATGAAACCGCCCAGATCATGGAGTATTCCAGCCGTCTTGAGGCCAAAACAGCAGAACAGGAGCGCACCGCGCGGCAGCTTAGGGAAGTCAATGAGAAGCTGACGCAGATCTCCGTGCAAAAGGATGCGTTCCTCAGCCAGATCAGCCACGAGTTGCGCACGCCGATGACGTCGATCCGGTCATTTTCAGAGATCTTGCGCGACACCGATGGTCTCAGCGCGCAGGAACGCAACAAATATGCCTCGATCATTCAGGATGAGGCGACGCGCCTGACCCGGCTTTTGGATGACCTGCTTGATCTCAGTGTTCTGGAGAATGGGCAGGTGGTGCTCAACACCCAGACTGGTCAACTTTCGGACTTGCTGGACCGGGCGATCGCAGCGGCGGATGTGGGCGACAAGATCAAGATACGACGCCGGGTGGAGGACGAAAATGTCCTGCTCAGCACCGATCTTGACCGTTTGGTGCAGGTGTTCATCAACCTGATTTCCAATGCCGGGAAATATTGCGAGGCCGAGAATGCGGAACTGTCGATCCGCCCGGAAATGAAAAATGGCGACCTGGTCATTGATTTCATCGACAACGGCGCGGGCATCCCGCGCAACCAGCAAGCCGTGATTTTCGAGAAATTCGCCCGCGTGGGAGAGGCCAAAGCAGGTGGTGCGGGCCTTGGCCTTGCCATTTGCCGAGAGATCATGGGGCGGCTTGGCGGGTCCATTACCTATGTGCCGGGGCAGGCGGGGGCGGCGTTCCGGGTGCGCGTGCCCATGCTGTCCGATGGGGCCATGGCCGCCGCGCAATAGGGTTTGGTAATCGGCTGGTAACCGTGATGGGGTAGACCCTTGGCGTGGTCACGACGACCGCAGCAGGCGGGGACCCCATGTCTACGGTCGAAAACGGCTCTGTCATTGAGAAAAAGGCGCGCAGCGGGCGGGAGCAGTCCAAAGCGCATGTCATGTCGTGGTCCAAAGCCATCCGATTGGCGTTGGAACGCAGCAGTGACCGACTGGTCAACCTGCCACTGATCGTCCGGTCGGTGGAGGAGGTGACTGTTGATCTGGAAAACCTGGGTGATCAGGCGGGTGGCGATCGTCTGATCATGCTGCTGGAACGGCAGGGGCATGGCGAGGAAGGGCAGGTCAGACCGGGCCGTGATGCCGAGCGTGGGGCGGCAATACTCGATCGCGCCTTGGTGCAAACTCTGGTGGAAGTGCAAACGCGCGGACATGTGACAGAAGCATAGCTTGGTGCCCGGGCTTTCACCAAGACAGACGCGGCCGTGGTTGCACGCCTGATTGACCCTGTTTTGCACGCCGCCGATGAGATGATGATGCAGCCGCCGCAAGACGCGACGCCGATGCGTTTGCGGTTTGGCGAGAAGATGGAGGATGCACGCGCACTGTTTTTGGCGTTGGAGGCGGTGGAATACGGCGTGTTTCGGTTGTCGGTGGACGTGGGGGGCACCGCGCGCAGTGGTGATCTGACGCTCATTTTCCCGAAGGACGTTCTGTTTCCCAAGGTTGTCGCGGCTGCGGTAGGCGAAGATGAGGATGGGTTTGATCTTGGCGGGCCTGTGCTGACCGCACCGGTGACACTTGATGCGGTGTTGCAACGGCTTGAGATGCCCCTGTCGCGCGTCTGCGGGTTGAAGCCGGGGGATGTTTTGCCGGTGTCGCGCGCGGCAATGGGAAAGGCGGAGCTTTTGGGCCCACGCGGGTTTCTGCTGAGCAAAGTCTGCCTTGGCCAGATCAACGGGTTTCGGGCTGTTCGGCTGGGCGCGCAGGAACCGGGAGATGATGATATGCCGATGGTTCAGAGGTCTGCAAGTGCAGGTCAGCAGGCGATGGAAGAGGTGCCGACCTTGCCTGACCCGGTGGACACGGGAGATGGACCAATGGATCTGGATCAGACCCTGATTGAGGCAGGTCTATCCGATCTGGTGGAGGGGGGCCCAGTCGAGGTGCCGCCCGAATTGCCCGGCGATCTGTCACTGGATGTCCCGGTGAATGCGGAGCTTGATCCGGGTTCAGCGACGCCGGTTATAGACTTGCCTGATATTCCCGCCCTCACCCCGCTCACGGACAGTGTTGCGGAAGGCGACGCGGGTTTGCCTGATTTGCCCGACCTGCCCAAGCTGTGACCGAAAAGTCTGGTTTTTGACCCGCAAGGACCGCAAGAAGCGCAAGGCTTGCGTGCGCAATGTGAACAGGGTCTAATCGCGCAAAATTGGCAGAGCAAAGGCACGGACCCCTTGTCGGATCACATTCAGCATCGGCGGGAAAACGGGATGGTCGTGCTGTCGCTCAACCGGGCCCCGCGAAATGTCCTGACCGCCAAGATATGCCGCGATCTGGAAGCGCACCTGACAGACGCGCTGGCCGATGACACGGTGCGGGGCATTGTAATCTCGGGGCAGGGGGAAGCGTTCTCGACAGGTATGGACCTTGATGAGTTTGCCCATGTGGGCAGGCCGGGCAACGTCTATGACATTGGTCAGTGTCTTGACGGTGCGAAAAAGCCGGTTGTGGCGGCCATTCATGGCGCGGCCTTGGGGGCGGGGCTGGAACTTGCCCTGTGCACACATGCGCGTGTGGCGAAAAGAGACACCAAGATCGGGATGCCGGACATTGCTGTTGGTCTGATCCCCGGGGGCGGGGCCACGCAGCGCCTGCCCCGGGTGATCGGCGCGCAAGCCTCGTTAGAGCTTTTGCTGTCTGGCCGCATCGTGCCGGTCACGGATCGTGCCGTGTCAGGGCTGATGGACCGCATCGTGAATGACGATCCTGAAAAGGCAGCGCTTGTCTTGGCCGACCTGCTCGCCAAGGGGCATGGGTTTTCGCATATCAAGGATCGAGATCGGGGCCTGTCAGACCCCGGCGTTTTCCAACGCTCTGTTGCCGAGGTTCACGACCTGATGCAGGACCCAAGCCGGCCCGAGGCCGATATCGTGGCCTGTGTTGAAGCGGCGCAATTGCTGCCCTTTGATCAGGGGCTCAACTTTGAAGCTGTCCGTTTTCGGGAGCGCGCCGCAAGCCCGGCCTCGCTGCTGGCCCGCCACGCCTTTGCGGCCAAGGCCAAGGCGGCAAATCTGCCTCCGGCCCTGGCCAGTTCAGCCTTGCCCGTGGACAAGGTGGTGGTGTTAGGGCGGTCCTCTGAGGTGGCGGACCTGGCGGCGATGACGCTATGGCTGGGCCATCGCGTCTGGATCGAAAGCGGTACGCAGGCGATGGGCGAAGCGTTGGCAGAGCTGACGTTGAAGCGGCTGCAGCGGTCCGACCTTCCCTCAGACGACGACCCCGCAGAACGTTTGACTGTGGGTGCCAGCGGGTCAGAAATGGAAGAGGCGGACCTGATTTTTGACACGGGCGAGTTGACACCCGATCCCCCAGTGGCGTTGAAAGAAGGCGGTGTCTGGTTGCTGACATCGCCAGTTATTGCGGCGGGGGAACGGGCGGAGGAGGTCTCGGCCCAAGGGCGCACGCTGCGCCTGCGCCGCTTGCTGCGCAATGCCCATCTGGTAGAACTGAGCGCCCCACCCGGAACGCGGAACGCCACCGTATCGACAGCCCATAAGGCGCTATCGGCGGCGGGCCAAAGCGTGATCATGACCGCAGATGAACCGGGTGGCCTAGTGGGGGCGCTGTTCAGCGTGTTGTGCCGGGCGACCATGGTGATGCTGGCCGCTGGCCAGTCGCCCGGACGGGTCGAACGGGCGGCACGCCGACTTGGGCTGCATCAGGGACCGCTGCAGATGATGGATGTGCACGGTGCCGGACGGTCACTGGATCTGATGCGCCGCGTTTTTGAACATCGAGATGCGTCGCTGTCGCCCCTGCGGCTTTTGTCGGATCGCATTGCCGACGCCACTCAGGACGGGGCGGCCAAAGCCGCGCGGGTGCATGTGTTCCACGTGGCCGCCGGGCAGAGTTTTTCGCGTGATCCGGACCTGAGCCCCTGGATCGGAGAGTGGCGCGGGGACTACCCGGACCGATCCCTGGTCTGGCCGGACGTGCCGTTGGAACAGGCCTTTCACGCCGCGCTGATCAAGGAGGCGGCGCGGCTGCGATCAGCCAAGGTGATTCAGCGGATGTCGGATATTGATCTGGCCGCTGAGAAGGGCCTTTTCATGGATCCCAAACAGGGCGGCCCGCTTATTCAGGCGGACATGCAGGGCTTGCTTGGCTTTGTGAAGATCATGAAAGCCTTGGCCCCGGTGGATGCCTGCCTATGGCAGCCGGACCCACATGTGCTCGACATGGTAAAAAACGGAAAGCGGTTTTTCTAGGAGGACCGTGGCAAAGCCGCTCAGGAAAACGCGATCCCGATGACCACGATCATCAGCCCCATCACGGACAGAAACAAAGAGCCCGTGTTGATCGGCACCACTTGTTGCAGCACGGCCTTGAGCTCATCATCGTTGAGCCCGGCCTTGCGCGCCGTCCAGACACGTTTGATGCAGTAGATCAGACCGCCCAGTCCGAAAAGCGACACCGCTGCGCCGACCCAGATCAACCACTCCATGAACCGCTCCTTTCGCGTTTGAGCGATCGCCTAACCTGTCATGCGCGCCGGTGCAAGGGCAGGGAGGGGGAGAGGCCCTTGCGGGTCCCGCGCGAGCGGCCTAAAGCGTGAGGAGAGACCAAGGCAGGGAGACATACCATGAGCGACATGAGCGCAAATGCAGATGCAAGCTATCGCGTGACGGCTGATGAGCTGCGCCAGTTCATCGAACGGTTTGAGCGGTTGGAGGCTGAAAAGCGGGACATTGCGGACCAGCAAAAGGAAGTGATGGCCGAAGCCAAGGCGCGGGGCTATGACACCAAGGTGATGCGCAAAGTCGTGGCGCTGCGCAAACGCGACAAGGACGACATCGCAGAAGAAGAGGCGGTGTTGGAGATGTATAAAGAAGCGCTTGGGATGTAACGCGCGTGGGGCGTGGACCCCGCCTTGTTCATTGCTTGCGGCTTTGCGTGGATGTTTCTTCTGGCTGAAAATATCCCCGCCGGAGGCACGACATCTAAGGCGTGATCAGCGTTACCCCGGGCACGCGGGGAATGTTGAAGACATCTTCTTCATAAAGCTCTGTCATCTGGTCGATGATGCCAGAGGTCCAACCCGCAAGTTCGTATTCTTCCTCGACCACGTCATCATCGATGAACTTGTCGAGAAACGCGGAAATCACCCGGCGCTTCTGCACCTCGGTCATGCCGGGGTGGCCGTCCATGTAACTCAGAAACCGTTCCACCCCCTTGTCGGTCATGATCTCTTCCAGAAGGTCATATTCGCCATCAATCTCCTGCGTCGGATCAAGGCCACCGAGTTCGCGGATCAGCTCTGCCCAGATGAGCGGGGTGTCTTCGTTGCACCAGACGGTGATCGGGATGTCGGGGATCTGTGCGCGGATGCGTTCGAAAAGCTCTGACCAGCGGAAGCTGAGCGGGTCATAGCCGCGGAAGAGATCCTCGATGGAGTTGAAATTTGTCGCCTCCAGCAGGGCCGGCATGAATGTGGCCGGGTCGCGGACAGCGAAGAACAGCTCCAGCTCATCGTCGGGGAAGAGTTGGCGCATGGCCTCACGCCGCGAACAGGAGGCCGGGTAGAACATGCGTTTGACGGCCATTTTATGCGTGCCAAAGAAGCTGTCATTCGAGATGACCAGCCGGTCAACGCCTTCGGCAGGCACCAAGGCGCGGCGTAGGGCCGGGCCGTCCTTGGGGTCAATCACACCGTCTGTGGCGGCGGCAATCGTATCGCGCAGTCGGTTGCGATAGCTGTCAGGATCAGGAACGGCCGTGCCTACGCTGTCCAGCAGCCCGGCATTCTTGATCAGGCATTTTACAAGCCTGTCTTCGTCGGTCACATGGGCGCCTGCGTGAAGAATTATTTTCATTGGTCGTCCGAATGCTCGATCCTGTCGGGCCAATATATTCAGATTTTGCGCGGTTGCCAGCGAAACCGGGCGCGCATTTTAGGCATATCTGGAGCGCCATGGGACATGCCAATCACCGGCACATGATGCAAACGTGATTGGCCGCGTGAGGCGTTTGTGGCTCATATCATGCGCATCTTCTCGTATTGTGCAGCTTCGGAGGATAGCGACGATGGCCCGAGATAAGTTCCTTAGACTACGCGCATTGCTTGCTGTGCCGCTTGTTGCGATGGCTTTGTCTGTCACCGGGGGCGCGCAGGCGCAGACCGGCCAACCCCTGCCGCAATACGTGATTGATGAGTTTGGGTCTCCACCGGCTATCGCGACCGGAAAGCTGCCCAAATCCGTGGCGGATGCCGTGCAAGTGGCCTTTGTCGACAGCATGGAACAGTCAACCTGGGGTCGCGATCAGGAGATCGCCCTGGCAGAAGTGGCCGCCTCTGGCGATGTGCGGCTGGCCTGGATCATCAGCGATATGTTGCGGTTCATCTCCAGCCGGGGGATCAATGCGCAGCTGGCGGATGCGGCCACTCAGTTGATGGGCAAAACGATCCCGGCAGCGAATTCATGGGGCGTGCTGACCGATCACCTGATCGCGTGGGAGATCCCGGCGCCGCCCGGGTACCTGCCAGTCAAGCGCGCTATCTTTGCCACCATCGTCCCGGAGTGGAAGAAGATCTTCAAGCAGGGCGACGTGGATTGGCGTTTCGTGTCCTGGGGCGGCGTGCCGCCGGATACGCGCAAGTTTGATCAAACCGATGAGCGCTGCAACTGCATCCCCGCAGCCGACAATCCGGAAGTGTCCTCCGCTGCCGAGGCGACGTGGCTGAAAGACAGCGATGTGGTTTTCGGCGTGGTGGTCAATGGCGAGGCGCGTGCCTATCCACGCCGGATCATGGAAGTGCGCGAGATGGTCAATGACACCTTGGGTGGGCGCGATCTGGGCATTCCCTACTGCACGCTTTGCGGCGCGGCTCAGGCCTATTTTACCGACGATCTGCCAGACGGGGTGAAGCGGCCTGTGTTGCGCACGTCCGGTCTGTTGATCCGGTCCAACAAGGTGATGTTCGATCTGCGCACATGGTCGGTCTTTGATACGTTTCTGGGCGATGCGGTTACCGGGCCTCTGGCGCGCAAGGGGGTGAAGCTGAAACAGGCCAGCGTGGTGACTGCGACTTGGGGGGAGTGGAAAGAGGCGCATCCCGAGACGACTGTTTTGGTCGAAGCGCTGGCATTGGGCCGTGACTTTGACTTCCGCAATGGGCGCGATGCGGACGGTCCGATCTTTCCGGTGGGTGACGTAGATCCACGCCTGTCGGTACATGAGGATGTCATCGGAGTGGTAACGGCCAGTGGCAAGCCGGTCGCGTTTCAACGCTCAAGGGCCTTCGCGGCGTTGAGCCAGGGCCGCGAGGTGATCGTCGAGAATGTGCATCTGAAGATGGATGGCGGCGGGATCAAAGCGGTGGATGCGCAAGGTCGTGATCTGGGATCACATCAGGCGTTCTGGTTTGCCTGGTCGCAGTTCTATCCCGGAACCGCGCTTTGGTCGGGATGACTTAGTCCGCCGTTCTTCAACAAAAAAAGCACCGCGTGATTAGCGCGGTGCTTTTGTTTTTGGAAGATGCAAGCGTTACTGCGTGATCGCCTTGGTTTCCAGGTATTCGTGGAAGCCCAAAGGCCCGGCCTCGCGCCCGTTGCCGGATTGTTTGTAACCCCCAAAGGGCACATCATAATCGCCCGCTTCGCCGTTCACATTCACCACGCCCGCGCGCAGTTTGCGGCTGACGCGGTTGATGCGGTCGGTGTCCGAGGATTGAATATAGGCCGCCAGCCCATAGGGCGTGTCATTGGCGATCTCGATGGCCTCTTCCTCGGTCTCAAACGGCAGCACGGCCAGAACCGGGCCAAACACCTCTTCCCGGGCGATGACCATCTGATTGTTGACGTCTGTGAACACGGTGGGGCGCACGTAATAGCCTTTGTTGAAGCCCTGAGGCAGGCCCGGACCGCCGGCGGCTAGGGTCGCCCCGTCATCAATGCCCGCCTGGATCAGGCGCTGGATGTTTTCGTGCTGTTTTTTGTTCACCACGGGGCCGATGTGATCGCCTTCTTCCATCGGGTCGCCCACTTCGCACTCTTCCACGACCTTCGTGACCAGCGAGACCACTTCGTCATAGACCGACTTTTCCACGAGCAGGCGCGAGGCCGCATCACAGGACTGCCCGTTGTTGATGAAGCATGCATCGACGGAGGTCTTGGCGGCGGTTTCGAGATCCGCATCGGCAAAAAGCAGGTTTGGGGATTTGCCGCCCAGCTCCAGCGAAACGCGTTTGATCGTGTCGGCGGCGGCCTTGGTCACGGCTTTGCCCGCACGGGTGGAGCCGGTGAAAGACACCATGTCGATATCGGGGTGCGAGGCAATCGGTTCGCCCACGCCCACGCCATCCCCGTTGATCATGTTGAAGACACCGGGCGGGCAGCCGGCCTCATCCAGAACCTCGGCCAGCATCACGGAGGTGAGGGGGGAGTATTCGGACGGTTTGAGAACCATGGTGCAACCCGCCGCGAGGGCAGGGGCCACTTTGATCATGATCTGGTTCACGGGCCAGTTCCACGGCGTGATCATGCCGACAACGCCCACGGGTTCATCCACGAGAACCGAACCGCCACGCAGGGAGGGGCGTTCAAACTCATGTGCTTTGAGTGCTTCAATCGCGGCTTCTAGATGGCCCACGCCCACCGGCTGATGCACTTCACGGGAAAATGAAATGGTGGTGCCCATCTCGTGGGGCATCATGCGCACAAATTCTTCTTCGCGCGCCTCGTAAGCTTTCAGGATGCGTTCCAGAAGGTCCACGCGTTCGTCCACGGTGCTGAAAGCCCATGTTTTGAACGCCTCTTTCGCGGCGGCAACGGCGACATCGACATCCTCTTTCGTGCCCATGGCAATGGTGGCGATGACTTCTTCATTGCCTGGATGGACAACGTCAAAGGTGGAGCCGTTGATAGGATCAACCCATTCACCGTTGATGTAGAATTTCTGAAAGTTGCTCATCTGCGCTCCCCGCGGTTCAAGTTGGACACGTGATATATAATCGGCCCGCAAAGCAATTCAAAAGCATTCCGTTGGACCTTTTTTGAACCGCTATGGACCAAAAGAGACTGTGCGATGGACCAGGTCTCTCTGCATTGAACGCGGCGGTTCCAGCGTCCATGGGCCGGGGCTTCTCACTGGTCTTGCGTGTCGCAAACCTGCCCAAGGGCCGGGGCTTCGCTTCGGCTTGAGTGCAAACCTGACTATTTTACTTTGAGCATTGTGTTTTCACTGGTTTTATGGACATGTGTGCCTATCATGACCAAGCCCGATGATGTTCGGGATGAATTTATCAAATAACCGACGGAAGCTGTGGACGACGCAAATGTGGGGTGCAATTTCATCGTACAAAATGGCCGTTGCGGCGCCTTTGGATCTGGCTTGTGTCCCGGCCAAGCTTGACCCTATTGCCCGCGTGTCACGTGCCGCGCGCCGCGTTTGATTATCAAAGAGGAGATGCATCATGCAGATGATCACGAGGGGCTTGGCGCTTTTGGCGGCCAGTGTCGCGTTCGCGCAGGTGGCCCACGCCCAGGATGAAGTTCTGGAAGACGCCGTTCTCATCGAGCTGAATGCGACCAAGTCCAATGCCGACAGCTGCACGCTGACCTTTCTGATCCTGAACGGTCATGCCAGCCAGATCGACAAGGCTGTCTATGAAACGGTGCTCTTTAACAGTGGCGGCCAGGTCGACCGTTTGACGCTGTTTGACTTCGGGGCGTTGCCGCCGGGCCGCCCACGGGTGCGTCAGTTCTCGGTGCCCGGTATTCAGTGCGATGCGGTGGGGCAGGTCCTGATCAACGGGGCCCATACGTGTGAGGCCGCAGAACTGGATGAGAGCGCGTGCCAGGACGGTCTGGTTCTGGACACACGCACAGACATTGAGGTGACAGGATGAGCGGTTTGTTCGAGCTTTTGCAGCGGGTCTTCGATCTGGGTGGCCCGGTTGTCATGATCCTTTTGGCGGTGTCAGTCATCACCATGGCCGTCGTGCTGTACAAGCTGTGGCAGTTCAATCGCGCGGGCGTTGGCCGCCATCGCGCGTTGCAAGACGCGGTCATGGCCTGGGACAGTGGAGATCGCGCCGGGGCCGTGGCGGCGCTGTCGCAATCGCAAAGCTACTTGGCCCCGGTGGTTGAGATGGCGTTTTCGTCGGATGCCGAGGACAGCAAGCGCTTGGAGGCCGAAGCCGAGACACGTTTTGCCAAGCTGGAAGGCGGTATGCGGTTGTTGGACAGTGTGGCGCAGCTGGCCCCGCTTCTGGGCCTTTTCGGTACGGTTCTGGGCATGATCGAGGCATTCCAGGCGCTGCAGGAGGCGGGATCACAGGTGGATCCATCCTTGCTGGCCGGGGGGATCTGGGTGGCGCTTCTGACCACAGCCGTTGGTCTTGCGGTGGCAATGCCCACCTCCATGGTGCTCAGCTGGTTTGAAAGCCGGATGGACAATGAACGCGTGACGGCAGAGCGTGCGATTGCGACGATCCTGCATCCGCAAGGTCGTAGCCGGGACGTGCCGGAATTCTCGCGGGACCCGATACATGCGTAAACGCAGCATCAGGCGGCGGTTGTCGATGACGTCTTTGATTGACGTCATCTTCCTGCTGCTGCTCTTTTTCATGCTGTCGTCCACCTTTTCGCGTTTTGCGGATGTGGAGCTGTCCGCGGCGGGCGCGTCCCGTTCGGCCAGCACCTCTGACGCGCCGGTCAGTTTCATGCAGTTGGGCAATGAGGCGATCTCTTTGAACGGGCAGGAGGTCGCGATCGAGGGATTGGCAGATTTCTTTGCGGAGCTGCCAGAAGACGCCGAAGCCCTGCCCGTGATCATCAGTCTGCGCGATGATGTGACGGCGCAGCGCCTGACCGACATCCTGGTCGTGCTGCGCGGTATTGACCGCGTCGCTGTCAACGTGTTGGGGACCTGATGAAACGCACGCGGCGCACCAGAAAGCTGGAACCCACCATCGCGTTGATCAACATCGTGTTCTTGATGCTGGTCTTCTTCATGGTGGCCGGAACGCTGTCGCAACCGTTGGATAATGAACTGAAACTGATCCGCACGGCAGACCTTGAGGGCGTTTCGCCCCCCGATACGTTGGTGGTGCACCCCGATGGGCGGTTGAGCTATCGCGGAGAGGATGTGGCCTCTGCCGAGGCGTATTTTGCGTCGCTGGAGGGCGACGAGGCACGGGACACGGTGCGCGTGGTGCCGGATCAGGAACTGTCGGCGCAGACATTGGTCAACCTCGCCCGTGATTTGCGTGTTGCCGGGGCGCAGAAGGTGATGATCGTGACGGAGCGGGGGCTGCAATGATCTCCAGAACCCACGTCGCGGCCGTGGCGGCACTGGGCGTGGCGTTTGGAACCCACGCTTTCGGGGTTTGGCAGTTGTTTCCGAAACGCGAAGTACTGATCGAAGGGGGAAGTAGCGTTGCGCCGCCAAGCCTCGGCGACAGCTTTGCAGACATGGCGGCGGGCGTGATTGAGCCTGTCGATGCTGAAGACATCCTTGAGGAGGTAGAGCCCCAAAAGGTGGTTGAGGAAGATCGACCGGAAGAACTGGTGGAACAAGAGACGCCCGACGAAACTGAGCAGGATGTCACTGAAGACATCGACCGCGAGGTGCCTGAGGAAACCGCGGTGGACGAAAATGCTCCCATGATCACAGCGGCGATTGAACCCGCGCCACTTGAGTCTTTGGTGCCCTTGGTGCCTGTTCGGCCTGAAGAGGAAGACGTTGAAGAGATCGCACCAGAAGAGGTGGCTCAGCCGGTGCAGCCCGAACCTGTTGAGGCGATAGAGCCGGAAGAGGAAACCACGGCCGTCTCACGGTCATTGCGGCCGAAGCCGCGAACACCGGAGTTTGAAAAGAAACATGAGCCACCGCCAGAGCCGCCACGCCAAACGGCCCGCGCACCGCAGGGCAGTGCGGCTCAAAATTCAAGGGCGGGAACGTCGACGGGCCAGCGGCAACAGGCTGCAGCGGCCAGCAGTGTCGGCGCGGCCACTGCTGTCGGCAACGCGGGGGCGAGCAATTATCCGGGCAAGGTGATGGCGCGGATCAATCGTGCCCCGAAACCCCGTGGGGTCGGTGGGGGGACGGCCGTTGTGTCCTTCCGCGTGGGGCCAAGCGGTGGGCTCGCGGGGGTATCATTGGCCCGTGGGTCCGGAAATGCACGTCTCGATCAGGCAGCCGTTCGCGTGATCCGGGCGGCAGCACCTTTCCCGCCACCGCCACCTGGTGCGCAACGCAGCTTTTCGATCTCTATTCAGGGTCGTTGAGGTCAAAAATACGATGCGAACAGGTTTCGTTCGGATCCCATGGTTGGAAACAGTATTTGATTTTGGGGTAAAATAATACCTATTTTTTAAGCTATTGAAACTAAAACATTTTTAAGATTACCCCGCTGTTGACTGTGCCCTGCGTTCCTGTAGAAAGCGCCGATCAAACATCACCCCCTAAGGGAAGAGACATGAAAACGTTTTCTGCAACTCCGGCAGACATCGACAAGAAATGGATCCTGATCGACGCCGAAGGCATCGTTCTGGGCCGTCTTGCGTCGATCGTCGCAACCCGCTTGCGCGGCAAACACAAGGCAAGCTTCACGCCCAACATGGACATGGGCGACAATGTCATCGTCATCAACGCTGAAAAAGTGCAGGTGACCGGCAAGAAGCGTGACAAGCCGAACTACTGGCATACGGGCTATCCGGGCGGCATCAAATCCCGCACCACCGGTCAGATCCTCGAAGGCGCACATCCTGAGCGCGTGGTCATGCAGGCCGTCAAACGCATGCTGCCGGGCAACCGCCTGAGCCGCCGCCAGATGACCAACCTGCGCGTCTATGCCGGGTCGGACCATCCTCACGACGCACAATCCCCGGAAGTGCTGGACGTGAAATCCATGAATGCGAAAAACACGCGGGTGAGCCAGTCATGAGCGAAGATATCAAATCCCTCGAAGATCTCGAAGCCGTGGCAGAAGGCGTAGAAGCGCCGGTTGTCGAAGAGGCTGTGAACCGTGAACCCGTGCGCGACGAATTTGGCCGCGCCTATGCCACTGGCAAGCGGAAGGACGCGGTGGCCCGTGTCTGGATCAAGCCGGGCTCTGGCAAGGTCGAAGTCAACGGCAAAGAAATGGATGCCTACTTCGCGCGTCCCGTGCTGCAGATGATCCTGCGCCAGCCGTTCTCGGTTGCGGGCGTGGAAGATCAGTTTGACGTGATGGCCATTGTGAAAGGTGGCGGTCTGTCCGGTCAGGCCGGTGCAGTGAAGCACGGCATCTCCAAAGCACTGCAGCTTTACGATCCGTCGCTGCGCGCTGCGCTGAAAGCCGCAGGCTTCCTGACCCGCGACAGCCGCGTGGTGGAACGGAAGAAATACGGTAAGCGCAAAGCGCGCCGGAGCTTCCAGTTCTCCAAGCGTTAAGATTTTACCTGACGCTGGCAACAGCAATTCTTTGAAAAAGCGCAGGTTTGGCTGCGCTTTTTCTATTTTACGTCTGCGCCGCTAGAACAGGAAGTTGGCAGGTCGGTAACGACATTTGCCGAAACGTAGATGGTAGTTTACCGTGCATCATTCTGTGCCAGTACGAATGGAACGAGCCGCCTTCCCTTCACAATGACGTGGGAGTGAGTGGAGGCCAAGATTCAATTTCTTCGATGCATTTGAAATCCGAAACTTCGTGGCCGGGGGTAAAAGCCGTTTGGCCGCGACGCGTGGCAGCGGATTTTTGGGAGCCGATGCCGTAGCGCCAAAGAGGTCCACGAATTCTTGATAGTTGTCAAACTGCGACCGGCCAACGGCGTCAATGAAGGTTTCACTCGCGGACCCGTTGGCCAGGATCACATCATGATCATCCGTTTCCACATGATACACCGTGAACCGTTCGGGCAGGCCGGCCAGTTGCACCCGGCGTATGGATGATCCGTTTACAAGCAGGGATGCATCGATCACGGCACCATCAAGAACCATGCCATGGTTTGCCGTCACCCTGAGATCCCATAGCGGCAGACCATCGCCCAAAGCGCCGGCCTTGATCTCAACCATCTCGGCGCGCTCGCGATGGAACCTGGGCATGATGGTTTGCCGGGCAACCCATCTCACAGGGACGGAGCGACCATCTGCCGAGCGCAGCAGGTCACCGATCTTCAGATCCTCAACCGGCACCTGGCCTTTGTCCGTGGCAATTAGCGTGCCTTCTGCGAAACAGAGAATGTCTTCGATTTCGGAAAAGCTAAGCGTGTCCTCAACACCGCCTGTATCATTGAGAAACTCGATGGTGCCACTGGTGGAATTACCATCCAAGTCATCGCTCTCCGCACCGATGCGCCATCGTCCCAGCCCAGTCAGATCAAGCACGTCCATGTCGCTGCCACCATCGCCACCGTCGATCGTATCTCCGAAGAATGCCTCTCGGTTTGACCCAGAGAACATATCATCACCATCGCCACCCGAGAGGCTGTCATTCCCGCGCCCGCCGATCAGCATATCGTTGCCAGTGCCGCCATCGATTGTGTCATCACCGGAGCCACCATCAATCGTGTCCGCTCCGCCATTGCCTTCGATGCTGTCCGAAATGAACGTGCCGGTGATGTTTTCTGCGTTGTCTTCGCCCAGCACGCGGAAGAAATCATTGCCGGTGAAGTTCGATACTCCAAGCGGGTTAAGGTTCAGCGTTGCCTCACCCGTCATTTGAATTTCAAGGATTTCGGTGTTGGCGTTAGAATTGCTCAGCCGGTCAAAAAAGACAGCTCGCAAACCGCTCACTTGCGTGTCGAGAAGCGAGATCGTGGCGTCCGTTGCGCCCGCATCGAAGTCCAGAAACTCAATATTCTGATAAACGATGTTCTTCAGATCAGCGGTCGTGCCCGTCGCGTTGAACGTGATATCAACAACATCATTGTCCGCGCCCCCGTCGATGAACCCAAGGCCCGCCACGTCACTGGCCAGAAGCAAGAACTGGTCGTTACCGCCATTGCCGCTTAGCTCATCCGTTCCACCGCCGCCAAGGATGACATCATCATCTGCACCGCCAGAAATCGTTTCAGCCAGCGACCCGCCAAAGATCCGGTCATTCCCCAAGCCGCCTTCGATGATGTTGTTGCCATCTCCGCCGCGCAGGTCGTCATCGCCATCGCCCCCAACAATGCTGTCGCGCCCCGCGCCACCGAAAACGGTGTCATTGCCATCACCCGCCTGGATCGTGTCATCGGGGAAGGTGCTGTCGTTGTCTGCACCAGTGCCGGAAAACAGCAAACCGCCATCGGCAATCGTGCCGCCGAAGATGATGTTGTCTTCGTCCGTCCCGTTGATGATGCCGTCATCCGTGCCATCGCTGTCATCGTAGATCACGTCCGAGGTGAAACTGATCGACCCGATGCCAAGGTCCTGGCTCGTCAGCCCCGAGGTGACATCCGGTCCGGCGGTGTAGACAATGTCGATGCGGCTGATCTCTCCATCAATTGCTACCTCGACATTGCCGATGTTTTGCGTGGCAAGCGCATCGGCTTCGCCCTGCGCCGTGTCGCCAGAAGCCGATGCCGAACCGCCCGAAGGCGTCAGTGTGACCACCGTCGCGGGCAATGCATTTCCATCGACGTCATAGGCGATGATCTGCACCTGATCCTGCCAGGTATCCTGATCCACATCCAGAAGCGTGAAAGCTACGTCTCGCACACCTTCATTTGGAAAACCGGTTTCCTCAAAAATGATCGTCTGGACGATGCCTTCGCCCGGCGCAGCAGCAGTCATCTCCAACCGCAAATGGCCCTCATTCGTGGCCCCGAACTGGTTGCTGTTGACCGTCGCGGATTGCGCGCTTGGCGCACCTCCGCCGGCGTCGGCGATGGCAAAAGTCACATCGACCGAGCCAATCGATGTGTTCGACGGGCTGGCCCCCGGCGCGAAAATCGCATCCCAGTCCAAAACATAGTTGGTCATCGGGCAGCCCCCATCATCAGTCTCGTCATGCGTAAGCCGTACCATTCAAGACGCAGCTGTCCTCAGTTTTGTGCGTGTGAATGAGGCGTCTTGGATTTTGTAGATCAAGACATAAAAGCAGTGTTGAGATAGCAAACTACGACTGCCAAGTCCCGACCCATTCAGCGAGTATGATGGCCGATGCCGTGATAGTTCAAGGATTTCTTAATTTCTGATATTTTTTGCGGACAAAGGGCCAACACTCCGGTGGATTGCGGCGGTTTGTTCTCCAAACGTGAATAGTCGAAAGGGCCTGCGCACCAGTCAACCTTGTCACAGCTATTCATCCGGAGGGATCAAACCCAACCCCCGCAGATACACGCCAATCCCGCTTTCCAGCAAATCTTCGGGCGGGAAGGGGCTTTGGGTGCCGGGGGAGTTGCGCGCGAAAAGCTCGACCACGCCGTGGGAGAGCGCCCAGACATGGGCCGAGAACATCGCGGGGGGCGGGCGTTTTGCGGGGGGGATGTGCTGGCTCAGCTCCTCTGCCGCGCGTTCCAGCACGGTGCGGGCGCGGGTGGAGACGGCAGCCAGTTCCGGCGTGCGGTTGACGGAAATCCCGCTTTCGAACATCGCAATATAGTGGCCGGGATAGCGCCGAGCGAAGGCGAGGTACGCGCGCCCCGTGGCCTCGAACGCGGCCATGGCTGACGGCTGACCCTTGTCATAGGCGTATTGCATCACGTCGGCGAAAATCTCGTAGCCCTGCCGCGCGGCCTCGGCGATCAGGTCTTCCCGCCCGGCAAAGTGGCGATACACCGCAGCAGGGGTCACACCTGCCTTCTTGGCTGCCTCGGACAGGGTGAAGCCGGTGGGGCCCTTCTCCTCGATCAGGTGCAAGGCGGCCTCAACCAAGGCCTGACGCAGATTGCCGTGATGATAGCCGCGTTTAACCATCCCAGATGTCGGGTCCGCCGCACACCTTGGTGTCAGGCGTGCCAATCGCGTTGGGTGCTTTGCGGGTGTAGTCCAGCGCCAATAGGACATGGCGGATCGCGGCCAGCCGCGCGCGGCGCTTGTCGTCGGACCGGATCACGGTCCAGGGGGCCTGGTCTGTGTGGCTGCGTGTCAGCGTCTCAGAAATGGCGGCGGAATAGTCATCCCACTTCTTCAGCCCTTCCACGTCAATCCAGCTGAGCTTCCACTGTTTGAGAGGGCTGCGCTCTCGCCCCAGGAAGCGGCGCAACTGCTCGGCGCGTCCGACGTTGAGCCAGAACTTGAAGAGGTAGATGCCTTCGTCCACCAGCAGTTTTTCAAATTCGGGCACCTGCGTGAAGAAATGCTCTCGCTGATCGTCGGTGCAAAAGCCGAAGACTTTCTCGACAACGCCGCGATTGTACCAGCTGCGATCGAAGAACGTGATCTCTCCGGCGGCGGGCAGGTGGTCGATATAACGTTGGAAATACCACTGGGTGCGTTCTGTATCCGACGGTTTGGACAGCGCCACAACGCGGGCACCACGAGGGTTAAGATATTCACGGAACCGTTTGATTGTGCCGCCTTTTCCCGCCGCATCTCGGCCTTCAAAGATGATGGCGACCCGCGCGCTGCTCTCTTTTGCCCAGGCCTGCAGCTTCACCAGTTCGATCTGCAGCCCTTCCAGTTCGGCCTCGTAAACCTTCTTGTCCATGCGCTTTTCATGGGGATAGCTTGCCGACAGGATGTCGTTCTTGCCAGCATCCTCAATCGCCTCGCGCAGGTCTTTTTGCGCGGGGTCTTCGTAGAAGGTGCTGATGGCGCCGTCGAATGGCAACTCCATGTCGTCTCTCCCTGTCAGGTTCGGATCACTATGGTCACTTGGGGGGCGCTTGTCTAACCGGTTTAGGCGTTTGGTTTCGCCGGTCGGGGCAGCTCATAATAGGCCGTGTCGCACATTTCGATCCCACCATAGTCGAAGTTCTTGATCTGGTAGTCGGTCTGTTCGAACCCGAGCTTGCGCAACAGGGCAACGGACCCTGTGTTGCGGGGATCAACCTCGGCGGTCAGAGCGGACACATCCGCGAATTTGGCGAAGATGCGGGGCAATAGGGCCAGCATTGCCTCGGATATCAGGCCTTGGCCCCAGAGATCGGGATGCAGAATGTAGCCTACTTCCGGCGACGCCCAGACCCCGGCTTTGCCCACGCATCGGCCTTTATACTCCAAAATGTACTCTTCCCGTTGGTCCCAGTCTTCATGGATGAACCAATCCAGGAATTCTTGCGTCTGGCTTACATCCTTGTGTGCCGGATGCGACCAGTAACGCATCGCGCGTGGGTCGGAGAAAATCTCATGCAGGTCGTCCAGATCGTCGGGTGCCGCGGCGCGCAGCAGCAACCGCTTTGTGCGGATCACACCGACAGCCGCGCCGAATGGGCCCCGCGTTCGCGGTAAGGCGTGGTGTTGTAATGCGACCGGTAGCATTTGGAGAAATGCGACGGGCTGGCAAACCCGCAGGCCAGTGCCACGTTGATCACGGTCATATCCGTCTGCATCAGCAGGTTACGGGCCTTCTGCAGGCGCAATTCCATGTAATACCGCTTGGGCGAGCGGTTGAGGTAGCGCCGGAAAAGGCGTTCGAGCTGCCGCGTGGACATGCCCACATCCTTGGCCAGAAGGGCCGGGCTGATCGGCTCTTCGATATTGGCCTCCATCATCTGGATGACCTGGCTCAGCTTGGGGTGGCGCACGCCGATACGTGTGGGCACGGAGAGGCGTTGCGTGTCCTGGTCGGTGCGGATCGAGGCATAGATCATCTGATCGGCCACGGCATTGGCCAGTTTTTCGCCATGCTGGTCGGCAATGAGTTTCAGCATCAGGTCAATTGACGATGTGCCGCCTGCTGTGGACATGCGATTGCCGTCGATGACGAACACGGACTTGGTCAGCTCCACCTCGTCGAATTCCTCGGTGAAGCTGTCGTGGTTTTCCCAGTGGATCGTGGCTTTCTTCCCGTCCAAAAGCCCCGCGCGCGCCATCACGTAGGCCGCTGTACAAAGCCCGCCCACGGCCAGGCCCCGGCGCGCCTCCCGACGCAGCCAGTTGAGCATTTTCTTGGTGGCGGCCACTTGCACGTCCGTGCCGCCACAAATCAGCAGCGTGTCGTCGCGGGCCAGTTCTTCCAGACCCATGTCCAGCTTGAACTGGGTGCCGGCAGAGCAGCTGACAAACTCTCCGCCTTCGCCAGCAAATACCCATTTGTAGAGCGTGGTTTCCGCCATGCGGTTGGCGATGCGCAGGCAATCGAGGGCTGCGGCAAAACTCAGCAGGGAAAAGTTGTCGAGCAGAACAAACACGTACCGCCGGGGTGCGGTGCCCGGCTGTGTTTCGAATTTTTCAGGTTCTAGCTGCATACCGACTCATTCCCGCCATGTAGCGTCATCCATCCCTGCTCTCACGAAACAACCGGGTTTGGCAAGAGCGGCAGGGTTCAAAACGCATAGGCCAGCCAATATATCCTATGGCCAGCCAAGGGGTTGTCTTGTATAGCTGGCTTTCGGTTTTTGACGCGGAGAACTCAGATGACACAGTGGCACAAAACGGATTGGCGCAAAAAGCCCCGGATCCAGATGCCGGATTACACCGGTGCACAAGCGCTTCAGGGCGTGGAGGCGCGGCTGTCCCAGTATCCGCCATTGGTCTTTGCCGGTGAGGCACGTCGGTTGCGGGCCGCCCTGGGCGACGCGGCGCGTGGGGATGCGTTTTTGCTGCAAGGTGGGGATTGCGCTGAGGCGTTTGATCAGTTCTCGGCCGATTCCATTCGCGACACGTTCAAAGTGATGTTGCAGATGGCGATGGTGCTGACATACGGTGCCAAGGTCCCGGTGATCAAAGTGGGCCGCATGGCCGGTCAGTTCGCCAAGCCGCGCTCTGCGCCGACGGAGACGGTGGATGGTGTGGAGTTGCCAAGCTACCGCGGTGACATCATCAATGAGCTGGATTTCACGCCCGAGGCACGCATTCCGAACCCTGAAAAGATGCTGCAGGCCTACACGCAGGCGGCGGCCACGCTGAACCTGTTGCGTGCGTTTTCAACGGGGGGCTACGCGGATGTGCATCAGGTACATGCATGGACGCTTGGCTTCACGGAAAGCGAAAAGGCAGAAAAGTACCGGGATATGGCGAACCGGATCACCGACACGCTGGACTTCATGAAAGCGGCCGGTGTGAACGGGCAAAGCGCGCATACGCTGCAGTCTGTGGATTTCTACACCAGCCATGAAAGCCTGCTGCTTGAGTATGAAGAGGCGTTGACGCGGCTTGATTCGACCTCGGGCAAGTGGCTGGCGGGGTCTGGTCACATGATCTGGATCGGCGACCGCACGCGGCAGCCGGATGGTGCGCATGTGGAATTTGCCCGCGGTGTGCAGAACCCGATTGGCCTGAAATGCGGCCCGTCGATGGAGGCCGATGACCTAAAGCGTCTGATGGCCACGCTGAACCCGGAAAACGAAGCTGGTCGTCTGACGCTGATCGCAAGGTTCGGGGCAGGGAAGGTGAACGAACACCTGCCGCGCCTCATCCGTACCGTGCGTGAAGAGGGGGCGAATGTGGTCTGGGTCTGCGATCCGATGCATGGCAACACGATCAAATCGGCTTCGGGTTACAAGACCCGGCCCTTTGAGTCGGTGCTGCGCGAAGTGCAGGAGTTCTTTGCCGTGCATCGCGGGGAAGGCACGATCCCGGGCGGTGTGCATTTTGAAATGACCGGTCTGGATGTGACCGAGTGCACAGGTGGGATGCGTGCCGTGACGGATGAGAACCTGTCGGATCGCTATCACACGGCCTGTGACCCGCGTCTCAACGCGTCGCAGTCGTTGGAGCTGGCGTTCCTGGTGGCCGAGGAGCTGTCAGAGCTGCGGTTGAGCCGTGAGGCGTTTAAGGCCGGGTAAAAGTAGGGCGGGGGCTCTGCCCCCGTCGCCCAAGGGCGACTCCCCCGGAGTATTTCATGCAAGAAAGAAGCGGGTTCTCTAGTGTAGAGAAAACTCGCCCACGACTTGGCGCCATTCGCCCGGGGCGATCATCTTTCGGTGGGTGAACTGTATGGAATGCAGCGGGCCCTCGATCTCGCGTTGCCAGAACTCGACGAAATCAAAGAGCTTGGGATGGTCCGGCGCGATGTCGTAATCCTGCCAGATGAAAGTGTTCAGAACGTTGGTGTAATCAGGCAGTCGATAGAAAATTTCAGCGGTGGTCAGGCCGTAGCCTTTGAGCATCATTTCTGTCTCTGTCATTGTACGATTTTGTCCCCTTTGTCATATGTTCTGCCTTGATGATGCCCAATCCAAATTACTTTTCAACAAAAACAATGTGTTGGCAATCTTGATGGGTGGCTGCCAGCCGCGGCATGTCACAAGCATTGCACCCCATATCCTGCCTCTGATATACTCGTCGCAACAAGATATAGCAGTGCTCAGAGAAGCGCACAGAGCAGTCAGGACAGCACGTGAGCGATACGCCGGAAACCCCTGAAAACGAAGACGAAACTCCGCCTGAGCGCCCGGCTTACGACGGCCCTTCTGTGTCCATCGCGGATGAGATGAAATCGTCATATCTCGACTACGCGATGAGCGTGATCGTATCCCGCGCGATCCCGGATCTGCGCGACGGGTTGAAGCCTGTGCACCGCCGTATCCTCTACGCGATGCAGGAAGGCGGCTATACCCACGACAAGCCCTACCGCAAATCGGCCAAGTCGGTGGGCGACGTGATGGGGTCGTATCACCCGCACGGTGACAGCGCGATTTATGACGCGCTGGTGAGGATGGCGCAGGATTTCTCCATGTCGCTGCCACTGATCGACGGGCAGGGGAATTTCGGCTCCATGGACGGGGATAACCCGGCGGCCATGCGGTACACAGAGTCCCGGCTGGACCGGACGGCGCGGGCGCTCTTGGATGATCTAGACAAGGACACGGTTGATTTTCAGCCCAACTATGACGGCAAAGAGCGCGAGCCCTCGGTTCTGCCAGCCAAATTCCCAAACATGCTGGTCAACGGCGCAGGTGGTATCGCGGTCGGCATGGCCACCAACATCCCGCCGCACAATCTGGGCGAAGTGGTGGACGCCACACTGGCGCTGATTGAGGACCCCGATCTCGATTCGGCTGGTTTAATCGAATATGTGCCCGGCCCGGATTTTCCGACGGGGGGCATAATGCTGGGTCGGTCTGGCGCGAGGAAGGCCTATCTGGAGGGGCGTGGTAGCGTGATCATCCGCTCCAAGACGCGGGTCGAGGAGATCAGGAAAGACCGCTACGCCATTGTTATTGATGAAATTCCTTATCAAGTGAACAAGGCGGCGATGATCGAGAAGATCGCC
The DNA here is from genome assembly GCA_963422235.2 of uncultured Roseovarius sp. GTDB lineage: Bacteria > Pseudomonadota > Alphaproteobacteria > Rhodobacterales > Rhodobacteraceae > Roseovarius. The sequence goes on from CAXMWV010000002.1 coordinate 3,065,942, forward strand.
GAGACAGCGCGCGAGAAGAAGATCGAAGGCATCTCTCACGTGCAGGACGAGTCCGATCGCAACGGCGTCCGGGTGGTTGTTGAGCTCAAGCGCGATGCCACGGCGGAGGTGGTGCTGAACCAGCTGTTCCGGTTCACGCCGATGCAGACGTCCTTTGGTTGTAACATGTTGGCGCTGAATGGTGGGCGGCCAGAGCAGCTGACCCTTCGCGGCTTCCTGAGCGCTTTCATAGACTTCCGCGAAGAAGTTGTGGCGCGCCGCACCGCCTATGAGTTGCGCAAGGCGCGCGAACGGAGCCATGTGCTTTGTGGTCTGGCGGTGGCGGTTTCCAACGTGGATGAGGTCGTGGCGACAATCCGGTCGTCTGCCGACGCGGCAGAGGCGCGAGAGAAGTTGATGACCCGCCGTTGGCCCGCGCAGGACATTCTGGAATACATCGCGCTGATCGACGATCCGACCCATACGGCAAACGACGACGGTACCTATAATCTGTCCGAGACTCAGGCCCGCGCGATCCTTGACCTGCGTCTGCAGCGCCTTACCCAGATTGGTGTGCGTGAGGTGACGGATGAGCTTCAGGATCTGGCTGGTAAGATCAAGGAATACCTTGCTATTCTGGCCTCGCGTGAGCGGATCATGCAGATCATCTCGGACGAGCTGCGCGAGGTGAAAGAACAATTCGCCGTGCCGCGCCGGACAGAGATTGTCGACTGGTCGGGCGACATGGAAGACGAGGACCTGATCGAGCGTGAGGACATGGTCGTGACGGTCACGTCGGGCGGGTACATCAAACGGACCGCACTTGCCGATTTCCGCAGCCAGAAGCGTGGCGGCAAGGGCCTGTCTGGGATGCAGACCAAGGAAGAGGACGTGGTGACCACGCTCTTTGTGGCCAATACCCATACCCAGCTCTTGTTCTTCACGACCGATGGTATGGTCTACAAACTCAAAACCTGGCGTTTGCCGCAGGGTGGCCGGACGTCGAAAGGCAAGGCGATTGTGAACATCCTGCCTATCCCGCAGGGCGTTTCGATTGCCGCCATCATGCCGGTCGATGTGCCCGAGGAAGACTGGGCCGATCTGCAGATTTTCTTTGCGACCTCTGCGGGAGATGTGCGCCGTAATGCGTTGTCTGACTTCACGAATGTCAAATCGAACGGCAAGATCGCGATGAAGCTGCCAGATGAAGAAACCAGGTTGGTGAATGTGCGGATCTGCAGTGAAGAGGACGACGTGATGCTGGTCACCAGTTCCGGCCGAGCGATCCGCTTCCCGACGACCGAAGTGCGCGTCTTCAAGGGCCGCGATTCGACCGGTGTGCGGGGGATTAAACTGCAGGGGGATGATCATGTGGTGTCGATGTCGGTCATCCGTCATTTCGAGGCCACGCCGGATGAACGCGCGGCGTATCTGAAGCTGCGTCGTGCAGCCGAGGGCGCCAGTGAGGACGAAGGCGAGAGTGATGAAGAGGTCAGCGCCGATGCCGAAATCAGCCAGGAGCGCTATGATGAGATGCGTGCCGCCGAGAACCTGATCCTAACGATTTCCGATGGTGGCTCGGGCAAGTTGAGCTCCAGCCATGATTACCCCGTGCGCGGGCGCGGCGGCATGGGCGTACAGGCAATGGACAAGGCCATGCGCGGCGGGCCGTTGGTGGCGTCCTTCCCGGTGGAGCGCGAAGATCAGATCATGCTGGCCACGTCTGGCGGACAGTCGATCCGCGTGCCCGTGGATGGGATTTCTTTCAGGTCACGTTCTGCCGGTGGGGTGAAGGTGTTTGACACAGGCAAGGGTGAGAAGGTCGTCAGCGTGGCTTGGATTGCGGATCAGGGCGATGAAGATGAAGCAGCGCCCGAGACCGAAAGCGCTGACAGCTCTGAGGCATAGGCCGTAGCGCTTTACTGCGTTTAAACAACACCTTGCGGCGCTTAGTAAAAGCGCAGGCGCTGCCCGATGCCCATGGACTTGGCTTTGGCCAGCATAGCGTGACCAAGCGCGATGTCCGACAAGGACAGGCCGCGATGCCAGAAAAGTATGGTTTCATCCTCGCTTTCGCGGCCCGGCTTCAACCCCGCCACGATCTGACCCAGTTCGGCATGCAAGGTTTCGGCTGTCAGTTTTCCCTGATCCACGTGTTCCCGCAACGCGCCGAAGACGCCGTGCGCTTGCCCCCAGTCATCCATCACCACCTTGTCCATGATGTCTGTCAGGTTCAGCTCCACCGCTGACATCGTGCCGTATGGCACAACCAAAGCACCGGGTTTGATCCATTCGGTCTTCAGCAAGGGGTCTGGCGCGCTGAGCCGCGAGGCTTCTACAATGACATCAGCGCCTTGCAGGCAAGACTTCCAGTCGCTCGTCACCGTGATGTCACGGCCCAGGTCGCGGCGAAGTTGCTCTGCAAAGGCCTCCCTGCTTTCCGGCCGGCGGGAATGGACACGCACCTCGTCAAAGTCGAAGTAGTGGCACAGCAGGCGCACGTTCCAGTAGGCCGTGCCACGCGCACCGATATGGCCCAGCACGCGGGGCTTTTCCGGGGCGAGATATTTCGCACCCAGAGCCGTGATCGCGCCTGTGCGCATCTCTGTGATGCCGGTTGCGTCCACAATGGCCTTGGGCGCGCCGTTGCGTGGGTCAAACAGCGTCAGAAGACCGTATTCCGAGGGCCGCCCTTCTTTGTAATTGTCGACAAAATCTCCGACCACCTTGGTGTCAGCGCTGTCGATCTCACCCCCGATCCAACCCCGTAGCACGTTGAAATGCCCCTCGACGCCTGCGCGCGGGTGAATATGGGTGCGCGGTTCAATCGCCGTTTCGCCTTTGCCCTGCATCCGCAGTGCTTCTTCGATCTGGGCGAGGAGTTCGGCATCCGTCAGACCAAGCTCTTCAATGTCGGCGCGGTTGAGGAAGTCGATATAGACGGGCGGGGAAGACATGGGCGAATTCCAGAGTGGTGGGGTGTGAAAGGTTCACTCAGACGATCATGGGCGCGTTTGAATTTCAACAGATACCGGCGACACGGTCGACCCACGCTAAAGCGCAACCGCGCAGCACGGGGGCTAAGTGCGCGTCTGAGTATTTTTGACCAGAAAGAAGCCAGTTTGGATTGCTTCTTTCTGGTTTGAAATACTCCGGGGGAATCGGCAGCGCCGATGGGGGCAGCGCCCCCGCATCAATACCCGCGCCAGATCCAGCCGCCGCCCAGAATGCGGGAGCCGCCGGTTTCGTAAAACACACAAGCCTGACCCGGAGAGACGCCTTCTTCCGGCGTCAAAAGCTCTACATCCGCTTCGGTCGCCGATTTGGGGCGAATGATCGCCTCTCGCGGGGGGCGGGTGGAGCGGACTTTGACCGACACGTGCCATTCATCCTGAGAGGTGAGCGGCGCGTCCCCCAGCCAGTTGATTTCGCGCACGGGTATCGTTCGTGTGGCCAGATGCTCTTTGGGTCCCACGACGACGCGGTGGGTGTCCACGTCCAGTTTGACAACGTATAGCGGATCGCTGAGCCCGCCAATACCGAGGCCTCGGCGCTGACCGATTGTGTAATGGATCACGCCGTGATGCGTGCCCAGAACGCGGCCATCGACATGCACGATCTCTCCGGGTTCGGCCGCGCCGGGACGCAGTTTTTCGATCACCGCCGCGTAGTTGCCATTGGGGACAAAGCAGATGTCCTGGCTGTCGGGTTTGTCGGCCACGGCGAGGCCATAGCGCGCCGCCAGCTCACGGGTGGCATCCTTGGAGGGTAGGTGACCCAGCGGGAAGCGCAGAAAGCTGAGCTGTTCCGGCGTGGTTGAGAACAGGAAATAGCTTTGATCGCGGTTGGCATCCTCGGCGCAGTGCAGCTCAGGGCCAGCCGGGCCCATCTTGCGCTGAATGTAGTGGCCGGTGGCCATGCAATCGGCCTCCAGATCGCGGGCGGTTTCCAGCAGGTCCTTGAATTTCACGCGTTCATTACAGCGAATGCAGGGCACCGGCGTGGCCCCGGCGAGGTAGCTGTCGGCAAATTCATCAATCACCGCGTCTTTGAAGATGTTCTCGTAATCCAGCACGTAGTGCGGAAAGCCCATCTCCTCGGCCACGCGGCGGGCGTCGTGGATATCCACGCCCGCGCAGCACGCGCCTTTCTTGGCCAGTGCCGCGCCGTGATCATAAAGCTGCAGCGTGACGCCCACGACATCATAGCCTTCCTCGGCCAGCTGTGCGGCCACAACCGAACTGTCCACGCCGCCCGACATGGCGACGACCACACGGGTGTCGGCGGGCGGCTTGGCTAGCCCAAGCGAGTTGAGTTCGGTGTCGAGAGCCATAAGTAATACCTGTGGGTGATAGGAGCTGCGGAATATAGGAAAATCCTAATTACTCTCAAGCCCGTGTTTCACCCTGTGTTAAGCGTGTTTGTTCACACTGCCCCAAGATCAAAGAGAGTTGCGCCATGTATCTCAAGAAAGTCGAAGGGCCAAGAGCTGTTAAACTTCCGGACGGGACAGTGATGACCCGTGCTGATTTGCCCCCCGCACAGACCTCCCGCTGGGTGGCGTCCCGCAAGCTGGCCGTGGTGCGGGGTGTGATGCATGGTCTGATTTCACAGGACGACGCGTTGGAGCGGTATGGCCTCAGCGATGAAGAGTTTCAGGAATGGCTCACATCGCTGTCGGAGCAAGGGGCCGAGGGCCTAAAAGCTACGAATCGCTAAGAGATTCTGGAAAATTCTAGACAACCATAGGTAGATCGTTCAGATTATTCCTATTGGTAACGCGTGGTTAACCAAATTTGTGCAAAGTGATTTGAAGAGGACGGATAGTAGCGGAGACCAGAGATGCGTGTGCTTCTTGTAGAAGACGACCCGACGACGTCAAAAAGCATTGAGTTGATGCTTACTCATGCCAACCTGAACGTCTACACCACCGATTTGGGAGAGGAGGGGATCGATCTTGCCAAGCTCTATGACTACGATCTGATCCTTCTGGACCTCGGACTGACGGATATGAATGGCCATGACGTGCTGCGCCAATTGCGGCTTGCGCGTGTTGAAACGCCCATTCTCATCCTGAGCGGCGAAGACGATACAGACAACAAAATCAAGGGCTTCGGGTTCGGAGCTGATGATTACCTGACCAAACCCTTCCATCGCGAAGAACTGGTGGCGCGTATTCATGCGATCATTCGGCGCTCCAAGGGTCATGCGCAATCGATCATCCGAACCGGCAAGATTAACGTGAACCTTGATGCCAAGACGGTCGATGTGGGCGGACGCACTGTGCATCTGACCGGCAAAGAGTACCAGATGCTGGAACTGCTGAGCCTGCGTAAGGGCACCACGCTGACCAAGGAGATGTTCCTCAACCACCTTTACGGCGGGATGGATGAGCCGGAGCTCAAGATCATCGACGTGTTCATTTGCAAGCTGCGCAAGAAGCTGTCGGAGGCCACCGAGGGCGAGAACTACATCGAAACGGTATGGGGGCGTGGCTACGTGCTGCGCGATCCTGAGCCTGCAGTTGGTGATGCGCCACTGGCGATCAGGGCGTAAGGCAGGTCGCTGGGGCAACCGGTCCTGCCGCCTCGAAGCGGTGCGTAGGACCGAAACAATTGGAACACAGCGGCGTTCTGCACCCTGCTGACAGTTACCTGATCACATACCTGCTCTCTGCGGCTGGACCTATCGGTAGCAGCGCCCTATCACTTTGAGGTGGTAGGGCGCTTTCGTGCGCGGGATGCGCATTGGCCCTGAAGAGACAGACTGACCTGCAGGTTTCGGCAGGGCGACAGACGACGAGGCTCCGGGGTGTTGGACAAAGACGTAGACGCGCTGAGCAACAGTGAAGCAGAAGCGGAACTTGCCCGGTTGGCCGACAGGCTGGCACGCGCGAATTCGGCCTATCACACGGCAGACGCGCCGGAGATGTCGGACGCAGATTATGACGCTTTGAAACGGCGCAATGCGGCGATCGAGGCGCGCTTTCCCGATCTCAAACGCGATGACAGCCCCTATGACCAGGTGGGCGCGACACCGTCTGAAGCGTTTTCCAAGATCACCCATGCGGTGCGGATGCTCAGCTTGTCGAACGCTTTTGATGATGAGGACGTGGCCGAGTTTGATACGCGTATTCGCCGGTACTTGGGGTTGGGCGACGATGCAGGCCTGAGCTTCAGCGCGGAGCCCAAGATTGACGGGCTGAGCCTGAGCTTGCGGTATGAGAACGGAAAGCTTGTGCAGGCAGCGACACGTGGGGATGGCGAAGTCGGTGAAAATGTAACCACCAATGCGCTGACAATAAATGATATTCCGGCCCAAGTAGAGGGCGCACCCGAGATCATGGAGATCCGGGGCGAGGTGTACATGAGCCACGCGGATTTTGAGGCTTTGAACACCCGCCAGACCGAGGCGGGTGGCAAAGTTTTCGCAAACCCGCGCAACGCGGCGGCGGGATCGCTCAGGCAGCTTGACCCGTCCATCACCCGATCCCGGCCACTCAGGTTCTTTGCTTATTCCTGGGGGGAGCTGTCAGAACCGCTGGCCGATACGCAAATGGGGGCGATTGCGCGCATGGCGGAGATGGGATTTCAGACCAATCCGCTGACAAAGCTATGCGCAAGCGTCGAGGAAATGCTGAGCCATTACCGCCAGATCGAACAGGCGCGTGCGACGCTGGGCTATGACATTGATGGCGTGGTCTACAAGGTGGATGACCTCGCACTGCAAGGTCGGCTGGGATTTCGGTCGACCACGCCGCGATGGGCCACGGCGCATAAGTTCCCGGCTGAACTGGCCTGGACGCGGTTGGAGGCAATCGACATTCAGGTGGGGCGCACTGGCGCGTTGTCACCCGTGGCGCGCCTGACACCTGTGACGGTGGGGGGCGTGGTTGTCTCAAACGCGACCCTTCACAACGAAGACTACATCGCCGGGCGAGACGCGAAGGGGCAGCCTATTCGCGATGGCAAGGACATCCGGGTGGGCGACTGGGTGCAGGTTTATCGCGCGGGCGATGTGATCCCGAAGGTCGCCGATGTGGATTTGTCCAAGCGCCCCGAGGGGACGGTGCCGTATGAGTTTCCCATGGTCTGCCCGGAATGCGGCTCACCCGCGATCCGGGAAGAGGGGGATTCGGTGCGACGCTGTACCGGTGGGCTGAGCTGCCCGGCGCAGGCCGTGGAGCGGATGAAGCACTTTGTCTCTCGGGCCGCGTTCGACATTGAAGGCTTGGGGGCAAAGCAGGTCGAGCAGTTTTACCGCGATGGGTGGATCGCGGAACCGGCGGACATCTTCACGCTTAGAGAGCGGTATGGCACGGGCCTGCAGCAGTTGAAAAACCGCGAGGGCTGGGGCGAGAAGAGCGCCAATAACCTCTTTGAGGCCATTGAAGACAAACAGAATATCTCGTTTGAGCGCTTGCTCTTCGCCCTTGGTATTCGCCATGTCGGAGAGCAGGCCAGCACGCTCATTGCCCGCAGCTATGGGGATTGGGCAACGTTTCTGGCCGCCATGGATGATGCCGCGACCTTCGAGGGGGATGCGTGGGACATTTTGCTGTCGATCGATGGGGTCGGTGCCGTGATGGCGCGCAGCCTGGTCACGGCGTTTGCGCAACCGCAGGAACGGGCGAGCATTGATCGCCTAACCGCGCATCTGAGCATTCAAGACGCCGAACGCCCGCGCACCGAAGGCAGCCCTGTGGCGGGGAAAACAGTGGTCTTCACAGGATCGCTTGAGAAAATGACGCGCGCGGAGGCCAAGGCGCGGGCTGAAAGCCTCGGCGCGAAAGTTTCCGGTTCGGTCAGCGCCAAAACTGATCTGGTCGTGGCAGGCCCAGGGGCCGGATCGAAAGCCAAGAAAGCCACCGAGTTGGGCATTGAGATGATCGACGAGGATGTCTGGCTCACGCTTATTGGCGATCTATGACGGGTCGGCCGGAAATCCTGTTCCCGCTTTTTGCCAGTCTTGAAACGCTGGACGGGGTAGGGCCCAAATCAGCGCAGAATTTTGCAGGTCTGAACGTCGATAAACCACGTGATCTGCTGTTCACCTTGCCGCATTCGGGCATCGACCGCCGGCCCGTGGCCACGGTGCAAACGACTGATCTGCCCAAGGTTTTGACGGTTGAGGTGACTGTAGGTCGCCACATTCCGCCCTCGGCCCGGGGCCGCCCGTATCGTGTGGAAGTCACGGATGCACAGACCACGTTTCAGCTGGTTTTCTTCCACGCTCATCCTGATTACCTGCAAAAGGTGCTGCCCACCGGCTCTCGCCAGGTGGTGTCGGGCAAGGTGGAGCTGTTCGACGGCATCGCCCAGATGACGCATCCCGATCACATCCTGCCGCCGTCCGAGGCCGAGCAAATCCCTGAATTTGAACCGGTTTATCCGCGCACGGCAGGGATCACGCAGAAGCTGATGCTGAAGGCCACGCGGTCTGCCTTGTCGCGTGTGCCAGAGGTGCCGGAATGGATTGATGGCGCGCAGAAGGCCAAGGAAAACTGGCCGGATTGGGCGGCGGCGGTTCAGGCCGCGCATGGACCGACGAGACTGGCGCAGCTTTCTGCGGAAGATCCGGCGCGCGCGCGACTGGCCTATGACGAGTTGTTGGCCCATCAGTTGACACTGGCGCTGGCTCGCGCGCGGGTGCGGCGGGGGAAGGGCCGAACGACGCGCGGGTCTGGTATGTTGCGCGAGGCGGTTTTGGGGGCGTTGCCTTACGCGCCCACGGGGGCGCAGCGGCGCTGTATTGACGAGATTGCCGCTGACATGGCCGAAGAGCGCCGCATGAACCGCCTGCTGCAGGGCGATGTCGGGGCGGGCAAGACGCTGGTGGCGTTATCGGCGCTGCTGATCGCGGTGGAAGCGGGCGGGCAGGGCGTGATGATGGCGCCCACGGAAATCCTGGCCCGCCAGCATATGGAAGGCCTGCGGCCACTGGCGGAGACGGCGGGTGTGCAGTTGGAGATTTTGACAGGCCGCGACAAAGGGAAGGCGCGTGCCGAAAAGCTGACAGCGTTGGCGGCGGGGGAGATTGGCATTCTGGTTGGCACCCACGCGGTTTTCCAGAAAGATGTGGAGTTTCAAGACCTTCGGCTGGCCGTGGTGGACGAACAGCATCGGTTCGGTGTGCGCCAACGGCTGGAACTGGGCCGCAAGGGGGAGGCCGTGGATGTTTTGGTCATGACCGCCACACCCATTCCCCGCAGCCTGTCACTGGCGCATTACGGGGACATGGATATCTCTGTGCTGGATGAGAAACCACCGGGGCGCAAACCGGTGAAAACGGCGCTGATCAACATGGGCCGGATGGATGAGATCATCGCCCACCTGCAGCGCGCAATTTCTGAGGGGCGGCAGGCCTATTGGGTCTGTCCGCTGGTCGAGGAAAGCGAGCAGGTGGATCTGTCGAGCGCGGAAGAGCGCTTCAAACGTCTGCGCGCGGCCTTGGGTGAAGGTGTGGTCGGGTTAGTCCACGGTCAGATGCCGCCAGAGGCCAAAGATGCGGCAATGCGGGAGTTTCAGAGCGGCGAGACGTCCGTTCTGGTGGCCACCACGGTGATTGAGGTCGGGGTGGATGTGCCGAATGCGTCGATCATGGTGATTGAGCGTGCAGAGTATTTCGGTCTGGCGCAATTGCATCAGCTGCGCGGTCGTGTTGGCCGCGGCGCTGCGGAAAGCACCTGTTTGTTGGTCTACCAGGCGCCGCTGGGTGAAAGCGGGGAGCGACGGCTGTCGACCATGCGGGATACCGAAGACGGGTTCCGGATTGCCGAGGTCGATCTGGAGATGCGCGGGGCAGGTGACCTGATCGGAACGGCGCAATCCGGGCTTCCGCGCTTCCGGGTGGCGGATATGGAGCGGCAGACAGCGCTGATGGCGGTGGCGCAAACGGATGCACGCAAACTGTTGCTGGATGATCCGGAACTGCGATCAGATCGGGGCGAAGCGGCACGGATATTGCTATGGTTGATGGAACAAGACCAGGCGATCCGGTTGATCGGGGTGGGGTGAGACCCTGCAGATGTTTCAAAAACTTTCCAAATATATCAGTATGTTGGAGGCCTTCTGGGCAAAAAGTTCACTTTTGTTCTCATAAAGTTCTTTACAAAGCGTTTCCAAAATGAGAACAAATAAGCAACAAACGCATAAACACTTACGAGGCCGACATGATCCAGCAAATTAAAACCATCGCACATCGTTCTCACTCCACCATCATCGGTGATCTGGTGGGCGGGGCTGCCCTGATGGTCACGCTGGTGGGCGGTCTCTACCTGCCGGGTGTGTTCTGAAACGATTTTTAAGGTTCTGCCTGCGACGCTCCTGATCTTGTCGCGCGCCACGCATCTACTGTCCCCAACGCCAGATGCCACAGCGACTTGTCCCGTCCTTGAACCGGGGTCTGCCTCATCCCCCCGGTCGGCCGCGACAGACATGTAGGAGCAACGCATTCCTTCCGCCGCCGCTTGTCATGAGCGTGCGGCGGTTTTTTTTGAATTGAGGGTTTGAGCGGTTAGGCGCAGGAGGTTTCCGAGCCGATCTGCTCCAATGCCTCAACAGTGGCGTCGAGCGTGAGCATGATCGAAGCGTGGCGGTTCTTGTAGTCCCGCGCCGGGCGCAGCACTTCTAGCCCGTCAAAGGGCGCGGGCGGCGTAGGGCCGTCCGATTTCAGCATATCATGCAGAGCGTCACGTGCGGCCCGGACATCATCTAGCGACTGGCCAATGATGTTGGCCCCAACAACGCTGGCTGCAGCCTGGCCCAAGGCGCAGGCTTTCACATCCGCCGCGTAATCAGCGATCTGACCGTCTTCGACCTGGATGTCCACGGTGACCGTAGAGCCACACAGCGGCGCACGGCGTTTGGAACTGGCATCAGGCGCATCGAGGCGCCCATGGCGCGGCATATCGGCGGCCAGTTCCAGAATGCGGGCCGAGTAAAGCTTGATCAGGTCGGTTTCGCCAGTCACGCGGTGCCTTTCTGCGCTTTCCCTTTGGGTGTCTTGCCCATAGATAGAGGTCTCATCAGATGACGCAAAGAGTTTTTCGCCATGAGCATCGCCAAGAGCTTCGATCCTGAGACACTCACCTACAATGCCGACGGGCTGATCCCGGCCATCGCGCAGCAGCATGACACCGGCGAGGTGCTGATGATGGCGTGGATGAACGCGGATGCCGTGCGCAAGACGCTGGAAAGCGGTCGGGTCACGTATTGGAGCCGGTCGCGGCAAGCGTTCTGGATCAAAGGCGAAACCTCAGGCCATGTGCAGGAGTTGGTGGATTTTCGCGTCGATTGTGACCGGGACTGTTTGCTGGTTCTGGTGCGCCAGACGGGGCCTGCCTGTCATACCAACCGGCGCAGCTGTTTTTATACGGCAATTCAAGAGGGTTCCGAGGTGGAGCTTATGCAGCCTATGGTGTGATTTTCGGCCTTTGGCGGGCGCATTTGTAGCTAGTAAGAAGCCCATCGTTCACAAAGGCAGCATGGCGCGGATGTCATCTGGGGTCTTTCCGGCATTGCGATAAGTGCTGAGCGCGCGGGCGTCGTCACGTTTGGCCAGCCGCTTGCCCGCGTCATCGCGGATCAGGGTGTGGTGGTGGTAGGTTGGGGTTGGCAGGCCCAGCAGACGTTGCAGCACGACATGGATGGACGTGGCGGCACTTAGGTCTTCGCCGCGGATCACATGCGTGATGCCCTGATCGGCGTCGTCGCAGACAATGGCCAGATGGTAAGCCGCGCCCATGCCGCTGCGGGCGAGTACCACGTCGCCCACGGTTTCGGTCATGTTTTCTGGCGTGATGGTGCGCGTAGCGTTGTCCGGGCCGCTCTCAACGTAGCTGAGCGGTTGGTCGATCTGCAAAAGCGCGCGGGCCATGTCGAGCCGCAGAACGGCGTCGGGCATCGGTCCGGTGGGCGGTGTCTCGGGGCGGCAGGTGCCGGGGTAGATGAGGCCATCCGGCCCGTGCAGTGGCGCGCCTTCCTGCGGGGCGGAGGCAGCGGCGCGAATGTCGGCGCGGGTACAGGTGCAGGGGTAGAGGAGACCCATGTCCCACAGGGTTTGGAGCGCGTCGCGATACCGTGGCAGGCGTTCGGATTGCCGCCAGACCTCCGGGTCCCATGTCAGGCCCAGCCAGGCGAGATCATGCAGGATCAGGTCTTCCCATTCGGGGCGGCTGCGAGAGCCGTCTAGGTCGTCAATACGCAGGAAGAACTGGCCATGCGCAGCCTGTGCCATGTCATGGGCAAGGCAGGCAGAGTAGGCATGCCCCAGATGCAACGGGCCGGTTGGGGATGGCGCAAATCGCGTGCGAAAGGTCACGCGTTTTCAACGTGATGAGGGGCGGTTCTCATGTCGGCTGGCGGATTCGAGAGCCACTCTGTCCAGGCTTGCTTGGCACGGTCAGTGTAGGCTTTGTAACGGTCGCGGCGACCACGGCGACCGCCCTTGAGGCCATCCACCGGGCGGAAAAGACCGAAATTGACGTTCATCGGCTGGAACGTCTTGGCCTCAGCCCCACCGGTGATGTGATGGATCAGCGCGCCCATGGCGCTGTCCTGCGGAGGCGCGGACAAGGGTTGGCCGAGGATTTCGGCGGCGGCCATACGGCCTGAAAGAAGGCCCATGGCGGCGGATTCGACATAGCCTTCGACGCCGGTGATCTGGCCCGCAAACCGGATGTGCGGACGCGAACGTAGACGCATTTGCGCGTCCAGCAGGGTGGGTGAATTGAGGAACGTGTTGCGGTGAATACCGCCCAGACGGGCGAAACTGGCATCCTGCAGGCCCGGGATCATGCGCAGCACGTCTGTCTGCGCGCCGTATTTCATTTTTGTTTGAAATCCGACAATGTTATACAGCGTCCCTAATGCATTATCGCGGCGCAGCTGGACCACGGCATAGGGCTTTTGATCGGGTCGGTGTGGGTTGGTGAGGCCCACCGGTTTCATCGGACCATGACGCAGGGTTTCGCGACCCCGTTCGGCCATGACTTCTATGGGGAGGCAGCCGTCGAAACAGCCAGCGGTTTCGCCCTCTTTGAACTCGGTCTTGTCGGCGGCGAGGAGCGCGTCGATGAAGGCCTCGTATTGGTCCTTCGTCATGGGGCAGTTGAGATAGGCGGTGCGCTCTTCTTCCGTGTCGCCCTTGTCATAGCGTGACTGCATCCACGCCTGAGACATGTCGATAGAATCGCGGTAGACGATGGGCGCGATGGCGTCGAAGAAGGCCAAGGCTTCGGTCCCGGTTTCCTTGGCAATCGCTTGGCCCAGGGTCTCGGACGTCAGGGGGCCTGTGGCGAAAATCCAGTGACCGTCCTCCGGCAGATCGGTGATCTCGTCATACTCCACGCTGACATTCGGGTGGGATTTCAATCGCTCGGTCACGGATTGCGCAAACGGGTCACGGTCTACGGCCAAGGCCCCGCCAGCGGGCAGGCGGTGACGGTCGGCCATTTCCATAATCAACCCACCGGCGGCGCGCATTTCCCAATGCAAGAGCCCCACGGCGTTTTGTTCATCATCGTCAGAGCGGAAGGAGTTGGAGCAGACCATCTCGGCCAGGTCGCCGGTGCGGTGGGCGAAGGTTTCAACCTTGGGGCGCATTTCATGGATCACCACGCGCACGCCCATCTGAGCGGCCTGCCACGCGGCCTCACTTCCGGCCATGCCGCCGCCGACGATATGAAGAACCTCAGTCATGAGCGCCGATCTAGGTCATGTGAGGCGCTTTGGCCAGAGGTCAGCGGCGCAGATTTAGTCCGTGAGCGCGTCGAGCGGCAGACCGGAAGGCACGGAAAGAGGGGCGCCAAGCCGTCCATTGGCGGCATCTGTGTCCTCCAGCGCGGCATAGGCCCCGTTGTGGCCGTAAGGCGCGGTCAGCGTCACGTTGCGCAGCGATGGTGTGCGGAAGCGATACGCGTCTTCCTCACGTTGTGTGACAGCGGCACGGCCATGATCGGCGTAGCTTGACGCGCCATGGCCTTTTCCGGGTCCGAGCGGGGGAATGCCCAGGGAATGAAAGCTATGATCTGTCTGGAACGCACCGGCGTGGCACGTGCTGCATTGCGCCTTGTCGTAGAACAGCGCCATGCCCAGCAACGCCTCATTGGACATGCCGGAGTATTCTCCTCGTAAAAGCGCATCAAACGCGCTGTTGGTGGCGCGGAATTCGAAAGCCATGAAGGCGGCCAGGGCATTTCCGATCTCACTGATGTGCAGCGGGGCCGGGGTGCCGCGCAGCCAGTTGAAGCGGCGTGCGTAGTCCGGCACAGCCGCGACACGGGCGGCAATCAGGCCGCGTGCCCCGTCCGGCCCTTGAATGCGGCCGGCATGAACCGCATCGGCCACCGGGTTTTCACCGGGGCCACCCGCCATTTCCTCGGCGGATGTCATGGGCAGCAGAGCCTGCGCGGCGAGCGGGCTGTCCGGCGCGCGCTCTGTATGAAACCCGTCCGGCATGGCGATGCCGAAGGGCGCGTCAGGATTGGCCTGAACCCGCCCATCGTGGAAGAGCGTGGTGAACTCATGCGCGCCGAGATTGAAGAGCGCCGGGGCGTTGCGCGGAATGCGTTGGGCAATGGGTGTGCCTTCGACGAGGCGGCGGTTCTCACCCAGCCCTTCGGCCCCTTCGCCCAAGGACAGCGAGACCCTGTCGCTGGCCGCAAGGCTGGGATGGTGGCACGTGGCGCAGGAGATGTTCTGGTTGCCCGACAGGATCGGATCGAAGAAAAGATCGCGGCCCAGCAGGACCTGTTCGATGGTATGCTCAGAAAAGTCATCTGGTGACACGGGCGGTGGCAATACCTGTGCCTGCACGGGGCAAATGGCCAGACTGCCCATCACGGCGCCAAGCCCCACCAGCTTCAGAAAATCCCCCATGCGATCGCCCCTAAGTCGCTCTAAACCCTAGCATAAACGGTTTGAGCGAAGTCAGAGAGACATTTCTTGGGACAGATCGTTTGCGATCTGGAAACAGCGGGCTGCCTACTGTGTCCATTCCGGTGGGCGCTTTTCGATAAAGGCGCTGATGCCTTCCTCGGTGTCGCGGTAGAGCATGTTTTCGACCATCACGTCGCGGGTGTAGTCGTACGCCTCATCAAGACCCATTTCGAGCTGCGCATAAAACGCCTGCTTTCCGATTTTGACGGCGGAGGCGAGCTTGTCGGCGATGGTGCGGGCAAGGGTATCGCTGGCCTCAGAGAGCTGATAGTGCGGTACGGCGCGGTTGATCAGGCCCAACGCCATGGCGCGATCGGTGTCGATGAATTCACCCGTCGTCAGCATCTCGAAGGCTTGCTTGCGGGGAATGTTGCGAGAGAGTGCCACCATCGGGGTGGAGCAGAAAAGCCCGATATTGACGCCATTCACGCCGAACCGCGTGCCCTCGGCGGCGACGGCAAGATCGCAGGAGGCCACAAGCTGACACCCGGCGGCGGTGGCGATGCCGTGCACTTCGGCGATCACGGGCTGGGGCAGGGAGCGGATGGAGGTCATGACGCTGGCGCAGCGGGTAAAGAGGTCTGCAAAGTATGCTTTGCCGCCATCCTCGGCCTGCCGTCCTTGTGTCATCTCTTTCAGGTCGTGCCCGGCGCAAAACGCTTTGCCTGCCCCCGAGAGAATAACGGCGCGCGTGGATGTGTCCTCTTTCAGCGCATCAAACTCTGCCTGTAACGCGGCAAGCATCGCATCTGAGAGGGCATTGAGCCGCTCTGGTGCGTTCAGTTTGAGATGCGCGACACCGTTGCTGTCGGTGCGGTCCAGAATTGCCATCTTGTCTCTCCCGGTTGGCTGTGGTCCCCTTCTACGCGCAAGCGCGAGAAGACGGAAGTGAGGAGGCGCATATGCAGTTGCAAATGACTGCGGAGGAGATTACCGGGGTTATGGACCGCGAATTTGCCCAGGTGACGGGTGAGTTTACGATTGAAGACCTAGGCGAAAAACAAATCCGCGTGCGGTTGAATGTTGGTGAACGGCATTTGCGCCCGGGGGGGACCGTGTCCGGACCGTCGATTTTCAGCCTCGCGGATTGTGCCGTTTACATGTGCCTGATGGCCATGATTGGGCCGCAGACATTGGCCGTGACCACCAGTTCATCGATTGACTTCATGCGCAAACCGGCGGCGGGGGCGGATTTGATCGCAGAGTGCCGATTGCTGAAACTGGGCCGAGTGTTGGTCGTGGGGGAGGTGCTGATCTTCTCGGAGGGCGGCACGGATCCCGTTGCACGCGCGAGCATGACCTATTCGATCCCGCCGAAAGCGTAGCGACGCCTCAGAGACCGGCCTGCCACGCTTGCGCGGTCACGCGCCAGACGAGGCCGTGCCACGTTCCGATTGGGGGATAGTGTTCGTCGAAGTCCAACTCTGGCACGCGCGTCAGGCCCAGGCGGGACATCACGGCCTGAGAGCGAAGGTTGTCAGGGCCGGTGTAGGCTAGAACCTCTGGTAAGCCCACCCGATCAAACGTATCGCTGAGCGCCAGCTTTGCGGCGCGCGTGGCAAGGCCTTTGCCCCAAAATCGAGGCAGAATGCGCCAGCCGATCTCATCATGGGCGCCCAAAGCATGCGTGTCGTCGCCTGTCCGCGTCACACCGACATAGCCCGCGAAGTCGCCCTCCCACAACGCGACTAATCTGCTGTAGCCGTATGTTTCGAAAGACTTCATGAAGCCTGCGAGCTTGTCCTTGGCCTCATCCGCGGAAATGGGACCACCGAGGTCAGCCATCACGGCCTCATCCGCATGCAAGGCCGCGAAACCGGAAAGATCCTGTTCTTCGAAGGGCCGGAGTGTGAGCACGCCATCCTGCAGGTTCAAATTCATCGCATGTATCCTATCAAAGCCATCCGGCAGCGCCCCAAATCAGGCCGAAGCCGATCACGGCAGCACTGATCAGGGCGGAGTAGCCTGCGAGTTTGTAAAGGGAAAACGGCCGCTCCCCAAAGGTGCGTCCGTTGATGCCAGAGACCACGACTTTGTAGGGCTTGCCGCGATAGGTGTAGTGCTGGATCCAGACCGGCAGCAGGATACGGCGGTAATGGATGCCGCTGGTGTCTGTGCGAAACTGGATGGAGTGGACGCGCGACCCCCTGAATAGATTTTCCAAGTGTGTCTTTATGCGGTTGCGGATCAGTAAGTTCTTATCTTTGCGATTGAACTCCAAACCCTCCGTGACGCTCATATGGTGGCGTTCCGCCGCGAATCCAGCCAGATATCCTGCCTGATAGCTTCGCAACCTAGATGGCAGGAATTCGTGTAGAATGCCGTCTCGAATGAGTGGCGTAACATGAGGGGAGGCGGGCACGAGCAAATCGTCGAATTCCATTTGCATGGAGCTTGACACGTTCTCTGTGCGCTTGTTGTCGCCTGACCCGGTTGTGACCTTCGCCCAGTACGATACGGCCTCCTTGCTGTCGAAAGTCCAGAACGGCGCGTAGAGCCCCGACACACGGGCCTTGGCCACATGCTTGGCCAGATCAGAGGGGGCGGCGAAGCGGGCCTTGACCCACCCAAGCGCGTTGGTCTGCGCGGTGTCTTTTTCTACCTTGAACGGGATCAGCGCCATGGTGTCATAGCCATCCACCGGCTGGCTCAGCACCACGGCCCCGTCGCAATAGGGGCATTGTTCTGACAACTGCGGACCGGTGAAGATCACGCGCCCGCCGCAGGTCTCACAGCTATGTTCCAGATCAGGTGGTCGAGAGGCGGGTTCTTCTTCCGGGACGGTGGGGTCGTAGCCATATTCGATGCGGGCCTCTTCGTCGTCCGGATGTGCAAGATCGCGTGTGTATCCGCAGCTTTTGCAGGCCAGCGCTTCCAGTCCGGGATCATACTGCGTTTGTCCTGCGCATTGCGGGCATTGCAGCGCGCTTTGGGTTGCCCCCGGTGGGGCCGCATCCGGGACGTGGCGCGCCATCAGTCGCTCTCCATCAGTGCGATGGCAATTTCGATCAGGATTTCGAGCCTGATCCAACCGCGCGCAATGGCGCCGTCCAGATCACCCGTCGCGCCCCAATCGCCGATGATGGTGGCGCAAAACCAGACCGCCATGATCCAAAGCGCCACGATAGACCACCCCGCGATGCCGCGCAGGAACCCTGCTGAGCCTTGTTTCAGCTCGTGTTTGGCTTCTTTGACCTGAATGATCTTCACCACCTGCACCATGCCAATGGCCGTGGACAGCGTGAAGAGGATCAGGGTGGCCAGAATGGGGCCGGTGTCGAAGAATGCCATGGTCGCCGTGCTTGCGCCTATCTGATGCAACAGGTGTGACGGCTGCAGGGCAGGCTGGCAAGGGGCAGGGTGGACGGAGGCGTTTGATTCCGCCCGTGTGTTTGCCCGTCACGTGTCAAGGTTGGGCGGTGTCGGTCCAGGCTTTGCCGCCAGCGAAATTCTGCAGCAGGAAGTCCATAAAGACGCGGACCTTTACGGACAGCACGTTTGATTTCGGATACACCAACCAAAGCGCGGATTGTGCGGCACCCTGCCATTCCGGCAGCACCTGAATGAGGTCGCCGCTTTGCAGTTCACGATGCACGCTCCAAAGTGAATTGATCGAGATGCCCGCGCCGTTGACTGTAGCGATCTTCTGGCTAAGCCCGTCATCGACGATCAGGCGGCTACTCGCGCTGCGCGGGTCGAACGCCGCCGTCTCACCCTGCGGGCTGATCAATGACCTTGGCGCGCGGTCTTTGAACGCGACCAGGGTGTGGTGGGCGAGATCCGACGGGTTTTGCAGCGTCCCAGAGGTGGCGAGATAGGACGGCGACGCGCAGAGAATGCGGGTGTCATCGGCCAGCTTGCGCCCCTTCAGGCTGGTGTCTTCCATCACCATGTTGCGCAAGGCCAGATCGAAGCTGCCCTCGATCAGGTTGAATTCGGTATCCGACAGCCGCAGGTCGAGCGACATGCTGGGATGTGCGGCCAAGAACGCGGGCAAGAGCGGTGCGATATACATCTGGGCAAATGTACTAGGGGCCGTGAACCGTAATGTGCCTGTGGCCGTGGCCTCTCCTTTGCCAAGTGCGGCGAGGCCCGTGTCTTCTTGGGCGATGATTTCCCGGGCATAGGGCAGAAATTCCGCCCCCTCAGCGGACAGGGACACTTTGCGCGTCGACCTGTGCAGCAAGTCTGCACCGACCGTCTGTTCGAGCTTGGCCAACCTCGCACTCGACACGGCGGGCGCAAGGCCAAGGGCGCGGCCTGCCGCACTGATATTCAGTTTCTCAGCGGCCAGAACGAAGAGGCGCAGGGCGTCTGTATCCATCTGATTATATCCAAAATCCGAATTAAGAATGCTTTCTTTCGGCATTTATATGAATTCTGCAATATCTAATTTGGTGTCAGACGCAATTTAAGGAGCGCTGACATGCCTCGGGTCGGAACCGTGAATTACCATGTGCACAAGCCGGAGCGCCAAGCCTTTGAGATTGACGCAGGCGGCGTTGTCGGTCGTTTGGTCTCGCCTGATTTGGTGGCCACGGATGTGCCGCTTGTTGATCTGCGAGAGGGCGGGACGCAGGTCAGGTTTGAACAGGACGGTGTCACGTTTCTGACCGCACCCAGCCAGGTTGCTGCTTTCGAAGGTGAAGGCTGGGAAGCGGCCTACAATGAGGAGCTGACCGACCTTTTGCGCGAGGCTTTGGGTGCGAAAGAGGTGGTGGTCTTCGACCATACGGTCCGCGAAGACGACCCAAATTCAGATCGCAAACCAGCCCGTAATGTCCACAGTGACTATAGCGTGGAAGGGGCTGAGAACCGGTTGGTGGACGTACTTGGCGAGGATAAAGCCAAAGAATGGGCTGAGGGGCACTACGCCTTTATCAACATATGGCGGCCCGTGGGCGCACCGATCAACTCTGCCCCGCTGGGGTTCGTGCGCCCTTCAACCGTGGCAGAAGGGGATTGGATGTTGATTGACCTGATCTATCCGGACCGCCGTGGGCATATCATGGGGCTGGCTGCCAATGCGCATCACGAATGGCTATACCGGTCGAAGATGACACCGGACGAGGTGGCGATCTTCAATATCTATGACAATCGCGGGCTGGCCTCTGTCGGGCACAGCGCCATTGACCTGATCGAGGATGACACGGTCAATAGCATCCGCAAGAGCATCGAAAGCCGCACATTGGTGCGGTACTGAGGACGTCATGTTGGACATTCACTCCCAAGCTTTCCCGCAACTGAACCGCGCCTATTCGGAGACGTTTCAACCCGGTAGGCTGACACTTGGTCTTGTCGCGCCCATTGAGGCGCATCGCAACGACCCTGTGCCGACGATGGAGCGTCATCTGGAGCGCGCCAAACTGGCCGATGATCTGGGCTTTTCTGCGCTTTGGTTGCGGGATGTGCCGTTCAATGTGCCGAGCTTTGGCGATGCAGGGCAGATGCATGACCCGTTTGTCTACCTGGGTGCATTGTCCATTGTCACACACAACATTGCGCTGGGCGTGGCCTCGGTCATTCTGCCTCTGCGCCATCCTGCACATGTGGCCAAAGCGGCGGCGTCTGCCGATGTGTTGTCGGGCGGGCGCGTTCTGTTGGGCGTGGCGTCGGGCGACCGGCCTGAGGAATACCCGGCCATGAACATGGATTTTGCCAGCCGGGGGGAGCGGTTTCGCGACAGTGTTGAATACATTCGTTCCGTTGCGGCGGATTACCCGCACGCGAGCCTGGAACAGGGGCACCTATCCGGTGGGATCGACATGCTGCCCAAACCCACAGGCGGACAGGTGCCGCTTCTGATCACAGGCGGGTCGCAGCAAAGCCCGGACTGGATCGCGCAAATCGGGGATGGCTGGATGACCTATCCACGCGATGCCCTGTCGCAGGGGCGCATCGTGGCCGATTACCGACGCCGCATTGCCCATGCGAGTGGTCAGAACAAGCCGGTGATGCAGTCGCTGTATATTGATCTGCAACCCGAAGCGGATGCGGCGCCGCGCCCGATCCATCTTGGGTTTTCGTCAGGCACGGAGTTTCTGATCCGGTATCTGGATGAGGTGCGGGAGCTTGGCGTGAACCACGTTGCATTGAACCTGCGGTTCAACGGGCGGGACGTTGAAGACACCATGAAACATCTGGCGGACGACGTTCTGCCTGCCTTTAGCTCTTAAGGAAAACCAAAATGTCGAAAACAATCCTCATCACCGGCTCCACAGACGGCATTGGCCTTCTTACTGCCCAGAAGCTGGCAGCAGACGGGCATCGCGTTCTGCTGCACGGTCGGAATGCCCGAAAACTTGAAACCGCTGCACAACAGGTGGGCGAGGTGGCGGGCATGTACCGTGCCGATCTGAGCGTGATGTCTGACGTGGTGGAAATGGCAGACGCGATCAAGGCCGATCACGACCGCCTCGATGTGCTGATCAACAACGCGGGTATCTTGAAGACCCCGAATGCGCAAACCGCATCGGGCCGGGACATCCGGTTTGAGGTGAACACGATTGCGCCCTTCGTGCTGACCCAACGGTTGTTGCCGATCATGCGCAAGGACGGACGCGTGGTGAACCTGTCATCGGCCGCACAGGCCCCGGTGGACACGTCTGCCATGCTGTCTTTTCGCCCGATGGGGGACATGGACGCCTATGCGCAAAGCAAACTGGCGATCACGATCTGGACGGCGGAGATGGCCAAAGAAATGCCGGACGGGCCGGTCTTCGTGTCGGTCAATCCGGGGTCACTGCTGGCGTCCAAGATGGTGAAGGAAGGGTTCGGCATCGCCGGGAACGATCTGAGCATCGGGGCTGATATTCTGGTCCGGGCGGCGGTGTCGGACGAGTTTGCCTCGGCGACCGGGAAATATTTTGACAATGACAGTGGGGCATTTGCTCCGCCACATGCCGGCGCAGCGGATGCGGGACATGTTGCGGACGTGATGAAGGCCACGCGGGAGGCCGCGCAGCCTTATCTTGTAGATGGGTGATTGGGCTCGGCGGTCGATCGGCTAAGCTGGACTCAAGCCAGAAGCGGCCAGGGAATTTCGCCGGATGCGATTACCAGGTTGGGCTCCGTATACTGGTGATCGGCGATGAACTCCTGGCAGAACTCATAGGTGGCCGGGCCGAAAGCGCGGTACCGGTCGGCAGTGACAATCGCGCTTTGGGGAACGATCTCACACCCCTGGTGCCCGTAGACGGGTTTAGGGAAGGAGGCGTAGACGACGTAATACCCGTCGTGGTTTTCCGCCGCATCCATGTTGTCGTTGATCGGTATCTCATGCGCGCCCAAGGCGTCATGCACGACCACCGTTTGCGCGCCCGACATGTTCATCATAACGACGCTTTCATTGAAAGACGCCAAGCCCTTTTCGCAAATGTCTTCGACGTAGAAGACCAGGTTCCATGACGGCGGGGTCTCTTCGCCCGGTCGTTTTTCCAGTTGTGCCACGTAGTTGGAGCATGGCAACAGGCCTGTTGCCGACAGCTTGACCAGGTTGCTGCGGGCGACCCAATGGGCGGTGTAAACCCCGTGTCCGAGAACTTGCTTGGCGTTGGTAATCATTGGGTGGTCCTCTCTGCTTTGTCGTTTGCCCTCAGATCGCTACGCAAAACATCGCCGGACCTGAGCCATTCCTTGACCCAAGGTAAACCTTCGCCGTGATTTCTTCGTGATTGGCGAGGCGTGTTCTGGCGGATTTACATCGATTTAGGGATTTCAGGCGTGTCGAGGGGCCTTACTACCGGACAAAAAGCCACCCCGCCTGCCGGTCTTGGGGTGGCAGAAGCGGGGTGGAAAGCGACGTCTTGGGAGAAGAGAAGACGTCAAAACCGGTCAACCTCCGTCTCGGGGAGGTAATCAATGCGCCCGCCGCCGACCTTGTCCATGTCGACCTTGGCTTTCCACCAAGTGCCGGGGCGGTCATTGGCTTCGGCCGCGCCATGAAGGTACGCGCTGATCGTGGTAGAGGATGTCGGGTCGAACCGGCCCTGCAGCCATCCCTCAACCGCCAGACGTGTGGCGCAGGCGCAGGCAAAGCTGGTGCCGCGCAGGGCGACTTTTGACCCGTCCGAGGCACCGTCCGACAAGATGCCAAAATGCGCGTATCCATCATCGCTGGGCAAAGCGGCTGTCGGGCTACCGCGGCCTTGCGGATGGGGACGACAGCCCAACCCAGTGGAGGAGTAGGGCGCTGGGCGACCGTCAGAGCGGCGATAGCCCGCAATGGCCGCGACATAGGCGTTGGCGGCATAGGAATTGAGCGTGCCGTGGCGCCGAACAGGGCTGCCCGTGTCGAGGTCAACGGGGTGATCTTGATCCTCGTCATAAAGGTAAGTGTCCGCGATCCGCCCGGTCCAATCCACCTGGGTGTAGTTCTTGTCTTCGAAGTAGGACCTGCGCGCGGTGCGGCGGCCGGGCAGGGTGGCCTGATCTGTCTGGATCATGGCGCGCACGTCAATGTCCTGATGAAAACGGTTCTTGATCCGGATCGTCCATTTGCCGCTTGTCGCGCTTTGCTGCCCGCCTTTGAGCTGCATCTGGTCCGAACTCAGACAAATCTGATAGCGGAAACGGGTGAATTCGGTCGAGTCCATGCCCACCGCATCACAATAGACTGTCCCAAGACCGGATTTCAGGGCCTTTTTCGTCCGATGAGAGGCCTCCGTGAACCCGTCGGCATCACCGTCAGGCGGCACCACGTCGATCATGATGGGCGATGTCTTCTTTTGATCTGCGGTCAGCGGGCTTGTCCAGATTTCCACGAAATTGGACGTCTCATCATCCGGGCTGATGCGCCATTCCAGCTCCGCCTCTGCCCCGGGGGACAGTTGTTTGAAATAGGCATGTGACCTGGCAAGGTTGTCATTGCCCACCGGCAGCACGACGTTCAGCTTCGTGTTGCGTGCGATCTCATCAAAACCGCTGAGGTCGCCCAAGGCATCAACAAATTGCTGCCGCTCGTCCTTGGGACCTGCGTGCTTGCCAAACGAGATGTTGGTGATCAACGGGACGGAGCCTTTGTCCAGCCCGGATTGTTCCGCGATCCGGGCGGTCATCTCCATGATCCAGCGCAGACCGTAGACAAGATAGTGATCAAGGAACGCCCCGCCTTCGCCATAGGCCTGCAATTGCGGCAGGTTCACGGTGAGGAGTTTTACCTTTTGGGAAAACTTGGACTGGCTGATCGGGTCTGCGCCGCCCGCCAAACCCAAAACATGCGTACCATGGGCTTCCCGCGTGGCAAGGGCACGGGGGCCGAAACGGTCTTCATGGCTGACCAGACCCGCCGCGCGATTGAACCCGTCCTGATCCAGAGGGCCTGTCATGCCAGATTGGCTGTGCTGTTTCAGCAGGTGGTTGATGTCCTGTTCCATCTGCACCATGCCGAAGGGCAGGTGGGTGGAGTGACCCTGTACCTTCGTCGGTCTGGCATCGCCTTGCTGCCACGAGGCCAGAACGCGCGTATTTCCGTCAGCGGTGCGAAACCGGCGGTGGCCAAGCGCGATATCCACGTCAATCACGGCAAGGATCAGCGTGTCCTTATCAATGACCGGGTAGTTGGGCGTGTCGTGATCTACCTCCGGCAACAGGCCAGAGCCGTTCTGCCGTTTGACGCAATCAGCCGCGAACCCGGGGTTGTTGCACCGATCCGGCACGGGGAAAACGCTGTTCACGCTCTCAGCTTTTTTGGCCTTGGCGGCCTTTTCTACAAACGCGTCCGGGTCGGCACCTGTTGTCGCCAGACAATCCGCAGTGTCCTTGAGGGTCGCGAAGTCATCCAGCCGGTTTGGGGCAAGTTGCAGCGACATTTTATCTGTCGCAGCCAAATGGGGCCGCAGTTTGAGCCACCAGTCGACATAAGGCGAGGCGACCAGGCGATCATCCTTCATCCACGGTGTCCAATGGCTCATGTGCTTGTCCCCCGACGTGCCCCACGTTCAACCCAAAGCGGTGATGCGCGGGTCATTTTTTCTTCGCTTTCGACTTATTGCCGTCAGAAGGTTTGGGTCTGGGACGTCCATCGGGCCGTTTCCATTCGTCGCGGGCCTCTTCCCAAAGGCGCGTCAATGCGGAGTGATCGCAGTCCTTCAACGCCACATCCTGAGACGCACAGATCGTTTTCATCTTCTCGCGGGTGAAATCAAAGCTCGCCTGATCCGTCTCGCTGCTGGTGAACATTTGCGCCTTTTCGCCTGTGGCCATGGCCGCAACGGCACAGCCAATCGCGCATCCCAGGGCCGCCCCGGACCCGGAATCCACCGGATAATGCACCCCGGCAACCGTGCGATTCACCGCGATGCGATGGGCGAGGTAGAAGACCTGTCGTTGGCTTTTGAGCGCCTCTTGGGGTGTTTCGTCGTGTTCCAGAAGTGCCAGCGTTGTCGCGATGGCGAAGGCTTCTGTCGCGTGTCCGGACGGGAACGTGCTGTGTGTCGGCGTGTCGAGGATTGGATGCACGTGATCTGAAAACTCAACTGGCCTGGGCAGGCGACAGCTGTGTTTGATCTGCATCTCGACCAAGACGGCGACGTCTTGCACGAGGTCCAGGATCTCTGCCGTTGTTGCACGGTTCTGGAGATCGAATGGACGAACTGCTGAGAATGATGAGGAAATTTCTTCGGCTTGCAGCATGATCTCGGTGGCCCGGTCTTCGCGCAAATCGGCGTAGGCGCGCAGCCATTTCATCTGTTGTCCCAGAACGTCCACGCTTGGGACGGCGATGCTGCAGATGTCTTTGTCACAGAAGGCGAGTTTGACGGTGGCGCCTTTC
This sequence comes from uncultured Roseovarius sp., assembly GCA_963422235.2. Lineage (GTDB taxonomy): Bacteria > Pseudomonadota > Alphaproteobacteria > Rhodobacterales > Rhodobacteraceae > Roseovarius. Next base: position 3,091,631 of record CAXMWV010000002.1, read on the forward strand.
TTGCCTTTGCCGGCTGATTTCTCGTAGCTGAACTTGCCGACGATTTGTGCCAGAAGGACGCTTAGACGTCGGTCGGCGGACAGGTAGGACAAGTCATCGGGATCGGGGTCCCAATCGACAGAGGCATTGCCATGGGGCGGGTCCCAGTATCCGGTCAGCGCATCATGAGTTGTGATGCGCGCCGAGGACAGAACGCCCGGATCATCCGACATGCCCCGGCCGGCGCCACGACCCGCTCCGCGTCCGGCACCACGACCAGCACCCCGGCCCGCGCCCCGTCCTGCACCGCGCCCTGCGCCCCGTCCAGCCCCGCGGCCCGCACCACGCCCTGCACCCCGTCCGGCCCCGCGGCCCGCTCCTTGATCATGCTGTCCAGATGACATGGGAAATTCCTTTTCTCCGCCCCGATGTGTTGCAGCGATGATCCGCGTAACGCCTTTGTCCGGTCAAGCGTTGCGGTTCGAATTCACGATGCATTCACAGTTTGCCCTGTTCGCGCTATGGTGGCGCGGGTGGTGCAGTTGATAAAGCTGGTGGTTTTGGGGACATATGGCCGAAGATCCTTTGAAAATTGACATTCAGCTGATCGGCCACTTCCGGTTGCTTGGACCGGATGAAAAGGACATCACCCCCAACAGTCAAAAAGCGCAGGCTCTGGTTGCATTGCTGGCAAGCGGCAGTGGCATGCGGCGCAGCCGGTCCTGGCTGCAGGACAAACTGTGGAGCGATCGCGCCCCGTCCAAGGGCTCGGCGAGCCTGCGGCAAACTCTGACCAAGATCCGTCGCAGCCTTGGGGAGTACGCTGATATCATCCAGGCCTCCCGTCTGGATGTCTGGCTGGACGAAACCCGTGTCACGATGGATTGGGAGCCTGAGGCCTCCTCTGCCGGGGCGCAGTTCCTCGAAGGGATCGACATTCGCGACCCCGAATTTGAAGACTGGTTGCGTGTGATGCGTGGGGCTGCGCCGACATCGCTGCATATGGACCGCAGCCCGTACCTCAAGCGCCCGCGCGAATGGGACCGCGTCAAGGTCGTGATCGAAAGCAGTGAAGACGCGGTGTCCGCGGCCTTCCATCTGGAATGCGAATTCGTTGATCTTTTGACCAAGAACCTTGCTGAGAACACAGATTTTGAAGTGGCCTTCGAGCGCGGGAACGGCTCTGGCGCGCGTATGTTCGTGATCCAGGTGAAAGCCTTCGGGATTGAGGATCACCGCATCGGATTGCGCGTTACCGCCCAGCATGTGGAACACAACCGCATCTTCTGGTCTGAAACCGCCACGTCGATTGAAGCCCCGAGCACGGTGCGCGAAAGCTTTGATCTGATGAACATGGCGTTCCGGCTGCAAATTGCGCTGAGCCACGAATTGCGCACGGCACGTGTAGGTCAAGCACAGGGCGATCCGCAAAGCATGGTGGTCAGCAACGCCATTCCGAAAATATTTTCTTTCAAGCCCGAAGAGTTGCAGCACGCTTCAAAGGCTTTGGATGACGTGCTGGATGAAAAGAATGCGGCCACGATCTGGGGCTGGCAGGCGCAGATCGCCGTGATCAACCTGATCGAGCGGTTCTCAGATGCGCCGGAAGATTGCATTGAACGGGGTAAGCTTCTAGCCGCCAAGTCGGTGGAAGCCGACCCGATGAATTCGATGGTTCTTGCGACGGCGTCCAATACGCAGATGCTGCTTGATTGGGATCTGAGTGCCAGTGCGGAACTTGCCGACCTCGCCATACGCGTCAACTCATCCAACCCGTTGGGGTGGTGGGCTTATGCCAATGTGGCGCTTTATTTGGATGATGCGGACAAGGCGCTAAAGGCTGCAAAGGTGGCGTCAAAGCTTTCAGCCCGGACACCGATGCAGTTCTGGTGCGATTGTCTGGTCGGATTGGCGGCGTTACGCGCCAATGACTGTGAAACGGCATGCAAAATTGACCCCCATTGAGGGGTAATCGGCGTCCAAAAGTGCCCCCCCTGATAAATCTGTTCAGATGCTTTCCAAGCGATTTTGGGGAGCAGATTAGGGATGTTGGTTGTGGAAACGATTGCGAAGATCAGGCGCGCATTTTTTGTTGAGGGCAAATCGATCAAGCAGATTTGCCGAGACCTGCGATTGTCGCGGAACACGGTGCGCAAGGTTGTACGATCCGGCGACACAGAGTTCAGCTATGACCGATCTGTTCAGCCGCGCCCGAAGATTGATCCTTGGAAAGATCAGCTTGATAGCCTGCTTGAGGACAATTCTGGAAAGCCCAAGCGCGAACGATTGACCCTTGTTCGGGTCTACGAGGAGCTTCGCAATCTCGGCTATGACGGTAGCTATGACGCTGTGCGCCGGTACGCGGCCAATTGGTCTCGTGAGGTCCAGGAGGCTTCAGCCGCCGCCTACGTTCCGCTCAGCTTCGATCGGGGCGAAGCCTATCAGTTCGACTGGAGCCATGAGGTTGTTTTGATCGACGGTGTCACGACGACCGTGAAGGTTGCACATGCGCGCCTGAGCCACAGCCGGATGCCATTTGTGCGGGCGTATCCACGCGAGACCCAAGAGATGGTTTTTGACGCACATGACAAGGCCTTCGCCTTCTTCGGCGGAGCCTGCGCACGCGGCATCTATGACAACATGAAGACGGCGGTGGATACGATCTTCGTCGGCAAAGACCGAGCCTACAATCGACGGTTCCAGCAGATGTGTGGTCATTATCTGGTGGAACCAGTTGCTTGCACGCCAGCGTCGGGCTGGGAGAAAGGCCAAGTCGAGAACCAGGTGGGTGTGATCCGGCGACGCTTCTTTGTGCCGCGCCCAAAGTTCAAATCCTACGCCGAGCTCAATGCATGGCTTGAAGATCGCTGTATCGCCTACGCCAAGGCAAACAAACATCCCGAGAGGCGCGATAAGGCAATCTGGGAAGTCTTCCAAGAAGAGCGCGCCAGCTTGGTTCCCTATATCGGGCCCTTTGACGGCTTCCATGCGGTTCCTGCCTCAGTATCCAAGACTTGCCTCATCCGGTTTGATAACAATCGTTACTCCGTCGACGCCCGTGCAGTTGGTCGCCCTGTGGAGATCCGAGCCTATGCAGATCGGCTGGAATGTTGGCAGGATGGAAAGATCGTCGGGCAGCACGAACGCGCCTTTGGTCGTGGCAAAACGATCTATGACCCGTTGCATTATTTGCCTGTGCTCGCGCGCAAACCCGGGGCTTTGCGCAACGGTGCTCCGTTCAAAGAGTGGGAACTGCCAACGCCTGTTCGCCGCGTTCAACACAAATTGGAACGTCAGCCCGGCGGCGACCGGCAAATGGTCGATATCCTCGGAGCCATCTTAACCGATGGATTGGACGCCGTTGAAGCAGCATGCGCGGAGGCCCTGTCGCACAACGTCCATTCCGCCGGTGTCGTATTGAACATCCTGGCACGCCACCGCGAACCGCCGCCACCCCTGACAATTACCACCCCGGACGCGCTGAAGCTGGCTTGCGAACCACAAGCCAATTGCGACCGGTATGACAGCTTAAGGAGACCACAAAATGGAACGGACACAGGTGCTCGACGCCATGGGCAAGCTGAAGCTTTACGGCATGAGGACGGCTTACGACGAGATCATTACGACAGCCGTCAAACGCCAACATGAGCCGCAACAGATCATCGGCGACCTGCTGCACGCCGAGATTACGGAGAAGCAAGCCCGCTCGGTCAAATACCAGATGACCATCGCCAAGTTGCCCTTGGCCAAAGAGATCAACGAGTTCGACTTCGAAGCGGCGGAAGTCAACGAGACGCTGATCCGCGATCTGGCCACCGGCGACTTCCTCGACCATCAGCGTAATCTGGTTTTGATCGGCGGAACTGGCACTGGCAAAACCCACCTCGCCGTCAGCATTGCCCGTGCCTGTATCCGAGAAGGACGGCGAGGCCGGTTCTTTAACGTCGTCGATCTGGTGAACAAACTGGACGCCGAGGCGCGCGCTGAACGGCAGGGACGCACGGCCGATCTCATCTCCCGCCTCGACTTCCTGATCCTGGATGAACTCGGCTATCTGCCCTTCGCACAGACTGGTGGCCAGCTCCTGTTCCATTTGATCAGCAAGCTCTACGAACGCACATCCATCATCGTCACAACCAACCTGGCCTTCGGTGAATGGCCCAGCGTGTTCGGCGATGCCAAGATGACCACCGCACTCCTCGACCGCCTCACGCATCACTGCGAGATCGTCGAAACCGGCAACGAAAGTTGGCGCTTCAAAAACAGAGCATAGCACCAAACTGAAACCCCGCTGGCCCGCCGCAGCTGCGCAATGTGAAGGCTACGCAGCGCCGCGCCAGCTCATCACATAGGGGGTCAATATTGGACGCCGATAAGGGGTCACAATTGCATGCCGATTGACAACTATTCGCGTAGTGCGCAGCATTTGGGAAGTTTGGGCTCGCAGCCGACCTCGGAGCTAGTGCAGCATAGGTTCGTATCTAACCGGACCGCCTTTCAGAGCGGCCCCAAGCTGCCGTTCACACAGATGGAGTTTGCTGCATCGCAGCTTCCCGAAAGCAGACCTTGGATGCCTTTTGCAGAAATCGGCGGCTTTGAGCCCGAACTGAACGGTGCGGCCATGCATATAGTGATTTGCGTATCAGTCCTTGTGAACTTCAATGGAAATCCTGACTGAGCAACTTGTCGACAATCTGGTGATCTATTTGCATTGAAACGAACCTCTCGAATTTTGAAGGTAAGAGTTCGAGAAGTCTTGGGTTGGTCATGTGATGCAACATGCCTGAAACATGAGAGGGCCCATACCAGGCGGAATCAAGATCAGAGTTTTGACCATTTGCGATCTCCCAATCGTCGATGCGTTCGTCAATCCAACCGTGTAAAGCCCAAAAGACTTTGTTCACGTGTGATGACCACGGCATGAACAACCAATCGTTTTCCGGCTCAACTGCGAAGCCATCTTCGTATGGAGGCCCACTCCAACGCATGTGCATCCAGCCATGAATGCTCCATTCCATCGCAATGCCAAGCGCGTCTAATGTGATCCTGGAAAGCCGCTCCGGATCGCGAAAAGCAACTGCCAAAAGGCGCATCTCGGCGACGCGTTCTTCACTTCTTGCATCTTTCGCGAGGTTCGTAAAATCTCTCCAAAGCTGTTCCTCAGCCCATTGTGGTGGTGAAATCTGCCATTCGGGAACTGGCCAGTCGGGATCATCTTCCATCCAAGGTATCGGATTCCAACCTCTGACGCTGGGCCACTGCGGATCTCCGGCAGCCTCCAAGGCTTTATTGGTCATCTTGATCATCTCTCGATGCATGCCCAGAAAATCGATGCCTGACCCGGGATCTCGAACGAACCTAGGAGCTTTCCATCCGGCTGCCGTCAACTCATCGCGCGCCTCGCCAGAAAGCCCATCCCAGTTGTCTCGGTTGCGAACGAAGTGCCAAAGATGGTGATGCGCCCGGTGTTGTTCATTGGCCAGCATGGCTTTGACGACCGGCGGAAGGTCTGGATAAGACAAAGGGTTCTCCTATATGCCAGCGAAGGCTTCGACGTTTTTCGGGTTTGTTTTGAAAAGTGGGTGAGGCAACCCGGGCCGTACCACTGCAAAACCTGCAAGGAATGTTAGGTAGGAAAGCATCCCTTGCAGGTACTCGCTAAGCGTTCGTGTTAAGCCTAGAACGCGAAGCCAATTCCGACTGTTAGGGTTTCTCGATCAACGAGAGTGTTGCGTGGTTTTCCGTTTCGGTAGTCAATTCGAAAGAGAGTGGTGCGCTGCGGATTTAGAAAGAAATCTGCTTGCGCATAGAAATCAACTGCGTCCGAGCTGCTTTGAAGATCATCAAAAGCCTTTACGCCTAACTTGAGCAGCGAGCCGTTTCCGGCACTTCCGACAAGAAACGCTTCGACCCCGAACTCGCCTCCGGCCCAAAGGTATCCGTCCCCCGAAGTAAGGCCCGTTTGCCCCGCCGTTTCAACGTGCAAAAAATCAAGGCCAGGTTGGAATACGAAACGCCAGTAACTTCCATCCGTATTCGCCACATAGCTATTGAGCCGCGCTCTCGCGCTGTATGGCACTACAGAAACCCGAGCGCCGTATCCTTCGGCGGTAAAATCAAGATCCGTCAGGTAGTACGCTCCATAGTTCACACCCAACCGTGGAATCCCGGGCATAGAGTAGGCGAACTGAGCTTTAGCCCCCACTTCGAATGTTCCGGGATCAGTCGGATTGCTCTTGATGGTCCCATCCGCTTCTACGTAGACCATGTATGCGGCTTCTGTCAGCGTTGCGCCGTTCGGTTTTAGCTCCCTTGCTTGATAGCCGGGAATTACAAGCCCGATCGCGCCCATAACGCTTAAGGTACTGTCATCGTTAGTATAATCTTGACTGAAGGAGAGGCTGGCACCTTTCGCGACCGCATCATAGGTTGGCCCTCCTCGTGTATTGTCAATGGCCTGGCATCCAACGAGAGCGGCATCACTGATGCTTTTTCGCAAAATGAAACGCACTCGATCTTTCGTGCACCTTCTGAGGTCTGGATATTTCTTCAGTTCCTTGACCGGGATAGGCTGCTCACTGGTATAAAGCGCGCTGAGCCGGTCCAATCGAGTTTCGAAGTATCGCTTTTCTTTTGGGTTAGGTGACGCTGCGATGGCACGACGCATCAACTCGATTTCATTGGATTCGAAAGTTTCGTTTTTGTTGAGGTTAAACTGAGACGGATCGATGTCAGCCACAGCAGCTGTCGCGCATACGCATGTGAAAGAGGTGGCGAGAAATTTGAAAAAGTGTTTCATTTCCATTCCTTCTCAACTGCGATCAAGGGCGATTGTGGTGAGTTTGTCTGCCACGTGGGCCCATATCACCGCGTCTTCGTAGAAGACTGCGGTTGGGTAGTACTCAAGAACGCCGTAGAAGTGTCCTCTGTCCGCGACGGCTCTGGCAATTTCGTAATCCCAGTGTATCGGTAGCCGCGCTGCGATTGCCTCACCTTCGTTCAGCGGGCTGAAAGAAGGGCCAAAGGTGTCTACCAAAGACAGCTCCAATCGCGTTAGCATTTGGCGATAGGTGGCATTGGATCGCGCGATAGTTGGGGCAGAGGAAGTCTTTTGTGCGGTGTACTGTCCAATAGCTGGCATCGGCATGCTTGCAAAATCTCTTGGATCTTTCAGCGGTTCAAAAACACGCCAATCCCAAGGGCCTGGCCGTGGGCCAGGCAGCGGTGGGAATGGTGGATAAGGCGGGCAAGGCCACGGCCACGGCATATCCGGGCGGGGTGTCAGCTCTGCTCTTGGTTGCGTTGCTGGTGTGCGGGTGAAGGCCAGGGCGGTTTCTGCAAATGCGACCAGATCATCAAACGTCGCCAAACGTGCATTCAGTTGTTCGAGAACCTTTGGCATGTTGCAGGCGATGGCGCGTTCCGCCAACGGATCGGTGTCCGTCTCTCCCGCAAAATGGAGCCCGACGGCGTTGCGATCATTTTCGTTGTACCAGATCGATCCGCTGTCGCCCCCTTCGGACACCTCGAGATTGCCAGGATTTCCGGCATCCTCCGGGACCAGTTTGAAGCCTTCGATGTCACGAGGCTCAATCACGCCCGGCCGCACCTCATAGAAGATGCGATAGATCCCTTCCCCGTCTACGCGGGCTTTGGTTTTGCCGGTCGTGCGCCCGTGTTTGACGAGCACTTCATCCAGACGAGAATCGCGCGTGCCTTCGAAGGCAGTAAACCCACCGTTTTGCACCGGAAGCCAAGGCCGCACGCCATTCAGAGCAGCGACGGCCGCGTCGCAAAACCGATTGAGCTTCCAATCCGAAAGGTTGGCCACCTCATCTCCAAAGGAGCCACCATCCGCGCGGCCCGGTTGCAGGATCGGATCCCCTTTTCTGGCATTTGCACCGGCCAGAACGTGCCAGTTGGAGAGAATCGCGGGGTGCTCAACTCCGTTGTCCTCAACCATGACAATTCCACCAAGCGTGCCTGCTGAATTGTCTTGCCGCCCCACAGAAATGCCGCCTGTCAGGATCGGTGCTCGGTCTGTCGGCGCGCCAGCGGATCGCCGCTGTTTGTAGTCGCCTTCAATAACGTCAAGCGGTACCCCTTCGACCTCTTGGGGAAAGATATCCGCGTCGTTTAGTTCCGCGAGTGGAAGTTTCACATCCACATGAACGCGAACAACCAGCTCTTTTGTTTTGGTCTCACCGTCCCACCGATATCCGATATCAGCGCCGGTGAAGTTCGGCCTGCGACGGTACATCTGGTAGACCTTGCGCATCGCCTTTTCGAGCTGCGCATCTGTGAATTTTTTCTTTTTCTCGGCCATTCAATATCTCCCTTCCTATGTTTTCAATGAAGCAAGGTGGCGGTTTTCACCCCATGCATTGCGCCAAAACAGCACTGCACAGAGCAAACACAGCCACCGTCAAAGCAGCGTCAAAAAGGCGTTAATACGGAAGAAAAGAGTTAGTCCTGAACGTCGTCTGGAGAAAAATTCAGGGCTCCTGCGCGTCTGAGCGTCGACACGGGGTAGTCATCGTCAAGCAGCATGCGGTCAAGGGTAAACGAAGGATCCAATCGCTCCAATTCCCTACGATGCTTTCTTGCGGTGGAGAAATCATGCGCCATTGCGGCCAAGGCCAATGCCTGCCTGCGCGGAGCTAGGAAATCAGGGCAGCGCAATGATGCGCTTTTGGCGGCATTTAAAGCTTCATCAAAGCGACCGGACGAAATGCAAACGAGGCTGTGATACAGGTCCCAGATATGGCGAAGCTCATCTTGACTGACGGCTGTTTGGCATCGCGCTGACAGGCCGTAGGCCTCCTCAGGTTGACCGAACGCGCCCCTCGTCACGGCATGAGTCTGGCGCGCCAGCATGTTCAATGGGTCGGCCCTCAAGGCCGCCTCGGCTAACAGCACTCCACCTTCAATATCATCGAACAACATCATGCGAGTCAGTCCGATCAGAGCGAGATTTTGCGCGCTGTCGGGAGCCTGTTCGAGGGCTTGACGGCAAAGCTGATCTGCCTCTTCGAGGAGGGACGTCTCTGCTGGAGCCTGGAGATCAACGACTTTCGCCATCGAAATGAAGCTGCGCCACCCAAGATAAGTTCCATTCCCCGACACTTCATAGGCGCGGGTCATCAGATCGTCGGCGTCTTCAAGTGTGTTTGTCTTGAAACGCCCTATCCGCTTAATGGCCAGGTTGGAAAATCCGATAGCCACCACATCGGGAACATCAAGATCAATAGCCAAAGGTATCTTCTGCAAGCTGCGTGCTGCGGCGTCATGGGCGAAAGCGGCAATGAAATCCTCGTCCATAATGTCTGCAAATTCGTTGCGTCTTTGCCTTACGCCGGAAAACAACACCCTGCCGCTGTCATGATGCGTGACTTTAACATGAATCAGACATGTCTTGGCTTCGCGAACAATGTCACTGGATATCTCAATGTCGCCGATTGAGTTTGATACCTCTGCCACTCTCCAAGCTGACGCAGCACCTTCGATGTTTGCGCCGATCTGATCCGCAATCACTTGGCCAGCGATGCGGTCGATCGAGTTTTTGCCGCCGGACGCGACACAGTTTAAGCGTATGCCACTCGACAACCGGGGCGATTGCGCCTGATCAGGAAGTGCTTGTGGCTGTCGACGTTGGCGAAAGTCACGCAGCCAAGCTTCGAATTCCTGATCGCGAACATCTAGGCCTTCCAAAAGCTCCCGAGTTTCGCCGGGGTCATCAATGCCAAAGTCTGGCAGAATTTTCTGCTTGTCCAGCCAGATGTCTTGCCGGGTGGACATCAATAGGCTTTCGAATGGCCCGAATGCTTTGCGAATATCTGTGAGAGTCTGGCGGAGGCTTCCGCTCGCCTGCTGTGGTGCACGATCGCTCCAAAGCTTCGATTCCAGCCAACGTCGGCTGCGACGATGCCCGTCCGTATCCACAAGAATAGCGATCAGGCCACATGCTTTGGCCGCGTTGGGCGTTATGTCTTTTCCGTCAGGCGAGAACACCTGCAGCGGCCCGGCCAATTGAACGCGGCACTTTTCACCCGATAAAATTCGTTCCGTCATGGGCAAACCAAACCACAACCCCAGATCGTCAAATGAACGTCAAAAATACCCTGGGAGGAAATCATGATTTGACGAACCTGACAAGTTCATCAACCTGTGGGCACATTTTTTTGATGGCGACTAAGATGACAATTCTAGCGGGGAAGGCCGGAAAAGCAGGTAAGGCTGGCAAGGCGGGAAAAGCGGGTAAAGCGGGTAAAGCTGGCAAATCTGGAGGTGGGGAAACGGATTTCGCGGATAGCGATGCGTCTTCCGAGTTGAGCTATGCACTCACCCTACAGGCCGATGGTATACGTGGATATTGGGATGGCGCGGCCAAACGCAGACCCAAAAATACGGATAACGCCTGGACTAGGTTCGCGTTGCTAGATGAGATACCGCGACAGCTGCTTATTGATGACATTCTGCTGCGATTGTTGAAGGTAGAAAGGGACAAAAAGGCTAAAAAGTGTTCCTTAAAGATCGCGTTCAACACGTCAGGCAAGCCGATCGAAGGCAAGAAACTCCTCGAAATAAGCCCACCCGGTACTGATCCGACTGATATGACAGAACAACTGGGGCTCATTCGTGATGCATCCAAACTCAGGGCGGAGAGGCTGGAAGAGATCAGCCTTCAACAGGATGATATCTTATCGTTTTTCGGCTCTGGCGCGCATCTGCAAGAGATCGAAACCGAATGGACTTTGGCGCTTTTGCGCGCTGTTGTCCGAGTTGCCGGTTATGCCAATATGCCGATGAAACAGTTCTTCAATGTGCCCAGGCCCATTGAGTATGCCAGTGAAGTTATGCCTGTCATCCAAACTCCGACCCATGGCAGTTGGCCTAGCGGGCATGCCTCAGAGGCGTTTGCAGTTGCTACCGTCATTTCGGCGCTGCAACAGCGCGATCTCTCCCAAAATGGGCAGCCTTTCAAGTTGGATATGGAGGCATCTAGCACGATCGCTCTTCGGTGTGCAGCGCGGATTGCCGACAACCGTATGATCGGCGGTGTACACTACCCGATGGATAGTCTCGTTGGTGCTTTGATCGGCATCACGGTTGGGGAAGCGATTGTGAACTACTGCTTGAGTATTGAAAAAACCCCGGCTTACCCTGCGCTCTCAGGTGATGCACTTTTGTCTCAGGATTTTACCTTGAAAGCGGTCAGTGATCTTCGAGATCCTGGAAATGACGAATTCAAACCGCTTCCCAGCCCTGTCGATCTGGATGACGATATTGTTGGAGTGTTGTTTGCGAAAGCGCGGGATGAGCAACCCAAGCTTCTGAGTTAACCCTTACACTTGTTCTAGTGACGAGTTTGCACCGCGGATGGCCGGGAATGGCCAATCCGCGGTTTTTTATGTGTGAGATCGCGGGCGTCTTTGAATGGCGGGATTGTCCACGATGGTGAAAGCCCCCAATCGATCTGGCTCAGGAGGGCTAGGTTGAACCGGCGCGCGCGGATCAACCTGATTGACTTTTTGCAAAAGCAGGTGCCGTGCGAATGTGGCCGCGGCCGTGCTGCTGCCGCTGAAGCCTGCAGAACTGCACGAGAAAGACCCAGATGCCGTGACACCTCTTTGCGTGTGGGTATCTTCGCTGATTGCAGAACAGTCAGGTCCTGGTGTGGTCCAAGCTGCACCTTTAGATGCATATCCTGCCGGTTCGATGTCTTTCTGATCAGGAACCGGGCCATCTTTAACAGTGGCTGCGCCGACGTTGTGAATGTTATCGCTTGGAATTGTGGTGTAAGCGCTGTTCGTTCCCGCGTGCGTGATCGGATTGGAGCCTTTGCCTAATCTGTTGAAGTCACGAGTTGCCGGGTCGTAGACATACGCGCCTTCATCATCAAGAAAGGCCTGTCGCCCTCGCTGTGAAAACCCAACGGCGGAATCGTCGCGCTGGACTTGCAATGAGAACTCGATTTCCTGTGGAGCCTCCAGTGAAAGCGTTATTTTGTATGGTCCGGGCCCTGCGATCGGCTCATGTGCAGAAATTTGGTCTGTCACAAATGGAGCCGTGGGGCCGAAAGCCAGTATGAGATAGGGGTCTTCGTAGCGAGCGAAGCCCGGTTGCGGCCTTTGCCCGACATGGTAGAGACGGCCGATTTCGTCTCCATGAGCATTTTCCACAGAGACATCCGTATCCGCCGTGAGCGTCCCCAGATCTTGTTGTGTTCCATCAGGAAGGGAGATCGAGATACTCAGCGTTTCCAACTGTCTCAAATCATCGTTCGATGTGGGGCGTATTTCTACGTAGCTGGGCGTCAAATCATCGCGTTGCAGGACCAAGTCCACGGATTTCGCTTTGTTTTTTTCGGGTGCCAAGATGGCAACCTGCCGGTTCTCATAATCGTTTCCGAAGGGGAAAATCACATGAACTTCTACGGGGTTTTTATTCAATGCCGCGCGTCTAATTTCTTCGGCGATCTGACTTTCGAGGAACTTTCTACCGTTTTTGGGACCGGCTGTAATGCCGAGGCTGGCATTGACCACAAGAATAGGAAACCCGTTGTCTTGAGCGTTTTTAATCAGCCATCGCAACCCCATGAGAAGATGAGTTTCCAGCCGCGTGCCAGACGTATCATCAATGGAATCCGGAGGTAGCTGCACTGCCAGAATTGGGACATCCGCGAGTTGAGAGCCCCTATCTTCCGGGCCCATTCCAATCGCGAGATCGAGAATATGGGTTCCGTGGGATGCCGTTTGTTCCACGACGTGCGTCAGCCCGGGCGGGTATACATCCCTGTTCACCTGACGATAGACCGCCTGTTCTCCGATTAAGGCAGCATCCTGGATCATGCCATTGATCTGGCCTTGGTCAAAAATCTTCCCCAGCTGCAGTTTGCCATTGTTTTCAATCTGCGCAAGGCTCTGCAACCAGATCCCCAGCAATCTGGTTTGTTCCGGATCGCTCACCTCGCGGAATCGCGCGTTTAAAAAGCCGATCCCATCATCAATGACGCCAAAAAGAGCGCCTCTTGTGAAGCCAGGCTCTGCTTTCAAATCACGCGGCTCTGCCAAGCCTTCGCTGACCCGAACAGGCAACCCGACATGCAGGACGGTGTAGTAGGGACGCTCCCTTGGCGTGCCGTATCTGACGTAGATGAACGCTTCGGATTCTTTATTGTTTTGATCTCGCACGATCGCGGCAGCGCCTTTTGGGAAGATTAGATCGTCGTCAGAATCGACAAGGTCTTTGAGTTCTAAAGGCGTCAAACGCTCGGCGTGCACAAAAATCGGCTCATACAAATCTTCCTCGGAAGACGATGAACCGTCCTGATTTCGCAAGATGTCAGGCCTTTCGGTTGACCCAACGATGGATCGCTCTTGGTTGGCATCGAGCAAGACCCCCGCCCAATCGACATATCCATTCCAAAACGTAAAATCCATATGCGTGTCTCCGACAGAAAGTTAATGCCTATAGTTGAGAGACTACCGGTTGATCGGTCAAGCATTGCGAAGGTAGCTGGTGAGATTTGACGATGGATTGACGGAAACCCAGTGCCGCGGCACTCCGAACAAAATCGCACAAATGAGACCGCGGCTGTAAATTCGTTTCACTCAAGTGGCTAGGCGCATCAAAGCTACGGGAAAACTGATTTCTAATAGTAAATGTTCTGAGATCAGTTGATCGTCGCGAAGGTCGTCCAAAATCTACCAAGTTTGGCTTTTTGGCGGCTTTGAGTCTTTTTCTGGCATGGTTGCCGAACGGATTAAAACGCACTGGCAATATCCGGCCCAAAACAGACATTGGTTGCATGATCAAGATGCTGCGGTTGCAGCCCGCTTTCCGGACATTCGAAATACACATGGGATGGAGCTACCGTTCAACGGCCGCGATGCGGACTGAGCAGACACCCAAGCGGAAAGGTATTTGGCGGATGTGCTCGATAGCCGTGTCGTTAGGGCGCGCGCTAGCGCAATTCGATAGGAAACCTACGGCTCGCTTCTCGACGGATCAACTTTCCGAGCCAGACCTAGTTCGGAACAATACGTACGCTCTTTATACTAACTTCAGGCGTTTCCTCTGGCACTATGGCAACCTTTAACTTCTTTCCAGTTGATCGATCGAGGATCGAAATAGCGCTTCCATTGTCCGCTAAGTGCTCGTCTCCCCATGCCATCAGAGCAAGAAGGGTCAGGCCGAAGCTCATGCCGGCGTCTGATAGCGCATATCCGTATCTGGTTCTGGATGTGCCCTCTCGGTAGGGCACGCGCACGAGCATATTAGCGTCTACCAACCGCTTGAGGCGGTCCGTCAAGACAGATCGCGGTATGCCGATGTCCTCGCGGAAGTCGTCATATCTCATCACGCCATAGAGTGCCTCACGCATAATCAGAATGGTCCAGCGATCCGAGATCACATCGGTCGCAAGCGCAGCTCCGCATTTGTCGATCGGGACAGGTGATCGGCGACGAAAATCGCTATCTGGGTTTGACATTCGGTTTCAGCTCCCGTATTCCGCGTCTGAGTTCAAAATAAGGTTCCAGCCCATGACTGCAATATCTTTAGTATTGAGTGCGAAAATCATAGTGACAGTTTTCTTAGTATCAGCGCCGTTCTTGTTACTTCCGCGACACAGGCTTGAGGCCATGACCGGTGTCTCTGCGGCTTCCGGGACCCTTTTCCGGCTTTACGGTATGGCTGCCACAGCCTTGCTCGTGGGCTACGGCCTGGGGCTTTGGCAAAGCATGAATGGGGTGTTTCCCTGGGCGGCTGTGCTGATGGGCATCGTTTCCAATGCCGGGGCTGCGGGAATTCTGGCTTTTGCTCCGTCCGTATCGTCACGGGTTTATGCCACTATCTTTGGGGCGGTCGGGCTTCTTTTGGTTTGGGCAGCGCTGACTCCAACTGCGGCTATTCGACCCTTGCTCTCTGCGTAGTGGGAAGTGATGCGCGCGGCCATTGGCGCCTCGTTTCAGTGGAAGTTGCGCGCACTGGCGACCATGCATTCGCGTATAGCTGATGTCCCTTTTTCAGCAATCGACTGTTCGTCGGCACAACAAGAAAAGTGCGCCAATGAATTCGGTGCATTTCAGATTCGCACAAACTGACGAGGCAACAGGAGAATACAATTAATATGCTTACCAAGGTCGAACCCTGGAACCAGGTTGCTCAAGGATATGCCGCCAAAGCTGGCGATCTTTTTCGCGCACATGCACGCGAAGCACTTTCGCACGCGCAGATCACGCAAGGGATGTATGTGACAGACATTGCCTGTGGTCCGGGGACGCTCACGACGCTTCTGTCGGATCAGGGCGCGAAAGTGGCGGCCGTTGACTTCTCGCCCGAGATGTTGGCCATTCTCGAGCGGAACCTGCGCGAGCGCTACACTCACGGCGTCACGGTGTACGAAGCCGACGGTCAGGATCTGCCGTTCTCTGATGACACATTCGACGCATCGTTTTCGCTCTTCGGGCTCATGTTTTTTCCCGACAGACCCAAAGGCTACGCCGAGGTGTTCAGAACTCTCAGATCAGGTGGGTGGGCCTACGTATCGAGTTGGTCAAAGATGTCGGACTCGCCATTGTTTATGGTAATGTCTGAGGTGCTGCAGCGGCTGGATTTCACGCGTTCTGCGCCACCCTACGACGTCACGTCGCTCGAAAATCCCGATTTGCTCGTCTCCGAAATGACTGCCGCAGGTTTTGATCGAGTGAGCATTCACAAACTGGAGCATGTTAGCACCTTCGCGTCACCTGAAGAGCTCTGGGAAAGCCTGGTCGCTGCCAGTGCGCCCATCGCGGTGATCAAATCGCGCATGTCTGACGAGACTTGGCGCGCGAAATCCGAAGATGCGCTGAATTTTATTCGCGCACATGCGGGCCCGTTTCCAGCGCGGCTCGGCACAAGTGCTTGGCTGGGAACCGGCAGAAAACCCGGCGAGCGAAGCGCGCAGTCCTAGGCTGCTGCCCCCGTCCTCACAGAAGAAAGACCATCAAGATGCGTCCCGCAGAAACTCATATCAAGCTCGCAGCCCTTTGGCTGTTCATCTTACTCAACATCATCTTTCGCGACCTCCACCAGTTCGTGATGCCGGGGTTCCTCGAAACCATCATGACAGGCCGGTTCAACGGCATGGAAATCACTCCGGAATTGATGCTCGTCGGTGGTGTCGTGGTCTCAGTCCCAATTTCCATGGTGCCTTTGTCGCTTCTATTGGAGCGTCGCTTCGCTCGACCACTCACATTCGTCGCGGCTCTGATCACGACGGTCACCATGATCCCGCCAGCGTCCATCGATCTGGATGACGCTTACCACCTCGTACTCCAACTCATCGCCATGGCGGGCATTGTTGCGATCGCTTGGCGGTGGAAACCGGCCCCGGCGGTTCTCGGCACGAACCACACCTGACCCCAACCGAAATGGACAAATCCATGACTGACACTGACTCACCGCTCGCTCATGAACAAAATCAACCGGAGCTCTTCGCACATCTCGGGAATACCCACGCGATGATGGCCGATAGTGGCTTGGATCACGCTCTGTCGGTGTTGATCGAACTCAGGGCATCCCAAATCAATCAATGCGCCTACTGCGTCGCCATGCACCTTAAGCAAGCCCGCAAAGCCGGTGTTGCACAGGCCAAGCTTGATACATTGGTCGTTTGGCGGGACGTGGGCCATTTCTCTCCAGCCGAACGGGCGGTTCTCGCCTGGACCGAAGCGCTGACATATCTTGACCGGGACATGGATTTGTCCGGCCTGCGAAGAGACTTGCGCGAGCACTACTCGGACATGGAGATCTCGGTTATCACGGCAGACATCAGCATGATCAATCTTTGGAACCGCATTCAGAAGTCAAAGCACTGATGAAGCCTGGCTCAGCCACGATGACCATCAAGGCGAGGCCACGAGCTCTGTGTCTCGCCTTTAACCCGAGCTATGTTGCGCTCCTTGCGGCCAGATCAGGCCAAAGATGACGGGAAGGGACATTACCTTTGAAGAACGAGATAGCCTTTGTCCGGCTCACAGAAATCCAGCCGAGCGAGATTGCAGCTCACATGTCCGATCCTCGTGTCGCTGAGCACATGCCGCTTCTGACGTCTGCGTGGGACACAAAGGTCGCCGCCGGGTTCGTCGCCAAGAAGGAGGAATACTGGACGCGCAACGGGCTTGGACACTGGGCGTTTCTGATCGATGGTGCGTATGTCGGATGGGGCGGTTTTCAAAAAGAAGGCGAAGAGTGGGATTTTGGGCTCGTCTTGCGACCCCAAGCGTTCGGTTTTGGACGGCGCGTTGCTGTTAAGGCAATTGAGTTCGCGATGGCCGACGAACGAATTCCATTCGTGACATTTCTTTTGCCGCCGTCTCGCAAGAACCTGCGCGCGCTCGACAGATTGGGCGCACGGCCAATAGGCGAGATCGAGTACGATGGGGAGAGATTCCTCAAATATCGTCTTGAGACGCAATGATCACTCCGCCAGTTCGATTTCTCGATGGGGCGGCGTTGGGCAGTACCTCACGACGCGTACAACCGTATCGACCCCGGCAAGCCAACACGACAAATCCAGTATTGGTTCTAAGCTATCAATTGCTGCGCACGGCAAGGCTTTGGAACGTCTCAGATGGGCTAATTCCAGACATCAGATGCGGCGCAGCATCCTGTAGTATGATGCTTGGGTCAACGTCGGGTTGTCGTCTGGGAGGGCATGGCGGATCGGAGGATCAGTCATGAAAATACCGAACTTACCTGCCATCCGCGCCCTACGCCCAGCTTGGAACAAAGGCCGCATCGTTGGGCAAAAACGACCACTGAAACCGAAACATGTCTGGGCGATCCGCGTCAGATTAGAGCTGGCGGAAAACCACCGCGACCTCGCACTCTTCAACATGGCAATCGACAGCAAGCTTCGAGGTTGTGATCTGGTGAAGATGAAAGTGGTCGATGTGATGGCGTCGGGCCAAATCAAAGAGCGCGCGTCCGTTCTGCAAAGCAAAACCCGGAAACCGGTACGCTTCGAGATTTCGGAAGGCACTCGGGCCTCGGTTGTGAAGTGGATGGAAGACGAGCTTATGGTCGGATCCGAGTATCTATGGCCAGGCCGGTTCCATGAGCGCCTCCACATTTCAACACGTCAATATGCAAGGATCGTCAAGGATTGGGTCACGTCTATCGGCCTCGAGGCAAGTGCCTATGGTACGCACTCGATGCGAAGGACCAAGGTCACACAAATCTACAAGAAGACGGGTAATCTTCGCGCCGTGCAACTTCTTCTTGGCCACACCAAGATGGACAGCACAGTCAGATATCTCGGTGTCGAGTTGGAAGATGCGTTAGCCATCGCAGAGGCGATTGAAATCTAGCATGGCTTGGGTCGCCTTCGCAGGCGGCCCAAAGCGGACTCTCAGCACCCTTCTCGAATGCTGCGGTCGCAACCCGCATTCCCGACATTCGCTGCAACTGCTCGACTAAAACGAGGCCTAGGGTCTGCTCTGCGGACAAAACGGACATTTGTATTTGAAAAGTATTGGGAAAACTCACTCAGTCTTGCATTTACCTTAGATCGCAACAAAGAAATGCTGCACCAATGAAAAGCGATGTTTAACTCCGAGTTGTCAAAGTCTGACGCAAACCAGTCCAACGTTGTTAAGAGAACCTAAACATAGGGACTATCAATATGACGAAGGCGCCTTTGTTTAGAGCCCTGCCGAGTGCAGTCATTTTTGTGGCGCTTTCGACCTTGGGTCACGCTGATACGAATTCGATAAACTCGATTAAGCTGCGTTTGGGAGTTTCAACAGTAGAAATCAAAAAAAATGGATGTGTTGCTGAACTTTGGACAAGCGATTTCTTCTCGAAGGAACAGATCGCGAATTCAATAGACAAACATATCGACGGTGAAATTGAACCGTCGCAAATCAGCACGCCATTGATGGCCGCTGTCACCCGAAATGAGGTTGAGAGAGTAAACATTTTGCTTAGCCGTGACATTGAAATCAATGCTACCAATGAAGCTGGTTGCACCGCACTAATTTGGGCTATAGCATTGAACAGAAAAGAGATTTTCGATTCATTACTTAAGGCCGAAGCTAACATTTCTCAGGCGGATGCTGCTGGACGAACCCCGCTGATGATCGCAGCGCTTGCGAAATCGACTTCTAAGGCGGACAAACTTATCAAGGCCGGAGCGAATGTAAATGCTGCCCAAGATGGCGGCGTAAATGAAGTTGGCCAAACAGCCTTAATGAAAGCCGCAATCAGAGAGCGAAATGTGGAAATGCTTGCGCTGCTCTTACGGAGTGGCGCTGAACTAGAGGCCACTGATGAACATGGGCACACAGCATTGATGATGGCTGCACAATTTGGAAACTTGGAAAACGTTAAATTCCTTGTCAAGAATGGCTCAAATACATCCGCAAGATCAAACAGTGGCTTGAATGCACTAGGTCACGCAATGCAACGAAATCGCACAGAAGTTGTGGCTTATCTAAATGAGCCTTAGTCGAATTTATGTGCGAAGATTTCCTGATTCATTGGAAAACGCTGATGTCCGTTTCGGGCTCAGAGCAGTCCTTCGTTCGATTGCAGCATTCTTGGTTTCGGCTTCCACACGAATGGCCGCTTTCGAGTTGTCGCACTGACTACAGCATCTTTGCAGCGAAGGTCTGCTTTCCGCCCTATTTCGCGGTCGTCAGTTGTTTCACGGCTGCAAACATCACACCAAGGTTTTCCAGCAGAACTCCCACCTGTGGTGCTTTACCGAATTGTGTCACGTAGGGTCTGCCGGATATTTCACCCATTTCACCTCCAATGCCTGACGCCAATTCGCGAAGGTAATTTAGCGCGACGTCTCTGTCGCCAAGGCTGTCCGACACTTGGTCGGTCCAAACCTGCCCGTTCCTTTGAACATACGCTAGATTTGCAACATCGCCCGTTGGTGTTCCCCAGCGTAGGATCAGCGATTTTTTGAACTCTGGATAAACGCCCATAGGTTCCAGTTCAGCGAGTAGTTTTTGGATTTTTTCTGGAATTGCTTTGTCAATTCTTGACATGGCCGAAAAGAACACGTCCGAAGAAATCGAACGCGTGGTTTGTTCGTGGGTCTGTGCAATTGATTGCACGGATCCAAGATCGACTCGATCGACCATTCCTTCAAACCTCACTACACCACGTTCGACACGATGCGTTGCCGCGAGGGTTCTAGGTATTGCAAGGTACTCGTTATCTTCATTCTCGTAGATTGATAGTTCGACCATTGCGAAAGTGAACTGAAACCCTGCATGGAGCTGTAGGCCCTCATAAAGTGCATGCAGCTCGCTGCGGATACCATCTCCCAACACAAGTACCACGAGCCGACCTTGTCAATCGGCATGCAATTGTGACCCCTTATCGGCGTCCAATATTGACCCCCTATGTGATGAGCTGGCGCGGCGCTGCGTAGCCTTCACATTGCGCAGCTGCGGCGGGCCAGCGGGGTTTCAGTTTGGTGCTATGCTCTGTTTTTGAAGCGCCAACTTTCGTTGCCGGTTTCGACGATCTCGCAGTGATGCGTGAGGCGGTCGAGGAGTGCGGTGGTCATCTTGGCATCGCCGAACACGCTGGGCCATTCACCGAAGGCCAGGTTGGTTGTGACGATGATGGATGTGCGTTCGTAGAGCTTGCTGATCAAATGGAACAGGAGCTGGCCACCAGTCTGTGCGAAGGGCAGATAGCCGAGTTCATCCAGGATCAGGAAGTCGAGGCGGGAGATGAGATCGGCCGTGCGTCCCTGCCGTTCAGCGCGCGCCTCGGCGTCCAGTTTGTTCACCAGATCGACGACGTTAAAGAACCGGCCTCGCCGTCCTTCTCGGATACAGGCACGGGCAATGCTGACGGCGAGGTGGGTTTTGCCAGTGCCAGTTCCGCCGATCAAAACCAGATTACGCTGATGGTCGAGGAAGTCGCCGGTGGCCAGATCGCGGATCAGCGTCTCGTTGACTTCCGCCGCTTCGAAGTCGAACTCGTTGATCTCTTTGGCCAAGGGCAACTTGGCGATGGTCATCTGGTATTTGACCGAGCGGGCTTGCTTCTCCGTAATCTCGGCGTGCAGCAGGTCGCCGATGATCTGTTGCGGCTCATGTTGGCGTTTGACGGCTGTCGTAATGATCTCGTCGTAAGCCGTCCTCATGCCGTAAAGCTTCAGCTTGCCCATGGCGTCGAGCACCTGTGTCCGTTCCATTTTGTGGTCTCCTTAAGCTGTCATACCGGTCGCAATTGGCTTGTGGTTCGCAAGCCAGCTTCAGCGCGTCCGGGGTGGTAATTGTCAGGGGTGGCGGCGGTTCGCGGTGGCGTGCCAGGATGTTCAATACGACACCGGCGGAATGGACGTTGTGCGACAGGGCCTCCGCGCATGCTGCTTCAACGGCGTCCAATCCATCGGTTAAGATGGCTCCGAGGATATCGACCATTTGCCGGTCGCCGCCGGGCTGACGTTCCAATTTGTGTTGAACGCGGCGAACAGGCGTTGGCAGTTCCCACTCTTTGAACGGAGCACCGTTGCGCAAAGCCCCGGGTTTGCGCGCGAGCACAGGCAAATAATGCAACGGGTCATAGATCGTTTTGCCACGACCAAAGGCGCGTTCGTGCTGCCCGACGATCTTTCCATCCTGCCAACATTCCAGCCGATCTGCATAGGCTCGGATCTCCACAGGGCGACCAACTGCACGGGCGTCGACGGAGTAACGATTGTTATCAAACCGGATGAGGCAAGTCTTGGATACTGAGGCAGGAACCGCATGGAAGCCGTCAAAGGGCCCGATATAGGGAACCAAGCTGGCGCGCTCTTCTTGGAAGACTTCCCAGATTGCCTTATCGCGCCTCTCGGGATGTTTGTTTGCCTTGGCGTAGGCGATACAGCGATCTTCAAGCCATGCATTGAGCTCGGCGTAGGATTTGAACTTTGGGCGCGGCACAAAGAAGCGTCGCCGGATCACACCCACCTGGTTCTCGACTTGGCCTTTCTCCCAGCCCGACGCTGGCGTGCAAGCAACTGGTTCCACCAGATAATGACCACACATCTGCTGGAACCGTCGATTGTAGGCTCGGTCTTTGCCGACGAAGATCGTATCCACCGCCGTCTTCATGTTGTCATAGATGCCGCGTGCGCAGGCTCCGCCGAAGAAGGCGAAGGCCTTGTCATGTGCGTCAAAAACCATCTCTTGGGTCTCGCGTGGATACGCCCGCACAAATGGCATCCGGCTGTGGCTCAGGCGCGCATGTGCAACCTTCACGGTCGTCGTGACACCGTCGATCAAAACAACCTCATGGCTCCAGTCGAACTGATAGGCTTCGCCCCGATCGAAGCTGAGCGGAACGTAGGCGGCGGCTGAAGCCTCCTGGACCTCACGAGACCAATTGGCCGCGTACCGGCGCACAGCGTCATAGCTACCGTCATAGCCGAGATTGCGAAGCTCCTCGTAGACCCGAACAAGGGTCAATCGTTCGCGCTTGGGCTTTCCAGAATTGTCCTCAAGCAGGCTATCAAGCTGATCTTTCCAAGGATCAATCTTCGGGCGCGGCTGAACAGATCGGTCATAGCTGAACTCTGTGTCGCCGGATCGTACAACCTTGCGCACCGTGTTCCGCGACAATCGCAGGTCTCGGCAAATCTGCTTGATCGATTTGCCCTCAACAAAAAATGCGCGCCTGATCTTCGCAATCGTTTCCACAACCAACATCCCTAATCTGCTCCCCAAAATCGCTTGGAAAGCATCTGAACAGATTTATCAGGGGGGGCACTTTTGGACGCCGATTACCCCTCAATGGGGGTCAATTTTGCATGCCGTTTCACAGCCGACCTGTTCTGAGGTTCTGCGAAACTGCGTCTATAAAGTCGGGCTCGTCCAAAGTTTCCGGGCCGCTCACAATTTGGTACAAGGATTTTCTGCCAGACCCTTCGGCTTGCCCAATGGCTGCGTCCAGCTCCTCGTAAGTCAACTCGAACATGGCTGACGCATAGTCCAGAGCTTGAGCCATAACGCTACGGCGCATTTCGTGGTTGCGCCAGAGCTTCACCTCGACCATGACGAGGTCGCCGTCAGGCGTGGCGTAGAAATTGTCCAAGTAACCGCAGCGCAGCGGCAGTTCTAGGCAAATTGGGATCAGCTTGCCTAGGCCCGGCTCAATCTGGTTCATCGGGATAGCTTCCGGATGCTTGAACACCAGTTCTTGCAGCCAGCGTTCGTTGAATGGCGCTCCTTCACCTATGTGTTTCTGTTCGAGAGTGATCGAACGGCCTTCTTTAATCACTACAGGGGAGCCAACAGCTCGCATTCCAACCTACCAGTTCAGTCGTGCGGTACGCCCCCGCAGTTCGACTGACTGAGATCCCAATCCGGGTGTTAGAACAACCAATGCAAGCATGGCCCCTAAGGCCTTTAGGCGGGCGCCCTGGACATACGCCAAAGGCACCCGGACCTAGAAGTCAGGGTCAGTGGCTCAGTTTTGGTCTGAACCGACCACTTGCATTCGGGGTGTTCTAAGCCCCAAGCGGCGCGTACCGCTCGATGACAGCATAGGTATGTTTCTGAGCGAGGTCGAGAAGCTCCACTTCAGAAAAGGACACTGCAGGCATTGTCATCGAATACATTGGAAATTCTGATGTAACGCTCCATTGTGGCGAGAGAAGCATGGCCGGTTTGCTTGCGGATTGCATACTCGCTGGCGCCTGCTTGAAACACGCTTGTGACAAAGCCTGCACGGAGCGAATGGCCTGAATATTCCTTTGGGTCTAAGCCGATTGTAGCGACACACTTCTTAACGACGACTGCCACAGCCTCGCCCGATAACCGCGATGCAACGACCTCGCCTGATTTGGTCACAGGCCGAAAAACTGGGCCTTCGGATAAGCCTGTTTTTTGTAACCAAGTCTCTAAGTTGCTTGCTGGGCAGAACTTACTCCGACCACGAGGGATACCAATCACACGGCCCGCAGCCGCCTGATCCGTTGTGCTCCGCTTTATCATCAACCGAACCCCGGAAGCGTCCTGCCGCAGGTCTTCTATGTTCAGGTTGACTAATTCAGACCTACGAAACCCGCCCGCAAACCCTAAAGACAAAAGGCAGGCATCTCGCGAGCCAAGAACAGTGTTAGAGATTACATCCAGTATCGCCCGCAGATCGGCGATCAGGAGCGGTTGTACGGCCCTTTGGGGTCTTCCGTGAAGACGAAGTAGCCCACGCAGCGCTGCAGCTATGTGCGGGCCTGTGAGCGGGTTAGGGTTAACGCCTAACGCTTTGTGGAGTTGAGACAACGAGGCGACGTGTCGGCGTATCGTCGCGACCGCTAGCATCCCAGCACGGTCAGCAATGTAAGCGGCCACTTCGTTTTCTGTGGCGGGGATCTTTCCGCCCCATTTTTGGTACTGTTCGATGTCGGAGCGATAGGCACGCCGCGTGTTGCTGGCGTATGCTGCGTCGAGCAGACGTTTGAGCCGTGCCGGAGTGTCAAGATCACCGGAGTATGCGCACAATTCATACATGGTTTTACCTCTGATAATTGAAAGTTATCGGAGGTGGTTTTCGAGGCAGGCCAAACGGCATTCGTTTAGCAGTTCCCATTCATCGATCATTGTATTGAGTAGATCGGGCACGTAGTCGTCTTTCAGTCCCCATCCCAAGAGGGTGGCCCTACGTTTCAAATCAGAGCCAACCGACCAATCTGCTCGATGGCGAAGTTGTCCGCATTCGAACCGAAACAATAGTCCCCCCAAAACCTTTGAAGTGGATACATCTCCAGTCTTGCCGTTCTGCAGTAGAGTAGCTGCGCGCTTGGAACGCTTGGCATAGGCGCGTAGTCCTGCCAATCCCACTCTAGTGTGTTGCCCACAGGCCCAAGTAGGCACACCACCGTGCCACGCGGCAGGCATTAGATCATCGTGCACTTCATCGAAACTCTTGGGGAATTCCGGATCCAAAGCTGCCAGCATTGGAGCCAAGACTGATCGTGTTTGTTTGGCGGCTAGAGAGGCTACGATGGTGGTGGAGCATGAAATCACAAATTCAGCCTGTTCGATTTTCCAAGCCCATTCATCTGGTCGACTTAACCGTTCTTTGAATTCTCCGTTTTGCTGCCTCGGTGGAATCAACGAAAAAACTCGAGCAAACACGTCATCATCGGGTTCTATGTCCACTACATCGATTTCAGCGCTGTTTGCCAACTCTATGCAATTGTTTGCACAAACAGGATCACGCGAAACCACATCGAAAAGATCGTCTGCCGCACGATCTTTCGGCGACTTGCAGAGCTTTTCAATGATGAAATGGGCTACTTTTGCCATACCATGTACAACCCCCCATACTGGGGGGTTAGCGGTAACCACCATGACGAAGTAAACCAAAGCCTGATTGGCGAGCCCAACGTCTTCCAACGCGATGATTGGAAGCCGCCGCCAGAAGTAACTGGGATAGTTACATCTCAAAAATTCACCCGCGCTTAAAGCGGAATCAAGTTCATTTCGACGTATTGCTTTTTGTAGCAATGACGTGGCTAAGTATCTGTCGTGAATAGTAAGTTTCGAGAATTCGGGCGGGCGATACTTAGGTAGTTCTTGCCGCAGCGTGTCGTCTACTAAGGATGGCGGGATATTGCAGAACATCGTTATCTCTCCTTGCTTCCGGAGAGCACCCGTGCCCATCATTTACGCTACCACCTATGGCGATTTGGTCAATAAGGAAGTATGTCGGCAACGAAGGTTAATGGTCCAAATTCCAACCCACTAAACAACTGCTCTTAAGCAAGGCATGTTCATGAATAGGGGATTCTTAAAAAACCACTCTTTGATCGCTGAAGATCATGAGACATCGCTCAAGTGGTTGGACAGGCAGGACAAGCAACGTGGTCATTTTTCCTAGAATGTTGTGGTTTTGGACAAGCAAATTGCCGTTTTGGACAAGCAAACTGGCGGCTTGGACAAGCATTGGACAACTTCGAAACCAAATAGCCTCCACAGATCGGTTGTAAGTTGTCAGATAACTTTCTCAGAGTTGGCATCCTTTTGAATACTCCAAGGTTGAGGATATTCGATCCTCGTCTCTCTCTTGAGATTCTATTAGTGGGTAAGTGTCTGCAGTGGTGAGAACAAACCGCTTTCTTCGACAATCTGAGGCCAGAATTTCCAGAGCTTAGCAGCGTTCCAGCACTCGGTCGGTTGCTTCTTTAAAGCGTTTTTGACCTTGGCACGTTCTGACATTGACAATTGACCGAGGAGTGCCTGGAGCATCATTGGTCCAGTTGCTGTATTAAACAGTACCCATGCCATATTTGAGAACCCTTGAGGCTTGGCGCGGGAAGACAGATGAAAGTCGAGGAACGGACATTTCGTTTTCTTAAGACTCAGCAGTTGCCCGGCGTTGCGTTTCCGAACTTCTACTCGGGTCCAAGTTTTAGCTTCGGGTTCGATGCCTTTGCTTTTTTGCTCTGCTGCCTTGTCATAAACCACCACTTGTCGGCGCTTGGTTTGGTTGAATACAAGAGTTTGTGTGCGCATGCCAATCCCATTGAATGTTTGGGATGACGATACTTTGTCCGACCAGAAGTGAGCTTGCGACAGGCTAAAACCAAGTAAATCGAAGGCGACATCAAATCGCGTGACCCGAGCTCTCTGGTAAAGTTCCATCATTCCATCTTCTAGTATCTCGGATGCAACAACCCCAAGCACGGACGCTGTTTCTACTGGCCCAAGTTTTGCGGGATTGAATTCCAAACGAAGAGCGGGGCCGTTGGGTTTAAGTGATAACGTCGAAAACAACACTCTCGAAGCATACTGCTCGCCCATCAGTTTGTAGTT
The DNA here is from genome assembly GCA_963422235.2 of uncultured Roseovarius sp. Lineage (GTDB taxonomy): Bacteria > Pseudomonadota > Alphaproteobacteria > Rhodobacterales > Rhodobacteraceae > Roseovarius. The sequence continues at coordinate 3,118,432 of CAXMWV010000002.1, forward strand.
CCTGGCAAAACCGTTTCTGTTTGTCTTTATTTGCGTCAAAACACCTGTCTTCTGCATGTGAATCATGCGTGCCTGATACATCTTTGTTTGTTCGGTGTCGTAACCGCCAAAGACTAGGGAGATATTGTCTATCTTGCCCGTGCAATTGGTTGCACAAGTAACAAAGGAACCGTCCATCTAAACTACTCCAGCTCTTTTGGATTGGTGTTACAGGGAGTCTCGATTTTGATCGGTTTTTGAGCCATTCGGTGCCGTTCGACAAAAGAGTCAAACTCGTCCATGTCTATTAAGATTTTGCCGCCAATTCGAATGACGGCGGTGGCGAAACCGTTGCCCGGTATCTTCGTGCCACCGGATCCAAACCGGTCTCCTGCGTTGTAGATCAAACTTCGAAGATAGGAGTTTGTAACCCATCTATAGCCTTCGCTGTTAACGATTTGCCGAACTGTCATGAGTCGGTTTCTTAGTTTTGTTGTGCGGGTGCGGTTTTCTTCAAACATTTGGCCCTCCTTGGCTACATTGCAAAATGTGAGGACCATTAGAGCTGGGTGGGTAAACTACATCAAATTTCCCCACTGATTTAAAATAATTTATAAACAATCACTTATGCGGAAAAGGTTGGGTATTTTCGACCGTGGTGGGTCACCCGCCTGGCTCTTGTCGCCATTTCCTTAGCAGTTTTCGCAAGGTCTCGGCCTTTGCTTTGAATGGTTCATCTTTAATTCTTTTTGCGAGAGCAGCAGCAAGATCCCGATCGGAAGCATTTACGGAGTCTGGTCCCAAGTCTTTTATCAACTGAGCAAAAGCAGTACGTCTCTTCTTGTTGCGCTGGGCGGTCCGAGTTTTGCTAGCTGAACTTAGAAAGCTGTCTATTGAGTTAGCTTTCCGTTCTTGCCTTGCTTCCCAGGCTCTTTTGAAGTGCGTGGACTGATCAGGCCAACGCTTTAAAACCCAGCTCACGAATACGGTTGCATCAACTAGCACAGACTTTCCGCTCAACATTGGATCTTCTATATGATGAGCAATGAGTTTGGGTTGCTCGGACTCGAAAAGCTCCGTTTCAGATTTGGCTAGTATAGATCTTATAGCGGCAATGAATGGCCTTCTGGTGTAGTCCGTCTCGCTATCCGGATCATCTTCAGTCCATGCTTCGTACCCAATACCGACGCCAGAGTGGTTCAGAGGATTGACCTTGGCGATCAGGCAGCACCCATCGTGTAAAGTCCACAATTTCTTTTTGAAATATGGCAATGATACCTTGACGAACTCGCCGTCAGACATCAGCGGATCCCACTCCTGAGGCTCAGTCATCGGGAACAACGTTTTTCATTGTTCTACTCAAAAGCTCGCGCGTGTGATCTTCGGTGAGATGGGCATATCTACTGGCCATCTTGAAAGACTTGTGTCCAAGAACCGTAGCGATTTGAGGAACAGATCCGCCACTTTTAGCTATTAGCGTAGCGGCGGTGTGACGGAGATCGTGAAAACGGAAATCCTTCAGCTGTGCAGACTGCACAACATACTGCCATGTCTTCTTGAAATCCCATGGGCCGGTCAAAGTCTTGTTTGGAAACACGAGACCTTTGCAGTCGTCGTCATCGGCGAGAGAGGCTAGACGTGCCATTACTTCGGGCAGGACTGTAGCGTTTCTGCGGTACCCATTTTTGGGTGCCTCTATGGTCACGATACCTTCTTCGCGAAAGACCTTTTCCCATGTTAGGTTCATAATTTCGCCCCGCCGCATTGCGGAGGTCAGGGCCAAAAGGACAATCACTTCCATCCTTTTGTCCGGAAGTTCGGCGCAAACTTCCAACAGTCTTTTGGTCTCCTGACTGCTAAGTACCCGGTCTCGCCCCTGAGCTTCTTTAAGCATTGGCACTCGGCGCATAGGGTTTTCTGGAATCCACTGATACTGGTTTTCTGCTACATTGAGCGCGTGAGAAAGGACGGCCAGATAACGGTTAACCGTCGCGTTCGAAACTTGCTTGCCCTGCCGATTTCGACGCTCAGAAAGTTTGCGTCTCGCATCCAAAATGGTGGCTGAGGTAAGACCGAGAAGCTTTTCTTGGCCTATCAATTCTCGCCATACATCAAGTTGTTGTTGCTGATCCCTCGCTGACTTTTTGTGTGGCATAAAGTCAGCAATGTATCGATCGATCAATTCAGAAACCGAACGTTTCTTTGCAAGCCGATCAAAGAGGAACCGACCCGCATCTATTTCGGTCTCGATCTTTCGGATCCAAGTTTCCGCGTCCTTGCGGCGCGTAAAGTACTCCGACTGCTGAGGATGGCCCTTGCGCCGAACCTGAGCCCGATAACGAGTTCCTTTCGCGCCTTTTACTGCTGTAACGCTGCCCACGCGGTTCACTCCATTGAACGTGGATAGGTAAGTATCTTGTGCGTGAGTATAGCTGTTGATGTGTCGTGTTGCACCAAAATTGCACCAAGGATACTCCGGCTCTAGGTTTTGCGGCCTTTCCAGAGATTTGGCGGTATTAAATCTTATATTTTACAGTGGTTTATGATGGTGCCCCCACACGGACTCGAACCGCGGACCTACTGATTACAAATCAGTTGCTCTACCAGCTGAGCTATAGGGGCACTGCCTGATCGGCTGGAGGCTAGTACCGCAGGCCTATTTGAAAGGCAAGAGGGGGAAACGGGCAAAATCCAGTCTTTTCGCAGCTCCGTTGCAGCCATGTCTTTTGCGCAACCCTTGCGGCTTATCTTGTCCAAGTCGGGCCTGCTTGATATCAGCATGATCGAGCAGAAAGGGACCCAAGATGCGTGCCGAAATAGAACAGACCGTGGCCGAGATCGAAAACTCGCTGGAACTTTTGCGCCAGCGCATGGGCTGGGAGACGGCGCAGCACCGGCTGGAGGAATTCAACGCGCGCGTCGAAGATCCAAACTTGTGGGATGATCCCGCCAGCGCACAAAAGCTGATGCGGGAGCGTCAGGCGCTTGTGGATGCCATGGAAACCCATGACGGGATCAAACAGGATCTTTCTGACAATGTCGAACTCATTGAATTGGGTGAGATGGAAGAGGATCAGGAGGTCGTGGGCGAGGCCGAAGCCGCGATCAAGTCGCTGGCGAAGAAGGCCGCTGCCAAGGAACTTGAGGCGCTGCTCAACGGTGAGGCCGATGCCAATGACACCTTCCTTGAGATCAATGCAGGCGCGGGCGGTACGGAAAGCTGTGATTGGGCCTCGATGCTGGCGCGGATGTATGTGCGTTGGGCCGAGGCGCATGGCTACAACGTGGAGCTGCAATCCGAAAGCGCGGGTGATGAGGCGGGGATTAAATCTGCCGCCTATAAGATCAGCGGGCACAATGCCTATGGCTGGCTGAAGTCAGAGTCTGGCGTGCATCGCCTGGTGCGGATATCGCCCTTTGACAGTGCCGCCAAGCGTCACACGTCGTTTTCCTCGGTCTGGGTCTACCCGGTGGTGGATGACAATATAGAGATTGAAGTGAACCCGTCGGATATTCGCGTCGACACTTATCGCTCTTCCGGGGCAGGCGGGCAGCATGTGAACAAAACGGACTCTGCCGTGCGAATCACGCACCATCCAACGGGGATCGTGGTGACGAGTTCCGAGAAATCCCAGCACCAGAACCGCGACATTGCCATGAAGGCGCTGAAGTCACGGCTCTACCAGTTGGAGCTGGACAAGCGAAACGAGGCGATTGCCGAGGCCCATGCGGGCAAAGGCGACGCAGGCTGGGGCAACCAGATCCGGTCTTATGTGTTGCAGCCCTACCAGATGGTCAAAGACTTGCGGACGAATGTGGAGACGTCGGATACCAAGGGTGTGCTGGATGGCGATCTTGATCAGTTCATGGCCGCGACACTGGCTATGGATGTAAGCGGCAAAAGCCGGGCCGAGGCGCAGGGGGACGACCTCTAGGGGGCGCTGCCCCCATCGCCGTTCCGGCGATACCCCCGGGATATTTCTGGCAAGAAGAAAGGCATTGAGTGAGCGGATGACACAGCATGATCTGCTCTCCTTGAGCCTTCGCGAGCAGGCGGCGCGTATTGCGTCAGGAGATCTGAAAGCTGAGCGGCTGATGGAGGTCACCTTGGAACGGGTGGATGCCGTGAACGGGCCGCTCAATGCCATTGTTTCGATGCGTGCGATCGATGAGTTGCTGGCCGAGGCACGGGCGGTGGATCGCGATGGCGCGACTGGTGCGCTTGCCGGGATGCCGACGGCGATCAAGGATTTGCATGACGCGGTTGGAATGCCCAACTCGCAAGGCTCTCCCATCTACGCCGGGCTGTTGCCTGAAACGGATGATCCACATGTTGCGCATATGCGTGCCGCAGGTATGATTTTCGTGGGCAAAACCAACACGCCGGAGTTTGGTCTGGGCGGGCATACCTACAACCCTGTCCATGGGGCGACGGCCAATCCGTATAATCTGACTGTAAGTTGCGGAGGCTCCTCCGGTGGGGCGGCGGTGGCTCTGGCCGCAGGGATGATGTCTGCGGTCGATGGCTCTGACATGATGGGGTCGCTGCGCAATCCGGCAGGGTGGTGCAATGTCTACGGCATGCGACCCACGCACGGGTTGGTGCCGGGCGCGGTTGGGGATGAGATTTTTCTGCACAAGCTGTCCACGCGGGGACCGATGGGGCGGTGTCCGGACGACATGGCGCTTCTGCTGGATGTCATGGCCGGGCTGGAGGTGCGCGGCGCTTTGGAACCACGAGCCGAGGGGTGCCGGATCGGTTGGCTTGCGGATTGGGGCGGGGCTTGGGCCATGGAGCCGGGGGTTCTCTCGCTGTGCGAGAAGGCTTTGGGCGTATTCGATGATTTGGGGGCCAACGTGGACGCCGTGGCACCACCGCTGTCGCGCGAGGTGCTTTGGAACGCGTGGGTGGACCTGCGCGCGTTCACCTTGGCCAGTGGATCACGGGATTTGTACGATGATCCGGATAAACGCGCCTTGATGAAGCCCGAGGCCATTTGGGAAGTAGAGCGCGGGCTGTCGCTGAACGCGATGGATGTCCATGATGCGAGCATTCTGCGCACCCAGTGGTTTCGCGCGGCGATGGAACTTTTTGAGCGCTTTGATGTGCTTGTCCTGCCCAGTGCGCAGCTTTGGCCGTTTGACCTGACATGGATCTGGCCGCGTGCGATTGCAGGCGTAGAGATGGACACCTATCACCGCTGGATGGAGGTCACGATCCCAGCCAGTTTGTTAGGGTTGCCCGTGGTCAGTGTTCCGGCGGGTTTTGGTGAGGCGGGCTTGCCGATGGGTCTGCAGCTGATTGGGCGGCCCGGTGCGGACCGTCAAGTGCTGGAGGTGGCCGCGGCCTATCACGAGGTGACGCGATGGCCGCAGTCACGCCCACCTCTGATATCCGGCATCAATTGATCGTACCACTTTGACGGGAGTTTTTCTGCGCGCAACTCTGGTTTGCGTGGGAATTGCATATAAATCCAACTGCAGGCCGCAGCTTTGACAGGACGATCCAGTGACCCGATTGACAGTGATGATGACAGTTCCGTTTTTGGCGTTTGCCGGTATGACCGACACCGCCACGGCACAATCCTCAAAACACACGACCAAGATGTCCTCGAACGCACACATCTCGGAGTATTCGTTCAAGCCATTCGGGGCGATCCAGGTTGCCGTGATGATCAAAGACATCGGTGGCAAAACAGCCGTCTGCGGCATGTGGGCGGAAACGGAGCGTTTGCAGGCCCATGTCCGGGCAAGCAATTTGCCACGGCGCGGTCGGGCCAACACGACCGTGGAGGTGGGGAACCGTCACCTGCTCAAGGGACTTGGCTTCATGGCAGAGGTCGAGCCGGAAGATTTCGTGGCGGGCACGACGGTGAATTGTAAGGTTACGAATGTTCCGTGGGAGGCAGGTTTTGCCCGTCGGAAGCTTCGGCTTTCGTCTCCGAAAGCGCGATCCAGAAGCTGATCATACTGACCGCTCGGCCGTTTTGGCAGCGTCCCAGAGCGCGTCCATTTCCTTCAGGTCGCTGTCCTCAGGCCGGCGGCCATCTTTGGCCAGCGCAGCCTCTATCGCCTCGAACCGGCGGGTGAACTTTGCGTTGGCGCGGCGGATCGCGGCTTCGGGATCAACGCCCATGTGACGCGACAGGTTGGCCATGACGAACAGGAGGTCTCCCATTTCCTCTTCAACCTTGTCATGGGGGAGCGTTTCGGCGGCCTCGGTCAGTTCTGCGGCTTCTTCCGTGATCTTGTCGAGCACGTGAGAGGCGTCCGGCCAGTCAAACCCCACCCGGGCCGCGCGTTTTTGCAGTTTCATGGCGCGCAACAATCCGGGCAGGCCAAGGGCCACACCATCAAGCACCCCTGTCTGGGCCTTCGCCGCACGCTCTGCGGCCTTGACTGTTTCCCAATCGCGGGTCTGCTGTTCGGCGCTTTTGTCCCGGCTTTCATCGCCGAACACATGCGGATGGCGCGCGACCATCTTGTCGGAAATCTTGTCGGCCACCTCGTGGAAGGCAAAGAGACCGCGATCTTCGGCAATCTGGGCGTGAAACACGACCTGAAGGAGCAGATCGCCCAACTCATCCTTCAGCTCATCCCAGGCCTCGCGCTCAATGGCATCAGCCACCTCGTAGGCCTCTTCAATCGTGTAGGGCGCGATGGTGCCGAAATCCTGTTCGATGTCCCAGGGGCAGCCGCTGTCCGGGTCGCGCAGGCGGCGCATGATTTCAAGAAGGCGGGGCAGGCCACCATGGGGGTTGTGAATGAGATCGGCGTCAGGCATGCAGGAACCCTGACCGCTGCATCGGGAGGAGTCCAGAGATGGCCGTGATAAATCGGATCGCCGGGTTTGCCGATGACATGACCGCGTGGCGCAGGCAGCTGCACACAAAGCCCGAGATCGGGTTTGACTGCCATGGGACGGCGGCTTTCGTGGTGGAGCGTCTGCGCGAGTTCGGGATCACGGAGATTGAAACCGGCGTTGCCGAAAGCGGCGTGGTGGCCGTGATTGAAGGCCGGGGCAAAAGCGACGCGGTGATCGGGTTGCGCGCGGATATGGATGCCCTGCCGATCGAGGAGGCCACTGGGGTTGAGTACGCCTCGGACGTGCCCGGCGCGATGCATGCTTGCGGCCATGACGGGCATACGACAATGCTGTTGGGCGCGGCCAAGTACCTGGCCGAGACGCGCAATTTTGCCGGTCGCGTTGTGCTGATTTTCCAGCCGGCCGAGGAAGGCCCGGGCGGCGGTAAGGTGATGGTCGAGGAAGGCGTGATGACGCGCTACGGGATCGACGAGGTTTATGCGCTGCACACCATGCCGGGTGAGGCGGCGGGCAGCTTTCAGACCTGTCACGGCCCGATCATGGCGGCGGTGGATACGTTTCACATTCACCTGACAGGGCAGGGTGGGCATGGCGCTTTCCCGCATCAGACCCGCGATCCGGTCATAGCGGCGGCGGGCATGGTACAGGCGTTGCAAACCATCGTGAGCCGCAACCACTACGCGATGGATGAGCTTGTTGTGTCGGTGACACAAATCCACACGGGCAGTGCCGAGAACATCGTGCCGGAGGAGGCCTATATCAACGGCACGATACGCACCTTCGAGCGGCATGTGCAGAAAATGGTTCGGAAACGGATGGAAGACATCGTGGCAGGGCAGGCGGCCTCTTACGGGGTTGAGGCATCGCTGCACATCGAAGAAGGCTACCCGGCAACGGTGAACGATGCAGAGAAAACGGCATTTGCGGCAGAGGTGGCGCGAGAGGTTGCGGAAGACGGGCTGGTCAGCACGGACCGAACCAAGGAAATGGGTGCGGAGGATTTCTCTTTCATGCTGAACGAACGGCCAGGGTCATATCTGTTTCTGGGGCAGGGCGAGGGACCAGCCTTGCATCACCCCGGCTTTGACTTCAATGATGAAGTGGCGCCGATCGGGGCGTCGTTCTTGGCCCGATTAGTGGAGCGGGCGCAACCGGTTGGGTGATGCCCTTTCTCGTGTCGCCCACCCACCCACCCCGCCACGCGAAAGGGCATCACGATGGCATTGGAAGACGCACAAAAAGAAGTGGACGTGGCCTTTGATCGCCCGGATCGCAAAGGGCTCGCCTTTGAAAACGCCTTTGGCGGGGCAACGTCCATGTTCCGGCGGCGCTACACCAAGGACCTGACGGATGTGCAGGTGGCCATCACCGGCGTGCCTTTTGATCAGGCCGTCACGAACCGCACGGGCACACGCTTTGGCCCGCGCGCGATCCGGGAGGCAAGCACGCTGCAGCCCTTCGATCCCCCCTATGGCTGGGGCAAGTACAGCCCGCTGGAAGAGTTTGACATTGTGGATTACGGCGATCTGGCCTTTGACTACGCCAAGATCAGCGACTTTCCAGATCGTCTGACTGACCATATCCGCACGATTCTGGCCGCTGACGTGGCCAGCGTCACCCTGGGCGGGGACCACTACATCAGCTTCCCGATCCTGAAAGCCTATGCCGAGAAGTACGGGCCAATAGCGCTTGTGCAGGTCGATGCGCATACCGATACATGGCCTGACGATGATATGGACCGCATTGATCATGGCACGATGTTCTACAAGGCCGTGAAGATGGGACTGATCGACGTGGAGAAGTCCGTCCAAATCGGCATCAGGACCTATAACGAAGACACCCTGGGCATCAACATAATCGACGCGCGCGAAGTGCATGAAAGCGGGCCCGCGGCGGTGGCGACGAAAACGCGGGAGATTGTGGGCGATCATCCCGTTTACCTGAGCTTTGACATTGACGGGTTGGACCCGGGGTTTGCGCCCGGCACGGGCACGCCGGTCTGGGGCGGGCTTAGCTCGGGTCAGGCGGCGATCCTCATGCGTGATCTGGCGGGGATCAATCTTGTGGGTGGGGATATTGTGGAGGTGGCACCGTCTTACGACACGACCGGCGCCACGGCCGTGGCCGGCGCGCATGTGGTGATGGAGTTGCTTTGCCTCTGGGGCTGGACCCGGCGGGGCGCTTGAGGTTTTGAGTACTTTAGGCAAGATGAAGGTCTGGACATGCGCATTTTTCTGATTGTTTTGCTGACGGTTTTGATTGGTGTGGGGCTATACGTGCGTCTGGCACCCAGCGATCCAACCCGGTGGCATGTCATGCCTGAAGAGATGGAAAACCGTGATACGGAGGGCGGCGCGAAGCGCGTGATCGAGGCAGAGGAAGACAGCCTGTCACGTCTGCACGACATCGCCCTGGCCACGCCGCGCACGCAGGTGCTTGCCGGGTCGGTGGGTGAGGGCATGATCACTTACGTGACCCGCTCCCGTGTATTTGGCTTTCCGGACTACACCACCGTGATGCAAGTCGAGCAGACGATTAAAATCCATGCTCGTTTGCGCTTTGGCCAACGCGATTTTAGCGTCAACGCAGCCCGCATTGACGCCTGGATCACAGAGCTGGGTGCCGCCTCAGGAGGATAGGCACCCCTCGGAGACTTCCCGCCACATCGGATTGTTCAGCGACATCTGGCACTGAGCCATGAAGGAGCGACCGCCCACTTGCAGGCAGATCATCTCTCCCAGCTCAACCCGTTCCCCGGTTGAGTTGGTGCAATAGCAATCCACGGTTTTGCCGTTTTGCGTGACATCCGCCGCAAGCGGCGTGGCGAAAGCAAGGATGAAGAGAATAACATAGCGCATCATAGCCCCGATATAGCATGTCGACGGGTCTTGACCAAGACCCGGCAATGAAGGACACCCGCGACATGGTGCCCTTGGATAAACTTAACGAGATCACGATGCGGTTCGAATTCATCGAGGCGCAGATGGCGGATGGGTCAGGTGATATTGCGCAACTGGGCCGTGAATATGCCGAGTTGCGCCCGGTGGTGGAGGAAATCCGCACCTACCAGCAGGCGTTGAGTGATGTCGAGGCAGCCGAGGCGATGCTGGACGATCCCGAGATGCGGGAGCTGGCCGAGGAAGAGCGTGCGGAGATCACGGCACGTCTGCCGGAAATGGAAGCATCCTTGCAACTGGCGCTTTTGCCCAAGGACGAAGCCGACAGCCGGCCGGCCATTCTAGAGATACGCCCCGGAACCGGCGGGGAGGAAGCGGCACTTTTTGCCGGGGACCTGCTGCGCATGTATCAGCGCTATGCCGAGGCACGGGGCTGGCGGTTCGAGATCATCGAGGAAAGCGCCACGGAGCTGGGCGGCATCAAGGAGGTGGTGGCGGCTGTCAAAGGTGACGGCGTATTCGCGCGCCTGAAATACGAAAGTGGCGTGCACCGGGTGCAACGGGTTCCGGAAACCGAAAGTGGCGGGCGCATTCACACATCTGCGGCCACGGTGGCTGTTTTACCGGAAGCCAAGGACGTGGACATTCAGATTGACGCAAATGACCTGCGCATTGATACGATGCGGGCCTCTGGCGCGGGTGGCCAGCATGTGAACACCACCGACAGTGCCGTGCGGATCACGCATATACCCACTGGTCTTGTGGTCACCAGTTCGGAGAAATCCCAGCACCGCAACCGTGAGATCGCGATGCAGGTGCTCAAGACGCGGCTTTACGATCTTGAACGCCAGCGCGCCCATGATGAACGGTCCGAGACGCGCGCTGCACAGGTCGGCTCAGGCGACCGGTCTGAGCGTATCCGCACCTATAACTTCCCGCAGGGGCGCATGACCGATCACCGCATCGGGCTTACCCTCTACAAGCTGGATCAGATCGTCGGCGGGGACCTTGATGAGGTGATCGACGCGCTGACCGCGGATGCACAGGCGACGCTTCTGGCGGAGATGAACGGGTGAGCCGCAGCATCGGTGATGCGTTAACCGAGCTGCGTGGGCGTCTGGCCGCCGCAGGCATCGACAATGCTGCACGGGAGGCACGTCTTATTTTAGGTGCAGCTTTGGGTGTTGCGCAGGACCGGGTGAGCCTGATGCAAACCGATGCATTGGGCGGGGAGGTTGAAGACCGGCTGGCCTCAATGACTGCGCGGCGCTGTGCGCGGGAGCCACTGGCGCATATTCTGGGACTACGCGCATTCTATGAACATGAGTTTCACATCACTCGGGACGTGCTGGACCCACGACCGGAGACGGAGACCCTTGTCCGTGCCGCGCTGGCCGTCCCGTTTGAGCGGGTTCTGGATATGGGGACCGGGTCAGGCTGCATTCTGCTGTCGCTGATCGCGGCGAGGGCGGGTGCAGAAGGTGTTGGCAGTGATGTGTCGGATGCAGCCCTTGCCGTAGCTGCGCAGAACGCCAGTGCCTTGCAGCTTGAAGATCGGGTCACATGGGCGCGGTCGGATTGGTTTACGGACATAGACGGGCGGTTCGATCTGATCGTCTCGAACCCACCTTACATTCCGCAGGCCGACATGGCCGCACTGGCGCCGGAACTGGCGTTTGAGCCGCGACTTGCACTGACCGACGAAGGCGACGGGCTGAGCGCGTACCGGACGATCACAAGCCGCGCCACTGATCATCTTAAACCCCAGGGCTGGCTGATGGTGGAAACCGGGTGGACCCAAGGGCCCGCAGTGGCGGCTCTTTTCCAAAATGCAGGGTTTGAAAACATCCGCATTCTGCCCGATCTCGACGGACGGGACAGGGTCGTTCAAGGTCAGGTCAAACCCGTTCTGTCGTGACTTTCCGGCACTAAAAAGCCGGTTTTCAGTGGATTTTCGCTAAAAACACCAATGTGCCCTTGCCACGGGCCGCATCCCATGCTTACACAAGAGCATCAAGCCGGTGGATGCTAACTACAGCGGTCCCGCTTGATACCAAGCCGCAACATATCCGATCCGGAAGCAATAAAGCGCATGGGGCGCGACACGGATCAGGCGGCAATTTTAGCATAGGGCTGACATCTTAATATGAGATCTTCCAAGTCACGGTCGCGGAACAAATCCAACCGCAACAGGTCAGTGGGCAATGTGGTCAACCGGGTGTTTGACAGCTCGGGGCCAGAAGGCAAAGTGCGCGGCACCCCGCAGCAAATTATCGACAAGTACAATCAGCTGGCCCGCGATGCGCAGCTGTCGGGCGATCGGGTAGATGCCGAGAACTTCCAACAGCATGCCGAGCATTACTTGCGGCTTCTGGGCGCGGCCCAGAAAGAGCAGGACGCACGACGGGAAGAACAGGAACGCCAGAACCGGGAGCGTCAAGCTGAGCGGGATCGCGAGCGCGCCAAGCGCCAGGAACGTGAGTCCAACGGCGGCGAAATGGTTGAAGAGAGCGACAGCAGCACAGGGTTTGAAGCCTCTGGCGATGACAGCGGCCTCGTGGAAACCCCTGAGGCGCATGTGCAGGACAAACCTAAACGCCCCCCCCGCAAACCGAAAGCCCCCAAGCCGGAAGATGCGGTGACCGAGGATCACGCAGGTGGTCAGGGTGAGGCAGATTCGCCCGAAGCCGCCGAGTAAAGCCGCCTAGCGCGCGGCCACGGCCCGCGCCAAAGCGCAAAACCCCTCCAGTGGCACCACTTCCGCCCGATCCGTAGGTGCGATGCCTGCCTCGTCTAAGCAATCCTCAACATCCGCGACCAAACCTTTGAGGGCTGCGCGCAGCATTTTGCGGCGCTGGTTGAAGGCTTTGGCCACCACGCGCTCCAGCACCTTTGGGTCGGCGTCATAGCGTGGCGCGGGCAGTGCGGTCAGGTGCACGACGGCACTTGAGACTTTCGGCGGTGGCGAGAACGCCTCGGGTGGCAGGCTCATCACGATCCGTGCCTCCGTGCGCCACTGTGCCAGAACTGCCAGCCGCCCATAGGACTTGGAGCCGGGCGAGGCAATGATCCGTTCGGCCACCTCTCGCTGAAACATCAGCGTCAGGCTGTCCCAAACCGGCGGCCAGACATCCGGCGTCAGCCACCGCACCAGAAGCTCTGTGCCTACGTTATAAGGCAGGTTGGCCACCACGCGAATGGGCTGGGTGAGATGCTCAAGCGGATTGAGTGCCAGCGCATCCCCCTCCAAAACCTGCAGCCGTCCTGGATAGGCCGCCTCGATTTCGGCCAAGGCCGGCAGGCATCGGGTGTCTTTTTCCACAGCAAGAACCTTCCGGGCGCCTTCGGCCAACAATCCGCGGGTCAGCCCACCTGGTCCGGGACCAATCTCCAGCACGTCACAACCGCTCAGCTCCCCGGCCTGACGTGCAATCTTGGCCGTCAGATTCAGGTCCAGCAGGAAGTTCTGCCCCAGTGCTTTGCGCGCCGAAAGCCCGTGGCGCGCAATCACGTCACGCAAAGGGGGCAGGGTGTCTATACCGCTCATGATCCGCGTGCAGCGGCCATCCGTGCGGCCAGTTTAAGCGCTTCAATGGTGGATGTTGGGTTGGCGATACCTTTTCCGGCAATATCGAATGCCGTTCCGTGATCCGGCGATGTGCGCACAAAAGGCAGGCCCAGTGTCACGTTCACGCCCCGGTCGAAATCCAGCGTCTTGATCGGGATCAGCGCTTGGTCGTGATACATCGCAATTGCAGCGTCATACCGTGTGCGGGCCGCCGCGTGGAACATGGTGTCGGCGGACATCGGGCCCATCAGGTCCAATCCGTCCTGGCGCAGCCGCTCCAGCAGGGGGGCGATCCAGTCCACTTCCTGTGTGCCAATGCTGCCACCTTCGCCTGCATGCGGGTTCAGACCTGCAACGGCAAGACGCGGTTCTTCAACGCTGAAATCCCGACGCAGGGCGGCATGGGTGATGCGAATGGTCGCCTCCAACCCGTCAGGTGTCAGCGCTTGAGGCACGTCCTCCAGCGGAATGTGGATCGTTGCGGGGACAACGCGCAAGACGTCGCTGGCCAACATCATGACGACGTCCTCTACGCCCGCCAATGCGGCGAGGTATTCGGTGTGGCCGGGATAGGCGAAACCTGCACCATCCTGCAGGGCTTTCTTGTGGATCGGGGCCGTGCAAATCGCGCCAGCCTTGCCGTCTTGTGTCAGTGACACCGCACGGGCGATCACGTCAATCACGCCTTGCGCATGGGACGGATTGGGCGTGCCGGGGGTGAGGGGCCCGTCGAAGCCGTGTGCCAGAACCGGAAGGCCGCGCGATATGGCGTTTTGTGTCTGCGATGGATCGGATATCGTCTCAACGGGCAGGTCCGGCGGTAGATGCGACGGATCGCCAATCCAGAAAAACGGAATGCTGTCTTTGAGGTTCGACCAGGCTTGCGCCGCCAGTTCCGGGCCTATTCCCGCCGGTTCACCACAGGTCAGCGCGATCGGGGCGTGCATCACTCTCCGACGATCCGGGCCTCGGCCCGAAGCCGTGCCAAATGACCGACGGAGTAGGACTCCAACCGACTGTTTCGCACGAAGTTGGTCAGGTCTTCTTCTGATGGGGCATCCTCGGCCCCTTCGATCAGCGGTGTGCGACCGCATAGCATCAAAAAGACCAATGTCTGTCCATTCGACCGTGTCAGTGCAGTCGACACCTCTCCGGGATCCAGCTGTGCCAATTGCAACGCCACATCTTGCGGGATTTCGTTCGGTGGCTTGGAATTCACCTGCAACGCACTTGCCGGCTGGCCTTGCGCCACGCCGTAGAGGTCATCGCATGTATCTATATCCGCTTCGATGCGCGCCGCTGTTTGCAGGGCCGCCTCTGTGCGGCCGCCAGCAATGTAGTACTCGGCATATTCAATTTCTGAATAGCGTGGCGCGGGGGCATCGGTTTCCGCGATATCGCGCATCTGCAAAAGGATGATGGCCTGTTCTGTTGTGATGGGTTCTGTCACTTCGCCAGGTGCAAGGTCCAGAACCACAGGGCGCAATTGCGGTGGCAAATCGCTGATCGCCGTCCACTCCATGCGGCCGCCCGTTGGCCCGCTGGGCGAGGCGGAGAAGCGCCGTGCCGCGAGGCCGAAATCCTTCTCATTGTCGATTTCACTCAAGGTTTCGGCGCGTTCCAGCACGGCCTCAAGCTGACCCGGTGGGATCGGCAACACGATCTCTGACAGAAGAACCCGGACGCCTGTCGTTCCGGAAAGGGCGATCCGGGCGCGTTCCAGGTCCTGTTCATTGATGGATATTTCCCGGCTGAACCGCGCAGAGATCAATTCTCGCCAGGTCAGGCTAACGCGCACGAATTCCCGAAAGGTGTTCTCTTCGATCCCAGCATCGGCAAGAACGTTGAGCATCTGATCCAGCTCCATGTTCCCGCTTGCCGCAAAATCGTCCATTGCGTCCAACAAAGCCGCCTCTGTGACGGAAAGCCCGACACTTTCGGCGTCCTGCATTTTCAGGCGGTCTTCGATCAGTTGCTCACGCGCGTTTTCGACCGGATCACCCGGTGTGCGGAAAAGCGTCAGGAGACGGGCGCGCTGATCAATCTCAAACCGTGTAATGGCCTTTTCATTGACCTTGATCACGGGTTCGAACAGCCCCTGCGCCGCGGCTTTGTCGGCGGGTAGGGTCAGGAAAAAGGCGGTCGTCAGGATGGTGCACAACACAAAACGCATCTGCCGGGTCGTCCTCATCATCTGGAACATGATCTCGAATAACTTCTGTCGTCTGTTTTCGCAGTGAAGCCTCTGAGACCAACGGTTAAGCTGATATCCGTGGAAGGTTCAAGGAAGTTTGACGAGGTGAAGCGGCGAGATGCCGATAGGTTGATGTCGACGCATTCGTTTGTGTAGGTCAGCCCGACGCCGGCGCGCACAGATCGGTCGGTCGCCACGTCATGCCGCCAATCTGCGCTGCCGGTCCAATGCCGGGACAGACGGTAAGCCACATCAAACGCCCATTCTGAGATCGTAGAGGCCCGGTTTTCTGCCACGTCGCGCCCCAGCCAAATATAGGTCGCGGCCAGTTGTGTGGTATCATTGTACCAACTGGCGCGGGCCTCGGCCTTGTTGGAATCGCCCGCATCGTCAAACAGGCTGCGCGCGGTCATCACCAGACCGTTGTCACTTTTGAGTTGTCCGGCGACCAGCAGGTCTGAGAGCTTACCGTTCAGGCCAGAGGCGTTGGAGAAACTGTCCGTGCCATTGAATTCCAGCTGATCTTCGTCCCGGATCAACTGCCCAACCGCCAGAGAGCTTTGCCAACCGCTCTGCATGAAACGGGTCCAGTTGACGCCGTAAGAGGCCATCAGTCCCCGTTCACGCCGGTCCGGTGCGGCGAACCGCGAGGTGGAGAACAAGTTGCCTTCATCGAATTCGATGCGGGTGTTTTCGTCATTGGGGATGAACGGGTTCGACCCGCCGACCCAGGCCAGTTGCACCACGGGTTCCAGCACGTCCGTGTTTCTACCTGTGGCGCGCAAGAGCGGCCAGCGCATTTCAAGCTCAACAGATGGGGTGACCTCGTTCGCCGTGCTTTGGCTGGTTGTTCCGGCCTGGGCAATCCGGAACGTATCGAACGCCACGCCCACACCGGCTTGTGCCAGAATGCCGCCGGGCATGGTCCAGTTGTGCAAGTATTTCGTGTCGAGTGTCAGGCGGGAGACATCCCGACCGTCTGCCCACACATCCGGGTCCACTCCGTCCGTCCTGATGTCGGAGCTGCGGTAATGGGAGTGTGCGTCGACACCGATACGGAACTCGCCGCCAAGCTGTGACGGGAAGAGGCGGCGTTCATAGGTTGCGGTGCCCACGAGTGTCGGAAGCGTGGAATTCACCTCTCCGGTCCGAAGCGACTGGAAATGCGTGATCGCGGCACTGGCGTAACTTGTGCGCGTGGCGCGTTCGACCTCGATTTCGCTTTTGAGGCGGGTCTCTTCCGAGTAGGAGTAATCGAGCAGGTAGGTATCGTCGTTCACCCATTGCACATCGAAACGCAGGTTGACCTGATTGCCGAGATCAAACTCGCCTTCGCCGAAAATGTAAGCCCGACGCTCTCGGGAGCCGGGTGTGTTGATGTCATCATCCGAAAACGCCCCGTTGAATTCAATCCAACCGCTGCGGAACGCTTGCCGATACCGCGCTTCGAGCGTGCGGGTTTCATTGGTGATGAAGGGGGTCAGTGTCAGATCACGGTGATCGCCGATCTTAATGAAGTAGGGTATCCGCGCGCCAAAGCCGAGAAGCGAGGAATTGACCAGTGAGGGAACCAGGAAGCCCGTCGCGCGTTCAAGCGCAGGGTCGGGCAGGCGCAAGCGGGGCAAGTAGAAAAGCGGTGTATCCAGCACGCGGAACTGCGCGTTTTCAAAATAAAGCTGCTGTTCCTCCTGATCATGGATCACCCGCTCCGCCCGGATTTGCCACAAGGGTGGGCCGCCGTCATGGCAAACGCGGCAGGAGGTGACAGAGACTTTGAGCATCTGATTGTACCGCCCGCCGGTGCGGTTCATCTCTTGCGCGGCCAACTGGACGTGATCGCTCATCACAAGGCGTGCACCGCGCAGAATGCCGTTTTCAAGGTCCTGATCCATCTCGGCAGAGTTGGCGAGGATAATCCGTTCGCCGCCGTCCTGAATGATGATGGGGCCCGTCAGGATAAGCCGGTCCTCGGCCCGGTCATACACAATGCCCTGGGCCTGCAGTCGCCGACCATCATAAAGCGCTTCCACATTGCCGGTTGCCACCAGCCGTTCGTTGCCTTCGAGATAGACGTCATCGGCCACAAGCACCGCAGGCTGTGGCGGTGCATCACTTTGCTGTGCCTCACCCACACCGGGCAGAGCGGCCGCGACGAAGGCCAGCAGGAGGGTTATGCGCGCCCAGAGCGTCATCCATCCTCCATGTGCAGAAGGATGCCTGTGGCCAGCATGAAGGACGCCACCGGTGGCGCCCAGGCCGCCAAGGTCACCGGGATTTCGCCGTTCTCGCCCAAGATTTGCGCAAAGTTTCGAATGTAATGCAGTCCAAACCCCATCAACACCGCCGTCAAAACCGAAAGCCCGGTATTGGACAACCGGGCCGGGCGCATGGTGAAGGCGGCCGCCACCATCACCAGCGACATAAGAAAGAGCGGGCGGGCAAGCTCCATTTGATACCACATATCATACCGCCGGGCCGAAAACCCGGCCTGTTCCAACTGCTCGATAAAATCGGGCAGATCCCATATAGGGATATATTCCGGCTTGCCGAAGCTGTCGATGATCCGGTCCTGTGTGAGGTCGGAATTTAGGCGAAGTTGGTCACTCTGTTGCGCTTCCGCCTCGGGTATGTCGCCACGGGCCAGTTCCCACGACTTCGTATCGTAAAGAACCCACTCCCCTTGGTTGAGCCGCGCGGCCTGCGCTTTGATGCGCCGCTGCGGCGTGCCGTCCGGGGAAAACTGCATGAACGTGGTGTCAAAAAGCACGGTCAGGTCAGAGCTTGCGCGCTCTGCATGGATCACGGTTTGCCCCTCGGCATTGCCCTGTCGAAGCCACAACCCTTCCGAGGCGATCACAAGGATGGCGGACCCGCCGCCAATGTAGCTGTTGATCAGGTCGTTGTAGCGCTTGGCGGACGCGGCAACGATCGGGTTAAAAACGGTGATTGAGATGATGCCGATGGCCGCCGCCACACCCACAGGCGCGGCAAGACTGCGCAACGCACTGCGCCCGGCGGCGCGGACAACGACCAATTCAGAAGACCGCGCCAAGCGCATGTAAAGTGCGACCGTAGCCAGAACGACGACCAAGGGCAGGATTTCGTAGTTTTCTTCAGGCATCTTGAGGGCGACAATGCCCAGCACCTCGGTAAACCTGAGGTTCGGAAAGTCCTGCAGCTTATCGACCAGATCGATCAAGGCCAGCAGGATCACGAAGATCGAAAAGATCAGCGCTGTCGACCAAAAGAACTTGCGGGCGAAATACCGGTGCAGGATCATGCCTCACCCCCCGCCGCGCCGCGCGAGGTCCATAGGCTGCGCAACAGCCCGGGCCTCGCCGCCAGGGCCAGCATGGCTGCGGTCAAACCAAACCCCGCCAATGCCGGTAAATACATCATAGGCCACGCGGCAGCATTGCTGATCACAACACCCGTGACGCTGCTTTCGATCACCTTGATCACCACAAGCAGTACGAAGGCGGTCACAATCTGCCACCAGATGCCGAACCGGCTGAACCCGCCCAACAGCAACGTGGCAAACCCTACGAGCGACGACACGATGCACATAAGCGCCTGAGAGAACCGGCTGTGCAGGGTAAATTGCAGCTCTCCCGCACTGGCGCCGGTGGACGTAAGCACGCGGTCGGGGTTCAAGATCAGATCACCGGTATGGGCGAATTCCACCTTATTGAGCGTGGCCGGGTTCTGTGAAATCAGGCTGCTGATGTCGTAGGAGAAATCATCAAAATGTGTGGTGAAGAGGCGGTCGCCCTCTGCGCGCATCGTCTGCGCGAGCCCGCTCACCATCACCAGTTTCGTCCCGCCACTTTCCCGCACCAGATACGCCCGCCGGGAATTGTACTCGACCGTGCTTTCCGGATCGCGCCGGTCGGACAGGAAGACGTCCTGCAGTTCGCCTTCGGGTGTGATTTCACGAATGTAGAACGTGATGCCTGGGGCAGGGTGCAGAAATTCGCCTTCTTCCAGGAACCGCGCCGATACGCTTTGGCGCACTTCGGCCTCTCGCTGGCGCAGCTCTCCCAGGGATGTGGGGATCAGGTAATGGCTGAGCAGCGACATGATCACCGCGATGATGCAGCCGAAGACAAAAGCCGGGCGAATGAGACGCCAAGGGGAATACCCGGTGGCCTGCACCACGGTCAGCTCACTTTCGGTACTCAAACGGTTGGTGACATAAACGGCGGCGGCAAATGTCGCGATCGGCAACACCATGCCGATGACCCCGGGCAGGGTCAGGGCGGTGAACTCTACGAACACCCAGGCGGGCTGCCCGTCGCCAATCAGGCGATCAAACATTCGCACCGCCTTGTTGATCCAGAAAATGGACACAAGAATCAGCGCGAAAAAACCAAACAGCACCATGAATTGCGACAGCATATACCTGTCGAATCTGGTCACGCTCTAAACCCCCACGGTTTTATTTTTGTTGAACTTACCGGAAATGGCGCCTGTGGACTACTGCTAACTGGTCATCCCCCTGAAGGCGCGCTAGGACTCTTGCAAATCTGTCCCACTATCTCGGAGAATTTCCATGTCACAACCCGTGTCGATCACCACTGCTGCACCTGATCTTGGGCGTCTTGCGACGTTTGAGGGCCGCGTGGCGGTTTTTGTCGACAGCGATGGTGTACTGGACGAGGCAGGCACCAAGGTCGATGAGCTGACGGGCGGTGCCGTGTCGCGTGTGACGCAAAGTGAGGCGTGGTCGAAACTGTCGGCAGGCGGCGCAAAATCGTTGGATTATCCGACCGGCATGGCCGCTGAGGCGCTTGATCTTGTCTATCTGCCGGGTCCGATCACGGCTACGGATGCACGCAAGGCCGGGTCTGCGCTTGGCAAAGCAAAAGGCGATGCTGCGATGCTGGTGGCCTATCTTGAGCGCGACGAAGCGGGTGAATTGGCCCTTGGTATGATGCTGCGCGCCTATGCTTTCAATCGCCACAAGACGGCAGAGGACAAAAAGACCCAAGTCGTTGAAATGATGGTCGCCGACCCCAAGACCACGGAGGCAGCCATCTCCGAGATGCGCGCATTGGCCGAAGGTGTGCACCTGACCCGCGATCTGGTCAACGAGCCAGCCAACCACCTGACAACGGTGGAATTTGCCGAGCGCATCAAGGGCTTGTCTGATCTGGGCGTCAAAGTCACCGTGATGGAAGAAGATGAACTGCGCGAGCGCGGGATGCATCTTTTGCTCTCGGTCGGACACGGCTCCATCACGCCCTCCAAAGTGGCCATCATGGAATGGATGGGCGGTAAGGCCGGCGATGCACCGCTGGCTTTGGTCGGCAAGGGCGTGGTGTTCGACACAGGCGGCATCAGCCTCAAACCGGCAGGTGGCATGGAAGATATGACCATGGACATGGGCGGCGCGGGCGTGGTGACGGGGGTGATGCATGCGCTGGCGGCCCGTAAAGCCAAGGCCAATGTGGTCGGGCTTGTCGGGCTGGTGGAAAACATGCCCTCGGACCGGGCCACGCGGCCGGGTGATGTTGTCACCTCGATGAAGGGCGACACGGTGGAGATCATCAATACCGACGCCGAAGGGCGGTTGGTGCTGGCCGATGTGCTTTGGTACGCGCAGGAAACCTATAAACCGGCAGGCGTCATTGATTTGGCCACCCTGACCGGGGCGATCATCATCGGCTTGGGTCATGAAAAGGCGGGTGTGTTCTCCAACGACGATGCGTTCTGTGACAGTTTCCTTGCGGCGGCAGAGACCGAGGGCGAGGGCGCGTGGCGTATGCCGATGGGTGATGCCTATGACAAAATGCTGAAGTCCCGCATTGCTGATATGAAAAACGTTGGCGGGCGCGCTGCGGGCTCGATTACCGCTGCGCAGTTCCTGCTGCGCTTCATTCAGGACGATGTGCCGTGGATCCATCTCGACATCGCCGGTGTTGCCCGGGTGACCGAAGACACGGCCATGGCGCCCAAAGGCTCCACCGGCTGGGGGGTTCTAGCGCTCAACCGTCTGATCGCTGACAGCTACGAGTGATGGGGGTCGCGTATTTCTATCACCTGACCCGTCGCCCGTTGGAGGCGACACTGCCCATGTTGCTTGAGAAGGCGCGCGGGGCGGGCTGGCGCGTGGCGGTGCGCGGGGTAGATGCGGCGCGGATGGATTGGCTGGATCAGAAGCTGTGGCTGGGGCCCGAAGAGGGGTTTCTGGCCCACGGGCTAGCGGGCGGTGAGCATGACGCGCGCCAGCCGGTGTTGCTGACGACGGGTGCTGAGGCGGCGAACAATCCGCAATGTGTCATGAGCGTGGATGGCGCGGACGTGACGGCGGAGGAAGTGGCGCAGCTGGATCGGGTTTGCGTGCTGTTTGACGGCAATGATGAGGATGCGCTGACGGTGGCGCGCGGGCAGTGGAAGGCGCTGACCGATGCCGGATGCGCGGCGCAGTACTGGTCTGAAGAAAGTGGACGATGGGAGAAAAAGGCGGAGAAAAAAGCGGGTTAAGAGGGCTTTTTAACCTTAATTATCGCGTCAGGATCAACCGCCCGTTCGTGATCTCCATGCTCTGGAAACGCTGCAGATAGCTCATGCCCAAAAGCGAGCCGTCCAGATCGCCTTCATTGACCACCGCGCGCACGTCCTCATCGACAACCGGCCCCACCGCCATCCGTTCGAGCCGCACGGGCGCGATGCGCACCTCACCATTGGCCGTCATCGCGCGCCCGATATAGTCCAGCCGCTGCGGGTTAAAGCCGATGCGTCGGGCGTCTTCCTGGCTCAGCACGATCTCCGTGGCCCCTGTATCGACGACAAACTCCAGCATGGCCCCGTTGATATCCGCGACCAGATAGTAATGCCCGTCCGGTGCACGAGGCAGTTCGATCTGGCCTGCATCCGTCGTCACCATCTGGCGGGGGTTGGTGGTCTGGCGCACATCTTCCCACAATCCATAGGCTGCAATCACGCCGATGAACAAAAACCCCCAGATCATAGCTTGTTGCAGGACTTTGTTCATGCTATTTCGGTTCACGGCGAAAAACCAAAACACCACCGCGCAGCCAAGCACGACAAGATAGGTCAGCCGTCCGAGATCAAAATCATCCATAGGTAAGATATAAGCCTCGCTGATTGGCGTTGAAAGACCGCATCAGGCGCTTTCTGCTGCCTCCAGGCGTTCTTGCGCGGCAAGCCAGAGTGTTTCTGCGCGGTCAAGCCCATCCATGACTTCGGCGTATTTCTTCTGCCATTCCGCCATGTCGCCCGCGCGTGCGTCTTCGTAAAGCGCCGGGTCGGCCAGTTTGCTCGCGATCTTGTCCTGCATGACCTGCAGCTTTTCCACTCGTTCCTCGCATTTTCGCACGTCCTGACGCAGTGCGAGGATGGTGTCGCGAGAGGGGCGTTTGGGTTTTTCCGCGCGTTTGTCGGTCTTGGGCGCGTCGTCCTGGCCTAGCAGCATACGGCGATACGCCTCCAGATCACCATAATAGGGCGTCACGCGCCCGTCTTTCACCAGCCAAAGCCTGTCGGCGACAAGGCTGAGGAGGTGCATGTCATGGCTCACAAGGATCACGGCACCTGTATAGGCGGTCAGGGCCTCTACCAAAGCTTCCCGGCTTTCGATGTCGAGGTGGTTGGTCGGCTCGTCCAATATGAGCATATGCGGGGCATCCAGCGTGGCCAGAAGTAGGCTTAGACGCGCTTTCTGTCCGCCGGACAGCTGGCCTGCGGGCGTATCGGCCTGTTCTGCCCCGATCCCGAAGCCACCGAGGCGCGTACGCAGCTTTCCGGGAAGCTCATCGGGACGTAATCGCCGGATATGATCCAGAGGGGTTTCGTCAGCATGCAATTCTTCCAGCTGATGCTGGGCGAAATACCCAACACGAAGCTTGGAGGTGGAAAACGTTTTGCCTTCCAAAGCTTCAAGTTTGCCCGCCAGAAGCTTGGAAAACGTGGATTTTCCCTCTCCGTTGCGGCCCAAAAGCGCGATCCGGTCGTCCTGATCAATACGCAGATCAAGTTTCCGTAGCACAGCCTGCCCATCATACCCCACGGCCGTGCCATCCAGCCGCAAAATGGGCGGGGACAGTTCTTCAGGCTCCGGAAAGGAAAACGCGCGCAAAGCGGCTTCTTCAGGTCGGGTGATGGGCTGCATTTTGGCCAGCGCCTTGATCCGTGCCTGCGCCTGCTTGGCTTTGTCGGCCTTGTACCGGAAGCGATCCACGTAAGACTGTAGATGCGCGCGTCGCGCCTCTTGTTTCGTGGCTTCAGCCTCTGCCGCCGCCAGCCGGGCTGCACGCGTCTCTGCAAAGCGGTCATATCCGCCTTGGTAGAGCGACAACCTTCGGTCTTCGAGATGCAGGATGGACCCCACGGCGCGGTTCAAAAGCCCGCGATCGTGGCTAATCACCAAAACAGTGTGCGGGTAGCGGGCAAGGTATGTCTCCAGCCATAGCGCACCTTCGAGATCGAGATAGTTGGTGGGTTCGTCCAAAAGTAGCAGATCAGGGGCAGCAAAGAGCACAGCTGCCAGTGCCACCCGCATTCGCCACCCGCCAGAGAAAGCAGAGCAGGGCATGGCTTGCTCTTCGTCGGTGAAGCCCAGGCCCTTGAGGATGCTGGACGCGCGCGCCTCCGCCGACCAGGCGTCGATATCGGCAAGTCGGGTTTGAATTTCAGCGATCCGGTTGGCATCGGTTGCAATATGCGATTCTTCAATAAGTTCAGTGCGTTCCGTGTCGGCCTTCAACACGGTGTCGAGAAGAGATACCTCATTGCTGGGCACTTCCTGATCCACACCACCAATGCGGGCGCGTTTGGGTAAATGAATGTCGCCGCTTTCCAGCGCCAGCTCCCCCCGGATCAGGCGGAAAAGCGTGGTTTTGCCGGTGCCGTTGCGCCCCACCAGGCCCACCTTATGGCCTTCCGGAATAACGGCCGAGGCCCCTTCAAACAAAGGCCGGCCCGCCACTGCGTAGGTGATATCTTCAATCCGCAACATGCGCAGGGGATGCCCGATCGCTTGTGTGGCGTCAATCGCCGCTTTTCAAAGGCTATAGCCCGTGTTAGATGCGCCGCGAAATCCAATCGCTAACATATAACGAAAGAGGCTGACATGGCTGTCGAACGCACGCTGAGCATCATCAAACCGGATGCCACCAAACGGAACCTGACCGGCAAGATCAACGCGAAATTCGAAGACGCGGGCCTGCGCATCGTGGCGCAGAAGCGTATTCACCTGAGCAAAGCACAGGCGGGCGTGTTCTACGCCGTGCACGCGGAGCGCCCGTTCTACGACGAACTTTGCGAGTTCATGGCCAGCGAGCCGGTGGTTGTGCAAGTGCTGGAAGGTGAAGGCGCGATTGCCAAGAACCGTGAAGTCATGGGGGCTACAAACCCTGCGGACGCCGCGGCTGGCACGATCCGCGCAGAATTTGCGGAATCCGTTGGCGAAAACTCGGTACACGGCTCTGATGCCCCGGAAACCGCGGCTGTTGAGATCGCGTATTTCTTCTCCGGCCTGGAGTTGGTGGGCTAACCCACTGATCAAATGAATGTCTTTAGAAAGGCCGCTCATCCCGAGCGGCCTTTCTTGCTTTAAATCCACCGCTTTCCCTAGTGTATGTTTTTTGGGAATGCAGTCGGCGCAGCAGACACAGCGCCCGGGTCAGCGATGAGGCCACCATCGCGACCCCCGCGTTTTGACGCCCCACAAGACAATTGACCCCTGTGACGCCGCATGGCATGCAAAGGCTCCGACAACGGTCAAGGTGTACCGAATGAAGGTCATCATCTGTGGCGCCGGGCAGGTGGGCTGGCAAATCGCCCGCCATCTCAGCGGCGAAAATAATGATGTCACTGTGGTCGACAACAATCCCGATCTTGTGCGGCGCGCGGCGGAAACCCTCGATGTGCAGGGTCTGACCGGCTTTGCGAGCTATCCGGATGTTCTGCGTCGGGCCGGGGCCAATGATGCCGATATGATCATCGCCGCGACCCATTCGGACGAGGTCAACATGGTGACCTGCCAGGTAGCGCATTCGGCCTTTGCGATCCGCCGCAAGATCGCGCGCCTCAGGGCGCAGTCCTACCTCGATGCGATCTATTCTGATCTTTATCGCCGCGATCACATGCCCATCGACGTGGTGATCAGCCCGGAATTGGAAGTGGCCAAGGCGGCCATGCAGCGTTTGGCGGCACCTGCGGCGTTTGACACGGAGCTGTTTCTGGACGGCGAAGCGCAGTTGATGGGGCTTAGGCTTGATGAAGACTGTCCTGTTCTCAACACCCCGCTGCGGCAGCTCAATGAGTTGTTTTCGACGCTGCGGGTGATCGTGGTAGGCGTGCGGCGCGATGGAAGGCTTTTTGCCCCAGAGGCCACGGACCCGCTTTTTGCCCATGACGAAGTGTATCTATTCGCGCCGGTGGATGACATTCCTCGCACGCTCGAGGTTTTTGGCAAATCATCCCATGCCCAGGAACGTGTTGTGATCGTGGGCGGCGGCAATATCGGCCTGTCCGTGGCCCAGGCGCTGGAAAAACGCGGGCGCAAGACCAAGGCCAAGGTAATCGAACGCAACCGCCAATGCGCGGAACGGGCGGCGGATATTCTGGAACGCACGATTGTTCTGAACGGTGACGGGTTGGATTCTGTACTGCTGTCTGAAGCTGGCGTTGAACGGGCGGATGCCATTCTCGCCGTCACGGATGACGACAAGACCAACATGTTGGCCGCCGTACGCGCCAAGGCCGAAGGGTGCGATTTTGCCATTGCGCTGATCAATGACCCGACGCTTTTGCCATTGACGGAACCGCTTGGCATTGACGCCTATATCAACCCACGCGGCACGACGGTGAGCTCAATCCTGCGCCATATCCGGCACGGGCGCGTGCGTAGCGTGTATTCGGTGGGCGATGCCGAGGCAGAGATCATCGAGGCAGAGGTGCTTTCGACATCTTCCATCGCAGGTTCGACCATCCGGGATATCGGCTTTCCCGAGGGTGTCCTCGTGGCGGGTGTGCGCAAAGGGGGCGAGATCGTCAAACCAACCGGTAAACTGCGGCTTGAGGCCGGCGATGTGGTGGTGATGTTCTCCTTGGCCTCGGACGTGGCCGAGGTCGAGAAACTGCTTCAGGTCTCGATCGACTTTTTCTGAGCCGATGATCGCAAGGATCCTCAACCTACCACTGATCTTGCCGCTGATGGGCCTATTCTCCGCGGCGATGTTCGTGCCCGCGCTTCTTGCCCTCATTCGCGAAGATCATAGCGTAGCGCAGGCGTTTTTCTATTCCGGTGTTCTGGGCTTTGTGATGGTCGGGATGGTCGCATTGGCCATGGTCAACCGGGGCAGGTTAGGCAACAGCGATCTGCAAACCCTGGCCTCGCTGTTTCTGGCCTACACCATTCTGCCGCTCTTTCTGGCGCTACCGTTCTATGAGGGCTTGGAGACGACAACCTACCTTAACGCGTATGTTGAGATGGTCTCTGCGCTGACCACCACGGGCTTGCCCCTGTTCGAACCCGGCCGCCTGACCGACGCCTTGCATCTTTGGCGCGGGATTGTCGGCTGGATGGGCGGCTTGATGATCTGGGTGGCCGCCGCCGCTGTTCTGGCCCCGCTGAACCTGGGTGGTTTCGAGGTCACGGCCACGGCAGAGCCGGGGCAGGGCCTGGAACGCTATGACCGGTTCAAACGGGCAAGTGCCGCCAAACGGATCACCCAGATTGGCCTGCAACTGATCCCCATATATGCCGGACTGACCTTCACGTTGTGGCTGTTTCTCGTGGTGGCGGAAGAGCCACCCGTCACGGCCGCGATCCTTGCCATGTCCACGCTGGCGACAAGCGGCATCACCTCTCTGGACAGTCTGGGAAGCGCACGAAGCGGGCTTGTCGGTGAAGTCGCAATTTTTGCCTTTCTGGCTTTTGGCCTCTCCCGGCTGACGTTTTCGAAGGACACAGTCACGATCGGGCAAAACGGGTTGGCGTATGACCCAGAGTTTCACATCGGTGTCATTCTGGTACTGGCGGTGCCACTGCTTTTGTTTTCGCGCCACTGGTTCGGGGCGTTCGATTTCGATGATCAGGAAAACCTGCAAGGCGCGCTCTCCGCGTTGTGGGGCGGGATGTTCACGGTGCTGTCCTTCCTGTCCACCACCGGGTTTGAAAGCTCAGCCTGGGCGCAGGCGCAAAACTGGTCGGGCTTGGGCACACCGGGCCTGATCCTATTGGGGCTGGCGCTTGTAGGCGGCGGCGTGGCGACCACGGCAGGCGGGGTGAAGCTGTTGCGCGTCTACGCGCTCTACCTCAACGGGCGACGCGAACTGGAGCGTTTGGTGCATCCGTCCTCCATGGGTAAGTCCGGCCAGACAAGCCGCCGCATCCGGCGCGAAGGGGCCTTCATCGCATGGATTTTCTTCATGCTTTTCGCCCTGTCACTGGCCCTCGTGACTGTCACGCTTGCCGCTTTGGGGCAGAACTTCGAGGCCTCTATTGTTTTGGCCATCGCCACCTTGTCGACCACTGGACCGCTGATCGAAAGTGCCTCAACTGTGCCGATTTCAGTGCTAGATGTGGGCTCTGCGGCCAAGCTGGTGCTTTGCGCGGCCATGGTCCTCGGGCGGTTGGAAACGCTTGCAATCATCGCGCTCTTCAACCCGGGCCTTTGGCGGCGATAGGCGCTTGGGCGCGCGCGAAAATTGCGGCTGCGCAAGGAATTGATTTTAGGGCTGGAAAGTCGCGTCGGGTGCAGACATACTCCGGCCAGAATGAGGGAGGTGCTGGTCCGCGGCACCGGCAATAAATCCGGCAAGAACAAAGGTTCATAAAACTATGGCAACAGACCGACAAAACCTGCAGGACGCGTTTCTTAACCAAGTTCGCAAAACCAAAATCCCGGTGACGGTGTTTCTGATCAATGGCGTCAAGCTGCAGGGTGTGATCACCTGGTTTGACAATTTCTGCATTCTGCTGCGCCGCGATGGGCAGTCACAGCTGGTCTACAAACACGCCGTGTCGACAATCATGCCATCGCAGCCCGTGAACCTTTACGACGGTGATGATGCGGCATCCTAAACCGGTGTTGGCGTGGGTCTGACGGAGACGGCCGAGACACGCGCCTGGGTGCTTCACCCCGACATCCCAAGCGATACAGACAAGCGCGAACCGAAGGCCGCGTTGGAAGAGGCCGTGTCTTTGGCGCATGCGCTTCCGGGGCTGGATGTGTGCGGCGGCGATGTGGTGCGGCTCACCCGTCCACATCCGGGCACGTTGTTTGGCAAGGGCAAGATCAAAGAGCTTCATGACCTGGTTGAGGCTGAAGACATCGGGCTTGTCCTGATCGATGGGCCGGTCACACCAGTCCAACAACGCAACCTTGAAAAAGAACTTGGCTGCAAACTGCTGGACCGGACGGGACTTATTCTCGAAATCTTCTCTGATCGGGCAGCCACCCGCGAAGGTGTGTTGCAGGTTGAAATGGCCGCCCTCAGCTATCAACGCACCCGGCTTGTCCGCGCCTGGACGCACCTGGAACGTCAGCGTGGTGGTTTGGGCTTCGTCGGCGGGCCGGGCGAAACCCAGATCGAGGCGGACAGGCGGGCGATCGATGATCAACTGGTGCGCCTGCGCCGGCAGCTCGACAAAGTCGTCAAAACCCGCGGGTTGCACCGCGCCGCCCGCGCCAAGGTGCCGTTCCCGATTGTGGCCCTGGTGGGCTACACCAACGCGGGCAAATCCACGTTGTTCAACCGGCTGACGGGGGCAGAGGTCATGGCCAAGGACATGCTTTTCGCCACGCTGGATCCCACGATGCGGCGTATTGCGCTGCCGGGGAACGGGCCGGAGGTGATTCTGTCCGATACTGTGGGTTTCATTTCCGATCTACCGACCGAGCTTGTCGCGGCCTTCCGCGCAACCCTGGAAGAGGTGACGGCGGCAAATCTAATTGTCCATGTGCGGGATATCTCTCACCCCGAAACGGAAGAGCAGGCCGAAGATGTCCGCGCCATCATGGATAGTCTTGGCGTCGACAAGGCCGTACCGCAGATCGAAGTGTGGAACAAGATTGACCGGCTTGCGCCAGATGACTTGGACGTCGCCCGCAACCGGGCTGAGCGGGCAGAGGACGTGCTGCTGCTGTCGGCGGTGACAGGTGCGGGGCTTGATGGTTTCGTAGAGGCCGTGCGTCACGGGATCGCCGGAACCACCCATGTCAGCGAACTGGCCCTTGGCTTTGCCGATGGTCGGAAACGTGCATGGCTTTTTGACAAAGGTTTGGTGGAAGACGAAACTCAAAACGAAGACGGCTACCGCATCGTTGTTCGCTGGAATGCACAACAGGAAGCCCAGTTCCAATCTCTCTGACAGGAGGCACCCATGGCGCAGGTTTTCTCAGAACTGATGTTCACAGAGCATGTACGCCAAATGCAGGAAGAACAGGGGTCTGCGCGCATGTATGCCCGCGTTCTGGCAGAGGACGCACCTGCAAAGGATCGATTGGGTGAGGATGAAAGACAGTTTCTGAGTCTAAGGGACGGGTTTTATCAGGCGACAGTGACGGAAACCGGTTGGCCGTATGTTCAGTTCCGGGGTGGGCCGCGCGGGTTTCTCAAGGTGCTTGACGACAAAACCATCGCCTACGCCGATTTTCGCGGCAACCGGCAGTATATCTCGGACGGGAACCTGAAAACAAACGACCGGATTGCGATCATCGCCGTGGATTATCCCAATTCGGCGCGGATCAAAATCCTGGGTCACGCGGGCCTCTCGGATGACCCGGATCTGATCGCGCGGGTCAGCGATGCGGGCTACAAAGCCCGGGTGGAACGCGCCGTGGTGATCAAGGTCGAAGGGTTCGATTGGAACTGTCCTCAGCATTTGCCAGTCCGCCTGACCATGGAAGAGTTGCAACCGATGTTGGCGCCGTTTCAGCAGGAATTGGCGCAGCTGCGGGCGGAGAATGCAGAGCTAAAAGAACGGTTTGGAAAAAGCGATTAAACCTTCAACACTGGGGGCCAGCCCCCAAGCCCCCGGAGTACTTGCAACCAGAAAGAAGCAGGGCCGTTCATGGCTTCTTTCTGGTCAGAAATACTCCCGCCGGAGGCATTAAATCCTGTCGCGATAGTGCCGCAAGACAAACACCCGAATGGCAGACGCCAATCCCGCATTCGTTCCACGGGCCTCATCTATTTCGGCGGCCAGTTGATTGATGGGCTGGCCACGCTCTGCGGCGATAGCGCGGAAAGCCGCCCAGAAGTCTTCTTCAAGGGACACCGATGTGCGGTGGCCCCGCAGGGTAAGGGAGTGTTTGACCGGGCGTGCGCTCATGGCTCGCGCTTGTGGCCGTCAAGCTTTGCGACCAGCGACACGACTTCCGCCGCATCGCGCGCCTTCTCGGCCTTTGATCTTCCAAACTTCACTGCGTTTTCATCGGCTTGCGCGCGTTTCTTCGCCTTAATCTTGGCCTTGCGCGCATTGTTCAGATTGATAGGTGTGGCGCTCATTTCGGCCCGATCATCTGCTCCGGGCGTACCACACGGTCAAAGGTCTCTTCATCCACAAAGCCCAGCTTGATGGCCTCTTCCTTCAGCGTGGTGCCGTTCTTGTGCGCGGTTTTGGCGACGGTTGTGGCGTTATCATACCCAATCTCGGGCGCAAGCGCGGTGACCAACATCAGCGACTCGCGCATCAGTTTCTCGATCCGGTCGCGATTGGCGTCCAGCCCGTCGATCAGATTGTCGGTAAACGCCGACGCCGCATCACCCAAAAGCTGCATGGATTGCAACACGTTGTAGGCCATCATCGGCTTGAACACATTAAGTTCGAAATGCCCCTGAGAGCCGGCAAAGCCCACGGCCGCATCATTGCCCATGACATGCGCACACACTTGGGTCAGCGCCTCGCATTGTGTCGGGTTCACTTTGCCGGGCATGATCGATGATCCCGGTTCATTCTCCGGCAAAACCAACTCCCCCAAACCACAGCGCGGGCCGGAGCCTAGAAAGCGGATGTCGTTGGCTATCTTGAAGAGCGAGGCCGCAACGGTTTTCAAAGCGCCCGACATCTCGACCATCGCGTCATGGGCGGCCAGTGCTTCGAACTTGTTGGGGGCGGTCACAAACGGCAGACCGGTGATTTCGGCCATATTCGCCGCGACGGTCGTGTCCCAGCCGGTGCGGGTGTTGAGCCCTGTGCCTACGGCGGTCCCGCCCTGTGCCAATTCATAGATTCGGCCCAGAGCGTCCTCAACCCGCGCAATGCCCATGGCCACCTGATGGGTGTAGCCTGAAAACTCCTGCGACAGAGTCAGAGGGGTGGCGTCCTGCGTATGCGTGCGGCCGATTTTGATAATACCGTCAAAGGCTTCTACCTTGCTTTGCAATCCTGCATGCAGCTTTTTCAACCCCGGCAACAGCACATCGCGCGCCATCATGGCCGTTGAGATATGCATTGCCGTCGGGAATGTGTCGTTCGAGGATTGCCCCATGTTGCAATGATCATTGGGGTGGACCGGGTCCTTGGTGCCCATCGTGCCGCCCAGGATCTCAATCGCGCGGTTGGCGATCACCTCATTGGCGTTCATGTTCGATTGCGTGCCAGAGCCCGTCTGCCAAACAACGAGCGGGAAATTGTCGTCCAGTTTGCCGTCAATCACCTCACCGGCGGCTTCGATGATTGCGTCTGCGAGACCCGCATCCAGTGTTCCCTGATCCTTGTTGGCCATAGCACAGGCCTTCTTGATCACGCCCAAAGCGCGCACCACCGCCACGGGTTGCTTTTCCCAGCCGATGGGGAAATTCATGATGGAGCGCTGCGTTTGCGCGCCCCAATACTTGTCGGCGGGCACTTCCAGTGGGCCAAAGCTGTCGGTTTCGGTGCGGGTGTTGCTCATCGGAGGCTCCTAAAAACTTGTCGCTACCGTCTTAACGCGGGCGGGCAGGGGTGCAAAGAGGGTGTAAGGGCGCAGGTTACTTGCGGAAACTGTCGAGGCTGACGACTTCACCTTCGGGTTTCCCAGTGTCCGCCTCTTCCTTGGCGGCCTCTTCGTCTGAAACCTCAACAAAGGGGGCAACTTCCGCCTCGTCTTCGAACGCGTCGTCATCATCGTCGTCTTCGTCATGCGATTCAAATCGCAGGCCAAACTCGACGGATGGATCAACAAAGGTCAGGATCGCGTCATAGGGGATGGTCAGGTTCTCAGGCTGATCGCCGAAGTTCAGCGTGATTGAGAAGAAGTCGTCGCCCACCACCAGATTGTCGAACCAATGCTGCATCACCACGGTCATCTCATTGGGGTAGCGTTCGCGTAGCCAATCGGCGAGTTCCGCGTCAGGGTGCGTGGTGTCGAAGGTGATGAAAAAATGATGCGCACCCGGCAGGCCGTTGTCGCGTACATCCGACAGAACATGCTGGATCAGACCCCGCATGGCGTTGTGCATCAGTTTTCCATAGTCGATCGAGTTGGACATGTGGCAGACGCCGGTGTCGGGCAGCTTAGGGAATCTCTTCTCTCATAACAGACCCGGCCCGGCGGGCGGCGTCAAACTAAAAATAGCCCAAGGTCCAGATGCCGCCGCCGATTGCCCCCATGATGGCCAAAGAAGCAATCATCGGCACGCGCAGCGCAACCATCAAGGCGGCGGCTACGGCGATGAGGCCGGCGTTGAGCCAGGAGATCGACGAAAGTTCGACGTGCGGACCGAAGCGGGCAGGGGTGACATCCGCGAAGAGGACATGCAGCGCAAACCAGAGCGAGAGGTTTAGGATAACGCCCACGACGGACGCTGAAATCGCGTCGAGTGCGCCTTTGAGGCGAGGTCGGCTGAGCAGGGCCTCGACGTAAGGTGCCCCTGCGAAGATCCACAGAAAGCAGGGGCAGAAGGTAACCCAGAGAGTGAGTAATGCTGCGATTAGGGCGAGCCCCGCGCCGCCTTCCGAAAAACCAGCCTGGAACCCCACGAACTGCGTGACCAGAATGAGCGGCCCGGGCGTTGTCTCCGCCAACCCGAGCGCGTCGATCATCTGTGGTGTGGTCAGCCAGCCATGCGTTTCCACCACCGCCTGAGTCATGTAGGCCAGAACGGCGTAGGCCCCGCCGAACGTGACCACGGCGAGTTGGGAGAAGAAAAGCGCGACTTGGGTGAGGAATGCTTGATCCAGTGCCCAGACGAGCAGGACCGGTGCCGCCCACAGTCCTCCCCAGATGGCCACTGTTCTAATCGTGCGGGGTTTGCCCCGAATTGGTGTGGTCTCGGCGGTCTCGGATGATTGGATCATCAAAGCGCCGACGATGGCAGCAACGAGTATGATCATCGGGAAGGGAACCGACAGGAAGAACAAGGCAACGAAAGCTGATCCGGCCAAGGCCCAGCTGAGCGCGCCTTTCAGGGCCTTTTTTGAGAGCTTCCACAGCGCCTGCAGGACAATCACCACGACGGCGGCCTGAATGCCCGCAAAGATCGCATGGACCAACGGCAGGTCACCGTAGAGCGCATAACCATAGGCCAGCGCGAAGATGACCGCGGCCCCAGGCAGCACGAACAAAAGCCCCGCAATCAGCCCGCCGATCGTGCCGCGCAACCGCCAGCCGGCATAGGTGGCCAGTTGCATTGCTTCCGGCCCGGGCAACAGCATGCAAAACGAAAGCGCCTTGAGAAATTGATCCTCGCTCAGCCAACGATGACGGTCGACCAGTTCGGCGTGCATCAGGGAAATCTGCGCCGCCGGGCCGCCGAAGGACAAAACACCGATGCGCCCAAAGGTGCGGAACAGGTCTCTCAAAGGGACGGCGTCATTCATGGTCATGGCCCTCTTCGTGACCATCGCGCGCCCAACGGTAAAGCGCATCGTAGAGGTCCAACCCCGCCGCAAGCTGCGCCTGATCATCCCGGAACCGGCGGGATAGCCCCACAGAAATGGCCAGCAGACCCGCTGCAGCCGGGTGCAGGTCGTGGCGGTTGGTGTCGGCCCCGCGCACCACGAGAGCCAACCGCGCAAGGGCAGGGGATGTCAGCTGAAATTCCTCCAGCATGGTGTCAAACGTGCAGGCCTCGCCCCGGTGGCCCCAATGCCCGCCGTCCATGTCGAAAGGTGTCGCTCCGAATTTCTCAGCAACGGCGTCCACCTCGCCGGGGGCCACGAACAGAAACCGTGCCTGACGGTCCACGAAGCGTCGGATCAACCAGGTGCAGGCGATCCGGTCAACCTTGGGGCGGTGGCGTGTCACCCAGAGTGTGGCGCCTTCCCGTGCGGGCGCCAGAACCGCGGCTGGCACGCGCATCGTGTCCTTCGCATCGCGCCAGCCATACATGCCGCCTTGCAGGAATTGGACGTCCATGCCCTCAGCGGCCAGCCATGCCGCCACGCCTTGGCTCAGTTTACGACCTTTCTGGCAATAGATGATGGACCGTCTTCCGTTGAGGCGGGTGGCAAGACCGACAAGGTCGCGGTGATCATGCCGCCATGCGCCGGGAATGAGATAGGCATCGGCGTTGAAGTCGTCATCAATGCAGACATCCACGATCTCAGGGCACTCTGGCGTGCCGATCAGGCGGTTCAATTGGGCGGGGGTGATTTCATTGGGCGCAGGCATGGGTTTCCTCCGGGCATCCTCTGGATTGACAGTGGATGCGACTTTGGGCCTTGGCCTCACGGGGCAGTCGCATGTGGGACCCCATGAGGCGTTTGTCCCACCATGGTTGCGCGCTGTCAACGGCTTGCCAGCACCGGGCGTGCAGCGTACCAGAGCAGCAGGCTGGCAAAGACCAAGGAGCGGTAAGCCTTGGACATCGTCCTCACAGTTCTGGAAATCGTCGCGCCGGTGTTTTTGCTGGCGGCGGTCGGATTTGTCTGGGTTCGGCTGGGATACGAATACCGCGTGCAGTTCGTCACCCGGTTGGGGATGTCGCTGGCCACGCCTTGTCTTGTTTTCGTGGCGTTGATGCAATCGGAAATCGCGCCCTCGGCGCTTGGCGCTTTGACCCTGGCTGGGTTTGCGGCTTACGGGCTGGTCAGCGCTGTGATGTTCGGGCTCGTACTCGCGGGACGGTTAGACCGGCAGACATTTCTCGCACCTCTGATCTTTTCCAATACAGGCAATCTGGGCCTGCCGCTCGCGCTTTTTGCGTTCGGTGAGGTGGGGCTCAGTTACGCGGTGGTCGTCTTCGCGGTCTCGGCAATCATTCAGTTCACTTTTGGTATCTGGCTGGTCTCGGGCGGCGGATCGTTGGTGAAACTGGTGCAGGAGCCGTTGGTGCCCGCCACGTTGCTCGGGGCGCTGTTTCTCTGGATGGATTGGGAAACACCCCGGTTTCTGACCAACGCGCTGGACCTCATCGGGCAAATGGCGATCCCGATCATGTTGATCACCTTGGGCGTGGCCGTGGCCCGGCTGAGCGTTGGGGCATTGACCCGGCCGTTGGTCCTGTCGGCCTTGAAGGTTGCGATCAGCGCGGGCTGTGCCACCACCGTGGGCTTGTGGTTTGATCTCGATCCGGTGGCATTTGGGGTATTGGTGCTGCAGGTCGCGACGCCCGTGGCGGTAACGTCCTACATGCTGGCGGAGAAATACGGCGCGGATGGGGTGGCAGTGGCGGGCCTTGTCGTCGTCTCGACCGTGATGTCTGTGGCGGCGCTGCCTATTATCCTGGCCTTCGTGCTGTAGGCCGGGGTTCACGCAGTCATAGTCCCCATTTCAAAAAGCAGCGACCCCGAGGAAACCCCGGGGCCGCGCATGGTGTTTATCTTGAAAAGAGACCGCCCGTTCAGGCCGCTGTTTTCGTGTGCGGGAAGATAAAGTTCGCCATGTACTTGTGCCCCGGTACAAGATGACCGAAGGGGAACTTCGCCATGAACTTGTGCCCCGGCACCAGCAGACCGAACGGGAAACGCCCATAGCGGCGGTTGTGCGAGACCTTATGGCCGAAGGGGATGTTGGCCATGTACTTATGCCCCGGCACGATATGCGCAAATGGGAACTTGGCCATATACTTGTGCCCCGGCACCAAAGAATTCGTGCCCTGTTTACCGTTGATCAGGTGAGGGAACGGCCAATTCGCCATGAACCTGTGCCCCGGCACGATGTGTCCAAACGGAAACTTCGCCATGAACTTGTGTCCAGGAACGATGTGTCCGAACGGGAACTTGGCCATAAACTTGTGTCCCGGCACGATATGCGCGAACGGGAACTTCGCCATGTACTTGTGTCCGGGCACAATGTGCCCGATCGGGAAGTTCGCCATGTACTGATTGCGTCCAATGAGCGAACCGCGATAGGGGCGCCTGCGGTTGATCAGACCAATTGGCCAGTTTGCCATTCTGGCGTGATCTTGAAAAATCGATCCCGTAAACGGCGGCTTGCGATTGGTTAGCGGGATTGGCCAATTGGCCATGTGAAAGTCTGTGGCGTTGTTGTCGATTGGGCGCGACAACATGAGAGGAGAGCCGGGCATCACGCTGAGCAGTGGGTCCCGTCCATCTGGTACGATCACTTCCTCGGAAATGGCACCCATATCTGCGGCGCCATAGGCTGCTGTTACATCGCGGGTGATCCGCGCCACGCCAAGCGGTTTGTGACCGGCCTCGACCAGCATAACCGCGCCACCCTTGTCGGCCTTCTTCGCGTAGGCCTTGGCGGATTTGGCTTCCACGCCATACGCAGACAGACGGTCGACCAGATCGTCGGTGCCCTCATGAATATGGATGATCCACTGCGAGACGCGCCAAACTCGCATCAGTTCTTTTCTGGCCTCATACGCAGCGCTTGCGTCTGCGAAGTACCGTGTGATGACCTTTGTCATTTTCCCTCCTCAGGGGCAGTTAATGTGCATCACGGAACGTGATGCATCGCCGAGACCAGCTTTCGTCTGACTGAAGGGATATCAGTCGCCAACAAAAGAAGCCTGGGCATAGGTGTCAGGCTCGGCCACGAGACGTGGCATTGATGGCGCGTGTCCATAATAATAGACGGATTGTTTTGTATGTCAAAGAGGACATGCTTTTAAACTGCATCCTGTTGCAGTCTGACCCGGCTTGCCTAGGAATTATTGTTTTGTCTGACTGAACATGTGCAGCTCCGCGCCCCGTTCGCGCGTATCTACTTTGTTCTGAAAGGGAAGGTGCAGGCTTCTGTTGCCAGGTGCCTGCGAACCCCGCCTGACCTTGCTAGAGGACAGGGCTTAAAGTTTCGGTGTTTCGCACTGCTTACGCAGCGAGAGCAACCGGAGCACGATTGTCGTTGGCAATTATGCTTAGTGAACCGATAACGGTGGTATCTCACCGGGACAAAGCATTCCCCTTTACACGTTCGTCGATCCTGTTTCGGCCCCATGATCCTCCAACGATGGATATGGTGGAGCCGCCGGGTACCGCCCCCGGGTCCGATCCGCTTATTACGAGCGCGTTTATGCCCATAGTCCCCGAGGGAACACACCCAATATAGGCTCTTGGCGAAGTGTTGCAAAGGGGGCTCGTCAGGTCTGGATGAGGATGTTGTCCTCTGTCACGCCGGTTGCACCTTCAAGCGTGATCGTTACGGATGCACTTTCCAACGCATACATGACCACCACTTGCGTAAAGCTGCCATCGCTTGCCTCGATGATCTCAAAGTCATCGATCCGATTTCCGGCCTGGATCACACTGAGTTCCAACAGGTCTTCATCGGGATTGAAATCGGTGATGCGCAAATAATCGTCGTCAACGCCGCCGACACCGAACGCATAACCGGGTCTGACTTCTATGGTGTCGGCACCGTCTCCGCCGGTCACGCTCGCTGCCCCGGTTTCACTTGCTATGAAATGATCGACGAGGAACCTGTCATCCCCATCGCCGCCAAAGCCCTGACCGCCGCCAGACACTCGAATGGTGTCATTGCCCTCTTCGCCGAAGCCCTGAGCGTCAGGGCCGACTCTTATTTCATCCTCTCCGGTGCCGCCAAACGCTGCGGTTCCATTGCCAAAGGCAAGCAGCGTATCATCGCCCGCGTCACCGTAAAGTGAGGCCATTCCGGTTCCGTCCGATGCGACTCTGTCGTCCCCATCCCCGCCGCGCGCGTCTCCGGCTGTGATCCGCAAGCTGTCATCACCGTCCTCACCCAAGGCGGTCCCTTCGCCTACAACGACCCTATCGTCACCCGGCCCACCTTCGGACAAGACACCGGTACCGCGCGCGACCAGCTCGTCATCCCCCAGACCGCCTTCAGCGACAGTGCCGTTGCCACTCGCGACCAGTTCATCATTGCCTTCGCCGCCGAGCAAGGTGGCGTTGTCGCCGGAGCTTTCCAAGAGATCAGCGCTGCCCAGACCGGCAAGCGCAACACCATCTTCCTCTGTCGTGATCCAATCTGTTTCATCTGTACCGGTCGTGCTGGCAGAGACCTCTTCTTCCAACACCCCGCGGAAGTTTGGTTCAGCCAGGCCGGCCCGAATGCTTTCAAGCAGATCCCCGTCGGTTTCCGCTTCGAACAAAAAGCTTTGGATCGGAACGTTGGTTTCGACGGTTCCGACGCGTTCATCCGGTGTGTTTACGAAGTCGGGCACACCCAGCAAATCGACTTTGCCCAGAAGCTCCATGTCGTACTCTTCTTCGAAGTCCGCCAGCTCGAAATTCGACAAGTCGCTGGAATCCAGATCGAACCAATCGATTTCCCCGGGCACGAGGTAAAAGCGCGCTTCATCCACCTCTCGGACAACGTCGGCCAACCCTTCGCCATTGGTCCCTTCTTCCGTGTCGGTATAGTACATGGCCACTAGCGACCGGGTCTCATCATCGCCCACGTCGATGGTTACGCCATCATCGGTCAGCTCAAAGGTGGCACCGGTATCTGGTTCTGTAGGCGGAACTGCCTCTGGGTCTTCACTATCCTCATCAGAGAGGTCTTCCGATGTGTCAGAAGAGGTCTCAGAAGCGGGCGCATCATCGTCATCATCTTCAAATGCATCCATGACAAACATGCTGGCCGCAAATGCCAAAGCGCCCAATAGCAAAAACACAATCTATCCCCCAGACCTTGTCAGCAGCGGCGCATTAGATGCAGCGCTTACTGAACAGGCTAACAACCCCCACGCGTGTGAAAAGGCTAAGGTTTTTTCATGAGTTGTGCAAGAATTGCCTTCTGGATGCAGGTCAGGCTTTCGCACGCACCAGCCAAAGGGTCCCGAGCCCCGAGGCGAGGATGACCATAAGACCTGCCAGTGACCAGCTGTCAGGCCAGTCGCCGAAGACCAGATATCCAAAAGCCGTGGCCGAGATAAGTTGCGTGTAGATGAGCGGCGCCACGAGGGAGGCGTCCGCGCGGCGATTGGCAATCACGAGAAGGTAGTTGCCAATCGTGCTGCCTGCCGCGCTGCCCAGGATCAAGGCGATGATTGTGGGATCAGGTGAGGGCCAGGGTGCCTTCACCCCAAATGGCAAAATCGCCAATGCTCCGATCACCAGATGCGACAGCAGCAAAAGCCTCGGTCGGTAATGCGGCGCGGCCACGCGGGTCGCCGCCAGGAACCCCCCATAGCAAAGCCCCGCCGCCAGGGCCCATCCCAGCCCCGGAGAAAACCCAAACCCGGGTTTGACCACCAGCAGCACGCCCAGAAAGCCCATCAGCAGCAGCGCCCCGCGTGCTGGGGTGGCGCGCTCGCCCAAAAGGAGGATGGCCAGAAGGAAGGACACAATGGGCCCGATGAAGAAAGCCCCGAAGACATTGGCGATGGGTTCTGTCTGCAGCGCGGTCAGGATACAGCAGATGCCCATGGCAATCAGCAATCCGCGCAGGATCACGCGCCAGTCGGTGAAGATGACGAGTTCCGACCGCTGCAATCCGCAGAGCGGCAACATGACCACCGCCGCGATGGCAAACCGCGTCCAGGCGATGAAGACCGGCTCCACCCCAGCCTCGGTCAAGAGCTTTCCCGCCGTGTCGCCCAGCACGATGAAGGACATGGCGACAAAAACCAGCCCCGCGAGGGAGAGGAGAAAGCGGATGGGCATTTCTGGGGGTCCTTGCTTGACCCCCAAGCTATGACGCGTTGACCCGGAAAAGAAAAGCGGCGCCGAACATGCGGCGCCGCTTCATTGGTTTTGTAGTATGGCTTACTCGGCCGGCTGTCCGCCGCCCACCTGTTGGCCCGACTTTTCGCGCAGACCATCACGGTAGAGCGCCTTGCCAAGCGCGATACACATCAGACCCATGACCATGGTGAAAGGCAGGGCCCCGATGATCATCGCGTTGCGCAGCGCATCGAGCGGGTTGTTATCGCCCGCCGCTACAAGCAGCGTGCCGATCACAGCCGTGAGGATCAGACCCCAGATGATGCGGTGCTTGATGCCTGTTTCCTGGCTGCCGCCAGACATGATCGTGTTCATCTCGAGGATCCCTGAGTCAGCCGAAGTGACCAGGAAGGTCATGATCAGAACCACGCACATCACGGTTAAGCCGGTCAGAAGACCGCCTTCGATCATCTGGCCCAGCGTGACGAAAAGCTTCGCTGTGTTGGACGCGCCAATGATCACGCCTTCGGCGTTGCCGTTCAGCTCCAGGTCAATCGCTGTACCGCCGAGGATGGTCATCCAGGCAAAGCAGACGAGTGCCGGTGCGAAGACGCAGCCCAGGATGAACTCGCGAACTGAGCGACCTTTGGAGATGCGCGCGAGGAAGAGGCCCACGAAGGGCGAGAAGGCGATCCACCAAGCCCAGTAGAACGTGGTCCACCCAGCCTGCCAACCGAACAGACGCTGACCCGCACCGGCGTCATACGCGGCGCGCAAGGTCTCTTCGTCCAGAGCGGCAGCATCGCCTTCCAGACCGGAGACAAAGCCGTCAAAGCTGCCCCACGCATTGCGCGCGCCATCGGCCAGTGCTGCCGCATGCGGCTGTGCGGCCTCGGGCAGGGCGGCTGTGAAGTCAGCCATGGATTGCGGGCTGTAGGCTTCAAAGCTCAGTGCGAGGAAGTTGATGATGTAGTCGATGAAGGCCGAGCCATAGCTGGACATCGCGAACCCGAAGGAGCCGAAGATCACAAAGGTCATCAGCAGAATGATCGACAGAACCAGGTTGAGGTTCGACAGGTACTTCACCCCGCGACCAACGCCCGACACAGCCGAGATGATCGACAGACCCATGATCACCATGAGACCGGCCACCAGACCAACCTTGCCGGGGGCAGGGGCCTCTGTGTCGCCATTCATCATCCACTCCATGCCGGTGATGGCATACAGGCCGTCGATGAACTGGCTGACACCGTAACCGATGGTCACGGACACACCGAGGATCGTGGCAACCACACCCAGAACGTCAACGATGTGGCCAAGAATGCCGTTCAGAGCCTTGCCAAAAAGCGGCGTCAGCGCAGAGCGGATCGTCAGCGGCATGTTGCGCGTGTAGGCGTAGTAGGCCAGCGAAAGACCCGTTACAACGTAGATGGCCCAAGCATGGAACCCGTAGTGCAGGAACGTGTAGCGGAAGCCAGACTGCAGTGCCTCTTCGGTGTTGCCGGTCACGTCACCGGCGACGACGACGGGGTTGGAGCCCCAAAGGCCAAGCGGTTCGGCGGTCGCGAAGACCATAAGACCCACGCCGAGGCCCGCGCCAAACATCATCGAGAACCAGGAGAAGTTCGAAAACTCCGGCTTCTCGCCCGGCGTGCCCATCACGCGAGCGCCAGTTTTTGGCAGGATCGCAATAACGGCCAGGAAAAAGAAGAAAAAGCCGACGATGATGATGTAGAAGGTGTTGAAGCCTTCCAACAGCGCCCAGTTCCAGCTGCCAAGCGTCGAGTTCGCGTTGCCAGGCCAGATCAGCGCCCAAAGCACCAGTGCGACCATAATGGATTTACTGATCAGAGCGATGGGCAAGGAATTGTCCTTGTAGAACCCGCCGTCCTGTTTGGTGATCTCCACATCCGTGAAGGGAGGTTTGATGCTCATGTGTCCAGTGTCCCTGTTTACATGTTTTTTGGTGGTTTTTGGTGAGGTTTCGGCACCTGCGTTTTGTCACCTGCAGGTCCCATGCATATATTTTCCACCCAAGTGGTCTAGACATGTCACACAAACGATCCAGTGCAGAAACATTTGCGGCAGATACGGGCATAATTCCGACCCTTTTTCGTTGATGCGTCATTCAGATGTCGGGTTTGTGCCCATCGGGCGAGAACCGATCGCGCGGGTTCGCAAAGCGGTTGAGCGGGTACAAACGGGACTTGTGGGCTTTCGGGAATTGCTGTTTTGATGGCGCGGTGAGTGTCAAATCAGAGGCCCGCCATGACCCCCGAAACGCCCCCCAAACTCGACATAGACTTCGTGCGCGGCCAGTTTCCCGCCTTCGCGGAACCTTCGCTCCAAGGACAAGCATTTTTTGAGAATGCGGGTGGGTCTTATACCTGTGGCCCCGTGATCAACAGGCTGGAACGTTTTTACCGCCAGCGGAAGGTGCAGCCATACGCGCCCTATGGTGCCAGCCAACTGGGCGGCGAGGAGCTGGATGAGGCGCGCACGCGTTTGGCGGCCTTACTGGGGGTGGAAACCGAAGAGCTGAGCTTTGGTCCATCGACCACGCAAAACACCTATGTCCTGAGCCAGGCCTTCCGGGAATGGCTAAGCGAGGGCGATGCCATCATTGTCACCGATCAGGATCACGAGGCCAATTCCGGCCCGTGGCGGCGGTTGGAACAGGCAGGAATTGAGGTGCGCGAGTGGCGGATCGATCGTGAAACGGGTCTGCTCGACCTTGAGGCACTGAACAATCTGCTGGACGAAAAGGTGCGGCTGGTCTGCTTTCCGCATTGTTCCAATATCGTCGGTGCCGTGAACCCTGTGGCGGAGATCACGGCAGCCGCGCATGCTGCGGGCGCGTTCGTGTGTGTGGACGGTGTCAGCTACGCCCCCCATGGATTTCCCAATGTGGGCCAGCTGGGCGCGGACATTTACCTTTTCTCTGCCTATAAGACCTATGGGCCGCATCAAGGCATCATGGTCGTGCGCAATGCCCTCGCGGAACTGTTGCCCAACCAAGGCCACTGGTTTAATGCAGGCACGAATTACAAAAGGTTTACCCCGGCAGGGCCAGACCATGCGCAAGTGGCGGCGAGTGCGGGTATGGCGGATTACGTAGACACCCTGGCCGATCATCACGGCATCAGCGGAACGGCATCTGAACGAGCAACAGCCGTGCACGACATGATGCGCGCGCATGAGACCGTCCTGTTGCAGCCGCTTCTGGATTACCTGTCCGAGAAAAACTCGCTGCGCCTCATAGGCCCGTCTGACGCCTCAGCCAAAGCCCCGACCGTCGCGGTTGATTTGTCTCGTCCCGGTGAAGAGGCAGCGGCGGAACTGTCGACACATGGCATCATGACGGGTGGCGGTGATTTTTACGGTTCGCGTCCGTTGAAATCGATGGGCGTCGATCTCGACAAAGGCGTGCTA
Organism: uncultured Roseovarius sp.; assembly: GCA_963422235.2. GTDB lineage: Bacteria > Pseudomonadota > Alphaproteobacteria > Rhodobacterales > Rhodobacteraceae > Roseovarius. The sequence goes on from CAXMWV010000002.1 coordinate 3,162,286, forward strand.
CGGCTTTCCTTCGTGCACTATACGTCGCAAGCGGAGATGGATCAGTTGATGGGCGCTCTGGACGCCGTGCTCTGACCTGCTACATCCCGCTGACCAACGCGCTAACGAAGGTCGAGCGGAATGATAGACAACGCCCCCACATTGCTGTGGCTGCGCCGGGATTTGCGGCTTGGTGATCACGCGGCTTTAACTGCGGCTATCGCGGCGGGCGGGCCGGTCATTCCGGTGTTTGTGGGTGATGAACTGGTCGACGGGCTGGGAGCGGCACCCAAATGGCGTTTGGGGCTGTCACTCGCAGCGCTCTCGAAGGATTTGGAAGCGGTTGGTAGCCGATTGGTGCTACGTTCAGGCAACGCGCTTGATGTGCTCACTGCGCTCATCGCGGAAACCGGGGCCAAATCGGTCCATTGGCATCGCGCTTACGATCCAGACAGCATAGAGCGTGACAAGGTTGTGAAAGCAGCACTCAAAGACGCTGGTGTTGAGGCGCACAGCCATGCGGGACATGTGCTTTTCGAACCCTGGACCGTTCAGACACGCTCGGGAGGATTCTACAAAGTCTATTCGCCGATGTGGAAAGCCGTGCGCGGACGCGATGTGCCAGAAACTTTGCCTGCAACTTCGAATATCCCTGCACCAGAAAGCTGGCCTGAAAGCGAATCCCTTGAAAGCTGGCAGCTTGGCCGCGCCATGAATCGCGGCGCAGACGTATGCCTGCCGTACCAAAAGGTGGGCGAGCAGGCGGCACTGGACCGTCTCGCTTGGTTCACGGACGATACGATTGGACAATACGGCGTGGACCGTGACTTTCCCGCCGTGGATGGCTGCTCGGGCCTTTCAGAGAACCTCGCCCTGGGCGAAATTTCTCCCCGCACCTGCTGGCACGCAGGTCAACGCGCGCTGCATCAGGGCAAAGCGGGGGCAGAGATATGGCTCAAGGAACTGGTCTGGCGCGAGTTTGCCTATCACCTGATCTACCACACGCCCCACATTGCCACGGAAAGCTGGCGCGAAGGTTGGGATCAGTTCCCGTGGTCCACGGACGAGGACACCCCAGACGTGCTGGCTTGGAAGCAAGGACGCACGGGGATCGCTTTCGTCGATGCCGCAATGCGGGAGCTCTACGTCACAGGCCGGATGCACAACCGCGCGCGGATGATCGTGGGATCGTATCTGACCAAGCATATGATGACCCATTGGCGGATCGGGCAGCGCTGGTTCGAAGAGTGCCTGACCGATTGGGATCCGGCGTCAAATGCCATGGGCTGGCAGTGGGTGGCCGGATCGGGGCCGGATGCCACGCCCTATTTCCGCGTTTTCAACCCCGACACGCAGCTCGACAAGTTTGACCGGGATGGAGCGTATCGCAAGGCGTGGACTGCCGAAGGGCATGGCGCGCCGTCCCCCACGGCGCTGTCCTTCTATGACGCCATCCCCCGAAGTTGGGGCCTCACGCCATCCGATCCGGTGCCCACACCAATCGTCGAATTGTCCGCGGGTCGCGCCCGCGCGCTCGACGCCTACGCCGCGCGTACGTTTTGAAACCATTCAAGAAATTGCTGGACGCCGCGTGCCGGCTCCGCCAAATTATGTCGAGGATTTAGGGAGACGCTGAATGATCCTGACCGAAACCGCCGGCCAGACCAACCTGCCACGCTATTTCGCACGGGTGTTCGAAACCGCCAAGAGCCTGCGTAATGGGCGGCTTGAATTCGTTCTTGATGACGGTCGACGCTTCCGCATTGACGGCCCCAACCCCGGCCCGGTGGGCGAAATCCACATCCACAACCCTGACAGCTTTGCGCGTCTGGTGCGTGAAGGCGACCTCGGCTTTTGTGATGCTTATCTTGATGGTTGGTGGAGCACCCCGGACCTGCAAGGGTTGATGGACGTTGTCCATGAAGACAATGAAGACATCTATGATGGCTTCCCCGGCATGGGCCTTGTGCGCATGTATGAACGGATGCGTCACTGGCTGAAGGGCAACTCCAAAGGTCAGGCCAAGAAGAACATCAGCTATCACTACGATCTGGGCAACGATTTCTACAGCCTCTGGCTGGATGACACGATGACCTATTCCAGCGCGCTGTTCAAAACCGGGCAGGAAAGCCTGGAGGCGGCCCAGACGGCGAAATACGCCTCCATGGTCGATCAGATGGGCGTCAAACCCGGTGATCATGTGCTTGAGATTGGTTGCGGCTGGGGCGGGTTCGCCGAGTACGCCGCCAAGGAACGCGGCCTGAAGGTCACGGGTCTGACGATCAGTGAAGAACAGTTCAAGTTTGCCAAAGACCGAATTGAGAAGGCGGGCCTTAGCGATCAGGTGGAATTCAAGCTGCAGGATTACCGCGATGAGCGGGGCAGCTATGATGGCATCGCCAGCATCGAGATGTTCGAGGCGGTGGGTGAGAAATACTGGCCTGCTTATTTCAACACGGTCCATGACCGCCTGCGGCCCGGGGCCTCGGCCACATTGCAGGTGATCCTTGTGCAGGACCGCCGGTTCGAAAGCTATCGCAAGGGCGTGGATTTCATCCAGAAATACATCTTCCCGGGAGGCATGCTGATCAGCCCATCGGTTCTGCGCGCGCAGGCCGAGCAGGCGGGCCTGATGTACCAACGCTCGGTCGAATTCGGTCAAAGCTACAGTCAGACCTTGCGCCGCTGGCATGACACGTTCAACGGCAAATGGGACGAGGTCGCCAGCATGGGCTTTGACGACCGGTTCCGTCGGATGTGGAACTTCTACCTTACTTCTTGCGCGGGGGCGTTTGAGGGTGGCATTTGCGATGTCACCCAGATCACCATTTCCAAACCTGCCTGAGGTCTCACAATGCTCCCCACCGAAAAAATGCCCACAGCCGGACGCCTTGTCGCGGCGGTGGGATTGAGCGCGCTGTCATACTATGCATCCGGCATCGTCATCGCGCTTTGGCCATACGACTATAACTTTGGCAGCTTCCGACTGGTCTGCGCGGGTCTGGCTTTCATCATCGGTTGGCGCGTGATCGGCGTGCGTCTGGGGCGTGGCATTCCACAAGGGGCAGGGGCCGGTCTGACGGGGATGGCGGCGTTGCTGTTCTGGCTGTTCCTGCTTTTGTCGTTCAATGAGATGATCGGACGTTCGCTCGACTTGCGCTACCAGGGGCCGTTTGAAGCATTCCAGGGCATGTTCGAGATTGCCTATGAATACCTGTTGAACGTGCTGCATGTGCGACTGGGCATTCTGCTGGCGGGCGGGGCCATGCTCGTTGGGCTGGTGTCCGAACTTGTGGCCAAATGGCTGCCCTGAGCAGATGCCTGACGTTTTCCTGACCGGTGCTTTTGCATGGCCTGCGTTGCGGGAGGTCGTGCTTGGTGACATCTCCAATGCAAGGACCGTATCCGTTGAAGGCGTCTCGCTGTCCTCAGCAAACATGGCGTTTCCATTGGCGGTGCCGCAGGCCGGTGAGAGGTTGGAAGCGGTGGCGGTCAGGCTGGACGATGGCGAGGCGTTTCATCGCCTGAGCTACCTTGCCGCCGTCATTGGGATGCATCCGGTGCCGAAACATGCAGAAGGGGATATCGCTGCTGGCGTGACGTTTCTGAGTGATCACGACAAACCCGCCGCAGACCCATGGAACATGGACGACTGGCAGAACGACTGGGGCCAGATCGCGATCTATGCCGCGGAGGAAATCCTTGGCTACTATCGTCGCGTTGAAGCCCATGCCCTGACATGGCGCTTGCCCATGATCCTGGCGCGCGCGGCGGCGCGATGCACGGCGGAAGCTGACGCTGCGCCAGCCACCTTGCGCCGCGATCTTGGGGCGGACGCCGTGACACTGCACGCCAGCCAGGCCACCCATGAAGGGTTTTTCCTGACCCGTCAGTTTGACCTCAGCTATCCCCGGTTTGATGGCAGTCGGAGCGAAACCCTAAGCCGTGAGGTCTTCGTCGTGGGCGATGCGGTGATCGTGCTGCCCTACGATCCCAAACGCGACCGGGTGCTGTTGGTTGAGCAGTTTCGGATGGGGCCCTTTGGCCGTGGCGATCCACGCCCTTGGGTGCTTGAGCCACCGGCGGGCCGTGTTGATGCCGGCGAAAGCCCTCAAGAGGCCGCGCGGCGGGAATGCGAGGAAGAGGCGGGGCTTTCGCTTCGGTCGCTGCACCATATCAGCTCGCATTACTGCTCTCCCGGTGCATCAACAGAATACTATCATTGCTATCTGGCACTGGCCGATCTGCCCGAAATGGGATCAGGGTTTGGCGGATTGGCGACGGAGCATGAGGACATCCGTACGCATGTGATCAGTTTCGAGGAGGCCATGGCGCTTGTCAAAAGTGGCGAGGCCAACATTGGCCCAATGATCCTGATGCTGCTGTGGCTAGAGCGCGAAAGACCAAGGCTTCGTTCCGAGGCCTGAATTCGGTTCTTGGTTCGGTCCTTGCCATACCGCGGTGCACCCGCTTGAGTTCCCCGGGCCTAGGTTCTAAGTCTGGCAGAGTATTAAGAAGGAGCTCGCCCATGCGCGTCGCCGAGGACCTGGCCCAGGCCGTTGGAAACACCCCCCTCATTCGTCTGCGCAAAGCAAGCGAGGAGACGGGCTGCGAGATTTATGGCAAGGCCGAGTTTCTGAACCCAGGACAGTCCGTCAAGGACCGCGCCGCGCTCTACATCATCCGCGATGCGATCGCCAAAGGGGAGCTGCGCCCGGGCGGTACTATTGTGGAAGGTACGGCGGGAAACACTGGCATTGGACTGGCGCTTGTGGGCGCATCCATGGGATTCAAAACCGTGATCGTGATCCCGGAAACCCAAAGCCAGGAAAAGAAGGATATGATCCGCCTGGCGGGCGCAGAACTGGTGGAAGTACCAGCCGCGCCCTACTCAAACCCCAATAACTACGTCCGTTACTCGGGGCGTCTGGCCGAAGAAATGGCACGTCACAACAACAATGGCGCGATCTGGGCCAACCAGTTTGACAACGTGGCCAACCGGCAAGCGCATATCGAGATGACCGGGCCTGAGATTTGGGAACAAACCGGCGGCAAGGTCGATGGATTCATCTGCGCTGTCGGCTCAGGCGGCACGCTGGCCGGTGTGGGCGCGGCGCTGCAGCCCAAGGGTGTCAAGGTGGCGCTTGCTGATCCGATGGGCTCGGGCATGTTCACGCTGTTCCGCGATGGCAAGGCAGCCGCAGAAGGCAACTCCATCACCGAAGGCATCGGGCAGGGGCGCATCACAGCGAACCTCGAAGGCTTTACGCCGGACATGATGTACCAGATCCCCGACGACGAGGCGTTACCGGTGGTGTTCGATCTGCTGGAGCATGAAGGCCACTGCTTGGGTGGGTCATCCGGCATCAACGTGGCGGGTGCGATCCGCATGGCCAAAGAGATGGGCCCGGGCCACACCATCGTGACGATCTTGTGTGACTACGGCACGCGGTATCAATCCAAGCTCTTCAACCCGACATTCCTGCGCGAAAAGGGTTTGCCTGTGCCGCGCTGGCTTGAGGCGCAGCCTGCTGACATTCCGGGGGTCTTTGTCGACGGATGACCCGTTTACCCATCATTGCGGTTTTGTTGTGGGCCTTGATCTTCGGGATCATGGCCACGCTGGCCCCTGTGCAGCCGGCCTTTGCCCAACAGGATCAAATCAATGATGAGCTGTCCGAGGACTGGCTGCGCACGGCAACCCGTGCGGAAGAAGCGATTGCCGCCGCACGCGCGTCTACACCCGCCTTTGAAACCCTGCGCGCCGATCTGGTCACCTGGCGCAGCATCTTCCTGCAGGCACAGCAAGCCAATAGCAGAACGATTGCCACGGTCCGGCGTCAGCTTGATGCGCTCGGGCCGGTTCCAGAGGACGGCGTTGAAACCGACGGGATCGCGGCAGAACGCGAATCCCTCAATCAACGGCTGGCCGATCTCGAAGCGCCTGTAAAATCCGCCGAAATCGCCTACGGCCGGGCGGATGGTCTGATCCGCGCCATTGATACAATCATCCGCGACCGGCAGGCAGAAGAGTTGCTGGAATTTGGGCCATCCCCGGCGAACCCCGCCAACTGGCTGCCAGCGGTCAATGTTCTCAGGCTGACCTACGAACATATCCGGGGGGAGTTCATTGCGGCCTGGTCCAATGAATTGCAGCAGGAGGAAACGAAAGAGGCGCTGCCGCTGATCATCCTGCTGACGCTTGCGGGTTCGGTCCTAGTGATCCGGGGCCGACGGTGGAGCCGGCAACTGATGACTTACGTTCTGGGGGAGAACCCGGGCGCAGGGCGCTGGATCTTGGGCTTCATCGCGTCGCTGGGCAGCCTGGTTCTGCCATTGATCGGCGTCTACTTTTTGGTTCGCGCAATCTACGCGACCGAGCTTGTCGGGCTGCGTGTCGATCAGATTTTGCAATCTGTGCTGCCTGCCACCTTCATCTTCCTGTTCGCACGATGGTTGGCGATGCGGGTTTTCCCGGCGATTGAGGCCCGTGCTTTACCACTGTCGCTGAGCGAAGGTCAGCGCCGGTTAGGCCGTTGGTTCGGGGCGGGGTTGGGCCTTGTTGCGGGCATTCACTACCTGCTGGATCAGATCGCGACCTATGGCGGTTGGCCGGAAAACGCGACCAATGCGCTGCTGTTCCCACTCTTGGTGCTGGCCGCCTTGATGCTGTTTGAAATTGCGCGGCTGCTGCGGGCGCATTGCGTAAACTCTGTGACCGAAGATCAAGAGGCAACGTACCGCACGCGATTGATCCGCATTCTTGTGCTTGCGTTGATGGTGATCGCGGTGCTGTCGCCCATCCTCGCGGCGATTGGGTATTTCAAACTGGGACAGTTCGTTCTGTTCCCGACATTGATGACGTTGCAATTGCTGGCGGCCTTGCTGATCCTTCAGCGTGTGGTGGTTGAGGTCTATGTTCTGATCACCGGGAACCGGGAGGGGGCCTCCGAAAGTCTGACGCCGGTTCTGATCGGGTTCCTACTCGTGCTGCTGGCATTGCCTGTTCTGGCCCTGATCTGGGGCGCGCGCGTAACTGATCTGACCGAGATGTGGTCGCAGATCATCAAGGGCTTTGACATTGGCGGTCTGCGCCTGTCGCCGACGGTGTTCTTCACACTGATCGTGGTGTTCGTCATCGGTCTTACAGCTACGCGATTGTTGCAGGGCACTTTGCGAAACACGGTCCTGCCCAAAACCCGGATTGACCCGGGCGGGCAGGTCGCGATTGTCTCGGGCCTTGGCTATGTCGGGATTTTCCTGGCGGCCATCGTGGCCATAACCAGTGCCGGGATCGACCTCAGCTCGATCGCCATTGTCGCCGGTGCGCTGTCGGTTGGTATCGGTTTTGGTCTGCAAAACATCGTGTCGAACTTTGTCAGCGGGATCATTCTTCTGATCGAACGCCCCATTGCGAACGGCGACTGGATCGAGGTGGGCGGCGTGCATGGCTATGTGCGCAAGATCTCTGTCCGGTCTACGATCATTGAAACCTTCGACCGCTCTGACGTGATCGTACCAAACTCTGATTTGGTAAGCGGCCGAGTGACGAACTACACCCACGGCAACACCGTGGGTCGCGTGATCGTGCCGGTGGGCGTGGCGTATGGTACGGACACGCGCAAGGTTGAAAAGATACTGCGCGAGGTGGCGGAGGCCCATCCGATGGTCTTGCTCTCGACACCGCCCACGATCGTTTTCCGCAACTTTGGGGCTTCGTCCCTGGACTTCGAAATTCGCGCCATCCTTCGGGATGTGAATTGGGTGCTTTCTGCGCATTCGGACATGAACCACGAAATTGCCCGACGTTTTGCCGAAGAGGGCATCGAAGTGCCCTTTGCCCAGCGTGACATCTGGATCCGTAATCCGGAAGCTATTGCCGGTGCGCCGGACACGGCGATGGACGCGTTGGCAACGAAAGGCGTGTCTTCAAGTGATCGTGCGCATCTGACGGAAGAGGACGTGCGCGATGTTGATGGCGATGCGGATAGAGACGTGGACGGAGACGGGCGATGACCGAGGCTCTTTTCCTTGAGGACCCATATCTGCGCCAAGCTGAGGGACGCGTCACGGGGGCCACGCCGGAAGGCGGCATCTTGGTGGATGCGTCGATCTTCTACGCTACGGGGGGCGGGCAACCGGGTGACAGCGGACATGTGGCCTGGGACGGCGGTTCTATCGGAATTGCCACGGCCGTGAAAGCCGAGCGCGGACAGATCGCCCTTGTTCCGTCCGAACCTGTTGCCCTGCCGCCGGAAGGCACGCAGTTGATCCAAACACTGGATTGGGATCGACGCTTTTCGCATATGCGCGTGCATACGGCGTTGCATCTGTTGTCCGTTGTCATTCCTTTGGGCGTGACCGGCGGATCGATTTCCGTAGGACGCGGGCGATTGGATTTTGACATGCCAGAAGCACCACAAGACAAGCCCGCGCTCGAAGATGCCCTTAACGACCTGATCGCGCGGGACTTGCCCGTCAGCGAAAGCTGGATCACGGAAGAAGAACTCGACGCCAATCCCGGTCTGGTCAAAACCATGTCGGTGAAACCGCCGCGCGGGGCAGGGCGGGTGCGGCTTGTGCGGATCGGTGACGGCGACGCGCAGGTCGATCTGCAACCTTGCGGCGGCACCCATGTGGCGCGCACCGGTGAAATCGGGCGCGTGCGTCTGGGCAAGGTCGAAAAGAAAGGTCGCCAGAACCGGCGCGTCTATTTGAATCTGGATGATGCGGACTAGGAAAAACGATCAAGAAACCGCTTGAATTGATCTACATGCCGCAGATAAAGAGAGCCTCACGGAGAGGTGGCCGAGTGGTCGAAGGCGCACGCCTGGAAAGTGTGTAGGCGGGAAACCGTCTCCAGGGTTCGAATCCCTGTCTCTCCGCCACGGAGTCCTGAGTTCGGGAGACGCATATGGTGGGCGCAGAAAATATCAAGCAAGATCAGCGGTATGAAGCCCGGCTGGCGGCAAAAGGGGACGCGAGAGACCGGGCCATGTCAACTGTATCCGGCGCACACTCCGCCGCAGTCTCTGTCTCGCGATATCGCGGTCCCTTTTTCGTGGATCCTGATCAGGCCGGGTGACGTAGATGACGGGCAAAAGACCGAATCGGCGGGTGATTCTCCTGAGGCAGGTTCTGGCCTTCGGAACCTGATCCTGTCGCTGACCCGTGAGGACGGGTTGCCCATGGGCAACGGCGGCGCGACGCTGGCGCGTCTGCGGTAACAGACCCCGGGTCCGGCAGAGGATGGCCGCACCGGATACGTGTTGCTGCGGCTTTGGCACCGAAAGACACCTAATCGAAGACACTTGGCAGTGTGCTCCCAAAAATGTGCTTCGCAAATTTTATGTCGAAAAGCCATTGACGCCATGGTGCGCATGATAGAAAGTGTTTTCACCAAGAGCAGCACACCAAACCATGCAGGACGTGATCGCGACGTGACCGAAAAAGCGAATATCCTATTGACACAGACCCGGGACCTGAAACGATTCAGCGGTCAGCGGTCAGCGGTCAGCGGTCAGCGGTCAGCGGTCAGCGGTCAGCGGTCAGCGGTCAGCGGTCAGCGGTCAGCGGTCAGCGGTCAGCGGTCAGCGGTCAGCGGTCAGCGGTCAGCGGTCAGCGGTCAGCGGTCAGCGGTCAGCGGTCAGCGGTCAGCGGTCAGCGGTCAGCGGTCAGCGGTCAGCGGTCAGCGGTCAGCGGCAGAGTGTGCGCCTGTGACGATGGGCGTTCGGCTTGCCAGTCGCTGTCGGCCTTGGACCAACCGGGGTTGCCCTCGCACCGGGTATGATTGCGGGTGCAGCAGGGTCCCGGCACGTTCTCTCAAGAATAGCAGCTACGTCACACATGTCAGCGGCGCCCGGCATGTAAGCGGCCCCCGGAATGTGTTTCCGGGCTGCATGGAGATGCTGTCCAGATCGTTCGACCACCCCCATCACGGTATGGGTGAGTGGTGCGTCGATATTATATCGCTACTATATCGCACGGGCCGAAATCGCACTGGCCGACCTGTGTGGCCTGCGGGGCCGGGGACAGCCTGCGTTCCCGTTTCGGCTGTAGTGCGCTGACCTGTGTGGCCTGCGGGGCCGGGGACCTGTGCATCCCCGGCATTCCCCCGGCATCCCTCGTGGTGTCTTGCGCGCGGTCTGCAAGGACAGCGTCGAACGGCGCGCGCCTACACCCGTCCTTGCGCAATCTTCTTTCGCTCCCGATAAACTTGTAACATGATTGGAACGTCTACAATGAACATCCGTCCCTCCACCCTTCCGCGTGACCTTGCCCAGTCTGTCATTGGCCTTCCTGATGATGTTTTGGCGGCCCTTGTTCCGCTTGATGCGCAGTCGGTGTCTCGCACCTTCCGGCAGGGTGATGATCTTGTCATTGTTCTTCGCACGGGGGGTCGCATCGAGATTGAAGGGTTTTTTGCGGTAGAGGATCGTGTTCTGGTGTTGCGCGACCCGGCGGGTGAAGACCTGCTTGAGGCGCGCCTGGACGAGGATGGCGCACTGATCGGGCTGGAGCCCCGGGCCTTGTCAGATCTTGCCGCCATGTTTGGGGCAACACCGCAGGAGGTTGATGCGCTTGCAGCTATTTATGAGGCAGGACCTGTCGCGGGGCTGGATGGGACGTCTGGTGGCGATTATCTGACCCTGTCCACGAGCGGGGCGGTGGGTTCTGCAGCGGTTGGTTCAGCAGCAATTCCTCCGGCAGCAATCTTTGCGGGCATTGCCGCGATCGGTGCCATCGCTGTGGCCACATCCGACGATGATGACACGGGCGGTGAGACCGATCCTGCTGCCGCTGCGCTAGGTGTGATCTCGGCCTATGCGGATGGCAGCGGCACGGCGCCTTCGGTTGACACCTATGCGGATGCGGGTGTGACCGGTGTGACGGATGCCAATCTGGCTGCGGTGAATGCGGCGGTGGCTGCGGTGGACGGGACTGACGCGGACAGCACGTCCGAGGTTCAGGCGCTGGCGACTGGCGCGATTGACGCCCTGAAGCCAGTTAATCCCGACGCAGGCGGCGGCACAGAGGGTGGCGAGACCGGCGGTGGAGATTCTGGCGGCGACGGTGATACGGGCGACGGTGATACGGATGGCGATCCCGACGCAGGTGGCGACCCGGATGGTGGTGACGGCGACGCAGGCGGCGACCCGGATGGCAGTGAGACCGGCGGCGGCACAGATGGAAGCGAGACCGGTGGTGCAGGCACTGGCGGCGGCACAGAGGGCGGCCAACCGGACACGGATGGCGGTGACCCCGACACGGATGGTGGAACAGACGGCGTTGATCCAGTTGATCCCGCTGCCACTGCGCTTGGGGTGATCACGGCCTATGCCGCGGCCGATGGTCAGGGTGACGATCTGGTTGTGCCGACGGTTGACACCTATACGGCTGCGGGCGTGACCGGTGTGACGGCGGCCAATCTGGCTGCGGTGAATGCGGCGGTGGCTGCGGTTGCGCGTGAGGCTGCGGACAGCACAGCCGAGGTTCAGACGCTGGCGGATGGCGCGATTGACGCCCTGAAGCCAGTTAATCCCGACGCAGGCGGTGGCGCAGAGGGCGGTGAGACCGGCGGTGGCGATGGTGGTGACGGCGACGCAGGCGGCGACCCGGATGGCAGTGAGACCGGCGGCGGCACAGATGGAAGCGAGACCGGTGGTGCAGGCACTGGCGGCGGCACAGAGGGCGGCCAACCGGACACGGATGGCGGTGACCCCGACACGGATGGTGGAACAGACGGCGTTGATCCAGTTGATCCCGCTGCCACTGCGCTTGGGGTGATCACGGCCTATGCCGCGGCCGATGGTCAGGGTGACGATCTGGTTGTGCCGACGGTTGACACCTATACGGCTGCGGGCGTGACCGGTGTGACGGCGGCCAATCTGGCTGCGGTGAATGCGGCGGTGGCTGCGGTTGCGCGTGAGGCTGCGGACAGCACAGCCGAGGTTCAGACGCTGGCGGATGGCGCGATTGACGCCCTGAAGCCAGTTAATCCCGACGCAGGCGGTGGCGCAGAGGGCGGTGAGACCGGCGGTGGCGATGGTGGTGACGGCGACGCAGGCGGCGACCCGGATGGCAGTGAGACCGGCGGCGGCACAGATGGAAGCGAGACCGGTGGTGCAGGCACTGGCGGCGGCACAGAGGGCGGCCAACCGGACACGGATGGCGGTGACCCCGACACGGATGGTGGAACAGACGGCGTTGATCCAGTTGATCCCGCTGCCACTGCGCTTGGGGTGATCACGGCCTATGCCGCGGCCGATGGTCAGGGTGACGATCTGGTTGTGCCGACGGTTGACACCTATACGGCTGCGGGCGTGACCGGTGTGACGGCGGCCAATCTGGCTGCGGTGAATGCGGCGGTGGCTGCGGTTGCGCGTGAGGCTGCGGACAGCACAGCCGAGGTTCAGACGCTGGCGGATGGCGCGATTGACGCCCTGAAGCCAGTTAATCCCGACGCAGGCGGTGGCGCAGAGGGCGGTGAGACCGGCGGTGGCGATGGTGGTGACGGCGACGCAGGCGGCGACCCGGATGGCAGTGAGACCGGCGGCGGCACAGATGGAAGCGAGACCGGTGGTGCAGGCACTGGCGGCGGCACAGAGGGCGGCCAACCGGACACGGATGGCGGTGACCCCGACACGGATGGTGGAACAGACGGCGTTGATCCAGTTGATCCCGCTGCCACTGCGCTTGGGGTGATCACGGCCTATGCCGCGGCCGATGGTCAGGGTGACGATCTGGTTGTGCCGACGGTTGACACCTATACGGCTGCGGGCGTGACCGGTGTGACGGCGGCCAATCTGGCTGCGGTGAATGCGGCGGTGGCTGCGGTTGCGCGTGAGGCTGCGGACAGCACAGCCGAGGTTCAGACGCTGGCGGATGGCGCGATTGACGCCCTGAAGCCAGTTAATCCCGACGCAGGCGGTGGCGCAGAGGGCGGTGAGACCGGCGGTGGCGATGGTGGTGACGGCGACGCAGGCGGCGACCCGGATGGCAGTGAGACCGGCGGCGGCACAGATGGAAGCGAGACCGGTGGTGCAGGCACTGGCGGCGGCACAGAGGGCGGCCAACCGGACACGGATGGCGGTGACCCCGACACGGATGGTGGAACAGACGGCGTTGATCCAGTTGATCCCGCTGCCACTGCGCTTGGGGTGATCACGGCCTATGCCGCGGCCGATGGTCAGGGTGACGATCTGGTTGTGCCGACGGTTGACACCTATACGGCTGCGGGCGTGACCGGTGTGACGGCGGCCAATCTGGCTGCGGTGAATGCGGCGGTGGCTGCGGTTGCGCGTGAGGCTGCGGACAGCACAGCCGAGGTTCAGACGCTGGCGGATGGCGCGATTGACGCCCTGAAGCCAGTTAATCCCGACGCAGGCGGTGGCGCAGAGGGCGGTGAGACCGGCGGTGGCGATGGTGGTGACGGCGACGCAGGCGGCGACCCGGATGGCAGTGAGACCGGCGGCGGCACAGAGGGCGGCGACCCCGACACGGGCGGTCCTGACCCGGCTGTCCCCGATCCTGCTGCCGCTGCGCTAGGTGTGATCTCGACCTATGCGGATGGCGGCGGCACGGCTCCGACGGTGGAGACCTATGCGGATGCGGGTGTGACCGGTGTGACGGAGAGCAATCTGGCGGCTGTCAATGCGGTTCTTGCTCTCGCGGATCGGGAGGCTGTGGATGAGACGTCCGAGGTTCAGGGTCTTGTGGACGGTGTGATTGCCGATCTTGCGGATGCGGCGCGGCGCACGGCGCTGAGCGAACTGCAGTTCCATGCCGAGTTCAGCGGCGGCGCTGGCACAGATCCGTCGCTTGAGACCTATGCGGATGCCGGTGTGACGGGCGTGACGCAGGACAATCTGGCGGCTGTCAACGCGGCGATAGCGTCTGCAAGTGGTCTGCCTGCGGTGCGGGCGGCGATTGCGGCGGCGGATGGGGATCCTGATGCGGCGGCGGATCCGGACTTTGCGGCGGCGGTGGCCGAAATCCAGACGCTGGCGGATGGTGCGATTGCAGCTGGTGTGATCGCGGACTGGGCTGCGGACAGCACGGAGCCGTCGCTGGCCCCGTCGCTTGAGACTTACACGACTGCCGGTGTGACCGGTGTGACGGAGAGCAATCTGGCGGCTGTCAATGCGGTTCTTGCTCTCGCGGATCGGGAGGCTGTGGATGAGACGTCCGAGGTTCAGGGTCTTGTGGACGGTGTGATTGCCGATCTTGCGGATGCGGCGCGGCGCACGGCGCTGAGCGAACTGCAGTTCCATGCCGAGTTCAGCGGCGGCGCTGGCACAGATCCGTCGCTTGAGACCTATGCGGATGCCGGTGTGACGGGCGTGACGCAGGACAATCTGGCGGCTGTCAATGCGGCGATAGCGTCTGCAAGTGGTCTGCCTGCGGTGCGGGCGGCGATTGCGGCGGCGGATGGGGATCCTGATGCGGCGGCGGAGCCGGACTTTGCGGCGGCGGTGGCCGAAATCCAGACGCTTGTAGACCCGGCGATTGCGGCTGTTGCTGCGTCGCTTGCGACGATTGCGGCTTATGCGGCGGACAGGGAGGCCAATCCTGCTCCGGGGGTTGATGATTATGCGGCTGCGGGCGTGACCGGCGTGACGGCTGACAATGTGGCTACGGTGAATGCGGCGGTGGCTGCTGTGGACGCCGATGCGGCGGACAGTGTGTTCGGGGTTCAGGTGATCGCGACGGGGGCGATTGCGGCGATTGCGGCGCTGGATGTGATTTCGGCCTGGGCGGCGGATGAAACGGCCAATCCCGCCCCGACGGCGGAGACCTACACGGCAGCGGGTGTGATCGGCGTGACGGATGCCAGTCTCGATGCCGTGAACGCGGCGGTGGCAGCTGCGGACCGTGAGGATGCGGACCGTGCGGACAAGATTCAGGCGCTTGTGAACCAGGGCGCGTTGGTGGCCCGCGCGGTTGACCTGATTGCGTCCTGGGCGGCGGATAACACGGGTGCGGATGCGGTGGCGCCGACGGTTGCCGATTACACGGATGCCTTGCAACAGGTCAATGTGGTGACATTGGCGAATATTGCTGCGGTGAATGCGGCCGTGGCTGCGGTGGATCGGGAAGATGCCGACAGCGCGGCCAAGATTCAGGCACTATTGGATCCGGTGCTTGAGAGGGTTGCGCCGCTGGAAACCGCGGCGTTGAAAACCATTGCGGATTATGTGGCGGACCCGAACAGCACTGAGCCGACGGCTGCCGATTATGCGGCTGCGGGCGTGACCGGCGTGACGGCGGCCAATCTGGCTGCGGTCAATGTGGCGCTTGCCGCGCTTGGTGCGGATGCGGTGAATAGCGCAGCCAAACTTCAGAGTTTCGTGATCGGCGGTAATGAGGCTGGTGAAACAGGTGTCATTACGGAACGTCTGGCGGGCGGCGCGGGCGACAATACGCTCCTGGGTCTGGGGGGCAACGATGCGCTTGACGGGGGCGATGGCAATGATGTGCTGACGGGCGGCGCGGGCGCTGACAGTCTTGATGGCGGCGCGGGCGCGGACACGGCCGCCTATCGGGGTTCAGATGCTGCGGTGACGGTGAACCTTGCCGACGGCACGGGCAGCGGTGGCGATGCCGAGGGGGATACCCTGGTAAATATCGAACGCCTTGAAGGCTCGGATCATGATGACATCCTGACCGGCGATGATGTCGCCAACACCCTTCTGGGCGGGGACGGCAGTGATACGCTTGAGAGTGGTGACGGCAATGATGTGCTGACGGGCGGTGCGGGCGCTGATGTGCTTGATGGCGGCGCGGGCGCGGACACGGCGGCCTACCGGTCGTCCGCCGCGGCGGTGACGGTAAACCTTGCCGACGGCACGGGTAGCGGCGGCGATGCCGGGGGGGATATTCTGGCCAACATCGAACACCTTGAAGGCTCGGATCATGACGACACGCTGACCGGGGATGATAATGGCAATCGTCTGGCGGGCCTTGGTGGTGCAGACAGTCTGATCGGCGCAGGCGGCGATGACACGCTTGAGGGTGGTGACGGCAATGATGTGCTGACGGGCGGTGCGGGCGCTGATGCGCTTGATGGCGGCGCGGGTTCCGACACGGCCGCCTACCGGTCGTCCGCCGCTGCGGTGACGGTGAGCCTTGCCGACGGCACGGGTAGCGGCGGCGATGCCGGGGGGGATACTCTGGCCACCATCGAACACCTTGAGGGCTCGGGTCATGACGACACGCTGACCGGGGATGAGAGCGGCAATCGTCTGGCGGGCCTTGGTGGTGCAGACAGTCTGATCGGCGCAGGCGGCGATGACACGCTTGAGGGTGGTGACGGCAATGATGTGCTGACGGGCGGTGCGGGCGCTGATGCGCTTGATGGCGGCGCGGGTTCCGACACGGCCGCCTACCGGTCGTCCGCCGCTGCGGTGACGGTGAACCTTGCCACCGGTTCGGGCAGCGGTGGCGATGCCGGGGGTGACACATTGAGCACCATCGAAAATCTTGAGGGCTCGGGTCATGACGACACGCTGACCGGGGATGAGAGCGGCAATCGTCTGGCGGGCCTTGATGGTGCCGACAGTCTGATCGGCGGGTCGGGCGATGACACGCTTGAGGGTGGCGACGGCGCTGATGTGCTGACGGGCGGTGCGGGTGCTGATGCGCTTGACGGGGGCGCGGGTTCCGACACGGCCGCCTATCGGTCGTCCGCTGCTGCGGTGACGGTGAATCTTGCAACAGGTGACGCCAGTGGCGGCGATGCCGAGGGGGATACCTTTGTCAGCATCGAAAACCTTGAGGGCTCGGATCATGACGATACCCTGACCGGGGACGATGCCGCCAACGCCCTTCTGGGCGGGGCGGGCGCTGACAGTCTTGAGGGTGGCGATGGCAATGATGTGCTGACGGGCGGCGCGGGTGCGGACAGTCTTGATGGCGGCGCGGGCTCGGACACGGCCGCCTATCGGGGTTCAGATGCTGCGGTGACGGTGAACCTTGCAACAGGTGACGCCAGTGGCGGCGATGCCGAGCGGGATACCCTGGTCAATATCGAACACCTTGAAGGCTCGGATCATGATGACATCCTGACCGGGGATGATGCCACCAACTCTCTTCTGGGCGGGGCGGGCAACGACAGGCTTGAGGGTGGCAATGGCAATGATTTCCTGGAAGGCGGTGCGGGCGCTGACAGTCTTGATGGCGGGGCGGGCGCGGATGAAGCGGTGTATGTTGCATCCTCCGCGGCCGTGACGGTCAATCTGGCCGATGGCACGGGCAGCGGCGGCGAGGCCGAGGGCGACACCCTGGTCAATATCCAACATATTTCGGGCTCTGCGCATGGGGACCACCTGATCGGCGATGCGGGCCGGAACAGCCTTTCCGGGCGGGCCGGTGACGATATCCTTGAAGGCGGCGCAGGCAATGACAATCTCACCGGCGGGGTGGGCAACGACACGCTTGTGGGCGGCGTGGGGGGCGACCGGCTGGTCGGCAGCGATGGCATGGATAGGGCCTCCTACCGGGGCTCCGATGCGGCGGTGACGGTGAACCTTGCAACAGGTGACGCCAGTGGCGGCCATGCGGCTGGTGACACGCTGCTCAACATCGAACACCTTGAAGGCTCGGACCATGATGACATCCTGACCGGGGATGCGGGCGACAACGTGATATCCGGCGGCGCAGGGGATGATACGCTGACGGGCGGTGTGGGTGCGGATGTCTTCACGTTCAGCCCCGGCGATGGTGAAGACACGATCACGGATTTTGATCCGGCGGAGGATACCCTGCGCCTTGTCGCGGCGTCTGACGGCAGCTTCGGGTTTGCGGACCTTGCGGCTCTGCGGGCCGCAGCGGTGGTCGAGAACGGCAATCTTGTCATCGGGTTTCCCGGCGGTGCGGGGATGCTCACGCTGAACGGCGTCGACGATGCCGGCCTTCTGACCGCTGACAATGTTCGGCTTGAAGGGGCTGCGCTTGCAAGGATCAGCGCCTATGCGGCGGATGATGCAAACAACCCGGAACCGAGCGTTGCCGATTACAGGGATGCCGGCGTGGGCGGTGTGACGGCGGCCAATCTGGTGGCGGTGAATGCAGCGATTGCGGCGGTGGTGCGGTCTGATGCGGATGAGACATCCGAGGTTCAGGCGCTTGCGGCTGCGACACTTGGCGGGGTGGGGGCGTCGCTTGCGGTGATTGCGGCTTATGCGGCGGACAGCGATGCCAATCCAGCCCCGGGGGTTGCCAATTATGTGGCAGCGGGTGTGAGCGGTGTGACGGCGTCCAATCTGGCTGCGGTGAATGCGGCGCTTGCGGCTGCGGTGGAGGGCGATGGCGCGGACACGACGGCCGGGATCCAGACGCTTGCGGACCCGGCGATTGCGGCTGTGGCGGCGTCACTTTCGACGATTGCGGCTTATGCGGCCGACAGCGATGCCAACCCGGCCCCGGGGGTTGATGATTATACAGGTGTGGGCGTGACCGGCGTGACGGAGAGTAACCTGGCTGCGGTGAATGCGGTTCTTGCTCTTACGGAACAGACTGGTGCGGATGAGACGGTTGAGGTTCAGGGCCTTGTGGACGGCGTGATTGTCGATCTTGCGGATGCGGCGCGGCGCACGGCGCTGAGCGAACTGCAGTTTCATGCCGAGTTCAGCGGCACTGCTGGCACAGACCCGACGCTTGAGACCTATGCGGATGCGGGCGTGACCGGCGTGACGCAGGACAATCTGGCGGCTGTCAATGCGGCGGTGGCGTCTGCAAGTGGTCTGCCTGCGGTGCGGGCGGCGCTTGCGGCGGCCGATGGGGATCCTGGTGCGGCGGCGGATCCGGACTATGCGGCGGCGGCGGCCGGGGTCCAGGCGCTGGCGGATGGTGCGATTGCGGCGGCGCAGGCCGCAGATGACGGAAGAGCGCCTGTGTTCACGCAGCAGACAGGCAACAGCAACCCGCTCAACGGCGTGGATATCGGCAACTATTCCTCGCCCACGTTTGGGGATCTGGATGGCGACGGGGATCTCGACCTGATCGTGGGTGACCAAGATGGCACTTTTGTTTATTTTGAGAACACGGGCACCTCGAGCGACCCGACCTTCATGCAGCGGACAGGCAAAGACAATCCGCTCAATGGCGCGGATATCGGCGACTATTCCGCGCCTGCGCTCGGGGATCTGGATGGCGACGGGGATCTCGATCTGATCGTGGGCAACTTCAACGGCACGTT
This sequence comes from uncultured Roseovarius sp., assembly GCA_963422235.2. GTDB lineage: Bacteria > Pseudomonadota > Alphaproteobacteria > Rhodobacterales > Rhodobacteraceae > Roseovarius. The sequence goes on from CAXMWV010000002.1 coordinate 3,181,463, forward strand.
CGCCTATTTCGAGAACACGGGCAGTTCCAGCGCGCCGGTCTTCACGCGCCAAAACGGCAATGACAACCCGTTGGGTGGCGTGGATATTGACCGCCTCTCCAAGCCCGCGCTTGGGGATCTGGATGGGGATGGGGATCTCGACCTGATCTCGGGCGAATACGACGGCGTTTTCTCTTATTTCGAGAACACGGGCACCTCGAGCGCGCCGGTCTTCACGCAGCGGACAGACAAAGACAACCCGCTGAACGGCGTGGATATTGGGACTTTTTCCACGCCCGCGCTTATGGATCTGGATGGGGATGGTGATCTCGACCTGATCGCAGGCGACGAAAACGGCAATTTTGTTTATTTCGAGAACACGGGCACCTCCAGTGAGCATGTTTTCACGCGGCGAAACGGCGACGACAACCCGCTGAACGGCGTGGATATCGGCGGCTTTTCCTCGCCCGCGCTTGGGGATCTGGATGGCAATGGCGAGCTTGATCTCATCGCAGGCAACGGCGACGGCACTTTCGTCTATTTCACAAACCGCCCTGTGATCCGGGGCACGGGCGAGAGCGACAGTTTCGCCGGACGTGCGGGCAGTGACAGGTTTGGAGGCAGCGCGGGCGCGGATGCGCTCGACGGTGCCGCCGGAACAGACTTGATCGACTACAGCCAATCGCCGCAAGGCGTGACGGTGAATCTTGCAACAGGTGTGAACACCGGCGGCCATGCCGAGGGCGACCGCTTAAGCAATATCGAAAACATCCGGGGGTCAGCTCATGCCGACAGCCTGACGGGGGATGACGCCAATAACCGGCTTGAAGGCGGGGCCGGCGATGACAGGCTGATCGGCGGGTCGGGCGACGATATCCTTGAAGGCGGGGCTGGCAACGATGTCCTGACGGGTGGTGCGGGCGCGGACGCGCTTGATGGGGGCGCGGGTTCCGACACGGCCGCCTATCGGGGTTCAGATGCTGCGGTGACGGTGAACCTTGCCGATGGCACGGGCAGCGGTGGCGATGCCGAGGTTGATACTCTGGCCAATGTCGAACACCTTGAGGGCTCGGATCATGACGACACCCTGACCGGGGATGATAATGGCAATCGTCTGGCGGGCCTTGGCGGTGCCGACAGGCTTGACGGCGCAGGGGGCGACGACTCGCTTGATGGTGGCGATGGCAATGATGTGCTTGAGGGCGGTGCGGGCGCTGACAGTCTCGATGGCGGCGCGGGTTCCGACACGGCCGCCTACCGGTCGTCCTCCGCGGCGGTGACGGTAAACCTTGCCACCGGCACGGGCAATGGCGGCGATGCCGAGGGGGATACCTTTGTCAACATCGAAAATCTTGAAAGCTCGGATCATGATGACATCCTGACCGGGGATGATGCCACCAACTCTCTTCTGGGCGGGGCGGGCAACGACAGGCTTGAGGGTGGCAATGGCAATGATTTCCTGGAAGGCGGTGCGGGCGCTGACAGTCTTGATGGCGGGGCGGGCGCGGATGAAGCGGTGTATGTTGCATCCTCCGCGGCCGTGACGGTCAATCTGGCCGATGGCACGGGCAGCGGCGGCGAGGCCGAGGGCGACACCCTGGTCAATATCCAACATATTTCGGGCTCTGCGCATGGGGACCACCTGATCGGCGATGCGGGCCGGAACAGCCTTTCCGGGCGGGCCGGTGACGATATCCTTGAAGGCGGCGCAGGCAATGACAATCTCACCGGCGGGGTGGGCAACGACACGCTTGTGGGCGGCGTGGGGGGCGACCGGCTGGTCGGCAGCGATGGCATGGATAGGGCCTCCTACCGGGGCTCCGATGCGGCGGTGACGGTGAACCTTGCAACAGGTGACGCCAGTGGCGGCCATGCGGCTGGTGACACGCTGCTCAACATCGAACACCTTGAAGGCTCGGACCATGATGACATCCTGACCGGGGATGCGGGCGACAACGTGATATCCGGCGGCGCAGGGGATGATACGCTGACGGGCGGTGTGGGTGCGGATGTCTTCACGTTCAGCCCCGGCGATGGTGAAGACACGATCACGGATTTTGATCCGGCGGAGGATACCCTGCGCCTTGTCGCGGCGTCTGACGGCAGCTTCGGGTTTGCGGACCTTGCGGCTCTGCGGGCCGCAGCGGTGGTCGAGAACGGCAATCTTGTCATCGGGTTTCCCGGCGGTGCGGGGATGCTCACGCTGAACGGCGTCGACGATGCCGGCCTTCTGACCGCTGACAATGTTCGGCTTGAAGGGGCTGCGCTTGCAAGGATCAGCGCCTATGCGGCGGATGATGCAAACAACCCGGAACCGAGCGTTGCCGATTACAGGGATGCCGGCGTGGGCGGTGTGACGGCGGCCAATCTGGTGGCGGTGAATGCAGCGATTGCGGCGGTGGTGCGGTCTGATGCGGATGAGACATCCGAGGTTCAGGCGCTTGCGGCTGCGACACTTGGCGGGGTGGGGGCGTCGCTTGCGGTGATTGCGGCTTATGCGGCGGACAGCGATGCCAATCCAGCCCCGGGGGTTGCCAATTATGTGGCAGCGGGTGTGAGCGGTGTGACGGCGTCCAATCTGGCTGCGGTGAATGCGGCGCTTGCGGCTGCGGTGGAGGGCGATGGCGCGGACACGACGGCCGGGATCCAGACGCTTGCGGACCCGGCGATTGCGGCTGTGGCGGCGTCACTTTCGACGATTGCGGCTTATGCGGCCGACAGCGATGCCAACCCGGCCCCGGGGGTTGCCAATTACGTGGCAGTGGGTGTGAGCGGTGTGACGGCGGCCAATCTGGCTGCGGTGAATGCGGCGGTGGCTGTGGTGGAGGGCGCTGACGCGGACACGACGGCCGGGATCCAGGCGCTGGCGGATCCGGCGATTGCGGCGGCGCAGGCCGCAGATGACGGAAGAGCGCCTGTATTCACGCAGCAGACAGGCGCTGACAACCCGTTGGGTGGCCTGAATAGCGGCAGCTATTCCGAGCCCGCGCTTGGCGATCTGGATGGCGACGGGGATCTCGACCTGATCGCGGGCGAATACTACGGCGCTTTATTATATTTCGAGAACACGGGCACCTCGAGTGACCCGACCTTCTCGGAACAGACAGGCAAAGACAATCCGCTCAATGGCGTGGATATCGGCTTCTATTCCGCGCCCACGCTTGGAGATCTGGATGGGGATGGGGATCTCGACCTGATCGTGGGCAACTTCAATGGCACGTTCGCCTATTTCGAGAACACGGGCAGTTCCAGCGCGCCGGTCTTCACGCGCCAAAACGGCGATGACAACCCGTTGGGTGGCGTGGATATTGACCGCCTCTCCAAGCCCGCGCTTGGGGATCTGGATGGCGACGGGGATCTCGACCTGATCGCGGGCGAATACTACGGCGCTTTATTATATTTCGAGAACACGGGCACCTCGAGTGCGCCGATCTTTGCACGGCGAAACAGCGATGACAATCCGCTGAACGGCGTGGATATTGGCATCGATTCCGCGCCCACGCTCGGGGATCTGGATGGCGACGGGGATCTTGACCTCGTCGCGGGCAATCGAGACGGCGGTTTCGCCTATTTCGAGAACACGGGCCGTTCCAGCGCACCGGTCTTCACGCGGCAGAACGACGCTGACAACCCGCTCAGCGGTGTGGATGTCGGCCTCTTCTCCACCCCCGCGCTTGGGGATCTGGATGGCAATGGCGCGCTTGATCTCATCGCGGGCAATATTGATGGGAATTTTGCTTATTTCACAAACCGCCCTGTGATCCGGGGCACAAACGAAAGCGACAGTTTCGCCGGTCGCGCGGGCAAAGACAGCTTTGAGGGCAGCGCGGGGGCGGATGCGCTCGATGGTGCCGCCGGAACAGACGGGATCGACTACAGCCAGTCGCCGCAAGCCGTGACGGTGAACCTTGCAACAGGTGTGAACACCGGCGGGCATGCCGAGGGCGACACACTCAGCAATATCGAAAACATCCGGGGGTCAGGGTCTGACGACACGCTGACGGGGGATGGTGCCAATAACCGGCTTGACGGCGGGGCTGGCGATGACACGCTTGATGGTGGCAGCGGCAACGATATCCTTGAAGGCGGGGCTGGCAACGATGTCCTGACGGGCGGTGCGGGTGCGGATGTCTTCACTTTCAGCCCCGGTGCGGGGGAAGACAGGATCACGGATTTTGATCCAGCTGAGGATACTCTGCGCCTTGTCGCGGCGTCTGACGGCAGCTTCGGGTTTGCGGACCTTGCGGCTCTGCGGGCCGCAGCGGTGGTCGAGAACGGCAATCTTGTCATCAGTTTTCCCGGCGGTGCGGGGGGGCTCGCGCTGACCGGCGTCGATGATCCGGACCTTTTGACCGCGGACAATGTGCGGCTTGAAGGCGCTGCGCTTGCAAAGATCAGTTCCTATGCGGCGGATGATGCAAACAACCCGGAACCGACGGTTGACGATTACAGGGATGCCGGCGTGAGCGGTGTGACGGCGGCCAATCTGGCTGCGGTGAATGCGTTGGTGGCTGCGGCGGACGAAGGGGATGCTGACACGACGGCCGAGGTTCAGGCGCTTGCATATCCAGAGATTGTCACGGTTGCAGCCCTTGGGGTTATCTCGGCCTATGCGGCTTCGGATGGCGCGGGCCCGGCCCCTTCGGTTGCCGATTATGCGGACGCGGGTGTGACCGGCGTAAGGGATGCCAATGTGGCTGCGGTCAACATGGCTGTCGCTGCGGTTGAGCGTGAGGCTGCGGATGCGGTTGATGAGATTTTTGAGATTGTAACGGACGCGGCTTCGCAGTTTGCCGTTGGTATCATCGCGAACTATGCGGCGGATAATGCTGCCAACCCGGCCCCTTCGCTTGCCGATTATGCGGATGCGGGTGTAACCGGCGTGACGGATGCCAATGTGGCTGCGGTGAATGCGGTCGTGGCTGCGGTGGACGGTGCTGGTGCGGACAGCACGGCCGAGATTCAGGCGCTGGCTGATCCGGCGATTGCCGCAGTTGCAGCGACCACTGCTGCCCTTGCTGTGATCTCGGCTTGGGCGGCGGACGATGCAAGCAATCCGTCTCCGACGGTGGAGACCTATGCGGCAGCGGGTGTGACGAACATTACGGAGGCCAATCTGGCTGTGATGAATGCGGAGGTTGCCTCTACGGCCCCGGATGAAGCGGATACGACGGGCGACGTGCAGGCAATTGTCGAGCGCTTGGCCTTCCAGGCGACTGCGAACTTTCTGTTATACGCGGCCCGTGGTCCGGCGACTGCCGGAGTTGTGCCGACAGTTGCCGATTATGCGTTTGTGGGCGCACGCGGCGTGACGGAGGCCAATCTGGCCCTGGTCAACGCGGCGGTGGATACGGCGGACCTGCGGGTACCGAACACCATATCCAGAGAGGAGATCCAGACGATTGCAGGTCAGGCGGTTATGGCGGCCGCGCTTTCGACGATTGCGGATTATGCGGCGGACAGCGATGCCAATCCTGCCCCGACGATTGACACCTATGCGACAGCGGGCGTGACCGGCGTGACGGCGGCCAATCTGGCGGAGGTGAATATGGCAGTGGCTGTTGCGGACGGGACCGACGCGGACATGAAGTCGGAGGTTCAGGCGCTGGCGAATGGTGCGATTGCGGCCGCTGCCGCGACCAGTGCGGCGCTTGACGCGATCTCGGCTTATGCGGGTGCGGATGGCGCGGGCACGGCCCCTTCGGTGGAGACCTATGCGACAGCGGGTGTGACCGGTTTGACGGCGGCCAATCTGGACGCGGTGAATGCGGCGGTGACGGCGGTTGCGCGTGAGGCTGCGGATGAGGCCGCCGAGGTTCAGGGTCTTGTGGACGCTGCGATTGCCGCGGCGCAGGCCAGCGCGGATGACGGGAGAGTCCCTGTTTTTGCGCAGCAGACCGACGAGGACAATCCGCTCAGTGGCGTGGATATCGGCATCCTCTCCAAGCCCACGCTTGGGGATCTGGATGGGGATGGGGATCTCGATCTGATCGCGGGTGACTATGGCGGCACGTTCGCCTATTTCGAGAACACGAGCACCTCGAGCGACCCGGTCTTCACGCAACAGACAGGCGATGACAATCCGTTGGGCGGCGTGGATATCGGCACCGATTCCGCGCCCGCGCTCGGGGATCTGGATGGCGACGGGGATCTCGACCTGATCTCGGGAGACGGCAGGGGCACGTTCGCCTATTTCGAGAACACGGGCACCTCAAGCGACCCGACCTTCACGCAACAGACAGGCGATGACAATCCGCTGGGCGGCTTGGATATCGGCGGCGATTCCGCGCCCACGCTTGGGGATCTGGATGGCGACGGGGATCTTGACCTCATCGCGGGCGAGGAAAACGGCACGTTCGCGTATTTCGAGAACACGGGCACCTCGAGCGCGCCGGCCTTCACGCAGCAGACCGGTGACGACAACCCGCTCAGCGGCGTGGGTATTGGCAATAGCGCCGCGCCCGCGCTTGGGGATCTGGATGGCGATGGGGATCTCGACCTGATCTCGGGTGGCTATGACAGCTCTTCAAGCACCAGTTTTGTAACCTATTTCGAGAATACGGGCGGTTCCAGCGCGCCGGTGTTCACGCGGCAGAACGGCGCTGACAACCCGCTCAGCGGTGTGGGTGTCGGCTTCGATCCCACTACCGCGCTTGGGGATCTGGATGGCAATGGTGCGCTTGATCTCATCGCGGGCAATAGCAATGGGACTTTCGCCTATGCCACAAACCGCTCTGTGATCCGGGGCACGGGCGAAAGCGACAGCTTCACGGGTCGCGCGGGCAGCGACAGGTTTGAGGGCAGCGCGGGCGCGGATGCGCTCGACGGTGGGGCCGGAACAGACGGGATCAACTACAGCCAGTCGCCGCAAGGCGTGACGGTGAACCTTGCAACAGGTGTGAACACCGGCGGGCATGCCGCGGGCGACAGGCTCATCAATATCGAGAACATCCGGGGCTCTGGTCATGACGACAGCCTCACCGGGGATGGTGCCAATAACCGGCTGAACGGTGGCGCAGGCAACGACACTGTGAACGGTGGTGCCGGTGACGATATCCTTGAAGGCGGCGCAGGGAACGACCGGCTGAACGGTGGCGATGGCATGGATACGGCCTCCTACCGGGGCTCCGATGCGGCGGTGACGGTCAACCTTGCAACAGGTGACGCCAGTGGCGGCCATGCCGCGGGCGATACGGTGTTCGACATCGAAAACCTTGAGGGCTCGGGTCATGGCGACAGCCTCACCGGGGATGGCGCCAGCAACCGGCTTGACGGCGGGGCTGGCGACGACACGCTTGCGGGTGGCGGCGGCAATGACAGATTGATGGGCGGGGCCGGTGATGACACTGTGCAGGGCGGGGCAGGCAACGACCGTTTCTACTTTGAGGACAGTCCAGGCGGCAATGATACCCTTGCGGATTTCAACGGGGCCGATGACGACCTGATCTTCAGCAGCAGCGAGTTTGCGGATGTCGCGGCCGTTCTGGCCGCCACACAGGAAGAGAATGGCAATGTTGTGATTGATCGCGGCGCAAACGGTCAGGTTGAGATCACGGGTATTTCCGCAGCGGATCTGACGAGCGACACTGTTTTGTTCGTCCCCGACATACTGGCGGACTTCAATGGGTAAGACCGGGATGCCGGCCGGCTTCTGGCCGGGCTCTGCGGCGCATCAACGCTGCGAATGTCGGGTTCGGCGCGCTCCCGCCTGGACGCGAAAACGGCAACGTGAAGATCACATGACCCGAACGGTCGGGGCCCGAAGGCCGGGATGGAGGGCAGGGCAGCACCCTGATGCGCAAGGGTCCGGATCACACTTGGCGAGGCGCGGGAGGGGTGCGCGCGCCCGTGACGCCGGGTCTGCGCATCCGCTGGTGACAGGCGTCCACCGCATCAACCCCATGCGCCTTTCGGAAGGCGGTCAAGCCGGTCAAGCCGGTCGGGCCCTGTCTGGACTGTCACCTGCGGGCTCCACGAGGTGGGGCCGGACGTTATATGTGCCCCGGATTTTGTGAGCCGTTCATGACACATCCGCGCAAGTTTCATTTCATCTCGGGCCTGCCCCGCTCGGGCTCGACCCTGCTATCGGCCATTCTGCGCCAGAACCCGCGCTTCCAGGCGGGCATCATCAGCCCGATGTCGCGGCTGTGCCAGAGCATCATCGGGCAAGTGTCCGCCGGCACCGAACTCGCAGGGGTGGTTGACGAGGCGCAGCGGGAACGCCTGCTGCGCGGCCTGTTTGAAAGCTACTATGCCGATCGTGAAGAGGAGGTGATTTTTGACACCAACAGGTCCTGGACCGCCAATATGCCGACACTCGCGCGCCTGTTTCCCGACGCCCGGCTGATCTGCCTGGTGCGGGATGTGAGCTGGGTCATGGATTCACTGGAGCGCCAGTTCCGCGCCCATGCATTTGAGCACACGCGATTGTTCAAAACATCGGCCGAACGCGCCACGGTCTATAGCCGGGTTGCAGCCCTGGCAGGGCCAACCCGGCTGGTCGGCTTTGCATGGACCGCCCTGCGCGAAGCCTGCTATAGCGAGCATGCGGAGCGGATCGTCATCGTCGAATACGAACGTCTTGTCCGGCAGCCCGACAAGGTCATCAGTCTGCTGTATGATTTTCTCGAAGAGCCGGAGTTCGCGCATGATTTCTCCAATGTGGTGTTTGATGCCCCGGACTTTGACGCCCAGCTTGGCCTCACCGGATTGCACCAGGTTCACCGCGAGGTCGCGCCCCGGCCGCGCTCCACCGTTCTGCCGCCCGACCTGTTTGAAAAGCACGATCAGCTTGCCTTCTGGCGCACGCTGCGCAATTCGCGCGCGTTCCGTATCGCGGCCTCCGCGCCCGAAGGCAGTCAGGATGCATCCTTGCCGGGATGAGGCCGGTTTGCGAATTCTGGCCCCGCGTGGGAAGCGACCGGCCATCGGGCAGCGGGCCAGTGGCACCCGGCAAGGGCGGGGCGTGGTCGGCGGTCTGACATTTGGCCCGCCAATCCGGTGGTATCGCCACCGCAAGACGGTGCCCGCCAGAAGATTACGAAACTCGCCCCGGCGCGGGATGAGAGCACCGCGCCGTTCAACGCCCCGTTAACGCCGCTTCATGCACCCGTGCAGGGCTGATTAAGGGCCGTTTTGTAGTCCAGAAACCTGCGACCGTCTGGCGCAGAACATTTCCCCTTGACTGGCGCATGGCGCACCAATTCCCAACGCCCGTCCGGGCTAGTCGTGCGCCAGGCGAACTGGTGAGAATGTAACGGGTGCAAGTCCCGTAGAAAGGAAAGGCTAACCACCAACTTTCACCGCGAGCCGTGCGCCGGGCATCGTGAGGTGTCAGGTGAAGCGTCGGTAGCGGCATGTGTGGGCCGGGCTATTGAGCCCCGAAATCGGATTTTCACGGATGTGCCGAGGTGTTGACTATCGCCGAAGGCAACACTCCCAAGCCGCATTGGTGAGGCAAAAGGGGGCATCCCGGGGTCGAAGAACCACGGCACGCACAGAAGCATTCCACCGGGACCTGGGAGGTCTTCAGGTCGCCCCGCAGTCGTGCGGGGCCGCAACGTAAAGGAGTCAATCCGTAAACTGAGATGAACGATCTGAAGAAGTCAGACCCGGCCATAGTAGCGAGGAAGCGGGCGAACAAGGGGCGACAACGCCCTGCGGAGCCGGTGGAGCCAAGGGCCGGGGCCAAGGGAAATCCAGAAAGCCAAAGCAGGCACCGCGCACAGAAGCGGGGAAGCCTGTCACAGGCGGCTGACAGGATACGGCAAGCTGCAAAGAGAAACCCGGAAGAGCGTCTTACGGCGCTCCTGCACCATATCACCCCGGAGGCGCTGACCGAGGCGTTCCACGCGCTCAAAAGTGACGTGGCCGCTGGCGTGGACGGGGTGACGTGGGAGATGTATGCCAACGGGCTGGAAGATCGTCTGATTGACCTGCACGGGCGCATCCACAGGGGAGCGTACCGGGCGCCGCCGGTCCGGCGGGTAGAGATACCCAAGCCCGACGGCGGGACACGACCGCTCGGCATCGCCACACTGGAAGACAAGATCGTCCAGAAGGCGGTGACGGACATTCTTCTGGTTCCGATCTACGAGACGGAGTTTCTCGGGTTCAGCTACGGGTTCCGGCCGGGGCGCGGGGCGCATAACGCGCTTGATGCGCTCACGGTTGGACTGCAACAGCGCAAGGTCAACTGGGTGCTGGACGCGGATATCCGCGCTTTCTTTGATCGGGTAAACCGGGGCTGGCTTGTCCGGTTTCTGGAACACCGTATCGGAGACAAGCGCCTCATCCGCCTCATCATCAAATGGCTGAACGCTGGCGTCATGGAAGAGACCGACTGGACGGACACCGGCAGGGGCGTTCCACAGGGGGCGATTGTCTCGCCCGTTCTGGCGAATGTCTACCTGCATTACGTGTTCGACCTGTGGGCTCAGGCATGGCGCAAACGGAAGGCGGAGGGCGATATGATCCTTGTCCGCTATGCGGACGACTTCGTTATCGGCTTCCAATATCGGTGGGAAGCAAAGAACTTCCTGAACGACCTGAGGGAGCGGCTGGGCCAATTCGGGCTGGACCTGCATCCTGACAAGACCCGGCTCATCGAGTTCGGACGGTTCGCAACGCGAGACCGGAAGAACAGGGGGCAGGGCAAACCGGAAACCTTTGACTTCATGGGGATGACACATTGCTGCCTCATCACCAAGAAAGGAAAATTCCGGGTCGGGCGCAAGCCATCGCGAAAGCGGTTCAGGCGCACACTCAGGCGCATCAAGGAGGAACTGCGCAAACGCTTTCACATGGACAGACACGACCTTGCCCGATGGCTCGGAAGGGTCATCAACGGATGGCTGAACTACTATGCCGTTCCGGGGTCGTCAAAGTCCCTGTCGAGGTTTGTTGAGGCGGTCAAACGACTGCTTCTGCGCGCCCTGCGCAGGCGGTCCCAGAAAGACCGCACAAGCTGGCTGTCATTGGAATACCTTCTCGGTCTCCACTGGCCCAAACCCACCATCCGTCACCCGTGGCCAAACCAGCGGCTCGCCGTCACGACCCAAGGCAGGAGCCGGATGCGTTAACGCGCACGTCCGGATCCGTGCGGGGGACCGGGGAAACCCGGTTTCCTACCGCGATCGGTTTCCCGGCGCAGAAACGCCAGAGACTTCCCAGCGTGTCACTGCCGTCACCGCCACGGAGTCCTGAGTTCGGGAGACGCACATGCTGGGCGCAGAAAAAAGCAAGCAAGATCAGCGGCATGACGCGGGTCTGGCGGCAAAAAGGGAACCCGAGAGACGCAGGCCAAATAGGCCATATGGACCGGAATTTGTCGCCAGTCTCTGTCTCGCGATACCGCGGGTCTGGTTTGGGAGATCCCGGGTAGGCGGATCGCGCCTTGGCGGGCCGGCAAACGGCTGAGTCGACACACCGCCGCATGGTGCCTTGCTGCTGTGCCGCCACTCCCTCGGGCAAAGGGTCATACGATACAGGCCAGCCATCGGGAAATAACGCTTGTTATCGACAGGGCGGACTCTGATCAGATCCGCAAAACCAGAACTGATACATCGGCGTGGCGGACAATTCGCGCCGCGTTTGGGCCGATGATACGGTCTTTCAGATTTGGCTTATGCGCGCCCACGATGATCATGTCCGCGTCGCATTTGCGTGCTGCGTCTAGGATCTCTTCATAGACGGTTCCAATCTCGACAATGCACTGAATTGGATTGCCATCGGTTTGTATCGGATCGGTTAGGCTGTGCAGCGATTGACGGGCGGCTTCTGCCGCTTCTTTCAACGTGCCGTCCTTGAAGAACGACCCGACGAAGGACGAGCCATAGTCCGGCAAGACCGTCACCACACTGAGCGCGGCGTTTTCGAATGCCGCCATCCGCGCGGCCTCGACCAGCAGGGCGCGGGCGTTGTCCAGATGGGTCAGATCGACGGCGCAAAGGATATGTTCGCTCATGTCTCAGGCCTTCTTTGGCTGGCGGCGGCGCTGCAGCAGAAAGACCAGCGCAACCAGCAACAGGGCAGGGATGTAAAAGATCTCTTTGGGCGGTCGGTCCGACGGCACTTCGAGTTCGACCAGTTCCCAGTCCCAATCGATGCCCAGCTGTTCTGACGGTCCGCTAAAGTTCAGATTGTCGACAAAGATTTTGCCATCTTCATCCCGGAACTCGATGCCGGCACCGGCCAAAAGTCTGGCCGCGCCGTCTTCACCAGACGCGCCCAAAGGCAGCAGATACCTTGCGTCGATGGGATCCCCATTCAGGTTTTCGCCGACCAACCTAACTCGGAGCGAGGCGTTGTCTGGCGCTTCTTTAGCCATCGTAAAGAGCTCGGTCCCCGATCGGGTTTCAAATTCCGGCGCCAACTGGTTGAGGAAATACCCCGGTTGGAACAGGACAAAGGCAGCCAGAAGCAAAGCTGCGCTTTCATAAAGCCGAGATGGCACGATGAAATAGTTCATCGTCGCCGCCGCAAAGAGCAGCATCGCGATGAGCGCTACTATGAAGACAAAGACGGCTAGCACAGGCCCCACATCAATCAACAGAAGATCCGTGTTGAAGATGAACAGGAACGGCAAAAGCGCGGTCCGGATGGAATAGAAAAACGCCTGAAAGCCGGTTTTCAGCGGATCGCCTTTGGAGATTGCGGCGGCGGCAAAGCTGGCCAGGCCCACCGGTGGCGTCACATCTGCCATGATCCCAAAGTAGAAGACGAACATGTGAACAGCGACCAACGGCACGATGAGCCCGGATTGAGCACCCAGTTCGACTACGACGCCTGCCATCAACGACGACACCACGATGTAGTTGGCTGTTGTTGGCAGGCCCATACCCAGAATGATCGAAATCACAGCCACAAAGAATAGCATCGCCAACAGGTTACCGCCAGACAGGAATTCGACAAATTCCGCCATGACCTGGCCAATCCCGGTCAGCGTGACCGCGCCGACGATAATGCCTGCGACGCCCATCGCTGTGGCCAACCCGATCATGTTGCGCGCGCCCGCGATCATGCCTTCGGCGATGTCGCTGACACCGTCGCGGATATTGTTGCTGACATCGCTTTGTCCACGAAATAACGCTTTGAGAGGGTTCTGTGTCAGAAGGATGAACAGCAACGCAACGGTAGACCAGAAAGCCGAAAGACCCGGGGACTTCCGCTCGATCATCAAGAGATACATCAGCAGCAAGATCGGCATGATATAGTGGATGCCGGTTTTAAAAATTTTACGCACCGGCGGCAGATTCTGCATGCTGTCGAGGCTGGTTTTCAGGTCCGGACCCTTGGCGGCAAACCGCACGGCGGCCAGATACGCAACCAGCATCAAGGCCAGGATCACATACATCGAAGCACCGCCAAACGCGCCATAGATCGCGTCGACAATCACGCCGATCAGGAACAACAGGCCGCCTGCGATGACGATAGAAATTGCGATGATGAAGATCGCGCCGAGGATGAACTTCACCGGGTGCATGCGGCTAGTGCCCTTCATGCCGGATTTCAGCGCCTCGAGATGCACGATATAGACCAGCGCCACATAGGAAATCGCGGCTGGGACGATGGCGGTTTTGACGACCTCGAAATAAGAAATGCCGACGTATTCGGTCATCAGAAAGGCCACGGCCCCCATAACGGGCGGGGTCAGAACCCCGTTGATCGACGATGACACTTCAATAGCACCCGCCTTGGTGGCCGGGAAGCCTACTTTCTTCATCAGCGGGATCGTGAAGGTCCCGGTTGTGACCACGTTTGCGATGGAAGATCCAGAGATCAGACCCGTGGCCGCAGATGCGATTACGGCTGCCTTTGCCGGTCCACCGCGCAGGTGGCCGAGTGCGGCAAATGCAAGCTGCAGAAAGTAGTTGCCTGCGCCCGCCTGATTCAACAGCGCACCAAACAGGACGAACAGAAAGACGAAACCGGACGAGACGCCCAAGGCCACGCCAAATACGCCTTCGGTTGTAAGCCACATATGGCTCATCGCTTTTTCAAACGATGCGCCTTTCCATTGGACCACTTCGGGCAGGCCGGACCATGAACCAAAGAAGACATAAGACAGGAAGAAGAGCGCGACGCCCATCAGCGGGAAGCCCAGCGACCGACGGGCAGCTTCCAGCAGAAGGATGATGCCGATGCCAGCAATCACCACATCCATTGTGCTGGGGTTGCCGGTGCGGTCTGCGACGCCGCGGTAATCCCACCAGAGGTAGGATGCGGCGGCTGCTGCGATCAGAGCGACCGCCCAGGTAATGGTCGGTATCCGGTTGCGGGGCGAAGACTTCAGTCCGGGGAAGGCCAAAAAGGCGAGCAACACGGCAAAACCCAGATGGATCGATCGGCTTTGCGTATCATTCCAGACAAAACCCACGATAAAGGGCAGGGGCGAGGCGATCCAAAGCTGATAAATCGCCCAGCACAGAGGCAGGACCCACAAGGCGCACCGACCAAAAGCGTCGGCAGGATTACGTCCGCCTGTATCAGCGTCCGCCACTATATCTTCCAGCGCCGGATCAATGCCGGTGTCTTTGCGCGCGTCAGTCATGGAGGTCCCTCTGTTGGTGGAGCGGCTGGCAAAGGGATCTGCCAGCCGCCTGTTTTATACGTAACGGTCTTGCGCCGTTATTTGTCGTATCATCGGGGTAGGCTTACATCCAGCCGCGTTCTATATAGTACTTCTCGGCACCCGGATGGAGCGGAGCGGAGAGACCGTCTTTGATCATCTGCTCTTCCGTCAGACGACCAAAGGCTGGGTGCAGCTTTTTGAAGTCTTCGAAGTTCTCGAACACGCCTTTGACCAGTGCGTACACAACTTCATCCGGAGTGCTGGCGTCGGTGACAAAGGTGGCTTTCGGACCCCATGATTGGACGTCGCCGTCATTGCCCGGATACATCCCACCTGGGATGGTCGCCGCAGCATAGGCCGCGTTGTCGGTCAGTACTTTGTCCATACCGGACGTGGTCAGATCCAGCAACCTGATGTCGCAGGTCGATGTTGCCTCCATCGAGGAGCCGTTTGGCAGACCTGCCGCCCAGATTGCCGCGTCAAGTTTGCCGTCGCAAAGCGCGGCAGACTGTTCCGAAGATTTCAGTTCTGCCGCTAGGGCGAAGTCAGATGGCGATACGCCTGCCGCATCCATCAGAACGCCAGCAAGAACACGAGTGCCGGAACCGGGGTTGCCGATATTGACGCGCTTGCCCTTCATGTCGGCGACCGAGTTGATGCCGCTGTCGGCGCGCACCATCACGTGCATTGGTTCGGGATGGACCGAGAAGACCGCGCGCAGATCGCCATAGGGTTCGTCATTTTCAAAGGCGCGGACACCTTCGATAGCAGCAGACTGAACGTCTGACTGAACGACGCCAAAGTCCAGCTCGCCCTCACGGATAGTTCGGGTGTTGTAGACCGAACCACCCGTGGATTCGACCGAGCAGCGAATGCCATGCTCTTTACGGTCTTTGTTTACCAGACGGCAGATCGCACCACCGGTCGGATAATACACGCCGGTTACACCACCTGTGCCGATGGTGATAAAGGTCTGCTGCGCGTGGACGGCTCCACCCGCCACGGTCAGCGCAACGGCTGCTGCCGTCAGTTTCAATTTCGCAAACATATTAAGCTCCCTTGTTATGTGCGTTCGCGGTTTACCCAGTCCAGGTTTCCTCCAGACTTTGGATCTGATGTTCTGCGGCGCGGATCATGTCCTCGGCTTCGGGACCTGCCTTGGCCAGCAGCATTGTGACGATGGTTTCGACCAGCACCAGCGTCGCCGCATAGGACGAAAAGAACTGCGGGCTTTCGGTCGGTACGATATAGGCGTGATCTGCAAATTCCAGCGCGGGCGAGCTGTGATTGTCGGTGATCAGCAGTGTGGGAATATTGTTTTCTTTCGCGGCCTTAAGCGCTGAAACTGTGCGTTTGGCGTAGGGCGCTTTGGAGATCGCGAGAATGGCGTCCTTTGGACCCAGCCGAGCCATTGAGGCGGCCAATGTGGTGCCATTGCGACCCGCCACATGCCAAGTCTCGGAAAACCAGTGCGTCAGGTAGGAAAAGTAGTCGACAAATCCGGATGAGCCCAGAGACCCAACGAGCAGGACGGATCGGGCGTTGTGCAGGGCTTCAACGCCGGCCTCGAGCTGATCATTGGTGACGTCCCGGTCGAGGAATTCGATATTCGCAATGCAGGCAGCGGCCTGACGGTTCAAGTATACGCGGCCTTCGGGCGGTTTGGAGCTGGATCGCAGAGCGTGCGCACGCTCGGAAAACGACTCCATCTTTCGGCCCATCGCTGCCCGACCGTCTTCGCGCATCTGTTCGTAGTCTTCGTATCCCAGCGCGCGTGCAAGCCGGGAAAAGGTCGCCGGTGACACTCCGCTGGTCGAGGCTACCGAACGCAGGGACCGTGTCGCCATATCGACGGGATTCTTGGCCACATAGTCAGCCGCCAACTGCAGCTTGTCGCTGAGCCCGGCATAGCTTTTGCTGATGCGTTCTTCGATGGTCGCAGATTGCGCCAAGCGTCTCCCTCCGGAATGAATCAATAAAACAGAATGTTTCAACTGTTTTTATTCTTGTCAAGAGTGGAAACATATGTTGCAAATAATTTCGTACACTAGAGGATTCGCCATGTCAGCAGACCTTCCATCACATGCCTCTGTCGTCGTTATTGGCGGCGGTGTTATGGGCTGTTCAACCCTGTATCACCTGACCCAAATGGGTGCGGATGTGGTTCTGTTAGAGCGCAACAAGCTAACATCGGGGACGACGTGGCATTCGGCGGCACAAGTGCGGGCCTTGCGGTCGTCGCAGAACCTGACGCGCATGATTCAGTATTCCGTGGATCTTTACAGTCAGCTCGAAGAGGAAACAGGTCAGTCTGTTGGCTGGATCCAGAAAGGGTCACTGTCGATTGCGACCAATCCAAACAGGTTGACGCTGATCCGGCGACAGGAAGCCTTGGCGCATGCCTACGGGATCAAGGCGTACTCAATTTCTGCCGGTGAAGCCGCAGAGCGCTGGCCCCTGATGAACAGCGATGACGTGATCGGTGCGGTATGGTCGCCCGAAGATGGGCGGGTGTCTCCGTCAGATGTCTGCGCCGCGTTGGTCAAAGGTGCCAAGGCGCGTGGTGGCAAGATCTTCGAAGACACCGGTGTCAACGGTATTCTGACCGAAAACGGCCGCATTCGGGGGGTCGAAACAACCCGGGGCGTGATCTCTTGCGATGCTGTGGCGATTTGCTCGGGGCTTTGGTCGCGGGAGGTTGGTGCCATGGCTGGGGCCGAAGTTCCACTTTTGGCGTGTGAGCATTTCTATCTCCTGACGAAGCCGGTGGACGGGATCGCGGGCAACATGCCGACCCTCTCGGATCACGACAATTACCTATATATTCGAGACGATTCTGGCGGATTGCTGGTCGGATGCTTTGAGCCGATGGGGAAACCCATTGCACCGGGCGTGCTGGATGAGAGCTTTGAGTTCGGTCTTCTGCCTGAAGACTGGGACCATTTCGAACCGATGATGATGAACGCCCTGCACCGTTTGCCCGCGTTGGAAACGGCAGAGGTCAGGATGCTGTTGAACGGACCCGAGAGCTTTACGCCCGACGGGTCGTTCATGCTGGGGGAAACAGCGGAAACTAAGGGGCTGTTTCTGGGCTGCGGTATGAACTCGATAGGGGTCGCGGCAGGGGGTGGCGCAGGGATGAACCTTGCCCACCAGATCGTGAATGGGCAAACAGCCTATGACCTGTCCGAAGCGGATGCCAAGCGGTTTGCACCCGTGTTCAATTCGGTTGAACACCTGATCGCGCGCGCGCCAGAGATCCTGGGGACGCATTACGAGATTCCGCTGCCTGGCAAGCAGTTGAAAACGGCGCGCAACTTGCGGACCCTGCCATTGCACGAAGAATACCAAAAGGCCGGTGCCTGTTTCGGACAGTTCTTTGGATGGGAAAGGCCCTTGTATTTCGGCGCGTCCGCAGATCCAGAACTGAAATTTGGGCGGCCAGCATGGCATGACGCCGTAGGTCGCGAAGTGGCCGCAGCCCATGAGCGCGTCGCGATTTTTGACGCATCTCCGTTTGGCAAGATCGAAGTCACTGGCCCGGACGCCGAGGCATTTTTGCTGAAAACATGCGCGGGCCACATGGCGCGTGCGCCTGGATCGGTCATCTATACAGCCATGTTAAACGCGCGTGGCACGTTTGAAAGCGATCTGACTGCACAGCGCATTGCCGAAGATCACTACCGTCTTTTTGTTGGTACGACCGCGATCAAGCGGGATCTGGCTTGGTTGCGTCGCCATGCCGAAGGGTTCGATGTCACGCTGGAAGATTCAACCGAAGCCTATGCAGTCTTGGGGCTGATGGGGCCAGAGGCGGCGCGGATCGTTTCGGAAACAGGCGCGCCAGAACTTTGTGATCTGCGATATTTCAAGGTTGTGCCAGCCTATATCGCAGGCAAACATGTGCGCGCGGCGCGCATGTCTTATGTGGGCGAGGCAGGGTGGGAAATCACCATGAAATGGGAGAATGCGCCAGCGGTGTATGCGGCATTGACTCACGCTGGGGCTGTGCCTGCTGGGCTCTACGCGCAAACCTCGATGCGCGTTGAAAAGGGGTTCTGTGCGATGGGTCACGAGTTGGATGGTGATGTTACACCGGTTCAGACAGGATTGGATTTCGCGACCCGCAAAAGGGGCGGCTTCATTGGTGCGGATGCTCTGGAACAGCAGCGCGCGCAAGCTGTTGGGTCTCGGGTCGTGTCACTAACCTTACATGACCAAAGCGCAGTTCCGTTGGGGCATGAGCCGATTTATGCAGACGGGCAGATTGTTGGGCAGACGACAACTGCCGCCTACGGGTATCGGGTTGGGGCACCGATTGCTCTGGGCCACGCCAAAGGTTTGCACGACGGCCAGCAGGTTCAGATCGACATTGCGCGCAAGATGTTTGACGCGATAGTCACACTGGGGCCGCTCTTTGATCCTAGGGGCAAAAGGGTGCGGGGATGAGGATCATGGTATCCCCCACCGGAGCTCGGTTGGGCAAGATGGATCATCCTGCTGTGCCGCTGACGATACCGGAGATTGTTGCAGCCACCGCAGCAAGCGTCGCGGCAGGGGCAAATGCCTTGCATCTGCACATACGGGATAGTTTGGGCCTGCATTCGCTGGACCCCGGTCTCTATGCCGAGGCCCTGAGCGAAGTAGAATGCATGCTACCCGGTCTACCAGTTCAGATCACGACCGAAGCGGGTGGGAAATACAACCCTGCCGACCAGTTTCGCGTGATTGAGCGCCTGCAACCGCGATGGGCATCCGTGTCTGTGCGCGAGATTGCGCGAGATCCGCGCATCGCCAAGCGGCTTTATGACCTTTGCAGCGAGACGGGGACCGAAATTCAGCACATCCTGTACGATGAGACTGACGCGCACATCCTGCGGGAATGGCAGAAAGCGTCTGTTTTGGGCGATACGGAAAGCGTTCTGCTGGTTTTGGGACAGTACGGACGCGCGGATAGTGCGGACCCGCTGGTGTTGGACGGGTTTCTGGATGCGCTTCCCCCGGTCGGTCGTTGGATGGTCTGCGCCTTTGGCCCGCCGGAACATGCCTGCCTTGCCCGCGCTGCAGATCTGGGCGGCGACGTCCGGGTGGGGTTCGAGAATTCTTTGACAGACGCGCATGGCAATCCATGGTATTCGGTGGCGGCTTCGGTCTCAGAGTTGATCCAAATGATAGGAAAAGACAGATGTCACATATTTTCCCACGCAGTATGAAATCGCAGCCGCCGCGTGCCGTGCGCGGTGAGGGCTGTTACCTCTATGACGCAAATGGCAAGGCGTATTTGGACGGCTCCGGAGGCGCGGCGGTGTCCTGTCTGGGGCATGGAGACCCCGATATCATCGCAGCAGTGCAAGCACAGGCCCAATCGCTAGCCTATGCGCATACCGGGTTCTTTACATCGGACCCGGCTGAGGCATTGGCCGATCTGTTGATCAAGCAGGCTCCCGGTGATCTGGACCGTGTTTATCTGGTGTCAGGCGGATCCGAAGCAACCGAAGCGGCGATCAAGCTGGCAAGGCAATATTTTACGGAAATCGGCCAGCTCGCGCGGCGATATGTCATTGCGCGCAGGCAAAGCTATCATGGCAATACACTGGGTGCACTGGCAGCGGGCGGCAATACGTGGCGTCGCGCGCAGTTTTCGCCGTTGCTGATCGAGGTCAGCCACATTGCGCCCTGTTATGAATATGTGGACCGGCGCGATGATGAGAGCGGCTTTGACTACGGTCAAAGGGTTGCGCAAGAGCTGGAGGATGAAATTCTGAGGCTTGGCCCGGACACGGTCATGGCTTTTATGGCCGAACCTGTTGTGGGTGCTACGATGGGTGCGGCCCCTGCGGTCGAGGGGTATTTTGCCCGCATCCGTGAGATATGCGATCATTACGGCGTGCTGTTGATCCTGGATGAGGTCATGTGCGGTATAGGGCGGACCGGGCATCTGTTCGCCTGCGATGCGGATGGGATTGCGCCGGATATTCTGTGCGTTGCCAAGGGGCTCGGCGCGGGCTATCAGCCCATCGGGGCGATGTTGTGCACGTCCACTATTTACGACGCGATTGCCGACGGGAGTGGATTTTTCCAGCATGGTCACACCTATCTTGGACATCCGATCGCGGCAGCGGCATCCCTAGCCGTGATGCAAAAGTTGCGGCATCAGGATCTGGTGACGCGCGCGGCCATGATTGGGGATCGCTTGCAGGAAGCGCTGGTGGAACGGTTCGGGCAGCATCCGAATGTAGGTGACATACGTGGGCGTGGTCTGTTTCGTGGGATCGAGATTGTGGCAGAGCGCGAAACCAAAACGCCCTTTGCACCCGACCGGAAAGCCGCAGCCCGGATCAAGGCTGCGGCTTTTGAGGCGGGATTGATCTGTTACCCCATGTCGGGCACGCGGGACGGGAAACTGGGCGACCATGTGTTGCTGGCACCGCCCTTTATCTTGAGCGACGCGCAGTTGGGCGAGTTGACAGACAAACTGTCCATCGCGATTGAGGCTGGTATTTCCTAGCGGGGTTAGCGTCGGGCGCTGTATGCCCAATGCCTCCATCTCGCGTTGCCCGTCGCGCGGCAGCACAGCTTTCAGGTCCTTCATATCCACCAGGGCAATCGACTGAACGGCGCTGCGGCGCTGAAGATGGGCAAAAATCGACAAATTGACACTTCAAGTCCACGAGAATGCGCACCATGTTCACGGTTTGTACTTAAAATTTACGCCAAAATTCATTCAGTCGATTGCCCTGTAATATCCACACCGTAGACTCGAAAGTTCCGCAATTTTGACATACACACTCCTGTAAGGCACTTATAGAGAGTGACTTTACTTGCGGGAAACCGTTATGGCACAACATTTTGTGCGTTTAGGGGTGGGTCGGAATGGCCATGATCTCTACGGTTTTTCCGATTTCCGGATACGCCCTTCTGGTGCGCAAGGTGTACTTGATGCCTTGGCAGTCCCGGCTGCCACGGGGTCTGGCTGAGTACCGCGCACCGTTCAACAGGCCATTAATGCCGCGTCATGCGCCCGTGCAGGGTCGATTAAGGACCGACTCTGCTGTCCAGAAACCTGCGACCGTCTGGCGCAGAATATTTCCCCTGTCGATAACATTCTGAATTGTCGTGTCTAGGTAACATGCTATTTGTCCACTTCTGTGTCCAACGCGGTGTTTCAATTCGAAGGGAGCCGTAGGCGACCGGAGACTTGAAACACCGCGTTCGCGCTGCGTCGAAGCGGTTCACGCTGCTTGTTGAGGGTCTGTCTCCTTTCTGATCTCGTTTCCGTCTGCCTTGTAGCGCCCGATGCATCGGGGTCCGTGGAAGATCGCCAGTTTGCCATCCGGGTATTCGTGGACCTTGACCTTGGCTTTGACGAAATGATGGCGATGCTGGTTCGCCGCGATCTGCAGGATCAGGCCGTTGTAACGCACGGTATTGTCATTGCCGACGACACGCTCTTCCTGCACACACAGAACGTCATGCACATTGCCGGTGAAGGGGACGAAGGCAGATGCCTCCTCCTCGGGTGCCTTGACGAACCGTGCGTTGTGGTCGGGGATGACCACCTCTTTCAGAAACCGATTGGCCTCGTCCATATCCGTAATCCCCTGGGATCTCAGCTCTTGCGGCAGCCGCTTCTGAAACGTGCCAAACATGCGCTCTGACCGACCCCGGGCCTGTGGGGAATAGGCCGGGATCAACTCGATGCCGAGTTGCTGCAATCCCCGGCCAACCTGGGTCAGATTGGTCTTGTCCACCTTGCCGCCCGCCTCAGGCGTATGCCAGTAGTGCGATCCCCGATCCGCGTAGAGTGAGCAGAACAGGCCGTGCTCTTCGATAACTTCTATCAGGCCCCGGAAACTGCTCATCGTGCCTTCTTCGGGCACAAAAAACGCTGAATAAACCTCGTTGTTGGCATCGTCCATGGTCACGATCAGATCCCACCACTGATCAGGGACCCACTGATGCGTCGAGCCGTCCTGGTGCAGCATCATGCCGATCATCGGGCGCCGGGGTCGCTTGCGCCGGTGCGCTCCGCGCTTTGGGGCTGGCTGTGTCCGGCCCTGTCCCTGAAGTGTCAGCCGCACCCAGTTGTAGCTTTGGGTGAACCCATGCTTTTTCACCAGCTTTTCGTGGAAATGCTTCGGCGTGTAGTCCCAATACTGCGTGTCAAACAACTCCAGCATCGACATCACCGTGTCGGTTGGAACGCGGTTATTGGCCAGCTTGCCAAGGCGACCGTCGTACAAGCCTTCAGCACCGTTCGCTTCATAGCGTTCCTCCCAACGCTGGACCGTCCTCACCGAAACGCTCAATATCTCAGCCGCCTGTTCTTGTGTCAGTTCGCGGGCCTGCCGCCGCGAATAAAGCTCTTCGAACTTCATCAGTCGTACTTCCTGTAACACTTCTGCCCGGTTCATCACGCCTCCTTTTTGAGGCACAATGAAACCGGACAGATCGCATGTTACCTAGACCTGTAGAGTCAGGGAGAGGCGCGACCTGCTGTAGGCGTGGGGAGTAGCTGTTGTCCGGCGGCTTTCGCACTATGCCGGTGCCTCAGTCCTCACCATGGCCCCGTTTCCTCATCCCTGCTCATCAAACCGGACGTGCGGATTTCCCGCATCCGGCTTTCCGACAGGTCATGCCTTCGCCCACGGAAGGCTTCTTGTCATTGGCGCAAGGCGTATCAGGCCGTAGTGTTCCCACAGCCTTTGGTTTGGGAAGCGCGCATACTTTCCAGATTTGACCTTGTGCTTCCGACAGAGCCATTGTCGCAGCCGCTTGGTCGTGTGCGCGTCGATCGCCGCATAAGCTGGATTGACTTGCCCAAGGTGGTAGTAGTTCGTCCAACCGGACAACATCCAGTTGAGGCGGCGTACCATGATCTCGGGGGCCATCAGCCCGTATTTTGCAGCCGTCTGCGCGCTGATCTTACGGCAGACGCTTTTGACGCTTGCCTTGCTCGGGCGGGTGCCAATATAGGCACCTTTCCCTTGCGGGCGATAGTTGCGTCCGATGCGATACCCTAGAAACTCAAGAGCTTCCTCCGGGCATCGCAAGCATCGGGTCTTGTCGTCGTTGACCGCCAGCTTCAGACCGCCCATGATCTGCCTGACCGCCGCCAGCATCTCTGCCGCCGGTGCCTTGCCAAGCACACAGAAGTCGTCCGCGTAGTTCACGATCTCGGACCGAAAGCGCCGAGCAAAGCCCAATGCTTTCCAGCCCAGTATAAACCGGCGCATGTAGAGATTGCTGAGACAGGGCGATATCGGTGCCCCTTGAGGGGTCCCTTTTCGCTCTCTTCGGGCGCGGTTCGTGCGGCGCTTGCCGCCCTTGCCGTTATCCTCTTCCACCGGCATTTCCAGCCATGCCTTGATGAGGCCGAGCATCCGCCCATCGCTGACGCGACGGGCAATGCTCTTCATCAGTTCGGCATGTGGGATTTCGCCGAAGTAGTTGGACAAATCGCCGTCAACAACCTCGTTGTGTCCGGTATTCAGAAGCCGATGAATGCGTTTGACTGCATCCGTCGCGCTTCGTTCCGGTCGGTAGGCATATTGCTCCGGCTGCAGGTCGGCTTCAAAGATCGGCTCAAGCACGAGCATGGCCGATGTCTGCGCCACCCTGTCCCGTATGCAGGGAATGCCCAATGGCCGGAACTGGCCGGGCTGTTTCTTCGGGATCAGAACCTGTCGCACCGCTTTCGGTGTGTAGGTTCCATCCTTCAGATCCTGCGACAATTCCCCGAGCCATTGCTCCACGCCATACGCTTCGATGTGGTCGAAAGTTTCCCCATCCACCCCGGCAGAGCCGCCGTTCAGGCGAACCCTGTCCCAAGCTTCCATGAGAAAGTCCATTCGCCACACCTTGTCGATCAGGGCGTGAAAGCGTCGGTCGGGTTCTTCCTTCGCTTTTGCATGTAGCATGGTCTGGAATTTCTGAACTCCTCGTGACCCTGTTAGGTTTTGGCCAGTGGTCATGCCTTGCGTCCTTTCCATACTTTCCTGAAGTCAGGCCCCTTTCCTCGACCGGCATTACCCGGCGTCCTCGGTACTACGGGCCTGTCCGCCACCCTGTCGGCCCGATCTGTCCCTCGCGGGGAACCAGTTGGTGTGCGCACACCACCGACAGGGCTTCCCGTGTTGCCACGTCTTCCATCTTCCATACGTGCCGACGCCAATACCCCGGTGGGAACAGATCGGTGCTCGTGTCACTTTCTTCCCAATCTGCCAACGGTCTTCCCCTATATGTCGGAGGGTCGATTCCCACATTACAAGTTTCGAGGCCTGCTCGGCGTTCACTCGCGTTCCGGCCCGCATGGTCGCTGAGTTGCTCACGCAACCCTTCTACCTGAGTGCTTCAAACCATGTTGTTACCTCCACGATCCGCTCAGGCTGCTACCAACCGAAGCGACAATTGTTGCGCGGGGTTCGCACCCGCTAGGAAAACGCGCCTTTCCACGGCGCACGACATATCGCATGTTATCGACAGTTATCGACAGTTATCGATACTGCGGCTTGCAGTCAGGCCCTGCGGCACATAAGCTCGATTTCGGTGGAACTGTAGCACTTTTCTGGCGGGATCCGGGTATCAGACGGGCAAAAATTCTTGCAGCCCGGCCCTCATTGGAGTGAGGGCGTAGCCCGAACGGAAATGGGGGCCGGGTGTTGCACTTCAGACTGGAAACGGGGTGTTAAAGAATGACCACAGACTATTCTCAAGCTTCGACAGCTGACAACAATGCGGCCGAAACAATCGATACGATCGCTCCTTCTGCCAGCCTCCAATTTGACATGGCAAAGAAGGTAAACTTCGCCTCGGCGCAGAATGACATCCCTGTTCTCAAAGCGCTGTCGATAACCAATGCGACTGAAAACACGCTGGACAACATCCAGATTACCCTGACCGCGCAGCCGACGGTGTTAAAATCGAAAACCTGGATCATCGACCGGTTGTCCCCGATGGGGAGTATGGAAGTTGGTGATCTGGCCACGCCTCTGGACGTTCAGAAGCTGGCCAGTCTCAATGAAACGGAAATCGGATCTCTGACCCTGACGGCTTCGACGGACGAGGGGCCGTTGACGTCAGAAACCCTGCCTGTGGAGCTGCTGGCCCGCGATCAATGGGGCGGGTTGGGTGACATGGACCGGCTGCTGGCGGCCTTTGTATCTCCGAACGATCCCGTGGTGGCGGCGATCCTCAAAGAGGCATCTGTGTTGCTGGAACGCGGCGGGCATGATGGCTCGCTTGAAGGGTATCAATCCGGTGATCCGCAGCGCGCGTGGATGATCGCTGGCGCAATCTGGTCGGCCGTGACCGGTATGGGGCTGACCTATGCCAACCCGCCTGCGTCGTTCGAAGTTGAGGGGCAGAAAATCCGTGCGCCCGAACGTATTCGCAACGAGGGGTTGGCGACGTGCCTGGACACCTCTTTGCTTTTGGCCGCAGCGTGGGAACAGGCCGGGTTGCATCCGGTTGTCCTGTTCAGTCACGGCCTCGCCTGGGTCGGGGTATGGCTCACCAAACGGGACTTTGGGCATGTGACCGAGCCTGACGTGATCACCGTGCGCAAGGCGGCGCAGGCGAAAGAATTCATTCCGGTCGAAACCACGCTGCTGACACAACGCCCGACTGCCGGATTTGAACAGGCTGTTGAGGCCGGGCGGTCCCGTTTGTCCGAGGATCGAGAGCAGGAATTCCTGATGGCCGTTGACATCACCCGCGCACGCTCGGCCCGGATACGTCCGTTAGCCAGCCACGCGGCGGCGGAAGCAGGTGTGGCCGAGCATATTGAGGCTGCCCCGGCGAAGCTGCCGGACCCGATCGATTTTGGCCTGTTGCCTTCCGAAGTGATTGAACAGGTGCCCGACACGCCCAAAGGGCGGATCGAGCGCTGGCAGGCCAAGCTGTTGGACTTGTCGCTGCGCAACCGCTTGCTGAACTTCAAGCCCAGCAAGCAGACAGTGCCCTGCCTGGTGCCCGACGTTGGCGCTCTGGAGGACGCTTTGGCCGCGGACAAGGCGTTCCGCGCCTATCCACTGAAGGAGGATGATCCCATTGGCGAGCGTCAGCTGTCGCGGCAGGAACGGGACGAGATCATCGCCAGCGCAACGAAAGATGCGTTCGATCGCGGCCAGATCACGATGCCGCTGGATCGCAAGGATACTGAGAGCCGCATGCTGGCCCTGTTTCGCAAAGCCAAAAGCGATCTTCAGGAAGGTGGGACAAATACTCTGTTTCTGGCAGCAGGGTTCCTGCGCTGGCAGCGAGAGGGCGAAAAACGAAGCTATCGCGCGCCGCTGCTGCTGATCCCGATCAAGTTGGAACGCAAATCGGCGCGGTCGGACTTTAGAATCCTGCACCATGAAGACGAGGTTCGGCTCAATTCGACCCTGCTGGAATTTCTCAAGCGTGATTTCGACCTGACCCTGCCCGAGCTTGAGGGCGAATTGCCCCGCGACGACAGCGGCATCGACCTGCCGCGTATCTTTGAGTGGATGCGTCAGCGGGTGCGCGAAGTGCCGGGGTTCGAGGTTGTGGAAGAGATCGCGATCTCGACCTTTTCATTCTCGAAATACCTGATGTGGAAAGATCTGGTCGAGCGCACCGATCAGTTGCGCAATAACCGGCTGGTGGCGCATCTGGTCGACAACCCTGACAAGACCTTTGAGGGCGGGGCAGGGGACGCGATCCCAGCCGAACAGATGGATCACCAGCTTGCGCCCAAGGATTTGGTCACGCCTCTGCCTGCTGACAGCTCGCAATTGTCAGCCGTCGTTGCGGCGGCTGAGGGGCGGGATTTCGTACTGATTGGCCCGCCGGGCACCGGCAAAAGTCAGACCATCGCCAATATCATCTGCCAATGTCTTGCCCATGGTAAAACGGTGCTGTTCGTCGCCGAGAAAGCCGCAGCCTTGGATGTTGTGCAACGCAGGCTTGAGGCGCACGGATTGGGCGACGCCGTGCTTGAACTGCATTCCAACAAGACCGACCGCAAGCGGGTTCTGACGCAGCTTGGCCGGGGATGGGACAGGGCCTCGGCTACCAATGAACAGGACTGGCTGGACATCACCGAGAAGCTGCGGATCAAACGCGACCAGCTCAACACCTATGTGCAGGCGGTTCATGCCAAGGGCGCGCAAGGGTTTTCGGTTTTTGACGCGATTTCATGGACGGCGGGGGCGCCAAAAGGGTTGGAACTGTCCTTTGCTGATAAGGATGCCCATGATCAGCACAGTTTTGACCGGTTGTTTGAGATCACCGAGGAACTTGGCCGTACCTATACAGCTGTAGGTGGTGGCACACCGCTGCCATTGGTCGGCGAGGCGGAATGGTCTCATGCTTGGGAAGATCAGATCTTCGAGCAGGCCAAGATGCTGAGGGCATGTATTGACCGGTCCATGCGGTCCGCTTCGGATCTTTGCAACCATCTGGCATTGACCCCGGACCGGATGCTGAAGCCGGAACGTCGCGCTCTTCTGACCGGCCTGTCGCGCCGTATTGAACCCGACGCAGACGATCTGCGCATGGTGCCGCGCCTGTCAGAGCGTGACCTGCACGCCGAAGTGGATCGGTTCGAGGCCGCACTTGTGGCGTTCATGGACTCGCAGGAGGCGTGCAGGGCATCCTACACCGAAGAAAACATGAAGCGCCTGCCGCTGGATCAACTGGACGCAGAGTGGCGCGCGGGTGAGGCCGGGTTCTGGCCATTTTCCGCCCTGAAAAAGCGCAAGACCCGCAAGATGCTGCAAACCTATGCCTGCACGGGGCAGGCAGAACCGGGCACGGATTTGCCTAAGCTGGACGCGTGTCGCAAACAGCTGGCGTTGCTACAGGACAGCCCGGTTGCAGATGCAGCGGGCGTCGATCGGTCGCTGCATAAGCTTAAAGGGCGGGTGGCCCAGGCTATCTCTTTGCGGGACACTCTGGCCGGTTTGCAATCTGAAGCAACCGACACCGTGGCCTTCGGTGCCACTGTCGCCGCGCTGGAAGAGGGACCGAGCGGGGCTTTGCGTCAGGCAATGGAGGACTGGCAGGCGGCGGAGAGCGCGTTGATTGCAGCGATAAGCGCGTTCACTGGGTTGGGAGGCTGCGTGGCTATGGACCTTCCCCTGCGCGATCTGCTCGAAGCCGTCGACCAGACGCTGGCACAGCGCGCGCGGCTGGCCGACTGGACACGCTGGGTTGCCGTTCGGAACAGGGCCAAAGCCGCGGGTCTGACGCCGCTGGTGGAGGCAATGGAGGGGGATCACTTGAAAGTTGATCCTGTCACCGAATGTCGCCGCGCCTATGCGCGCTGGTGGCTGCCGTTGGCGATGGATGCATCGGACCCGCTACGACGGTTCGCGCATTGGGAACATGAGGACATTGTCGCTGCCTTCCGCAGTCTGGATGACGAGGTTGCCGAACATGCGCCGCGCGAAGTCATGCGACGCATTCATCACCGCCTGCCCGCAAGGGACGGGGTGCCCAGAAAATCGGAACTGGGTGTTCTACGGCATCAGTTGGGGCTGAAACGCCCCTCGATGGCGATCCGGCCTCTGCTGGAGAATCTGGGCGACGTTCTGCCCAAACTTGCCCCTTGCGTGCTGATGTCGCCGTTGTCGATTGCGCAGTATCTTCCGGCAGGTCAGGCGACGTTCGACGTTGTGATTTTTGACGAAGCGTCGCAGATCACGACTTGGGATGCCATCGGAGCAATCGCGCGGGCGAAACAGTCGATCATTGTAGGCGATCCCAAGCAGTTGCCGCCGACCAACTTTTTTGGCCGCAGCGATGAGGCCGAGGAGGACGCCGAAGGGATGATTGGCGACATGCCTTCAATTCTGGATGAGGTGGCGACCGCAGGGATCCCGACGCGCAGGCTGGATTGGCACTATCGCAGCCGGGATGAGGCGCTGATCGCGTTCTCGAACCACTTCTACTACGATGGTGGCCTTGTCACCTTTCCTGCACCCAGCACGGGCAGCGACGCTGTGACGTTCCACAAGATCGACGGCACCTATGCGCGCGGGGCAGGGCGGACCAATGCGGATGAGGCCAAGGCGATTGTGGCGTTGATCCGCCAGCGTCTGACCGCTTGGCTGAACCACCCCGAGGAGGATCGGCCAACGCTGGGTGTGATCACCTTCAACGCGCAGCAGCAGGGGCTGATCCTGGACCTCCTGGACAAAGTGCGGCGCGATGCACCTGAACTTGAATGGTTCTTTGCAGAAGAGCGTGAAGAGCCGGTGATCGTGAAAAACCTTGAGAATATTCAAGGGGATGAGCGTGATGTGATGCTGTTTTCTATCACGTTCGCTCCGGACCTTGCAGGTAAATTGTCGATGAACTTCGGCGCGTTGAATGCGGATGGCGGCGAAAAGCGTCTGAACGTTGCCGTCACGCGGGCCCGGCGCGAATTGCATGTGTTCGCCTCGCTGACCCATGATCAGATTGATCTGTCGCGCACCCGGGCTACCGGGGTGCGTGATCTGAAAACCTTTCTGGACTATGCCGAGCGTGGCCCGGTTGCGCTGGCCGCGCGCGAGGAAGGATCGCTTGGACCGGCTGAAAACCCGTTTGAACAGGCCATTGCCGAGGCGTTCCGAGCCAAAGGGTGGGAGGTGCGGACCCAAATCGGTGTCTCGGGCTTCCGCATTGATCTTGGGATCGTGAACCCGGATCGGGCAGGGGCCTATCTGGCCGGGATCGAATGTGACGGGGCCACCTATCACAGCTCTGCCACGGCGCGGGATCGGGACAAGGTGCGGCAGGCGGTGCTGGAAGGATTGGGTTGGACGATCCTGCGCATCTGGTCGACCGACTGGTTCCGCGACCCGGCGGTGGTGGCTGACCGGTTGCATGAAAAGTTGGAAGCGCTGCTGGAAGAAGACCGCGCGGCCCGGCAGGAAGCAGAGCATGAGGCTGAGGAAGAAGACCCGCCAGAGGTGCGGGCCTTGCCTGCACCCGAGCCGCCTCAGACCGACAGCGCGCCGCCGGAGTTTGCGCCGAAAGAGGCTGATGAGCCTCAGCTCTTCGCCTCAGGGTCTCATTCGACCGAGTTGGCCAAGGTTGACGGGCCGAAGGCCGACCCGGAACGTTTCTTTGATCTTGGGTACATGGGGGTTCTGCGACAGATCGTTCACGAGGTTTTGGTCGATCAAGCCCCGATGCCCCTGCGCAATCTGGGCCGCGAGGTAGCTAACCGCCACGGGTGGCAGCGCACCGGGCGCCGGATCATGGACAGGGTGGAACACGCGCTTGGCGCGGCCGAACTGCATGATGAGTTCGGCACTCCGTTTGTCTGGCTGGCAGGCACCTATCAGGATCCAATTCCGTATCGCGGGCTGGGAAACCGCGCCATCCGCGATGTGTCCCGCACCGAGGTTGCGGCGGTTCTGGATGAAATTGGCGCGGACCTGAAGGCCTCAGAGGATCCGGCGGGGGATTTGGCCCGTCACCTTGGCCTGTCGCGGGTCAGCGGGTCGGCGCGTCAACAGATTGAGGAGATCATGCGGTGGTACGAGGACCAGACGGGCAATGAAGATTCTGCACACAGCTGACGTTCATCTGGATTCGCCGCTGAAATCTCTGGCCCTGCGCGACCCGGAATTGCGTGAACGCGTACAGACTGCCAGCCGGGCCGCTTTTGTCAGGATCGTTGACACGGCCATTGCTGAAGAAGTGACCGCCCTGTTGATTGCAGGAGACCTGTTTGACGGGGCCGAGCGCAGCGCTCGCACGGCGGCTTTTCTGGTGATACAGTTGGAGCGTCTGCGCGAATGCGGAATCCGGGTTTTCTACATCAAGGGTAACCACGATGCTGAAAACCCGGTCACGGGTGAGCTGAACCTGCCGGACAACGTTCATGTATTCGACGGGCGCGGCGGCAAGGTACAGGTGTCGCCCGAGGTTTGGATTCACGGTGTCAGTTTCGCTAGCCGCCATGCGCCTGACAGCTTGCTGCCCAAATTTCCCGGCCCTGTGGATGGGGCCGTCAACATTGCCATGTTGCACAGTTCGCTGGCCGGGGCCGAGGGGCACGATCCTTATGCCCCTTGCAGTGTCGGCGATCTGGTCTCTTCAGGATATGACTATTGGGCGCTGGGTCATGTCCATCGCCGCCAGATTCACTCTCAGACACCTTGGGTGGTGATGCCCGGAATGCCGCAGGGGCGGGATATGGGTGAAACCGGGCCAAAATCCGCGACGCTGATTAGCATCACGGACGAAATCACCATCGAGGAGGTGCCGACTTCGGTTGTTGAGTTTCTGGAAATGCCCGTCGACGTGAAGGACCTCGAAACGGATGATGCCTTGCGTGATCTGCTGCGCCGCAAGTTGCGTGACGCCGCCGACGGTTTGACTTCAGACGATGCGGTCATCCGACTGAAGCTCTCGGGGCGCACGCCGCGGCGCTGGCAGCTTTTACGCGATCAAGATGTCTGGATGGATACTGTGGCGCAATATGCCCGCGAAACCGGGGTGTTGTGGCTGGACAGGATCGTCTTTGATTTGTCTGCGAATGACGAGGCGGCAAACAGCGCGACGGATGAACTGGCCGTAATCATGAAGACCATCCGCGACCAAGCTGGGTTTGCGGAAAACTATCGCACTGAACTGGAAGATGTTCTGAAAGAAATCCCACCGCAGCGCCGGACAGAGCTGTTGCCAGATGAAGCCGAAACCAACCGTCTGGTACTGCATCTTGCCGAACGCGGTGCGCAGCGGCTGATCGCGAAGATGAAGGGGGCGTCTTCCTGATGCGTATCCAACGACTGGCTTTGGATGTTTTTGGCCATTTTTCAGGCAAGGTTCTGGACTTCGGGGCCGCTGGCCGCACATCGGATTTTCATTTGATCTACGGGCCAAACGAAGCGGGCAAAACGACGACGATGGAAGCCTATCTGCGGTTGCTTTACGGTTTCCCTAATCGTGACACCTATGGGTTCAAACATCAGCGCGCGAACCTGAAGGTGTCGGGGTTGCTGGAAATCGACGGAGACGCCCGCCTGTTCACCCGGTTGCCATCCCGCAATAGCAACTTGCGGGGTGACGCGGACGCGATACTGCCTGAGACCGCGATTGCCGCGCATTTGGGTGGGCTGTCGGCCGATGACTACCGCAGCCTGTTGTGTCTGGACGATGATACAATCGAGAAGGGTGGTGAAGAGATTGCAAATGCCCGTGGTGATATCGGCAAGCTGTTGTTCTCGGCCGCGGCAGGTGTTGCGGATCTGAATACGGTTCTGGATCAGGCGCGGGTTGAGGCAAATGCGTTGTACAAAAAACGATCCAGTTCGACACGCGTTGCCGAACTGAAACGAGAGTTGAGCGAAATCGACCGCGACATTCGGGACTTGGATGTCAGCGCCGCCGCTTGGCGCAAGCTGAAAGATGGGCTCGCGGCTGCTCAGGCCGCCGAGGAAAATGCGCGTCAGGTGCGCGATGACCTACGCGTCGAGCAATCCCAAACCGATGCTTTGCGTCGCGTGATCCCCAGATTGGCACAGCTGGACAGGCTTGTAGCCGAGATTGCGGATAAGGCGCATTATCCCGATAGGATCGACATAGATCCTGAAATGCTGGTCGGAATGGTGGCCGACCGGGGACAGGCTGAGGCGGATTTGAGGCGGCTGACGGATGGTCTAAAGCAGGCCAGCAAAAGCTTGGAGAACTTGCATCTGGATGAAGAGCGGTTGGCTCTGTCCCGAAAGCTGAGCGAACTGGACGAGTTGCGCAGCCGCATGCTGACGGCTGCGCTGGATATCCCCCGCCGACAACGCATTCTGGAAGACGCCGAAGCAAACATGAAACGGTTTGTGGCAGATCTCGGCGTCCCTGATGATGCAGATCTGGAAAGTTTTGTTGTGTCAGCGGTCGAAATTTCAACCCTTGAAGCGCTGCGGGACCGGGTACGGGACACCGAAGGTGCGCACGACAACGGTGAGTGCGAACTTGAACAGTGTCAGCATCGCGTTTCACAGGCCGAGAAGGCGCAGCGCGAAGTGCAGGGGGAAGCACCGCCTCAAAGCGGTGTTCAGCAGTTGCTGTTGCGCTTCGATGCAGAAAATCTGGCCCCTGCATTTGCCGCGGCAACTCAGGCCAAAAGGGCGGCGTCGGCGGCGGCCAGGGATGCGTTGGACGCGCTGACGGTCGGCGAATGTGTGTTACCCTTGTTACCCGCGTGTCCTGTAGACCGGTCAACTGCTGAAGAGCTGTCTGAGCAATATCGAGAGCTTGTCGAAAAGACGGCCCATCTTGATGAACGATTGAACGAATACGAAGAAGCGATCGCGATCAAAGCGGCTCAAGTCGCTGGCCTGACCGAGGGGTCTGCCGTAGCAAGCGACGCAGAGGCACGTGAGGCACAAACCCTGAGGGATGCCTTGTGGCAGGACCATCGCGAAAGCTTGACGGAGCAGAGCGCAGAGATCTTTGAGTCGGCAATGAAGCGGGTGGATAATCTCAGCGCAAGCCGATTGGCACACGCAGCTGAACTTGGCGAATTGCGGAAGCTGGCACAGGATCAAACTGAAATCGAAGTGCTCAAGGGCAGGGCGGAAAACACGCGCGCATTATATGTGGAACAAGCGCAGGAGATTAAAAACCAAATCAATAGGTTCACCGCAGAAATCGGTTTGCCCGAACTGTCACCGCGGACGTTTTCCAATTGGACCGCATTGCACGCCAAGGCAGCCGAGGCAAAGCGGCGGAGTGTCGGGATTGTCGCGCTGCATGGTGACACGTTAGAGCGTGCGGAAACTCTGCGGCAACAGCTTGCACCGCTTATTCCCTTGGAACGCCCGACCTTCGATGCCGCGCTGTCAACGGCCAGAAAACTGGCGGAGAGCGAACGTGCATTCGCCAACGATCTGCGCGCGGCCTCGCAGAAAGTGGCGGACTTGCAGGAGGAATTCGAACAGCGGCAGCGCAATCAAGACACCTTAACAAAAGCTTGTGATGCGGCGGGCATTGCGTGGCGGGACAAGGTCGAGGACCTTTTTGGGAGTTGCCTGTCGCCGGACAGCATTTCCGCAGAACTGGGTGTTTTGCGAGACCTGCGCGAGTGGGACACGACACGCCAAAACGCCGCGCGGCAAGTGTCTGCGATGCAGGATGATCAACGGCAGTTTTCAGTTGCGGTTGCCGAACTGAGCGCGCATTTCGGTATAGATGACGACGATCCTCTGGAAGCATTCGGCCGCCTGAATAAAATTGCGGAACAAGCGCAGGACGATCAGAAACGATCTTCGGATTTGCTTGAGAAAGTAGCTGAGGATACAGAGCGCCGGGATGGCTGTGCGGCCAAGTTGGAAGACATTGATCGAAAGGTGGCTGAACTGGGTGAGGTGTTTCCTGCGACTGTTGACGTCAGCACGCTTGAGGCACTCCGCAACGCTGTGGGAACAGCGGTGGATGTGATCGGGACCCGGCAGCAATGTGCCGAACTGGAACAGCAAATCCTCACCGATCTGTCGGCCGGTACGTTGGATGAAGCCCGCATGATGATTGGCGAGCAATCGGTTTCTATCCTTGAGGCCAGAAAACAATCTCTGAAGACAGATGTCGATACGGCAGAGAAGGCTTTGTCTGATGCTACGGCTGCGCGGGCGAGTGCGGAACGAGATCTTGAAGCGATTTCCGGCGACGCCGAAATCGCTGAGCTGGTCGAGCGGCGCGCGACGCTGCATATTCAGATAGAAGACGCCATTATGGACTATGCTGAACGTGACCTCGGCCTGCGCGTCGCAGAAGAGTCGATCCGCCGATACCGGGACCGGCATCGCAGCGAAATGATGGCCGCGACCGAACGTGCTTTTGCCGAACTAACGAATGGCGCCTATCAAAAATTGATGACCCAGCCCGACGGGGCGTCGGAAATACTGCTGGCGGTCGATGGCAGCGGCACCTCAAAACAGGTTGGGGATATGTCAAAGGTCACGCGATTTCAGTTGTATCTGGCCCTTCGTGCGGCGGCATATGAGCAATTGGTGGGTCAGGGCGTTCAGTTGCCGTTTTTCTGCGATGATATTTTCGAGACGTTTGACGAAGACCGGACGCGCGCTGCGTGCCGCTTGATGGAGCGGATCGGGCAAAACGGTCAGGCGATCTATCTGACCCATCATCGCCACGTGGTCGAGATTGCCAAAGAGGTGTGTGAAACACCACCAGTGATCCACAACCTGATGGGCTGAGCAGCGCAGGATGAGAGTCGTTGAGCGGATCTTTCAGCCGCGAACTAGTCAGTCTTCAATCAAAGAAAAATCGTCACCATCGCCCGGTTTTCTTTTACGGTTCTTTGCTTTCTTGGTTCGTCTTGGGCCTTTGGGAACGTAATTGTCGTCTAAACCTCGATTCTGGATAAGGGATTTTTGCTGAGAGGGGTTCACAACAAAAATTTGCTGTGATTCAAGGGCCTTAGATTCACATGTCACAAGGACCTTGCCCTCTCATGTCTCTGTCTACCACTGCACTTTTCTGCTGTCTCGATGATTTTGCACAAACATTTGAGGAATGGGAACGTCACAACTTGGTCCCGAGCGATCGGAAGCGTCGTCGGCCTGGCAAGCTCTCCCTTGGTGAAAGCCTGTACATCATGGTGTTGTTTCACCTTTCACCGTTTAAAGATTTCAAGAATTTCTGGATCTATGGTGTCGAACAAAAGTACCGCGATTGTTTTGGTGATCTGCCAAGCTATGGGCGCTTTGTGTCACTCATGCCTCGCTTGATGATGCCTCTTTGCGTTTTGCTTCAATGCTTTAGAGGCGAGGAGACTGGCGTCTATTTTGTGGACAGCACGAAGCTATCCGTCTGCCACAACGCTCGAAATAACCGCAACACCCAAGTTCCGCAATTTTGACATACACATTCCGATAAGATATTGATATAGAATGTCTTTATTTTCGGAAAAGCCCGTTATGGCACAACATTTTGTGCGTTGAGAGGTGGATTGAAGTGGCCTTGACCTCTATGGGTTTTGCAGGTTCCGGATACGCCTTTCAGGCGCGTAGGGCGTACCTGATGCCTTGGCTATTCCGGCCGCCACGGGGTCTGGCCGAGCGTCCGTTCTGACCTCGATCCGTGCGCCGTCTGTGGCTGTGAAGGATGTAGTTGCCCGCTGCCAGCGACCGAGCTTGTTGCGCACAGAGGCCCAGCTGTCGTGGATACCGTGCGCAGCAAGCCGTGTCCGGATGACATTGACGCCGTACAGTGCCAGCACCGCGATAAACAGATGGCCCTTGATCCGCTTTGACAGTTGGTGCCAGATCGGGCGCAAGCCGAGTTCAGACTTGAGCGACTCAAACGTCGCTTCCAATTCGGTCAGCCGCCAGTAGGTGCGAACTGTCTTCTCGATGTCCCACTCCGTGTGGCTGGTGCGCAGCACGTAGAGGCCCGCGCGGGCATTGCGTGTATTGAACGCCGCATTGGGTGCCCATGTCACCGCGCTGGCCTTGCCGTCCGAAGCTTTTGTGACGCGGATGTCATAGTGCTGATTGACCATGGCGTAGCGCTCCCGCAACCGCCCGAGCCGCTCCAGCACCTTGTCGTATGTCTTGACGCAGCGCGGCTTGCTCAACCCTTCGTGCAAGGCGGTAAGTTCGGCCTCAAAAGCGTCTCGCTTCTTGACCAGAATGGCCTCGTCCCGCTCTTGTCGCGCCTAGCTCCAGATGCAGAGCTGCGCCTCATTTTCGGGCGCGTGGGACAGTTTCCAGACCCGCGCCTCATGCCCCGATCTGGTTTCGATCGTTGCGTCCGCGACGCGCGCGTTCACAGCCTGCGCCTGAACCGGCTTGACCCCGCCCCGCTTGATCGTGATCCAGTGATAGCCCCGCTCGCGCAACTCGGCGAGGTTGCCCTCGGTGGCAATACCGGCATCCATGATGACTGTAGGCTTGTCTTTGTCCTGAGGTGTGGCAAGGCTGTCCAGCGCCTCAAACAGCGTGCCGGGTTCGCTGACATTGCCGGGCAGAACACTGGATCGACGCGGGAAGCCGCCCTCATCTGTGGCCAGCGCGAGCGTGACAAGGGGGCAGTCGTTCCGTTTCTGCTTGGAGCGTCCGAACCGGGCCAGATCGGATGCCGGACGCCCGGTCATGTAGGTGTTGGTCAGGTCATAGAAGATCACCGCTCCGGAACTGCCGAACAAGCTGCGCTGACGCTCAAACAGCGCGTCTTCGATGGCCTGGTGGTGTTTGACCAGACCATCACTGAGGCGATAAAGCTTGTCGAGATAAAGCGCCTGCCCGGTATCGAGGCGCAGAAGTTCAAGGGTAGCGGAGTTGGTCTCCAGCCATCGCAAAGTCTCCCGTTCGCTTGCGGGATGCACCATCCGCGCGATGACCAGCGCCATGGCGATGCGGGCGTCCCGATCCGACAGGCCAACATCCTTGAGTACCCCAAGAAAGCCCAGAGCCTCCAGCGCGGCCAGGGCAAGGCGTTCACAGCCCACGGACCGCGCGTTTTCAATCTGAATGCTGTCGAGATGGATATTTGCTGTGCCGCCCTCCAGCGCCTCGGCCCCTGACTGGACCACTGCGCGGCTCCGAAGTTTCTGCAAGATCGTATCCGCCATTGCCGCCACTTCCGGCGCAGGGTCGAACAGAGAGGTTTCCCCCGTAATCCCCGCCTGAATGAGCGCGACCAGTTCGGGCCATTGCGCCTTGGGGATCGGAAAGGCGGCACCGAGGTTGAGAAGCGTTTTTTGGCGGACTTTGCGACCAACTCTGACACCCTCGACCAACCGGACAGATCGGTAGCTTTTGTCAGCCCTACGGCGGGTCAGGGTTTCGCGGATAAACATACCCCTACATTAAGACCACAGCACCCCGCTGGGAATCCTGAAAGCCCTCCGAAAAACTCTTTATGGCACAACGTCGAAAATCCGCGTGCTCACTTCAACAAAATCAATGCGTTACCAGCCGGAAATCGGCGATTTCCACCGATTTTGGCAAAAAAGTGCGGAACTTGGGTTAGGCCCCCTCTGTGGGGCCGTTTTTTTGCCCCGGACAAAATCCCCAAAGCACATATTCCCGCTTGCCAGATGGGGTCCCAAAACGCTGCCGCGCGAAAAAACGTGCCATCCAAGAGAAATTTTCGCGAAAACGCTCGGATTCAAGGGGTTCGCCCAAAATGGGTCAAAAATCATCGTGCGATTTCAGAGACTTGAAAAAACTAACTTTGCCATACCAGAACCGCACCCGTAAGGGATTGCGCACAAAACACAGCTCGGAGCTACTCACCCGGAAATTGAATCTTTAGCACATGAGTGACTGCCTCAGAGAACTCAGAGATAGGCAAAAAGTGTCCTATGGTCCATTTGAATACAAACCCCCGTTCCATAGTGAAGTGCAACACCTGATATAGCGTGACGGCTCGTTTTTGACGCTTGATGTTGCGTGGTGGCCAAGTAACAGCGACAGTTCCAATAGAAAATATGAAGGAACGTGTTGTCATGCCTAACGGCTACCGTCACTTGACCTACGAAGAACGTTGCCAGATTGAGGCGCTAAAGAACAGGGGACTTTCATAAGGTGCGATTTCAACTCAACTGGGCCGTCCCCGATCGACAATCTGAATAGCCCCGGGTTTACCGGAGACTCTTTTGTTCAAGAGTCAGGCGACATTATCACGGGCATTCAGCCAGCGATCCAACTCTGCAAGCGAGGCCGCATCAATCCGCGCCCGCGCCTCTTGCGGCAGCGGCCCGAACCGCCGCTCAAGCAGTTTGCGCAGCGTGTCGGCTCTGCCTTCGGCTATACCGTCTTCATGGCCCTGCTTGATCAGGGTGTCTGCAATGGTTCCCATCAGCGCCTCCATCTCGCGTTGCCCGTCGCGCCGCAGCGCGGATTTCAGGTCCTCCATGTCCACATCATAGACCCGAAGGATGTATTCCACCACCTGCCGCCTCAGATCATGTCGATAACATGCGATATGTCGTGCGCCGTGGAAAGGCGCGTTTTCCTAGCGGGTGCGAACCCCGCGCAACAATTGTCGCTTCGGTTGGTAGCAGCCTGAGCGGATCGTGGAGGTAACAACATGGTTTGAAGCACTCAGGTAGAAGGGTTGCGTGAGCAACTCAGCGACCATGCGGGCCGGAACGCGAGTGAACGCCGAGCAGGCCTCGAAACTTGTAATGTGGGAATCGACCCTCCGACATATAGGGGAAGACCGTTGGCAGATTGGGAAGAAAGTGACACGAGCACCGATCTGTTCCCACCGGGGTATTGGCGTCGGCACGTATGGAAGATGGAAGACGTGGCAACACGGGAAGCCCTGTCGGTGGTGTGCGCACACCAACTGGTTCCCCGCGAGGGACAGATCGGGCCGACAGGGTGGCGGACAGGCCCGTAGTACCGAGGACGCCGGGTAATGCCGGTCGAGGAAAGGGGCCTGACTTCAGGAAAGTATGGAAAGGACGCAAGGCATGACCACTGGCCAAAACCTAACAGGGTCACGAGGAGTTCAGAAATTCCAGACCATGCTACATGCAAAAGCGAAGGAAGAACCCGACCGACGCTTTCACGCCCTGATCGACAAGGTGTGGCGAATGGACTTTCTCATGGAAGCTTGGGACAGGGTTCGCCTGAACGGCGGCTCTGCCGGGGTGGATGGGGAAACTTTCGACCACATCGAAGCGTATGGCGTGGAGCAATGGCTCGGGGAATTGTCGCAGGATCTGAAGGATGGAACCTACACACCGAAAGCGGTGCGACAGGTTCTGATCCCGAAGAAACAGCCCGGCCAGTTCCGGCCATTGGGCATTCCCTGCATACGGGACAGGGTGGCGCAGACATCGGCCATGCTCGTGCTTGAGCCGATCTTTGAAGCCGACCTGCAGCCGGAGCAATATGCCTACCGACCGGAACGAAGCGCGACGGATGCAGTCAAACGCATTCATCGGCTTCTGAATACCGGACACAACGAGGTTGTTGACGGCGATTTGTCCAACTACTTCGGCGAAATCCCACATGCCGAACTGATGAAGAGCATTGCCCGTCGCGTCAGCGATGGGCGGATGCTCGGCCTCATCAAGGCATGGCTGGAAATGCCGGTGGAAGAGGATAACGGCAAGGGCGGCAAGCGCCGCACGAACCGCGCCCGAAGAGAGCGAAAAGGGACCCCTCAAGGGGCACCGATATCGCCCTGTCTCAGCAATCTCTACATGCGCCGGTTTATACTGGGCTGGAAAGCATTGGGCTTTGCTCGGCGCTTTCGGTCCGAGATCGTGAACTACGCGGACGACTTCTGTGTGCTTGGCAAGGCACCGGCGGCAGAGATGCTGGCGGCGGTCAGGCAGATCATGGGCGGTCTGAAGCTGGCGGTCAACGACGACAAGACCCGATGCTTGCGATGCCCGGAGGAAGCTCTTGAGTTTCTAGGGTATCGCATCGGACGCAACTATCGCCCGCAAGGGAAAGGTGCCTATATTGGCACCCGCCCGAGCAAGGCAAGCGTCAAAAGCGTCTGCCGTAAGATCAGCGCGCAGACGGCTGCAAAATACGGGCTGATGGCCCCCGAGATCATGGTACGCCGCCTCAACTGGATGTTGTCCGGTTGGACGAACTACTACCACCTTGGGCAAGTCAATCCAGCTTATGCGGCGATCGACGCGCACACGACCAAGCGGCTGCGACAATGGCTCTGTCGGAAGCACAAGGTCAAATCTGGAAAGTATGCGCGCTTCCCAAACCAAAGGCTGTGGGAACACTACGGCCTGATACGCCTTGCGCCAATGACAAGAAGCCTTCCGTGGGCGAAGGCATGACCTGTCGGAAAGCCGGATGCGGGAAATCCGCACGTCCGGTTTGATGAGCAGGGATGAGGAAACGGGGCCATGGTGAGGACTGAGGCACCGGCATAGTGCGAAAGCCGCCGGACAACAGCTACTCCCCACGCCTACAGCAGGTCGCGCCTCTCCCTGACTCTACAGGTCTAGGTAACATGCGATCTGTCCGGTTTCATTGTGCCTCAAAAAGGAGGCGTGATGAACCGGGCAGAAGTGTTACAGGAAGTACGACTGATGAAGTTCGAAGAGCTTTATTCGCGGCGGCAGGCCCGCGAACTGACACAAGAACAGGCGGCTGAGATATTGAGCGTTTCGGTGAGGACGGTCCAGCGTTGGGAGGAACGCTATGAAGCGAACGGTGCTGAAGGCTTGTACGACGGTCGCCTTGGCAAGCTGGCCAATAACCGCGTTCCAACCGACACGGTGATGTCGATGCTGGAGTTGTTTGACACGCAGTATTGGGACTACACGCCGAAGCATTTCCACGAAAAGCTGGTGAAAAAGCATGGGTTCACCCAAAGCTACAACTGGGTGCGGCTGACACTTCAGGGACAGGGCCGGACACAGCCAGCCCCAAAGCGCGGAGCGCACCGGCGCAAGCGACCCCGGCGCCCGATGATCGGCATGATGCTGCACCAGGACGGCTCGACGCATCAGTGGGTCCCTGATCAGTGGTGGGATCTGATCGTGACCATGGACGATGCCAACAACGAGGTTTATTCAGCGTTTTTTGTGCCCGAAGAAGGCACGATGAGCAGTTTCCGGGGCCTGATAGAAGTTATCGAAGAGCACGGCCTGTTCTGCTCACTCTACGCGGATCGGGGATCGCACTACTGGCATACGCCTGAGGCGGGCGGCAAGGTGGACAAGACCAATCTGACCCAGGTTGGCCGGGGATTGCAGCAACTCGGCATCGAGTTGATCCCGGCCTATTCCCCACAGGCCCGGGGTCGGTCAGAGCGCATGTTTGGCACGTTTCAGAAGCGGCTGCCGCAAGAGCTGAGATCCCAGGGGATTACGGATATGGACGAGGCCAATCGGTTTCTGAAAGAGGTGGTCATCCCCGACCACAACGCACGGTTCGTCAAGGCACCCGAGGAGGAGGCATCTGCCTTCGTCCCCTTCACCGGCAATGTGCATGACGTTCTGTGTGTGCAGGAAGAGCGTGTCGTCGGCAATGACAATACCGTGCGTTACAACGGCCTGATCCTGCAGATCGCGGCGAACCAGCATCGCCATCATTTCGTCAAAGCCAAGGTCAAGGTCCACGAATACCCGGATGGCAAACTGGCGATCTTCCACGGACCCCGATGCATCGGGCGCTACAAGGCAGACGGAAACGAGATCAGAAAGGAGACAGACCCTCAACAAGCAGCGTGAACCGCTTCGACGCAGCGCGAACGCGGTGTTTCAAGTCTCCGGTCGCCTACGGCTCCCTTCGAATTGAAACACCGCGTTGGACACAGAAGTGGACAAATAGCATGTTACCTAGACACGACAATTCAGAATGTTATCGACACCTGCCGCCTCAGATCACTGCCCTCGGGCAGCGCCGCCGCAATCGCCGCCAGATGATCCAGCGCCTCGCGCCT
Source organism: uncultured Roseovarius sp. (assembly GCA_963422235.2). Taxonomy (GTDB): domain Bacteria; phylum Pseudomonadota; class Alphaproteobacteria; order Rhodobacterales; family Rhodobacteraceae; genus Roseovarius. Next base: position 3,224,370 of record CAXMWV010000002.1, read on the forward strand.
GAGCGTCACAAACCCGGCCCGCAGCGCGGCATTGCCTGACAGCGCTTCCGCGTCCATGGCCCGCAGGTTGCGCAGGATATATCCCGCCCCGGGCAGAAAGGCCAGCGCCGGATCAGGCGCGGCGATCATCTGACCCAGCCCCTCGGGCACATGCCAGCGGGCCGCGCCGTGATAGAGAACAATGGGCACAATAGGTGGCAGGGCGCGCAGCCGGGCGGTCTCCGTGTCCGCATGGCGTTTCCAGATGCGCACCATGTAGGTGGCCAGTTGCAGCGGCAGACCCGGATCGGGGACGCTTTTGTGCTCGGCCAGAACGAAGGCAAAGGCCACACCGCCTGATCTCAAGCGCAGCTTCATCAGCAGATCGCTCTGGCTGCCTGCAAGCGCGTCATCAACAAAGCTGCCCTCCAGGATCTCGGGCGGATCATCCGAGAGATGCCCGACAATGCTGTTGGGCAGGTGCTCGCGCAGAAAGGCCCCCGCGCGCTCGGGGTCGCTGAGCAGGGGGTATGAATGATTTGTGAGCGACCAAACGCCCTGAATTTGCTATTGAATTCGGGGAGGCGGATAGGTCTCAGGCTGAATCGCGTCTTAGGGCATTACGACCCTGTTGAGCAGCTTAGCCTTCGCCTGTTTCCGAACAGCCCCCATAGGGCCTGGATTCGTCCGGTGACCCTGCATAGGAGCTTGGTTTGGCCGTTCACACCCCATTTGGGGTTCCGCCTCCTTGAGCAGGGAGTATAGCTATGGCTTTTATCGGTGTCGATCTACATACCAATTCCTTCACGATCTGCCGGCTTGAGGCGGACGGATCAGAGGCGTTTCAGACCTTCCATTTATCTGCGCAGGCTATGGCGCAGTTCTGTCAGAGCCTGGACGCGGAGGACGAACTGGCGGTCGAGGCGACTGGCAACACGGCCTGGTTCTGCGAAGAGGTGCGGCCCTGCGTCGGCCGGATCGTGGTGGTCAACCCGCGTCAGTTCAAGGTGATCCGCACGTCTGTGAAAAAAACCGACCGCAACGATGCGCGCGCCCTGGCCTTCTTCCTGTCGAAGGACATGTTGCCGCAAACCCGGCTCAAGTCCACGCAGGAAAGCGAGCTGGCCTCGCTGACCCGGACCCGTGACATGCTGGTGAAGCAGCGCACGATGCTGCTGAACGGCATTCACGCGATGTTTGTGCGCCATGGCATGAAGCTGAAGAAAGAGGGGCTTTCCAGCAAGAAGCGCCTGCGCGCGTTGGATCTCAGCCAGTTCACACCATTGGAGCAGGTCGAGCTGGCAGCCTTGCGCGACCAGGCGCTCGCGCTGACCGAAACCCTGAGCCGTCTCGACAAGGCGATCGAAGAAGCCGCCTCGGAGATGAAAGGCTTTGAGGGGCTGACCAGCATCAAGGGAATAGGCGCACGCTCGGCCGCGATCCTGCTGGCGGGGATCGGAAAGGTCGAAGACTTTGCCGATGCCGACAAGCTTGCCGCCTATGTCGGCATCGTGCCCCGGGTCAGCAACTCCAATGACAGCCAGCACACGGGGAAAATCACCAAGCGGGGCAACAAGCTCATGCGCACCACATTAGTGCAATGCACGCTCATCGCGATCCGCTATTCCGGGTACCTGAACCGATATTACCAGCGCATCAAGGAACGCCGCGGCTTTGGCAAGGCAATCATCGCCACCGCCCGCAAGCTGCTCGCGATTATCTACGACACGCTGAAGAACGGCTGGGTCTTCGACGACTTTGCCGAATTTAAAATCAAACAAAATCAATCCACTGCTTGACAATCATCATAGGAGTGCAATGCACGCTCATCGCGATCCGCTATTCCGGGTACCTGAACCGATATTACCAGCGCATCAAGGAACGCCGCGGCTTTGGCAAGGCAATCATCGCCACCGCCCGCAAGCTGCTCGCGATTATCTACGACACGCTGAAGAACGGCTGGGTCTTCGACGACTTTGCCGAATTTAAAATCAAACAAAATCAATCCACTGCTTGACAATCATCATAGGAGTGCAATGCACGCTCATCGCGATCCGCTATTCCGGGTACCTGAACCGATATTACCAGCGCATCAAGGAACGCCGCGGCTTTGGCAAGGCAATCATCGCCACCGCCCGCAAGCTGCTCGCGATTATCTACGACACGCTGAAGAACGGCTGGGTCTTCGACGACTTTGCCGAATTTAAAATCAAACAAAATCAATCCACTGCTTGACAATCATCATAGGAGGGCGCGAAACAGGGCATCATGCGGGTTTGGCAAATCGGGCATGGGGTGTCGCTACAGGACCGCCCGCTGTGCTGCAAGCCCGATGCGGACCCGAATCGTGGCCCTGCGTGGCGGGCAGGTGCCATCGGGCGCTGCGCCAATGGCACCGGCGAGGGCCCTGTGTGGTGGGCGGTCTGCCATTTGGCTCGCCAATCCGGTGGCAGCGCCAGCGCAGGCCAGCGCAGGACGATACCCGCCAGAAGATTGCGAAACCCGCCCCGGCGCGGGATGAGAGAGCACCGCGCCGTTCAACACCCCGTTAACCCCGCTTCATGCGCCCGTGCAGGGCTGTTTAAGGGGCCGTTTTGCAGTCCTGAAACCCGCGACCCTCTGGCGCAGAATATTCCTCTTGACTGGCGCATGGCGCACCAATTCCCAACGCCCGTCCGGAATAGTCGTGCGCCAGGCGAACTGGTGAGAATGTAACGGGTGCAAGTCCCGTAGAAAGGAAAGGCTAACCACCAACTTTCACCGCGAGCCGTGCGCCGGGCATCGTGAGGTGTCAGGTGAAGCGTCGGTAGCGGCATGTGTGGGCCGGGCTATTGAGCCCCGAAATCGGATTTTCACGGATGTGCCGAGGTGTTGACTATCGCCGAAGGCAACACTCCCAAGCCGCATTGGTGAGGCAAAAGGGGGCATCCCGGGGTCGAAGAACCACGGCACGCACAGAAGCATTCCACCGGGACCTGGGAGGTCTTCAGGTCGCCCCGCAGTCGTGCGGGGCCGCAACGTAAAGGAGTCAATCCGTAAACTGAGATGAACGATCTGAAGAAGTCAGACCCGGCCATAGTAGCGAGGAAGCGGGCGAACAAGGGGCGACAACGCCCTGCGGAGCCGGTGGAGCCAAGGGCCGGGGCCAAGGGAAATCCAGAAAGCCAAAGCAGGCACCGCGCACAGAAGCGGGGAAGCCTGTCACAGGCGGCTGACAGGATACGGCAAGCTGCAAAGAGAAACCCGGAAGAGCGTCTTACGGCGCTCCTGCACCATATCACCCCGGAGGCGCTGACCGAGGCGTTCCACGCGCTCAAAAGTGACGTGGCCGCTGGCGTGGACGGGGTGACGTGGGAGATGTATGCCAACGGGCTGGAAGATCGTCTGATTGACCTGCACGGGCGCATCCACAGGGGAGCGTACCGGGCGCCGCCGGTCCGGCGGGTAGAGATACCCAAGCCCGACGGCGGGACACGACCGCTCGGCATCGCCACACTGGAAGACAAGATCGTCCAGAAGGCGGTGACGGACATTCTTCTGGTTCCGATCTACGAGACGGAGTTTCTCGGGTTCAGCTACGGGTTCCGGCCGGGGCGCGGGGCGCATAACGCGCTTGATGCGCTCACGGTTGGACTGCAACAGCGCAAGGTCAACTGGGTGCTGGACGCGGATATCCGCGCTTTCTTTGATCGGGTAAACCGGGGCTGGCTTGTCCGGTTTCTGGAACACCGTATCGGAGACAAGCGCCTCATCCGCCTCATCATCAAATGGCTGAACGCTGGCGTCATGGAAGAGACCGACTGGACGGACACCGGCAGGGGCGTTCCACAGGGGGCGATTGTCTCGCCCGTTCTGGCGAATGTCTACCTGCATTACGTGTTCGACCTGTGGGCTCAGGCATGGCGCAAACGGAAGGCGGAGGGCGATATGATCCTTGTCCGCTATGCGGACGACTTCGTTATCGGCTTCCAATATCGGTGGGAAGCAAAGAACTTCCTGAACGACCTGAGGGAGCGGCTGGGCCAATTCGGGCTGGACCTGCATCCTGACAAGACCCGGCTCATCGAGTTCGGACGGTTCGCAACGCGAGACCGGAAGAACAGGGGGCAGGGCAAACCGGAAACCTTTGACTTCATGGGGATGACACATTGCTGCCTCATCACCAAGAAAGGAAAATTCCGGGTCGGGCGCAAGCCATCGCGAAAGCGGTTCAGGCGCACACTCAGGCGCATCAAGGAGGAACTGCGCAAACGCTTTCACATGGACAGACACGACCTTGCCCGATGGCTCGGAAGGGTCATCAACGGATGGCTGAACTACTATGCCGTTCCGGGGTCGTCAAAGTCCCTGTCGAGGTTTGTTGAGGCGGTCAAACGACTGTTTCTGCGCGCCCTGCGCAGGCGGTCCCAGAAAGACCGCACAAGCTGGCTGTCATTGGAATACCTTCTCGGTCTCCACTGGCCCAAACCCACCATCCGTCACCCGTGGCCAAACCAGCGGCTCGCCGTCACGACCCAAGGCAGGAGCCGGATGCGTTAACGCGCACGTCCGGATCCGTGCGGGGGGACCGGGGAAACCCGGTTTCCTACCGCGATCGGTTTCCCGCCCCAGAAACGCCAGAGACTTCCCAGCGTTGCACTGCCGTCACCGCCACGCAGTCCTGAGTTCGGGAGACGCACATGGTGGGCGCAGAAAATATCAAGCAAGATCAGCGGCATGACGCTGCGCTGGCGGCAAAAGGGGACCCGAGAGACGGGGCCCGATCCGGCCATATGGCCCGGAATTTGCCGCCAGTCTCTGTCTTGCGATATCGCGGTCCGAGTTTGCTGAACTCAATCACGCAAAACGGCCAAGCGAATCGGTGCGTCGTTGAGTCCGTAGGCGCACTGCTCAATGCCTGATTCCTATCTGCACGTTCCTCTTTGTCGATTTGCCAATACGAAAAACCGAGGGTGCGCGGATGCCGTCACTGGACTGGATCGGTAAGCGGGCGGTGGTAAACCACCACCGCGAAGTTCCCTACCGGCTGGTTCACTGCGACAGCGCATTTTCGGCGGGTGAGGTGAGCAGTGGCAACCTTCTTGTTCAAGGGGACAATCTTGAGGCGCTCAAGGCGCTTCTGCCCTACTATGCGGGCCAGGTGAAATGCATCTACATTGATCCGCCCTACAACACCGGCAATGAGGGCTGGTCCTATAACGACAATGTCGCCTCACCCGAGATCCGGTCGTGGCTGGGCAAGGTGGTGGGCAGGGAGGCCGAGGATCTGTCGCGCCACGACAAATGGCTGTGCATGATGTACCCGCGTCTGCGGATCTTGCGCGAGTTTCTGCGGGAAGACGGCGTGATTTTTGTCAGTATTGGTGATGATTCCTTACATCAATTGAGGGGCCTGCTGGACGAGATTTTTCTGTCACGGAATTTCCTGGAAAATCTGATCTGGCAAAAGTCATATGCACCCCGCTCATCCGCAAAGCACTTTTCGAGCAGTCATGAATATGTGGTTGGCTATTGTAAGGATGTCAAAAGTTTCGAACTCAATTCTCTGCCCCGCACCAAGAAGCAAAATTCCGTATACAAAAATCCCGACAATGACCCGCGTGGCCCATGGCGGCCGAACAATCTCGCTGCGAGGAATTGGTACAGCAAGGGAACCTATCCGATTACCTGTCCTGGTGGCCGAATTATCGACGGCCCGCCCAAGGGGTCCTATTGGCGCGTATCTCAGGAAAAGTTTCTGGCCCTGGATGCGGATAACCGAATCTACTGGGGCAAAGATGGTAATAATGTGCCCGCGCCGAAAATCTTTCTCAGCGAGGTCAGTGAAGGCAGAACTCCGGAAACAATCTGGACATATGATGAGGTTGGTCACTCCCAGGAGGCCAAAAAAGAAGTCCTTTCAATTTTGGAGTTTGAAGACAGTGATCAGGTTTTCATCACACCAAAGCCTGTCCGTTTGGCAAGCCGAATTGTTCAGCTCTGCACCAATCCTGGAAATATTATTCTGGATTCTTTTGCGGGTTCTGGCACCACGGGTCATGCGGTTCTGGACCTGAACCGGCAGGACGGTGGCAACCGGCGGTTCATTCTTGTGGAGATGGAGGAGCAGATTGCCCGTGAGGTGACGGCTGAGCGGCTCCGGCGGGTGATTGAGGGCTACAACCGGGGTGGTGACCCGGAAAAGCCGGTGGCAGGTCTGGGCGGTGGCTTTCGCTATTGCCGTCTTGGGGTACCGCTCTTTGATGAGTTCGGCGATATTGACGGGCGGGTGAGTTTTTCCGATCTGGCCGCACATATCTTTCTTTCGGAGACCGGCACACCGCTGCCCGCAAGGGCGGATGGCACAACCTCCTTGATCGGCATGCACGGGGGCAAGGCGGTCTATCTGCTCTTTTCACCTCCAGAGCAGGGTTTTGCCCGCGAAGCTTCCGGCAATGTGCTGACGCCTGACACGCTCTCAGACCTGCCCGCACCACCTTCCGGTTTTGAGGGCCGTCGCATTGTCTATGCCGAAGGCTGCACGGTCAGGCCCGACCGCCTCAGAACCGAGGGCGTGGTCTTCCGGCAGATCCCCTATCAGATCAAGGGTGCCTGAGATGAGCGCGGGTGAGTTCGAGCTGAAAGAGTATCAGCAGGTCGCGCTTGGGCGCTTGCAGCACTACTTGCGTATGGCCGGGACAGAGGGGGCCAATGTCGCTTTCCCCCAGGCTACGGATCTGCCCTATCGCGATGCCCCCGGTATCGCTGCGGGGACGCCTTATGTCTGCCTGCGCATCCCCACAGGCGGCGGCAAGACGGTGATGGCGGCGCATGCCGTGGGCATTGCGGCGCGGGAGTTTCTGAAGGTGCCCAATCCGATGGTTCTCTGGCTGGTGCCGTCAACCCCGATCCTTGAGCAGACGCTGGAGGCGCTGAGGACCCCGGACCATCCCTACCGCGCGGCGCTTGCGGGAGATTTCGGACACAATCTGTCGGTACTGGGCAGGACGGAGGCCCTGGCCATATCGCGCGCGGATGCGGAAGGTGGGGCCTGCGTGATCGTCGCAACGATCCAGTCTTTCCGACGCGAACTGGCCAATGGCAAACCAGATGAAGAGGGGCTGAAGGTCTATCAGGATGCGGGCGGCCTCATGGACCATTTCAGCGGGCTGACGGCGGCGCAGGACGCCGATCTGGAAAGGGTCGCAGGTGCGGACCGCCCGGTGGCGTCGCTGGCCAATCTGTTGCGCCTTCATCGGCCCATGGTGATTGTGGACGAGGCGCACAATGCCCGCACGGCGCTGTCTTTCGACACATTGGCCCGGTTTGCGCCCTCGCTCATTCTGGAACTGACAGCAACGCCGCAAACGGAGCACAGCCCGGTGCGCGGGACCTATGCGTCCAATATCCTTTATTCTGTCTCTGCCGCCGAGTTGAAGGCCGAGCACATGATCAAGATGCCGATCCGGCTGACTACGGACCTCAACTGGCAAAAAACCATCGGTGCGGCCTGCGATTGCCGCGAGGCTCTGGAGGTTGCGGCCAGGGCCGAAGAGGCCGAGACGGGTGAGTACATCCGGCCCATCCTGCTGTTGCAGGCGCAAAGCGCGAAGGCGGGCGATGATACACGCCTGACCTTCGAGAAGGTCGAACAGCACCTGAAAGACCGGGGTATTCCGTCCGATCAGATTGCGGTGCATACCGGCCCCCGCAAGGAGTTGAACGCCCATGATGTTGCGGATCGCGCGTGCCGCATCCGGTTCATTATCACGGTTCAGAAGCTGAAAGAGGGATGGGATTGTCCCTTTGCCTATGTCCTGTGCTCGGTGGCCGAGCAGGTTTCGGCGACCGCGATTGAGCAGGTGCTGGGGCGCGTCTTGCGGCTGCCGAATGTGGGTCGCAAGCGCCGCGATGCGCTCAATCAGGCCTATGCCTTTGTTGCCTCGCGCAGCTTTGATGAAACCGCACAGCGCCTGAGGGACGGGCTGGTGGAGGGCGCGGGTTTCAACAGGCTGGAAGCGGAGCGGATCGTGGCGCGACAAGGCGCGATGGGCTTTTCGGGCGCGTCCGAAGAGGTCACGCACGGCACAGGGCCGATCGTGGCCGAAGATACCCCGGCACATCAGGTCGCAGAGGCCCTTGCCGGATTACCCGCATCGGTGCGCAGCCGGGTGGCCTATGACCCGCAAACGCGGTCACTGAGCTACAACGGCGCAATGACGCGCGACAGCAGGAACCTGTTGCATCTGGCCCTCGCGCAATCGCCAGGGGCGAGCCGCGAGATCGACCGGCTCTATGCGCGGACAAACAATCTGCGGCTGTCTGCGGCGCAGGACGAGGACAGGCCGCCCTTTATCGTGCCGCTGCTGGGGTTTCGGAAACAGGGCAGGCTGCGGCTCTTCACGAAAGAGCACTTCCTTGATCTGCCATGGCGACTGGACCTGTGCGATCCCTCTGCGATCATCGGGCGGTTCAGCATCGTCGATGAAAGCCGGACAGGCGCGATTGACATCAGCGATAGGGGGCGCGTCGAGATCGATTTTGCGCGGCGCGTTCAGGGGCAGCTTGCCGCCGTGGTCCGGGAGCCGGCCTGGACAATCCCGAAGCTGGCCAATTTCATCGATTCCGGCATCCGCCATCCAGACATCACCAAGCCAAGCGCCGTGCTGTTCATCACAAGAGCCATTGAGGCGCTGATCGCGCAGGGCCCGCCGCTTGAGGTGCTGGCCCGCAACAGGCATGACCTGCGCCGGGCCATGGAGCAGCTTATCGCCGAGTTGAGGCGCACCCGCGAGGCGGAGAGTTACGGGGCCCTCTTTGCCGCCAACGCCGAGGACTTCGCAACCCATGCCGATCTGTCGATGATCTTTGATGAGCAGACCTATGCCTTCAACCAGCCCTATTGCGGTGCGCGAAGGTTTCAAAAGCACTACACGCCGCTGATCGGCGACCTGAAGCCTGCCGGGGAAGAGTTCGATTGCGCCGCACATATCGACACGATGGAGGAGGTGCGGTACTGGATCCGCAATGTGGAGGGCAAGAAAAACGCCTTCTGGCTTCAACTGCCGCACCGGAAATTCTACCCCGATTTTGTGGCGATGCTGAAGGACGGACGCATCCTTGTTGTTGAATACAAGGGCGAACATCTCTACGAGCGGGAGGCGGACAAACGCAGGATCGGTGAGGTCTGGGCCGAGGCAAGCGGTGGCAGATGCCTGTTTTGCATGCCAACGGCACGCGGCTTCGACCTCATTGACAAAACCGTGGCGGCATAGGTGTTCCACGCCAGCCGGGCCCGCCATGCCATCGCCTATCTCGAAATCAACGGCCAACTCTGGTGCGACGTGATCAAGTCCACCGCTGACCGGTACGAGACATTCCTGCAAAGCCTGCACAGGGCAAAAGGCAGGGATATCGCAAAAGCACGGCGGAGCCTGAAACGGATAGCGCGGCAGGAAGAATAAGGTCGGCACCGTGCGGGCCGCCACCCCCGCGCTCGCCCGAAGGCATGAGGCCCTGGCGAAAATGACTCCGGTGCCAAAGCCTGCATAGCCCGATCAGCGGCCCTTGCGCAAGAGACATGCCGTCAGCGAAGGCAGCCAGAGCATCGCCCGGAATACGAGCCTTCAATGGGAATTTTAGCGCCGATTAAAGCCCCGTAAAGGCCGCGAAAAAATCACCGGTTCCATGCGATCCTGACGCTTCATCGCGCAGAATTGGGCAAATCACCGTCGCAGGCCCGGTTTTTACACTGTCCAACCTGCCGACCGGACATCCCCGTCAAACCCCTCGTTTTGCGCGGTTTCGGGCATCTCATCCGGCTTCTTCCGGATTGGGCATTATTTCTGTCGTGGTACAATAGGGCAAAGGCACAAGTGCATGGACCGAACTATGGGGCCGAAAAGTGGGCGAGTGAGCGTTGAGGCCCGCGCCGTTCGCCATGGCGCAGACTGCGCGCGCCACAATAGCCCTGTGACGGGCGGTGCCTGGTTCTGGTTGCTTATGCGCAAGACGCGCCCCAAGGCGCGCCACGCGCGGACAGGGCCGATCCGGGCGGCATGTCACTGGGACATCCGTCTGTGACGGGCGCGGCACGCATTCCGTTTACCGTTCGCAAAAGTTGATGTTGTGTGCGTGACAGAATGCGCGGATTGGCATAGGTTCGGCGAAATAGCGTTTGCGAATGTCCGGGGCATCTAGGCCGACACTGCTTGCCCTCAATAGGGAGATGAAAATTATGACACTGCCGGTCAAGCTCAGCGACGTTGTCTCTGTCATGAGTCTGACTTGTGATGAGTGGACGGCGTGGATTAATAGCAAGACCGGCGAGATCATCGTTTTGACCGAGGACAGCATCCGGGATGATGATCCGGACATAATGCCGCCATGGATGGTCGATGCCGAGGCCGACGCAAGAAAAGTCGCGTCATCGGAGGATTTTGTCCAGTTGCCAGACAAATACGATATCCATGACTACGGGATCATGAAGGATTTCTGCTACACGGTTGAGGACGACATGCTGCGCGAGGATCTGCTTGAGGCCATCAGTGGTCGCGGTGCCTTCCGGCTTTTTAGACGCATGATCAGGCACCGGGAGCTTGAACAGCGCTGGTACGGATTCCGTGACGCCGCTTATGATCGGATCGCCGTCGATTTCCTTGAGGCTCAAGGAATCTCATTCGAGTGCGCATAGGGCTGCAAATCCCGACGCACGCGGATGGCTAGAAAGCATGGCGTCGATGTCCGGGCGGTCGAAGCGTCGGCTGTGGAGACGGTTTGCCGCGCACGCCCTTTGAACAAGCAATATTGCGCGGCCTGAAACCCGCGAACGTCGGTCATGAGCTACGTTCATCTCCAGTGTCGATAACAGGCGATATAACTTCCAAAGAAAATATTCTATCTGCTCAACGTGCGCGAATTGGGCCGGTTTGCGTAATGCTGTCGGGCAGCGCGGAAACTACAAGTTGGTGAAGGTGCTTAATAAGGAAGGCGGTTGCTGCGAGGAGAATTTGCGGAAAGGTGCGACTGCTACGTGCAGGCAGTTCGATCTGTGGGGCGTGTTGTCCCACTAATCGCTCCCGTTCTTCACGCTGTCGCAATACAGCTCAAAGCCGTTAACGCTGGCCGGTGTGCGCAGCGCTATGGAATTCTGCAATTCTTGCCGGTTCTACCAGTGTCGTATGGGAAAGATCGCAGTTGAAGACCGACAAACGTTCGCAAGGGGCGATGCACTTGCCGACAAATATTTGCCGGGGAAAGACCTGCTGCGTCAAAGGCCTCAAGTAGCTCATCGTAGCACGTCTGAAGTGTAGCCAAATCGTTTGAAGACAGGGTAATGTCGTCGACGTAAACCGCTACAGTCGCTTGTTTGGATAGCCTAGCAAGTGCCGTCCCAAGTGCCGACTGGGAGAGAACCAAGCTTGCAAGTATCGATGATTGAACAAAGCCGTAGGGCAGTGCGTAGCTGGAATCATTGAATGGATTTTTTACGCAAGACCATTTCCCGTAATGGCGTGCACGTGGGATACCAACCGCCCGTAGGCAGCGAACGACACGGTTCCTTGCGATGGAATAGAAAAAGTTTTTGATATCTAGCTTGCAGAAGTAGCGGTTGGGGCGATGCGAGTGTAGACCCGCAACGTGTCCGCCTTTGCGCAGGTGATAGTAGAAATCTTCAAATGAATACGCCTTTTCAACACGATCTTTGACGTCTTCGCCAATTCGTCTTCCCAACTCTGACGGGGCAAAGACCGGCTTGCCTTTCAGGTCAAACGAGTGGCTGTAGTTTTTGAAGCGGACGGGCATAGTTGACGGCCTTACTCACAAGGGTTGCAATTTCGTTGGCGATACGCAGTAGAAAAAAACTACTGGCAGCCACAAACACAGTTTGCGAGCAAGGCGTTCGAGTTTGGACTTTTTATTCATCACAATCTCCATCGCGTTACAGCCAATGGCAACCCGCAGCTCGCTTTGCGCGAAGCTGCCAACTAAGAGAGCATATTGATACTCTCAAAGCTAATACCAAATTAAACACAGAGGTTTACCTGAAGTATTAGCCACTGTGAGCTGCTGGCTATCGCCATTGGCAAGTTCAATCTAATCGTGTGGCTGGCGGCTTTCAAGCCACCCAACAATACGTCAGCGGTCTCAGCGTGACCTGCCCACGACGCGATCCCATATCAGCCATGCTGTCGGAGACTCGTCATGTGAGGGTCATGCCGCCAATATCCTTGATCGCCATGCGGATGTGACCGCCTACGCCAAAAACGATCACCTCGGATTTCAGGTCCACTACATGTGGCAGGGCTCGCGGCGGCGCTATGTGCCGGACTTCCTTGTGCGCCTTGTAAACGGCACCACCCTTGTTCTGGAGATCAAGGGCGTTGACAGCGACAGAGATAAGGACCAAGCGGGATGCGCTGGATGAACGGATCAGGGCCGTGGGCGCAGAAGGGGGATTGGGGGGCTGGGCACGGGAGGTCGCGTTCCGGCCAGGCGACGTGGCGGACAGCGTTGCAACACATGCCCGCAGCCGGGCCGGGCGCGCGTGAGGGCGGCAGGGGAGGGAGAGCGGTCCTCACCGCGCCTCTGGCGGCCCGTGGGCGCGGTGAGGCGGGGTTGGCACCCATGGGCGCAGGATCGACAGAAGGCGCGCCTCAGGGCGGACAGCGCCATCTGTGGCGATGTGGTGCTGGTATCGCGCGCTACGCCTGATCCGACCCGAACACTGCAGCCAGCGACGCCGCATCCAGCACCGTATCCAGCCAGCGATCCAAATCTGCAAGCGAGGCCGCATCAATCCGCGCCCGCGCCTCTTGCGGCAGCGGCCCGAACCGCCGCTCAAGCAGTTTGCGCAGCGTATCGGCTCTGCCTTCTTCGCGGCCTCTGGTCAGCCCGCGTTGCTCCCCGGCCTTTATCCCTTCGGCCCTGCCTTCGGCTCTGCCTTCGGCTATACCGTCTTCATGGCCCTGCTTGATCAGGGTGTCTGCAATGGTTCCCATCAATGCCTCCATCTCGCGTTGCCCGTCGCGCCGCAGCGCGGCCTTCAGGTCCTCCATATCCACATCATAGACCCGAAGGATGTATTCCACCACCTGCCGCCTCAGATCGCTGCCCTCGGGCAGCGCCGCCGCAATCGCCGCCAGATGATCCAGCGCCTCGCGCCTGAGCGTCACAAACCCGGCCCGCAGCGCGGCATTGCCTGACAGCGCCTCCGCGTCCATGGCCCGCAGGTTGCGCAGGATATATCCCGCCCCGGGCAGAAAAGCCACCGCCGGATCAGGCGCGGCGATCATCTGACCCAGCCCCTCGGGCACATGCCAGCGGGCCGCGCCGTGATAGAGAACGATGGGCACAATAGGTGGCAGGGCGCGCAACCGGGCCGCCTCCGTGCCCGCATGGCGTTTCCAGATGCGCACCATGTATGTGGCCAGTTGCAGCGGCAGACCCGGATCGGGGGTACTCTTGTGCTCGGCCAGAACGAAGGCAAAGGCCACACCGCCTGATCTCAAGCGCAGCTTCATCAGCAGATCGCTCTGGCTGCCTGCAAGCGCGTCATCAACAAAGCTGCCCTCAAGGATCTCGGGCGGATCATCCGAGAGATGCCCGACAATGTTGTTGGGCAGGTGCTCGCGCAGAAAGGCCCCTGCGCGCTCGGGGTCGCTGAGCAGGGCGCGAAAGAGGGCATCATGGGGGGTTGGCAAATCGGGCATGGGGTATCGCTACAAGACCGCCCGCTGTGCTGCAAGCCCGATGCGGACCCGATCCTGGCCCCGTGTGGCGGGCAGGGTGCCAGCGGGCGGCGGGCCAGTGGCACCGGCGAGGGCCGGGCGTGGTGGGCGGTCTGCCATTTGGCCCGCCAATCCGGTGGCACCGCCAGCGCAGGCCACCGCAGGCCAGTGCCCGCCAGAAGATTGCGAAACCCGGCGCGGCGCGGCGGCGATAACAGCGCTGTTCAACACCCCGTTAACGCCGCGTTATGCGCCCGTGCAGGGCCGTTTAAGGGGCTGTTCTGCACCGTGATATTCCAGGCCAAAAATCCCCCTTGACTGGCGCGTGGCGCACCAGTTTCCAACCCCCGTCCAGCTTTATCCAGCCTTATCCCGACACGTCCAACTTCCCGGCGCACGAAACGCCAGAGACTACGCATTGTTTTACTGCGGACACCGCCACGGAGTCCTGAGTTCGGGAGACGCATATGGTGGACGCAGAAAATATCAAGCAAGATCAGCGGTATGAAGCCCGGCTGGCGGCAAAAGAGAACCCGAGAGACGCGGGCAAATTGCCCGTATCCGGCGCACACTCCGCCGCAGTCTCTGTCTCGCGATATCGCGGTCCCACTTTGGGGGATTTCGGTGGCTCGAGATAAGGCCCAAGCTGGGTTGATAAGTAGGTGAATAGTTGGGACATATGAGCAAACTGTTGAGGGTTGCGGATTCCGCGACAGGCTTGCGATTCAAGCAACGCTATGTATAAGGTTTTGCTAGACCGTGAAGGCTGCGGGTAAACGAGAAGTGTATTCTAATGGGACTCATTCAAACAATTTCAGTGTCCGTGTTTTCTGCGTTTATTGGAGGCATAGTTGCCTCACTCGTCGAGAGACATCACACGCGTCTGGGTTTGCGCGAGACGATTCTTAAAAGAATAAGGCGGGAATTATATTTATCCGAGAGAATGGCGCATATTGCCCGACGCCTCCTCGTTTCTATGGAGGTTACCGGGGATAGGGTTGACCGGGACAAAATTGAAGACGAGCTCTTTAGTTCGGTATTGGATGAAAGTGAGTTGACAGCCCTCTCAGCTGAACTCAAATCTTATCAAATTGATCCAGACCGAGCAGTGTGCGCCACCCACCGTTTGCGGCAAGAGCTACTTGAAAAGGTTATGGATTTTCAGTCAGGCAGCAATGCTCTAGAAGCTGAACTTTACGAGATTCAGCAAAGTACCAAAAAGCATTCAGAAAAATATACTGACTTAATAAAGACCGTATATCATCGGTTTCAATGGGCTGAATGGATTAAGGGTTCATTATGCGGTTATCGTCACGGCATCCGGCGCTGAGAGGGCATTGCCACATTCGCAATTGAATTTGGGTTTGCGTCGTATGCGGCAAGGTACAGGGAGTTAAGGCGGGGAGTGTCCGGCGGTTCTACAAAAAACGAAGTCGATGGCCAAACTGCCGCTGCGAAACAGGAAGGATGGCGGAAATGACAGGCCAGCAACAGCGCGATGAATTGCACCGCCAGATCTGGCACATTGCCAATGATGTACGCGGTGCCGTTGATGGCTGGGATTTCAAGCAATTTGTCCTTGGGGCCCTGTTCTACCGCTTTATCAGCGAACACTTCACACGCTACATCGAAGCAGGTGACGCGAGCATCGACTATGCATCCATGTCCGATGCGGACATCCCTGACGAGGTTGTAGCCGATGCGGTCAAGACCAAGGGCTACTTCATCTATCCCAGTCAGTTGTTTGTCAATGTTGCTTCTGCCGCCCACAAAAACGACAACTTGAATACGGATATGGCCGGGATTTTTTCTGCAATTGAAGCCTCGGCAAGCGGCCATGCATCAGAAGACGACATCAAGGGCCTGTTTGCCGATTTCGACACCACCAGCAATCGCCTTGGCAATACTGTCAAGGACAAGAACGCCCGTTTGGCTTCGGTGTTCAAAGGCGTTGCGGGCCTGCCCTTGGCTTTCGACGACAATGAAGGGGACCTGTTTGGTGATGCCTATGAGTTCCTGATCTCGAATTATGCCGCCAATGCGGGCAAATCCGGTGGCGAGTTCTTTACACCAACACACGTTTCGAAATTGATCGCGCAAATCGCCATGCACGACCAAACGCGCGTCAACAAAATCTACGATCCCGCATGCGGATCGGGTTCGCTGTTGCTGCAAGCCAGGAAGCAGTTCGAAGAGCACATCATCGAAGACGGCTTCTTTGGTCAGGAAATCAATCACACGACCTATAACCTCGCCCGGATGAACATGTTCCTGCACAATATCAACTACGACAAGTTCAACATCCAGTTGGGCAACACCCTGATTGATCCGCGTTTCAGACATGACGAGCGTTTTGATGCGATTGTGTCGAACCCGCCCTATTCGGTCAAATGGGTGGGGTCGGACGACCCGACCCTGATCAATGATGACCGCTATGCCCCTGCGGGGGTTTTGGCCCCTAAGTCCAAGGCCGACTTCGCCTTTGTGCTTCATGCGCTCAGCTATCTGTCGCCCAGGGGACGCGCGGCGATTGTGTGCTTCCCCGGAATTTTCTACCGGGGCGGGGCAGAACAGAAGATCCGCAAATATCTGGTTGATAACAACTTTGTTGAAACGGTGATTTCCCTGGCCCCAAACCTGTTTTATGGCACCACCATCGCCGTGAACATTCTGGTATTGGCGAAAAACAAACCAGACACCCGGGTGCAGTTCATTGATGCCAGCGGCGCGGAGTTCTTTGACAAGAAAACCAACAACAATGAGATGAGTGACGCCCATATTGCCGAAATTTTGAAGATGTTTGGGGCCAAGGAAAATGTAACGCATATCGCTCAAACCGCGGAGTATGTGTGTATTGTCGAGAAGGACTACAATCTGTCCGTCAGCGCCTATGTGGAACCCAAGGACACCCGCGAGGTGATTGATATCACCGAACTGAATGCAGAGTTGAAAACCACGGTTGGCAAGATCGACCAGTTGCGTGCGGACATCGACGCGATCATTGTGGAGATTGAGGCATGAGCAATTCGAGGTTTCTGGCACGGCTGCTGGATGAGGCGGATGTGGAGTGGGTGCCCTTGGGGGATCTTGGTGAACTAGTTCGTGGCAATGGCTTGCCTAAGTCGGAATTCACAGAAACCGGTGTGCCAGCGATACACTACGGTCAAATCTATACTCACTACAGGCTATCAACTGAAACAACGATCTCATTTGTTTCGCCAAAGACCGCCTCAAGCTTGAAGAAAGTAAATAAAGGTGACGTGGTCATAACCAATACGAGCGAGAACTTTGAAGATGTTGGTACGCCGTTAGTGTACTTGGGCAAAGAACAAGCGGTTACTGGCGGGCACGCATCCATATTTAAGCCTGCCGATTCTATCCTTGGTATGTATTTCGCCTACTTCACTCAAACGCCAGCTTTTGAAAAGGCGAAAAGGAGATATGCAAGAGGGGCGAAGGTGATTGATGTATCCGCGAAGGATATGTCGAAGATATTGATCCCCATTCCCTGCCCTGACGACCCTGAGAGGTCTCTGGCGATCCAAGGTGAGATTGTCCGCATTCTGGATACGTTCACCGAGCTTACCACCGAGCTTAAGCTGCGGGAAAAACAGTACAACTACTATCGCGACCAGTTGCTGAGCTTCGACGGTTTTGACACTGCGTCGAGCGTCGAGCGTCGAGCGTCGAGCGTCGAGCGTCGAGCGTCGAGCGTCGAGCGTCGAGCGTCGAGCGAGGGTGACGACATTGGGTGAGATCTGTCAAGTCAAACGTGGCACTCCGATCACAAAAAAGCACATTGTCTCTGGTAAAATTCCGGTCATCGCGGGCGGGCGTCAACCGGCCTATTTTCACAACGCGAGCAATCGAACCGGACCTACAATTGTCGTCGCGGGATCCGGGGCCTATGCAGGTTGGGTCAGCTGGTGGGATAAGCCCGTCTATGTGTCCGATGCATTTACCATCTCTCCAAGCGGCATGCTGAACGCCCGGTACTGTTTTCACTGGCTCAAAAGCAGGCAGCAGCAGTTACATGGGCTAAAAAGTGGCGGGGGCGTTCCGCATGTCTATCCACGAGATGTTATACCTCTCAAAATTCCTGTCCCATCACTTGCGAAACAAATTCACATCGTCAACATCCTCGACACGTTTGACGCACTGACCACGTCGCTCACCGAGGGTCTGCCGCGCGAGATTGCGCTACGACACCAGCAATATGAATACTACCGCGACCTGCTTCTGAGCTTTCCCGAGCCCGAGGAGGCTGCGTAAATGAGCCAGACCCTCGAACAGATCGCCCGGCAGTTACGAGCGACCGAAACAAAGGCGCAACTTACCTATGCCTTCAATAGCACCGATCATTCGCAGACCGCGCACGGGTCCATGGTTCGGGTTGCCACGGGGCCGACGGGTCGCAAGGACGCGGGACCCGCGCAGCGGAAATTTCTCTGCCGCAATATTGCCACCGAAGACCTGCCGCGCGAAACGCAGTTTGAAGATCAGCACGTTTGCCCGCTTTCAATCAGGAGGGTAGTCTGATGCCGGTTTGCCGGATCATAGCTGGTCCTAACGGTGCTGGCAAAACCACCTTCGCGCTGGAATACCTGACCAGGGTGTCGGGCTGCGCCAATTTCATCAATGTTGACCTGATTGCTGCCGGTCTTTCCCCTCTCGCACCGGAACGAAAGTTGCTGTCTGCCGGTCGCATCTTTCTGCACGAAGTTGATCAACGCATCTCCGCAGGCGAGGATTTTGCCTTTGAAACCACATTGGCGGGACGCGGAAATTTACGATTGGCTGAACGCCTGCAGGCCGAAGGCTGGCGGGTAGAGTTGATTTATCTGGCCTTGCCCAGTGTCGAGATGTCGAAGCAGCGTGTGGCTGAGCGTGTTGCCCATGGAGGGCATGATGTTCCCGCTGCGGATATCGAGCGGCGCTTTGTGCGCAGTCTGCGCCACCTGCTTGAAGACTTTTGCCACAGTGTCGACCTCTGCACGTGCTTCATGAACGATGGGGAAAGCCCGACATTGGTATTCGAACAAACCGGCACTACGCGACATGTTTTCATGAACTTTACGACCGTCTTCTGCATGAGGGGAGCGAGATATGAACAGAACAAGAGTAACCACGCCTTCGACCGAAGGGCAGCGGCAACTGGATGCGCTTCGACAGGCTGTTCGCAAAGATCTGGAGAAAAAACGCCGGTTGGGCCAGTACGCCGTCATCTGGCAGGACGGCAAAGCGGTCGGGACCGGTGAGGATGCGCCAGAAACAGCTATAGCCGCCCGGGACTCCGCATGAACGAAGACCTCAAGCCACGTATTGTCGAACCGTCCGCGCTTTCAGGCGAAGCGACAATCGTTGCCGAACCTCTGACTCATGCGCTCCATGCACCGATTCGGGCCGACAGGCAGACCAGAAAGTGCCTGCCGGACAATGTGGTCGAAACTTACGGCGATTGGCGGGAGGACGACCGGTATGGCTGAGCAAACAACACCGATTGCGGAAACGAAGAGCTTTATCGTCCTCGACAAGTACACCAGAGCATGGGAGGCACCGACCCACTATCAAAGCGAACACGAGCTTGAACGCGAACTGGTGCAGGACTTGCAGGACCAGGGCTATGAATACCTGCCTGATCTGACCACGCCAGAGGCGATGCTAGCCAATGTTCGGGTCCGGCTGGAGGACCTCAACAACACAGCGTTCTCGAATACCGAATGGCAGCGCTTTGTCGAAACATATCTGGACAGGCCCAATGACAGCATCCTCGACAAAACCCGCAAGGTCCATGAGGATCACGTCTATGACTTTGAGTTCGACGATGGGCGCATCCAGAACATCTTCCTGTTCGACAAAATCCACATGGAACGCAACAGACTGCAGGTGATCCGGCAGTTTGAGCAGACCGGAACACATGCCAATCGCTACGATGTGACGATTTTGGTCAACGGGCTGCCTCTGGTGCAGATTGAACTGAAACGGCGTGGTGTGGCCCTTCGCGAGGCGTTCAACCAGATCCACCGATACAGCAAGGAAAGCTTCAACAGCGAAACCTCCCTCTACAGGTTTCTGCAACTGTTCGTGATCTCGAACGGCACGGACACCCGTTATTTTGCCAACACGACGCAGCGGGGAAAGAACAGCTTTGACTTCACCATGCACTGGGCGACGGCGGACAACAGGCTGATCAGGGATCTCAAGGATTTCACGGCGACGTTTCTGCAAAAGCGCGTCTTGCTCGATGTGCTGCTGCGCTACTCGGTGTTTGATACCAGCAACACCTTGCTTGTCATGCGCCCCTATCAGATCGCGGCCACCGAGCGCATCCTGTGGAAGATCAGAAGTTCACATGAGGCGAGAATCTGGACCAGGCCGGAAAGTGGCGGCTATATCTGGCACACCACGGGGTCGGGCAAGACATTGACAAGTTTCAAGGCGGCACGTCTGGCGACCGAACTGGATTTCATCGACAAGGTGTTTTTTGTCGTGGACCGCAAGGATCTTGATTACCAGACGATGAAAGAATACCAACGCTTTTCCCCCGACAGTGTGAACGGGTCCGAAAGCACCGCAGGGCTGAAGCGCAATCTGGACAAGGCAGACAACCGGATCATTGTCACCACGATCCAGAAGCTGAACAACCTGATGAAGGGGGAAGCAGGCCTGCCGGTTTACAGCCAGCGCGTTGTGTTCATTTTCGACGAATGCCATCGCAGCCAGTTTGGCGAGGCCCAAAAAAACCTGAGGAAGCGGTTCAGGCGCTTTTGTCAGTTCGGCTTTACGGGAACCCCGATCTTTCCACAAAACGCCCTGGGGGCCGAGACAACGGCCAGCGTATTCGGACGCGAGTTGCATTCCTATGTCATCACGGATGCCATTCGCGATGAAAAGGTTCTGAAGTTCAAGGTGGATTACAACGATGTCCGCCCGAGGTTCAGGGCCCTTGAGTGCGAACAGGACGCGAACAAGCTCAGCGCCGCCGAAACCAGGCAGGCGCTTCTGCACCCGGAACGTATCCGGGAAGTTTCACGCTATATCCTGAGCAGCTTTCGCCAGAAGACGCATCGGCGGCAGGCGGGAAGCCACGGCTTCAATGCCCTGTTTGCGGTCAGCAGTGTCGATGCGGCAAAGCTCTATTATGAGACCCTGAACGATTTGCAGGCGGAGAGCGAAACCCCTTTGAAGATCGCGACAATCTTTTCCTTTGCCGCGAATGAGGCACAAGACGCTATTGGCGACATTCAGGATGAAGGCTTTGAGATATCGGCCTTGCGCAGCAGTGCAAAGGAATTCCTGAGCGCGGCCATTGCTGATTACAATGCATGTTTCCGGACGAATCACAGCGTAGACAGCAAAGGATTCCAAACCTACTACCGGGAACTGGCGGAGCGCGTGAGGAATCGGGAGATTGACCTTCTGATCGTGGTCGGCATGTTCCTCACCGGCTTTGACGCCCCAACGCTCAACACGCTGTTTGTGGACAAGAGCTTGCGTTACCACGGCCTGATCCAAGCCTTCTCCCGGACCAACCGTATTCATGATGACACAAAGAGCTTTGGCAATATCGTTGCGTTCCGCGACCTCGAACAGGCCACCGTGGACGCCATCAGGCTCTTTGGCGACCAGAACACAAAAAATGTCGTGCTGGAGAAGAGCTACAGCGACTACATGAAGGGATTTGAGGATCGCGAGACCGGTGACGCGCGGCGCGGCTTCATTGAGGTGTTGAGGGAACTCGAAGAGCGCTTCCCGGATCCGGCGAAAATCGCCACGGAGGCCGACAGGAAAGCGTTTGTAAAGCTGTTTGGCGAATATCTGAGGGCGGAAAATGTGCTTCAGAACTATGATGAGTTCGCGGCGCTGAAGGCCTTTCAGAACATTGATGCCAATGATCCCGAAGCGGTCGCCAGCTTCAGAGCGGACCATTATCTGGACGATGATGCTATCGATGACATGGCGTCCATCAGCTTGCCGCCCGAGCGACGGGTTCAGGATTACAGGTCAACCTATAACGACATTCGCGACTGGCTGCGTCGGGAGCGATCCTGGAAAGAGAATGAGCAGTCCGACATCGACTGGGATGATGTGGTCTTTGAGGTCGATCTTCTCAAATCTCAGGAGATCAACCTCGACTATATTCTCGAACTGATCTTCGAAAAGAACAGGAAGGTGAAAGACAAGGGCGAGTTGATTGACGAGGCCCGCCGCATCATCCGGGCCAGCTTGGGCCATCGCGCCAAAGAGAGCCTTTTGGTCGCGTTCATCAACGAGACCGATCTTGATCGGATTGAAGACAGGGCGGGCGTAATTGCCGCCTTTTTCGCCTTTGCACAACGTGAGCAACGCCGTGTGGCGGAAGACTTGATCCGTTCGGAAGGCCTCAATGCGGGACCAGCTAGGCGCTACATCTCGACAGCACTGCGCCGGGAGTTTGCGAGTGAGAACGGGGATGATCTGAATGCTGTCTTGCCAAAGATGAGCCCGCTAAAACCGCAGTTCCGAACCAGAAAGCAAGCCGTGTTCGACAGGATTTCCGAATTTGTGGAGACCTTCAAAGGCGTGGGTGGGTCGATCGAATGACGGATGAAAGACAAAAACCGGCGTCCGTCGCGTGTCCGACGGATCGGAAATCAGAGGAAGAAACCAGAACCCCACGCAATGCAATCCGAAGCACAATAATGAGAGAGGACTTATGACCAGCCCTGCCCGCAAGAAGCCCCGCGCCACCTATCAGGACGTCATCGACGCGCCGCCACATATGGTCGCGCAGATACTCGCCGGAACCCTGTACACACACCCGCGCCCGGCCTTCCCCCATGCCGTCGCGGCATCCGGGATGGGCACGAAAATCATGGATCCGTTCCATTACGGCAACGGTGGTCCCGGCGGCTGGTGGATACTGTTTGAACAGGAAATCCACCTCGGTGACGACGTCGTTGTTCCGGATCTCGCAGGTTGGCGGCGCGAGACCATGCCGGATCCGCCAGAAACCCCCTTTGTCGCCATTGCACCGGACTGGGCCTGCGAAGTCCTGTCACCGTCAACCCGGCAGATCGATCTTGGACCCAAGAGGAATATCTACGCCCGTGAAGGTGTTTCATGGCTTTGGCTTGTGGATCCCGAGGCGCGCACGCTGGAAGCGTTCCGGCTGCATGAGGGGCAATGGCTTCTCATTGCCTCTCTGGCGGAAGATGCTGCCGTGTCAGTGGCCCCCTTCGAGGCCATCAGCTTTCCCCTCGCAAACCTCTGGACTTGATTTCCGGTTAATTCCGCATTTGTCCTTTCTGACACCTTCGCGGTTTCAGGAGGGATGGGGAAATTTCAGGCGGATGTACGAATGCGGACCGAAGCGATTGCATCCGGTCTTGAGTGGCTGGAAAGGAAGGCAGGGATAACCGGTGAGCCGACCCGATGACCACATGTGCCAGATGAGCCCAGATCCCGCACTATCTTGCCGACGTGAGGCGCAGGATGTCGGCATCTGCAGCACGTTATGATCGCGCGCTGTCGATAACGTTATGATCGCGCGCGTGACAAACACAATTGGATTGGGATAGCGTGCGGGCGAAGCGGTGGGCGAAATGAGCGCAGAAAATTATCGACAGTCAGACTGCAGGCGATTGCCGAAGTCGCAAGGCCAGCGAAGCGGGGAATTGAAAGAGAGAAAGTGATGATAAGATCGCTGATTGTGCTCGCCATTTGGAGCGGCCTTGCCTTCGCCGCGTCTGCGGAAACCTCTGACAAGGGGTCGCGGATCGCGGTGATCTCGGCCTATGCGCCTGAGTGGACGGCACTGCTTGATGAGATAGACGAGGCGCACCGGCAGGAGATCAACGGCGTGACGTTTGTCACCGGTCGGCTGGAGGGCCATGATGTGGTTCTGTTTCTCTCCGGCATCTCGATGGTCAACGCCGCCATGACCACACAACTCGCGCTGGACAGGTATGACATTGAAGGCATCGTCTTTTCCGGCATTGCGGGCGGGGTGGACCCCGCGCTCTCGCTCGGTGATGTGGTGGTGCCCGAACAGTGGGGCCAGTATTTGGAATCCGTCTTTGCACGAGATGTGGGAGATGGCTATGTCTTGCCGCCTTTTCTGAGCAGCGCTTTCAGGAACTACGGCATGATGCACACAATCCCGGTCCAGGTGGCCCGAAAGGGTGGGATGGGCCCGGAAGAGCACTTCTGGTTTCCAGTGGATGCACATTTCCTTGAGATTGCCCGGCAAGCAGCAGCAAACGTCGCGTTGGAGGCCTGTCAGAAAGCAGGCACCTGTCTGGAAGAAGGTCCGGAGATATCTGTCGGAGGCAATGGTGTGTCCGGCACGGCCTTCATCGACAATGCAGATTTCCGGGCGCATGTGTTCGAGACCTTCGGGGCGCAGGTGCTTGATATGGAATCTGCCGCCGTCGCGCATGTCGCCTATGCCAATGACGTGCCCTTTATTGCGTTTCGCAGCCTGTCGGATCTTGCGGGCGGCAGTGAGGCTGAAAACGAGCTTGCCGTCTTTTTCGGATTGGCCGCAGAAAATTCCGCACGGGTTGTCCGGGCGTTTCTTGCCCATCTTCCGGGACCGGAGTGAGCGTATGGCCTTACTTGTGCAACCTCGAATATTGATCCGCCAATTCCCAACGCCCGTCCGGAATAGTCGTGCGCCAGGCGAACTGGTGAGAATGTAACGGGTGCAAGTCCCGTAGAAAGGAAAGGCTAACCACCAACTTTCACCGCGAGCCGTGCGCCGGGCATCGTGAGGTGTCAGGTGAAGCGTCGGTAGCGGCATGTGTGGGCCGGGCTATTGAGCCCCGAAATCGGATTTTCACGGATGTGCCGAGGTGTTGACTATCGCCGAAGGCAACACTCCCAAGCCGCATTGGTGAGGCAAAAGGGGGCATCCCGGGGTCGAAGAACCACGGCACGCACAGAAGCATTCCACCGGGACCTGGGAGGTCTTCAGGTCGCCCCGCAGTCGTGCGGGGCCGCAACGTAAAGGAGTCAATCCGTAAACTGAGATGAACGATCTGAAGAAGTCAGACCCGGCCATAGTAGCGAGGAAGCGGGCGAACAAGGGGCGACAACGCCCTGCGGAGCCGGTGGAGCCAAGGGCCGGGGCCAAGGGAAATCCAGAAAGCCAAAGCAGGCACCGCGCACAGAAGCGGGGAAGCCTGTCACAGGCGGCTGACAGGATACGGCAAGCTGCAAAGAGAAACCCGGAAGAGCGTCTTACGGCGCTCCTGCACCATATCACCCCGGAGGCGCTGACCGAGGCGTTCCACGCGCTCAAAAGTGACGTGGCCGCTGGCGTGGACGGGGTGACGTGGGAGATGTATGCCAACGGGCTGGAAGATCGTCTGATTGACCTGCACGGGCGCATCCACAGGGGAGCGTACCGGGCGCCGCCGGTCCGGCGGGTAGAGATACCCAAGCCCGACGGCGGGACACGACCGCTCGGCATCGCCACACTGGAAGACAAGATCGTCCAGAAGGCGGTGACGGACATTCTTCTGGTTCCGATCTACGAGACGGAGTTTCTCGGGTTCAGCTACGGGTTCCGGCCGGGGCGCGGGGCGCATAACGCGCTTGATGCGCTCACGGTTGGACTGCAACAGCGCAAGGTCAACTGGGTGCTGGACGCGGATATCCGCGCTTTCTTTGATCGGGTAAACCGGGGCTGGCTTGTCCGGTTTCTGGAACACCGTATCGGAGACAAGCGCCTCATCCGCCTCATCATCAAATGGCTGAACGCTGGCGTCATGGAAGAGACCGACTGGACGGACACCGGCAGGGGCGTTCCACAGGGGGCGATTGTCTCGCCCGTTCTGGCGAATGTCTACCTGCATTACGTGTTCGACCTGTGGGCTCAGGCATGGCGCAAACGGAAGGCGGAGGGCGATATGATCCTTGTCCGCTATGCGGACGACTTCGTTATCGGCTTCCAATATCGGTGGGAAGCAAAGAACTTCCTGAACGACCTGAGGGAGCGGCTGGGCCAATTCGGGCTGGACCTGCATCCTGACAAGACCCGGCTCATCGAGTTCGGACGGTTCGCAACGCGAGACCGGAAGAACAGGGGGCAGGGCAAACCGGAAACCTTTGACTTCATGGGGATGACACATTGCTGCCTCATCACCAAGAAAGGAAAATTCCGGGTCGGGCGCAAGCCATCGCGAAAGCGGTTCAGGCGCACACTCAGGCGCATCAAGGAGGAACTGCGCAAACGCTTTCACATGGACAGACACGACCTTGCCCGATGGCTCGGAAGGGTCATCAACGGATGGCTGAACTACTATGCCGTTCCGGGGTCGTCAAAGTCCCTGTCGAGGTTTGTTGAGGCGGTCAAACGACTGTTTCTGCGCGCCCTGCGCAGGCGGTCCCAGAAAGACCGCACAAGCTGGCTGTCATTGGAATACCTTCTCGGTCTCCACTGGCCCAAACCCACCATCCGTCACCCGTGGCCAAACCAGCGGCTCGCCGTCACGACCCAAGGCAGGAGCCGGATGCGTTAACGCGCACGTCCGGATCCGTGCGGGGGGACCGGGGAAACCCGGTTTCCTACCGCGATCGGTTTCCCGGCGCAGAAACGCCAGAGACTTCCCAGCGTGTCACTGCCGTCACCGCCACGGAGTCCTGAGTTCGGGAGACGCATATGGTGGGCGCAGAAAAAAGCAAGCAAGATCAGCGGTATGAAGCCCGGCTGGCGGCAAAAGGGGACGCGAGAGACCGGGCCATGTCAACTGTATCCGGCGCACACTCCGCCGCAGTCTCTGTCTCGCGATATCGCGGTCCCTTTTTCGTGGATCCTGATCAGGCCGGGTGACGTAGATGACGGGCAAAAGACCGAATCGGCGGGTGATTCTCCTGAGGCAGGTTCTGGCCTTCGGAACCTGATCCTGTCGCTGACCCGTGAGGACGGGTTGCCCATGGGCAACGGCGGCGCGACGCTGGCGCGTCTGCGGTAACAGACCCCGGGTCCGGCAGAGGATGGCCGCACCGGATACGTGTTGCTGCGGCTTTGGCACCGAAAGACACCTAATCGAAGACACTTGGCAGTGTGCTCCCAAAAATGTGCTTCGCAAATTTTATGTCGAAAAGCCATTGACGCCATGGTGCGCATGATAGAAAGTGTTTTCACCAAGAGCAGCACACCAAACCATGCAGGACGTGATCGCGACGTGACCGAAAAAGCGAATATCCTATTGACACAGACCCGGGACCTGAAACGATTCAGCGGTCAGCGGTCAGCGGTCAGCGGTCAGCGGTCAGCGGTCAGCGGTCAGCGGTCAGCGGTCAGCGGTCAGCGGTCAGCGGTCAGCGGTCAGCGGTCAGCGGTCAGCGGTCAGCGGTCAGCGGTCAGCGGTCAGCGGTCAGCGGTCAGCGGTCAGCGGTCAGCGGTCAGCGGTCAGCGGTCAGCGGTCAGCGGTCAGCGGTCAGCGGTCAGCGGTCAGCGGTCAGCGGTCAGCGGTCAGCGGTCAGCGGCAGAGTGTGCGCCTGTGACGATGGGCGTTCTTGCCAGTCGCTGTCGGCCTTGGACCAACCGGGGTTGCCCTCGCACCGGGTATGATTGCGGGTGCAGCAGGGTCCCGGCACGTTCTCTCAAGAATAGCAGCTACGTCACACATGTCAGCGGCGCCCGGCATGTAAGCGGCCCCCGGAATGTGTTTCCGGGCTGCATGGAGATGCTGTCCAGATCGTTCGACCACCCCCATCACGGTATGGGTGAGTGGTGCGTCGATATTATATCGCTACTATATCGCACGGGCCGAAATCGCACTGGCCGACCTGTGTGGCCTGCGGGGCCGGGGACCTGTGCATCCCCGGCATTCCCCCGGCATCCCTCGTGGTGTCTTGCGCGCGGTCTGCAAGGACAGCGTCGAACGGCGCGCGTCTACACCCGTCCCGGCACCCGTCCTTGCGCAATCTTCTTTCGCTCCCGGTAAACCTGTAACATGATTGGAACGTCTACAATGAACATCCGTCCCTCCACCCTTCCGCGTGACCTTGCCCAGTCTGTCATTGGCCTTCCTGATGATGTTTTGGCGGCCCTTGTTCCGCTTGATGCGCAGTCGGTATCTCGCACCTTCCGGCAGGGCGATGATCTCGTCATTGTTCTTCGCACGGGGGGTCGCATCGAGATTGAAGGGTTTTTTGCGGTAGAGGATCGTGTTCTGGTGTTGCGCGACCCGGCGGCTGGAGACCTGCTTGAGGCGCGCTTGGACGAGGATGGCGCGCTGATCGGGCTGGAGCCCCGGGCCTTGTCAGATCTTGCCGCCATGTTTGGGGCAACACCGCAGGATGTTGATGCGCTTGAAGCTGTTTATGAGGCAGGACCTGTCGCGGGGCCGGATGGGACGTCTGGTGGCGATTATCTGACCCTGTCCACGAGCGGGGCGGTTGGTTCAGCAGCAATTCCTCCGGCAGCAATCTTTGCGGGCATTGCCGCGATTGGTGCCATCGCTGTGGCCGCATCCGACGATGATGACATGGGCGGTGAGACCGATCCTGCTGCCGCTGCGCTAGGTGTGATCTCGGCCCATGCGGCGGCGGATGGCGGCGGCACGGCGCCTTCGGTTGCCGATTATACGGCTGCAGGTGTGACCGGTGTGACGGATGCCAATTTGGCTGCGGTGAATGCGGCGGTGGCTGCGGTGGACGGGACTGACGCGGACAGCACGTCCGAGGTTCAGGCGCTGGCGACTGGCGCGATTGACGCCCTGAAGCCAGTTAATCCCGACGCAGGCGGCGGCACAGAGGGTGGCGAGACCGGCGGTGGAGATTCTGGCGGCGACGGTGATACGGGCGACGGTGATACGGATGGCGATCCCGACGCAGGTGGCGACCCGGATGGTGGTGACGGCGACGCAGGCGGCGACCCGGATGGCAGTGAGACCGGCGGCGGCACAGATGGAAGCGAGACCGGTGGTGCAGGCACTGGCGGCGGCACAGAGGGCGGCCAACCGGACACGGATGGCGGTGACCCCGACACGGATGGTGGAACAGACGGCGTTGATCCAGTTGATCCCGCTGCCACTGCGCTTGGGGTGATCACGGCCTATGCCGCGGCCGATGGTCAGGGTGACGATCTGGTTGTGCCGACGGTTGACACCTATACGGCTGCGGGCGTGACCGGTGTGACGGCGGCCAATCTGGCTGCGGTGAATGCGGCGGTGGCTGCGGTTGCGCGTGAGGCTGCGGACAGCACAGCCGAGGTTCAGACGCTGGCGGATGGCGCGATTGACGCCCTGAAGCCAGTTAATCCCGACGCAGGCGGTGGCGCAGAGGGCGGTGAGACCGGCGGTGGCGATGGTGGTGACGGCGACGCAGGCGGCGACCCGGATGGCAGTGAGACCGGCGGCGGCACAGAGGGCGGCGACCCCGACACGGGCGGTCCTGACCCGGCTGTCCCCGATCCTGCTGCCGCTGCGCTAGGTGTGATCTCGACCTATGCGGATGGCGGCGGCACGGCTCCGACGGTGGAGACCTATGCGGATGCGGGTGTGACCGGTGTGACGGAGAGCAATCTGGCGGCTGTCAATGCGGTTCTTGCTCTCGCGGATCGGGAGGCTGTGGATGAGACGTCCGAGGTTCAGGGTCTTGTGGACGGTGTGATTGCCGATCTTGCGGATGCGGCGCGGCGCACGGCGCTGAGCGAACTGCAGTTCCATGCCGAGTTCAGCGGCGGCGCTGGCACAGATCCGTCGCTTGAGACCTATGCGGATGCCGGTGTGACGGGCGTGACGCAGGACAATCTGGCGGCTGTCAACGCGGCGATAGCGTCTGCAAGTGGTCTGCCTGCGGTGCGGGCGGCGATTGCGGCGGCGGATGGGGATCCTGATGCGGCGGCGGATCCGGACTTTGCGGCGGCGGTGGCCGAAATCCAGACGCTGGCGGATGGTGCGATTGCAGCTGGTGTGATCGCGGACTGGGCTGCGGACAGCACGGAGCCGTCGCTGGCCCCGTCGCTTGAGACTTACACGACTGCCGGTGTGACCGGTGTGACGGAGAGCAATCTGGCGGCTGTCAATGCGGTTCTTGCTCTCGCGGAGCGGGAGGCTGCGGATGAGACGTCCGAGGTTCAGGGTCTTGTGGACGGTGTGATTGCCGATCTTGCGGATGCGGCGCGGCGCACGGCGCTAAGCGAACTGCAGTTCCATGCCGAGTTCAGCGGCGGCGCTGGCACAGATCCGTCGCTTGAGACCTATGCGGATGCCGGTGTGACGGGCGTGACGCAGGACAATCTGGCGGCTGTCAACGCGGCGATAGCGTCTGCAAGTGGTCTGCCTGCGGTGCGGGCGGCGATTGCGGCGGCGGATGGGGATCCTGATGCGGCGGCGGAGCCGGACTTTGCGGCGGCGGTGGCCGAAATCCAGACGCTGGCGGATGGTGCGATTGCAGCTGGTGTGATCGCGGACTGGGCTGCGGACAGCACGGAGCCGTCGCTGGCCCCGTCGCTTGAGACTTACACGACTGCCGGTGTGACCGGTGTGACGGAGAGCAATCTGGCGGCTGTCAATGCGGTTCTTGCTCTCGCGGATCGGGAGGCTGTGGATGAGACGTCCGAGGTTCAGGGTCTTGTGGACGGTGTGATTGCCGATCTTGCGGATGCGGCGCGGCGCACGGCGCTAAGCGAACTGCAGTTCCATGCCGAGTTCAGCGGCGGCGCTGGCACAGATCCGTCGCTTGAGACCTATGCGGATGCCGGTGTGACGGGCGTGACGCAGGACAATCTGGCGGCTGTCAACGCGGCGATAGCGTCTGCAAGTGGTCTGCCTGCGGTGCGGGCGGCGATTGCGGCGGCGGATGGGGATCCTGATGCGGCGGCGGAGCCGGACTTTGCGGCGGCGGTGGCCGAAATCCAGACGCTGGCGGATGGTGCGATTGCAGCTGGTGTGATCGCGGACTGGGCTGCGGACAGCACGGAGCCGTCGCTGGCCCCGTCGCTTGAGACTTACACGACTGCCGGTGTGACCGGTGTGACGGAGAGCAATCTGGCGGCTGTCAATGCGGTTCTTGCTCTCGCGGATCGGGAGGCTGTGGATGAGACGTCCGAGGTTCAGGGTCTTGTGGACGGTGTGATTGCCGATCTTGCGGATGCGGCGCGGCGCACGGCGCTAAGCGAACTGCAGTTCCATGCCGAGTTCAGCGGCGGCGCTGGCACAGATCCGTCGCTTGAGACCTATGCGGATGCCGGTGTGACGGGCGTGACGCAGGACAATCTGGCGGCTGTCAACGCGGCGATAGCGTCTGCAAGTGGTCTGCCTGCGGTGCGGGCGGCGATTGCGGCGGCGGATGGGGATCCTGATGCGGCGGCGGATCCGGACTTTGCGGCGGCGGTGGCCGAAATCCAGACGCTGGCGGATGGTGCGATTGCAGCTGGTGTGATCGCGGACTGGGCTGCGGACAGCACGGAGCCGTCGCTGGCCCCGTCGCTTGAGACTTACACGACTGCCGGTGTGACCGGTGTGACGGAGAGCAATCTGGCGGCTGTCAATGCGGTTCTTGCTCTCGCGGAGCGGGAGGCTGCGGATGAGACGTCCGAGGTTCAGGGTCTTGTGGACGGTGTGATTGCCGATCTTGCGGATGCGGCGCGGCGCACGGCGCTAAGCGAACTGCAGTTCCATGCCGAGTTCAGCGGCGGCGCTGGCACAGATCCGTCGCTTGAGACCTATGCGGATGCCGGTGTGACGGGCGTGACGCAGGACAATCTGGCGGCTGTCAACGCGGCGATAGCGTCTGCAAGTGGTCTGCCTGCGGTGCGGGCGGCGATTGCGGCGGCGGATGGGGATCCTGATGCGGCGGCGGATCCGGACTTTGCGGCGGCGGTGGCCGAAATCCAGACGCTTGTAGACCCGGCGATTGCGGCGGAGGCCGCGACCATGGCAGCGCTTGAGATTATCTCGGCCTGGGCGGAGGACAGCGATGCCAATCCGGCCCCGTTGGTTGCCGATTATGCGAATGCGGGTGTGACGGAGGTGACGGCGGCCAATCTGGCGGCGGTGAATATGGCGGTGGCCGCGGTTGCGCGTGAGTCTGCGGATGAGACGTCCGAGGTTCAGGGTCTTGTGGATGGCGTTATTGCGGCGGTGGCTGCATCGCTCTCGACGATTGCGGAGCATGCGGCGGACAGTGCCAATCCGGAGCCGACGATTGCTGATTACCAGGCGGTGTTGGGTCTTGGCATTGGTGTGACGGAGGCCAATCTGGCGGCGGTGAATACGGCGGTGGCTGCGGTTGCGCGTGAGGCTGCGGACACGGCTGATGAGGTCTTCGGTCTTGTTCAGAATGCGGTTGCCGATGCGGCGCTTGACGTTATTGCGGACTATGCGGCGGATGCGACAAATACGACCCCGACGGTTGCTGATTACCAGGCGGTGGTGGGGCTTGGCATTGGTGTGACGGAGGCCAATCTGGCGGCAGTGAATGCGGCGGTGGCTGCGGTTGCGCGTGAGGCTGCGGACACGGCTGATGAGGTCTTTGCACTTGCGCAGGTCGCAGTTGCCGCCGATGCGGCGCTTGGCATCATAGCAAACTATGCGGTGGACAGTGCAAATCCGGCCCCGACGGTTGTCGATT
This sequence comes from uncultured Roseovarius sp., assembly GCA_963422235.2. Lineage (GTDB taxonomy): Bacteria > Pseudomonadota > Alphaproteobacteria > Rhodobacterales > Rhodobacteraceae > Roseovarius. Next base: position 3,256,628 of record CAXMWV010000002.1, read on the forward strand.
ACGAGGCCGCACTGAACGTTGTCGACCTTGTGACGGCGGCCAATCTGTCGGCGGTGAATGCGGCCGTGGCTGCGGTTGCGCGTGAGTCTGCGGACACGGTTGATGAGATCTTGGGTCTTGTTCAGGATGCGGTTTCGGCATTTTCCGTTGGCATCATCGCAAACTATGCGGCGGACAGCGCAAATCCGGCCCCGACGGTTGCCGATTACGGCTACGCACTGGACGACTTCAGCCTTGTGACGGCGGCCAATCTGGCTGCGGTGAATACGGCCATTGCTGCGGTTGCGCGTGAGGCTGCGGACACGGTTGATGAGATCTTGGGTCTTGTTCAGGATGCGGTTGCCGGTGCGGCGCTTGACGTTATTGCGGACTATGCGGCGGACGAGGCGAATACGGCCCCGACGGTTGCCGATTACGGCTACGCACTGGACGACTTCAGCCTTGTGACGGCGGCCAATCTTGCTGCGGTCAATGCGGCCGTGGCTGCGGTTGCGCGTGAGGCTGCGGACACGGTTGAGGAGATCGCTGATATTGTCACGGATGCGGTTTCGGCATTTTCCGTTGGCATCATCGCAAACTATGCGACGGACAGCGCAAATCCGGCCCCGACGGTTGCCGATTACGGCTACGCACTGGACGACTTCAGCCTTGTGACGGCGGCCAATCTGGCTGCGGTGAATACGGCCATTGCTGCGGTTGCGCGTGAGGCTGCGGATACGGTTGAGGAGATCGCTGGTATTGTCACGGATGCGGTTGCCGATGCGGCGCTTGACGTTATTTCGGACTATGCGGCTTCGGATGGCGCGGACCCGGCCCCGACGGTTGCGGATTACGGCTATGCACTGAACGACTTCAGCCTGGTGACGGAAGCCAATCTGGCTGATGTGAATGCGGCCATTGCTGCGGTTGCGCGTGAGGCTGCAGACACGGTAGAGGAGGTATTCGGTCTTGTGCGGGGTGTTGTTGCGGCCCCGGCGATTGAAGTGATTGCGAACTATGCGGCTTCGGATGGCGCGGACCCGGCTCCGAGGGTTGCCGATTATGAGGACGCACTGTACCTGTTCGGCCTGGTGACGGAGGCCAATCTGGCTGATGTGAATGCGGCCATTGCTGCGGTTGCGCGTGAGGCTGCAGACACGGTAGAGGAGGTATTCGGTCTTGTGCGGGGTGTTGTTGCGGGCCCGGCGCTTGAAGTGCTTGCGAACTATGCGGCGGACAGTGATGCCAACACGGCTCCGACGGTTGACACCTACGTGGATGCGGGCGTCGCGGGTGTGACGGCGGCCAATCTGGCTGCGGTGAATGCGGTTCTTGCTCTCGCGGAGCGGGAGGCTGCGGATGAGACGTCCGAGGTTCAGGGTCTTGTGGACGGTGTGATTGCCGATCTTGCGGATGCGGCGCGGCGCACGGCGCTAAGCGAACTGCAGTTCCATGCCGAGTTCAGCGGCGGCGCTGGCACAGATCCGTCGCTTGAGACCTATGCGGATGCCGGTGTGACGGGCGTGACGCAGGACAATCTGGCGGCTGTCAACGCGGCGATAGCGTCTGCAAGTGGTCTGCCTGCGGTGCGGGCGGCGATTGCGGCGGCGGATGGGGATCCTGATGCGGCGGCGGATCCGGACTTTGCGGCGGCGGTGGCCGAAATCCAGACGCTGGCGGATGGTGCGATTGCAGCTGGTGTGATCGCGGACTGGGCTGCGGACAGCACGGAGCCGTCGCTGGCCCCGTCGCTTGAGACTTACACGACTGCCGGTGTGACCGGCGTGACGGCGGCCAATCTGGCTGCGGTGAATGCGGTTCTTGCTCTCGCGGAGCGGGAGGCTGCGGATGAGACGTCCGAGGTTCAGGGTCTTGTGGACGGTGTGATTGCCGATCTTGCGGATGCGGCGCGGCGCACGGCGCTAAGCGAACTGCAGTTCCATGCCGAGTTCAGCGGCGGCGCTGGCACAGATCCGTCGCTTGAGACCTATGCGGATGCCGGTGTGACGGGCGTGACGCAGGACAATCTGGCGGCTGTCAACGCGGCGATAGCGTCTGCAAGTGGTCTGCCTGCGGTGCGGGCGGCGATTGCGGCGGCGGATGGGGATCCTGATGCGGCGGCGGAGCCGGACTTTGCGGTGGCGGCGGCCGAGATCCAGGCGCTTGCGGATCCGGCGATTGCGGCGCTTGTCTCGATTGTGGGCTGGGCTGGGGACAGCACCGATACGACGCAGGCCCCGTCGGTTGCCGATTATGCGAATGCGGGTGTGACGGAGGTGACGGCGGCCAATGTGTCGGCGGTGAATGCGGCGATTGCCGAGCTTGGCGCGGATGCGGTGGACAGTGTGGCCAAACTGCAGGCAATCCAGGCGTTCACCAATGGGGACGACTTTGTTGATGAAGCCAATAGCGGTGACGATACACTATTGGGTCTGGGCGGTGATGATGTATTGTTAGGGCGCGGCGGCAACGACCGTCTCCTTGGTGGCCAGGGCTTTGATGTCCTTGAGGGCGGTCCGGGCGCGGATGTGCTGGATGGCGGCGATGATTTGGATACGGCCAGTTACGAGAGTTCCCCTGCGGGGGTTACAGTGGACCTTTCCACGGGCAGCGCCAGCGGTGGCGACGCTGAGGGCGACAGCTTAAGCAATATCGAAGACGTTACGGGCTCCGATCACAGTGACACCCTGACCGGGGATGATGGTGAAAATTTACTTGACGGTCGTGGGGGTGATGACACGCTCACGGGCGGCGAGGGTGATGACACCTTTTACTTCGACAGTATATCTGCTGGCGGAGACGACGTCATTGAGGACTTCGATACGGACGGCGATACTCTGTTTTTTTTCAACGATGGTGGTGAGGCCTTGTTTGCGGACCTTGAAGCGCTGCGCGCCGCGCTCACGGAAGACGGTGATGATCTTGTCATCGACTTGCCCGATGAGGCGGGCTCGATCACCCTGCGGAATGTGGAAAATGACGACGCATTCGAAGCCAGTGTCGAGTTCATAAATTTTGAACCCGACACCTCGGTCGGCGTTTGATCCGCAATAACGCGAAGGGGCGGTCGTCCGCCTCTTCGTGGGTGGCCTTGATGCGAGCAGGAATTTGAAACGACAATCGGCTTCGTTTAACCGGTTGATGGCGCATCCGGGAACGTCATGACGACACGGATGCGCGTGACACTAAGCCCTGAGACCACGGGTGCCTGGCCTGCTGTTCATGTTGAGGCGGACAGCCGCGGCAAGCTATACTCGTTCCGGTGCCCCCGCTCCGTTGCCGCATTGGAATACAAGCTGTGAGAGATATTGACACAAGACAGGGCCTGCCATCGGGCTTGGGGCTGCACTCTGACGCCCATCCGGACCATCTGGCTGTGCGGCGATCCGCGCCTGCGCGGGCGGGCCAAATCCTGCGCACCGGTGAACACGGCGTGCGGGTCCGGGATCGGGCGCACACACGCACGCCCCCGCACCTGGCCCCGCGCACGACCCCATACTCCAGACATCCAGACACGACCCATCTCCGCCTGCCTGTTTGCAACTGCATGCTTTGCAGCCTCCGCACCTCTTTCCTGGCCCTGGGGCGTTTTCCGGCCTTTGGTGTTGGGCTGCTGTGTGGTGTGTGCCGATTGCGCCGGTCCGCCGGTGCGTTCCCGGTTGCCCTGGCGGCCGTTCTGATCCTGACGGCCTGCACGGGGCAGGAGCGCGCAGGGCCCTTTGCGCAATCCGAGCCGATATTGGAGCGCGGGCCGCAGCGGGTGACCACTGCAAAGACACAGAGCCGCGCCGGGGTGCCCGTTTCTGCCGAGGCTCATTCGCGTCCTGTCCCGCTGCCGTTGCTGCAAACGGGTACGTCTGCGGCCCGGCTGGCGCGGGCTGCGCTCAGGGAAAGCGACCGGACCTCCCCGGCCCGTGATTTGCTCGTGCAGCGTCAGCAGGAACGCGTGGCGGCAGGTCGCCGCCGCTGGCCGCAGATCGAACCGGTCGCAAGTCTGAACCAGGAGGCAGATGTCAGTGTGGGGGTGCGGGCGACGGTTGTGCTGTATGATTTCGGGCGCGCGAAGGCCGAGCAGGCACAGGCGGACCGGGCGATTGATCTGGCGCGCCTGGACCTCTGGAGCGAGCGCATCGACAGTGTCCGCGAGGTGCTGGGCTATCTGGTGGATGCAGGCGAGGCGCAGGCGCGGCGCGCGGCCTCGACCACATCGCTGGGGGAGGTCGCAGGTCTGCGCGGGTTTGCGCAAAGCCGGGTGGGGGCGGGTATTGCGGACCAGTCGGAGCAGTTGCTGTTTGACGTCCGGCTTGCGGAACTGCGCAATGAGATTGACGCGGACACAGCGGCGCTCGGGCTTGCGCTCGGCCAGATCGCGTCCGCAACGAAGCGGCCCTTTTTGGAGACGGCGCTGCCATCGCTTGTGGAGATCGGGGATGCGCTTGGGGCCGTTTCCACGAAGGGCGATCCGCCTGATCTGGCCCGTGCGCGGTTGACCCTGGCGCTTGCGGAGCAGGATCTGGAGCTTGCCGGTGCCAGACGGTTTCCATCCGTGCAACTGGGCGGGACGGTGCTGAGCGATGGGCGGACGGTGACGCCGGGGGCGACCCTGACGCTGGGGACATCAGATTTTCCGGGCTTTTCCGGTCGGCCTGCGCTGCTTGCGGCGCGGGCCGCGCTGTCCTCGGCGCGGGCCGGTGTTGCGCGTGCGGCACGGGATCTGGAGACCGAAGCAGGTCGGATTGCCCTGGAGCGTGTGCGTCTTGAGAGCCGCATGGCCTCGCTGGCGCGGCTGGAACAGGAGGCGCGCCTGTCCGTGGATCTGTTTCTGGAACAGCAGGATCTGGGTGGACGCCCGCTGACGGACGGCATCACGGTCCATCGCACGCTCCTGGAGACCCGGCGCAACCTTGTGCGCGCCAATGCCGATCTGCTACGGCTGCGGCTTGAAGATGCAGCCCGGACGGGGGTGCTTGTGGGACAGGAGGGGGAGTGAGAATGAACGATGCAGCGCTTGTCAGCCTGTCGATGCCACTGGGACAGGCGCTTGGGCTTCAGGCGGCGCTTGTGGGTGCGGAACTGGACCCGCGCAGCGTGGCGGAGGCGGGCGACAACACCGGGGAACTGAGATGGCTGCTGGGGGCAAGCGACCTGAGCCTGTCGACCGTCCGACCCGACAGGGGCCTCGATCAGGCGCTCCCCTTCTGTCTGCGGCTGAGAACCGGGTCCTGGGTGGTGGTTGCGGCTGCAACGCAGGACGCGGTGACACTGGCCGAGCCGGCGGGGTCAGGTGCGGGGCAATCGGTCCCGCGCAGCCTCTTGCGCCAGCAGGCGAGCCGCCGGGGCGTGGTGCTGCGCAAGTCGCTTGACCGGATTGCCCAGGAGCAGGAGGCGGCAACGGCCCCTGGTCACTGGCTGTGGTCGCGCGTGGTGTCGGGCGCAACGCCTCTGGGCAGCATTCTGGCCGCCTCGCTTTTTGCCAACCTTCTGGCGGCGGTGATCTCGCTGTTTTCACTTCAGGTCTACGACCGGGTGATCCCGAACCGCTCCGAGGACACCCTGTGGGTGCTGCTGGCAGGTGTCGCGCTGGCTGTTGTTATGGAGGCGCTGCTGCGCGTTGCGCGCGCAGGGGTGATGGACCGGGCGGGCCGACGGCTCGACATGGAGGCGTCTGCAGACCTGCTTCGGCGGCTCACGGCGCTGAAGATCACGCCGTCGACGCCGAAGGCGAGCAGGCTGGCCCAGCTGATGCGGGAATTTGGTGCGCTGCGCGAGTTCATCACCGAAGCCGCGACCGGGGCGCTGGCGGATATCCCCTTTGCGGTGATTTTCCTGCTCCTGATCCACTGGATTGCCGGGCCGGTGGTGTTTGTTCCGATTGTCGGCATCGTGCTGATGATCATACCGCCTTTTCTCTTCAAGCGCCGCATGCTGCGGATCATGGACTCCTCGCTCGGGGCGCAGACCTCGGCGGGACGGCTGTTCAACGAAGTGTGTTACGGGCTTGAGACGGTCAAGACGGCCCGCGCGGAGCGGTTTTTCTCCGAGCAATGGGGGGAGATCAGCAGGCTGATCTCGGACGCCTCGCTGCGCCAGAGGGCCTTGTCGGTCAAGCTGACCCAATGGGCTGCAAGCACCCAGCAGGTGGTCTATGCGCTGACAGTGACCGCGAGCGTCTATCAGGTGTTTCAGGGCAACATGACCGTGGGTGCGGTGATCGCCACGACGCTGATGACCATGCGGGCGACCGCGCCGCTGGCGCGTCTCAGCTCGGTGGTGATGCGCTGGCACCAGGTGAGCACGGCGCTGAAAGGGCTGGATGTCATTGCCACGGCCCCCTCGGATATGGCCCCGGATCGCAAGCGGCTCAGACGCGGGGCGCAGCCGGGGCAGATAGAACTGGAGCGCGTCAGCTATCGCTATGTGCCGGAGGCAGCACCGGTGATTGACATCGAGGGGCTGCGGATTGCGCCCGGGGAGCGGATCGCACTGCTCGGCGCGAACGGTTCGGGCAAATCGACGCTCCTGCGGCTGATCAGCGGGCTTTATGCCCCCGAGACCGGGCGCCTGACGCTGGATGGTGCCGATATCAGCCAGATCGACACGCAGGACTATCGGCGCGCCGTGGCCTGTCTTGCCCAGGACACGGTGCTGTTTCGGGGGACGCTGCGGGACAATCTCAGGCTGGGGCGTCGGGATCTTGACGACGCCGATGTGCTGAGGGCGATTGAAACAGCGGGGATCGCGGACGTCGTCAAGGCGCATCCCGACGGGCTGAACATGCAGCTGTCGGATGGCGGTGCGGGCCTGTCGGTCGGGCAGCGCCAGTCCGTCGGTCTGGCCCGGCTGATGCTGATTGAATCCGGCACCGTGCTGCTTGATGAGCCGACCGCCAGCCTCGACAATGCGCTGGAGACGGAGATGATCGAGCGTCTGCAAAAATGGGCCGAAAGCCGCACATTGATCGTGGCCACGCACCGCATGCCGATCGTGTCTTTGGCCGACAGGATCATTGTCATGAGCCGGGGCCGCGTGATTGCGGATGGTCCGCGCGAGGCAGTTCTGGACCGGATGCGGGCGACGGGCGCGCAAAAGGCCGCACACCCGGCAGGCAGGATCGCCGGTGAAGCCTCCAATGGGAGCGCGCGCCTGTCCAAAGCTCAGAGCGCGCCGCGCGCGCTGGCCGGGGGATCAGGGGATCAGGGCACAGGAGCACAGGGGGCTGTTATAGATGAAGGCTGAGCTTGCAGAGATCGAGCGGTCCGGTGCAAGACGCGACAGCGGGATCATCTGGCTCTGCGTCATAACGGTGGCGGCGGTGGTGGTCTGGATGTGTGTTGCGGAACTTGCGCGCGTGGTGCGCGCGGACGGCAGGATTGTGACCGCGACGCGCACGCAGATCGTGCAGAACCTTGAAGGTGGCATCGTTGTGGCCATCGACGTCAATGAAGGCGATCCGGTGCAGCAGGATCAGGAACTGATGCGTCTGGACCCGACACGGTTTGAGGCGAATGTGGCGGAACTGGACCAGAAGATTTCGGCCCTGAACCTGCGGCGGGTCCGACTTGAGGCGGAGGCGCAGCGCAAGGCGGCGCTGGTGATCCCGGGCAGCCTCGCGCGCAAACGCCCCGGTCTGGCCCGCAGCGAAGCGCTTGTCTTCGATACGCGCCAGAGGGCGCGGGAAACCACCCTGGAACGGCTGGACCAGAGCATTGCCCTCAGGCGCGAGGAGGTCAGCCTGCTGGAGCCGCGCGTCACAACGCGGGCGGTCTCCGAACTTCAGTTGCTGACTGCAAGACTGGCGCTTTCCGAACTGATGACAGAGCGTGACAGCTTTGTCTCGGATCAGGATCGGGAGATCGCGGCGGAGCTTGCCGAGGTTGTCGCGGAAATCGATGTTCTGGCCGCAACGCTGCGCTCCAAAAAACATCAGCTGGACCGGACGGTTGTTCGGGCCCCTGCCGCAGGCGTGGTGCATCAGGTGTTCTTTTCGACACCGGGGGCTGTTGTTGGTCCCGGTGAGCCCATCCTCGAGATTGTGCCTGCACAGGACCGGCTGCTGATCGAGGCGCGGGTCCAGCCCAAGGATATCGGCTATGTGACACAGGGAATGGCAGCGACCATCAAGGTGACTGCTTATGACTATAGCGTGCATGGCACCCTGACCGGCAGGGTTGTACAGGTGGGCGCGGATACTGTCGCGGACCCGGTGGACCCAAGACTGCCGCATGCGTTTCTGGTCAATGTCGAGGTTGATCCGGCCTCCGAAGAGCGCTGGCGGGCCGCCGGGCTGGAGCTGCGCAACGGGCTGCGGGTGAACGCGGAGCTGCAGGCGCGGCAGACACGGGTCATCGACTATGTGCTGCGGCCCGTGCTGCGGGCAAAGGAGGCGCTGGCGCAATTGTGACGCAAGGCAGTGCAGACGGTGGGGTGAAGCCATGGCGGCAAAACGCGATGAGATAAAACCGTTGACCGGTGCGACGGGACAGGGCCGTGGGCACAGAAGGCGGTTTCGGGGGCTGGGCTTGGGATGGCACCTTCCGGCCAGGCGACGTGGCGGACAGCGTTGCAACACATGCCCGCAGCCGGGCCGGGCGCGCGTGAGGGCCGCAGGGGAGGGAGAGCGGTCCTCACCGCGCCTCTGGCGGCCCGTGGGCGCGGTGAGGCGGGTTGTGGCACCCATGGGGCGCAGGATCAGCACAAGGCGCGCCTCAGGGCGGACAGCGCCATCTGTGGCGATGTGGGGCCGGTATCGCGCTACGCCTGATCCGCCCCCAGCACGGCATCCAGCGAGGGCGCATCCAGCACCGTATCCAGCCAGCGATCCAAATCTGCAAGCGAGGCCGCATCAATCCGCGCCCGCGCCTCTTGCGGCAGCGGCCCGAACCGCCGCTCAAGCAGTTTGCGCAGCGTATCGGCCCTGCCTTCGGCTCTGCCGTCTTCATGGCCCTGCTTGATCAGGGTGTCTGCAATGGTTCCCATCAATGCCTCCATCTCGCGTTGCCCGTCGCGCCGCAGCGCGGCCTTCAGGTCCTCCATATCCACATCATAGACCCGAAGGATGTATTCCACCACCTGCCGCCTCAGATCGCTGCCCTCGGGCAGCGCCGCCGCAATCGCCGCCAGATGATCCAGCGCCTCGCGCCTGAGCGTCACAAACCCGGCCCTCAGCGCGGCATTGCCTGACAGCGCCTCCGCGTCCATGGCCCGCAGGTTGCGCAGGATATATCCCGCCCCGGGCAGAAAAGCCACCGCCGGATCAGGCGCGGCGATCATCTGACCCAGCCCCTCGGGCACATGCCAGCGGGCCGCGCCGTGATAGAGAACGATGGGCACAATAGGTGGCAGGGCGCGCAACCGGGCCGCCTCCGTGCCCGCATGGCGTTTCCAGATGCGCACCATGTATGTGGCCAGTTGCAGCGGCAGACCCGGATCGGGGGCGCTCTTATGCTCGGCCAGAATGAAGACAAAGGCCACACCACCTGATTTCAGGCGCAGGGCTATCGCTTTTGAGATTTGGTCGCGGTTCTGATGAGTTCGAGCATGAATGTATCCTGCCATCCGGCGCGTTTCAGCTTTCCTCGCATTGATCCTTTTGACGGTTCGGAGCGGGCGAGGTTGAGAGCGATGCGCCGTAGGATAGAGAGATTTTCGGGTCCGTTGTCTTTTCTGTTGCGCGCGGCGTCCTCGTTCATGGAGACGTCGAGCACCCAGTGAAGGCTGTTCTCGATACTCCAATGGGCGCGGGTGATGGACAGGAAACGCTCGGGAGAGAGCGGCGCGCTGATGAGGAAGTAGCGAGTTTGGCATGAGGTTTTATCGCCGACTTCGCGGGTGGCGACGACCTTTCCGATGGCCCTGAGCCCGGGCCAGTGATGCCGCTCGTCGAGCCAGGCAACGTCATGCGAGATCAACGCCTTGCGCGTCTCCAGTCGACCGTGTCCTGCGTCAACATTCTGATAAGTTTCACAGTTTTCGACATTTCCAGGATCATCCAGCCAGAGTGCCACATCCTCGTGCAGCGTCTCCTGATTGCGTTTCAGCGCCAGAACATAATCACCGCCAGCCTGCGTTACCGTCTCGGCTGTAGTGCGCTGCGTGTGCATAGCGTCCGCCGTCACAATCCGCCCCTTCAACGACAGCATGTTCAACAGCGCGGGCAGCGCCGTAATCTCGTTGGATTTTTCGTCAACAGCGACCTGCCCGAGTACGAGCCTGGCCTCAGCCGCAAAAGCCTGCACGAGGTGTAACGCCGACTGCTTCTTCGCCCTGTCGAAGGAGCGCCGCAACGACTTGCCATCAACCGCAATCACCTCGCCCAACTGGTCAGCGAACCCCTCTGTCAGGCGAAGCATCACTGACTGAAACGTGCCAGGATCGAGGGCGTTGAACAGGTCAGAGAACGCATCGTGGCTCGGTATTCCGTGCTTCAGTGTCATGAATGTGCGCAAAAACGGCTCTTTCGTCGTGCCAAATAGCGCCATGTCGCAGCAACCCTCGCCGCCACACATGGTCGACAACAGGCCGATCATAAGCATCTCATGAAGATCATGCCGTGTAGCGTTGCTCGTACGAGGGTCTTCAACGCCCTCAAAAATAGAAGAAAAATCTTCCATCGCGGTCGCATCCTTTACTAATGACGCAATCCGTATGAATCCAATCAGACGTGATGCATAGTCAATATTTCAAAAGCGATTCCCCTGATTTCAGGCGCAGCTTCATCAGCAGATCGCTCTGGCTGCCTGCAAGCGCTTCATCAACAAAGCTGCCCTCCAGGATCTCTGGCGGATCATCCGAGAGATGCCCGACAATGCTGTTGGGCAGGTGCTCGCGCAGAAAGGCCCCCGCGCGCTCAGGGTCAATGAGCAGGGGGTATGAATGATTTGTGAGCGACCAAACGCCCTGAATTTGCTATTGAATTCGGGGAGGCGGATAGGTCTCAGGCTGAATCGCGTCTTAGGGCATTACGACCCTGTTGAGCAGCTTAGCCTTCGCCTGTTTCCGAACAGCCCCCATAGGGCCTGGATTCGTCCGGTGACCCTGCATAGGAGCTTGGTTTGGCCGTTCACACCCCATTTGGGGTTCCGCCTCCTTGAGCAGGGAGTATAGCTATGGCTTTTATCGGTGTCGATCTACATACCAATTCCTTCACGATCTGCCGGCTTGAGGCGGACGGATCAGAGGCGTTTCAGACCTTCCATTTATCTGCGCAGGCTATGGCGCAGTTCTGTCAGAGCCTGGACGCGGAGGACGAACTGGCGGTCGAGGCGACTGGCAACACGGCCTGGTTCTGCGAAGAGGTGCGGCCCTGCGTCGGCCGGATCGTGGTGGTCAACCCGCGTCAGTTCAAGGTGATCCGCACGTCTGTGAAAAAAACCGACCGCAACGATGCGCGCGCCCTGGCCTTCTTCCTGTCGAAGGACATGTTGCCGCAAACCCGGCTCAAGTCCACGCAGGAAAGCGAGCTGGCCTCGCTGACCCGGACCCGTGACATGCTGGTGAAGCAGCGCACGATGCTGCTGAACGGCATTCACGCGATGTTTGTGCGCCATGGCATGAAGCTGAAGAAAGAGGGGCTTTCCAGCAAGAAGCGCCTGCGCGCGTTGGATCTCAGCCAGTTCACACCATTGGAGCAGGTCGAGCTGGCAGCCTTGCGCGACCAGGCGCTCGCGCTGACCGAAACCCTGAGCCGTCTCGACAAGGCGATCGAAGAAGCCGCCTCGGAGATGAAAGGCTTTGAGGGGCTGACCAGCATCAAGGGAATAGGCGCACGCTCGGCCGCGATCCTGCTGGCGGGGATCGGAAAGGTCGAAGACTTTGCCGATGCCGACAAGCTTGCCGCCTATGTCGGCATCGTGCCCCGGGTCAGCAACTCCAATGACAGCCAGCACACGGGGAAAATCACCAAGCGGGGCAACAAGCTCATGCGCACCACATTAGTGCAATGCACGCTCATCGCGATCCGCTATTCCGGGTACCTGAACCGATATTACCAGCGCATCAAGGAACGCCGCGGCTTTGGCAAGGCAATCATCGCCACCGCCCGCAAGCTGCTCGCGATTATCTACGACACGCTGAAGAACGGCTGGGTCTTCGACGACTTTGCCGAATTTAAAATCAAACAAAATCAATCCACTGCTTGACAATCATCATAGGAGGGCGCGAAACAGGGCATCATGCGGGTTTGGCAAATCGGGCATGGGGTGTCGCTACAGGACCGCCCGCTGTGCTGCAAGCCCGATGCGGACCCGAATCGTGGCCCTGCGTGGCGGGCAGGTGCCATCGGGCGCTGCGCCAATGGCACCGGCGAGGGCCCTGTGTGGTGGGCGGTCTGCCATTTGGCTCGCCAATCCGGTGGCAGCGCCAGCGCAGGCCAGCGCAGGACGATACCCGCCAGAAGATTGCGAAACCCGCCCCGGCGCGGGATGAGAGAGCACCGCGCCGTTCAACACCCCGTTAACCCCGCTTCATGCGCCCGTGCAGGGCTGTTTAAGGGGCCGTTTTGCAGTCCTGAAACCCGCGACCCTCTGGCGCAGAATATTCCTCTTGACTGGCGCATGGCGCACCAATTCCCAACGCCCGTCCGGAATAGTCGTGCGCCAGGCGAACTGGTGAGAATGTAACGGGTGCAAGTCCCGTAGAAAGGAAAGGCTAACCACCAACTTTCACCGCGAGCCGTGCGCCGGGCATCGTGAGGTGTCAGGTGAAGCGTCGGTAGCGGCATGTGTGGGCCGGGCTATTGAGCCCCGAAATCGGATTTTCACGGATGTGCCGAGGTGTTGACTATCGCCGAAGGCAACACTCCCAAGCCGCATTGGTGAGGCAAAAGGGGGCATCCCGGGGTCGAAGAACCACGGCACGCACAGAAGCATTCCACCGGGACCTGGGAGGTCTTCAGGTCGCCCCGCAGTCGTGCGGGGCCGCAACGTAAAGGAGTCAATCCGTAAACTGAGATGAACGATCTGAAGAAGTCAGACCCGGCCATAGTAGCGAGGAAGCGGGCGAACAAGGGGCGACAACGCCCTGCGGAGCCGGTGGAGCCAAGGGCCGGGGCCAAGGGAAATCCAGAAAGCCAAAGCAGGCACCGCGCACAGAAGCGGGGAAGCCTGTCACAGGCGGCTGACAGGATACGGCAAGCTGCAAAGAGAAACCCGGAAGAGCGTCTTACGGCGCTCCTGCACCATATCACCCCGGAGGCGCTGACCGAGGCGTTCCACGCGCTCAAAAGTGACGTGGCCGCTGGCGTGGACGGGGTGACGTGGGAGATGTATGCCAACGGGCTGGAAGATCGTCTGATTGACCTGCACGGGCGCATCCACAGGGGAGCGTACCGGGCGCCGCCGGTCCGGCGGGTAGAGATACCCAAGCCCGACGGCGGGACACGACCGCTCGGCATCGCCACACTGGAAGACAAGATCGTCCAGAAGGCGGTGACGGACATTCTTCTGGTTCCGATCTACGAGACGGAGTTTCTCGGGTTCAGCTACGGGTTCCGGCCGGGGCGCGGGGCGCATAACGCGCTTGATGCGCTCACGGTTGGACTGCAACAGCGCAAGGTCAACTGGGTGCTGGACGCGGATATCCGCGCTTTCTTTGATCGGGTAAACCGGGGCTGGCTTGTCCGGTTTCTGGAACACCGTATCGGAGACAAGCGCCTCATCCGCCTCATCATCAAATGGCTGAACGCTGGCGTCATGGAAGAGACCGACTGGACGGACACCGGCAGGGGCGTTCCACAGGGGGCGATTGTCTCGCCCGTTCTGGCGAATGTCTACCTGCATTACGTGTTCGACCTGTGGGCTCAGGCATGGCGCAAACGGAAGGCGGAGGGCGATATGATCCTTGTCCGCTATGCGGACGACTTCGTTATCGGCTTCCAATATCGGTGGGAAGCAAAGAACTTCCTGAACGACCTGAGGGAGCGGCTGGGCCAATTCGGGCTGGACCTGCATCCTGACAAGACCCGGCTCATCGAGTTCGGACGGTTCGCAACGCGAGACCGGAAGAACAGGGGGCAGGGCAAACCGGAAACCTTTGACTTCATGGGGATGACACATTGCTGCCTCATCACCAAGAAAGGAAAATTCCGGGTCGGGCGCAAGCCATCGCGAAAGCGGTTCAGGCGCACACTCAGGCGCATCAAGGAGGAACTGCGCAAACGCTTTCACATGGACAGACACGACCTTGCCCGATGGCTCGGAAGGGTCATCAACGGATGGCTGAACTACTATGCCGTTCCGGGGTCGTCAAAGTCCCTGTCGAGGTTTGTTGAGGCGGTCAAACGACTGTTTCTGCGCGCCCTGCGCAGGCGGTCCCAGAAAGACCGCACAAGCTGGCTGTCATTGGAATACCTTCTCGGTCTCCACTGGCCCAAACCCACCATCCGTCACCCGTGGCCAAACCAGCGGCTCGCCGTCACGACCCAAGGCAGGAGCCGGATGCGTTAACGCGCACGTCCGGATCCGTGCGGGGGGACCGGGGAAACCCGGTTTCCTACCGCGATCGGTTTCCCGTCCCAGAAACGCCAGAGACTTCCCAGCGTGTCACTGCCGTCACCGCCACGGAGTCCTGAGTTCGGGAGACGCATATGGTGGGCGCAGAAAAAAGTAAGCAAGATCAGCAGCATGAGGCAGCGCTGGCAGCAAAACAGGACCCGAGAGACGGGGCCGAACCCGGCCATTTGGGGCGGCATTTGGAGAGAGTCTCTGTTTGCGGATATCGCGGGTCGAGTTTGGCGACTTCGACACGTATGGCACAAAGCCGAATCGCGAGGTGGGTGGGCTGCGTGTTCCGCTGCGCGGAGCGTTATCCTCGCCTGGGTGCTCGGAAGCCCGGTTACAGCCTGAAGGAAGGACTTCGCGTCGCAAAACAGCGCCTGCGTGATGCGCCTCACCCCAGCCGGACCACCAATTGGCTTGGGATAAGGTCCCTCTTGCCCGGCATCATCCTCGCAACGGTGCTTTCTGCTTGCTCTGGCAACATGCAAGGCGTTGTGCGCGGCACAGGACAGCCCATCACCTTTACCTATGAACAGAACATGTCGAGCGACTTGCTGACCGCGCAAATTGATGGTGAAGCCTTTAGCGGAAAAGCGGTGATGCGCGGGGCGACCACGTCAATCGGCACGGGGTTCGGCACGGCTGTGGCGGGCACGGCAACCGGGTTTGGGACTTCCACAATATTCGGTGCGAGTTATACGGGTGACTTTGTTGCAACTCTGATCGGCGATCGCGGGTCAACTCTTTCCTGTGAACTCCAATACGCAGATACGAGCGGGTACACGACCGCTGGCGGGGTTGGTGTTTGCCGCCACAGTGATGGGCGAGTAATCGACATCGTCTGATGACGTGGTGACTGTCGTGAAAGCAAAGCCCTTTTCTGGGTGCTCCGCATCACGTGTCGAGCCGATTGCACTTTTCGACCGCCCCCGATTTCAAGGCGGCGCGGGGGCTTTTCGGTGGCTCTGGGGCATTAGAGGGTGCTTCTGTTGCGCGGCTCGGACTGATTGGCATGTTTAACTACTTGCTGAAGTCCGCCGTCAGGTATGCAATTCGCGCTGCCCTGCAAAGCCACAACACACCGGAGAGAATTGGTGCCAGAGGTGAGCGCTTGGTACGCAATGCCTTGTCCTCGGCTCTCGATGAAGACGAGTATACCTCAATTCCGCAGTTTGCATTTTTGCGTTATTGGTTAAGGTTCTGAAAGTAAGGGCTGAACAGGTATCGGAGGGCTTGAAAATGTCTCACCCATTTGGTGATCGCGCTTTGGTTGAACAAGCTCCGTCGGATGAGCCTGTTGCGCTCGACAGTTTTAGCGGCAAGCTGCATGTACGCTGGGCTCCGGATGAGGCTGTCACTCCGCTCGGCCAATTGCCATTTTTCATCGACTATCTGAAGCAGGCTGATTTATTTGATCCGTTTGTTGCTGACTGCCCGAAGCGGTTCACCAGCCCAAATGCCCCGAAAGTTCGGGACATTTTAGGCACACTTGTTTTGTCGATTGTAACGGGTGGCCGTCGCTATTCGCATGTGAACGCACTCCGGCATGATGGCATCAACCCTGGTCTTTTGGGAATGAGCAAGATCTGTAGCGACGATTCTGTGCGCCGCGCCTTTGAGCCAGTTGATGCGCAAGACGCAGAAACCTGGCTCAAACATCACCTGACCTTCCCCTTGCACCCGGTGATGCAAGAAGATTGGATATTGGACGTGGATGCCACAGTGAAGCCAATCTATGGCAAGCAAGAGGGTGCGGTTGTCGGGTACAATCCTCAGAAACCCGGCCGTCCTTCTCACTCCTACCACAGTTACATGATTGCCAACCTGCGCCTCATTCTGGGTGTGGATGTTTTGCCGGGCAACGAACATCACGGCTCCCACGGGCTTCCAGGCCTGCTGGATATTCTGGATGGTTTGTCAAAGCAAACCCGCCCTTATCTTGTTCGTGGTGATCGCAGCTATGGATCTGAAGCGGTGATGGCTGCCCTGGAAACACGCAATCAGAATTATCTGTTCAAGCTGCGCATGACCAGCAAAGTCAAAGGATTGGCATCTCGATTGGCGGCGAAGCGAGGGTGGATAGAGGCAGGTCGCGGGTGGCAAGCCGCCTCATCTGATTTACAGTTGCAGGGGTGGAGCCGTAAGCGGCGGGTTGTTGTATTACGTCGCCCACTCCCAAAAGACCCGGTGTTGACGGCCCAGCTCCCAGAGGATAGCGATCAACTTGTTTTGGGGCTTTCAGAGGTGGTGCCAGCGGATCGCGTCCTTTGGGAATACAGCGTTCTGGCGACATCTCTGGAGTGCGAGCCGCGCATGCTTGCGCAGCTCTACCGAGATCGCGCCGATGCTGAGAACGTGTTTGACGAGCTTAAAAACCAATGGGGATGGGGTGGGTTCACAACGCGTGACCTGAAGCGCACACGGATGACAGCCCGAATGACGGCGATCGTATACAACTGGTGGTCCCTCTTCGTTCGACTTGTGGACCCTATGGCCTCTCGCGAGGCAACCACCAGTAGACCACTGCTTTTGACGGGCGTCGCCCGTGCGAGCAGCCATTCAGGTCAGACAACACTCTTCTTCAACAGCAGCCATAGTCACGCCAACCGCATCCAGACAAAACTCTCGGAAGTGGTCAGGTTCTTGCGACACCTTCAACTTGCGCCGCAGTTGACGGCCATGGAGCGCTGGTGCCGGATTCTTGGTCGAGCCCTGTCCAGGTTCATGCATGGGCGCAATCCAAAACCACCTCCAAACCTGTTACCCGCATGAGCGCAGCCCAAAACGCACAATCAAAACGCGAACAATCCGCCCAAAATGGGACCGGAAACAAAAACCAAATGCGGAATTTAGGGTATAGGGTTTTGTCGGATTTGATCCTGCCAGTTGAAGGCGGCACGACCCAAATTGATCACCTTGTGCTGTCCCGCTTTGGGATTTTTGTAATCGAGACCAAGAACATGTCTGGCTGGATTTTTGGCTGTGCTGGCCAACAGAAATGGACGCAGGTGCAAAAGGGAGGCAAGCGCCGAAGGTTCCAAAACCCACTGCGGCAGAACTATGCTCACATAAAGGCTGTGCAAGAAGTTTTGGAAGTTGACCTTCAGGTGCTACACAATTTTGTTGTTTTTGTCGGCAGTGCCGAACCGAAGACAGAAATGCCTGAAAACGTTGCTTGGGGATTGCGCGAACTTGGCAAGCTGATCGCAGTTCGAAAACAGGTCGTCTTTTCAGACCGTCAATTGAACGCTTTTGTCAAAAAGCTGCAAAGGCAGGCATTAGAGAATAACAGCGCCACTCGCAGTAAGCACATTCAAAGCCTCGAAAAGAAAGCTGCAGGCAAATCCCCTGCACAATCCTCAGCGAGCCAAAACTTATGCCCGAAATGCGGAAGCGAGATGATAAAGCGCACAAACCGCAAAACGGATGATACATTTTGGGGATGTGAGAAGTTCCCCAAGTGCAGGGGCACGCGAAAGGTAACTTGATTCTTATCGTGTATCCTTGTGATTTGAGAGGCTTAGCTTTTGTTCCGGCTGTTTTTCCGGGTGCGTTCAGGAGGCATTTTGAAGGGAGTTTCGACCCAAGTCAGGCTGACGCAGGTCGGAAGCCGTTTGGCTTCGACCGTGGTGGCTGGGCTGTCACCAGGACGTTCACTATGTGCCGTACTTCCTTGTGCGCCTTTCAACCGGCACTACCCTTGTTCTGGAGATCAAGGGCATCGACAGCGACAGGGCCAAGCGGGATGCGCTGGATGAGTGGGTCAGGGCGGACAGCGCGGACTGTGGCGATGTGCCGGTATCACGCTACGCCTGATCCGACCCGAGCACCGCATCAAGCGATGGCGCATCCAGCACCGCATCCAGCCAGCGATCCAGCTCTGCAAGCGAGGCCGCATCAATACGCGCCCGCGCCTCTTGCGGCAGCGGCCCGAACCGCCGATCAAGCTGTCGGCGCAGCGTGTCGGCTCTGCCTTCGGCTCTGCCTTCGGCTCTGCCTTCGGCTATACCGTCTTCATGGCCCTGCTTGATCAGGGTGTCTGCAATGGTTCCCATCAATGCCTCCATCTCGCGTTGCCCGTCGCGCCGCAGCGCGGCTTTCAGGTCCGCCATATCCACATCATAGACCCGAAGTATGTATTCCACCACCTGCCGCCTCAGATCACTGCCCTCGGGCAGCGCCGCCGCAATCGCCGCCAGATGATCCAGCGCCTCGCGCCTGAGCGTCACAAACCCGGCCCGCAGCGCGGCATTGCCTGACAGCGCCTCCGCGTCCATGGCCCGCAGGTTGCGCAGGATATATCCCGCCCCGGGCAGAAAGGCCAGCGCCGGATCAGGCGCGGCGATCATCTGACCCAGCCCCTCGGGCACATGCCAGCGGGCCGCGCCGTGATAGAGAACGATGGGCACAATAGGTGGCAGGGCGCGCAACCGGGCCGCCTCCGTGCCCGCATGGCGTTTCCAGATGCGCACCATGTATGTGGCCAGTTGCAGCGGCAGACCCGGATCGGGGGTACTCTTGTGCTCGGCCAGAACGAAGGCAAAGGCCACACCGCCTGATCTCAAGCGCAGCTTCATCAGCAGATCGCTCTGGCTGCCTGCAAGCGCGTCATCAACAAAGCTGCCCTCAAGGATCTCGGGCGGATCATCCGAGAGATGCCCGACAATGTTGTTGGGCAGGTGCTCGCGCAGAAAGGCCCCTGCGCGCTCGGGGTCGCTGAGCAGGGCGCGAAAGAGGGCATCATGGGGGGTTGGCAAATCGGGCATGGGGTATCGCTACAAGACCGCCCGCTGTGCTGCAAGCCCGATGCGGACCCGATCCTGGCCCCGTGTGGCGGGCAGGGTGCCAGCGGGCGGCGGGCCAGTGGCACCGGCGAGGGCCGGGCGTGGTGGGCGGTCTGCCATTTGGCCCGCCAATCCGGTGGCACCGCCAGCGCAGGCCACCGCAGGCCAGTGCCCGCCAGAAGATTGCGAAACCCGGCGCGGCGCGGCGGCGATAACAGCGCTGTTCAACACCCCGTTAACGCCGCGTTATGCGCCCGTGCAGGGTCGTTTCAGTGGCCGTTCTGCACCGTGATCTTCCGGGCTGAAAATTCCCCTTGACTGGCGCAGGGGGCAGTAACTACGATCTCCCATCCCGGAATGTCCCGGCAAGTCCCGGATAGTCCCAGATTGGCGGCGCATTGCGCCAGAGACGTGCCAGCGTTGCACTGCGGACACCGCCACGGAGTCCAAAGTTCGGGAGACGCATATGGTGGGCGCAGAAAATATCAAGCAAGATCAGCAGCATGACGCGCGGCTGGCAGCAAAAGGGGACCCGAGAGACGCAGGCCAAATAGGCCATATGGCCTGGAATTTGCCGCCAGTCTCTGTCTCGCGATATGGCGCGTCGGTTTTGGCGCGTTTGTGAAAGTCTGATCTGACAGGTGGCGCAGCAGAACACAGGCGAATTGGTATGCGACTGGACCGGGGATCGTGTCAAAGCTTTCTGCGGATCGCCTTTGGCGTATTCGGCCTTTTTGCGGGTGCTTGCGGATGCGCCCGGAAGTCCGGTCACAGTCTGAAGGAAGAATCAGGGTGTGGATCGGATTTGCCAGGCGCGCACGGTTATGCCTGGTTGGTGCTGTTGCCGTCACAGGACGCCTCGTCCCCCGCAAGCAGGTCGGCCTGGGTCTCCCATAACGCCGATACGCGTGTCTTGATCAGGTAATCAGCGGTCATGGAGGTTGGCTGGGTGCCCCGGGCGATGGCGGTCATGACCTCTGGCGAGAGCAGAGCGAGCCGGGCAAGCTGGCGCACACGGCGTGGGGTGGTCCTGTCGCGCCGCGCGATCTCGCCAAACCCCTGGCCTGCGATGATGTCCTCCAGCCACCGGCGTCCGGTCACAAGGCTGGTGACCAGCTTGCGGTCAACCTGCGGCAGGCCTTCGCCGATCCGGAGTTTGCGCTCAACGCCGCGGCGGCGCATCTGGAACGGCACGGTGATAGTCAGCGCGTCGGATGCCAGAGCGTCGACCGGCAGGCCAAGCCAGTCCGCAAGGGCTGTGTCGGCAAGGCGGATACAAAGCGTGCCGGGGCTCAGGTCGGCGCGCTCCAGAAGGTCGAGGATTTGCGAGGTATCCGCAGCCTCCAGCCGCGCCTGAAGGGCCTGGATCGCCTTCTCAAGCCCGGCGGCGGCAAGGCCGGGACAGACACCCGCAATCAGACGCGGTGTTTCCAGATGCGTGCGCAGGACGGCCCCGATCTGCCGTTCCAGCGGGTCGGCAGGCAAGCGCCATGCATCCGGGTGTCTGGCACTGCGATCTGTCACCAGACGCCGGGAGATATAATACCTGTAGCGTCTGCCCCTCTTGCGGCTGTGACTTGGCGTCAGACGATCTCCGGTCTCATCGAAAAGCTTGCCGCTGAGCCGGGAGAGGCGTGTCTTCTGTATTGCGCCGCGCGCCTTTGCGGCACCTTCCTGCAGCAGACCCTGAACTCTCTGCCATGTTTCCGGCTCTATGATTGCGGGATGCTGGCCGTCATAGGTGTCGCCCTTGTGCCGGATGCGGCCCGCATAGACCGGATTGGTCAGGATGTGATGGATGTGGCCTCGCTCCATGACGCCGCCGCCGCTGGTTTGTCCATCCGGCCTGTCCCGGCACCGGCTTCTGAGGCCGCGTGCTTCAGCCGCGTCCTTGACGGCAGGGATGGTGCGGTGTTCGAGATAGAGATCGTAAAGCGTGCGGATCGTGTGCGCTTCGTGTTCGTCAATCACCAATGTGCGCCCGTCCGGTCGGTATCCCATCGGTGGCAGGCCGCCCATCCACAGCCCCTTGCGCTTTGAGGCGGCAATCTTGTCGCGGATGCGTTCGGCGGTGACCTCGCGCTCGAACTGGGCAAAGCTCAGCAGCATGTTGAGAGTGAGCCGCCCCATGCTGGTGGCGGTGTTGAAGCTCTGTGTCACCGAGACAAAGGACGTGCCTGCCGCCTCAAGGCGCTCGACCAGATGCGCAAAATCCGTCAGCGACCGGGTCAGACGGTCGATCTTGTAGATAACGACCATGTCAATCTGGCCCGCTTCCATGTCCTCAAGCAGCCGCGCAAGGCCGGGCCGGTCGAGCGTGCCGCCCGAGAGGCCGCCGTCATCATATCGACCCGGTAACAGGACCCAGCCTTCGTGGCGCTGGCTGGCAATATAGGCCGCGCAGGCTTCCCGCTGCGCATCAAGGGAGTTGAAGTCCTGGTCAAGGCCATCGCGGGAACTCTTGCGTGTATAGATGGCGCATCGGGTGCTCCCTGTCATGTGCCCACCTTTGCGTTGAGCCCGAAAAAGCGTGGGCCGGACCAGTGCGCCCCGGTGATATGCCGGGCAATGGCAGAGAGCGACCGCCAGGTCCTGCCATCCATCACGTAGCCGGTTTCTGTCACCTCGACCTGATAGGTGCGCCCGTTCCATTCGCGGATCAGCAGCGTGCCGGGAGAGGCCGCGCCCGCGGCCTGCCTGCCGGTCGCAATCCGCCTGAGGGTGCGGTCCACATCCGGCGGCAGGCCACCGAGCTTTTCGCATTGAAGCTGCCATATCAGCACGTCGCGCATGAACGCAACGGACAGATGCTTCGGCGGTGCGTTCCCGAACGCCGCCCGCCAGCGGGTGCAGCACCCGGCGCGGTCAAGCGCCTCCAGAGCTGTGATGTGCCCGCTCAGCCCGTCCGCCGAGTCCCTGCGGTTGGTCTTGCCGCTTTCCATGATCATTGCGATACACCTTTCGTCGTTTCGGTGACACGCGCAAGTACCGCCGGTTTTGGGCGCAATGTCCAGTCCGGTGTGCTGTTTTTGGTGCCGGGTTGACGCGGGGTGAAGGGGCCGCCTTGATATCCGGCCGCTGGCCCGGGTCTTGCTGTTGCGGCGGCGATGCATTTGTGGTCATTGTCGTGACCAGTACACGAGGGTGGGGCGTAAGGATGCGATTGGCGGATCACTTTGACGAAGGAACGATTGAACGCGGACGCGATTATGCGCGACGGGGGTTTGTGGTGTCGGTCCGGGGCGGGGGCGCGGGGCGACTGCTGGGGCGGGTGTCGAACGGGCGTGACAAGTCGTACACGCAGCGTATTTCTATTGCCACCGGCTTTGTGGATGGGATGTGTTCCTGCCCAGTTGGACATAATTGCAAACATGTTGTGGCGGTTTTGGTGCACGCTGAGGCAATTCCCGAGACACGGTCAGAGCTTTCAGGCCCCTTGGCGGGATGGCTGCATCAGATCAGGCGCAGCGCTGCCGTTGTGCAAAACCGGTCCGACCCCCGCCCCGAAGACTACCCGGCCAATGTGAAGGACCGGCTGCTTTATGTGCTGGCTCCGAGCGGGCCGGGGTTGCGTATCGAGCCGTTCAAGGGGCGCATCAACGCAGCCGGGACCGAAGTGAACCGGTCAATGCGCCGGTATGACGCGGAACATGCCCTTCGCAGTGCTGCGCCTGCAAAATTCTTCCGGCCTGTTGATCTGGACCTGCTGAGGGCGCTGGGACCGGCGGGGATATGGGGCACGCATTCTGGGCACAGGTCCGGGATGCCGAGCCTGCTGCGCCCTTCGCATGATCAGATAATCGGTTTGATGCGGCGACTATGTGAGACAGGACGACTCCTGTATGACACCGCGCCGCAGGCGCGTCTGGACTGGTCGGGGCGCTGCCCCGAGCCGCGTCTCGCGTGGAGCGTCGATGCGCGGGGAGACCAGAGGCTTGTCTTTGAAGATGAGAGCGGTCGCCCTCTGGCGCTGTATGTGGCAGAACATACATGCCTTTGGGTGGATCGCGAATCGGGTTTGATCGGGACACTGGCCTCGCAGATATCCGAAACCGTACTGCGGGCGGTTTCGAATAGCCCGGAGGTGAAAGCCCATCAGGCTCCGGCGCTGATACAGGCTTTGCCCGAGACGCTGGGCGGGATGCACCTGCCGCGTCCACATGTCATACGCGAGAACCGACGCAATGCACGCATGCGTCATCCACGCCTGACACTTGGAGCCGCAGCGACGCAGAGCGGACCGGGGTACTATGACAGGTCAGTCGAGCTTCCCACCCTGACCTTGCGGTTTGTCTATGAGGGGCAGGAAGTGGAGGCAGGGGGAGAAGACCCGCGCTATGTCGAAAACGGAGAGATTGTCATCCTCAAGCGCGACCATCGCTGGGAGGAGCGTTGTGCGGAGCGCTTGAGGACGGCAGGTGCACTGGAGCCCGAGACACTGGAAAGCCACTGGCCCGGTGACGGAATGCTGGGCTGCGATTTTGTCTTTGCCGATGGGGAGTTCAATCCGGAAACTTTGGAGTACTCCGCGCTGGAAGATGCATTGCGCTTCGTCTTTCGCACGCTCCCTGCGCTGCGCGACGAGGGATGGGAGGTGATCGAGAGCCCCGCATGGCCCTACCATGTCAGCGACGCGGATGTGGAACTGAGCGTTTCCACGCAGGGGGAAGAGGGTGCGGCTTTTCAGGGCAATGACTGGTTTTCGCTCGGGTTTCAGGCGGAAATTGGCGGCAAGTCCGTTGACGTCGCACCGCTCATCGCCAGTTTTCTGGAGCAGATGCGCACCGATTGGGACGATATACCGGATGCGGAAACCCTGAGCGATTATTTGGCGGAACATCCCGTCTATCTGGACCTGGGCAAGGCGGGCTATGTGGCGTGCGATCTGAGCCCGCTGGCCGGTCTGCTCCATCTCTTTTTGATCCATTATGCCGAACTTGGCGCGCTTCATCCCGCCGATGCCGGTGTCGCCCGCCTGGTGGAAGAGGCGCTTTCCGGCAGCGCGGTGCGCTTTGCAGACCATGCCGGGATATTGCCCCTTGCGCGCAGCCTTGAGGCTCTGGCCGCAGCAGAAACGTTTGAGACGCCCGACGGGCTCAAGGCCGAGTTGCGCGAGTATCAGGCCTACGGGGCGGCCTGGATGGGAACCCTGGTGGAAGCCGGGTTCGGGGCGGTTCTTGCCGATGACATGGGGCTGGGCAAAACAATACAGACGCTCGCCTTGCTTTTGGCGCGGCGTCAGACCGGAGCATCCGGACCTGCGCTTCTGATTGTGCCCACCTCCCTTTTGTATTCCTGGCAAAGTCAGGCGGCGCAGTTTGCCCCGGATATGCGGCTGATTGTACTGCATGGAACAGGGCGCGCAAAGTTGCGGGACCAGGCCCTGAACGCAGATCTCGTTCTGACAACCTATCCGCTGCTTGCGCGGGATAAGGCATGGCTGGCAGACCAAAACTGGCCCTTGGTGATCCTTGATGAAGCGCACACGCTCAAGAACCCGGCGGCGCAAATGACCAAGGCTTTGCGGGCCATCCCGGCGGCGGGCCGCATCGCTCTGACCGGCACCCCGCTGGAAAACTCGCTACAGGACATCTGGACCCTGATCGACTGGGTCAACCCCGGCCTTCTCGGGGACCGCAAGAGCTTTCAGACGAGGTTCCGCAAGCCCATCGAAGCGCAGGGGGACCGGGCCGCACAGGCGCGGTTGAACAGGCGTCTGCACCCGTTCCTGTTGCGCCGCACCAAGGAGGAGGTTGCCGCCGAACTGCCTGCCAAAACGGAGATCGTCGAACGGGTTGAGCTTCCCGCGAGCCAGCAGGCTCTTTATGAATCGGTGCGATCCCTCATGGATGCAAGGGTGCGTGAGGCCATCGGTATCCGGGGTCTGGCGTCTGTGCGCATTACGGTTCTGGATGCCCTGTTGAAGCTGCGACAGGTCTGCTGCGATCCGGCGCTGGTGAAATCGGATGCGTCGCGCGCGGTGACGGAGAGCGCGAAACGCGCGCGGCTGCACGACCTCCTGGTGGAACTTGTCGCGGAAGGGCGCCGTGTTCTGGTCTTCTCGCAATTTGTGGAAATGTTGCGCCTTATCGAGGCGGACCTGAAAAAAGCGGGCATCCCCCATCTCGTGCTGACCGGGCAGACGACGCGCCGCTCGGACGTATTGGAGGCATTTTCGCAAGGCGATGCACCGGTGTTTTTGCTCAGCCTGAAGGCAGGGGGCGTTGGCCTGACCCTGACAGAAGCCGATACAGTCATCCTGTATGATCCCTGGTGGAACCCTGCGGTTGAACGTCAGGCTATGGACCGGACCCACCGCATCGGACAGGATAAACCGGTCTTTGTCCATCGCCTCGTTGCGGCAGGAACGGTTGAGGAAAAGATCCTTGACATGCAATCCCGCAAGCAAGCGCTCGCAGACGCGCTTTTCGAGCCCACTTCACGTGCAGCGCCGGTGCTGGATGAAGAGACCCTCCACGATCTCTTTTCCCCCTTGAGTGCTTGAGGGTGCCTGATGTGCCAGAGGTACCACACAGCGCCTGCGCTTCGGGCAGTTCGAGCAGTTCGGGACGCGTGGGTTCGGCGCTTGCGCGGAGGCAGATCGCGTGCTGGCGACACTATGGAACGGGGGCTTGAATATCGGTGGACCGAAGTGGCGGATTTTTGCTATAGTCAGGGAATGAGGCAAACAAGCTGGTTATATGCTCGATATAAAATAACGGTTCCAAATTGGACATTTGGAGACGGCGACGTGACCGAAAAAGCAAATATCCCATTGACACAGATCGAGGACCTGCAACGATTCAGCGGTCAGCGGTCAGCGGTCAGCGGTCAGCGGTCAGCGGTCAGCGGTCAGCGGTCAGCGGTCAGCGGTCAGCGGTCAGCGGTCAGCGGTCAGCGGTCAGCGGTCAGCGGTCAGCGGTCAGCGGTCAGCGGTCAGCGGTCAGCGGTCAGCGGTCAGCGGTCAGCGGTCAGCGGTCAGCGGTCAGCGGTCAGCGGTCAGCGGTCAGCGGTCAGCGGTCAGCGGTCAGCGGTCAGCGGTCAGCGGTCAGCGGTCAGCGGTCAGCGGTCAGCGGTCAGCGGTCAGCGGTCAGCGGTCAGCGGTCAGCGGTCAGCGGTCAGCGGTCAGCGGTCAGCGGTCAGCGGTCAGCGGTCAGCGGTCAGCGGTCAGCGGTCTCAGGCGAACACGTCCGGCACTCTTCACCTTACCACGGGTCTTTACCAGCCAGTAAAAAACCCACGCCTGCGCGACAGAGGCCGGTCAAAGGATGCCCGTTCAGAAGCCGGGTGCGAACAATTCGCATGTCTGGTTTCATGATCGGGGATGAGGTGGTCGCACAGCGCTGGCGTTTTATACCAGCATCAGGGCGTGCCTCTGCCCGAGACTGCACGGTACCCTGTGGATCGATGCATTGCGTTCAGGTGCAGGGGGCAGGCATGATCGGGCGGCCCCTCCGGAGTTGCGGCGTCGGCATGGTGTCGTGTGCGCTGCTCGTCCTAAACTGGTCGGCCCATCTACATCTAAAGGCAAATGTGCGATCTTGTCGGTACCTCCGGGAAAAGGCTGATGAAGCAAGTAATTCACCGTCGGAGGGAACCGGTGTGGCCGCTATGAGGATCGTAAGGGCTGCGGGTTTTACTTTGTTCATGATCGCCATGATCGTGTTGGGTGTGTCCGGGGGGCTGGTGATCTCGACAGCGGCGCAGGCCCAGGAATTGCGGACAAATTACAACCTTGCCCGGGGTGATGGCGCGACTGCCAGCCAGTCTTCTACGCTTGGTACAAGTTATGCCTCTCTCGCGATTGATGGGAATCGGTCAGGGCGTTTTGCCGACAGTTCTGTTTCGCATACCGCTTTAGGGACGGAAGACCCCAACGGTGCCTGGTGGGAGGTCGATCTAGGGGACCTGAAGCACATCGACACAGTCAGACTGTTCAACAGGACGGACACATGCTGTGCAGCGCGGGCGACGGGTTTTGTCGTCTTTGTCTCAACGGTGCCAATTACAGACAAGACCGTATTGGGTGCCACCCGCCAGACAGAGCAGACAGGTGGTAAGGTTCTTGTTGAAGAAGGACAAATGGGCCGCCCATCGGAGTATAACGTCGGCATACGCGGGCGATATGTCAGGGTTCAGCTTGCGAGCACAGACGATACCTTGAACTTGGCCGAGGTCGAGGTCATTGGCGACGATTTGGACATGGCCCCGACAATTGAATCGGTAAAACGCCTGAATGATTTGGAACAAAGAGCTTCTGGGAACATTGGTTTGACGTGGCGGATCACGTTCTCCGAAGCGGTCACCAATGTCGATCGAGATGATTTTGCTGTGCGTGGTCACTCTACGGTTGGTCCTGTGTCCGTCGCTCCGGTTGCGGGGCAGATGGGCACATATGATGTGACGGCTGAACCACAATTCGCAGGCGCTCAAAATGCAGAACTGACATTGACCCTGGCGGCCGACAACAACATTGCGGACACGGCTGGCAAGCCGCTTCAGGGTGGTTTTCCAGCAGGCGCAGAGACTCGTTACATCATTGATGACGATATCCCCCCGCAGCCCATGATCAGCGGTCATCCTGCTGTCACCAACGAAACGCCGTTCAATATCACGGTCACTTTTTTGGAGCCCGTCGCCTACGCTAACCTGGCGCGTCTTGATGGCGGGACATTGGTTACCGAATTTGCTGTCACCAACGGCAGTGCCATGTTTCTCAACCCGCCGGCACGAGGCACCTTCGCTACTGAGTACACCGTCCAGATCACGCCCAACGGCAACGGCGATGTCACCATTAACGTTGGTGGTGCGGGCTTGGCGCGTGACGCTGCGGGCAATACCATCAGTGCGGGCCAACCGGTCACCGTCGCCTTTGACGATACCCCCCCGCAGCCCATGATCAGCGGTCATCCTACTGTCACCAACGAAACGCCGTTCAATATCACGGTCACTTTTTTGGAGCCCGTCGCCTACGCTAACCTGGCGCGTCTTGATGGCGGGACATTGGTTACCGAATTTGCTGTCACCAACGGCAGTGCCATGTTTCTCAACCCGCCGGCACGAGGCACCTTCGCTACTGAGTACACCGTCCAGATCACGCCCAACGGCAACGGCGATGTCACCATTAACGTTGGTGGTGCGGGCTTGGCGCGTGACGCTGCGGGCAATACCATCAGTGCGGGCCAACCGGTCACCGTCGCCTTTGACGATACCCCCCCGCAGCCCATGATCAGCGGTCATCCTACTGTCACCAACGAAACGCCGTTCAATATCACGGTCACTTTTTTGGAGCCCGTCGCCTACGCTAACCTGGCGCGTCTTGATGGCGAGACATTGGTTACCGAATTTGCTGTCACCAACGGCAGTGCCATGTTTCTCAACCCGCCGGCACGAGGCACCTTCGCTACTGAGTACACCGTCCAGATCACGCCCAACGGCAACGGCGATGTCACCATTAACGTTGGTGGTGCGGGCTTGGCGCGTGACGCTGCGGGCAATACCATCAGTGCGGGCCAACCGGTCACCGTCGCCTTCGTGGGCAATTTGACGGTGACGGCGACAAGCCCTGTTGCGGCGGACGGGGCGTCGACCTCCATGGTGACGGTGACGCTTCTGGACGGGCAGGGCAATGCGCGGGGGTCCAGCGGCGGCACGGTTGTGGTTGCGGCGAGCGGTTCTGCGGTGGCCTCTTCGGTGACGGATAATGGCGATGGCAGTTATTCCGCGACGCTGACGAGCACGGTTGCGGAAACCGTGACGGTCTCTGCGACGCTGGACGGGGTGGCGCTGACCGACACGGCGCAGGTAGTGTTCACGAATAGTGCGCCCACCGCCGCGGCGGGTGCAGACCAGCGCGTCGCCTCGGGCGCGGCGGTGACGCTTGATGGCAGCGCCTCTGATCCGGGCAATGCCGGGCAAAGCCTGACCTATGCCTGGACCCAGACCTCTGGCCCCAATGTGGTGCTGTCGGATGCCCGCGTGGCGCAGCCCGGCTTTACCGCGCCCACGCTCTTGCCCGGGGATGCGGATCGGGTGCTGGAATTTGCGCTCACCGTCAATGACGGGCTGATCGACAGCGCCGCGGATACGGTGACCATCACGGTGACGGCCCCGGCCAATAGTGCGCCCACCGCCGCGGCGGGTGCAGACCAGCGCGTCGCCTCGGGCGCGGCGGTGACGCTTGATGGCAGCGCCTCTGATCCGGGCAATGCCGGGCAAAGCCTGACCTATGCCTGGACCCAGACCTCTGGCCCCAATGTGGTGCTGTCGGATGCCCGCGTGGCGCAGCCCGGCTTTACCGCGCCCACGCTCTTGCCCGGGGATGCGGATCGGGTGCTGGAATTTGCGCTCACCGTCAATGACGGGCTGATCGACAGCGCCGCGGATACGGTGACCATCACGGTGACCGCCCCGGCCAATAGTGCGCCCACCGCCGCGGCGGGTGCAGACCAGCGCGTCGCCTCGGGCGCGGCGGTGACGCTTGATGGCAGCGCCTCTGATCCGGGCAATGCCGGGCAAAGCCTGACCTATGCCTGGACCCAGACCTCTGGCCCCAATGTGGTGCTGTCGGATGCCCGCGTGGCGCAGCCCGGCTTTACCGCGCCCACGCTCTTGCCCGGGGATGCGGATCGGGTGCTGGAATTTGCGCTCACCGTCAATGACGGGCTGATCGACAGCGCCGCGGATACGGTGACCATCACGGTGACCGCCCCGGCCAATAGTGCGCCCACCGCCGCGGCGGGTGCAGACCAGCGCGTCGCCTCGGGCGCGGCGGTGACGCTTGATGGCAGCGCCTCTGATCCGGGCAATGCCGGGCAAAGCCTGACCTATGCCTGGACCCAGACCTCTGGCCCCAATGTGGTGCTGTCGGATGCCCGCGTGGCGCAGCCCGGCTTTACCGCGCCCACGCTCTTGCCCGGGGATGCGGGGATGCTCACCGCGGATCGGGTGCTGGAATTTGCGCTCACCGTCAATGACGGGCTGATCGACAGCGCCGCGGATGCGGTGACCATCACGGTGACGGCCCCGGCCAATAGTGCGCCCACCGCCGCGGCGGGTGCAGACCAGCGCGTCGCCTCGGGCGCGGCGGTGACGCTTGATGGCAGCGCCTCTGATCCGGTGCTGTCGGATGCCCGCGTGGCGCAGCCCTTTACCGACGCCTACGCTCTTGGACCCAGACCTCTGGCTCACCCAATGACGGGTGCTGTCGGATGCCCGCGTGGCGCAGCCCGGCTTGCGCCCACCGCCGCGGCGGGTGCGACCAGCGCTCTGCCCGGGGATGCGGATCGGGTGCTGGCAATTTGATCCGGCTCAAGTCAATGACGGGCTGATCGACAGCGCGCGGATACGGTGACCATCACGGTGACTGGCCCCGGCCAATAGTGCGCCCACCGCCGCGGCGGGTGCAGACCAGCGCGTCGCCTCGGGCGCGGCGGTGACGCTTGATGGCAGCGCCTCTGATCCGGGCAATGCCGGGGGCCAAAGCCTGACCTATGCCTGGACCCAGACCTCTGGCCCCAATGTGGTGCTGTCGGATGCCCGCGTGGCGCAGCCCGGCTTCACCGCGCCCCAACGCTGTCGGATGCCCGGGGATGCGGATCGGTGCTGGAATTTGCGCTCACCGTCAATGACGGGCTGATCGACAGCGCCGCGGATACGGTGACCATCACGGTGACGGCCCCGGCCAATAGTGCGCCCACCGCCGCGGCGGGTGCAGACCAGCGCGTCGCCTCGGGCGCGGCGGTGCAGCGCGTGGCGCAGCCGGCTTTACCGACGCTTGATGGCAGCGCCTCTGATCCGGGCAATGCCGGGCAAAGCCTGACCTATGCCTGGACCCAGACCTCTGGCCCCAATGTGGTGCTGTCGGATGCCCGCGTGGCGCAGCCCGGCTTTACCGCGCCCACGCTCTTGCCCGGGGATGCGGATCGGGTGCTGGAATTTGCGCTCACCGTCAATGACGGGCTGATCGACAGCGCCGCGGATACGGTGCACCATCTTGATAGCGCCGCTGACCGCCCCGGCCAATAGTGCGCCCACCGCCGCGGCGGGTGCAGACCAGCGCGGTGCTGTGACGCTTGATTGCGCTCTGATCCGTGCCGGGCAAAGCCTGACCGGCTATGCCTGGACCCAGACCTCGCCCCAATGTGGTGCTGTCGGATGCCCGCGATGGCGCAGCCCGGCTTCACCGCGCCCACCGCTCTTGCACCGGGGATGCGGATCGGGTGCTGTGAATGGCAGCGCTCACCGTCAATGACGGGCTCGGACCTATAGCCTGCGACCCACCGCGGCGGTGATGATGGCAGCGCCTCTGATCCGGGTGCTGGAATTTGCGCCGCGGATACGGTGACCATCACGGTGACCGCCCCGGCCAATAGTGCGCCCACCGCCGCGGCGGGTGCAGACCAGCGCGTCGCCTCGGGCGCGGCGGTGACGCTTGATGGCAGCGCCTCTGATCCGGGCAATGCCGGGCAAAGCCTGACCTATGCCTGGACCCAGACCTCTGGCCCCAATGTGGTGCTGTCGGATGCCCGCGTGGCGCAGCCCGGCTTTACCGCGCCACGCTCTTGCCCGGGGATGCGGATCGGGTGCTGGAATTTGCGCTCACCGTCAATGACGGGCTGATCGACAGCGCCGCGGATACGGTGACCATCACGGTGACCGCCCCGGCCAATAGTGCGCCCACCGCCGCGGCGGGTGCAGACCAGCGCGTCGCCTCGGGCGCGGCGGTGACGCTTGATGGCAGCGCCTCTGATCCGGGCAATGCCGGGCAAAGCCTGACCTATGCCTGGACCCAGACCTCTGGCCCCAATGTGGTGCTGTCGGATGCCCGCGTGGCGCAGCCCGGCTTTACCGCGCCCACGCTCTTGCCCGGGGATGCGGATCGGGTGCTGGAATTTGCGCTCACCGTCAATGACGGGCTGATCGACAGCGCCGCGGATACGGTGACCATCACGGTGACCGGCCCCGGCCAATAGTGCGCCCACCGCCGCGGCGGGTGCAGACCAGCGCGTCGCCTCGGGCGCGGCGGTGACGCTTGATGGCAGCGCCTCTGATCCGGGCAATGCCGGGCAAAGCCTGACCTATGCCTGGACCCAGACCTCTGGCCCCAATGTGGTGCTGTCGGATGCCCGCGTGGCGCAGCCCGGCTTTACCGCGCCCACGCTCTTGCCCGGGGATGCGGATCGGGTGCTGGAATTTGCGCTCACCGTCAATGACGGGCTGATCGACAGCGCCGCGGATACGGTGACCATCACGGTGACGGCCCCGGCCAATAGTGCGCCCACCGCCGCGGCGGGTGCAGACCAGCGCGTCGCCTCGGGCGCGGCGGTGACGCTTGATGGCAGCGCCTCTGATCCG